>NZ_JBWZZS010000001.1:0-3117500 GCF_056836825.1 Streptomyces sp. TRD_SC_5 | reverse complement strand
GTGTCATTCCAGCACATACCCCCAACGGGGGCTGGGATGGGTAGGGGAGCGTCGTGTGCCGGGTGAAGCAGCCGCGGAAGCGAGTTGTGGACGGTTCACGAGTGAGAATGCAGGCATGAGTAGCGATACACACGTGAGAAACGTGTGCGCCGATTGACTAAGGGTTCCTGGGTCAAGCTGATCTGCCCAGGGTAAGTCGGGACCTAAGGCGAGGCCGACAGGCGTAGTCGATGGACAACCGGTTGATATTCCGGTACCCGCTTTGAAACGCCCAGTATCGAATCCATTAATGCTAAGGCCGTGAAGCCGTCCTGGAGCCTTCGGGCAAAGGGAAGTGGTGGAGCCGCCGGCCCAAGGTGGTAGTAGGTAAGCGATGGGGTGACGCAGGAAGGTAGTCCAGCCCGGGCGGTGGTAGTCCCGGGGTAAGGGTGTAGGCCGAGGGGTAGGTAAATCCGTCCCTCATTGAGGCTGAGACCTGATGCCGAGCCGATTGTGGTGAAGTGGATGATCCTATGCTGTCGAGAAAAGCCTCTAGCGAGTTTCATGGCGGCCCGTACCCTAAACCGACTCAGGTGGTCAGGTAGAGAATACCGAGGCGTTCGGGTGAACTATGGTTAAGGAACTCGGCAAAATGCCCCCGTAACTTCGGGAGAAGGGGGGCCATCACTGGTGATCCGTTTTACACGGTGAGCTGGGGGTGGCCGCAGAGACCAGCGAGAAGCGACTGTTTACTAAAAACACAGGTCCGTGCGAAGCCGTAAGGCGATGTATACGGACTGACGCCTGCCCGGTGCTGGAACGTTAAGGGGACCGGTTAGTGCGCTTTCGGGCGTGCGAAGCTGAGAACTTAAGCGCCAGTAAACGGCGGTGGTAACTATAACCATCCTAAGGTAGCGAAATTCCTTGTCGGGTAAGTTCCGACCTGCACGAATGGCGTAACGACTTCTCGACTGTCTCAACCATAGGCCCGGTGAAATTGCACTACGAGTAAAGATGCTCGTTTCGCGCAGAAGGACGGAAAGACCCCGGGACCTTTACTACAGTTTGATATTGGTGTTCGGTTCGGCTTGTGTAGGATAGGTGGGAGACTGTGAAGCATGCACGCCAGTGTGTGTGGAGTCAATCTTGAAATACCACTCTGGTCGTGCTGGATGTCTAACCTCGGTCCGTGATCCGGATCAGGGACAGTGTCTGATGGGTAGTTTAACTGGGGCGGTTGCCTCCTAAAGAGTAACGGAGGCGCCCAAAGGTTCCCTCAGCCTGGTTGGCAATCAGGTGTTGAGTGTAAGTGCACAAGGGAGCTTGACTGTGAGACCGACGGGTCGAGCAGGGACGAAAGTCGGGACTAGTGATCCGGCAGTGGCTTGTGGAAGCGCTGTCGCTCAACGGATAAAAGGTACCCCGGGGATAACAGGCTGATCTTCCCCAAGAGTCCATATCGACGGGATGGTTTGGCACCTCGATGTCGGCTCGTCGCATCCTGGGGCTGGAGTCGGTCCCAAGGGTTGGGCTGTTCGCCCATTAAAGCGGTACGCGAGCTGGGTTTAGAACGTCGTGAGACAGTTCGGTCCCTATCCTCTGCGCGCGTAGGAATATTGAGAAGGGCTGTCCCTAGTACGAGAGGACCGGGACGGACGAACCTCTGGTGTGCCAGTTGTCCTGCCAAGGGCATGGCTGGTTGGCTACGTTCGGAAAGGATAACCGCTGAAAGCATCTAAGCGGGAAGCCTGCTTCGAGATGAGTGTTCCCACCCCCTTTGAGGGGTTAAGGCTCCCAGTAGACGACTGGGTTGATAGGCCAGATGTGGAAGCCCGGTAACGGGTGGAGCTGACTGGTACTAATAGGCCGAGGGCTTGTCCTCAGTTGCTCGCGTCCACTGTGTTTGTTCTGAAGTAACGAACTGTGCCTTTACCGGTTTGTTCAACTTCATAGTGTTTCGGTGGTCATAGCGTTAGGGAAACGCCCGGTTACATTCCGAACCCGGAAGCTAAGCCTTTCAGCGCCGATGGTACTGCAGGGGGGACCCTGTGGGAGAGTAGGACGCCGCCGAACAAATTTTATGCCCCGGCCCCTGGACCTATGTCCAGGGGCCGGGGCTTTTTTGCGTTTAAGGTCAAGTCATGCGCTACGACCTCATCATCTTCGACAACGACGGCGTCCTCGTGGACAGCGAGCCGATCTCCAACGCCATCCTCGCCGGCTACCTGAGCGAGCTGGGGCACACCACCTCGTACGAGGATTCGCTCCGCGACTACATGGGTGCCGCCGTACACCGGATCCACGATCTCGTACTGGAGCGGAGCGGGCAGCGGCTGCCCGAGGACTTCGACAAGACCCTGCATGCCCGGATCTTTGCCGCCTTCGAGCAGCAGTTGCAGCCGGTCGTCGGTGCGGAGGAGCTGCTGGGGAAGCTCGTGGCGGACGGGGTGTCGTACTGTCTCGCGTCCTCCGGGAGTCATGAGCGGATCAGGGTCGGGCACCTGGTGACCGGGCTCGACGAGTGGTTCGAGGACAGCTGGATCTTCAGCTCGCAGGACGTCGGGCAGGGCAAGCCGGCGCCGGACCTCTTCCTGCACGCCGCGGAACGGATGGGCGTACCGGCAAAGCGGTGTGTCGTGGTGGAGGACAGCCCGCTCGGGGTGGAGGCCGCCAGGGCCGCCGGGATGGATGTGTACGGGTTCACGGCCATGACCCCGGCCGACAGGCTTCCGGGGGCGACGGGGTACTTCTCCGAGTTGGGGCAGCTGCCGGAATTGCTCGCCTGATCGACCTACCCATGAGTAGGTGACCGGCCTACGCTGTGCGGCCATGACAGACGCGCGCCTGCGGCACGGCAGGGCTTCCTTGGGGTTGAGCTTCTTTGCGCAGGGCGTGGCGTTCGCGCTGCTCGTGACGCGGCTGCCCGCCATTCAGGAGCGGTACGGGATATCCGACGCGCTGCTGCCCGTCTTCCTGGCCGCCGTGCCGATCCTGGCCGGCGTGGGCAGCGTCGCCACCGAGCAGGTGGTGAAGCGGGTGAGGCCGAGCGCCGTACTGCGATGGTCGCAGCCGGTTGTGCTGCTGGCGCTGCTCGGGGTCGGGGCCGGGAGCGAGATGTGGCAAGTCGCCCTCGCCCTGGGGATGTTCGGGGTGGCGGTCGGGGCGTTGGACGCGTCCATGAACATGCTCGGGGTGAGCCTTCAGCGGGCGTACGGGCGCAGCATCATGCTCGGTTTTCATGCGGCGTACAGCCTCGGGGGGATCGTGGGGGCTTCGCTCGCTTGGGTGGGGGCGCACTGGGACCTGGCGCTGTTCGTCTCCTATCTGCCTGTGGTGGTTGTGCTGTTGCCTGCGGCTTTTGCCGGCAGTCGGTGGTACGTCGACGGCGCGGTTGCCGTGGCGGTGGGGGAGGGGAAGGCGGCTTCGGGGGGTGGGTTCAAGCTTTTGCTGCCGCTGTGCCTGGTGATGACCTTTGCGTACATCGGAGACTCGACGGTCTCGAACTGGAGCGCCAAGTACTTGGAGGATGTGCTCGGTTCGTCGGAGCAGACGGCGACTCTTCCGTACAACGTCTACATGGTCACCACGCTGGTGGGGCGGGCCGTCGGGGACTTCGGTGTGCGGCGCTTCGGGGCGGTCGCCGTGGTGCGGGCCGGGGCGCTGCTGGCCGCGGGCGGGTTCGCCGTGGTGGCGGGGGCGCCCGGGGTGGGGGCCGGGATGCTCGGGTTCACGATGCTCGGGTTCGGGCTGTGTGTGATCGTGCCGCAGACGTTCGCGGCGGCGGGGCGGATGTTTCCCGGGGCGGCGAGTGACGCGGCTGTCGCCCGGCTCAATGTCTTCAACTATGTGGGGTTCCTTGTGGGGGCGCCGTTGGTGGGGGCGCTGGGGGACGCGTGGAGCTATCGGGGGGCGATGCTCGTGCCGATGGTTCTTGTGCTGGTGACGCTGGTGTACGCCCGGTCGTTCGCTTCCGGGGCCGACCGATACGGTGGCGGGCATGAGCGGGCGCGCACTGTTGATGTGGGATGACGCGGTAACGGGCTACGACTTCGGGGCGAGCCATCCGATGGACCCGGTCAGGCTGGACCTGACCATGGGGCTCGTACGGGCGTACGGACTCGACCGGGCGATGGATGTGGTCGCCGCGCCTGCCGCGGGGGACTCGACGCTGCGGCTTGTGCATCGCGAGGACTATGTGGCGGCCGTACGGGCGGCCTCGGCGGATCCGCGGGGCGCGGACCAGGCGTATGGGCTGGGGACCGCTGACGACCCGGCTTTCGCTGGGATGCATGAGGCTTCCGCGCTGATCGCCGGGCAGTCGGTGGGGGCGGCGGAGGCGGTCTGGCGGGGGGAGGCCGCGCATGCGGTGAACTTCGCGGGCGGGCTGCATCATGCGATGCCTGGGAGCGCGGCGGGGTTCTGCATCTACAACGACGCGGCGCTGGCGATCGCGCGGCTGCTGGAACTCGGGGCGGAGCGGGTCGCGTATGTGGATGTGGACGTGCACCACGGGGACGGGGTGCAGGCGGCGTTCTGGGAGGACCCGCGGGTTTTGACGATCTCGCTCCATGAGCATCCGCGCACGCTGTTTCCGGGCACGGGATGGCCGGAGGAGACGGGCGCCAGTGGCGCGGGTGAGGGCTCGGCCGTGAATGTGGCCCTGCCGGCCGGGACGGGGGACGCGGGGTGGCTGCGGGCGTTTCACGCGGTCGTGCCGGAGCTGCTGGCGGACTTCCGGCCCCAGGTGCTGGTTACGCAGCACGGGGCGGACACGCACTTCGAGGATCCGCTGGCACATTTGGCGGTTTCGCTGGATGCGCAGCGGGCGGTGCAGACGGCGTGTCATGAGCTCGCCCACGAGTACGTGGAGGGCGGGGCCTGGGTCGCGCTCGGGGGCGGGGGATATGCGGTGGTGGATGTCGTACCGCGGTCATGGACGCATCTGGTGGGGATCGCGGCGCATCGGCCGGTGGACCCGGAGTCGGTGATTCCGGCGTCCTGGCGGGACGAAGTATATGCGCGTACACGGCAGTTGGGTCCGGGGCGGATGACGGACGGGCTGACGCCGGCGTGGGAGGGGTGGGACGCGGGGTACGACCCCGCGGACCGGCTGGACCAGGCGGTGCTGGCGGCTCGGCGGGCGGTGTTCCCCTTGCGGGGGTTGTTGGCGTAGGGCGGGGTGCGGCGTGGTCTATGCCCTGTCTGGTGGCTCTGCCTGCACTCCGTCCTTGTGCGTGGCTGAGGGCTTCGCCCTGGACCGCCGGTCCTCGGCAGGGACCCTGCGGGCGTAGTGCCCTGGGGTGCTGCCCGTGAGGCGTTTGAAGTTCCGGGTCAGGTGCGACTGGTCGTAGAAGCCGGTCGCGGTTGCCACCTCTGCGGGAGGCCGGCCGTCGAGGAGCAGCCGTCGGGCGCGGTCGACCCGGCGGGCCGTCAGGTACTGGTGCGGGGCGATGCCGAAGGCGGCCGTGAACGCCCGCACCAGGTGCGTGGGGTGGGCGTGCACCAGCTTCGCGGCCTCGTCCAGGCTCACGCCATCGAGCACCCGTTCGTCGAGGAGCTCCCGCAGGCTGTGGGCCACGCCGCGGCCGGCCTTGGGCGGGTGGGCTACGAGCCGGGGCTTCATGTGGCTGCGCAACCGTTCCCGGATCAGGGCGAGACGGCTCTCCGCTTCCAGTTCGTCGCCCCGGCGCGACAGCGTCGAGTGCAGTTGTCCGACGCGCCGGCGCAGCAGGGTGTCGATGATGTCGGGGCCGTCCACCGCCGGGCCGATGAAGCTCTCGTCCAGCTGGGTCAGGTCCAGGTACAGCACCCGTTTGCGGAAGCCCCGCGAGGTGGCGGACGAGCCGTTGTGCGGTACCTGTGGGGGGAGCAAGGACACCGTGTCGTGCGGGGTGCCGTGCTCGCGCCGGTTCAAGTCGTAGCGGACCGCGCCGTCGTCGACGATCAGCAAGGTCCATACGTCGTGGACGTGCATCGGGTACGAGTGCTCGGTGAAATGGGCGTGGAAGACCTCCACGACCCCCGGGAGCTTCGGCCGCCACGCGGAAACCTCTTGCCGTGCCACCATGCCAAGAACGTACAAGAGGGTGCGGCTGGGCGGTTGGCAGTCTCAGAGCATGACGATCGAGAACACCTCTGTACGGTTCGACACCAAGATCGCTGTACTGCTGCGCGAGGATCTGGAGTCCTGGCAGCGGCTGAATGTGACCGCGTTCCTGGTCAGCGGTCTCGGCTCACAGCTTCCTGAAGTGATCGGCGAACCGTACGCCGACGCCGACGGCACCCCGTATCTGCCCATGTTCCGCCAGCCCGTCCTGATCTTCGAGGGGGCGAAGGAGACACTCACCGCCGCGCACGGTCGCGCCTTGTCCCGCTCGCTCCCTCGGTCGGTGTTCACCTCCGACCTCTTCGCGACCGGCAACGACCGGGACAACCGCGCGGCGGTACGGGCGGTGCCGAAGGACCAGTTGGATGTGGTGGGTCTTGCCTTCTACGGTCCGCGCAACGCGGTCGACAAGGTACTCAAAGGCGCCCGCATGCACCCCTGAGCACCGCCGGCTGCTGAGTGCCGCCGGATGTCCGGGCGGCAGGCCGGTGGGCAGGAGGGCGGGCCGGGCGTTACGCCAACTGTGGGGTCTGTTCGGGGTTTTGGGGGAATGGGGCGTGGGGGTGCGGGAGCATCGGGAGGGTGTTGAGTACCCGCGCTTTGCGTGCGCATCTGCTGGCGTCCCGGCTGGCCGGGACCGTGGCCACCTCGCGGGAGGCGAGTCTGCGGAGTTACCGGTTGTTCGCCGCACGGGACCCGCGGGTGCTGCTCGGGCTCGATCCCGAATGGGCGTGGGGCGAGCTCGATGTGATGGCTCTGATGGCGGACAAGTGCGGGGTGTCCGACGATCCCGGGTGCGTCAGCGGAGCCGATGTGATCGATCCCGAGCGGACGCTGGCCGGGCTGGAGGCGTTCGCGGGGCGGTTGGGGGAAGCAGCCGCGCAGGGGGTGCCGGTGCTGTTCGGGACCGGACATCCGCATCGATTGCTCGGGTTCTACGCCGATCTCGCAGACGCTTTGTCGGCGGCGGGGTGCCTTGTCCTCACACCGGCGCAGGGGCGATGTATCGACATAACGACCCGGTTCGGCGTACGTACGTACAACCTTGACTACGCACGAGGAGTCGCGATGGTGCGCGAACCCGGCGTGCGAGGCCCCGCGAGTGATACCGGCGCACACAGCCATTCACCCCTCCCGGTCAGGGTCGCGCTCGCCGCCGCGGGGGAGGGTGACGGGCCCCTGCCCGGGCTGGTCGTCGGGGACCACGGGTGGGTCTGCGGTGCAGGTCAACTGGGGTTTGAGGCCATTGGACTGGCCGATACGGACGATCCCGCACTGTTCGTCGGAGAGGCCGAGGGGCGGGTGTCCGTCGCCGTTCCGCTTGATGATGCTGTGCGGTCTGATTACTACCGACCGCTTACTCGCTATGTACTCAATCGAGCGTGTCTGTCACGGTAGGCGGCGGATCGCTGCTCCTCTTCCCCACTCGCATCACCCGCCCCTAGTCTGGGAGTGAGCGCACAACGACGAAGAGTCACCGGAGGGGAAGCCGGTGCGCGTCGGGTGCGGAAGGTACAGGTGGTGGGTCATGGCTGCTGGCAGCGAGAGGCCTCTCAACGAGGTCAAGTTTCTGACCGTGGCGGAAGTCGCCTCGGTGATGCGAGTGTCCAAGATGACCGTGTACCGATTGGTGCACAGCGGTCATCTGCCGGCGATCCGGGTGGGCAGGTCCTTCCGGGTTCCGGAGCAAGCAGTGCACGAGTACCTCCGCGAGTCCTTTGTGGGGGTGGAATCAGCCTGACGGTGGCCTCGGATTACGTCCCTCTCTCGGTGGCGGGTAGGCTAGGCCCTCGTAGGTCGTGTGGGCCCAGACGCCCCGCACCGAGTGAAGAGAAGTGAGCGAGGGTAGTCGTGGGCTCTGTTATCAAGAAGCGGCGCAAGCGGATGGCCAAGAAGAAGCACCGCAAGCTGCTCAAGCGCACCCGCGTTCAGCGTCGTAACAAGAAGTAAGCGGCAGCTGTACGTGTATCCGCAGCCCTTCCACCTCCATGGTGGGAGGGCTGCGGTGCGTTGTGGCGCGGGTGGCTCATCCGGCTCGCGTGGCTCTTCCAGGCTCGTCCGGCCCTTTTGGCCCGTCTGGCCCATGTAGCCCATGTGTGTCTGCTGCCACTTCGGGTGCCGTGCGGTCATCACAGCGCAACATCCAACCGCTACGGTGGCGCTAGGGGAGACCGAGGGAAGGCGCTGATCTTGGGCAAGGTCGTGCTAGTCACAGGTGTGGCCCGGCAGCTGGGCGGCCGTTTCGTACGACGCATCCAGCGCGATCCCGATGTGGACCGGGTGATCGGCGTCGATGCGATCGCGCCCGAGCATCACCTGGGAGGCGCCGACTTCGTGCGGGCGGACATCCGCCAGCCCGCCATCGCGCGCGTTCTCGCCGAACACGGCGTCGACACCGTCGTACACATGGACGTCACCGGTACGCCGCTGGGCACCGGGGGCAGCCGTACGTCGGTGAAGGAAACCAACGTCATCGGCACCATGCAGTTGCTCGGCGCGTGCCAGAAGTCGCCGACCGTGCAGCGGCTCGTCGTGAAGTCCAGTACGAGCGTGTACGGATCGGCGCCGCGCGACCCCGCCGTCTTCACCGAGACCACGCCGCCGAAGTCGCTGCCGAGCGGAGGCTTCGCCAAGGACGCGGTCGAGGTCGAGGGGTATGTACGCGGCTTCGCGCGCCGGCGGCCCGACGTTGCGGTGTGCGTGCTGCGATTCGCCAATATCCTCGGGCCCTGTGCGGACTCTCCGCTGGCTGATTACTTCTCGCTGCCTGTGCTGCCCACGGTGTTCGGGTACGACCCGCGGCTGCAGTTCGTGCACGAGGACGACGTCATTGATGTACTGCGCGTCGCCTCGCACGATCCGCGGCGCGGGACGATGAACAGCGGCACGTTCAATATCGCCGGCGACGGAGTGGTGACGCTTTCCCAGTGCTCGAGGCGGCTCGGGCGGCCGACTGTGCCGGTGCTGCTGCCCGCCGTCACCTGGGTCGGGTCGGCGCTGCGGACCGTCGGGGTGACCGACTTCTCGCCCGAGCAGATCCGGCTGCTGACGCACGGACGGGTCGTCAGGACCACCCAGATGCGCGAGACACTGGGTTTTGAGCCCAAGTACACGACCGCGGAGGCGTTCTCGGACTTCGCGCGCGGCCGGGGCGCGGGGCTGCTGCCGCCCGAGGTACTTGCCCGTACCGTCGACCGGCTCTCCACTCTCGTCGTCAGCAAGGAGCGCATCTGACATGGCCGATGCCAAGGTCATCCCCTTCGGTGACGATCCGAGGACCAGGCGGGCGGCCCGGCCGAAGTTCAAGGACGCCGGTGCGGGCGCTGGTGCCGGCCACGGTGCCGGTGCTGCCGCCGGCGAGGCGAAGGGGAAGCGGCCTCCGGGGCGCAAGGGAGGGCCGCTCGCGCCCGTACCGGAGCAGCACGCGGCGCCGGAGGACGTGGCGGTCGCTGAGGCATCCCTGGTGGCACCGGAGGAGCCGCGGATGGGCCACCTGGGCGGCGGGGGTGGCTGGGACCGGCGGATCGCGGGCGGGCTCGCGTTCCTGCGGCGCCGGCTCACCGGTGACTACGAGGTCGACGAGTTCGGTTACGACGAGGAGCTCACCGACAAGGTCCTGATGTCGATGATCAGGCCCTTCTACGAGAAGTACTTCCGGGTGGAGGTCAAGGGCATCGAGAACATCCCGTCGGAGGGCGGGGCGCTCATCGTCGCCAACCACTCGGGGACGCTGCCGCTGGACGGGCTGATGCTTCAGGCCGCTGTCCACGACAAGCACCCGGACGGGCGGAATCTGCGGCTGCTCGCGGCGGACCTGGTGTTCATGCTGCCGGTCGTCAACGAGCTGGCGCGCAAGGCCGGGCACACGCTGGCCTGTGCGGAGGACGCGGAGGAGCTGCTGCGGCGGGGCGAGGTCGTCGGTGTGATGCCGGAGGGCTTCAAGGGGATCGGGAAGCCGTTCAGCGAGCGGTACAAGCTGCAGCGGTTCGGTCGGGGCGGGTTCGTTTCCACCGCGTTGCGGGCGGGAGCACCGATTGTGCCCTGCTCGATCGTGGGTGCCGAGGAGATCTACCCGATGATCGGGAACGCGCGGACGCTGGCGCGGGTGCTGGGGATTCCGTACTTCCCGATCACGCCTACTTTTCCCTGGCTCGGGCCGCTGGGGGCTGTGCCGTTGCCGACGAAGTGGACGATTCAGTTCGGGGAGCCGATTCCAACGGACGGGTATCCGGCGGAGGCGGCGGAGGATCCGATGCTGATGTTCAACCTGACGGACCAGGTACGGGAGCAGATTCAGCACACGCTGTACAAGCTGCTGGTGCAGCGGCGGTCTGTGTTCTTCTGAGCGGGCTCAAGGGTGCGGGCCCGGTCTCCGGTGGAGAGCGGGCCCGCGGGTGCTGCTGTTCTCGTGTTACGGCGCGTTCTCCTCCTCGATGCCCAGGCCCGGGAGGATTCCAGGGAGCAGCGGGGGGACCGTGACGTCCGGGACCGGCGGGTTGTTGCCGCCCCTGTCCTTGGACGGTGGCGACGACGGGGTCGTCGTGTCGGCCGACGGCGGGTCCAGGAGGTCGCCCGGGGCGCCGCCGATGAGGCCGTCGTCCTTGGAGCTGCTGCGGGGAGCCGACGGGTCGGGCTTGCTGTCGCCGCCCGTTCGGCCGCCGGAGGACGTGGTGCTGGAAGGGGCGGGGAGGTCGGTGCCCGGTGTGCCCGTACGGTCCTGGGTGGAGCCGCCGGGTCGGTCGCGGTTCTCGGGCGACTGCGGGGCGCGCGGCAGGAGTGACTGGAGCGGAGCCACCTCTTCGTCTATGGCGTCGAAGACCGAGCTCACCTGGTCGCCCACGTCGGTCAGCTGCACCGGCAGCCGCTCGCGCAGGCTGCTCCACGCTTCGCGGTGCGACTTGGCGAACGACGACAGGGCCTGGATGGAGCCGATCGAGCCGTCGCGCTCGTACGCCCGGCTGAGCAGGCGGTGGCCCTCCCCGGCGTCGTGCGTCATCCCGCTCAGGGTGCGCCTGACCTCACCCAGCTGTTCATGGTCCAGCGCGGAGGCCCGACCACGCTCCATGAGGCGGCGAGCCTCCATGAGGCGGGTCGCCGCCTGGTCGAGATAGATCTCGCCACGGTCGGCGTCGTCGCCTGCCATGCCGAGCTTGACGTCTTCCATGCCTCGCTTCAGCCCGTACAGCGAATCACCCGGCAGGGCGTCGGAACTCGCAGCGGCCACTCCACTGAAGGCTCCTGCGGCCACACCGACGGTGAGCCCGCCCGCGGCAATGCCCTTCGACCAGCGGGAGCGCGGGCGCAGCTTCCGGAGCGGGGATGCCCGGTGGGCGCCCCGTCCGGTCCGCTGCTCGGGCACCGTAGGGCCCGTCGGTGCGCCGCTCTCGGCGACCATCGCTTCCATGGCGGCGATGAGCTGTGCCCGCTGGACGACTTTGACCTCGGGGTCCAACTCCGGTGACGGCAGCTCGCCGAGACCGTTCGCCAGGGCCAAAAGCCGTGTGGGCTCTGGCCCTTCGGCCGTTTCTTCGGGCTGATCTGCCGCCGTGCCCTGGGGCGTCTGTGCCTCCAGCGCCTGGGCGAAGGCGTTCGCCCGCCGGTGCGCCGATACGTTCGCGATCACTGGCGGCACCTCCTCTCGTCATGACGATCGACTCCCCTGGGGGTCCGGAAGGTTGCACGCCATGAGCACATCCACACGATCGAGTGAGTGGCTGCGGACATGGCGTGACCGCAGGGAGCCTGCATCCCGCACAACGAGCGTCGCGGCACTTGGGTTACGCGCGACGGATGATCGGACCACAACGTCATCAAGGGGCATGAAGACGTTACCGAGCGTGAGTCGCGGTCGGCCGATCGGCGGGCGTGCGCGGGCGCGTGTCAGCGGGCGTCGTCGGGCAGGAGTCGGGCCAGTGTACGGACGGCCCGGTACTGGAGGGTCTTGATCGCGCCCTCGTTCTTGCCCATGACGCGAGCCGTCTCGGCGACCGAGAGGCCCTGCAGGAAGCGAAGGGTCACGCACTCCTGCTGCTGCGGGTTGAGCTTGCGGACCGCTTCCAGGAGGGCCGCATTCGACAGGGATTCGAGGACGGAGTCCTCCGGGCTGCGCTCGACCTCGTTGGCGTCGAGCATTTCGCCGGTGGTCACTTCGAGACGGAATCGGCTCGATTTGAAGTGGTCGGCGACCAGGTTTCGGGCGATGGTGACCAGCCAGGCGCCGAAGTCACGACCCTGCCAGGTGAAGGTGGAGATGCGGCGCAGGGCGCGCAGGAACGTCTCGCTCGTCAGGTCTTCCGCGGTCGCCTTTCCGCCGACGCGGTAATAGATGTACCGGTAGACCGTGTCGCTGTACTGGTCGTAGAGGCGGCCGAACGCGTCGGCCTCGCCGGCCTGAGCGCGTTCGACGAGGTCCATCATGCGTGCGCTGTCGCTGTCGGCACTGGGCCGACGGGCGGTGGACGTGCCAGTGCCCGAGCCGGCGCCACGGCTGCGTCTGCCGACCGCCGCACCGCCGTCGGCCAGGGCATAGCAGGGGCCGACAAGTGCAGGGGTGGCAAGGGCGGGGACGGCGTACGCGGTGGGGACGAAGCCGCGCAAGCGGTCCACGACCGTTGCGCGCAGCGTAGCCAGGCCCGAGGCGTCAACCCCGACGTGTGGGTACACGGGACTCCCAGAGGCAGAGCTTCCAACACGTTCAGTGCTAGACCGGTCACCCGTCGTGCTGACGGGTGGGGTCCGGTATGCGTCTGAGGAGAATAACGCTTCGTACAGGCAGCGCTACACCCAGTTGCTAAAATCATCGATTCCGTCGCTTCTGTTACGTCTAAGCGGCGGTTCAAGGCGCAGTTCGTGATCAGTTGTTGATCGGATCACTTCGTAATCTGCGTGATTGCTGGATGCGTTGTGCCCGAGTGGCAGTAACGGGACTGGCGGGAGCCGGGGGAGGGTAGGGACCCGGGATTGCGTGTTGCCCGCCGGGCCCGTCGTGCTCCGCGGGGACCGCTGTCAGCGGCGGCGGCGGTGCAGGGCCATGGCGGCCGCGGTGCCGCCGGCGATGGCGCCGACGCCGGCGGCCGCCGGGATGCCGACCTTGGCGGCCTTGCGGCCGGTCCGGTAGTCGCGCAGCCGCCACTCGCGTTCGCGGGCGTACCTGCGCAGCTTCGCGTCGGGATTGATCGCGTACGGATGTCCGACGAGCGAGAGCATCGGGATGTCGTTGTGGGAGTCGCTGTACGCCGCGCAGCGGGCCAGCTCCACGCCCTCGGCGGCGGCCAGGGCGCGGACCGCCTCGGCCTTCGCGGGGCCGTGCAGGGGCTCGCCGACGAGCTTGCCCGTATAAACGCCGTCGACGGACTCGGCGACCGTCCCCAGCGCGCCGGTCAGGCCCAGGCGGCGGGCGATGATCGTGGCCGTCTCGACCGGGGCGGCGGTGACCAGCCAGACCTTCTGGCCCGCGTCGAGGTGGGCCTGGGCGAGGGCGCGGGTGCCGGGCCAGATGCGCTCGGCCATGTACTCGTCGTAGATCTCCTCGCCGATGGACATCAGCTCGGAGACGCGGTGGCCCTTCACGATGGACAGTGCGCTCTCGCGGGCGTCCTGCATGTGCTCGGGGTCCTCGACGCCGGCGAGGCGGAACCAGGCCTGCTGCCAGGCGAAGCGGGCGAGCTCCTGGCGCTGGAAGAACTTCCGTTTGTAGAGGCCGCGGCCGAAGTGGAAGATCGCGGCGCCCTGCATGACGGTGTTGTCGAGATCGAAGAACGCGGCGGCCCGGTCGTCACCGAACACGGGGAACGCGGGTTCCGGCTCTTCGGGCCTGCCGGAGGAGGCCGCTTCGAGTTCTTCCTGCTCCAGCGACGTTTTGCGTGCTGCCTCGGCTGCTGCCTCTCCCGCCAGCACGCTGCGGGCTGTCGCCGAGCGCCTGCGGGGGGTGAGCCATCCCAGTGCGGCCATGTCGTGAGCATAGCCAGTCTGTTCGGTACTTCCGGACCTGCCGGGATGCGGCGGCGTGAACTCTCCGGGACGCCGGTGTTAAGCGGCCGGGCGGGGTGTGGGCGGTCACGGCGACGCCGGAAGGCGGGGGCGGGGGCGAGAATGGCGTCATGAGTCCCCTGTTTCGACGCACGCACCCGAAGCGGAAGCCCGACGAGCGATTGGTCACGTTGGTCGGGAAGCCGGGCTGTCATCTCTGTGACGACGCGAGGGCTGTGGTCAGCGAGGTGTGCGGGGCGCTCGGGGTGCCCTGGGAGGAGAAAGACATCACGCAGGACGAGGAGTTGAACCGGGCGTACTGGGAGCAGATTCCGGTTGTCCTGGTCGACGGTGAGCAGCACACCTTCTGGCGCGTGGACGCGGGGAGGCTGCGCAAGGCGCTGGAGGGCTGAGAGGCCGGCCGAAAGACGGCTAGCATTATGGGCGATTTGAGCGATCTCGGGGGCGTAGTCGTGAGGAGTGTGTACGGTTTTGCCCCCTTCGGATCTTCAACGAGCTCGGACGGTCCGTGGTTCCAGGATCGGGCGGCCGGCATGCGTGACCCCGGTCACTTTGCCCGGACAAAACGGACACCATCTTTGTGCACGCGTTCACAAAGGCATAGCCTGCTTGCGACGGGGCGGTCCTTGTACGTACGGCCGCCTGCAGCCCCGCTCATCCCGCAGGAGCACCGTGGCAACTGGCCGAACTCACCGACCGGCGACCCGTAGCCGAGGCATTCCCGAGGCCACCGTCGCCCGCCTTCCGCTGTATCTGCGCGCCCTGACGGCGCTCTCCGAGCGCTCGGTCCCCACGGTCTCCTCCGAGGAGCTCGCCGCCGCGGCCGGGGTCAACTCCGCGAAGCTGCGCAAGGACTTCTCGTACCTCGGGTCCTACGGGACGCGCGGGGTCGGATACGACGTCGAGTACCTCGTCTACCAGATCTCCCGCGAGCTCGGGCTGACCCAGGACTGGCCGGTCGTCATCGTCGGCATCGGTAACCTCGGCGCCGCCCTCGCCAACTACGGCGGGTTCGCCTCCCGTGGCTTCCGCGTCGCCGCGCTCATAGACGCCGACCCGGCCATGGCGGGCAAGCCGGTCGCCGGGATGCCCGTGCAGCACACCGACGATCTCGAGAAGATCATCAGTGACAACGGGGTCCACATCGGCGTGATCGCCACCCCGGCGGGTGCCGCCCAGCAGGTCAGCGAGCGGCTCATCGCCGCCGGTGTGACCTCGATTCTCAACTTCGCGCCGACCGTTCTGTCGGTGCCGGACGGCGTCGACGTACGCAAGGTCGACCTCTCCATCGAGCTCCAGATCCTCGCCTTCCACGAGCAGCGCAAGGCCGGCGAGGAAGCCGCCGCCGTGGCCGGTGCGTCGGGCGACGTCGCGGCGCCGCCCCCGCTGCGCGGAAGCGCGGCGGGCGCGGCGGCGAGCCGGAAAGGACCAGACGGGGATGTCCCCGCCGTGATGCCGGCATGAGTCTTCTGGTTGTCGGGCTGAGTCACCGCAGCGCTCCGGTCAGTGTGCTGGAGCGGGCGTCGCTGACCGCCGAAGCGCAGGCCAAGCTCCTCCAGGACACGCTCGCCTCGGAGCCGGCCGTCGAGGCCGCCGTACTCGCGACATGCAACCGCATCGAGCTGTACGCCGACGTGGACAAGTTCCACGCCGGTGTCGCCGAGCTGTCCACACTGCTCGCACAGCACAGTGGGGTGGGGCTCGAGGAGCTCACTCCTTATCTGTACGTCCACTACGAGGACCGTGCCGTCCACCACCTGCTGTCGGTGGCGTGCGGGCTCGATTCGATGGTCGTCGGCGAGGGGCAGATCCTCGGCCAGATCAAGGACGCGCTCGCGCTGGGGCAGGAGCTCCACACCGCGGGCCGGCTCCTCAACGACCTCTTCCAGCAGGCGCTGCGCGTCGGCAAGCGGGCGCACTCGGAGACCGGCATCGACCGGGCCGGGCAGTCGCTCGTCACCTTCGGGCTCGAACAGCTCGCGGTGGGCAGTGGCGTTTCGGTCGGTGAGTGGGCCGAGGGCAAGCGGGCGCTGGTGATCGGCGCGGGCTCGATGTCCTCGCTGGCCGCCGCGACGCTCGTACGCACCGGAGTGGCCGAAGTCGTCGTCGCGAACCGGACGCAGGCGCGGGCGGAGCGGCTGGCGGAGATCCTGGGCGAGGCGGGCGCCGTGGCGCGCGCTGTGCCGATGGCCGATGTGGCGCAGGAACTGACACGAGTCGATGTTGTGGTCTCGTGCACGGGCGCGACCGGTCTTGTCCTTACCGCTGAGCATGTCGCGAGCGCGCTCGGGCTGACGGTGGACCGGGCTGCGGCCGTCTCTGTGGCGGGCCGTGGCGCGGGTGCGGGTGCGGACGCGGCTACTGGTTGCCCGGTGCCGAGCGAGGGCGCCGTCATGCCCGCCGCCCGGCAGGGCACCGACGCCGGCTCCATGGAGCAGCACGGCGCCTGGGCCGACAACGGCACCGCCGTCGTCGGCGCCCGCGCCGACGGCGGCACACCCGTGGCTCAGGCCCGTACGCGCGAGCCGGCCGGTGCCGTTGCGCGCAGTGGTGCGCCGGTACGGCTCGCTCTGCTCGACCTCGCCATGCCCCGCGACATCGACGGCGGCGTACACCGGCTCGACGGCGTACGGCTCGTGGACATCGAGTCGCTGGCGGAAGCTTCCGCCGACGCGCCCATGGCCGCCGATGTGGACCAGGTGCGGACCATCGTGTCCGACGAGGTCGCGGCCTTCGGCGCCGCCCAGCGCGCCGCGCAGATCACGCCCACCGTCGTCGCCCTGCGCAGCATGGCGGCCGATGTGGTGAGCAATGAGGTCGCCCGGCTCGAAGGGCGGCTTCCCGGACTGGACGACAAGCAGCGCGCGGAGATCACGCAGACCGTGCGCCGCGTCGTCGACAAACTCCTGCACGCGCCCACCGTGCGGGTCAAGCAGCTCGCCAGCGAACCCGGCGGCGCCGGGTACGCGGACGCGCTGCGCGAACTCTTCGACCTCGACCCGCAGACGGTCGCCGCCGTCAGCAGGGCCGACCTGAACGACACCCCTGACGGTGGGAATAGAGGGCGGGCATGACTACGGATGCCTTGAAGACGGATGCGTCGAGGACCGATGCCTTGAGGCTGGGTACCAGGCGCAGCAAGCTCGCCATGGCCCAGTCCGGCCACGTCGCCGAGGCGGTGCGACAGATCACGGGGCGCCCCGTCGAGTTGGTGGAGATCACCACGTACGGAGACGTCTCGCGAGAGCAGCTCGCGCAGATCGGCGGTACGGGCGTTTTCGTGACGGCGCTGCGCGATGCGCTGCTGAGCGGTGAAGTGGACTTCGCGGTTCATTCGCTCAAGGACCTGCCGACCGCCCAGCCGGACGATCTGACGCTGGCCGCCGTGCCGGAGCGTGAGGATCCGCGTGACGTACTTGTCGCGCGGGACGGTCTCACGTTGGCGCGGCTGCCTGCCGGGTCCCGGGTGGGCACCGGATCGCCGCGCCGCATGGCGCAGCTCAACGCGTACGCGCGGGTCCACGGTCTCGACATCGAGACCGTGCCGATCCGCGGGAACATCGACACTCGTGTCGGATATGTACGGAGCGGGGAATTGGATGCGGTGGTTCTGGCCGCCGCCGGCCTCAACCGCATCGGCAGGATCGACGAGGTGACCGAGTTCTTGTCGGTCGACATCGTCCTGCCCGCCCCCGGCCAGGGGGCCCTGGCAGTCGAGTGCGCCGCCACGCGCGTCGAACTCGCTGCCGCGCTCGCCGAGCTCGACGACCCGTACACGCGGGTCGCCGTGACCGCCGAGCGATCCCTGCTCGCCGCCCTGGAGGCCGGTTGCAGCGCACCTGTGGGTGCACTGGCCGACCTGCTGGCCGACGGACAGGTTGTCAACGAAATGCGCCTGCGCGGTGTCGTCGGTACGACCGACGGCTCCGAGCTGGTGCAGCTGTCCACCACCGGTCCCGTACCCACGTCGCACAACGACGCGATCACTCTCGGACGCGAACTCGCGGACGAGATGCTCGCGAAGGGTGCGGCCGGTCTTATGGGGGAGCGAGCACAATGAGCCCCACCACCACTTCTACGCCAGCACCTTCGGCGTTCGCCGCATCCGGGCACGTCACATTCCTCGGCGCCGGACCCGGTGACCCTGGTCTGCTGACGCTGCGCGCCGTCGAGGCGCTTGCCAGTGCGGACGTGCTGATCGCCGAGCCGCATGTGCTCGATGTCGTACGCACTCATGTCGGGGCGGGCGTAAGCACGCCACAGCTGACGGTGGTTGACGATGCGTCAACTGCCGCCGGTATCCCCGCGATCAGGGATGCGGTCAATCTTGTCATGGAGGCCGCACGGAGCGGCAGGCGGGTCGTCCGTGCGATCTCCGGCGACCCCGGCCTCGACGGCAACGCGGGCGAGGAGATGCTCGCCTGCGCGGCTGAAGGCATTCCCTTCGAGGTCGTGCCGGGTGTCGCGTCGGCGGTCGGCGTGCCGGCGTATGCCGGTGTGCCGCTGCGGGACGGGCGGGGCGCCGATGTGCGCTTCGTCGATGCCCGGAGTGCCGACGACAGATGCTGGTCCGAGGTCGGGGCCAGCGACGCGACCGCTGTTGTTTCTACGACGCTGGACGCTGTCGCGTCGGCCGCCGGTGAACTTGTTTCGGCCGGGCGCAAGCCCGATACGCCGATGAGCGTCACCGTGGCCGGTACGACGACGCGGCAGCGGACGTGGAACGCGACGCTCGGTACGGTCGCCCAGGTCCTGAAGCAGGCGAAGGTACTGCCGTCGCCGGACGGCCACCAGCCCGTCATAGCCGTGGTCGGTGAGCGCAGCGCCGCTGCTCAGCGCGAGCAGTTGTCGTGGTTCGAGTCGAAGCCGCTGTTCGGGTGGCGGGTGCTGGTTCCGCGTACGAAGGAGCAGGCGGCGTCGCTCTCCGACCAGCTGCGGTCCTACGGGGCCGTGCCGCACGAGGTGCCGACGATCGCTGTCGAGCCGCCTCGGACCCCGCAGCAGATGGAGCGGGCGGTCAAGGGGCTCGTGACGGGGCGGTACGAGTGGATCGCTTTCACGTCCGTCAATGCGGTGAAGGCTGTCCGGGAGAAGTTCGAGGAGTACGGGCTTGATGCTCGTGCTTTCGCGGGGATCAAGGTCGCCGCGGTGGGGGAGCAGACTGCTGCTTCGTTGGTCGAGTTCGGCGTGAAGCCGGATCTTGTGCCGAGTGGGGAGCAGTCGGCGGCTGGGCTGCTGGAGGACTGGCCGCCGTACGACGCGGTCTTCGACCCGATCGACCGGGTCTTCCTGCCGCGGGCCGACATCGCGACGGAGACGCTGGTCGCGGGGCTTATCGAGCTCGGGTGGGAGGTCGACGACGTCACGGCTTACCGGACTGTGCGGGCGTCACCGCCGCCGGCGGACACGCGTGAGGCGATCAAGGGCGGCGGGTTCGACGCCGTTCTGTTCACGTCGAGCAGCACGGTGCGGAATCTGGTGGGCATCGCGGGCAAGCCGCACAACGTGACCGTGATCGCCTGTATCGGCCCTGCTACCGCCAAGACGGCGGAGGAGCACGGGCTGCGGGTCGACGTTCTGTCGCCGGAGCCGTCGGTGCACAAGCTGGCCGAGGCGCTCGCGGAGTTCGGTGCGCAACGGCGTGCGGTGGCTGTCGAGGCCGGGGAGCACGTGACGCGGCCGAGCGAGCGCCGGCCGGGGTCTCGGCGGCGCCGGACCACCTAGGCGGGGCGAGAGGTGTGGTGAGGAGGGGTGTGGGGGTCCGGGGAGTCGTTATCCCCCGGGTCCCCACATCTCGTTCGTGGGGTCCGGGGGGTTGTCGTCCCCCGGGCCCCACGTCGATCGTGCCGACGGGGTGACGGTAAAAGGGGTCGTTCCGGCGGCGTAGCGTGTTTGGCATGACTGTGTATGGATCCTTTCCCGGGGCCCGGCCCCGTCGGCTGCGTACCACCCCCGCCATGCGGCGCATGGTCGCCGAGAACCGGCTGCATCCGGCCGATCTGATCCTTCCGGCGTTCGTACGGGAAGGCATCAGCGAGCCCGTGGCCATCTCGGCCATGCCGGGCGTTCAGCAGCACACGCTGGAGACCTTGCGCAAGGCGGCGGTCGATGCGGTCGAGGCAGGCGTCGCCGGGATCATGCTGTTCGGCGTACCGGTCGATGAGAAGAAGGACGCGGCGGGGACGGCTGGGACCGACCCGGACGGGATTCTGCAGGTCGCGCTGCGGGCGGTGCGGGCCGAGGTGGGTGACGATCTCGTGATCATGTCTGATCTGTGCCTGGACGAGTACACCGATCACGGTCACTGCGGCGTCCTCGATGCCGACGGGCGGGTCGACAACGACGCGACGCTGGAGCGGTACGCCGAGATGGCGCAGGTGCAGGCGGACGCGGGCGCGCATGTGGTGGGCCCCAGCGGAATGATGGACGGCCAGGTCGGCGTCATCCGCGACGCGCTGGACACGATCGGCAAGGAAGATGTGTCGGTGCTGGCCTATACGGCCAAGTACTCGTCCGCCTTTTACGGTCCGTTCCGGGAGGCGGTGGGGTCTTCGCTGCGGGGTGACCGGAAGACGTACCAGCAGGACCCGGCGAACTTGCGGGAGTCGATGAGGGAGTTGGCGCTGGATCTGGAAGCGGGCGCCGACATGGTGATGGTGAAGCCGGCCGGGCCGTACCTGGATGTGCTGGCGAAGGTCGCGGAGGCTGTGGACGTACCGGTCGCGGCGTACCAGATCAGTGGTGAGTACGCGATGATCGAGGCGGCGGCGGAGCGGGGCTGGATCGACCGGGACAAGGCGATCATGGAGTCGCTGGTGGGCATCAAGCGCGCCGGCGCGAACATGATCCTGACGTACTGGGCGACTGAGGTCGCGCGGTGGGTGGGGCGGGGTCGGGGGTAAAGACAACCACTGGTTGCGTCTGGGGGTTTCGGGCCGTCCCGAGCGCTCGAGTGTCGGTGGGCCGGGGCGCCGCGTCAAGGGCGCTCCCTTCGGTCGCGTCGCCTGCGGCGATTTCGCTGCGCTCCACCCTTGACCCGCCGCCCCGTCCCACCGCTAACGCTCAACAGGGGACGGCCCAAGAAAAAACGCCCTGCACGACAACTGGCATACGAGCGCGGGTGGGCTTGGTGGCTTGCGGGTTGGTGGGTGGAGCGCGGACGGTCTAGGGGGCGGCTCGGCCCCAGACTCAGCGAGTGCAGCGACGGCCGTTGGTGCACGACCCCCATTCCAACGCACACGCGCACCCACGCCGGTGGACGGTCGACCGTCCGGGCCGACCTGCGGACCGTCCCGTCTGCGGGTGGGGCGCGACAGTTGAATGGGGCGACTCGGGCCGGTCTGGCGTCCACCCCGACGGGTGGTCGGTCGGGCCACAAGCACGTTGCTGGGCTTGGTGGGTGGAAGGGCATCCAGGAGCGAGTGGTCCTGCCGGTGGCTGGGGCCGGTGATCGGACCGGACGGCCCGGTTGGTGGGGCGGTTTGAGGTCCTCGGCGGGGCGGGATGGGCCGAAACCGACAGAAGACGAAAACGGCCGCCCCTTGTGCCCGAGTTTCCACCCTTTGTTGCGGCCTCGGGGTGCGTCATGTGGCGGGTTTGGTGCAAGACGACGGTTCGGCGGGGCGGAAGCCGCATACGACGGATGGGACGGAAGGCCGTATGACCCTGCGTCGCATCCGTCGTCGGTCAGCGGAGCGTGAATTGCTTCGTCGCGAGAGCGGAAGCCGAGCCGGAGCCGCCAATGCCGTAGCGGGCGATCGCGTACACCTCCAGTCGGCACGGTCCGTCGTAGCGCGGCTGCCAGGTGATGGAGCCGGTCTCGCCCGTGATCTTCCGCAGGTGCCGGAGAACTCCCGTACGTAGCCGCTGAGCTTCCGGTCCTTGCCGGCCTCTGCGGGTTCACGTCGACCCCTCTCGGTACTGAAGTCCCAGCTCCACCCCGGAGTAGTAGGAGCGGCCGATCCGCGCACCCAGGGTGTCGGCGCGCCGGTAGACGCGGTATTCGCTGACGGCCCGCAGGTCGGAGCTGGCGGACGGGGCGAATGCACGACGTTGCGGTCGTCCCACGGCTCGCCGGTAGCCGGACTGGTAGTAGACCGGAGCGTCCGCGTCTGTGAACGATGCGTCGGTGACGATTGTCAGGCGCTCATCTTCCTGCTTGCCGACTGTCTTCGCGTACACCTGGTAGTGCACGGTGTCGGAAGAGGACGATGACGCCCAGCTGATGCGGATGCCCACTGGCCGCCGCGTTTTGTGAGGTGACCTGGTAGAACCCCTGCGGCTTGATGTCGGCCGTGGCGGTACTTGTACGAGGTACCGCTCACCCAGCGGATACAGCGCTGTAGGTGCCGGCCGCCGTGGCCGAGCGCAGTACGCGGTAGCTGTCCGCGTCGGACACCGGCTTCCGGGTTCACGTCCACCGCACTCCGGGCGGCGGTTTGCCGACGGTGGTGACGTCCTTGTCCGCCGTACCCGTGGATTCGTTCTTCGCCTTGTCGTAATCGCGGACCTCGGAGGAGTAGGTCTGGCCGGTGGGGGAGCGGTGTTGGTGTAGGAGGTGGAGGTCGTGGAGGCAGTGCGTTCCGTACGACTTGCCCGCCAGGCGTCGGTTGATGCGATAGCCGGCGCGGTCCATCTCCGGTCGGATGCCGGGGCGCCGGTGCAGCTCTGGTCGACGGCGCTGTCGCAGTCCGGACCGGATCCACCCGTGGCGTCGACCGGAGGACATCCCGAGGTGTGGACGTACCGTCTCAGGGAAGGTTGCTGCGCTGTGGGCCGCCCACCGGGCAGGTGTCTGACCACCCGGTGCGAAGCCGCTTCGGTCGGTGCGTTGCTTGGATGCGATGAACTCGACACTTGATGAGCCTTAACGCCCCCGGAGTCTCACCAGTCACACCCGTGTCGCTTGCGGTCGTCATGGGAGCGTTTCGACCCACGGCGGTCCAACGGGCCTCATGAATCCACCGGGTGGTGCACACCCCTGGGCGCCCCTCCACCCACCAAGCCCGACCACGTGCTTGTGGCCCTGCCGACCACCGGTGGGGGTGGACGCCGAGCCGGCCCGAGTCACCCCATTCAACTGACGCGCCCCACCCGCAGACGGGACGGTCCGCAGGTCGATCCGGTTGGGCGGCCGCCTACCGGCGTGGGTGCGCGTGTGCGTCCGGAATGCGGATGGTGCACCAGCGGCCGTTCCCGCAGCCGCTTAGCCTGGGGCCGAGCTGCCCCCTAGAGCTCGTGCGCCCCACCTACAGACCCGCCGCCCGGCAACGACAGCGCAACCACTTGCCGGAGTTTCCCCGTGGGCTCCCCCCGGGGGCCGCCCCCCTTAAGCATTGCGGCGGAGGTTCGGCGGTCAAGGGTGGAGCGCAGCGCAATCGCCGCAGGCGACGCGACGCAGGAGCGCCCTTGAGGGGCGGGCCTCCGACGCCAACCTTGGTAAAGGCGGCCCCCATCGCAGAAGCGAGCAACGCCACGGGGTCAGCAACGCCGCCGGTGCGTGCGGACGTTAAACCCCGTGCGACGAACCGGCGTACCTCGCGAAGTGGGACCAGGTGGCGGGGGTGAGGGTGAGGGTTGGGCCGTCGGGGATCTTGGAGTCCCGGACGTGCACTGCGGTGGGGCAGGTGGCGATTTCGACGCAGGCGCCACCTTCGCTGCCGCTGTGGGTGGACTTGCGCCAGTTGTAGGCGACTTCGAGGCACTCGCCGCCGTCGCTGCCGCTGTACGTCGACTTGAACCAGTGCAGTGCGGTGCTCATTGCTCTCCCAGCAGACGGTCCAGCAGGCTACGGGAGTCCTCCGGGGTGAGGGCCTGTGCTCGCAGCATCGCATACCTTCGCGCGAGGATGGAGACGTCATCGGGATCGGACACCCATTGGCTGCCACGTTGTGTTTCGGCGTAGGCGAGATGCTGGTGATCGGGGGTCTCCATCATGACGAACGGACCGTCGAGCGCGGCGTGTGTCGTGCGGTCCAGCGGCAGGAATTGGATGGTGAGAGCCGGGAGTTCGGTACCTGCGCGCAAATGCTTCAGTTGCTCCGTGTAGACCTCGCGGCCACCCATGGGCAGACGGAGCACCGGCTCCCAGATGACGTAACTGACGGTCGGCGGGACCCTGCGGTGCAGGATTGACTGGCGCTCGATTCGCGCGGCGGTGAAGGTCTCGATCTCGTCCCCGTCGTAGACCGGGACGCGGCTGCGGAACACCGCCCGCGCGTACGCCTCAGTCTGGAGCAGGCCGGGCAGAACCTGATTCGCGTACAGCGACAGCGCGATCGCTTCGCGCTCGTGGTCCATGAACTCCTCGGCCCACAGCGGAAACAGGTCGATCTCAGGGAGGTTGTCCACGCCTGCCGCCAGCGCTCCCTTCGCGTCCAGCAGCTCGTCGAGCACCCCCGCCAAGTCCGCCTTCAACGGGCGCCTGCCCTGCTCGATCGAGGCGATCGTCTCCTCGTCGGCGGCGACGCGCTCGCCGAGTGACCGCTGGGTGTAACCCGCCGCCCTGCGGAGCGCCGCCAGTTGCGCTCCCAGCATCTTCATCGCCGACGCGTTCTTCTTCGGACGCTTCCTCGGGCTCATGCCGTCCAACTCCCCCCGCCTGGCCGTATCTGACCCCGCGCGAACCCGTACAAGAAATCTGTACGGGTTCGCCCAGTGCTCCACGCTAGTCACTCTCCGCAACCCTCGTTCCGTGAACGAGACGAATCAACTGCTTCGGGTGCGCGAGAGGTTCTATCGGCGGGACAGGCGGTCCGTGCCCGCCGCCAGGGAGTTTGCCCGCTGGGCGCTCGGCGACTGGGGCATCGATCAGCGCGCGGACGACGTATTGCTGTGCGTGAGCGAGCTGGCGACCAATGCGCTGCTGCACGGTGTGCCTGCCGGCCGCGGCTTCTTGTTCGTACTGCGGTACGGCGACGAGCTGTTGCGTATCGAAGTGCACGACAGCGGCGGCGGGCTCCCCCGCCTTCGCGAGCCCGACGATGAGTCCGGGCGGGGGTTGTTGCTGGTGGCGGCGCTCGCCGACAAGTGGGGGGTCGGCGAGCGCGATCCCGGGAAGGTCGTGTGGTGCGAGTTCGCCGTGGTGGGCCGCAGTGGCGGCGACGGTGGTGGCGTTACTTCTTGAGCATCTCCACCAGGCGCGAGAGGCCGTCCGCCGTGTGGCCCTCCTCCACGGAGCGGTCCAGCAGCTTCTGGAACGGCAGGAAAAGCTCGGAGCTCACGCCCTGGTCGTTGTACGTGTCGATGAAGTTCGGGAACGCCGCCTGGTTGATGCCCAGGCTGGACACGTCGGTGAGGTGTTGCCCGGAGTCGACGGCCGTGGCCACGCCCGGAACCACTCCGCTCAGCATCGCCGAGACCCAGGCGTGCAGCGGTTCGGCGAATTCGGTGGCCGTGATGTTCTCCGTACGGATCAGGGCGAAGGCCTGGGCCACTCCCATGAGCATGCCGTACATGCCGGTCAGCAGCGCCAGGTCGTGGAGCGCGGCGCGGCCCGGGTCGGTGCCGACCCACTTGGTGCCGCCCAGGGCCGAGAGTGCCTGCCGGTGGGTCTCGAACGCCTCCTCGTCGCCGCTGTAGAGGACGTACGCCGCCGGGGTCGCGATCATCTGCGGCACCGCCATGATTCCGCCGTCGATGTACGCGGCGCCCTGCTTTTCCGCCCACGTGGCGAGGGCGCGGGCCTGGGCCGGGGTGCCGTTGGTGAGGTTGACGAGGGTCTTGCCGGTGAAGTCGTCGGTGGCGAGGGCTTCGGTGACGTTGTCGTTCGTCGTGAAGCAGACGATCACCAGCGGGCTCGCCGCCACCGCGTCGGTGACCGTCTCGGCCGGGCTCGCTCCCTGGGCGACCAGCGGGCCGGTCTTGGCGGCTGAGCGGTTCCAGACGGTGACCGGGTGGCCGGCCTTCAGGAAGGCGGCGGCCAGGGCGCTGCCCATCAATCCGAGGCCGAGGACGGACACGGGAGGAGGGAGGGAATGCATGTCAGGGCTCCTGGGTGAGGTCTCTGGGGCGTGGGGCGTGGGGCTGGGGGCCCGCTCACGGTCCTTTGATCCTTGCCGGGTGCTGAGTTTGGGACAAGTACCGACTAATAAGTCAGGTACTCACCAATGGGTAAGTGGGGAGTGGTGATCAATGGCCATGCGGCGCACCCTGGAAGGGGGGAAGGGGCACTGCTGGAGGTGATCTGCCATGCACACACTCGTCGGATGGCATGTCGAGATGGAGTTCCGGGAAGAGGACGGCAGGACCAGGGCGGCCGCGATGGTGCGGCTCGGTGACGGCGTGGAGCTCCGGGCTCACGGGTACGCCAAGCGGCACCCGACCGACGCCGAACAGCTCCGGGTCGGCGAGGAGATCGCGGGCGCGCGTGCGCTCATGGACCTCGCGTCGCAGCTGCTGGGGAAGGCGCACGGTGAGATCGACGAGGCCTCGGGGCGGTCGTCATATCCGCTGACCACGTGACGAGGACGACGTGACGGCCTGACGCCCTGAGACGTGACGACCTGAGGACGTGACGCCCTGAGACAGGATGCTGGATACGGCGATGCCCCCACCGGGGTCCCGGTGGGGGCATCGCCGTATCGTCCGCGCGTGAATCAGAGGCGCTCGGGCGTCCGGATGCCGAGCAGGGCCATGCCCTGGTGGAGCGTGCGGGCGGTCAGGTCGCAGAGGAAGAGGCGGTTCTCGGCGACGGCGGTCGCGGGCTCGGGCTTGATGACCGGGCACTGGTCGTAGAACGTCGTGTAGAGCGACGCGAGCTGGTAGAGGTATGCCGTCAGCTTGTGCGGCTCGTACGCCGCGGCTACCTCGCTCAGCGTCTCCGCGAACTGGTCCAGGTGCAGGCCCAGCGCGCGCTCCGCCGGGGCCAGTTCGAGCTCCGGGCGGGCCGCGGCCTTGCGGTCGCCGGCGTTGCGGAGGATCGACTGGATACGGGCGTACGCGTACTGGAGGTACACCGACGTGTCGCCGTTCAGCGACACCATCTGGTCCAGGTCGAACTTGTAGTCGCGGGACGCGGAGGTGGAGAGGTCGGCGTACTTCACGGCGCCGATGCCGACGTACCGGCCGTTCTCGACGATCTCCGGCTCGGTCAGGCCCACCTTGTCGGCCTTCGAGCGCACGACGGTGGTCGCACGGTCGACCGCCTCGTCCAGCAGGTCCACGAGCCGGACCGTCTCGCCCTCACGGGTCTTGAACGGCTTGCCGTCCTTGCCGAGGACCGTGCCGAAGGCGAGCTGCACCGCGTGGACGTCCTCGTTCAGCCAGCCGGCCCGGCGGGCGGTCTCGAAGACCATCTTGAAGTGGAGCGACTGGCGGGCGTCCACCACGTAGACGAGTGTGGTCGCGCCGAGGTTCTGGGCCCGGTCGCGGATCGCGGAGAGGTCGGTGGCGGCGTAGCCGTAGCCGCCGTTCGACTTCTTCACGATGAGGGGGGAAGGCTTGCCGTCCGGGCCCTTCACGTCGTCGAAGAAGACGCAGAGGGCGCCGTCGGAGCGGACCGCTACGCCCGTGTCCTCCAGGATCTGGCACGTCTCTTCGAGCATGGCGTTGTAGCCGGACTCGCCGACCACGTCCGGGTCGTTGATCTCCATGTCGAGCTTGTTGAAGACCGAGTAGAAGTAGATCTTCGACTCGTCGACGAAGCGCTGCCAGACGGCGAGAGTGTCGGGGTCGCCCGCCTGGAGGGCCACGACCCGGTCGCGCGAGCGCGCCTTGAAGTCCTCGTCGGAGTCGAAGAGCACGCGCGACGACTTGTAGAGGCGGTTGAGGGACGACATCGCCGCCTCGCCCTCCTCCGGGCCGCCGTGCTTGTGGTCCAGCTCGTGCGGGTGCTCGGTCAGGTACTGGATGAGCATGCCGAACTGGGTGCCCCAGTCGCCGATGTGGTGGCGGCGTACGACCTTCTCGCCGGTGAATTCGAGGATCTCGACCATCGCGGCGCCGATCACGGCGGAGCGCAGGTGGCCGACGTGCATCTCCTTGGCCACGTTCGGCTGCGCGTAGTCGACGACCGTCGTGCCCGGCTTCTCGGCCAGCGGTACGCCGAGACGGTCGTCGGCGGCGCGGGCCGCGAGGGTGTCGATGATTGCCCGGTCGGTGATCGTGATGTTCAGGAAGCCGGGGCCCGAGACCTCGATCTCCTTGATCACGTCACCGGCGGGGAGTTGGGCGACGACCTGCGCGGCCAGCTCGCGCGGGTTGGCCTTCGCCTTCTTCGCGAGGGCCAGGATGCCGTTCGCCTGGAAGTCGGCCCGGTCGCTTCGTCGCAGCAGCGGGTCGGCGGCGCCGGCCTCCGGCAGGGCTGCCGAGAGGGCGTCCGCGACGCGCTGGTTGACGGTCGAAGCGAGGGAATGGACCGAGGCCATGAGCTGCCGTTCCTGTCGAGAGGAAAGTTGAATGTGCAGACGAGTATTTCATGGGGGTGTGCGGGGCGTCGTCTCGTATAAAGGGGAGCCTCGGGCGGGGTCGTTCCGTCTGGGAGAATGGCCGGCGACAGCTATCGACAGCTATCCAGGAAGAAGGACGTGCCGATCGTGGCTCAGAGCAGCACAGAGACCGACTGGGTCTCCCGGTTCGCGGACGAGGTCATCGCCGAGTCGGAGCGACGTGCGCCTGGCGCGAAACATTCCGGCGCCGACGCGCCGGCGGTCGTCGTCGCATCCGGACTCTCGCCCTCCGGGCCGATCCACCTGGGCAACCTGCGTGAGGTCATGACCCCGCACCTGGTCGCTGACGAGATCCGGCGGCGTGGGTACGAGGTCCGGCACCTCATCTCGTGGGACGACTACGACCGGTACCGCAAGGTGCCGGCGGGCGTCCCCGGGGTCGACGAGTCGTGGGCCGAGCACATCGGCAAGCCGCTGACGTCGGTGCCCGCGCCGGCCGGGTCGGCGTACCCGAACTGGGCCGAGCACTTCAAGGCGGCCATGACGGCGGCCCTCGACGAGCTCGGGGTCGAGTACGACGGGATCAGCCAGACCGAGCAGTACACGGCCGGGACCTACCGCGAGCAGATCCTGCACGCGATGAAGCACCGGGGCGACATCGACGCCGTACTCGACCGGTACCGGACGAAGAAGGACCCGGCGGCGGGCGGCAAGAAGAAGCAGGGGCAGAAGCCGGTCGACGAGGCCGAGCTGGAAGCCGCCGAGGGGTCCGGAGCGGCGGACGAGGACGACGGCAGTGGCGGCGGCGCGGGGTACTTCCCGTACAAGCCGTACTGCACGGCTTGCGGCAAGGACCTCACCACGGTGACGGCGTACGACGACGAGAGCACCGCTCTGTCGTACGTGTGCGTCTGCGGGCACTCCGAGACCGTGCTGCTGAGCGAGTTCAACGGCGGCAAGCTGGTCTGGAAGGTCGACTGGCCGATGCGCTGGGCGTACGAAGGCGTGATCTTCGAGCCGAGCGGTGTCGACCACTCGTCGCCGGGGTCGTCGTTCGTCGTCGGCGGGCAGATCGTGCGCGAGGTCTTCGACGGCGTGCAGCCGATCGGGCCGATGTACGCCTTTGTCGGCATCAGCGGGATGGCGAAGATGTCGTCGTCGAAGGGCGGCGTGCCGACGCCGGCCGACGCGCTGAAGATCATGGAGGCGCCGCTGCTCAGGTGGCTGTACGCGCGACGCCGGCCCAACCAGTCCTTCAAGATCGCCTTCGACCAGGAGATCCAGCGGCTCTACGACGAGTGGGACTCGCTGGAGAAGAAGGTCACCGAGGGCACGGTGCTGCCGGCCGACGCGGCGGCCCACTCGCGCGCGATCAGGACGGCCGCGGGCGAGCTGCCGCGGACGCCGCGACCGCTGTCGTACCGGACGCTCGCCTCGGTGGCGGACATCACGGCCGGGCACGAGGACCAGGCGCTGCGGATCCTGAGCGAACTGGATCCGCAGAACCCGGTCACGTCGCTGGACGAGGTGAGGCCGCGCCTCGACCGCGCCGAGAACTGGATCACCACGCAGGTGCCGGCCGAGCAGCGCACCGTCGTGCGCAGTGAGCCGGACACGGCGATTCTGGGCTCGCTGGACGAGGCCGGACGGGAGTCGCTGCGGCTGCTGCTCGACGGGCTCGACTCGCACTGGTCGCTGGACGGGCTCACGACGCTCGTCTACGGCGTACCGAAGGTGATGGCGGGGCTGGAGGCCGATGCGAAGCCGACGCCGGAGCTGAAGGTGGCGCAGCGGTCGTTCTTCGCGCTGCTGTACCAGCTGCTGGTCGGGCGCGACACCGGGCCGCGACTGCCTACGCTGCTGCTCGCGGTGGGCGCGGAGCGGGTGAGGAAGCTGCTCGGGGCGTAGCCGCCTGCGCTTGTGCTGAGGGCCGCCACTCCTGGGTTTCCGGGGGTGGCGGCCCTTTCGCGTGGCGGTGGCCGGCGTGTCCTCGAACGCCGGACGGGCTCCAGAAGCGGGCCTAAGGCTTGTGCCGTATAAGGGCAGTCGCTTCGTGGCACCTGTACGGCTCAGAGGCTCCGTCCGGCCCGCTGGACGTGTGACTGATCGACAGCGAGGGGGTCGCCACGCACATCACGACCGGTTCGGACTGGTGCCTGATCGTGGAGATGGCGGCCCCCTTCGCGGGATACGACATGGCGGAGTCAGGCCGCGTAGAGGTGGCGCCAATCACAGGTCGGGGCAGCGGCTGGAACACGTACAACCACCTCGTCGGCGTCGGCGACGCCAACCGCGACGGGCGCCCCTACCTGTACGCCGTCAACGCTGCCAACCCCCACGGCGCGTACTTCTCCAAGGGCACGGGCGACTGGCGCGTACCCTTCCGCTCGCGGCTCGCGTGAGCAGGTCGGTGTGTACTTCGCCGGCACCAAGCGCCGGTAGGACCACTTCGTCTGAGCGACACCTCCGTCGGCCTGACGACATCGCCACTCAACACAACCTTCCGACGTGATCAAGAGTCTGACCGGGCGCGCAGCCCCTGGTGCGCGCCCGGTCGCTTGAGAGGAACCCGCTTTGATCCACGTTCGTCCCGCCCGACATCAGCTCGTCGCGGCCGTCACCACCGTTCTGGCCGTGACCGTCGGTGCGAGCCTCGCGACGGCGCCCGCGATCGCCGCGACGCCCACCGCTGCCGTCGCCGCGGACGCCGGACCCGCCGACGCGCAGGCGACCGTCGACGGCGTCATCTCCATCCCCCGCACCGACCAGATCCTCAGTGTCGGCCCGACCGGGTTTCTGTCGGTGGAGCGCCGATGGGACCACACGTACTACCGCTGGACCAGCACCGTCGACGGCACCACCACGGCCCTCCCGGAGTGGTCCAGCGGGTACCGCGGCGGCGGTTCCGACACCGTCGTCGCCAAGGAGGACGGCACGACCCGGTACCTGCTCCATGACATGTCATCGCCGGGCAGCGACCCCGCGGTCGTCAACCAGACCGACACCCGGCTCTACTGGAAGGGCGTGGTCGGAAGGACTCTCGTCTTCTCGTCCTGGGACAGCCAGACCAAGGTGGGCCAGCTCCGTCTGATCGGCGAGGGGAACCAGGCGGGCAGCGACCGGCAGGTGACCGGCCTCACGCCGAACTCGAGGGTCCAGAGCGTCGAGGCCCTGTCGGACAGCTCGGCGCTCGTCCGGTACGTCTCGGCGGATGCCGACACCGACCGCTCCTACCTCGCCGTCGTGGACGTCGCCACCGCCTCCGTCGTCGAGAAGCGCGAGGTGGGCGTGTCCGCGTACGACACCGACACGGCCCTTTCCGGGGACCGTTGGGTCTGGGTCGACGCCCCGACGTCCGCGCACGCCAAGCTCATGTACGCCACCCGCGACGGTTCGGGGAGCACGCCGGCCGTGGAAGCGGCCGACCTGGGCAACTCCGTCCGCCCGCACATCGGCGTCCTGGGCGACTGGGTCACGTACGCGGCTCCGGGCGGCGCCGCCGCGACCGAAGCGTCCCCGCGCTTCGCGCTCAGTGCCGTCAACCCCGTCGACAAATCCACGGTCAAGCTCCTCGACCACGCCTCGTCCACCGTCCCCACCGCCGACGGCGCGCTCCTGGTGCGCGGCGGTACGGTCGCCCACGGCGAGGGGGTCTACCGGATCGTACTCGGGGCGGACGGCAAGCCCACCGCCACGCTCATCGCGAGCACCGGCGAGCCGACCGTGCTCACGCTGCACACCGCGCCCATTCCCCCGGTCGTCGACCTCGACAAGAACAACGGTCAGACCCTGCTCCGCTGGGTGCTCTCCCGGACCAACGCCAAGGGCTCCGTGACGGTGCGTCATGTCGGCACGGGCCGCAGCGTGCGGTACGACTTCGCGCAGGCGGCCACCTACGAGGGCAAGGGTTCCGTCGACTTCCGCTGGGACGGGATGCTCCCCAACGCCGCAGGCATGAAGGAGTTCGCGCCCAGCGGCGACTACGCCTGGGACTTCACCGCCTCCCCGCTCAACGGCATCGGTCCGGACGTCGCGCAGACCGGCACCTTCAAGGTCACCCGTACGACCGGCCTGCACGACTACACGAACAACAGCACACCGGACCTGCTCTCCCGTGATGCCGCTGGCGTGCTGTGGCGCGACGACTCGGCCAAGGTGGCGTCCGCGCCGCAGCCGTACTCGACGGGTCGGGTGAAGGTCGGCGGCGGCTGGCAGATCTACAACCAGCTGGAGGCCGTCGGGAACATCGCAGGCACCCCGGCCGGCGACCTTGTCGCCCGTGACAAGGCCGGCGTGCTCTGGCTCTACCGGGGCAACGGAAACGGCAACTTCGCCGGCCGTACGAAGATCGGCGGCGGCTGGCAGATCTACAACAACATAACCGGCGGCAGCGACCTCAACGGCGACAGGAAGTCCGACCTCCTCGCCACCGACGCCGCCGGCGACGTGTGGTTCTACAAGGGCACGGGCAGCACGAGCGCGCCGTTCGCACCCCGCAAGAAGATCGGCCGGGGCTGGGGGATCTACAACCAGCTCACCGCCACCGGCAACATCACCGGCACCTCCGCCGGAGACCTCGTCGCCCGCGACAAGGCCGGTGTCCTGTGGCTGTACGAGGGCAAGGGCGACGGCACCTACGCCCCGCGTACGAGGATCGGCGGGGGCTGGGGCGTCTTCACCCACCTCGTCGGCATCGGCGACGCCGACCGCGACGGGCGGGCCGATCTCTACGCGGTCGGAACCTCGGGCGCCAAGTTCTACGCGGGCACCGGCGACAAGGCGGTCCCGTTCAAGCCCGCTGCCCCGGGCAACCTGCTTGGGAGCTCGGCACCCGTCAACTCGGTTTTCTGACGACGTGGGCCTCCATCCGGTGACCCTGTTCTGACAGGACGTCGGCAGGGTCGCCCAGACGGTCCTTTCGACGCGGCGGTCCTTGGCGCCCAGGCGCCGGTGAGGGCGGATACGAGCAGCAGCCCGCATCCGCCCTCTCCAGGTTCCGTGAGGGACGGGCATCGGCTCCCGGTCGCCCCGCGTGTCCGCGACCCCCGTCCGGACGAGGCCGTCCTCGCCTGCCGGACGGAGCCTCTGAGCCGTACAGGTGCCACGAGGCGACTACTTGCTCAAGACGCCGCCCGACCAGGTAGTCAGGACGCACACCGACCCCGTGCAACGGGCACTCACTCACCCTCTTCGGCTCCACCCGCCGACCGTACCGGGAAACCCCCAGCTCACACCCTTATACGGGACAAGCCTTAGGCGATGTGTTCGGCGTCGAGTTCCTGCTGATAGCGCACCTGGAAACGATTCGTGTACTCCGCCAGCTCGCCCGGGGTCGGGGCCTCCGCGTACATGTCCTGCAAGTACGAGCCGAGCTGGCGGGCCGTCGGGAAGGTCTGGTTCTCGCTCAGGTACTTGCGGAACGCGTCGTAGTAGACCTCCTCGGGGGAGGCGTCCTCGGGCTCCGGCTCGGCGTAGTACCCGGGATTCGCGGACCTTTCACTCGCGGACTCGGTGTCCGTGTACTGCGCATCCGCGTACCGCGCCGGGTCCTGCTCGTGGCGGGGGCCCGGGATTCCGCCCAGGGGCCGGGTGCGGCCGGGGCCCGACGGGACCATCACGGGTGTGGCCTCGGGGGCCTCGGCGTACGCCGGGTTGTAGCCGTTGTTCTCGTACGCCGCCTCCTGCGGAGCCTGCGCCACCGCAGGGACCTGCGGCGCGGCGAACCACGGGCTCGAGTGCGAGCCGGGGCCCTGCTCCTGGGAGGGGTGGGGCTCCTCGGTGTCCTGGTGGTCCGTGTCCGCGTCCGGGGCTTCCTGCGGCCACTCCTCGTCGGGGTACGGCTGCTCCCGCTCCCGCACCGGCTGCTGCGGCTGGGACGGCAGCGCCCGCAGCTCCTGGCGCTGCTCGGGCTGCTGGGGCTGCGCCTCGATCGCCGGCGCTGGCGGCAGCAGCGCCGGTTCGATGCCGGCCGCCGCCAGGCCCGCCGGGGCGGTGTCCGCGAGCGGGACGCCGTACTTCGCCAGCCGCAGCGGCATCAGCGACTCGATCGGCGCCTTGCGGCGCCAGCCGCGCCCGAAGCGGGCCTGCAGACGCGCCTGATAGATCAAACGGTCCTGCTCCAGCTTGATGACCTGCTCGTAGGAGCGGAGTTCCCACAGCTTCATGCGGCGCCACAGCTTGAACGTCGGCAGCGGCGACAGCAGCCAGCGGGTCAGGCGTACGCCTTCCATGTGCTTGTCGGCCGTGATGTCGGCGATCCGGCCGACCGCGTGCCGCGCCGCCTCGACCGAGACGACGAACAGGATCGGGATGACGGCGTGCATGCCGACACCGAGCGGGTCGGGCCAGGACGCCGCGCCGTTGAAGGCGATCGTCGCGATCGTCAGCAGCCACGCCGTCTGGCGCAGAAGGGGGAACGGGATCCGCATCCAGGTCAGGAGGAGGTCCAGGGCCAGCAGGACGCAGATACCCGCGTCGATGCCGATGGGGAACACGAGGGAGAAGTTGCCGAAGCCCTTCTCCTCCGCGAGTTCGCGCACGGCGGCGTACGAGCCGGCGAAACCGATCGCGGCGATGACCACCGCTCCCGCGACGACGACACCGATCAATATGCGGTGCGTACGTGTCAACTGCATCGCGGCCACCCGCGATCCCCTCCCGTTACGACGGACTTGGCGGGGGTCAGCCTGGCACATGTGTGCGGGCCGCGTTGCGCGGGTACGGGCGGAGCCCGGCCCTCAAGGGGAAGGCCGGGCTCCGGTAAACGCCCGAGATCGGCTGGTACGTACTAGTTCCTGCCAGGGGTCACTTGTTTGCCGCGGTGACCGACGCCACCGCCTCCTTGGCCGCCTTCTGAGCGTCCTTCAGCAGGTCGGCGCCCTTGGGGGACTTTGCGCCCTGGTAGCCGGCGCCGTTGTAGATGACGGTGGCGACGACGTTCTCCTTACGTGTCACGACCGTTGCGTACTTGAAGTCCGCATCCGTCTTGCGCAGGTCGTACGCGACCGTCGTCGCCTGGTCGCCGATGCCGGCGGCGGGCTCGGCCACGACCTTCTTCGCGCCGTCCGTCGCCTTCGCGGCCTCGACCTGCTTCGCGTAGTACTCCTCGGCGAGCTTGTCGCCGGCACCGCGGGTCTGGTCCGACTCGTACCGCATGAAGGAGACGGACAGCCAGCGGTACTGCGAGCCGTCCACGCCCTTGTTGTCCAGGCCGTTCCAGGCACAGCCGCCGCGCGCGGACACGTCGTTCGACTTGTCGGCCGTACCGGACTTGTCCTTCGCCTCGGGCACCAGCGAATCGACCGTCTTCTTCTCGATCGACTTGCACGGCTCGGGCAGCTCCGAGAACGCCGCGGGCTTGACGGTCGGCTTCGCCGACACCGAGGGCGAGGCGCCGGCCGACGCGGACGCGTCCTTGCCGCCTTCCGAGTCCGAGGAGCAGCCGGCGGCGACGAGCATCACCGGGACGGCTGCGCAGGCGAGTATGCGAGAGAGTCGCGGGGCTGATCGGTGCATGGTTCCTTCACTCATCGGGGCTGTCGGAGCTGTCGGGCCTGTCGGTGCCCGACGGGGCTGTCGGCTAATCACTGAACTGCTCGGCGAGCCTGCGGGCCAGGGCCTGCGTCTTCTCCTGCAGTTCCTTGCTGTCGGGTACATCGGTGGTGGTCAGAGCGGGCTGCTCGCTGTACTGAACGGTCACGATGACGTTCGAGGTACGGAACACCACATTGACGGTACGGCGCTGGGTGGTCGAGCCGGAGCGTACGAGGGCGTCGTCGAGGAAGGCGGCGTCGCCGAGACCGCTGAGAGTGCGCGGTTCGAGACCCTCGGGGGCCTGGACGCCGGCGCCGCCACCGGCACCGCTGCCGGTGTCGGTCTCGCTCGTACTGTCGCTCTCGGGGGCACGGGTGGCGGAGTCGTCACCGGCCTTGGACGCGGGGGCCGTGGGGGAGTCGCTGCTCCCGGGGGAGGCGCTTCCCTCGCCCTCGCCCTCGCCGTCTTCCGTGTCCTCGCCGTCCTCCGGGCTCTGGGTGGCGGCCGGGAGGTCCGCCGCGATCTCCTGCTTCGCGAACACTTCCTTCGCGCGGTCGTCGTCGCTCACTTCGGAGTCGTACGAGACCACCCGCTCGAAGTCGACCGAGAGCTGGTGCGTGGCGCCGGGCGAGTCCACCTTCCAGCGGCAGCCGACGCGCCGGTCCGTGTCGTATGTCACGGCGGCGGTGCCGTCGTACGCCTTCTCCTGCTGGTCCTCGGGAAGCGTGGTGGCGCCGGGGAGGAGGTCGCGGAGCATGCTGCGGTCGACGGAGCCGCAGGGCTCACGGAGCGTGCGGTACTTGCCGGGGGCGGCGACGGACGTGTTGGCCTCGCCCGCCTTCGCGTCGGTGGTGGAGTCGGTGGTACCGGAGCCGCCGGTGCAGCCGGCGGCAAGCGCCGCGAGGAGCGCGACGCCGGGTACGTACACCTTTCGCTGCACGGTCCCAGGCTCCCTTCGATCGGAAATGCGGTTGCCGCGCGATGGCGGCCGGTGGACACAATGTGTATCGCACGCGCTGGCCAGAACGCCGGTCCGCTGTCCCATTCGCGGTACTTGGCGCCAGTTTTGCGTTTTCTGAATTTCGGGGGAATAGAGGAGTTATGTCGTATGTAGAGGTACCGGGTGCGAAGGTTCCGATCCGGATGTGGGCCGACCCGGCGACGGTCGAGGGCGGCGCGATGCAGCAGCTCCAGAATGTCGCCACCCTGCCCTGGATCAAGGGCCTCGCGGTCATGCCGGACGTCCACTACGGCAAGGGCGCCACTGTCGGCTCGGTGATCGCGATGCACGGCGCGGTGTGCCCGGCGGCGGTCGGGGTTGACATCGGCTGCGGCATGTCGGCGGTGAAAACATCCCTCACGGCGAACGACCTTCCGGGTGACCTTTCTCGCCTCCGTACAAAGATCGAGCAGGCGATTCCGGTGGGACGGGGGATGCACGACAGCCCGGTCGATCCGGGGCGGCTGCACGGGTTTCCGACTGCGGGGTGGGACGACTTCTGGGGGCGGTTCGAGGGGGTGGCCGATGCGGTCAAATTCCGTCAGGAACGCGCCACAAAGCAGATGGGAACGCTCGGAAGCGGCAACCACTTCGTCGAGTTTTGTATTGATTCGACCGATTCTGTTTGGTTGATGCTGCACTCCGGCTCGCGGAACATCGGCAAGGAGCTGGCGGAGTACCACATCGGCCAGGCGCAGAAGCTCCCGCACAACCAGGGCCTCGTCGACCGCGACCTGGCGGTTTTCATCTCGGACACTCCGCAGATGGCGGCGTACCGGAACGACCTGTTCTGGGCGCAGGAGTACGCGAAGTACAACCGCGCGATCATGATGGGGCTCTACCAGGACGTGGTCCGACGGGAGTTCAAGAAGGCCAAGGTGGCCTTCGAGCCGGTCATCTCCTGTCACCACAACTACGTCAGCGAAGAGCGCTACGAAGGCATGGACCTGCTCGTCACCCGCAAGGGCGCGATCCGGGCGGGCTCCGGCGACTTCGGGATCATCCCCGGCTCGATGGGGACGGGCTCGTACATCGTGAAGGGTCTGGGGAACGAGAAGTCGTTCAACTCGGCCTCGCACGGCGCCGGCCGCCGGATGAGCCGCAGCGCGGCGAAGCGGCGCTTCTCGGCGCGGGACCTGGAGGAGCAGACGCGGGGCGTGGAGTGCCGGAAGGACTCCGGTGTGGTGGATGAGATCCCGGCGGCGTACAAGCCGATCGAGCAGGTCATCGACCAGCAGCGCGACCTCGTCGAGGTGGTCGCGAAGCTGAAGCAGGTCATCTGCGTCAAGGGCTGAGGACGCCCTGGGCGCGGGGAGCGGAAGGCCCCGGTTGTGGTTGCCGGGGCCTTCCGTGCGTCCGGAAATCGGTGGAGGGGGCTGGGGGCACGCTGGTAGTTTCGCGGGTATGTCCCGCCCCGAATCTGACAGAGGCTAGCCACCGGGCGTCCGGTGGCTGACCCTTTGGCGCGCTGAAGCCGCCGGCCCTGGAGGCCGTGGGTGTGCTTGCGCGGCTGTCGTCGCCGGATCGCCGGGTATCGCCGGGTTTTCGTGGGCCGGCCCCCCTCCTCATGTGTGCGGGTGTCCGCTCCGCTCCTCGTTGGTTGATCCACTAGGCGCTTCTGGGGTTCCCTCATGCCATTTGCTGTTTTCGTGCTCGGGCTGGCCGTCTTCGCCCAGGGCACATCGGAGTTCATGCTGTCCGGGCTGGTGTCAGACATCGCAGGTGATTTGAACGTGTCCATTCCGGCTGCGGGGCTGCTGACCTCGGGGTTCGCGGTCGGGATGGTGGTCGGCGCGCCGTTGATGGCGCTCTGGAGCCGGAGGTGGGCGCGGCGGCGTGCCTTGTTGATCTTTCTGGGGGTCTTCATCGCCGTCCATGTCGTGGGAGCTCTGACGCCCAATTACGGCGTGCTGCTCGCGTCGCGGGTGGTGGGGGCGCTGGCGAACGCCGGGTTCTGGGCCGTGGCACTGGTGGCCGCAGTGGGGATGGTCGCGCCCGAGGCGCGGACACGTGCCACGTCCGTTGTGGTCGGTGGGGTCACCGTTGCCTGCGTAGCGGGTGTGCCCGCCGGGGCGCTGCTCGGGGAGCAGTGGGGGTGGCGGTCGGCCTTCTGGGCGGTGGCCGTGGTGTCGGTGCCGGCCTTCGTCGCGATCGCTCGGGTCATTCCGGGCGGCGGCGGTGGGCGGGGGGACGCCCATGAGGTGAGGGCGCTCGATGAGTTTCGGGTTCTGCGTGGGACCGGGTTGATGTTGACGCTGGTGGCCATGGCGCTCGTACAGGGGGCTACTTTCTGTGCGTTTTCGTATCTGGAGCCGCTGGTCACGCGTGTCACGGGGTTCGGTGACGGGTGGGTGCCGGTGATGCTCGCGCTGTTCGGGGTGGGGTCGTTCGTCGGCGTCACCGTCGCGGGGCGGCTCGGCGATGCGCGGCTCGACGCGCTCGTGCTGGCCGGCCTGGTGGCGCTCGGCCTCGGGTGGGTGGTGCTGGCGGTGGGGGCCGGGAGTCCGGTGGTGGTGCCCTTGCTCGTATTCGTACTGGGGATGCTCGCGTTCGGTACGGGTACGGCGCTGATCTCGCGGGTGTTCCGGCTGGCGGCGGGGGCGCCGACGCTGGCGGGGGCTTTTGCCACGGCTGCGTTCAATGTGGGCGGCGCGGTCGGGCCGTGGGTCGGCGGGCTGGCGATCGGTGAGGGGTTCGGCTTCCGGTCGCCGGTGTGGGTGAGTGCGGTGCTGATGGTTCTTGCGTTGGTCACGGCCGGTGTGACGTTGTTCGTCGGGCGGCGGAACGCATGGGTGTCGGCGTAGGGGCGGAATGTGCATTCTGGCCGCTTTAGGTTGTTTCGGGCGCTCGTGGGGGGTTACCCGGAGGATGACCCAGCCAGCACAAGAGACGGGGCGTGTGGTGAGTCCTCGGCGTACCGGCCGGCCGGCTCTGCGGCGTCCCGGAAAAGGTGGAATCCATGAGTGGTGTGTCCGCGAATGGTGGTGCCGGGCGTGTCCAGCAGGCCGGGCAGACAGCGAAAGAGGAGGCGTCGGTCACAGCCGGTCAGGCCAAGCAGGCAGCGGGTGAGGTCGCCGGTTCGGTCGCGCAGCAGGCCAAGGCCGTCACTGGTGAGGCTCGGCAGCAGGCCGGTACGGCGGTGCATGACCTGCGGGGTCGTGTGAACGACGAGGTGCAGGGTCAGGCCGAGCGCGCGGCGGGCACGCTGCGGAAGTGGGCGGACGACCTCGACGAGATGGCTCAGAACGCCCCGGGCGATTCCCCGGTGCGCAGCCTCGCTGTGCAGGCCGCCGACGGTGGTCACCGCGCCGCCGATTACCTGGACAGGAACGGCCTGAGCGGCGCCATGGACGATGTGCGCGGGTTCGCGCGGCGGAAGCCGGGCGCGTTCCTGGGCGGTGCGGCGCTGGCGGGGCTGGCGGTCGGCCGGATGGCCAAGGCCGGCAAGTCCCGTCCGGGCAGTGACGGAGGTAGCCGGGCGGGCGCCGACGGTGACATCCGGCAGGGCAGCGACGGAGGCGGCCGGGCGGGCGACGATGCGGCCCGGTTCCCGCAGGACCCGCCGGTGCAGGTGCCGCCGCCCGAGACCGACAGCCGCGCGGCTCAAACTCCCGGGTGGTCGGGGCTGCCGGGTTCACCCGGTTCACCGGAGGTGTGAGTGATGTCGTCTGCGTACATGCGGCAGGCTCCGTACAAGCGGGAGCAGGACAGCTCGGTGGGTGAGCTGCTGTCGGAGGTCACCTCGGATGTGCAGCTGCTCTTCCGGCAGGAGATGGAGCTGGCCAAGCTCGAGATCCGCGAGGAGGCCACGAAGGCGGGCAAGGCCGCGGGGATGTTCGGCGGGGCGGGGTTCGCCGGATACATGGTGGCCCTCTTCGCTTCGCTGGCGGCCGTGTTCGGCCTGGCGAACGTGATGGACGCCGGCTGGGCCGCGCTGATCGTCACCGGGGTGTGGGCGGTGGTGGGCGCCGTCCTGTTCGTGATGGGCCGCTCCCGGATGCGCAGCGTGTCGCCGAAGCCGGAACAGACCGTGCAGACACTGAAGGAGGACGCGCAATGGGCACGTCACCCGACCAAGTAAGAGCCGACATCGAGACGACGCGGGAGAAGCTGTCCGGTGACGTCGACCGGCTGGCCGACCGTACGAGCCCCCGGCGGGTGGCGCGTCGGCGCAGCCAGCGCGTTCGGGGTGCGGTGTCCGGTGTGCGGCGGCGGGTCATGGGTACCGCCTCGCACACCACGGGCATGGCTCAGGACCGTACGCAGCAGGCTGCTCAGTCGGTGCAGGAGGGCGCCGGGCAGGCCGCCGGCACTGTGCGTGAGACGGCGGGGCAGGCCGGCGAGGCGGTCAAGCGGGCGCCTGAGCAGGCGATGCGGCAGACGGAGGGCAATCCGCTGGCGGCCGGGATGGTCGCCTTCGGGGCGGGTCTGCTGGCCGGTTCGATGCTGCCGAGTACGCAGGCCGAGCAGCATGCGGCCGCGCAGTTGGCGGATCGGGCCGGTGGGGCCCTCGAGCCGGTCAAGCAGGCGGCGGCCGAGTCGGCGCAGCATCTGAAGGAGGACGCGACGCAGGCCGCGCAGCATGCGGTTCAGCAGGTCAAGGAGTCTGCCGCGGATGCCGCGCGTACGACGCAGGAGCAGGCGCGTGACCAGGCGGGTCAAGTCACCGAGCAGGCCCGGCAGTCGGGGCAGACGGTGGCGGGTGAGGCCCGTGACGAGAGCGGTCGGCCGTAGTGGGGGTATGACGGGCGGCGCGTTGTGCGGTGGCGGCCCGCATCGGGAGTTCCTCTCCTGATGCGGGCCGCTTTTCGGCTCTTCGCGTGATCTCGGCGGGGGCGCGGTCGTAGCCGCCGTCGGTGGTGGTCACAGTTCGCGGTGGACCTTGGTGTTGGAGGCCTGGGCGCGGGGGCGGACGACCAGGAGGTCGATGTTGACGTGGCTGGGGCGGGTGACCGCCCAGGCGATGGTCTGGGCCACGTCGTCGGCGCTGAGGGGCTCGGCGACGCCTGCGTAGACCTTGGCGGCCTTGTCGGTGTCGCCGCGGAAGCGGGTCGTGGCGAATTCCTCCGTCTTGACCATGCCGGGGGCGATCTCGATGACGCGCACCGGGGTGCCGACGATCTCCAGACGGAGGGTCTCGGCGAGGACGTGCGCGCCGTGCTTGGCCGCGACGTAGCCGCCGCCGTTCTCGTACGTGCCGTGACCGGCGGTGGAGGAGAGGACGACCACCGTGCCGTCGCCGCTCGCGGTGAGGGCGGGGAGCAGGGCCTGGGTGAGGTTGAGGGTGCCGATGACGTTGGTTTCGTACATCTGGCGCCAGTCGGCGGGGTCGCTGGTAGCGACGGGGTCGGCGCCGAGTGCGCCGCCGGCGTTGTTGACGAGGACGGCGAGGGTGCGGAAGGCGCCGGCGAACTCGTCGACCGCCGCGCGGTCGGTGACGTCCAGCGCGTACGCCGTCGCCTGGTGGCCGGCTGCGGTGAGTTCGGCCTCCAGCGCTTCGATGCGGTCCTTGCGGCGGGCGGTGAGGACGACGCGGTAGCCGGCGGCGGCCAGTCGGCGGGCGGTGGCGGCGCCGATTCCGCTGCTCGCTCCGGTGATGACGGCGATGGGCGTAGACATGGGGACAGGCTAGCGAGCCCGTGGTGCGTACATGATGACGGCCATCCCGGCGAGGCAGATCAGGGCGCCGAGGATGTCCCACCGGTCGGGGCGGTAGCCGTCGGCGACCATGCCCCAGGCGATGGAGCCTGCGACGAAGACTCCGCCGTACGCGGCGAGGATGCGGCCGAATTCGCCGTCGGGCTGGAGCGTCGCCACGAAGCCGTACGCGCCGAGGGCGATGACGCCCGCGCCGATCCACAGGAGGCCGCGGCCGTGGCTGTGAGCTCCGCCGCGTACGCCTTGCCAGACGAGCCAGGCGCCGCCGATCTCGAAGAGGGCGGCGAGGAGGAAGAGGGCGGCGGAGCGGGCGACGGTCATGCGTTCAGCGTGCCATGGGGCCCGGCGGCCGAGACGGTTACCTCATTTGAGCTTGTTTCTTCTGAGCCATGGAATGTCAACGGATGTTGGCCTACAGTTGTTGACATGAGTGACACGCCTGTTCCTGCCGCCTCCGACGCCCCTGCCGCTCCGACGCCCCGCCGGTCCGACGCGACGAAGGCGGCGATCCTCGCCGCCGCCCGGGAGCGGTTCGCGGCCGACGGGTACGAGCGCGCCACCATCCGCGCCATCGCGGGCGACGCGGAGATCGACCCGTCGATGGTGATGCGCTACTACGGCAACAAGGAGGGGCTGTTCGCCGCCGCCTCGGAATTCGACCTGCGCATGCCGGACCTGGGGCAGATGGCCGAGCTGGGCGCGCTGCCGGGCAAGCATGTGGGCGCCGTGCTCGTCGGGCACTTCCTCGACCGCTGGGAGGCGGACGAGGTACTGACCGCCCTGCTGCGGGTCGGTGTCACCAACGCCGCCGGGGCGGAGCGCATGCAGGCGATATTCCGGGAGCAGTTGGGCCCTGTCGCGGCCGGGCTCAGCCCGGTGCCGGAGGAGGCGCCCGTGCGGGCCGCGCTGGTCGCCTCCCAGGTACTCGGCATGGCGCTGGCACGGTACGTACTGCGGCTGCCGCCCGCCGTGGAGATGACGCGGCAGGAGGTGATCGACTGGCTGGCACCCACCGTGCAGCGGTATCTGACGGCGGAGCGGCCGTAGGAGGCTTCAGCCAGGCTGTCGCAGGCGGTCGGCAGTCGGCGGCAGGCGGTGACGGCAGGCGGTGACGGCAGGCGGTGACGGCAGGCGGTCGGCGTACGGGTTTGGGTCAGGAGGCCTGTCGCTGGGTTTCCGCGTCGCCATGGGTGCGCAGGGCGTCGTCGACGATCGTCTGCAGGCGTGAGTGGTGTGCGCCGTTCCAGTAGACGCGGTCGCACGCCGTGCACTGCGCGAAGACGTCGTACGAGCGCTCCGTGCCGCCTTCGAGAAGCTCGCTGACGGACTCCTTCGTGGCGTCCTTGAGGTCGCCGTTGCAGGCGACGCAGCGCGTCCAGGGGGCCAGGGCGGGCGCGAACCGGCTCAGCACGTCGTCGAGCTGCTCGTCGGGGCGGTCGCTGTAGATGTACGCGCCGGCCCACAGTTCACGGCGCCGCAGCAGCCCCCGGTCCCGCGACAGCAGCACGCGCTGGTCGCGCGCCGAGTGCGTGGCGAGGGCCGGGTCGCCGATGTCCTCGCTGAAGTACGCCGCGTCGACGCCCAGCAGCCTCAGCCGCCGCGCCAGCGTGCCCAGGTGCACGTCGAGGAGGAAGCGCAGCGGCGCCCCCGGCACCTGCTGCGGTCGTCGCACCGTGCGCACCTCGACGCTCTCGCCCGCCGCCGGGATGTGCGACACCGGGACCTCGCGGCCGTCGACCAGCAGGCACCCCGCCTCGGTGAGCGGGATGCCGAGCGACTCGACGACATGCCCGAGCGTCGAGGCGCCGTCGGTGGTCACGGCCGTACGCCCGCCGCGCCGGTCCGCCGCGACGAAGAGGTGCAGCTCGGGGGCGACGCTGAGGTGGATCTCCGGTCCGTTCACGCCGCCAGCATGCCATCGGTGCGCACGCCGTATCCAGGGCTTTCCGGCAGGGTCGCTACCTGGCCCCGGGTTCCGGCACCGGGGCCGTGCGGTAGAGGTCGTCCAGCTCAGCCCAGGACTCCCTGATGATCCCCTCGGTGACCGCCATCAGGTCGAGTTCGGCGAGCCGGGCGGCGCTCTGCGAGTGCGGCGGCGGTGCCGGGTGCGTCCGCCGCCACCAGCAGGAGCACGCCGCGTAGATACCGCTGGCGCACAACAGGACCGGTATGGCCAGGGCCGTCAGAATGTCGCCCATGGCGGGCCTCCTTCAGCGTCGATGCCCGGTACATCGGCACGCCAAGGCGACTTCTGAAGATCATATGCGGGACGGGGGAGGGCCGACCTTTGATCGAGAGGTCACTCTTGGGCCGGGCCCGTCCGCCGGCTCCGCCCGCCGACCGGGGTCAGCCCTGGACGCCCTCCGCGAAGTCCTCTTCCGCGAACGCCTCGTCCGAGGCTCCCTGGAAGAAGCCCGACAGCAGCTCGTCCAGCTTCACCTCGGTGGCTCCGGCCGGAGCCGTGGCCTTTTCGCCCTTGCCCATGCGCAGCACCAGCGCGAACTTCTTGACCTTCGCGTCCTTTGCCAGCTTGGCCAGGTCCACGGACACCTCGGTCAGTGCGCCGTTCTTGAGCGTGAAGTCGGCCGTGACCTTCTTGTTCGGTACCTCCTTGAGGTCCTTGGCCGTAGGCAGCTCGGTACCCGGCGGCAGCTCCTTCGCCAGCGGGCGGAGCTCGTCGACCAGCTCGGTCATCAGCGTGCGGAAGGGAGCCTTGGCCGTGATGTGCTCGGTGCCGTCCTTCTCGCCGGAAGTCTTGAAGTCGACCTCCCGGGCGACGACCTGCTGGAGGGCCTTCACGAGCTTCTTCTGCGTCTTGGCGTCGAGTGTGGGTTCCGCCGAGGGCTTCCCGCCACCGGGGGCCTGCGCGGCCTCCATCTCGTCGCGGGTCTTCTCGAGGTCCTTCGTCGCGACCTTGACCCACTCGCCGTTGAATACCTTCTTCAGCGCATCGGCGCTGTCGGGCAGTTCGTCGGCGGACGGCATCGGGCTGTCCGTAATCTTCCCGAACTCCTCCACGTCGGCGCGGAAGTAGCTGTAGTCGCCGACCACCCGGTACTCGAACAGGTCACCGGCCGGGCCGCTGAACTTCATCGCCATGGCGTCGAAGTCCTTTTCGCCGGACTCTTCGATCGGCTTCTTGGACTGCATGGAGAAGGAGATCCGCCCACCGCTGAGCAGCTCGGCGACCTCTTCGGGCATCTTGTCGTCGGGCTCCGCCTCGGCATCCAGCGCCTTCAGCGTCGCCGCGTCGGCGTCCAGATCCAGCTCGAAGGAGAGCGAGCGCTCCTTGCCGAGCTTGTCGAAGGCCCGGTCGAGCTTCTGCCCGGCGGAGAGGTTCTCCACCGTGCCGCAGGCGGACGAGCCCGCCAGGACCACGGTGGCGACGGCAGTGGCGGTCAGGGTTTTGCGTATCGCGGGAATGACGGTCTCCTCGTAGGTGCGACCACGGTGATGGTCACTGAGGAGACTGATGACGTACGCACAAGGTTGTACGCCGCACGCAAGGTGCGCAGACGTTGCGGGACCTGCCGGTCAGGGCCAGACCAGGCAGTACGGCTGGTGCCCGGCCTCGTGCAGGCGGTGGCTGAAGTCCTGCCATTCGTGGAGCAATTGGTAGACGTTGAACGCGTCGCGCGGGCCCCCGCGGTCCGGGACCGTGGACCAGATGAAGGCGGCCGCGCCCACCGACTCCTCGCCGATGCCGCGCAGCGGGTCGACGACCGTCATGGGGAGTTTGACCACGGCGTAATCGGGGTGGAGTACGACCAGTTCGAGCGGCGGGACCTTGTGCAGGGGTATGCCCTCGATGCCGGTCAGGACCATCGCGGCCACCGTCTCCGGCTTGATCTTCGTGAACATGCCGCCCATGCCGAGTTCGTCGCCGCCCAGCTCCTCCGGGCGCATCGAGATGGGCACGCGGGCCGCGGTGGCTCCGTTCGGAGCGCCGAAGTACTTGTAGGTCACCCCCACCCGGCCGCTCCTGTTTCCTGTGTCCGCGTCCGCGCTCGGGTTCGCCTCGCGCTTGTCCGCCCTCGCCCCGCGTTCCCGCTCTCGCTCACGCCGATGCCGGCCGCCCTGGGCCCGCTCGGGACCCAGATCGTCGGTCCCCTCGCCCACTCCGCCACCGCGATGCATATCTCCACCCGACCACTCGCGGCCACAGCCGCGCAACCCGATCATCGTGTCAGTGACCTCCCCCACGCCCGTGCGGTGAAACACGTGTGGTGAAACACCTGTCCGCAAGACCGTCGGAGCCTCTGACACCATGGCTTGTGTGAGCTTCCCCTATGACGCCCCAGTTTCGCAGACGCTTTTCGACCGCGCGTCCCTCGTGACGCCCGGCGGCGTGAACTCTCCGGTCCGGGCATTTCGTGCCGTGGGCGGTACGCCCCGGTTCATGGTGTCCGGTTCCGGTCCGTACCTCACCGATGCCGACGGCCGTGAGTACGTCGACCTCGTGTGCTCGTGGGGGCCGATGATCCTCGGCCATTCCCACCCCGACGTCATCGCCGCCGTTCAGGAGGCCGTCGCCCGCGGCACCTCCTTCGGTACGCCCGGTGAGGGCGAGGTCGCGCTCGCCGAGGAGATCGTCGCGCGCGTCGCGCCGGTCGAGCAGGTGCGGCTCGTCTCCAGCGGCACCGAGGCGACGATGTCGGCCATCCGCCTCGCCCGCGGCTTCACCGGCCGCGCGAAGATCGTGAAGTTCGCCGGCTGCTACCACGGCCACGTGGACGCGCTCCTCGCCGCCGCCGGATCGGGCCTCGCGACGTTCGCGCTGCCGGACACGCCCGGCGTGACGGGCGCGCAGGCCGGCGACACGATCGTCCTGCCGTACAACGATCTCGACGCCGTACGGGCCGCATTCGCCGCCCACCCCGGCGAGATCGCCTGCGTCATCACCGAGGCCTCGCCCGGCAACATGGGCGTCGTCCCGCCGGGGGAGGGGTTCAACGCCGGGCTCAAGGCGCTGTGCCAGGCCGACGGCGCGCTCTACATCTCCGACGAGGTCATGACCGGCTTCCGTACGTCGAAGGCCGGCTGGTACGGCGTCGACGGCGTCGCGCCTGACCTCATGACGTTCGGCAAGGTCATGGGCGGCGGCTTCCCGGCCGCGGCCTTCGGCGGACGTAAGGACGTCATGGCGCACCTCGCGCCCGCCGGCCCCGTCTACCAGGCCGGCACCCTCTCCGGTAACCCCGTCGCGACCGCCGCCGGGCTCGCGCAGCTGCGGCTGCTCGACGACGCGGCGTACGCCATGGTCGACGCGGTGTCGAGGGAGATCCAGGAGCTGGTCACCCTGGCGCTCACCAAGGAAGGTGTGGCGCACCGCCTCCAGAGCGCCAGCAACATGTTCTCGGTCTTCTTCACGGCCGACGAGGTGCGCAACTACGACGACGCGCGCAAGCAGGAAGCTTTCCGCTTCAACGCCTTCTTCCACTCGATGCTGGCCGACGGCGTCTATCTGCCGCCGTCCGCCTTCGAGTCCTGGTTCGTGTCGACCGCCCACGACGCGCGGGCCGTCGAGCGCATCGCCGCCGCCCTGCCCGCCGCCGCCCGCGCCGCAGCGGAGGCGACCGCATGAGCGAGACCACCGTCGTCCACGTGGTGCGGCACGGCGAAGTGCACAATCCGGACGGGGTGCTGTACGGGCGCCGGTCCGGCTACCACCTCTCCGAGCTCGGCCGGCAGATGGCCGACCGGGTCGCCGAGCACCTCGCCGGGCGCGACATCGCGTACGCCGTCTCCTCGCCGCTGGAGCGCGCCCAGGAGACCGCGACGCCGATCGCCAAGGCGCACGGGCTGGATCTCGCCACCGACGAGCGGCTGATCGAGGCGGGCAACGTCTTCGAGGGCAAGACCTTCGGGGTCGGGGACGGCGCGCTGCGCAGGCCCGCGAACTGGAGGCACCTGACGAATCCGTTCCAGCCGTCGTGGGGTGAGCCGTACATCGAGCAGGTCGTACGGATGATGAGCGCGCTCAACGCCGCACGCGACGCGGCGCGTGGGCACGAGGCGGTCGCCGTCAGCCATCAGCTGCCGATCTGGACGCTGCGCAGCTTCGTCGAGCGGCGGCGGCTGTGGCACGACCCGCGCAAGCGGCAGTGCACGCTCGCCTCGCTCACCTCGTTCACCTTCGAGGGCGACAAGATCGTGTCCGTCGGCTACAGCGAGCCGGCCCGCGATCTCGTGCCGGCGCATCTGCTGGCCGGCGCCAAGCCAGTAAAGGGCAAAGCGAAGGCATTCGGCGCGTAATATCCATCTCTTTCCGGCCGCCCATGGCAAAAATGCGCCGATTGCCGGAACCCGTTTCCGCACCACAGCCTCTTACCCGTTGTCCGTTTGTATGACCGACGGACGCCAACGGGGACGACAAGCGCGGATGGGGCGACGGTATGCGGGACATGAGTCGAAGGGGTCTGCTCGGACTGGGACTCGGAGCAGCGGCCGCGGTCGGGATTGCCGGCTGCGGCCCTTCGGGTTCGAAGGAGTCGGGCTCCAACAGCCCCGGCAAGGGCGGTGGCACGCCGTCGCCCAGCAAGACCGGTGACGACGTACGGCTGATAGGCGACGGCTCGACGGCCGACACGGGCAAGCAGCCGAACCAGCCGGACAAGCCCGTCCCTCTCCAGCCCGGTGAGACCCCGCCGCAGTTCGTGATCTTCTCCTGGGACGGTGCGGGCGAGGTCGGCAACGGCCTGTTCCCGCGCTTCCTGAAGCTCGCCAAGGACCACGACGCGGCGATGACCTTCTTCCTCTCCGGGCTCTACGTCCTGCCCGAGTCGAAGAAGAGCCTCTACAAGCCGCCGAACAACCCCGTCGGCGCCTCCGACATCGGCTATCTCACCGACGCGCACATCAAGGACACGCTGAAGTACGTCCGCCAGGCCTGGCTCGAAGGCCACGAGATAGGCACCCACTTCAACGGCCACTTCTGCGCCGGATCCGGCTCGGTCGGCAACTGGACTCCCGCCCAGTGGGAGAACGAGACCGCCCAGGCCAAGTCGTTCGTCACCGAGTGGAAGACCAACAGCGGCTGGACCGACCTCGACCCGCTGCCCTTCGACTACGAGAAGGAACTCGTCGGCGGCCGCACCCCCTGCCTCCTCGGCCAGGACAACCTGCTCCCGACGGCGAAGAAGCTGGGCTGGCGCTACGACGCCAGCTCGCCCGGCGGCCGGCAGATGTGGCCCGTCAAGCGCGGCGGCCTGTGGGACCTGCCGCTCCAGGCGATGCCGTTCCCCGGCCACTCCTTCGAGGTGCTGTCGATGGACTACAACATCCTCGCCAACCAGTCGAAGAATTCCACCCAGGGCATGCCGTCGCGCTACCCCGGCTGGAAGAAGCAGGCCACCGAGGCTTATCTCGCCGGTTTCCAGCGGGCGTACGAAAGCAATCGCGCGCCCTTCTACATAGGCAACCACTTCGAGCAGTGGAACGGCGGCATCTACATGGACGCCGTCGAGGAAGCGCTCAAGGGCATGGCGGGCAAGAAGGACGTACGCCTGGTCTCCTTCCGGCAGTTCTGCGACTGGCTCGACGTGCAGGACCCGAAGGTGCTCGCGAAGCTCCGTTCCCTGGAAGTCGGACAGTCCCCGGCGGGTGGCTGGAAGTCTCTCCTTAAGGCGTCTTGACAAGGGGCTTTACGGGCACCATGGGGGGCGCGGAAGATCTCTGGAACGCTCATGCGAAACTTTTCACATGAGCCCTAGCCGCGCCCCCCGCCGCCGCTCGAACCGCACCCGCCGCGCCGTGTCGGCGGGCGCCGTCGCGATCGCGGGCGCACTCGTCCTCTCTGCGTGCGGAGGCGACGGAGCCAAGTCCTCGGGCTCGGGCGGCGCCAACTTCGTGACCGGCGACAGCGGCATCTCCACCGTCGCCAAAGGGGAGCGGCAGCCGGCCCCGAAGCTCGACGGCGAGACCCTCGAAGGCAAGAAGCTCGACGTGGGCGACTTCAAGGGCAAGGTCGTCGTCATGAACGTCTGGGGCTCGTGGTGCACGCCCTGCCGGGCCGAGGCGCCGCATTTCGCGAAGGTCGCCAAGGAAACCAAGGACAAGGGAGTCGAGTTCGTCGGGATCAACACCCGCGACAACTCCAAGGGTCCGGCGATCAAGTTCGAGGAGGAGTGGGGCGTCGAGTATCCGAGTCTCTACGATCCGATCGGCAAGCTGCTTCTCCGCTTCCCCAAGGGCAGTCTGAATCCGCAGCTCGTTCCGTCGACCATTGTGATCGACCGTGAGGGCAAACTCGCGGCGCGTTACGTGGGCGGCGTGGACGCGAAGAAGCTGCACCGGATGATCGACCCGTTGATCGCGGAGAAGTGACCAAGTGAGCGTTCTCGCCGCCGCGATCACCGAATACAACACGACCGTTTATAGCGGTGCGCTGATTCTGGCCCTGCCGATCGCCGTCGCCGCCGGTCTCGTCTCGTTCTTCTCGCCGTGCGTGCTGCCGCTCGTGCCCGGCTATCTGTCGTACGTCACCGGAATCAGCGGCACCGACCTGGCGGAGGCCAAGCGCGGCCGTATGGTCGCGGGCGCGTCCCTCTTCGTGCTCGGCTTCAGTGCGGTCTTTGTCTCGACCGGGGCGCTCTTCGGCTTCTTCGGCTCGACGCTCCAGGAGCACCAGGAAACGCTCTCCATGGTGCTCGGCGGGCTGATGATCCTCATGGGCGTCTTCTTCATGGGGCTGATGCCCTGGATCACCCAGCGCGAGTTCCGCTTCCACAAGCGGCCGGCGGCCGGTCTGGCGGGTGCTCCTGTACTGGGCGCACTCTTCGGCATCGGCTGGGCGCCGTGCACCGGCCCGACGCTCGGCGCGGTCCAGACGCTCGCCCTCAACGACGGAAGCGCGGGGCGCGGGGCCATACTGACCGTCGCGTACTGCCTCGGCCTCGGCGTGCCCTTCGTGGTCGCCGCGTTGGCGTTCCGGCGGGCGCTCGGTGCGTTCGCCTGGGTCAAGAAGCACTACGCCTGGGTGATGCGCATCGGCGGACTGATGATGATCGCGACCGGCATCCTGCTCGTCACAGGGATCTGGAACGGCATCATCCAGGACATGCAGGGCTGGACCCAAGGCTTCACGGTGGGGATCTGAGTTCCATGAGCAAGACCGAGACGACCGACGAGGCAGCAGCGGCCGCCGAGAACGACGAGCGTGAGCTCGGCGAAGCCGGCGCACAGCTCTCCACCGCCCCCCAGGAGCGGGCGGTCCCCGGCTCCTTCGGCGGCGTGATGCAGCCCGGCGCGGCCGGCCGGATCGCCTGGGCCTGGCGTGAGTCGACAGGCTGGGTGCGCTGGTTCTGGCGGCAGCTGACGTCGATGCGGGTCGCGTTGATCCTGCTGTTCCTGCTGTCGCTGGGCGCGATCCCCGGGTCGCTGATCCCCCAGACCGGCGTCGACGAGACGAAGGTCGAGGACTTCAGGGCGGCGCACGAGACGCTCGCGCCGATCTACGACGACCTCGGGCTCTTCGACGTCTACAGCTCGGTGTGGTTCTCCGCGATCTACATTCTGCTGTTCGTCTCGCTGATCGGCTGCATCGTGCCCCGCACCTGGCAGTTCGTCGGCCAGCTCCGCAGCCGCCCGCCGGGCGCGCCCGGCCGCCTGACGCGACTTCCGGCGTACACGACCTGGCGTACGGAGACGGACCCCGAGCGGGTCCGCGAGGCCGCGCTGGCGATGCTGAAGCAGCGCCGCTTCCGGTCCCACACCGCCGGGGACGCGGTCGCGGCCGAGAAGGGCTACCTGCGCGAGGCCGGGAACCTGATCTTCCACATCTCGCTCATCGTGATGCTCGTGTCGTTCGCCACCGGCCAGCTCTTCAAGTCCGAGGGCGGCAAGCTGGTCGTCGAGGGCAGCGGCTTCGCCAACACGCTGACTCAGTACGACGACTTCAAGTCCGGGTCGCTCTTCGACCGGGACCACGACCTGGCGCCGTTCAGCTTCAAGCTCGACAAGTTCGTCGGGACGTACGAGCGGACCGGTCCCCAGCGCGGCACGCCCCGGACGTACGAAGCTCATGTGACGTACGCCAAGGGGGCGGACGGCGCCGAGAAGAAGAACGTGATCGAGGTGAACAAGCCGCTGGAGGTCGACGGCTCGAAGGTCTACCTCATCGGCCACGGGTACGCCCCGGTCGTCACCGTCAGGGACGGCAGGGGCAAGGAAGTCTTCAAGGACGCGGTGCCGCTGCTGCCCATGGACTCCAACGTCACCTCGTCCGGCGCGATCAAGGTGATGGACGGCTACCGCGACAAGGACGGCAAGAAGGACCAGCTGGGCTTCCAGGCGTTCTTCGTGCCGACGTTCGCGGGCGCGGGCAAGGGCACGATGCTCTCCCAGTACCCGGGTCTCGACTTCCCGGTCCTCGCGCTCAACGCGTACCACGGGAGCCTCGGCGTGAACGCGGGACTGCCGCAGAACGTCTACCAGCTCGACAAGCGCAAGATGAAGGAATTCAAGGACGACCAGGGCGCCCTGCTCAAGCAGCGGCTGCTGCCGGGCGAGACCATGAAGCTGCCGAACGGCGCGGGCTCCATCACGTTCGAGAAGGACGTGAAGGAGTGGGCGACCTTCCAGATCTCGCAGCAGCCCGGCAACGTACCGGCGCTCGTAGGGGCCATCGCCGCGATCGCGGGCCTCGCCGGATCGCTGTTCATCCAGCGGCGCCGGATCTGGGTCCGGGCCGTACGGGGCAAGGACGGCGTCACCGTCGTCGAGATGGCCGGACTCGGCCGCAGTGAGTCCTCGAAGCTCCCCGAGGAACTGGCCGACCTGGCCGCAACGCTCAATTCACAGGCGCCGACGGCACCTGATCCCGCTGAACCTGTCGAAGGAGTCCGCGCGTGAATCTCGCGGCCGCAACCAACGAGAACCTCGCCAACATCAGCAATGTGCTGATCTATTCGTCGATGGCCGTCTACACGCTGGCCTTCCTCGCGCACATCGCCGAGTGGGTCTTCGGCAGCCGCAGCAAGGTCGGCCGCACGGCGGCCGCGCTGACCGCCGACGCCGGGGCGGCGCCCAGGGTGACGGTGCGCTCCGGTGGCTCCACGGCGGTCCTCGACAAGCCCAAGGTCATCACCCGCTCGGCGGCTGGGACGCGGGATGTGCCGGACGGTCCCGGCGCGGCGGGCGGCACCGAGAAGGGCGACCTCTACGGGCGCATCGCGGTGTCGCTCACCGTCCTCGCCTTCCTCGTCGAGGCGGGCGGCGTGGTGGCCCGCGCCCTGTCGGTGCAGCGCGCGCCGTGGGGCAACATGTACGAGTTCTCGATCACCTTCTCCACCGTGGTCGTCGGCGTGTACCTGGCGATCCTGGCCGCCAAGAAGAACGTCCGGTGGGCCGGTCTGCCGCTGGTCACGACTGTGCTTCTGGACCTCGGCATCGCCACCAAGTGGCTCTACACCGACAGCGACCAGCTCGTGCCCGCGCTGGACTCGTACTGGCTGTGGATCCACGTCTCCACCGCGATCTTCTGCGGCGCGGTGTTCTACCTCGGCGCGGTGGGCACGCTGCTCTACCTCTTCCGTGACTCGTACGAGGCGAAGCTCGCCGGGGGCGGCGAGCCGGGCAAGTTCGCGTCCTCCGTGCTGGAGCGCCTCCCGTCGGCCGCCTCGCTCGACAAGTTCGCGTACCGCGTGAACGCCGCCGTCTTCCCGCTGTGGACGTTCACGATCATCGCGGGCGCGATCTGGGCGGGCGACGCGTGGGGCCGCTACTGGGGCTGGGACCCCAAGGAGGTCTGGTCCTTCATCACCTGGGTCGTGTACGCCTGCTACCTGCACGCGCGCGCGACGGCCGGCTGGAAGGGCCGCAAGGCCGCCTACCTGGGGCTCTTCGCGTTCGTCTGCTGGCTGTGGAACTACTACGGGGTGAACATGGTTCTGAACGGTCTGCACTCCTACTCGGGCGTCTGACCCGCTCCCAGCGGGTGCAGAAGCCCGGGCGCGGGGTGAGGCTGGGGCTATGGCGGATGTGATCGGTCCTGGTACCTGCGAGCACCGCGAACACACGGATGTGCTCCGGTTCACGCTGAACCTGGCGCACCCCGTGCACCGGGTCTGGCCGGCCGTCGCCACCCCCGTCGGCTTGCGCGGATGGCTCGCGGCCGCCGAGCCGCTGGAGCCGCGTCTGGGCGGCGCGGTCACCCTGCGGTGGCTCGCCGCCGGCGACGGCGGTGAGGGCGCGGTCGCCGTGGGCGCGGTCACCGCCTGGGATCTGGAGCACGTCGCCGAGTACACCGTCGCCGTGCACGGGCGGATCCGCTTCCACCTCGCGCCGAGTGGGGCGACGAACGGCACGGTGCTGCGCTTCACCAACGAGGTGGGCGCGCTCGGTGAGGCCGACCGCCTGAGCCGCCTGGCCGGCTGGCACCAGCACCTGGAGTACCTCGTCGAGTTCCTCGACGGGCGTCGGCAGGACTGGTCGTCGTGGACCCTGGACCGCTACCGGGAGTTGTACGCCGCCTACGAGGCGCCGGGGGGCAGCCAGTCCTGAGCGGGCGGTCCTTTGCGGGGGCGCGGGGGCAGTGGCTTCGGGGTCGGTGCCGCGCCGGGGCGTCTCCTCGGGCGTCGAACGTTCGGGTACTGGGTTGTCGTCGGGGTGGTTGCGTTCGACGCCCTGCGGGGAGCGCCCCGACACGTCCCCTCCCGGCACCGTGATGTGCGGGGAGGAGAGGGCCCCCGCATGGTCGCCGTCGCTGCTTACACCGGCGCGGCCCTGTTGTGGCTGGTGTGGTGGGGCAGTTCGCGGCGATGCTCTTCACGGACTTCGACCAGGCCGGCGCGCCGTCAGGACTTGGGCGGCGTCGGGTCCTCGGGGCCGTCGTCCTCGCGCTGCTTGAGTTCCTCTTCACGGCGCTGGAGGTCCGCTTCCCAGTCCTTCATCATCGACTCGTCCTTGGCGCTCTCGTCCTTCAGGGACTTGAGGAAGTCGGGGTTGTCGTCCGGGGCGACCCACTTCTTGGATTTGTGGCCGCGCTGCCATTCGGAGGGCGTACCGCCGGAGTTCCGGGCTCCCTTTCGGACTTTGCCGACCGCGAGCCACGCGACCGGGCCGATCAGCACCTCGCCGAAGAGGAGCACGATGATCACCCAGACCACCTTGGGGAGGTGGCGGACCTCTTCCTCGGGGGTGTTCAGGCAGTCGATGAAGGCATAGATCCACAGCGCCAGGACCAGAAGGAACGGCAGATACCTGAGCATGAGGGCAAGCTCCCAGAACGCGGACCGCGGGGCGCGGTGGTCGGCCCCGGTGACGGGCCAAGCGTAGTGCGTACCGGATACTGGACCGCATGGCTTACGACGATCTTCGCTCCCTGCTCCGGGCGCTGGAGCGCGAGGGCGACCTCAAGCGCATCAAGGCCGAAGTCGATCCGTACCTGGAGGTCGGGGAGATCGTCGACCGGGTGAACAAGGCGGGGGGTCCCGCGCTTCTCTTCGAGAACGTCAAGGGCTCCGCGATGCCCCTGGCGATGAACGTGTTCGGGACGGACCGGCGGCTGCTCAAGGCGCTCGGGCTGAAGTCCTACGACGACATCCGGGACAAGATCGGCGGGCTGCTGAAGCCCGAGCTCCCGCAGGGTTTCGTGGGCGTGCGGGAGGCTTTCGGCAAGCTCGGGTCGATGGCGCACGTGCCGCCGAAGAAGGTCAAGTCGGATGCGGCTCCTGTTCAGGAGGTCGTCCTGACGGGCGACGACGTGGACCTGGACAAGCTGCCTGCGCTCTTCACCTGGCCGGAGGACGGCGGGTCGTTCTTCAATCTGGGGCTTACGCATACCAAGGACCCGGAGTCCGGGATCCGGAACCTGGGGCTGTACCGGCTTCAGCGTCACGACAAGCGGACCATTGGTATGCACTGGCAGATCCACAAGGACAGCCGGAATCACTACCAGGTGGCGGCCCGGCGCGGTGAGCGGCTGCCGGTCGCGATCGCCTTCGGTGCGCCGCCGGCCGTGACGTACGCCTCGACGGCTCCGCTGCCGGGTGACATCGACGAGTACCTCTTCGCGGGCTTCGTGTCGGGCAAGCGCATTGAGATGGTCGACTGCAAGACGGTCCCGCTCCAGGTCCCGGCGCAGGCCGAGGTCGTACTGGAGGGGTGGCTGGAGCCCGGGAAGATGCTGCCGGAAGGTCCGTTCGGCGATCACACCGGGTTCTACACGCCTCAGGAGGACTTTCCGGCGCTGACGATCGACACGATCACGATGCGGCGGCGTCCGCTGCTCCAGTCGATCGTGGTGGGGCGGCCGCCCACGGAGGACGGGCCGCTGGGGCGGGCCACGGAGAGCTTCTTTCTGCCGCTGCTCAAGATCATCGTTCCGGACATCGTGGACTACCACCTGCCGGAGGCGGGCGGTTTCCACAACTGCGTCATCGTGGCGATCGACAAGAAGTACCCGAAGCACGCGCAGAAGGTCATGCACGCCATCTGGGGCGCGCACATGCTCTCGCTGGAGAAGCTGATCATCGTGGTCGACAAGGACTGCGATGTGCACAACTACCACGAGGTGGCGTGGCGGGCGCTGGGGAATGTGGACTACTCCCGCGACCTGACTGTGGTCGAGGGGCCCGTGGATCATCTGGATCACGCGTCGTATCAGCAGTTCTGGGGCGGCAAGGCGGGCATCGACGCCACGAAGAAGCTGCCCGAGGAGGGCTACACCCGGGACGGTGGCTGGCCGAACATGGTCGAGTCCGACCCGGCAATCGCCGAACGGGTCACCAAGCGCTGGAAGGAGTACGGGCTGTGAGCAGCGCCGCGGCCGCGGTTCCGCAGGTTGGCAGGACCAAGGCTTTCCTCCGGCTCGTGATGATCGAGCACTCGGTCTTCGCGCTGCCCTTCGCGTACATCGCCGCGCTCACCGCGATGTTCCAGCTGGACCGGAACATCCACTGGGGCAAGCTGCTGCTCGTCACCGTCGCCATGGTCGGGCTGCGTACGTTCGCGATGGCGTGCAACCGGATCATCGACCGCGAGCTCGACGCCCGTAACCCGCGCACCGCCAACCGCGAGCTGGTCACCGGCGCGGTCTCGGTGCGGTCGGCGTGGACCGGCGCGCTCGTCGCCGTGGTGATTTTTCTTGGTGCTGCGGCCGCGCTGAACCCGCTGTGTCTGGCGCTGGCGCCGATCGCCGTCATCCCGATGGTGGTCTATCCGTACGGGAAGCGCTTCACGAATTTCCCGCATGCCATTCTGGGCTTCGCCCAGGCCATGGGCCCTGTCGGAGCCTGGCTCGCGATCACCGGGGAGTGGTCCTCGGACGCGGTGATCCTCGGTCTCGCCGTCGGCATCTGGATCGGCGGCTTCGACCTGATCTTCGGCAGCCAGGATGTCCAGGCGGACCGTGCGCACGGAGTGAAGTCCGTGCCGGCGCGCTTCGGCGTCCCGGCCGCGCTGTACGGCGCGCGGGCGTGCCACGCGGTGACGACGGTCCTGCTCGTCTGGTACGCGCTGGCCACCGGCGCGGGGGTGTTCTTCTGGGCCGGGCTGGTGGTGGTGGTCGTGGCTTTCCTCTACGAGCACACGATCGTCAAGCCGCACGACCTGTCCCGGTTGAACCGGGCGTTCTTCTCGACGAACGGCTTCATCGGGATCGCCCTGTTCGCATGCGCGCTGATGGACCTGCTGGTGCGCGGCCTCACGGTATGAGGCGCGAGGCGGGTGTCGCTGAGAGGGGCGCCCGCCGGAAGAGGAACGCTGCCAGCACGCCTCCTATCAGCCCGAAGAGATGACCCTGCCAGCTGATGGCGGTGTTGGTCGGGAGCACGCCCCACAGCAGCGATCCGTAGACCGCGGCCACCAGCAGGCCGATCACGACGTCGACGGCGTTGCGGTCGACGAAGCCGCGGACCAGCAGGTAGCCGAGAAGACCGAAGACGACGACCGACGCGCCGGCCGTGTTGGAGTACTCGGGAGCGGTGAGCCACACCCCGAGTCCGCCGACCAGCATGATCGTGAGTACGACCGCGAGGAAGCGGCGTATCCCGCTCAGGGCGGCAAGGAAGCCGAGGACCAAGAGGGGGATCGTGTTCGACGCGACGTGGTCGAAGCCGTGGTGCAGGAACGACATCGGCAGTACGTCGCGCAGTTCGCCGAGGTCGCGCGGGCTCAGCCCGTAGGTGTCCAGCGCGCCGGTCGCCGAATCCAGCGCCTCCAGGACCCACAGCAGCGCGACCCAGCCGAGCATCAGCACGGCGGCGGTCTTGGCCGGGTGGCTTCGGTTCCGGTTCTGGTCCATGGCAGTCGGTGGCATGACGTCCCCCTGCGGTACGTGCGACCTGCGTGCGGTCTGTCAGTGGAACGTCCCGGGTACCTGTCTCGGTTCCGCCCACGGGTGCCCGGATAAGGTCGGGCACGTGGAGTCAGGACATGCACGCAGTCAGCAGTCGCAGCAGCCGGGACAGGAGCCGCCGCGCCGCCCCTGGGTCGTCGGTGTCTCCGGCGCGTCCGGTACGCCGTACGCCGCCGCCGTGCTGCGCGGCCTGCTGGACGCGGGCGAGAGCGTGGACCTGGTGGTCAGCCGGGCCTCGCGGCTGACGCTGCTCGACGAGACGGGGATCGCGTTCCGGGACGCGCACTGGCAGGAGGACCTGCGGACCTGGCTGGCGCGCGGCGCGGACGGGAAGCCCGACACGTTCGTGGCCGATGTCGGCGACGTGCGGTACTGGGCGGCCGGGGATCTCGCCGCCGGGCCGTCGTCCGGCTCGTACCCGGTCAAGGGGATGCTGATCGTCCCGGCGTCGACGGCCAGTGTGGCCGGTGTGGCGCTGGGGCTGTCGAAGGATCTGCTGCAGCGGGTGGCGAGCGTGACGCTCAAGGAGCGGCGCAGGCTCGTGGTGGCTGTGAGGGAGACGCCGCTGAGCGGGCAGACCCTCAAGCACATGGTGGCGCTGGACGAGGCGGGCGCCGTGGTGCTGCCGGCCTCCCCGGCGTTCTACGCGGGGGCGACGCACATCCAGGACCTGGTGGACTTCGTCGCGGGGCGGGTGCTGGACGCGGCGGGGGTGCCGCACAGCTTGTACCGCCGCTGGGAGGGAGAGCTCGGTGGCTCCCGCAAGGACTAGAAGGGCTGGCCGGCACCCCGCCCTTGATCGTCTGAAAGACTTTGCCGGGCGTTGAGCCCTGCGCGCCTTAGATGGCACACATAAACTCGCGGTATTGCTGAACAATGGAAGGCTTCAGGCATATGGACGCCGTGGACAGGCAGCTCATCCAGGCCCTCAGGGAGAACGGAAGGGCCTCGTACGCCGAGCTCGGCCGGCTCGTCGGCCTCTCGGGCCCCAGTGTCACCGACCGCATCAACCGTCTTGAGGCGGCGGGTGTCATCACCGGCTACCGCGCCACGGTCGACGCGAAGTCGCTCGGTCTCGGCGTCACGGCGCTGATCGGCATCTCCCTGTCGGACGCGGCGGACCACGAGGACGTGGCGCGCAGGCTGCGCGATCTCGCGGAGATCGAGGACTGCTGGTTCATCGCGGGCGACGACTCGTACATGCTCAAGGTCAGGGCGGGGGACGTCGACGGCCTGGAGAAGACGATCCGGCGGCTGTCCGGCACGCGGGGCGTCTCGCGGACGCGGACGACGATCGTGCTCTCCACGAAGTGGGAGAACCGGGTCGGGGAACTGCCCGAAGAATAGGGGGACTGGGGGGTCGCCCCCCAGAAAGAGGGGTGGCGTACGGTGTTGAGGGCCTGATTCGTAGACAAATGGGAGGCGGCCGGAGATGGACGACGGACTCAAGCGGGAGCTGGAGCAGAAGGTCCGGGCGGGCGAGCGGCTGACCCGCGAGGACGGCATCGCGCTCTACGAGTCCGACGACCTGGCCTGGCTGGGCGGCCTCGCCCATGAAGTGCGTACGCGCAAGAACGGCGACGTCGTCCACTTCAACGTCAACCGTCACCTCAACATGACGAACGTGTGCACCGCGTCGTGTGCGTACTGCTCGTTCCAGCGCAAGCCGGGCGAGAAGGACGCGTACACGATGCGCATCGAGGAAGCCGTCAAGCTCGCCAAGGCGATGGAGAACGAGAACCTCACCGAGCTGCACATCGTCAACGGCCTCCACCCCAGCCTCCCCTGGCGCTACTACCCGCGCTCTCTGAGCGAGCTGAAGAAGGCGCTGCCGAACGTCTCGCTGAAGGCCTTCACGGCGACCGAGATCCACCACTTCGAGACCGTGTCGGGCATGTCGGCCTCCGAGATCCTGGACGAGCTGATCGAGGCGGGTCTCGAGTCGCTGACCGGTGGCGGCGCCGAGATCTTCGACTGGGAGGTCCGGCAGCACATCGTCGACCACAGGACTCACTGGGAGGACTGGTCGCGCATCCACCGGCTCGCGCACGAGAAGGGTCTCAAGACCCCGGCGACGATGCTGTACGGGCACATCGAGGAGCCGCGTCACCGCGTGGACCACGTGCTGCGGCTGCGTGAGCTCCAGGACGAGACCGGCGGCTTCCAGGTCTTCATCCCGCTGCGCTACCAGCACGACTTCGAAGACATGAAGGACGGCAAGATCCGCAACCGCCTTCAGGCCCGTACGACGATGGCGAGCGGCGCCGACGTGCTGAAGACGTTCGCGGTGTCGCGGCTGCTCTTCGACAACGTTCCGCACGTCAAGGTGTTCTGGGTCATGCACGGCGTGCAGACCTCGCAGCTCGCGCTCCAGCACGGCGCGGACGACATGGACGGCTCGGTCGTCGAGTACAAGATCACGCACGACGCGGACAACTACGGCACGCCGAACAAGCTCGGCCGTGAGGACCTGCTGGAGCTGATCCGGGACGCGGGCTTCCGTCCGGTGGAGCGGAACACCCGGTACGAGATCATCCGCGAGTACCCGGGCCCGGAGGCGGACCGCCGCGAGACGCCGCAGGCGATGCGGGTCTGACCCGTACGGGCGGTTGACGGCCGTTTGGGGTGTTACGCGGGGCCCGGGGGGTACCCGGGCCGCATGGCCAGTCGCACCGGGAACAGCAGCGGGTCGCCCGAGGACGCGTACACCGCCGAGCCCTTCCTGCCCGGCGGCCGCGCCGGCCTCCCCGGACTGCGCGAGGCCGCGGCCGGCTGCCGCGGCTGCCCGCTGCACCGCGACGCCACCCGGACGGTCTTCGGGGCCGGCAACGCGCACGCCCGGTTCCTGCTGCTCGGGGAGCAGCCGGGCGACCAGGAGGACCGGCAGGGTCAGCCGTTCGTCGGCCCGGCCGGCAAGGTGCTGACGCGGGCGCTGGACGAGGCCGGGATCGACCCGGACGACACGTACGTCACCAACGCCGTCAAGCACTTCAAGTTCGAGATCGTCGCCGAACGCGGCAAGCGCCGGATCCACAAGGCGCCCAACCTGCGCGAGATGACCGCCTGCAAGCCGTGGCTCGACGCCGAACTGCGGGTGGTGGACCCCGAGATCATCGTCGTACTGGGCGCGACCGCCGGGAAGGCGCTGCTCGGGACCTCCTTCCGGGTGACCAAGCAGCGCGGGATGCTGCTCCCCCTCGAAGGGCGCGGGGAGAGCGTGGTCGCCACCATCCACCCGTCCGCCGTGCTGCGCGCCGACGACCGTGAGGCGGCGTACGAGGGCCTTGTGTCCGACCTGCGGATAGCGGCGCAGGCGCTCGGATGAGCCGTTTATCGTCGAACGCATGCCGCTGACCTTCGAACTCGATCCGCGGATCGGTCCCGGCCTGCGCGACGGCATCCTCGCTCTGTGGGCGGACGTGACCAACGCGGGCGGCGCCGTCGGATTCGTACCGCCCGTGACCGCCGACGACATCCGGCCCGACTGGGGCGAGCACCTCACCGCCATGCGCGAAGGCCGTACGCGGCTGCTCGTCGGGTACGACGAGGAGGGCGCCGTCGCCGCGGCGACGTTCATCACGTACAACACCCACCGATTGAAGAAACACTGGGTCTGGCTCTACACGGTGATGGTCCACCCCACCCACCAGGGCAAGGGGTACGGGCAGGACCTGATGGGCGCGACGGAGGCGGCGGTCCGCGGTTTCGAGGGCGTCGACGCGATACGGCTGACTTGTCGCGGCGGGACCGGAGTCGACCGTTTCTACGCCTCCTGCGGTTACAAGGAGGTCGGGCGTGTGCCCGGCGCGATCCGGGTCGCGCCGGGGGACGACCGCGACGACATAGTCATGTTCCTGCCGCTGGAATGACGCGGTGGCCGCCCCTGGGGAAGGGGTCCGGGCGGGCGGCGCCGAACGCCTGTGCTTGACTGGTAGAGACCCTTTAGGTTGTCGCTGAGAAGAAGGTCCCCCCGTGAGCACCAAGCACGCAACGATTCGCTACACCGCGATGCGCCTGGGCGTTTTCGTCGGCTGCTTCTTCGCCATCTGGGGCCTGGTCCACTTCGGAGTGCTCCCGTCCGGTCTCGGCGACTCCAACCTGCTGTGGGTCCTGATGCTCGCCATCGTCGTCTCCGCGCCGCTCAGCTTCGTGCTGCTGCGCAAGCAGCGCGACGCGATGTCCGAGCGGATCGTCGAGCGCGTGGACGGCGCGAAGGCCCGGCTCGAGTCGAACCGCAACCAGGAGGACGGCGTGACCCAGTAGGGCTCAGTGGGGGTCAGTACGGTCACGTAAGGTACGTCACACTCGTCAGCCACACCAGCACCCCGGTCCCGGACACCCGTCCGGGGCCGGGGTGTTGGCGTATTCCGTGCGGGGACCGGGGTGGCGCGTACCCAAAGAAGAGCTTTGATGTTCTCAAAGTACAAGTGTTAACGTTCTCGGCATGAAGACAGCAGCCGCGCACTCCCCTGCCATGAGCGTCCCGCTCGTGCTTGTGGCGCGCCTGCATGTCGATCTCTGCCGCTGCATGTCCGCGGCCTGTCGCCGCCACATCTGACATCAGAAGCGACATCTCGCAGCGGCGACCGCCCACGGCTCCAGCACGCCCCGTGCAGCTCACGGCCGCCGCACCCACCGTCCCGTATCCCCGTACGTAATCAACGGAGTGTGTCCGTGTCCGCGAACTCCGCGACCGCGCCCGAGAAGCAGAAGACCCGCTTCCGGATATCCGACAAGTTCCCGTTCTGGGCCCAGATCATCACCGGTCTGGTCCTGGGTGTCCTGCTCGGCTGGCTCGCCCGCAGCCAGGACGTCAGCTGGCTCAAGACGACGCTGGAGCAGGTCGGCGGCATCTTCATCCAGCTGCTGAAGCTGGCCGTCGCGCCGCTCGTCTTCTTCGCGATCCTGGTGTCGATCACCAACCTGCGCAAGGTCAACAACGCCGCCAGGCTCGCCTCGCGCACGCTGCTCTGGTTCATGATCACGTCGCTGATCGCGGTCGCCATCGGCCTCACGATCGGCCTGCTCACCAACCCGGGCGCCGGTACGGGCCTGACGCCGAAGGACGGCAAGAAGCCCGAGGGCTCCGGCTCCTGGATCGACTTCCTGACCGGCATCGTGCCGACCGACATCATCACGCCGTTCACCCAACTGAACGTGCTGCAGATCGTCTTCATGGCCGCCGTCGCCGGTATTGCGGCCCTCCAGCTCGGCGAGAAGGCCGAGCCGATCCTCAAGCTCAGCAACTCCGTCCTGGAGCTGCTCCAGAAGGCCCTGTGGTGGGTCATCCGCCTCGCGCCCATCGGTACGGTCGGCCTCATCGGCTTCGCCATCGCCGACTACGGCTGGGACCTGATCAGCAAGTACGCGACCTTCACCGCGGACGTCTACATCGGCTGCGCCATCGTGCTGTTCGGCGTCTACCCGCTGCTCCTCGCGACGGTCGCCAAGGTCAACCCGATCCAGTTCTTCAAGGGCGCCTGGCCGGCCATCCAGCTGGCCTTCGTCTCCCGCTCCTCTGTCGGCACGATGCCGGTCACCCAGCGCGTCACCGAGCGCCTGGGCGTTCCGAAGGAGTACGCGTCGTTCGCCGTCCCGTTCGGGGCGACGACGAAGATGGACGGCTGCGCCGCGATCTACCCGGCGCTCGCCGCGATCTTCATCGCGCAGATCTTCGACGTACAGCTGGGCATCCAGGACTACCTGCTGATCGCCTTCGTTTCGGTCATCGGCTCGGCGGCCACCGCCGGCCTGACGGGCGCGACGGTCATGCTGACGCTCACCCTGTCGACGCTCGGCCTTCCGCTGGAGGGCGTGGGCCTGCTGATGGCGATCGACCCGATCCTGGACATGATGCGGACCGCGACGAACGTCGCGGGTCAGGCTCTCGTGCCGGTGATCGTCGCGGCCCGCGAGAAGATCCTCGACCACGACGCGTACAACTCGGCCTCGTCCTCGCCGGTCGACGAGTACGACGATGTACGTGACGCCGAGGAGAAGGTAGCCGTGCCGGTCGCCGCATGACGCATGAGCTGACCGCTGACCGCCGACCGTTGATCGCAGACCGCTGACCTTCACGGCCTGTGAACTGCCGAAGTGCCCCTGGACGCCCTGCGTTCAGGGGCACTTCGGATTCGGGAAGCGGATGCGCCGTACGATTACCGGGGAGTAGGCCGCGGTGTGCGGTGAGGCGGGCTGCGGGGTGGGAGGATCCGGGACGTGGGTGTGGGGCTGTGAAGGGCAAGCGGATGCCGCGTGCCGTGCGTGAGCAGCAGATGATGGACGCTGCCGTGCAGACCTTCGGCCAGCGGGGTTACCGGGCCGCGTCGATGGACGAGATCGCCGAGCTGGCCGGGGTGTCCAAGCCGCTCGTCTACCTGTATCTGAACTCCAAGGAAGAGCTGTTCACGGCCTGCATCCGGCGTGAGGCGAGTGCGCTGGTCGCGGCGGTACGGGCGGGAGTCGAGCCCGGAGTGCCGGCCGACCGCCAGCTGTGGGACGGGCTGCGGGCGTTCTTCACGCACGCGGCCGACAACCCGGACGGCTGGGCGGTGCTGCACAGCCAGGCCCGTACGCACGGGGAGCCGTTCGCCGCCGAGGTCGCGGCGATGCGCGAGGAGATCATCAGCTTCGTCACGTACCTGATCGGGGCCGCCGCGCGCGAGGCGGACTGCGACTCGGACCTGGCCGACCGGGAGGTGGCCGGCCTCGCTCATGCGCTGGTGGGGGCCGCCGAGTCGCTGGCGGGGTGGGGGAACGGTACGCCGGGAGTCTCGGCCAAGGAGACGGCCGCGACGCTGATGAACTTCGCCTGGGCGGGCCTTGAGAACCTCATGAACGGGCAGCGCTGGGCGCCTTCACCCCGCGTGTGACCCCGTGACGTGGAGACGGCCGTCCTGGCCGCGCAGCTGGAACGAGGCACCCGCCGCCGCGTAGGTGACGGTCGCGGGGAGCAGGACCGGCGCCCTGAAGTCGGCCCGTACGGACGTCACATCGGCGGGGTTCAGCTCGGCGACGCAGCGGGCGAACGTCCACATGCCGTGGGCGATCGCGCGCGGGAAACCGAAGAGCTTCGCCGTCAGCGGATGCAGGTGGATGGGGTTGAGGTCCCCGGAGACCACGCCGTAGCGACGGCCCAGGGTGCCGGGCAGGACCCAGGTGGTGGTGGCGGGGAGAAGTGGGGCGGGTTCGGCCGCCCTGCGGCCGGGAGCGCCGCTGCCCGCCGGTGTGCGGTGGCGGGCGAGATACGTGCTGTGCGATTCCCACGCCAGGGCGCCCGCGAGGCGCGCCTGGGTGACCATGGTGACCTCGGTGCCGCGCCGGTGCGGGCTCAATCGCTCGGCGTACACCGTCAGTTCGGGGCGGTCGTCCGGATGCATGAGGCGGTGGCGGGTGATCGCGATGCTCGTATGGACCAGGCCGGTCAGCGGGAGGGGGAAGGCGCGCCGCGTCATCACGCGCAGGGCGAGGGGGAAGCCGATGACGTGCGGGTAGGTGAGCGGCAGCGGATCGGTGCAGGGGAAGCCGCAGATGCGTGCGTACGCCGCCAACTGACCGTGGTCGATGCGTACTTCGCGGAGTGTCGGGCGGGTCGCAGGGAGGGGCGCGGTGGCGGAGACCTTGCGCTTGAGGGGGGACGTGAGCGCCCCGAGGGCGAGGAGTGGTGCGAGCGAGGTCATTGTCCGGACTCCCTGCACGGTCGTAGATTTACTCCGGAGTAAGGTTACTCAAGGGTCAGGAGTAGGTCGAGATGATGAGCCCCGCGCCCGTACAGCCACAGCCTCAGCCTCAGCCACAGCTACAGAGCCCTGAGACGACCCGAGTCGACGGCGTCGTACGGGAGGTGTCCGTTCCGGCACTCGTGCGGCCCGTTCGGCGCGGATCGCTCGCCGACATCCCGTTCGACAACGCCCGTGAGGCTCCGGCCGACCCCGTACTCGGCCGCAAGCAGAGCGACGGCACCTGGCGAGACATGACGGCGGCCGAGTTCGCCGCCGATGTGCTCGCGGTGGCCAAGGGCCTGGTCGCGGAGGGGCTGCGGCCCGGCGACCGGATCGCGATCATGTCCCGTACGACGTACGAATGGACGCTCCTCGACTTCGCCGCCTGGGCGGCGGGCCTGGTCACCATCCCTATCTACCCCACGTCCTCCGCCTTCCAGGCCCGCTGGATCCTCCAGGACTCCGGCGCCGTCGCCTGCGCCATCGAGAGCGCGGAGCAGGCCAGGGTCATCAGTCCGGAGCGCCAGCATCTCCACGACCTCGCGCACCTGTGGGAGTTCGACACGGGCGCGGTGGACCGGCTGCGGTCGGCGGGCCGGGACGTCCCCGACGCGGTGATCACCGCGCGCCGCGCCGGACTCGCCCCCGAATCGGTCGCCACACTCATCTACACGTCGGGTACGACGGGCCGCCCCAAGGGCTGCGTCCTCACCCACGCCAACTTCTTCGCCGAGGTCGACAACGCGATCGAACTGCTGCACCCCGTCTTCAAGTCGGTCAGCAAGGAGCCCGCGTCCACGCTGCTGTTCCTGCCCCTGTCGCACGTCTTCGGGCGGATGGTCGCGATCGGCTGCCTACGGGCGCGGGTACGGCTCGGGCACGCGCCGAGCATCCGGACGGAGGACCTGCTGAGCGACCTGGCCGGCTTCCGCCCGACCTTCCTGCTGGCCATTCCGTACGTACTGGAGAAGGTCTACAACACCGGCCGCGCGACCGCCGAAAAGATGGGCCGGGCCTCGTCGTTCGACCGCGCGTCCCGGATCGCGCAGCGGTACGGGCAGGCGCTGGAGGCGCGGGAGCACGGGACGGGGGAGGGGCCGGGGCTCGGCCTGCGCGCGGCCCGTGCGCTCTACGATCCGCTGGTCTACCGGCGGATCAGGGCGGCCCTGGGCGGCAGGGTGAAGTACGCGATCTGCGGCGGCTCGCCGCTCGGGCGGCGCCTGGCGTCGTTCTACGCGGGCGCCGGTATCGAGATATTCGAGGGGTACGGGCTGACGGAAACGACGGCGGCCGCGACCGTGACCCCGCCGCTCAAGCCCCGCCTCGGCACGGTCGGCTGGCCGCTGCCGGGCACGGCGGTCCGTATCGGCGACGACGGGGAAGTGCTGCTGCGCGGCGGCCAGGTCTTCAGCGGCTACTGGGACCGGGAGCGGCAGGCGCCCGTGGACGTGACGCGGGACGGGGGCTGGTTCGCGACGGGCGACCTGGGGGCGCTCGACGACGACGGGTATCTGAGCATCACCGGCCGCAAGAAGGACATCCTCATCACCTCGGCCGGCAAGAACGTGGCCCCCGCGCCGCTGGAGGACTGGCTGCGGGCGCATCCGCTGGTGGGTCAGTGCCTGGTGGTGGGTGACAACCGTCCGTACATCACGGCTCTGTTGACGCTGGAACCGGACGGGATGGGCCACTGGCGCCAGATGACGAAGAAGCAGGACGTGCCGCTGCGCGACCTGGTCGACGACGAGGATCTGCGGGCCGCGCTGCAGCGGGCGGTCGACGAGGCGAACCGGCTGGTGTCGCGGGCGGAGTCGATCCGCAGGTTCGCGGTGCTGCCGGTGGAGTTCACGGAGGAGAGCGGGTACTTGACGCCGTCGCTGAAGCTGAGGCGGGCGGCGATCGTACGGGACTTCGGGAAGGAGATCGCGGCGCTGTACGAGGGGTGAGGGGTGAGGGGCAAGTGGTCGGGGGCAGGGGTGAGGGGCGCTCGCTCGGGATGCGGGCGCCCCTCACTGTTGCTGACTGTTGCTCGTGCTACGGGCAGTCGTACGACGGACAGTCTCGTACGACGGAGGTCGTACTACGGACAGTTGCCCTGGGTCGGCTTCCCGGTGAAGCGCTCGCCGAGCCAGTCCATCGCCGGAGAGGCGCCGACTGTGACCCCGCCGATGTGGCCGAGGAGGGGGTGGGAGCGCCACTGGACGTTCGCGCCCCTGCCGCACCAGTCGGCGCGCAGCTGCTTGCCGACGGCGTACGGGATCAGCTCGTCGAGCCCGCCGTGGTAGAGGTAGACGGGGTGGTCGGGGGCGCGGGTGCCGACGTTCGACTCGATGAGCCGCTGCTGCCAGTCGGGCTGTTCGAGCGGGTTCTTGACGGTGACCTCGGAGATGCGCTGGAAGAGGCCTGCGACGGTGTCGACGGCGACGCAGTTCTTCTTCATGAAGTCGACGAAGACTCGCCCCTTGGTGTTGAGGTACTTGTCGAGCTGCAACTCGGGGAACGCGGCGTTCTGGCCGGTGGCCGCCATGAGGATCAGGCCGGCCCCGATGTTGCCGTCGTTGAAGTCGGCGACTTCGAGAAGATCGGCCGGTACGCCGCCGGTCGCTGTGCCCTTGACGTTGAGTTCGGGGGCGTACGTGTCGTGCAGTTCGGCGGCCCAACTGGAGGCCTGGCCGCCCTGCGAGTACCCCATGATGCCGACGGGCGAGGCGTCGCTCAGGCCGCTTGGAGCGGCTTGCGGGTGACGGAGGGCGGCGCGGGCGGCGTCGAGGACGGCGTGACCCTCGGCGCGGCCGACGGTGTAGGTGTGGTCGCCGGGGGTGCCGAGGCCTTCGTAATCGGTGACGACGACGGCCCAACCGCGCTGGACGGCCTGGTTGATGAGGCTGGCCTCGACGGTGGTGCCCTTGGGGAAACCGGCGCTGGGCGCGCACTGGTCGGCGAGCCCGACGGTCCCGACGGCGTAGGTGACGAGCGGGCGCGGGCCGGTTCGGGCGCCGGCGCCGGCATCGGCCTCGTTCCTGCCGTCCTTGGGGACGATGAGGGTGCCGGAGACGACGTTGGGGGCGCCCTTGGCGGTGGTGGAGCGGTAGGTGATGTGCCAGGCGTTGGTGTTGGTGGGTTGGTTGGGGAGGGGGTGGAAGGAGGTGGGGGCGGAGGTGAGGAGCTCGCCTGGGGTGGTGGTGATGGTGGCGGGCGATGGTGCGGCGGCGGTGACGGCGGCGGTGGAGGTCGGGGTGGCGGCGGTGAAGGCGAGCGCGGCGAGGGTGGTGAGGGTGGCCACCACTCTGGCTCGGATGCGATTGCGGCTCGTGTGACTCGTGCGACTCATGTGACTCATACGGCTCTCCCAACGTTCCGACGGGGGCTGGGGTCGTTGCCGAGACGGTAGTGACTGACCGGTAGGTACGGAGCTGACCGGGAAGCTCAGCTTTGCTGACCCCGGATATCAACGACGCAGGGGGCCGGCAGGGACGCGGTGGTTGCGGGAAGGGTGGGGGCCGGGCCAGCCAAATCCTTGATCGCGGGCGGCGTTGCGCGGGCCGTAGGGTGCTCGGGTGAGTTATGAGATATCGCGTAAGCAAGGCAAAAAACGGCCGACCGAACCTCAGCCTGCATGGGGATGGCGGGTCGGCGGACTGCTGCTCGGTCTCGTGATCACCCTCGTGGGTACCGGAGCGGTCCTCGTCAACGGTGTGCAGGGGGTACAGGCCACCGGACTCACAGGCACACGCGGCACGTTCACGGTGGAGTACTGCGCCGACCACAACTCCGGCGGGAAGAATTCCGAATACCAGTGCGGTGGCAAGAAGTAGGCAGGCCTTCAGGCGGGGGACGGACGGCTTCGGCGGGGGTGGGGCCTTGGCCACGAACCACTCGGGGTGCGCCCGGGGGCGTTGGCTGCGTCTGCTGAAGGGGCCGCCCTTTTCGGAAGTTTCGCGGTTGCGGGCCGGGTGTAAAGGGCGCTCCTGCGTCGCGTCGCCTACGGCGATTCCGCTCCGCTCCACCCTTGACACCCACCCCTCCACCGCTGGTTCTTTACGGGGGGCGGCCCCGGGGCCGGGCCCCGGCGCAAGCCCGTCACCGGGCCAGGCTCTCGCGGCCGACCGCCGGTGAGTGGACGGGGCGCGGCAGGTCTATGGGGTGATGCGGCCCCAGGCCAAGCGGCTGACAGGAACGGCCGCTGGTACACCACCCCCAAACCCGACGCACACACGCACCCACACCGGCGGACCGCCGACCATTCAGGGACGACCTGCAAACTCATGACCATGCGGGTGGGGCGCGACAGTTGAATGGGGCGACTCGGACGGGCTCGGCGTCCACCCCCACCGGCGGTCGGCGAAGCTACAAGCGAGTTGCTGGTGTGAGTGGGTGGTGGGGGCGCCGAGCCACGGAGGCCGGGCGTTTCGACGTGGCGGTTGCGCCGTTGGCGGCGTTCGGACGGTGTGTGTGGGTGGAAACGCTCCCGTGATGACGGGAAGCGATACGGATGGGACTGGTGGGACCCCAGGGCCGTTGGGATTCATCAAGTGTGGGGTTGGTTGCATGCAGAGTTTCCGGCCTGCGGTCACGCCTGACCAGGTCAGTCGGTCCGCAGGCCCTGGAGCAGTTGTGCCAGTGCGGCTCTGGTGTGCGTCAGGTCTTCTGGGTCGGAGGAGGAAGCCAGCCAAAGGACTGCCTCGTTCATCGCCCCTGACAGCAGATGGACCAGCGGGGCGACCGGCTGTGGGGCGATGACCCCTGCGTCGATGAGGAAGGCCAACGCGTCGGCGAGGTGGCGGGCCGAATTGGCCTCGTCCATTGCCCGCCATTGACTCCACCCCAGCACGGCGGGCCCGTCGACGAGCATGATCTGCTGGATGCCGGGATCGGTGGCAGAGGTGAGAAATTCCTGGCATCCGACGACCAGTTGCGTCCAGGGATCGTCGTGGGCATCGGCGGCAGCGGCCACGCGTCGGCCGACTTCCTGCTGCACCTCCTCCAGGATCGCGCGGAAGAGGTCCGCCTTGCCGGCGAAGTGGTGGTAGAGCGCGCCCTTGGTCACTTCGGCAGCCTGGACGATCTCCGCCAGGCCCACCGCGCCGTAACCACTTCCCGCGAACAGGCGTCTGCCTTCCCGCAACAGCGCCTGCCTGGTCTGCTCCCGCTGCTGTGCCCGGATGCCGTGCTGACTCATCCCACTCCCATTGACATACCGACGGTACGCGAATAGCTTCGCTCACATACCGATGGTATGCGAAAGAGGGCAGTCATGAAACTGACCAGCTTCTATCCCGTGATCGGCACGGCGAAGCTGCAAGAATCCCGCGACTTCTACACCCGACTGATGGGGTTCGAGACGACGTTCGAGGCCGACTGGTACGTCAGCCTGCGACGACCGGGGGATCCGGCGTACGAGCTCGCTCTCCTCGACCACACCCACCCGACGATTCCCGACGGCTACCGCATTCCTGCGCAGGGCCTGCTCCTCAACTTCGAAGTGGAGGACGTGGACGCGGAGTGGGACCGGCTCGTTACGGGCGAAGGGCTGCGTCCGGTCCTCGAACTCCGCGACGAGGCGTTCGGGCAACGGCACTTCATCGTGGCCGACCCCAATGGTGTTTTGATCGACGTCATCACACCCATTGCTCCCACCGAGGAATACTCCGAGCAGTACGCCGGCAGCTAGTGCTGTGCGGCATAGGTTCGCCGGGCTGGCGGTCGTGGCGGTTGCTGACCGACCAGGAAAGGCAGAAGCTGCAGCAGATCGTGCGTCGCGGCAGCATCAATTCGGTGCGCTACCGGCCAGCGATGATGCTGCCGGCCTCACCCGGCGGGAACCGCGTACCGGTGATCGCCCAACTGGTGGAGGTGGACGAGCTGTCAGGGACGTAATCCACCGGTTCAACGAGATCGGCCTGGCCTGCCTGGGCCCTCAGCTGGCGGAAGGCCGTCCCTGTCGACTCAACCGAGGTCCTGGACCGCTTCCCGGACCGGGTCTTCGCGTTCGACGAGTTCGGACCGCTGCCGCCCCAACGACACGGTCCATGCTTGGCCTTGGCGTAACGCCAACGCCCGCCACCGCGATGTCCTGGCCGCCGAGCGCCGAGAACGCGCCCGCGCCCACAGTGAAAAACGCGTCTGGCGACCCAACGAGGTCGCAGCATCAGCAGTCGAGGGGGCGAACAAGTGACGGACAGGTGGCTCTGGTGCCGGGTGGAGCCTCAACGCCGCGCGTGGCGGATCTTCAGCCGTCCGAATCCCATGGTCCCGGAGATCCGGATCCTCGGCCCGTCGGGGCGGGAGCGCCGCCGGGTCTTGTAGAGCGTGTCTTTCCACCCGGTGTGCAGATCCTCGACGTCGACGAACGCGTCGCGAGGCACCGTGATCCTTGCCCTGCCGGTGCCGAGCTGTAGCTCGATGTCGACTACCGGATGCTCGATGACCGCCCGGGACAGGTCCAGGTGCACCCTTCCGAATGCGGACGCGACCTTGAGTATTCGAGGTACCCGCCATGCGCCGCGCCGCCGGATGCGTCCGCCGGCGGCGGCAATCGTGGACGTGGTGCCCGCTTTCTCCTCCGGGAGCGAGGCCAGAGGCGACACGAGCTCGCTGCGTGTCTTGGCGGTGAGCACCTGGTGGAGGCGTTCGTCCAACTCCTCGTGCGGCATGTGCCCTTCGGCGTACGCCTCCTGCAGGCGCTGCACGGCCGTGTCGCGGTCGTCTTCGCTGATCAGCGACGGCGGGTCTTCCGGCAGGGAAGTCACCGTCTCACTCTAGTGCCGTGCCGACGATGCGAACACGTCAAGTCCGGTAGCACGCGCATTAATTGACGGCAGGCTGATCGCTCGTCCGCAGTCAGCTTCTCTACTGCATGGCCAACGGCCTTGCCCGGCTGCACGGACAGGGTCGGCCCTGAAATCATTTCACCCGTGCTCGCCTCGTCCGGTACGGTCGCGGGATTGTTTTCACTGCTGGGATCCCATGAGGTTCGCGCGTGGCATCCCCGGCAGTTCCCAGGCTGAGAGCAGGTTTCGTTATGGCATGTCGCATCAGTGAGCTCGTGCTCGGTTGCCACGACCCTGAGGTGCTGGCGCGGTTCTGGTGCGAGGTCCTGGACTTCGTCGTGCTCGATCGCGAGGACGACGGCACGCTGGAGATCGGGCCGCGCGAAGGGTTCGGTGGTCCGCAGCCGACGATCATCCTCAGTCGCAGGGACGAGCCGGAGAAGGGGAAGTCCCGGCTGCACATCGACGTCAACGCCACCGACCGTGATCAGGACGCCGAGCTCGAGCGCCTTCTGAAGCTTGGTGCGCGCCCGGCTGACATCGGCCAGACGGGGGAGGAGCAGTGGCATGTCCTGACCGACCCCGAAGGCAATGAGTTCTGCCTGCTCAAGGCCCGCCTCAACCCACTCTGATGCTCATCGGGTTCATCGACCAGGAAGAGCCTGAACACCGGAGACCTCGTGGCCGCCCTAGCGGTGACGAGGAGGCTTGACCTGACCGACGAGCAGTGGGCGCGGCTGGAACCGCTGTTGCCTGTGCCCACGCGGTCGGGTCGTCTGTCGCAACGTCGACTCCACGATCTGCCGGGCCCACCAGCACGCGGCCGGTGCCCGGTGTGACGGACAAGGCCAGAAGCAACCGCCGGGCGGCAACCAAACAGAGCCCGACGACCACGGCTTGGGCCGGTCCCGCGGAGGCTGGACTACGAAAATCCATCCGGCCTGCGAGCAAGGCCAACGACGGCTATAGCAATGCCTGGCGCGCCACGCGGTAGCGGAGGTAGACGACTCTTGAGCTGATAGTGCGGGTCTCGACGAGATCGAGATCTACCCGGCGCTCGCGCTGGGGAAAGAACGGAATGCCACCGCCAACCAGCACCGGGTAGACCATGGCCCGGTACTCGTCGATCAGACCCAACGCGGCCGCCTCGGCGGCGAGCGTCGCGCCGCCGATCGCGATGGCGCCCTCCCCCGGCTCGGCTCGCAACCGCTCGATCTCCTCCGCCAGGCTTCCGGAGGCCAGGCGGGCATTGCCCTGCACCGCCGACAGCGTGGTGGAGAACACCATCTTTGGGAGCGGCTTCCAGAGCGCGGTCCACTCGCGCATTGAGTCGTCGAGCGCTGGATCCTGGTCGGCGGTCTCCCAGTACAGCATCGTCTCGTACAGCCGTCGTCCCAACAGGTGGACGCCGACCTCTCGAATCTCGTCGATCCAGAAGCGAAAGACCTCCTCGTCGGGCTCCGTCCAGTCGAAGTCACCGTCCGGCCCGACGATGTAGCCGTCAAGCGATACGCCCATCGAGTAGGTCACGCTGCGCATCAGAAGTCCTCCTCTGTAACGGGTTCGACAGTACGACCGCCTGCCGCCGCAGGACTCATCCCGGCTCGCGGGATCCCCTCAGATCTCCCCGCCCCAGGCGGAGATCATCACGAAGAACGGCGATCTTTCAAAACACGGCCCAGCCGCAAAGGCGAAGGGGCGGCACGGCCCCTCGCCGGGATCAGCTGCGACTTCGGCGAGAAAGTGGCCGCGATATGTCCAGTATATTGGTGTATCGCCTGGCCGCTGCCGCCGCATGTGGCGGTTTCGTCCCGCAGACCCGCACGGCAACTCCCCCGGGGCTGGGTGCGTCCCGCCCACTCACACCGGCAACGTGCTTGTAGCTCCGCCGCCCGCCGGTGGGGGTGGACGCCGAGCCCGTCCGAGTCGCCCCATGCAACTGCCGCGTCCCACCCGCATGGTCATGAGTTCGCAGGTCGTCCCGGAACGGCCGGTGGTCCGCCGGTGTGGGTGCGTGTGCGTCGGGTTTGGGGGTGGTGCACCAGCGGCCGTTCCTGTCAGCCGCTTGGCCTGGGGCCGCACCACCCCGTAGACCTGCCGCGCCTCGTCCACTCACCGGCGGTCGGCCGCGAGAGCCTGGCCCGGTGACGGGCTTGCGCCGGGGCCCGGCTCCTTCAGCAGACGCAGCCAACGCCCCCGACCACGCCCGCCCCCCGTCTCGGCCCCGGCCGAACGCTCCGCTTCCGGTCGCCTCCACGAAGGCTACGAAGCCGAGCTTGCCGCCAACGCCGTCACCCACGGACACGTGCCGGGGTGCGACTTCGAGCTGCGCATGGTTCTCGCCGGCACGCTGCGTATCGAGGTGAGCGATACGCGTGGTGAGCGCAGACCGGAGCGGCGGCAACCGACAGCCGCCGGCGTCGTCGTCCTCGAAGCGGGCGGGCTCGGGTTGCTGCTCGTCGAATCGCTCGCCGCAGAGTGGGGCGTGTGGGACCGCCAGGTCGGCAAGACCGTTTGGGCGGAGCTGTCGGCAGGGGCAGATACGAGAGGTGACGGCCAGCCCGTTTGCGAATCGAAGCGTGTGGGTTCTCTTGGGGTGTCTACCTCGAACGTGTCCGTTCTGCCGCGTTCCCCAGTGGCCCCACCCGGTACGCCCCCGGCGTCGTCCCCGTCCAGCGGCGGAACGCCCGGTGGAAGGACGTGTCCTCGGAGAAGCCGAGCCTCGCGGCCAGTTCCGCGATCGGTTCGCGGCCTTCCGCCAGGCCCGCGATGGCCGCGTCGCGGCGTACCGCGTCCTTGAGCTGCTGGAAGGACGTCGACTCCTGCTGGAGGCGGCGGCGCAGTGTCGCCGGGCTGACCGCCAGGCGCGCCGCCGTCTCCCCGAGTGAGGGCAGCCGGGGGGACGTGCGCAGGGACTGGGCCAGGCCGTGGCGGACCTGTTCGGCCACCGTCGTGCCGTACTCGCGGCGGCTGAGGAGTTCGAAGGGGGCGCGGCTCAGCATCACGTGCAGTTCGGTCTCGTTGCGTACGAGCGGGGCCGTGAGCCAACGTGCGTCGAAGCCGACGCCCGTGCGGTCGGTGCCGAAGCTGACCGGGCAGCCGAAGAGGGTGTCGTACTCGTCCTTGTACGGGGGCGGCGCGTAGTGGAAGTCGGCCCAACGGAGGGGGATGCGGCGGCCTATCAGCCAGCTGCACAGCCGGTGCCAGATGATCAGCAGGCATTCGGTGAGGAAGCGGTCCTCGTCGCGGTCCAGGGCGTTGCGGACGGTGAACGCCGCCTCCTCACTGCCCTCGCGTTCGAGTTCCAGGTCCGGGCCGCCCGGGAACAGGCCGTAGAACGCCGTTCCGCGCTCCACCGCCGCCCCGAGGTCCCTACAGCCCAGCACCGCGCAACACATCATCGCGAACGTGCCCGGCCTGCTCGTCACGGACGCCAGGCCCAGGAATTCGTCCTGCGTGGCCCGGTACAGCGCCCGGAACAGGCCCGCGAACTGCGCGGCCGTCACGCGCGCCCGGTCGTCGCCGAGGAGGAGGGGCGGGATGCTGCCCGCCTGGAGCAGCGGCACCGTGTCGATGCCCCGGCGCTCGGCGCCGCGCAGCACGGCCCGTACGTGGTGCACGGTGATCGTCCGCTTCGCCATGGTCAACGACGGTAGCGGGAATGAGCGGCGCGGTCAGTGCCGGTGACGTTTCCCGTCATCCCCCGCGGCCCCCTGCCGTACCTAACTTCGGACGTATGAGTCGCATGAGTGGTAGTGGTGGTGGCACAAGTCCAGCTCGTCGACGGCCGGAGACCCTCGCGGTGTTCACCGAGTGGGCGGGCGCGCGGTACGGGGACCATCCGGCGCTGCGGCCGAAGGGGCTGCCGCCCGTCTCGTACGCCGAACTGCGCGACACCGTCCGCGAGATCGCCTGCGGGCTGATCGGCACCGGCACCGGCATCGGGGTCCGGGCCGGGGACCGCGTGGCGGTCCTCTCCGAGACCCGCGCTGAGTGGACGTACGCGCACTTCGCCGTGCTCGCGGTCGGCGCGGTCGTCGTCCCCGTCTATCCGACGGCCGGCGACGACGAGCTCGCCTGGGTGCTCGGTGACTCCGGAGCCACCGTCGTGATCTGCGAGAACGCCGACCGGGCGGCGCGCGTGGAGGCCGTGCGCTCCAAGACACCGGCCGTCCGGCACGTCGTACTGATGGACGATCTCCGTACGCTGCCCGGTCCCGCCGCGAGCCCGGCGGACCTGGCCGCGCGGTCCGCCGGCGTCGTGCCCGACGACCTGTCGTCGATCGTCTACACGTCGGGGACCACCGGGCTGCCCAAGGGCTGCCGCCTCACCCACGGCAACTTCGGGGCCGTACTCGAAGCCAATCTCGATCTGATCGGTGGCGGCCCGGGAGACCGTACGTACCTCTACCTGCCGCTCGCCCATCTCCTCGCCCAGCTGATCCAGCTCACGACCCTCCTGTACGGCGGCGAGCTCTGCTACTTCGGAGGCCGCATCGAGGACGTGGTGGGCGAGCTGGCCGAGGTGCGGCCGACGCATCTGCCGTCCGTGCCCCGGCTCTTCGAGAAGGTCCACTCCGTGGTGCTCTCGCTCGCCGAGTCGCAGGAGGGCGGCCGCGAGCGGTTCGAGGAGGCGGTACGGATCGGGTTGCTGGCGGCGGAGGGGCGGCTTCCGGACGAGCTGACCGGCGCGTACGAAGAAGCCGACCAGCGGCTCTACAGCCTGGTCAGAGCCGCCTTCGGCGGGGAACTGCGCTGGGCGCTCACGGGGGCCGCGCCCATCGCGCCGCAGACCATGGACTTCCTGCGGGCCTGCGGCATCCAGGTCTTCGAGGGGTACGGGATGACCGAGTCCGGCGGCGTCATCTCGCTCAACCACCCGGGCGCGGTCCGCTACGGGACCGTCGGCCGCCCCGTCACGGGCTGCGAGGTGCGGATCGCGGAGGACGGCGAGGTGCTGGCGCGCGGCCCGATGGTCTTCCCCGGCTATTACGGGAACGAGGCCGCGACGCGCGAGACGGTCGACGCGGACGGCTGGCTCCACACCGGGGACCTCGGCGCGCTGGACGCGGACGGTTACCTCACGATCACCGGCCGCAAGAAGGACTTGATCATCACGTCCGCCGGAAAGAACCTCACACCGTCGCTGGTCGAACTGGCCATCCAGCAGCAGTCGCGGCTCGTGGCGCACGCGGTGATGGTGGGCGACCGCCGTCCGTACCCCGTGGCGCTGATCACCCTGGACGCGGAGGAGGTCGCCGGCTGGGCGGCTCGCGAGGGCCGCGACGCGGGCGACCGCGAGGCCCTGCGTGCCGTGGTCCAGGAGGCGGTCGACTCGGCGAACGCGCAGGTCTCACGGCCGGCGCGGATCCGCGCCTTCGCCCTGCTCGACGAGGACTTCACGGTGGACAGCGGGGCGCTGACGCCGACGCTGAAGGTTCGGCGGCGGGCGGTCGCCACCCGGTACGCCGCCGAGATAGAGGCGCTGTACGACACCTAGAGGCGCTGTATGACACCTAGAGGCGCTGGGCGACATCGACGCCGACGCCAGAGGTGCCCGTACACAGGCAGGAGCCCCGTTCCTCGCGGAACGGGGCTCCTTGGGTACTGCTCATTCGACCGCGATCCGGTCGGCCCGGGCAACTAGACCGGGGTGACGTTCTCCGCCTGCGGGCCCTTCGGGCCCTGCGTGACGTCGAAGTTCACCTGCTGGTTCTCCTCAAGCGAGCGGAAACCAGCCGCGTTGATCGCGGAGTAGTGGACGAAGACATCCGGGCCGCCGCCGTCCTGGGCGATGAAGCCGAAGCCCTTTTCAGCGTTGAACCACTTGACGGTTCCGGTAGCCATAAGCCCTCCTATGGGCCAAAGGGTTGCCCTGCTCCAGAACCTGCAAAGAAGTCTGAAAACTACAAAAGCCTGCGGGTCACATGCTCCGCAGGCTCTGTACTGCAAGGGAAACCAAACTGCAACTTGCGGCGAGCGTAGCACGCACTCTGAGGAGAGTGGAAGAGGGAAAGATCACGTCACCCGGAAGTTTGACGGAGTCCCCCAGCAGGCCATTCGTACGTCACCGACTCGCCCCGGCAGCCCCGGCGTCGGGCCGCGCGGCGGACGGGTCTAGCCTCACGATGTGGACAATTCAACTGCTGTCGACCACCGTCGCAGCCGGCCACGTGTCGGCCACATTCAGTTCCTGAACTGCCTGCCCCTTTACTGGGGGCTGGCCCGTACCGGAGCGCTTCTCGACTTCGAGCTGTCGAAGGACACCCCTGAGCGGCTGAGCGAGCAACTCGTGCGCGGCGATCTCGACATCGCACCCGTCACCCTTGTCGAGTTCCTGCGCAACGCCGACGATCTCGTCGCCTTCCCCGACCTCGCGGTCGGCTGCGACGGCCCCGTCATGTCGTGCGTGATCGTTTCTCAGGTGCCGCTGGAGCAGCTCGACAAGGCCCGGGTCGCGCTCGGTTCGACTTCGCGTACGTCGGTGCGCCTGGCGCAGCTGCTGCTGGCCGAGCAGTACGGCGTACAGCCCGACTACTACACGTGTCCGCCCGACCTCGGGGTGATGATGCAGGAGGCGGACGCGGCCGTGCTCATCGGCGACGCGGCGCTGCGGGCCGCACTGCACGACGCGCCGCGGCTCGGGCTCCAGGTCCACGACCTGGGGCAGATGTGGAAGGACTGGACGGGGCTGCCGTTCGTCTTCGCGGTGTGGGCGGCGCGCAAGGACTACCTCGCGCGTGAGCCGGGAGTCGTGAAGAAGGTGCACGAGGCGTTCCTGACCTCCCGCGATCTGTCCCTGGAAGAGGTCGGCAAGGTCGCCGAGCAGGCCGCGCGCTGGGAGGTCTTCGACGCCGAGCTGCTGGAGCGCTACTTCACGACGCTGGACTTCCGGTTCGGACCCGAGCAGCTGGCGGGCGTACGGGAATTCGCGCGCAGGACCGGTCCGACGACCGGGTTTCCGGCCGATGTCACGGTCGAACTGCTCAGCTGAGCAGGTCGCCCCCTAGGCTGCTGGCGACAGCAATCAGCAACCAGCACGCAACAGCAAGCAGCGGGCAGGCGACGGCCACCAGTCAGCAACTGGGAGTTGGTGGTGGCGGTACGGGGGAGGGCTAGGCCATGCAGCCGCTCGACGCGGGTGATCCGCAGACCGTCGGCGCGTACCGGATCCTCGGCAGGCTCGGCGCCGGCGGGATGGGCCGCGTCTATCTCGGGCGCAGCGCGGGCGGACGTACGGTCGCCGTCAAGGTCGCGCATCCGCACTTCGCGCTCGACGAGGAGTTCCGGGCCCGCTTTCGGCGCGAGGTCGCGGCGGCCCGGCAGGTCGGCGGCGACTGGACGGCGCCCGTGCTGGACGCGGACCCGGACGCCACCGTGCCGTGGGTGGCCACCGGGTACGTCGCCGGACCCACGCTGACGGAGGCCGTCGCGGACTCCGGACCGCTGCCCGCGTACGCGGTGCGCGCGCTGGGGGCGGGGCTCGCGGAGGCGCTGACGGCGGTGCACGGGCTCGCTCTCGTACACCGGGACGTCAAGCCGTCGAACGTCATGCTGACGCTCGACGGGCCCCGGCTCATCGACTTCGGCATCGCACGCGCCACCGACGGCACCGCGTCGCTCACGTCCACCGGCGTGTCCATCGGCTCGCCCGGCTACATGTCGCCCGAGCAGATCCTCAGCAAGGACGTGACGGGCGCGGCCGACGTGTTCTCGCTGGGTGCGGTACTGGCGTACGCCGCGCTGGGCGAGGCGCCGTTCCCCGGCGACTCGTCGGCGGCGCTGCTCTACAAGGTCGTGCACGAGGAGCCGCGGCTGGACGGGCTCGACGCGCTGGACAGTGAATTGCGGGAGGTCGTCGCCGCGTGCCTCGCGAAGGAGGCGGTGAACCGGCCGTCCCCCGAGGAGGTGGCGCGGCGGCTCGCGCCGGGCGGGGCCGCGCGGCTGGTGGCGGCGGGGTGGCTGCCGGGGCCGCTGGTGGAGCGGGCCGGCCGGGCGGCGGTGCGGCTGCTGGACCTGGAACCGGCGTCGGCGCCGCCCGGGGCATCGGGGCCGGTGCCGTTCAGCAGCCCGGCGGTGGGCACGTTCGGGCCGCCACCGGCTTCGTTCGGCAGCGGGGCGGCAGCGGCGGCTGTGCCCGTCGTACCCGCGCCTCGAAGGGACGCGCACGGGGACGCACACGGAGAAGCGACCGCGACGGCCACCGATCCGGCGGGCCGCCTCTCGTTCTCGCTGACCACCATGAACACCCCCGACGACCGAGGGCGCGGCCGCCGCAGGAGCTGCACGGTGGTTCTCGCCGTCGCGGGCGCGCTGGCGGTGGCGACGGTGGGGGGCTCGATCTACCTGGGCGGGCTCGACGGGCTGGGCGGCGACAACGCCGGCGCCGACAAGGGCGGCGACCACGATACCGGCGCTGCCCCGCCGCCCGGTGTGCCCGACTCCTTCACCGGCACGTGGGAGGGGAGCATCACGGCGGGCGGCGTGGCCAGCCAGTACTCCGTCAAGATCAGCGACGGGGAGACGGGCGACGACGTGGCCCGTACGACGAACACCTTCGGCCCGCTCAGGTGCAACGGCCTGGGCGAACTGGACTCCGCCACCGCGAAGACACTCCGCATCACCGACCGTGCCGATCCCGCGCGCCCCTCCACCCCGGGCTGCGCGAGCAGCGCCGTACAGGTGACGTACACGCTGGAGAAGGACGGCACGCTGACCGTCAGGGCGGAGGGCAAGGGCACCGGGAATCCGGCGGGCACGCTGAGGCGCCTGGGCCGCTGAGCCGCCGGGGCCGCTGGGGCGCCAGCCCCGTGTCCTACCGGCCGCACGACCCCGGGCGGACGTAGAGGGTGACCTGAGCGCCCCTCACCTGGGTCCGAGAGCACTCGCGGAAATGCGTTCGCAGGATCTCGCGCTTGGTGGCCTCTTGCGCAGTGGCGTCCTCCGGCTGCCCGGGGGGATCGCTGAGCACAACGATCCGGGTGGCGGACATCATCCGCGTACGGATCTGCGAAGGGGACAATTCCCGGCCTTGCAGAGTGCCCGACGTGTCGGGGGCATCCTTGAGCGCCAGATCGACGAGCCCGTGGAATTGTCCGGTACGGGAGAGCTTCCACTCGCGTCGGCGCGAAGGAGCGAAGATCACTCCGTCCCCCTCTCCCGCCCTTTCCCCCTCTCCCGCGACCTGCTGAACTGCCTTCGCGATGGCAGTCACGTCGTCCTTGCGGCTGTCAGGTGTACGCAGGTGCAGTGTCACGGGAAGTAACGCGAGCACCACCCCTGTACCCGCCACCGTCACTGCCGCGAGGTGCCACTTCCGGGCGCGCAGGAGCCTGTCGAGTGTCAGTCCCAGCAGCAGAGCCAGCCCGAGGTTGGAGTAGAGGACGTACCGGTCCACGTACATGGGCCGGTAGATCGAGGCGAGCAGGAGCGCGGCCGTCGGGACGATGGCCAGGGGGAGGGCGAGACGGTTCAGGGCGCGAGGCCGGGGGCCGGGCGGCGGGTATCTGGCGCACAGAAGCACGAGGACCGCGACGCCGGAGAATTCCAGCCACTCCACGAAGGTCGGATCGCCGATCCAGGAGACCTGACCGGACTGCCCCGTGCTGAAGACAATGAGTGGCAGCAGCAAGAGCGTCACGAAACCGGCCGCGACCGCCCATGATCGCCGCGCTTTCGCTTCCAACGGGGAGATCGCGACGGTGATCCCGTGCGCGAGGAGAGCGAGAACGGCGAATTCGTGAAGCCAGCTCGCGACCGACATCGACAGGGCGTACGCCACCCATAAGGCCCGAGACGGTTCCGGTTCCACCAGTGACCGTGCGAGCAGGTACGTGGCGAGCGCGACCAGGGCGCACACCATCGCGTACGAGCGTCCCTCCTGTGCGTACATCTGCACTTCCGGGACTACCGCGAATGCCAGCCCGCTCAAAAGGCCCGCTCTCGGGCCGGCGAGCCGGAACGCGGTCAGCACGACCAGGCCGGCTGCCGCGGACACGGCAAGGACGGAAGGAAGCCTGAGGGCGGTCAGCCCGCCGTCCCAGACCGCGAAGAGCCCGTGCATGAAGAAGTAGTAGAGACCGTGTACGGCGTCGGCGTTGTCCAGCAGGTCCCAGATCTCGGACAGGCTGCGGTGCGAGACCTGATACGTCACGGATTCGTCGCGCCACATAGAGCCGTGTCGTCCTATGCCCCACATCCCGAGGACGAGGGCGACCACGGCGGGCACCACCGCCGCCCCCAGCCGCCCCCGACGTACGACGTGCGCCATCCGCTCAGCCCCCCAGCTTGGACAAGTGAGCCTACTGGAGGGTCAGTTGTGACGCGGGGGTCGTGGGGTCGTGGGGGCAACTAGAGGGTGACGAGGTGTACGCCGCTTCCGCAGAGCTTGCGCATGTCGTCGACGTCCGACGTCAGCATGGCGACCGGACCCGGCTGGCGCAGAGCGACTTCGGCGACCATCGCGTCGATGGCGTACTTGTGGCCGTGCAGGTTGGTGTGCCTGAGTAGTTTCGAGGCGACGCGGGAAGCCTGCTCGGTGAGGGGTTCGATCTTGATGCCGGAGAGCAGCCAGCTCAGCCGCGCCATGTCTGTTTTGGCGTGAGTGACCTCGATGATGGTGGCGGCACTGATGACCAGGTCGGCGCCGCGCTCTTGGAACCGCACGATGTGCGCCGAGACATCGCGGTCGCGGGAGACCCACCCCGAAAGGCCCTCGCTGTCGAGGACGACGGTGGAGAAGAGCAGGGTCACGCCGCCTTGGCCCCGGTTCCGCCCGACGCGGACGTGCCGTCGATGTTGGCGTCAGCCCGCGCCAATTCCTCTTCGGTGAACGCGCCGTATTCCTCCTGGTACTGCGCCATTTCCTGCGCGACGAACTCTCTCCGTAGCTGCCGGGCGACTGCATCTGCGACGTACCCGGAAACGTTGTCCGTCTTCTTCTTGAGGGCTTCGACCTGCTCGGCAGGGAGCGTGATGGTGACGCGTGCTGTGTCGGCCATGCGGCGAGCGTACTGCGATGCACGCCCCGCCCGCCACCTCGGCGTCAACCGGGCGCCCGCAGTTCACCCGAGGGGCTGGCGTAGGCTGGGCCGGTCCGTCCACACCCTGCCGAAAGGGACACTCCGGTGACTGAGAAGGCCGACCTCACAGCCGTCCTCGACCGCGCCGCTGAGGGTGGGCGGATCACCCCGGAAGAGGCGCTCGACCTCTACCGTCACGCGCCGCTGCACGCCCTCGGGCAGGCCGCCGACGCCGTGCGCCGCCGTCGCTACGCCGGTACCGAGGACATCGCGACGTACATCATCGAGCGGAACATCAACTACACGAACTCGTGCGTCACCGCGTGCAAGTTCTGTGCCTTCTACGCCGCGCCCAAGAGCGACAAGGTGTGGACCCGCGACCTCGACGACATCCTGCGCCGCTGCGCGGAGACGGTCGAGCTCGGCGGTACGCAGATCATGTTCCAGGGCGGACACCACCCGGACTACGGCGTCGAGTACTACGAGGAGCACTTCGCCGCGATCAAGGCGGCGTACCCGCAGCTCGTCATCCACTCCCTCGGCGCGTCCGAGGTCGAGCACATGGCCCGCATCTCCGGCGTGAGCGCCGAGGACGCGATCCGCCGTATCCACGCCGCCGGCCTGGACTCCTTCGCCGGCGCCGGCGCCGAGCTGCTGCCCGAGCGGCCGCGCAAGGCCATCGCGCCGCTCAAGGAGTCCGGCGAGCGCTGGCTGGAGATCATGGAGCTCGCGCACCGTCTCGGCGTCGAGTCGACGTCGACGATGCTCATGGGTACGGGCGAGACCAACGCCGAGCGCATCGAGCACCTGCGGATGATCCGCGACGTACAGGACCGGACGGGTGGCTTCCGCGCCTTCATCCCGTACACCTATCAGCCGCAGAACAACGCGCTGAAGGGCCGTACGCAGGCCACGCTCTTCGAGTACCTGCGCCTCATCGCCGTCGCCCGCCTCTTCCTCGACAACGTCGCCCACATCCAGGGCTCCTGGCTGACGGTCGGCAAGGAGGTCGGCCAGCTGTCGCTGCACTACGGCGCGGACGACCTCGGGTCGATCATGCTGGAGGAGAACGTCGTCTCGTCCGCCGGCGCCAAGCACCGCTCGAACCGGATGGAGATCATCGATCTCATCCGCAAGGCCGGGCGCGTGCCCGCGCAGCGCGCGACGACGTACGAGCACATCGTCGTGCACGACGACCCGGCGAACGACCCGGTCGACGACCACGTCGTCTCCCACCTCTCCTCCACGGCCATCGAGGGCGGCACGGCACACCCCGAGCTGAAGATCCTCAGCGCCAACTAGAGGCGTCATGCTGACAATTCACCGCGCGCTCGGAGGCGTCCGGCTCGTCGCGGATCACCCCGACGAGCAGCGGACGGACCCCGGGCACGCGGTCGTCGTCGACGGCCGGCGCTTCGTCGCCATCGGGCCGTACGCCGAGGTGTACGCCGCGTACGGCGACCGGGCCCGCGTCCGCGAGTGGGACGGCGTGCTCACCCCCGGGCGGTACGAGCCCGACGCCGCCGCGCTCCTCGACGCCGCCTACTGGCCCGACCCGCGCGAGGCCGACGCCCTCGGCACGGAGCCTTCCCCAAGCTCTCGGCTTCGCTCGAGCAGGGGATACCCCATCTCCGGCGCCGCCCTCGCCGCCCTGGACATGACCGGCACCCGCTGGGCTGCGAGTGCCCGGCGCGGGGTGCAGCGGCTGCTGGCGCGCGGCACGACCGTCCTGGCCGGGCCGTTCGTCCGGCCCGAGGTGCGCAACGCCGTCGAGCGGTCCGGCATCCGGTGGTACGACGGCGCGCCGCGCACGGCGCGCCCCCGGGTGCTCACCCCCTCCGGCGTCGCGGACTTCGCCGTGTTCGCGGGGGAGAGGGGCGACGGACCGTGCCTGGTCACCGCGCTGGACGGGCGGCTGGTGTACCGGGGGCGGGTGTGATCAGCGGATTCCGCTGATCGCGGCTTCGGGGCGTACTGCTTGAATACGGAGCATGACCCGCGCATCCCTGAACAAGCAGCCGCACGAAGTCGCGTCGATGTTCGACGACGTCGCGGCGAACTACGACCTCACGAACGACGTCCTCTCGCTCGGACAGGACCGGGTGTGGCGCAAGGAGGTCGCCAAGGCCGTGAACGCCCGCCCCGCGCAGAAGGTCCTCGACCTCGCCGCGGGCACGGCCACGTCCTCGCTCCCGTTCGCCGCCACCGGCGCGTACGTGGTCCCGTGCGACTTCTCGCTGGGCATGCTGCGCGAGGGCAAGAAGCGCCACCCGCATCTGCCGCTGACCGCCGGTGACGCGACGAAGCTGCCGTTCGGCGACGACGTGTTCGACACGGTGACGATCTCGTTCGGCCTGCGCAACGTGCAGGACACCGACGCGGCGCTGCGCGAGCTGTACCGGGTGACCAAGCCCGGCGGCCAGGTCGTGATCTGCGAGTTCTCGCACCCGACGTGGACCCCGTTCCGCACGGTCTACACCGAGTACCTGATGCGCGCGCTGCCGCCCGTCGCGAGGGCGGTCTCCAGCAACCCGGACGCGTACGTCTACCTCGCCGAGTCCATCCGCGCCTGGCCCGACCAGCCGGCGCTGGCGTCCCGGCTCCAGCAGGCGGGCTGGTCGAAGGTCGCGTGGCGCAACCTGACGGGCGGGGTCGTCGCACTGCACCGCGGCACCAAGCCGCAGTAGAGCTGAGCCCCCGTGGACTACCAGTCGGTCCTTGAGCGGATCGCGAACGATGTCGCGCCGCAGGTCGGCAGCGGCAGGCCCGCCGAGTACATCCCGGCGCTCGCCGCCGTCGACCCGCGCCACTTCGGCATGGCCATCGCCGACATCGACGGCAAGGTGTACGGAGTCGGGGACTGGCAGCGCCCTTTCTCCACCCAGTCGATCACCAAGGTCTTCACGCTCGCGCTGGTCCTGGCCACGGGCGGCGACGACCTGTGGGCGCACGTCGGCCGCGAGCCGTCCGGCAACCCGTTCAACTCCCTGGTCCAGCTGGAGTACGAGAACGGCATCCCGCGCAACCCCTTCATCAACGCGGGCGCGCTCGTCGTGACCGACCGCCTCCAGAGCCTGACGGGCGACGCGAGCAGCGAACTGCTCGACTTCCTCCGCCAGGAGAGCGGCAACCCCGACCTGGCCTTCGACCCGGAGGTGGCGGAGTCGGAGTCCGCGCACGGCGACCGCAACGCGGCGCTGGCGCACTTCATGGCGTCGTACGGCAACATCACCAACCCGGTGCCCACCCTTCTCGACCACTACTTCTGGCAGTGCGCGATCGAGATGAGCTGCGCGGACCTGGCGCTGGCGGCCCGCTTCCTGGCCCGCCACGGGCTGCGCGCGGACGGCTCACGCCTGCTGACGCGCAGCGAGGCGAAGCAGATCAACGCGGTGATGCTGACGTGCGGTACGTACGACGCGGCCGGCGAATTCGCGCACCGGGTGGGGCTGCCGGGCAAGAGCGGGGTGGGCGGCGGAATCGTCGCGGTGGTGCCGGGCCGGTGCACGCTGTGCGTGTGGAGCCCGGGCCTGGACGCGCGCGGCAACTCGGTGGCGGGGGTGGCGGCGCTGGACCGCTTCACGACCCTGACGGGTTTGTCGGTCTTCTAGCCAGGCCCAGCGCCGGGAACCGTCCTGCACCTAATCGCGCACATGACGTACATCGAGCCTCCGCAATTGGTGACTAAGTGGGATAAAAGGGTGCGCACGTCTTCACCTTCGCCTTGTTTCGTCCCATCCCTCCGCCCGCGAGCACCACCCACTCACACCAGCAACGTGCTTGTAGCTTCGCCGACCGCCGGTGCGGGTGTTCGTGTGCATGTGGTTTGGGGGTGGTGCGCCAGCGGCCGTTCCCTTCAGCAGACGCAGCCAACGCCCCGGCCACACCCCGAGCAGCGCCCGCCGGATACTGCAACCGGTGCTTACGCGAAGCCGGTTGACGCGCCCCGCCCGCCGGGCAAGATGGGGCCATGCCGCTGCACTGCCCGCACTGCGGGACCGAGGTCTCCGACGACGCCCGCTACTGCCTGAGATGCGGTCGCGAACGACCGCAGCCGCAGTACGTCCCTCCCGTACCCCTGGAGGCAATGGAGACGGCGACGGCCACCCCCGCCCACCCCCACCCGGTGCACCAGGCACCCCCGCCCGTGCCGCCGCCCGCGCCCGCACATCCCCGCCGTAGCCCCGCCGTCGTCTGGACGGCGACCCTCGCCGCCGCCTTCCTCATCGGCGGCGGCGCGACGGCCGGTGTGCTGCTGCTCAGCGACGACGGCGGAGGCACCGCCCCGTCCCAGTCGCGGGACGACAAGCCGGTCGTGGCAGCGAGCGACGGCCCCTCCGGTGTGGCGACCGAGGCACCCGGCGCCGCCGCTTCCCCGACGCCCACGGCCACCGCGCCCCCGCTCCCTGTGCCCTCGGCCTCCACCACCGCACCCGAGCCCTCCGACGCCGCCCCCGTGGGCTACAGGCAGGTGACGGACCCGGCCGGTTTCTCCCTCGCCGTACCGGAGGTCTGGTTCCGCCAGAACGCCGACGGGGGCCAGATCACCTACGCCGGCTCCACCGGGATGGAGCACCTCCTCGTCGGCGTCGTGCACAACCCCCCGTACTCCTCGTCGTACGAAAACTTCCTCACCATCGAGAACAAGGCCAAGACCAGCCAGCGGGATTTCCGGCGCCTGCGCCTCGAACGGAACACCTTCCAGGGCCGCCCGGGCGCGATCTGGGAGTACACCTTCACGGACAAGCAGACCGGCGAGACCCTTCACGCCATCGATCAGGGCTACATCGCGCCGAACGGCACCGACTACTCGATCTACACCAAGGGCAGGGACCGCGACTGGCAGTACTCCCGCAAGATCTTCGACACCGCGCTCGCCACCTGGACCCTCGGCTGACCGAGCCACCCACAGACGCACGGACCTCCACGCCCACCCTTCGGACCGGTGCTCGGTACGCCCCAATAGACTGCCCGTGACCTGTGCCCCCCGGCACGCGACGTCGAGTCTTACGGGAGATCCAGCCGTGACCGAGCCCCTCTCCGAGCACACCGCAGATGTGATCGTCGTCGGGGCCGGACCCGCCGGCTCCACCACCGCCTACTACCTGGCGAAGGCCGGACTCGACGTCCTGCTCCTCGAAAAGACCGCGTTCCCGCGCGAAAAGGTCTGCGGCGACGGCCTGACGCCCCGCGCCACCAAGCAGCTGGTCTCCATGGGCATCGACATCTCCGAAGAGGCGGGCTGGCTTCGCAACAAGGGCCTGCGCATCATCGGCGGCGGCGTCCGCCTCCAGCTCGACTGGCCGGAACTCGCCTCGTACCCCGACTACGGACTCGTCCGCAAGCGCGACGACTTCGACGAGCAGCTCGCCCGCCAGGCGCAGAAGGCCGGCGCCCGCCTGCACGAGCGCTGCAACGTGGGCGAGCCGATCATCGACGCCCGTACGGGCCGGATCACCGGCGTCAACGCCAAGCTGGGCGAGGAGAAGACCCCGGTCACCTTCCACGCCCCGCTGGTCGTCGCGGCCGACGGCAACTCCACCCGCCTCTCGCTCGCCATGGGCCTGCACCGCCGCGAGGACCGCCCGATGGGCGTAGCGGTCCGTACGTACTTCACTTCTCCGCGCCACGACGACGACTACCTGGAGTCCTGGCTGGAGCTGTGGGACCGCCGCGGCCCGCAGGACCGCCTGCTCCCCGGTTACGGCTGGATCTTCGGCATGGGCGACGGAACCTCCAACGTCGGCCTCGGCATCCTGAACTCCTCCAAGGCGTTCAAGGAGCTGGACTGGCGCGAGGTCCTCAAGGCATGGTGCGCGTCGATGCCGGCGGACTGGGGCTACACCCCGGACAACATGACGATGCCGATCCGAGGCGCCGCGCTCCCCATGGCCTTCAACCGCCAGCCGCACTACACCAAGGGCCTGCTGCTGGTCGGTGACGCGGGCGGCATGGTGAACCCGTTCAACGGCGAAGGCATCGCGTACGCCATGGAGTCGGGCCAGATCGCCGCCGACGTCATCGTCCAGGCGAGCGCCCGCGCGACCCCCGCCCAGCGCGAACTCGCCCTGCACGCCTACCCGAAGGTCCTCAAGGAGACGTACGGCGGCTACTACACGATGGGCCGCGCCTTCGTGAAGCTCATCGGCAACCCGAAGGTCATGAAGCTCGCCACCCAGCGCGGCCTGACGCACCCGGTGCTGATGAAGTTCACCCTGAAGATGCTGGCCAACCTGACCGACCCGACGGGCGGCGACGCGATGGACCGCATCATCAACGGCCTGGCGAAGGTCGCGCCGAACTCCTGATCCCTCGCTGTGATTCACGTCACGTCCAAGTTTGGTACGTTCATTTTTGGGCGTACCAAGCGTGATGTGACCGAGGCCGGACGGTGGCGTCCGCCGGTCACAGCTGCCGGGCCCGGACGTGCTGCTCACCGCTTGGCGGTGAGCGCGTAGCGTCCGGGTGTGGTGCCCACGTGGCGGGCGAAGTGACGGCTGAGGTGTGCCTGGTCGTAGAACCCCACCGCCGTGGCGACATCGGCCGGGCGCTCGCCACTGAGCAGGAGCCGGCGTGCGAAGTCGATTCGTTTGCCGGTCAGGTAGGCGTGTGGCGGCAGGCCGTATGCCTGCTTGAAGCAGCGGATCAGGTGGGTGGGGTGAGCGTGCAGGGTCGCGGCCGCGTCGTTCAGGGGTACTCCGCTGGACACCCGCGAGTCGAGCAGTTCGCGTAACTGGGCAGCCAGTCGGCCGGCTTCGCGAACCGGTTTCCGGAGCCGCGACGCATTGAGGTGGAAGAGCAGCTGCTCGCGTATGAAGGCCAGCCGAGACTCGGCCTCGAACGTGTCTCCCGTATCGCCGAGGGCGGTGTGCAGCTGATGGATGCGACGGCGCAACAGCCCGTCGCTGTGGACCGGACCCGCGACGGCGGCTCCGGCCAGCTTCTCCGGGAGGACAGTCGTGTCGAGGTACAGCACGCGCTTGCGGAATCCCGCCGCGTGGACCGTCTTGCCGTCGTGGGGCACGCCGGGCGGCAAGAGGATGACCATGCCCGTCCCGGCAGCTCCGTGCCGACGGCGGTCGAGGGCGAAGTCGACCGACCCGTCGTCGAGGATCATCAGGTCCCAGGTGTCATGGGTGTGGACCGGATAGGCGTGGTCGGTGAAGTGGGCATGGAAGACCTCTGTGATCCCCGCGACCGAAGGACGCCAGGCCGTGACCTGCGTACGGGACCGATCGGCTGTCATGCCAGAAACGTACAAGACCGGTGGGTGCCGCCGGGGGGACGCTCATGGCATGACCAATTCCACTGAACCCGTCACCACATCGGTCAACCTGGCTCAGAAGCTCTCGCAGTTCAGCGACCTCTGGGCACAGAAGAAGATCGCCGACCTCAACGACTACGAGGTCAAGCTGGCCAAGCTGCACGGCGAGTTCGTCTGGCACGCCCACGAGGACACCGATGAACTGTTCCTCGTCATCAGCGGCCGGCTCACCATCCGGCTCAGGGACGGAGACGTCGTACTCGAACCGGGCGAGTTGTTCGTGGTGCCGCGAGGCGTCGAGCACTGCCCGGTGGCGGACGAGGAGACCGCCATCCTGCTTCTTGAACCGGCCGGAGTTCCCAACACCGGAAATGCCGGCGGCCCAAGGACCAAGGCTGCCACGACCTTGGAGTGACCTCCGTCCGTGAGCGTGCTGCTCTCAGACGCGGGGCAGTCGGTCGTCCTTCACGGCAGAGACGAAGGACGACCAGGCGGTTACGTCGAAGGTGAGGGCGGGGCGGTGGGGCGTCTTGCTGTCGCGGACTGGCATGAGGCCGGGCAGGCCGTCGGCAACCTCCAGGCAGCTGCCGCCGTCAGTATTGCTGTAGGACGACTTGCGCCATACGACGGCGCTCTGGTCGTGCGCTTTGCTCATGTTTTGTAGTCCTCCGCCACCGATTCGATCAGGGCCAGGGACGCCTCCGGCGACAGTGCGGCGGCCCGGATCAGATCGTAGGACAGCTGGTACTTGGCGACCATCGCGGGAGTGTCCAACAGCTGCCCGGAGTACTGCCCTTCCGAGTACGCAACCGGCGGTGCCTCCTGGAAGGTCATCAGAGCGAACATGCTGCCGCTTGCTGCATGCGCGTTGGCGCTGAACGGGAGTACCTGGACAAGGATCCGTTCGTCGCGGACAAGGCGGGCGATGTGCGTCAGTTGGCGTGCCATGAGGGCCTCTCCGCCCACAGGTACGCGGAGCACAGTCTCGTGCAGCACAGCCCACAACACCGGCGTTGTTGGATCGTCGAGCAGGGCCGCGCGATCCGTCCGCGCTCTGATCCGAGTTTCCACCAGTGTGCTGTCCAGCAGGAGTGCTGCGGAAGGCGCCATCAGTGCCCGTACGTACTCCTCGGACTGAAGCAGGCCGGGAACCAGCGTGGGGGCGTACTCGCTGATGGTGACGGCTTCGGTCTCAAGTGCAGCAGCGTCCGCGAAGTAGGAGGCGTGCGGGCTGCTGTCGATCAGCTCCTTGCACATGCGGGCCAGGAGCCCGTCCGTACCCAGCTCACTGTCGATGCGCTGTGCGAGGTCGAGCTGAGGCTTGCGGATGGCGGCCTCGATCTGGCCGATGTACGTCCCCGAGACGTAGACCCGCTCCCCGAGCTGCTGCTGGGTGAGCGATACCGCTTCTCGCTGCCGCTTGAGTTCGGAGCCGAAGAACGGCCATCCGACCTTGCCCTGCGAGAAGCTCAGGCCTTTGTTGGGCTTGTTCACCACTGAACTCCCATGCGTTTCAACACCGTTGTTGCCCGCTCCCCTCTGTCCATCGTATGCGCAGAGCGCAACGATCGGACACGGAACGTGACGTATCGAGTGATGGGCAGGGAGCAGGGATGGACGCACCACGCAGGAGCGAGGCGCGAGCGCAGCTCGCGGAGTTGATGGCGGACTACGGGGCGGACGGCGTGCTGCGGCTCGACGCGGTGGGGGAGCCGATGGGGGAGGGGGTGGAGCTGCCACCCGGGTCGATGGCTTATCCGCCGTGCCGGTGTCCACGGTGTCGGGGCGGCGACGCTTGAGCTTCGGGGGGCGAGGGTCGAGACTCTTTTGCTAGGAATGGTGGGTGGGGACTGTTCCCACCCACCCTCCCTGTAGTGCGCCAACTGACCGGCGTGCCAGCGGAGATGACCTTTTGTGATCGAGTCGCGACGCAGCGCTATTTCCGTGTAGCGTGCGCCGCAATGAAACAACCCCCATGCGGTGTTACCAGCACCGCACAGGGGTCTGACCAACGAGATCGAAAGAGCGATCCCATGGCTGTTCAGCAGCTTAACCGCGCCGCCCTGCACGCGCCCGCCCACCCGATGGCCAAGCCCGGGTTCGGAAAGCGGTCCGCGCCCGACCAGGAGCCTCGCCGCGCCCGCGACTTCGCACACTTGGCCAAGCGTGAAGCAGCCATCGCCGGTTACATCGACCGGCTGCCCGACGGCGCCGACATCTCCATCAAGGCGCTGGCCAGGGAGCTGGAGGGGTTCGGGCAGTGCGCGATCGGCACCGTGCTGCGCAGGCTCTCCGAAGCCGGGCATCTGCGGCGCGTACGCCGGGACGTGCAGGACGCCGAAGGTGCGCGATGGGTCTTCCGGACCTACTTCACCCGCACCGCCCGCTCCGACGCCTGGTGGGCCGCCTTCCTCGGGGGTGACGTGCCGCAGTCCGGGATGACCGACCCCGCGCCCGTACAGGAGCCGGAAGCGCGCGGGCGCGACGCCCTCGCGCGGCTCGTCCACCGGCACCCGCAACTCGCGCTGTCCGCGCATGAATGCGAGGAGCTGGCCGGCCTCGCCGGGGACTGGTTCCGGCGGGGAGCGACCGAGGCGCAGCTCGTGCGGGCCGTCGCCTCGATGCTGCCCGACCCCGTCCGGCACCCCTTCGGTTTCGTACAGAACCGGCTGATCATGCGGCTGCCCCCCGAGCCCCCGGCGCCCGTCCAGGGCCGGTACGTCATGGAGTGCACCGACTGCCACGCCCCCGGTACGCCGGAATCCCTGCCGGGTGGCCTGTGCCGCATCTGCCGCAGCGAGCCTTACGTACGCGACGACGGCCTCCCGGCGGATGTCGTGCGCGGAAAGGCGGCCCGGCTGCGGGACGCGCTGCGTACGTACAAAATCCGCCCGGCGCAGTAAGGCCCTCCGGGCGCTGCTGCCGCTGGAATTGGTGCCGGAGCGCTCCTCGTGGGCGTCCACCCGGGGGGTTGGGCGCCCCACTGACGAGTTCTCAGCCGATACCACCGCTGAACACTGGAGGGCCTCACAAACTGTCACGAGCCCTTCACAGGCCGGGGGGGAGCCCCCCGATCCCGTAGCTCATGCCGTCCGGAACAAGCCCCTCCCCCTAGGGGAGCAAATGGGGAGGGTGTGGCGGGGAAGTCGAGCTGTTCGAGTCGTCTGTTCGGATTCGGCGGTCGAAGATGGCTTGAAGTAACTCCTGGTCGGCTTCAGCGCAGTTGCTCGGGGCTCACCAAGGGCGGGAGCGGGGAGAGGGGGCCGGTGGGGGCGGACTTCCGCAGAGGTGTCGGAGGCTTGCCGGAGCCGCTGAGGGCTCCGTCGACGTACTGGAACAGCGCCGCGCCTATCGGGTCCGGCTTCGGCTTGTTGTTCTCGTCGAACCGCTCGTACTTCATGAGGTTGTAACCGATCGCGACCTGCCTGCGGCCGTCCTCGGTGGACAGCGCCCAGGTCCCGGCACCGAAGACACCGCCGTCGTGGCCCCAGTACCAGCCGCCGTTGGGCATCCGCAGGGTGTAGAGACCCAGCCCGTACCGCATCGCGACTTCCTGACCCGGGTCCGGCTCGTAGGACGGGACGGTGGTCTTCATGGCGCGCAGTTCGGCGGGGCCGAGCAGCTTGCCGCCGAGCAGTTGGCGGTAGAAGTCGTTGAGGTCACGCATCGTCGACACCATCGCGCCGGCCGTACCGGCCCAGGACATGTCGTAGACGCTGAAGTCGCGGGCCGGCTCTATGTAGCCGTACATCGACTCGTACATCTTGGCGTGCGGCCCGGATGTGCGGGGCGAGCGGGGGAAGTAGGTGTGCCGCAGGCCGGCCTTACGGATGACGTTATGGGTGATGTACGTTTCCGGGTCCTGGCCCGTGACCTTCCGCAACAGCAGCCCGGCGATGATGTAGTTGGTGTTCGAGTAGGCGTGTTTGCCGCGTTCGGCGACGGGCTGGGCCGCCAGTCCGAGGCGGGTGAGGTGCTCGGGGTCCAGGCGGCGGAAGCGGTTCTCTTCGAGTGCCTTGCCCGGGTCTTCGACGAGGCCGGGGAAGGCGGGGAGTATGTAGTCGGCTATGCCGCTGGTGTGGTTGAGCAGCATGCGCACGGTGACCTTCTGGCCCCGTTCGCCCGGTACCAGCTCGGGCAGGTAGCGTCCGATCGGCGCGTCCAGTTCGACGCGGCCCTTGTGGACCTGCTGAAGGACGGCCACGGCGGTGAAGGTCTTGGTGATGCTGCCGATCCGGTGCTCGAAGTCGGGCCGCATCCGGCGCTCGGTGTCCACGTCGGCGAAGCCGGTGGCTCCGCGCCATTGCTGGGACCCGTCGCGGACCGAGGAATAGGCGCCGTACATACCGGCTTTGTGGAACGCCGCGAGCGAGTCGCGGAGAGCAGCCCGGTCAAGACTGGGGCTGGGCGCGGCGGACGAGCCGGCGGTGGGGGCGGCCGGTGCCTGTGCTGTCGCTTGCGCCGGTGCGACCCCGGCCGCGAGCGATAAGACGGCGACCGAGGCCACCGCCGCGAGACGAACTCTTCGGTGCTCCGGGCGTCGGTGGCTCGGGTGGGCGAGGCGCATGGTCACTCCTGTGTGGTCACTCGTGCACGGCGCATGGACGATTCGTCCATCCTCAGCGCGCCACTGCCCGCCGCCCTCCACCCGCAGAACGATCTCCCACACCGGATCTCATGACAAATGTCAGGCTTCAGGTCTGCCCTGCCTGGTCTGGCCTGCCTGGTCTGGCCTGGTCTGGCCTGGCCGAGGGCGTCGCGCCCGGGTCAGCGCCGTAAGGCTTCCGCAGGCTGGATCCGAGCGGCCCGCCAGGCTGGGTACAGCCCGGCGACCACTCCCGTGGCGAGGCCGATCACGGGTGCCGCCGCGACCGTCGCGGGATGTACGACCGGCGTCCAGTCGCGTGCCACGGCCACCGCGACCACGGTGATCACTCCCAGCGATGTGCCGACGAGACCGCCAAGTGCGCCGAGCACGCCCGACTCGGCCAGGAATTGCACGGTGATGTGACGGCCGCGCGCCCCCAGAGCGCGCCGCAGTCCGATCTCCCCAGTGCGTTCCAGGACGGCGACCAGAGTGGTGTTGGCGATGCCCACGGCTCCGATGACGAGGCAGATCACCGAGAGGACCAGAAACAGCTGACCAAGGTCGCTGTTGACGTTGCCCCGCAGGGTTTTCGGGTCGGGCGGGGGGACGGCCTTCAGGTATTCGGGGTGCTCCGGACGCAACGCGGTCGGCGCCTGACCGGCGATCTGCCGTGCCGCTCCGAGCTTGGTCGAAATGAGCATGGCGGCCTCACCGCCGTCGGGTTCGCCCCACATCCGTTCCGCGGTGGTGCGCGGGACTGCGACCGACATGAGCAGGTCGGTCTTGCGCTCCGTGTCGTCGATGATTCCGGCGATGGTGAAGGGCTGGTCACCGATGAAGACCGCGGGGTGTGTCTCCAGAGTGGTGATTCCCAGCCGCCTGGCGACATTCGAGCCGATGACCGCGACGGGCTGGGCCGTGTCCGACACGTAGTCGTCGTACACCCGTCCCTGACTGAGCGTGGGCACGGCTGCCTCGAGCGCGCCCGGGGAAGCCGCCACGACGTCGATACGTGTCCCGCTTCCGCCGCCGCTGCCTACGGGCGCGGAGCGGACAGTGGTGTCCGGGTCGAGGCGCACCGGCCAGAACACGCCTGCGTGCTCGACGCCATTGAGACGTTCGATGCGCTCGTCGGCATCCTCGGGGAACGCGAGCCCGGCGAACTCGTTCTGTTCCTGGGCCACGTCCTCCACCGTCACCTCGGTGGCGGTCAGCTTGTTGAAGCGGGCGTCGATCTGGGACGAGGCGGTGGCGGTCAGTCCGAGGATGGCCACGAAGGTGCCCACGCCCAGAGTGGTGCCCAGGGCTGTCAGCGCCGAGCGGGCGGGACGCTGCAGCATGCCGGCGAGCGCCTCTGCCAGGAGGTCACGGCCACCGAACACCGCCGGCTGCACAGCCCGCTCGCGACGGCGAATCGGATGTCTTGACCTCACGTGGCGCACCATCGTGCGGACGCCCATCACGCGGACGCCCCGTCCGTCAGGACCTTCTGACTGAACTCCTGTTCGCCCAGGACCCCGTCGCGGATCGTCACGGTTCGCTCGCCGCGGTCCGCCACCTCAGGATCATGGGTGATCACCAGGACAGTCATGCCGTCCGCGTGCAGTTCCTTCAGCAGGGACAGCACGGACCGGGCGTTCGCAGTGTCGAGGTTGCCCGTCGGCTCGTCGCAGAGCAGCAGCGAAGGACGAGCCACCAAGGCCCGTGCGATGGCCACCCGCTGTCGCTCGCCTCCGGACAGCCGGGTCGGCAGCGTATCGATGTGCCTGCCGAGTCCGACTCGCTCCAGAGCCTGGCGAGCGCGCTCGGGTCGCTCCCGGCGAGGCACCCCGTTGTAGACCATGGCGAGGGCGACGTTTTCCAGCGCGCTGCGATGCGGCATCAGATGGAAGGACTGGAACACGAACCCGATGCGTCGTCCGCGCAGCGCGGCGCGGTCGGCGTCCTTCAACGTACTGGTGTCGATGCCGTCCAGCAGATACGTCCCGGCGGTGGGCGCGTCCAGCAGACCGACGATGTTCAGGAAGGTTGACTTGCCGGACCCGGAGGGGCCGACGACGGTCACGAATGAGCCCTGCCGCACGGTGAGGTCGCACGGCTTGAACGCCTCCACCGGCGGCGGGCCCGGATAGACCAGTCCCACCCGCCGGAACTCGATGACCGGCGCGTCAGTGCGCGCGGTCATCCGCCACCCCTCGAAGCCCCTTGTCCCGCCCCGGTGACGACCTTGTCGCCCTTGGCGAGAGTGCCCGGCCTGACGGGGGTCACGGCCACGAAGCCGTCGCCCGTCGTACCGGGACGCAGCTCGACCCGCCGCCGCTCACCAGTACCTTCGAGCACGGTCACCGCGGTCCTGCCGTCCGCCCCCGAGCTGATGGCGGTGACGGGCACGACCAACGCCTTGCCGTTGGTGGAGGCCGCCTCGACGGTCAGCCGTACGTCCTGCCCCGTGAGCCGGCTGTCCAAGGGTTTGACAGGGGAGATCTCCACCAGGTACCCGGAAGCTCCTGGCGCTTGCCCGCCGTCTTCCTCGCGCTCCTGGTCGGCCACGGAGCGCGTGTCGGCCACGGACGTGACCTTCGCGGCGGCCGAGATCCCGTTGACCTCCGAGTGGATCTCCACCTTCTGTCCCGCGCGGATCAGGCCTTTTTGGTAGTCCGGCACGTACGCCTGGACGATCAGTTTCCCCGCGGACACGGTCATCACCGTCCCCGACACCTCGCTCCCGACCTTGCCCTGCACGGTGTCCACCCTGGCCGGGAAGCTGTGGAGGAACACCACTTCGCCCGCGGGCAGCATCGGCCCGCTCGCAGCCTCGGTTGCGGCGAGCTTCCGACGGGCAGCGACGAGATCCTGCTGGGCCCGGGAGACAGCTTTCAGCCGCTCGGGGGGTTCGACGTCGTCACCTGAGTCCTGCACGTCCTCCAGTGCGCGCTCGGAAGCGGTCACCGCGTCGCGGGCGCTCTCAAGGGAGGAGCCGTTGTCGTCCTGGCTGGGCAGAGGGTCGTAACCGATGCCTGCGTAAAGGGCGTTGAGGGCCAGCTTCGTGCCTGCCCCGAAGATGCCTGCGGTATCTGTGCCTGAACCATGGCCGAGTTGCCGCAGAGACCGTTGAAGCTGCTTTACGTCGTCCCCCCGGGCCCCGGGCCGCAGATCTCGGTAGACCGGCAACTTCCCTTCCAGCACGAACACCGGCCGGCCCGACACCTCCATCAGGAGCTGTCCGGCTTTCAGCGCCTGCCCACGCCCGGCCTCGATCTTGGTGATCACCGCGCCGGCCGCATCCTCGCCCCCGTTCACTCTGGGGGTGATCGGCACGGACTGCCCCGCCGTAACCTTTCCCCGGGTAATGACGGACGACGTGAGCACCCGGTGGTCCACGGGGGCGGTCAGCACGTCCGGCGTCGGCGCGCCCGCCTCGGCCGCAGCCTGAGCCGGCGACTTGATCACGGCGGCGGCGACCACACCGCTCACGGTGAGGACGAGGGCGCCCGTGGCAACGATCAGCACCCAGCGGCGACGCCGGGCAAGGCCTGCGCCGCCCCTCGACGCGGACTGGCCTTCCGGTATCTCCGCGTCCCTGCGCTCCGCCATCGTTGTCCCAACTCGTCGTATGAGAAGTGATCTTCGCTCATGCGCGTGTGAGTTCAGCCGCCGATGACGGTGTCGCCGTGGCCGCTTCCCGGTGAACACTTCTCGGAGGCGGCGACAAGTGCGTCATGGTCGCCCTTCGGGCTGTCGGGCACTTCGATCTCGCCCGTTTTCGGGTGGGGCTCGGGGAACTTCGGGAATCCACTCTTCCGCATGCAGGCGGTGAATTTCCGGTTCTTGGCCAGGGTTTCGGCCGACGCGGGGTCGATGGAAGTCTCCGGCAGGAGATCGATGCATGCCTCTTGGGCAGACAGCATCAGATCTTCGTTGTTCTCGGGGTTGCCCTTGTCCACGACGAGTATTTCGTCGTCCCGCTGCTCCAGCACCACACCCTGGTTTTTGAGACAGAAGTAGTACTTCTTTTCGGCCGCGGTGGGCTTGGATGTGGATTCCGACTCGGGAGTCCCGCTCGATGAACAACCGGCCGCAAGGGACATCAACAAGGCTGCGGCAGCAATCCGGACAACAGTGTGCACGGTGGGCATTACGGAACTCCATGGGGGTGGGGCGCACCGGCGCTCTTGTGGCAGCGAAACGATCTTCGTGGCGGACCCTATAGGGGTGCGACGTACGCGTCTACTGTCCCCGAGGACAGTAGGCCGCACAGAGGGAATTCCTGTTTACTTGCCGCCGATCAGCGCGACCCGATCAGGGAATCACCTCACCACTAGGGGCGGTCATGAACAGGAATACCACGCTTCGGCGCTTCGCGGGCCTCGCTCTCGTAGTTTCCGCACTCGCCGGAACCACCCTCGCCACCGCAGGTACAGCAGTCGCCACCAGCAAGGACGGCGTTATGGAGGCCTATGAGTTCGGCCTCTACTACAACTCTGGGCGATCGGGTTGCGTTTTTGACCTGCTGAACTCGGATTTGAACTTCGCGGGTGACAAATTCTGGAAGTACGGAGGCGGCTGCGCCGGGCACGGCGAGAGGACCAACGACAACACGGCCTCGTACTGGAACCGGTACACCAAGTCCTGGTACGTCTACACCGACGCGGACGCCGACGGTGCCGAGGGTTCCCTGCCGTCCGGATACACCGGAAACGCATCCAGCACTTTCAAGAACAAGGTCTCCTCCGCATTTCCGTATGACGCCAGCTAGGGTGCTCGCTCACTGCTGACCGACTTCTGCTTGATTCCTTTGGCTGCTGCAGCACCCAAAGGAATAGTCAAACGAAACCGAAGGGCCTCATGTTTTCGTCCGCCGGCCGACGCCCGGCCCTGCAGTTGACCGCTGCGGCCTGTGTCGCACTTCTTCTCAGCGCCTGTTCCTCCACTGCGGACACCGCGAGCGACGGGCGCGCTGAGCCTGAAGTGTCTGCCACTCCGACCCTGCTCAAGACGGCGTCTCTTGAATTTCCTCTCGACGCGTACGAGGCGACTCCCGAGGACCGAGACGCCCTCGCTCGCGCCCAGGGAGTGCTGACCTCGCAATGCATGGCACGGTACGGATTTACGTATCAGGCTCCTGACGAGAGCAGCGCATCCGGGAGCCTGCCGAACTCCCGAATATTCGGTGTGGTCGACATGGAAACGGCGTCCCAATACGGATACAAGAACCCAAGAACCGCCAGGCCGTCCGAGAGTCGGCAGCAGCAGCCGAGACTCACAGGCGCCGAAGAACTCGCCTTGCTCGGGGACCCCGACTTGAATCCGGATGACCTGCCGAACAGTCAGGAAGACGCAGTCAGTCGTGGCGGCAGCAAGCGGGAAGTGAACAACGCGAAGATACCTGTCGGTGGTTGCACGCGTGAATCCTTCCTGAAGCTCTACGCGCCGAAGCCGAACAGTGTGGACGTGCTGTACGTCTTCAATCTCAAGGGAAAAGCGGATTCTGAATTTCGCGCGGACTCACGCGTAAGGGAAATCAACAAGCGTTGGTCGGCCTGTATGGCCAAGGCCGGCTTCACCGCCTCGGATCCACATACCGCCGTGGCCGAGCTCGGTTTCTCGGACGATTCCCGTTCTGGACCCGAGGCAATCACGGCAGCCAAGGCCGATGTCTCCTGCAAAGAGGAGATCAACCTGATCGGCGTCTACGTCGCGGTTCTGTCCGCCTACCAGCAGCAGCTGGTCGAAGACGATGCCGAGACTCTGCACCTGGCCAAGAAACAGCTTGAGGACCGTCTACGGCTGGCCGCGACCCTGGCCAACTGAGTGTCAACCGGGCCTGCGAACAGCCATGTTGCTCAATGCAACGTGCTAGCCTTGCGGTCGTTTTGATCACTTGGGCGGGGGCTTGTGTGGCTGCGGAGGATTGCTCGTGCCGGCTGTGTCAATGGCTGGCCGTAAGGGCGGAAGGTGCTGTCTCCTCTGCTTTGGGGCAGTTGCAAACCCTGACCGACCGGGAGACCGAAATCCTCGGGGAGCTGACTGACTGCCCCGGCAATGATGACATTGCCCGGAGGCTGGGTATCACCGAGCGGACCGTGAAATTCCATATCGTCAACCTGCGCAACAAGCTGGGTGACCTCAACCGGTTCCAGTTGTGTCTGGTAGCGCTACTGGCTTCGTCACCGGCGCCGAGCGCCGGCCGGATCACGCCGGGCGTCCGGGAGCTTTTTCCAACCTGATGTCCGAAGGCGCGAAATTGCGGCGGTAGTCGCTGGGTGAGACGCCGACCTGGAGGGTGAAGTGGCGGCGGAGGTTGGCTGCCGTGCCGAGGCCGCTTTCCGCGCTGATGCGGTCGATCGGGAGGTCGGTCGATTCGAGGAGCTGCTGTGCGTGGGCCAGGCGGCGGGCCAGTAGCCACTGCAGCGGGGTGGTGCCGGTGGTTTCCTGGAGGCGGCGGTAGAAGGTGCGCGGGCTCATGCGGGCGCGGCGGGCCATGTCGTCGACGGTGAGCGGCTCGTGGAGGTGGGCCGTCGCCCACTGGAGGGCCGGGCCGAGGCTGTCGTCGTCGGTCTCGGGGACGGGCTGGTCGATGAACTGGGCCTGTCCGCCCGTGCGATGGGCGGGTACGACCAGACGGCGGGCCAGTTGGCCGGCGACCCGCGCGCCGAAGTCGCGGCGTACCAGGTGCAGGCAGAGGTCGAGGCCTGCGGCCGCGCCGGCGCTGGTGAGGACGTTGCCGTCGTCGGTGTAGAGGACCGAGTCGTCGACCAGGACTTTCGGGTAGCGCTCGGCGAGCGCCGCGGTGTGCTGCCAGTGCGCGGTGGCGCGCCGGCCGTCCAGCAGGCCGGCGGCGGCGAGGGCGAAGGCGCCCGTGCACAGCGACACCATGCGGGCCCCCGAGTCGGCGGCCGCGCGCAGCGCGTCGACGAGTTCGGGCGGTACGTCCTCACCGCCCTCGACGCATGGATCGGGGACCGAGGGCACGATCACGGTGTCCGCTCCGGCCAGGGCGTCGAGTCCGTGGGGAGTGGAGAGGGAGAAGCCGCCGGTACTGGGGGCGCCCTTGTTCGTGCTGCACAGGCGCAGGTCGTACCAGTGGTCGGCGAGGTCGGGCTGCGGGACGCCGAAGACCGTGCAGGCGATCGACAGTTCGTACAGCTCGTAGAGGGAGATGCCGGAGTCCTCGACCACGGCTACGGCGACGGTGTGCATGCGTGCGAGCGTACGGCAGGAATTTTGCGGAGATGGGCAGTCCTGCCACTGTCGGCAGGCGGCGGGCGCTGCGAGGGTTGATCTCACCAAGAAGCCACGCGTAAAGCACATTTGGGAGAAATGCCAATGAACCGCGAAAACGTCACGGTCCTCGGTCTGGGACAGATGGGGACGGCCCTCGCGGACGCCTTTCTCGCCGCCGGTCACCCCACGACCGTCTGGAACCGCACCCCGGCCAAGGCTGACCCGCTCGTCGTCAGGGGTGCTGCGCTTGCGGCGACCCCCGGTGCAGCGGTCTCGGCGGCCGGGCTGGTGGTCGTCTGCGTGCTCGACTACGACGCCGTACGCGAACTCCTGGAGCCGGTGGCCGAGTCGCTCGCCGGCCGTACGGTCGTCAACCTCAGCACCGGGTCGCCCGAGCAGGCCAGGGCGGCGGCTGCCTGGGCGGCCGGGCACGGCTTCGGCTATCTCGACGGTGCCATCATGTCGACGCCGCCCGGGGTCGGCAGCCCGGCGAGCATGTTCCTCTACAGCGGCTCGCCCACCGCCTTCGCCACCCACCGGGAGACTTTGGCCGCTCTGGGGGACACCGTCGACCTCGGCGAAGATCCGGGCGTGGCCTCGCTCTACGACCTGGCGCTGCTCGACATGATGTGGGCGACGCTGAGCGGCTGGCTGCACGCCACGGCCCTGGCCGGCGCCGACGGGGTGGCGGCGACAGCGTTTGCCCCGGTCGCGGCCCGGTGGCTGAGGGGCGCGGTGACGGGCTTCATGGAGACGTACGCCGGGCAGGTGGACGCCGGTCACTACCCGGGCGACGACGCCACTCTCGACGTACACCGCGTGGCGATCGGGCACCTGATCCACGCGGGGAGGGACCGGGGCATCGACGGACGGCTGCCCGAGCTGTCGCAGGCGTTGGTCGAGCGGGCGGTCGACGGGGGGAACGGCGGGGACAGCTACGCGCGCCTTGTTGAGTTGTTCCGCAAGGGATGAGCCGGGTGAGCGGTACCGAATGAACGTACGACGGAGGGCCGTCGTTCCCTGATGTGGGAACGACGGCCCTCCGTCGTACAGATTCGTGCAGAGTCGTGCGAAGTCGTACAGAAAGTCCTGAATGCCCCTCAGAGCACGCGGACCGCGCCGTCCGCCGGGTAGCCCGACAGGTCCTGAATGACGACGCCCTTGCTGGGGTTGGCCGCGTCGAGGTACTGGCCGTCACCGATGTAGACACCCGTGTGGTACGCCGAACCGGCGCCGCCCCAGTAGAGGATGTCGCCGACCTGGAGGTTGGACGTGCCCACCTGGGTACCGGCCACCGACTGGTCCTGCGAGACGCGCGGGAGGTCGATGCCGACCGTGCGGTACGCGGCCTGTACGAGGCTGGAGCAGTCCCAGGCGTTGGGGCCGGAGGCGCCCATGACGTACGCGTCGCCGAGCTGTGCCTTGAGGAAGGAGACGACGGTCGCGGCGCTGCCGGTGGCGGTGCCGGTGGAGGCACCGACGGAGACGCCGGAGTCGTCGGCGGAGGCGCTGAGCGTCGTACGCTCCGAGGAACGGGAGGCGCGCTCTTCCGCGGCGGCCTTCTCGGCCGCTTCCTCAGCGGCCTTCTTCTCGGCGGCCTCTTCGGCCTTCTTCTTGGCCTCGGCCTTGCGTTCGGCCTCCGCCTTGTCCTTCTTCGCGGCCTTCGCGGCCTTCTCGGCGGCTTCGTCCTGCTGGGCCTGGAGGTTGTACGCCTGCGCGACCTGCTGGGTGGCCTCGGCGGAGACGGCGACAGTGTTCGCCAGTTCCGCGGTGATGGTGGGCATTTCGATGGTGGCGGTCACCGGCTCGGCATTCGCCGGTCCGGCAGCACCTGCCACCCCGAGGGTGCTGAGGACGCCACCGGCAACTCCGGCACGGAGCGCGACCTTGGAGGCGCTGCGACGAGGTTTCCGGTGGCTGGGTATGTGAGCGGTGAGGGACATGGGACTAACCGCTATCAGGCCATCGCGGTTCCCTTCAAGAAAGGTGTGCTGCGCCACAGTTGCGCCCCGGCAGCCCGAATCCGGCTTCTGCCGGGCCTTATTGACGCCGTAACGGGCAATACGGGCATCGGTGATCATGCCTGTGATCATGGGCTTTCCGCATTACGCCCCAATTGCCCGACGCCTACCATCGCTTCGCACTGTTGGCCAAGCCCGCTTTTATCGGGGTCCGACGCGAGTGGCGCAGGTCACAGATTGGCAACCCTTCGCGGTCTCGTCCGCTCGTGAACACGCGCACGCGTCCACATTCGTCCGCAGGACTCCCCCGGAGTGATGAGGCGGGCTTCTGTTATCACTCTCCGGCCGTCCATTGCCAATTTGCCTGTACGTGCCATCGCTTGATAGCGCGCACCCCTTGCGACCAGCGGTAACACCATCACTTGTCACGTCTGGTAGCCACTCGTGCACTTCGCGTACGAAGATCACCGCTCACCCGACTTGATGATCGTTCGTCGGGTGGTGGAGATCACAAAGGCGTTGTCGCAACCCGTGTCGCAGATCACAGACCGGCAGGCATAGGATGCGAAGCAGCCGGGCTTGTGAACTGCCTCACATATACGTGATCTTCGCGTGGCGAAGATCGCCGAGGTGGTGGAAACGCAAGATCCGGGTGCGGTCCAACGGTCAAGGACGACTGGAAGGAGCGAGGAGCGTGAATGCCTACGCGCCCATCCTCGTGCTCGGCGCCCTCGGGGCAGGGTTTGCGATCTTCTCCGTGGTCATGGCCACGCTTATCGGCCCAAAGCGCTACAACCGGGCAAAGCTTGAAGCGTACGAGTGCGGCATCGAGCCGACACCCACACCCGCCGGTGGCGGCCGCTTCCCCATCAAGTACTACCTGACGGCGATGCTCTTCATCGTCTTCGACATCGAGATCGTCTTCCTCTACCCCTGGGCCGTCTCCTTTGACGCCCTGGGGCTTTTCGGGCTCGTCGAGATGCTGCTCTTCGTGCTCACCGTCTTCGTTGCCTACGCGTACGTATGGCGGCGCGGCGGCCTGGAATGGGACTGAGGGGCTGAGGGGTCACCAATGGGACTCGAAGAGAAGCTGCCCAGCGGCTTTCTGCTGACCACCGTCGAACAGGCCGCGGGCTGGGTACGGAAGTCCTCCGTCTTCCCCGCGACCTTCGGCCTCGCGTGCTGCGCCATCGAGATGATGACGACGGGCGCCGGCCGTTACGACCTGGCCCGCTTCGGCATGGAGGTCTTCCGCGGCTCGCCGCGGCAGGCCGACCTCATGATCGTGGCGGGCCGGGTCAGCCAGAAGATGGCGCCGGTGCTGCGGCAGGTCTATGACCAGATGCCGAACCCCAAGTGGGTTATCTCCATGGGTGTTTGCGCCTCTTCAGGCGGAATGTTCAACAATTACGCAATTGTGCAGGGTGTTGATCATATTGTTCCTGTTGACATCTATTTGCCCGGTTGCCCGCCCCGCCCCGAGATGCTGATCGACGCGATTCTGAAGCTCCACCACAAGATTCAGAACTCCAAGCTCGGCGTGAACCAGGAAGAAGCGGCCCGGGAGGCGGAGGAAGCGGCCCTCAAGGCGCTGCCCACCATCGAGATGAAGGGGCTGCTCCGGTGAGTGAGACCAACGAGCCGAACCCCGACAAGGAACTCAGCGCGCAGAATCTGCCCGGTCAGCGGGGTGATCGCGGCGAGGAGATCCGCGTCCAGCGCGGCATGTTCGGCGCGAAGAACGGCGGCGACACCTCCGGCTACGGCGGTCTCGTACGTTCCGTACGCCTGCCGGGGCCCGCGACCCGCCCCTACGGCGGCTGGTTCGACGAGGTCGCCGACGAACTCGAAGGGGCTCTGGAGGAGCAAGATCTCCTGCCGGCCAACGCCATCGAGAAGACGATCGTCGACCGTGGCGAGCTCACGTTCCACATCGCGCGCGAGCACCTCGTTCAGGTGGCGCAGACCCTGCGCGACGACCCGGCACTGCGCTTCGAGCTCTGTACGGGTGTCAGCGGCTGCCACTACCTGGAGGACAAGGGCCGCGAGCTGCACGCGGTCTACCACCTGCGCTCGCTCACGCACGGCAGGCTGATCCGGCTCGAAGTGAGCGCGCCGGACAGCGATCCGCACGTCCCCTCGCTCGTCGCGGTCTACCCGACCAACGACTGGCACGAGCGCGAGACGTACGACTTCTTCGGCCTCGTCTTCGACGGGCATCCCGCCCTCACCCGGATCATGATGCCGGACGACTGGCAGGGCTTCCCGCAGCGCAAGGACTACCCCCTCGGCGGCATCCCCGTCGAGTACAAGGGCGCCCAGATCCCGGCTCCGGACCAGCGGAGGTCGTACTCGTGACCACCCCACCCGCATCTGCACGCGAGACCACCGAAGGTCCCGTATACACAGTCACCGGCGGCGACTGGGACGAGGTCGTCCAGGCAGCCACCAAGGCCGACGACGAGCGCATCGTCGTCAACATGGGCCCGCAGCACCCCTCCACGCACGGCGTGCTCCGGCTCATTCTCGAGATCGACGGTGAGACGGTCACCGAGGCCCGCTGCGGCATCGGCTACCTGCACACCGGCATCGAGAAGAACATGGAGTACCGGAACTGGACGCAGGGCACGACCTTCGTCACGCGCATGGATTATCTGACGCCGTTCTTCAACGAGACGGCGTACTGCCTGGGCGTCGAGAAGCTGCTCGGCGTCGAGGAGCAGATCCCGGACCGGGCGACCATCGTCCGCGTCATGCTGATGGAGCTCAACCGGCTCTCCTCCCACCTGGTGGCCATCGCCACCGGCGGCATGGAGCTGGGCGCGACAACGATCATGATCTACGGATTCCGCGATCGTGAACTGATTCTCGATGCCTTCGAGCTCATCACCGGCCTGCGCATGAACCACGCGTTCATCCGGCCCGGCGGCCTCGCGCAGGACCTGCCCCCGGGCGCGATGGACCAGCTGCGCGAGCTTGTGAAGACCATGAAGAAGAACCTGCCGGAGTACGACAAGCTCGCCACCGGCAACCCGATCTTCAAGGCCCGCATGCAGGACGTCGGCTACCTCGACCTCACCGGCTGCATGGCGCTCGGCGCCACCGGACCGGTCCTGCGCTCGGCGGGCCTGCCGCACGACCTGCGCAAGACCGACCCCTACTGCGGTTACGACACGTACGACTTCGACGTACCGACCGCCGACACCTGCGACTCCTACGGCCGCTTCCTGATCCGGCTGGAAGAGATGCGGCAGTCGCTGCGGATCGTCGAGCAGTGCCTGGACCGGCTCCGGGAGCCGGGCCCGGTCATGGTCGCCGACAAGAAGATCGCCTGGCCCGCGCAGCTCGCGCTCGGACCCGACGGCCTCGGCAACTCGCTCGACCACATCAAGAAGATCATGGGCACCTCCATGGAGGCCCTGATCCACCACTTCAAGCTGGTGACCGAGGGATTCCGGGTCCCGGCCGGGCAGGTGTACACCGCCGTCGAGTCGCCCAAGGGCGAGCTGGGCGTGCATGTCGTCTCCGACGGCGGCACCCGTCCCTACCGGGTCCACTTCCGCGACCCGTCCTTCACCAACCTGCAGGCCATGGCGGCGATGTGCGAGGGCGGCATGTTCGCCGACGTCATCGTCGCCGTCGCGTCCATCGACCCCGTGATGGGAGGCGTCGACCGGTGACTGCCACACCAGCAAATCAAGAGGTGAGCCTGGGGATGCCGCAGCTCCCCGCTCCCGACTACCCGGCCGACGTACGCGCCCGGCTCGACGCGGACGCCAAAGAGGTGATCGCCCGCTACCCCGACAGCCGGTCCGCCCTGCTGCCGCTGCTGCACCTCGTGCAGTCGGAGGAGGGGCACGTCACCCGCACCGGCGTCCGGTTCTGCGCCGAGACACTGGGCCTGACCACCGCCGAGGTCACCGCGGTCTCCACCTTCTACTCGATGTACCGGCGCAAGCCGTCCGGTGACTACCAGGTGGGCGTCTGCACCAACACGCTGTGCGCGGTGATGGGCGGCGACGCCATCTTCGACGAGCTGAAGCAACACCTCGGTGTCGGCAACAACGAGACGACCGAGGACGGCAAGGTCACCCTCGAACACATCGAGTGCAACGCGGCCTGCGACTTCGCGCCCGTGGTGATGGTCAACTGGGAGTTCTTCGACGACCAGACGCCCGAATCCGCCAAGCGCCTCGTCGACGACCTGCGGGCCGGACGGCCCGTCCAGCCGACTCGCGGCGCGCCTCTGTGCACGTACAAGGAGACCGCCCGCATCCTGGCCGGCTTCCCCGACGAGCGCCCCGGCGCTGTCGAGGCGACCGGTGGCGCGGGCGCCGCCTCGCTCATCGGCCTCAAGCTCGCCAAGGGCGAGGCACCGCAGCACCGTGTGGTCCACCCGCGCGGGGAGGCCCAGCAGCAGGACGGGCAGCCGCACGATCCTTCGCCGTCCGAGCACCTCAGCTCGCACGACGCTCCGCAGCAGACCTCGGCGTCCGACCCCGCTCACCCGGCCGGACCGGAAGCCGAGGAGGGGGAGTGATGACCTTGGCAGCCGAGATCAACGAAACCAGCCCTGAAAAGGTGCTGTCGCCCGTCCTGTCGGCGTTCTGGGACGAGCCCGAGTCCTGGACGCTGGAGACCTACCGGCGGCACGAGGGGTACGAAGGCCTGCGCAAGGCCCTCGCCATGTCGCCGGACGACCTCATCGCGTACGTCAAGGACTCCGGTCTGCGCGGTCGCGGCGGCGCGGGCTTCCCCACCGGCATGAAGTGGCAGTTCATCCCGCAGGGTGACGGCAAGCCGCACTATCTTGTTGTCAACGCCGACGAGTCGGAGCCGGGGACCTGCAAGGACATCCCCCTCCTCTTCGCGAACCCGCATTCCCTCATCGAGGGCATCGTGATCGCCTGTTACGCGATCCGGTCGAACCACGCGTTCATCTACCTGCGCGGCGAAGTCGTCCCCGTACTGCGCAGGCTGCACGAGGCCGTACGAGAGGCATACGCGGCGGGCTTCCTCGGCGAGAACATCCTGGGCAGCGGTCTCGACCTCGAACTCACCGTGCACGCGGGTGCGGGCGCGTACATCTGCGGTGAGGAGACCGCGCTGCTCGACTCGCTCGAAGGCCGGCGCGGCCAGCCCCGGCTCCGTCCCCCCTTCCCTGCCGTCGCGGGTCTTTACGCGTGTCCGACTGTTGTGAACAACGTCGAGTCCATCGCGTCCGTTCCCGCGATCCTCAACAAGGGCAAGGAATGGTTCCGTTCGATGGGCAGTGAGAAGTCCCCGGGCTTCACGCTGTACTCGCTGAGCGGCCACGTCACCAGCCCCGGCCAGTACGAGGCCCCGCTCGGCATCACGCTGCGCCAGCTGCTCGACATGAGCGGCGGCATCCGCGCCGGACACCGGCTGAAGTTCTGGACGCCCGGCGGCTCCTCCACGCCGATGTTCACCGACGAGCACCTCGACGTACCGCTCGACTACGAAGGCGTGGGCGCGGCGGGCTCGATGCTCGGCACCAAGGCGCTCCAGTGCTTCGACGAGACGACGTGCGTGGTGCGGGCCGTGACCCGCTGGACCGAGTTCTACGCCCACGAGTCCTGCGGCAAGTGCACGCCGTGCCGCGAGGGGACGTACTGGCTCGTGCAGTTGCTGCGCGACATCGAGGCCGGCAAGGGGCGGATGTCCGACCTCGACAAGCTCAACGACATCGCCGACAACATCAACGGCAAGTCGTTCTGCGCGCTCGGCGACGGCGCCGCGTCCCCGATCTTCTCCTCGCTCAAGTACTTCCGGGCGGAGTACGAGCAGCACATCACCGGCAAGGGCTGCCCCTTCGACCCGGCCAAGTCGACCGTCTGGGCCGACAAGCCCGCCCACCACACGGAGGTGAACGCATGACCGTCACGACAAGTGCTCCCTCCGGAGGCGGCGAGGCGGCGGTCCCGCCCGAAGATCTGGTCTCGCTGACGATCGACGGCATCGAGATCTCCGTCCCCAAGGGGACGCTGGTCATCCGGGCCGCCGAGCTGCTCGGCATCGAGATCCCGCGCTTCTGCGACCACCCGCTCCTCGACCCGGCCGGCGCCTGCCGGCAGTGCATCGTCGAGGTCGAGGGCCAGCGCAAGCCCATGGCGTCCTGCACGATCACCTGCACCGACGGCATGGTCGTCAAGTCCCAGCTCACTTCGCCGGTCGCCGACAAGGCCCAGCGCGGTGTGATGGAACTGCTGCTGATCAACCACCCGCTGGACTGCCCGGTCTGCGACAAGGGCGGCGAGTGCCCCCTGCAGAACCAGGCGATGTCCCACGGCGACGCGGAGTCCCGCTTCGAGGGGAAGAAGCGGACGTTCGAGAAGCCCGTCCCGATCTCCACCCAGGTGCTGCTGGACCGCGAGCGGTGCGTGCTCTGCGCGCGCTGCACCCGCTTCTCCAACCAGGTCGCGGGCGACCCGATGATCGAGCTGCTCGAGCGCGGCGCGCTCCAGCAGGTCGGCACCGGTGAAGGCGATCCCTTCGAGTCGTACTTCTCCGGGAACACCATCCAGATCTGCCCGGTGGGCGCGCTGACTTCGGCGGCGTACCGCTTCCGGTCGCGGCCCTTCGACCTCGTGTCGTCGCCGTCCGTCTGCGAGCACTGCGCGGGCGGCTGCGCGACCCGCACCGACCACCGGCGCGGCAAGGTCATGCGGCGCATGGCGGCTGACGACCCCGAGGTCAACGAGGAGTGGATCTGCGACAAGGGGCGCTTCGGCTTCCGTTACGCCCAGCGTCCCGACCGGCTCACCACTCCGCTCGTACGCAGTGAAGCGGGCGTACTGGAGCCGGCGAGCTGGCCCGAGGCGCTGGAAGTGGCAGCCAGGGGGCTCTCTGCGGCGCGCGGGCGGGCCGGTGTCCTGACCGGCGGCCGGCTCACCGTCGAGGACGCGTACGCGTACGCCAAGTTCGCCCGTGTCGCGCTCGACACCAACGACATCGACTTCCGCGCGCGCGTGCACAGCGGCGAGGAGGCCGACTTCCTGGCGTCCCGGGTGGCCGGGCGCGGACGTGATCTCGACGGTACGGGCGTCACGTACACGGCGCTGGAGAAGGCGCCCGCCGTACTGCTCGTCGGCATCGAGTCCGAGGAGGAGGCGCCCGGCGTCTTCCTGCGGCTGCGCAAGGCCAACCGCAAGCACGGGCAGCGCACCTACGCCGTCGCGACGCACGCCACTCGCGGGCTGACGAAGGCGGGCGGCACGCTGCTTCCCGCCGCGCCGGGCACCGAACCCGAGTGGCTCGACGCGATCGCGGACCGCACCGAGCTGGGCGGCGACGGGAACGCCGCAGCCGAAGCGCTGCGCGGCGAAGGCGCTGTGATCGTCGTCGGTGAGCGGCTGGCCGCGGTGCCGGGCGCCTACACCGCCGCCGTACGGGCCGCCGAAGCGACCGGTGCGTCGCTGGTGTGGATCGCGCGGCGGGCCGGTGAGCGCGGCGCCGTCGAGGCGGGCGCGCTGCCCGCGCTGCTGCCCGGCGGCCGCCCGGCCACCGACCCGCGCGCGCGGGACGAGGTGGCGGCGGTCTGGGGCGTGGCCGAACTGCCGAGCCGTTACGGGCGCGACACCGGCCAGATCATCGAGGCCGCGGCCACCGGTGAACTGGCCGCGCTGGTCGTCGGGGGCGTCGAGGTCGCGGACCTTCCCCACCCGGCACGCGCGCGTGAAGCACTTGACCAGGCCGGTTTCATCGTCTCGTTGGAGCTGCGGCCCAGCGAGGTGACGGACCGGGCGGACGTCGTCCTTCCGGTCGCCGCCGTCGCGGAGAAGTCCGGCACCTTCCTCAACTGGGAGGGCAGGGCGCGGATGTTCGAGGCGGCGCTCAAGCCGGACCAGATGACGCGCACGCTCGCCCCCGACGACGCGCGGGTGCTGCACATGCTGGCCGACGCACTGGACGTGTCTTTCGCGCTGCCGGACGTACGGGCCGTACGCCGCGAGATGGACCGCCTCGGCGCCTGGGGCGGCGAGCACGCGGCGGACACGACCGAGTCGGCCCGCCCCCTGCCCGAACCGTCCGAGGGCGAAGCCGTTCTCGCGGGCCACCGGCTCCTCCTCGACCAGGGCCGTCTCCAGGACGGCGACGAGGCCCTGGCGGGCACCCGCCACGCGGCGGTGGCCCGGCTCTCCGCCGCCACGGCCGACCGGACGGGGGTCAAGGACGGCGACCTGCTCGCGGTCACCGGCCCGTCGGGCACGGTCCAGCTCCCGCTGCGGGTGACGCCCATGCCTGAGCGGGTGGTGTGGCTTCCGCTCAATTCCGTGGGTGGCGGTGTCACCGCGGACACCGGAGCGGTCCCCGGACAGGTCGTACGTATCGGCCCGGCCGCACCGGTGGCCGACGCCGCACCGGAGGTGCAGTCATGACCGCCCTGGCCCACATCGCGGAAGCCCAGCGGAGCGTCCTGGCGGCCGAGGACCTGTCCATGTTCGGGCAGGACCCGTGGTGGCTCGTCGCCATCAAGGCGGTCTTCTGCTTCGCCTTCCTTATGATCACCGTGCTCTTCTCCATCGTGTGGGAGCGCAAGGTCGTCGCCTGGATGCAGCTGCGCATCGGCCCCAACCGGCACGGCCCGTGGGGTCTCCTCCAGTCCCTCGCGGACGGCGTCAAACTGATGCTCAAGGAGGACGTGATCGTCAAGCGGGCGGACAAGGTGGTCTACATCCTTGCTCCGGTCGTCGCGGCGATCCCGGCCTTCATGGCCATCGCGGTCATCCCGTTCGGGCCGGCCGGCAACGAAGTCTCGATCTTCGGGCAGCGCACCACGATGCAGCTGACCGACCTGCCGATCGCGATGCTCTACATCCTCGCGGTCGCCTCCGTCGGCATCTACGGCATCGTGCTCGCGGGCTGGTCCTCCGGATCGACGTACCCGCTGCTCGGCGGGCTTCGCTCCTGCGCGCAGATGATCTCGTACGAGATCGCCATGGGCGCGGCCTTCGCCTCGGTCTTCCTCTACTCCGGGTCGATGTCGACCTCGGCGATCGTCGAGGCGCAGGAGGACCGGTGGTTCATCATCCTGCTGCCGGTGTCCTTCATCATCTACGTCGTCACGATGGTCGGCGAGACGAACCGCGCCCCCTTCGACATGCCGGAGTCCGAGGGCGACCTGGTCGGCGGCTTCAACACCGAGTACTCGTCGATCAAGTTCGCGCTGTTCATGCTGGCGGAGTACGTCAACATGGTCACCGTCTCGGCGGTCTCGGTCACCCTCTTCCTGGGCGGCTGGCGGGCCCCGTACCCGATCAGCACCTTCTGGGAGGGCGCGAACCACGGCTGGTGGCCGATGCTCTGGTTCGTCGTCAAGGTCCAGCTGCTGCTGTTCTTCTTCATCTGGCTGCGCGGCACGCTGCCACGCGTGCGCTACGACCAGCTGATGAAGCTCGGCTGGAAGGTCCTGATCCCGGTCTCGGTGGTCTGGCTGATGTTGGTCGCCACGGTGCGCGCGATGCGCAACGAGAACATGGAATTCCAGAACATCGTGCTGTACGTCGCCGGGGCGATCGTCGCGATTCTGCTCCTGTCCTTCGTCGCCGACATCTTCCGCGACAAGAAGGAGAAGGAGAAGGCGGCGAAGGACGGCGAGGAACCACCCGCGTTCGACCCGATGGCGGGCGGATTCCCGGTGCCTCCGCTGCCCGGGCAGGAGTTGCCACCGGTGCCCCGCAGGCGGCCGCGCCACGAGCGCGAGCTGATTGTCAGTGGTGGGCCGGACACTATGAGTGACGGTAAGGAGGCCGACGATGCCTGACACCCCAAAGCCGGGGGAAGCCCCCCGGACGCCCTGGCAGAACCCGGTGGCCGGCTTCGGCGTGACCTTCAAGGCCATGTTCAAGAAGCGGCTGACCGAGCAGTACCCGGAGCAGCAGAAGACGACGGCGCCGCGCTTCCACGGCCGGCACCAGCTCAACCGCCATCCGGACGGTCTGGAGAAGTGCATCGGGTGCGAGCTGTGCGCCTGGGCCTGTCCGGCCGACGCGATCTACGTGGAGGGCGCGGAGAACACCGAGGAGGAGCGTTACTCCCCGGGTGAGCGTTACGGCCGCGTCTACCAGATCAACTACGCCCGCTGCATTCTGTGCGGCCTGTGCATCGAGGCGTGCCCCACGCGCGCGCTGACGATGACGAACGAGTTCGAACTGGCCGACAGCAGCCGCGAGTCGCTGATCTACACCAAGGAGCAGCTGCTCGCCGGGCTGGAGGAAGGCATGGTCGAGTCGCCGCACTCGATCTTCCCCGGCACGGACGAGCAGGACTACTACCGGGGGCTGGTGACCGAGGCCGCGCCGGGCACGGAGCGGCAGGTGGCGCTGAGCAAGGGAGAGCGGCCGCAGGAGGCCGCGTCGACCTTCGGCGAGGACGAGCCGACGACGAAGAAGGTGATCGGGGCATGAACGCTCTTGCCGCCTCGGTCACTTCGACCGGCGAGGCCGTGCAGTTCTGGGTGCTCGGTACGGTCGCCGTCGTCGGCGCCCTGGGCACCATCCTGATGAAGAAGGCGGTGCACAGCGCGCTGTGCCTGGCCGGGACCATGATCGTCCTGGCCGTCTTCTACCTCGCCAACGGCGCGTACTTCCTCGGTGTCGTCCAGATCATCGTCTACACCGGCGCGATCATGATGCTGTTCCTCTTCGTGGTCATGCTGGTCGGTGTCACGGCCGCCGACTCCCTGAAGGAGACGCTCAAGGGCCAGCGCTGGCTGGCCGCGGGCTGCGGTCTCGGCTTCGGCATCCTGCTGATGGCCGGGATCGGTCAGGCCTCGCTGTCCACCTTCAACGGACTCGGCAGGGCCAACGCCGCCGCCGGTGGCAACGTGGAGGGCCTCGCCGAACTCATCTTCACCAAGTACGTCTTCGCCTTCGAGCTCACCGGCGCCCTGCTCATCACGGCGACCGTCGGCGCGATGGTGCTCACGCACCGCGAGCGCACCGAGCGTGCGAAGACGCAGCGGGAGATGTCCGAGGAGCGCGTACGCGGCAAGCACCTGCCGCCGCTGCCCGCACCCGGCGTGTACGCACGGCACAACGCGGTGGACATCGCCGGTCTGCTGCCGGACGGCACGCCGGCCGACCTCACGGTCATGAAGACGCTGCGCGAGCGCGGTCAGATCCGCGATGTGTCGAGCCAGGCGATGACCGACCTCAAGGCGCTGGAGCAGCGCTCCGAGGAACGGCTCGGCCGTGACCAGGACGAGACGGAGGCCGCGCAGTGAATCCGGTCAACTACCTCTATCTCGCGGCACTGTTGTTCACCATCGGCGCGGCGGGTGTGCTGATCCGGCGGAACGCGATCGTTGTCTTCATGTGCGTCGAGCTGATGCTCAACGCCTGCAACCTCGCGTTCGTCGCCTTCTCCCGCATGCACGGCAATCTCGACGGCCAGATCGTCGCGTTCTTCACGATGGTCGTCGCCGCCGCCGAGGTCGTGGTGGGTCTCGCGATCATCGTGTCGCTGTTCCGGTCCCGCCACTCGGCCTCGGTCGACGACGCCAGCCTGATGAAGCTGTAAGGGGTCGCAAGAATCGTGGAGAACTTGATTGCGCTGCTCGTCGCAGCGCCTTTGCTCGGAGCGGCGGTCCTGCTGTGCGGCGGGCGGCGGCTCGACCGTGTCGGTCACTGGATCGGCACGCTGCTCGCGGCGGCCTCGTTCGTGCTCGGCGTGGTGCTGTTCGGCGCGATGCTCGGGTACGACGTAGAGGCGCGGACCATGCGCCAGCACCTCTACAGCTGGATTCCCGTCGAGGGCTTCCAGGGCGACATCGCCTTCCAGCTCGACCAGCTGTCGATGACGTTCGTACTGCTGATCACCGGTGTGGGCACGCTGATCCACATCTATTCGATCGGTTACATGGAGCACGACGAGCGGCGACGCCGCTTCTTCGGCTACCTGAACCTCTTCCTCGCGGCGATGCTCCTGCTGGTCGTCGCCGACAACTACCTGCTGCTGTACTTCGGGTGGGAGGGCGTCGGTCTGGCGTCGTACCTGCTCATCGGCTTCTGGCAGCACAAGCCCAGCGCGGCGACGGCGGCCAAGAAGGCCTTCATCGTCAACCGTGTCGGCGACATCGGTCTGTCGATCGCGATCATGCTGATGTTCACCACCTTCGGCACCTTCGCCTTCGGGCCGGTGCTGGGGGCCACGGGGGACGCGACCGAGGGCACGATGACGGCCATCGGGCTGATGCTGCTGCTGGCCGCGTGCGGCAAGTCGGCGCAGGTGCCGCTCCAGTCGTGGCTCGGTGACGCGATGGAGGGCCCGACCCCGGTCTCGGCCCTCATCCACGCCGCCACCATGGTGACCGCCGGCGTCTACCTGATCACCCGGTCCGGCGCGATCTTCAATGCCGCTCCCGACGCGCAGACCGCGGTCGTGGTGGTCGGCGCGGTCACGCTCCTCTTCGGTGCGGTCGTCGGTTGTGCGAAGGACGACATCAAGAAGGCGCTGGCCGGTTCGACGATGTCGCAGATCGGCTACATGATCCTGGCGGCGGGCCTCGGCCCGATCGGTTACGCCTTCGCGATCATGCACCTGGTGACGCACGGCTTCTTCAAGGCGGGTCTCTTCCTCGGCGCCGGGTCGGTCATGCACGGCATGAACGACGAGGTGGACATGAGGAAGTACGGCGGCCTGCGGAAGTACATGCCGGTGACGTTCGTGACGTTCGGGCTCGGCTATCTCGCGATCATCGGCTTCCCGGGCCTGTCCGGTTTCTTCTCCAAGGACAAGATCATCGAGGCGGCCTTCGCCTCGGGTGGCACGCAGGGCTGGATCCTCGGCTCCGTGACCCTGCTGGGCGCGGGCATCACGGCGTACTACATGACGCGCGTGATGATCCTGACGTTCTTCGGCGAGAAGCGCTGGCAGCCCGCCCCCGACCCGGACCAGGCGCCCAGCGTCGAGCCCGGCATCGAGGTGCGCCCCGGGGAGATGCCGCATCCGCACGAGTCGCCGAAGTCGATGACGATCCCGATGATCGTGCTCGCCTTCGGGTCGGTCTTCGCGGGCGGGTTCTTCAGCATCGGCGACCGGTTCGTGAACTGGCTGGAGCCGGTGACGCAGTTCGAGCACCCGCACCCGCCGATCAGCGTGCCGGTGATCACGGGGCTGACGGTCGCCGTCCTGCTGGCCGGCGTCGCGATCGCGTACCTCCAGTACGGTCGCAAGCCCGTCCCGGTCGTCGCCCCGCGCGGCTCGTTCGTCACCCGTGCCGCCCGGCGCGATCTCCTCCAGGACGACTTCAACCACGTGGTCCTGGTCCGCGGAGGCGAGCACCTCACCCGCTCGCTGGTGTACGTCGACCACACCCTGGTCGACGGAGTGGTCAACGGAACGGCGGCCTCGGTCGGCGGACTCTCCGGCCGGCTGCGCAAGCTGCAGAACGGCTACGCCCGCTCGTACGCGGTCTCGATGTTCGGCGGTACGGCGATCCTCATTGCCGCGACCCTGCTGATGAGGGCGGTCTGATCGATATGTCTGTAGTAGCAAACGCAGGCTTTCCTCTGCTGACGGCGACGGCGGTGCTCCCGGCGGTCGGTGCGATCCTGACCGCCGCCGTGCCCGCCGCGCGCCGCACTGCCGCCAAGTGGCTGGCGTTGTCCTTCTCGCTCGCCACGCTGGTACTGGCGGCCCTCGTGGTCGTCCGCTTCGAGCCCGGCGGCGACCGCTACCAGCTCACCGAATCCCACGCCTGGATCCCGGACTTCGGGGTCAGGTACGAGCTGGGGGTGGACGGCATCGCCGTCGCGCTCATCGCGCTCACGGCTCTGCTGATGCCCTTCATCATCCTGGCGGGCTGGCACGACGCCGACCCCCTTGAGACGAAGAGCTCGCGCTGGCGCCCGACCCAGGGATTCTTCGCCCTGATCCTGATGGTCGAAGCGATGGTGATCCTCTCCTTCGAGGCCACCGACGTCTTCCTCTTCTACATCTTCTTCGAAGCCATGCTCATCCCGATGTACTTCCTCATCGGCGGCTTCGGGGACCGGGCGCACGCCGGCACCGACGGGGCGGCGGCCACCCAGCGCTCGTACGCGGCCGTGAAGTTCCTTCTCTACAACCTCGCCGGCGGGCTGATCATGCTGGCCGCCGTCGTCGGTCTCTACGTGGTCGCCGGGAGCTTCTCGCTCGCGGAGATCGCCGAGGCGCGGGCGAGCGGCGAGCTGGAGATGGCGACCAACACGGAGCGGCTGCTCTTCCTCGGCTTCTTCTTCGCGTTCGCGGTGAAGGCGCCGTTGTGGCCGCTGCACACCTGGCTGCCCAACGCCATGGGTGAGGCGACCGCCCCGGTCGCCGTGCTGATCACCGCGGTCGTCGACAAGGTCGGCACCTTCGCGATGCTGCGCTTCTGCCTCCAGCTCTTCCCGGAGGCCAGCAAGTGGGCCACGCCCGTCATCATCGTGCTGGCGCTGGTCAGCATCATCTACGGCGCGCTGCTGGCGGTCGGCCAGCGCGACATCAAGCGGCTGATCGCGTACGCCTCGATCTCGCACTTCGGCTTCATCGTGCTCGGCATCTTCGCGATGACGAGCCAGGGCCAGTCGGGCGCGACGCTCTACATGGTCAACCACGGGATCTCGACCGCCGCGCTGATGCTGGTGGCCGGCTTCCTGATCACGCGGCGCGGGTCGCGGCTCATCGCCGACTACGGCGGAGTGCAGAAGGTCGCCCCGGTGCTCGCCGGGACGTTCCTCATCGGCAGCCTCGCGACGCTGTCGCTGCCGGGGCTGGCGCCGTTCGTCAGCGAATTCCTGGTGCTGGTCGGCACGTTCGCGGTGTATCCGGTGGCCGGAGTCATCGCCACCTTGGGCATCGTCCTTGCCGCGCTCTACACGCTCGTCCTGTACCAGCGGACGATGACGGGGCCGGTCAAGGCCGAGGTGCGGGCCATGCCCGACCTCAAGGTCCGTGAGCTCGTGGTCGTCGCCCCGCTGATCGCACTGCTTCTGCTCCTCGGCGTCTTTCCCAAGCCACTGACGGACATCGTCAATCCGGCCGTGAAGCACACCATGTCCGACGTCCGGAAGACGGACCCCACCCCCGAGATTGAGGCGGAGGCGGCCAAGTGAGCGCATCAGCTGTCCACAGCCTGTGGGCGACGGTCGCGGCGCCGAGCGCCGAGGGCGGTTTCACGGCCCCGCACATCGAGTACGCACAGCTGTCGCCGACGCTCATCGTCGTCGGCGCGGCGGTAGTGGGCGTACTCGTCGAGGCCGCGGTGCCACGCAAGGCCCGTTACTACACACAGCTGTTCCTGTCGGTCGTCGCCATCACCGCCGCCTTCGCGGCGATCGTGGCGCTCGCGGCCGGCGGGTACGGCACCACAAAGGCGCAGATCGCGGCGGAGGGCGCCATCGCGGTCGACGGCCCGGCGCTGTTCCTCCAGGGCACGATCCTGCTGGCCTCGCTGATCGCCGTGTTCACCTTCGCCGAGCGCAGGCTCGACCCGGACGCGCACGGCAACCGCGTCGACTCGTTCGCCGCGCAGGCCGCGTCCGTACCGGGCAGTGAGAGCGAGAAGGCGGCGGTCAAGGCCGGGTTCACCACCACCGAGGTCTTCCCGCTGATGCTGTTCGCGATCGCCGGGATGCTCGTCTTCCCGGCCGCCAACGATCTGCTGACGCTGTTCGTGGCGCTGGAAGTCTTCTCGCTCCCGCTGTACCTGCTGTGCGCCGTCGCCCGCCGCAAGCGGCTGATGTCGCAGGAGGCCGCGGTGAAGTACTTCCTCCTCGGCGCCTTCTCGTCGGCGTTCCTGCTCTTCGGGATCGCGTTGATGTACGGGTACGCGGGCTCGGTCTCGTACGCGAAGATCGCGAGCGTCGTCGACGGCACGGTCAAGCAGATCGACCCGGCGCTCGCCGACACCATGGGCAACGACGCGCTGCTCCTCATCGGCGGCGCGATGATCCTCATGGGCCTGCTCTTCAAGGTCGGCGCGGTCCCGTTCCACATGTGGACCCCGGACGTCTACCAGGGCGCTCCGACCCCGGTCACCGGCTTCATGGCCGCCGCGACCAAGGTGGCCGCCTTCGGCGCCATGCTGCGGCTGCTGTACGTCGTACTGCCGGGCCTGCGGTGGGACTGGCGTCCGGTGATGTGGGCGATCGCGATCGTCACCATGCTGGGCGGCGCGATCGTCGCGATCACCCAGACCGACATCAAGCGGCTGCTGGCGTACTCGTCGATCGCTCACGCCGGGTTCATCCTGGCCGGTGTGATCGCGACCACGCCCGACGGCATCTCGTCCGTCCTCTTCTATCTGCTGGCGTACTCCTTCGTGACGATCGGCGCCTTCGCGGTGGTCACGCTGGTGCGGGACGCGGGCGGCGAGGCGACGCATCTGTCGAAATGGGCGGGGCTGGGGCGGCGCTCGCCGCTGGTGGCCGCGGTCTTCGCGGTGTTCCTGCTGGCCTTCGCCGGAATTCCGCTGACGTCGGGCTTCGCGGGGAAGTTCGCGGTGTTCAAGGCGGCGGCCGAGGGCGGGGCCGGGGCGCTGGTCGTGGTCGGTGTGATCTCGTCGGCGATCGCCGCGTTCTTCTACGTCCGGGTGATCGTCCTGATGTTCTTCAGCGAGCCGAAGGCGGACGGCCCGACGGTCGCCGTGCCGTCGCCGCTGACGACGGTGGCGATCGGGGTGGGCGTCGCGGTGACGCTGGTGCTCGGTGTCGCCCCGCAGTACTTCCTGGACCTGGCCGGCCAGGCGGGAGTCTTCGTCCGCTGACCGCATGGGCATGATCGCCGCCCGGTGTCCCTCCTCGTAGGGGTGCCGGGCGGCAGCTTTTGGGTGGGGGTGTCAGTGGCTGCCCCTATCGTGGGGAGCCGGGCACGGTACGTACGGGGGACAGAGCGATGGACGGGACAGGTGGCATGGTCGAGGCGGTCGAGGTCGGTGCGGTGACGCGGAGCGACGCGCTGGAGACGCTGCACCGGGTCTTCGGGTACGACGCGTTCCGTGGCGAGCAGGCCGCGGTCATCGAGCATGTGGTGGCCGGCGGGGACGCGGTCGTACTGATGCCGACCGGCGGCGGAAAGTCGCTGTGCTACCAGATTCCGGCGCTGGTCCGGCCGGGTACGGGCATCGTGATCTCCCCGCTCATCGCGCTGATGCAGGACCAGGTCGACGCGTTGCGGGCGCTCGGCGTGCGGGCCGGGTTCATCAACTCGACGCAGGACTTCGGTGAGCGGCGCGCGATGGAGGCGGAGTTCCTGGCCGGGGAGCTGGATCTGCTCTACCTCGCGCCGGAGCGGCTGCGCCTGGACGCGACGCTCGACCTGCTGGGCCGGGCCAAGATTTCCGTCTTCGCGATCGACGAGGCGCACTGCGTCGCCCAGTGGGGCCACGACTTCCGCCCGGACTACCTGAACCTGTCCGTGCTGGGTCAGCGGTGGCCGGACGTACCGAGGATCGCGCTCACTGCGACCGCCACGGACGCCACCCACCGGGAGATCACCCAACGGCTCGGGATGCCGGAGGCCCGGCACTTCGTGGCGAGCTTCGACCGTCCCAACATCCAGTACCGGATCGTGGGGAAGTCGGACCCGAAGAAGCAGCTGCTGTCTTTCCTGCGCGAGGAGCACGCGGGGGACGCGGGCATCGTCTACTGCCTCTCGCGCAACTCCGTGGACAAGACGGCGGAGTTCCTCTGCCGGAACGGCATCGAGGCCGTGCCGTACCACGCCGGGCTCGACGGGGGGACACGTGCGGCGCACCAGTCCCGGTTCCTGCGGGAGGAGGGGCTGGTCGTCGTGGCGACCATCGCCTTCGGCATGGGCATCGACAAGCCGGACGTGCGTTTCGTCGCCCACCTGGACCTCCCGAAGTCGGTCGAGGGCTACTACCAGGAGACGGGCCGTGCCGGGCGCGACGGGATGCCGTCGACTGCGTGGATGGCGTACGGGCTCCAGGACGTGGTGCAGCAGCGGAAGATGATCCAGGGCGGGGAGGGCGACGAGGCGTTCCGGCGGCGTGCGGCGTCGCATCTGGACGCGATGCTGGCGCTCTGCGAGACCGCGCAGTGCCGGCGGGCGCAGTTGCTGGCGTACTTCGGGCAGGACCCTGCCGCGCCTTCCTGCGGCAATTGCGACACCTGCCTGACTCCGCCCGAGACGTGGGACGGGACGGTGCCGGCGCAGAAGGTCCTTTCGGCTGTGGTGCGGTTGCAGCGGGAGCGCAGGCAGAAGTTCGGGGCGGGGCAGATCATCGACATTCTGCTGGGCCGCAAGACCGCCAAGGTGATCCAGTTCGACCACGACCAGCTGTCGGTGTTCGGTATCGGCGAGGAGCTGGCGGAGGTGGAATGGCGGGGCGTGGTGCGGCAGCTGTTGGCGCAGGGCCTCCTGGCGGTCGAGGGGGAGTACGGCACGCTCGTGATGACGGAGGAGAGCGCCTCGGTGTTGAGCCGGGAGCGTGAGGTGCGGCTGCGCAAGGAGGCGAAGCCGGTGCCGGCTGCCCGGGCCGCGAAGGGCGAGCGGAAGGCGAAGGCGTCCGCCGCCAAGGCGGACCTGCCGGCGGAGGCGGCGCCGGTCTTCGAAGCGTTGCGGGCCTGGCGGGCGGAGCAGGCGCGGGAGCAGGGCGTACCGGCGTACGTCATCTTCCACGACGCGACGCTGCGGGAGATCGCGACGGTGCTGCCGGGGTCGGTCGCGGAGCTGGGTGGAATCGCCGGGCTCGGCGAGAAGAAGCTGGCCACGTACGGGGAGGGGGTGCTGGGGGTGCTCGCCTCGCTGGGCGCGGCGGCGGTTGCTCCGGCGGCGGCCCCGGTACCTCAGGCGGCGGCCCCGGTTCCTCAGGCTGGGGCGGTGGCTCAAGCTGCGCCGGTTGCCCTGGCGGAGCCGGTTGCCTCGGCGGTGCCGGTTGCGGACGTCGGCGCTGCGGAATGGGACTGGGACGCGGAGCCCGACTGGGACGAGCCGGAGCCGTCCGAGCCGGCGTAGGGCTTCTTGCCGCGCCGCGCCCCGCCCTTCCGCAACCGGGGCTCCGCCTTGGGCCCCGGCCCTCAAACGTGTGCGTGATTCACATCACCAGTGTGGTGGGCCGTGTCGGCACGATGATTTTCGCGCGGCGCGCCAGTCTCCATTGCCGTACACCTTGAGCGAGGAGAAGGAGCGAGTCCCATGCGCATCGTAATCAGTGAGTTCATCAGCCTGGACGGCGTCGTGCAGGCGCCGGGCGGACCCGGCGAGGACGAAGACGGGGGCTTTGCGCACGGCGGCTGGACGCACCCCTTCTTCGATCCGGAGGTGGTCGGCGGCGCCTTCGACGACGCGGTGGGCAGCGCAGGGGCGTTGCTGTTCGGGCGTCGCACCTGGAAGACGATGGCCGGGGCGTGGCCCGAGAGAGCCGGCGACCCGTTCGCCGACCGGATGAACGCCCTTCCGAAGTACGTCGTGTCCGAGACCCTGAGCGACTCCGAGCTGACGTGGGAGAACACCACGCGCATCCCCGGCGACAAGGCCCTCGCCGGCATCCGGGAGCTGCGCGAGAGCGACGGCGGTGACCTGTTGGTCATGGGGAGCCCCACGCTCGCGCGCACGCTCCTGCGCGAGGGTCTGGTCGACGAACTCCGGCTCATGATCATGCCGGTGCTGCTCGGCGGCGGAAAGACGATCTTCCCCGACGACGGTGGGCTGCGCACGCTCGAGCTGGTCTCCACCATCACCAGCGGTGCGGGTGTGCATGTGTGCACGTACCGGCCTGTCGCCGAGGGATAGGCCGGTAGGTCGGCCGGCCGGCCGGTGAACCGGTAGGCGTGTTCGGTGGGGTGGGGTGGGGAGGGGGCAGCCGCGCGCAGCGGCCCCGCCCCCGGTCAGGACCCCCTGTCAGGACGCCGGGGTGATCCGGCCCGTCACCTCGCCCAGGCCCACCCTTGTGCCGTGCGGGCCGGGAGCCCACGCCGTCATCGTCACCTCGTCGCCGTCCTCCAGGAACGTCCGCTTGCCCGTAGGGAGTTCGAGTGCATCGCGGCCGTTCCAGGTCAGTTCGAGGAGAGAGCCCCGCTGGTTCACCTCGGGGCCGCTGACCGTGCCGGAGCCGAAGAGGTCGCCCGTACGGAGCGACGCGCCGTTCGCCGTCATCTGGGCCAGCTGCTGCGCCGCCGTCCAGTACATCGTCGAGAAGGGCGGCGTGGAGACCACCTCGCCGTTGATCTTCACCTCGATGCGGACGTCGTAACCGCCGGGCTCCTCCTCGTTGGAGTCGTCGAGGTAGGGGAGGAGCGGGAAGTCCCGCACCGGCGGCGCCACATGGGCGGCGTCCAGGGCTTCGAGCGGGGTCACCCACGCCGACACGGACGTCGCGAAGGACTTGCCGAGGAAGGGGCCGAGGGGTACGTACTCCCACGCCTGGATGTCCCGCGCCGACCAGTCGTTGAGGAGGAACAGGCCGAAGACGTGCTCCCGGAAGTCGGTGAGTGGGACCGGTGCTCCGTGGGTGGAAGGGGTGCCGACGATGAAGCCGACCTCTGCCTCGATGTCCAGCTTGACCGAAGGGCCGAAGACCGGGGCCGGGTCCGCCGGGGCCTTGCGCTGGCCGCTGGGACGCACCACGTCCGTACCGGACACCACAACCGTGCCGGCCCGGCCGTGGTAACCGATCGGCAGGTGCTTCCAGTTGGGGGTCAGCGCGTCGCCGTCCGGGCGGAAGATCCTGCCGACGTTAGTGGCGTGGTGCTCGCTCGCGTAGAAGTCGACGTAGTCCGCCACGTCGTAGGGCAGGTGCAGCGTGACCGCCGTGACGGGGTGCAACAGGGGCTCTATGTCGGCGCGGTGCGCGGGGCTCGTCACCCACGCGGTGAGCGCCCGGCGTACGTCGCGCCACGCGGTACGCCCCGCCTTGAGCAGCGGGTTGAGGGTCGGCTGGGCGAGCAGCGCGGCGTACGGAGAGCCCAGGGCGAGCGCGGCCGCCCCCGCGTCCAGCACATGGCCGCCGATACGGACACCGACCCGGCGGCGCTCTGGCTCGTCCGCGGTGGAGAAGACGCCGTAGGGGAGGTTGTGCGGGCCGAAGAGGTCGCCTTCGGCCAGGTCGAGCGGGCTCTGCTCGGGCATCGGTGCTGCCTCGCTTTCCAGGTCGTGGAGGACAACACGTTACGTGGGTGTCGCCTGCGACGGCAGTGCCTGAAGAGTTCGTAATGCCCGAAAAGTGTGCGGTTTGAAGGCGTGGCGCCTGGCCGGTGGTGGCGTCGGAGGCGTTGTCGGCGGTCTCGCGCCCCCGAGCCCCGGCCGCGCCGTCAGCCGGACGTCCGAGGGAGCCGCTTCTCCCAGGTCCGGCGGAACACGATCTCGCCCGCCTCGCGGCACGTCACCTCGTTCGACGTGATGAAGTCCGCCGCGTCGCACGCGATTTCGGAGCGCGTCGTGATCTCCACGTCCCAGGGCATGTCGGGGCGGTGCAGCCGGATGCGCCAGTCCGAGTGCGTGCGGGCGCTCTGCGGGTCCGACTCGTTGATCGTGTACGTCTCCAGCGCGTCCTCGCTGAACTCCAGGCCGTCCGGATAGATCCGCGTCCCCCCGTACCGGGGATCGACCTCCATCCGCCACTCGCCGGCGGCGACATCGCGCACGATCAGTCGTTCCGGGCGCTGCTCGGGGTCCGGGGAGAAGGTGACGCCGAGCGGTTCCGACTGCTCCGGGGGCTCGAAACTGATCGCGTCCTGCGTACGGGCCCGCACCGGCAGTTCGAGCGCGCTGCCCGCCGGGTCGAGGGTGAAGCCCGCCGAGTCCGTGGCGGGCCAGATCCACGGCCAGTACGCCGACGAGACGGAGAGGCGGATGCGGTGGCCCGGCGCGAAGCTGTGGCCGATGCCGTTGAGCTGGAAAGTCACCTCCTCCGTCGCGCCCAGCGGCCAGGCGTCGGACCGGTCCCGGCCGCGCCGGGCCGAGAGGTTCAGGACGCCCCGCGTGACGAGGGTCGACGAGCCGTCCGGTGCCACGTCGCACAGACGCGCGATCGCCTGACCGAACGGCACCTCCATGCGCAGGCGCAGCCGGACCCCGGGGCGGCCCAGGATCTCGATCGGCGCGTCGTCGCCCACCGGGAACTCGAAGCTCGCCGACTTGGCGTCCTCGTCCCGCTGGTCCGGCGGCAGGTCCGCGTCGTTGCCGAACGGGAAGAAGCGGCCGGCGTCCATCCCGGTCCGCATGGGCGAGTCGACGACCAGACGGCGAGCCCGGCCGCCGACCATCCCAGACCAGTCGGCCGCCGCAGCTGTCCGAAGAAGGCATGGTCGTGATCGGGCGGCGGCTCGGCGGCCTCGTCGGGCCGGTCGGGCCCGTCGGGCTGGGGGTCGGAGACGGTGCGGGACAAAGGGCCTACTCCTGCTCGTATCAGGTGAGATAGAACATACCGGTGCCCATCGGACTGTGCTCGGGGCGACGGGAAGGCGCTCACTGTGATCGAAAGGCGACCGGATACGCTGACTTGAGTGAAGACAGCGACACATCGACAATCCGTGTGATCGTCAGCAGACAGGAGTGACCCTCGTGACCGTCGTCGGGCCGTTCGGACTGAGCGTGCGGGACCAGGCTCTTGAGACCGATGTCCAGACCGGATTGGCAGCGGTCGAGGAAGGGCTTCTCGACGCTACCAAGAGCGAGGTTCCCTTCATCACGGAGGCCGCCCAGCACCTGGTCCGGGCCGGAGGCAAGCGGTTCCGGCCGCTGCTGGTCATGCTGGCCGCGCAGTTCGGTGACCCCCACGCGCCGGGCATCGTGCCCTCCGCCGTGGTCGTCGAGCTGACGCATCTGGCGACGCTGTACCACGACGACGTGATGGACGAGGCGGATGTACGCCGCGGGGTCGCCAGCGCCAATACCCGCTGGGGCAACTCGGTCGCGGTCCTCACCGGCGACTTCCTCTTCGCGCGCGCTTCGCACATCCTGGCGGATCTCGGGCCCGAGGCCGTACGGATCCAGGCGGAGGCCTTCGAACGTCTCGTCACCGGCCAGATCCTGGAGACGGCCGGTCCGCGCGAGGGCCAGGAGCCCGTGGGGCACTACCTGGACGTCATCGCGGGCAAGACCGGCTCGCTGATCGCCGTCTCGGGGCGCTTCGGCGCGATGATGTCGGGCGCCGACGAGCGGGTCGTCGACATCCTCACCCAGTACGGCGAGCGCCTCGGCACCGCCTTCCAGCTGGCCGACGACGTACTCGACATCGCCAGCGACAGCCACGAGTCCGGCAAGACGCCCGGCACGGACCTGCGCGAGGGCATTCCCACGCTGCCGGTGCTGCTGCTGCGTGCGCAGGCCGCCGAGCACGGGCGGCCGGAAGACGTCGAGCTGTGCGAGCTGTTGGACGGGGACCTCACGGACGACGACCGGCTCGCCGAGGTACTGCGCCGGCTGCGCGCGCACCCGGCCCTGGAGCAGGCGCGGCGCGACACCATCCGGTACGCGGAGGAGGCCAGGGCCTCCCTGGCGCCGCTGCCCGAGTGCTACGCGAAGTCGGCTCTGGAGGAGCTGTGCGACGCGGTGGTGCACCGCGCGGGATAGTGCGGGGAGTGTGACTCAGGTCACATTGTCGCATTGAGTTCCGACCCGGATCCGCTCCGTATTCATGCCCGGAAGCCGACGCAGGGGGCGACGGCTCTGAAACGGGGAGATTCCGGGGATGAGCGGTATTACGAGCATTCGCGGTCGTAAGAGCGTCGTCGTCATCGCCATCGGCATCACCGCGGTCGCGGCAGCGGCGGGTGTCGCGCGAGCCGCAGGTCCGTCCGCTGCCGACAGCAAGAGTTCGTCATTCTTCGTGGCCGGCCTGAACGGTGCGAACGAGGTACCGGTCGAGGGCGGGCCCGCCGCCGGTGACCAGGACGGCGCCGCGCTGGAGTTCGTCAGGGTCGAGGGCCGCACCGTGTCGTTCGCCGTGAAGTGGCGCGGCACCGACAAGCCGACCGCGCTCCACATCCACCAGGGCGCCAAGGGCGTCAACGGCGGCATGAAGGTGGACTTCACCGGGCAGCTCGGCAAGAGCGGCGGCAAGGGCAAGGCGCGGACGGCGACCGGCTCGGTCGAGGTTCCGGACGCGGACGCGGCGGTACTCAAGGCGTTCACGTCGGACCCGACGGGCTTCTACGCCAACCTGCACACCGCCGAGTTCCCCGGCGGCGCGGTGCGCGGCCAGTTCCACAAGGTCACCAACGGCTTCGACTTCGACCGCGCGCTGAGCAGCTTCCAGGCGCCGGTCGTCAAGGGCGAGCAGATCTACGAGTGCAAGGAGGGGACGGACGGCAGGCGTTCGTTCCAGCAGCGTGACGTACGGGCCGTACTCGCCGGCGGCATCGCTCACTCCTTCGTACGGCCGAACTCCGGTACGCCGCAGTGGGTCGCTTACGACCGCAGCGCGGTCACCGGCTCGCTCATCGGCAAGAGCCCGAACGGCGCCGACAACATCCCGGAACTCGACCTGCGGGCCGAGCAGTCCGGCAAGAAGCACGGGCTGCTCGCGCGGACCACCGAGATCATGCGGCTGAACACGGTGGGCGGCGTGGCGCCGGCCGGCAGCTGCGAGGCGGGCACCCTGGTGAGCGTTCCGTACCGGGCGGACTACGTCTTCATCCAGCGGTAGCGACAACTGCATGCAAGGGGCAATCGGCGTCTTCGCTCTCTGGCGGGGGAGGCGCCGACGCCGTGTGTCATCCCCGAGCAGTACATGGAGTTGATCCCGGGGGCTGACGCTTCCTGCCCGCCGTTTTGGTCAGATTGGAACCACCACTCCCCACCAATTCGGGTGAGAATGGCGGCGCGGAGTGGACGAGTGCAACTGGACGACGGCCGCCAACCACGGAGGTAGGGCACACATGGCACCGAACGACAGCGCACAGACCACCGAGGGCAGGGACTTCGCCGCGGGCCGCCGCAAGGCCGCGCGCTACATCGTCCCGGTCGCGGTGGCGGGGGTGGCGGCGGCGACCATCGGGCTCGTCCCGGCGCTCGCCGACTCCGGCGACCCCGACCTGCCGAAGATCACTGCTCAGCAGCTGATCGAGAAGATCGCGGCGTCGGACACGCAGCAGCTCTCCGGCACCGTGAAGATCAACACCGACCTGGGCATTCCCTCGCTCGGCGGTATCGCGGGCAGTCTCGCGCCCAAGGGCGAGGGCGGCGGCGAGGGCTCGTCGGCCGACCCGCAGGCCAAGCTGATGGAACTCGCCTCCGGTACGCACACCCTGCGGGTCGCGGCCGACGGCCCGGACAAGCAGCGTGTGTCGATCCTGGGTGACGCGGCGGAGTACAGCCTGATCCACAACGCCGGCGAGGTCTGGGCGTACGACAGCTCCTCGAACGAGGCCTTCCACGCGGAGGCCCCTGCCGACGCCAAGGATTCGGGCAAGGATTCGGGCAAGCACTCCGGCAAGCACGAGAAGATGCCTGAAGGCGTCCCGACGACCCCTAAGGGTCTGGCGGAGGAAGCGCTGAAGGCCGCGGACGACACCACATCGGTGACCGTCGACGGTACGGCGCAGGTCGCGGGCCGGGACGCGTACCAGCTGCTCATCAAGCCCAAGCAGTCCGGTTCGACGATCGGGTCCATCAGGGTCGCGGTCGACGCCGAGAACGGCGTACCGCTCAAGTTCACGCTCACGCCGAGCAGCGGCGGCAAGGCCGCGATCGACGCGGGCTTCACGAAGGTCGACTTCGCGAAGCCGTCCGCGGACACCTTCAAGTTCAGCCCGCCCAAGGGCGCGAAGGTGACCGAGGCCGACGAGCCGAAGGCCCAGGAGAAGGACTTCAAGAAGGACTTCGGCAAGGACTTCGAGAAGGACTTCAAGGGCGAGGAGGACCTGAAGGACTTCGAGGGGCTCAACGTCATCGGCAAGGGCTGGACCTCGGTCGCCGAGATCTCGTCCCCCGGCGGCGAGGCCGGCTTCAAGGCGCCCGAGAAGGGCGACGTGCCCCCGGAGGCCGAGCAGTTCATGAACGCGCTGGGCGACAAGGTGTCCGGCGAGTTCGGGTCGGGCACGGTCTTCAAGACCCGTCTCGTCAACGCCCTGATGACGGACGACGGCAAGGTGTACGTCGGCGCGGTCACCAAGGACGCACTGGTCCAGGCCGCCAACGCGGCCAAGTAGGCAGAGCGGGAATGGAAGAGTTGTCCGCCGTGACCAGTGAGGCCGTGATCGACACACGGGGGCTCACGAAGCGTTTCCGCGGCGGGCAGCTCGCCGTCGACGGGCTCGATCTCAGTGTGCCCGTCGGCAGCGTCTTCGGCTTCCTGGGGCCCAACGGCTCGGGGAAGACGACCAGCATCCGGATGCTGATGGGGCTGATCGAGCCGACGTCCGGTACGGCGACGCTGCTCGGCCACCCCGTACCGCGCGCCGCCCGTACCGTGCTCCCCCAGGTGGGCGCGCTCATCGAGGGGCCCGCGCTGTACGGGTTCCTGTCGGGCCGCGACAACCTGATCCGTTACGACTCGGCCGACCCGGCGGCCGACCCGCGCACCCGCCGGGCGCGGGTCACGGAGGCGCTCGGCCGGGTGGGCCTCACGGCGGCGGCCGGCAAGAAGGCCAAGACGTACTCGCTGGGTATGAAGCAGCGGCTCGGGCTCGCGTCCGCGCTGCTGCAGCCGCGCAAGCTGCTCGTACTCGACGAGCCGACGAACGGTCTCGACCCGCAGGGCATGCGCGAGATCCGCTCGCTGGTACGGGAGCTGGCGGCGGACGGCACGACTGTCTTTCTCTCCTCACACCTGCTCGACGAGATCGAACAGGTGTGCACGCACGCGGCCGTGATGGCCCAGGGCCGGCTCATCGTCCAGGGCCCGGTCGCGGAACTGGCGGCCGGTGCGCGCGGGCGGCTCGCCGTCACCACCCCGGACGCGGCGGACGCGGCGCGGGTGCTCAAGGAGCTGGGCGTCACCGACCTGACGGTCGCAGAGGGCGGCCGGGTGACCGGAGAGCTGCCGCCGGGGGACGTGGACCTGGCGGACCTCAACACCGCGCTCGTGCGGGCCGATGTACGGGTGAGGTCCTTCGGCGTCGAACGGGCCTCGCTGGAGGACGCGTTCGTGGCGCTGACGGGGGAGGGCTTCGATGTCGCGGGCTGAAACGACGGTCCGGCCGAAGGCGGGCGTGCGGGCCCGCAGCCCGCTGTGGACCCTCGGCCTCTTCCGGTCCGAGCTGACCACCACCTTCCGGCGCTGGCGCACGCTCGCGCTGCTGGCGGTGCTGGCCGCCGTACCCGTACTCATCGGCATCGCCGTGAAGATCGAGACGGGCAACGGTTCGCCGGTCGGTGGCGGCGGCGGTGAAGGCGGCGGCGCGGGCCCGGCCTTCCTCGCGCAGATCACCAACAATGGTCTCTTTCTCGTCTTCGCGGCGCTCGCCGCGACGCTGCCGGTCTTCCTGCCGATGGCCGTCGGCGTCGTCGCGGGCGACGCGGTGGCGGGCGAGGCGAACGCCGGCACGCTGCGCTATCTGCTGGTCGCGCCGGCCGGACGTACCCGGCTGCTGCTCGCCAAGTACGCGACCACCATGGTCTTCTGCCTGGTCGCGACGCTGGTCGTGGCCGTGTCCGCGCTGGTCACCGGGGCCTTGCTCTTCCCCCTGGGCGAAGTCACGACGATCTCCGGTACGCGGATCGGCTTCGGGGAAGGGCTGGTACGGGCCTTGCTGATCGCGGTGATCGTGGCGGCCTCGCTGGTCGGGCTCGCGGCGATCGGACTGTTCGTCTCGACCCTCACCAACAGTGGCATCGCGGCGATGGCGGCGACGGTCGGACTGCTGATCACGGTGCAGATCCTGGACACCATCCCGCAGCTGGACGCGATCCACCCCTACCTCTTCCCGCACTACTGGCTGTCCTTCGCGGACGTGCTCCGCGAGCCGGTGTACTGGGACGAGGTGCTGGACAATCTCGGGCTTCAGGCGCTGTACGCGGCGGTGTTCGGCTCCGCGGCCTGGGCGCGCTTCACGACGAAGGACATCACGGCCTGAGAGGCGTGAGCGGCCTGAGACGGCCCGGCCCCCGCCGGGGCCGGGCCGTACAGGAAGAGAGCTGGATCAGAAGGTGAGCTTCCAGCTGTTGATGTAGCCGGTGTCCTGCGCCGCGATGTCCTGGACCCTGAGCTTCCAGGTGCCGTTCGCCGCCTCGCTCGACGCGTCCACCGTGTAGGTGGCGATCACGTTGTCGGCCGAGTCGCTGCTGCTGGAGTTCTTCAGCCGGTACGCCGTCCCGTCGGGCGCGAGCACGTCGACGACCAGGTCACCGCGCCAGGTGTGCCTGATGTCCACGCCCACCTTGAGCGCTGCCGGGGCGTTGCCCGTACGGCCCGAGACGGTGACGGAGGAGGTGACAGCCGCGCCGTTGTCCGGGACGGCGACATCGGCGGTGTTCTCGTACGCGTCGCCGGGCGGGACGACCGGCCCGCTGCCCAGCGTCCAGACGGCGTGGGCGATCGCGTCGCTGTTGCGGTCCAGGGCGGTGTCGTTGATGTTCGCCGTCGTGTCGCAGGACGAGTGGTAGCAGCGGTCGAAGGCGGTGCCCGCCGTGCCGCCCCACTTCTGGGCCTGGGCGCTCGACTTCGTACGGCTGGCGCCGGTGAACAGGCCGCCGACCGGTATGCCCACGTTCTTGAAGCTCGCGTGGTCGGAGCGGCCGTCGCCCTCGGTCTCTATCTCCGTCGGTACGCCCAGGCCCGCGTAGTAGTCCTTGAAGGTCTTCTCGATGGCCGGGTCGTCGTCGTAGACGAAGTAGCCGGGATTCGGCGAGCCGATCATGTCGAAGTTGAGGTAGCCGGAGAACTTCGAACGCTCGGTGCTGGGAAGGCTGTTGACGTACGCCTTCGAGCCGACGAGCCCGAGCTCCTCCGCGCCCCACCAGCCGAACCGCAGATGCTTTGTGGGCTTGAGCTGGGCGCGGGAGACGGCGAGCGCGGTCTCCAGGACGGCGGCCGACCCCGACCCGTTGTCGTTGATGCCGGCGCCCGAGGAGACGGAGTCGAGGTGTGCGCCGGCCATCAGGATCTGGTTCGCGTCGCCGCCCGGCCAGTCGGCGATCAGGTTGTAGCCGGTCGCGCCGCTGGAGGTGAACGTCGTGACGGAGGTGGTGAATCCGGCGCCGTCCAGCTTGGCCTTCAGGTAGTCGATGGAGGCCTTGTAACCGGGGCGGCCGTGCGCGCGGTTGCCGCCGTTGGAGTTGGCTATCGACTGGAGCTGGGTGAGGTGCGCCTTGACGTTGGCGAGGGGTATGTCGGGGGCGGCGAGCGCGGCTGCCGGGGCGGCGGGGGCGGTCGGGGCGGCGGACGCGGTGGGCGCGGTGGCGGCGACCAGGCCGGTGAGGGCGAGGGCGACGGCTGCGGCGGCCGTGCGTCTGGGAGTGGATATGCCAGAGAGGCTGGAGAGGTTCATGTGGGGGCTCCGGATTCCGTACGGGGACAGACGGAACGTGCGGGACGCCCCGTGTCGCAGGTGACGGCGCGGGGCGTTGGAGCTGGTGGCGCTGTTGGTTCATGGGCTGTGCGTGAGCTGTGCGTGCTGAATGTTCAGCGAGAGCTTGACTCTGCGTCAAGAGCGGAAACCGGTCAGCGGTGTTCGGATGCCGGACGGCCACGCGCGGCGGGCGAGCCCGCCGCGCGTGGCCGTGTGGACGCAGACCTCACTGGACGCAGAACTCGTTGCCCTCGGGGTCGGTCATGACCACCCACTCCCCGCCGGGCTCCTTGACGCGGTGGGCGACGGCCGCGCCCAGTGCCTCCAGGCGGACGACCTCGGCCTCCCGCGTCCCCGGCTCGCTGTGCACGTCGATGTGCAGCCGGTTCTTGACCGTCTTCGTCTCCGGTACGCGCTGGAAGAGGATCCGGCGGCCGAGCCCCGTCCCCGTGTCCTTGTCGTACGGATCGTCCGGATGCCGGACGGCGACCAGATCCCGCCATGCCCGGCGACCGTGGGACTCCACGGTCAACTCCGGAGGTGCGGCGCCGAAGCCGATGAGGCGCTCGATGAGGGCGCTGTTGTCCTCCACCTCGTAGCCGAGGGTGGCGGCCCAGAAGTCGGCCTGGGGGTGTGGGTCGTTGGCGTCGACGACAAGCTTCCAGTGCAGTGTCATGGTAACCAGTTATAGTGGTTACGTGATGCAGCTCGCAACGGAATCGCCCGGCCTGACCCTGCGTACGCCGGAGGGCCGTCCGTACCTCTTCGACCCGGGCGCCCTGTGCCTTGAGCTGCTGACGACCGGCGGCCCCGGGCTGCTCGCCCGCTACGAGGTGCTGCACGAGCCCGCCGATCTGGTGCGCTGGGCGGAGCGGAGCCGGCTGCCGGCCGGTCTCGGCCCGGCCGTGAGCGCGAGCGAGCTGTCGGACGCGCGCACCCTGCGCGACGCGCTGCACCGGCTCGCGGCCGACCGGGCCCACGGCCGCGCCCTGGCCGCCTCCGACCTCGACGTGGTCAACGAGCGAGCGGCGCGGGAGCCGCTGGTCACCCGTATCGACATAGGTACGGGTGTGAGCGCCGTACGCGCGTGGGCGCCGGGCGCCACCGGGGCTCAGCTGCTGTCGACGGTGGCCCGCGACGCGATCGACCTGTTCACCGGGCCGTACGCCCACCGCATCCGCGAGTGCGGCTCGCACGACTGCTACCTGCTGTTCGTCGACACCTCGCGCCCCGGCCGTCGCCGCTGGTGCGCGATGGAACGCTGCGGCAACCGGAGCAAGGCGCGCGCCCACCGGGCCCGCCAGGCCGGGAACGGGAACGAGAACGGGAACGGGGACGAAGGAGGAAGGCTCATGCCCACTGGACTCACTCAGGACTCGGGCTGGGAGATCGGAGTTTCCAGGACGCTGCCCCACCCGCCCGCCGCCGTATGGGAGTTCATCGCGAGCCCCGAGGGCTTCGCGCTCTGGCTCGGCGCGGGCGCGGAGCCGGCCCCCGAGAAGGGTGCTTCGTACCGTACGGCCGACGGCATCACGGGCGAGGTGCGCAGCTACCGGCCGGGCGACCGTATCCGCCTCACCTACGGGACCACGACCGTGCAGGTCGCGGTCTCCGCCTCCGCGGGGAGCGCCGAGAAGGCCGTACTCCACTTCCATCAGGAGCATCTGGCCGACGCCGAGGAGCGCGAGGCAAGGCGCGCGCACTGGCGGACGGTGATGGACGCGGTCGCCACCGCCCTGGGGGACGGCTGACAGGCGGCGACCGAGCCGTGGTCAGTGCCCGGTGAAACCGAGTCAGCGGGCGGCGGGGATGGCGGGCGTGGCTTCCCCTTCGGCCGCCGTACGGGCGTCGTAGTCGGCGCGCGCTGCCGCGATCTCGTTCTGGTGCTTCTCGGTCCATGTGACGAGTGAGCGGATCGTCGTGTGCAACGTCGCCCCGAGCGGCGTGAGTTCGTACTCCACGCGTGGCGGCACCACCGGATGGACGGTCCGCTTGACGAGCCCGTCGCGCTCCAGCTGACGCAAAGTCACCGTCAGCATCCGCTGACTGATGCCGTCGATCTTGCGCCGCAGCTCGGTGAAGCGCAGCACGTGGCTGTCGAGCAGCGCGATGACCAGCAGCGACCACTTGTCGGCGACGCGGTCGAGGATCTGGCGGACCTCGCAGTCCTCGCGCGTGTCCCACTGGAAGGGGTCGGTGTCTCCGTACGCCCCCTGGGAGTCGGTGACTTCGCAGTTACTCGGTGACCTCAAAGTGCCTTCTTCCATAGGTCGTGATGCTGCCGCAGGATGCCAGTGGTTACAAGAGGGAACCGACCGGCATCCCGGTAACTGACCTGATGTGAAAGGCCATAAGCCATGACTCGACGCGCCTGGGCGCTGCTGCTCGTACTCTGCGGCACCATCTTCCTCGAAGGCATCGACGTGGCCATGCTGTCGGTGGCCGTGCCGTCCATCAGATCCGACCTGGAGCTGCCGACGGGCACCGCGGCCTGGGTGATGAGCGCGTACGTCCTCGGGTACGCCGGCTTCACCCTGCTCGGCGGCCGCGCGGCGGACCTGCTCGGCAGGCGGCGGATGTTCCTGACCTGGCTCGCGGTCTTCCTCGGTTTCTCCATGCTGGGCGGGTTCGCGACCGAGGGCTGGATGTTGATCGTCGCCCGCTTCGTGACGGGTGTGGCAGCGGCGTTCATGACGCCGGCCGCGATGTCGATCATCACCACGTCGTACGAGGAGGGCCCGCAGCGCAACAAGGCCCTGCTCGTCTTCGCCGGCACGGCCGCGGGCGGCTTCTCACTCGGCCTGGTCATCGGCGGGCTGCTGACCCAGCTCGGCTGGCGGTGGGTGTTCTTCGCTCCGGTGCTGCTGGGCGGGCTCATCCTGCTCGCGGCGCTGCGGCTGCTGCCGGCGGAGGCGCGGCCGGCCCGCCGGGGCGGCTCGTTCGACCTCGCCGGTGCGGCGACGGCCGCCGGGGCGATGCTGCTGCTGGCGTACGGGATCGTACGGCTGGAGCACGGCTTCGACGGCTGGCAGCTCACGGCGGCGGTGGTGGCCGCCGGGCTGCTCTTCGCGGCGGTGTTCGTGACGGTCGAGCGCCGCTCGCCCGCCCCGCTCGTACGGCTCGGCATCCTGCGCAAGGCGTCGATGGTCCGCGCCGATCTGGGAGCGCTGCTTTTCGTCGGCTCTTTCTTCGGTTTCCAGTTCATGGTCACGCTCTACCTGCAGGAACTGCGCGGCTGGTCGTCGCTGGAGACCGCGCTGGCCCTGGTGATCATGGGCATTGACGCGGTGCTGGCGCCGACGCTGACCCCGCGCCTGGTCAACCGGTTCGGCAACGCGCGGGTGATCTTCGGCGGCTTCGTGCTGGCGATCGTGTCGTACGTGCTGTTCCTGCCGGTGGGTCTGGACTGGTCGTACGCCGCGATGCTGCCGACGCTGTTCCTGACCGGTACGGCGTTCGCCCTGGCGTACGGGCCGCTCACGATCGCCGCGACGGACGGCATCGACGAGAAGGAGCAGGGGCTGGCGGGCGGGCTGCTCGCGACCGCGACCCAGTTCGGCTCGGCGGTCGGCATCTCCGCCGTGACGGCGGTGTACGGCCTGACAGCGGCGAACGGCGACGGCTCCCCGGAATCGACGCTCAGCGCGTTCCGTGCCGCGCTGGTGGTGCCGGCGGTGATGGTGGTCGCGGGCGCGGCGATCACGGCGTTCGGTCTGCGGGGCGGGCGGACGCGGGTGGCCGACGCACCGGGCGCCACGGAGCCCACTGCGGCTCGTCCGGGTTCGGTGCCGGTGGGGTAGGCGGGTCGGGCGCTGCCCCAGACTCCGCTCCTCAAGCCCCGCCCGGCGCATCCAGCCCGTCCGGCGTTTGAGGACACGCCCGAACGGCGTCAGGGGTCCGGGGCTTGCCCCCGGGCGGGGGAGCCGCAAACGTCACAGTCGGGAAGGGGCGGGTAGGGGAACAGCCCCGCAGGGCACGCCCGCCCTACGGCGCGGACTTGGACGCCGACGTGGGCTCAGCCGCCGCCGGCGCAGGGCCGGGCGTGCCACCCGCAGCTGCGGGCGCGACGCCACCCGCACTCGAAGCCGCACCCGCCGCACCCGCGGCAACCGCCGCCAGCCGCACCGCCTCCACCCGCCCCCGCCGAGCCGCCCGCAGCGCGTCCCACGTCAGCAGGGCCAGCGCCGCCCAGACCAGCGAGAAGCCGGCCCAGCGCTCCGGCGGCATCGCCTCGTGGAAGTACACGACGCCGAGGCCGAACTGGAAGACCGGCGCCAGGTACTGCAACAGCCCCAGCGTCGACAACGGCACCCGTATCGCCGCCGCACCGAAGCACACCAGCGGCGCGGCGGTCACGATGCCGGTCGCGGCGAGCAGCGCCGCATGGCCCGCCCCCTGCGCACCGAAGGTGGCGTCGCCGTGCGACCCGATCCACAGCAGGTAGCCCAGCGCCGGCAGGAACTGGATCGCCGTCTCGGCGGCCAGCGACTCCACGCCCCCCAGATTGACCTTCTTCTTGACCAGGCCGTACGTCGCGAACGAGAACGCCAGGACCAGCGAGATCCACGGCGGCTGCCCGTACCCGACGGCCAGCACGAGCACCGCCGCGAAGCCGACTCCGACCGCCGCCCATTGCGCCGGCCGCAGCCGTTCCTTCAGCAGCAGGACGCCCATGGCGATGGTGACCAGCGGATTGATGAAGTAGCCGAGCGAGGCCTCGACGACGTGGCCGTTGTTGACGGCCCAGATGTAGAGGCCCCAGTTGACGGTGATCACGGTCGCGGCGACGGCTATCAGGCCCAGCCTGCGCGGCTGGCGGACCAGCTCCCCGAGCCAGGCCCACCGGCGTACCACCACCAGCGCGACGCCGACGACGGCGAGGGACCAGACCATCCGGTGCGCCAGGATCTCCATCGCGCCGGCGGGCTTGAGGAGCGGCCAGAACAGGGGGACGAGCCCCCACATCCCGTAGGCGCCGATGCCGTACAGCAGCCCTGACCGCTGTTCGTTGACCGACTTCACTGGCCCTCCCGACGCGCGCACAACAATCTGCTGAAGGTAACGCCGACCCGGCGTGCTTGTCATGCCCGTATTGCGTGACGGTCATGACAGTCGGTGGTGCGGACGCGAAGAGGGGCGCCCGGTCCAGGACCGGGCGCCCCTCTTCGCGTCCAGGAAAGGACTCAGCCGACGACGGTCCAGGTGTCGTTGCCGGCGAGCAGCGCGCTCAGGTCGCCCTTGCCGTTCTGCTCGATGGCGGTGTCGAGCTGGTCGGCCATGAGGGTGTCGTAGACGGGACGGTCGACGCTGCGCAGCACTCCGATGGGGGTGTGGTGCAGTGTGTCGGGGTCGGCGAGGCGTGAGAGGGCGAACGCCGTCGTGGGCGAGGCCGCGTGCGCGTCGTGGACGAGGATCTGCGACTGGTTGTCCTCGGTGACGGTCACCACCTTGAGATCGCCGGTGGCCGTGTCCCGTACGACGCCCTTCGAGCCTTCGGTCCCGAAGCGGATCGGCTGCCCGTGCTCGAGGCGGATCACGGCCTCCTCGGCCTGCTGCTTGTCCTTGAGGACCTCGAACGCGCCGTCGTTGAAGATGTTGCAGTTCTGGTAGATCTCCACCAGGGCGGTGCCGGGGTGGTCGGCGGCCTGCCGCAGGACCTCGGTGAGGTGCTTGCGGTCGGAGTCGACCGTACGGGCGACGAAGCTCGCCTCCGCGCCGATCGCCAGCGACACCGGATTGAAGGGCGCGTCGAGCGAGCCCATCGGCGTCGACTTGGTGATCTTGCCGACCTCGGAGGTCGGGCTGTACTGGCCCTTGGTCAGCCCGTAGATCCGGTTGTTGAAGAGCAGGATCTTCAGGTTGACGTTGCGCCGCAGCGCGTGGATCAGGTGGTTGCCGCCGATGGACAGCGCGTCGCCGTCACCGGTGACCACCCACACGCTCAAGTCGCGGCGCGAGGAGGCGAGTCCGGTCGCGATCGCCGGCGCGCGGCCGTGGATCGAGTGCATCCCGTAGGTGTTCATGTAGTACGGGAAGCGGGACGAGCAGCCGATCCCGGACACGAAGACGATGTTCTCCTTCGCCAGCCCGAGCTCGGGCATGAAGCCCTGCACGGCGGCGAGGACCGCGTAGTCGCCGCAACCGGGGCACCAGCGCACTTCCTGATCGGACTTGAAGTCCTTCATGGATTGCTTGGCCTCGGCCTTGGGCACCAGCGAAAGCGTCTCGTTCGCCTTAGGCATCGTTGGCCTCCTTGAGAGCCGTGGCGAGCTGCTCGGCCTTGAACGGCATGCCGTTGACCTGGTTGTACGAGTGGGCGTCGACCAGATACTTGGCCCTGAGCAGGGTGGCCAGCTGCCCGAGGTTCATCTCGGGCACGACCACCTTCTCGTAACGCGCCAGAACCTCACCGAGATTTTGGGGGAACGGGTTGAGATGGCGCAGATGGGCCTGCGCGATGGGCGTCCGGGCCGCGCGGAGGCGGCGTACGGCTGCCGTGATCGGTCCGTACGTCGAGCCCCAGCCCAGCACCAGCGTCCGGGCGTTGTCCGGGTCGTCGACCTCCAGGTCCGGGACCTCGATGCCGTCGATCTTGGCCTGGCGGGTGCGGACCATGAAGTCGTGGTTGGCCGGGTCGTACGAGATGTTGCCCGTGCCGTCCTGCTTCTCGATGCCGCCGATACGGTGCTCCAGACCCGGGGTGCCGGGCACCGCCCACGGACGGGCGAGGGTCTGCGGGTCGCGCTTGTACGGCCAGAAGACCTCGGTGCCGTCGGCGAGCGTGTGATTCGGGCCGGTCGCGAACTGCACGCGCAGGTCCGGGAGCTCGTCGATCTCCGGGATCCGCCACGGCTCGCTGCCGTTGGCGAGGTAGCCGTCGGACAGCAGGAACACCGGCGTCCGGTAGGCCAGCGCGATCCGCGCCGCGTCCATGGCCGCGTCGAAGCAGTCGGCCGGCGTCCTCGGCGCCACGATCGGCACCGGGGCCTCGCCGTTGCGCCCGTACATCGCCTGGAGCAGGTCGGCCTGCTCGGTCTTGGTCGGCAGACCGGTCGAGGGGCCGCCGCGCTGGATGGCCACCACGAGCAGCGGCAGCTCCAGCGACACCGCCAGACCGATGGTCTCCGACTTCAGCGCCACACCCGGCCCCGAGGTGGTGGTCACCGCGAGCTGCCCGCCGAAGGCGGCACCGAGCGCCGCGCCGATGGCCGCGATCTCGTCCTCGGCCTGGAAGGTCCGCACACCGAAGTTCTTGTGCTTGCTGAGCTCGTGCAGGATGTCGGAGGCCGGAGTGATCGGGTACGAGCCCAGATACAGCGGCAGGTCCGCCTGCTGACCGGCGGCGATCAGCCCGTACGACAGGGCCAGGTTCCCGGAGATGTTGCGGTACGTACCCGGGGGGAACGCCTTGGTCGCCGGGGCGACCTCGTAGGAGACCGCGAAGTCCTCGGTGGTCTCGCCGAAGTTCCAGCCGGCCCGGAACGCCGCCACGTTCGCCTCGGCGATCTGCGGCTTCTTGGCGAACTTGGCCCGCAGGAACGTCTCGGTGCCCTCGGTCGGCCGGTGGTACATCCACGACAGCAGGCCCAGCGCGAACATGTTCTTGGACCGCTCGGCCTCCTTCCGGGACAGGCCGAAGTCCTTGAGCGCCTCGATCGTCATGGTGGTCAGCGGCACCGGATGGACGTTGTACGCCTCCAGAGATCCGTCCTCCAGCGGAGACGTCTCGTAGCCGACCTTGGCCATCGGGCGCTTGGTGAACTCGTCGGTGTTGACGATGATGTCCGCGCCGCGCGGCACGTCCGCGATGTTCGCCTTCAGCGCGGCCGGGTTCATGGCCACCAGGACGTTCGGCGCGTCGCCCGGCGTCAGGATGTCGTGGTCGGCGAAGTGCAGCTGGAAGCTGGACACGCCCGGCAGCGTGCCGGCCGGCGCCCGGATCTCGGCGGGAAAGTTCGGCAGCGTCGACAGATCGTTTCCGAAGGTCGCCGTCTCCGAAGTGAAACGGTCGCCCGTGAGCTGCATTCCGTCGCCGGAATCGCCCGCGAAACGAATGATCACCCGGTCCAGACGGCGGATCTCTTTCTCGGGCACTTCTTTGCCGGACACGTTCCGGGTGGGAATGCTGCGCTGTTCCCCCACGACGGTGTCATTCGCTCCGTCGGCACCATCGGATCCGTCGGCCTTCTCGGCCGGGCTACTGACCTGGCTGGTCACTGAACTGGACCTCCCTCGAGGCGGCTGCTCGGGGCCGGCCGGCCAGCCGGTGGCCCCAGGGCCCACCCTACGTCGGTAAGGGTGCCCTTCCCTGGGTCTATCACATACTGGACAACGTTTTGAGACGCTCTATTGCGCTGTTTCGGCATGGTTCATTCGCCCCCCGGCGCTTTGCTCGAAGACGCTCCGTACTCATCCTTCGGTTCTAGGACTGTCATCCCGCACTACATCCGGGCTGCACTCCGACTCGTTTCCGGTAGGTCCCAGGTCCAGGTGCCTAGGTCTTCAGATAGGTCAACACCGCGAGCACCCGACGGTGATCCCCGTCACTCGGCGAGAGTCCGAGCTTAAGGAAGATGTTGCTGACGTGCTTCTCGACCGCGCCGTCGCTCACCACCAGTTGCTTGGCGACCGCCGAGTTCGTCCGGCCCTCCGCCATCAGTCCCAGGACCTCACGCTCGCGGGGCGTCAGCCCGGCCAGCACGTCCTGCTTGCGGCTGCGGCCCAGCAGCTGCGCCACGACCTCGGGGTCGAGCGCCGTCCCGCCCTGGGCCACCCGGACTACGGCGTCCACGAATTCGCGTACTTCCGCCACCCGGTCCTTGAGCAGATAGCCGACGCCCCGGCTCGACCCGGCCAGCAGCTCCGTCGCGTACTGCTCCTCGACGTACTGCGAGAGCACCAGGACGCCGATTCCCGGGTAGTCCTTGCGCAGCCGTACCGCCGCCCGCACGCCCTCGTCGGTGTGGGTCGGCGGCATTCGTACGTCCGCGACCACCACGTCCGGCAGCTCGCCCTGGGACGCCAGGTCCCCCACTGTCTTGATCAGCGCTTCCGCGTCCCCGACGCCCGCCACGACATCGTGCCCGAGATCGGTCAGAAGCCGGGTCAGGCCCTCCCGAAGCAGCACTGAATCCTCGGCGATGACGACCCGCACTCTGTCTCCCACGGCCCTGTAGCCCCCCAGCAATTGATGCTCCCCGCTCCATCGAACGCAGGGCCCCAGCATCCCAGTCTCCGGGCCGACGCGCGCCCAGGTGCGGGGAATAGTGGCGTACGACTCGGGGTGAGCGGGGGAGTGGGGGAGCGGGCGGTGGGGTGGCGGGCGGCCGGCAGCGGGTGGCCGGCCGCCGCTCGGTCAGCCCCGCCAGGGCAGCTCCGCCGTGACCGTGGTGGGCCCGCCGGCCGGCGAGTCGACGACGAGGATTCCGTCGACCGCGTCCAGCCGCTCGGCGAGCCCGGCCAGACCCGAGCCGGTCGTCGTGCCCGCGCCGCCCTGCCCGTTGTCGCTCACCTGGAGCATCAGCCGGCCCGCCGTCTGCCACACGTCGACCGTGGCCCGGGACGCCCGTGCGTGCTTGCTGACGTTCTGGAGGAGCTCGGAGACGGTGAAGTACGCGATGCCCTCGATGGCCGGGGCCGGCCGCGCCGGAAGGTCCACCTCGACCTGCACCGGCACCGTGCACCGGGAGGCCACCGCGGAGAGGGCAGCGTCCAGACCGCGGTCGGTCAGGACGGCCGGGTGAATGCCCCGGGCCAGGTCCCGCAGCTCCTGAAGCGCGATCTTCACCTCGCCGTGCGCCTCGTCCACCATGCGCGCCGCCGCCTCCGGGTCCTGCGTCAGCTTCTCCTTGGCCAGGCCCAGATCCATCGCCAGGGCGACGAGCCTGGCCTGCGCGCCGTCGTGCAGATCGCGCTCGATGCGCCGCAGGTCGGCGGCCGCCGTGTCGACGACGACGCCCCGGTCCGACTCCAGCTCCGACACGCGGGTGGCGAGCCGGGACGGGCCGAGCAACCCGGCCACCATCACCCGGTCCACGGTCACCAGGCCGCGTATGACCCAGGGGGTGGCGAGGGTGAGGAGCAGGCCGAACGCGCTGGTGGCGGCCAGTTCGACGGGGGTGTCGAGGTAGACGTTGCGCGTGCTGTCGCCGTACAGCTGGAGGCCGTCCATCTCCAAGTACTCCGGGAACACCCACTGCCACAGCGGATACGTGAGCATGGCCCAGCCGTACGACCAGAGGACCAGCGACACGGTGAAGGCGAACACCGCCCACGGCAGATGCAGCACGGCGTACAGCAGATGACGCCAGGACGCCCCGCTCTTGAGCATCGCGCCCATCCACGACATCGGCCCGCCGCCCGGTTTGGGCCGCACGGGCGCCGGCTCCCCCACGTCCAGCTTGAGCAGCCCCCTGGCGCGGGCCCGTTCCATCACCCCGAAGCCGCGGCAGCCGGCCAGGCCCGCCGCCAGGACCGGTACGCCCAGGAAGGTGATCAGCAGACCCATCCCGAGCGACGTCATGGTCACCGCGAAGACGAAGAGCAGCACGCTGACCGGCAGGCTGAGCATCAGGTAACCGAACTCGCGCCAGGTCCGGGCCTCGACCGGCGCGCGCAGCGCCGGCGGAAGGATGTGCCTCCTCGGGGGGCTGCCCCCGGACTCCCACTGGTCGCGGGTCTGCGGTGCGTACTCCGTGGCCATCGCTGCCGTCCGTTTCTGCTGGTGGTGCTGATGAGTGGCGGTGTGTGATTCAAGAATGCCGGGGCGGACGAGGGGGGACCATGAGGCCGGTCACCGTTTCTGACCGGGGGTTTTCCCCACCCCGCTCCTGTACCTGACCGCACCCTTGGGCGGGCCGGGCTCGGCAGGACCGGGCTTGGACGCACCCGCCCCGGCCGCGCCGTCGCGGTCGCGGTCGCGCCACGGCAGCTCGGCCGTCACCGTGGTCGGCCCGCCCGCCGGGGAGTCGAGAGCGAACAGCCCGTCCACCGCGCCGAGCCGGTCCGCCAGCCCCGCCATGCCCGTCCCGCCGTCCAGCCGCGCCCCGCCGCGCCCGTCGTCCCGCACCTGGACCAGCAGCCGTTCCCCGCTGCGCCACACATCCACGGAAGCGGACCGCGCCCCGCTGTGCTTGCTGACGTTCTGCAGCAGCTCGGAGACGGTGAAGTACGCGATGCCCTCGATGGCCTCCGCCGGACGCGCCGCCAGATCGACGGCCACCCGCACCGGAGCCGTGCAGCGCGACGCGATCGACGACAGTGCCGCGTCCAGGCCCCGGTCCGTCAACACGGCGGGGTGGATGCCGCGCGCCAGATCCCGCAGCTCCTGCAACGCCAGCTTCACCTCGCCGTGCGCCTCGTCGACCATCGCCGCCGCGGCGGCCGGGTCCTTGAAGTCGCCGGTCAGCTTCTCCTTCGCCATGCCGAGCCCCATGGCCAGCGCGACGAGCCTGGCCTGCGCCCCGTCGTGCAGATCGCGTTCGATACGTCGGAGGTCGGCGGCCGCGGTGTCGACGACGACGCCCCGGTCCGACTCCAGCTCGGCGATCCGCCGCTCCAGCTCGTCGGAGGGACAAAGCAGGCCGCGGACCATCGCCCGGTCGGCGTTGGCCATCGCTCGCGCGAGAAGCGGAAGTACGGGCCACAAGACGAAGAGCCCAGCCAGCGTCACCGCGAAGGTCAGCACGCCCCAGGGCAGCCGGATGAACGCGTACAGCGCCGTCCGCCAGCCCACCGGATCCTTCAGAGCAGCCCACAGCCACGGGAAGAACCCGCCCGGCCGCCGTCCCGCGGCCGCCGGGCTGGGCTCGTCGACGTACACACCGAGCAGCGCACGCGCACGAGCCCGCTCGACCGTGCCGAGCCCGCGCGCCCCCAGCAGCCCCGCCGCCACCAGTGGCAGCCCGATCACCGTGACCGAGAGTCCGCACCCGAGGAGGAGAACCACCACGGTGAACACAAAGCCGAGGAGAGCCATCGGCAGATCGAGGAGGAGGTGCGCGATCTCCTTCCAGGTGTCGGACCCGTACCGGAAGCGGACGAGCCGGAGCCGGGGCTCGGCGCGGCCGGACCGGTCGTAATCTGGGAGGTGGTCGCTGGCGCCGGCAGTCATGACGCTCAGCCTGCCGGGCCCCGACGACGGATGCCATGGGGTAACTGGGTGTGCGGAAGTAGGGATAACCCCACCCCAGTGTGAGACGGCTGCTTACCGCGTCTTTACCAGGGCCTAGACTCCCGTGCGTACAGATCGTCGAACGAGGCCGATGTGGCCGACGCAGCCAGGGAGCGAGAGGGGCGGACGTGCCGGAACCGACGGTTCTCGCGGACGGGTACTTCCAGAGTTACTCGGTCGTCGGACTGCTCGCAGTCGTCGGCGTCCTCTTCGTCGCCGTGGCCTTCGGGGCCGGGCGACTGCTGCGGCCGGTCGTGCCGACGCCGGAGAAGCTGCTGACGTACGAATGCGGCGTGGACCCGGTCGGAGAGGGCTGGGCGCACACCCAGGTCCGCTACTACGTCTACGCCTTCCTGTACGTGATCTTCGCCGTCGACTCGATCTTCCTCTTCCCCTGGGCGACGGTCTTCGCCGCGCCCGAATACGGTGCGACGACGCTGGTCGAGATGTTCATCTTCCTCGGCTTCCTGGCCGTGGGACTGCTGTACGCATGGAAGAAGGGCGTCCTCGAATGGACGTGACCCCCGTGACCCCCGTGACGCCTGTCGACCTCCCCGAGCCGAAGCGCCTGGGAGCTCTCGCCCGCCTCGCGCCCGAGCCGATGAAGGTGGTCCTCAACTGGGGCCGCCGCTACAGCCTGTGGGTCTTCAACTTCGGTCTCGCCTGCTGCGCGATCGAGTTCATCGCCGCGTCAATGGCGCGCCACGACTTCATCCGGCTCGGCGTGATTCCCTTCGCGCCGGGACCGCGCCAGGCCGACCTGATGGTCGTCTCCGGCACGGTCACGGACAAGATGGCCCCGGCCGTCAAGCGGCTGTACGAGCAGATGCCCGAGCCGAAGTACGTCATCTCCTTCGGCGCCTGCTCCAACTGCGGCGGCCCGTACTGGGACTCGTACTCCGTCACGAAGGGCGTCGACCAGATCATCCCGGTCGATGTGTACGTACCGGGCTGCCCGCCTCGTCCGGAGGCCCTTCTCCAGGGAATCCTGAAGCTCCAGGAGAAGATCGCCCGCGAGTCGCTCAGCGAGCGCTACGGCCACGGGCGGCCGTCCACCGCAGCCCTGCAGAGCGGCCTTGTCGCTCCGCCGCCGGCCCCGGGGGAGGCCAAGAAGTGACCGAGTCGACCCACACGACGGCGTACGACACCCTGCCGGACGCCGTCACCGAGATCTTCGGCGAGGAAGCGACCGCCGAGCGCGCCTACGACCTGCTGACCGTCGACGTACCGATCGGCTCCTGGATCGCGGCCCTCGAAATCGCGCGCGACAAGCTGGGCTGCACGTACTTCGACTGGCTGAGCGCGGTCGACGAGCCGGGCACGGGCTTCCGCGTCTGCGCCCATGTAGTGGCCCTGGAAGGCCGTACGGTACGACGCCTCCTCGTCCGTACGACGGTCCCGCACTCAGCACCGGCCGTGCCCTCCGCCGTCGACATCTACGCGGGCGCCCAGTGGCACGAGCGCGAGACGCACGAGATGTTCGGCGTCGACTTCACCGGCCACCCGAACCTGGTGCCGCTCCTCCTGCCGGACGGCTTCGAGGGCCACCCGCTGCGGAAGGACTTCGTCCTGGCGGCCCGGGTCGCCAAGGCCTGGCCCGGCGCGAAGGAGCCGGGGGAGTCGGACCACGGCGGCCCCAAGCGCCGCCAGATGCTGCCGCCGGGCGTGCCCGACCCGAACGAGTGGGGCCCCCAGAAGGGCCAGCTCCCGCCGGCCCCGGCCCGCCCCGCCCGCACTCCGCGTGCGGCGGCAGGCGCGCCCGACCGCCCCCCGCGCCGGGCCCGAAGCGCCACGGAGGGCTCGGCAACCCAGGCCCCGGAGGCGACCACCCCGGCGCCCCCCGTTGCCGAGGGCTCGGCGAGCCAGGCGACGGAGGGATCAACGCCCGCCCCGAAAGACACCACCCCGCGACCGCCGCGCCGCGCGCGCAGCGTGAGCGAGGGCTCGGCGAGCCAGGCGGCGGAGGCGGCAGCCGCCTCGACCGCCGCCGCAGGCGAAGCCGAGGCGTCGGCAGTTCCGCCCGCCCCGGCGGCGCAGACGTCCCCGCAGCCGGAGGGCGCAACACCGCCTGCCCAGGCCGTTGTGTCACCCGCACCCGAGCCCGCACCCGCACGCAGTGCTGACGCGCCCTGGCACAACCCGCGCCCGGCGTTCGAGGACGCGCCGGCGCAGCCGGACGCGGACGCCGCCACCAAAACGGGCGCATCCGCGGACACAGAGGCCGACGCGGCGGAAGCCGCCGACGCAGCCGCCGAAGAAGCCTTGGGCGGCGACGCGGCAGCCGCGAAGGAGCCCGGCCGGCCGGCCGCCGGCTCCGCCGACGACGAGGGCGCACCCCGCCCCACCTCCGACCCAGGGAGCGACGACGCGTGAACGACGTACTCGATGTCGCCGTCCGCCTGGTCATCGTCTTCGCCGTGTTCATGGTCCTGCCGCTCGTCGTGGGGCAGACCGAGCACAAGGTGATGGCCCACATGCAGGGCCGCCTCGGCCCCATGTACGCGGGCGGCTTCCACGGCTGGGCGCAGCTCGTCGCCGACGGCGTGAAGTTCGCGCAGAAGGAAGACATCGTCCCGGCCAACGCCGACCGCCGCATCTTCCAGCTCGCCCCCGCCGTCGCCCTCCTCCCGTACCTCCTCGTCCTCGTCGCGATCCCGATCGGCCCGAGCGAGGGCGCGGTCGGTCAGGTCGTCGACGCGGGCATCTTCTTCGTGCTCGCGGTCATGGGCGTCGGGGTGCTCGGTTCGCTCATGGCGGGCTGGGCCTCGGCCAACAAGTTCTCCCTCCTCGGTGGCCTGCGCACCGCCGCGCAGTTGCTCGCGTATGAACTGCCGATGCTGCTCACCGCCGCCTCCGTGGCGATGGCGGCCGGCACCGTCTCGCTCCCCGGCATCCTGAACGCCTTCGAGTGGTGGTGGCTGCCGTGGCAGATCGTCGGCGCGATCGTGTTTTTCGTCGCCGGCCTCGCCGAACTCCAGCGGCCGCCCTTCGACATGCCGGTCGCCGACTCCGAGATCATCTTCGGCGCGTACACCGAGTACACAGGCTTGCGCTTCGCGCTCTTCCTGCTCGCCGAGTACGCCGGAATCGTCGTCCTCTGCGGCCTCACCACCGTCCTCTTCCTCGGCGGCTGGCACGGCCCCTGGGGCGCCGACGGCCTCGGCTGGGTCTGGACGCTGCTCAAGACCGCGATCCTCGCCTTCGGCATCATCTGGCTGCGCGTGACCTACCCGCGGCTGCGCGAGGACCAGCTCCAGAAGCTCGCCTGGACCGTACTCATCCCGCTCGCTCTCGCGCAGATCGCGCTCACCGGCATCGTGAAGGTGGCGATCCAGTAATGGCTCCGATCCCAGGCGCAGGCCTCGCCAAGGGCCTGGCCGTCACGCTCCGCACGATGACGAAGAAGACCGTCACCGCGCAGTACCCGGACGTCCAGCCCGAACTGCCGCCCCGCTCGCGCGGCGTCATCGGCCTGTTCGAGGAGAACTGCACGGTCTGCATGCTCTGCGCGCGCGAGTGCCCCGACTGGTGCATCTACATCGACTCGCACAAGGAGACGGTCCCGGCCGCCGCCCCCGGCGGCCGCGAGCGCAGCCGCAACGTCCTCGACCGCTTCGCGATCGACTTCTCGCTCTGCATGTACTGCGGCATCTGCATCGAGGTCTGTCCTTTCGACGCGCTCTTCTGGTCCCCGGAGTTCGAGTACGCCGAGACCGACATCCACGAGCTCACCCACGAGCGGGACAAGCTCCGCGAGTGGATGTGGACGGTTCCCGAGCCGCCCGCGCTGGACCCGGGTGCGGAGGAGCCGAAGGAGATCGCGGCAGCCCGCAAGGCCGCCGACAAGCTCGCCGCCGCGCAGGAGCAGGCAGCGCAGGAGCAGGCAGCTCAGCAGCAAGCAGAGGGGCCCGCCGAATGAGCCACTTGAGCCACCTCGCCACGGCCGCCGAGCAGGGCTTCCTCTCGCCGACCGGCGTCGAGATCGCCTTTGTCCTCGTCGGCATCGCCACCCTCGGCGCGGCCGTCATCACCGTCACGACCAAGCAGCTGGTGCACGCCGCCCTCTGGCTGGTCGTCGCGCTCGGCGGACTGGCCGTCGAGTACCTCCTGCTGACAGCCGAGTTCATCGCCTGGGTGCAGGTCCTGATCTACGTCGGTTCCGTGGTCGTCCTCCTCCTCTTCGGGCTGATGCTGACCAAGGCGCCCATCGGCCGCTCCCCGGACGCCGACTCCGGCAATCGCTGGGCCGCCCTCACGGTGGCCGTCGCCGCGGCCGCCGCACTCGTGTGGGTGGTCGTGGACGCGTTCCGCACCCAGTGGATCGACCTGGACGGACCGTCCCAGGGCTCCACGAAGGTGACCGGCGAGATCCTCTTCCAGCACTGGGTGCTGCCCTTCGAGGCGCTCTCGGTCCTGCTGCTCGCCGCCCTCGTCGGCGCGATCGTCCTCTCCCGCAAGAGCGACAGCGACAAGGAGCAGCGCTGATGCACCTCGTTTATCCCGCCGTCCTCGCCGCCCTCCTCTTCTGCACCGGTCTGTACGGAGTGCTCGCGCGCCGCAACGCGATCCTGGTCCTGATGTCCGTCGAGCTGATGCTCAACGCCGTCAACCTCAACCTGGTCGCCTTCGACGTCTGGCTCCGCGACGCCCTGCACGCCGGCCAGGCACTCACCCTGTTCACCATCGCCATCGCCGCGGCGGAGATCGGGATCGGCCTGTCGATCGTCCTGATGGTCTACCGCAACCGCGGCACCTCGGACATCGACAAGCTCCGCGACACCGCCGAAGGCCAGGCCGCCGACGACGAAGCTTCCGCCATGGCACAGAAGGCCGCACAAGAGGCCGCACAGAAGGCTGAGGCCGCCGCGTGACGACCACGACCCTCGCCGTCCTCGTCCCCCTCCTTCCCTTCCTCGGCGCCGTGGCCGGCCTGTTGCTCGGCCGTACCGCCCCGGGATTCGTCCGGCCCCTCGCCGTACTGCCGACCCTGGCCGCCGCCGTGCTGGCCGCCGTCGTCGCCGTACGCCAGGGCGGCGGCGGGCCGATCGACGCCTCGACGCAGCTCACCCCCACCGGCTCGGTCCCCGTCGACCTCGCCCTGCACCTCGACGGCTTCGCGGTCCTCGTCGCCGTCCTGGTCGGGGTCGTCGCCACCTGCGTGCAGCTCTACTCGACGGGCTACCTGCGCGACGACCCGCGCTACCCGTCCTACGCCGCCCTCATCTCCCTCTTCACCTCCGCGATGCTGCTCGTCGTCTACTCAGGCGACCTGATGGTGCTGCTGGTCGGCTGGGAAATCATGGGCATCTGCTCGTACTTCCTCGTCGGCCACTACTGGGAGACGCCCGAAGCCCGCGCCGCCTCCCTCAAGGCCTTCCTGGTCACCAAGCTCGGCGACGTCCCCTTCCTCTTCGGCCTGTTCGCACTCGCCGCCGACGCCGGTACGTTCCGGATCACCGGCATCCTCGGCTCCGTCGCGAGCGGCGGGCTCGACCACCCCACCCTCATCGCCCTGCTGCTCCTCGCCGGTGTGGCGGGCAAGTCGGCCCAGTTCCCCCTGCACACCTGGCTGCCCGACGCGATGGCGGGCCCCACGCCCGTCTCCGCGCTGATCCACGCCGCGACGATGGTCGCCGCCGGTGTGTACTTCGTGGCCCGCCTCCTCCCCGTCTTCGCCGCCTCCGCGGCAGCCCTCACCGTCCTCGCCGTGATGGCCGCCGTCACGATGGTCGGCTCGGCGCTCGCGGCCCTGGCCCAGGACGACATCAAGCGCGTCCTCGCGTACTCGACGATCGGCCAACTCGGTTACATGACCGGCGCCCTGGCCGTCGGCGACCGAGGCGCCGCCGTCTTCCACCTCCTCTCCCACGGCGCCTTCAAGGCGCTCCTCTTCCTCGGCGCCGGCGTGATCATCCACGCCGCCGGGACAAACTCCCTCGCCGCCATGTCGCGCATGAGCGGCCTGCCCAAGCGCATCCCGGACGCGTACTGGACGATGACGATCGCGCTGTTCGCGCTCGCCGCGATCCCGCCCTTCGCCGGCTTCTTCTCCAAGGAAGCCGTCCTGGTCGCCGCCGAACACGCCTCCCTCGGCGACACCACGGGCGTCCCCTCCGGCGCGGGCTGGACCGTGCTCATCGCCGGCCTGCTCACCGCCCTCCTCACCGCCGCCTACGCCACCCGCCTGTGGCTGCTGGCCTTCCGCGGCCGAGGCCCCGCCGCCCCCGATCACGGCAAGCAGCCCCTCGCCATGAACGGGGTCCTCTGGGTCCTCGCCGTCCCCTCCCTCGCCTTCGGCCTCACCGTCGGTTATCTCGCCGACTGGTTCGACGGCGACGCCCTCACCCCGACCGTCACCACCGCCGTCCTCGGCACCGGCGTAGCCCTCGTCGGCGGACTGGTCACCTACGGCGCCTGGCGCCACACCACTGCCATGGCCGCCCGCCCCCCGATCGGCGCCGTGGCCGCCCACCCCGAGGACAGCCCGGCCTCCTCCGAGGCGGAAGCCATCGCCACCCACACCCCCGCCTACGGCGACATCGCCTCGGCCCCGGACCCCGCCGACCCCGGCCGGCTCCTGCTGGGCCCGCTGCACCGCCACGCCGCCGTCGGCTTCCACCTCGACGCCGTCTACAACACCCTCTTCGTACGGCCCGTCCTGGCAGGCGCCGAGCTGGTCCGCTTCCTGGACCGCGAGGTCGTCGAGACGTACGTACGCGGTGCGGGCGCCGTCCCGCGCCTCCTCGGCGCAGGTGTCCGCCGAGCACAGACCGGCAATGTGCAGACCTACCTCAGCGCACTGCTCGCCGGTTCCGTCGTCCTGGCGATCGCCGCCGTCATCGTCGCCGCCGTCGGAGCGTGAGCCGTGATCGATATCAGCCCGTCCGTAATGCAGTTCCTTCTGGCGTTCATCGTCGTCGGCCCGCTCATCGGCGCCGCAGCGGCCCTACTCCCGGCCCCGCCCGGCCTGAAGGGCAAGAACCCGGACCAGGCCGTACTCCGCCACGGCGTGTTCGTGACCGGCGCGATCCTTCTCGCCGCCCTCGCCCTCACCCTCGGCTTCGACCACAGCCATCCCTCCAAGATGCAGGCCACGACCGACATCAGCTGGATCCCGGCGCTCGACGTCAGGATCCACCTCGGCATCGACGGCATCTCGCTCCCCCTCCTCGTCATGACCGCGCTGCTGACCTTCCTCTGCGCGCTCTACAGCTACTTCAAGATGCCTGCGGGCCCCTCCCCGAAGGCATTCGTCGCCCTCCTCCTGGTCCTCGAGTCCGGCATGCTCGCGACCTTCGCCGTCCTCGACCTCCTCCTCTTCTTCCTCGCCTTCGAGATGGTCCTCATCCCGATGTACTTCCTGATCGCCCGCTGGGGTGGCGACCAACGGCAGCCCGCTGCCTGGAAGTTCATCCTTTACACGCTGCTCGGTTCCGTCGTCATGCTGCTCGGTCTCCTCCTCATCGGACTGAAATCGGGCACATTCGACATGGTGGCACTCGCCACTGACAACGGCCGCGGACTGACCACATCCGTGCAGGTCATCGCCGTTCTCGCGATCGGCATCGGCCTCGCCGTCAAGACCCCGATGTGGCCCCTGCACAGCTGGCTCCCCGACGCCCACACCGCCGCCCCCACCGTCGGCTCGGTCCTCCTCGCCGGCGTCCTGCTCAAAATGGGCACGTACGGTTTCGTCCGCATCGCACTGCCCATCACCCCCGACGGCATGCGCACCTTCGCGCCCTACCTCGCCGCCTTCGCAGTGGTGGGCATCATCTACGGGTCCCTCGCCTGCCTGGCCCTCGCCCGCAAGGGCGCCAAGGGCGACCTCAAGCGCCTGATCGCGTACTCCTCCGTCGGCCACATGGGCTTCGTACTCCTCGGCATCGCGTCGATGACCCCCACCGGCGTCAACGGCGCGCTCTTCGCCAACATCGCCCACGGCCTGATCACCGGCCTGCTCTTCTTCCTGGTCGGCGCCCTCAAGGACCGCTACGGCACCGCCGACCTCGACACCCTCGCCGGCGCGACCGGTGCGGCCCTCTACGGCCGCGCCCCCCGCTTCGGCGGCTTCCTCGCCTTCGCCGCGGTCGCCTCCCTCGGCCTCCCCGGCCTCGCGGGATTCTGGGGCGAGATGCTGACGATGTTCGGCGCCTTCGACCCCGCCGAGGGCCTCAGCCGCCCCGCCTTCCTCACCTTCATGGCGATCGCCGGCGTCGGCACGCTCCTCACCGCCGCGTACCTGCTGATCGTCGTACGCCGCGTGTGCATGGGCGTACCCGAGCAGCAGGCACCCGGGCCGGCGAAGATCGCCGACATCCAGGGCTACGAATTCGCCGCCTGGACCCCACTCGTCGCCCTCACCGTCCTCGCCGGACTCTGGCCCGCGGTCCTCCTCGGCCTCACCGACCCGGCCGTGCAGAAGCTCCTCGCAGGAGGCAAGTCGTGACCGTGGCCGCCGAAAGCGCCAGCCTCGTCCAGTCCGTCGACTGGCTGGCGATCGCCCCGCCGACGATCACCGCGGTGGTAGGCCTGATCGTCCTGGTCGCCGACCTCTTCGTACCCGAGCACAAGAAGCATCTCCTGGGCCGGCTCTCCGTCGCCGGCCTGGCCGCAGCGCTCCTCACCCTTCTCCCTCTCCGCCAGGGCGACCGCTCCACCTTCTGCCTGACCGCGGACACCGACGTCTGCAGCTACACGGCCGACCACTTCACCCTGGTCATCCAGCTCCTGGTACTGGGCGGCGCGCTGCTCACGGCGCTCCTCTCCATGACCGAAACGAGCAACAAGAAGCTGCCCGCGGGCGAATTCTGGTTCCTCCTGATGTCCTCGGCGGCCGGAGCGGCCCTGCTGCCCGCCTCCCGCGACCTCGCCACCCTCGTAGTGGCCCTCGAAGTGGCGTCCCTGCCCGCCTTCGCCCTGGTCGGCATGAAGCGCGGCAACCGCCTCTCCTCCGAGGCGGCCCTCAAGTTCTTCCTGTCCTCCGTCACAGCGACCGCCGTGATGCTGCTCGGCGTCAGCTTCATCTACGCGACGACCGGCACCCTGCACCTGACCGAGATCGCCGTACGCCTCGAAGACGTACCGGCGCAGCTCGACACCCTCGCCAAGGCGGGCGTCGCACTCACCCTCGTCGGCTTCGCCTTCAAGACAGCGGCGGTCCCCTTCCACTTCTGGGTCCCCGACACATATGTAGGCGCGCCGCTCCCCGTAGCCGCCTACCTCTCCGTCATCGGCAAGGCGGTCGGCTTCACGGGCCTCATCCTGGTCACCGTCGTGGCTTTCCCCTCCTACGCCGACGTATGGGGCCCGGCCATCGCCGTGCTGGCAGCCCTCACCATGACCGTGGGCAACGTGGCAGCCCTGCGCCAGTCGGCCACGCGCGCGTACAGCGCGGTCCGGCTCCTGGCCTGGTCATCGGTCGGTCAGGCCGGCTACATCCTGGTCCCGATCGCGGCAGCGGCGTACTCCAGCGACGACCAGATCGGCTCCACCGTCGCGTACGCCCTGATGTACGCCGTGGTGAACCTCGGCGCCTTCGCAGTCGCAGCCCTCGTCGCCCGTACGCACCCGCTCAACCGCATCACCGACTACCGGGGCCTGTACGCCACCCGCCCCCTCGAAGCCCTCGCGCTCGGCTTCTTCCTCCTGTGCCTCGCGGGCCTGCCGCCCGGCATCATCGGCCTCTTCGCCAAGGTCACCGTCTTCTCCGCGGCAGTGGACGCGGGACTCGGCTGGCTGGCGGTGATCATGGCGGCGAACGTAGTGATCGCGCTCTACTACTACCTCAAATGGACAGCGGTCCTCTTCCGCGCCCCCGAGGGCGAACCCGCCCGCCACGCGGTCCCCGTGCCCGTCACCGTCGCCATCGTGCTCACCGCCGCCCTCGGCATCGCACTCTCGGGCGTACCGCAGCTGGCGCTGCGCTTCGCGACAGGCAATCTCTTCCAGTAAGCACGTATGGCCCAACGGACGGCCCGGTAGCACAAGGGAACTAGCACCCCTCGCTTGGCGTTGACCAGTGAGGGAGGGTCCACTGGATGTGGAAGCACCCCCACAGCAAGGGGTTCCCCCGCCGCACCATTTGGAGGGCGCACCGTGCACCGCCGGCACAACGGGCTGAGGACCGCCGTACTCCTCGGGGGACTGTCAGCACTCATCATCGTCATCGGCAGCTTCTTCGGCCGTACGGGCCTGATTGTCGCGGTTCTCGTAGCTCTCGGCACCAACGCCTACGCGTACTGGAACAGCGACAAGCTGGCCCTCCGTGCGATGCGCGCCCGTCCCGTGAGCGAGTTCGAAGCACCCGAGCTCTACCGCATGGTCCGCGACCTGTCCACCCAGGCCCGCCAGCCGATGCCCCGCCTCTACATCTCGCCCACGCAGGCCCCCAACGCCTTCGCGACCGGCCGCAACCCCCGCAACGCGGCGGTCTGCTGCACCGACGGCATCATCAGACTCCTGAACGAGCGCGAACTCCGAGGCGTCATCGGCCACGAACTGAGCCACGTCTACAACCGGGACATCCTGATCTCCTCGGTCGCCGGCGCCCTGGCCTCAGTGATCATGTTCCTGGTCAACTTCGCCTGGCTGATCCCGTTCGGCCGCTCCGACGACGACGAGGGCCCGGGCCTCTTCGGCATGCTGCTGATCATGATCCTCGGGCCCCTCGCCGCCGCCGTCATCCAACTCGCGGTGAGCCGCTCCCGCGAGTACCAGGCAGATGCCTCCGGCGCACAGCTCACCGGCGACCCACTCGCCCTCGCAAGCGCCCTCCGCAAGCTCGACGCGGGCACAAAGCAGCTGCCACTGCCCCCCGAGCCGCGCATCGAGACCGCGAGCCACATGATGATCGCGAACCCGTTCCGCCCAGGACAAGGAGCCTCGAAGCTGTTCTCCACCCACCCGCCGATGGCGGAACGCATTGCCCGACTCGAGCAGATGGCAGGTCACCGCCCATGAAGACAATCCTGAACGTCATATGGCTCGTCCTGAGCGGCTTCTGGCTCTTCCTCGGCTACCTCCTGGCCGGTGTGATCCTCTGCATCACCATCATCGGCATCCCCTTCGGCCTGGCGTCCTTCCGCATCGGCCTCTACGCCCTCTGGCCGTTCGGCCAGACAACAACAGAGCGCCGCGACGCGGGAGCCGCCTCCTTCGTGGGCAACATCCTCTGGCTGGTCCTCGCGGGCTGGTGGCTGGCGCTGAGCCACATCGTCACGGGCATCGCGCTCTGCGTCACGATCATCGGGATCCCGTTCGGCATAGCCAACTTCAAGATGATCCCGATCTCACTGCTCCCGCTCGGCCGCGAAATAGTTCCCACAGACCGCCCTTTCGCAACGCGCTAGCCACAAGGGCGGCCCCCGACCCCGCACACCACGGCGCCGGGAGGAGACGCCCCGGGGCGTCACCGACCCCTTGCGCCGCGCAAAAGCCAGCGCGTCACCGTGCCGTCGCACGCACGCGCCAGACGTAAGCCACCGCCCCCACGCCCAGCACCGCCGCCCCCGCCACCACCGAAGACACCGGCAGCGCGAACGCCAAGCCCAGACACCCCACCAACCCGCCCACAGCCATGACCCGCCCCCACCCGGGACCAAGCGTCCACGCCGAAGCATTGGCCACGGCGTAGTAGGCCAGCACCCCGAACGACGAAAACCCGATGGCGCCGCGCAGATCACCCACCGCAGCCACCACAGCGACCACCGCCCCCACCGCCAACTCGGCCCGGTGCGGCACCTGGTACCGGGGGTGTACGGCGGCCAGGGCCCCCGGCAGATGCCCGTCCCGGGCCATCGCCAGCGTCGTACGCGACACCCCGAGGACCAGCGCCAGCAACGACCCCAGCGCTGCCACAGCCGCCCCCACCCGCACCACCGGCGCCAACTCCGCCACGCTCGCCGCCCGCACCGCATCCACCAACGGCGCCGCGGAGGAGGCCAGTTCCCCGGCCCCCAGAACCGACAGCACCGCGACCGCCACGCACGTGTACACCACCAGCGCGATCCCCAGCGCCACCGGAATCGCGCGCGGGATCGTACGCCCCGGATCGCGCACCTCTTCGCCCAGAGTCGCGATCCGCGCGTACCCGGCGAACGCGAAAAAGAGCAACCCCGCGGCCTGAAGCACGCCACCCGGCGAACCACCGGGCCCAGACCTCAGCGAGGGACCGCTCACCCCCACACAAACCCCGACAACCGCCACAAGAACAACAAGCACCACACCCACGATCACCCGGGTAAGCCAAGCCGACTTCTGAACGCCCCTGTAATTGACGGCGGTCAACAGCACCACCGCACCGACCGCCACCCCACGCGCCTGCTCCGGCCACACATACGCCCCGACCGTCAGTGCCATGGCGGCGCAAGAGGCGGTCTTCCCCACCACGAAACCCCAGCCGGCCAGGTACCCCCAGAAAGGCCCGAGCCGCTCCCGCCCGTACACATAAGTCCCGCCGGAGGCCGGGTAGAGGGCCGCCAGCCGCGCGGACGCCATCGCATTGCAGTACGCCACCACAGCGGCCAGCGCCAGCCCCGCCAGCAGCAGCGTCCCCGAACCGGCCGCGTCCGCCGCCGGCGCGAGCGCGACGAAGATCCCCGCGCCGATCATCGCCCCGAGCCCGATCACGACCGCGTCGAAGACGCCGAGCGTGCGGCGCAGTTCCGGTGTCATGCGCCGCACCCTACTGAGCTACCCGAGCCCGGTCTCCCGCAGCGTGATGTTGAGCCGCCCACCCGACATCCCGGTCGCGGGATCACCCGTCCCCGGCAGCACTTTCGGCACCCCGTGGTACGCGAAGCGAGAAGGCCCCCCGAACACGAAGAGATCCCCCGACGCCAACTCCACATCGGTGTACGGCCGCCCCGGACCCGCCGCACCGCCGAACCGGAAGACGCAGGAATCCCCGATGCTCAACGACACGACAGGAGCCCCGGACCGCTCGTCCTTGTCCTGGTGCATGCCCATCCTGGCGTCGCCGTCATAGAAGTTGACGAGCGCGGTATCAGGGACGTACTCACGCACGGTTCCCTCCCCGTACGCATCCACCACGGCCCGCCGCCCCAGCACCGCCAGCCACTCGGGAAACGCGGCCACCGGAGCACCGTTCACGTCGTCCGCGGTGCGCGTGTACCGGTACGGCTGCCAGTGCCACCCCACGCACACCGTCCGGACCGACATGACCCCACCGGTCGGCAGCCGCGTGTGCCGGATCGGCACCGGACCCCGCGCCCACTCCCGGCACGCACCGACCAGCTCCCGCTGCTCGTCCACCGACAGCCACCCGGGCACATGCACAGCCCCCGGCGCGACCTGCGCCGGCTCGCGGGGGAACAGCCCGGTCACGGCCTGGCCCCGGCTCCCTCGAGCTCCAGCAACTGCCGCTTGCGCTCGAGCCCGCCCGCGTACCCGGCGAGCGAGCCGTCCGCCCCGACGACCCGGTGGCACGGCCGCACGACGAGCAGCGGATTACGTCCGATCGCCGTCCCGAGCGCCCGCACCCCGGCCCGCGAGACCCCGATCCGCTCGGCGAGCTTCCCGTACGACGTAGTAGTGCCGTACGGAACGGACTCCAGGGCATCCCACACCCGCCGCTGAAAATCCGTACCGAACCGACCGACACCACCGACGCCCCCCACGGCGTACTCCACATCGAACCGCTTCAGCTCCCCGCCGAAGTACGCCCGTACCTGCCGGGCGATCTCCTCGAAGGCCCCGCCGTCGCGCCGCCACGCGTCCGGTACGTCCTCAACAGCGACCCCACCCTTCTGCCCCGGCACGGACAGCGAGGCAAGCGCCGTACCGCCGGTGGCGGTCGCGGACTCCTCGCCGACCAGCAGCAGCTCGCCCAGTGGGCTGTCCATGGTCGCGTAGAGCGTCATGGCTGGATCCTTCCCTCGCAGTACGTCCCGTCAAGACGAGTCTGCGACCCGCGACCCCACCCGGGCTGGCGGGATTCGGACATCGGGGCGGGGGTGGAGCCCACCGCCGCTCCACCCCCGCCCCGACGCGAACAACCAGCAGCGACCAGCGATCAGCGGTAGTTCACAAACTGCAGCGCGAACTCGAAGTCCTTGCCCTTCAGCAGCGCCTGCACGGCCTGCAGGTCGTCACGGCTCTTCGAGCTGACCCGCAGCTCGTCGCCCTGGACCTGCGCCTTGACGCCCTTGGGGCCCTCGTCGCGAATGATCTTCGCCACCTTCTTGGCGTTGTCCTGGGAGATGCCCTCCTCGATGGACGCGAAGATCTTGTACTCCTTGCCGGACAGCTGCGGCTCGCCGGCGTCCAGCACCTTGAGCGAAATCCCGCGCTTGATCAGCTTGGTCTCGAAGACGTCGAGGATCGCCTTGACGCGCTCCTCGGTGTTGGCCTGCATCAGGATCTTCTCGCCGGACCAATCGATCGAGGCGCCGACGTTCTTGAAGTCGTAGCGCTGCGAGATCTCCTTCGCGGCCTGGTTGAGGGCGTTGTCGACCTCCTGCCGCTCGACCTTCGAGACGATGTCGAAACTGGAGTCGGCCATGTCCTGTGGCTCCTTGTGATCGGGGGACGGGGGATACCGGTATCAGTGCCTCACCGGGCAGGCTGCGCGGCCGGGCGTCCCGGTCCGCTCCCGTAAAGCCTAGCCACCCGCACCCGCCCCGAGGGCTGATCAATCCGGTGGCGAAGCACCCCTGGGTATCAGGTATCGTTTACGTCGTTGCCACGGAACAGCCGCCCAGGCGGTCGTCCCAGGGCGACATCCCATGGCGGTGTGCCCGAGTGGCCAATGGGAGCGGACTGTAAATCCGCCGGCTTAGCCTTCCCAGGTTCGAATCCTGGCGCCGCCACAGGTAGGGAAACCCCTTCCGACTGCAGAAACGCAGTCGGAGGGGGTTTTCTGTTTCATCCTTCGATACCTCTCAATTGCCGGCGACGTCCTTCACCGCGACCGTGACCGGCACAGATCCACCGACCAGCTCCAGCGTCAGACCGGCCGTCGACGGAGTCTCCAGCAGTTCGGCCAGGACGGCCGCCACGTCGTCACGCGCCACGGGACCACGCCCCGTCGAGACCCCGAGCGAAACGAGCCCCGTGCCCGCGTCGTTCGTCAGACTGCCCGGCCGCAGGACGGTCCAGTCCAGTCCGGCCCGCGAGCGTACGTCCGCGTCCGCGGCCCCCTTGGCCCGCAGGTACGCGTCGAACACCTCGTCGCCCGCCCGCTCCGCGTCCGCGCCCATCGAGGACACGACCAGATAGCGGCGTACGCCCGCCCGCTCCGCCGCGTCCGCGAAGAGCACGGCCGCGCCCCGGTCCACCGTGTCCTTGCGCTCGGTACCACTGCCGGGCCCCGCGCCCGCCGCGAAGACGGCGGCGTCGGCGCCCTCCAGTACCTCGGCGACCTGCTCGACGGGGGCCGATTCCAGGTCCAGTACGACCGGTTCGGCGCCCACCGTCCGCAAATCCTCGCTCTGCTTCGCATCGCGGACGATGCCCGCGACTTCGTACCCGCGCGCGGCGAGCAACCGCTCCAGCCGCAGCGCGATCTGACCATGTCCACCTGCGATGACAATGCGCATGTTTCCGACCGTACGCGCACCGGCGCGCGCGTGCGCACGACCGGGCCCGCCTGATGCGGAATCAGCCGCGCCCCTGCCGTGGCAGATCGAGTGCGACGGCGGCCGCCGAGTCGCAGTACTCACGCACCGCGCTCGTACGCGCAACGACCCGCCCGCGGTGGATCACGACGCGGCTGTACGCCAGGGACAGCACGCCCGCGATGCGTTCCCCGCGTACGGCGAGCAACTCGGCCGGAAAGCCCGCCTCCACCCGCACCTCGGGCAGCCCCATCGCCTCCCGCGCCGCCGAACTCACCGCCCCGTAGGCGTCCGAGGCCCGCATCCCGCCCTGCGAGGCCAGCAGGTAGGCCGCCTCCAGCGGATCCCCGCGCCCCACCGGATTGGCCACGTCCCGCAGCGCCCCGCTGCCCGCCGCGACCCGCACCCCGGCCGCCCGCAGCAGCCGTACGGGCGCCGGCCCGCCACCGCGCCGCTCCACCCCGGAGCAGTCGCCCTGCGGCAGGCAGACCACGCTCACACCGGCGGCGGCCAGCTGCCCCGCGGCGCGCGTCGCGGCATCCAGGGGCAGCCGCGACAACCCGGCGCAGGGCCCGACGGTGACCCCTGGCCGCAGCCCGCCCGCCATCGCCGCGAGCCGCGCCAGCCGGGCCGGATCGTCACCCTCCGTATGGAGGTCCACGGCGCAGCCGTGCTCGGCGGCGACCTCCAGGACCGCCTCCGTGTACCCGGCGGGGTCGGGATCGAGGTCCGGGCAGCCGCCCACCACGCCGGCGCCCATCTTCACGGCGTCCCGCAGCATGGCGAGGCCGTCGGCGCCCGCCAGCCCGGTGAGCAGCCGGGGAACGGCCACGGCGGTCAGATCGGCCAGCCCGCGCAGCGAGCGCCGGGCCTGGAGCACCGCCTCCATGGACCGCAGCCCCTGCACGTCCCCGATCCGTACGTGCGAACGCACTGCGGTCGCCCCGTGCCCCAGCTGCAACAGCACAGCCTCGGTGGTGCGTCGCTGAACATCTTCGGTGCTGTACGAGACGGGCCCGCCGGCGTCGGCGGTGAGAGCAGTATCACTGTGGGCGTGCGGTTCGGCGGGCGCAGGCAGCAGAAGGTGGCCGCCGAGGTCCACCCGCGCGCCCACCGCGGGCAGGCTGCCCGCCGTCCCCACCGCCTCGATACGGCCGCCGCTGAGCCGTACGTCCACAGTGCGGCCGTCGGTGAGACGGGCCGCGCACAGCAGGAGCGTGGTGCCGTCGGTGCTGGGCAAGCCGTCGCTGTTTCCAGAGTTGCCGCCGGGCGAACGAGGCGGCTGCGGCTGGCTGTCGGACATCGGGCTCCTGGTGGGGCTGGGGCGTGCAAGATCAAGATCACGCAGCGTGAGTCGAGCCTAGGGGGCCTCAAACCAGCCTTCGAGGAGGAGCGAAATAGTCGTACCGGTGTGGGCACGAGTGGCGTACGGGACCGGTGTGATGGGCACGCGCGGGGGCGCGAGAAACGGATTTGGGCGATCGGCGGGCGACCGTGTAATGTCTTCATCGCTCGCCCCAATAGCTCAGTCGGTAGAGCGTCTCCATGGTAAGGAGAAGGTCTACGGTTCGATTCCGTATTGGGGCTCTGGTGATCGGAGATCCCCGCCTTCGGGCGGGGTGATCCGGACATCAAAGCGGTGTAGCTCAGTCGGTAGAGCAAGCGGCTCATAATCGCTGTGTCACCGGTTCAAGTCCGGTCACCGCTACACACGGTAGCCGATTGTGGGGTCGGTCCTTCGATCGGCTACTCTTTTATGCGTTCATCCGTCAACCGTCCGTCCAAGGAGCACTCACGTGGCTGCCACCGACGTCCGCCCGAAGATCACGCTGGCCTGCGTGGAGTGCAAGGAGCGGAACTACATCACCAAGAAGAACCGGCGTAACGACCCGGACCGTCTTGAGATGAAGAAGCACTGCCCGCGCTGCAACTCGCACACTGCGCACCGCGAAACCCGCTAAACACAGGCTCGTATGCGAGGCCGTCCCCACTTCGGGGGCGGCCTCGTGTCGTTTGATCACGTCAATTCATCAGTCATCAGGAGGTACGAGTCCATGGCGCTCGACCAGTCCTTCGTGGGGCGGGCCTATCCGCCCACCGCACCGTACGAGGTCGGCCGGGAGAAGATCCGGGAGTTCGCCGAGGCAGTGGGCGACACCAATCCCGCGTACACCGATCCGGAAGCCGCCAAGGCACTCGGTCACTCCGATGTGATCGCACCGCCGACCTTTGTCTTCTCCATCACTTTCAAAGCGGCGGGACAGGTCGTCCAAGATCCGCGGCTGGGCCTGGACTACAGCCGTGTCGTGCACGGCGACCAGAAGTTCGCGTACAAGCGCCCGGTGCGGGCGGGGGACCGGCTGACGGTCAGCTCGACCATAGAGGCGGTCAAGTCGATGGCCGGCAACGACATCCTGGACATCCGCGGTGACGTCCACGACGAGTCCGGCGAGCATGTCGTGACGGCGTGGACGAAGCTCGTCGCGCGCGCGGCCGAGGAGGCGTGATGGCGGCGAAGATCTCTTACGCGGACGTCGAGGCCGGCACCGAGCTGCCGGCGCAGTCCTTCCCCGTGACCCGCGCCACGCTCGTGCGGTACGCGGGCGCCTCCGGCGACTTCAATCCGATCCACTGGAACGAGAAGTTCGCCACCGAGGTCGGGCTGCCGGACGTGATCGCGCACGGCATGTTCACCATGGCCGAGGCGATCCGGGTGGTCACCGACTGGGTGGGCGACCCGGCGGCCGTCGTCGAGTACGGCGTGCGCTTCACGAAGCCGGTCATAGTCCCGAACGACGACAAGGGCGCGCTGATCGAGGTCAGCGCCAAGGTCGCCGTGCTGCTTGGGGACAACCGGGTCCGCGTGGACCTGACGGCGACGAGCGCCGGCCAGAAGGTGCTGGGCATGTCCCGCGCAGTGGTCCAGCTCGCCTGACGTACGGGGCGCCCCCGACCGCCGGGGCCGCCCCGTACGCTTGTCCCCGTGCAGGAACTCCACGACGCCCCCCTCGCCCCTCTGACCACCTTCCGGCTCGGCGGCCCCGCGACCCGTCTCGTCACGGCCACCACCGACGACGAGGTGATCGCAGCCGTCCGCGAGGCCGACGAGGCGGGCACCCCGCTGCTCGTCATCGGCGGCGGAAGCAACCTGGTCATCGGCGACAAGGGCTTCGACGGCACCGCCCTGCGCATCGCGACCACCGGCTTCCACCTCGACGGTACGTCGCTGGAACTGGCCGCCGGCGAGGTCTGGACCGACGCCGTCGCCCGCACGGTCGAGGCGGGCCTCGCGGGCATCGAGTGCCTGGCCGGCATCCCCGGCTCGGCCGGTGCGACACCGATCCAGAACGTCGGGGCGTACGGCCAGGAAGTGTCCAGCGTCATCACCGAGGTCGTCGCCTACGACCGCCGCGCAGCGGAGACGGTGACCATCCCCACCACCGACTGCGACTTCTCGTACCGCCACAGCCGTTTCAAGCAGCACCCGGACCGCTTCGTCGTCCTGCGCGTCCGCCTCGCCCTGGAGGACGCGGACGGCCTGTCCGCGCCGATCAAGTATCCGGAGACCGCACGCGCCCTCGGCGTCGAAGCCGGCGACCGGGTGCCGGCCGCCGTCGCCCGCGAGACGGTCCTGAAGCTGCGCGCCGGCAAGGGCATGGTCCTGGACCCGGCGGACCACGACACCTGGTCGGCGGGCTCCTTCTTCACCAACCCGATCCTCACGGCGCAGCAGTACGCCGCCTTCCTCGCCCGCGCACAGGAGCGCCTCGGCGCCGATGTGGCACCCCCGGCATTCCCCACCGGCGACGGCCGTACGAAGACCTCCGCGGCATGGCTGATCGACAAGGCGGGCTTCACCAAGGGGTACGGAACGGGCCCGGCCCGCATCTCCACCAAGCACACACTGGCCCTCACGAACCGGGGCGGGGCCACGACCGAGGACCTGCTGGCGCTGGCACGCGAGGTCGTGGCCGGCGTCCACAAGGCGTTCGGCGTGACCCTGCTGAACGAACCGGTGACGGTGGGCGTCACCCTGTAACCCCCCGCGCCGGACGGGCAGCCCGGCCCCGTGCGCACATCGCGGTGCCAGGAGGGGACGCGTGGGGGCGCTCCCCGCAGGGTGTCGAACGCAACTGTGGGCGTCGCGGACAACCGCCCCGCACGTTCGGCACCCGAGGAGACGCCCCGGCGCGGCACCGACCCCGAAGCCCCCGCCCCCCCCGCCGCACCCCCCGGCCGCCCTCAGCCCTCCAGCCAGTGGTCGATACCCGCCAGCAGCTTCGCCTGGACGTCACCCGGCGCCGCCGACCCCCGCACCGACTGCCGCGCCAGCTCCGCCAGCTCCGCGTCCGTGAACCCGTGGTGCCGCCGCACCAGCTCGTACTGCGCCGCCAGCCGCGACCCGAACAGCAGGGGGTCGTCCGCGCCCAGCGCCATCGGCACCCCGGCCTCGAACAACGTCCGCAGCGGCACATCCTCAGGCTTCTCGTACACCCCCAGCGCCACATTCGAGGCCGGGCACACCTCACACGTCACGCCCCGCTCGGCCAGCTTCCGCAGCAGCCGGGGGTCCTCGGCCGCCCGCACACCGTGCCCGATCCGCGAGGCCCGCAGATCGTCCAGGCAGTCGCGTACGGACGCGGGCCCGGTCAGCTCGCCCCCGTGCGGCGCCGCAAGCAGCCCGCCCTCCCGCGCGATGGCGAAGGCGCGGTCGAAGTCCCTGGCCATGCCCCTGCGTTCGTCGTTCGACAGCCCGAAGCCGACGACCCCCCGGTCCGCGTACCGCACGGCCAGCCGCGCCAGCGTCCGCGCGTCCAGCGGGTGCTTCATCCGGTTCGCGGCGACCAGGACCCGCATCCCGAGCCCGGTCTCCCGCGACGCGCTGTCCACCGCGTCCAGGATGATCTCCAGAGCCGGAATCAAGCCACCGAGCATCGGCGCGTACGACGTCGGGTCGACCTGGATCTCCAGCCACCCCGAACCGTCCCGCACATCCTCCTCGGCCGCCTCGCGCACCAGCCGCTGGATGTCCTCGGGCTCGCGCAGACACGACCTGGCGGCGTCGTACAGCCGCTGGAAACGGAACCAGCCGCGCTCGTCAGTGGCCCGCAGCTTCGGCGGCTCCCCGCTGGTCAGCGCCTCCGGCAGGTGTACGCCGTACTTGTCGGCCAGCTCGAGAAGCGTGCCGGGCCGCATCGACCCGGTGAAATGCAGATGCAGATGGGCCTTCGGCAGCAGTCGGACATCGCGCACACTCAACATCCCAAGATCCTGCCGCACACCAGAGCCGCCCGGAAGCGCCTTTGCCCGAACGAGTAACGCCCGAACGCAGAAACGGGCCCCCGGCACAAGCCGGGGGCCCGTTCACCCACTCAAACAGCAGGCACTCAGTCGCGCGCCTCCGCCAGCAGCTTCTGGATCCGCGACACACCCTCCACCAGGTCCTCGTCACCCAGCGCGTACGACAGCCGCAGGTAGCCGGGCGTACCGAACGCCTCGCCAGGAACGACCGCCACCTCGACCTCGTCCAGGATCAGCGCGGCCAGCTCGACCGAGGACTCCGGGCGCTTGCCCCGGATCTCCTTGCCCAGCAGCCCCTTGACCGAGGGGTACGCGTAGAACGCGCCCTCCGGCTCCGGGCAGAGAACGCCGTCGATCTCGTTCAGCATCCGCACCATCGTCTGGCGGCGGCGGTCGAAGGCGGAACGCATCTCGGCGACCGCGTCGAGGTTTCCGGAGACCGCCGCGAGCGCCGCGATCTGAGCGACGTTCGACACGTTGGAGGTGGCGTGCGACTGGAGGTTGGTCGCGGCCTTGACGACGTCCTTCGGGCCGATGATCCACCCGACCCGCCAGCCGGTCATCGCGTACGTCTTGGCCACACCGTTGACGACGATGCACTTGTCGCGCAGCTCCGGCAGGACCGCCGGCAGGGAGACGGCGGAAGCATCTCCGTAAACGAGGTGCTCGTAGATCTCGTCCGTCAGCACCCACAACCCGTGCTCGGCGGCCCAGCGGCCGATCGCCTCGGTCTCGGCCTCGGTGTACACCGCGCCGGTCGGGTTGGACGGGGAGACGAAGAGGACGACCTTGGTCTTCTCCGTACGGGCGGCTTCCAGCTGCTCGACGGAGACCCGGTAGCCGGTGGTCTCGTCGGCCACGACGTCGACCGGCACACCGCCGGCGAGACGGATCGACTCGGGGTACGTCGTCCAGTACGGCGCCGGGACGATGACCTCGTCGCCCGGGTCCAGGATCGTGGCGAAGGCCTCGTAGATGGCCTGCTTGCCGCCGTTGGTGACCAGGACCTGCGAGGCGTCCACCTCGTAACCGGAGTCACGCAGCGTCTTCGCGGCGATCGCCGCCTTGAGCTCGGGGAGCCCCCCGGCCGGCGTGTAGCGGTGGTACTTCGGGGTGCGGCAGGCCTCGATCGCGGCCTCGACGATGTAGCCGGGCGTAGGGAAGTCGGGCTCGCCCGCGCCGAAGCCGATGACCGGACGGCCGGCGGCCTTCAGTGCCTTGGCCTTGGCGTCCACGGCAAGGGTTGCGGACTCGGAAATCGCGCCGATTCGGGCTGAGACCCGGCGCTCGGTGGGAGGAGTTGCAGCGCTCATACGGCCCATCGTCCCAGACCGCAAACCCGCTCGGCACACAGAGCCCGAAGGGCGGACACCGCGCGAACAGGAAGATCGGCCCGTATCTGTTCGACGCCGGGCCTGTGACCACGTACACTCACTCGTCGTTGGCCCCTCAGCGGCAGCCCGACCGTGCGCACTCCGTGCACTCGGCCGGATGCGGTAGGTTGGGGGAACCACAAAGGGTCGTAGCTCAATTGGTAGAGCACTGGTCTCCAAAACCAGCGGTTGGGGGTTCAAGTCCCTCCGGCCCTGCTACACACATCTTCGCCAGGATGTGTGCGCATGTACGTACTTCTATGCACTGCCGTGCGGCTCCACCGGGCGCGGCACGGCCACGACCCGGAATCAGGTGAGTAGCGTGACGGACGCCGTGGGCTCCATCGACATGCCTGATGCCCAGGACGAGACGCCGGATTCCAGCAAGAAGTCTCGTAAAGGCGGCAAGCGCGGCAAGAAGGGCCCCCTGGGCCGTCTCGCGCTCTTCTACCGTCAGATCGTCGCGGAGCTGCGCAAGGTCGTCTGGCCCACGCGCAACCAGCTGACGACGTACACCACCGTGGTGATTGTCTTCGTCGTCATCATGATCGGCATTGTGACCGTGATCGACATGGGCTTCGCCCGAGCCGTCAAGTACGTCTTCGGCGGCTGATCCCGCGTAGGGCGCCCCAACCGGCGCCCCTTTCGCCGTTCCACCCATTTGTATCCAGGAAGAAGCAGCCACCGTGTCTGACCCGAACCTGAACGACGCCGTTGAGCCGAGCGAAAGCCCGGAGTCCGCTGAGGACCAGCTCGACATCGTCGAGGCGGCCGACGAGGACCAGGCGGAAGCTGCTGACGTCGCTGCGGGCGAGCCGGCGGAAGAGGCCGCCGTGCACGTCGAGTCCGACGAGGACGTCGCCGAGGAAGCCGCTGAGGCCCCCGAGTCCGGCGAGGCCGAGACGGCCGAAGCTGCCGACGTCGATTCGGACGACGAGGCCGAGTCCGCCGAAGACGCCGAGGAAGAGGCCGTCGAGGCCCCCGAGGAGCCGGCCGACCCGATCGCCGCGCTCCGCGAGGAGCTCCGCACCCTGCCGGGCGAGTGGTACGTCATCCACACGTACGCCGGGTACGAGAAGCGTGTGAAGGCGAACCTGGAGCAGCGCGCGGTCTCGCTGAACGTCGAGGAGTTCATCTACCAGGCCGAAGTCCCCGAGGAAGAGATCGTCCAGATCAAGAACGGCGAGCGCAAGAACGTCCGCCAGAACAAGCTTCCCGGTTACGTCCTGGTCCGCATGGACCTCACCAACGAGTCCTGGGGCGTTGTCCGCAACACCCCCGGCGTCACCGGCTTCGTCGGCAACGCCTACGACCCGTACCCGCTGACCCTGGACGAGATCGTCAAGATGCTCGCCCCGGAGGCCGAGGAGAAGGCCGCCCGCGAGGCCGCCGAGGCCGAGGGCAAGCCGGCGCCCAGCCGCAAGATGGAGGTCCAGGTTCTGGACTTCGAGGTGGGCGACTCGGTCACGGTCACCGACGGCCCCTTCGCGACCCTCCAGGCGACGATCAACGAGATCAACGCCGACTCGAAGAAGGTCAAGGGCCTCGTCGAGATCTTCGGTCGCGAGACCCCGGTCGAGCTGAGCTTCGACCAGATCCAGAAGAACTGATCTTCTCTGGACCCACGCTTCCGACCAGGTCAGACCGGCTCTCGCAGCCTGTCTGACCTGCTCGGTTTTTAGCCGCACCGCTATACCCGTTATCGTGGTGCGGTATGCCTCCGTCCGGTGATCGGATGGCAGGAAACTCTCACTAGGACCCGGAGAGAGCAATGCCTCCCAAGAAGAAGAAGGTCACGGGGCTCATCAAGCTCCAGATCAACGCCGGCGCGGCCAACCCGGCTCCGCCGGTCGGCCCCGCGCTGGGCCAGCACGGCGTCAACATCATGGAGTTCTGCAAGGCCTACAACGCCGCGACCGAGTCGCAGCGTGGCATGGTCGTGCCGGTGGAGATCACGGTCTACGAGGACCGCTCCTTCACCTTCGTGACGAAGACCCCGCCGGCCGCCAAGCTGATCCTCAAGGCCGCAGGTGTGGACAAGGGATCGGGCGAGCCCCACAAGACCAAGGTCGCGAAGCTCACCGCCGCTCAGGTGCGTGAGATCTCGACGGTCAAGCTCCCCGACCTGAACGCCAACGACCTGGACGCCGCGGACAAGATCATCGCCGGCACCGCCCGTTCCATGGGCATCACGGTCGAGGGCTGAAAGTCCCCGTAGCACCACAGTGGTAGGGCCAAGCGCTGGTCCGCACCACGACTCCATCTCCATCCTCAAGGAGCAGAAGTGAAGCGCAGCAAGAACTTCCGCAGCGCGGACGCGAAGATCGACCGGGAGCGCCTGTACGCCCCGCTCGAGGCCGTCCGTATTGCCAAGGACACCTCCACCACGAAGTTCGACGGCACCGTCGAGGTCGCCATGCGTCTGGGTGTCGACCCGCGCAAGGCCGACCAGATGGTCCGCGGCACCGTGAACCTGCCGCACGGCACCGGCAAGACCGCCCGGGTCCTGGTCTTCGCGACCGGTGACCGTGCTGCGGCCGCGGAGGCCGCCGGCGCCGACATCGTCGGCTCCGACGAGCTCATCGACGAGGTCGCGAAGGGCCGTCTGGACTTCGACGCCGTCGTCGCCACCCCGGACCTCATGGGCAAGGTCGGCCGCCTCGGCCGCGTGCTCGGTCCGCGTGGTCTGATGCCGAACCCGAAGACCGGAACGGTCACCCCGGACGTGGCGAAGGCTGTCACGGACATCAAGGGCGGCAAGATCGAGTTCCGCGTCGACAAGCACTCGAACCTGCACTTCATCATCGGCAAGGTCTCCTTCGACGAGACGAAGCTGGTCGAGAACTACGCAGCGGCGCTGGAGGAGATCCTCCGTCTCAAGCCGTCCGCCGCGAAGGGCCGCTACATCAGGAAGGCCGCCCTGGCCACGACGATGGGCCCCAGCATCCCGCTGGACCAGAACCGCACCCGTAACCTCCTCGTCGAGGAAGACCCGGCTGCTGTCTGACGGCCGGGCCGAGCCTGACGGCTCTGCCCACTGAATGGCTCTGATCGGGCCCCGTACCTCCCTCCGGGGAGGCGCGGGGCCCGATTTGCTTGTGGGTGACCCGTTCGCGTAGTCTCCTCCAGAAGCCAAAGACCGCTGGTCGTTGCTGTGTCTTCGCAAGAAGGTGCGGCGGCCGAAGGATCCGCCAGGTGCGGACGACCCGCGTAGGTGTCGTGGAAAGCTCCCGGACACGCTCTGCAAAGAGCGCAGTCGGTCGAGCTACGCCCCGTGCGCCTGCGCCGGGGCGTTTCGTTTTGCCTGGCCCCTTCTGAGCGGTCCTCATCACCCGGAAGGAGGCCGACGCTCTATGGCAAGGCCCGACAAGGCTGCCGCGGTAGCCGAGCTCGCGGACCAGTTCCGTAGCTCGAACGCCGCCGTGCTGACCGAGTACCGGGGTCTCACCGTGGCGCAGCTCAAGACGCTGCGTCGTTCGCTCGGTGAGAACGCCCAGTACGCCGTGGTGAAGAACACGCTGACCAAGATTGCGGCCAACGAGGCCGGGATCAACACGCTGGACGACCTGTTCGCAGGTCCGACGGCGGTTGCCTTCATCACCGGTGACCCGGTGGAGTCGGCGAAGGGTCTTCGTGACTTCGCCAAGGAGAACCCCAACCTGATCATCAAGGGCGGTGTCCTTGACGGTAAGGCGCTGTCCGCCGATGAGATCAAGAAGCTCGCGGACCTCGAGTCCCGCGAGGTTCTGCTCGCCAAGCTGGCGGGTGCCATGAAGGGCAAGCAGTCGCAGACCGCTTCGCTGTTCAAGGCGCTTCCGTCGAAGTTCGTCCGCACCGCGGAGGCGCTTCGTGCCAAGCAGGCCGAGCAGGGCGGTGCCGAGTAATTCGGCTCGCTTTTTGACCGACGCCCGTCTGGGCGCAGGTCGCAGCGGGCCGGAAGTACGCCCGCCTCACATGTACATCGGCACCAGCCGAATTAGTGGAAGGACGCCATCATGGCGAAGCTCGCCCAGGCCGACCTGCTCGCGCAGTTCGAAGAGATGACCCTCATTGAGCTCTCCGAGTTCGTGAAGGCCTTCGAGGAGAAGTTCGACGTCACCGCCGCTGCCGCGGTTGCCGCCGCCCCCGCCGGTGGCGCTGGCGCCCCGGCCGAGGCCGCCGAGGAGCAGGACGAGTTCGACGTCATCCTCACCGGTGCCGGCGACAAGAAGATCCAGGTCATCAAGGTCGTGCGTGAGCTGACCTCGCTGGGTCTGAAGGAGGCCAAGGACCTCGTCGACGGCGCTCCGAAGCCGGTCCTCGAGAAGGTCGCCAAGGAGGCCGCTGAGAAGGCCGCCGAGTCCCTCAAGGCCGCCGGCGCGGCTGTCGAGGTCAAGTGACCTCGTTGAGTCTCTGACTCAGCTGCTCACGTTCTGAGGGCGATCACCCATTCGGGTGGTCGCCCTCAGGCGTTCCCGGGACGCCGTCCTTGCTCTTGGCGCCGTGGCGAGTATCGTGATCTTCGCCGTACGCCCCGCGGGTGGCCGTGCGCCGTACGGCGTCGTGGCCAGTGACGATCTCTGTGGAGAGCGGGGGGCCTTGACGAACCGCACGAGGCGCGCAATTCTCAGGACGCGTCGTCATACCGATCCGGATCCGAGGCATGGATCGGCGACGTAGAGGGCAGTACTGATATGCGCATACCGCGCATGGCTTTTCGCAGGAGTTGAGTACAGCGAGGGTGTCAAACAACCCGCACTGGACATCAGTGGGCCAAGTGGCTACACTGACCCTTTGCGCTGCCTGTTAGCTGCCTCCTGCCCGTCACCAGGGGCATACCCTCGCTCGAGCATCGACGGCCGACATCCCCGACCAGGGACTTCTGCCGCTGTGCCAGCTTGGGACCGGTACGCGCGTAGTGAGTCCGAGCCCTCGGAAGGACCCCCTCTTGGCCGCCTCGCGCAACGCCTCGACCTCCAATACGAACAACGGCGCCAGCACCGCCCCGCTGCGCATCTCCTTTGCAAAGATCAAGGAGCCCCTCGAGGTTCCTAACCTCCTCGCGCTGCAGACCGAGAGCTTTGACTGGCTGCTCGGTAATGCCGCTTGGAAGGGTCGCGTCGAGGCCGCTCTCGAGAGCGGACAGGACGTCCCCACCAAGTCTGGTCTGGAAGAGATCTTCGAGGAGATCTCGCCGATCGAGGACTTCTCCGGGTCGATGTCGCTGACGTTCCGCGACCACCGGTTCGAGCCCCCGAAGAACTCGATCGACGAGTGCAAGGAGCGCGACTTCACGTTCGCGGCTCCCCTCTTCGTCACCGCAGAGTTCACCAACAACGAGACCGGCGAGATCAAGTCCCAGACGGTCTTCATGGGCGATTTCCCGCTCATGACCAACAAGGGCACCTTCGTCATCAACGGCACCGAGCGTGTCGTTGTGTCGCAGCTGGTCCGCTCGCCGGGTGTCTACTTCGACTCCTCCATCGACAAGACGTCCGACAAGGACATCTTCTCCTCCAAGATCATCCCTTCCCGGGGTGCCTGGCTGGAGATGGAGATCGACAAGCGCGACATGGTCGGTGTCCGCATCGACCGCAAGCGCAAGCAGTCCGTCACCGTTCTCCTCAAGGCTCTCGGTTGGACCACCGAGCAGATCCTCGAAGAGTTCGGCGAGTACGAGTCCATGCGCGCCACCCTGGAGAAGGACCACACCCAGGGCCAGGACGACGCGCTGCTCGACATCTACCGCAAGCTCCGCCCGGGCGAGCCGCCCACGCGTGAGGCCGCTCAGACGCTGCTCGAGAACCTCTACTTCAACCCGAAGCGCTACGACCTCGCGAAGGTCGGCCGCTACAAGGTGAACAAGAAGCTCGGCGCCGATGAGCCGCTGAACGCGGGTGTCCTCACCAGCAAGGACATCATCGCCACCATCAAGTACCTGGTCCGGCTGCACGCCGGCGAGGTCGAGACGGTCGGCGAGTCGGGCCGGAGCATCGTCGTCGAGACCGACGACATCGACCACTTCGGCAACCGTCGTCTGCGCAACGTCGGCGAGCTCATCCAGAACCAGGTCCGTACGGGTCTGGCTCGTATGGAGCGCGTCGTGCGTGAGCGGATGACGACTCAGGACGTCGAGGCGATCACGCCGCAGACCCTGATCAACATCCGGCCGGTCGTCGCCTCCATCAAGGAGTTCTTCGGCACCAGCCAGCTGTCGCAGTTCATGGACCAGAACAACCCGCTGTCGGGTCTCACCCACAAGCGCCGTCTGTCGGCGCTTGGCCCGGGTGGTCTCTCCCGTGAGCGGGCCGGCTTCGAGGTCCGTGACGTGCACCCGTCTCACTACGGCCGTATGTGCCCGATTGAGACCCCCGAAGGCCCGAACATCGGTCTGATCGGTTCGCTCGCCTCGTACGGCCGCGTCAACGCGTTCGGCTTCGTCGAGACGCCGTACCGCAAGGTTGTCGAGGGTGTCGTCACCGACGACGTCGACTACCTGACCGCCGATGAAGAGGACCGCTTCGTCATCGCGCAGGCCAACGCGACGCTGGGTGAGGACATGCGCTTCACCGAGTCGCGCGTGCTCGTCCGCCGTCGTGGCGGCGAGATCGACTACATCCCCGGCGACGACGTCGACTACATGGACGTCTCGCCGCGCCAGATGGTGTCGGTCGCCACCGCGATGATCCCGTTCCTCGAGCACGACGACGCGAACCGCGCGCTCATGGGCGCGAACATGATGCGTCAGGCCGTGCCGCTGATCACGTCCGAGGCGCCGCTCGTCGGCACCGGCATGGAGTACCGCTGCGCGGTCGACGCCGGTGACGTCATCAAGGCGGAGAAGGACGGTGTGGTCCAGGAGGTTTCCGCGGACTACGTCACCGTCGCCAACGACGACGGTACGTACACCACGTACCGGATCGCGAAGTTCTCCCGCTCCAACCAGGGCACCTCGGTCAACCAGAAGGTTGTCGTGGACGAGGGCGCCCGGGTCGTCGAGGGCCAGGTCCTCGCCGACGGGCCCGCCACCCAGCAGGGTGAGATGGCGCTCGGCAAGAACCTGCTCGTGGCGTTCATGCCGTGGGAGGGTCACAACTACGAAGACGCGATCATCCTCAGCCAGCGTCTGGTGCAGGACGACGTCCTCTCCTCGATTCACATCGAGGAGCACGAGGTCGACGCCCGTGACACCAAGCTCGGCCCGGAGGAGATCACCCGGGACATCCCGAACGTCTCCGAAGAGGTCCTCGCGGACCTCGACGAGCGCGGCATCATCCGTATCGGTGCCGAGGTCGTCGCCGGTGACATCCTCGTCGGCAAGGTCACGCCCAAGGGTGAGACCGAGCTGACGCCGGAAGAGCGCCTGCTGCGCGCGATCTTCGGTGAGAAGGCGCGCGAAGTGCGCGACACCTCGCTGAAGGTGCCGCACGGCGAGGTCGGCAAGATCATCGGTGTCCGCGTCTTCGACCGCGAAGAGGGCGACGAGCTGCCGCCGGGTGTGAACCAGCTGGTTCGCGTCTACGTCGCGCAGAAGCGCAAGATCACCGATGGTGACAAGCTCGCCGGCCGTCACGGCAACAAGGGCGTCATCTCGAAGATCCTGCCGATCGAGGACATGCCGTTCCTGGAGGACGGCACCCCGGTCGACATCATCCTGAACCCGCTGGGTGTCCCGTCCCGAATGAACCCGGGACAGGTCCTCGAAATCCACCTGGGCTGGCTCGCCAGTCAGGGCTGGAAGGTCGAGGGCGGCGAGGACTGGATGGAGCGTCTGAAGGTGATCGGGGCCGACGAGGTCGCCCCCGGTACCAACGTCGCCACCCCGGTCTTCGACGGTGCGCGCGAGGACGAGATCTCGGGTCTCTTCGAGTCCACGATCCCGAACCGCGACGGCAACAGGATGGTGCAGCCCTCGGGCAAGGCCAACCTGTTCGACGGCCGCTCGGGTGAGCCTTTCCCGGAGCCGGTCTCGGTCGGCTACATGTACATCCTCAAGCTCCACCACCTGGTCGACGACAAGCTGCACGCTCGTTCGACCGGTCCGTACTCGATGATCACCCAGCAGCCGCTGGGTGGTAAGGCCCAGTTCGGTGGCCAGCGCTTCGGTGAGATGGAGGTGTGGGCGCTCGAAGCTTATGGCGCCGCTTACGCCCTCCAGGAACTGCTGACCATCAAGTCCGACGACGTCACCGGCCGCGTGAAGGTCTACGAGGCCATCGTCAAGGGCGAGAACATTCCTGAGCCCGGCATCCCCGAGTCCTTCAAGGTGCTCATCAAGGAGATGCAGTCCCTGTGCCTCAACGTGGAGGTGCTGTCCTCGGACGGCATGTCCATCGAGATGCGCGACACCGACGAGGACGTCTTCCGCGCTGCGGAAGAGCTCGGTATCGACCTGTCCCGGCGCGAGCCGAGCAGCGTCGAAGAGGTCTGACGGGTTGTCCGGCCGCTGCTTCACCGCAGCGGCCGGCTCTCCCCGGACCCGTTCAGACCATGATTGACTCTCGACCCCGAAAGAGGGATTGACGACAAGTGCTCGACGTCAACTTCTTCGACGAGCTGCGGATCGGCCTCGCCACCGCGGACGACATCCGGACCTGGTCGCACGGCGAAGTGAAGAAGCCGGAGACCATCAACTACCGCACGCTCAAGCCCGAGAAGGACGGACTCTTCTGCGAGAAGATCTTCGGCCCGACCCGGGACTGGGAGTGCTACTGCGGTAAGTACAAGCGTGTCCGCTTCAAGGGCATCATCTGCGAGCGCTGCGGCGTCGAGGTCACTCGCGCCAAGGTGCGTCGTGAGCGGATGGGCCACATTGAGCTGGCCGCACCCGTCACCCACATCTGGTACTTCAAGGGCGTCCCGTCGCGCCTTGGCTACCTGCTGGACCTCGCGCCGAAGGACCTCGAGAAGGTCATCTACTTCGCCGCGTACATGATCACGTTCGTGGACGAGGAGCGCCGCACGCGTGACCTGCCGTCGCTGGAGGCACACGTCTCCGTAGAGCGTCAGCAGGTCGAGAACCGTCGCGACTCCGACCTCGAAGCCCGCGCCAAGAAGCTCGAGACCGACCTGGCCGAGCTCGAGGCCGAGGGCGCCAAGGCCGACGTACGCCGCAAGGTGCGCGAAGGTGCCGAGCGTGAGATGAAGCAGCTGCGCGACCGTGCGCAGCGCGAGATCGACCGTCTCGACGAGGTGTGGAGCCGCTTCAAGAACCTCAAGGTCCAGGACCTCGAGGGCGACGAGCTGCTCTACCGCGAACTGCGCGACCGCTTCGGTACGTACTTCGACGGCTCGATGGGCGCCGCTGCTCTGCAGAAGCGCCTGGAGTCCTTCGACCTCGACGAAGAGGCCGAGCGGCTTCGCGAGATCATCCGTACCGGCAAGGGCCAGAAGAAGACCCGTGCGCTCAAGCGCCTCAAGGTCGTCTCCGCGTTCCTGCAGACCAGCAACAGCCCCAAGGGCATGGTTCTGGACTGCGTGCCGGTCATCCCGCCGGACCTGCGTCCGATGGTGCAGCTGGACGGTGGCCGCTTCGCGACCTCCGACCTGAACGACCTGTACCGCCGCGTGATCAACCGCAACAACCGTCTGAAGCGTCTCCTTGACCTCGGTGCTCCCGAGATCATCGTGAACAACGAGAAGCGCATGCTTCAGGAGGCCGTCGACGCGCTGTTCGACAACGGTCGTCGTGGCCGTCCGGTCACCGGTCCCGGTAACCGCCCGCTGAAGTCCCTGAGCGACATGCTCAAGGGCAAGCAGGGTCGATTCCGTCAGAACCTTCTCGGTAAGCGTGTGGACTACTCCGCGCGTTCCGTGATCGTCGTCGGCCCGCAGCTGAAGCTGCACCAGTGTGGTCTGCCCAAGGCCATGGCGCTGGAGCTCTTCAAGCCGTTCGTGATGAAGCGCCTGGTCGATCTCAACCACGCGCAGAACATCAAGTCGGCGAAGCGCATGGTCGAGCGCGGCCGCACGGTCGTGTACGACGTACTGGAAGAGGTCATCGCCGAGCACCCGGTTCTGCTGAACCGTGCGCCGACGCTGCACCGCCTCGGCATCCAGGCCTTCGAGCCGCAGCTGGTCGAGGGCAAGGCCATCCAGATCCACCCGCTCGTCTGCACCGCGTTCAACGCGGACTTCGACGGTGACCAGATGGCCGTGCACCTGCCGCTCTCCGCGGAGGCGCAGGCCGAGGCCCGCATCCTGATGCTGTCCTCGAACAACATCCTGAAGCCGGCCGACGGTCGTCCCGTCACCATGCCGACCCAGGACATGGTTCTCGGTCTCTTCTTCCTCACGACCGACGAGGAAGAGCGCAAGGTCATCGGTGAGGGCCGCAGCTTCGGCTCGACCGCCGAGGCGACCATGGCGTTCGACAACCGCGAGCTCTCGCTCCAGGCCAAGGTCGACATCCGCTTCCCGGTGGGCACCATCCCGCCGCGTGGCTGGGTGCCGCCGGTCGCCGAGGAGGGCGAGCAGGAGTTCCAGCAGGGCGACAGCTTCCGTCTTCGTACGACGCTGGGCCGCGCGCTCTTCAACGAGCTGCTGCCCGAGGACTACCCGTTCGTCGACTACTCGGTGGGCAAGAAGCAGCTCTCCGAGATCGTCAACGACCTGGCGGAGCGCTACCCCAAGGTGATCGTGGCGGCGACGCTCGACAACCTGAAGGCGGCCGGCTTCCACTGGGCGACCCGTTCGGGCGTCACCGTGGCCATCTCCGACGTCGTCGTGCCCGAGGCCAAGAAGGCCATCGTCAAGGGCTACGAGGCGCTGGACGAGAAGGTCCAGAAGCAGTACGAGCGCGGTCTCATCACCAAGGAAGAGCGCACTCAGGAGCTCATCGCGATCTGGACCAAGGCGACCAATGAGGTTGCCGAGGCGATGAACGCGAACTTCCCCAAGACGAACCCCATCTTCATGATGGTTGACTCGGGTGCCCGAGGAAACATGATGCAGATGCGTCAGATCGCCGGTATGCGTGGTCTGGTGTCGAACGCCAAGAACGAGACGATTCCCCGCCCCATCAAGGCGTCGTTCCGTGAGGGTCTGTCCGTGCTGGAGTACTTCATCTCCACCCACGGTGCCCGTAAGGGTCTGGCCGACACCGCCCTGCGTACCGCCGACTCGGGTTACCTGACCCGTCGTCTGGTGGACGTCTCGCAGGACGTGATCATCCGCGAGGAGGACTGTGGCACCGACCGCGGCCTCAAGCTGAAGATCGCTGCCAAGGGCGCCGACGGTGTCCTGCGCAAGACGGACGATGTCGAGACCAGCGTGTACGCACGCATGCTCGCCGAGGACGTCGTCATCGACGGCAAGGTCATCGCGCCGGCGAACGTCGACCTCGGTGACGTGCTCATCGACCAGCTGCTCATGCACGGCGTCGAGGAGGTCAAGACCCGCTCGGTCCTGACCTGCGAGTCCGCGGTCGGCACCTGTGCCTTCTGCTACGGACGCTCGCTCGCCACCGGCAAGCTGGTCGACATCGGTGAGGCGGTCGGCATCATCGCCGCCCAGTCCATCGGTGAGCCCGGTACCCAGCTGACGATGCGTACCTTCCACACCGGTGGTGTGGCCGGTGACGACATCACCCAGGGTCTGCCCCGTGTCGTCGAGCTCTTCGAGGCTCGTACGCCCAAGGGTGTCGCCCCGATCTCGGAGGCGGCAGGCCGCATCCGTATCGAGGAGACCGAGAAGACCAAGAAGCTCGTCGTCACCCCGGACGACGGCAGCGACGAGACGGCGTTCCCGATCTCGAAGCGTGCCCGTCTGCTCGTGGGCGAGGGCGACCACGTCGAGGTGGGCCAGAAGCTCACCGTGGGTGCCACCAACCCGCACGACGTGCTTCGCATCCTTGGTCAGCGCGCGGTCCAGGTCCACCTGGTCGGCGAAGTCCAGAAGGTCTACAACAGCCAGGGTGTGTCGATCCACGACAAGCACATCGAGATCATCATCCGGCAGATGCTCCGCCGCGTGACGATCATCGAGTCGGGCGACGCCGAGCTGCTTCCGGGCGAGCTCGTCGAGCGCGGCCGCTTCGAGGGCGAGAACCGTCGTGTGGTCACGGAAGGCGGCCACCCGGCCTCCGGCCGTCCGCAGCTGATGGGTATCACCAAGGCCTCGCTGGCGACCGAGTCGTGGCTGTCGGCGGCGTCCTTCCAGGAGACGACCAGGGTTCTGACGGACGCGGCGATCAACGCCAAGTCCGACTCCCTGATCGGCCTCAAGGAGAACGTCATCATCGGTAAGCTCATCCCGGCCGGTACGGGTCTGTCCCGCTACCGCAACATCCGGGTGGAGCCCACCGAGGAGGCCAAGGCCGCGATGTACTCGGCCGTCGGCTACGACGACATCGACTACTCGCCGTTCGGTACCGGCTCCGGCCAGGCCGTTCCGCTGGAGGACTACGACTACGGTCCGTACAACCAGTAAGGCGCATGTCTGACGAAGGGCGGTCACCCCACGGGGTGGCCGCCCTTCGGCGTTGTGGCCGCGTTCGGCGTGGCCGGCGCCCCCAGGAAGTCCGGCGTGTTGGGGTGCACGGCATTTGTTTTGACCGGAGTCGATGAGGTAGGTACAGTCAGACCTTGTGCCTGGGGTGTGTCCCGGCTGCCGCGCGCGTGCTTATGTCCGCTCGGGGAGCCAGGAAGAAAACACGCCGCAATCTGCGACTTCTCCGCTTCGGTGGGGGCTTCCAGTGTTCGACACACCCGACCGCGTGGGTCGGAGGTGTTCCAGGTTAGTTTCACAGTGATCGGCACACAGAAACCGGAGAAGTAGTGCCTACGATCCAGCAGCTGGTCCGCAAGGGCCGACAGGACAAGGTCGAGAAGAACAAGACGCCCGCACTTGAGGGTTCCCCTCAGCGTCGCGGCGTCTGCACGCGAGTGTTCACGACCACCCCGAAGAAGCCGAACTCGGCCCTGCGTAAGGTCGCGCGTGTGCGTCTGACCAGCGGGATCGAAGTTACTGCTTACATCCCGGGTGAGGGACACAACCTGCAGGAGCACTCCATTGTGCTCGTGCGTGGTGGCCGTGTGAAGGACCTGCCGGGTGTTCGCTACAAGATCATCCGCGGTTCGCTCGACACCCAGGGTGTCAAGAACCGCAAGCAGGCCCGCAGCCGCTACGGCGCCAAGAAGGAGAAGTAAGAATGCCTCGTAAGGGCCCCGCCCCGAAGCGCCCGGTCATCATTGACCCGGTCTACAGCTCTCCTCTTGTCACGTCGCTTATCAACAAGCTTCTGCTTGACGGCAAGCGTTCCACCGCCGAGCGCATTGTGTACGGCGCCATGGAAGGCCTCCGCGAGAAGACCGGCAACGACCCGGTCATCACGCTGAAGCGCGCGCTTGAGAACGTCAAGCCCTCGCTCGAGGTCAAGTCCCGCCGTGTCGGTGGCGCGACGTACCAGGTGCCGATCGAGGTCAAGCCCGGTCGTGCGGCCACCCTCGCGCTGCGCTGGGTCGTGGGTTACTCCCGCGCCCGCCGCGAGAAGACCATGACCGAGCGCCTCATGAACGAGCTGCTCGACGCCTCCAACGGTCTTGGCGCTGCCGTCAAGAAGCGTGAGGACACCCACAAGATGGCCGAGTCCAACAAGGCCTTCGCGCACTACCGCTGGTAGTCGCTACCCACCTCGAGACCGAGAGAAGATTGAGCCTTATGGCCACCACTTCGCTTGACCTGGCCAAGGTCCGCAACATTGGGATCATGGCCCACATCGACGCGGGCAAGACGACCACCACCGAGCGGATCCTCTTCTACACCGGTGTGTCTTACAAGATCGGTGAAGTCCACGACGGCGCAGCCACGATGGACTGGATGGAGCAGGAGCAGGAGCGCGGCATCACGATCACGTCTGCCGCGACGACCTGCCACTGGCCGCTCAATGAAGTTGATCACACGATCAACATCATTGACACCCCCGGTCACGTCGACTTCACCGTCGAGGTGGAGCGTTCGCTCCGCGTCCTCGACGGTGCCGTCACCGTGTTCGACGGTGTGGCGGGCGTCGAGCCCCAGTCCGAGACTGTCTGGCGTCAGGCGGACCGCTACGGCGTGCCGCGTATCTGCTTCGTCAACAAGCTCGACCGTACCGGCGCCGAGTTCCACCGCTGCGTCGACATGATCGTCGACCGCCTCGGTGCGGTTCCGCTGGTCATGCAACTGCCGATCGGCGCCGAGGCCGACTTCCAGGGTGTTGTCGACCTCGTGACGATGAAGGCCTTCGTCTGGTCCGCCGAGGCGGCCAAGGGCGAGGCGTACGACATCGTCGACATCCCGGCGACGCACGTCGAGGCTGCCGACGAGTGGCGCGGCAAGCTCCTCGAGGCTGTTTCCGAGCACGACGACGAGATGATGGAGATGTACCTCGACGGCCAGGAGCCGACCGAGGAGCAGCTGTACGCCGCCATCCGTCGTATCACTCTGGCCTCCAAGGGCAGTGCCGACTCCGTCACCGTCTCCCCGGTGTTCTGCGGTACCGCGTTCAAGAACAAGGGCGTCCAGCCCCTGCTCGACGCCGTTGTTCGCTACCTGCCGTCTCCCCTGGACGTCGAGGCCATTGAGGGCCACGACGTCAAGGACCCGGAGAAGGTCGTCAAGCGTCAGCCGTCGGACGAGGAGCCGTTCTCCGGCCTTGCCTTCAAGATCGCGAGCGACCCGCACCTGGGCAAGCTCACCTTCGTCCGGATCTACTCCGGTCGCCTCGAGGCCGGCACCGCGGTGCTGAACTCGGTGAAGGGCAAGAAGGAGCGCATCGGCAAGATCTACCGCATGCACGCGAACAAGCGTGAGGAGATCCCCTCGGTGGGTGCCGGTGACATCGTCGCCGTCATGGGTCTGAAGCAGACCACCACCGGTGAGACGCTGTGCGACGACAAGAACCCGGTGATCCTGGAGTCCATGGACTTCCCGGCGCCGGTCATTCAGGTCGCGATCGAGCCCAAGTCCAAGGGTGACCAGGAGCGGCTGGGTGTTGCCATCCAGCGGCTCGCGGAGGAGGACCCCTCCTTCCAGGTGCACTCGGACGAGGAGACCGGCCAGACCATCATCGGTGGTATGGGCGAGCTTCACCTCGAGGTGCTCGTCGACCGCATGAAGCGCGAATTCCGCGTCGAGGCGAATGTCGGCAAGCCCCAGGTCGCTTACCGCGAGACGATTCGCAAGACCGTCGAGCGTATCGACTACACGCACAAGAAGCAGACTGGTGGTACCGGCCAGTTCGCGAAGGTGCAGATCGCCCTTGAGCCCATCGAGGGTGGCGACGCCTCGTACGAGTTCGTCAACAAGGTCACCGGTGGCCGCATCCCCAGGGAGTACATCCCGTCGGTGGACGCGGGCGCGCAGGAAGCCATGCAGTTCGGCATCCTGGCCGGCTACGAGATGGTGGGCGTCCGCGTCACCCTTCTCGACGGTGGTTACCACGAGGTCGACTCCTCGGAGCTCGCCTTCAAGATCGCCGGTTCGCAGGCGTTCAAGGAAGGTGCCCGCAAGGCATCTCCCGTACTCCTCGAGCCGATGATGGCCGTCGAGGTCACCACGCCCGAGGACTACATGGGCGAAGTCATCGGCGACCTCAACTCCCGCCGTGGCCAGATTCAGGCCATGGAGGAGCGCAGCGGCGCTCGCGTCGTGAAGGGCCTCGTGCCTCTCTCGGAGATGTTCGGCTACGTCGGAGACCTCCGCAGCAAGACCTCGGGTCGCGCAAGCTACTCGATGCAGTTCGACTCCTACGCCGAGGTTCCGCGGAACGTCGCCGAGGAGATCATCGCGAAGGCCAAGGGCGAGTAACTCCCCCGAGTTGACGCTTTAGGCTTGACCCGACCGCCGGGGGCTTTCCCCCGCGACCCGTATGGGAAACCCCCGGCGGTCGGCATCCCAGCAAAGATCACCTGGCGCCGATGAAGCAAGGCGTACAGAACCACTCCGCAGGAGGACCCAGTGGCGAAGGCAAAGTTCGAGCGGACTAAGCCGCACGTCAACATCGGCACCATTGGTCACATTGACCACGGTAAGACGACGCTGACCGCGGCGATTACCAAGGTGCTGCACGACGCGTTCCCCGACCTGAACGAGGCCTCGGCCTTCGACCAGATCGACAAGGCTCCCGAGGAGCGCCAGCGCGGTATCACGATCTCGATCGCGCACGTCGAGTACCAGACGGAGTCGCGTCACTACGCGCACGTCGACTGCCCCGGTCACGCGGACTACATCAAGAACATGATCACGGGTGCGGCGCAGATGGACGGCGCCATCCTCGTGGTCGCGGCCACCGACGGCCCGATGCCGCAGACCAAGGAGCACGTGCTCCTGGCCCGCCAGGTAGGCGTGCCGTACATCGTCGTCGCCCTCAACAAGGCCGACATGGTGGACGACGAGGAGATCCTGGAGCTCGTCGAGCTCGAGGTTCGTGAGCTCCTCTCCGAGTACGAGTTCCCGGGCGACGACCTCCCGGTCGTCAAGGTCTCGGCGCTCAAGGCGCTCGAGGGCGACAAGGAGTGGGGCCAGACCGTCCTCGACCTGATGAAGGCCGTCGACGAGTCGATCCCGCAGCCCGAGCGCGACGTCGACAAGCCGTTCCTGATGCCGATCGAGGACGTCTTCACGATCACCGGTCGTGGCACGGTCGTCACCGGCCGTATCGAGCGTGGCATCCTCAAGGTCAACGAGACCGTCGACATCGTCGGTATCAAGACCGAGAAGACCACCACCACGGTCACCGGCATCGAGATGTTCCGCAAGCTGCTCGACGAGGGCCAGGCCGGTGAGAACGTCGGTCTGCTCCTCCGTGGCATCAAGCGCGAGGACGTCGAGCGCGGCCAGGTCATCATCAAGCCCGGTTCGGTTACGCCGCACACCGAGTTCGAGGCCCAGGCCTACATCCTGTCGAAGGACGAGGGTGGTCGTCACACCCCCTTCTTCAACAACTACCGCCCGCAGTTCTACTTCCGTACGACTGACGTGACCGGCGTCGTTACCCTCCCCGAGGGCACCGAGATGGTCATGCCGGGCGACAACACCATCATGACGGTCTCGCTGATTCAGCCGGTCGCCATGGAGGAGGGCCTGAAGTTCGCCATCCGTGAGGGTGGCCGGACCGTGGGCGCCGGCCAGGTCACCAAGATCAGCAAGTAATTTGCCGGCTTGACCTGGTTGCTCCTGAACGAGCACCAAGAAGGGCCCCTGCTCCGTCGTTCGCGGCGGTGCGGGGGCCCTTCTGTCGTGCGTGGCAGCCCTCCTAGGGGCGCCAGAGCCACGGTGTCGCGTCCGGGCCCAGGCCGACCACTACCGGGCCCTTCGGGCCGAGGTGGAGAGTGGGGCCCTCCAGGGCTGAGACGGCGTCCTTGCGGCGTATCAGGCGGCCCTCCGCCAGCAGCTGCACCTGGCCCTTCCGGTCCCGGCCCAGGAGGACCGGGCCCGCCGGTGCCGACGCGGCGCCCACCGCGCCGTAACCGTGGAAGCGCAGCCGTACCGGGCTGCTGCCGCCCACCCGTGCGGTCGTCAGGCGGGCGGTGGCCGGGCGTCGGTAGACCAGGTCTATGCCGCCGTCGGGTGCGGCGAACGCGGTGGGGGAGCCGCCCGGAGTGGGCAGGCCCGTGGCCGGGCCGGGGGCCATCGGGCGGCCCGGGGTGCCCTGCGTCCAGTGGTGCACGGTCTCGTGGCCGGCGGCGAAGACATGGACGCGGCCGTCGCCGTCCACCGCCGTGGCCAGGCCGTCCTGGATCTCGCCGCCGCCGAGGTCGCGCCAGGCGTTCCAGCGGCCGGCCGCGCTGCGGACGCGCGTACTGATGCCCTTGTCCGCGTTCCGTACGAAGAGGTGGACTCGGCCGTCGGGGGCCGTCACCGCGACGGGGGAGCCGATGCGGCGGCCCCGGTCGTGGCGCTTCTCCGGATTGCCGAGACCGGTCCAGGCGCCGAACCGACCGCCGGGTGCGCGCTGTTCGAGCAGTACGATCTCGCGCGTATTGGCCGCGCCATGACCGGCGAGCGCGGAGAAGCGCAGGCCGAAGAGCAACTGCCGGCCGTCCGCGAGCGTGGCCGCGCCGAGCGCGGGCGCGAGTGGCCCGCCGCCGAGGTCGTCCGGCGCGCCCCACACGGCGCTGCCGGGCGCCGTCTCGCGCCGGCGCACGACGCGCAGACCCAGCACGCCGTACGCCGTCAGCCGCCCGTCGGGGCCGGTGGCGACGACCGGGCGGGCGCCGGGGTAGCGGTAGTGCGTGGAGCGGACCCAGCCCTTGCGGTTGGTGAGGGGGCGGTCGCCACCGACGTTGTAGTCGCCGCAGCCCGCCGGGTTCCCGCACTCCCAGTCGGGAGCGCCGCCGTACGGAACGAGGTGCGCGGCCTTCTCCCGGACCACCTGCGCGGGGAGGTTCTTCGGCCAGTGCCGGTTGTAGTAGCCGCGGTACGCCGTGGCGACGAAGCCCGGCACCTCACCGCCGCCCTCGGTGGCCTCGGCGATCCGTCGGATCATCGCGGCCCAGGCGAAGGAGGCGACGGCGGTGTGATCCGCGTGGTCCGAGTACCCGGGCTGCTCGCTGTCGCGGCGACGGGTGGCCTCGTCGCTGTGCTGGATGTCGGGGTCGGGATCGAGGGTCTGCACGACCGTGGGCCGGTACTGCTCCATCAGCCCCGCGAGTACGTCGATGAGCCCGTCGTAGTCGTACGAGCCGGCCTTCTGCAGCGGCGAGTCGTCGGCCACGACGGTGCGCAGTGACAGGCCGCGCGCTTCCCAGAGGCTGGGCAGGCCCATCCGCCCCCATGTGGTGTGCATGGCCAGGTTGAGGAAGATCAGCTCGACCCGGCGGCCGCCGTTCACGAGTGTGTTGAGCTCGGCGCGGTGGTCCCCGCGCAGGGTGGTGACGGACTTCTGCCACTTGGTGAACCGGGGGAGCCCCAGGAGGACGGCGTACGCCTGACGCAGTCCCTGATGGCGAGCGGAGGAGTACGCCGTCCGGTCGGCCGGCTGCGGTCCCGCGCCCGGTATCCGGTTGACGCCGTTGGCCTCGCCGGCCGTGACGTACACGCAGACCAGGGGGACGCCGGAGTCCAGCGTCTGCCGGGTGTCCGGGTTCATGAAGTACAGGTCGTCGTCCGGGTGCGCGAGTATCTGCATCAGCAGTGCGTGCCGGGGGCTGGATATGCGCTTGCCCGGCAGGGGGTCGGGCGCGGGGCCCTTGCGGCGGGGAGCGGGGACCGAGCAGGAGGAGACGGCCAGCCCGGCGGTGACGGCGGCGGCCGAGGTGATCACGACGCGCCTGCCGGGGCCGGCCCCGAGCCCACCCTCTCCAGAGCGTCCGGGCACGCGGCCGCCTTCGTTCATGCTCCCCAAGACCCGCGCTCCGTCCGCTTCCCCCGCAACGGGCGTTTCTCGCGCCGCGCGTGCACCCCGTCGATCACTGAAGGCGGCGACCCACCCCCTGGTCCGGGCCGCGCTGGTCTAGACGGCTGTCGGGACGTCGGGGTTGCCCGGCCGGGCAACCCGGTTCACCGGTGTCGTGATCGCGGTCGAGTGGCAGGGAATGATCACCCTGCTTACGTTCGAGAAATGAACCTTCGCACTGCCGCAGCGGCCCTGGTGCTGGCTGCCGCCGCCTCCGCCCCGTTGTCCGGCGTCGCGCATGCGCAGCCCGACCTCGACTGCAGCGACTTCACCTTCCAGGAGGAGGCGCAGGCGGAGTTCGACCGGGACCCCAGCGACCCGTACCGGCTGGACGAGGACCCGGGGGACGACGACCGGATGGCCTGCGAGGCGCTGCCCAGCAGGGGTGAAATCGGCACAGCCACGGCTGTGCCCCCGCCGCCGGCCACGGCCACGGTTACCACCACGACCACAGCGCCGCCCGTGGCCCCGGCCACCACCGCCACCGCTCCAGCCACCACAGCGGCACCCGTTCAGCCCACCGTGTCCCCGAGTCTTGGGGTCAGGGGCGGCACCGGAAGCACCGTCGAAGGCGGCAGCAGTAATGCCGAGACCGCACTCGGCCTCGGTCTGACGGCCGTCGCCGCCGCTCTGACCGTGGGCTACGTCGTAATCAAGCGACGCCGGCGCGCCAACCGGCTGTGAGCGGTGAGGGCGCTGGTCCCTTCGGGTAGCGGGGCAGCTGCTCCGTCTTCCTTGGTGATCTCGAATCTCCCGCTGGTCAGTTCACCCTCATGCTAGGCAGCCCCCGTCATGCCTGTGCGGCAGTCGCGGCAGCGCCCCGGCTCCGGCGCCCGGAACGGGCGGTCGCAGCCCTCGCAGTCCTGGAAGGGATCCGGCCGTACGACGACGGGCTCGGCCGGGAGCGGGCCCGGCAGCAGCGCGGTCAGCCGGTGCGCGATCAGCCCCGCCGGGCTGGCCAGCTGCTCCGGGAGGTTGGCGCGCAGCGCCTGCTGCACCGCCTCGGGCGCGGTGTTGAGCTCCAGCCAGGTGGCGACGCCGGGAGCCAGCCGGTGCACGTCCCGCTCGGCGAGCGTCAGGCGCGGGTCGTCCCGGCGCAGCCCGGCGAGGAGGTCGCGGGCGGCCTGGTCGCGTACCGGGTCCTGGGTGAGGGGCACGGGGAGTGGCGGCGGCGGGGCGCGGTGCGGCGCGGGGGCGGAGTCCGTGTCGGGCTCGGGAGCCGGTTCCTGCTCCGGTGGTACGTCGACGAGCTCCGGCCAGGGGTACGCCGTGACTTCCTGCCCCGCCGGTACGTCGACGGGCGCGGGCCGGGGCGCCTTCGGCCGCCGGGCCCGTGGCGGGGCAGCGGCGGCGGGTCGTGCCCCCGGCTGGTTGCAGGACACCGTACGGGTGACGATGCGCCCATTGGGCAGCCGCTCCCGCGAACGTTCCAAGTACCCGCAAGCCTCCAGCTCGCGCAGCGCGGAGGCGATACGGGCCTCGCTCTCCGGGAACCGCGCCGCGAGGAACTTGATGCCGATACGGGCCCCGGCGGGCAGTGACTGGATGTGTACGGCGAGTCCGATCGCGACGAGGGTCAGCTCACGGTGCTGGCTGAGGTGATTGCCGACGACGGTGTAGCGGCTGGTGTGCCGGGTGTTGGCGTGTACGACGCCGGAACGGACGGCGGCCCGGCGAACACCGGACGAGGCGCGCGAGCGCGCGCTAAGGTGCTGAACATCCATCGGGAAGGGGTTCGCTTCCTCGTTGGTCAGGCCCTCGTTCGGGATGGCCGTCCCGGCCGGGGGCCGTCGCATGTCTGGGGTTGTCGCGGCGAGCATATGCCAGCCAACAGGCATGGACGCCAGCCCAGTTGGCGGAGACCACCCGTGTGAGTGACGGGAGGTAGGTGGGGTTGGGAGGGGTCTTTTGCTCCCGGGGATTGAATGTTTTCAGACGTCGTGCGGCCCCACGACGCGGCTCACCGGGTCGCGACAGCCCGCGACCCGGTTCAGAGGCCCGTCTCGGCCCACACCGTCTTGCAGGGCACCGGCCCCGTCGCCGGACGCCTGAATCGTGGGCAACCGGTCACCGCGTGCGTCGGTCACCTCGATACGGAGCGTGTCGGCGGCCGTGATGGTGAGCGTGAGACGGAAGTCCCGCCTCGTACGAGGCCGTGCGTCGTGGCGTTCGAGAGCACGGGTGGTGGGCGGTGCGGCGCGCCCGGGTGTAGCCCTGGGTTTGACCTACGTCACGCACGGGGTAATCTTCTGCGCCCGATTGGCGTGGGCTGTGCCCCGTATGGCAGACTGTCGGGGTTGCTCGGTTGAGTGCCGATGCTGCGCGCCTCCCGTCGGGAGGACCGGAAGCGAGTCCCACAGTACTCGTCGCCCCAACTGCCCTCTGGGCAGCGCTGGAGCGGACGTACGGGAATCTTTCGGGAAGTGTCAGCGGGGCTGAAGCCAGGCACCCGGTGGGCGTTCTCCCCCGGCTTGCGGTCGCGGACCGCATCCCCTACAGCAGGGAAAACCTTCGGGATTTCTTACTGGCGAGGATGCGACACGCCCGACCGCGTGGGTCGGAGAAGAGCAGTGCTGGCAAAGACAGCCCCCGGGTCCCAGAGCGTTACGAGAGAACAGGACTACTAGGTAGCCATGGCGGGACAGAAGATCCGCATCCGGCTCAAGGCCTACGACCACGAGGTCATCGACTCTTCGGCGAAGAAGATCGTCGAGACGGTGACTCGCACTGGTGCGTCGGTCGCAGGCCCGGTGCCGCTGCCCACAGAGAAGAACGTGTACTGCGTCATCAAGTCGCCGCACAAGTACAAGGATTCTCGCGAGCACTTCGAGATGCGCACGCACAAGCGCCTCATCGACATCCTCGACCCGACCCCCAAGACCGTTGACTCGCTGATGCGCCTGGACCTTCCGGCCGGCGTTGACATCGAGATCAAGCTCTGAGGGGCGCGGAGATGGCTAAGCAGATTAAGGGAATCCTGGGCGAGAAGCTCGGCATGACCCAGGTCTGGGACGAGAACAACCGGGTTGTCCCGGTGACCGTCGTCAAGGCCGGGCCTAATGTCGTGACCCAGGTCCGCACGAATGACTCCGACGGCTACGAGTCGGTCCAGATCGCCTTCGGCGAGATCGACCCTCGCAAGGTGAACAAGCCCCTCAAGGGCCACTTCGCCAAGGCCGACGTGACCCCGCGCCGCCACCTGGTGGAGCTCCGTACCTCCGACGCCAGCGAGTACACGCTCGGCCAGGAGATCACTGCCGAGGTGTTCGAGTCCGGCGTCAAGGTTGACGTCACGGGCAAGAGCAAGGGCAAGGGCTTCGCCGGTGTCATGAAGCGTCACAACTTCGCCGGTGGCAAGGCTTCGCACGGTGCCCACCGCGTGCACCGCAAGCCTGGTTCCATCGGTGGCTGTGCCACCCCCGGCCGTGTCTTCAAGGGCATGCGCATGGCGGGTCGTATGGGCAACGAGCGGGTCACCACCCAGAACCTGACCGTCCACGCCGTTGACGCCGAGAAGGGTCTGCTGCTCATCAAGGGCGCCGTCCCCGGCCCCAACGGTGGCCTCGTCCTGGTCCGTACCGCGGCCAAGGGGGTTTGAGGAACCGATGAGCACCATTGACATCCTTACGCCGGCAGGCGACAAGGCCGGTACCGTCGAACTCCCCGCGGAGATCTTCGATGCCAAGGTCAGCATTCCGCTGATCCACCAGGTCGTTGTCGCACAGCTGGCCGCTGCCCGTCAGGGCACGCACAAGACCAAGCGTCGCGGCGAAGTCCGTGGTGGCGGCAGGAAGCCCTACCGCCAGAAGGGCACCGGCCGCGCCCGTCAGGGTTCGACCCGCGCCCCGCAGTTCGCAGGCGGTGGCGTCGTTCACGGCCCGCAGCCGCGTGACTACTCGCAGCGCACGCCCAAGAAGATGAAGGCCGCCGCTCTGCGTGGCGCCCTGACCGACCGGGCCCGCAACGCTCGTATCCACGTCGTCTCCGACGTGGTCGAGGGTGCGGTTGTGTCCACGAAGGCCGCGAAGAACCTGCTGGGCAAGGTCAGCGAGCGCAAGCACGTGCTCCTGGTCGCCGAGCGTTCGGACGAGGCCGCGTGGCTCTCCGCCCGCAACCTGCCCCAGGTGCACCTCCTGGAGCCGGGCCAGCTGAACACGTACGACGTGCTCGTCTCTGACGACGTGGTCTTCACCAAGGCTGCTTTCGAGTCTTTCGTGTCTGGCCCCACCAAGGCCGATGAGACCGAAGGGAGCGACGTCTGATGGCTGAGGCGACCGTAACCAGCAAGACCTTCACGGACCCGCGTGACGTACTCGTCAAGCCGGTTGTGTCCGAGAAGAGCTACGCGCTGCTCGACGAGAACAAGTACACGTTCATCGTCGCGCCCGGCTCCAACAAGACCCAGATCAAGCAGGCCGTTCAGGCGGTCTTCGGGGTCAAGGTCACCGGGGTCAACACGATCAACCGGCAGGGCAAGCGCAAGCGCACCAAGACCGGCTTCGGCAAGCGCTCCGACACGAAGCGCGCCATCGTGACCCTCGCCGAGGGCGACCGTATCGACATCTTCGGCGGCCCGACCTCCTGACGGAGGTCGAGTCGTCCGGAATCGGACGAGGACTGAGAAATGGGAATCCGCAAGTACAAGCCGACGACGCCGGGCCGCCGTGGCTCCTCCGTCGCCGACTTTGTCGAGATCACGCGGTCCACGCCGGAGAAGTCGCTGGTTCGCCCCCTGCACAGCAAGGGCGGCCGTAACAACGCCGGTCGGATCACCGTTCGCCACCAGGGTGGCGGACACAAGCGCGCCTACCGCGTGATCGACTTCCGTCGTCACGACAAGGACGGCGTGCCGGCCAAGGTCGCGCACATCGAGTACGACCCGAACCGCACCGCGCGCATCGCGCTTCTGCACTACGCAGACGGCGAGAAGCGCTACATCATCGCACCGCGTGGGCTCACGCAGGGTGACCGGATTGAGAACGGCCCTGGCGCCGACATCAAGCCCGGCAACAACCTGGCGCTGCGCAACATCCCGGTCGGTACGACCATCCACGCCATCGAGCTGCGGCCCGGCGGCGGCGCGAAGTTCGCCCGTTCCGCGGGTGCCTCCGTGCAGCTGCTGGCGAAGGAGGGCACGATGGCCCACCTTCGTATGCCTTCCGGTGAAATCCGCCTGGTCGACGCCCGCTGCCGCGCCACGATTGGCGAGGTCGGCAACGCCGAGCAGTCGAACATCAACTGGGGCAAGGCCGGCCGCATGCGCTGGAAGGGCGTCCGCCCGACCGTTCGTGGTGTCGCGATGAACCCCGTTGACCACCCGCACGGTGGTGGTGAGGGCAAGACTTCCGGTGGTCGTCACCCGGTCAGCCCGTGGGGTCAGAAGGAAGGTCGTACTCGCTCGCCGAAGAAGGCATCGAGCAAGTACATCGTCCGCCGCCGCAAGTCGAACAAGAAGCGCTAGGAGCGGGTTTAGATGCCGCGCAGTCTCAAGAAGGGGCCCTTCGTCGACGGACACCTCGTAAAGAAGGTGGACGTCCAGAACGAAGCTGGCACCAAGAACGTCATCAAGACCTGGTCCCGGCGCTCGATGATCATTCCCAGCATGCTGGGTCACACCATCGCGGTGCACAACGGCAAGATTCACGTCCCGGTGTTCGTCACCGAGTCGATGGTCGGCCACAAGCTCGGCGAGTTTGCGCCGACCCGCACCTTCCGCGGCCACGTCAAGGACGACCGCAAGTCGAAGCGCCGCTAAGGCGGGGTGCGATGACTATGAACGACACCGAAGGGACAACCATGGAAGCCAGGGCCCAGGCGCGGTACATCCGCGTCACGCCCATGAAGGCCCGCCGCGTGGTGGACCTTATCCGTGGCATGGATGCCACGGAGGCTCAGGCGGTCCTGCGTTTCGCCGCGCAGGCCGCGAGCGTGCCGGTCGGCAAGGTGCTTGACAGCGCCATTGCCAACGCTGCGCACAACTACGACCACACGGACGCCTCCTCGCTGGTCATCAGCGAGGCGTACGTCGACGAGGGCCCGACCCTGAAGCGGTTCCGTCCGCGTGCTCAGGGCCGTGCCTACCGGATCCGCAAGCGGACCAGCCACATCACCGTGGTCGTCAGCAGCAAGGAAGGTTCCCGGTAATGGGCCAGAAGGTAAACCCGCACGGGTTCCGGCTCGGCATCACCACGGACTTCAAGTCCCGTTGGTACGCCGACAAGCTGTACAAGGACTACGTCAAGGAAGACGTCGCCATCCGCAGGATGATGACGTCCGGCATGGAGCGCGCCGGCATCTCGAAGGTTGAGATCGAGCGCACCCGTGACCGCGTGCGTGTGGACATCCACACCGCACGTCCGGGCATCGTCATCGGCCGCCGTGGCGCCGAGGCCGACCGCATCCGCGGCGACCTCGAGAAGCTCACGGGCAAGCAGGTCCAGCTGAACATCCTCGAGGTCAAGAACCCCGAGATGGACGCTCAGCTGGTTGCTCAGGCCGTTGCCGAGCAGCTCTCCTCCCGCGTCTCCTTCCGTCGCGCCATGCGTAAGAGCATGCAGGGCACGATGAAGGCCGGCGCCAAGGGCATCAAGATCCAGTGTGGTGGCCGTCTCGGCGGCGCCGAGATGTCCCGGTCCGAGTTCTACCGCGAGGGTCGTGTGCCGCTGCACACGCTGCGCGCGAACGTGGACTACGGCTTCTTCGAGGCCAAGACCACCTTCGGCCGTATCGGCGTGAAGGTCTGGATCTACAAGGGCGACGTCAAGAACATCGCCGAGGTCCGTGCCGAGAACGCCGCGGCCCGTGCGGGTAACCGCCCGGCCCGTGGTGGCGGCGCGGCCGACCGTCCGGCCGGTGGCCGTGGTGGTCGTGGTGGCGAGCGTGGCGGCCGCGGCCGCAAGCCGCAGCAGGGCGCACCGGCAGCAGAGGCCCCCAAGGCCGACGCTCCCGCCGCCGCTGCTCCGGCTGAGAGCACCGGAACGGAGGCCTGACCGAAATGCTGATCCCTCGTAGGGTCAAGCACCGCAAGCAGCACCACCCCAAGCGCCGCGGTATGGCGAAGGGTGGCACTGAGGTCGCATTCGGCGAGTACGGCATCCAGGCGCTGACCCCGGCCTACGTGACGAACCGCCAGATCGAGGCTGCTCGTATCGCGATGACCCGCCACATCAAGCGTGGCGGCAAGGTCTGGATCAACATCTACCCGGACCGTCCGCTGACGAAGAAGCCCGCCGAGACCCGCATGGGTTCCGGTAAGGGTTCTCCCGAGTGGTGGATCGCGAACGTGCACCCGGGCCGGGTCATGTTCGAGCTGTCCTACCCGAACGAGAAGATTGCTCGTGAGGCGCTCACCCGCGCTGCTCACAAGCTTCCGATGAAGTGCCGGATTGTTCGGCGCGAGGCAGGTGAGTCGTGATGGTGGCCGGTACGAAGGCGACTGAGCTGCGCGAGCTGAACGACGAGGACCTCGTCGCCAAGCTCCGTGAGGCCAAGGAAGAACTGTTCAACCTCCGCTTCCAGGCGGCGACCGGACAGCTCGAGAACCACGGCCGGCTCAAGTCCGTCCGTAAGGACATCGCCCGGATCTACACCCTGATGCGTGAGCGCGAGCTGGGCATCGAGACGGTGGAGAGCGCCTGATGAGCGAGAAGACTGTGACTGAGACCAACACCGACCGCGGCTTCCGCAAGACCCGTGAGGGTCTCGTCGTCAGCGACAAGATGGACAAGACTGTCGTCGTCGCTGTCGAGGACCGCGTCAAGCACGCGCTGTACGGCAAGGTCATCCGCCGTACGAACAAGCTCAAGGCTCACGACGAGTCCAACGCCGCAGGCGTCGGCGACCGCGTCCTCATCATGGAGACGCGTCCGCTGTCGGCGAGCAAGCGCTGGCGCATCGTCGAGATCCTCGAGAAGGCCAAGTAAAAACCCCTGAGGGGTTTCCCTCAGGGCAGTTCCGCCAGGCTCGGCAGGGGCATTTCGGTGCCCCTGCCGGGAACCGGCAGACGATCAGGAGATAGACGTGATCCAGCAGGAGTCGCGACTGCGCGTCGCCGACAACACGGGTGCGAAGGAAATTCTCACCATCCGTGTTCTCGGTGGCTCGGGTCGCCGCTACGCGGGCATCGGCGACGTCATCGTCGCCACCGTCAAGGACGCGATCCCCGGCGGCAACGTGAAGAAGGGTGACGTCGTCAAGGCTGTCATCGTTCGCACCGTCAAGGAGCGCCGCCGCCAGGACGGCTCGTACATCCGCTTCGACGAGAACGCCGCTGTCATTCTCAAGAACGACGGCGACCCTCGTGGCACCCGTATCTTCGGCCCGGTGGGCCGTGAGCTGCGCGAGAAGAAGTTCATGAAGATCATCTCGCTCGCGCCGGAGGTGCTGTAAGCATGAAGATCAAGAAGGGCGACCTGGTTCAGGTCATCACCGGTAAGGACAAGGGCAAGCAGGGCAAGGTCATTCTGGCCGTGCCCCGCGAGAACCGTGTCCTGGTCGAGGGTGTCAACCGGGTCAAGAAGCACACCAAGGCCGGTCAGACCGCTCGCGGTTCGCAGACCGGTGGCATTGTGACGACCGAGGCCCTGATCCACGTCAGCAACGTTCAGCTGGTTGTGGAGAAGGACGGCAAGAAGGTCGTTACCCGCGTCGGCTACCGCTTTGACGACGAGGGCAACAAGATCCGCGTTGCCAAGCGGACCGGTGAGGACATCTGATGACTACCACCACCGCACCGCGCCTCAAGCTGCGCTACCGCGAGGAGATCGCGGGCAAGCTGCGTGAAGAGTTCTCGTACGAGAACGTCATGCAGATCCCCGGTCTCGTCAAGATCGTGGTCAACATGGGTGTGGGCGACGCCGCCCGCGACTCCAAGCTGATCGATGGCGCCATTCGCGACCTCACCACGATCACGGGCCAGAAGCCGGCCGTCACCAAGGCCCGGAAGTCCATCGCGCAGTTCAAGCTGCGCGAGGGTCAGCCGATCGGCTGCCACGTCACCCTCCGCGGTGACCGCATGTGGGAGTTCCTGGACCGTACGCTGTCGCTCGCGCTGCCGCGTATCCGTGACTTCCGTGGTCTGTCGCCGAAGCAGTTCGACGGCCGTGGCAACTACACCTTCGGTCTCACGGAGCAGGTCATGTTCCACGAGATCGACCAGGACAAGATCGACCGGGTCCGGGGCATGGACATCACCGTGGTCACCACGGCGACCAACGACGACGAGGGTCGTGCCCTCCTTCGTCACCTCGGCTTCCCGTTCAAGGAGAACTGACCGTGGCGAAGAAGGCCCTGATCGCTAAGGCGGCCCGCAAGCCGAAGTTCGCTGTGCGCGCGTACACGCGTTGCCAGCGCTGCGGCCGGCCGCACTCCGTCTACCGCAAGTTCGGCCTGTGCCGCGTGTGCCTTCGTGAGATGGCTCACCGTGGCGAGCTGCCGGGCGTGACCAAGAGCTCCTGGTAATCCAGTACTGCCCTTTGGGCGTACGGATTTCCCGAAGCTCTCGGTAAGTATCTGGTCGGCAGGAGCCCTCCCCCGAATGCCGTAGGCTTGAAGGGTTGGGCGCCTGCCGCCCTGACCGACTTACTACGCCGTAGGTCCCCGCACCGCACCCGTCCCGCCACTGAGTGGGGAGAGGGATGGCGCATACAGGAAACCCCGGCGAGAGAGGCCGAAGGCCAATTCATGACCATGACTGATCCGATCGCGGACATGCTGACTCGTCTGCGTAACGCGAACTCGGCGTACCACGACACCGTGGCTATGCCGCACAGCAAGATCAAGTCGCACATCGCGGAGATCCTCCAGCAGGAGGGCTTCATCACTGGCTGGAAGGTCGAGGATGCCGAAGTTGGCAAGTCCCTCGTCCTCGAGCTGAAGTTCGGCCCGAACCGTGAGCGCTCCATTGCGGGCATCAAGCGGATCTCGAAGCCGGGTCTGCGCGTTTACGCGAAGTCCACCAACCTGCCGAAGGTCCTTGGCGGCCTGGGCGTGGCGATCATCTCCACGTCCCACGGTCTTCTGACCGGCCAGCAGGCAGGCAAGAAGGGCGTAGGTGGGGAAGTCCTCGCCTACGTCTGGTAGTCGGGAACGGAGGAAAAGCTAATGTCGCGAATCGGCAAGCTCCCCATCCAGGTTCCCGCCGGTGTGGACGTCACCATCGATGGCCGCACGGTCGCGGTGAAGGGCCCCAAGGGTTCCCTCTCGCACACCGTCGCCGCGCCGATCGAGGTCACCAAGGGCGAGGACGGCACCCTTGCGGTGCTGCGCCCCAACGACGAGCGTCAGAACAAGGCCCTCCACGGCCTGTCCCGCACGCTGGTGGCGAACATGATCACCGGCGTGACCACGGGTTACACGAAGGCGCTCGAGATCAGCGGTGTCGGTTACCGCGTCCAGGCGAAGGGCTCCAACCTGGAGTTCGCCCTGGGCTACAGCCACCCGATCGTCGTTGAGGCCCCCGAGGGCATCACCTTCAAGGTCGAGTCGCCCACGAAGCTCAGCGTCGAGGGCATCGACAAGCAGAAGGTCGGCGAGGTCGCCGCTAACATCCGCAAGCTGCGGAAGCCCGACCCGTACAAGGCCAAGGGCGTCAAGTACGCCGGCGAGGTTATCCGCCGCAAGGTTGGAAAGGCGGGTAAGTAAGCCATGGCATACGGTGTAAAGATCGCCAAGGGTGACGCGTACAAGCGCGCTGCCATCAAGCGCCGCCACATCCGGGTTCGCAAGCACGTCTCCGGTACGCCGGAGCGTCCGCGCCTGGTCGTGACGCGTTCCAACCGCAACATTGTCGCGCAGGTCATCGACGACATCGCGGGCCACACGCTCGCTTCGGCGTCGACCCTGGACACCTCGATCCGTGGTGGCGAAGGCGACAAGAGCGCCCAGGCCCAGCAGGTTGGCGCGCTCGTCGCCGAGCGCGCGAAGGCTGCCGGCGTCGAGGTCGTCGTGTTCGACCGTGGTGGCAACAGGTACGCCGGGCGCATTGCCGCTCTGGCTGACGCCGCCCGCGAAGCCGGGCTGAAGTTCTAAGCCCCGGTTCCGGGACTAACGGACGTAACAGAGAGAGGTAAATCCAATGGCTGGACCCCAGCGCCGCGGAAGCGGTGCCGGTGGCGGCGAGCGGCGGGACCGGAAGGGTCGCGACGGTGGCGCTGCCGCCGAGAAGACCGCTTACGTTGAGCGCGTTGTCGCGATCAACCGCGTTGCCAAGGTTGTCAAGGGTGGTCGCCGCTTCAGCTTCACCGCGCTGGTCGTGGTGGGCGACGGTGACGGCACTGTAGGCGTCGGATACGGCAAGGCCAAGGAAGTTCCCGCGGCCATTGCCAAGGGCGTTGAAGAGGCGAAGAAGTCCTTCTTCAAGGTTCCGCGCATCCAGGGCACCATCCCTCACCCGATTCAGGGCGAGAAGGCTGCGGGCGTCGTCCTGCTCAAGCCGGCTTCCCCCGGTACCGGCGTTATCGCCGGTGGCCCGGTGCGAGCCGTGCTCGAGTGCGCCGGCGTTCACGACATCCTGTCGAAGTCGCTCGGCTCGTCGAACCCGATCAACATCGTTCACGCGACTGTGACGGCCCTCAAGGGCCTGCAGCGTCCCGAGGAGATCGCGGCTCGCCGTGGTCTGCCCCTCGAGGACGTGGCCCCCGCGGCCCTGCTCCGTGCGCGTGCGGGAGCGGGTGCGTAATGGCCCGTCTCCAGATCACGCAGACGAAGTCGTACATCGGCAGCAAGCAGAACCACCGCGACACCCTGCGTTCGCTCGGGCTCAAGCGCCTGAACGACGTGGTTGTCAAGGAGGACCGCCCCGAGTTCCGCGGAATGGTTCACACCGTCCGCCACCTCGTGACGGTTGAGGAGGTCGACTGACATGGCGGAGAACAACCCGCTGAAGGTCCACAACCTCCGGCCCGCCCCGGGCGCCAAGACCGCCAAGACCCGTGTGGGTCGTGGCGAGGCGTCCAAGGGTAAGACCGCAGGTCGTGGCACCAAGGGCACCAAGGCCCGTTACCAGGTTCCGCAGCGCTTCGAGGGCGGGCAGATGCCCCTCCACATGCGTCTGCCGAAGCTCAAGGGCTTCCGGAACCCGTTCCGCACCGAGTACCAGGTCGTGAACCTGGACAAGCTCGCCGACCTCTACCCGCAGGGTGGAGAGGTCACGGTGGCCGATCTGGTCGCCAAGGGTGCGGTTCGTAAGAACGAACTCGTCAAGGTGCTCGGCGCCGGCGAGATCTCCGTGGCGCTGACGGTGACGGTTGACGCCGTTTCCGCCTCCGCCAAGGAGAAGATCGCTGCCGCTGGCGGCACCGTCACCGAGCTCGTCTGAGAGACGAGCCCGATGGCTTGAACACCGACCGGGGATGCCTCCCAAAAGGGGCATCCCCGGTTGGTCGTTCCTAGGGGGGCATGGTCGCCGGTATGGTGGCGTGCACCGTTAACTTCCGTGCGGTGCGTCCGCACGGCTTTTGACTGCTAATCGTTTTTCGTCGGATTCGTCGATCCTCAATACCGTCACCTCTGACGCAGTAGCGCGGGGGTCGCAGGAGGCACCGTGCTCACCGCGTTCGCCCGGGCGTTCAAGACGCCCGACCTGCGCAAGAAGCTGCTCTTCACACTGGGCATCATCGTGCTGTACAGGCTCGGGGCCCACGTTCCGGTTCCCGGCGTCAACTACAAGAACGTGCAGATCTGCGTCGACCAGGCGGAGACAGGCGGGCTCTTCGGGCTCGTCAACCTGTTCAGTGGTGGCGCCCTGCTGCAGATCACGATCTTCGCGCTCGGCATCATGCCGTACATCACGGCGAGCATCATCCTCCAGCTTCTGACCGTGGTGATCCCGCGGCTCGAGGCGCTCAAGAAGGAGGGGCAGTCCGGTACCGCCAAGATCACGCAGTACACGCGTTATCTGACGGTGGCCCTCGCGGTGCTTCAGGGCACGGGCCTGGTGGCCACCGCCCGTAACGGCGCGATCTTCCAGGGCTGTCAGGTCGCGGACCAGATCGTGCCGGACAAGTCCATCTTCATCACCCTCGTGATGGTCGTCACGATGACCGCGGGCACCGCGGCCGTCATGTGGCTCGGTGAGCTCGTCACCGACCGGGGCATCGGCAACGGCATGTCGATCCTGATGTTCATCTCGATCGCCGCCGGCTTCCCCGGCGCCCTGTGGACCATCAAGAAGAAGGGCGAACTCGCCGACGGCTGGATCGAGTTCGGCATCGTGATGCTCGTCGGCTTCGCCATGGTCGGCCTCGTGGTCTTCGTCGAGCAGGCGCAGCGCAGGATCCCGGTGCAGTACGCGAAGCGCATGATCGGGCGCAAGTCCTACGGCGGTACGTCGACGTACATCCCGCTCAAGGTGAACCAGGCCGGTGTGATCCCGGTCATCTTCGCCTCGTCGCTGCTCTACATCCCCATGCTCATCGTCCAGTTCAGCGGTGGCGGCGGAAGTACCAGCTGGGGCACGTGGATTCAGGCGAACTTCGTCGATGGCAAGCCCATCTACATCGCCACGTACTTCCTGTTGATCGTGTTCTTCGCCTTCTTCTATGTGGCGATTTCGTTCAACCCCGAGGAAGTCGCCGACAACATGAAGAAGTATGGTGGCTTCATCCCGGGTATCCGGGCAGGTCGGCCTACCGCCGAGTACCTGAGCTACGTGCTCAACCGGATCACTTGGCCGGGCTCGCTGTATCTGGGTCTGATCGCTCTTGTGCCGACGATGGCGTTGGCGAGCTTCGGCGCGAACCAGGACTTCCCCTTCGGCGGGACAAGCATCCTCATCATCGTGGGTGTGGGTCTGGAGACCGTGAAGCAGATCGAGAGCCAGCTCCAGCAGCGCAATTACGAAGGGTTCCTCCGCTGATGCGAATCGTCCTCGTCGGGCCGCCCGGTGCCGGCAAGGGAACGCAGGCTGCGTTCCTTGCCAAGAACCTGTCGATCCCGCACATCTCCACGGGCGACCTCTTCCGCGCCAACATCAGCCAGGGCACGGCCCTCGGCAAGCAGGCGAAGGCCTTCATGGACGCCGGCAACCTGGTACCGGACGAGGTCACCATCGGGATGGCCAAGGACCGCATGGCCCAGCCCGACGCCGAGGGCGGGTTCCTGCTGGACGGCTTCCCGCGAAACGTTTCGCAGGCCGTCGCGCTCGACGAGTCGCTCAAGGCCGACGGGCAGCAGCTGGACGGCGTACTGGACCTGGAAGTCCCCGAGGACGAGGTCGTGAAGCGGATCGCGGGTCGCCGTACCTGCCGCAACGACTCGAGCCACGTCTTCCACGTGACGTACAGCCCGCCCAAGCAGGACGGCGTCTGTGATGTCTGCGGCGGCGAGCTCTACCAGCGTGGCGACGACACCGAGGAAACGGTGCGGCGCCGGCTGGAGGTCTACCACAGCGAGACCGAGCCGATCATCGACCACTACAAGGCTCAGGGCCTGGTGGTCACCATCTCCGCGCTGGGCAAGGTCGACGAAGTGACCAAGCGTGCGATGGAAGCCCTGAAGAAGTCCTCCGACGAGGGCTGATCGAGCAAGCAGTACAACGGTTGCGGCCGCGGTGTCCGAGAGGCGCCGCGGCCGTACTGTTGGGCGGGTACAAGTAGTTACAGCGAATGTGGAAGGCACACGCATGGTGGAGATCAAGACCCCCGAGCAGATCGCGAAGATGCGTGAGGCGGGGCTGGTCGTCGCCGCCGTCCACGCGGCCACGCGTGAGGCGGCCGTACCGGGCGCCACCACCAGGGACCTGGACGAGGTGTCCCGCAAGGTGCTCGCCGAGCACGGTGCGAAGTCGAACTTCCTCGGGTACGGCGGTTTCCCCGCCACCATCTGCACCTCGGTGAACGAGGTCGTCGTCCACGGCATCCCGGACGAGAAGACCGTCCTGAAGGACGGCGACATCATCTCGATCGACGCCGGCGCGATCGTCGACGGCTGGCACGGCGACGCGGCGTACACCGCCTTCGTCGGTACGGGACACGCGCCCGAGCTGGTCGAGCTCTCCCGGGTGACCGAGGAGTCGATGTGGGCCGGCCTCGCCGCGATGAAGCTGGGCAACCGGCTCGTCGACATCTCCAAGGCGATCGAGTCGTACATCCGCCGGCAGCCGCGTCCGGCGACGGGCAAGTACGGGATCATCGAGGACTACGGCGGCCACGGCATCGGCTCCGAGATGCACATGGACCCGCACCTGCTGAACTACGTCACGCGCAAGCGCGGCAAGGGCCCGAAGCTGGTGCCCGGCTTCTGCCTGGCGATCGAGCCGATGGTGAGCCTCGGTACGGCGCAGACGGACGTCCTGGAGGACAACTGGACCGTCGTCACGACGGACGGGACCTGGTCCTCGCACTGGGAGCACTCGGTGGCGCTGACCGAGGAGGGACCGCTGGTCCTGACCGCGGTGGACGGCGGCAAGGCGAAGCTGGCGGAGTACGGGGTCACGACGGCGCCGGATCCGATGGGCTGAGCCCGGACGAGCGCTGGACCGAACAGCTTAACGATCTTGACAGTTGGGCAAACTCCCCGGATTCGTCTTTTCCGGGTGCCTGACGTAGACTGACTCGTCGGCTCACGTGTACCCGTATGCCTGCATACGGATGCGTAAGTCGATCAAGGTAGCCGATTCGAAGGGCGAAGCGTGGCCAAGAAGCAAGGTGCCATCGAAATCGAGGGCACCGTGATCGAGTCCCTCCCGAACGCAATGTTCAAGGTGGAACTTCAGAACGGTCACAAAGTCCTAGCGCACATCAGCGGCAAGATGCGTATGCACTACATCCGCATCCTCCCGGATGACCGGGTCGTGGTGGAGCTTTCTCCGTACGACCTCACGCGTGGCCGGATCGTCTACCGGTACAAGTAGATCTTGCCCACGCCTCGTGTCAGCGGGGCGGTGGCACTGACCCGGAGAACCTCACTTTCATGAAGGTCAAGCCGAGCGTCAAGAAGATCTGCGACAAGTGCAAGGTGATCCGCCGTCACGGCCGGGTCATGGTCATTTGCGACAACCTGCGCCACAAGCAGCGCCAGGGCTGACGCACGACCCCCTGCATCTCGCAGTACTTCGCGCGACGCACGTAAAAACGTAATTACGCAGAACCCAGTGCCCTCGGGTGCTGATACCTCCGGCGGAGGCCGGGGACCTGGTCCGTAACGCTCCCTGACGGGAGTGGTCGGTGGCCACGGAGCGGTTCTGCGGAAGACCTCCGAGCAAACAGGAGCCATGCATGGCACGCCTTGAAGGCGTTGACCTCCCGCGCGAAAAGCGTATCGAGGTCGCCCTCACCTACGTCTTCGGCATCGGTCGCACCCGTGCCCAGGAGACTCTCGCCGCTACCGGCGTGAACCCCGACACGCGCGTTCGTGACCTGGCCGAGGAAGACCTCGTCAAGATCCGCGAGTACGTCGACGTCAACTTCAAGACCGAGGGTGACCTCCGTCGCGAGGTGCAGGCCGACATCCGCCGCAAGGTCGAGATCGGCTGCTACCAGGGTCTGCGTCACCGCCGCGGCCTGCCGGTTCACGGCCAGCGCACCAGCACGAACGCTCGTACCCGCAAGGGCCCGCGTCGCGCGATCGCCGGCAAGAAGAAGCCGGGCAAGAAGTAGTCCTCAGCCGGACGCTTACCAGCGGTCTTCGCTGTAGGACCGACCACCTCCCGTAGGAGTTATAGATGCCCCCCAAGGGTCGTCAGGGCGCTGTCAAGAAGGTGCGCCGCAAGGAAAAGAAGAACGTCGCTCATGGGCACGCCCACATCAAGAGCACGTTCAACAACACGATCGTCTCGATCACGGACCCCTCGGGCAACGTGATCTCCTGGGCCTCCGCCGGCCACGTCGGCTTCAAGGGCTCGCGCAAGTCCACCCCCTTCGCCGCGCAGATGGCCGCCGAGTCGGCCGCCCGTCGCGCGCAGGAGCACGGCATGCGCAAGGTTGACGTCTTCGTCAAGGGTCCCGGCTCCGGCCGTGAGACCGCGATCCGCTCCCTCCAGGCCACTGGCCTCGAGGTCGGCTCGATCCAGGACGTCACCCCCACCCCGCACAACGGCTGCCGCCCTCCCAAGCGCCGCCGCGTCTGACGCTTCGCGTCCGACTCTGGTTGTTGCAATGCGTTCGGAGTGAAGACCGACCTTCACTTCCGAACGCGTTGTACTCGGGCGGTACGGTCCTTCGGGCCGTGCCGCCCGTACCCTTGTAACAGTTGGCATCAAATAGTGGGTGCCAAGACTGGAGGCATTTCTCATGCTTATCGCTCAGCGTCCGTCGCTGACCGAAGAGGTCGTCGACGAGTACCGCTCGCGGTTCGTGATCGAGCCCCTCGAGCCGGGCTTCGGTTACACCCTCGGCAACTCCCTGCGTCGTACGCTCCTCTCCTCGATCCCCGGCGCTGCTGTCACCAGCATCCGGATCGACGGCGTCCTGCACGAGTTCACCACCGTGCCGGGTGTCAAGGAGGACGTCACCGACCTCATCCTGAACATCAAGCAGCTGGTCGTTTCCAGCGAGCACGACGAGCCCGTCGTGATGTACCTGCGCAAGCAGGGACCGGGCCTGGTCACCGCCGCTGACATCGCCCCGCCGGCCGGCGTCGAGGTGCACAACCCCGACCTGGTGCTCGCCACGCTCAACGGCAAGGGCAAGCTGGAGATGGAGCTGACCGTCGAGCGCGGTCGCGGCTACGTCTCCGCCGTCCAGAACAAGCAGGTGGGCCAGGAGATCGGCCGTATTCCGGTCGACTCCATCTACTCGCCGGTGCTCAAGGTCACGTACAAGGTCGAGGCGACCCGTGTCGAGCAGCGCACCGACTTCGACAAGCTGATCGTCGACGTCGAGACCAAGCAGGCCATGCGCCCGCGCGACGCCATGGCGTCCGCCGGTAAGACCCTGGTCGAGCTGTTCGGTCTGGCGCGCGAGCTCAACATCGACGCCGAGGGCATCGACATGGGCCCGTCCCCGACGGACGCCGCGCTCGCTGCCGATCTCGCGCTGCCGATCGAGGAGCTCGAGCTCACCGTTCGTTCGTACAACTGCCTCAAGCGCGAGGGCATCCACTCCGTGGGTGAGCTCGTGGCCCGCTCCGAGGCCGACCTGCTCGACATCCGCAACTTCGGTGCGAAGTCGATCGACGAGGTCAAGGCGAAGCTGGCCGGTATGGGCCTCGCGCTGAAGGACTCGCCTCCCGGCTTCGACCCGACCGCTGCCGCCGACGCCTTCGGCGCCGACGACGACGCGGACGCCGGTTTCGTCGAGACCGAGCAGTACTGATCAAGACTTCCGGCGGGCACTAGCTCGTCGGTAACTGACACCGGTACCTGATACGGCCGGTGCAGACACTAGGAGAAACACCATGCCGCGTCCCGCAAAGGGTGCCCGTCTGGGCGGCAGCGCCGCGCACGAGCGTCTGCTTCTCGCCAACCTGGCGAAGTCGCTGTTCGAGCACGGCCGCATCACGACGACCGAGGCCAAGGCCCGCCGCCTGCGCCCCGTCGCCGAGCGCCTGGTCACCAAGGCGAAGAAGGGCGACATCCACAACCGTCGCCTGGTGCTGCAGACGATCACGGACAAGAGCATCGTGCACACGCTCTTCACCGAGATCGCCCCGCGGTACGAGAACCGCCCCGGTGGTTACACCCGCATCACGAAGATCGGCAACCGTCGTGGCGACAACGCCCCGATGGCGGTCATCGAGCTCGTCGAGGCCCTGACCGTGGCGCAGGCCGCCACCGGTGAGGCAGAGGCCGCGACGAAGCGTGCGGTGAAGGAAGACGCCCTCAAGAAGGACGAGGCTGCCAAGGACGACGCTCCGGCCGCCGAAGCTGCCGAGGGTGAGTCCAAGGACGCCTGAGCGTTCTGACACCACTGGGCGGGCCCGCATCACCCTTCGGGGCGGTGCGGGCCCGTTCTGGTTTTCGAGTCTGTGGGATCTGTGGGAGAGGAATCGCTCGTGAGCGACGGCATTGAGGGTGCGGCGCCCGGCTTCGTGCGGGTGCGGCTGGATCTTTCGTACGACGGGAAGGACTTTTCCGGGTGGGCGAAGCAGACCGAGCGGCGCACGGTCCAGGGTGAGCTGGAGAGTGCGCTGCGGACCGTGACGCGGTCCTCGGTGACGTACGAGCTGACGGTCGCCGGGCGTACGGACTCGGGCGTGCACGCGCGCGGGCAGGTCGCGCACGTCGACCTGCCGGAAGACGTGTGGGCCGAGCACCACGACAAGCTGCTGCGGCGGCTCGCGGGGCGGCTGCCGCACGACGTACGGGTCTGGAAGGTGGCGGAGGCACCCGCGGGGTTCAACGCCAGGTTCGCGGCCGTCTGGCGGCGCTACGCGTACCGCGTGACGGACAATCCCGGGGGCGTCGACCCGCTGCTGCGCGGACATGTGCTGTGGCACGACTGGCCGTTGGACGTGGACGCCATGAACCGGGCGGCGGAGAAGCTGGTCGGAGAGCACGACTTCGCGGCGTACTGCAAGCGGCGTGAGGGCGCGACGACCATTCGCACCTTGCAGCAGCTCGCGTGGGAGCGGGGGGCGGACGGTGTCATTACCGCTACCGTGCGCGCCGATGCCTTCTGCCACAACATGGTGCGCTCGCTGGTGGGCGCGATGCTGTTCGTCGGGGACGGGCACCGGGACGCGGACTGGCCGGGGGAGGTGCTGGCGGCGGGCGTACGGGACTCGGCCGTCCATGTCGTACGCCCGCACGGCCTCACTCTGGAGGAGGTCGGCTACCCGGCTGATGACTTGCTGGCGGCGCGGGCTCGGCAGGCCCGCAACATGCGGACACTGCCGGGATCGCCGGCCGGTTCACTGTCCGGCGGTGGCTGCTGCTGACGCCTGGGTCTTTCCGCGCTGGTGGATCTGACGGAACGTGAACTCCGCGAGGTCGTCGCCGGTCGTGAAGACGTCCTTGTCGGCCTGCGTGACGTTCTTGCCGCTGGTGAAGCCGCTCACCGTGAAGTAGGCGTAGCGGCCGTAGGCGTTGGTGGTCCTGCGGCAGATCGAACCACCCCGGCAGAACGTGGGGACGCCGCCTCCGGAGAGGGAGGCGAGGCCGCCGCTCGCCTGGTCCTTGGCCTTCTCGGCCTGGGCGGCGGTGTCGAAGACCGCGACGCCCACGGTGACGGCCACGCCGTTCTTCGTGTACGTCGCGCGGATGACCTGGTCGCAGCCGTTGTTGGCGAGTACGGAACCCAGCGCGCCCTGGGTCGCGGCGGAGCAGCTGGTGGTGCGGTTCGTCGCGCCCTTGGCGTACGCGCGGTCGCCCATCTTCAGCTTCGTGCCGGGGAAGAGGGTGCCGGCGCTCAGCGGCAGCTTGTCCTTCTTCGCGCTGGAGATGAAGTCCCTCGGGTTCGGCGGGGGCGGCGGCGCCTGGGAGGAGAAGGAGGGGCCCGGCTGCGCGGATTCCGTCGGTAGGGTCTCGGGGGTCGGCAGCTCGCTCGCGGAGTTGGTGTTGTTCGGGCTGTTGCTGTTTGTCGTGACCACCGCCGTGGCGACGATCGCGCCGACCACGGCCGTCGCCAGGATGCCGCCGCCGATGTACGTCCACCGTTTGCGGCGGGCGCGTGCGGCGGAGGCGTCGGCGAGTGCCGCCCAGTCCGGTGTGTCGGGTGTGGTGCTGTTCGTCGTTCCGTACGGATCCTGAGGGTTCTGCTGTCCCTCGGGGCCGCCCCAGGAGGGCCCCCCTTGCCCAAAGCTCATGCCGCGCATCCTAATCCGGTTGGGTGATCTCGGTGACGGCGGTGACAATGCGGAGCATGGGACATCTTGAGGCCGCACACGTCGAGTACTACCTGCCGGACGGGCGGCCGTTGCTCGGCGACGTCTCGTTCCGGGTCGGGGAGGGCGCGGTCGTGGCCCTGGTGGGGCCCAACGGAGCGGGCAAGACGACACTGCTCCGGCTGATCTCCCGGGAGCTGCAGCCGCACGGCGGGTCGGTGACGGTGAGCGGCGGGCTCGGGGTGATGGGGCAGTTCGTGGGGTCCGTACAGGACGAGCGGACCGTGCGGGACCTGCTGGTCTCGGTGTCTCCGGAGCGGATCCGGGAGGCGGCCGCCGCTGTCGATCGGGCTGAGCACGGGATCCTCACCGTGGACGACGAGAAGGCGCAGATGGCTTATGCGCAGGCGTTGTCCGACTGGGCGGAGGTGGGCGGGTACGACGCCGAGACCGTCTGGGACATGTGCTCCATGGCGGCGCTGGGGATTGCCTACGACACGGCGCAGTTCCGCGAGGTGCGGACGCTCAGCGGGGGTGAGCAGAAGCGGCTCGTGCTGGAGGCGCTGCTTCGGGGGCCGGATGAAGTGCTGCTGCTGGATGAACCCGACAACTATCTGGATGTGCCGGGGAAGCGGTGGCTGGAGGAGCGGTTGAAGGAGACCCGTAAGACGGTCTTCTTCGTTTCACATGACCGTGAGCTGCTTTCGCGGGCCGCCGACAAGATCGTGAGCCTGGAGCCGGGGGTGACGGGGGCCGACGCGTGGGTGCACGGCGCCGGGTTCGACACCTTCCACGAGGCGCGGGCCGAGCGGTTCGCCCGGTTCGAGGAACTCTTGCGCCGGTGGGAGGAGGAGCACGCGCGGCTCAAGGCGCTGGTGCTGAGGCTGCGGGGGCAGGCCGCGAGCAGCCCCGACATGGCCTCGCGGTACCGGGCCATGCGGACGCGGTTCGAGAAGTTCGAGGAGGCGGGGCCGCCGCCGGAGCCGCCGCGGAAGCAGGACATCCGGATGCGGCTGCGGGGCGGGCGGACGGGGGTTCGGGCCGTTGTGTGTGAGGGGCTTGAGCTCGTTGGGCTGATGAAGCCCTTTGATCTGGAGGTCTATTACGGGGAGCGGGTCGCCGTGCTCGGGTCGAACGGGTCCGGGAAGTCGCACTTCCTGCGGCTGCTGGCGGGGGAGGACGTGGCGCACAAGGGGGAGTGGAAGCTGGGCGCGCGGGTGGTGGCCGGGCACTTCGCGCAGACGCACGCGCACCCCGAGCTGGTCGGGCGGACGCTCGTCGACATCCTGTGGTCCGAGCACTCCAAGGACCGGGGCGGGGCGATGGGCATGCTGCGGCGGTACGAGCTGGAGCGCCAGGGGGACCAGGCGTTCGACCGGCTGTCGGGCGGGCAGCAGGCGCGCTTCCAGATCCTGCTGATGGAGCTGGAGGGGACGACCGCGCTGCTCCTCGACGAGCCTACGGACAACCTTGACCTGGAGTCGGCGGAGGCGTTGCAGGAGGGGCTGGAGGCGTACGACGGGACTGTGCTGGCCGTTACGCACGACCGGTGGTTCGCGAAGTCCTTCGATCGGTATCTGGTGTTCGGGTCGGACGGGGTTGTGCGGGAGACGGCGGAGCCGGTGTGGGACGAGCGGCGGGTGGAGCGGGCCCGGTAGGACGGGCGGCGGCGTCCGGGGGGCGGGAGCGGGGGCTCTGGGGTCGGTGCGGGGCTCTGGGGTCGGTGCCGCGCCGGGGCGTCCCCTCCCGGCACCGAGACCTGCGAGGCGGGGTGGGCCGAATGTGGGTGGGGGCTTGGGGCAGCCGGATCGTTTTGACCCGCGCGGGGGCAGGCGGGTAAGCTTCCAGTTCGTTATGCGTATTGGCTTGGTCGTTCTCACGCGAGGGGCCCTTACGCCGGTCCACCGGGCCGATGACCAGCGGCAGGCAGACGGGTTGCGTCCCCGAATGCCGCCATGGCTGTCGTGATCGTCCCAGTGGCCTTGTCAGGACTCACTCACTGAAGAAGCGAAGGCTACGACCGTGCGTACGTACAGCCCCAAGCCCGGCGATGTCACGCGCCAGTGGCACATCATCGACGCGCAGGACATCGTCCTGGGCCGTCTGGCGACGACCGCCGCCACCCTCCTGCGGGGCAAGCACAAGGCGATCTACGCCCCGCACATGGACATGGGTGACTTCGTCATCATCGTCAACGCCGAGAAGGTTCACCTTTCCGGCAACAAGAAGACCCAGAAGATGGCGTACCGCCACTCCGGTTTCCCGGGTGGTCTGCGTTCCGTCCGTTACGACGAGCTGCTTTCGAAGAACCCCGAGAAGGCCGTCGAGAAGGCCATCAAGGGCATGATCCCCAAGAACACCCTGGGGCGTCAGATGCTTTCGAAGCTGAAGGTCTACGCAGGTCCCGAGCACCCGCACGCTGCCCAGCAGCCGGTGCCGTTCGAGATCACCCAGGTCGCGCAGTAGTTCCGGCCACACCCCCCTAAGAACGAAAGAAATCTGAGGAGAATCGTGGCCGAGACCACTGCAGAGACGCCCGTCGAGGGTTCCGAGGCTGAAGAGACCTTCGCCGAGGTGACCACCTTCGAGTCCGAGGTTCCCGTCGAGGGCGAGTACACCAGCGAGTCCCTCGCGGGCCGCTTCGGTGACCCGCAGCCGGCGGCCGGACTGGGCCGTCGCAAGAACGCCATCGCCCGCGTCCGGATCGTCCCGGGCACCGGCAAGTGGAAGATCAACGGGCGTACGCTCGAGGACTACTTCCCGAACAAGGTTCACCAGCAGGAAGTCAACGAGCCCTTCAAGGTGCTCGAGCTCGACGGCCGCTACGACGTCATCGCCCGCATCTCGGGTGGCGGCGTCTCCGGTCAGGCCGGTGCGCTCCGTCTCGGTGTCGCCCGTGCGCTGAACGAGGCGGACGTGGACAACAACCGCGCCACGCTGAAGAAGGCCGGCTTCCTCTCTCGCGACGACCGTGCGGTCGAGCGCAAGAAGGCCGGTCTCAAGAAGGCCCGTAAGGCGCCGCAGTACAGCAAGCGCTAATCCCGCCTGCTCGCCTGCATCAGACGTTCGCCCCGGCGGCACATTGTGTGCTGCCGGGGCGTTCGTTTATGGCTTTGTAGCCACCTCGCATTTTCGGAGCATTTTCGGAGGACACCAGTGGGACGACTCTTCGGCACTGACGGTGTGCGCGGTGTCGCCAACGCGGATCTGACGGCCGAGCTCGCGCTCGGTCTGTCGGTCGCGGCGGCGCACGTGCTCGCCGAGGCGGGCACCTTTGAGGGGCATCGGCCGACCGCCGTGGTCGGACGTGATCCGCGTGCGTCGGGGGAGTTTCTGGAGGCCGCCGTCGTGGCGGGCCTGGCGAGTGCGGGCGTCGATGTGCTGCGGGTGGGCGTGCTGCCCACCCCCGCGGTGGCGTACCTGACGGGCGCGCTCGGGGCTGATCTCGGCGTCATGCTCTCCGCCAGCCACAACGCGATGCCGGACAACGGTGTCAAGTTCTTCGCGCGCGGTGGGCACAAGCTCGCCGACGAGCTGGAGCACCGGATCGAGGCCGTGTACGAGCAGCACCGGACCGGTGAGCCGTGGGCCCGGCCGACGGGCGGCGGTGTCGGTCGCGTTTCCGATTACGACGCGGGCTTCGACCAGTACATCGCCCATCTGATCGGTGTGCTGCCCAATCGGCTCGATGGTGTGAAGGTCGTGCTGGACGAGGCGCACGGGGCTGCCTCCCGTGTCTCGCCGGAGGCCTTCGCGCGGGCCGGCGCCGAGATCATCACCATCGGTGCCGAGCCTGATGGGCTGAACATCAATGACGGGTGCGGGTCCACGCATCTGGGGATGCTCCAGGCCGCCGTCGTCGAGCACGGCGCCGATCTTGGGGTTGCGCATGACGGGGATGCCGACCGGTGTCTGGCCGTTGATGCCGAGGGGCGTGAGGTCGACGGGGATCAGATTCTCGCTGTGCTGGCCCTTGCCATGCGGGAAGCCGGTCAGCTCCGTAAGAACACTGTTGTCGGCACTGTCATGTCGAACCTTGGCTTCAAGCTGGCCATGGAGCGCGAGGGTATTCAGCTCGTACAGACCGCTGTCGGTGACCGGTATGTGCTGGAGTCGATGAAGGCCGAGGGGTACGCGCTGGGTGGTGAGCAGTCGGGGCATGTCATCGTGCTCGACCACGCGACCACCGGCGACGGCACCCTCACCGGTCTGATGCTGGCCGCGCGGGTGGCCGCCACCGGGCGTACGCTCGCGGACCTCGCGGGGGTCATGAACCGGCTGCCGCAGATCCTCATCAACGTGCCCGACGTCGACAAGTCGCGCGTCACCACCTCCGCCGAGCTGGCGGCCGCCGTCGCCGACGCCGAGCGTGAGCTGGGCGCCACGGGGCGGGTGCTGCTGCGGTCCTCGGGCACCGAGCCGCTCGTGCGGGTCATGGTCGAGGCGGCCGACATCGAGCAGGCGAAGGCGGTCGCGGGGCGGCTCGCCGATGTGGTGAAGTCCGCGCTCGGTTAAGCGCTTTTGGCGGCTGTACGCTCGCGCTGCTTCGCCCAGAAGTACTTCTGGGCCAGCAGCGTGAGCGTACCGGCGACGACGATGCCGAGCAGGTTCAGCAGGAGCTGCTCGGTGGAGCCCCAGGTCTGCTTCACGTCGCCGTAGCTCAGTGCCACGGCGGCGTTGGCCGCCGCCGGGACCGTCGTCACCGAGATGGCGACGCCGACCAGGGCGCCGGACTTGGCCGACGTGAGAGACAGCATGCCGGCCGCGCCCGCCAGTACGGCCACTACGAACGACAGCCGGTCCGGGGCGTAGATGAAGCCCGTGTTGGGGCGCTTCGCGTCCAGCATGGCCTCGGTGAACATGCCTGTCGCGTTCATGAAGAGGCTGAACGCGACCGTCACGGCCATCGCCGCCGCGAAGCCGATGATCAGGGCGGCGAACGAGCGCCACGCCGGCTTCGGAGCGCGCTGCACCAGCGCCGTGCAGAAGCCGGCCAGCGGGCCGAACTCCGGGCCCACCGCCATCGCGCCCACGATCAGGATCGCGTTGTCGAGCACCACACCGCATGCCGCGATCATCGTCGCCAGCGACAGGAACGCGATGTAGGTGACGGAGAGCGTCGACTCCTCGTGGGTCGCGTCCGACAGCTGGTCCCACAGCACCGCGTCCGCGCCCTCGCCCGGCGCGTCCTTCTCCGCCTGGTCGGCTCGCGTGGAGAGGGAGAGGTCGATGTTCTCCACGGCGATCGAACCGCATTCGTCGATGCCGAGGTCGCGGAGTGTGTTGATGAGGTCGTCGCCCGCCTCGCGCGCCACGTCACACATGATCAGGTCGCCCGCCGGGTCGCGGGCCGCTCCGGGGACGACGGCGATGTGTGTGGCGCCTACCGTCTTCTCCACCGTGCTTACGACCTCTTCGGTGCGGTCGGCCGGGACGATCAGGCGAAGGTGAAGCACGGTGTCTGTCCCTCAGAGTTTGCGAAGTGAGAGGCGTTTGACCTTGTGGTCGGGGCCCTTGCGCACAACCAGCGTGGCGCGGCCCCGCGTTGGCGCCACGTTCTCCAGCAGGTTGGGCTTGTTGATGGTCCGCCACATCGTACGGGCGTAGTCGAGGGCCTCTTCCTCGGAAACCTGGGTGTACTTCCTGAAGTAGGAGGAGGGGTCCTGGAACGCCGTCGCGCGCAGCTTGCGGAAGCGGTTGAGGTACCAGGTCTCGATGTCCTCGGCGCGGGCGTCGACGTACACACTGAAGTCGAAGTAGTCGGCGAGACCGACCCGGGTGCGGCCGTCCTTGCCGGGGAGCGCGGGCTGCAGGACGTTCAGACCCTCGACGATGAGGATGTCCGGGCGGTGGATCGTGAGGCGCTCGCCCGGCACGATGTCGTAGATCAGGTGGGAGTAGACGGGCGCGGTGACCTCGTCCTTGCCGGCCTTGATGTCGGCGACGAAGCGGGTCAGGGCACGCCGGTCGTACGACTCCGGGAAGCCCTTGCGCGCCATGAGGCCGCGGCGCTTGAGCTCCGCCATGGGGTAGAGGAAACCGTCGGTCGTGAGCAGCTCGACGTGGGGGTGCTCGGGCCAGCGGGCCAGCAGCGCCTGGAGGAGGCGGGCGACTGTTGATTTGCCTACGGCGACGCTTCCCGCCACTCCTATGACGAACGGGGTGCCGCGCTGGGAGCCGTGGCCGTTGGCCGCGTCGCCGAGGAAGGTGTTCAGGGCGCCGCGCAGGCCCGAGGTCGCCTGGACGTAGAGGTTCAGCAGGCGGGAGAGGGGGAGGTAGACGTCCCGTACCTCGTCGAGGTCGATGACGTCGCCCAGGCCGCGGAGCTGTTCGAGCTCCTCCGCCGTGAGGGGGAGCGGCGTCTTCTCCCGCAGCGCGCTCCACTCCGCCCGGGTGAGGTCCAGGTACGGCGAGACGTCCGGCCGGCGCGGGCCGCCTCGCGCGGCGCCTTGCTGGGTGCTTCCTGGGTGCGAAGTGATCACATGAACATTGTCGGGTGCGCGGGGCCGTCGTGGGTGGTGTGCTCGGTCACGTGGGGGCGTCGGCCGTAGGGTGCGGACATGTGCGGAATCGTGGGGTACGTCGGCGGGCAGTCGGCGCTTGATGTTGTCGTCGCGGGACTGAAGCGGCTCGAATACCGGGGCTACGACTCGTCAGGCGTGGCCGTGCTCGCCGACGGTGGGCTGGCCTCGGGGAAGAAGGCGGGCAAGCTCGTCAACCTGGAGAAAGAGCTGGTGGGACGGCCGCTGCCGGCCGGGGCCACCGGGATCGGACACACCCGGTGGGCCACGCACGGCGGGCCGACCGACGCCAACGCGCACCCGCATCTGGACAACGCCGGGCGCGTCGCCGTCGTACACAACGGGATCATCGAGAACTTCGCGGCGCTGCGGGCCGAGCTCGCCGAGCGTGGACATGAGCTGGTCTCCGAGACGGACACCGAGGTCGTGGCGCATCTGCTCGCGGAGTCGTTCTCCTCGTGCGGGGACCTGGCGGAGTCGATGCGGCTGGTCTGCCGGCGGCTCGACGGGGCGTTCACGCTGGTCGCCGTGCACGCGGACGAGCCCGACGTGGTGGTGGGGGCGCGGCGCAATTCGCCGCTGGTGGTGGGTGTGGGGGAAGGGGAAGCCTTCCTCGCGTCGGATGTGGCTGCCTTTATCGCGCATACGCGGTCGGCGATCGAGCTGGGGCAGGACCAGGTCGTCGAGCTGCGGCGGGACGAGGGCGGGGGCGGCGCTGCCTCCGGGGTGTCGGTCGCGGTCACCGACTTCTACGGTGCGTCGGCAGAGGTGCGGCCGTACCACATCGACTGGGACGCCTCCGCCGCCGAGAAGGGCGGCTATGACTACTTCATGCTCAAGGAGATCGCCGAGCAGCCGAAGGCTGTCGCCGACACGCTGCTGGGGCGGATCGACGGCGGTGGCTCGCTCAGGCTCGACGAGGTACGGATCCCCGATGCTGTGCTGCGGGAAGTCGACAAGATCGTGGTGGTCGCCTGCGGGACCGCCTATCACGCGGGGATGATCGCGAAGCTCGCCATCGAGCACTGGACGCGGATTCCCTGCGAGACCGAGCTGGCGAGCGAATTCCGGTATCGCGATCCCATTCTCGACTCGCGGACGCTGGTGATCGCGATCTCGCAGTCCGGGGAGACCATGGACACGCTGATGGCACTGCGGCATGCGCGGGAACAGGGCGCGAAGGTGCTCGCCGTATGCAATACGAACGGGTCGACCATTTCCCGGGAGTCGGATGCGGTGCTCTATACGCATGCCGGGCCGGAAGTCGCTGTCGCTTCCACCAAGGCGTTCTTGACGCAGTTGGTTGCCTGTTATCTCGTCGCCCTTTATCTGGCGCAGGTGCGCGGGTCCAAATGGGGGGACGAGGTCCGGGGCGTGGTGCGTGAGCTGTCCGCGATCTCGGGGGAGGTGGAGCGGGTCCTGGAGACCATGGAGCCGGTGCGCGAGCTGGCGCGGTCGCTGGCGGGGAAGAACACGGTGCTGTTCCTGGGGCGGCATGTGGGGTATCCGGTCGCCCTGGAGGGTGCGCTCAAGCTGAAGGAGCTCGCTTATATGCATGCGGAGGGATTCGCGGCGGGCGAGCTGAAGCATGGGCCCATCGCGCTCATTGAGGATGATCTGCCGGTGGTCGTCGTTGTGCCTTCGCCTCGGGGGCGGTCTGTTCTGCACGACAAGATCGTGTCGAACATCCAGGAGATCCGGGCTCGGGGGGCGCGGACGATTGTGATCGCGGAGGAGGGGGACGAGGCGGTTGTTCCGTACGCCGATCACCTGATCCGGATTCCCGCTACGCCGGTCCTCTTGCAGCCGTTGGTCTCCACTGTGCCGTTGCAGGTTTTCGCGTGTGAGCTGGCTACGGCTCGGGGCAACGAGGTTGATCAGCCGCGGAATCTGGCCAAGTCGGTGACGGTGGAGTGAGTGGGTTAGTTCGTGATTATTGGTGTGGGGATCGATGTCGCCGAGATCGAGCGCTTCCGGGCGTCGATGGAGCGTACGCCGCAGATGGCGGAACGGCTGTTTGTGGAAAGTGAGTTGAACCTGCCGAGCGGGGACCGGCGGGGGATCGCCTCGCTCGCCGCCCGGTTCGCGGCGAAGGAGGCACTCGCGAAGGCGCTGGGCGCGCCGGCCGGGCTGCACTGGACGGACGCGGAGGTGTACGTCGAGGACAGCGGGCAGCCCCGGCTGCGGGTGAGCGGGACGGTGCTGGCGCGGGCGGAGGCGCTCGGGGTGCGGTCGTGGCATGTGTCGCTCAGTCATGACGCGGGGATCGCTTCCGCGGTTGTCATTGCCGAAGGGTGAGGTGTGTTGCTCGTGCGTGCTGCTTATGGAGTGGAGACGGTACGGACCGCCGAGCGGGAGCTGATGGCCCGGCTCCCCGAGGGTGCGCTCATGCAGCGGGCCGCGGCGGGGCTTGCGGCGGTGTGCGCGGGGCTGCTGGGGCGGGTCTACGGGTCGCGGGTCGTGCTCCTCGTCGGGAGTGGGGACAACGGGGGAGACGCGCTGTACGCGGGGGCGCGGCTGGCCCGGCGGGGGGCCGGTGTCACTGCCGTGCTGCTGGATGAGGGACGCGTGCACGCGGGCGGGTTGGCCGCCTTGCGGCGCGCCGGGGGGTCGGCGGCCGGTGATGCGGGTGCTGCTGCGGCTGTCGCTCTTGCGCGGGCCGAGCTTGTGGTTGACGGGATCACCGGGATCGGAGGGCGGGGCGGGCTGCGGGACACCGCTGTGCCGTTGGTGCGGGCCGCGCGGGACTCCGGGGCGGTCGTCGTCGCCGTGGATCTGCCCAGCGGGGTCGAGGCGGACAGCGGGGAGGTGCGGGGGGAGTGCGTACGGGCCGATGTGACGGTCACCTTCGGTACGTACAAGCCCGGGCTGCTGATCGACCCTGCCCGGGAGTACGCCGGGGCCGTGCGGCTGGTCGAGCTGGGGCTCGACCTGGAAGTGGCGGAGGCGGATGTCGAGGCGCTGCAGCACGCGGATGTGGCCGCGCTGCTGCCGGCTCCTGGTGCGGAGAGTGACAAGTACCGGCGCGGGGTGGTGGGCGTCGTGGCGGGCTCGGAGCGGTATCCGGGGGCGGCGGTGCTGGCGGTCGCGGGCGCGCTGCGGGGTGGGGCCGGGGCGGTGCGGTACGTCGGGCACGGGGCGGACGCGGTCATCGCGCGCTTCCCCGAGGCGCTGGTGCACGCGGGCCCGCCGTCCGAGGCGGGACGGGTGCAGGCGTGGGTGGTCGGGCCCGGGCTGGGGGAGGACGCGGGCGGGGCGCTGGGGGATGTGCTGGCGAGTGATGTGCCGGTGCTGGTCGACGCCGACGGGCTGCGGCCGCTGGAGCCGGAGATGGTGCGCGGGCGGGACGCGCCGACGCTGCTGACACCGCACGCGGGGGAGGCGGCCGCGTTGCTCGGGGTGTCGCGGGAGGAAGTGGAGGCGGGGCGGCTGGTCGCGGTGCGGGAGCTGGCCGCGCTGTACGGGGCGACTGTGCTCCTGAAGGGGTCTACGACGCTGGTGGCGCCGGCGGGGGGCGCGGGGGCTGTGGGGTTTGTGGGGCGGCGGCCGGTGCGGGTGAATCCGACGGGCACGCCGTGGCTGGCCACGGCGGGGAGTGGGGACGTGCTGTCGGGGCTTGCGGGGGCGTTGCTGGCCGCGGGGCTCGGGGCGATGGACGCGGGTTCGGTCGCGGCGTACGTCCATGGGCTGGCGGGGCGGTTGGCGGCGTCCGGGGCGCCGGTGGGGGCGCTGGATGTCGCGGATGCGCTGCGGGCGGCTTGGCAGGGGGTCGTGGGGCGGGGGAGCGCCGCTCCGGGGAGGGTATTCGGGACTGCGTGATCGGGGGGAGGCCTCGGTCGGGTGGCACCAAACCGGCTCGGGGCGCCCATGCGGATGCTGCGCGGGCGCGACGAGCGGGCTGCGGCGGCAGAGAGTCCGGGGCCATTACCTCCGGGGTAATCGACCGCTCGCCCCTCCCCCGGCAGGATCAAGCACATCGACGTAAACCCCCGCCGGGTTCCGGCCGCAGCCGCGAGGAGAGCGCCATGTCCGTAAAGTCCACTGCCACCACCGCGAGTTCGGCCACCACAGCGAGTTCCGTCGCCGAGGCCACCCGGGCCGTGGTGCAGGAGTTCCTTGCCGCCCGGCCGGCCGGGGACACCGGGCGGCTCGTCGCGCTCTTCGCCGACGAGGTCGACTGGCTGCTCGCCGAGAACCCCGCCGTCCCGTGGATCCGCCCGCGGTCCACCGCCGTCGAATGCGCCGCCCAGTTCACGGAGCTGATGGAGCACACCGTGCCCGAGGACGCGCGCGCCTCCGTCGACACCTTCCTCGTCGACGGCACCGACGCCGTCCTGATGGGGCACGTGTCGGGGACCGTACGCGCGACGGGAAAGTTCTTCGAGGGCCCGTTCGCGCTGCACCTCACCGTCGAGGACGGCCGGATCACCCGGCACCGCCTCTACGAGAACAGCCTGTCGATCGCCGAGGCATGCGCCCCGTGAGGTGTCGGGTGCGCCGGGGCTGTCGCAGGGCTCTGAGACACTTGGCGCGATGACCGCGATGACCCATACCCCCATGCGAGCCCGCGCCGAGATCGACCTGGCGGCCCTGCGAGCCAATGTGCGGGCTTTGCGTGCTCGCGCGGCGGGTGCCCAGTTGATGGCCGTGGTGAAGTCGGACGCGTACGGCCACGGCGCTGTGCGCTGTGCCCGCGCCGCCCTCGACGCGGGGGCCACCTGGCTGGGGACCGCGACCCCCGAGGAGGCGCTGGCGCTGCGCGCCGCCGGGTTCGACGGGCCGCTGCTGTGCTGGCTGTGGACCCCCGGCGGGCCCTGGCGCGAGGCGGTCGAAGCAGGCATCGACGTGTCCGTGAGCGGGATGTGGGCGCTGGAGGAAGTCACCCGGGCCGCGCGTGCGGCGGGGCGGGTGGCGCGCGTACAGCTCAAGGCCGACACCGGACTCGGGCGCAACGGGTGTCAGCCGGCCGACTGGCCCGAGCTGGTGCGCAATGCGCTGGCGGCGCGGGACGCTGTCCGGATTACCGGACTCTGGTCTCACTTCGCCTGTGCGGACGAGCCCGGGCATCCTTCGGTCGATGTTCAGCTGGCTGTTTTCCGGGATCTCGTCGCCTATGCCGAGAAGGCCGGTGTCGAGCCCGAGGTGCGGCACATCGCCAACTCGCCCGCGACGCTGACCCTCCCCGGCACGCACTTCGATCTCGTACGGACCGGCATCGCCATGTACGGCGTCTCCCCGAGCCCCGAACTCGGCACGCCCGCCGACTTCGGGCTGCGGCCCGTGATGACGCTCGCTGCCTCTGTGGCGCTGGTCAAGCGGGTGCCGGAAGGGCACGGCGTCAGCTACGGGCATCACTACGTGACGGGTGAGGAGACGACGCTGGGGCTGATTCCCGTCGGGTACGCCGACGGAATTCCGCGCCACGCGTCGGGCACCGGGCCCGTGCTCGTCGGCGGCAAGTGGCGGCGGGTCGCCGGGCGGGTCGCCATGGATCAGTTCGTGGTCGACCTCGGAGGGGACGGGGTGGAGCCGGGGGACGAGGCTCTGCTGTTCGGGCCCGGCGACCGGGGGGAACCGACCGCCGAGGACTGGGCGCAGGCCGCGGGCACCATCGCGTACGAAATTGTCACCCGCATCGGATCGCGGGTACCACGCGTCTATGTGAATGAGGACCCCGAAAGCTAGGAGAGCGGCACCGTGAGCGAGAGCAGCGCGCCCGGCGTGGCGGAGGTGGCGGCGGAGGCCGCGACCGCCGCCGTCGGCAACTGGCGCCGGGCGGGTGTGGCCGGCGCCGCGATAGGTGTGGTCGCTGCGGGCGCGGCCGCGGGTGTGGCTCTGGAGAGGCTGACCGTCGGCCGCGGCATGCGAAAGAAGGCGCGGCTCGCGCTGGACGCCTCCGGGCCGTACGGCGCTCTGCGCGGCATGCCGGGGCAGGCTCCGGCGGACGACGGGACCGAGATCTACTACGAAGTGGACGAGGTCGACGCGGACGGCGCCACTGCCGGGCCGCGACGGCGTCGGCTCTTCGGACGCAAGACGCCGGCTTCGGTGACTGTTGTCTTCAGTCACGGCTTCTGTCTGAGCCAGGACTCCTGGCATTTCCAGCGGGCGGCTCTGCGAGGTGTCGTACGGACCGTTCACTGGGACCAGCGCAGCCACGGGCGCTCGGCGCGCGGCGCGGCCCAGGGCCGGGGTGTCGCGGTCGACATCGAGCAGTTGGGGCGCGACCTGAAGGCCGTGATCGACGCTGCCGCGCCGGAGGGGCCGCTGGTGCTGGTGGGGCACTCGATGGGCGGTATGACCATGATGGCCCTCGCGGATCAGTTCCCTGAGATCGTTCGCGAGCGGGTCGTGGGCGCTGTCTTCGTCGGTACGTCGTCGGGGAAGCTCGGCGAGGTGAATTTCGGGCTGCCGGTGGCCGGTGTGAACGCCGTACGCCGCGTCCTGCCGCGCGTGCTGCGCGCTCTCGGTACACAGGCGGAGATCGTCGAGCGCGGGCGGCGGGCCACCGCGGATCTCTTCGCCGGGCTGATCAAGCGCTATTCGTTCGGCTCGAGGGACGTCGATCCGGCCGTCGCGCGGTTCGCGGAGCGGCTGATCGAGGGGACGCCGATCGACGTCGTCGCCGAGTTCTATCCGGCGTTCACCGATCACGACAAGGCGGAGGCGCTGGAGATCTTCGCCGAGGTGCCGGTCCTCGTGCTGGCGGGCGACAAGGACCTCGTGACGCCCAGCGAGCACAGCGAGGGGATCGCGCTCCTGCTGCCGGACGCCGAGCTGGTGATGGTCCCGGACGCCGGGCATCTGGTCATGCTGGAGCACCCCGAGGTGGTCACCGACCGGCTCGCGGATCTGCTGGCCAGGGTGGGCGCCGTACCGGCAGCCGCTAACGTTGGGACGTATGGAAGCACCGCACAGCCCGGCGGCTGATGTCACCGCCGTTCTCACTGTTCACTCGCCCGATCTGATGCAGGAGTTCGGGCGCCGGATCGCGAAAGTACTGCGGCCCGGCGACCTCGTGATGCTCACCGGCGAGCTCGGCGCGGGCAAGACGACGCTGACGCGCGGGCTCGGGGAAGGGCTCGGGGTGCGCGGCGCCGTGACGTCGCCGACGTTCGTCATCGCGCGCGTCCACCCCTCGCTGACCGGCGGTCCCGCGCTGGTGCACGTCGACGCGTACCGGCTCGGCGGCGGGCTCGACGAGATGGAAGACCTGGATCTCGACGTCTCGCTGCCCGACTCCGTGGTCGTGGTCGAGTGGGGCGACGGGAAGGTCGAGGAGCTGTCCGACGACCGGCTCCATGTGGTCATCCACCGGGCCGTGGGCGACGCCGACGACGATGTGCGTCAGGTGACGGTCAGCGGTATCGGCGCGCGCTGGGCCGGGGAGGACCTGGCCGCGCTGGGCGCCTGAGGTCCGTACGTTCCGACAAGACGTCGGCAAGATGTTGCGCCGGTGCGGCCGGGCGTGGTCACATGGATACCGTGACTGGTTAGGTCTACCTAACCACGCCTGCTCAACCGGAGCCCAGGAGGCATCCATGCCGGCTTCAGAACACGAACCGACTCAGCCTCTCTCCATGCGTGATCTGCTGGCCTCGTGCGCGGCGGCCACGGCGGTCTCCACACCGCCGAGGAAGCAGCCGCAGGAGAGCGACGCGCCCGAGGTCGCCGAGGAACGCCCGCAGCAGCGCGACGCCGCGTAACCCTGTCGCTCGTACGAGCGTATTTACGGAACGACGACGACCTTCACGCCGACCGTCGCGAAGCTCCAGATCGCGTCGCCGTCAGCACGCGGCATGCGGACGCCGCCGGTCTTGCTCTTCGGGTCCGGGACCGGCATGGAGCCGTCGACCGCCGCGCTGAAGCCGATCGACACGCCCTCGACGGTTGCGAACCGTACGACGTGTTCGACCTGCACCCCGTCGGAGCCGGTGATGATTCCGGAGCGCGAGGTCACCGCGTACGTGCCGGGCGGCGGGCTGACCGTGCTCGGCGCGACCTGGAAGGTCCTGGTGGCCGGTCCCTTGCCGTTCACCAGCCACACCCGTCGCTCGGACAGCGAGTAGACGACGCGCGTGCCCGTGCCCGACTGGGCCGGCACCGCGAGCGCGTCCTTCTTCTTGGCCGGCGCCTTGGGCGGGTGCGAGGCGTGGGCCGCGGGGGTCTTGCCGGTGCGGGGTTCGGCGAGCTGCGCGGGGGAGGGGGCGCTCGCCGACGCCTGGTAGGCGAGGAAAGCGACTGCCGCCACGGCTGCCGCGGTGAGCCCGGCCACGATTCCCGAGCTGCTCCTAGCCACCTTGCTCCACCTCATGTTCGTACTGCGCGCGTATTTGTGGTGACGGTAGCAGCAGGGGGCGGGAGGGACGGGGGACGCCGTGCGCCCCGTGCGCGGGCCGTAGGCTGTTTGTGTGCTCCTGCTCGCCGTTGATACCGCCACCCCAGCCGTCACCGTCGCTCTCCACGACGGTGATTCCGTCGTCGCCGAGGCCGGCCAGGTCGACGCACGCCGTCACGGGGAGCTTCTGCTGCCCACCGTCGACCGGGTGCTCGCCGAAGCCGGTCTGAAACTCGACGCCGTGACCGGCGTGGTCGTGGGCGTCGGCCCGGGCCCGTACACCGGACTGCGCGTCGGGCTCGCGACGGCCGAGATCTTCGGCCTCGTGCTCGGGGTGCCGGTCCACGGGCTGTGCACCCTGGACGGTCTGGCGTACGCCGCCGGGCTCGCCGGGATCGCGGGGCCGTTCGCCGTGGCCACCGACGCGCGCCGCAAGGAGGTCTACTGGGCGCGGTACGCCGATGCCCGTACTCGCGTGTCCGAGCCCGCCGTCGACCGGCCCGCCGACATCGCGGAACAGCTCGCGGACCTGCCGGTGGTCGGCTCCGGTGCGCTCCTCTACCCCGAGGCCTTCCCCGACGCGCGCGGCCCCGAGCACCAGTCGGCGGGCGCGCTGGCGTCGCTGGCCGCCGAGAAGCTCGCGGCGGGGGAGTCCGGGGCATTCCTGCCGCCGCTGCCGCTGTATCTGCGCCGGCCCGACGCGCAGGTGCCGAAGAACTACAAGGTGGTCACCCCGAAGTGACCGCGCGCTTGAGAGAAATGCGCTGGTGGGACATCGATCCGGTGCTCGATCTGGAGCGGGAGCTGTTTCCCGAGGACGCCTGGTCGCCGGGGATGTTCTGGTCCGAACTCGCCCACGCGCGCGGACCGGGGGCCACCCGCCGGTATGTGGTGGCCGAAGACGGGGACGGCCGGATCGTCGGGTACGCCGGGCTGGCCGCCGCCGGCGGCCTCGGCGACGTACAGACGATCGCCGTCTCGAAGGACCAGTGGGGGACCGGGCTCGGGCCCCGGCTGCTCACCGATCTGCTGGGTCACGCGACCGCTTTCGAATGCACCGAGGTGCTCCTCGAAGTGCGTGTGGACAACACGCGCGCACAGAAGCTGTACGAGCGGTTCGGTTTCGAGCCGATCGGCTTCCGGCGCGGCTATTACCAACCCGGCAACATCGACGCGCTCGTGATGCGACTGACCACGACGACCGACCCGGCGAACCCAGCGACCTCCGTACAAGAAACCGAGATTCACCATGGCTGACGAACCGCTCGTCCTCGGCATCGAAACTTCCTGCGACGAAACCGGCGTCGGCATCGTCCGCGGTACGACCCTGCTCGCCGACGCGATCGCGTCGAGCGTCGACGAGCACGCCCGCTTCGGCGGCGTGGTGCCGGAGGTCGCCTCGCGCGCGCACCTGGAGGCGATGGTCCCGACGATCGAGCGCGCGCTGAAGGAGGCCGGGGTCGCCGCTTCGGATCTGGACGGCGTCGCGGTGACGGCGGGTCCGGGGCTCGCAGGGGCGCTGCTGGTGGGCGTGTCGGCGGCGAAGGCGTACGCGTACGCGCTCGGGAAGCCGCTGTACGGCGTGAACCACCTGGCCTCGCACATCTGCGTCGACCAGCTGGAGCACGGGCCGTTGCCCGAGCCCACGATGGCGCTGCTGGTGAGCGGCGGGCACTCGTCGCTGCTGCTGGCCCCCGACATCACGAGCGACGTACGGCCGATGGGCGCGACGATCGACGACGCGGCGGGCGAGGCGTTCGACAAGATCGCGCGGGTGCTGGATCTGGGCTTTCCGGGCGGTCCTGTCATCGACCGGCTGGCGAGGGAGGGCGACCCGAAGGCGATCGCCTTCCCACGCGGTCTGACCGGGCCGCGTGACGCGGCGTACGACTTCTCCTTCTCCGGGCTGAAGACGTCGGTCGCGCGGTGGATCGAGGCCAAGCGCAGTGCCGGCGAAGAGGTGCCGGTGCGGGATGTGGCGGCGTCGTTCCAGGAGGCGGTCGTCGACGTACTGACGCGCAAGGCGGTGCGGGCCTGCAAGGACGAGGGCGTCGACCACCTGATGATCGGCGGCGGCGTGGCGGCCAACTCGCGGCTGCGGGCGCTCGCGGCCGAGCGGTGCGAGCGGGCCGGGATCCGGCTGCGGGTGCCGCGGCCGGGGCTGTGCACGGACAACGGGGCGATGGTGGCGGCGCTCGGCGCGGAGATGGTGGCGCGGGGGCGGGCGGCGTCGGACTGGGATCTGTCGGCGGATTCGTCGCTGCCGGTGACGGAGCCGCACGTACCGGGTACTGCCCACGATCATGACCACGTGCACGAGATCAGCAAGGACAACCTCTACTCATGACCGTCGCGCTGATGTGGGAGGCCCGCGCCGTCGAGGGCAGGGGCGCGGAGCTGCTGGAGTGGGCCCGGGTGCAGGCCGGGGTGCTGGCGGGTGAGCCGGTACGCCGGGAGATCCTGCGGGCGCCGCAGGACCGGGTGCTCGTGATGACGTGGTGGGACGCGGAGTACGACGCCGACCTGCCGGAACTGCCGGAGCCCGACGCCGGATTGGTCACGCGGGCGGTTCACCGCTGGCGCTTCGAGTCGGTCGACGCGGGCTGACCCGGCCGGCCGGGCAGGGGAAAGCCCCGCAGGGCCGGCCGGGGGTTACGGCGCCGGATGGCCGATCAGTACCGTCGGGGCGCCCGCCACCCGCGTCAGGAAGACCGTCGCCGAGTTCGGGCCGGACAGCTTCATCTTGCGGCGCAGCTCCTCCGGCTCGATCGCCGAGCCGCGCTTCTTCACCGTCAGTACGCCGACCCCCCGCTCCCGCAGCAGCGCCTTCAGCTTCTTCAGGCCGAAGGGGATCTGGTCCGTGATCTCGTACGCCGTGGCGTACGGCGTCGGGTGGAGTTCGTCCGCCGTCACGTACGCGATCGTCTCGTCGATCAGGCGGCCGCCCACCTGCCGCGCCACCTCAGCCACCAGGTGCGAGCGGATCACCGCGCCGTCCGGCTCGTAGAGGTAGCGGCCGACCCTGCCGGGCTCGGGGTCAGGCAGACCGGCGCCCAGCAGCGTGTGCGGGCCGGGGAGCAGGGTGGCCCGGATCGCCTTCGGAGCCGTGCCGAACCAGAGCACCGCCTCCTTCACGTCACCGCCGTCCGAGATCCACTCGGCTTCGGCGTCGTCGGGGACCGCCTCGTGCGGGACGCCCGGCGCGATCTTGAGTGCGGCGTGCGCGGACGTACGGGCGGCCTCGATCGCCCAGGACAGGGGCGGGGAGTACGCCTCGGGGTCGAAGATCCGGCCGCGGCCGCCGCGCCGCGCGGGGTCGACGAAGACCGCGTCGTACGCGGAGGCGTCGACGGTCGTGACGTCGGCGCAGCGGACCTCGACGAGGGAGGACAGGCCCAGCGCCTCCGTGTTCGCGCGGGCCACCTCCGCCGTCAGCGGGTCGCGGTCGACCGCCAGGACCGAGATTCCGGCGCGGGCCAGCGCGATCGCGTCGCCGCCGATGCCGCAGCAGAGGTCCGCGACGCTGCGCACGCCGAGCGCGGCGAAGCGCTCGGCGCGGTACGTCGCCACCGCCGTGCGGGTGGCCTGCTCGACGCCGTTCGGGGTGAAGAACATCCGGTACGCGTCCTCGGCGCCGAACTTCGCCACCGCCCGCTGCCGCAGCCGCGCCTGCCCGAGCACCGCCGAGACCAGTGCGGCGGGGTGGTCACGGCGCAGCCGCGTCGCGGTCGCCAGCTCCTGCGCGGGGTCGTGGTCGCGGAGCGCGGCGAGGAGGGCGCGGCCCTCTTCGGTGCGCAGGGCGGCGAAGGATTCCAGGGGGTCTGGGGCGTCAAGGTCGTTCACGCGGTCAATTGTGGGCCAGCCGGGGGACCGTGCGCGCCCGGTCGCGGTGTCGCCCCGGCGACGGTGCCGCGCGCTGACAGGATCCGACGCCATGCAACTAGTACGACAAAAGGAAGAAATGAAACGGAAGCGGCGCGGACGGGTCCGTATGGTCCTGGCCGTGCTCCTCGCCTCCGCCATCGGCTCGGGATGTGCCACCGAGCCCGGCGGCACGCCGGAGCCGGGCGGCGGGGGCCGGCCCGCCGCCCCCGCCGCCGGCCAGCAGCAGGCGGACCGGCAGGGGGCGGCCGGTGATCTGGCCGGGTACGCGGAACGGCTGCGGCGCGCCCAGACCCTGCGCGTCGCCGCCGCCAAGAAGTGGGGGCTCGCACGCCCTCCGCTCGCCGCGCCCCCGCCACCCGCCGTGAAGCCGAAGATCACCACGCGCAAGGGCTTCAGCGCCGGCCCGGGGCTGCCGCCCGTCTTCACGACCGTCCCGGTCAAGGAGCGGGTCGTCTTTCTGACCATGGACGACGGCGCGGAGAAGGATCCGAAGCTGCTGAAGATGATGAGCGAGCTGGGCATCCCCTACAGCGCGTTCCTCAGCAACTACCTGGTCCGCGAGAACTACGGCTACTTCGAGCGGATGCAGGGCCGCGGCGTGTCCCTGCACAACCACACCCTCAACCACCGCTACATGCCCGGCCTCTCCTACGCCCAGCAGAAGCGCGAGATCTGCGGGATGCAGGACATCATCCAGAAGCGGTACGGCGAGCGGCCCCGGCTCTTCAGGCCGCCGTACGGCAACTACAACGCCGACACCCTGCGCGCCGCCCGCGCCTGCGGCATCAAGGCCGTACCGCTGTGGGCCGCCGAGGCGTTCCCCGACCGGATGGAGTGGCGGGAGTGGGACCGCGACCTGCATCCCGGCGACATCATCCTCACGCACTTCCGGGGCCAGGGGGACTGGAAGGGCACCATGCCGGACATGATCCGGCGGGTCATGAAGACGGTCACCGCCAAGGGTTACGCCGTCGCCAGGCTGGAGGACTACCTGTGAGGCGCGCGCACCGGCTGGCGGCCGGGCTGCTGGCGGCCGGTGCGCTGGCGCTCACCGGCTGCGCCCAGTCCGTGGACCCGATCGAGCGGCTGGGGCGCAAGGCGGTGCGCAGCGTCGCCCCCGAAGTGCGGGCAGCCGGGTCCGAGGCTCTCGCGGCGCACGCCCCGCCGGCCCCGCACGCCGGGGCGTACGCGCGGTGGGGACTGCGGGCGCCGCTCCGCGCGGCGCCGGCGCCCCCGGTCCGTAAACCGGAACATCCCTTCGTCGTGGACCGCGTACCCACCCGCGACAAGGTCGTCTTCCTCACCTTCGACGACGGGGCCGAGCGGGATCCGGAGTTCGTGCGGATGGTGGACGAGCTCAATCTGCCGATCAGCATGTTCCTGACGAACACCGTGGCCTCGCCCGGGTACGACCACTTCGACCGGCTGCGGCGCGCGGGCGGCGGCCTCAGCACGGTGCAGAACCACACCGTCAGCCACGCCTATCTGCCCGGTCTCCCGTACGCCGGACAGCGCGCCCAGATCTGCGGCCAGCAGGACCGCCTGGAGGCCCGCTTCGGCGCGCGGCCGCGGCTCTTCCGGCCGCCGTACGGGGCGTACAACGCCCAGACGCTGCGGGCGGCGGGCGACTGCGGGGCCGAGGCGGTGGTGCTCTGGGGGGCGTCGATGCAGATCAACGACCTGCGGTACGCGCACGGCGACCGGCTGCGGCCCGGCGACATCGTGCTCGCGCACTTCCGCGGGCCCGGCGAGCTCAAGGGCTCGACGATCACCGAGATGACATCGCGGATACTGCGCCGGATCCAGGAGCAGGGGTTCGCCGTGGCGCGGCTGGAGGACTACCTCTGACGCCGGTGCGGGGCGGGAGCTGGGCGGGGGCGCTCAGCCGCCGCTGTCCCTGCACTCGCTGCTGTCGCCGCCGCTGCGGCACTGGTGGCCGGTCCCGCCGGGGTCGTACGTCCGCGTGGGCGCCGGCTCCGGGTGCGCGTCGGCGTACGTCCGGGCCGCGCCGTAGAGCACCGTCGCGCCGAGCAGCAGGGCGGCCAGCAGCTGGACCCAGGCCGTGATCGCCCGGCCGCCGTTCCCGAAGCCGTACGCCGTGAGGCCGAAAGCGGCGGCGAGAGCGCCGAAGGTGATCAGCGCGGCCACTTCGCCGGCGCCCTCGCCCCAGAGCAGGACGACGGCCGTGAAGCAGGCCACCGCGTCGACCGCGAGTACGAAGACGGCGAGGGCGGCGTCGCCCCAGCCGGACACGGGGCGGTGCTCCTGAGTGCTGCGGGCGGCAGGCATGACCGCACTGTCGTACGGAACCCGACGGTCCGCCGGGGCGTTGGCGGTATCGAGATCCAACCGCGACCGGCCCGTGTGCGAGCCGTGCGCGAGCCCGTGCGCGCGCCCGTCGTCAACACGTACGGCGGCGCCGGATTGGCACTCCGCTTGACCGAGTGCTAACCGCGTCATAGTCTCGGCGTTGGCACTCTCCACCGGTGAGTGCCAACAGTAGCGACGGGCAGGTCCGGCACCCGCGACGACGGATCCACCTGGTCGCCACCCCACATCAGTTAACCCCGTGAGATCTCCGAAGGGGGAGACCGGACCGTGACGACCACCAGCTCCAAGGTTGCCATCAAGCCGCTCGAGGACCGCATTGTGGTCCAGCCGCTCGACGCCGAGCAGACCACGGCCTCTGGCCTGGTCATTCCGGACACCGCCAAGGAGAAGCCCCAGGAGGGCGTCGTCCTGGCCGTGGGCCCGGGCCGCTTCGAGAACGGCGAGCGCCTGCCGCTCGACGTATCCGTCGGCGATGTCGTGCTGTACAGCAAGTACGGCGGCACCGAGGTGAAGTACAGCGGCGAGGAGTACCTCGTCCTCTCGGCTCGCGACGTGCTCGCGATCATCGAGAAGTAATTCGCCCGAAGATTGCTTGAATTGCGCCCCTGGCCCCCAGCGACAGCCGGGCGGCCCGGGGCGCATTTCGTTTGAGAGGACAGAGAAGCTCCATGGCGAAGATTCTGAAGTTCGACGAGGACGCCCGTCGCGCCCTCGAGCGCGGCGTCAACAAGCTTGCCGACACGGTGAAGGTGACGATCGGCCCCAAGGGCCGCAACGTCGTCATCGACAAGAAGTTCGGCGCCCCCACCATCACCAACGACGGTGTCACCATCGCGCGCGAGGTCGAGCTCGACGACCCGTACGAGAACCTGGGCGCCCAGCTCGTGAAGGAGGTGGCGACCAAGACCAACGACATCGCGGGTGACGGCACCACCACCGCCACCGTGCTGGCCCAGGCGCTGGTCCGCGAGGGCCTGCGCAACGTCGCCGCCGGCGCTTCCCCGGCTGCCCTGAAGAAGGGCATCGACGCCGCGGTCAAGGCGATCTCCGAGGACCTCCTCGCGAACGCCCGTCCGATCGACGACAAGTCCGACATCGCTGCCGTGGCCGGGCTCTCCGCCCAGGACTCGCAGGTCGGCGAGCTCATCGCCGAGGCGATGGACAAGGTCGGCAAGGACGGCGTCATCACCGTCGAGGAGTCCAACACCTTCGGCCTGGAGCTCGACTTCACCGAGGGCATGGCCTTCGACAAGGGCTACCTCTCGCCGTACATGGTGACCGACCAGGAGCGTATGGAGGCCGTCCTCGACGACCCGTACATCCTGATCCACCAGGGCAAGATCGGCTCGATCCAGGACCTGCTGCCGCTGCTGGAGAAGGTCATCCAGTCGGGTGGCTCCAAGCCGCTGCTGATCATCGCCGAGGACGTCGAGGGCGAGGCCCTGTCGACCCTGGTCGTGAACAAGATCCGCGGCACCTTCAACGCCGTCGCGGTGAAGGCTCCCGGCTTCGGTGACCGCCGCAAGGCCATGCTCGGCGACATCGCCACCCTCACCGGTGCGACCGTCATCGCCGAAGAGGTCGGCCTCAAGCTCGACCAGGCCGGTCTCGACGTGCTGGGCTCAGCCCGCCGCGTGACCGTCACCAAGGACGACACGACCATCGTCGACGGCGGCGGCGACTCCGCCGAGGTCATCGGCCGTGTCAACCAGATCAAGGCCGAGATCGAGTCCACGGACTCCGACTGGGACCGCGAGAAGCTCCAGGAGCGCCTCGCGAAGCTGGCCGGCGGCGTGTGCGTGATCAAGGTCGGCGCCGCCACCGAGGTGGAGCTGAAGGAGAAGAAGCACCGTCTCGAGGACGCCATCTCCGCGACCCGCGCCGCGGTCGAGGAGGGCATCGTCTCCGGTGGTGGCTCCGCTCTGGTCCACGCCGCCAAGGTGCTCGAGGGCGGCCTCGGCAAGACCGGCGACGAGGCCACGGGTGTCGCGGTCGTCCGCCGCGCCGTCGTCGAGCCGCTGCGCTGGATCGCCGAGAACGCGGGCCTCGAGGGCTACGTCATCACCGCCAAGGTGAGCGAGCTCGACAAGGGCCACGGCTTCAACGCCGCGACCGGCGAGTACGGCGACCTGGTCAAGGCCGGCGTCATCGACCCGGTCAAGGTCACCCGCTCCGCGCTGGAGAACGCCGCGTCCATCGCGTCGCTGCTGCTCACGACCGAGACCCTGGTCGTCGAGAAGCCGGCCGAGGACGAGGCGGACGCCGGCCACGGCGGCCACGGCCACAGCCACTGACGTTCGTACATCGACGTCGTACGTCGCACGTCGCACAAAGGCCCCCGTTCCCGCTGCTGCTCAGCGGTGGGAACGGGGGCCTCGCCGTTTCGTTCAGCCGAGCCGGCCGAGTCAGCCGAGCGCCCCGAGCTGCCGCATCAGGCCCATGGCGTCCATGTGCCACCAGCCTTCGCGGATCTTCCCGTCGTGGCAGCTGAAGACCGTGGTGCCGGTCATGGTGCACTGCTTGCCCGTGGGAGCGATGCCCATGAAGTCGCCCTTGTGGGTGCCGGTCCAGGTCCACAGCGTCACCACGTCGTCGCCCTCGCACACCTGCCTGTCGACGTCGAAGCGGAAGTCGAAGCCGTCGCGCCAGCCGGTCACATCGCTGCGGATGACATCGGCCCCGACCGTGACGTCCTCTTCCTTCATGACGTCGTGGTCGCGGTAGTCGGCCGTGAACACCTCGTCGATCGCGCCGAGGTTGCCTCCGACGGCGATCTCCTGGAAGAAGCGGTTGCAGAGGTCCTTGTTCAGCTGTTCGTCGCGGACCACATCAAGGTCCGTGAACGACGGCATTCCGTCACAGAGCGCCACCATCTCCTGGAATGTGCGGTCGGTCTCCGGCAGATGGGAGTTCTTCATCGCCTCCTCGTGCGACGGGAACTCGACGATCTCGACGTAGTGGTTGGTCTCGGCCCGGTCCTTGCCGATGATGTTGTGCGTGGCGGTCCGCTTGCCCTTGGTCTGCTCGGCCCACCGGTCCATGAGCTGGTTCATGTCCTCGGACCGCTCAGTCTTGTAGTCGATTATCTGTACGAATTTCATGACGCCTCGCCTCCCGAGCATGGGATGGGACACGTCCAGTTTAGTAAGATATGCGGTTTGTGCCCGGTCAGGCCGAGTGGTGCAGGGACGCCGGGTGGACCGGGTCCGCGAAGGGGCGGCCCGCCGCGTAACGCTCCAGCTCGTCCAGGGACTGGTCGGCCATGCGGTGGAGCTCGTCGCCGAGCGATCCCGCGATGTGAGGGGTCAGGAGCACGTTCGGGAGGTCGTACAACGGCGATTCCCGGGGCGGCAGTTCGGGATCTGTCACGTCGAGTACGGCGTTGAGGCGGCCGGAGGCCAGCTCGGGGAGCAGCGCGTCCTCGTCGATGAGGGAGCCGCGAGCGGTGTTGATCAGGGTGGCCCCGGCGGGCATCGCGGCCAGCTGGCAGGTACTGATCATGTGGTGGGTCGCCGGGAGCTGCGGGGCGTGGACCGAGACGACGGAGCTGCGTGCGCACAGGCCGTCGAGGGGCGCGAGCTCGACGCCGAGCGCGGTGGCTTCGCGCGGGTCGACGTACGGGTCGTACAGCAGGACGTCCAGGTCGAAGGGGCGGAGCAGCTCGATGACGCGGCGGCCGATGCGCGAGGCGCCGACGATGCCTACGGTGCGGCGGTGGTTTCCGGCGCCGTCGAGTTCCGCGCGCCAGTCGTGGTCGGCGCGCAGGGCGCGGTAGCGGGCGGCGGAGTACAGGACGCGTTTGCCGGCGAAGAGGATCGCGGCGAGCGTGTACTCGGCCACGGGCAGGGCGTTCGCCGCTGCCGCCGAGGTCACGGCGATTCCACGGTCCCAGCAGGCCTGGGTGATGTGGTGCTTTACGGAGCCCGCCGCGTGGATGACGGCGCGGAGGTTCGGGGCGGCGTCGAGGACGCCGGCGCTGAGCGGGGTGGCGCCCCAGCAGGTGAAGAGCACCTCGGCCTCGGCGAGGGCTTCGGCGATGTGCGGCGCGGGAGCGGCGAGGTCGTGCGCGATGAGGTACGGGTCGGTGCGCGCCAGCTCGGCCAGGCGGGTGCGGTGGCGGTCGGTGAACAGGCGTTCCGCGATGCCGGGGCCCATGGTGAGAAGCAGGGTCGGCTGAGTCGGCTGATTGTCAGTGGCGTGGTGCATGGTGGAACTCAAGCTCCTCTTCGGTCACTTGACGCTTCCGGCGGTGAGCCCGGCCTTCCAGTGCCGCTGGAGGGAGACGAAGGCGACGATCAGGGGGATGACGGCGAGAAGGGAGCCGGTGACGACGAGGGGGTAGAACTCCGGCTCGCCGTGGGCGTTGCTGTTCCACGCGTACAGACCGAGGCTCAGCGGGAAGAGCTTCTGGTCCGAGAGCATCACCAGGGGGAGGAAGAAGTTGTTCCAGATCGCGGTGAACTGGAAGAGGAAGACGGTCACGAAGCCCGGCATGATCATGCGCATACCGATGGACCAGAAGGTGCGCAGCTCGCCGGCGCCGTCGATACGGGCGGCTTCGAGGGCCTCGTCCGGGATGTAGCCGGCGCTGAAGACCCGGGCGAGGTAGACGCCGAAGGGGTGGACCAGTACGGGGACGAGCACGGCCCAGTAGGTGTTGACGATGCCCAGCTCGCTGGCGAGCAGGTACATCGGCAGGGCGAGCGCGGTGGTCGGGACCAGCACGCCCAGCAGGACGACGCCGAAGAGCTTCTCCTTGCCCCTGAAGTGGTACTTGTCGAAGGCATAGCCCGCGGCGACGCTGATCAGCGAGCTGACCACGGCGCCGCCGCCCGCGTAGAGAAGGCTGTTGAAGTACCAGCGGAAGTAGACGCCGTCGCTGTACGTCGCCAGGGCGGAGAGGTTCGCGCCGAGGTTGAAGTCCTCGAAGGAGAAGGCGTTTCCGGCGAGCAGGCCGCCGGTGTCCTTGGTGGCGGCGGTGACCAGCCAGACGAGAGGGAGAAGCATGTAGACCGTGGCGAGGACGAGCGCGCCGTTGACGGCGGTCTTCGACAGCCACCTGTTCGTCGTGGGAGAGCTCATGCCTTCTTGCCCTTCCGGCCGGTGAAGCGGGTGACCGCGAAGGAGAGCAGCGCGGCGGTGAGCGCGAGGAGCACGGAGGCGGCGGCCGCGAGCCCGTAGTCGCCCCGGTCGAAGGCCGCGGTGTACGCGTACATGTTCGGCGTCCAGGTGGAGGTGACGGATGATCCGGTGCCCTTGTTGATGATCAGCGGCTCGGTGAACAGCTGCAGCGAGCCGATGACCGTGAACAGCGCGACCATCACGACCGAGGCGCGGATCAGCGGGACCTTGATGCTGAACGCGATGCGCCAGGCGCCCGCCCCGTCCACCGTGGCCGCTTCGAGTACGGAGCGGTCCACGGCCTGGAGGGCGGCGTAGAAGATCACCATGTTGTAGCCGAGCCATTCCCACAGCGCGATGTTGATGACGGAGGGGAGGGCGCCTTCGGGTGAGAAGAAGTCGAAGCCGATGCCGCCGGCCTCCATGGCGTCGACGACCGGGCTGAGCTGGGGCGTATAGAGATAGACCCAGATCAGCGCGGCGATGATGCCCGGGACGGCGTGCGGCAGGAAGAGCGCGAGCTGGAAGAAGCGGCGGGCGCGGGCGAGCGTGGAGTCGAGGAGCAGGGCGAGTGCGAGGGCTCCACCGATCATCAGCGGGATGTAGAACACGCAGTACCCGAGGAGTACGACGAAGCCCTCGCGGAAGGCCGGGTCACCCAGCGCCGCCGTGTAGTTGGCGAGGCCGCTGAAGACGGTCCGCGTTCCGCCGAAGCCCAGTCCCGACTGCTTCTCGGTGAACAGGCTCAGCCAGACCGCGTATCCGATCGGCACCACCATCACCAGGGTGAAGAGGGCGAAGAAGGGAGTCAGCAGGACGCCGGCGGCGGCATTGGTACGGGTGCGGGCCTTCACGTTGTTCCTCAGCCCTCTACCTTCAGGCCGCGCTTCTTCAGCTCTGAGACGGTCGCCTCATGTCCGGCCTCGACCGCGTCGGCGATCGTCGCGCCGCCGTTCGCGACCTTGCCGAACCCGTCCTTGATGACGGTGTTCGTGGTGCCGGTGCTCGGGCCCCACGCCCAGTTGGGGGTGATGGAGGCGCCGGCGTCCTCGAAGACCTGGTAGATGTCCTGCCCGCCGTAGTACCGCGCGTCGAAGGCCGCCTTGGCCACCGGGCGCAGCTCGGCCGCTGCCGGGAAGGCACTCGACGTACCGGAGGCGATCCGGGCCTTGACGCCGTCCTCGGTGGTCGTCATCCACTTCGCGAACTCGATGGCGGCCTCGGTCTTCTCGCTGTCCTTGGTCACCGCGAAGGTCGAGCCGCCCAGCATGCCGCTGGCCGGCTTGCCGTCCCAGGACGGCATCGGCGCGACGGCCCACTTGCCGCTCTGCTCGGGCAGGGTGCCCGACAGGACTCCCGCGCCCCAGGAGGCGCCGAGGTAGCCGATGGTGCCGCCGCTCTTGAGGGAGTTGGTCCACTCCGGGCTGAAGGAGGCGTTGTTGCGGACCAGGTCGTCGTCGAGGAGTCCCTGCCAGTACTTGGAGACCTTGGTGGTCGCGGCGTCGGTGGTGTCGACCTTCCAGGTGTCGCCCTCGGCCTTGAACCACTGGGCGCCGGCCTGCCAGGCCATCGCCTGGAACGTGGTCGGGTCGTCGGGGAAGAAGGTGCCGATGCGCGCTTTCTTGTCGGCCTTCTTGACCTTCTCGGCGGCGCCTTGGAACTCGTCCCATGTCTTGGGGACTTCCACGCCGTACTTCTTGAACAGGTCCTTGCGGTAGTAGAAGGCCTGCGGCGAGGCGTCGAAGGGGACGGCCCAGTTCTTGCCGCCGAGGGTGGTCAGCTCGACCGACTGCGGCAGGAACTTCTTCTTCACGTCGTCGCTGAGGTGGCCGCTGATGTCCTGCACCGAGCCCTGGCTGACGAACTCCGGGAGCATCGGGTACTCGATGGAGACCAGGTCGGGGGCGTTGCCCGCCTTCACGGCGTTGGAGATCTTGGCGTAGCCGCCGGCGTTGCCGGAGGGGATCTCCTCGTACTTCACCCGGATGTTCTTGTGCGAGGCGTTGAAGGCGTCGACCACCTCCTTCGAGCCCTTGGCCCAGCCCCAGAAGGTGATCGAGACGGGCTTGCCGTCACTTCCCGGGGCGGCGGACTTCTTCTCGTCCTCGCCGTTGCCGCCGCAGGCCGTGAGAACGGCGAGGGCGGTGGCGGCGCCGACTATGACATGGCACGTTCTGTTCCAACTTGGGCTCACGGCACGGCTCCTGAACGGGCGGCGACATTGCGTTGGCCGTGATCCTTGAGGCAGTGCTGAGCGAAGTCAAGAGCGAAAGATTGATTGATCGAAAAAAGATCAGATCGATGAGGCTCCGCACGAAGCCCGTACGCGCAACTGCGGAAGCAACGCCAGATGCCGGCGCGGCTCCTCCCCGCCCGCGCCCCGCCCTTGCCCGAGCCGCTCCACCAGCAGCCCGGTCGCGAGCCGTCCCACCTCGCGTTTCGGCGGCGCCACCGCCGTCAGCGGGGTGTCCGCGAGCGCCGCCACCTCGTCGTCGTACGCGATCAGTGCCAGATCTCGCGGCACCCGCACACCCAGCTCCGCGAGCCGCTGCACCACCTGGATCGCGTCCACGTCGTTGTGGATCAGTGCCGCGGTCGCCGTCCCCGACCCGACCGCCGCCCGCAGGGCCTGCACCGCCGCCTCGAAGCGGTCCGGGTGCGCCTCCGCGGGTACGGAATCGATCACGTCCCGCGGCTCCTTCACCCCCAGCACGCCGAGCGCCTCCGCGTACCCCGAACGCACCGCGAGAGCGGTCGGCGAGTCGTCGCGTGCCATCAGCAGCGGCGCCCCGTGCCCCAGCTCCATCAGGTGGCGCACGGCCAGCAGCACCCCGTGCCGGTGGTCCGAGCAGACCCGGTCGATCCCGTCCAGCGGCGAGCCCGCCGCCGGCTGCCGCTCCAGCAGCACAGTGGGCACGGGCAGCGACGTGATCCAGTCGCCGTACGCCGCCGGGTCGCCCGGCCGCCGCCAGCCCGGCGCGATCAGCAGCCCCTCGGCGCCCGCCGCCAGCAGCCCCTCGGTGCGGGCGTGGTCCTCCTCGGGGCGGTAGTCCGAGATGCGCAGGATCAGCCGGGCCCCGGCCCGCGCCGCGGCCTCGTGCGCACCCCGGATGACCTCGGCGAAGTAGTACGTCGCCGAGGGCGCCAGCATGCCGAGCACCAGGCCGCCACCGGACGGCGTGGCACCCGGGACACCCTGCTCCCTCGGCCACGACACCGACCCGTGCACCCGGTCGAGCAGCCCGCGCCCGGCCAGCTCCTCCACGTCCCGGCGCACCGTGACGGGCGACACGCCCAGCAGGCCGGCCAGGTCCGAGACGCGGGCCGAGCCCCGCTCCCGTACCAGGCCAAGCAGTCGGTCGTGACGTTCAGCAGCACTCTCGCGCACGGCGGCAGTCCCCCTCGCAGTGTGTGGCACAGAAACAGCGTGATCGAACGATAGGAGTTTCGATCATTCAACCGCAATCCATTGACGTTCGATCAATCCAGCTTCTAGATTCCGGCCTGGAGTCCGGCGACGCAGCAGTCGGCCGCCCACAGCCGTCCAGGGGAGCATCATGCCGTTCGGGAACCGCGACGACTGGGAAGCGGCGGCGGACCAACTCCTGCTCGCCGTACGCCCCTACGCGTCCCCGCGCCACGCCCTGATCAACCTGCCGGGCCCGCGCGCCAGCCGGTCCGGCCCCCGCTCCGACGGCCTCGAAGGCTACGCCCGTACGTTCCTGCTCGCCGCCTTCCGCGTCGCGGGCGCATCCGGCCACGACCCGCACCGCCACCTCGCCCACTACGCCGAAGGCCTCACCGCGGGCACCGAAAACCCGGTGAGCGACAGCGAGTTGACGCGCCAGGCCCCCGAGTCCTGGCCGCTGATGGCCGACGTACGCCAAGCCGTCGTCGAATCCGCCTCCGTCGCCCTCGCTCTGCGCCTCACCCGCCCCTGGCTCTGGGACACCCTCGACGAGCGAACCCGCGGCCGCACCCTCGACTGGCTGCTGCCCGCCCTCGACCCGTCCCCCGTCGACAACAACTGGTGGCTCTTCGGCCTCACCGTCGCCGGATTCCTCCAGGACATCGGCATCGAGACCGACCGCGCCCGCGCCACCGTCGACCGCTCCCTCGCCCGCATCGAGGAATGGCACCTCGGCGACGGCTGGTACAGCGACGGCCCCAACCGAGCCTTCGACCACTACAACGCCTGGGCCCTGCACTTCTATCCCGTCCTGCACGCCCACCTCGCCGGCGACCAACGACTGCTCGCCCGCTACGGCCCCCGCCTGCACGCCCAACTCGAGGCCGCGACCAGGATGTTCGACGCCAACGGCGCCCCCATGCCGTACGGCCGCTCCCTCACCTACCGCTTCGCCGCCGCGGCCGCGCCCTGGCTCGGCGCCCTCACCGGCCACACCCCGCTCACCCCCGGCGCCACCCGCCGCCTGGCCTCCGGCACCCTGCGCTACTTCCTCGACCGGGGCGCGGCCGGCGCCGACGGACTGCTGACCCTCGGCTGGCACGGCCCGTACGACCCGATCATCCAGAGCTACTCAGGACCGGCCTCCCCCTACTGGGCCGCCAAGGGATTCCTCGGCCTGCTGCTCCCCGCCGACCACCCGGCCTGGACCGACCCCGAGGACCCGCTGCCCGCCGAGACCCAGGACGCCGTCACCACCCTCGGCCCGCCGAACATGCTGATCCAGTCCACGGCGGCCGACGGTCTCGTACGCCTCCACAACCACGGCAGCAACCACGTCACCGCCGCCGAGGACCCCGGCTACGCCCGCTTCGCGTACTCCACCCGCACGGGACCCACCCACGACAGCGCCGACAACCACTTCGCCCTGCGCATCGACGGCGCCTGGACGAAGCGCGGCCCCGCCCAGCCCTTGGCGGGCGGCCCCGGCTGGGCCGCCTCCGCGCACACGCCCGCTCCCGGCATCCGGGTCGTGTCCGCCACCGCCGCCCACGGCCGCGCCGAACTCCGCGCCCACCTCGTCACCGGCGCCCGGGCGGGCACGCCCGTACGCCAGACCGGCTGGGCCTGTGACGCCCAGGTGAGCGCCCAACTCCACCCGGTCCACGGCTACACCACCGCCCGCGAGTCGGCCACCGGCTCGACCCTGATGGCCACCCGCACCCGTACCGCCGCCCTCGACGGCAACACCACAGCGGGCGACACGCTCTTCGTAGCCCTCGCGTCACTGACCGCCGAGCCCGCCCCGGCGCCCGTCAGCACCCTCGCCGATGTCCGGATCACCGGCCACACCGTCCGGGTGACCTGGCAGGACCGATCAACCACTCAACTCAGCCTCGACTACTGAGGTCCGTACTTCCTGCCGGTCTTAGAGGTGATCCCTCCCAGCAGGCCGCGCGGCGCCAGCTTCACCGCGCCCATCAGCGCCTTGTAGCGCGGGTCCGGCACCGACACCGTCTTCCCGCGCGCCAGATCGCCCATCGCCGCCGCCACCAGCTTGTCCGCGTCCAGCCACATCCAGCCCGGGATGTTGTCCGTCCCCATCCCGGCCCGCTCATGGAATTCCGTACGTACGAAACCGGGGCACAGCGCCATCAGCCGCACCCCGCTGCCGGCCAGGTCCCGCGCCGCGCCCTGCGTGAACTGCACGACCCACGCCTTCGACGCGCCGTACGTCCCGCGCGGCACGAAGGCCGCGACCGACGCGACGTTGACGACGCCGCCGCGCCCCCGCTCCTTCATCCCCGCCGTGGCCGCCGCCGTCAGCCGCAGAACCGCTTCGCAGTGCACCTTCAGCATCGTCAGCTCGTCGGCCATCGACACTTCCAGGAAGCGCCCCTTGTTGCCGAACCCGGCGTTGTTGACCAGCAGATCCACCGGATGTCTGCGGTCCGACAGCCGTGTCTCGACCGACGCGATCCCGGCCTCCGTCGACAGGTCCGCGGTCAGTACCTCCGCCTCGATGCCGTGCAGGTCGTGCAGCTCGGTCGCCTGCTCCTGAAGCCGCTCGGTGTCGCGGGCCACCAGCACCAGGTTGTGCCCGTCCGTGGCGAGGCGCCGCGCGAAGGCGGCGCCGATGCCTGCTGTCGCTCCTGTGATCAGTGCAGTCGTCATGCCGGGCACGTTAGTGCCCCGCGTATCCCGCCTGCCCGCCAGGCTTTGCGGCCTGGGATTGTGGGGAGACGTACTTGCGCGCCGCCTCCAGCGCCTCGGGGTGCAGCGCCTCACCGGCCGCGAGCGTGCGCGGCAGCAGCTCGCGTTCCGTCGTCCCGGCCCTGAACTGCAGGCTCACCGTGACGTCGTGGCCGGGACGGTGCACGATCTCGACGGGGTCGCCCGCCCGTATCCCGCCGGGTTCGATCACCCGCAGGTACGCCCCGGGCGCGGCCCGCCGCGTGAAGCGCCTCACCCAGCCCTTCTCACCCAGCGCGTCCGCGAACGTACGGCACGGGATGCGGCCGCACGTCACCTCCAGGACCAAGTCGGGGCCGACGCGCCAGCGTTCACCGATGAGCGCGCCGTTCACGTCGAGCCCCAGGGTCGTGAGGTTCTCACCGAAGGAGCCGTTGGGCAGGGCGCGTCCCAGCTCGCGTTCCCACTCGTCGAGGTCCTCGCGCGCGAAGACGTACACCGCCTGGTCGTTCCCGCCGTGGTGGCGCGTGTCGCACACCGCGTCCCCCACCAGCCCGCTCGCCCCGACACCCTTGGGCCCGGGCGCCACCACCCGTACGGGTCCGTCGACAGGCTGCTTGTGAATGCCGGTCGTGCCACTCGGAGCGTCGGAGTAGTCCACGGCCTCGGCGCGGCCCATGTTCACGGTCAGAAGCTGCATGGCCGAACGCTAACCGGCCGTGACTCAAAGTCGCTCGTCATTATTCTGCGGCAAACCCAAGAGTCGCTTATGCTCAAAGGGTGATCGAAGCCCGTCATCTCCGCGTCCTGCGCGCCGTCGCCGCCACCGGCTCCTTCTCCGCCGCCGCGCGCGAACTGGGCTGCACCCAGCCCGCCGTGAGCCAGCAGATGAAGGCCCTCGAACTCTCCGCCGGCACCCCGCTCCTCATCCGTACGGGCCGCGAGATGCGCCTCACCCAGGCGGGGGAGGCGCTGGTCCGGCACGCCGCCGGCATCCTCGCCGGGCTGACCGCCGCCGAGGAGGAGGTCGCCGCCATCGCCGGCCTGCGCGCCGGACGCGTACGCCTGGTGTCGTTCCCCAGTGGCAGCTCGACCCTCGTCCCCACCGCCCTGGCCGCCCTGCGCGCCGCCCACCCCGGCACCCGCGTCTCGCTGGTCGACGCGGAGCCCCCGCGCTCGGTCGAGATGCTGCGCGAGGGCGACTGCGACGTGGCGCTGGCGTTCCGGTACGGGCCGGGCGGCGCCACCGAGGACTGGAACGACCTGGTCGTACGCCCGCTGCTCACCGACCGTCTCGTCGGCCTGGTCCCGGAGGGGCACCGGCTCGCGGATGCCGGTCAGGTCGGCATCGGCGAACTGGCCGACGAGCCGTGGATCGCGGGCTGCCCGCGATGCCGCAGGCAGCTGGTCGAGGTGTGCGAGAGCGCGGGCTTCGCGCCCCGGATCGATTTCGCGACCGACGACTATCCGGCCGTGATCGGCCTGGTCGGCGCGGGCCTCGGGGTCGCGGTCCTGCCCGAGCTGGCGATGGAGTCGGTACGCCCGAAGGGTGCGCGCACCGTTGCGGTGGAGCCCGCCGTGCGGCGCGAGATCGTGGCGCTCACGCTTCCGGACCTGGCTCAGGTGCCGGCAGTGGCGGCCACGCTCGACCAGCTGGCGCTGGCTGCGGCTCGCTGAGTGAATCCGGGGTCGTGCGGCAAGGGGATGGAGAAACGTTCCTTCATGGAGTTGGTGTGTCGGCGGGCGCAGTTGACGCCGCGATGAGACGGTTGCGCGCGCGGCCCATCAGCTCTTCGCGCTCGTCCTCGGTCAGTCCGCCCCATACGCCGTAGGGCTCACGCACCGCGAGGGCGTGTGCCGCACATTCCGCCCGTACCGGGCACCTCATGCAAACCTCCTTAGCCGAGTTCTCACGCGCACTCCGCGCCGCGCCCCGCTCTCCCTCCGGATGAAAGAAGAGCGAGCTGTCCACCCCGCGGCACGCTGCGAGCAGTTGCCAGTCCCACAGATCGGCGTTGGGTCCGGGAAGGCGGGAGAAATCTGCCATTGCTTGTCCCCTTGCATCGATGCATCGAGAGCGTCTGGACCGTGAGGTGGCATCTACTTGTGCAAGTAGATGTAAATATGACTCATTGCGAATCTAGCCACAGACACCAGCAAAACGGAAGAAAAGCCGCTAAATGGGGCATAGCTTTACTTAGGGGGCATGGCGACGCCCGATGCGCTTCTGTGCAACCGAACCCTCACGTAGAGTGCCGATGGCGCCCGTCCGACCCGTAACTCTTTCGAGTGACCGTCGTTGAGAGTGCGAGGCGGTTGAAAGAACAAGCGATCGGGCAGATGTCCGAGAGCGTCAATCGCACAGGTGACGAAATATGTACCAGCCTGGAGGCTCAAGGTGACGCGCAGCTGCTGTGAGAGCCGCGGAGGACAGTCATGACATCCGTCCTCGTCTGCGACGACTCCCCGCTTGCCCGAGAGGCGCTCCGCCGCGCGGTCGCGACCGTGCCCGGCGTCGAGCGCGTGACGACAGCGGCCAACGGTGAAGAAGTTCTCCGCCGCTGGGGCGCCGACCGCTCGGACCTGATTCTGATGGACGTACGCATGCCCGGTCTGGGCGGCGTCGAGACCGTGCGACGGCTGCTCTCCGCAGACCCGGGCGCCCGGATCATCATGCTCACGGTCGCCGAGGATCTCGACGGCGTCGCGCTCGCGGTCGCCGCCGGCGCCCGCGGCTACCTGCACAAGGACGCCTCGCGCGCCGAATTGAGGGCGACCGTCACCCAGGCGCTCGCCGACCCGACCTGGCGGCTCGCCCCGCGCCGGCTCAGGTCGGCGGAGATGGGTGCGGCCCCGACGCTCACGGCGCGTGAGATCCAGGTGCTCGAAGGCATGAGCCACGGACGGTCCAACGCGGAGATCGGCCGGGAGCTCTTCCTCTCGGAGGACACGGTCAAGACCCACGCCCGGCGGCTCTTCAAGAAACTCGGCGCCTCGGACCGGGCGCACGCGGTCGCGCTCGGATTCCGCTGGGGCCTGGTCCGATAGGACCGGGCCGGTGCGCAACCGCGCGGGTGTCACGATCCCCGTCCGCCACCCGGCGGGCGGGGTGACGGACGCCCGTGCCCCTTTCCGCCGCCGATGCCGCATCCTTGAGGGGTGGAGTTCCTCGGGGACGATTCGGTCGAGCGGGAGGGGAGGGCTCAGGAGATGAGTTCCGGCGTACCTGCTCATAACGCTTCGGTGCACAACTACGGACGTGGTGCCGCGGATGCCTCGGCACCAAGGCACCATGGACCGATGCGCGACGACGAGACGACGGTGATCGGTGCACTCGTCCGACGTGCGGTCGAGGGCGACGAGCAGGCGACGCACGACCTGCTGGCCCGCGTCCACCCACTGGCGCTGCGGTACTGCCGCACCCGGCTGAGCCGGCTGCCCGGTGATGCCCGTCACTTCGTGGAGGACCTGGCGCAGGAAGTCTGCGTCGCGGTCCTGATGGCGCTGCCACGCTACAAAGACACCGGCAGGCCCTTCGAGGCCTTCGTCTTCGCGATCGCCGCGCACAAGGTCGCCGACCTCCAGCGGGCCGCGATGCGCCACCCCGGGTCGACCGCCGTGCCGTCCGACGAGATGCCGGAGCGGCCCGACGACTCGCTGGGCCCCGAGGAGCGGGCGCTGCTGAGCAGCGACGCCGAGTGGGCCAAGAAACTTCTGGCGAATCTTCCCCAGGCGCAGCGCGAGCTGCTGGTGCTGCGGGTCGCGGTCGGGCTGACCGCCGAGGAGACCGGGCAGATGCTCGGCATGTCTCCGGGCGCCGTTCGGGTCGCGCAGCACCGTGCCCTCAGCCGCCTGCGCGCGCTCGCAGGGCAGTAGCCGGGCCGCAACGGGGCCGCACACGGCCGTCGGCGTCCCGTGCGAACGTACGAACTCGGTGGGTGATCTTGCTCGTGGAATGAGACACCCCACGATCCCGTTAGCATGGACATCCGCGCCGAGCAAGACCATTTGGGAAGGTGTCAGGCATGACTGCCAACGTCGATGGAGTGCCCGAGAAGTTCGCGATGCTCGGGCTGACCTACGACGACGTGCTGCTGCTGCCCGGCGCGTCGGACATGGCCCCCGACCAGATCGACACCTCCTCGTACATCTCGAAGAACGTACGGGTGAACGTCCCGCTGCTGTCCGCCGCGATGGACAAGGTCACCGAGGCCCGCATGGCCATCGCCATGGCCCGCCAGGGCGGTGTCGGTGTGCTGCACCGCAACCTCTCGATCGCCGACCAGGCCAACCAGGTCGACCTCGTCAAGCGCTCCGAGTCCGGCATGGTGACCGACCCGATCACCGTGCGCCCGGACACCACGCTCGGTGAGGCCGACGAGCTGTGCGCCAAGTTCCGCATCAGCGGCGTGCCGGTGACCGACCCGGCGGGCAAGCTGCTCGGCATCGTGACCAACCGCGACATGGCCTTCGAGACCGACCGCTCGCGCCAGGTCCGCGAGATCATGACGCCGATGCCGCTCGTCACCGGCAAGGTCGGCATCTCCCGCGTCGACGCGGTCCAGCTGCTGCGCCGCCACAAGATCGAGAAGCTTCCGCTGGTCGACGACGCGGGCATCCTCAAGGGCCTCATCACCGTCAAGGACTTCGTCAAGGCCGAGAAGTACCCGAACGCGGCCAAGGACGCCGAGGGCCGGCTGCTCGTCGGCGCGGCCGTGGGTGTCGCGGGTGACGCGTACGAGCGCGCGAGCGCGCTGATCGAGGCGGGCGCCGACTTCATCGTCGTCGACACGGCCCACGGTCACTCCCGGCTGGTCGGCGACATGGTCTCCAAGATCAAGTCGAACTGGTCCGTCGACGTCATCGGCGGCAACGTCGCCACCCGCGACGGCGCCCAGGCGCTCATCGACGCCGGCTGCGACGGCATCAAGGTCGGCGTCGGACCCGGCTCCATCTGTACGACCCGCGTCGTCGCCGGCATCGGCGTACCGCAGGTCACCGCGATCTACGAAGCCTCGCTCGCCGCGAAGGCGGCCGGTGTGCCGGTCATCGGCGACGGCGGCCTCCAGTACTCCGGCGACATCGCCAAGGCGATCGTCGCGGGCGCCGACACGGTGATGCTCGGCTCGCTGCTCGCGGGCTGCGAGGAGTCGCCGGGCGAGTTGATGTTCATCAACGGCAAGCAGTTCAAGTCGTACCGCGGCATGGGTTCGCTCGGCGCGATGCAGTCCCGCGGCCAGGCGAAGTCGTACTCGAAGGACCGTTACTTCCAGGAGGGCGTCGGCGCCGACGACAAGCTCGTGCCCGAGGGCATCGAGGGCCAGGTGCCCTACCGGGGTCCGCTCTCCGCCGTCGTGCACCAGCTCGCGGGCGGCCTGCGTCAGTCGATGTTCTATGTCGGCGGCCGGACGATTCCGGAGCTTCAGCAGAACGGCCGGTTCGTACGGATCACGTCCGCGGGTCTCAAGGAGAGCCACCCGCACGACATCCAGATGACCGTCGAAGCGCCGAACTACAGCAGGAAGTAACCTCGCACGTACACGCTGAGGGGCGGCCCCGGAGATTCCCGGAGCCGCCCCTGTCGTGTGTGTCGGGGATACTGGAGCGGCATACCAAGAGGGAAAGGCCACATACGTGACTGAGATCGAGATCGGGCGCGGCAAGCGCGGCCGCAGGGCGTACGCGTTCGACGACATCGCCATCGTGCCGAGCCGGCGCACCCGGGACCCGAAGGAGGTCTCGATCGCCTGGCAGATCGACGCCTATCGTTTCGAGCTGCCGTTCCTGGCCGCTCCGATGGACTCGGTCGTCTCGCCGCAGACCGCGATCCGCATCGGTGAGCTGGGCGGTCTGGGCGTACTGAACCTCGAAGGCCTGTGGACGCGGTACGAGGACCCGGAGCCGCTGCTCCAGGAGATCGCGGAGCTCGACGACGAGACCGCGACCCGCCGCCTCCAGGAGATCTACGCCGCCCCCATCAAGGCGGACCTGATCGGCCAGCGCATCAAGGAGGTGCGCGACTCGGGTGTCGTCACCGCCGCCGCGCTGTCTCCGCAGCGTACGGCCGAGTTCTCCAAGGCCGTCGTCGACGCCGGTGTCGACATCTTCGTGATCCGCGGGACCACGGTCTCCGCCGAGCACGTGTCGGGCGCCGCCGAGCCGCTGAACCTCAAGCAGTTCATCTACGAGCTCGACGTCCCGGTCATCGTGGGCGGCTGCGCGACGTACACCGCCGCGCTGCACCTGATGCGTACGGGCGCGGCCGGTGTCCTCGTCGGCTTCGGCGGCGGCGCCGCGCACACCACGCGCAACGTGCTGGGCATCCAGGTCCCGATGGCGACCGCGGTCGCCGACGTGGCCGCGGCTCGCCGCGACTACATGGACGAGTCCGGCGGCCGGTACGTGCACGTCATCGCCGACGGCGGCGTCGGCTGGTCCGGCGACCTGCCGAAGGCCATCGCCTGCGGCGCGGACGCCGTGATGATGGGCTCCCCGCTGGCCCGCGCGACGGACGCGCCCGGCCGCGGCCACCACTGGGGCATGGAGGCCGTCCACGAGGACGTGCCGCGCGGAAAGCGCATGGACCTGGGCGCGGTCGGCACGACCGAGGAGATCCTCCTCGGCCCGTCGCACACCCCGGACGGTTCGATGAACCTGTTCGGCGCGCTGCGCCGCTCGATGGCGACGACGGGCTACAGCGAGCTGAAGGAGTTCCAGCGCGTCGAGGTGACGGTCTCCCCGGCCGAGCACAAGCGCTGACCTTCTGCCTACGAACGCGAGCGGGCCCGGACCACGGTGACGGTCCGGGCCCGCCGGCGTTCAGAGGCCGAGGTACTGGCTGACCGCGTGCTCCACCTCGGCGAGCTCGTCGCGGTCCAGGTAGTGCACCGGGTCGCCGTGGATGAATGAGATGTCGACCGTGCGGATCTGGTCCACGAGCAGCCGCGTCAGGACTCCCTCGACCTCGATTTCCGGGCGGAAGACGGACTGCTGTGCGCTCGTCGACGTGGGGACGACGGTGGCCACGGTCCACGGCATGGAAGTGGGGCTCAGCACCAGGCCGTATCGCCTGCCGCGCTGCTCGTGGCCGCGTTTCGCGTCGCCGAGGTCCACCCGGTACACGGCACCTCGGATCACCAGGCGTCCGCTTCGGCGTTCAAGTCCTCGTCGGCCAGCCGTTCTGCGTCGGCACGGGCCTGGCTCAGCCAGACCTCCCGCTCCAGCAATCGCAGCGCGCGCCGGATTACGTCGCTGGTGCGCTCGCCTTCGCGCATTGCGGTGCGGATGATGCGCTCGTCCTCGTCGGTGGGTCGGAACCCTATGGTCGTCGCCATACTTCGAGGCTAGCGCGCCGTGAAGCAACTGTCCAACAATTGTTGTACGCGCACTCCGGTGCTCAGAGGCGGTGACTCGCGCCCGTCGGGGACGCGCCTCGGGTGTCGAGGAGGAGCTGGGCCTTCACCGCGAGGGCCTGGAGGTCGTACGTACGGTGGTTCTGCAGAAGCACCGTCAGGTCCGCGTTGGCGGCCGCCTCGTAGAGGGAGTCGGCGCGGGGGACCGGGGTGTCACGTACGCGCCAGTCGGGGACGAGCGGGTCGTGGTAGCCGATCTGGGCGCCCAGGTCCATCAGGCGGGTGGCGATCTCCTGCGCGGGGGAGCCCTGCTGGTCGGCGAGGTCCGGCTTGTACGTGATGCCGAGCAGCAGGATCCGGGCGCCGCGCGCGGATTTGCCGTGCTCGTTGAGGAGCGTGGCGCAGCGCTGGATGACGTACTGCGGCATGCGGCCGTTGATCTCCTGCGCGAGCCCGACCATGCGCAGCGGATGGCCGGGGGTGCGGCTGCCGTGCGGGATGTAGTTGGGGTCGACGGGTACGCCGTGGCCGCCCACGCCGGGCCCCGGGCGGAACGCCTGGAAGCCGAAGGGCTTGGTCTCGGCGCAGCGGATGACGTCCCAGAGGTCCACGCCGAGGTCGTGGCAGAGCACGGCCATCTCGTTGACCAGGGCGATGTTCACGTGCCGGTAGTTCGTTTCGAGTACGCCGACGGTCTCGGCCTCGCGCGGTCCGCGCGCCCGGACCACCTTGTCGGTGAGGCGCCCGTAGAAGGCGGCGGCCGATTCGGTGCAGGCGGGGGTGAGGCCGCCGATGACCTGCGGCGTGTTGGCGTAACTGGGCAGCCGGCTGCCCGGATCCACCCGACTGGGGGAGTACGCGAGGTGGAAGTCGCGGCCGGCGCGCAGTCCGGACCCCTCTTCCAGGATGGGGCGCAGGAATTCTTCCGTGGTGCCGGGGTACGCGGCGGATTCGAGCAGCACGGTGGTGTGCGGGCGCAGTTGCGCCGCCAGGGCCTTGGCGGCCTCTCCGACGGCGCTCAGGTCGAGCGTACGGTCGGCGCCGAGCGGGGTGGGGGCGCAGATGACGGCGGTACGGACCCGGCCGAGCTCGGCCGGGGCTCTGACGGTACGGAAACCGCCGGCGAGCATGCGGCGCAGGTCGGCGGCGGTGAGGGAGCCGTCGCCCGGGGCGCGCCCAGCGGCGAGGTCGGTGAGCAGGCGTGGGTCGGTGTCGTAGCCGATGGTGTCGATGCCGGAGGCGACTGCGGCCTGGGCGAGGGGCAGGCCGAGGTGGCCGAGACCGATGACGGCGAGATCTGCGGGCATGGCGGTGGGCCGTCCTTCCCAATAGCCGGAGGGGAGGCAACGCGCAAGCCCTGTGGACAGTTCGAGCGAGCGCAATTTCAGACTAAGCGTAAATATGACCGTTATGCGGCATTGTGTGAGGCCGGGGCGCGGGAGTGTTGTCCACAGACATCCACAGGCGGTGGCTGAAGACGGGCAGCACAGACAGAATCGAGGAGGCAGGGATGTGATCCCGGCCGCCCCGACCACTACGGGAGGCAGCAGTGAGGACAGCGACACTGGGACCCGCCGAGCGCGCCGAGGCGCTCGCGGCGATGGCCGAGCGTGAACTGGACGTGCTCGTCGTGGGCGCCGGAGTGGTCGGTGCGGGGACGGCTCTCGACGCCGTCACGCGCGGCCTGTCGACCGGACTGGTCGAGGCACGGGACTGGGCCTCGGGCACGTCGAGCCGGTCGAGCAAGCTGATCCACGGCGGCCTGCGCTACCTGGAGATGCTCGACTTCGCGCTCGTACGGGAGGCGCTGAAGGAGCGCGGACTGCTGCTGGAGCGGCTGGCGCCGCATCTGGTGAAGCCCGTGCCGTTCCTCTACCCGCTCCAGCACAAGGGATGGGAGCGGTGGTACGCCGGGTCCGGTGTGGCGCTGTACGACGCGATGTCGGTGTCGTCCGGGCACGGGCGCGGACTGCCGATGCACCGTCACCTCTCGCGCAAGCGCGCCCTGCGGGTCGCTCCCGCGCTGAAGAAGGACGCCCTGGTCGGCGCCCTGCAGTATTACGACGCCCAGATGGACGACGCGCGCTATGTGACGACGCTGGTGCGCACGGCGTCGCAGTACGGCGCGCAGGTCGCCAACCGGGCACGCGTCGTCGGCTTTCTGCGGGAGGGCGAGCGCGTCGTCGGGGCACGGGTCCAGGATGTGGAGGGCGGCGGCGAGTACGAGGTCCGGGCGAAGCAGGTCGTCAACGCGACCGGCGTGTGGACGGACGACACGCAGGCGCTGATCGGCGAGCGCGGGCAGTTCCATGTGCGGGCGTCCAAGGGCATTCATCTGGTCGTGCCGAAGGACCGCATCCACTCGTCGACCGGACTGATCCTGCGGACCGAGAAGTCCGTGCTGTTCGTCATCCCGTGGGGACGGCACTGGATCGTGGGCACGACCGACACCGACTGGGACCTCGACAAGGCACATCCGGCGGCCTCCAGCGCGGACATCGACTACCTGCTGGAGCATGTGAACTCGGTGCTGGCGGTGCCGCTCACGCGCGACGACGTGCAGGGCGTGTACGCCGGCCTGCGGCCGCTGCTGGCCGGGGAGTCGGACGCCACCAGCAAACTCTCGCGCGAGCACACGGTGGCGCACCCCGTGCCCGGGCTCGTCGTGGTCGCGGGCGGCAAGTACACGACGTACCGCGTGATGGCGAAGGACGCCGTGGACGAGGCGGTGCACGCGCTCGACCAGCGGGTCGCCGAGTGCGTCACGGAGGACGTGCCGCTCGCGGGCGCCGAGGGGTACCGGGCCCGGTGGAACGCGCGGGCGCGGATCGCGGCGCGGACGGGGCTTCATGTGGTGCGCGTGGAACACCTGTTGAACCGGTACGGATCGCTGGCCGAGGAGGTGCTGGAGCTGATCGCCCGTGACCCGTCGCTGGGCGACCCGCTGAGCGCGGCGGACGACTATCTGCGGGCGGAGATCGTGTACGCCGCCTCGCACGAAGGGGCGCGGCACCTGGACGACGTACTGACCCGGCGTACGCGCATCTCCATCGAGACCTTCGACCGGGGGACACGCAGTGCGCGGGAGTGCGCGGAGCTGATGGCGCCGGTGCTCGGCTGGGACAAGGAGCACATCGCGAAGGAGGTCGAGCACTACGAGAAGCGGGTCGAGGCGGAGCGGGAGTCGCAGCGCCAGCCGGACGATCTGACGGCCGACGCGGCACGGCTGGGAGCGCCGGACATCGCGCCGATCCAGTGAGCCGATTCGGCGGGCCGATTCCGTGACTGGCCGTAATGCGGCGAACTCGGCAAGGTGGCGGGGAGGTTCGGTGGAGCTGCCCTGATACTGCTTTGACCTGCGCGTGGTCCCTTTTGTTCGTGCTGTGAAAGGGCCCCGGCGACCCGGGACCACGATCGGTCGCGCGGTGAGGGACAATGAAGGCTCTGCCAGGGCGTGTTACTGCATCACCCTGGAACGCAGCCATCGCGGGCGAAGATCAGGGATCGCAGAGGGGACGCATGTCGGAGGCGGAGCAGTCCAAGGACCCCAAGGGGCGTCTTCTCGCCGGGCGGTACCGGCTCGGAGAGGTCCTCGGCCGGGGCGGCATGGGTACGGTCTGGCGCGCGGTCGACGAGACGCTGGGCCGCACCGTCGCAGTGAAGGAACTGCGCTTCCCCACGAGCATCGACGACGAGGAGAAGCGCCGGCTCATCACGCGCACGCTGCGTGAGGCGAAGGCGATCGCCCGGATCCGTAACAACGGTGCCGTGACCGTCTACGACGTGGTCGACGAGGACGACCGGCCGTGGATCGTCATGGAGCTGATCGAGGGCAAGTCGCTGGCCGACGTCGTGCGCCAGGACGGGCTGCTGACGCCGCGTCGCGCCGCCGAAGTCGGGCTCGCGATCCTCGACGTACTGCGTGCCGCGCACCGCCAGGGCATCCTGCACCGCGATGTGAAGCCGTCCAACGTACTGATCTCCGAGGACGGCCGGGTCGTCCTGACCGACTTCGGCATCGCGCAGGTCGAGGGCGACCCGTCGATCACGTCGACCGGCATGCTGGTGGGCGCGCCCTCGTATATCTCGCCGGAGCGGGCGCGTGGTCACAAGCCGGGCCCGGCCGCCGACCTCTGGTCGCTGGGCGGTCTGCTGTACGCGTCGGTCGAGGGCACCCCGCCGTACGACAAGGGCTCCGCGATCGCGACCCTCACGGCGGTGATGACCGAGCCGCTCGACCCGCCGAAGAACGCGGGCCCGCTGGAAGAGGTCATCTACGGCCTGCTGGCCAAGGACCCCGACGAGCGGCTCGACGAGGCGGGCGCGCGCGTCCTCCTCAACGACGTGATCAACCTGCCCGACAAGCCCGCCGAGCCCGAGCCGTCCCCGGAGGCGACGCGGGTGGTGGCGCTGCCGCCCGTGCCCGAGGACGTGCTCAGCGCGGTGCGGCCGGCCAAGAGCAACGCCGGGGCGGACGACGGTCCCGCCACGGGCGAGCGGGTGCGGGGCGCGCTGAAGTCCGTACGCAACGCGGCGGCTGCCCAGGCGGCCAAGCAGAAGCAGGCGTCCCAGGCACGGTCCGAGGCGGGTCCCGGAGCGGGCGCGAGGCCGCCGGCGCGTGCCTCGCTCACCGATGTCGTGCCGCGACGCACGCTGGTGATAGTGGCGGTCGTCGCGGCGCTCGCCGTGCTCGGCACCGTGCTCGCTGTCGCGTTGACCGGCGGCTCGGACGGCAACCAGCAGGGCAAGCCCAAGGGCGAACCGTCCGCTTCGAGCGGCGCCACTGCCGGCGGCGACGCCAAGGGCGGTACGGACAAGGGCAAGGAAGCGGACGGCGGGAGTGGGGAGAAGTCTCCCGGGCCTTCTGCGGGCGACGACTCCGGCAAGGGCGACGACGACGGCAACGACGACGACGGCCAGGGCGATGCGGACGACGCCAGGACGGACGACCCGCCGAAGGACGGCGGGCTGCCCGAGGGGTACGTGAGGGTCAGCGACGACCGGTTCCACTTCACGATGGCGATGCCGAAGGGTTTCGAGCGGAACGACATTGCGGGCTCGAACTCCGGCGGCATATACAACAAGGACGGCGGCTTCCCGCGCGTCCAGGTCGACTTCAACTCCAGCCCGCAGGACGACGCGCGGGCGGCCTGGGCCGCGGCCCAGGTCGGGGTCGCCGCGACCAGCAACAACTACAAGCACCTCGGGATACGGCCCGTCGACTACAACGGCTACCCCACCACCGCCGACTGGGAGTTCGAGCGCGACAGCGGCGGGACGCGGACGCACGTGCTCAACCGGGGCTTCAAGGTGGACGCGAAGCGCGGCTACTCGATCATGGTCACCTGCAAGGCGAGCGAGTGGGACGGCGACGAGTGCCGGACGCTCCGGAAAACCGCGCACGACACGTTCAAGCCGAAGGACTGACGTACGGAACCGCCGGGTTGCCGAGACCCGGCGGCGCGGCCGGGTCCGGCCACGTATCGTGAGACCTCGTGGACTGACCGTACGCGACCGGAATTGACGACTTGGTGTGGTCACCGGGTCGGGGGTACAGCGCGCTCTGGGGAGGCGTCGTGGACGACTATGCGGGACGGGTGCTTGCCGACCGCTACCGCCTTCCGTTGCCGCCTTCCGATGCGTACGAACTGGTCGAGACCAGGGCATTCGACACATACAGCGGCCAGGAAGTCCTGGTCCGCCAGGTGCCGTTACCCGAGGTCGTGGACGCGGAATTCCTGGACGGCGAAGCCGGTGGCGGCGCGGCGGCGAGACGGCGCGCGGCCGGGCTGACGACGCGGCGGCCGACGGATCCTGCCGTACGGCGGGCCATCGAGGCGGCGCAGGCCGCCGCGCAGATTCCCGACCACCCCAGGCTCGACCAGGTCTTCGACGTCTTCGCCGAGGGCGGCTCACTGTGGATAGTGAGTGAACTGGTGGCGGCGCGGCCGCTGGCGGCGCTGCTGGCCGAGAAGCCGCTGAATCCCTACCGGGCGGCGGAGATCGCCGCCGACGTGCTGACCGCTCTGCGGGTGCTGCACGCACATGGCTGGACCCATCGGAACATCACCGTACGCACGGTGCTCGTCTGCGACGACGGCCGCATCGTCCTGACCGGGCTCGCGGCCGGGGCGGCGGAGGAAGCGCTCTGCGGGTACGCCCCCGTGCCGTTGCCGGCGGAGCCGGCGGTGGACGCGGATGAAGGCGGCGGCAGTTGGGGCGGCTCCGGTTCGCACGGCTCCGGTTCGCTTCCGGGGCACGAGGCGGCCGCGCAGTACGGTGACGCCTCTGCTCCCGATCCCGGCCCTGGCGTACGCACCGCTGTGCCCGCGGGCGGCGGCAGCCCCGCCGCCGAGGTCCGCGCCGCGCGCGCGGGGGCCATCGCGGCGTACCGCGCGGGAGCCCGCGCGGCGGCCCGGGTCAACGAGGAGCAGCACCCGGGCGGCGCAGGCCCGCTCCCGGCGCCACGACCGGCCGGGGGCCCGCGCGCGATCAGCCCGTACGTCGACATCGACCCCACTCCCGCCATCGAACCGGCGCCGGAGCCGACCGGCACCCAGCCGGACGGCACCGCCCCGGGCACCCGCCCCGGTGCCGCCCCGGGCACCCGCCCAGGCACCGCGAGCGGTTGGCACTCCGGGCCCGGCGGAGCGCCGAACGCCGCCCCGGCAGGCTCCGGAGCCGCTGCCGGCCGTCGCCCGCCCGCTTCCGGCGGCTTCGACGACTCCTGGCACGGCGCGGTCCCCCGCTCCGCCGCCGGCGACGGAATGCGAGCCGACGGCCTACGCCGAGCCCAGGGCCCCGCCCAAGGCCAGGTGCCGGGCTCGGGCGGACGCCAAGGCCAGGACCAGGCGCACCGCCAAAGCCACATCAGCCCCGAGGCCCACGGCGCTCCCGCCCAGGCCCGGAGCTGGGACGAGGTCGTGGCGAGCGGTCAGAGCGGCCAGGGCACCCAGGCCGGCCAGGACGGGCACGGCGGGCAGATCCCCGCGTACCGGGGACCCGCCACCCCGCTCGCCGCCGAGCGCGCGCGGCAGGCGCGGATCGCCGTGGTCGGCGCCGTCACCGAGCGCTGGGCGCCCGAGCAGGCCGGGTCGGTCCACGAGAACTGGCAGCTCGCCCCGCCCATCGGCCCCTCCACCGACCTCTGGGCCCTGGGCGCGCTCCTCTTCCGTACCGTGCAGGGCCATGCGCCGTACCCGGAGGAGAGCGCCATAGAGCTGGTGCAGCTCGTCTGCGCCGAGCCGCCCGCCTTCGCCGAGGAGTGCGGAGCGCTGCGGCCCGTCGTCGAGTCGCTGCTGCGTCAGGACCCGACCGAGCGGCCCGACTTCGAGGAGCTGCGGGGCTGGCTCCGCTCGCTGGTACGGTCCGCGCCCGAGCCGGAAGCCGGTGCGGACATCGTGCCGCTGCCGTCCGTCGACGCCGCGCGGCTTCCCATCGTGCGCCGCCGGGGCGAGCTCGTACGCAAGCGCCGTGGCGGGTCGTCGGACGTGCACGGTCGTCACCGGCACAAGAAGACCAAGTCCAGAGGAGCGGTGGGGGAGCCCAAGCCGCCCCGTCCGCCCCGAGAGCCGCGCATCAAGGAGCCGCGGATCCAGAAGAAGCAGCGCGGCGGCCCGCGTTCACTCGGGCGTACGCTCCTCCTCCTGATCCTCCTCGGCCTGACCGCCGCGCTCGTCTACGCCATGGTCTTCATGCCGAAGGCCGGTGAGCAGAGCGGAAGCCAGGACGGAAGCCGGGGCGGCGACCCCAAGAACGCGGGCGATGCCCGGAGCACCGCTGCGCCCACCACCCCCGGCCCCTCGGCCGGGACCGCGTCCAAGCCGCCGCCCCCGCAGCAGGCGCCCGGCTCCCAGCAGCCGCAGACCTCCGTCCCGGCCACCGATGTCGCCAAGGGGTACGAGGTCCGCAAGGACCCCGAGGGGTTCCAGATCGCCGTCGACAAGGACTGGGAGCGGCGGCCGGTCAACGACGCCGGCCAGGTCCGCTACCGGGGCGACGGCGTCGAGCTGCTGGTCGTCCCCGGCCGCGACTCCGTCAAGGAGCACGGCAGCGACCCGATGGACTACCAGCTCAAGAAGGAGCGCGAACTCCAGCCCGTCAGGGACTCCTCATGGTCGACGCAGAACGGTCTGCGCCGCATCGACGTGGGTCAGCAGGCCATGGCCGAGGGCCAGTTCACCTGGCAGGACAGCAGTGGGCGCGATGTGTACGTCCGTAACCTCGCGATGATCGTCGGCGACCGGTACCACGTCGTCCAGGTGATCGGCCCGGAATCCCGGCGCGACGAGATCACCGAGATCTACGAACAGGCCACGGAGGCCTACCGCGTGACGGGCTGAGGGGGCCGGGCCGAGCGGTCCTCCCGGAGGCACGCGACCTGCGGGCCACGGCCCCCGCTCCGCCCCCCACCAGGCCCGGGGCGACCGATCACATTGGGCCACCTGAGGGGTATGAGGTTCCACGGCCCGGTTCCGCTCCGTAATCTGGCAGCCATAGACGTGGGGCAGGCAACGTGGACCAATCACACCGGAACACCGGCGGAACCGAGGGCGGCAGCCGTCTGATCGCCGGACGGTACCGCCTCGGCGAACGGCTGGGCCGCGGCGGCATGGGCACCGTATGGCAGGCGACCGACGAGCTGCTCGGCCGGCAGGTCGCCGTCAAGGAACTCCACTTCGGCGGCGACGAACCAGGCCTGCCCACCGCCGACGCGCACCTGCGGAGCGAGCGTGCGCGGCGCGAGGCCAGGGCCGTGGCCCAGCTGGTCCACCCGCATGTGATCGTCGTCCACGACATCGTCGAGGACCCCGGCACCGAACTCTCGTACATCATCATGGAGCGGATCGACGGAGATACGCTCCAGGAGCGGATCGCCGCCGACGGCCCGGTCGGCGTCCGCGAGGCCGCGCGGATCGGTCTCGCGCTGGTCGGCGCGCTGAGCACGGCCCATGCGTGCGGAGTACTGCACCGTGACCTCAAGCCCGACAACGTCCTGCTGGAGGCGGGCAGCGGCCGCGTCGTCCTCACCGACTTCGGGATCGCCCGGCTCGACGGCGGTACGACGATCACCGACCCCGGGTCTTTCGTCGGCTCTCCCGAGTACACCGCGCCCGAGCGGATGGAGGGCGGTCCAGCGGGCCCGGCCTCCGACCTGTGGTCGCTCGGCGTACTGCTGTGCACGGCCGTGAGCGGCGAATCCCCCTTCCACCGCGACTCGCTCGGCGGCGTCCTGTGCGCCGTCATGCACGACCCGATCACACCGCCCGCCGCCGCCGGCCCGCTGCTCCCCGTCGTACAACGCCTTCTGGAGCGCGATCCCGAGCGCAGGCTCGGCGCGGCCGAGGCGGAGCGGCTGCTGCTCGCGTTTCTCGCGACCGGCATCGCCCCCGAGGCCGCGGCGGCCGGCCGGGCCACACAGCCGCACGTCCCCCTCGCCCTCACTGCGGCGCGGTCCAGATCCGGCGGCGTGCGGGGCGCGCTCGTCGCGAGCGTGCTCGTCGCCGTGATGGCCGGGGCGGGCGCGGCGACGGCGACGCTCTTCCTGCGCGACGGTGACGGCGAAGGCGACAGCCGGGGCGGCGGGCGTACGGACACGGCGCCCACCCGCACGGTCACCTCGACCGTGTCGACGCGTCCCGGCGGTGGAGAGCACGCCCCGACCGGCACGGCCGGCCCCGGCCGCACGGCGCCGCCCGGCTACCGCAGGGTGAGCGACCCGGCGGGCTTCGCGCTCGCCGTCCCCGAGGGGTACGACCGCTCGGCCGACAACGGCCGGGTCTCGTACATGTCGCCGGACAAGAGCATCAGGATCGGCGTACGCCAGCAGAGCCCCGTGTCGGACGGCCCCCTCGGCGCGATGCGTCGGGCGCACGCGAAGGGCCCGGACACCCACCCCGGCTACCGCGCCGGCAAGGTCACCCGGACCACGCACAACGGGCTGGCCGCCGCGCTGTGGGAGTTCGTCCGGGACGGCTTCGAGCCGGGCGACGAGGACCGGCACACGTACGACCTGAGCTGGGAGGAGGGCGGCCTGATGTACGGCGTGTGGGTCTCGGCGCCGGTCAGCAGGCAGGGGGACGGCAAGCGGCACTTCGACACCGCCCTCGACTCCTTCGTCCGCGGCTAGAACATAAATCGCGGGCACAAGCCCCTGATCAGGGCTTATTTGCCAGTGAACACTGGCGCGGTGGTGAGGGCCCCGTGAAAAGGCGTTACCGACGGGTACCAAAAGGCTCGCGGGAGGCTTACTCTCGCCCTCATGACGGACTCGCAGGCCCCCGCAGCCGCCCTCGGTACGAACCCCCTCGCCGCCGCCCCCGCAGGTGCGCGCACGGCGGCCGACGTGGTCACCCCCGAGGTGGTCGCCCAGCTCACGCGTGACGTGATCGGTTCCGGCCGCACGGCGAACCACACGCCCTTCACCGGCGAGAAGCTGGCCGACCTGCCCGAGTCCACCCCCGAGGACGTCGCCACCGCCTTCGCGCGGGCGCGCGCCGCCCAGCCCGTCTGGGCCGCCATACCCGTACGGCAGCGCGCCGCGATCCTCCTGCGCTTCCACGACCTGGTGCTGGAGCGCCAGGCCGAGGTGCTCGACCTCATACAGCTGGAGACGGGCAAGGCCCGTCTCCACGCGCACGAGGAGGTCCAGGCCGTCGCCATAGCCGCCCGCCACTACGGCCGCAAGGCCGCGTCGTACCTCAAGCCCAGGCGGCGCACCGGCGCGATCCCGACCCTGACGAAGGTCACCGAGCTGCGCCAGCCGCGCGGTGTCGTCGGCCAGATCGCGCCCTGGAACTACCCGTTCGAGCTGTCGATCGGCGACGCGCTGCCCGCCTTCGCCTCCGGCAACGCCGTCGTGATGAAGCCCGACACCGAGACCGCGCTGACCGCCCTGTGGGCCCGTGACCTCCTCGTCGAGGCCGGTCTGCCCGCCGAGGTCTTCCAGGTCGTCCTCGGAGAGGGCCCGGTCGTCGGCCCCGAGGTCGTCAAGCACGCCGACTACGTGTCCTTCACCGGCTCGACCCGTACGGGCCGCGAGGTCGCCCAGGGCGCCGCCGCCCGCCTCATCGGCGTATCGCTCGAACTCGGTGGCAAGAACGCCATGCTGGTCCTGGAGGACGCCGACGTCGAGAAGGCCGCGGCGGGCGCCGTCCGCGCCTGCTTCTCCTCCGCCGGACAGCTGTGCATCTCCATCGAGCGGCTGTACGTCCACGAGTCGATCGCCGACGACTTCGTGGCCCGGTTCGCCGCCCGTACGAAGGCGATGCGCCTCGGCACGTCCCTCGCGTACGGCGCCGACATGGGCTCGCTCGTCGGCGAACGCCAGCTGGAGAACGTCAAGCGCCACGTCGAAGAGGCCGTCGCCAAGGGCGCCACGCTCGTCGCGGGCGGCGTCGCCCGCCCCGACATCGGCCCGCTCTTCTTCGAGCCGACCATCCTGGACGGCGTCGAGGCGCCGATGGCCGTGTGCACGGAGGAGACCTTCGGCCCGGTCGTCTCCATCTACCGCTTCACCGACGAGGACGAGGTGGTGGCGCAGGCCAACGCCACGGCGTACGGACTCAATTCGAGCGTGTGGACCAAGAACGGCAAGCGCGGCCACGCGATCGCCGCCCGCCTGCGCACCGGCACGGTCAACATCAACGAGGGCTACGCCCCGGCGTACGGCAGCGTCCAGGCGCCCATGGGCGGTATGAAGGACTCCGGGCTCGGCCGCCGGCACGGCTCCGAAGGCATCCTCAAGTACACCGAGGCCCAGACCGTCGCCCACCAGCGGCTGATCCCGATGGCCCCGTCCTTCGGCATGGACGACGAGAAGTACGCGGCGTTCATGAGCACGAGCCTGAAGGCGCTGAAGGTCCTGCGTTTCCGCTGATTCTGCCGATCCCAGGTTTTTAACGAGGAGCGCCAATGCCACAGGAGAGCTCTGTCCGCAGCCAGGAAGCTGAGGCAGATTCCGCGTACGACTCCGCGTACGACTACGACGTCATCGTCGTCGGGTCCGGCTTCGGCGGGTCCGTTTCCGCGCTGCGCCTGACGGAGAAGGGCTACCGGGTCGGCGTCCTGGAAGCGGGCCGCCGCTTCACCCGCGAGACCCTGCCCAAGACCTCCTGGGACATCAAGAACTACCTGTGGGCACCCGCGCTCGGCCTCTTCGGCATCCAGCGCGTGCACCTGCTCGGGAACGTCATGGTGCTGGCGGGCGCGGGAGTGGGAGGCGGCTCCCTCAACTACGCCAACACGCTGTACGTGCCGCCCGCTCCCTTCTTCCAGGACCAGCAGTGGGCGGACATCACCGACTGGCAGGATGAACTCGCGCCGTACTACGACCAGGCCAAGCGCATGCTCGGGGTGCGGCTGAACCCGACCATGACGCCGTCCGACGTACACCTGAAGGCGACCGCCGAGGCCATGGGAGTGGGCGACACATTCCACATGGCGCCGGTCGGCGTCTTCTACGGCGACGGGAAAGACGCCGACGGTGATTCAACGGCCGGGCCCGGAGCGGAAGTTCCCGACCCCTACTTCGGCGGCGCGGGCCCGTCCCGCAAGGCATGCACCGAGTGCGGCGAGTGCATGACAGGCTGCCGGCACGGCGCGAAGAACACCCTCAACGAGAACTACCTCTACCTGGCCGAGAAGGCCGGCGCGGCCGTCCACCCCATGACCTCCGTCGTCGGCCTCACCGACCACCCGGACGGCGGCTACCGCGTCGCCACCGTCCCGACCGACGCCCGCCGCAAGGCCAAGCCCCGCACCCTGCGCGCCCGCCAGGTCGTCGTAGCCGCCGGTACGTACGGCACGCAGACGCTCCTGCACACGATGAAGGACCGCGGGGACCTGCCCCGGATCTCCGCGAAGCTCGGCGAGCTGACCCGCACCAACTCCGAGGCCCTGGTCGGCTCGCAGACCACCGACCGCCGCTACCGCAAGAAGCACGGCGCGAAAACCGGCGCGAAGAAGGCCGACTTCACGCGGGGCGTCGCCATCACGTCCTCGATCCACCCCAACGCAAACACCCACATCGAGCCCGTCCGTTACGGCAAGGGATCCAACGCGATGGGCTCGATGTCCATCATCCAGGTGCCGTACGCCGAGAAGTTCCCTCGCGCACTGGGCTGGCTCGGCAACGTCGCCAGGCACCCGCTGCTGACGGCACGCTCGCTCTCCAACCACCGTTGGTCGGAGAAGACCATCATCGGCCTGGTCATGCAGTCGCTGGACAACTCCCTGACGACATACCGCAAGCCGGGCGGCATCGGGAAGGGCCTGCTCACCGCCCGCCAGGGCCACGGCGCGCCCAACCCGAAGCAGATCCCCGAGGCGGCGCGCGCCGCGACGATCCTCGCCGACGAGATCAACGGTTTCGCGGGCAGCAACATCGGCGAGCTCATGGGTACGCCGCTGACCGCGCACTTCCTGGGCGGCTGCCCGATCGGGGCCTCGCCGGAGCAGGGCGTCATCGACCCGTACCACCGGTTGTACGGACACCCGGGCATCTCGGTCGTGGACGGCTCGGCGGTCTCCGCCAACCTGGGCGTCAACCCGTCGCTGACGATCACCGCGCAGGCCGAGCGTGCCATGTCGTACTGGCCCAACAAGGGCGAGCCGGACGTGCGCCCGGCGCAGGACGCGGCGTACGAGCGCCTCGCGGCGATCGAACCGAAGGCGCCGGCGGTGCCGAAGGAGGCCTTCGGCGCACTGAGGCTGCCGTTCCTCGGCATACCGGCGGTCCCGCCGAAGAAGTAAGTAATACGGGCAGGCAAAAGGGGCTGCACCCCCCTCCGAGTGCAGCCCCTCTTGCCGGCTCTACCGGTGTGTCACCGGGTCATTCGGTCGTGCCGATGTCCAGGCCGTGTGTCAGGCCTCGGAACCGGCCTGACGGCGGCGTACGACGAACATCGCACCGACGCCGAGCGCGACAGCCGCGCCACCCGCGAGGGCGAACATCGGCATCGCGGACGAGGAACCGGTCTCGGCGAGGCTGCCGGTCACGGCCGGGGCCGTGTTCTCGGTCGGCTTCTCGCTCGGGACCGGGGCCTTGCCGCCCTCCTGGGGCTTGGTGCCGTCGGTGTCGGTGCCGGCCTTGACGATCTCGAACCGGTAAGCGACGTCGGCGAAGCCGAAGCAGTCCTCGTCACCGATGTAGAGACCGGCGCCGAGGGTGAAGGCGGCGCCGGCCGGCGCCTCGGCCTTCACGTTGATCCGCATCGGGATGTCGACCTCGTAGCCCGGCTTGATCTCGTCGGACTGGCCGACGTAACCGACGACGCTGCCGTCCGGGGCGACGAGGTTTTCCCAGTTCTTGGTCTCGTCGTTGAAGGCCTGGAGCGAGACGTGGTTGGACTTGAGGAGCTCCATGCCGTCCTTGTCGAAGGACGCGCCGGCGAAGTAGTCGATCTGCGAGACGGTCGTCTCGGACGAGTTGTAGACGTTCAGGCTGAACTCGCGCCAGCCGCTGCCTGCGGCGATCTTGCCCGGCAGGCCCTTGACCTCGAGCTCGAGGTCGGAGGACTCGCAGATGACCGGCTCTTCGCCGGGGTCGGTGGAGGGGTCCTCCTCACCGGGGTCGGTGCCCGGGTCCTCGTCCTCGCCCGGGTCCTTCTCGCCGTCCGGGTCGGTCTCGCCGTCGGGGTCGGTGGCCGGGTCCGTGGCCGGGTCGGTCTCGCCGTCGGGGTCGGTCGCCGGGTCCGTCTCGCCCTCGGGGTCCGTCGCCGGGTCCTCGTTCGTCGGGTCCGGGTCGGTCGGGTCGGTCACCGGGTCGGTCTCGTCGACCGGGTCCGTCGGGTCCTCGTCGGCCGGGTCGGCGTCGGCCGGGTCGGGCTCCTCGGCCGGGTCCGTCTCCGGGGCCGGGTCGGTCGCACCGGGGTCGGTGGCCTCGCCCGGGTCCGTGTCGCCGTCCGGGTCGGTCGTCGTCTCGGTCTGCGTGGTGGCTGCCGGGTCACCATCGGCGTACGCGGCCGGCGCGGCCAGGAAAGCGGCAGGAGCTATGACGGCCGTCGCGGCCGCAATCGCCATGGCACGGCGAAGCTTCATGTAGACCTCAGAAAGTCTGGCGTGCCGCGCGGTGGCGGCACGAGATGTGAGGGCCGCCGTGGTTGGGGGTGCACGGGTGGCCGTTGGTTCGCATGGATGACCTGTGACCGGCGTAAAGGGTTGCCCAGAAACTCATGGGTTTTTCATGTGGCGTGCATCACACGCACCATTCGCCCCTCCCGCACTCCGTCCGCGCACAAGCGAAGGGCCCCGCGGACGGGGGAGATCCGCGGGGCCCCAGGCCGTCAGCACCGGCGTCAGGGCAGCGCCGGTGCCGCGGGGCGGCGCCGGGGGGTGCGCCGCTGGTCCGTGCGCCGGTGGCCTACCCGGCGCACAAGGGGCGCTCGGGTGGCGTGGACCGATGGCAGCGACCGCCCGGCGTACGGGGGCTGCCTTTGCATCGTGCGGCTGGGCCATGAACCGCGCAACAGTTTCGACAAGATCCGGGGGAGGGGGAGGGGGAGGGGGAGGGGGAGGAAGAGGGGGCACGGCCGGTCGGTTCCGGGCGTCCCCGGAACCGACCGGCTTGGGTGACCGGGCTGCTGTCCCCTGCCGACCGGTCACGCGCGCCGGGGCGAGGTCCCACGACGCACTTGCAGTACGCCGCACGCCCCGGCGGAGCCACGCGTGGTTCTTTCCTGCGCGCCCGCCCCTGGCTGGTGCGGACACCGGGACCAACGAAGCCCCGTGGGACCCGGTCACGCGCCGTACGGGTGAGGACGGGCCCGAACTCAGATACGGCCCCGGCACAGCTCCAGCATCGTCATCGCGAGCGCCGTGCCCGGCTTCCCGAGAGCGTCCCTGTAGTGGCCGAGCACCTCCATCTCGCGCGACAGGTTCACGCGGCGCCCGCCCGAGGTGATGCGGGCCTCCTGGATGACGGCCGACACGGCCATCCGTTCCTGGATCAGACCGATGATCCTGTCGTCGAGCGAGTCGATGCGCTCCCGGGCATTGCCGATGAGGCTCGCGGCCTCGTCGGTACGGGCGCCGGTCTTCTCGGTGGCGGGGGCGGTGGCGGTGTCGGTCGGGGTGCTGGTGCTGGTGCTCATGTCCGTAACTCCTGCAATGGGAAGGGGTACGGCCCCCGGGGCGGCCCGGCCCGGAAATGACAGAACGCCCCGGGCCTTGTCGGCCCGGGGCGCCTGTGAAGTCGCTTGTCAGTAGCTCAAGCAGCTCGACCATGGCACCGGTCGGACCGGGTGCCATAGGTAAAGAGGAAGCTCTGCTGCTTGTGCATGGATTCAGTATGCCTGCCGTCGGCGGGCGGACCGATGCCCGGTTCGTATGGTGAGACAAGGGGAATGTCGCGTCCCCGTTAGAATTGACAGTCCCGACACCCTTCACCGCCGGAAGGCCGCCCCGTGCCAGCAGTGCCCCCCGCCGCCCCCGACGCCGTCCTCGTTGTCGACTTCGGCGCGCAGTACGCCCAGCTCATCGCCCGCCGTGTCCGTGAGGCCCGCGTCTACAGCGAGATCGTCCCCAGCACCATGCCGGTGGCGGAGATGCTGGCCAAGAACCCCAAGGCGATCATCCTCTCCGGCGGCCCGTCCTCCGTGTACGCCGAGGGCGCCCCGACCCTCGACCGCGAGATCTTCGAGGCCGGTGTCCCCGTCTTCGGCATGTGCTACGGCTTCCAGCTGATGGCCACGACGCTCGGCGGCGCCGTCGACGACAACGGTGCGCGCGAGTACGGGCGTACCCCTCTCGCGGTCTCCAAGGCCGGCTCGACGCTCTTCGAGGGCACCCCGGTCGAGCAGTCGGTGTGGATGTCGCACGGCGACGCCTGTTCCGCCGCGCCCGAGGGCTTCACCGTCACCGCGTCCACGGACGTCGTGCCGGTCGCCGCCTTCGAGAACGACGCGAAGAAGCTGTACGGCGTGCAGTACCACCCCGAGGTCATGCACTCCACGCACGGCCAGCAGGTCCTGGAGCACTTCCTCTACCGCGGCGCCGGCATCGAGCCCGACTGGACCACGCACAACGTCGTCGAGGAGCAGATCGCCGCGATCCGCGCGCAGGTCGGCACCAAGCGCGCCATCTGCGGCCTGTCCGGCGGCGTGGACTCGGCGGTCGCGGCAGCGCTCGTGCAGAAGGCCATCGGCGACCAGCTGACCTGCGTGTACGTCGACCACGGTCTGATGCGCAAGGGTGAGACCGAGCAGGTCGAGAAGGACTTCGTCGCGGCCACCGGCGTACAGCTGAAGGTCGTCGACGCGCAGGAGCGCTTCCTGAACGCGCTCGCCGGGGTGTCCGACCCCGAGGAGAAGCGGAAGATCATCGGCCGCGAGTTCATCCGCGTCTTCGAGCAGGCCCAGGCGGAGATCGTCGCCGAGGCCGGCGCGGAGGGCGAGGACGTCGCGTTCCTCGTGCAGGGCACGCTCTACCCGGACGTGGTCGAGTCCGGCGGCGGCACCGGCACCGCGAACATCAAGTCCCACCACAATGTCGGCGGCCTCCCCGACGACATCGAGTTCGAGCTCGTCGAGCCGCTGCGCCAGCTGTTCAAGGACGAGGTCCGGATGGTCGGCCAGGAGCTCGGCCTCCCGGAGGAGATCGTCCAGCGCCAGCCGTTCCCCGGCCCCGGCCTCGGCATCCGTATCGTCGGCGAGGTCACCAAGGAGCGCCTCGACCTGCTGCGCGACGCCGACGCGATCGCCCGCGAGGAGCTGACGGCCGCCGGTCTCGACCGCGACATCTGGCAGTGCCCGGTGGTCCTGCTCGCGGACGTACGGTCCGTGGGCGTCCAGGGTGACGGCCGGACGTACGGCCACCCGATCGTGCTGCGCCCGGTCTCGTCCGAGGACGCGATGACGGCGGACTGGACGCGGATGCCGTACGACGTACTGGCGAAGATCTCGACCCGCATCACCAACGAGGTCGCGGACGTGAACCGGGTGGTGCTCGACGTGACGAGCAAGCCCCCGGGGACGATCGAGTGGGAGTAACCCAGTAACCCTGGTCGCAGGGTCAACGACGATGCCGTCGCTCATTCGTTTGGGCGGCGGCATTGTCGTACCCGCTCGGTACGCTGGCCGCAGGCCCGAGAATCCCGTCCATGGGAGGAAACCATGACCGCTGAGCCGCTGCCCACCGAGATCTCGTGGCCGGTGCCGCCGCAGGACGGCTACACCGTGGACGACCTGCTGACGCTGCCCGACCTCCCGCCGCACACCGAGCTGATCGACGGGAGCCTGGTTTTCGTGAGTCCGCAGAGGAGTTTCCACTCTCTGGCGATGGACCTGTTGGTCCCAGGCCTGCGGGCGACAGTCCCGAAGGATCTCCGGGTGCGGCGGGAGATGACCGTCGTCGTCGACAAGAGGCAGGGCCCCGAGCCCGATGTGTCGGTGATCCGCGCCGCAGCGGTGACCGACTCGGAGGAGACGCACTACCGGGCCAAGGACGTGCTCCTCGCCGTGGAGGTGGTGTCCCCCGACTCCGAGAAGCGCGACCGTGAGCGCAAGCCGCAGATCTACGCCCAGGGAGGCATCGTCCACTTCTGGCGAGTGGAGCGCGGCGACGACGGTCGTCCCGTCGTGTACGTCTACGAACTCGACCCCGCCACCAAGGCGTACGGCCTTGTGGGCATCCACCACGACCACCTGAAGCTGTCGGTTCCCTTCTCCGTCGACATCGACCTGGCCGCGATCGACGAGCTGTAGACCCTGCGCAATAAGCGGCAGACACCCCTGTTCACCTGCCGTACCGCGCGGTAGCTTCCGCTCCATGAACGAGATACCGGCGCCCGTACCCCTCGACCAGCTGCAGTTCGCGATGCCGCCCACCCACGCGACCGCCGCCGAGGAACGCCAGTACCGCAAGGAACGGCTGGCCGCCGCGCTCAGGCTTTTCGGGCAGTACGGGTACGAGGAAGGCGTCTCGGGGCACATCACCGCGCGCGACCCCCAGTACGCCGACTGCTTCTGGGTGAACCCCTTCGGGCTCGCCTTCGCCGACATGACCGTGAGCGACCTGATCCTCGTCAACGGCGACGGGCAGGTCGTCGAGGGCCGCCGCCACGTCAACCAGGCGGCGTTCATGGTCCACGCACAGGTCCACCGGGCCAGGCCCGACGTCGTCGCCGTCGCGCACACCCACTCCGTCCACGGCCGCGCGCTGTCCGCGCTGGGCGAGCTGCTCGACCCGATCACCCAGGAGGCCTGCGCCTTCTACGAGGATCACGCTCTGTACGACGCGTACACCGGCGTCTCCGTGGACGAGGCGGAAGGCCGGTGGATCGCGGGCGCGCTCGGGTCGCACAAGGCCGTCATCCTGCGCAATCACGGGCTGCTGACCGTCGGGGACTCGGTGGACGCGGCGGCCTGGTGGTTCATCGCGATGGAGCGCTGCTGCCAGGTGCAGCTCGCCGCACGGGCGGCGGGGCGGCCCGTACTGATCGACCACAAGGACGCGGTCGCCACGCGGGACCAACTGGGCAGCGACCTCGTCGCGTGGATCAACCACCAGCCGCTGTGGCACCGGATCAGCCGCGCCGAGCCGGAGCTGCTCGCCTAGCACTCTTTCGGGTGGAGCGCGGGCCTCCCTCCGTACGGCACAATTCCCTTACACCGGAGGGAAGTTCCCTTCAGCGGGTTCGAGAGGGCGGCAAGTTCCGTGGCTGTGCAAGAGGCAAGACAGAGCACGCACAGTGGCGGATGCACGTGCGGCGACTGCCCGCACGGCGCGCGTGAGGGCCACCGCCGCGCCGTCGCCGCGTTCCTCACCAAGCGCGACGGCCTGGCAGCGGGCCAGGGCCTGCCCGCCGCCGTCGCGCACTCCGCCGGCGCCTCGCGCCAGTGGGTGTCGGACGAGCTGACCCAGTCGGCCCGCGCGGTCGCCGAGCGCAGTCGCGAAGCGGGCGAGGCGTGGCTCGGCATGGTGTGGCGCAGCACGCTGTTCGTGGTGTGGGGCGGGGTGATCGTGCTCCTGCTCGCGCAGGCCTTCACCGCCATCGGCGCCGGCTGGACCGCCGCCCGCACTGCCGGGCTCGTCGCCGCTCTCGTCACCGCCGCCCTGCTGACCGGCGCGGCGCGCACGCACCGGGCGCGCGGCGGCCTCCTCGCGCCCCTCATCGGCGAGGACAACCGGCTCTCCACCTCGCGCGCCGTCGCCGCGGGCTGGGTGCTGCTGATCGTCTTCGCGGTCCTGGTGATCGCGATCCAGCTGGCCGGCGCCTCCGACCACGCCGACCGCGACGCGCTCATCGCCGGCCTCGAACTCGCCCGTGGCCTCGGCATGCTGACCGTCCTCGCGCTGACCTGCGCCATCGCCGTCGTCGTACGCCACGTGGTGACCGTCCGCGTTCTGTCTCAGCGTCTGCAGAAGGTACGGGCCGACCGCCCCCGCGCCGCCGATCTGCTCACCGACGACGCGGGCCGCGGCAGCTTCGCCGACGTCCAGTACGTCCTGGTGAACGCGGTCGCGGTCGTCTTCGCGGCGGTACGTCTCGCCCGCCGGCCCGAGCAGCTGCCCGATCTGCCGTGGGGCCTGGCCCTGCTGGTGGCGGTCTCGGCGGCGACGTACTTCGCGGGGAAGTTCGCGGAGGGCGGCCGTCCGGTGGTCCTGTCCGTCGTACGGGCAAGGGAGGCGGGCGATCTGGACGCGCCCATCCGTACCGGCGACGACATCGAGATCCGCGGCGCGGGCTTCGTACCGCCGGGCGCGGGGACTCCCGACCGGCTGGCCCGGATGGTCGTACGGATCGGGACGGTGCACGTCCATGTGCCGCTGATCCCGGTGCCCGGCGGTTTCGCCAACCCGACGGACACGGTGCTGACCGTGCCTGTACCGGTGGAGGTCGAGCCGGGGCGCGTCGATGTGCGGGTGGTGACGGCGGCGGGCGTGGAGACCGACCGGGTGACGATCGACGTCACCGACTGAGCGGCACGCGCGGCCCGCCGTTTGAGCCCGATCGCCGCTGCATACGTATCCCTCTTCCAGGGGCGCGGGGAGAATCGTGCCCGCGCCGTACGGGCGGCGCTGACGCTTCGGAGAGGCGGGACCACACGATGAGTCACGGGTATCGGACCGGCGGCAACGGCAACGGCGGCATGACGGGCACGGGCATGGGCCGAGGCCGGGGCATGGGTGACGGGCCGCACGGACGTGACGGCCTGCGGGGCACGGCCCGCCGCTACTCGCTCCTGCCCCTGCGGATCTTCCTGGGCGTGACCTTCATCTACGCCGGCCTCGACAAGCTCACGGACACCCAGTTCATGTCCGCGAGCGGCAGCGGCTCGGTCGGCGAGATGATGCGCGGCGTGCGCGACACCTCGGCCGTCCCCGCCCTCGTCGATCTCGCGCTCAAGAGCCCCGAGGGCTTCGGCTACGCCATCGGCTTCGGTGAACTCGCCGTCGGCATCGGCACGCTGATCGGCCTCCTGGCGCGCCTCGCCGCGCTCGGCGGTGCGCTGATCTCGCTGAGCCTGTGGCTGACAGTGAGCTGGGCGTCGGATCCGTACTACTACGGCAACGACCTGATCTACCTCATGGCCTGGTTGCCGTTGGTGCTGGCGGGCGCGGCGTACTTCTCCGTCGACGCCGCCCTCGCGGCGCGCCGTCGGCGCACGCTGTAGGTCACCCAGCTCGCCGCGCCCGCGAGCAGCAGCCCGAAGAAGACGACCGGGAGCGCGATGTAGGCCGGGATCTGCCATGCGCCCGTGGCGTCTGCCGTGTACGCCGCGGCCGTGCCCAGCACGACGAGGCCGCTGATCAGCTTGCCGGGCTTGAACTCGTGCGTGTCACTTCGCGGCACGGGCCACCTCCACCTGTCCGACGCCGACTTCCAGATGCAGCTCAAGCGTTCCGGCGGGCTTACTGCCCTGCGGCGGCTCCGGCGGAGTGGGCGGCATCGGCGGCTGCGTCGGGGGTGCCGGCGGCTTCGGCGGCATCAGCGTCCGGCTCCGGTCCTGACCCGTCCGGACGTCGAAGTCCTGTCGCCGCTCCCCCGGCAGCTGGATGTCGCCGACCCCCACCTTCATGCGCAGTTCCACCGTCACGTCCTTCGGTACGACGACCTTGAGCTGCCCGGCGCCGACCTCGGCGCGGGTGGCCACCGACGAGCCGGCGGGGATGCGCAGGGCGCTGAGGTCCAGCGTGCCGACGCCCGACCCGAGCTCGTACGCGGGCCGTACGTCCGAGGCCGAGGCGGGCTTCCAGTTCGTACGCATCCAGTCCGTGGAGATCTGCTTGGGCAGCGCGGAGGCGCCGGCCAGCATCAACGCCGTGATCACGGTGAGCAGGATCGTGCCGACGCCCGTACGTCCGCGGAAGGCGCTCACCGCGATCCCGAGCCCGAAGACGGCGAGGGCGCAGGACAGGCCGATCTGCAGGCTCGTACCGAGCGGTTGCCTGTCCCACGACAGGCCGGTGCCGAGCCCGGCCGCGAGCACGGCCAGCAGGAACACCCGGCCGCCGATGCCGCGCGGCCCGCGCGTGGCCCCCGGGTCGCGCCGCTGTGGACGGGGCAGGCCGGGGGCGGGGGCCGCGCCGGGGGCCCGGTCCGGTGCCTCGTCGACGACCGCGTTCTCGGGTCCCCACAAATAACCGGTGCCCACCGGGCCCGTCGTGCCGTCCTTGATGATCGGGTCCCGCCACCATGAGGGCGCGCCGGGCACGGGCGGCGCCTGGGTCTCGGGCGGCGCGACGGCGGCCGCCTGCGCGGTCACCGGGTCGACCGGGCCGGTCTCGGGGTCGACGAGGCGGCGGCGCTGGGACCAGTAGGTGGCGCCGGTGAGGGCGATCGAGAGCAGCACGGCGAAGCCGAGGACGCTGCCGTTGTTCAGCATCGAGAGGAAGAGGCCGCAGCCGACGAGGGCGAAGAGCACGGCGATGAGGGTGGCGCCGTCGACCCGCCCCGTCAGCAGCCGGCGGGCCTCGTTCTCGTCCTCGCCCTCGAGGGGGACGAAGAGCCAGGCGAAGCCGTAGAAGATCAGGCCGAGACCGCCCGTGACGGCCAGGACGCCGAGGCCGATGCGGAAGATCACCGGGTCGAGGTCGTAGTGCCGACCGAGCCCGCCGCACACGCCGCCCACCATCTTCTGCCGCTTGCTGCGGCGCAGGCCCGGCTGCGGCGACTGCGGTTCTTCGGCGGCCCCCGGGGGGGCGGCAGCGTCGTACGGCTGTGTCATACGTCCATGGTGAGGGGCGGTCCGGCGCATCGGCACCCGCCCCGACCCTGGACGATCCCTGATTTCGACCCCGAGGACAGTCCCGAGGTCACGCCGAGGGCAGTCCCGAGGTCAGGGGTATTTAAGGGACCGACCCTGATGCCCGGCCTCACCCGTACATGTGACCATCGGGGCATGCCAGTCGCCACGCCCCGCCGAGCCGCGAGCTCCCGTGCCCCCGAACCGGAGGAGCCGCAGCCGCGCAAGCTGTACCGCAGCGCCGAGGGACGGATGCTCGGAGGAGTCGCGCGCGGGCTCGCGGGTCATCTCGGACTGCCGGTCGTCTGGGTACGGATCGTCTTCCTCGGGCTCTTCCTCTCGGACGGCCTGGGCGCGCTGCTGTACGCCGTCTTCTGGTTCGTGGTGCCGCTCGGCGTGGGCGGCGTGGACGCGCCGCGCTCGGCCTTCGAGACCACACCCGACGGGCGCCGCAAGCTGCGCAAGCCCGACAAGGGCCAGGTCTTCGCGCTCTTCGCGGTGCTCGTCGGCGCCGTCACCTTCGTCACCAACGTCGAGGTGGGCGGCCAGGCCGGGCGGTACGTCTGGCCGGCCCTGCTGATCGGCCTCGGCGTCGTACTCGTATGGCGTCAGGCGGACAACGCGCGCCGCGCCCACTGGACGGAGACGCCCCGCCGCCGCCGGATGCTGCAACTCGCGCGCGGCCTGGCGGGGGTGGCGCTGGTCGGCGTGGGGCTCACGGCGTTCCTGGTGGTACGGGGATCCGCGGCGCAGCTCGGCAACGTACTGACGGCGGCGCTCGCGGTCATCACCGGCATAGCGCTCCTGGCCGGGCCCTGGCTGGTCCGTATGACCCAGGACCTGTCCGAGGAGCGCCTGATGCGCATCCGCGCCCAGGAACGCGCCGAAGTCGCCGCGCATGTGCACGACTCGGTGCTGCACACCCTGACGCTGATCCAGCGCAACGCGGAGGATCCGGGAGAGGTGCGGCGCCTCGCCCGCGCCCAGGAGCGGGAGCTGCGCAACTGGCTCTACAAGCCGGAGGGCAACGGCAAGGACGAGTCCGAGGAACCGGCCACCCTCGCGGAGGCGGTCAAGCGGGCGGCGGCGGAGGTCGAGGACAAGCACGGCGTACCGCTGGAGGTCGTGGTGGTCGGCGACTGCCCGCTCGACGACAAGCTGGTGGCACAGATGCAGGCCGCACGCGAGGCAATGGTGAACGCCGCCAAGTACGGTGGCGAGGGCGGGGCGGTGCAGGTCTACGCGGAGGTCGAGGGCCGGACGGTCTTCGTTTCCGTACGGGACCGGGGGCCGGGGTTCGATCTGGACGCGGTGCCGGGTGACCGTATGGGCGTACGAGAATCGATCATCGGCCGTATGCAGCGCAACGGCGGCACGGCGAGGCTGCGTTCCGCGCCCGACGGGGGCACGGAAGTCGAGCTTGAGATGGAGAGGGCGGCGGACGCATGACCGAGACGACCACGACCGAGGGCAGCAGCGTGGCACGCAGGGTACGGGTGGTGCTGGTGGACGACCACCGGATGTTCCGTACGGGAGTGCAGGCGGAGATCGGGCAGACCGAGACGACCGGCGTCGAGGTGGTCGGTGAGGCCGCCGACGTCGACCAGGCGGTCACGGTCATCACGGCGACCCGCCCCGAGGTGGTCCTGCTCGACGTCCACCTGCCGGGCGGCGGAGGCGTCGAAGTCCTGCGCCGGTGCGCGCCGCTGATGGGGGCGGCGGAGAACCCGGTGCGGTTCCTGGCGCTGTCGGTGTCGGACGCGGCGGAGGACGTGATCGGTGTGATCCGGGGCGGCGCGCGCGGTTACGTGACCAAGACGATCACGGGCACGGACCTGGTCGACTCGGTCTTCCGTGTGCAGGACGGCGACGCGGTGTTCTCGCCCCGGCTCGCGGGCTTCGTGCTGGACGCGTTCGCGTCGACGGACGCGCCGCCGGTGGACGAGGACCTGGACCGGCTCACGCAGCGGGAGCGGGAGGTGCTGCGGCTTATCGCGCGGGGTTACGCGTACAAGGAGATCGCGAAGCAGCTCTTCATCTCGGTGAAGACGGTGGAGTCGCACGTGTCGGCGGTACTGCGCAAGCTGCAGCTCTCGAACCGGCACGAGCTGACGCGATGGGCCACGGCACGCCGGCTGGTGTGACGGTTACGACGCCTTGGTGCCGCTCACCGCGTCGAGGTACTCCTCCATGGCATCCCTGTTGCGGGTGAGGCACTCGATGCGTTCGGTCATCCGGTCGCGTTCGCGTTGCAGAGTCGCGAGCATCTCCGGTGTCGCGTCGGGGAAGTGGATGATGCGGGGCTTGTCGAGACAGGGGAGGATCTGTTTGATGATCCGGGTGGGCAGCCCGGCGTCGAGCAGGCCTCTGATCTGCATGACCCGGTCGACGAAGCGTTCGTCGTACTCGCGGTAGCCGTTGGGGGAACGGTCGGCGGCGATGAGCCCCTGCTCCTCGTAGTAGCGGAGCAGTCGCCGGGGTGTGTTGGTGCGCTCCGACAGCTCACCGATGCGCATGTGACCCACCTCACGCCTGTCGTCCGTCTCGTCGAGTTGACCCTCACATCAATGTGAGGGTTCGACCATAACGCGCATGACACACCACACCACTGAACTCACCCGCCCCGAAGCCGAATTCGAGAGCAAGAATCGCAAGCTGCTGCCGCTGCCCGCCCTGCTGGCACTTGCCACGGCCGTCTTCATCACCAGCCTCACCGAGACCCTGCCCGCCGGTCTGCTGCCCGCGATGAGCGCGGACCTGGGGGTCAGCGAGTCCGCGACCGGTCAGACGGTGACGATCTACGCGATCGGTACCGCGCTCACTGCGATCCCCCTGACCGCCGCCACCGCAGGGTGGCGGCGCAAGCGGCTGCTGCTCACGGCGATGACGGGATTCGCCGCGGCCAACACGGTCACCGCGCTCTCGGAGAACTACTCCCTGACCATGGTGGCCCGGTTCGTCGCCGGAGTGGCGGCGGGCCTGGCCTGGGCGCTGCTCGCCGGTTACGCCCGCCGCATGGCGCCCGTACACCTGCAGGGCAAAGCGATCGCGATCGCCATGGCGGGCATTCCGGTGGCGCTGTCGCTGGGGGTGCCCGCGGGGACCTTCCTGGGCAAGGCGATGGGCTGGCAGGTGGCGTTCCTGCTCATGACCGGGCTGACGGTGGCCCTGCTCGCGTGGATCACTGCGACGGTTCCGGACTATCCCGGGCAGCGGCGGGAGGACGGCCGCCGGGCTCCGGTTCTGCGGGCTCTGCGCATCCCCGGCGTCACGCCGGTCCTGTTCGTCACGCTGGTCTTCGTACTGGCGCACACCATCCTCTACACCTTCATCGCCGCGTTCCTGGACCGCCTCGGCATGGGCGACTCGACGGACCTCGTGCTGCTGGTCTTCGGGGCCGCGTCGCTGGTGAGCATCTGGGCCGTGGGCGCTCGGATCAACCGCCGGCTGCGGGCGCTGACCATCGGGAGCGTCGTGCTGTTCGGCGTGGCGGCCGCGATTCTGGCGGTACGGGCCGACAGTCCGGCCATGGTGTACGTCGCGGTGACGCTGTGGGGGCTCGGGTGGGGCGGCGCCCCGACGCTGCTGCAGACCGCTGCGGGTGACGCGGCGGGCGAGTCGGCGGATGCGGTGCAGGCCATGCTGGTGACCCTGTGGAACGCGGCGATGGCGGGTGGTGGACTGGTCGGCGGCGTACTCCTGGACCGTTTCGGCTCTTCTTCGTTTCCTTGGAGCATCTTGGTGCTGCTGGTGCCGGTGCTGGGGGTTGTGCTTGCGGCGCGGGTGCATGGGTTCCCGGCGAGGCGCGCGAGCACGACCTCGTGACCGCTCCCGTTCATTCCCTTTCGCCGGCGAACGCCTCGCGGGCATCCATCAGAGCGAAGCCGAGCAGATTGAGTCCGCGCCACGTTGAGGGTGACGTGGCGCGGGCATCGTCGGCCGTGAGGCCGATGCCCCAGATCGCGTCGAGCGGGCTGGCTTCGACGAGGACGCGGTCGCGGGTGGCGAGGAGGTACTGGAGGAGGGCGTGGTGCTGACGGAACTTGGCGATGCTGCCGCGTACGACGATTCCGTACCGGTGCTCACGCCAGGTCCCCTCGTCGAAGCCGGCGACCTGGCGGCCGAGGGTCTTCGCCTCGCCGGGGGACTTGGCCCGCAGGATCTTGGCGGCGGTTTCGGCATCACCGAACAGCCGGGCCTTGTACGCCATCATGTAGTGCTCGGCGGAGCGGTAGGTGTGACCGTCCTCGGTGAATTCGACGGGCCACCACTGACTGAGGCAGCCGGGGCCGGCGGCGGAGCCGGGGGTGGGACGGTGGCCCCAGAAGTAGAGGTAGCGAAGGCGCGGGCGCTGCTGATGGCCGGGCCGGCGGCCGGCTGCCTGTTCGGCGGCGATGGCCTCCTCGACGGACTTGGGGAGCGGGGTACGACGGTCGTTCGACATGGGCGCACCGTTGCACATCGGCGTCGGCCGCCTCAAGGCAATTGCTCTCGAACCACCCCGCGTTGCCGCCCCCACCCGCAAGCGGCGCGGCCCTCCCCACCACGCTCCCCAGTCACACCAATGGAGCCAACCGCCCCAGCAGCAGCCTCCGATCGGTCCCGCCGCCACGAATATGGGTCGAAACGCTCCCGTGACGCTGGAAAGCGCAACGCCTGTGACAGGTGTTGTATGAGGGGCGCCCAGATTCGCCAAGTGTCGAGTTCGTCGCATCGGGCGACCGCAGCTCACCAACAACGGACGTCCGTGCCGAATCCCGTAAGCGACCTGAGTCATTGCCCGGGCCGAGCGGAACTTCCAGCCGACAACTGGCGGTCTCACCGGATGTCGGCTCGGACATAGGAACACCCGAGGCGCATTCCGCGTCGCTGGTGTGGCATCCGGCCCGGGAAGGGGCCACGGTCTGGACCGACGACTCGCCCCTGGGTTCCCTTCCACCCACCAAGCCCGGCCCCGTGCTTGTAGCTCGACCGGTCACCGGGCGGGGTGGACGCCGAACCGGCCCGAGTCGCCCCATTCAACTGTCGCGCCCCACCCGCGCACCCATGAGTCCGCAGGTCGGCCCGGACGGTCGGCCGTCCACCCCACCTGGGTGTTCGTGTGCGTCTGGTTTGGGGATGGTGAACCAACGGCCGTCGCCGCATCCGCTGAGACTGGGGCCGCACCACCCCATAGACCGACCGCGCCCCACCCACCAACCCGAAAGCCACCGAACCCACCTGCGCCCGTATCCCAGTTGTCGTGCAGGGCATTTTTCTTGGGCCGTCCCCTGTTGAGCGTTAGCGGTGGGACGGGGTGGTGGGTCAAGGGTGGAGCGAAGCGAAATCGCCGCAGGCGACGCGACCGTAGGGAGCGCCCTTGACGCGGCGCCCCGGCCCACCGACACTCGAGCGCTCGGGACGGCCCGAAACCCCCAGAAGCGTGCTGTTCGGGTGAGAACGCCCTCCTGTAGTTACCCCCGCTAATGTTTGCCCTCCGTACCAACTCCCCGGAGGACACGTGAAGATCACCGCTGCCGCCATATCGCTGACCGTCGACGACGTAACCGCTTCTGCCGGCTTCCTCACCACTCACTTCGGGTTCGAGGAGGCCATGGCGGCCGATGGGTTCGCGTCGTTGGAGCGGGAGGACGCGCCTGGCGTGATCTTCCTGCGGCGGGGAATCGAGGTGTTGCCCGAGGGGTTTCGGGACCAGCGTGCCGCCGGTGTCATCGTCGCGTTTACCGTCGACGACCTTCCCGCGGAGTACGAGCGCCTGAAGAACGCGGGCGTGGAGATCAGCATGGAGCTGCGCGAGGAGCCCTGGGGTGAGCGCCTCTTCCAGGTCACTGACCCCAACGGTGTGATCATCCAGCTCGTCGACTGGGTGGTCACGGCAGACGCGGACACAGAAGCAGGAACACAAACACAAACACAAACAGACAGCGAGTGAGCTGGGGCGGGGGCGGGGGGCGGTGCTGGAGCGGGGCAGAAGCCCCTACCCGGCGCCCCGCCCCGCCCCGCCCTGCCCTCAGTGCCTCCGGCCCCGCAGCCGCCCCAGCAGCTGCCTCGCCTGGCTGCGCCTCCGGGGGTCGGAAGCCGCTGTGCGGGCCTGCGCGATCGTCCGGCGCCCCTGCGGGCTGCGTGCGTACTGCTTGATCCGGTTGATGATGCCCGGCATGTCGGCCCCTCCGTTCACGGTCGTGGTGTGTGCACGTGCGTGTGCAGGTGCATGCACACATGGCGTACGGCGTGCGCTGTATGCCGCGCGGCCTTGCGTGCACGCACCTGCTCCATGTACGCCGCATACCCCGTCCAGGCCTTTCGAAGCCGACTTGTCGCACCGTCTCCAGCGGCACCGCACCGCACCGCACCGTCACCAGAGGCTGCGGTGATCCACTTCGTGAGCGACTCCGGATCCGTGACATGGCCCACCGGCCTGGCACCCGCCGTCCGGCTCGCGCAGACCATGCACGATGCGGCTGTGCTGGGGCCGCCCCGGCGTTGAACAGCTTGTGGACGCGCACTGCACCTGGAAGCTCCTCAGGGCGTCCGCAAGCTGCCACCTCGTGGATCTGGAGTCCGGTCATGGGTACCGCAGCCCGCTGGGGACGGAGTTGGAGGTCCGCAACGGGACCCCAACGTCCCGCGCTGCGTGCGGGCGGGCCGTGCTCCCCCTGGGCTCTTGCAGCATCGGTACGCCCGCCCCGGCGCCGGGGTCCGCCGACGTAACCGGCGGCGACTGCGACGCACCGCCGTCCAACACCGTGTCGGAACTGAACCTATGCCGCCGTGAGTTCCTACGCCGGCCTCGTCGCCCCCGCGAACGGCATCTGGTCGATCGGGGCCACCCGGACCGGCGCGCCGGGGCGTGGTGCGTGGATCATCTGGCCGTTGCCGATGTAGAGGCCCACATGGCTGATGCCGGAGTAGAAGAAGATCAGGTCCCCGGGGGCCAGCTCCGAGCGTGAGACGCGACGTCCGGCGTTGATCTGCGTGTACGTCGTACGCGGGAGCGAGACGCCCGCCGCCTTCCAGGCCGCCTGTGTCAGGCCCGAGCAGTCGAAGGCGGACGGCCCCGTGGCGCCCCAGACGTACGGCTTGCCGATTGCTCCGTACGCGAAGGAAACGGCCTGCCCCGCACGGGAGTTGGGCGCTGCCTGCGCCGGGCCGCCGCGTGGCGCCTCCCGGTCGGAGCGGCTGCCCCCGTCGGCTCGGCGGGCGGCCGCGGGCGAGGCTCCGTGGCCGTCCTGCTGTGCGTACTGTGCGCGCTGCTCCGCCGTGAGGCGGGACAGGAGGTTCTCGGCCGTGCCGATCTTGTCCTGGATCTTCGACTTGTGCTTGCGCAAGTCCTTCTGATGAGACTTGAGTTCGGCCAGCCGGTCGCCCGCCTCCTCCCTCAGCTGCGCGATCTCGCCGATCTGCTGCCGTAACCCGGACACCGCCGCGGCCTGCCGGTCGCCGGCGCGGTCGGCGATCGCGGCGCGTTCCAGGTACTGGTCCGGGTCGGAAGTCAGCGCGAGCTGCACCGCCGGGTCGACGGCGCCGGTGCGGTACTGCGCCGTGGCGAGCGAACCGAGCGCGTTGCGCGCCGTGTTGAGACGTCCCGTCCTGCGGGCTGCCTCGTCGCGCAGCTCGTTCAGCGACTCGTCGGCGCCCCTCGCCTTCTCCTTCACGCCGTTGTACTTCTCGGTGGCGATCTCCGCCTCGTGGTACAGCTGGTCGACCTTCGCCTTCACCTGAGCGGGGGTGAGGGCGGGCTCCGCGTGCCCGAGGCCGTCGAACGCGGTTGCGCTCGCCGCTCCGGCGAGCGCGAAGGTGACGGCGGTGCGGGCGGTATTGCCGGTGAGCGTGCGCTGCTTGGGCTTTCGGTGCGTGGCCACGAGGGCGTCCACGTCCTTCCGTCCTGTACGACGTCGTACGTCGCTGTACGTCGAGCCGCTCGCATCCGGCGGCGGCCCGCACAGGGGAACGGGCCGCCGCCGGACTCTCGGCGGGGTTTCCGACTGCCGTTCCGGGGAGGAGCGGCGGTGGGGAGTCGGTCACCTGGGGAAGGACGCTAAACCTGGGGGTCACGGGGAAGCGGCGGAATGACCGACAGTGCTCGAATTCGGCCTCTGCGTGAACGCGGTTGAGAAGCGAACTCGCCCCGGAAGCCAGCATTCCGCTCTTCCGCGACCGATACGTCGATGGCAGGGGAACCTGGCCGACCGGCCTGCTATGGCCAGAGCTAGGCTCCGGTTCATGGACGTACTCATCAATGTCTTCGTCGGTCTGCACATCATCGGCATCGCCTCGCTGCTCGGCGGCTTCCTGACCCAGATGAAGGCGATGGGCGCCGGCACCGCTCGCTTCAGCCCTGCGATGCTGCACGGCGCGCTGACCATGCTGGTCACGGGCGTGGCGCTGGTGGGCCTCAACCAGGCCGACGACCAGACAGTGAACAACCTCAAGATCGGCATCAAGCTCGCGATCCTCGTGGTGATCCTCGGCCTTGTGTACGTCAAGCGCGATGAGGAGAAGGTCGAGAAGGCGCTCTTCGGGGCGGTCGGCGGACTGACCGTCGCCAATATCTTCATCGCGGTGCTCTGGTCCTGAGCCCGGCCGTTCCCGGCTCTCTCGGCGTTCCCCGGCGTTCTCGCCGCTCCCGCCGCTCCCGTATTTCCGGCTGGGCCCGTCGCGCCGCCGACCGTTCGATCGCGTCGGCGGGCCGTTCGCAGGCCGTCGCGGCTGCGGAGTGCAGTGTCGGTGAGGAGACGGTCGGGAGCGGTGGTCAGTTCCCCGTCGGGGGACGACAGTCACCCGAGTGGTTGGCCCCGCCCTCGACAGCAGCCGCTGAAGGCGGGATCGGCTTCTCATCGTCCTGTCCAACCGAAGGACAGGACGATGAGAGAAAAGGCCAACTCAAATGCGGCCCTGCAGCAGGCTGTACGTCCCCGGGTTATGCCGGGCGGACGCTGCCGTAGATCGGCATGTAGTAGATCGATTCCTCGCGGACGTACGCGCCGGGCTTCGGGGCGTGGATCATCTTGCCGCCGCCGATGTAGACGCCGACGTGGCTGATGTCGTCGTAGAAGAAGACGAGGTCGCCCGGCTTGAGGTTGTCGGTCGTGACGCGGGTGCCGACGTTCACCTGGTCCCAGGTGGTACGGGGGAGATCGACGCCGGCGGCCTTCCACGCGCCCTGGGTCAGACCGGAGCAGTCGTACGAGCTGGGGCCTGCCGCGCCCCAGACGTACGGCTTGCCGATCTGGGCGCGGGCGAAGGCCAGCACCTTCTCGGCCTTGGCGGCGTACGCGTCACTGGCGCCCGTGCCCGTGCCCGTACCGGGGGACGTGCCCGTGCCGGGGGGCGTTCCGGCGCCAGTGTCTGTGCCTGATCCCGTACCTGTGCCCGTGTCGCTCTCGTCCTGCTGCGCCTTCTCCTGCCCGCGCTCGCGCTCGCGCTTCGCCTCGGCTTCCGCCTCCGCCTTGGCCTCCGCCTTGGCCTTCGCCTCGGCCTTGCGGCGCGCCTCCGCCTCCCGCTTCTTCTCCAGTTCCGCCAGCCGCGCCTTCTCCTGCGCGGTCAGCCGCGACAGCAGCTCACGCGCCTCCGCGAGCTTCTTCTGCACGTCCTGCTTCGAGGACTTGAGGGAGGCCTGCGACTCGGTGAGGCTCTCCAGGCTCCGTGTCGCCTCGGCGCGCTTCTTCGACGCCGCCGCCTGCTGCCTCTCGAAGTCGGTGACGTCCGTCTTCTGGCGTTCCGTCATCCGGTCCATCAGCCGGTTCTGGTCGAAGTACGCCTGCGGGCTGTCCGCGAGGAGCAGCGCGGCGGTCGGGGTCACCGACCCCGACCGGTACTGCGCGGCCGCGTAATTGCCGAGCTTGCGCCGCGCCTCGTTCAGCTTCTCGGTGCGCTGGGCCACGGCGTCGAGCAGGCCGTCCACGGACTTCCGCTGCTGCTCGGTGGCTTCCTTGGCCAGGTTGTACTTCTGCGTGGCCGTGCCGGCCTGCCGGTAGAGGTCGTCGACCTTCTTCTGTACCTCTTCGACGGTCGGCTTGGGAGCCGTCGGCGCGGCGGGCGCCGCGCCCGCTGTCTGGGCGAGCAGGCCGACGGAGGCGAGGGCGGCTGTCGTGATACCCAGTGCGGGTGCGGTGGTGCGTACACGGGTAACCCGGGTACGCGGCTTGCGATGCGACGCCAAGGCCGGCATCTCCTTCCGTGGACCGCCTACCGGGTTAGCTGTCGGGTTCGGGCGGAGAAACGGAAGGTGCCCTACGGTCCGTGGGAATGCGGACCGATTCACCCCAGGTGGTGCGTGTGGGTCCCCGGTTCCGGACTGCCGTGCGGGCAGGCCGAATTCGGCGTGGGCTGCCCGCTCCGGCGCTGTTCGCCGGCTGGGGTACGAGCCGCCCGACTCGGCACGCTAGCCAAGAGTTGTGACCGCTGGGAAGCCCGATGTTCGATATGCCCGATACGTTTTCGTGACCTGGCCGAGTTCGTTCCGTTGCGCGGTACGCGGGCGCGGTGGTGAGGGTCGCAGTGGGTGCGCAAGGTCACACTCGTCGGGCTGCGAGTGCACTGACGTGCACCGGCGTGCGGGGCGCTGGCGGGGCGCGTGCGGGGCGCCGGCGGGGCGCGGGGATTCCTCCGTGCCGATCTCGGCGGGCCGGGAGAATCCGGGGCGGGCTGTCGGTGGTCCCGCCTAAGCTTGGTAGACGATGAGCAGCCTCTTTGACGACAGCTTCCTGGCCGACCTCCAGCACTCGGAGTACGCAAAGGACACAGCCCCGCCGCCCCCCGAGGACCACGCCCCGGAGGAGGTCCCGCACGACCTCTTCGGGGGAGCCTTCGACGTACCCCCGCCGGCCAGGGACTCGCACTACCGGGACGGTGCGCCGCGCCCCGTCGTGGACGCCGCCGCGCTGCTCGACGGGCTGAACGAAGAGCAGCGCGCCGCCGTCGTGCACGCCGGGTCGCCGCTGCTCATCGTGGCCGGCGCGGGCTCGGGCAAGACCCGCGTCCTGACCCACCGGATCGCGTATCTGCTGGCCAAGCGGGGTGTGCACCCCGGCCAGATCCTCGCGATCACCTTCACCAACAAGGCCGCGGGCGAGATGAAGGAGCGCGTGGAGCAGCTCGTCGGCCCGCGCGCCGGCCACATGTGGGTCTCCACCTTCCACAGCGCCTGCGTGCGCATCCTGCGCCGCGAGTCGAAGAAGCTCGGCTTCACGTCCTCGTTCTCGATCTACGACGCCGCCGACTCGAAGCGTCTGATGGCGCTCGTCTGCCGCGATCTGGACCTCGATCCGAAGCGCTTCCCGCCGAAGGCCTTCAGCGCCAAGGTCTCGAACCTGAAGAACGAGCTGATAGACGAAGAGACCTTCGCCGGCCAGGCCGCCGACGGCTTCGACAAGACGCTGGCGCAGGCGTACGCGATGTACCAGGCGCGGCTGCGCGAGGCCAACGCCCTGGACTTCGACGACATCATCATGACCACGGTGCACCTGCTCCAGGCGTTCCCGGACGTCGCCGAGCACTACCGGATGCGCTTCCGTCACGTCATGGTCGACGAGTACCAGGACACCAACCACGCTCAGTACACGCTCGTACGCGAACTGGTGGGCCCGTCCGGTGCCGAGCACGCCCCGGCCGAGCTGTGCGTCGTGGGTGACGCCGACCAGTCGATCTACGCCTTCCGCGGTGCCACCATCCGCAACATCCTCCAGTTCGAGGAGGACTACCCCGACGCGAAGACGATCCTGCTGGAGCAGAACTACCGCTCGACGCAGACCATCCTCACCGCGGCCAACGCCGTCATCGAGCGCAATGAGAACCGTCGGCCGAAGAACCTGTGGACGGACGCCGGCGCCGGCTCGCTGATCACCGGCTACGTCGCGGACACCGAGCACGACGAGGCGCAGTTCGTCGCCGAGGAGATCGACCGGCTGACGGACGCGGGCGACGCGAAGGCCGGCGACGTCGCCATCTTCTACCGTACGAACGCCCAGTCCCGTGTCTTCGAAGAGATCTTCATCCGCGTCGGGCTGCCCTACAAGGTCGTCGGCGGCGTGCGCTTCTACGAGCGCAAGGAGGTCCGGGACGTGCTGGCGTACTTGCGCGTCCTGGCGAACCCCGAGGACACCGTTCCGCTGCGCCGCATCCTGAACGTACCGAAGAGGGGCATCGGCGACCGGGCCGAGGCGATGATCGACGCGCTGTCGCTGCGCGAGAAGATCAGCTTCCCGCAGGCGCTGCGGCGCGTGGACGAGGCGTACGGCATGGCGGCCCGCTCGGCGAACGCCGTGAAGCGCTTCAACACGCTGATGGAGGAGCTCCGTACGATCGTCGAGTCGGGCGCCGGGCCCGCGACCGTGCTTGAGGCCGTCTTCGAGCGGACCGGCTACCTCGCCGAGTTGCAGGCGTCGACCGACCCGCAGGACGAGACGCGCATCGAGAACCTTCAGGAGCTCGCCGCCGTCGCCCTGGAGTTCGAGCAGGAGCGGGAGGGCGACGAGCCCGGGACGCTGGCCGAATTCCTGGAGAAGGTCGCGCTCGTCGCCGACTCCGACCAGATTCCCGATGAGGACGAGGACGGGTCGGGCGTCATCACGCTGATGACCCTGCACACCGCGAAGGGGCTGGAGTTCCCTGTGGTGTTCCTGACGGGCATGGAGGACGGCGTCTTCCCGCACATGCGCGCGCTCGGCCAGACCAAGGAGCTCGAGGAGGAGCGGCGGCTCGCGTACGTCGGCATCACGCGCGCCCGCGAGCGGCTCTATCTGACGCGCGCGTCGATGCGCAGTGCGTGGGGGCAGCCGTCGTACAACCCGCCGTCGCGGTTCCTGGAGGAGATCCCGGACACGTACCTGACCTGGAAGCGCAAGGGCGCGCAGGCGCCGGCCGGGCCGGTGTCGGGTGTCGCTTCGTCGCTGTCGTCCTCGCTGGCCTCGCGCTCGCGAGGCGGGGGCGGCGGCGCTTCGGGATTCGCCACGCGGCGGACGTCGGACAAGCCGGTGGTCGCGCTGTCGGTCGGGGACCGGGTCACGCACGACCAGTTCGGGCTCGGCACCGTGATGACGGTGACGGGGACCGGATCGGACGCGCAGGCGACGATCGACTTCGGCGACGAGCGGCCGAAGAAGCTGCTGCTGCGGTACGCGCCGGTCGAGAAGCTGTAGCGGCTTCTTCGCCGGGCTGCTGCTGTACGTCGGCGGCTTTTTAGGTCAGCGGCTTTTTAGGTCAGCAGCTTTTACGTCCGCGGCTTTACGTCGGGCTGAGGCCGTGGCTGCGGAGCCACGGCAGGGGGTCGATCGCCGACCCGCCGCCGGGACGCACCTCGAAGTGGAGGTGCGGCCCTGTGGAGTTGCCCGAGTTGCCCGAGTACGCGATGACGTCGCCGGCCTGGACCGAGCCGGAGCGGATCTTGGTGCTGCTGAGGTGGCAGTACCAGGTCTCCGTACCGTCGGCGGCGGTCACTATCGCCATGTTTCCGTAGGCGCTGTTGTACTGCGTACGGACCGTGCCGTCGGTCGCGGCCATCACCGGGGTGCCGTACGAAACGGGGAAGTCGATGCCGGAGTGCACCGACATCCAGTTGACGCCGGCCTGGCCGTAGTACGCGCTGAGGCCGTGCTGCTGGACCGGCAGCGCGAACTTGGGGCGGGCGGCCTCCTTGCGGGCGGCCTCCTCTGCCCTGCGCTTCTTCTCGGCGGCCTGGCGGGCCTGGAGGTCGATACGTTCCTGCGTGCGGCTCGCGCGGTCGGCGAAGTCCTCCGCGTCCGTGCTGAGGTTGGCGAGCTGGGTGTCGAGCTTGTTGTTGACCGCGACCGGCTTCACCGAGCCGGGGTCGGCCGCCGACGCCGTCGTGGTCGTGTCCTTCTTCTCCTCGGCGGGGGCACCGCCGCCGACGCTGCCGACCGAGGCGGCGGCGATGCCGGCCACGCCCATCACGCAGGCGGAGGGGACGGCGACGGTGAGGAGCGCGGAGCGTTTGGCGGGGGTACGGCGGCGGCCGCGGCCGGAGTTGCCGGCGCTGCGGCGGGCTGAGCGGGGGCCGGGGGCTGCGGCTGTGGCGGCTGTTGCTGCTGCTGCGGCGGCGGCCGGAGCGTGATCGAGTTCCGGGGCGTGTTCGGGCTCGGGTTCAGGCTCGTGTTCGGACGAGTACTCCGGCGCGTATTCGTGCTCGGCTTCGGGCGTGTTGCCGGGGCTGTCGGGCCCGTCGGACGCCTCGTGCGCGCCGTGAGGGGCGTGCGCTGCGTGAGGTTCGTACGAGGCGAGGCTTTCGGCCGGGTCGACCGGCGAGAACTCGGCTGTCTCGTAGAAGGTTTGTTGCGGCGGGACGCTCTCGTGCACTCCCGTGTGGCCGTCCATGTGGCCGGAGTTCCAGGCCGTGGCGTCGTACGCGCCGGTGTCGTAGACCGGCGTCGTGCGCCACTGCCCGGTGGCGTCGGCGGCCTGGGTGAACTGCGCCGTTTCGTACTGGCCGGTGTCGTACTGGCCGGTGTCGTACTGGCCTGTGTCGTACTGGCCGGTGTCGAAGTGGCCGGTGTCGTACTGGCCCGTTTCGTACTGGCCTGTGTCGTACTGGGCGGTGTTGAGGTGCCCGGTGGTGAAGTGGTTGGTGTCGAACTGCCCTGTCTGGTTCCAGGCGTTGGAGTCCCACTGGCCGGTGGACTGTGCCGGGATGTCGGCCGCCGTCTGACAGCCGGCGGTGGGCCACGCTCCGGTGGCGTCGTACTGCTGCTGCGTGCCGTACGTGTCGTAACCGACCGTCTGCTGGGCGCCCGTGGCGTCCCACTGGGTGGTGTCGTACTCGCCGCTGTGGCCTGCTTCGTAGTGACTTCCCTGGGCGGGGAGGGCTCCGAAGAGGGGATCTGTCTGAAAGCTGCCGGTGGAGTAGCCGTCGTACCCGGCGTGGGCGTGCTGGTCGTCCACCAACTTCTCTCTCGCCTCGGCAATGCAGGACCTGTGGGGGCTGGGGTCCCGGGAGGGGCCCCAGAGGCTAGGCAGTGGCGCGACTGTACCCGGCGGTAAGGGACGACGACAATCTTCGCCAGATTTTAGGTGCTCCGGAAACGGGCATTCGGCCGTCTTTTGGCGGAGGACGGGCACAGCTTTGATGCTGCGTTCGACGGATGTTCGACCGGGGTTCGGTGAGTTCAGACGAGTTCAGGCGAGTTGCAAGAGAGTTGCAGGAGATTTCAGGCGACTGAGACCGTGCCTGAGGCGTCCGCCGACGTGCCCTGCTCCTCCAGCGCCTGCCGGATGCCGGCGGCGACCGTCGGATGGACGGGCAGGGCAAGGTGGCCGATTCCTGTCACCCGTATGTTCTGGGCGATGAGATCCGGGTGGCTGACGCACGCGGTTTCGACCGGGAGCATCAGCTGATCGAGGTCGCTCCAGAAACTCACGAACCGCGTACGGCAGGAGGGCGCGGGCCTGCGCAGCTCCTCGATCACGTCGGACCCGGGCCGCATCTGCCGCACGATGGGGTGGGCGCTCATCGGCGGGGCGACGCTGGTGCCCGTGTGCGGGGTACCGAGAGTGACCAGCGTGCGTACGCGCACGTCACCGCCGAGCCGCTGAACGTAGTAGCGGGCGATCAAGCCGCCGAGGCTGTGGCCGACGATATCGACCCGGGTGTGGCCCGTACGGTCGCAGATCTCCTCCACGTGGCGGCCGAGCAGCTCGGCCGCCGTACGGATGTCGCACGTGAGCGGGGAGTAGTTGAGGGATTCCAGGTGGCGCCAGCCGTGCCGGGCGAGGGAGCGGCGCAGTACGACGAAGACCGATCGGTTGTCGACGAAGCCGTGGAGCAGCACGACGGGCGGGTGCTCCCGGCCGGTGGTGGGGAGCCGGGTGGTCTCGGGCGGCACGGGTGCCGGATCGGGGAGCGCGTCCGCGCCCGGTCGGCGCTCCTGCGCGATGCCGGAGGGGTAGAGGAGAAGGTGCCCGGCGAGGATCGCGATCTCGAGGGCGGTGGCTCTCAGCAGCGCGGCCGACAGGCGTAGGTGGGGCAGACAGAGCGGAAAGAAGAAGGGCAGGGCCCTCATGCCGACCTCCCGAACGACACGCGGGGAGGCGGCTCCGTCCCCCGTATGCCCTCATGGGGTGCCGTACTGAGGAACGCGGTGGGCCGTCCCACTGCGCCGTGCGGCTGACGGCACAGTGGAACGGCGACCTCGTTGCGGCTCCCCTTGCGGTCGTCCCGGCTGCTGCGACTGCTGCGGCTGCTGCCGCCGTAGCGCCTGATGTGGCAGGAACGACGCATAGCGAACATGTCCCATGTGTGATTTCCCCCTCCCTGTCCACCGTGAAACGGGTGGTTGCGGGATGCTGTCGATAACGTTCGTTCACTTCCCCGGCCTTTCAGGTGCGGGGCGCGTGCCAAAGACGGCGCAGTCGTACATGGAGGCAGTGATGGGTGTGACCGGGCCGATCCGCGTGGTGGTCGCCAAGCCGGGACTCGACGGACACGATCGCGGGGCGAAGGTCATCGCGCGGGCTCTGCGCGACGCCGGTATGGAGGTCATCTACACCGGGCTTCACCAGACGCCCGAGCAGATCGTGGACACCGCCATTCAGGAGGACGCCGACGCGATCGGTCTGTCCATCCTCTCGGGCGCGCACAACACGCTCTTCGTGAAGGTCATCGAGCTGCTCAAGCAGCGCGATGCGGAGGACATCAAGGTCTTCGGCGGCGGCATCATCCCGGAGGCGGACATCGCGCCGCTGAAGGAGAAGGGTGTCGCGGAGATCTTCACGCCGGGCGCGACGACACATTCGATCGTGGAGTGGGTCAACGCTCACGTCCGCCAGGCGGCGCAGGCGTAGGAGCCCTCAAATCGCCGGACGGCCTGGATTTGATTTTCGACCTCCGGGTCGGGAATTTCCAGCCTCTCCGGCGTTCGAGGAGCGGGGGCGGGGCAGGGCGGGGTCTGGGCGGAGCCCCAGGTGCCCTCGCCGTGCGGCTCAGACCTCTGCTAGCTCCGCCAGCATCGCGGCTCTGAGGCGCAAGGTGCCGACAAGGCGCTGGAACGCCTCCGACCAGTAGCCGGCCGCGCCGGGCGACGCGTCCTCCTGCTCGTCCGGCGTCGTCGTGAGTATCGCCAGGCGGTCCGCCTCACCGGGATCGAGGCAGCGCTCCGCCAGGCCCATGACCCCGCTGAAGCTCCAGGGGTAGCTCCCCGCGTCCCGCGCGATGTCCAGCGCGTCGACCACCGCGCGGCCGAGCGGCTCCGCCCACGGGACGGTGCACACCCCCAGCAGCTGGAACGCCTCGGAAAGGCCGTGCGCCGCGATGAACCCGGCCACCCATTCCGCCCGTTCGCCGTCCGGCAAGGTGGCCAGCAGCTTCGCCCGCTCGGCAAGGGACGACGTACCGGGGCCGGTCGCCGGCGGTGCGGACGGCGCGCCCAGCAGCGCGCGGGACCAGTCGGCGTCCCGCTGGCGCACCGCCGCGCGGCACCAGGCGGCGTGCAGCTCCTCTTTCCAGTCGTCGGCCACCGGCAGAGCGACTATTTCCTGCGGTGTACGGGCGCCCAGGCGGCGCGGCCAGGTGTGCAACGGGGCCGACTCCACCAGTTGGCCCAGCCACCAGGACCGCTCGCCGCGCCCCGCCGGAGGTCTGGGCGACACGCCGTCGCGCTGCATGTCCGCGTCGCATTCGTGCGGGGCCTCCACGGCGATGCGCTCGCCGCCGGTCGCGCGGCCGGAACGGTCCAGGCTCACACAGGTCGTGGCCCGCGCCGCCATCCGTGCGGCGAGCGCGGAGCCCGGCAGTGCGGAGAGCAGCTCGGCGGCGGTGGCCCGCACATTGCGACTGCGGTCGGACAGGGCCTGCTCGAGGAAGGGCTCGTCGGCGTCGGAGAGGCCGGAGCGCAGGGAATCGAGGAACATCAGGCGGTCCTCGGCGCGCTCGGTGGGCCATGTGGTGGTGAGCAGCGTGAGCGCGGCCGCCGGGTCCTGGGCGCGGACGGCGGTGAGGAGGCCGACGCGCTCGGCGAACAGGCCCTCCTCCCACAGGCGTCGCACGGCTGCCGTGTCCTGGGGGTTGGGCATCGTTGTGGTGCTGGTGCTGGTGCTGGTGCTGGTGCTGGTGCTGGTGCTGGTGCCGCGCAGCGCGTAGCGCCAGTCCGGGTTCAGCCGGGCCAGCCACAGGGCGCGTGGGCCCGCGAAGGTGAGCGCTTGCGACCGTAGGTCGGTACGGGCGCGGGCGGCGTCCAGCAGCGCGGGGAGCAGGGCCGGCGGCGCCTGGAAGCGGCGCCGGTTCGCGGCGGCGAGCCACTGGGGGAGCAGCTCGGTGAGATCGGGCGCGGTGCCGCGCCTGCCACCGGCGCCGGTGGGCGACGAGGAGCGGCCGGCCAGCAGCTGCGCGAGCCGGCGGCGGGCCGCCGGGGGAAGTGGGGGGCGCGGGTCTTGCGGTGCGGGGTCGGGACGTACGGCGGCGGGGGCGGGGAGGAGGCCTGCCCTGCGTCGTACGGTCTGCTGTGCGGCGGCGTCCAGCAGCGCCGCCGGGGCGTCCTTGCCGGGCGCGGCGGCGCTTGGCGGCAGCGTGCGGCGGTCGGTGCCCAGGAGAGCGGCGGTGACCAGCTCTTCCCACTGGGGCGTGGCCGTGACTCCCGGGGCGTTGGGGTCGGTGCCGCGCCGGGGCGTCTCCTCGGGCGTCGAACGTTCGGGTACTCGGTTTTCGTCGGGGTGGTTGCGTTCGACGCCCTGCGGGGAGCGCCCCTGCACGTCCCCTCCCGGCACCGTGGAGTGCGATGCCGGGGCGACTGGTGGCGTGCGCTCCTGCGGTGTGGGGTGGTCGGTGGTGGTCATGGGGGCCTCCGTACGGTCAGGGGGCGGTCAGCGGGACTGTTTCCGCCGAGTCTTCGGACCAGGCCGTCAGAGGTGTGAAGCCTTGGTGGCCGCACTCGCCGAAGACCGTTACGGGGGCGCCGCCGGACAGGGCGGCGAGCTTCCACAGTCCGGGGCGGGACAGCGCTGCGGGAGCTATGGGGAGTGCGAAGTCGCTCTCTGCGTCAGCTAGTTGCCAGGCGGTGGGGGACGGGATGGGTACGACGCGGTTGAGCGTTACCGGCCAGGCTTCGAGCCACGGGTCGTCGCGCAGGGCGCTGCCGTAGGCGTGGATCGCCTGGGTGGGGCCGACGCCGGGTGGCGGGGCGTCGATCGGGTGGATCAGGGGTGGCCGCTCGCCCATATCGGCTCTGAGCCGGCCGGCGCCCGGGTAGAAGGTGAGCTCCGTGTCGAGCATCAGGCCTGCGGGCAGGGCGACTTCGGGTGCCCGGCCTCCGGCTCCGAAGGACAGCACCAGCGCCGTGCGGCCCGACTCCCTTCCGTACAGCCATATGCGGCGCGTGGTCAGCTTGCCGTCCGGGGTGTCGTACTGGGCCAGCACCAGCCAGCGGTCGCGGACCGGTGGGCCCTCGGCGGGCGCGGTGAGGCCGACGCGGGTCCGTACGGTCGCGGCCAGCGGCTCCGGCAGCCGGTCGCGCGCCAGCCACGCCGTGTCCAGCAGGTGCAGCAGCGCGCACTCCTCCAGCAGTCGCGCCGGCCAGCCCGGCCCCGACGCCGGTACTGCGCCCAGTTCCCTGACCCGCGCTGCCAGCCCCGGCGCCTGGGCGTCGACCATGCGGCGGGCTGTCTCTTCCCACAGCCCGTAGCCGGCTTGTTCGGCGGCGGCCAGACCGCCGCGCAGCAGGTCGGTCAGGCGCTGCTCCAGCTCCGAAGCTCCCATGGTGATCCGCTCGGCACGCTGCTCCGCCCTGCGCCTCGCCGCCTCGCGATCGGCCGACTTGGGGGAAGGGGCCGGTGGTTCGTCGTCCGTCCTTTTCCTGCGCGTCTCCAGCCAATCGCCGGCCCAGTCGGGTACCTCCTCCCCGTCCCGCACGGCTGTTCCGTCGGCCGCCCAGAGCAGCAGCAGCCCCAGCGCGTGTTTGCAGGGGAACTTGCGGCTCGGGCACGTGCACTTGTAGGCAGGGTTGCCGTTTGCTGTGTCGACCACGGTCCGGTAGGGCGTGCTGCCGCTGCCCTTGCACAGCCCCCACACCGCCCCCGAACCGCTGCTCCCCGCCTCCGACCACGGCCCGGACGCGCCGAGCCTGCTTCCCGTCTTGCGTGACGCGTCGTCAGGAGCCAAGGCCAGCACCTGATCCGCAGTCCAGCGCACCCCCTGCTGATTCATGGGAAAGACGCTACGGGGCGCCACTGACAGTCGGCTCTGAGCTGCGGGTTTGTCGGCTTGACTTGACGTCGCCCTTGCGATTGGGTGCGATTTCCTCACACATTTCAGATCCGGGGGGATCCCACATGAACCGCTTCATCCGTACCGCCGTCTGTGCCGCTGCTGCCACCGGTCTCGCCTTCGCTCTGGGCGCCTGCTCCGAGGCCGTCGAGCAGGTCGACAAGGCCGTGGACGAGAAGTACGAGGTCACGTACGAGGTCACTGGCAAGGGCGTCGAGTCCATCGAGTTCGCGGGCGGCGGTGGCACGGCCATGGACCCGAAGATGGAGACGGTCAAGAACCCCACGCTGCCGTGGAAGAAGACGGTCACGCTGCGCGGCATCATGCCGTCCGCCGTCTCCCCGATCAGCCTCGAGGACACAGCCGACCTGACGTGCAAGGTCATCTACAAGGGCGAGACGATCAAGGAAGCGACCGGCGAGAAGGCCATGCTCGGCTGCATTGCCGAATCCCCGGTCGGTAAGTAGCTTCCGCAGGCCGCCATTTGTGCCCTGACCTGCGGCTACGGTCGATTGTCAGTGGCAGGGTGCACGGTGGATCCCACATCCGGGAAATCTGGAGGGGGATCCATGACCGTGCCCGAAACCAAAGCCGGTGCGACCGCGGACCATGGCGAGGCCTTGCGGCCGCACGCCGAGGAAGCCTTCGCCGACGAGCTCAAGGCGCTGGCCGCGGCCGACGACAGGCCGCGGCCCGCCAGGTGGCTCCTCTCGCCGTGGGCCGTGGCCACGTACCTCCTCGGCGGGACGCTGTCCGACGGCACAGTGATCACGCCCAAGTACGTGGGGCCGCGCCGGATCGTCGAAGTCGCCGTCACCACGCTCGCCACCGACCGGGCCCTGCTGCTGCTCGGTGTGCCCGGCACCGCGAAGACCTGGGTGTCGGAGCATCTCGCGGCGGCCGTCAGCGGTGACTCGACCCTGCTCGTGCAGGGCACGGCGGGGACGCCCGAGGAAGCCATTCGGTACGGATGGAACTACGCCCGGCTGCTCGCGCACGGGCCGAGCCGTGACGCGCTCGTGCCCAGTCCCGTCATGCGGGCCATGGCAGACGGCATGACCGCGCGGGTCGAGGAGCTCACCCGCATCCCGGCCGACGTACAGGACACATTGATCACGATCCTGTCGGAGAAGACCCTGCCCATACCCGAGTTGGGGCAGGAGCAGCAGGCCGTCCGAGGCTTCAACCTCATCGCCACCGCCAACGACCGCGACCGCGGGGTCAACGACCTGTCCAGTGCGCTGCGACGCCGGTTCAACACGGTTGTGCTGCCGTTGCCCGAGACGGCGGAGGCCGAGGTCGACATCGTGGCACGGCGCGTCGACCAGATCGGGCGCTCGCTCGATCTCCCGGCCGCGCCCGACGGATTCGCCGAGATCCGGCGCGTCGTCACCGTCTTCCGCGAGCTGCGCGACGGCGTCACGGCCGACGGGCGTACGAAGGTCAAGTCGCCCTCGGGGACGCTGTCCACGGCCGAGGCGATCTCCGTCGTCACGGGCGGTCTGGCCCTCGCCGCGCACTTCGGGGACGGCGTACTGCGCTCCGGCGACGTGGCGGCCGGCATCCTCGGCGTGGTCGTGCGCGATCCGGTGGCGGACCGTGTCATCTGGCAGGAGTACCTGGAGACGGTCGTCCGCGAGCGGGACGGCTGGAAGGACTTCTACCGCGCCTGCCGGGAGGTCTCGGGATGACACCGGGTCCCCTGCTGCTGGGCGTGCGCCACCACGGGCCCGGCTCGGCGCGTGCGGTGCGCGGGGCGCTCGACGCCGCGCGGCCCCTGGCCGTACTGATCGAAGGGCCGCCCGAGGCCGACGCGCTGCTGTCACTCGCGGCCGACGAGGCGATGCGCCCGCCCGTGGCTCTGCTCGCGCACGTCACGGACGACCCGCGCCGGGCCGCGTTCTGGCCGCTGGCCGAGTTCTCCCCGGAGTGGGTCGCGATCCGGTGGGCGCTCCGGCACGGCGTACCGGTCCGCTTCATCGACCTTCCGGCGGCGCACTCGTTGGCGCTGACGGAGGAGGGGGATGGGGAGGATGGGGAGGCGGGTGGGGAGACGGACGTTGCCGTTGATCCGGTGGGGGTGCTCGCGGAGGCTGCCGGGTACGACGATCCGGAGCGGTGGTGGGAGGACGTGGTCGAGCACCGGGGGGCAGGGGTTGTCGATCCGTTCGCATCGTTTCAGGCGCTCGCCGAGGCCATGGGCGCCCTGCGCGAGACGTACGGAGACGGAGGGCACAGCCGCGACCACGCCCGCGAGGCCTGCATGCGGCTCCAGCTACGGGCCGCGCGCAAGGAGTTCGGCGACGGCTTCGCCGTGGTCTGCGGCGCGTGGCATCTGCCGGCCCTCGACGAGAAGGTCGCGACCGCCACCGCCGACCGTGCGGTGCTCAAGGGCCTGCCCAAGGTCAAGGCCGAGATGACCTGGGTGCCGTGGACGTACCGCAGGCTGGCCCGGCGCAGCGGATACGGCGCGGGAATCGAGTCGCCCGGCTGGTACGGGCATCTCTTCGGCGCGTCCGACCGGCCCGTCGAGCGCTGGATGACCAAGGTCGCAGGGCTGCTGCGGGCCGAGGACCGGACGGTCTCCCCCGCCCACGTCATCGAGGCCGTACGGCTCGCCGAGACACTGGCCGTCATGCGGGGGAGGCCGCTCGCGGGGCTCACCGAGACGACCGACGCGGTGCGGGCCGTGATGTGCGAGGGCTCCGACGTACCGCTCGCGCTCGTGCACGACCGGCTCGTCGTCGGTGATGTTCTCGGTGAGGTCCCGGACACGGCACCCGCCGTACCACTGCAGCGCGACCTGACCCGTACGCAGCGCACTCTGCGGCTCAAACCCGAAGCGCGGGAGCGCGACTTGGAGCTCGACCTGCGAAAGGAGACCGACGCGGCGCGCAGCAGGCTGCTGCACCGGCTGCGGCTGCTGTCCATCGGCTGGGGCGAGCCGGCCGAGGCGCGGGGGAGCACGGGGACGTTCCGGGAGACCTGGCGGCTGCGCTGGGAGCCGGAGTTGTCGGTGCGTGTCGCGGAGGCCGGTGTGTGGGGCACCACCGTGCTGTCCGCAGCGACCGCCAAGGCCGAGACCCGGGCCGTGTCGGCCACCGCGCTCGCCGACGTCACCGCGCTCGCCGAGCACTGCCTCCTCGCCGAGCTGCCCGACGCGCTCCCGGTGGTCATGCGGGCCCTCGCGGACCGGGCGGCGCTGGACGCGGATGTCGGCCACCTCGCCCAGGCGCTGCCGGCGCTCGCCCGCTCGCTGCGGTACGGCGACGTGCGGGGCACGGACACGGTGGCGCTGGGCGAGGTCGCGGCCGGGCTCGCCGAGCGGATCTGTGTGGGACTGCCGCCCGCCTGCGCCGGCCTCGACGAGGACGGTGCGGCGGACATGCGACGCCACCTCGACGCGGTCCACGCGGCGGTCGGTCTGCTGGCAGGGACCGGGCCGGGCAAGCGACGTGACGTGCGTGGGCGTTGGTCGGCCGTGCTCAGGACGCTTTCGGGGCGGGACAGCGTGAGAGGGGTGATCCGCGGCCGCGCGGTGCGGCTGCTGCTGGACGACGGGAGGCTGGCGGAGGACGAGGCGGCGCGCCTCATGTCGCTCGCGCTCTCGCCCGGCACACCGCCGGCCGACGCGGCGGCCTGGATCGAGGGCTTCGTCGGCGGAGCCGCCGGGGGAGGGATGCTCCTGGTGCACGACGAGCGGTTGCTCGGACTGGTGGATTCCTGGCTGACGGGCGTGCCGGACGGCGCGTTCACCGGCGTACTGCCGCTGCTGCGCCGCACGTTCTCGGCGTACGAGCCGGGAGTGCGGCGCACCCTGGGGGAACTGGTCCGGCGCGGCCCGTCCGCCGCCCGGCAGGCGCGGACGGAGTCCGGTGCACCGGGGTTCGGCCCCGGCCTCGACGAGGAACGCGCCGACGCGGTGCTACCGGTGGTGCGGCTGCTGCTCGATGCGGTTGACCCAGCCTGGCCGGCGTCGGAGAACACGCCGGTGGGGCGTCAGGGCGTGCTGGAGCGTGCTGAGTTGGGTCAGAACACGGCCGTAGGGGGTTCGGGGTCTGGGGCTTGGGCCTCCGCGGCGGAGTCGCACAGTGTCGCGGAGGGAAGGGGCGTGGAGGGGGACACGCCCGCCGCAGGCGCGCCCGGCCCGCGCCCGGGGCCCCCAGTGGCCTCGGACGCGCGCGGCGGTGAGACGGGCAACGGGGAGCGGCTTCGGCGGTGGCGGCTCGTGCTGGGCGGGGAGGAGGCCGACGGGACCGGGCACGCGCTGGGCGGACAGGACGCCGCCATGGACGGGGCGCTGGCCGCGCTGTACGGCGGCGGGCGCGATGCCGGCCGTCCGGCCGGCCGCACGGCCGGGCTCGGCGCATCCGCGCCGTCGGTCGCGCGCTGGCTCGGCGACATCCGTACGTACTTCCCGAGCTCCGTCGTGCAGGTCATGCAGCGCGACGCCATTGAGCGACTTGGTCTGTCGGCGCTGCTCCTGGAACCCGAGATGCTGGAGGCCGTCGAGGCGGACGTCCACCTGGTGGGGACGCTGCTCTCGCTCAACAAGGCGATGCCCGAGACGACCCGGGAAACGGCACGCGCCGTAGTCCGCAAGGTCGTCGAAGACCTGGAGAAGCGGCTCGCCACTCGCACCAGGGCCACTCTCACCGGAGCCCTCGACCGCAGCGCCCGCGTCAACCGCCCCCGCCACCGGGACATCGACTGGGGCCGGACCGTCCGGGCCAACCTGAAGAATTACCTTCCCGAGTACCGGACCGTCGTGCCCGAGCGGCTCGTCGGGTACGGGCGGGCGTCGCAGTCGGTGAAGAAGGACGTCGTCCTGTGCATCGACCAGTCGGGGTCGATGGCCGCTTCCGTCGTCTACGCGTCGGTCTTCGGCGCGGTTCTCGCCTCCATGCGCTCGGTCAGCACCCGCCTCGTCGTCTTCGACACCGCCGTCGTCGACCTCACCGACCAGCTGGACGACCCGGTCGACGTTCTCTTCGGCACCCGACTCGGCGGGGGAACGGACATCAACCGCGCCCTCGCGTACTGCCAGTCGCAGATCAGCCGGCCCGCCGACACCGTCGTCGTGCTGATCAGTGACCTCTACGAGGGCGGCATACGGGACGAGATGCTGAAGCGGGTCGCGGCGATGAAGGCCTCGGGAGTGCAGTTCGTGGCCCTGCTCGCGCTCTCCGACGAAGGCGCCCCCTCCTACGACCGGGAGCACGCGGCAGCTCTGGCGGCCCTCGGCGCCCCTGCCTTCGCCTGTACGCCGGACCTTTTTCCGGAGGTGATGGCCGCGGCGATCGAAAAACGACCCCTCCCGATACCGGACATGGCGACTCATCGGTAACATCCGACTTGCGCGACCCCATGAGGCTCGTGCAAGCATCACCCCGTCGTTCCGCCACCCTGTTCCGTTGCCGTGCGAAGGTGCCGTTCCTCTTGACTGCCGTAGTCGCTCGCCCTCTTGCCGCCCTGCGCGTGATGCGCCGGGCGGGTCGGCGGCGTGCGCTGCGGGTGGTGTTCTTCCTGGGGGGTCTGCTGGCGTTGGGGTTCCTGTGGGGCGGCCAGGCGTACGCCGTTGAGGCGCCGCGGCCGCCTCATGACTCCACCGCTGCCGTGGATGCGGTGGCCGCCCCCGTCGCCCTGGTGGCTCCTGTGGTCCCTGTGGCTCCTGATGCCCCGGTGCAGGCGCAGGTGCCGCAGAAGTCGGCGGTGCGCGACGCCGGGCAGGCCGTGCGTGGGGTCGCGGAGCCGGTGGCCGATGTCGCAGGGGGCGTCGCGGCGGGCGTGGGTGAGCTCAAGGACCGGGTGGCCGAGAGTCGTCGACCGGCCGCGCCTGAGCTGCCGGTGCCTTCGTTGCCCGTACGGGAACTGCCCATGCCCGAAGTGCCCGTGGCCGAGATGCCCGTGGTGCCGACGCCGCCTCCCAGTGGCGGTACGGAGCCGCCCGTGCAGCCGGAGAAGTCCGTGCACCGGGGCTCCGGCGACCGTGCGCAGCTCGACGGGAGCGGGTCCGTAACCGGCGTCGCGGGTCTGGCCGACCGAGGCGTGTATGCGTACGACCCCACCGTTCCGCACCGCGACGACGCGGACCGCCGTGGGGGCCGTGCGGAGTACGGGGAGGCGCCCGTACAGGCGCCTGCCGGGCCGTGCGGTGACGGCGTGCGGCAGTCGGCCGGCGACGGGCCCTCGTCGCGCTCCGGCGACAAGCACGCGGCCACGTTCGCGGGCGGCGCACGGTTCGGGCTGGTGCGCGGGTCCACGCTGCCGGCGACCACCGCACCGACGTACGACCGACCGAACGAAATCCTCGAATTCCCCGGCTAGGGCAGACCGTCCCCCGCTCAATGACCTGCCGCGCGGGGGCGGGACAGGTCTGCCCGCCATCCGGAAATCCGGACAGCCGAACGAATTCGAAGGATCTGACACCAGCATGAACAAGAACATTCGCCGTTCCATCGCCGTCGCCGCCACCGCCGGCGGTATGTGGGCCCTCGGCACCGCCGCCGCGAGCGCGGCCGAGCTGCCCGTCTCGGTGCCGCTGTCGACCCCCGACCAGGCGTCGGACGTCATGGACGACGTCCAGGACGTCGCGTCCGGTGTCGACGGCGTCGCCGGGATCGACGGTGACGTCAAGGACGTTGCTGCCGGGGTCCAGGACAAGGCCGCCGAGGACGCGGCCGCCCCGAAGGTCGCCGCCGAGGCGGCCGTCCAGGACGTTCGGCACGACGCCGAGGTCGACGCCGAGGCCGAGGTCGACTACCTCTTCGGTCCGCTGTCCGCCTTCGCGTCGGAGCTGGAGCAGGCGCCGGGGCAGGTGCAGAGCCAGGCCCACGGCTACGCCGACCAGGCCCCCGCCTACGCCCACGGCACCGTCGCCGACGCCACCCCGCTCGCCCACGCCGCCGCCCAGGACACCCTGCCGCCCATCGCCGCCCGCGCCGTCGCCGGTGTGGTCCCCGTCGCCGGTCAGGCCGTCGGTGACGTCGGTGGCCTCGCGCAGGGTGCGGTCGGCGACGTGACGCCGTTCGCGGGCGGTGTCGTCTCCGACGTGCAGCCGTTCGCCGGTGGCGTCGTCTCCGAGGTCGGCCCGTTCGCGGGTGGCGTCCACGGCGCGGTCCAGCCGTTCGTCCAGGCCGTCGTCGACCACGTCGAGCCGGTCGCGTACGGCGTCGGCGGCAGCGCCCACACCCTCGCGCACGGTGTCGTCGGCGATGTGTCGCCGTTCGCCGGTGGCGTCGTGTCCGACGTCCAGCCGTTCGCCCAGGACCTCTCCGGCACGGTCGCCTCGACCCCGCTCGCCGGCAACGTCGCCTCCGGCGGCCAGGACGCTGCCGGCTCGGTCACCCCGGGCTACGCGTCCTACCTGACGCAGGGCATCTGACACAGGTACGCATCAGGACGTAGGGCATCCGACAGGCGGGTCCGATGCTCCCCGGGCGGTCTCCATTGGGGTGGGGGCCGCCCGGCTCCGTGTCTGCCGCTGTTCGGCGCCGGCCGCCGCGGTCGCGTCGGTAGCACGTGCGTTCCGTGACCCGCTGTGACCGGTATCACCGCTCAGGTGTGATCTGCGATTTAGGGACCTGTGGCCCACGGGGATAACCTGCGAGACGGACATGCCGCGTACCGGACACCGTTACGCCTCCCTTGTGACTGCGCCGTCACGTTGCCCTTCGCGGCACGCCCATTGGAGACAACGCAACGAACCGCGATCACCAGAAAAGGGACGGACGCGCGTGGACCTGTTCGAGTACCAGGCGAGGGACCTCTTCGCCAAGCACGGTGTACCGGTGCTGGCCGGTGAAGTCATCGAAACGCCTGAGGCGGCGCGCGAGGCCACTGAGCGGCTGGGCGGCAAGTCGGTCGTCAAGGCGCAGGTGAAGGTCGGCGGCCGCGGCAAGGCCGGCGGCGTCAAGCTGGCCGCGACCCCGGACGAGGCCGTCGCCCGGGCGACGGACATCCTCGGGATGGACATCAAGGGCCACACGGTCCACAAGGTGATGATCGCCGAGACGGCACCCGAGATCGCCGAGGAGTACTACGTTTCGTACCTCCTCGACCGCACCAACCGCACCTTCCTCGCCATGGCGTCCGTACAGGGCGGCATGGACATCGAGGAGGTCGCGGTCAAGAGCCCCGAGGCCCTCGCGAAGGTCCCGGTCAACGCCAATGACGGCGTGACGATCGAGAAGGCCCGCGAGATCGTCGCCCAGGCGAAGTTCCCGGCCGAGGTCGCCGAGCAGGTCGCCGAGGTTCTGGTGACGCTGTGGGCCACCTTCGTCGCCGAGGACGCGCTCCTCGTCGAGGTCAACCCCCTCGCGAAGGTCGCCGACGGCCGCATCATCGCGCTCGACGGCAAGGTGTCTCTCGACGAGAACGCCGACTTCCGTCAGCCCGACCACGAGGCGCTCGAGGACAAGGCCGCAGCCAACCCGCTCGAGGCTGCGGCCAAGGCCAAGAACCTCAACTACGTCAAGCTCGACGGCGAGGTCGGCATCATCGGCAACGGTGCCGGTCTGGTCATGTCGACGCTCGATGTCGTCGCGTACGCCGGTGAGAACCACGGCAACGTGAAGCCCGCCAACTTCCTCGACATCGGTGGCGGCGCCTCCGCCGAGGTCATGGCGAACGGCCTGGAGATCATCCTCGGCGACCCGGACGTCAAGTCCGTGTTCGTCAACGTCTTCGGCGGCATCACCGCCTGTGACGAGGTCGCCAACGGCATCGTCCAGGCTCTGGAGCTGCTGAAGTCGAAGGGCGAGGCTGTCACCAAGCCCCTCGTCGTGCGACTGGACGGCAACAACGCGGAGCTGGGTCGCAAGATCCTCTCCGACGCGAACCACCCGCTCGTTCAGCGCGTGGACACCATGGACGGCGCGGCCGACAAGGCCGCCGAGCTCGCCGCGGCTGCGAAGTAAGGGACGAGGGACTCCAACACCATGGCTATCTTCCTCACCAAGGACAGCAAGGTCATCGTCCAGGGGATGACCGGCGCCACGGGCATGAAGCACACCAAGCTCATGCTGGCCGATGGCACCAACATCGTCGGCGGCGTGAACCCGCGCAAGGCCGGTACGTCCGTCGACTTCGACGGCACCGAGGTTCCGGTCTTCGGCTCCGTCAAGGAAGCGATGGAGAAGACCGGCGCCGATGTGTCGGTTCTCTTCGTGCCGCCGGCCTTCGCGAAGTCCGCCGTCGTCGAGGCGATCGACGCCGAGATTCCGCTGGCCGTCGTGATCACCGAGGGCATCGCCGTCCACGACTCCGCCGCGTTCTGGGCGTACGCCGGTGCGAAGGGCAACAAGACCCGGATCATCGGTCCGAACTGCCCCGGTCTCATCACTCCGGGCCAGTCCAACGCCGGCATCATCCCGGGCGACATCACCAAGCCCGGCCGCATCGGTCTCGTGTCGAAGTCCGGCACGCTGACCTACCAGATGATGTACGAGCTCCGTGACATCGGCTTCTCGTCCGCCGTCGGCATCGGTGGCGACCCGGTCATCGGTACTACCCACATTGATGCTCTGGCCGCGTTCGAGGCTGACGCCGACACTGATCTCATCGTGATGATCGGTGAGATCGGTGGCGACGCCGAGGAGCGTGCCGCGGACTACATCGCGAAGAACGTGACGAAGCCGGTCGTCGGTTACGTCGCGGGCTTCACGGCGCCGGAGGGCAAGACCATGGGTCACGCCGGCGCCATCGTGTCCGGTTCTTCTGGCACCGCACAGGCCAAGAAGGAGGCCCTTGAGGCCGCGGGCGTCAAGGTCGGCAAGACGCCCACCGAGACGGCCAAGCTGGCGCGCGCGATTCTGGCGGGCTAGTACGTCGCTGCCGCTGCTTTCGGCGGTGCGGTTGTGTTGTGGTGCGGGCCCGTATCCCCTGGTCAGGAGGTACGGGCCCGCCCGCGTTCAGCGTGTTTCCGGGACCAGGCGGGGCGGGCCCGTCACGGGCGCGTCGTGCAGCATGCTGCGCAGTTCCTCGTCCTGGGGGGTCAGCGGCTGAGGGCCACCGCGCACCGGGACGCCGCGCACCGGTTCGCCGGGGGTCTGCGCGGGCTCGTACCGCGTCGGGGCTGTGACCAGTGTGAAACCTGTGGCGCTGACGATCATCGCCGTGAAGAAGATGGCCGCGCGCGTCCAGAACCGTGTCCTGCGCTCGCTTCCCGTCCGTACGGCTCGGGCGGGCGGCAGCTTGACCGGCGGCGTCGTGGCGATCTCGGCCAGGTGGGCCAGGCGTTCGCGGAGCAGCGCGGACTGGTCGGCGGGGGTGCCGGCGTCGGCCAGCTCCGGGAGGCGCTGGGCGATCGCCGAGCGCGCGTTGAGCAGGCGGTTCGCCGCGGCGGGGGTGCTCGCCTCTGTTTCGGCCGCCGTGTCGGGGAGGTCGAGGCCCAGGCCGTCGTACAGCAGGAGTGTGCGGCGGTGGACGGGCGGGAGGGCGAGGAGGGCCTGGAGCAGGACGCGGCGGTCGCGGTCGGCGGGGGGGCGTTCGGGGCGTTTGTGCGCGCGGCGCAGGCGGTGCCAGGGGGAGAGCGCGTACTCGTACGCCGCTGCTCTGACCCAGCTCGCCGGGTCGCGGTCGGTGGCCACGGCGGGCCAGCGTTCCCAGGCCAGGCGGAAGGCGTACTCGACGGACTCCCGGGCCAGGGGGCGGTTTCCTGTGAGGAGGTACGCCTGACTCAGCAGGGCGTGGGCGCAGTGGGCGTAGAGGGCGTCGAAGGCCTGGGCGGGGGTGAGTGCGGCTTCAGGGGCGGTGCCTTTTACGGGGGCGTTGGGGTCGGTACCGCGCCGGGGCGTCTCCTCGGGCGTCGAACGTTCGGGTACTGGTTTTTCGTCGGGGTGGTTGCGTTCGACGCCCTGCGGGGAGCGCCCCGGCACGTCCCCTCCTGCCACCGAGTCCTGCGAGGCGTGCCTCGGCTCGTCCCCTTCCGCCCGGCCCGGCACCGTGTCCTGTGCGGGGGGTTCGTCCTCGAAGGAGGCGAGCAGCTTCGCGTACGCGGCTCGCTTGCGGCGCTTCGGGTTTATGCGGCCCGATTCCCATGCCTTGATCGTCTCGCGGGATACGCCCAGCGCAGCCGCTACCTGCTCCTGGGTCAGCGATTTCGCTTCGCGCAGCCTGCGCCGCTCCTTCGGGGAGGGCAGCGGGGCGGCGGGGGCGGTTTCGGTGCCCTGCGTCATGAAAGTCCCCCCGCAGCGCTACACCGGACGAAAAAGTACATAAACGTATATTGAGCGACACGGCAGTCATTCGCCTGTTACATGGATTAAGCGCGTGTCGTTGACAGCATGGCCGGGTGACTCAAGTGACCCCTCGCGGTACGTGGTTGCCGTCCGTGCACAGCCGCTCCTCCGTACAGGCTGCCTGTTTCGTGCGGGGGGTGATCGCTGCGGGGCTCGGTCTCGGCTCGCTCGCCGTCCTGGTGATGGTGCTGTGGATCAGTTCGCCGTACCCCGACAGCGGGCCCGGCGGGGCTCTGCGCGTCGCCGCCGGGCTGTGGCTGGTCGCCCACGGGGCCGAGGTCGTCCGGCACGAGACCCTCTCCGGCGCTCCCGCCCCCCTCGGGCTGACTCCGATGCTGCTCGTCGCGCTGCCGGTGTGGCTCACCCATCGGGCCGCTCGGGATGCGATGGAGAGGGAGGGAGAGGCGGATTCCGCGCGGGACGAGGTGGCTTCCGGGCCGTCTGCGGGGGGTGTCTTTTGCGGCGTTGTCGCTGGGTATCTGGCTGTTGGGGTTGCTGTCTTCCTGTACGCGTACGGTGGGGCGCTTCCCGCGGAGGGCGTCAGCGCGGCGCTGCATTTGCCTCTCGTCGCGGCGGTGGGCGCGGCCGGCGGGGTGTGGACGGCCGGCTCGCGGCCGCGCGGGCCGCTGCCGGGGTGGGTGCCGGGGGGCGTGCGGGAGGTCCTTGTGCGCCCCCGGTTCCGGGTCGCGCTCCGGAGCGCGGGGGTGGGCGTCCTGGTGCTGATCGGCGGGGGTTCGGTGCTCGCCCTGGCGTCGTTGGTGTGGCATGCGGGGGTGGCGCAGGGCACGCTGCTGCAGCTCGCGGGGGATTGGTCGGGGCGGCTGGCGGTGCTGCTGCTGGTTCTGGCGCTCGCGCCGAATGCCGCGGTGTGGGGCGCCGCGTACGGGCTGGGGCCCGGGTTCGCCCTCGGTGCGGGCGCGACCGCCTCGCCGCTGGGTGTGGTGGGGACGCCGGCGCTGCCGCACTTTCCGCTGGTCGCGGCGGTGCCGTCCGGGGAGGGGGCGACGCCGGCCCACTGGGCGACGCTGGCCGTGCCGGTGCTGGCGGCGGGCGCCGTCGCCTGGTTCACGGTGCGCACGGCCGCGCCGCCCTTCGCCGTACGCGAGGAAGGCTGGACCCTCCGGGAAACGGCCGCCACTGCGGCGCTGGCGGGAGTGGGGTGCGGGGTGGCGATGGCGGTACTGGCGGCGCTGGCCGGCGGGCCGCTCGGTGTGGGGGCGCTGTCGGAGTTCGGGCCGGTGTGGTGGCGTACGGGCGGGGCGGCGGTGGCGTGGACCGTGACGCTGGGCGTCCCCGCCGCGCTGATCTTGCGCGCGTGGCGCTTGCGCGACCGGACTCCACGCTCCTGGCGAGGGGTGAGGGAGTCGGCTGGTGACGGGGAAGGGACCGGGCCGGCGAAGCGCGGGTGGTGGCGGCGCGGATCCGCCGAGGAACCGCTCGCACGGGCGGTGGAGGAAGTGGCCGATGGTGCGAAGCGTGGGTGGTGGCGGTGGGGCTCTGCCGGGGAACGGCCGGCGGAGGGGCCGCCCGTCGAAAAGGGCGCGTCGCGCCGGTGGTGGCGGTTCGGGCGGGGCGGGAGCGGCGGTGGCCGGGCTCTCACCGCCGACTCGGCGGCGGCCCCCTGGTGGCGGCGCGGCACTGTCGCCGACGACGAGACCGGACCGTACGACAGCGAAGCCGACTTCCTGCCCATCGGCGATCCCGGCGCCACCGTCGGTGCGGACTGGCACGATAGCGGGTCGCGCGAGATCAGATGGGCGGCCCTGAAGGAAGCCTCCGGCGGGCTGATGGCCGGCTTCCCCGCCGCGGCTTCCGATGTTTCCCGGCCGGCCGGGAAGGCGTTGTCCTCCACGGCTCATACGTCGCCGCAGGTGCCGCCGGGGCCCGAAGGTGCCTCCGGAGGGCCGGACGACGGCTTCCCCGCCCCTGCTCCGGACGCGTCGTCCTCCACTGCCCAGCCCGGTGCGGAGGCGCTCGAGCCGCCGTCCGGGCCGCAGGTGCCGCCGGGGTCCGGGGACGAGTAGTGGCTCCTGACGGTCTCGGCGCCGCCCGGGGCGGGCGGCGCCGACCGGGGCCCGCTACTCCTTTACGCCGAAGACCGGGCGCAGGGGCTTCGGCAGCAGGTCGTTGCAGGACGCCTGCGCCGACTGGGTCAGCGAGTCCTGCACGCATGTGTAGTAGTCGCGGTAGACCAGCTGCACCGTGAACGTCGTCGCCACGATCGCCAGCGCGAGCGCCGCCGTGACCAGGCCGCTCACCGCCGTCGTCGTCTGCTGCTTGGTGCTGCCGGCCGCCGGAGCCGCCGCGGGCGTGGCCGGCGCGGCGCCGGTGTCCGCCGTGGCGTCCTGGCCGCGGCGGGGCTTCGCGCGCAGCGAGCTGATGCCCCAGTACAGCGCCAGCGCTCCCAGCAGCAGCGCGAGCTCGGGGAGGTCGAACAGCGCGAAGAAGAAGGCCCACATGCCGGACAGCAGCGCGTAGCGCGCCCTTCGCTGCGCGGGGTCCGTGGGGTCCCAGCGCAGTGCCGGGCCGTTGCCTCCCTGGCCGCCGCCCTGTCCCTCCGGGCCGCCCTGGCGCCCGGGCCCGCCGAATCCACCGCTCTGGCGGCCCGGCTGGCGGGGGCTCCACTGGCCGGGCGCCGGGGCGTCCCGCTGGTCGCCGTCGCCCTGGTCGCCGCTGTTCTCAGGCTTGCGCGGCTGCCACGGCTGATCGGGCCGGCCCTCGGGCGGTGGCGCGAAGGGATTGTCGTCGCCCTGCGGCGACGGAGGCGGAGTGGAAGAGGACTGGCGTTCCCGCAGCAGCAACTGCGAACCCCGCTGTCCGGCATACGTCGCGGAAAGCTGCAGGCGGAGAGCCGCGCGGCGGCGTCGGTCCGTCATCTGGTGAACGTCTTCCCCTCAGACCCGGTGCACAGAGGGTCTTATGTGTCGATCTGTTCCCGTCCGGAGACGGATTGTCCCAGTCCGTAGAACGAACCTGTCCCCTGACGCTACCTCCCGGCCACGTACCCGTCCCGTGGGGGCCGCTCGGTGTGCCGGTATCGTTGCCGACGGTTGGCGTCTTCGTAGAGTTCCCCGTATCGGGGGACGCGATTCGTTCGTACGACCACACAAGCCGCACCACCCGCGAGAAAGAGACCCGCCGTGGCCTCCCCGCCTCCCTCCGCCCGTCCCCCCGGCTCGCCCGCCCGCCTCGTCGTGCTGGTCTCGGGCTCCGGTACGAACCTCCAGGCCCTGCTCGACGCCATCGGCGACGATCCGGCGGCGTACGGCGCGCAGGTCGTGGCCGTCGGCGCGGACCGCGACGGTATCGCGGGGCTGGAACGCGCAGAGCGCGCCGGGCTGCCGACCTTCGTCTGCCGTGTGAAGGACCACGGCACGCGCGAGGAGTGGGACGCGGCGCTGGCCGAGGCCACGGCGGCGTACGAGCCCGACCTGGTCGTCTCGGCCGGCTTCATGAAGATCGTGGGGAAGGAGTTCCTCGCACGCTTCGGCGGCCGGTGCGTGAACACCCACCCCGCCCTGCTGCCCAGCTTTCCCGGAGCTCACGGCGTACGTGACGCACTCGCGTACGGCGCGAAGGTCACCGGATGCACGGTCCACTTCGTCGACGACGGTGTCGACACCGGCCCGATCATCGCGCAGGGCGTGGTCGAGGTCCGGGACGAGGACTACGAAGACGATGGGGTCGCTCTTCATGAGCGCATCAAGGAAGTCGAGCGACGGCTGCTCGTCGATGTCGTGGGGCGCCTGGCCCGTAACGGCTTTCACATTGAGGGACGAAAGGTAGTTATCCAGTGACCGCCGAAGGTACGAAGCGGCCCATCCGCCGCGCGTTGGTCAGCGTCTACGACAAGACGGGCCTCGAGGAGCTGGCCCGCGGCCTGCACGAGGCGGGCGTCACCCTCGTCTCGACCGGCTCCACCGCCGGGAAGATCGCCGCGGCCGGCGTACCGGTCACCAAGGTCGAGGAGCTCACCGGCTTCCCCGAGTGCCTGGACGGGCGGGTCAAGACGCTGCACCCGCGCGTGCACGCCGGAATCCTCGCCGACCTGCGCCTCGACGCGCACCGCGCGCAGCTGGAGGAGCTGGGCGTCGAGCCCTTCGACCTCGTGGTCGTGAACCTGTACCCGTTCAAGGAAACCGTCGCCTCCGGCGCCACCGCGGACGAGTGCGTCGAGCAGATCGACATCGGCGGCCCCTCGATGGTCCGCGCCGCCGCCAAGAACCACCCCTCTGTGGCGGTTGTCACCAGCCCCGAGCGGTACGCCGATGTGCTGGGAGCGGTGAAGACCGGAGGCTTCGACCTGACGACGCGCAAGCGTCTCGCGGCCGAGGCCTTCCAGCACACGGCGGCGTACGACGTGGCGGTGGCGTCGTGGTTCGCCGCCGACTACGCGTCGGCGGACGACACCGGCTTCCCGGACTTCCTCGGTTCGACGTACGAGCGCAAGAACGTCCTCCGGTACGGCGAGAACCCGCATCAGCCCGCCGCCCTCTACACCTCTGGCACGGGCGGCCTCGCCGAGGCGGAGCAGCTGCACGGCAAGGAGATGTCGTACAACAACTTCACGGACACCGAGGCCGCTCGGCGTGCCGCGTACGACCAGACCGAGCCGTGCGTCGCGATCATCAAGCACGCCAACCCGTGCGGCATCGCCGTCGGTGCGGACGTCGCCGAGGCGCACCGCAAGGCGCATGCGTGTGACCCGCTGTCCGCCTTCGGCGGTGTCATCGCCGTCAACCGGCCGGTGTCGGTGGCGATGGCCGAGCAGGTCGCGGAGATCTTCACCGAGGTCGTCGTCGCGCCGGGTTATGAGGACGGCGCGGTCGAGGTGCTTGCCCGTAAGAAGAACATCCGCGTGCTGACCTGCCCCGACGCCCCGTCGGATGTGGTCGCCCGCGGCAGCTATATGGACTTTAAGGCCATCGACGGCGGCGCACTGCTTCAGGTCACCGACCGGCTCCAGGCCGAGGGCGACGACCCGTCGTCCTGGACGCTCGCCACGGGCGAGGCGCTGTCCGACGGCGAACTCGCCGAGCTGGCCTTCGCCTGGCGCGCCTGCCGCGCCGTGAAGTCCAACGCGATCCTGCTCGCCAAGGGCGGCGCGTCGGTCGGCGTCGGCATGGGACAGGTCAACCGTGTCGACTCCGCGAAGCTCGCGGTGGAGCGCGCGGGTGAGGAGCGGGCGAAGGGCGCGTACGCCGCTTCGGACGCGTTCTTCCCGTTCCCGGACGGACTGGAGATCCTGCTGAACGCCGGCGTCAAGGCCGTGGTCCAGCCCGGTGGTTCGGTCCGTGACGAGCTGGTCGTCGAGGCCGCGAAGAAGGCGGGCGCGACGATGTACTTCACGGGCACGCGCCACTTCTTCCACTGACGCGGACGCGGACGCGGACATGCGAGAGGCCGCAACCCCGGTGGGGGTTGCGGCCTCTCGCCGTGCTCGGGGTCGGATCGGGGTCGGGCTACTGGGACTTGACGACCACCGAGGAGCAGACCTTGTCGGCGAACGTCTGCTTCTTGTCGTCCCACAGCGGCCACAGCCAGCCGATGTAGCAGGCGATGCTGTCGAGGAAGTGGGCGAGGCGGCGGACGAACGCCATGCCGACACCGAGCGGCTGGCCGTCGGCCTCCCGCAGCAGGCGGATGCCCATGGTCTTCTTGCCGATGGTCTGGCCTGTCTTGCCCTCCTGGACCAGCATCCAGATCGCCACGCCGATGACGGCGAGGAAACCGATGATCGCGAGGATCGAGCCGACGGCGTCACCCATCGCACCACCGGCGAGGACCAGGATGTACGGAACCATGAGGACGAGGCTGTCGACCAGGAGGGCGACGAACCGCAGCCCCCAGTGAGCGAACGGGGGCATGCTGCCGTACGGCATCCCGGGCTGCTGCTGAGGGTACGCACCGTATGGCTGTGCGGCCTGAGGGGCGCCCTGCGGGTAGCCGTAGCCGGGCTGGCCCGGCTGCTGAGCGCCCTGCTGGGGGTAGCCGTAACCCTGTTGCGGCGGCACGCCCTGGGGGGCCTGCTGCGGGTAGCCGTAGCCGGGCTGGCCGGGCTGGCCCTGCGGCTGCGGCGGCTGGCCGGGCTGGCCGGGCTGGCCGTACGGGTTGTTCGGGTCGCCGAAACTCATGGCGGTGTTCCTCCGTTGGAAGTGCTGGGGACGTCGCGGCCCGAGCGGAGGAACGTCACAAAGAATGAGCGGTGCCCCCCCGCCGCTGTCCGCGGCACTGCGCCGATCATCGTTGTAGTTCACTCGTCTCTTTGTCCAGTCGGCGTCCATATGTGTTGTGCAAGTGCAACCTCGGCCAAGGCGGCTTGATTGGAACCCGGGCGGGTCCATCCGCGAGGATGGGGGCATGACTGCCCAGATTCTCGATGGCAAGGCCACCGCAGCCGCGATCAAGTCCGACCTGACCGCCCGCGTGGCGGCTCTGAAGTCCGAGGGCGTCGTCCCCGGTCTCGGAACCCTGCTGGTCGGTGACGACCCGGGCAGCAAGTGGTACGTCGCGGGCAAGCACCGCGACTGCGCCCAGGTCGGCATCGCGTCGATCCAGCGCGAACTGCCCGCGACCGCCTCCCAGGAGGAGATCGAGGCAGTTGTACGGGAGCTGAACGAGAACCCGGAGTGCACGGGTTACATCGTCCAACTCCCGCTCCCCAAGGGCATCGACACCAACCGCGTCCTGGAGCTGATGGACCCGGCCAAGGACGCCGACGGCCTGCACCCGATGAGCCTCGGCCGCCTCGTGATCGGCGAGCCCGGCCCGCTGCCGTGCACGCCGTACGGCATCGTCCAGCTCCTGCGCCACCACGATGTGGAGATCAAGGGAGCGAACGTCGTGGTCGTCGGCCGCGGCATCACCATCGGCCGTCCGATGCCGCTGGTCCTGACCCGCAAGTCGGAGAACGCGACGGTGACGCAGTGCCACACCGGTACGCGTGACCTGTCCGCGCACCTCAGGCAGGCGGACATCATCATCGCCGCGGCGGGCGTGCCGCACCTGATCAAGCCCGAGGACGTCAAGCCGGGCGCGGCTGTTCTCGATGTCGGCGTCAGCCGTGACGAGGACGGCAAAATCGTCGGCGACGTCCACCCGGGCGTCGCGGAGGTGGCCGGCTGGGTCGCCCCCAACCCGGGCGGTGTGGGCCCGATGACCCGCGCCCAGCTGCTGGTCAACGTCGTCGAGGCGGCGGAGCGAGCAGTGGCGGACGCTGCCGACGTGGTCTCGGGCTGAGCGGGAAGGGAACGTCTCCGATGGGTGCTGCTACGAGCCCGGACGAACCGACCGCCACCGGGGACGCCGCCGGGGACGTCAGCGTGGACGCGCAGGCTGGGGAGTCTGCGGAGTCCGCGCAGGGCGGGCAGGCTGCGCAAGACGCGCAAGACGCGAGAGATGCGGAAGACGCGCAAGACGCGGCGACTGCGGGCGAGACGGGCGAGACGGTCCGGGCCGGGGGCGGCGAGGCCGACGGCGCAGGCGGGCCCGAACCGGCGGCCAAGGGCGTCGTCAGCGCCCCGGGCCCGGACGGGCCCGTCCGCACCACGCGGCGTTTTCCGTTGTTCACCCGGGACACCGCGCGGCCCGAGGGCGGTGGACGCGCCGCCTCCGGGGCCGCCGCGGCTCCGGTCCGGCAGTGGCCGTTCCTGGCCGTCCTCGGCACGACCGCGCTCGGGCTGCTGGTCGTGGCGGTCGACGCGTTCGGCATCGGCTTCCGTCTCGGCACGCTGCTGATCGGCCTGGCCCTGATCTCCGGCGCCGTGCTGCGCCGCCTCATCCCGTCGGTCGGCATGCTGGCCGTGCGCTCCCGCTTCACCGACATGGCGACGTACGGACTGCTCGGTTTCGCCATCGTGCTCCTCGCGCTGATGGCCCAGCCCGGTCCGTGGCTCGAGATTCCGTTCCTGGAGTCGGCGGTCCGTTTCACGGTGCGCTAGGGGCGAGCGGCCCAGTCCGGCCAGCCCCCCGGGGGGCGGCGTGAGCGCGCCCGCTGCCACGCCCGCCTCGGGCTCCTCGGCCCCTTCGGTTCCTTGGGCTACGTCGGCTCCTCCGGCTCCTCCGGGCGGGCCGTGTCCAAGGCCGCATCCACGCCCGCGTGTTGGGCAGTGCGGCGTGACGCCCGGACGGGTACGGGCATGCCGGCGCCCGTCCTCTCCCCCGAGGAAGGACGGGCGCGGCACGGTTTTCAGCGTCAGGGACCCGTCAATCCCGATCAAGGGCTGCCCGATCCCTGTGGCACGGAGGTGACCATTCCGCCACGGAGCGATCACCACGCAACAGAGGGGCTACGGACCGCGCCGGGCCACTGCGGTGGGACACTGTTCCAGGGAATCGGGAGGGGGGCGCGCAAGGGGCGCGCCGGACTCCCGGATGCTCCCGTGCGCTCCTACCCCAGGAACTGACATCCTGGCTTTGTGCATCCCTCTTGTTGGCCCGGAACACGGGCGGCGGAGGGTGCGTGGCAGGGGGCACGAGAGCACGGGGCACATGGCACATCAGGCACGTACGGGGGGACAAGGGGGAAGCAATGCCTCGTTGGAAAGCTCTACCGGAGGATCTCGATCCGCAGGTCAAGGAGTTCGCAAGCCAGCTGCGCCGGCTCGTCGACCGGAGTGGGCTCAGCGTCGCGGCGGTCGCGGACCGGACCGGGTACAGCAAGACGTCGTGGGAGCGCTACCTGAACGGCCGGCTGCTCGCGCCCAAGGGCGCGGTCGTCGCACTGGCCGAGGTGACCGGTACGAACTCGGGCCATCTGACCACCATGTGGGAGCTCGCGGAGCGTGCGTGGAGCCGTTCCGAGATGCGCCACGACATGACCATGGAAGCGATACGGATCTCACAGGCGCGGGCCGCGCTGGGCGAGTTCGGCCAGACTCCGGCGCCGGCCAAGGGCGGCCGGTCGAACCGGCGCGCAACCACGGACCCGGCAGCTCCGGGCGCAGGCACGGGCGCAGGCACGGGCACCGGCTTCCCCGGTACGGGGATGGGGCCCGGCGCGGGCTCCATCGGTGCTGGTGCTGGTGCTGGTGCTGGTGCGGGTCTGGGTGCGGTGGGCAATGGGGCCGGCGGGCGTACGCCGACGGGCTCGCCGCAGGATTACGTCATATCGCCGCAGTCGGCTGGCAGGGGTACGGGTTCGGGTTCGGGTTCGCGAGCCGGTTCGGGTTCGCGTACGGGTTCGGGGGCAGGCCCGGGTTCGTCGGACGGGCGGCGCAGGCACAGGAAAGTCACGATGTTCCTCGCAGGCGTCGTGGGCGCGCTGCTGGTGATCGCGGCCGCCGTACTGCTGACCGGCCTCGGCGGCGAGGACGAGGACCCCGTCGCGAAGAACAAGCCGACGGCCGAACCGACCACGTCGGCCCCCGAGCTGCCCGTGGGCGTCGAGTGCAGTGGCGACAAATGCACGGGTGAGGACCCGGAGGCCATGGGCTGCGGCGGCGAGTTCGCCAAGACGACGGCCAGCGGGACGGTGGGCACCGCCTTCGTCGAGGTCCGGTACAGCAAGACGTGCGGGGCGGCGTGGGCTCGTATCACGCAGGCCGCAGTGGGCGACAAGGTGCAGATCGCCTCGGATGCCGCTGTGGGGACGGGCGGGGGCGAGGAGCCGAAGGCGCAGAACGGCCTGGTCAACGCGGACAGGGACGCGTACACCCCAATGGTCGCCGTCACCAAGGCCGCTGACGCGAAGGCGTGCGCGACCCTCGCGTCGGGCGTGAAGGGCTGCACCACGCAGGAATAGCGGTAGGAGCGGTGGTGGAGTGCGGCGCTGGAAAGCGGTGCGAAGCCGTGAGTCCGTGAGTCGTCAGTCCGTCAACCGTGAACCCGTGAGGGGCGCGAAGAAGCGCCAATCGGCGCCAAGAGGCGCCAAGAGGTAAGAGGGGGGAATGCCCGCGCCTGAACGGGGAAGGCGCAAGGTATCCCCCCACGGGTGCACAGCACCCCGGTCGGACGGCCGCCCGCGCACCCCCCGGCGCGGGCGGCCGCCTGGCGTTCGGGGGTATGTGCGCCGCACCACATGGGGTCGGGAGACCGGCGCTGCTGGGGTCGGATAGCCTGACCGCTGGATATCTCTTCACGTCAAGATTCAGACGCCGAACGGCGTCTGCGCCTGGACGGGCCGGGATATCCAGCAACGAGGGGCAGGGACCCCCACCGCCAGCTGTCTTACGGAGATCGCCATGACCCGCACTCCCGTGAATGTCACCGTCACCGGCGCGGCCGGCCAGATCGGTTACGCGCTGCTCTTCCGCATCGCATCCGGCCACCTGCTCGGCGCGGATGTGCCGGTCAAGCTGCGTCTCCTGGAAATCCCGCAGGGCCTGAAGGCCGCCGAGGGCACCGCCATGGAGCTCGACGACTGCGCCTTCCCGCTGCTCCAGGGCATCGAGATCACCGACGACCCGAACGTCGGCTTCGACGGCGCGAACGTAGCGCTCCTCGTCGGCGCCCGCCCGCGCACGAAGGGCATGGAGCGCGGCGACCTGCTGTCCGCCAACGGCGGCATCTTCAAGCCGCAGGGCAAGGCCATCAATGACAACGCGGCGGACGACATCAAGGTCCTCGTCGTCGGCAACCCGGCCAACACCAACGCGCTCATCGCGCAGGCGGCGGCCCCGGACGTACCGGCCGAGCGCTTCACCGCGATGACGCGGCTGGACCACAACCGCGCGCTGTCGCAGCTCGCGAAGAAGACCGGCTCGACGGTCGCCGACATCAAGCGCCTCACGATTTGGGGCAACCACTCGGCGACGCAGTACCCGGACATCTTCCAGGCGGAGATCGCCGGCAAGAACGCCGCCGAGGTCGTCAACGACGAGCAGTGGCTGGCCGACACCTTCATCCCGACCGTCGCCAAGCGCGGCGCGGCGATCATCGAGGCGCGCGGTGCGTCCTCGGCGGCCTCGGCCGCGAACGCCGCCATCGACCACGTCCACACGTGGGTCAACGGCACGGCGGCCGGCGACTGGACGTCGATGGGTATCCCGTCGGACGGTTCGTACGGCGTCCCGGAGGGCCTGATCTCCTCCTTCCCGGTCACGACGAAGGACGGCAAGTACGAGATCGTCCAGGGCCTGGACATCAACGAGTTCTCCCGCGCACGCATTGACGCTTCGGTGCAGGAGCTCAAGGAAGAGCGCGACGCGGTGCGCGAGCTGGGCCTGATCTGACCTGACTGGCGTACGTCCGTACGTATGCCAATGCCAACGCCCCCGGTAGCCGATTGAGTCGGCCGCCGGGGGCGTTGTCGTGACACGGGGGCCGCTGGAGCCACCGGAACCACTGGTTGCGTCTGGGGGTTTCGGGCCGTCCCGAGCGCTCGAGTGTCGGTGGGCCGGGGCGGCGCGTCAAGGGCGCTCCCTGCGGTCGCGTCGCTGCGCGATGGGCCTGCGGCCCACCCTTGACCCGCCGCCCCGTCCCACCGCTAACGCTCAACAGGGGACGGCCCAAGAAAAAACGCCCTGCACGACAACTGGGATACGGGCGCGGGTCGGCTCGGTGGCTTGCGGGCTGGTGGGTGGGGCGCGGTCGGTCTAAGGGGCGGCTCGGCCCCAGTCTCAGCGAGTGCGGCGACGGCCGTTGGTGCACGACCCCCATTCCAACGCACACGCGCACCCAGGTTGGGTGGGCGGTCGGCCGTCCGGGCCGACCTGCGAACTGATGTCTGCGCGGGTGGGGCGCGACAGTTGAATGGGGCGACTCGGGCCGGTTCGGCGTCCACCCCGCCCGGTGACCGGTCGAACCACAAGCACGTGGCTGGGCTTGGTGTGTGGAAGGGAATCCAGGGGCGAGTTGTCGGTCGAGACCGTGGCCCCTTCCCGGGCCGGATGCCACACCAGCGGCGCGGCATGCGCCTCGAGCGCTCGTATGTCCGAGCCGACATCCGGTGAGACCGCCGGTTGTCGGCTGGACGTTTCCGCTCGGCCCGGTCAGCGGCTCAGGTCGCTTATGGCGCCCGTATGGGCGTCCGTTGTTGATGAGCTGCGGTCGTCCGATGCGACGAACTCGACACTTGGTGAATCTGGGCGCCTCTCACGCCTCACTCGTCACAGCCGTTGCGCTTCCGGTCATCGCGGGAGCGTTTCGACCCACCGGCAGGGCGTGGTGGGGTCGAGAAGGGCTGGCGTTGGGGGTCGGCTCGGCGGGTGTGACTGGTGAGCTTGGTGTGGCGGTTGTCGACCGTCGGTTCGGTGCTTGCGGGGGAGGGGGCGCTCTTTCCGCCCGTGTCGCAGCCGGAGCAGCTGGCTGGATTTCGCCTTCTTCGGGGTCCGGTTGCCTCACCTGCCGCCTCTTGCAGTTCTCCAACGGAATGTAGTACTTCTTATACATGAGCGAGCAGGTACACAACAGGCTGGCGGTGGTTCGGGCCGAGCGTGGGGTGTCGCGGCAGGCGTTGGCCGAGGCTGTCGGGGCGCACTACCAGACCGTCGGGTATATCGAACGCGGGCAGTACAACCCGAGTCTCGATCTGGCCCTGAAAATTGCCGAGTTCTTCGAATTGCCGGTGGAGGCGCTGTTCTCCCTCCGGCCGTTCCGGCCGCTCACCGACGAGGTCTACGGGAGGAAGCAGTGATGACCGCAGGGCAAGCACAGGGGCGGGCAGCCGCCGCAGTCACCAGCCACGATCGGCGCATGTTCGCGCTGATGAACCGCGAAGAAGGCGCCGCCCTTCATGCCACGGCCGCCCGTCGGCGGCTCTTCGTCGGCGCGCACGTCCTCATGACGATCGTCTCCGTCGCGTGCTGGAACATCCTCGTCTTCGGGGAGCGGCAAGTCTGGGCGCTCGTCGCCACGCTGGCCCTGCTGCTGCCCTGGTGCTTCGCGACCGGCGTCATCAATTCCGCCACACGTGGCCTGCTCGAACTGAGTGGCCGCGTGCTCGACGAGCGGCAGCTCGCCGACCGTGACCGGGCTCGCGCCCGCGCGCACCGGTTGACCTCCGGGCTGTTGCTGGTCGCGGCCCTCGGGGTCGGTGCGGCCGGCTGGATCGGCGACGTACAGGTCGAAGGGCTGATCGCGCCTGTACTGACCGCGGTCCTGGCCGGGCACTGGCTGATGCCGTTGTGGGTCGCCGGTCTGATGGTGCGGGACGAGCCCGTCGAGGGGTGAGTGTGTGGCGTCGCTTTGCCCGGGTCGCGGGCTGATGCCTCCGGATTAGTGGCAGGTTATGACCTGATTTGCTTCATAACGTTCGTGATGCAGGGCACTTTCGGCCATGTATTGCGCATGGTTCCCGGCCCCGGGGGGAGGGCTCCCGGTTGCCGGTCTCTTTACTGGCGGAACATATCGGGAACGGAAGGCCAAACGCGACGTGTCGGCACAAAAGACCATCCATGTGGGCGGGAAGTGGCAGGCAGCCGCTTCCGGCGCCACGCGCGAGATCATCGACCCCGCGGACGCCAAGCCCTTCGCCCTCGTCGCCGAGGGCGGTGCCGCTGACGTCGATGCCGCCGTGGCGGCGGCCCGTACGGCATTCGACACCGGCGAATGGCCCCGCACCCCGGTCGCCGAGCGGGCCGCGCTGCTGCGGCGCGTCGGTGAGCTGCTCCAGCGGGACCGCGAGGAGATCGCGCTCCTCGAAAGCCGCGACGCGGGGAAGACCCTCGAAGAGGGCCGGGTCGACGTCGACTGCGTGACCGACGCCTTCCGGTACTTCGCCGACCTCGTCGTGGGCGAGAGCGGAGGGCGCGTCGTCGACGCCGGCTCTCCCGAGATCCACAGCGTCGTCGTGCACGAGCCGGTCGGCGTCTGCGCGCTCATCGCGCCGTGGAATTACCCGCTCTTGCAGGCGAGTTGGAAGATCGCTCCGGCGCTGGCCGCGGGCAACACCTTCGTCCTCAAGCCGAGTGAGATCACTCCGCTGACGACCGTCGCACTGGTCGAGCTCCTGGTGGAGGCCGGTCTTCCGGCCGGTGTCGCCAACCTCGTGACCGGCGCCGGGGACCCCGTCGGCGCGCGGATGTCCGAGCACCCCGATGTCGACCTCGTCTCGTTCACGGGCGGCCTCGCCAGCGGTACGAAGGTCATGCAGGCGGCGGCCGTCACCGTGAAGAAGGTCGCGCTGGAGCTCGGCGGGAAGAACCCCAACGTCGTCTTCGCCGACTCCTGCGCGACCGAGGAAGGCTTCGACACCGCCGTCGACCAGGCGCTGAACGCCGCGTTCATCCACAGCGGTCAGGTCTGCTCGGCCGGTTCCCGGCTCATCATCGAGGAGTCGGTGCGCGAACGGTTCGTCGCCGAGCTCGCCCGCCGGGCCTCGAAGATCCGGCTCGGGCGGGGTACGGCCGACGGTGTGGAGTGCGGACCGCTCGTCTCCGCGCAGCAGCTGACGAAGACGGAGATGTACGTCGCCTCCGCGCTGGAGGAGGGCGCGGTGCTGCGCTCCGGCGGCGCCCGCCCCGAGCCGTCCGACGTACGGCCGGAGGGCGGGTACTTCTATGCGCCTACCCTCCTCGACCACTGCCACCGCGAGATGCGCGTCGTACGGGAAGAGGTCTTCGGGCCCGTCCTGACGGTCGAGACCTTCCGTACCGAGGACGAGGCCGTCGCTCTGGCCAACGACACCGAGTACGGGCTGGCCGGTGGCGTGTGGACCGCTGACGCGGGGCGCGCGCGGCGAGTCGCCGGGCGGTTGCGGCACGGCACGGTGTGGATCAACGACTTCCATCCCTACCTGCCGCAGGCGGAGTGGGGCGGCTTCGGCAAGTCGGGTGTCGGGCGCGAACTGGGCCCCTCCGGACTGGCCGAGTACCGCGAGGCGAAGCACGTGTATCAGAACCTGGACCCGCGCCCGGTGCGCTGGTTCGCGGGCTGAGGGTTTTCCTCACCCGTTCCCGCAACTGGGGCTCCGCCTCAGGCCCCGGTCGTCAAACGCCGGACGGGCTCAATTTTTTCCGTGGTTGCACGAAAGAGGAGCAGTAACCCCATGCCTGTATACGACTACGTCGTCGTCGGCGGCGGCACCGCGGGATCGGTGATCGCGTCCCGGCTCACCGAGGACCCGTCCGTCCGCGTCGCCGTGATCGAGGGCGGCCCCTCGGACGTCGACCGCCCCGAAGTGCTGACGCTGCGCCGCTGGATGGGCCTGCTCGGCGGTGAGTTCGACTATGACTACCCCACCACCGAGCAGCCACGCGGCAATTCCCACATCCGGCACAGCCGCGCCCGCGTCCTGGGTGGCTGCTCCTCGCACAACACCCTCATCGCCTTCCAGCCCCTGCCGTCCGACTGGGACGAGTGGGCGGCCGCCGGTGCCGAGGGCTGGGACGCCGCCGCCATGGGGCCGTACTTCCACAAGCTCCGCAACAACATCGTGCCGGTCGACGAGAAGGACCGGAACGCCATCGCCCGCGACTTCGTCGACGCGGCGCAGGAGGCCATTGGCGTACCCCGTGTCGAGGGGTTCAACCGGGAGCCGTTCCACGAGGGCGTCGGGTTCTTCGACCTCGCCTATCACCCCGAGAACAACAAGCGCTCGTCCGCGTCCGTCGCGTACCTGCATCCGTTCCTCGACCGGCCGAACCTCCACATCATGCTGGAGACCTGGGCGTACAAGCTGGAGCTCGACGGGACGCGGGCCACCGGTGTGCACGTCCGGACAAAGGGTGGGGAGGAAGTTTTCGTCGAGGCCAGTCGTGAAGTGCTGGTGTGTGCGGGGGCTGTGGACACCCCGCGACTGCTGATGCACTCCGGTATCGGTCCGAAGGCCGATCTCGAAGCGCTCGGGATTCCCGTCGCGCTCGACCTGCCGGGCGTCGGCGAGAACCTGCTCGACCACCCCGAGTCGGTCATCGTCTGGGAGACGGACGGGCCGATCCCCGAGAACTCGGCGATGGACTCCGACGCGGGGCTGTTCGTCCGGAGGGACCCCGACAGCCGCGGGCCCGATCTGATGTTCCACTTTTATCAGATTCCGTTCACGGACAATCCGGAGCGGCTCGGGTACGAACGTCCCGCGCACGGCGTGTCGATGACCCCGAACATCCCCAAGCCGCGCAGCCGCGGCCGGCTCTTCCTGACCAGCGCGGATCCGTCTGTGAAGCCCTCGTTGGATTTCCGTTACTTCACGGACGAGGACGACTACGACGGCCGTACGCTCGTCGACGGCATCCGCATCGCGCGCGAGATCGCCAAGGCCGAACCGCTGGCGAAGTGGCTGAAGCGCGAGGTCTGCCCCGGGCCCGACGTCACCACCGACGAGGACATCAGCGAGTACGCCCGCAAGGTCGCGCACACGGTCTACCACCCGGCAGGGACCTGCCGGATGGGGGCACCCTCAGATGAACTTGCCGTAGTGTCACCGGACTTGAAAATCCGTGGGCTCGAAGGCATCCGCATCGCCGACGCATCCGTCTTCCCTACGATGCCCGCCGTGAACCCGATGATCGGGGTCCTGATGGTCGGGGAGAAGTGCGCCGAACTGCTTGCCTCAACAACTGCACCGGGAGGTGATGCGTGATGACCGCTATTGAGCACACGAAAAACACGAACGCTGCCGAACCGGTTTTCTCTGTACAGAACCTGTGGAAGGTCTTCGGACCGAAGGCCGACCGAATACCGGCGAACAAGGACTACGCCGAACTGTCCGCCGAGGAGCTGCGGGCCCGCACCGGCTGCACCGCCGCCGTGCGCGACGTCTCCTTCGACGTACAGAAGGGTGAGGTCTTCGTCGTCATGGGGCTTTCGGGCTCCGGCAAGTCCACCCTCGTACGCTGCCTGACCCGGCTCATCGAGCCGACCTCCGGCGCCATCGCCATCGACGGCGAGGACGTCCTGTCCATGGACAAGTCGCGGCTGCGCGAACTGCGCAGGCACCGCGCCTCCATGGTCTTCCAGCACTTCGGTCTGCTGCCGCACCGGTCCGTCATCGACAATGTCGCCTACGGGCTCGAAATCCAGGGGATGGGGCGGTCCGAGCGCCGCGCCAAGGCCGCCGAGGTCGTCGAGAAGGTGGGCCTGGGAGGCATGGGAGAGCGTCGGCCGAGCCAGCTCTCCGGCGGGCAGCAGCAGCGTGTGGGCCTCGCCCGCGCTCTCGCCGTCGACCCCGAAGTACTCCTGTTCGACGAGCCGTTCAGCGCGCTCGACCCGCTGATCCGCCGCGACATGCAGGAAGAAGTCATCCGCCTGCACCGCGAAGAGGGTCGCACCATGGTCTTCATCACCCACGACCTCAGCGAGGCGCTGCGGCTCGGCGACCGGATCGCGCTGATGCGCGACGGCCGGATCGTGCAGCTCGGCACCCCGGAGGAGATCGTCGGATCGCCCGCCGACGACTACGTGCGCGACTTCGTCCGCGACGTGGCGCGTGAGCAGGTCATGACCGTACGCACGGCCATGCGCCCCGCCGAGGACGTGACCGAGACCGAGACCGGCGCGTCCGTCTCACCCGACGCCACGGTCTCGACCGCCATCGAGGCCGTCGCCCGCACCGGTGAGCCCGCCCGCGTCATGGAGAACGGACGCTGCATCGGCGTCGTAGACCATCAGGGCCTGCTCGCCGTCGTCGCGGGCATCGATACGGCGAAGGCGGTCGCCGCATGACGGCGGCCGTCACCTCGCCCCCGAAGGACCCCATGACGGAGAAGACGGAGACGAGGGAGGAGGAGGTGGCTGGGCGCGCCCCCGGCCGGTTCGTCTCGGTCGTACGTCACCGGGCCGGCCGGAAGCTGCTGGCGCTCGCCGTCGCGGCGTTCGTGCTCGTACCGCTCGGAGTCCTGCTGTGGGGCGGGGGCAGCTGGCCCGCCGGCATGACCGTCGACGTGTCGGGTCCGCTCGACGACGTCAACCAGTGGGTCATCGACAACCGCGAGACCCACCCTCTCTTCCTGTACTTCCTGCTGCACCTCTCCAACACCGCCACCGACGCGGTCAACGCCGTCTACAGCGGCCTCGACGCGCTCGGCTGGGTCGGCTTCGCCGCCATGGCGGTGCTCTTCGCGTGGCGTGCCGCCGGTCTCGACCGGCGCGGCGCGAAGACCGCGGGCATCGCGGCCGGCGTGTTCGCCGTGTGCGGGCTGCTGGGCATGTGGGACGCCACGCTGCTCACCATCGCGCTGATGGTGGTGGCGGTCGGGCTCGCGTCCGTGCTCGGCATACTGCTCGGGCTCGCGGCCGGGCTGTCCGACCGGTTCCACCGGATGCTGCGACCGGTGCTGGACACCATGCAGGTCATGCCGGCCTTCGCGTACCTGCTGCCGTTCGTGCTCGTCTTCGGCACCGGTACGCCGGCGGCCCTCTTCTGTACGGTCATCTACGCCGCCCCGCCGATGGCCCGCCTCACGGCCCTCGGGCTGCGCGGCGCCGACGCCGGCGTCCTGGAGGCCTCGGCCTCGCTCGGCGCCAGCGGCCGGCAGCGGCTGTGGACGGCGCGACTGCCGCTCGCGCGCAAGGAAATGCTGCTCGGCCTCAACCAGACGATCATGATGGCGCTGTCGATGGTCGTCATCGCGGCGCTCGTCGGCGCCGGCGGGCTGGGTGAAGAGGTCTACTCGGCTCTTTCCACGGTCGATGTCGGCAAGGCGCTCGCGGCCGGTATCCCGATCGTGCTGATCGCGGTCTGGCTCGACCGTACGACCGCGTCGGCGGGCGAGCGTATCGGCACCTCCGTGCCGGGCGGCTCGCGGCTGCTGCACGGGTGGCGCGCCTGGGCGCTGGTCGCCGTCGTCACCGCCGCCGCTGCCGCGGCCGGGCGGGCGCTGCTGACGCAGACCTGGCCGGAGGGCTGGACGTACGACATCTCCACGCCCGTCAACAAGGCCCAGGACTGGATCACCGAGCACCTCACGTCGGGCATCCCGGTCATCGGCGGCACCGAGGTGTGGTCGGAGAGCTTCACGCTGTGGATCCTCAACCCGCTGCGCGACGGGCTGGTGTGGATGCCCTGGTGGGCGCTGCTGCTGATCGTCGCCGGGCTGGCGTGGCTGGTGGGGTCGTGGGCGACCGCGGTCACCTCCACGCTCGCGATGGGCGCCATCGGCGTACTCGGCGTATGGACGAAGTCCCTCGACACGCTGTCCCAGGTGATCGCGGCGCTCTTCGTGACACTGCTGCTGGGCTTCGCGCTCGGGATCGCGGCGGCGCGGGCCGGACGCTTCGAACGGTGGATGCGGCCGGTGCTCGATGCCATGCAGACGATGCCGCAGTTCGTGTATCTGATCCCGGTGGTCGCGCTGTTCGGTGTCACGCGCGCTTCCGCGATCATCGCGGCCGTTGTGTACGCGCTGCCCGCAGTCGTACGCATCACCACCCAGGGCATCAGGGATGTCGACCCGTCCGCACTGGAGGCCTCGCGCTCCCTGGGCGCCGGCTCCCGCCAGCAGCTCCTCCAGGTCCAGTTGCCGCTGGCCCGCCCGGCACTGCAGCTCGCCGTCAACCAGGGCGTGGTGCTGGTGCTCGCCGTGGTCGTCGTCGGCGGCCTCGTCGGCGGTGGCGCGCTCGGTTACGACGTGGTCAAGGGCCTCTCGCGCGGCGAGATGGGTGTCGGCATGACGGCCGGCGCCGCGATCGTCTGCCTCGGGCTCGTACTGGACCGCCTCACCCAGCCCGGCGCGGGCCGCTCCCGCGGCCGTGACGACAGCTGACTCCACCCACTCTTTGCCTCATTCCTGCCAGAAGAGAGACATCCTCACCATGCGCACGAACACACGCATACTTCGTACGGCCGTCGCTTCCGCCGCCGCCCTCGGCCTGCTCGCCCTCAGCGGGTGCGGCGCCGCCGAGACCGGCAAGAGCGACGACGCCGGCGACAAGAAGACCGTGAAGCTGACCGTCCCCTCGTGGGTCGGCGCCCAGGCCAACACCGCTGTCGCGGCGTACCTCCTGGAGAAGGAGCTCGGCTACACCGTCAAGACCCAGCAGATGGGCGAGGTCCTCGCGTGGGACGCGCTGTCGAAGGGCGACATCGACGGGATCCTCGAGGACTGGGGCCACCCCAAGGAGGAGAAGCAGTACGTCGACACCAAGAAGACCGTCGTCAAGGGCGGCGACCTCGGTGTCACCGGGCACATCGGCTGGTTCGTGCCGAAGTACTTCGCGGACAAGCACCCGGACGTCACGGACTGGAAGAACCTCAACAAGTACGCCGACGAGTTCAAGACCGCGGAGAGCGGTGACAAGGGCGAGATCCTCGAAGGTTCGCCCGACTACGTCACCAACGACGACGCGATCATCAAGAACCTGAAGCTGAACCTGAAGACGAACTACTCGGGTTCCGAGGCCAGCCAGATCACGGCCATGAAGAAGTACGCCAAGGCGGAGAAGCCGTTCCTGACGTACTGGTGGACGCCGCAGTGGCTGAACGCCGAGATCGACATGGTCGAGGTCAAGCTGCCGGAGTACAAGGAAGGCTGCGACGCCGACCCGAAGAAGGTCGCCTGCGCCTACCCGAACACGCCGCTCCAGAAGTTCTTCAACGCGGACTTCGCGAAGAACGGCGGCAAGGCGGCGGAGTTCCTGAAGAACTTCAAGTGGACGACCGAGCAGCAGAACGAGGTCGCCCTGATGATCGCGGACGAGAAGCTGTCGCCCGAGGCCGCGGCCGAGAAGTGGGTCAAGGCGAACGAGTCGACGTGGAAGACCTGGATGCCGAAGAAGTAGACGGCAGGTGAGGTTCGGCGAGGGGCCCGCTGCCTGGCAGCGGGCCCCTCGCCGCGCCTCGTCTCCGTGGCGCGTGTGTCAGTGCTTGAAGGCACCCGGGGTGTAGTGGCCCGGGACCATGCGGGTCGTCACCGCGAAACGGTTCCAGGAGTTGATCACCGTGATCACGGCGGTCAGCTGGGCCAGTTCCGCGTCGTCGAAGTGCTTGGCGGCCCTCTCCCACACCTCGTCCGTGACGAACCCTTCGGTCAGGACGGTCACGGCCTCCGTGAGTTCGAGCGCCGCGGCCTCCCGCTCCGTGTAGAAGTGCCGGGACTCCTCCCAGGCGGCGAGCTGGACGATCCGCTCGACCGTCTCGCCCGCGGCCAGTGCCTCCTTGGTGTGCATGTCGATGCAGAAGGCGCAGCGGTTGATCTGTGAGGCGCGGATCGTGACCAGCTCGACGAGGACCGGGTCGAGGCCCTTCTTCGCCGCCCCGGCGAGCGCGCTCATGGCCTTGTAGACCTCGGGGGCCAGCTTCGCCATGTCAAGGCGGGGGGTGTGCTCGGGGGCGTACTCGGTGCTTGCCGTGGCCTTGTCGATCGTCATGGGTACGACGCTACGGCGCGGTTGGCGCACCGGTATGGTCCATTTCCGTGACGGATTCATGGGCCACTTCGGCGGCAGCCGCCGATGTCATCGCCGGGATCGACCTGCATGTGGAGATGGGCGCTTCCGGGTTGCGTACGGGCCTGACGAAGGCCCTGCGCGAAGCTGTCCGTACGGGCAGGCTGGCGCCCGGGGCGCGGCTGCCGTCGTCGCGTTCGCTCGCCGCCGACCTGGGCGTCGCCCGTAACACCGTCGCCGACGCGTACGCCGAGCTGGTCGCCGAGGGCCGCCTCACCGCCCGGCAGGGCTCGGGCACGCGGGTCGCGCAGCGGGCCGTGGCCGCGCCGCGCAAGGCCGCACCGGCCGCCGCGACGCGGCACAGCGCGCGGCGCGACCCGGCGTACAGCCTCATGCCGGGCTCGCCCGACCTCGCGTCCTTTCCGCGTGCCCAGTGGCTGAAGGCGGCCAGGCGCGCGCTGACCGCAGCGCCGCACGACGCGTTCGGGTACGGCGATCCGCGCGGGCGTGTCGAACTGCGTACCGCGGTCGCGGAGTATCTGGCGCGGGCGCGCGGTGTGCGGGCCACGCCGGACCGGGTCGTCATCTGCTCCGGGTTCGTGCACGGGCTGATGCTGGTCGCGAAGGTGCTGAGGCAGCGGCGCGTACGGGAGGTGGCGGTCGAGTCGTACGGTCTGCCCTTCCACCGGGACCTGCTTACGGACGGCGGGCTGCGCACCCCGGCGCTGGGGTTCGACGGCTACGGATCGCGCACCGGCGAGCTGGGGGAGCTGCGGGGCGCGGGGGCGGTGCTGCTGACGCCGGCCCACCAGTTCCCGATCGGGGTCGCCCTGCGTCCGGACCGGCGCGCGGCAGCCGTGGACTGGGCGCGCGGTACGGGCGGACTGATCCTGGAGGACGACTACGACGGGGAGTTCCGCTACGACCGGCAGCCGGTCGGCGCCCTTCAGGGACTCGATCCGGAGCGGGTCGTCTACCTGGGTACGGCGAGCAAGTCGCTCGCGCCGGGACTGCGGCTGGCCTGGATGGTGCTGCCGGAGGCGCTCGCGGAGGAGGTGGCGGCGGCCAAGGGGGTGGTCGACTGGGCGTCGAGCTCTCTGGACCAGCTCACGCTCGCGGAGTTCATCGCCTCGGGCGCGTACGACCGCCATGTGCGTTCCATGCGGCTGCGCTACCGGCGGCGGCGCGACCAGCTGGTGGCGGCGCTGGCTGAGCGTGCGCCGGACGTACGGGTGACGGGGATCGCGGCGGGGCTGCACGCGGTGCTCGAACTGCCGGCGGGCACGGAACGGTCCGTGGTGCAGGCAGCGGCCTGGCAGGGGCTCGCGCTGGAGGGCGTGGGCAGCTTCCGGCATCCGTCGGCGGAGCGGGACCGGGACGCGCTGGTCGTCGGGTACGCGAGGCCGTCGGACAGCGCGTGGGCGGGGGCGCTGGACGCGCTGTGCCGGGCGCTGCCGTGACGGCTCGCGCCTGGCCTGGCCGACGGAGGGGGAGAGGGGGGAGCCCCGGCCGGACGGGGGGACCGACCGGGGCTCGTACGGGTGCGGCTGGCGGCCGCATTGCGGCGGCACGCTCCACGCATGGATGAACGATAAACCACCCCCGGCGAGCGTCTGCGCCGGGGGCGCCCACGGGGCCTTTTCCTCCCCCGCCCCGCCCCTCCCCGGAAGGCCTCAAGCGCCGGCCGGGCTGGATGTGGCTGAGGAGGCTTGCAACCCGGACGGTGGTTTCGCGCGGTGCCCAAGCCGGGCACGGCAGCGCCGGCTACGGGGCGTCGGGCGACCCCGCCGCGGCGGCCGCCGGCGGGGCGCCGAACCGGGCCAGGGCCAGTGCGCCCGTCACCGCCACCGCGAAGCCCAGGACCGCTGCCACCGCCAGGCCCTCGCGGGTGCGGTCGCCGAGCCACACGACGCCCACCACGGCCGGGCCGATCGTCTCGCCGACCACCATGCCCGCCGTCGCCGTGGTCACCGAGCCGCGCTGGAACGCCGACGTGAGCAGCAGGAACGCCGTACCGCCGGCCAGCAGAAGGGCGTACGAGACAGGATTGGCGACCAGCGCAGACGGCGCCAGGTCGTCGATCAGCCGTACCGAGACCGACACCACACCGAAGCCCGTGCCCGCGCCGAAGCCGAGTACCAGCGCGCGGGCCCGGCCCGGCAGGCGGCCCGCCACGGCGCCTGCGAGCAGTACGGCGAAGGCGACCCCGAGCAGGGCGTACGGCAGGGCGGGCGGGCCGTCGCTCTCCCCCTCCGCGCCGACGGACAGCCCGAGCATCGCCAGCCCCGCGCAGACCACGGCCACCGCCGCCCACTCCGTGCCCCTGAGCCGGACCTTCAGTACGTGCGCGGCGACCACCGCGGTGACGGCGAGGCTCGCGGCCTGGGCGGCCTCGGTCGCGTAGATGGGGATGGTGAGCAGGGCGACGATCTGGAGCGCGAAGCCGAGGCCGTCGAGGGCGAGACCGACGACGTACCGCCACTGACGCAGGGCGTGCAGCAGCAGCGTTACGTCGACTCCGCTGCCGGTGCCGGGCGGCGCGGCACGCGCGGCGACTGCCTGGAGCACGGAAGCCGTACCGATGCAGACCGCCGAAGAGAGTGCGCAGATCATCCCAAGGATCACAAACCGACTCTAGATGGGTGGAGATCGGGCACCGGGTTCCGGCGACGGAAGCGGGCCATCTAGTCTGTCGGACGGTCTGGAGAATCTGTTCGAACGACGGGGGAGGGGCCGGGACATGGCGGCACAACGGCGCAAATTGAGGTCGGGCACTGTTTTGCTCGGCGGTATGGGCGTGCTCGCGGCGACGCTCACCGCCTGCGGCTCGGAGCCGGACCAGCGGTGCGTGGACCGGGTCACGCAGGAAGTGCTGCCCGACTACGAGTGCGACGACGATGACGGCTCCAGCAACGGCAGGTACTACTACGGCGGCCACGTCAGCAGCGGCAAGGTCACGGACGGCAGTTTCGACAAGTCCGCGGTCGACCGGGGCGGCTTCGGCTCCTCCGGTTCCGGCGGCGGCTGACCGGGCCTTCGGGCCCAGGCACAGGCACCCAGGCACTCACCGATGAAGCGACACACGATCGAGCCCCGCCCCGGCTGGCAGCAGACCGTCGAGGAGCAGGGCCTCATCTACCCGCTGACCCGTTTCCCCGACGGGTCGCTCCGCCCCTACTGGGACGAGAGCGCGTACTACGAGTTCTCGCTGCCCGAGGTCGAGGCGATGGAGGAGGTCGTCGAGGAGCTGCACGCCATGTGCCTGGCCGCCGCCGCGCACATCGTCGAGCACGACCGCTTCGCCGACCTCGGTATCACGGACCCGCGACTGGTCTCACGCATTGCCACCTCTTGGCGGCGACGGGCCGAACTTCCCTCCATCTACGGCCGGTTCGATCTGCGGTACGACGGGTCGGGCCCCGCCAAGATGCTGGAGTACAACGCCGACACCCCCACCTCGCTGGTCGAGGCGGCCAGCCCGCAGTGGTTCTGGATGGAGGAACGCTTCCCCGGCGCCGACCAGTGGAACTCGCTGCACGAGCGGCTGGTCGACGCGTGGAAGCGCCAGGCGCACCTCCTGCCGCCGGGGCCGCTGCACTTCGTCCACTCGGACGGCGACGAACTCGGCGAAGACCTGATGACGGTCGCGTATCTGCGCGAGACCGCCCAGCAGGCCGGGCTCGTCACCGAGGCGCTGTCGGTCGAACAGATCGGCTGGGACCGGCTGTCGGGCCGCTTCGTCGACGAACGGCTGCGCTTCATCCGCAGCTGCTTCAAGCTCTACCCGTGGGAGTGGCTGACGACCGACCGGTTCGGGCCGCACGTACTGAACACCCTCGACAACGGCGGCGGCACCGGCACCACCTGCTGGATCGAGCCGGCCTGGAAGATGCTGCTCTCCAACAAGGCGCTGCTCGCGATCCTCTGGGAGCTCTACCCCGGCCACCCGAACCTGCTCGCCGCGTATCTCGACGGCCCGCGCGAGCTGGCCGCCCCCGGCGGTCCCGGCTACGTCGCGAAGCCGCTGCTCGGCCGGGAGGGCGCCGGTGTCACGATTTACGAGCCGGGCTCGGCCCCCGCAGCCGCTCGGCCCGGCGGCGAACAGCCGGTTTGTTACCAGGAGTTGGCCCCGCTGCCCGATTTCGACGGCAACCGTGTCGTGCTCGGTGCGTGGGTTGTCGAGGACGAGGCGGCGGGCCTCGGCATCCGGGAGTCCTCGGGCCTGATCACGGACGAGTACGCCCGCTTCCTGCCGCACGTCATCCTCTGACGGGCGCCGGCGCGGAATCCCGCGGTGCACTGCCCCGAGCGGTGACCGCACCCACCACCGAACCGTGCGTTCGCCGCGCTCTGCCACAGCGAACGCACGGAGCAGTGCAGTGGGTCGTACGGGTCCCTAGCCCGCCAGCACCGCGCCGAGCTGGTCCAGGCCCCAGTCCAGGTCCTCCTTGCTGATCACCAGCGGCGGGGCGATCCGGATGGTCGAGCCGTGCGTGTCCTTGACCAGTACGCCCCGGTCCATCAGCTTCTCCGAGATCTGCCGGCCCGTGCCGCGCGACGGGGTGATGTCGATGCCCGCCCACAGCCCGCGGCCGCGCACCGCCTCCACCGCGCCGCCGCCCACCATCAGGCCCAGCTGCTGGTGGAGGTGGTCGCCCAGCTCGGTGGCGCGCTGCTGGAACTCGCCGGTGCGCAGCATCGCGATGACCTCCAGCGCCACCGCGCAGGCCAGCGGGTTTCCGCCGAACGTCGAACCGTGCTCGCCCGGCCCGTACACCCCCAGCACCTCGGCCGACGACACGACGGCGGACACCGGCACGACGCCGCCGCCCAGGGCCTTGCCCAGGACGTACATGTCGGGGACGACGCCCTCGTGCTCGCAGGCGAAGGTCTTGCCCGTACGGCCGAGGCCCGACTGGATCTCGTCCGCGATGAAGAGCACGTTCCGCTCGCGGGTCAACTTCCTTACGGCCGCCAGGTATCCGGCCGGCGGCACCAGGACCCCCGCCTCGCCCTGGATGGGTTCGAGCAGTACGGCCACGGTGTTGTCGGTCACCGCGGCGTCGAGCGCCGTCAGGTCTCCGTACGGGACGATCTCGAAGCCCGGCGTGTAGGGGCCGTAGTCCGCCCGGGCCTCGTGGTCCGTGGAGAAGCTGACGATGGTCGTCGTACGGCCGTGGAAGTTGTTGGCCGCGACGACGATCTTCGCCGTGCCGTCCAGTACGCCCTTGACCTTGTAGCCCCACTTGCGGGCGGTCTTCACCGCGGTCTCCACCGCCTCGGCCCCGGTGTTCATCGGCAGCACCATGTCCATGCCGCACAGCTCGGCGAGCTGTGCGCAGAACTCGGCGAACCGGTCGTGGTGGAAGGCCCGGGAGGTCAGCGTCACTCTGTCGAGCTGCGCCTTGGCGGCATCGATGAGCCGGCGGTTGCCGTGGCCGAAGTTGAGTGCGGAGTACCCGGCGAGCATGTCGAGGTAGCGGCGCCCCTCGATGTCCGTCATCCAGGCGCCCTCCGCCGACGAGACGACGATGGGGAGGGGATGGTAGTTGTGCGCGCTGTGTGCCTCGGCAGAGGTGATGGCGGCTTGGGTGGTGGTCGACACGGGGTCTCCGATCGTCGCAACAAATCCATCCGGCGAGGGGCAGGGATGGTGCCCCTTTCTATCGTCGCTCGTATGCCGGACGAAGAAACCATGCTTTGCGGTGCGGCCGCTAGGGTGGCGGGTACGCACGGCGACTGGCGTACGCGGAACAGACCGCGGGGAAGCCGTGCGGGGAACAACAGCACGAGGTGCCGCCCGCCTGGGCACCCCGGGATCACGACGGACACTGACCGCTCGCCCCGGAGGACAAGATGACTCTCCCGCTCAGCCACGCTGCGAATCTCCCGCCCCGCCACCCAGCACTCTCCGCCACGGACCCCGAACTGGCCGCGCTGGTCGGAGCCGAGGAACAGCTCCAGGCCGACACCCTGCGCCTGATCCCCAGCGAGAACTACGTCTCGCAGGCCGTGCTGGAAGCCTCCGGCACCGTCCTGCAGAACAAGTACAGCGAGGGCTACGCGGGCCGGCGCTACTACGAGGGCCAGCAGAACATCGACCAGGTCGAGCGGCTCGCCACCGCCCGCGCCAAGGCCCTGTTCGGCGTCGACCACGCCAATGTCCAGCCCTACTCCGGCTCGCCCGCCAACCTCGCCGTCTACCTCGCCTTCGCCGAGCCCGGCGACACCGTGATGGGCATGGCCCTGCCGATGGGCGGCCACCTCACCCACGGCTGGGGCGTCTCGGCCACCGGCAAGTGGTTCCGCGGCGTCCAGTACGGCGTACGCCACGACACCGGGCTCATCGACTTCGACGAGGTCCGTGACCTCGCGCTCAAGGAGCGCCCGAAGCTGATCTTCTGCGGCGGCACCGCCCTCCCCCGCACCATCGACTTCGCGGCCTTCGCGGAGATCGCCCGCGAGTCCGGCGCCGTGCTCGTCGCGGACGTCGCCCACATCGCCGGGCTGATCGCGGGCGGTGCCCACCCGTCCCCGGTCCCGCACGCCGACGTGATCTCCACGACCACCCACAAGACCTTGCGCGGCCCGCGCGGCGCCATGCTGATGTCCCGCGAGGAGCACGCGAAGGTCATCGACAAGGCCGTCTTCCCCGGCCTCCAGGGCGGCCCGCACAACCAGACCACCGCCGCGATCGCCGTCGCCCTCCACGAGGCGGCCCAGCCCTCCTTCCGCGACTACGCGCACGCGGTCGTCGACAACGCCAAGGCGCTCGCCGAGGCACTGCTCGCGCGCGGCTTCGACCTGGTCTCCGGCGGCACCGACAATCACCTGATCCTGATGGACCTCACCCCGAAGGACGTACCGGGCAAGGTGGCGGCGAAGGCGCTCGACCGGGCCGGGATCGTCGTCAACTACAACACCGTCCCTTACGACCCGAGGAAGCCGTTCGACCCCTCCGGCGTCCGCATCGGCACCCCCTCCCTCACCTCGCGCGGTCTCGCCACGGAACACATGCCGGCCGTCGCCGACTGGATCGACCGGGGCGTGACCGCCGCCCGCACCGGCGACGAGGAAGCGCTCGCCGCGATCCGCGCCGAGGTCGCCGACCTCATGGCCGCCTTCCCGGCACCCGGCCTTCCGACGGACTGATGTCCTTCACGAATCGATGAGTCGACGGCGGGGCCCCGGTGGGCCCGGGTCCCCGCCGTGGCCGCCCGCAGCCGACTCGCCGAGCGCACTGTGTTTCTCGTCTCATTTGCGACAATTCGCAGCGACCACGGCCGGAAGGCCGAGCCGTCCCCGAAGCGCCCCGGCGACTGGTACGCCCTGAAGAAAACGCCGCCCGCACCACGTCTTCCGTTGCAGGCGCGCACCAGTTCCGCGTACGCCTCGGGTTCCCCGGCCCCCTCCAGGGTCCCCTCCCGCGTCCTCACACTCTTGATACACCGGAGAACCGAGTTGGGTTCGACACCTGAGAGAATGAGTTCATGGCCTCTGATCGTCCTCGCGTGCTCTCCGGCATCCAGCCCACCGCAGGCTCGTTCCACCTCGGCAACTACCTTGGCGCCGTACGCCAGTGGGTCGCCCTGCAGGAATCGCACGACGCCTTCTACATGGTCGTCGACCTGCATGCGATCACGGTTCCGCAGGACCCCGCCGAACTGCGTGCCAACACCAGGCTGGCCGCCGCCCAGCTGCTGGCCGCCGGCCTCGACCCGGACCGCTGCACGCTCTTCGTGCAGAGCCACGTGCCCGAGCACGCCCAGCTCGGCTGGGTCATGAACTGCCTCACCGGCTTCGGCGAGGCCTCCCGCATGACGCAGTTCAAGGACAAGTCCGCCAAGCAGGGCTCCGACCGCGCCACCGTCGGCCTCTTCACGTACCCGATCCTCCAGGTCGCGGACATCCTGCTCTACCAGGCCAACCAGGTCCCGGTCGGCGAGGACCAGCGCCAGCACATCGAGCTGACCCGCGACCTCGCCGAGCGCTTCAACGGCCGCTTCGGCGAGACGTTCACCGTCCCGGCGCCGTACATCCTCAAGGAGACGGCGAAGATCTTCGATCTCCAGGACCCGGCGATCAAGATGAGCAAGTCGGCGTCGACGCCGAAGGGCCTGATCAATCTGCTCGACGAGCCCAAGGTGACCGCCAAGAAGATCAAGAGCGCGGTCACGGACACGGACACCGTGATCCGTTACGACGCCGTGGAGAAGCCGGGCGTCAGCAACCTCCTCTCCATCTACTCCACGCTCACCGGCGAGACCGTCGCCGAGCTGGAGAAGAAGTACGAGGGCAAGATGTACGGCGCGCTCAAGACGGACCTCGCCGAGATCATGGTGGAGTTCGTCACTCCGTTCCGGACCCGCACCCAGGAATATCTGGACGACCCGGAGACGCTGGACTCCATCCTGGCCAAGGGCGCCGAGAAGGCCCGTACGGTCGCCGCGGAGACCCTCGCCCAGGCCTACGAGAAGGTCGGCCTGCTGCCGGCCAAGCACTGACCGCCAAGGTTCGGACCAAGGACTCTGGCCACAGGGCCCGCGCGCCCGCCACACTGCACACTGGCAGCACCACCACAGGACGTACTGGACGACGACGGAGGAGAACGACGTGGGGACCGTAACGCTCGGCGTTTCGATCGCGGTCCCGGAGCCGTACGGCAGCCTGCTCCAGGAGCGGCGCGTGGGCTTCGGGGACCCGGCCGCGCACGGCATCCCCACGCATGTCACCCTCCTCCCGCCCACGGAGGTCGACGCGGCGCTGCTGCCCGCCGTCGAGGCGCACCTCGCGGAGGTCGCGTCGTCCGGGCGCTCCTTCCCGATGCGGCTGTCGGGGACGGGTACGTTCCGTCCGCTCTCGCCGGTCGTCTTCGTGCAGGTCGTCGAGGGGGCGGCGGCGTGCGCGTGGCTCCAGAAGCGGGTCAGGGACGCGTCGGGGCCGCTCGTGCGCGAGCTCCAGTTCCCGTACCACCCGCACGTCACGGTCGCCCACGGCATCTCCGAAGAGGGCATGGACCGGGCGTACGAAGAGCTTTCCGAGTACGAGGCCCAGTGGGCCTGCGCCGGGTTCGCGCTGTACGAGCAGGGTGCGGACGGCGTGTGGCGCAAGCTCCGTGAGTACGCGTTCGGCGGCGGGGCGGCGGGCGTCGTGCCCGCGCAGAACTCACCGGTGGACCAGCCTGCGCGGCCTTCACTGCGCTCCTGACCGCCGGGAGCGCCCTGCGAGGCGGGGAGGACCCCCTCAGACCGGCAGCCGCCGGAACAGCGGCCGTGGCAGATGGCGCAGCGCCGACATCACCGCACGCATGGCCCCCGGCACCCACACGGTCTCCGAGCGGCGCCGCAGCCCCAGCTCGATGGCGGCGGCGACCAGCTCCGGCGTGGTCGCCAGTGGGGCCTCCGGCAGGCCCGTCGTCATCTTCGTCCGGACGAATCCGGGGCGTACGACCATCACGTGTACGCCCGTCCCGTGCAGCGCGTCGCCGAGGCCCTGGGCGAAGGCGTCCAGGCCGGCCTTGCTCGATCCGTAGATGAAGTTCGCGCGACGGGCGCGCTCGCCCGCCACCGACGACAGCACGACCAGTGAGCCGTGGCCCTGTCCCTGGAGCGCCCTCGCGCACACCAGGCCCGCCGAGACGGCGCCCGTGTAGTTGGTCTGCGCGATCCGGACCGCCGACAGCGGCTGCTCCTCGTCGTGCGCCTGGTCGCCGAGGACGCCGAAGGCCAGCAGCACCATGTCGATGTCGCCCTCGGCGAAGACCTTGCCGAGCTTGTCTTCGTGCGCCACCGGGTCGAGCGCGTCGAAGGCGACGGTACGGACCTCCGCACCCAGCGCGCGGAGCCCGGCCGCCGCCGTTTCGAGGCCGGGGGACGGGCGGCCGGCCAGCCAGACCGTACGGGTGCGGCGCGCGATCAGGCGGCGGGCCGTGGCGAGGCCGATCTCGGACGTGCCGCCGAGGACGAGCAGGGACTGCGGGGTGCCGAAGGCGTCCTTCATGAGTGCGCTCCTGGAGGGTGGAAGACCGTAAGTCAGAGGGAAAGGCGGCGGGAGAGGTCCGACGCGAAGACGCCGCGCGGGTCGAGTTCCGCGCGCAGCGCCCGGAATCGCGGCAGTCGCGGATACATCGCGCCCAGCAGTTCCGGCCGCAGCCGCGAGTCCTTCGCGAGGTAGACGCGGCCGCCGGCCGCCACGACCTCATCGTCGAGCTCGTCGAGGAACGCGCCGAGTCCCGGCAGGCCCGCCGGAATGTCCAGCGCGAGCGTCCAGCCGGGCAGCGGGAACGACAGCCAGCCCGGATCGCCCTCTCCGAAGCGTTTCAGTACGGCGAGGAACGACGGGCAGCCCCGCCCCGAGATGCGTCCGACGATCCGGCGCAGGGCCTCTTCCTGTCCGTACCCGACGACGAACTGGTACTGGACGAATCCGCCGCGCCCGTAGATCCGGTTCCAGTGCGGGACACCGTCCAGCGGGTGGAAGAACGTCGACAGCTTCTGGATCTCGCCGGTGCGAGGTGCGCGGGGCGCCTTGCGGTACCAGAGCTCGTTGAACAGCCCCACCGTCGCCCGGCCGAGCAGCCCTTCCGGTACGAAGCCGGGCGCGGCCGGGAGCCTGCCCGGCCGGAACGTCAGCGGCGCCCGGCGGGCGCGCGCCGGGAGCGCGTCGAGCGGGGCGTGATCCCCCCGGGTGAGGACCGAGCGCCCCATGGCGGCTCCGCGCGCGAGCAGGTCGATCCAGGCGACCGAGTAGCGGTAGCGGTGGTCGGTGGCGGTGAGCCGGGCCATCAGGTCGTCGAGGTCGGTGGCCCGTTCCGTGTCGACCGACATCAACGAGGTCTCGACGGACAGGAGTTGGATGCTCGCACCGAGGATGACGCCGGTCAGGCCCATGCCGCCCGCCGTGGCGTCGAAGAGGTCGGTGCCGGAAGGGACGGTACGTACCTCGCCGTCGGCGGTGAGCAGTTCGAGCGAGACGACGTGACGCGAGAAGGAGCCCGAGCCGTGGTGGTTCTTGCCGTGGATGTCGGCGCCGATCGCGCCGCCCACGGTCACGTACCGCGTTCCGGGCGTGACCGGCACGAACCAGCCGAGCGGCAGCAGCACTTCCATCAGCCGGTGCAGGCTCACGCCCGCGTCGCACACCACGACGCCCGACCCGGCGTCGATCGTACGGATGCGGTCGAGGCCGGTCATGTCGAGTACGGAGCCGCCCGCGTTCTGTGCCGCGTCGCCGTACGCCCGGCCGAGCCCGCGGGCGATGCCGCCGCGCGGTGCGTGCCCCCCGCCCGTCCCGCAGTCGAGGACCGCTGCCGCCGCCTCCTCGTACGAACGCGGCCGGACCAGGCGGGCGGCGGTTGTCGGGGCGGTGCGGCCCCAACCGGTCACTTCCACTGAGGCGGTGTCGACAGACATGGCAGTGACCGTATCGTCCCTAAACATCGCAGTTCTGTAAATCGCCTGTTGTGCTGGGCGAATGGGTGATTGGTGGTGTGTCGTGGGCAATTAACATGACTAGTCTGCTTAATCCGAGCAGAGTCGCCCCTGGCCTGCGGCCGACCGACCGGCCGGGTCGCCGCTACGGAAGAGGGGTGACAGATGCGAGAGGTTGATCGCCGTCTGCTGTCGGCAATGCGGGACTGCGGTACGGATCCACGCGTGGCGTCCGCCGCCCGGGGGCTCTCCTGGTGCGGTGAGCACGGCGCCGTCTGGATTGCCGCCGGCCTGCTGGGCGCGGGGGCCGACCACGAGCGCCGCCGCGCCTGGTTGCGCGGTACGGCGCTGGTCGGTGCGGCGCACCTGGCGAGCATGGCCGTCAAGCTGGCGGTACGCCGCGCCCGCCCCCAACTCGCCGCCCTGGAGCCCCTGGTGTCCACCGCCGGCCGGCACTCGTTCCCCAGCTCCCACGCGGCCTCGGCGGCAGCCGCGGCGGTGGCCTTCGGCGCGCTGCGGCCCGTCGGGCACCACCTCGCGCCGCCGCTGGCCGCCGCGATGTGCGTGTCGCGGCTGGTTGCCGGGGTCCACTACCCGACCGATGTGGTGGCCGGTGTCCTGCTCGGCGGGATCACCGCCGGACTCGGCGCGGCCTGGATGACCGGGCCGGCCACCGTCACCACCGTCACCACTGTCACGACCGGGACGACCACCGCCGCCGCGAGCGCCTCGGTGGCCGTGGCTGAAGGAGGTGCCGTACATGCCTGAGCACAGCAGCAGCACTACCGCCACCACCACAACAACCGCCGCCACCGCCGTGATCGGGCAGCCCCGCCGCGCTGCCGCACCCCCGAGACCGCCGAAGCGACGCCCCCTGAGCCTGCCCGCCGGACTGTTGCGCACCGCGCGCCCCCGCCAATGGGTCAAGAACGTACTGGTCCTCGCCGCGCCCGCCGCCGCGGGGGAACTGGCCTCCCGCCACGCCGTCGCCCAACTCGCCGTCGTCTTCGTGCTGTTCACCGCCGCCGCGTCCGCCGTCTACCTCATCAACGACGCGCGCGACGCCGACGCCGACCGCGCGCACCCCGTCAAGTGCCACCGCCCCGTCGCCGCCGGACAGGTCCCCGTACCCGTGGCGTACGCGGCCGGCGGGCTGCTCGCCGTCCTCGCGCCGGTCGCCGCGGTCCTGCTCTGCAACGCGATGACGGCCGCTCTCCTCACGGCGTACGTCGCCATGCAGCTCGCGTACTGCGTCCGGCTGAAGCACGTCCTCGTCGTCGATCTCGCCGTCGTCACCACCGGCTTCCTGATGCGCGCGATGATCGGCGGGGTCGCCCTCCACATCCCCCTCTCCCGCTGGTTCCTGATCACCGCGGGCTTCGGCGCGCTCTTCATGGTCGCCGCGAAGCGTTACTCCGAGGCCGTGCAGATGGCCGGCCGCCCGGAGAAGCGCGGCGCCACCCGCGCCCTCCTCGGCGAATACACCACCGGATACCTGCGCTTCGTCTGGCAGCTCGCGGCCGGGGTCGCCGTACTCGCGTACTGCCTGTGGGCCCTGGAGAGCGGTGGCACGGCCAACGGCAGCCTGCTGCCGTGGCGCCAGCTGTCGATGGTCGCGTTCATCCTCTCCGTGCTGCGGTACGCCGTCTTCGCCGACCGGGGCACGGCCGGAGCCCCCGAGGACGTCGTCCTGCGCGACCGGGGGCTCGCCGTCATCGGGCTCGTCTGGGTGGCGATGTACGGGCTTGCCGTGGCCGATCTGTGAGACGGGCCGGGGGCAGCTCGACCTGGGCCGAGCTGCGCGGCTTCGCGCTCGCCGGCGGCTGTGCGTACGCCGTCGACCTCGCGCTCTTCATGTGGCTGCGCGGCCCGCTCGGCTGGGACCCGCTCACCGCGAAGGCGCTGTCCTTCGTCGCCGGATGCTCGGTCGCGTACGCCGGAAACGCACTCGGCACCTACCGGCGGCGGGTGGTGGTCCGCGCCCGGGAGCGGGCGCGGCAGTACGCCGTCTTCTTCGCCGTCAACGTCGCGGGAGCGCTCGTACAACTCCTCTGTCTCACCGCCTCGCACTACGGCCTCGGGCTGACGTCGCCCCGCGCCGACACCGTCTCCGGAGCGGTCGTCGGCATGGCGCTCGCGACATGCCTGCGTTTCTGGGGGACCAGGACGCTGGTTTTCGCCTCGGAGGGTAAGCGTTCGTCATGGACTGGCTGAAGAATCTGCCCGTCGTCGGCCCGTTCGTGACGCGGCGGCTGGCGGTCACTCACGCATGGCGTACGTACGAAACGCTCGATCGCGCCCACTGGACCCGGCTGGCCGCCGCGATCACCTTCATCAGCTTTCTCGCCCTCTTCCCGCTGATCACCGTCGCCGCCGCGATCGGCGCGGCCCTGCTCTCCGACGATCAGCTCCACCGCATGGAGAACAAGATCGCCGAGCAGGTGCCCGGCATCTCCGGGCAGCTCGACCTCGAATCCCTGGTGGCGAACGCGGGCACCGTCGGAATCGTCGCCGGCGCTGTGCTGCTCTTCATGGGCATCGGGTGGGTCGGCTCGATGAGGGAGTGCCTGCGGGCCGTCTGGGAGCTGGACGACACCGACGAGGGCAACCTCTTCCTCCGCAAACTCAAGGACGCCGGTGTGCTGGCCGGCCTCGGCGTGATCGGGCTCTCGTCCTGGGCGGCTTCCTCGATCGGCTCGACGGCCGTCGACTGGACCGCCGAGCAGGTCGGCATGTCCGAAAGCGGCGCGGGAGGCGTGCTGTTGCGGATCGCCGCGCTCGCCCTCGCGGTCGGCGCGGACTTCCTGATCCTGCTGTACGTCCTGACGCTGCTGCCGGGGGTGCAGCCGGCCAGGCACCGGCTGATCACGGCGTCGCTCATCGGCGCGATCGGCTTCGAGTTGCTCAAGGTGCTGCTGGGCAGCTATATGAAGGGCGTCGCGGCGAAGAGCATGTACGGGGCCTTCGGCGTTCCGGTCGCCCTGCTGCTGTGGATCAACCTCACGGCGAAACTGCTGCTGTGCTGCGCGGCTTGGACGGCGACGCGGCACGACAGCGAGCGGGCGGCGGAGGCGGAGGAGGAACGGTCCGACGCGGAGGAGGCCGAGGAGCCCGAGGAGCCCGAGACGTCAGCCGACAAGGCCCAGAAGCCCCCGCCCACCGGCGCGCCCCCTAGCGGCGCGGGCGGCGACGCGACAGGGCGGGCAGCGGCCAGCGGCGGTTGACCAGCAACACCCCTGCGGCCAGCACCACCAAGGCACCGCCCGCGATCGCGAGCGCGGTGCCCACGCCGCTGGTTCCTTCGTCCGTCGCCGCCAGCTGCGTCTGCCCGTCCTTCGCGGCGGCGGTGTCACCCGTGCCCGCGCTGCGGCCCTTGCCCTTGCCCTTCACGGGCGGCGCGCCCTGGCCCGTCTTCGCGGACTTCGGCGGCACCAGCTCACCGACCGGCGTGACCTTCCCCGACGCCTCGAAGCCCCAGTCGAGCAGGCGGGCGGCCTCCTTGTAGACGGCGCTGCCCTCGCTCGCCGACGGGTTCATGACGGTCACCAGCAACACCTTGTCGCCGCGCTGCGCGACGCCCGTGAACGTCGCCCCCGCGTGGGTGGTGTTGCCGTTCTTGATGCCCGCGATGCCCTTGTACGGCTCGACGCCCCAGGCCCCCGTCAGCAGGCGGTTGGTGTTCTGGATCTGGAAGCTCTCGCGCTTCTTCCCCTTCTTCTTCTCACCGGGGAACGTGGCGGTCGCTGTGGAGCAGTACTCGCGGAAGTCCTTCTTCTGCATGCCGCTGCGGGCGATGAGCGTCAGGTCGTACGCGCTGCTGACCTGCCCCTTCGCGTCGTAGCCGTCGGGTGAGACGACGGTGGTGTCGAGCGCCTGGAGCTCGTCGGCGTGCGTCTGCATGTCCGCCACGGTCTTGTCCCACCCGCCGTTCATCTCCGACAGGACGTGCACGGCGTCGTTGCCGGACCTCAGGAACACACCGAGCCACATGTCGTGGACGGAGTAGGTGTGGTCCTCCTTGATGCCGACGAGGCTGCTGCCCGCGCCGATTCCCGCCAGATCGGTGTCCTTCACCTTGTATTGCTGCGTCTTGGACAGCCGCGGCAGGACCGTGTCCGCGAAGAGCATCTTCATGGTGGACGCGGGGGGCAGCCGCCAGTGGGAGTTGTGCGATGCGAGTACGTCGCCCGATTCGGCGTCCGCGACGATCCACGACCGGCCGCTCACCTCCTTGGGGAGGATGGGTGCGCCCCGGCCGAGCTTCACCTGCGTACCGGGCAGACCGAGTTGCGCGCCGCCGACCGTCGACATCACGGCGGGGGGTTTCGGCTGCCGGGCGCCGGGCTTGTCGTCCGCGGTCGCCGCGTGCGCGGGCAGTGCGGTGAGTGCGGGCAGCAGCGCGGCGGAGAGGACCGTCAGTGCGGTCTTTTTAACGGCGGACACGATCAAGAACGTACAGGGCGCGGGGCCGGTGTCCCCACCCCGGCGGCGGGTACCGGGGTGGGGTGGCGATACTGGGCCTATGAAGCTCAGCCGCTCCGTCTCCTGGTTCCTGCTCGCCTTCGGGGTGTGGAGCTGGTTCATCTGGATCACTTTCGTCAAGAATCTGCTGAAGGACGGAAGCGGGCTTGCTTTCGACGACGCGGGTGACCCGACCACGTACTTCTGGGTGCATCTGCTGCTCGCCGTCACGTCCTTTCTCTTGGGGACGGCGGTCGGGGTGATCGGGTTCCGTGGTGTGCGGGCCCTGCGACGTGAGCGGAGCCAGGGATAACTGTGGTCGTCGTCTTCGTTCTCGTCGCGCTGTCGGTCCTCGCCCTGTTCGCCGGGGCGCACTGGTACGTCTGGCGGAGGCTGGTCCGCGACACGACCGTGCCGGGCGGCGTCGCCCGGCGGGCGGGGACGGTGGCGGCGGTGCTGCTGCCGTTGCTGGCGGTCGGGGCGCTGGTGTCGGCGCGGGCCGGTGTGCCGTTTTGGGCGCAGCAGGTGCTGGCGTGGCCGGGGTACATGTGGCTGGCAGTGCTGATGTATCTGGTGATGGCGCTGGTGATCGGCGAGGCGGTGCGGCCGCTGCTGCGGTGGTGGGCGAGCCGCCGGGAGTCCGCGACTGCCGACGGGGTTTCACCCGCTGAGCTCCTTCCCGCGGCATCGGCTCGCGGTTCGGCCGCGGGTGGGGCGCGAGCGCCTTCGCGGCTCGGCGCCTGCGACACCTCGCCCGCGCCCGGCGGCACGGACACGGTGACGGAACCCGCACCTCCCGCGCCGCCCTCCCCCGAGCCTCCGGTCGCGGCCGACGTGGCCGGCGGTTCCACCGCCTCCGGTGACTTCTCGCGGCGGCTGTTCGTCGCGCGGGTGGTGGGCGCGGGTGCTGCCGTGGCCGCGCTGGGGACCGTGGGCTACGGGACGTACGGGGTGATGCGTGGGCCGCGGCTGAAGCGGGTCACGGTGCCGCTGGCCAAACTGCCCCGTGGCGCGCACGGGTTCCGGATCGCCGTCGTCAGCGACGTACACCTCGGGCCGGTCCTCGGGCGCGCCCACACGCAGCGGATCGTCGACACCATCAACTCCGCCCAGCCCGATCTGGTGGCCGTCGTCGGTGACCTCGTCGACGGGAGCGTGGCCGACCTGGGGCACGCCGCCGAGCCGCTGGCCCGGATCAGGGCCCGGCACGGGGCCTTCTTCGTCACGGGCAACCACGAGTACTTCTCCGGCGCCGAGGAGTGGGTCGACCACGTGCGCGAGCTCGGTCTGCGGCCGCTGGAGAACGACCGCGTCGAGATCGCGGGCTTCGACCTCGCCGGCGTCAACGACATCGCGGGGGAGAGGGAGGGGCAGGGGCCCGACTTCGTACGGGCGCTGGGGGACCGGGACCGTACCCGCGCGTCCGTCCTGCTCGCCCACCAGCCCGTGGTCATCCACGACGCCGTACGCCACGGGGTGGACCTCCAGCTGTCCGGGCACACGCACGGCGGGCAGCTCTGGCCCGGCAACTTCATCGCCGCCCAGGCGAATCCGACCGTCGCCGGTCTTGAGCGGTACGGCGACACACAGCTGTACGTCACGCGGGGCGCGGGGGCATGGGGCCCGCCGGTCCGGGTGGGCGCGGAGTCCGACATCACGGTGGTGGAACTGGCCTCGCGCCAGGCGTAGTACCTCCTCGATCTCATGCCTCGAAAGGATGACCGAGCCATTCAACCACCCCTTCCCCAGGGGTAGTTCGTGTGATTGGCTGAGTCGGATCTCCGGGGGGAGTGCGGATCGTCCGCATGCCGGCAGGTGAGGCGATGAGGAGAGCGCGGCGATGCGGTCGGTCCGATTACGGATTCTCGCGACCTGTACGGTACTGCTCGCAGCCGGTGTCGGTAGCTGGCAGCTGTTGTCTCCGGGCGACGGGAGCAAGGCCCCGATCAAGGTCGGCACGACCGACGCCGTCACCGGACTCGACCCCGCCGGGGCGTACGACGCCGGCTCGTGGGCGCTCTACAGCAACCTGTACCAGTCCCTGATGACCTTCGGCCCCGGCTCCGCCTCGCCGGTACCCGACGCCGCGAGCAGCTGCGGCTTCGTCGGCAGCGAGCTCCGGACGTACAGGTGCGAATTACGCGACGACCTGACCTTCTCCAGCGGCCGTCCGATCACCGCCGAGGACGTCAAGTACTCCTTCGACCGGGTCATGAACATCAAGGCCGACGTCGGCCCCAAGTCCCTCTTCGCGTCGCTGAAGTCCGTGAGGGCCCAGGGCCTGACGGTCACCTTCGACCTCTCGACCCGCGACGCCACCTTCGCGTACAAGGTCGCCACGGGCGCGGGAGCCATCGTCGACCGCACCAAGTACCCGGCGGGGAAGCTGCGTGAGGGCAACGCGGTGGACGGCTCGGGACCGTACGTGCTCAAGGCGTACGAGAAGGGCGTGGGCGCCCGCCTCGAACCCAACGCCAAGTACCGGGGCGCAGTCGGACACGTCGGCAACGCGATCAGCATCCGGTACTTCAAGGAGTCCGAGGAGCTGGAGAAGGCCTGGAAGGTCAAGAAGGTCGACGTCACGCACCGGCAGATGCCGCCCGCGGTCGTCGCCCGGCTGGCTCCCGGCGACCCGGACCAGCGGATCAGCGAGGCCGGCGGTTCGGAGATCCGCAACCTCGTCTTCAACGTCCGCAAGGGCTCACCGCTGGCCGAGCGCGCCGTGCGGCAGGCCGCCGCCGGGCTCGTCGACCGCTCCGGCATCGCCTCGTCGGTCTACTACGGCACCGTCGAGCCGCTGTACTCGCTGATCCCGCAGGGCATCACCGGACACAGCACGCCCTTCTTCGACAGGTACTCCACGCACGACGCGGCGCGCGCCAGGCAGCTGCTGCTGGACGCCGGAGTGCAGCCCCCGGTCAGGATCAGGCTGGGGTACGCGCTGGGCGGTGCGGCCAGGCAGGAGGCGGCCGAGCTGAAGCGGCAGCTCGAAGCCGACGGCCTTTTCGAGGTGCAGGTGGTGGAGAAGGCCGAGTGGCCGGACTTCCAGGCCGACTACACGGCAGGCAGGTTCGACGCGTACACCGTCGGCTGGGTCATGGACTTCCCCGACCCGGACAACTTCAGTCAGCCGCTCGTCGGCAGCGGGAACAGCCTCAGCAACGGCTACGCGAACCCCGAGATCGACCGGCTGATCCTGGACACCCAGCGGTCGAGCGAGCGCGGCCGTACGGCGGACGACTTCAAGAAGCTCCAGCTGATCGTGGCGCAGGACGTGCCGCTGGTGCCGCTGTGGCAGAGGAAGGACTACGTACTGAGCGGCAAGGACGTCTCCGGCGGGCAGTACCTGTCGGACGGCACGGGCGTGTGGCGTCTGTGGGCGCTGGACTGGCTGTAGAGCGCTCAGCCCGTCTTGCGCGCTGCCGCCGCCTGGGCCATTCCCGGCAGGAAGTCCGTGAACAGCTCGTGCACTTCGCGTACGAGCGGACGCAGCACCCGGAAGCGGGCGAGCGCGACCCCGCGGGCGGTGAGCCGGGCGCCGCGTTCGGCGAGGTGGCGGCTGCGCTCCCGGTCCTCGGAGCGGTCGAAGACCCAGTACAGGACGAGTCCCATCTGGGAGAGCCACATCAACTCGGGGAGGATGCCCCGCAGTTCCTCGGCGACCTTGGCCTTGGAACCGGCGAGGACCTCCCGGTGTACGGCGATGGCCGCCTCGCGGGCGTGCTCCGACTCGGGGGAGAAGGGGCTCAGCGGGCTCTCGGGGTCCGCCGCGTTCTTGAAGAACTGGGCGGCGAACTCGTGGTACGGCGCGGCGATGTCCAGCCATGCCTTCAGCACCCCGGCCAGCCGCGCCTCCAGATCGGTCTCCTTGTCCAGTACGGGACGGACCGCCGCCTGGTGTTCGGCGGCGATCCGGTCGTAGAAGCCCTGGACGAGGTGTTCCTTGGAGCCGAAGTAGTAGTACGCGTTCCCTACGGAGACCCCCGCCTCCTTGGCGATGGCCCGCATGGTCGTCTTGTCGTAACCGCGGTCCTGGAAGAGCTGGAGGGCGGTTTCGAGGATGAGCGTGCGGGTCTGCTCGCTCTTGGGGGCCTTGTCTTCTGTCACGGTGCCCGAGCCTAACCGGGTACGGAGCACCGGTCGCCGCAGGGCGGCGCCGAGCCCGCCGGAGCCCCGGCGGCCGCCGCCTCGCGGTACTTGGCCGCCGCGAGCATCGTCACCCGTACGAAGGGGGCGCCCGCCGGGGTGGCGAGCCAGTGGGCCTTGGGCCGGTACTCGGCCAGGGCCCAGAGACAGACCACGAAGGCGGCGGGCCCGGCGTACACCTGGCCCTTGTCGCCGATGACGGTGATCTCCCGCATGGTGCGGTCGTGGTCGAGGCGCGGGTACCTGCGCCTCGCCTCGGCGGAGCCGGCCGGGACCAGGTCCAGCGGTACGAGCTGACGCTGGCGCAGCAGCCAGCTCCGCAGGTGGACGCAGAGGGAGCACTGGGCGTCGTACAGGACCGTGAGCCTGCTGACCGGAATGCGGCTCATCGCGCTCATACTCCGGTGGGAGCGGCGGTCCAGCCCTGCGGCGGAACCGGGGGGAGCTGCTCGCGCTCCATGATCGAACGCCGCCGGATCTTGTTCAGGACCCAGACGTTGCCGAGGTGCATGATGCCGAGGACGAGCAGGACGACGCCGAGCTTCACCGAGAGCGCCTCGAAGAGCCCGCGGGCGTTTTCGACTGCGTCCGCGGCCTTGAGGTACAGGGCGACGAAGCCGAGGTTGACGAGGTAGAAGCCGACCACCAGCAGGTGGTTGACCGCGTCCGCGAGCTTCTCGTCCCCGCGCAGGACGCTCGCGATGAAGATGCGCCCGTTACGGCTCAGGGTTCGCGCGACCCACATGGTGAGGGCGACGCTGATCAGCAGGTAGACGGCGTAGGCGACAACAGTGAGGTCCATACCCCACCCCTTCTTGAACGTGTTCAAAAGGCTGGCAGGAATGAATCTAGGCCTCTTTTTGAACATGTTCAAGTCGATGGACGGGCTCATTGGAGTCTCTTGTGGATAATCCGCCTCGGATCGAATTGCTCTACGCTGGCTGGTATGACCGCCATGACGCCCGCGCGCACCGAACCGGACCTGTCGTTCCTCCTCGACCACACCAGTCACGTGCTGCGGAGCAAGATGTCCGCCGCCCTCGCCGGGATCGGCCTGACCGCCCGGATGCACTGTGTGCTCGTCCACGCGCTGGAGGAGGAGCGCACCCAGATCCAGCTCGCCGAGATCGGTGACATGGACAAGACCACGATGGTGGTGACGGTGGACGCCCTGGAGAAGGCGGGCCTGGCCGAGCGCCGCCCCTCCAGTACGGACCGGCGGGCCCGGATCATCGCCGTCACCGAGGAGGGTGCCCGCGTCGCCGGGCAGAGTCAGAAGATCGTCGACCGCGTGCATCGCGAAGCCCTGGCCGCGCTCCCCGATGGGGACCGGGAGGCGCTCCTGCGGGCCCTGAATCGCCTGGTCGACGACGGTCTGGCGACTCCTGTCGAGGCCCCGCGCACCGCCCGCCGGGCGCGGCAGCCCCGAAAGTGAGACCGAAAAAAATAGTATGCAACGAAACTATCTGCTACGGTCTTTCCTGTCGCCCCAACCGACAGGAGAGACCGCATGTTTGCCGCATCAAAATCCGCGCCGTCGCCCGCTTCTCCCGCCCCGCGCTCACGCCGCCTCGCCCTCGGAGTCATCGCCACCGGGATGCTGATGATCATCCTCGACGGCTCCATCGTGACCGTGGCGATGCCGGCCATCCAGAACGACCTGGGCTTCACCCCCGCCGGCCTCAGCTGGGTCGTCAACGCCTACCTCATCGCGTTCGGCAGCCTGCTCCTGCTGGCCGGCCGGCTCGGCGACCTGATCGGCCGCAAGCGCATGTTCCTGGCCGGCACCGCCGTCTTCACCGCCGCCTCGCTACTGGCCGGCGTGGCCACCTCGCCCGCCGTACTGATCGCCGCCCGCTTCCTCCAGGGCATCGGCAGCGCGATGGCCTCCGCCGTCAGCCTCGGCATCCTCGTGACGCTGTTCACCGAGCCCAGGGAGCGCGCCAAGGCCATCGCCGTCTTCAGCTTCACCGGAGCGGCGGGCGCGTCCCTCGGCCAGGTCCTCGGCGGTGTACTCACCGACGCGCTCAACTGGCACTGGATCTTCTTCATCAACCTGCCGATCGGCATCGCCGCCCTCGCGATCGCCGTATCCGTCCTGCCCGGTGACCGCGGCCTCGGCCTCAAGGCGGGCGCGGACGTCGTCGGCGCCGTCCTGGTCACCGCCGGCCTGATGCTCGGCATCTACACCGTCGTCAAGGTCGAGGAGTACGGCTGGACCTCGGTGCGCACCCTCGGCTTCGGCGCCCTCGCCGCCGTACTGCTCGCCGCGTTCCTCGTCCGCCAGGCCACCGCGAAGAACCCGCTGATGCCGCTGCGGATCTTCCGCTCGCGCAGCGTCTCCGGCGCCAACCTGGTCCAGATCCTGATGGTCGCCGCGCTCTTCTCCTTCCAGGTCCTCGTCGCCCTGTACCTCCAGAAAGTGCTCGGTTACGGCGCCGCCGAGACCGGCCTCGCGATGCTCCCGGCAGCCGTCGTCATCGGTGCGGTCTCCCTGGGCGTCTCCGCACGCCTCAACGCCCGCTTCGGTGAGCGCAACGTCCTGCTGGCGGGCCTCGTGCTCCTCGTCGGCGTCCTCGGCCTCCTCACCCGCGTACCCGTCCAGGCCAATTACGCCGTCGACCTCCTCCCGGTCATGCTGCTCGCCGCGGGCTTCGGCCTCGCGCTGCCGGCGCTGACCACGCTCGGTATGTCCGGCGCGAGCGAGGAGGACGCCGGTCTCGCGTCCGGCCTGTTCAACACCACCCAGCAGATAGGCATGGCACTGGGCGTCGCGGTCCTGTCCACCCTGGCCGCCTCCCGCACCGAGAGCCTCGCGGCGGACGGCGGGACCGCGGCCGAGGCACTGACCGGCGGCTACCGGCTCGCCTTCGCGGTGGGCGCGGGACTCCTGGTCACCGCCTTCGCCGTCGCCTTCACGATGCTGCGCCGCCCCGAGCGGCCTGCCGCCCGGGAACCGGCCGCCGACACACCGGCTCCCGCCCACGCCGCAGCCGTCTGATCCGCCCTCTCACCCCACCCCCGCCCCGACCGCCGAAGGGCTGATCCCCATGAGCGAGAACACCGCCACCGAGACCCCCACCGGCACCACCAAGAACGACGGCCCGGCCCCCCGGGTGCTCACCGACCAGGAGCTCTCCCAGCTGTTGCGCCGCCAGCAGTTCGGCGTACCGGCCGCTGCCCGACCGGCGCGTGGTGATCCTGATCCGGGTCTCCCGCCTGTACGGGACCGCCCTGGACATCCCCGCCCAGGACTGAGGAACCAGTGCGAGCCTCAGGCGCTCAGCGAGCGGGCGTAGTTGATCTGCCCCATGACCATGTGGAAGGTGTGCGGGCCGAGGGCCGGGACCACCGTGGAGTGGTGGCGGCCGCCGCTGGTCACCGTGATCTGGATGTAGCCGGTCGTCACCTTCTCCTTCATGAGGAGGAAGAGGAGCCCGAGCAGGCAGAAGACGAAGAAGACGACAGCCAGTACGACCGCGGCCGTCGGCATCCTCTCCTCCGTCCGGGACATGTCGGTGACCGTCCACACCGCGCCCTTGAGCGGCATCGTGCCGGACGGGGTGACGATCGAGTCGGGCATGACGGTGATGTCACCGACCGACATGAGCGGCGCGCCCGCGAAACCCGGCGGCGGTCCGGCGTACGGGACCGGATGCTGCGGGTAGCCGTAGCCCGGGGCGGAGTTGGGGTAGCCGTAGCCCGGGACCGGACCCCACTGGTAGGCACCGTTCGGGTCACCGTCCGCCGCGTACGGATTCGGATCACTCATGGTTCCGTGCTCCCCTCGGCCTGCTGCCCATTCGCCCCGATCCTGACACAGAACGGCCCCGCCGCCCGGAAGAACCGGGAGACGGGGCCGTCGTGCACGTACGGATCAGAAGCGACCAGGGTCAGAAGCGACGCGTGATCAGCGCGCGCTTCACTTCCTGGATGGCCTTCGTGACCTCGATACCGCGCGGGCAGGCGTCCGTGCAGTTGAACGTCGTACGGCAACGCCACACGCCGTCCTTGTCGTTCAGGATCTCCAGCCGCTGCTCGCCGCCCTCGTCGCGCGAGTCGAAGATGAAGCGGTGCGCGTTGACGATCGCCGCGGGGCCGAAGTACTGGCCGTCGTTCCAGAACACCGGGCACGAGGACGTGCACGCGGCGCACAGGATGCACTTGGTGGTGTCGTCGAAGCGCTCGCGGTCCTCGGCGGACTGCAGACGCTCACGCGTCGGCTCGTTGCCCTTCGTGATGAGGAAGGGCATGACATCGCGGTACGCCTGGAAGAACGGGTCCATGTCGACCACGAGGTCCTTCAGGACCGTGAGGCCCTTTATGGCCTCGATCGTGATCGGCTTCTCCGGGTTGATGTCCTTGATCAGCGTCTTGCAGGCGAGCCTGTTCTTGCCGTTGATCCGCATCGCGTCGGAGCCGCAGATGCCGTGTGCGCACGAGCGACGGAAGGTCAGCGTGCCGTCGGTCTCCCACTTGATCTTGTGGAGACCGTCGAGCACGCGCTCCTTCGGGTCGATCTCGATCGGGAAGTCCTGCCACTCGGCCTCGGCGGAGATCTCCGGGTTGAAGCGGCGGATCCGGAACGTGACCGTGATGTACGGCGAGGGGACGGCCGCGGGCTTCGCGTCGTCGACCTTGTCCAGAGTCGGGGTAGCCATCAGTACTTACGCTCCATCGGCTGGTAGCGGGTCTGGACGACCGGCTTGTAGTCGAGACGGATCGACTCGCGGCCGTCGTCGCCGACCTCGCGGTACGCCATGGTGTGGCGCATGAAGTTGACGTCGTCGCGGTTCGGGAAGTCCTCGCGGTAGTGACCGCCGCGGGACTCCTTGCGCGCCAGGGCGGACACGGCCATGACCTCGGCCAGGTCGAGCAGGTTGCCCAGCTCGACGGCCTCCAGCAGGTCGGTGTTGAACCGCTTGCCCTTGTCCTGGATCGAGACGTTGAGGTACCGCTCGCGCAGCTCGCCGATCTTCTCGACCGCCGTCTTGATCGTCTGCTCGGTACGGAACACCATCACGTTGGCGTCCATCGTCTCCTGCAGCTCCCGGCGGATGTCGTGGACCCGCTCGGTGCCGGTGTTGCTGCGCAGGCGCTCGACCTGCGCGACGACGAGCGACGCCGGGTCCTCGGGGAGGTCGACGTAGTCGTTCCCGGCCGAGTACTCGGCGGCGGCGATGCCGGCGCGCTTGCCGAAGACGTTGATGTCGAGCAGCGAGTTGGTGCCCAGACGGTTCGCGCCGTGCACCGAGACGCAGGCGACCTCACCGGCGGCGTACAGACCCGGAACGACCGTGGTGTTGTCCGCGAGGACCTCACCCCTGACGTTCGTCGGGATGCCGCCCATGGCGTAGTGCGCGGTCGGCTGGATCGGGATCGGGTCCGTGTACGGCTCGATGCCCAGGTACGTACGCGCGAACTCCGTGATGTCCGGGAGCTTCGCGTCGAGCTGCTCCGGCGGCAGGTGCGTGAGGTCGAGGAAGACGTGATCGCCCTCGGGACCGCAGCCACGGCCTTCGCGGATCTCGGTGTAGATGGAGCGCGAGACGACGTCACGGGACGCGAGGTCCTTCATGACCGGCGCGTACTTCTCCATGAAGCGCTCGCCGTCCTTGTTGCGGAGGATGCCGCCCTCACCACGGGCGCCCTCCGTCAGCAGGATGCCCATGCGCCAGATGCCCGTCGGGTGGAACTGGAAGAACTCCATGTCCTCCAGCGGCAGCCCACGGCGGTACGCCGCGGCCTGGCCGTCACCGGTCAGGGTGTGCGCGTTCGACGTCACCTTGAAGAACTTGCCGGTGCCGCCGGAGGCGAAGATGACGGCCTTCGCCTGGAAGACGTGGATCTCGCCGGTCGCCAGCTCGTAGGCGACGACGCCCGCTGACTTGCGGACCCCGTCGACCTCCTGCATCAGCAGGTCGAGGACGTAGAACTCGTTGAAGAACTCCACACCCTCCTTGACGCAGTTCTGGTACAGCGTCTGGAGGATCATGTGGCCGGTGCGGTCCGACGCGTAGCAGGACCGGCGGACCGGGGCCTCGCCGTGGTTACGGCTGTGACCGCCGAAGCGGCGCTGGTCGATGGTGCCGTCCGGCGTGCGGTTGAACGGCAGGCCCATCTTCTCCAGGTCGAGAACGGAGTCGATGGCCTCCTTCGCCAGGATCTCGGCGGCGTCCTGGTCGACCAGGTAGTCGCCGCCCTTGATCGTGTCGAAGGTGTGCCACTCCCAGTTGTCCTCCTCCACGTTCGCCAGCGCGGCGGCCATGCCGCCCTGCGCGGCGCCCGTGTGGGACCGGGTGGGGTAGAGCTTCGTCAGCACGGCGGTGCGGCTGCGCTTGGTCGACTCGATGGCCGCGCGCATGCCCGCGCCACCGGCGCCGACGATGACGGTGTCGTACTTGTGAATCTTCATGGTGGTTGCCTCAGCCCCGCGCCTAGCGGATGTTCGGGTCGAAGGTGAAGATCACCAGCGTGCCCAGAAGGACGGTGAACACCGTGGCGGTGTACAGCAGGTTCTTCAGCCAGAAGCGGGTGTTGGGCCGCTCCGCGTAGTCGTTGATGACGGTACGCAGGCCGTTGGCGCCGTGCAGCATCGCCAGCCACAGCATGAGCAGGTCCCAGGTCTGCCAGAACGGCGAGGCCCAGCGGCCGGCCACGAAGGCGAAGCCGATCTTGGACACGCCGCCGTCCAGCACCAGCTGGATCAGCAGGTGGCCGAGGACCAGGACGACCAGCACGATGCCGGACAGCCGCATGAACAGCCAGCCGTACAGCTCGAAGTTGCCACGGGTCGTCTTGGGCGTCTTCTTGGTACGAGCGCGGGGGGCCTCGATGAGGGGAGCCGGGTTGTCCACGTCGTAGAGGCTCTCGCCCTCGACGGGACCGACTGCGGAAGTAGTGGTCTCAGACATCTCTGCGTCAGCTCCCGAAGACTTCGCGTACGGCGTGGCCGAGCACGGGGTAGAGCGCGCCTGCCATCAGCACGATCCAGATGCCCATCACAGTCCAGAGCATCTGCTTCTGGTAGCGCGTGCCCTTGGACCAGAAGTCCACGGCGATGACCCTGAGGCCGTTCAGCGCGTGGAAAAGGATGGCGGCGACAAGGCCGTACTCGAGCAGCGCTACGAGAGGGGTCTTGTAGGTGGCCACGACATCGTCATACGCCTCGGGAGAGACGCGGACGAGAGCGGTGTCGAGGACGTGTACGAACAGGAAGAAGAAAATGAGGACGCCGGTGACTCGATGAGCCACCCAGGACCACATACCTTCCCGGCCGCGATACAGCGTTCCAGCCGGCACGGAAAAACCCTCCGGGAGCGGGGATAGGGGCCATGCCGGCTTCAGTGTCGGTCTGGCCCGGCCGGGTACGGTCCACCGGCCCCGGCCATCGTAGCGACGAGTTGTCGGTTCGTTCGCGCGGGGTCCACTGGTGTGATCAAAGAGGCAATCAAACAGCCACGGACGGGCTATCGGGCCGGTCCGCGCGGCCGGTGTGACCTGCAAGACCAGCATTTGTCGTAAGAACGTTCGCTTTCTGCGGATCACAAACGATACGGGCGAGCCGTCCCCTCGCCAGCCTGCGCAGCTCGTCGGCGGCGACCGCGCGCTCCTCGTCCCGTTCGTTGCCCAGTCGTGACCGGATGCCCGCCAGCACCTGGTCGAGGCGCTCCTCGGGCCGGAAGCCGTCCAGGCAGATCACGAAGGCGTGGCCGAAGCTGCTCTCGTACGCCGCATGGGCCGCGCGCAGTGCGGTGTGCGCGACGGCGGGGGCGCTCTCTCCCAGGCCCGCGGAGGATTCGCCGCTCAGCGCGTCGGCGATTTCCTGGTGGGAGAGGTCGTACGCCGCCTCGTCGGCCGCGGCGAGCAGCGCGTCGAGGTCGGGGTACGGGCGGTGGCCCGCGATGCGCCGGGCCCAGTGCGGGCTGGCGCAGCAGGCGAGCAGGGCGGCCTCGGCGGCGTCGGCGGGCGCGGCGTTGAACCGGGCGAGACCGGCTTCGACGGCGGCGGAGTCGGCGGTGACCGGTCCGCGGCTCTGCGCGGGTATGGCCATTCGTCCCGGCGATTCGCTGGACAGCGTGAGCTCCTCGGAATGGGACCGGCGAGAAGGGTGGGGTGGCTGAGACGCCACGCTATCGACGCTTCGTGAGGGCTGTCCGACGGATGCGCGAATCTCACCCGAACGGGAGAGGTTGGCCACACATACTGGCCGATTGGTGGACGATTGGGGGGCTGATTGGGCATCGTTCGTCCAATGATGTCGCAATTCCGGGTGCCGCTGGCCGTGGCCGCCGTCTCCCTGACCGTCCCGCTCATCGCCACCGTCGCGCAGTCGGCGCCCTCCGCGCCCTCGGCGTCGTCGGCCACACCGGCAGCACCGTCGAAGCAGGCAGCACCAGCACCAGCAGCCTCAGCGGCACCGTCGAAGCCGGCGGCTCCGTCCCCGAAGGCAGGACCGACCAAGGCGCCCAGCGCCGTCCCCTCGGTCGCGGAGTACGACGCGGCCAAGGGCCCCGGGTGGAAGCCCCAGAGCTCCACCCGCGTCGTCGTGGCGCCGGACAACAGCCGGGCACTCGGTGACGAGGGCAAGCTCCTGGCCCAGGAACTCGAGCGCGGCTTCTCGGCTGCCGGGTCCGGCCGCGCGGGCGACATCGAGCTGGCGCTGAAGCCCGGCGGTGCGCCCGAGTCGTACACCCTCACCGTGCGTGACGGACGGGTGCGCGTCACGGGCGCCGACGAGGCCGGCGTCTTCTACGGGACCCGCACCGTCAAGCAGGCCCTGGCCGCCGACGGCCGCCTGTCCGAGGGCGTCGTACGCGACAAGCCTGCCAAGCCGCAGCGCGGAGTCATGATCGACACCGCGCGCAAGCACTTCAGCGCCGACTGGATCGAGGACACCGTCCGCGAGATGGGCGACCTCAAGCTCAACCAGCTCGGCCTGCACTTCTCCGACGACCAGGGCTTCCGCATCGAGTCGGACAGCCACCCCGAGGTCGTTTCCGAGCAGCACCTCACCAAGGCCGAGGTCCGGCGGATCGTGAAGCTGGCCGAGAGCCGCCACATCACGGTGATCCCGGAGATCGACTCGCCGGGCCACCTCGGCGCGGTGATCCGCGAGCACCCCGAGCTCCAGCTGCGCGACGTGCGGGGGGTGCCGGCGCCCGGCGCGGTGGACATCGCCAATCCCAAGTCGGCGCGGATCGTGGACGACCTGCTGAAGGAGTACGCCGACGTCTTCCCCGGCGGGTACATGCACCTCGGCGGTGACGAGTACCAGGCGCTGATGAAGCGGAACCCGGAGGCCTCGTACCCGGGGCTCGCCCGTGAGGCCGTCCGCAAGTACGGTCCGAACGCGAAGATCCAGGACCTGGCCACCGGCTGGCTCAACGACCGCGCCGCGACCCTGCGCCCGCACGACAAGCGGCTCAAGGCCTGGAACGACGGCCTGCACGCCGGCGGCGTCGTCAAGGCCGACCAGGACCGCGAGGTCGAGTACTGGACCGGCAAGGAGATCGGCGCCCGGGAGCCCGAGGAGTATCTGCGCGAGGGCCGCAAGGTGGTCAACGCCAACGACGAGTACCTCTACTACGTACTGGGCGAGCCCAACACCTTCACGTACCCGACGGGCCGCCGCATCTACGAGTCCTGGACCCCGCTGGTCCTGCGCGGCACCACCCCGGTGCCCGCGCGCTATGCGGACCAGATCCTGGGCGGCCGCCTGGCCGTCTGGGCCGACCTCTCGAACGCGCAGACGCAGGAGCAGGTCGCGCGCGGCATCCACCTCCCGATGCGCGCCCTCGCCCAGAAGACCTGGGACTCGGGCAAGCCCGCCCTGGACTGGGAGGGCTTCAAGGCGCTGGCCGAGCGCACGGGCTGAGCTGCGGATTCATGATGGACGGCCCGGTCGGCGGCAGCGTATGTTCCGCACGCAGCCGCCGACCGGCGCCGGCATGTTCATCACGCCTCTGGGGAGGGGCGTCCCGGAGCTCTTGGGGGGCTGCCCAGCCATGCTGTGCACCAACTGCGGTACGGAGAAGGCCACAACCGGTGAAGGGCTGTGCAGCGGCTGCGTGATCGCCGCCGCCAACGCCGCGCCGCCTCCGCGTGCGCCCGCGGTGTCGCTGTCCGGGCCCGTGGCGGTGCTCCGCTCGCCGGTCGGACTCTCGCACGCCGTGACGGCGCTGCTGGGCGCCGTCGTCGCGGTCGACTGCTTCGCGCTGTTCGCCTCCTTCCGTGCCCGGAGCCAGTGGGGCGACCTGGCGTCCGAGGGCTTCTTCGCCATCCCCGCCGGTGAACTGGAGCAGAGCGACACCCTGCTCCTCTGGTCGGCCCAGCTGTACGCCCCGGTGGTCGCGGTGACGGCCGTCGTCTTCCTCGTCTGGTTCTTCCGGGTGCGGCGCAACGCCGACGTCTTCGCGCCGGACCTCCAGCGCAGAGGGCCGGGCTGGGCGATCGGCACCTGGTTCATACCGTTCGCCAACCTGTGGATGCCGCGCGGAGTCGCCGTCGACGTCTGGGCGGCCAGCAGGCGTGATCCGTACGGGCTGGAGACCGCGAAGAGGGAGCCGAAGCTCGTCCTCGACCTGTGGTGGACGGCGTGGGTCGCGTCGCTGCTGTACGGCAGGTACGCCGTCGACCGCTACGACCGGGCCGAGAGGCCGGCCGACATCCGCGACGCCCTCGACCGGCTGATCGTCGCCGACCTGCTCGACATCGCGGCCGCCGTGCTCGCGATCCTCTTCGTGCGCGCCCTGACGCGCATGCAGCACCAGAAGGCCACGACCGGACCCGCCGAACCCGCCGATTCCGCCGACCCGGCCACAGGACGCCCTGGCGTGGGCAGAATGTGACAGAACTGTCGGGGGCCGTGGGGGGAGCGGGGCATGGGTTTCTGGGGTTACTTCGTGGTGGGGCGCAGCGCGCGGCCGCTCGCGGAGCTGGCCGCTCTCGCGGACGTACGGGAAGGGCTGACGCTCCACGAGACACGGGGCGACGGATGGCAGGTGTGGGCGCGGCCCAGTGAGCCGCAGGTCGGCGACATGGGCGCGCTCGCCCGGGGCGTGTGCGGGGAGACGGGGACGCCGGCGCTGTTCGCGTTCGTCATGGACAGCGCCTGTGTGGTCGTGGAGGCCGCCACCTCCGCGACGGCGGCCGGGTCCTGGTTCGGCTGTCTGGGGCGCGAGGCGATGGCGGGCTACCTGAGCGCCGACGGGCTGGTCCTGGAGGACCTGTTCCTGTCCCCCGAGAAGGCCGCCGCGGAAGCGGTGGAGTGGGCGGCCGCGACCGGGCGGACCGTGGCCCCGGGCGCGCTGCTCGACGTACTGCGCGAAGAGGCGGATCCGGTAGCCGAAGAGCTGTTCGCGCGCTTCCTGGACCGGCTCGGGCTGTGAGCAGGGCTGAGCGCACTGTGACGTAATCACGGCGCGGTACGCAGTCGGAAGGAGAAGGTCCGCACCGAGCGGGCCCTGCAGTGCCGAGGGAGGCACCGTGACCCTGGTGGAACTGATCGGCCGCGCCGACGAACGGACCCTGGCGGCGAGCGCGGTGGCCTGCCTGGACCGCTGCCTGCCCCTGCTGGAGTACGTCGAAGGCGCCGAGCGCATCGGTCTCGACACGGACGAGGCGCTCAGGCCGCTGTGGGTCGCGGTGGAGGGCGGCGACGCGTGGCTCGGCCGGCTGCGCAGGGTCGCCGCCGTGGTGGAGCGCGTCGCGGGTGCGGCGCCCGGCGAACTGGCCGGCTTCGCCATCCGCATGGCCGCCGCCGTTCCCGCCGCCTACGACGGGCCCGCGCTGCGCGAATGGGCCGAGCACTGCTCGGCCGCGGTGCTCGAAGTCCATCTGCGGCTGGACGGGGCGGCGCCGGGTGACCACGCGGCGCGGGTGAAGGCCTACCGGAACGGCGACACGGACGGCATCAGCCCGCTCACGGCCGGCGAACTGCGCCGCCAGTGCCAGCTCCTCGACATGCTCTCCGAAGACTCGGGCGGCGGCCTGAACCACGCCCTCCAGCTCTCCAACGAGGGCAAGCGGGTCCTGCGGGCCGCAGCATCGCGCCGGGCCCGCAGCAGCATCTGACCGGCTCCCGCCCTTGCCGGCGTGCTCCGTCAGCAGGCGGACGGCGGACGACGGACAAAAGACCGGGGCCCCTCCTGGTCGGAGGGGCCCCGGTCGTGTGCGGGTGCGTGCGGCAGGGCGGGTGTTACGGGTTGAGGACCTTGCCGATGTTGACGCCCGCCGGGGCGCCGAGCGCCGTGCGGCCGTAGTAGACGCCGGAGCCGGTGACGATGCCCGAGGTGCTGCTGTTGTCCAGCTGCAGGACGGCGCCGTTGCCGGCGTCCTCGCCGTCAGCGCCGATCGCCACGTCCGCCCGGGTGTACCCGGACAGGTCGGTCAGCGAGACCGCCGAGCCGAAGCGGTCGTTGGCCTCGGCCGCGCCCGGGACACCCGAGGTGTCCTGGGAGTAGGCGACGGAGCCCGTGCCGGTCGGACCGGTGGACGTACCGAGCACCAGGAGGGTCTGGCCGGCGTTGGCGTACGAGACGCCGCTGCGGGTCAGGTCCTCGCCCGGCAGACCGGCGAGGATGTCGCCGTACCCGTCGAGGTTGACGTCGCCGATGGAGACCGACGCACCGAGGTCGTCACCGCTCTCGCCGCCGCCCGGGACGCTCGTCGTGTCCTGGTGGACGGTCTTGACGCCGGTGGAGGTGAGGCCGGTCGACGAACCGAACACGGCGCTGACCGCACCGCCCTTGGCGGTGTGACCCGACTCGGTGGCGGACGGCTTGCCGACGGCGAGGTCGGTGTAGCCGTCGCCGTTGATGTCGCCGGAGGCGAGCGAACGGCCGCCGCGCGTGGACAGGATGCCGACCCGCTGGAGACCCGACGACGAGCCCTTCAGCCACAGCAGGCGTCCCGCGCCCGCCGGGTCGCGGTAGGAGACCGCCACGTCGGCGTAGCCGTCGCGGTTGAAGTCGCCGCTCGCGGCGGAGGCGTAGGCGACGGACCCGGTGTACGCCGCCGTGTTGAGGTAACCGTTCTTCGCGGCCCCGGTCTTGGAATCCCAGGCCCACCAGCGGCCCGGCTTGCCCGGTGCGACGGAGAAGACGTCCGACTTGCCGTCGGCGTTGAAGTCGCCGGTGGTGACGGTCGCGCCGAGGGCCTCGCCCGCGGTGGGGGTGGCCGAGTTGGTCCAGTACGACTTGCCGGAGGTGAGCCCGGGGCCGTACATGACGGTGACGGAGCCGGTGTTGGTCTGCGTCGACGTGCCGTTCTCGCCGGGCGCGCCGACGACCAGGTCGGCGAAGCCGTCTCCGTTCACATCGCCGTACGCCGACGAGGAACCGAAGCGGTCGTCGCCCTCGGAGCTGCCGGGGACGCCGGGGCTGTTCTGGTTAAGGGTGCGGCGGGACTCGGCGTCGGCGACCGGGCCGTCCGCGCCGCCGGGCAGCACGGTGATGGTGCCGTCGCCGCTCGCGACCTTCGGCGTACCGATGGCGAGGTCGGTGATGCCGTCGCGGTTGAAGTCGGTCGTCGGGATCGCGGAGTTGCGTCCCGCGCCGGACGCGAACTTCACGATCACCGGCAGCTTGGCGTACAGGTTGGCGCCGGGGCACGCGGTGGCGAAGCCGTCGCGGTGACCGGAGATGGTGTTGAGCGTGGCCATCTGGCCCTTGTTGTACTTACCGGTGTCGGCGGCCGCTTCCAGCGTGACCGTGCCGGTCGGGCTGACGCCGTACTGGCCGAGCTTCCAGGCGGCGACGCGGGCGGCCGAGTCGAGGGCGGCCTGGGTGGGCTTGCCCGTCTCGAAGTTGCCGAGCAGCGCGATGCCGGTGGAGTAGGAGTTGAAGCCGTACGTGTGCGCGCCGAGAACGGGCAGGTCGGCGCCGCCCTCACGGCCCTCGAAGATCTGGCCGCACTTGTCGACGAGGAAGTTGTAGCCGATGTCCTTCCAGCCGTCGTAGGCGGCGCTGGGACGCGGCGTCACGTGGTACGCGTAGATCGCCCGGACCATGGCAGGGGACTCGGCGCAGCTGTAATTGTTCGAGTCGACCGTGTGGTGGACGAAGACGGCCTGGATCTTGTCGATGTACTCGGGGTCGCTGTAGTTCGTGGCGAGCGACTTGTCCGGGCCCCAGCCCGCACGCAGTGTCATCGGCGGCCGCGTCACGGTGGACGGCGGCGCGGTCGGGACGGTCGGCGTCGGAGACGGGGTGGCGGTGTCCGTCGGCGTGCCCGTGGGGACCGGTGTGTCCGTCGCGGTGGCGGTGTCGGACGGCGTGGGGCTCGCGGCCCCGGTCTCCGTCGCGGCGTCCGACGGCTCCGGGGAGGCGGGGCCGGTCTCCGTGGCCGCGCCGGTCGGCGTGTCGGTCGCCGCGTCCGTCGGTGCCGGGGGCAGTGTCTCCTCGACGGCGTACGCCGCGCTCTGTGCGTCCGCGCCGGGCGCCTTGGCCTCCTTGGGCGTCACGCCCGGGTCGACCAGGGTCAGTTCGAGCCCCTTGGGCAGACCGGCGGTCGCGGTGCCGTCGGCGCGCAGGATGCGCGCCTCGACGGCGTCGGAGGGCCCGACCCACAACGGCTCGGACATGCCGGGCAGATTTGCCTTGGCGTCGCGCTTCTCGGCGAGGTGCTGGTCGAGATGCACCTCCAGCCACTTGCCCCACTCGCCGGTCTCACGGTTGCGCGTACGCACCTCCGCCTCGCCGTCGATCTCCGCGTCCGGGTTGGCCCAGGTGACACCGACCAGTGAGAACGGCTCCGTGCCGGTGCGCGGCAGGTCGCGCTTCTCACTTCCGGCGCCCTTGAAGGTGAGGGAGTGCACTTCCGCCTTGCGCGGCTTCAATCCGTCCTGCGCCGGGCCCGTGTCGGGATTGGCGATGGCGACGGTTATCGCCCCCGCACCGCCGAGTACGACCGCGCCGACGGTCAGCCATGCTCGGCGTTTCATGCTCAGCGGTCTGTAGGCATGCGACTTGCGCGGGCTCAAATCCCTTACCCCTCATGAGAGTTCACTTGCGGCGCACCTCTCGCAGAGGTCACCTGCTTTACCCAGCGAGCCTTGACGTGTAAACGTCACGCCAGTCGGCGGGGTTGTGGCGCAGATCACTGCGGCGTCGCGGCCGGTGTCGATGACTCGCCGCTGATGTCCGCATTTCCGCGCGCCGAGCCGCGCCCGCCCCTCTCCGCCCGTCCTCCTGCCGGCTCCGTTACGGGGCCAGTACCTCGCCGACGCGGGAGCCCGCGGACGCGCCGAGCGTCACCGGGCCGGCGTACAGGCCGCTGGCCGGTGCGAGCCCGGCCGCGCCGGCGGCGAGCGCGAGCACGGTGCCGTCGCCGGTGTTCTCGCCGTCGGCTCCGACGCCGAGGTCGGTGTAGCCGTCGCCGGTGAGGTCGGCGAGGGCCACCGTCGATCCCAGGCGGTCGCCCGCCTCGGCGGCGCCCGGCATGCCGGGCTGGTCCACGTCGTACGCCGCCGAGCCTGCCGCGTTCAGCCCGCCCGCGGAGCCGGGTACGCGCAGTACCGCGCCCGCGTCGGTGGCCGCCGCGGTGACGTCCTTGCCGGGGATGCCGGCCAGTACGTCGGCGTACCCGTCCGCGTCGGTGTCGGCGGCCTCGACCGAGGTGCCGAGTGCGTCGCCGTCGGCCGGCTCACCGGGAACGCCTTCGGTGGCCTGGTCGAGGACGGCGGCCCCGGTGCTGGTGAGACCGGTGGCGGAGCCGTGGAAGGTGGCGATCTGGCCGCCGTTCGGTGCGCCGGGGCGGCCGACGGCCAGGTCGGCGTACCCGTCACCGTTGAGGTCGCCGGAGGCCAGCGACCGGCCGCCGGCGCCGTGCAGGACGGCGGGCGCGTCGGTGCGCAGGCCGGTCGCGGAACCGGAAACCACGACCAGGGGCGTCGCGCCTTCGGGCGTACGGAAGGTGAGGGCGGCGTCGTCGTAACCGTCGTGGTCGAAGTCGCCTGTGGTGACGTCGGCGTCCTGGACGGGGCCGGAAGCGAGAGCCAGGGCGGCGGAGAAGGTGCGTTCGGCGCCGTCGACGGCCCAGGCCCGGCCGCTGCCGGGCGCGACGGCGAGGATGTCGTCGCCGCCGTCGTGGTCGAAGTCGCCGGTGGCGAGCGCCTCGCCGAAGCGGTCGCCGCTCTGCCGCGAGCCGGCCGCGACGCCGATCATCGACGGCTGGGAGGCGAACCCGTTCGCGGTGCCGCGCAGCACGGTCAGTGCGCCTTCGTCGGTGGCCCCGGCCGTGATCTCCTCGCCCGGCGCGGCGACGACGAGATCCGCGAAACCGTCGCGGTCCACGTCCCCGTACGCCGTGGCCCCGCCGAACGCGTCACCGGTCTCCGAGCCGCCGGGCACACCGGTCGTCTCCTGGTCGACCACGACCTTGTACGCCGTCTGGGCACCGCTGCGCCCGCCGGGGACGACGGTCACCTGGCCCGCTCCGCTCAGGGGCCCGGCGCTCGCGCGGGGGAGGCCGACGGCGAGGTCGGCGTGTCCTTCGCGGTTGAAGTCGCCGTGCGCGGCAGGTGTGCCGGCGGCGGAGGCGGCCGTGCGGATGGCGGGGAGGTCGGCGTAGAGGTTGCTGCCGGGGCACTCGGTCGGGTAGCCGTCGCGGTGACCGGAGATCCGGTCCATGACGACCTTCTGGCCCGTCGTGTACTTGCCGTTGTCCGCGCCGGCGGTCAGCGTCACGGTGCTGGTGGGGTTGTGCCCGTACAGTCCGAGCTTCCAGGCGGCGACCTTGGCGACGGACTCGCGGACGGCGGGTGCGGTGGTGGCGGTGTTGTAGTCGCCGAGGACCGAGATGCTGCTGGTGTCGGTGTTGAAGCCGTAGGTGTGCGCGCCCTGGACGGGCTTGTCGATGCCGCCCGCGCGGCCCTCGAAGACGGTGCCGCACTTGTCGACGAGGAAGTGGTAGCCGATGTCGTTCCAGCCCTGGCTCTTCACGTGGTAGGTGAAGATGCCCCGGATGAGCGCGGCGGACTCGGCGCAGGTGTAGTTGTTCGTCCCCGCCGTGTGGTGGACGAAGAGGGCCTTGGTGTCGGTCGTGAGCGTCGGTGCGCCGCCGACGATCGACTCGTCGGCGCCCCAGCCGGCCCGTGAGGTGACGGGCGGCTGCGGGGCGGCGGTGGCGGTGGCGGATGCCGAGGCGGTGGGGGCGGTAGCGGTGGTGGTCGCCGTGGCGGCGCCCTCGGGGTCGACCAGTTCCACCCGCAGCCCGTCCGGCAGGCTGTGCCTTCCCTGCCTTCCCGGCTTTGCCTGCTTTGCGGCCACCCGCAGTTGTACGCCGTCCGAGGGACCCGCCCACAGGGGCTGAGTCCCGGCGCGCAGGCCGGGCTTGGCGTGCTCGGGCCCGCTCTCCGGCGTACGTACATCCGTGTCCAGTGCGCGCCAGCCGGACCAGTTGCCGGTGCGGCTGTCCCGGGTGCGGACCTCGGCCGTACCGCCGAGCTGGGCGTACGGGTCGTCCCAGGTGAGGCCGAGGAGGCTGAACGGGTGGGTGGTGCGCGCCGCGAGCGCGCGGACCGCCGGGTCGCTGCCGGCCGGGACGGCGAGGGTGCGCAGGGTGCCGGACTTCGCGGGGGCGGTGGCCGACGGGGCCGCGGACGCGGCGGGACCGACGAGGCCGAGTGAGCCGGCGACAAGGGAGGTCGCGGCGAGCAGCACGGCGGTGCGGGAGACGGCGACGTGCATCAGCCGATACTCCCGTCGCCCTCGGGCAGCGCACCGGTGCAGGTGGCGCGGCCCGCCCCTCTGGTCCAGGGTGATGTAGACGGTGGGCGCCTGACCGACCGGCACCTGTACGGACTTCTTCCACGGCAGTTTCACACCGGACATAACGGTCGCACCCCCGGCCTCGTTGCGGGCGAGGAGGAGACGGCTTTGGACACCCGGAAGTGCGGGCTCCGTGTCGAGTGGGTAGATGGCCGCGTACTTTGCGACCCCGGCTTGCACGCCTGCACCGGCGGCGCTCCGGCGTCGTCGCAGGAGTTGCGGGGGCGCTACGAGGGGGAGGTCGCGGGGGAGACGAGCCTGTGACTGGGTGTGCGGCGCTCTTCTCCGTGTCGCACGGTCGTGCGGTCGGGGACAGACTGGGAGGAGGCGGAGATTGCGAGCCCGCTACGGTCCCGCCGTGGAGGAGTCATGCAGGCAACGACCCGGAATGACGCTCCTGTCGCGATCGAAGGCGGCGGAGTAGAGCTGCGTATGCAGGAGGTCGGGGGCGACATGACCGTCGCTTTCGCGCGGTTTCCCAAGGGCACGGACATGGGGCCGCTGGCCAAGGGCCTGCCCGATGACCTGTGTCAGTGCCCTCATTGGGGATACCTCTTCAAGGGCCGGCTGAAGATGCGCACCAAGGGCGGCGAAGAGATCTACGAGGCGGGGCAGGCTTTCTACTGGGCGCCCGGCCACGTGCCGGAGGCCCTCGAGGACTGCGAGTACATCGACTTCTCGCCGACCGAGGAGTTCAACGAGGTGATCGGGCACATCAAGTCCCACATGGGTGGGTGACCCATTGGTGACCCTCTACTGGCCGTCGTACAGCCGTTCCAGATCCACCAGCACCACCTCGCCACGCTCACCCGCCGCCCGAAGTTCCGGAGCGAAACCCACGCCGCTGTAGCAGGCCGGTTTGGCGCGGGTCGTGTCCACGCCCCGGGCCGCGAGCAAGTGCAGCATGTGGCGCAGGCGTTCGAGATGGCGTACGTCCATCACCTTGTGCCACTTCGCCTCGCCGACGGAGAGCAGGATGTCCCGGTCCTGCCCCACCGCGCCGTGCACGACAACGTCGACTTCGTGGCTCACGTGGGCCGCCGGGTCGGGGACGGTCCCGGCGGCGACGTCGATCGGCATGCCGCCGAACGTTTCGGGGTCGGCGTGCCATTCGACCCACTCGCGGCACAGACGCTCGAAGTGCGGACCGACGACCTGGCTCAGGAAGGTGGCCTGGCTGCGCTCCCAGACCCCGGCCGTGTCGCGCCTACGTGCGAGCAGGGCGGATTCGGGGCGTACGACCGCGTGGTGGAAGGCGATCAGCGGCTCGGCGACGCGGTACATGGTGCGGTTCTTGCGGAACGCGTCCGGTTCGGCTGTGAGGAGCCCGCACCGCTTCAGCACGGTGAGCGGGAGCGAGATGTCCGTGGCCTTGCGGCCGACCGCGCTCGCGATGCCGCCGTTGGTGGTGTTGCCGGCCGCGACGGCCGCGAGTACCGAGTGGTACAGCGAGCGGTCACGCAGATCGGGTTCGGCCGCCAGCAGGAAGGAGGCCTCGGCGTGGATGGGGCGGGCCGGATTGAGCACGGTCCGGCATACCCAGTGGGCGAAGTCGTCCGGCCCGGACGGAACGTCGTCGTCAACGAACTCGCGGCGGTAGGCAGGGGTTCCGCCCACGATCGCGTGCGTGAGGACGGCCAGGCGCCGGTCCTGGATGCCCCAGAAATCGGCCGCCTGGCGGTAGCCGAGCGAGTGCACGACCAGATCGAGTGCGGCCCGGCCGTACAACGGCGACGTTCCGGACAACAGACCGCCCATGAACGACATGGCGCTGCCGCAGAGCAGGACCCGGGGGTGTCGCTGGAGGTGGCGGCCGGAGCGTACGCCGATGGCTGCCTACCGTACGGTGCGCCGCCAGACGCTCGGACCCTGGTGATGGTTGTACGGAGAACGTGGATTCTTCGGGGTTGAGGCCGTGACAACGAACACATGGTGTTGTGCGTGATGTTCCTGAGGCTCCCGTCGCTTGGTCAGTGGAAGGCGTTGATCGGCTGAGCCGGAGGAGCGTGGGTACATGGTTGAGCCCGTGGGGGAGGGGGAGTTGGAGCTGCCCGGTGCATCCGGTATGCGCGGGTACGCCGCCGAGTTCGTCGAGCAGCTCACCTTGCGCAACCGGCTGCCGCTCGACTACTCGGTGGCCAGCCTCCGGCTCGTGGACCTCGTCGTCGACGGGCTGCGGCGCAACGCGCCCGACCGTGCGCGGATCGACGCGGTGCTACGGGGGCTCGGGGCGTACACCGGTGAGGTCATCGTCCGCCGGGCGGGCGGGCGTTGGGTCGACTTCGGGGACGAACAGCGTGACCTGTTCCGGCAGTCGGTCGGAGTGCGGATGCCCGACGGGCGGGTGTGGAACCCGCTCGGGAAGGTCGTCAACCGGTTCGAAGCCGGTTCGGAGGAGTCGGTGCAGCGGTTCTATCTGCTGCTTCACGGTCGGACCCGTAAGGCCGTCTGCCAGGCCTGAAGCGGGTTACGAGGCTCTCGCCGGCCGACGCCGTCGAGCTTGGCGGTGGCCTTCTCATGGAAGTCTGCGCCGGGCCGGGAGAAGAAGCTGTGACGTTTCTGTGCCTCCCGGCGCAGAGCAATGGGGGGCTTGGCTCCCCAGGGGGCATGGGCACGGTGACCAGTGCCGAGTCGGCACGAAGAGGGACGTGTGGTCAGGGGCGGGGAGCGGCGTCGTACACAGGCGTACGACGCGGAACTGGGTGCTGCCGTCGAGCGGGCCCAGCAGGGGGACGAGAGCGGGTTCGCTTCGGCGTACCGGTTTGTGCATCCGGGCCTGCTCGGATACGTGCGGGGACTGGTGGGGGAGGACGCCGAGGACGTGACATCCGAGGCGTGGCTGGAGATCGCGCGGGATCTGGGGCGGTTCCGCGGTGACGGGGCGGGATTCCGCGGCTGGACGGCGACGATCGCCCGTCACCGCGCGCTGGATCACCTGCGCAAGCAGAAGCGAAGACCCCGTACGTCACTGATCGAGCAGGACGTACTGGACCTTCCCGGCCGGCAGAACACCGCCGACGACGCGCTCGAAGCGCTGTCGACCGGGCAGGCGCTGGAAATGATCGCCACGCTGCCGCGCGAACAGGCGGAGGCGGTGCTGCTGCGTGTGGTCGTCGGGCTCGACGGGCCCGCGGCGGCCCGGGTGCTGGGCAAGCGCAGCGGATCGGTGCGGACCTCGGCGTACCGCGGACTCAAGCGGCTGGCGGAGCAGCTGGCCGGTGGCGGCCGGGTGGGAGCTGTGACGTCTGCGGCGCCGCGCACGCTGAAAGATGAGACATGAGACGGGTATGGGAACGGGCACGGGCACGGAGACGGGCAGCGGTGGGTGAGGCGCCGGCCACGCCGGAAGTTGAGGCGTTGCTGGCCGCCGTACGCCGGTACGCGACCCGCCCCGGCGGGGCGAACGCGGTGTCGGGCGCGGTGTCGGGCGCCGAGCCGGGTGCGGAGTGGGGTGCGGTGCCGGGCGCCGAGGAAGCGGCGCTCGCCGCGTACCGGGAGGCGCGCGACTCCGGTGCGTACGCTTTTTCGGGGCGCTGGTGGCAGGCGCGCAGGCGCGACGACTGGCGGCCCTCGCGGCGGTGGCGCGGCGCACTGCCGGTCAGGGCCGCGTTCGCCTCGGCCGCGGCGACGGTGACGCTGGGCGGGGTGGCGCTGGCGGGCGGCACGGGGGTGATCCCGTCGCCGTTCGCGATCGGCGACGGCGGCTCGGGCGGCAGCGGGGCCGGTCCGGGGACGGCCACCACCCGCAGCAGTACCCCGGCGACGCCCGGCGCGGCGGGGGCGGCCGGGGCGAGCGCAGGGGGCCCGGTGGAGGAAGGCGCGGAGCGCCTCCCTTCGGCGGGCGTCACCCGCTCGGGCCCCGCGCGCCCGGCCCGGGCCCAGGACGACGTGGCGCACTGCGTCGCGTACCTCATGTCCCACGGGCGCTCCGCCTCCGGCCGCGGTACGGCTTCCGAGCGGCTGACGGCCGACGCCGCCGACGCCGGGCTGACGGTGGAGGCGTACTGCGAGGGCCTGCTGGCGGCGGAGAATCGGCAGCCGGGTCCGGGCACCGGCGACAAGGGCCCCGGCTCCACGAAGGCACCGTTCGACTCCAGGGCCCCCAAGCCGGGCGCGGCTTCCGGGGCGCCGCAGCCCCCGGCGAAGCCGGACGGCGACGGCGCCGGGGTTCCCGGGAACCCCGGCGATGCGGGGAATCCCGCCGGTCCGGGCAAGCCCGCCGGTCCGGGCAAGCCCGCCGGCAAGGAAGAAGCCGGCAAGGAAGAAGCCGGCAAGGAAGAAGCCGGCAAGGAAGAAGCCGGCACCGCCGACCGGTCGGGCGGGAACGGCACCCAGGGCCACGGCGATGGCGAATCCCGCACACGGTGAAGCCACGCCGTCGACGCCGGAAAGGACGTCGGGAGGGCCCGAGGGGAGGGGCGCGTCAGGGCTGAGTGGGGCCGCCGCCGGCCGTGGAAGGACGACCGGGGCCGCCACCCCCCACAGGAGAGGCCCCGGTCGCCGTCCGCGGACCGTGCGGCGGCCCGTACTACTCTCAGCGCCGGGGATGCGTTTTCTGTCACAGCGCTCTCTGTCAGCAGACAGTTGCACGTTGTACAAGCCGTGGACGCGACCCCTTCCAACGTCGTAGCGTGCTGACTCGCGCTGGGCTGCGCGGCAGTGGTGACCAGCTGCGACTTGGGACAGGTTGAGGGAGTGCTGGGGGACGACGCGGAGCTGACCGCCGCGGTGCTCGCGGCACAGGACGGGGACGAGAACGCCTTCCGTACTGTGTACCGCGCCGTGCACCCGCGGCTGTTGGGCTACATACGAACGCTGGTAGGCGACCCGGAGGCCGAGGACGTCGCCTCCGAGTCGTGGCTCCAGATAGCCCGCGATCTCGAAAGGTTCAGCGGGGACGCCGACCGGTTCCGGGGCTGGGCGGCGCGCATAGCGCGCAACCGCGCGCTCGACCACATCCGGATGCGGGGCAGGCGCCCCGTCGTCGGCGGCGACGAGACGGAACTCGCCACGAAGCCCGGCGCCTCCGACACCGCGGGCGAGGCGATGGAAGCCCTTGCGACCGGTGACACCCTCGCCCTCATCGCCCAGCTCCCGCAGGACCAGGCCGAGGCCGTCGTCCTGCGCGTCGTCGTCGGGCTCGACGCGAAGAGCGCGGCCCAGACCCTGGGCAAGCGCCCCGGCGCCGTACGGACCGCCGCGCACCGAGGCCTGAAGCGGCTGGCCGAGCTGCTGAACGCGGCGGACGCCGGCAGCCCCGAGGGCAGTGACGGCAGTGGCAGCGGTACGGTTGCGGGCCCGGCCGGTGGGAGGCCGGAGCTCGGCGGCGTACCGCCCCAGCGAGGTCCGCGCCCGGGCCGGGTGACGTCCGCCGGTGTGACGCATTCGCGCGTGCGGACGCAGAAGGACATGTGATGGCCGACGAGCGTTACGAGTGGCTCGACAAGGACGCGGCGGAGCGCCTGCTGCGCGGAGAACCTGTCGGGCCTGTCGGCGAACGCGCGCGCGCCCAGGCCGAGCGTCTGACCACCGCGCTGGACGGCGTGGCCCGGGCCGGCGGCCACGAGGCGGGCGAACTCCCTGGCGAGGCGGCCGCGCTGGCGGCGTTCCGCAAGGCCAGAGCCGCATCCCCCGAGGTCTGTTCCACGATCCGTATCGGACGCAAGGCGCCCGTGCCCGTGCCCGTGCGCTGGGCACGCCCCGTACGCCTCGGGCTGGCCGGGGCACTCGCCGGTGTCGCGCTCGGCGGCGTCGCGGTCGCGGCGGGCACCGGCGTACTGCCGAGCCCGTTCGGCCGCAGCGGCGACCCCGCGCCCGCGCCCGCGTCCTCCGTGTCCGCCGCCGCCACACCACCGCCTGCCACCCCGGGGGCCACCACCCCGGAACCGGGCGGCCCCGGCGGCCCCACACCGGACAGCACCGGCACCCCCGGCGGAGCGCACGAGACGCCGGGCAGCGGCAGCGGCGACGGAAACGGCGAAACCGGCGGTACGCACGAGTCCTCGCCGGGGTCGGACACCGGCGCATCACCCGCTCTCCCGGACTGGACCGGCGCCGCCACACCGGGAACGGGCGACGGCTCCGGGGCCCGTGACTGGTACGGCAAGACGGTCAAGGCCTGCCAGGACTACCGCGCCGGCAGCCTCGCCCCCGACCGCCAACGACGCCTGGAGGCGGCGGCCAAGGGCGCCGGCCGGGTGGAGCGGTTCTGCGACCGTGTGCTGGACGGCTCCGGTGAGGGCGCGGGGGAGGGGGACCGGGACCGGGACCCGAATTACGAAGGCGGCGACGGGGACGGCGAAGGCCGCGACGACGACGGCAAGAACGGCGGGAAGAACGGCGGCGGGTCGGACGGGCGTGACGGGAGCCAAGGAGCACCCCACGGCATCCACCGCGCCGTGCCGCCCATCTCGTACACCGTGCCGCCCACTTCGACGGCCGAACCGTCAGCCACGGTCGGCACCTCGCCCCAGCCCGGCTGACCCCGCCGCACTGCCTGCGGGGGCTGCGTCGGTTCTGGGCGTTGCGCTTTTTCGGGGGCTTCGGGGTCGGTGCCGCGCCGGGGCGTCTCCTCGGGCGTCGAACGTTCGGGTACGTCGGGTTTCGTTGGGGTGGTTGCGTTCGACGCCCTGCGGGGAGCGCCCCTGCACGTCCCCTCCCGGCACCGCGCATGCGAGACCGGGGGCCTGCGGGCGTGCCCCTGCACGTCCCCTCCCGGCACCGTGGAACGCGAGGCGGGGTCGGGGAGCCCGGAGTCCTGACCAGCGCTTTCGGTTTCGTGTCGGCGGTGGTGTGACGTTTTTCGAGTGGGTGACGCAGTACAGAGTGAGCCGACTGGTCATCGGCAGCGCGACGAGCCGGGGGTTCCCCCCGTACCTTCGGCTCCGCGCAACAGGCGCGGGCGGGACACGTTCCCCCGGTCCCGCCCGCGCCACTTAATTCTTCTCTTTCGCCGTCTACCAGTAGATGACGACCTTGTCGCCGTTGCGCACCTGCGCGAACAGGCTCGCGATCTTTCCCTCGTCCCGGACGTTGACACAGCCGTGCGACGCGCCGCTGTAGCCGCGGGCCGCGAAGTCGGACGAGTAGTGGACGGCCTGCCCGCCGCTGAAGAACAGGGCGTACGGCATGGGGCTGTCGTACAGCGTCGAAACGTGGTGCCGGGACTTCCAGTACACGCTGAACGTCCCCTCGCGGGTGGGCGTGTACTGGGATCCGAACCGCACGTCCATCGCCGACACCACCCGCCCCTCCACCATCCACGACAGCGTGCGGCTCGTCTTGCTGATGCACAGCACCCGGCCCGTCATGCAGCGCGGGTCGGGCTCGGCGACCGGGTTGGCGGTCGTCGGGTGCAGTTCGGCGCGCGTCGGCTTCCTGGTCATCCCGAGGAGCTTGTCCCAGGTGACGGTGTCGGTCGTGCCCGTACGGGGCAGGTCGCGCTTGGCCTGGAAGGACGACACGGCGGCAGCGGTGACAGTGGCGTAGTGGCCGGTGGGGGTGCGGTTGAAGTGGGCGATCTGGCGGAGCCTGGCCTGGAGTTCGCGTACTTGAGCTCCATCGGCTCCGTGCGTCAGCAGGATCTTCGGTGCTGGTGGTGCTGGTGGTGCTGGTGGTGCTGGTGGTGCTGGTGGTGCTGGTGGTGCTGGTGGTGGTGTGGGTGGCTCGTGGGGTGCCTTCGAGGTGCTCGCCGCCGGAGCTGCGCCGGGCGACGACTTCGCCGGCCCGTGGGCCGCAGCCGCCGCCGGCTTCGGTCCGCCCGGCGCCGTTCCCGGCCCGGTCGCCTGCGCCGTGCACCCCGCCGTCACGGCCATGACGGCGGCCACCGCCACCCCTCTGCGTATGGGGCCGCCGTACCGCTGCTTCTTGTCCATCCCCGCCCCCGGTGTCTCGTATCTCCCTGGAGACTGTTTTCCCGCTCTGCCCGGTTGCGAAAGCCCCCGCATGATGGGAAGAGCGACGTTGTGAGCAAGGTCCCAGCCTGCGGCTCTCCACCCGCCGCACGCCCGCCGCTACAGTCCGTCGCGAGGGTCGGTTAATTACCAGCCAGTACGTTCAGCGGGAGGCACAGCAGATGGCGCGCGAGTCGGAGTCGGGACTGCCTATTGAGCCGGTGTACGGGCCGGACGCCCTGGAGGGCTGGGACGCCCGGGAGAAGCTGGGCGAGCCCGGCTCGTACCCCTTCACCCGCGGCGTGTACCCGTCCATGTACACGGGCCGACCATGGACCATGCGCCAGTACGCCGGTTTCGGTACCGCCACCGAGTCCAACGCCCGCTACAAGCAGCTGATCGCAAACGGCACGATGGGCCTGTCGGTCGCCTTCGACCTGCCGACCCAGATGGGCCACGACAGCGACGCGGCGATCGCGAGCGGCGAGGTCGGCAAGGTCGGGGTCGCGATCGACTCGATCGACGACATGCGCGTCCTGTTCGGCGGCATCCCGCTGGACAAGGTCTCGACGTCGATGACGATCAACGCGCCGGCCGCGCTCCTGCTGCTGATGTACCAGCTGGTGGGCGAGGAGCAGGGCGTACCGGCCGACAAGATCACCGGCACGATCCAGAACGACGTGCTCAAGGAGTACATCGCGCGCGGGACGTACATCTTCCCGCCCAAGCCCTCCCTGCGCCTGATCGCGGACATCTTCAAGTACTGCAAGGCCGAGATCCCGAAGTGGAACACGATCTCGATCTCCGGCTACCACATGGCCGAGGCCGGTGCCTCGCCCGCGCAGGAGATCGCGTTCACGCTCGCCGACGGCATCGAGTACGTCCGTACGGCCGTCGCGGCGGGCATGGACGTCGACGACTTCGCGCCGCGCCTGTCCTTCTTCTTCGTCTCGCGTACGACGATCCTCGAAGAGGTCGCCAAGTTCCGTGCCGCACGCCGCATTTGGGCGAAGGTCATGCGTGACGAGTTCGGCGCGAAGAACCCCAAGTCGCTGATGCTGCGCTTCCACACGCAGACGGCCGGCGTGCAGCTGACCGCGCAGCAGCCGGAGGTCAACCTGGTGCGCGTCGCCGTCCAGGGACTGGCGGCCGTCCTCGGCGGCACGCAGTCGCTGCACACCAACTCCTTCGACGAGGCGATCGCGCTCCCGACCGACAAGAGCGCCCGCCTCGCGCTGCGCACGCAGCAGGTTCTCGCGTACGAGACGGACGTCACGGCCACCGTCGACCCGTTCGCAGGCTCGTACGTCGTCGAGAAGATGACGGACGAGGTCGAGGCCGCCGCGCTGGAGCTGATGGAGAAGGTCGAGGACATGGGCGGCGCGGTCAACGCGATCGAGCGCGGCTTCCAGAAGAACGAGATCGAGCGCAGCGCGTACCGCATCGCCCTGGAGACGGACAGCGGCGAGCGTGTCGTGGTCGGCGTGAACCGTTTCCAGCTGGAGACGGAGGAGCCGTACGAGCCGCTGCGCGTCGACCCCGCGATCGAGGCCCAGCAGGCGGCCCGCCTGGCGAAGCTGCGCGCGGAGCGCGACCAGGCGGCGGTGGACACGGCGCTGGTGGAGCTGAAGAAGGCGGCGGAGGGCACGGACAACGTGCTGTACCCGATGAAGGACGCACTGCGGGCGCGGGCGACGGTCGGCGAGGTGTGCAACGCGCTGCGGGAGGTGTGGGGGACGTACGTGCCGACGAACGCGTTCTGAGGGCTACCCCATCGGGTGACGCCGGGCGGTATTCCGGTGCCAGCGGCTACGCTCGTAGACAGTGATCCCTGAAGAAGGAGGTCCCGTGGCTGTAATAGAGCGTGAGATGACGACTGCCGAGGCTGCTGACCGTCTCTCCAGCTGGCTGCCCGGACACCGCGTGGAGATCCTCAAGGGGAGCATTCTTGTGACGCCACCGCCGGACGGTCCGCATCAGCTGACGCTGGCCGACGTGATTTACGAGTTCCGGCGGGCCGGAGGCAATGAAGCCGGTCTCCGGATGGGCCCTGGGATCGGTCTATGGCTGCCGACAGGGCCCGGTGACTACGCGATCCCGGACTTGTCCATCGTCGATGCCGACTTCCAGGACGCGCTCGTCGAGAAAAACTGCTATGCGCCCCACGTATTCCGCCTGGTCATGGAGGTCACCTCCGCGAATTGGGGTACTGACCCGAGGGCAAAGCCCGAGATCTACGCCGAGACACGCATTCCCGTGTACATCGTCGTGGACCGCAAGCATGACCAGGTCTTGGTGCACACCGACCCCGAGGGCGACAAGTACGGCACGGTCGCGACGTACAAGCGCGGCCAGTCGGTCCCTCTGCCGCGTTCCGTCGGCGTGACCCTGGAGCTATCGGCGGACCGCCTTCTCGACGGCGACCAGGACTGACAGCCGCCGCCCGCCCGCCTGGCATGTGAAACACAGAGGCGGAGTGTCGTACGTACATGCGACACTCCGCCCATGCTGGGTGTCACCGATCTGCCGACCTACCTCGTCGGGCTCGTCCTGATCATTCTTCTGCCGGGTCCTAATTCCCTCTACGTCCTGTCCGTCGCGGCGCGACGCGGCATACGCACGGGCTATACGGCCGCCGCGGGCGTGTGGTGCGGTGACGCCGTGCTGATGGTGCTGTCCGCCGCCGGTGTGGCCTCGCTGCTTCAGGCGAACCCGCTGCTGTTCGGGATCGTGAAGTACGCGGGCGCCGGCTATCTGACCTGGCTGGCGATCGGGATGCTGCGCGCGGCCTGGTCGATGTGGCGCAGCCGCCACGAGCGCACGGACACCGGTACGGAGGGCGCGGACGTGGCTCCGGCCGCCGAGCGTCCGTACCGCCGCGCGTTCGTGATCAGCCTGCTCAACCCGAAGGCGATCCTCTTCTTCATCTCCTTCTTCGTTCAGTTCGTCGACCCGGCGTACGCACACCCCGCGCTGTCTTTCGTCGTACTGGGCAGCCTCGCCCAGCTCGCGAGCGTCCTCTACCTCTCGGCCCTGATCTTCGGCGGCACCCGCCTGGCCGCCGCCTTCCGCCGCCGCAAGCGCTTGTCGGCGGGCGCGACCTCGGCGGCGGGGGCCCTGTTCCTGGGCTTCGCGGCCAAGCTGTCGGTCAGCAGCGTCTGACCACTCAGTGGTGCCAGGCCTGGCCGCCCGCGTTGTGGATCATGCGCTGGAGGACTTTGAGAGTACGTACGTACTCCTCGTCCGTGATGTCGGCGTGGATCTCCGTGCGCAGGACCTGCTGGCGCGCGGCGGTGGTTGCCTGGAGCGCCCGGCCCGCATCGGTGACGCGCAGGCGCTTGTCGTCGTCCTGGGTGATCAGGGCTCTGGCCGCGAGGGCGTCGATCTCGTCCTCCAGGGCGACGCCCACGTCCAGGTAGCCCTCCAGGAAGGCCACCACCTCCGCGCGCGGCCTGCCTCCTTCCGAATGGCCGACGAGCCGGCTGAGGACCCACCACTGAGGCTGGTTGAGGCCGAGTTCCGCGAGGGCGGCCCGGATGTGGGTGACGACCGCCTTGTGGGCCGCCCAGCTCCAGTAACCGATCGGCTGGCGCGCGAGTCCCGCGTCGTCGTGCGAGTACTCCATGGCTGGTCCTCATCTCCCTTGCCCGGCTGATGAGGACGACCGTAGGACCTCAAGAGCGCTTGAGGTCAACGGTGTTGTGCCGCGCCGAGTCCTACCCTGGCGATCATGTCGATACAGGTGCCGATCAGTGACGGGTTACGTTCCGTGCTGGGCACGCCCGCGAGGTCGCCGCACTGCGGCTCACCGCCGGGGCGCCGGGGTGCTGCGGCCAAGGGCCGCCCGGGCGGGGCAAGCAGTTTTCCCGGCCGACGAGGAGAGTTCACCCGGGGGTCGTGCGGGGTTCCTAGGGTGACGCGGACCCGCAACCTGTCAGCGGGGCGAAAGACCTTGGAGCATCATGACGAAGGCCCGCAACCGATGGCCGAGACCGCGCGACGGGGAGAACCCCACCGGCGCGCCGGACGGCCAGTCACCGCATGAGTCATCTGCCGGGATCAAGCCGATCGGGCTCGACGAATGCCTGCGCGCGTGCGCCGTGCACAGCGGCAAGCTGGTCGCCGGGCTGGATCGTCGGCGTACGGAACTGGCCGAGAGGTTGCGGCAGTTGCTGGCCGTCCAGGCCATGGCACAGGAGACGGCGCCCGGCCCCGCCGCCTCCGGTGCCACCGCCCTCATCCGGCGTGCCGCCAAAGGCACGGCCGCCGGTCCCGCCGACGCGCTGAGCGGTGAGCTGCTCGACGCGCTGCTGGCCGTCGGAAGCAAGGCTCTGGAGTGCGGTTACGACGACGAGCTGAGGCTGGCCATGGTCATCAGCGACACCGTGCTGACCCGGCGGCAGAACTCGCGGGCCGGGTGGCGGCTGCGCGCGCGGACGCTGGAGGCCATCGGGGACGAGGCCGCCACCGTCGAGGCGTACGAGCGCTACCTCAGCCTCACGGACGACGACGGGTTCGGGGTCGCACCCAAGATCGCCGGTATGCGGGTCGGCGGGCGGCGGCAGGACGAGCTGCTGCGGCTGCTGGAGCGCGAGTGCCCGAGGGCCGGGAAGTACTCCGCCGGGCCCGCCACCGATGTCTGGGCCGAAGGGCTCGCGCTGCACGGGCGTGGGGAGTGGGAACAGGGCGAGGCGCGGCTCGTCGGTGCGCTGCTTGCCATGGAGCGGGGCAAAAGCCCTGGGCAGGAGATCCAGGCGGCTGTCGGTCAGTATCTCGACCTGCGGATCGGGGCCAATGGGGGTGAGGCCTCCGGACTGCGGGAGCTCATCACGCTCTACGCCGAGCAGCGCAGGAACCGCATGCGGGGGCCGGTCGCCGACCCGACCTTCGGCGGGGTGGAGTGGATCAGCCTGGGGGAGTTCCGGAACCAGATCGCCGGCAAGGCCATCTGCCTCATAGCCAACTCTCAGCGGGTGGGGCGCAGCTCGCTGGGAAGTGAGATCGACGCCTACGACCTCGTCGTCCGCTTCAACTCGTACAAAATCGACGCGGCGGCGACCGGCCGGCGTACGGACATCCACGCCACCATCCACAAGCACGGCTTCAACTGGGACCAGCCGGTGATGACGCGGCTGGTGTTCGGCGGCGTCTCCGGCGACTGGAAGCACTCGCTGCGCAACCGGCTGGTGCCGGGCGCCCAGAAGTACCTCGGCGACGAGTCGCTGCGCTGGCCGCTGCGCAATGTCGGCAAGGTCGGGACGGATGTGTGGTCGTCCATCCCCACCAGCGGTTTCAACATGCTGTGGCTGCTGGATTTCCTGGATGTCAGCCCGACGCTCGACCTCATCGGCTTCGACTTCTACGAGAGCGGCGCCTACCGCCTCCAGGAGGCGATGCGCATGCCCATCACCTCCGTGCACGAATACACCAGCGAAAAGGCGTGGGTCATGGAACGCGCCCAGAGCGTCAGTGACATGAGGATCTCCCTGCGATGACATCCACCACCAGTGCCCTCACCGGCAAGCGCCGCATCGCCTTCGCCGGCTTCGTCGACGAGAACTACCTGCCCGGCTTCCTCGTGCTCCTGCGTAGTCTCGCACTGTCGAATCCCGGGCTGTGCGAGGACTTCATCGTCCTGCACGACGATCTGAAGCCCTCGTCCGTCGCCCGAATACGGGCCCTGCACCCGCGCATCGAGCTGCGCCGCGTCGATGCGGCGCGCTACGACTCGTACGCCAAGGGGGACCAGGACAACTACCTGGTCCGCAAGGCCTACTTCATCCTCGACGTCTTCCGCATCCGCGACTACGACACCGTGATCACCCTGGACACCGACATGGTGGTGCTGGGGGATTTGGGTGAACTGCTGAAGCTGCGCGAAGGGCTGGCCGCCGTACCGCAGTTCTTCTACGGGCAGCACAAGCTCAACAGCGGGCTGCTGGTGATTCAGCGCGAGTATCTGAGTGATGAGTTCTGCGCTCGCATCGACCAGGTCGGCCGCAGCGGGGACTACGAGCTCGACAAGCACGACCAGGGCATCCTCAACGCCGTACTCGACGGGGACTTCGTCCAGCTCGACGCCCGCTACAACTTCGTCAAGCGGCGGCTGTCCGGCGACCTGCCCGTGCCGGACGACACCGCGATCCTGCACTTCACCGGGCGGCACAAGCCCTGGCAGGGCGGCGAGTCGGGATACGCCAAGGCCGAGGAACGCTGGCGCGAGTTCGAGTTTTCCGACGCGCAGTTCCACGCCGCCTACCTGGCGCTGGGCAAGGGCTTGCACCACGACCTGCTCGTGCACTTCGGCACCCCGCACGTCGAGCGTACGAGTGATGTCGAAAGCGCCCGCAGAGTCGCCGCCGCCCACATCGCGGCGGGCGAGTACCAGGAAGCGGTGGACCTGCTCGGGCGCGTACGCATCCCGCTGGACTCGGCCTGGCCGCACGAGGTGCTGGGCCACGCGCTGATGAGCGTCTCGCGTTACGACGAGGCCCGGGCGCAGCTGCTGCTGGCCACCGCCGCCCCGAACCGGGCCGCCACCGCCTTCGGCCGGCTCGCCCAGATCGCCTGGATCCACGGCGACGACGAAGCGGCGCAGCAGCACGCGCTCGACGGGCTGCGGGTCGACCCGACCCACCGCGCGAGCCGGCTGATGCAGCGGCGTACTCAGAGCCCGCAGGCTCCGCAGGAGGGGGTGGCGGCCGAGCAGCTCGCGCACGTCGCCTTCTACATGGAGCGGCAGGGCAACGCGGGTGACAAGCTGCTGCCGGAGAGCGTACGGCTGGCCTTCGACGCCGACACCGGCCCGCGCGCCTGGCACTCGGTCCACGCCCACCGGCTCTTCGACGAGGCGGCCCTGGAGCGGGTCAACGCCCGGCGCGGCCTGGTCATCGGCGGCGGCGGACTGTTCATCCCCGACACCGCGCCCAACGGCAACAGCGCCTGGCAGTGGAACGTCCCGGACGGGCTGCTGAACCGTATCGACGTACCCGTCATGGTGTACGCCGTCGGCTTCAACGCATTCGACGGCCAGTCCTACCGCGCCGGGCGCTTCAACACCGCCCTGCGCGCCCTCGTCGAGCGCGCCTCCTTCTTCGGGCTGCGAAACCACGGCTCGATCGAGAAGGTACGCGCGCTGCTCCCCGCCGAGCTGCACGACAAGGTGCGCTTCCAGCCCTGCCCGACCACTGTCACCCGGCAGCTGGTCGACGGCTGGACCGACCCGCTCGACCGTGAGAACACCGTGCTGATCAACGCGGCGTACGACCGGGCGGGCCTGCGCTTCGGGCACGACTACGGCCACTTCCTCGCCGAGATGGCGAAGGCGGTGCGGGTGCTCGGCGCGCACGCCGAGGTGAAGTGCGTGGCGCACTCGCTGGACGACGAGAAGATCGCGTTCGACCTGCGGCGCGAGCACGGCGTCTCGCTGCCGGTCATCCCGATGTACGACTTCGACAACGACGCGATCAGGGACACGTACGCCCGCACCAAGCTGGTCATCGGGATGCGCGGCCACGCGGGGATGATCCCGTTCGGCTGCGGTACGCCGATCATCAGCCTCATCTCGCACCCGAAGATGGCGTACTTCCTGTCCGACATCGACCGGCCCGAGTGGGGCATCTCCGTACACGACAAGAACCTCGGCGCGGTACTGACCGAGCGCGCGCTGGGGTTGCTGGACGACCACGCGGCGTCGGTGGCCGACGTGCACGGCCGGCAGCAGGAGCTGTGGAAGGTGACCGAGGCGAACGCGGCGGATCTGAGGGTGATCCTCGGGCGCCGCCCGGCTGCCTGAGTACGAACGGAGGGCGGGCCACTGACCAGTGGCCCGCCCTCCGCCGGTTTGCCTCAGCTGGTCGCCGCCCTCCGCAGCGCCGCCTTCTTCAGGGACCGCGCCCTGCGCACCACCCGCCGCAGCCCCGGGCTGCGCGGGATGAAGGCGAACTTCCTCGGGATCGCGCCCGGCAGCGCCAGCGTCGTCAGCCGGCGGCGCTTGAAATACCGCCAGGTGCCGCCCTTGAGGTGCTGGGCGAGGAAGCGTTCGGCCGCCGGCCGCAGGTCGGCGCGGATCTGCGGCTGCATCGCGAAGCCGACCGCCCGCAGGAGTCCGGCCAGGTCGTCCGGAGCGGGCTGCGAGGCGCCTTCCGCCAGGTCGGGGACGAGCGCGTCGACGATCGTGACCGGTACGCGGTTGCTGTTCTGGTACGGCGAGAGGCGTTCCAGCAGTACGTCGGTCCCGGTCCGGGCCACCGGGATCTCGTAGAACGTGCTTGCCGTCATCAGCGCCGTCGAGAAGCACCCGACCACCAGCGCGGGACGGAACCGCTGGTAGAGCACCTCGGCCAGTACCGGGCTGTCCAGGACGGTGAGTTCGACACCGAGCGTCCGTGCCTCGCGCTCCAGCAGCCGCGACCAGCGGGCCGGGGCGGTGGGGTGCGGCTTGAAGACGATCTGCCGGTGGCCACGGGCGACCGCCCCGCGCAACATCGTGACATGGAGGTTCTCCTCCTCCTCGGCGGTGAGGATCGACAGCGCGGAAAGATACTGGCCGAGGAGGAGAGCCGAGTCGGCCGGCAGGTCCAAGTCGCTCTCGTCGCCCGTCAGTTCGGTCAGGACCTTGAGGAAGGCCTCCGTCGGTACGAGCTCCGGCGGTACGTCGAATTCCCCCAGCAGCAGCGGAGTCAGGCCCGGCACCAGGTCCAGGTGAAGCAGACGGCGTACGCGCGTGCCGACCAGCGGGTCGATCTTGTTGCGGGTCGGGCCGTAGCTCATCAGCCCGTCGGCGTACACCTCGACCGGCGCGTCGGTGAACAGCTGGGCGAGTGCCAGCGCCGGGTTGACCTGGATGGACTCGACGAACAGCTCCACGGTGTCGTCGCCGAGCCCCCACAGCAGCCGCAAGTGGCGTTCCCACAGCGGGATGTCGTCCGTGCGCGGGGACCAGGCGCCGGGGTGGAAGGGGGCGATGGTCTCGTTCCAGGACAGTACGTCGTCGAAGCGGCCCCGCAGCCGCTCGAAGCCCGGCATCTCGTCGAGGGCGGGCGTCGTCTCGGGTGTCGTGGCGTTGTTGCTGACGAGGAGCAGCCGCCGCCCGGCCGGACCGAAGCAGTCGCTGTCGATCGCGGCGGCGAGCGTGGCGGCGCCGTACAGCGTGGAGGCGAAGAAGATCTGCGTGGTGGGCATCAGGCAGCGACCTCCGGCGCGGCGGCCGAGCCGGCGGGCGCGGGACGGCGGCGCAGACGGCGCAGTCGCCCCGAACGCTCCATGTCCATGGAATCCAGCGCGTCCTTGAGGAAATCCTGCGGCATCCGCTTGAGCGCCGCCGTACTCATCGTCCGCAATTTCCGTGCCACGGCCGGTTCGAACCTTTCGATGCTTCCCAGGTGGTGGGAAATGATGGCGCAGTACGTGCGTACGGCTTTGGGGAGCAGCCGGTCCGCGTCCGGGTCCTTCGCCGTTTCCTCGATGACCTGGTCGAAGGCCCGGATGAAATCGAGCTGCCGTACGTCGCCGATCTGCGTCAGCGAGGACGAGACGCCCCGCCGGTAGAAGACGCCCAGCGTGCCGAGCGCCGCGAAGCTCTCGGCCTCACGGTGCAGCCGCCAGATCCACGGCCGGTCCTCGGCCGTGCGCAGGCCGTCGGTGAAGTGCAGCAGCCCCCGGTCGGCGAGCCTGCGGTGGTACATGCCGGCCCACGCGAACGCGTAGTCGACGGACGTGGAGCGGCTGGCGGGCAGGATCGCGTCGCGGGGCGACATGACGACGCCGCGCCTGCCGTGCGGGACACGGTGGACCGTGCGCGTACGCCCGGTGCACTGCACATGGTCCGTACGCACGAAGTCGCAGCCCAGCTCCTCCATGGCGGCGAGGAGACGCGCGTAATGGCCGGGGGCCAGCCAGTCGTCGCCGTCGAGGAAGGTCAGGTACTCGCCGCGCGCCGCGTCGAGTCCGGTGTTGCGGGCGGTGGCCAGGCCACCGTTGGTCTCGTGTCTGACCAGGACCGCCCCCGGGAGCTCGCGCTCGGCGCGCTGGAGGATCTCCGGCGTTCCGTCGGTCGAACAATCGTCGACGAGGATGAACTCGAAGTCCTCGCGGGCGTTCGCGCGCAGGCTTCGAAGGGTGTCCGGGGCGTATGTCTGCACGTTGAAGAACGGCACGACGACAGAGAGCTTGACCACCTCGGCGACGCTAGGGCGTGCCACGGCATTCGTTGCGACCCCCGGAGAGATGGCGGGTGAACGAAGAATGGCGGAATGGTTAACCTGCCTGCTTTCCGGGCGCCGACGCCGATCGTCGATGTGCTGTTAACCGTTTGTTGCGGCTGAGTTGGGCCGTCAATCGGAATGCGTCCCTAGTTTCTTCGGTGTGCCAGCAAGTACCAGCAAAGCCCTGCGGATCGCCGTCATCGCCGATTCCGATACGCGATGGAAATGGGGCGCCCTCACCGCCCGCCGTATCGCGCCGGAATCCCGGATCGACGGATTCCTGCTGCGCGGCCGGGCCACCCCCACACCGCGCCAGCTCGCCGAGGTCGGCGTGCCGGTCGACGGTGTGCGGGAAGTGACCGCCGCCGAATTCATCGGGGAGGTCGAGCACGAGCCGTACGACGTCGTCCTGCTCGCCCTCGTCGGGGGAGCCGTACAGGCGATGCTGCACGGCCTCGCGCCGCTGTGGCCGGGCACCGAGCGCCGGCCCGTCATCGGCACCGGCTACGTCGGCGTCGTCTACGAGAAGCTGGCGGACGGGCTGCTGCTGCGCCACGGCGCGGACATCGTCATCGCCAACTCGCGCCATGACGCGGAACGTTTCCGCGCGGTGTACGAAGGAGTGGGCGCCGACGCCTCGGCCGTGACGGAGGCCGCGCTGCCGTTCCTCGGCGGTGACAGCTACACGGGTACGGACACGCGCACCGTCGTCTTCGCCGCCCAGCCCTCCGTTCCGCAGTCCCGCGCCGACCGCGCCTACCTGCTGCGCAGGCTCGTCCAGCACGCCCGGCTGCACCCCGGCCGCGAGGTGCTGCTCAAGCTCCGCAGCAAGCCGGGCGAGCACACCACGCACATCGAGGAACTGCCCTACCAGAAGCTGGTGGCCCGGACCGAAGGCGGAGTTCCGCCCAACTTCCGCCTCGTGTACGGGCACATGGGCGAGGTCCTGGACCGCACCGACCTCCTGGTCACGGTCAGCTCGACCGCCGCGCTGGAGTCCCTGCACCGCCGCATCCCGACCGCCGTCCTCACCGACCTGGGCGTGCGCGAGGTCCTCGGCAACCACCACTTCCTGGGCTCCGGATGCCTGGCCTCCTGGGACCAGCTGGACGCCGGTCACCGGCCGCGGGCCGACGAGGAGTGGCTCGCGGCGCAGGGAGTGGCCGCGGACGGCTCGTACGAGACCGCCTTCGACGCCGTTCGCAAGCGGGTCACCGCACTCCTGGAGCGCCCCGGCCTCCCGCCGATCGCCCCCTACTACACCTCCGCCACCGCGCCGGGCTACCTCCCCGGCATCCTCGCCCGCCACCGCCTCGACGGCACGCGGACCACCACCGACGTCACCGGCGTACGCCGCGTCCTGCGCGACGCCGTACGGGAGGCGGCGCGGGGGGCGTACCGCCACGGGGTGCAGCGCGTGGCGCCCGTAATCCGCCGCATGGGAGAACTATGAGCAGCCGGCCGCAGACCGACACCGAGCCCGTACGCCGCGTACTGGCCGTGATCCCCGCTCGCGGCGGATCCAAGGGAGTACCGGCGAAGAACCTCGCCCCGGTCGGGGGCGTGCCGCTCGTGGCGCGCGCCGTCCGGGCGTGCCTGGGCGCCGGCCACGTCACGGACGTCGTGGTCTCCACCGACGACCCCGCCATCGCGGCGGCGGCGCGGGGCGCCGGCGCCGAAGTGGCGCTGCGCCCGGCGGACATCGCGGGGGACACGGCGACCAGCGAGGCGGCCGTACTGCACGCCATGGACACCCACGAGGCGACGCACGGCGCGGTGGTGGACGTGGTGCTGCTGGTGCAGTGCACAAGCCCGTTCCTGACCAGCGAGGACGTCGACGGCGTCTGCGTGGCGGTCGTCGAGGACGGCTCGGACACGGCCCACACGGTGGCCCCGTTCCACGGCTTCGTGTGGCGCGAGGCCGAGGAGAGCCCGACGGGCGCCGACACGGCAGCCCATGCGGCGGCCACGGCCGCCGAGGCACTCTCTGGCGCGGGTGGCGGCCCGGGCGCCATGGTGGGCCACTCCGCGACTGCCGGCGCGGAGGGCGGCCCGGGCGCCACTGGAGGCCACCCCACCGCCGCCGCAGGCGGCACCGGCGTCAACCACGACAAGAGCTTCCGCCCCCGTCGCCAGGACCGTCCGCAGGACTTCCTGGAGACCGGTGCGGCGTACGCCATGGACGCGGCCGGATTCCGGAAGGCCGGGCACCGCTTCTTCGGGCGGACCGCGCTCGTCGTCACGGACCCGGCCCGCGTCCTGGAGATCGACGACCCCCACGACCTGGCCCGCGCCCGCGCCCTGGCGCCGCTGCTCGACGCACCGGGCACCGACCTCCCCACCCGCGACGACATCGACGCGGTGGTCATCGACTTCGACGGCACCCAGACCGACGACCGGGTGCTGATCGACTCCGAAGGACGCGAACTCGTCGCCGTGCACCGCGGCGACGGGCTCGGCATCGCGGCCCTGCGCAACTCGGGGCTCAAGCTGCTGATCCTGTCCACGGAACAGAACGCGGTCGTCGCCGCACGGGCCCGCAAGCTGCGCATCCCCGTGCTCCACGGCATCGACCGCAAGGACCTCGCCCTCAAGCAGTGGTGCGAGGAGCAGGGCGTCGCGCCCGAGCGCGTGCTCTACGCCGGCAACGACGTCAACGACCTGTCCTGCCTGGCCCTCGTGGGCTGGCCGGTCGCGGTCGCCAACGCCCACGACACGGTCCGCGGCGCAGCCCGTGCCGTCACGGCCGTCCCGGGCGGCGAAGGCGCGATCCGCGAGATCGCCACCTGGATCCTCGGCCCGTCCCTCGGCCCGTCCCTCAGCCCCACCCCGTCCCTCGCCCCCACCCCGTAACTCACCTCCCGTTAGGAAAAGAACCACATGAGCACCAACTCGCGCCTGCGTACCCTCGGTTCCAAGACCGCGGGCCCCGGCCACCCCGTCTACGTCACCGGCGAGATCGGCATCAACCACAACGGCGACATCGAGAACGCCTTCGCGCTCATCGACGCCGCCGCCGACGCCGGCTGCGACGCGGTCAAGTTCCAGAAGCGCACCCCGGAGATCTGCACCCCGCGCGACCAGTGGGACATCGAGCGCGACACCCCGTGGGGCCGCATGACGTACATCGACTACCGTCACCGCGTCGAGTTCGGCGAGGACGAGTACCGCGCCATCGACGAGTACTGCAAGAAGCGCGGCATCGACTGGTTCGCCTCCCCGTGGGACACCGAGGCCGTCGCCTTCCTGGAGAAGTTCGACGTACCGGCCCACAAGGTCGCCTCCGCGTCCCTCACGGACGACGAGCTGCTGCGCTCGCTGCGCGCGACCGGCCGCACGGTCATCCTCTCCACCGGCATGTCGACGCCGCAGCAGATCCGCCACGCCGTCGAGGTGCTGGGCAGCAGCAACATCCTGCTCTGCCACGCCACTTCGACGTACCCGGCGAAGGCCGAGGAGCTCAACCTGCGCGTGATCAACACACTCCAGGCCGAGTACCCCAACGTCCCGATCGGCTACAGCGGCCACGAGACCGGCCTGCAGACGACGCTCGCCGCCGTCGCCCTCGGCGCCGCGTTCGTCGAGCGCCACATCACCCTCGACCGCGCCATGTGGGGCTCCGACCAGGCCGCCTCCGTCGAGCCGGGCGGCCTGACCCGCCTGGTCCGCGACATCCGCACCATCGAGGCCTCCCTCGGTGACGGCGTCAAGAAGGTGTACGAGTCCGAGCTCGGCCCGATGAAGAAGCTGCGCCGCGTCGCGGGCGTCGTCGCCGAGGGCGCCGACCGCGAGCCCGTCGCGGTCTGACCGGAGAGACGGTCGAAGTCGCCGTGAACGGCACCCCCGGCATCCCCGCCACGGAGGCCACCGAGGCCTCCGGCACCCTCGCCTTCGTCGAGAGCCCGGTCCAGCTCCTGAACGTCCTGGAGTGGGTTCACGCGAAGGCGGATTCCAAGGCGAACGACCTCACGGTCGTCGTCCTGTCGCCGACCGACCCCATGACCCGCGGCCAGCTGCGGCGCATGGCGGAGCTCGCACGCCACGAAGGCATGCGGGTGCGGTGGGAGGAGGCCCGTGGCGGGGCGGGGGCGCCGTTCCAGACCATCGGCGGGCTGGCGTCCGCCCTGCGCAGGGCGCGGCGCATAGTGATCGGCGACCCGTTCTCGCGGTACGTACAGCTGCTGCTGACGATCACCCGCGCCCGTGACCTGGTCGTCGTCGACGACGGCACGGCCACCATGGAGTTCATCGCGCAGCTCACCGGCGGCGAGCGCCTGGTGCGCTGGCACCGGCGCGGCGGCCGCCGGGGACCGCGCGACCTGGTCTTCGGGCCGGTCTCGGCGGCCGCGCGCCGCCGGCTCACCCCGTCCCGGACCCGCAGCGTCGAGGTCTTCACCTCGATGCCCGTGGCGGACGCCCCGGGGGTGACCGTCACCGCCAACGACTTCGGCTGGACGCGCGCCCGCTTCGGGCCGCCGCGCATCTCGCGAGGGGCCGACCTCGTGGGGACCTCGCTGGTCGAGACGGGCGTCGTCGACCCCGACCGGTACGTCGAGGCGGTCACCGCCCTGGCCCGCGCCCACGGGGCCACCCGCTACTTCGCCCACCGCCGCGAGAGCGCCGACAAGCTGCACCGGCTGGCCGTCGAGACGGGCCTGGAGATCGTCCGCCCCGACCTGCCGCTGGAGCTGATCGCCCGGCGCGGCCCGATCGGCCGGCTGATCCTGAGCTTCCCGTCCACCGTGGTCCACACGCTCCCGCTGGCCCTGGCCGGCACGGGCGTGCGGGTCGCGGTCTGCGACGTGAACCCGCTGTGGCTGCGCGACACGGCCTCGCCCCGCGCCCAGGGCTTCCTGTCGGGCGTCACGACCACGGCACGGGATGTGCAGCGCCTGCCCGCACTGGGCTGAATGTCTACTTCGTCACCTATGTGACCTTGCCCACGGGGACAGTGTGTCCGGTGGACGGAAGGGCGTGCCCCTGAACCGACTCGCGAAGGGGGAAAACGCCAGGCCGCCACCGGAACAGAGCCGGCGCAGCTTACCCACCGTCATCGGCGCTCATGCGCCCCGCGACCCGTTTTCTTTCCCCTATGCGGCTGAAATTTAGTTGATCGCTGGTTTGTCACCCCCCAAAGGCGCCTACCCTTTCAGGGATGAGCCAGCTGATCTCCGAGTCCGAAGAAGCAGCACTGTCAGGGATGGTCCAGCTCCCCGGCACGCTGCCCGAGCTCCTGCGTCTCGAGCTGATCGCCTTCCGTCGCGACCTGCACATGCACCCGGAGCTCGGGAACCAGGAATTCCGCACCACCGCCGCGATCAAGGCCCGCCTCGAGCGGGCAGGCCTCGCGCCGCGCGTGCTGCCCACGGGCACCGGACTCATCTGCGACATCGGCACGAACCGTCCCGGCCCGGGCGGCGTACGCCCGATGCTGGCCATCCGCGCGGACATCGACGCGCTGCCCATCCCGGACACCAAGGCGGGCGTCCCGTACCGCTCCACCGTCCCCGACCGCGCGCACGCCTGCGGCCACGACGTACACACCACGGTGGCCCTCGGCGCGGGTCTGGTGCTCGCCGAGCTGGACCGCCAGGGCCTGCTGCCGCAGCCGGTACGGCTGATCTTCCAGCCCGCCGAGGAGATGATGCCCGGCGGCGCGCTCGGCGTGATCGAGGCGGGCGGCCTGAGCGGCGTCGGCAAGATCATCGCGGTGCACTGCGACCCCAAGGTCGACGCGGGCCGCATCGGTCTGCGTACGGGCCCCATCACCTCGGCCTGCGACCGCATCGAGATCTCGCTGGGCGGCCCCGGCGGCCACACCGCCCGCCCGCATCTCACCACCGACCTGGTCACGGCCGTCGCCAGGGTCGCCACCGACGTCCCCGCGCTGGTCGCCCGCCGCGTCGACGCGCGCGCCGGCCTCGCGGTGACCTGGGGCCGCATCGAGTCCGGCCACGCGTGCAACGTCATCCCGCAGCGCGCCGAGCTCGCCGGTACCGTCCGCTGCCTGGACCTCGACGCCTGGCACGAGGCGCCGGACCTGATCCATGCCGCGATCGACGAGATCGCGACCCTGCACGGCGCCAAGTCGGAGATCAACTACGTCCGGGGCGTCCCGCCGGTCGTGAACGAGCACGCCGTCACCGAGCTGCTCACCGACGCCATGGCCGCCAGGCGCGGACTGCACGCGGTCGAGGACACCGAGCAGAGCCTCGGCGGCGAGGACTTCTCCTGGTACCTGGAGCAGGTTCCCGGCGCGATGGCCCGTCTGGGCGTACGCACTCCGGGTGACACCGCCCGGCGTGACCTGCATCGTGGTGATTTCGACGTGGATGAGGCGGCCATCGAGGCCGGTGTCGAACTCTTCACCGCCGCCGCGCTGCTCGATGGACACCGTTCGTAATCAGCCACGGCACCTTTCGTTCACGACGATCCGATAACAGCTGTCGTACGGTCGCTTATCCGGCATCTACGCGCGTTACGATCGCCGCGAAACCAGCGCCGGCAGAGGCGCTTCGGTCAGGTTGAAGGAGCCCTCCCTTGCGCCGCGTAACCAGGATCGCCACTGTGGCCATCGCGTCCACAGCTCTCGCACTTTCCGCCACCGCGTGTGGCAAGACGTCCGACTCCGGTTCCGGCTCGGAGGAGCCCAGCGCCGCCATCGCGTACGACATCGGCGGCCGGGGCGACCAGTCCTTCAACGACGCGGCCTACGCCGGTCTGTCGAAGGCCGAGAAGGACCTCGACATCAAGGGCAACGACCAGGAGCCCTCCGAGGGCGAGTCGGACGCCGACAAGGTCCAGCGCCTCACCGAGCTGGCCCGCTCCGGCAACAACCCGGTGATCGGCGTCGGTTTCGCCTACGCCCCGGCCATCAAGAAGGTCGCGCCGAAGTTCCCGAAGACCACCTTCGGCATCATCGACGACACCTCGGTGACCGGTAAGAACGTCGCGAACATGGTCTTCAACGAGGAGCAGGGCTCGTACCTCGCCGGCGTCGCCGCCGCCAAGGCCACCAAGACCAACAAGGTCGGCTTCATCGGTGGTGTCGAGGTCCCGCTGATCAAGAAGTTCGAGGCGGGCTTCGCCCAGGGCGTCAAGGACACCAACCCCAAGGTCGAGGTGCTCAAGCAGTACCTGACGCAGCCGCCGAACTTCGACGGCTTCTCCAAGCCCGACCTCGGCAAGGCCGCCGCCCAGGGCCAGCTCGACAAGGGCGCCGACGTGATCTACCACGCCGCGGGCCTCGCCGGTTCCGGCTCGATCGAGGCGGCCGCCACCAAGGGCAAGTGGGCCATCGGCGTCGACTCGGACCAGTACAACCAGGCCGGTCTGGCGAAGTACAAGGACAAGATCCTGACCTCGGTGACCAAGGACGTCGATGACGCGGTCTACAACCTGATCAAGTCCGTGAAGGACGGCAAGCCGCAGTCCGGCGAGGTGCGCTACGGCCTCGAGGAGGGCGGCGTCGCCCTGTCCGACTCCAACCCGGAGTACAAGAAGATGACGGACCTCGTCGCCGCCGTCGACAAGGCGAAGGCCGACATCGCCGCCGGCAAGATCAACGTCAAGACCGCGCCGTAGGGCCACCGGCCACGACGTGACACCCGGGGGACCGGGGAGGCGGATTCCGTCGCCTCTCCGGCCCCCGGGCCGCATCCTGGCCAGCTCTTTTTGTCGTTCGGCAGAGCTACGCGCGTAGACGCTCCCGCAGCACGATAGTTTCGCCGCGCCCTGCCCTCTGCCTCGCCCTCCTTCCCCTGCCCGCCCGCCCTCCCGCTCCTTTCCGCCAAGGAGAGTGCGTCATCAACGCGTCCAGCCCGCCCCCCGCCGTAGAACTGCACGGCATCACCAAGCGCTTCCCCGGCGTCGTCGCCAACCACGACATCGACATCACCATCCGCAAGGGCACCGTGCACGCCCTCGTCGGTGAGAACGGTGCCGGAAAGTCGACCCTGATGAAGATCCTCTACGGCATGCAGAAGCCGGACGAGGGCACCATCACCATCGACGGGGAGCAGGCCTCTTTCCACAGCCCCGCCGACGCCATCGCACGCGGCATCGGCATGGTGCACCAGCACTTCATGCTCGCCGACAACCTCACCGTCCTGGAGAACGTCGTTCTCGGCGGCGAGAAGCTGTACGGCATCGGCAACAAGGCCCGCGCGAAGATCAAGGAGATCTCGCAGGCGTACGGACTGAACGTGCGCCCCGACGCCCTGGTCGAGAACCTCGGTGTGGCCGACCGCCAGCGCGTCGAGATCCTCAAGGTCCTCTACCGCGGCGCCCGCATCCTCATCCTCGACGAGCCGACCGCCGTGCTCGTCCCGCAGGAGGTCGACGCGCTCTTCGCCAACCTCCGCGAGCTCAAGTCCGAGGGCCTGACGGTCATCTTCATCTCGCACAAGCTGGGCGAGGTCCTGTCGGTCGCCGACGACATCACCGTCATCCGGCGCGGTACGACCGTGGGCACCGCCGACCCGGCGAACACCACCACCAAGCAGCTCGCCGAGCTGATGGTCGGCAGTGAACTCCCGTCGCCCGAGACCCGCGAGTCGACGGTCACCGACGTACCGATGCTCCGCATCGAGAACCTCCAGCTGAACGCCGTCGACCCGGACGGCGCCGTACGCGAGGTGCTGGCCGGGATCGACCTCACCATCCACAAGGGTGAAGTCCTCGGCATCGCGGGCGTCGAGGGCAACGGCCAGGCCGAGCTCGTCGAGGCGATCATGGGCCTGCGCAACCCGGACGGCGGCGTCATCACGCTCGACACCGCCGACATCTCGCACGCGCCCACCCGCAAGCGCCGCGAGGGCGGCATCGGCTACATCCCCGAAGACCGCCACCGGCACGGGCTGCTGCTCGAAGCCCCGCTGTGGGAGAACCGCATCCTCGGCCACGTCACCGAGAAGCCCAACTCCAAGCGCGGGCTGCTCGACCTGAAGGCCGCCCGCACCGACACCGAGCGGATCGTGCGCGAGTACGACGTCCGTACGCCCGGCATCGAGGTCACCGCGGCCTCGCTGTCCGGCGGCAACCAGCAGAAGCTGATCGTCGGCCGCGAGATGAGCCACGCACCCAAGCTGCTCATCGCCGCGCACCCCACGCGCGGCGTGGACGTCGGCGCGCAGGCGCAGATCTGGGACCAGATCCGCGAGGCGCGCCGCGAGGGACTGGCCGTACTGCTGATCTCCGCCGACCTGGACGAGCTCATCGGGCTCTCCGACACCCTGCGGGTCATGTACCGCGGCCGCCTGGTCGCGGACGCCGACCCGGCGACCATCACCCCGGAGGAGCTGGGCTCGGCCATGACCGGCGCCGCCAGCGGTCATCTGGAGCACGCCCCGGAGGACGAGGCCTGATGAAGAAATTCGACAAGGACCGGCTGATTCTGGGCCTCGCCGGCCCAGTGCTCGCGCTGGTCGTCGCCATCGCGCTCACCTCGGTGGTGCTGCTCGCCTCGGGTCGCGACCCGTTCGAGCCGTACACGCTGATGGTCGAGAGCGCGCAGTACGCCGACATCCAGGTGCTCATCCTGAACCAGGCCGGCACGTACTACCTGGCGGCGCTCGCCGTCGCCGTCGGCTTCCGGATGAACCTGTTCAACATCGGTGTCGACGGCCAGTACCGGCTCGCGGCGATGATGGCGGCGCTCGTCGGCGCGGCCGTCGAGCTGCCCGGTCCGCTGCACATCGCGCTGATCGTGCTCGTCGCCATGCTCACCGGCGCCTTCTGGGCCGGTATCGCGGGTGTCCTCAAGACCCTGCGCGGGGTGAGCGAGGTCGTCTCCACGATCATGCTCAACGCGATCGCCACCAGCCTGATCGCCTGGCTGATCCTCACCGACAACTTCGGTGTGCAGCTTGAGGGTTCCAACGACCTGACCACGGGTGAGATCGCGGAGTCCGGCTGGTTCCCGAGCGTCAGCATGGGCGACGGGGGCGAGATCTACGGCTTCACGTTCGTCGCCTTCGCGCTCGGCATCGTCTACTGGTTCATCCTCAACCGCACCCGCTTCGGCTTCGACCTGCGCGCCACCGGCGCCAGTCCGACCGCTGCCGCGGCCTCCGGTGTCGACGCCAAGAAGATGGTCCTCACCGCAATGCTGATCTCGGGCGGTGTCGCCGGTCTGGCCGGTATGCCGACCCTGCTGGGCGACACCCACACGTACAGCCTCAGCTTCCCGACCGGAATCGGCTTCACGGGCATCACCATCGCCCTGCTCGGCCGCAACAACCCGGTCGGCATCCTCTTCAGCGCACTGCTGATCGCGTTCCTGGACAAGGCGTCCGCCGCGCTCGACCAGTACGGCTACGAAAAAGAAATCGCCACGATCATGCAGGGCCTGATCGTGATCGCGGTCGTCGTCAGTTACGAACTCGTCCGCCGCTACGGGCTCCGCCGCCAGCAGCAGAAGGTGGGCGAGGAGCTCGCCGCAGCCGCCCGCAAGAACCGTGAGGAGGTGGCGGCGTAATGAGTACAAGCACTGTCTCCGCCGTGAGCGCGGCGCCCAAGAAGAGCGCCCGCCGCAAGCTGTCCGTACCCGTCATCCTGCTGATCATCGCGGGTGCGCTGGCCCTGGTCTCGCTGGTCCGCCTCATCAGCGGCGCCAACGACCTGACCTCGGTCGGCCAGGTCTCCGGCGCGCTCCAGCTCGCCATCCCGATCGGCCTCGCGGGCCTCGGCGGCCTGTGGGCCGAGCGCGCGGGCGTCGTCAACATCGGCCTCGAAGGCATGATGATCCTCGGCACCTGGTTCGGCGCGTACGCCGGCTACCAGTGGGGTCCGTGGACCGGTGTCGCCCTCGGCATCCTGGGCGGCGCGCTCGGCGGTCTGCTGCACGCGGTCATCACCGTCACCTTCGGCGTGAACCACATCGTCTCCGGTGTGGCCATCAACATCCTGGCCGTGGGCGCCACCCGCTACCTGTCCAACTTCACGTTCGACAAGGCGGAGGGCGGCTCCTCCAAGCAGTCCCCGCGCATCGACGAGATCACCAAGATCACCATCCCGGGACTCTCCGACTGGCTACGGGACATCCAGGGCAAACACTGGTTCTTCGTCTCCGACCTCGCGGGCGTCCTCGGCGGCCTGGTCACGAACCTCTCCCTGCTGACCGTCGTCGCGCTGCTGCTGATCCCGGCCACCATCTGGATCCTGTGGCACACGGCCTTCGGCCTGCGGCTGCGCTCCTGCGGTGAGAACCCGGTGGCGGCCGAGTCCCTCGGCGTCAACGTCTACAAGTACAAGTACATCGCCGTCACCGTCTCCGGCGGCCTGGCCGGCCTCGCGGGCGCGTTCCTGGCCATCGTCGCGACCGGCATCTACCAGGAGGGCCAGACCGGCGGCCGCGGCTACATCGGTCTCGCCGCGATGATCTTCGGCAACTGGATGCCGGGCGGAATGGCGCTCGGTGCGGGCCTGTTCGGCTTCACCGACAGCCTCAAGCTGCGCGGTGGCGCCGAGAACGTCCACGCGATGCTGCTCCTGCTGGCGATCCTGCTGGTGCTCGTCGTGTTCTGGCAGCTGTACAAGAAGAAGTACGTGCCCGCGGCGATCTCCGCCGTGGCGGCGGTGCTCCTCTTCGTCTGGTACTCCCTCACCAGCGAGGTCCCGAGCCAGTTCGTGGACGCCGCGCCGTACATCACCACGCTGCTCGTCCTGGCGCTCTCCGCCCAACGGCTGCGCATGCCGAAGGCCAACGGAATGCCCTACCGCAAGGGCCAGGGCAAGTGACGGACGCCGCGGTGACAGCCGACTGGGAAGCCCTGCGGGAGGCGGCGCGTGCGGCCATGTCCCACGCGTACGCCCCGTATTCGGGCTTCCCGGTCGGCGCCGCGGCCCTCGTCGACGACGGCCGCACCGTCACCGGCTGCAACGTGGAGAACGCCTCCTACGGCCTCTCCCTGTGCGCCGAGTGCGGCCTCGTATCGCAGCTCAACGCCACCGGCGGCGGCCGCCTGACGCACTTCACGTGCGTCGACGGCCGGGGCGGGACCCTGATGCCGTGCGGCCGCTGCCGGCAGCTGCTCTACGAATTCGGCGGCCCCACGCTCCTGCTCGACACATCGGCCGGCATCCGCACTCTCGCCGACATGCTCCCCGACGCCTTCGGCCCCCAGCACCTGGCGCCCGGCACCCCGGAAGGAACCCGATAAATCCCATGGACGTCATCTCCGTAATCCGGACCAAGCGCGACAAGGGCGAACTGAGCCCCGAGCAGATCGACTGGGTCATCGACGCCTACACGCGCGGTGAGGTCGCCGACGAGCAGATGTCGGCCCTCGCGATGGCGATTCTGCTCAACGGCATGAACCGGGTCGAGATCGCCCGCTGGACCGCCGCGATGATCAACTCGGGCGAGCGCATGAACTTCTCCCAGCTCTCCCGCCCCACCGCCGACAAGCACTCCACCGGCGGCGTGGGCGACAAGATCACGCTGCCCCTCGCGCCCCTGGTCGCCGCCTGCGGCGCGGCCGTTCCCCAGCTCTCGGGCCGGGGCCTCGGCCACACCGGCGGAACGCTCGACAAGCTGGAGTCGATCCCCGGCTGGCGCGCGCTGCTGTCCAACGAGGAGATGCTGAGCGTCCTCGACTCGACCGGCGCGGTCATCTGCGCGGCGGGCGACGGCCTGGCCCCTGCGGACAAGAAGCTGTACGCGCTCCGAGACGTCACCGGCACGGTGGAAGCGATCCCCCTGATCGCCTCCTCCATCATGTCGAAGAAGATCGCCGAGGGTACGGGCTCGCTCGTCCTGGACGTCAAGGTCGGCTCCGGCGCCTTCATGAAGAACATCGAGGACGCCCGCGAGCTGGCCGCCACGATGGTGGGCCTGGGCACGGACCACGGCGTACGCACGGTGGCGCTCCTCACCGACATGACAACCCCTCTCGGCCTCACGGCGGGCAACGCCCTCGAAGTCCGTGAATCGGTAGAGGTCCTGGCAGGCGGCGGCCCCCAGGACGTCATCGACCTCACCCTCGCGCTCGCCCGCGAGATGCTCGACGCGGCCGGCCTGAAGGACGCCGACCCGGCCAAGGCGCTCGCCGACGGCTCGGCCATGGATGTCTGGCGCCGCATGATCGCGGCCCAGGGCGGCGACCCGGACGCGGCCCTCCCGGTCGCCCGGGAGCAGCACGTGGTCCACGCGTCGGAAAGCGGCGTCCTCACCACCCTCGACGCGTACGCCGTCGGTGTCGCCGCCTGGCGCCTCGGCGCGGGCCGCGCGCGCAAGGAGGACCAGGTCCAGGCGGGCGCGGGCATCGAACTCCACGCCAAGCCGGGCGACAAGATCAGTGCGGGCCAGCGCCTGATGACCCTGCACACGGACACCCCCGCGAGGTTCGAGTACGCCCTCGAAGCCCTGAACGGTGGGGTCCTGACGGCCCCCGAGGGCACGGAGTTCACCCCGAACCCGATCGTGCTGGGCCGTATCGCGTAAGACCGTGTACGAACGAGCGGGGCCGGTGGATTCCACCGGCCCCGCTCGCGTCTGCCCGCGACCACCGATGAGTTACGCCCATGGCCAGGGTCTCCCTCATGTGGATGCCACGATGCCGAACGTTCTCGTCGTCGTCGGCCGGGTGACCCCTGCCGACGTACCTCGCCTGTGCTGTGAACTCGACGACCTGCTGGGCGACCGAGCGGCCACCGAGGTCATCTGTGACGTCACCGGACTGACCGACCCGGACCTCACCGCCGTCGACGCCCTGGCCCGCCTGCGGCTCACCGCCCGCAGAGCCGGCTGCCGCCTGCGGCTGCGCGGCGCCCGCCAGGAGCTGCTGGCGCTGCTGCGTCTCGTCGGCCTGGGTGAGTAATCCCGGCGACGCGATCACCCGATGGGTGATTTCCGCACAGGTGGTAAACGGCTGAAGGCGCATGTCAATGCCGGGATCCGGCCTTTCCGGTCCGAGGCTCCAAATGGCGGCATAGGCGAGTCCAAGCGTGATTCTCCAACCGGCTTTCTGACAAAGTTCACTCCTGCTTTTGTCGTCTTGTTTCAAAGCCGAAATACGCGGTTGCTTTCTCGGTCAGTTTCTACGGTCCACGTACGAAGAGAGCCGCACGTGCTGCAACGAAGTTGGACTGAGCAGGGCCAACTGACGGTTTTTCACCTGGTTCAGCCGGTGGAGGGGGGAGTCGCGCGCGTTGTCACCGATCTCGTCAGAGCGCAGACGAGCGAAGGTCTGCGAACCGTTGTGGCGTGCCCCCCGGGCGGCGCGCTGGCCTCGGAGGCCGCGGCGGCCGGAGCCCACGTACACACCTGGAACGCCGAACGCGCTCCCGGCCCCGCCCTGCCCGGCGAAGTCATGACCGCCGCCCGGCTGATCCGCCGGAGCCGCCCCCATGTCGTCCACGCCCACAGCGCCAAGGCCGGCCTCGCGGGCAGGCTCGCCGTACGCGGCAGGGTCGCGACGGTCTTCCAGCCCCACGCCTGGTCCTTCGAAGCCGTACGGGGACGGGAGGCCGCACTGGCCCGCAAATGGGAGCAGTACGGAACCCGGTGGACGGCCAGGACTCTCTGCGTCAGCGAGACCGAACGCAGAACAGGCGAGGAGGCCGGCATCGCCGCCCGCTGGTCGGTGATCCGCAACGGCATCGACCTTGGCCACTTCCGCCCCGACGAGGGCGCGAGCCGCGCCCCCGCCCGCGCCGCACTGCCCCTCCTGTCCGGGATGCCGGCCGAAACCCCGCTGGTCGTCTGCGTCGGCCGCCTGTGCCACCAGAAGGGCCAGGACATCCTGCTGCGGGCCTGGCACCAGGTGGCCTCGGCGGTGCCCGGCGCCCGGCTCGTCCTCGTCGGCGACGGCCCGGACCGCGACCGGCTGACGGCGGACGCCCCGCCCGGCGTGCTGTTCGCGGGCGCGAGCCGGGACACCCGCCCCTGGTTCCACGCGGCCGACATCGTCGTGCTCCCGTCCCGCTGGGAGGGCATGGCCCTTGCCCCGCTCGAAGCCATGGCCTGCGGCAGGCCCGTCGTGCTGACCGACGTGAGCGGCGCCAGAGAGAGCCTGCCGCCCGGCCACGAAACCCACTGCCTCGTACCGCCCGAGGACCCGGCGGCTCTGGTGGCGGCGCTCACCACACTGCTGACCGACCCCGGACTCCGCGAGTCCCTCGGCCACGCCGCCCAGACCCACACCCGGTCGTCCTGCGACGTACGCCGGACGGCCGAAGCCGTCTCCCGCCTCTACCGGGAACTTCTCAGCCTGCACCGACCCACGACGAGGACCGAGCGATGACGACGGAGAGTGCGTTCGCGCCCAACACCGCCCAGGCCACGGCCGTACCCCTCGCGCCGTCGGTCCACCCGCCAAGGAGCGCCACCGGCCGCCGCCCCGCGCCCCGCGCCCCGCGCAGCATCCGCCGACGCGGCCCCGTGGCGGGACTGATCGCCGCAGATACGCTCGCGGTGGCCCTCACGCTGGCCCTGATGCCGTGGCCGACAGCGGTCTTCGCCCCCCTCGCGGCGCTCATGCTGGCGCTGCACACCTACCGCGGCCTCTACCGCGGACGCCTGTCCCCCTCCGCACTCACCGAGCTCCCCGCACTCCTCCTCCTCGCCCTGATCCAGTGGTACGCCACGGCAGAGGCCCTCACGGCGTACGCCCCGGAACACGCCGTCCCCTGGAGCACCCTCACCCTCGCCGTGGCGACACAGACACTCCTGAGCGGCGCCGGCCGCGACCTCGTCTACCGGGCCCGCCGCCGCAAGGCCGCCCGCCGCCCGCAGTCGGCTCTGATCGTGGGCCGCGGCCCGGTCGCGAACCAGGTCACAGCGGCCCTGCACGCCAGGCCCGAGTACGGAATGCGCCCGGTCGGCAGAGTCGACCAGACGCCCACCGACGGCACCGGCGCGGAACCACTGCCGGTCCTGGCCACCCTGGAGGACGTCAGCCGCGCGGTGATCCAGAACTCCGTACGCCACGCGGTCATCACCCACGCACCCGATCAGACCCCCGACGCGCTCGTAGCGCTCCTGGCCGAGCACGACTGCCGGCTGTGGCAGCTCGAGGGCCGCGCAGCCGCCACGACCTCACCCCAGGACCACCTCTGGGGCTTCGCCGTACGACCAGTCCCCACCCGCCCCACCAGACCACTGTCACGCGCGGCAAAGCGAGCCATGGACGCCTTCGTAGCCGCCGTGGCCCTGCTCGCCGCAGCGCCGGTCATGGCCGTCTGCGCCCTCGCCGTACGCCTGTCCGACGGCCCCGGCGTCATCTTCCGCCAGGAGCGCATCGGCCGCGACGGCCGTTCCTTCACCCTGCTGAAGTTCCGTACGCTCCGCGCCGACGAGCACGAGTCCGCCACCCGCTGGAGCGTCGCCCTCGACCACCGCATGAGCGTCACGGGCAGCATCCTGCGCCGCACGTCCCTCGACGAGCTGCCCCAGCTCTGGAACGTCCTGCGCGGCGACATGAGTCTGGTGGGCCCCCGCCCCGAACGCCCGTACTTCGTCAAGAAGTTCAGCCACGCATACCCCGGCTACCAGGCCCGCCACCGGATGCCCGTGGGCATCACCGGCCTGGCCCAGGTGAACGGACTGCGCGGCGACACCTCCATCGAGGACCGCGCCCGCTTCGACAACCACTACATCGAGACCTGGTCGCTCTGGCAGGACGTGTGCATCCTCACGCGCACCGCCGCTTCCCTGTTCCGGCTCGGAGGCAGCTGAGCATGACCGTCCTGTGGACCACACCGGTACCGCGCCCGCGCGTCCCGCTACTGCCCCTCATCGCCACAGTTCTCCTCCTGGCGGTACCCATCCAGTCCGCAGGAGCAGGCACATCCGCCAACGTCACCCCGGCGGACATCGCATCGTGCGCCCTGGTGATCTGTTCCGTGGCCGCAGTCCTGCACCATCGCCGACGCCCGCTCACGCTCCCGGCCGCGCTGGTCCTCGGCATCCCCGCAGTAGCGATCGCCGTGGCAACGGCGACCGCCACGGACCCCACAGCCGCCGTCACCGGATTCGTCCGCTACCTCCAGGTCTTCGTCCTGGTCCCCGCAGCGGTAGTGATCGTCCTCCGCACCCCGACCCACTTCCGCACCATCACAGGCGCCCTGGTCGTCCTCGCCCTGGTACAAGGGGCCACCGGCGTATACCAGTACGCCACCGCCACAGGCGCGTCGTACATGGGCGAGGACATCCGAGCGGTGGGCACCTTCGGCCCCACCGACGTCATGGGAATGGCCACAGTGGTCTCCTACGGCCTCCTGGCAGCCCTGGCCCTGGCACTGCGCACCCCCCAGAACGCTCCCCGCTGGCTGCGCCCGTGCGCGACCGCCACAGCAGCGGCACTCGTAGTCCCCCTGACCCTCTCCTTCAGCCGAGGAGCCTGGATCGCCACAGCGGTCGCGGCGTTCGCCATGATCCTCCTGACGGGCCGACGCCAGGCAGTAAAAGCCCTGACCACCCTCACCGCGGTCGCGGTCATTCTCATCGGCGGCTTCGGCATCGGCTCGGAAATGATCTCCCAACGCCTCACCACCATCACCGAGGTGACCGAAGCGCCCGACCGCTCGGTAACCGACCGCTACACGATGTGGGCCGCCGCGGCGAGCATGTGGCAGGACAACCCGGCCACCGGCGTGGGCCTCAAAGCCTTCCCGGCCCACCGGGACGCCCACGCCTCGATCGGCCTCTCCGCGGGCAGCGACACCGCAGGGGCGGGCCAGGAATTCCACAAACAACCCCTCCTCTCCCCCCACAACATGTACCTCCTCATCCTCAGCGAACAGGGCCTGATCGGCCTGACGGCATTCGTGGGCGCCTGGGCAGCGATCCTGACAACAGGCATCACGCGCCTGACCAAAAAGCCCAGAGCCGCGGACTGCGGCCTGGCGGCAGTAGGCCTCACCCTCTGGCAGACGGTCGACTTCCTCTACGCCGACATCGGCGGCCCCTCGACCGTCCTCACCGGAATCATCCTGGGCCTCGCGGCCTGGTGGGCCCTGGCCCCGTCCGAGGTGACGGAATGACCGACGCCCCCGCCCACCCGACGCCGGCCCTCGACGAGCCTCGCCCCGCCGAACGTCCCACGGTGCCAGGAGGGGACGTGCCGGGGCGCTCCCCGCAGGGCGTCGAACGCAACGAGCCCGAACGAGGCGGCGCCTCCCCGAACGTTCGGCGCCCGAGGAGACGCCCCGGCGCGGCACCGACACCGAAGCCCGCGCCCCCAGGGGCCCCGGGCGCCGGCGCCCCGGACCAGGGGGCCGCCCCTGCCCGACGGACGGAGTCCGGCGCAGCCGCACGAAGCCAGGGAGGCCCCCGCGGGCCGAGCGTCGCGAGCGCGGTGTCCGAGAACGGCCGCCCCGGCGCGGCACCGGCCCCGGAGCCCCCGCGACCGCCCCGCCCGGCCGCAACGCCCGCCGCCCCCGGCCGCACCGCCCCACCGAAGCTGGGCGGCTTTCTGGCGCGGGCCGCCGCCGTCACCGCGGCCCTGACCGCGGCAGGCGCACTTCTGGGCCTCGTACGGGACCAGGCGATCGCCCACCTCTTCGGCGCGAGCGTGGACAGCGACGCCTTCCTGATCGCCTGGACCGTGCCGGAAATGGCCTCGACCCTCCTGATCGAGGACGCGATGGCGCTCCTCCTGGTCCCCGCCTTCAGTTACGCCCTGCAGCGCAAGCAGACCGCCCCGCACGCAGTAAGAGCCCTGGTCCGGTCAACACTTCCAAAGCTCTTGGCACTCCTGGCCTGCGTAACCGGCCTCCTCTTCCTCCTCGCACCCTGGATCGTGCAGATCCTCGCCCCGGGCTTCAGCGACCCCCAACTGGCGACCCAGTGCACCCGCCTGACGGCCGTCACCGTGCTGACCTTCGGCATCACCGGATACTTCAGCGCCGCCCTGCGCGCCCACGGCAGGTTCCTGCACCCGGCCGGCGTCTACGCGGCGTACAACCTCGGCATCATCGCCACGATGCTGACCCTGCACTCCTTCTGGGGCGTACGAGCCGCCGCGGCCGGCGTGGCCGTGGGCAGCCTCCTGATGGTCCTGACCCAGCTCCCCACGTTCCTGACGCTGACGCGCCGCCCGCGCCCCCACCCCACCCCTGCCACAGCCACCACCACATCCACCGCCCCACTCCTCGTCACGGCAGTGCTGGCCCCCGTAGTCCTCTTCGCGGTAAGCCGCCAGGCCCAGGTCCTGGTCGAGCGCTTCCTCGCCTCGTCCCTCCCCGGCGGCGCCATCTCGCACCTGAACTACGCGCAGAAGGTCGCGCAGATGCCGATGGTGCTGTCCCTCATGATCTGCACGGTGACGTACCCGGTGGTCGCCCGAGCCATGGCCGAGGGAGACCACGAGGGCGCCCGCCGCAGGGTCGAAAGGGACCTGGCCCTGGCCGCGATGGTCGTACTCCTCGGCACGGCACTCGTCCTGGGTTACGCGCCGCAACTCATCCAAGTCCTCTTCGAACGCGGCGCGTTCGACGCCCAGGACACAGCCACCACGTCAACCGTCATGCGCGTGTACGCGGCAGGCCTCCTGGGCCACTGCCTGGTGGGCGCCCTCAGCAGACCGTTCTTCTCCGCGGGCCGCCCCACCTGGTACCCGGCCGCCGCGATGGCCGCAGGCCTGGCCGTCACCACCGTGGCCGGCGCGGCCGCGGCAGGCCCCTTCGGCGTCCACGGCATCGCGGCCGCCAACGCCATCGGCATCAGTACGACGGCGCTGCTCCTCCTCGGCGGCCTCGGCTCGCGCGTGGTCCCGATCCGGGTGCGAGCCGTCACCGCGTCCCTGGGCCGCCTGACGGCCGCCGCGGCGGTGGCCGCCGCAGCGGGCTGGCTGGCCGCCCCCGTGGTCGCCGCTCCCGTCCTGAGCGTGGCGACCGGCTGCGTACTCGTCCCGACCGTATTCGTCCTCTCCGGACTCGCGGTAAGAGCTCCGGAGGTCGTTCACCTGCTGGCCCTCACCCGACAGAGGTTCCGTAATGGCCGCTGAAACGGCGACCCGCCGCGCCGTACGCCCCGCACCCCACCCCCCGCGCTCCGCCCACCCGTGGGTCCTGATGTACCACTCGGTGGCCGACCCGGCGGACGACCCGTACGGCATCACCGTCGCCCGCGACCGGCTGGACCGGCAGCTGGCCTGGCTGCGTCGCCGCAGACTCACCGGCGTCGACGCCGGCACGCTGCTGCGCGCCCACGCGGCGGGCCGCGCCGCCCGCCTGGTCGGCCTGACCTTCGACGACGGATACGCCGACTTCCTGCACGAGGCACTGCCGGTGCTGCGCCGGCACGAGTGCACGGCGACGGTGTTCGTGCTGCCCGGCCGCTGCGGCGGAACCAACGAGTGGGACCCGCTGGGCCCGCGCAAGCGCCTGCTGACGGAAGCGGAAATCCGCGAGGTGGCGGCGGCGGGCATGCACATCGGCTCCCACGGCCTGTACCACCAAGGCCTGCCGGGCCTTCCCGCCGACGTACTGCGCCAGGAGACCCTCCACAGCCGCGAGTTGATCCGGGAGATCACCGGCACGGCCCCGGACAGCTTCTGCTACCCGTACGGCAAGGCCGACCGCAGGTCGATCGAAGCGGTACGCGCCGCCGGCTACACCCACGGCTTCGCGATCACCCCCGGTCCGCTCCACGGCCCGTACGCCCTGGCGCGCACGCACATCAGCCACGCCGACCGCGGCCTGCGCCTGTCGGCGAAGCGCCTGCGGCACCGCTTCACCCTGCCCGGGGCCGTCCGATGAAGGCGCTGCACATCATCACCGGACTCGGCATCGGAGGCGCCGAGCAGCAGCTGCGGCTGCTGCTGCGTCACCTGCCCGTGCCCTGCGACGTCGTTACGCTGACGAACCCGGGCCCGGTGGCCCAAGGCCTGCGCGCGGACGGCGTCCGGGTCCTGCACCTGGGGATACAGGGCAACCGGGACCTCAAGGCCCTGCCCGCCCTGACCCGACTGGTCCGCCGGGGCAAGTACGACCTGGTCCACACGCACCTGTACCGCGCCTGCGTGTACGGGCGGATCGCCGCACGGCTGGCCGGGGTCAGGGCCACGGTCGCCACGGAGCACTCGCTGGGCCGGACGGAGATCGAAGGCCGCCCGCTCACCCGCGGCGCCCGCGCGCTGTACCTGGGGACGGAACGCCTGGGCGCGGCCACCGTCGCCGTCTCCGCGACCGTGGCCGGGCGGCTGCGCGACTGGGGCGTACCGGCGGCGCGAATCCACGTAGTACCGAACGGAATCGACGCCGCGCGCTTCCGCTTCGACGCCACGCGCCGGCTCGCCACCCGTGCGCAACTGGGGGTACCGGCCGACGCGTTCGTGGTCGGCGGCGTGGGCAGGATCGTCCCCGGAAAACGTTTCGACGTGCTGGTCCGCGCGGTGGCGGCCCTGCCCGGCGCATGGCTCCTGCTGGCCGGTGACGGCCCCGAGACAGACGCACTGCGCACGCTGACCGCGCGCCTGGGAGCCACGGACCGCATCCGCTTCCTGGGCGAATGCGACAGCACCGACACCGGCACCAACACCAACACCCGCCCCCCCATCCCCGCGATCCCCGCGCTGCTCTCCGCCATGGACGTCTTCGTGTCGACGTCACGCGAGGAAGCCTTCGGCCTGGCCGTGGTGGAAGCGCTGGCCGCAGGCCTGCCCGTACTCCACCGCACCTGCCCCGCCATCGACGACCTGCCCCGTGGCCACTCGCCCGGCGCCCGGCGCATCAGCGGCAGCGTCGGTGAGCTGACGGCGGCTCTGCGGCAGCAGATGGAGGGCGGAGTGCGCCGCCTGGTGCCGCCACCCGCGGTCAGCCACTACGACATCGCGCGCAGCAGCGCACGCCTCATGGACGTGTACGCACACGCCCTCGCCCCAGCCTCCGCTCCCTCGACCAGGAGAGAAGCACGCCAATGACCGAGTCGCCCGAGCAGCAGCAGCAGTCCGCCGCCCCCGGACGGATCAGCCGACTGCTCGCACGGATCAAACAGATCAAGCCCAGGACCAAGCCCAGGATCAAAGCCGTTCCTCTCCCCGCATGGTGGCCCGTCCCCGTGTGCGCCCTGCTCGGCACGGTGTGCGGAGTCTCCTACGGCGCCCTGAAGACCCCGGAGTACGCCGCCACCAGCTATGTCGTGGCAGTCCCCGCCAAGGGCACCGAGCCGAGCGCGGCGCTCGGCTACGCCCAGGCGTACGGCCGGATCACCACCAGCGACTCCACGCTCGCGTACGCGCGCGTGGCGGCGGGCGTCCCGCCGAAGGCTCTCCGTACCCAGGTCAGCACGGAGACGTCCCCCGACTCGCCGATGATCGCGATCACCGGCACCGCCGCCAAGCCGGCGGCGGCCGCGGACATCGCCAACGCCGTCGCGGACGCTGTGTTCGTCAGCAGCAATCACGTCTCCAAGAACACCGGAGTCAAGCTGCTCGTCTTCTCCCAGGCGATCACGCCGACCGAGCAGGCCTCTCCGTCCGTCCCGATCAGCGCGGCGGTGGGCGGATGCACGGGCGGCCTCCTCGGCGGACTGGCCCTGCTCGTGAGGCCGAAGCGCGCCCACAGGGCGGCGTCGGCGTCCGTGCCCGCCCCTTCCACCGCCCACGCCAACGCCGAGCGGGAGCTGGTCTGATGGCCGGGAACCAGCACCAGCACCAGCACCAGCACCAGGCCCAGGACCAGCACCAGCACCAGCACCGGGGCCTCACCGTAACGCTGTGCCGCGACCCCCGGCGGTTCGCCGATCTCCGGCAGGAATGGGACGCGCTCCGTCGCCGCTGCGCCTCGTCCACGCCGTTCCAGAGCCACGCCTGGCTCCACTCGTGGTGGCTCTCGTACGGAACGAACGGCCGGCTCCGCGTCGTACTGGCCCGCCGCGACGGCCGGCTGATCGGCGCCGCGCCGCTGATGCTCGTGCACCGCCCGATGCCGCTGCTCGTGCCCATCGGCGGCGCGATCTCCGACTTCTCCGACGTACTCGTCGACGACGACGAGGCCATGAGCGCCGTCACCGCACTCGAAAGAGGTCTCGTCCGCGCCGCCCGCCAGGCGGTGATCGACCTCCGGGAGGTCCGGCCGGGGGCGGCGGCCGAGCTGCTGTACGACAGATGGACCGGCGCCCGGGCCCGGCTCATGGACTCGACCTGCATGGAGCTGCCCGCCGAGCCGATCGACGACCTCGTCAAGCGGATGCAGAGCAGCCGCGCCCAGCGCGTACGCGCCAAACTGCGCAAGATCGACGCACTCGACATCGAGAGCCGCGTGGTGTCCGAGCACGAGGTGCCCGGCGCGGTCGGCCGTCTGCTGCGCCTGCACGAACTCCAGTGGCGGGGCCGCGGCGTCAACGTCGAGCACCTCAGGCCGCGCTTCGCCGAGCATCTGGTGCGCGCCGGGCAGCGGATGGGGAAGGACGGCGACGCCGCGCTCACCGAATTCCTGCTGGGCGGCGAGGTGGTGGCGGTGAGCATGACCCTCCAGTCCGGCCTCCTGTCCGGCGGCTACCTGTACGGCGCCGATCCGGGGCTGCGGGACAAGAAGGTGGACGTGACGACGATGCTGCTGCGCCAGGAGGCGCACCTGGCCGCCCGCATGGCCTCGGGCTCGGGCCGCGGCGTGCTGAGCCTGCTGCGCGGCTCGGAACCGTACAAGAACCACTGGCAGCCGCAGGCAGTCACCAACCAGCGACTGCTGCTGGCCCGGCCCGGCCTGGAACCCCTGCTGCGCGTGCGCGAGTCGCAGGTGACCATGCGGGACCGGGCCGCCGAGACCGTGAACACGCGCTTTCCCGCGGCGCGTGACTGGCGTGACCGGGTGAACAGCTGGCGGGCGGACGGCGCTGTGCGGACTTCGGGCGCCGTCAGGACTCCCAGCGCTTCGGGAAGTCGGGCTTCACACAGACCGTGAAGTCCCGCACCCACTGGTTGATCCACTCGCCCAGCTCCATCGGCACGCACCAGTCCTCCGAGCCCGGCTTCCCCGGCGGCTCGGTCGGCGTGGGCTTGACCGGCTTGATCTCCGCGGGCTTCGTCGGGGAGGGCGCGGGCGCCTGCGGGGGCGTCGAGACCGGTGGCGCGGACGGGGGCGTGGACGGCGGCTTCTGCGTCACGGGCGTCTGCCAGCCGAACAGCTTCGAGCGGAAGACCTCCGACGACCGGGGGTTCTCGTCGCACTGCCAGACGCCGTGCGGGCAGTAGTCGGTGATGGTCTGGTACAGCGGCTTGTGCCGGGCCATCCAGTCGAGCATCCGGCTCATGTACTCGGGGTTGTCGCCGTTGCGGAAGAGCCCCCACTCCGGGTAGGAGATCGCCTTGTTGTGCTCGGCGGCGAAGTCGACCTGCTTCTGCAGCCCGTACGGGTCCGACACCTGCTGGTCGAAGGTGTCGCCGGGCGGCTGGTCGTACGAGTCCATGCCGATGATGTCCACGACGTCGTCGCCGGGGTAGCACTCGGTCCACGGAATCGCGTCGATGCCGCGGTTCGGGGCGAAGTCGAAGCGGAACTTCTGGCCGGGAACGGAACGCATCGCCGTGACGATGCGGTTCCAGTACCGCTTCCAGGACTCGGGATCGGGCCCGCAGCGGTGCGAGTACGTGGTGCCGTTCATCTCCCAGCCGAGGACGACCACCGTGTCCGGCACGCCCAGCCCCACCAGGCGCGTGGCCAGTTTCCGGTAATGGTGGTCAAAGCTGCCCGCGGCGCCCTCCTGGAGCAGGTCGCGGACCTCGTCGTCGTCCAGACGCTCCTCGTTGCGCTCCATCATGGGCACATTGAGGACGAACATCCGGTCCTCCGCGCCGCGCCGCCACTCTGCCCAGGAGCGCAGGAACCCGGGGCGGCCTTCGATGTTCTCCCAGCGGTCGCCCGGCAGGTAGGTGTGCCCGACCTTCAGGTCCGCGCCGCCCAGCCACTCCGACAGCTCGGCCATTCGTGTCACGCCGTCAGGGCCGTAGTCGAGGTACGCGCCGATGGCGGGCGGAGGCCTTTCGGACGGCCCGGGCCCCGGGTCCGGACCCTGCTCCGGGTCCGGCTCCGGGTCCACGGTGGAACCCGGCTCCGGGTCCGCGGTGGGTCCCGGAACCGGGGGAGGCGTCCCGTGGGGCGCTGCCGCCGCCCCTGCTCCCAGAACACCACCGGCGACGACGAGACTTATGGCAACCGTCCCGATACAGGTGCCGGTAAGACGGCGCCTCTTGGCCATGACTCCTCCTACGATCGTCGTGCTTGCCGACGTGTTCGACAGTAGGCAGAAAGTCGTACTAATGGGCTGTCTGAATGCTCGTCAGTAGGCCATTGGCGATACGGAACTCTTTGAACTCGCCCACTCGGGTGAATTCAGGATCAGGACGGCTCGAAAGCAAAAGGCAGTGCGCGTACGCGGTTGTCGAAGTTCGAGTCGACGAGATCCGGAATTCCCACCGCCCGCAGATCCCGCGGCCTGGTGAGCAGTTCATGGAAAAGGGCCTTCATCTCCTGCCGGGCCAGATGTGCCCCCAGGCAGTAGTGCGGCCCGCCGCCGCCGTACCCGAGATGCGGATTCGGGTCGCGGGTGATGTCGAAGACATCGGGATCCGTGAACACCGCCTCGTCGCGATTGGCCGAAGCGTAGAAGAGCACCACTTTCTCGCCGGGCCGGAACTCCCGGCCGCCCAGCGCGCATTCGGTCGTGACCGTCCGGCGGAACTGGATGATCGGGGTCGAGTGGCGGACGATCTCGTCCACCGCCCCGTCGGCGTACCTCTCGAAGTCGGACACCAGCAGAGCGTGCTGCTCCGGGTGTTCGGTCAGCAGCGCCAGCCCGTGGGCGATCGCGTTGCGCGTGGTTTCCACCCCTGCGACCAGCAGCAGGGAGAAGAAGGCACCGAGCTGGCGGGAGGTGAGCGACTGGCCGGCCCCGTCGATGTCCGCGCGTACCAGCGCCGAGATCAGGTCGTCGGTGGGGTGGCGGCGGCGCTCACGGGCGAGTTTCGCCATGACGAGCTGCATATGGGCCAGGGCGCGCAGACCGCGTCCCGGCACCCGCAGCCTGGCCCGTACACCGCGCTGCACGCCGACGTTCTCGGACGCGTGGTTGACGCGGTCGGCGATCTCCGGCCGGTAGCGCTCCGGGATACCCATCAGGTTGCAGATGACCTCGAACGGCATACGGGAAGCCACCGACGGGACGAAGTCGCGCGGCCGCTCGGCGATCATCTCGTCCACCACGCGCCTGGCGACGGCGCGGATGTCCTCCTCGGCGGCGGCGAGCAGGCGGGGCGTGAAGGCGCGGGAGACGATCTTGCGCATCGTGGCGTGCTCGGTGCCGTCCATGTTGACCATGGAATTTCCGAACACGGCTTTCGCCCATGCGGCCGGTTCCGGAGTGGTGACGCCCGGAGCGCTCGCGAACCGCTGCGGCTGCCGGCTCGCCTCCAGCACGTCCGCGTGCTTCACCAGCGCGTAGAAACCTTTGCCGGGCCGGCCGGACTTGCGGGAGGAGCCCGGGGCCTCCCCGAATAGCACCGGGGCGTCGAGTCCGCGCAGCAGCGCGAAGGCTTTCAGCCGTTCGGAGCGCGGCAGTCGCCAGAACAGCGGATCGGCGAGATCGGCGTTGTGCGCCCGCAGCATGTGCTGCGTGGACGTCTGCGTCGGGATCTTCAAAACCACACCTTTCAGGAGCTCGGGTGGCCGTTTTGCCCCGAGCCGGTTGCTGCGGACGGGGGAACTATGCACTGGTTCGGGCGTTTGGCTCGTTCTTGCAAGCAACAGCGTGTCTGCGAATCAGAGGGGACGTACGTACCAATGAAGTTGACCACCCGAGGTTCCGTCGCGGCGGCATTGATGGCATGCATGGCGACCGCGGCGGTGGTCTCTCCCGCCGCCGCCGGCACGTCGGTGCCTGTCGACCTTCCGCTGGAGAGCCTGGAGAGGGTCCTGCCGGTCGAGGCCCCGGAGTTGAGCACCGGGGTGCCGGTGCCCGTGGCCGGCGTTCCCGACGGGCCGCGTTACGCCGCCGGCCGCCTGCTGCCGGAGAAGACCGTGCCCGCCGTCCCGTTCACGAGTGAGTTGCCGGAGACCACGTTGGAACTCCCGGTGAAGGACCCGCTCGGGGAGGGCAGCCTGGGCGCGCTGCGTGCCGTCTCCGAAGCCTCGGGCCTGATGCTGACGACGCCGGGCGCCTCGCTGGGCGCGCCGGTGACCGCGCCGCGCGCCGACCTCGGGGGGCGGCCCGAGCCGGTCCTGCCGCAGCTCGGGCTGGTCACTCCGGTGCTGCAGGGCACTCCTGCCGCCGCCCTGCTCATGGACTGAGGCTCCGTATCCGGTGGCCGGCGTCCCGCACTGGCGCCGGCCACCCACGAACTGTTTCGCCGGAGGGTCGTTGTCAGCACCGGGGCATGTGCGCATCGGAAGAGTGGACCAACGTGAGGGGCAAGGGGTGTTCGGCATGGGCCTGATCACGCGCAGCAGGAGCGCGACGACCGTGCGAGGGGGTTCCCTGACGCGCCGCATTCTGCTGCGCGGTGCCTTCGCGATGGGCGTGATCGCGGGTACCGCCGGGGCACTCGCCCCGATCCTCGCCAAGCGGCCCGGAGCAGGGACTCGCGCCCCGACCGGCCCTGAACCGGCCGAGGCGACAAGGGCGACCGGGGCGACGGAGACGGCTGACGCGGCGCAGGAGCGGTTCGCCGAGCGGTTCGCCGAGACCTACCGCGGCCGGCACATCCAGGGGACCGCGAGGGGCGCGCTGCCCGCGAGAGCGGCGGCCGGAGCTGCCCGCGCCGGGGCGGCCGGCGACGCCATGACCGTTGCCGCCGTACGGGACGTCGAAGTACGCATCGACGGCCGGCGGCTGCATGTCATGCGGCGTGCCGACGGCAGCTATCTGAGCCTGGTGAACCACTACGAGTCGTTCCCGACGCTGCTCGACGCGGCACGTGCCGCTGTCGACGAGCTGGGCGACGCCCAGCTGTCGGCGTCCCCCCTGCACAGCCTCTGAGCCGGGAGAGCCGACATGGTGTACACCCGAAAGAACCAGCGCGATCTCACCCGTACGGAGAAGAGGCGACTGGTCAGCGCGTTCCTGGAGCTCAAGCGCTCGGGGCGTTACGACGAGTTCGTGACTCTGCACGGCCTGCACTACGTCACCGACGACGAGGAAGCACCACGGGCGAGTCACATGACGCCCTCCTTCTTCCCGTGGCACCGCCGCTTCCTCCTGGAGTTCGAGCGCGCCTTGCGGGCCGTCGATCCGGGGGTGTCGATTCCGTACTGGGACTGGACGAAGGACAACACTCCCGCCTCGTCGCTGTGGGCGGAGGATTTCCTCGGGGGCACGGGACGGGCCGGTGACGGAAAGGTCATGACCGGGGCGTTCGCCCACGCCGGCGGGAACTGGAACATCAGCGGGCGGGTCGGCGACGGCTCCTTCCTCACCCGTAACCTGGGCCGGCCCTCCGATCCCGTCTCGCTGCCCACCGGGCGGGAGGTCGCCAAGGCGCTGAGCGATCCGCTGTACGACGCCGCGCCGTGGAACTCCACCGTGACCAGGGGCTTCCGGAACAAGATCGAGGGGTGGGGGCCCAGCGGCACGACCACGACGTTCAACCACAACCGCGTGCACCGCTGGGTCGGCGGGGTGATGCTGGGCGCCACCTCGCCCAACGACCCCGTCTTCTGGCTCCACCACGCCTTCATGGATCTGCTCTGGGACCGCTGGCAGAAGGCGCACCCCGGCTCCGGCTATCTGCCGCGCAAGAAGCTGTCCGCGTCCGATCCGCAGCGCGGGCGGGTCTTCAGTCTCGACGAGCCGATGCCACCGTGGAATGTGGCCCCCGCGCAGCTCCTCGACCACAGGCGCGTCTACCGCTACGTCTGACGTCTGACGCCGGACACACGACCGCGGCCTCCCCATACCTGCAGGGGAGGCCGCGGTGGCGTGAAGCGGGGAATCAGTGGCCGTAGGCGTCGTGCTTCGATTCGTTCACGCAGACGTTGCCGAAGGCCGGGTTGAGCAGGCCGACGATGTTCACGCTGTTGCCGCAGAGGTTGATCGGAATGTGGATCGGCACCTGGATCGCGTTGCCCGAGATGACACCGGGGTTCCCGACGGTGTGACCGTGCGCTGTGGCGTCGGCGGTGGCCACGCCGGCCCCGCCGGCCAGGATGGCACCGGTGCCGGCGATGACGGCGGCTGCCTTCGCGATATGCGACATCAGTTCTCCTTGCGAGATGAAGAGGTCGACCGCAGGGCTTGCGGCCTTCACGCTTCTTCAACGCCGCAATAGGAGGGCAGTAACGGATCAAAAGAAAAATCGTCGCATCGCCGGTACTCCGAAGCGATTTCTCCCTTGGATCGAACGATTAACGGAAAGGAATTCCGTCATTTCTCGAGACGCGCGGGCAGATCGAAGAGCGGGAACCAGCGCTTGGTGTCCAGGAAGGACGTGATCCCGCTGACCCTGCCGTCCACGATCTCGATGACCATGAGCGCCCACGGCTCGAAGCTGCCGTCGCCCGACGGGCTCGGGTGGTAGTGGGCGAAGGAGGGCGTGCCGTTGGCCACGACCGGGAGCAGCTTCGAGCCCCGGCAGACCTCGCCGACGCCCAGCATCCAGCCGACGATGTCGTCGTGGCCCTGGAGCCACAGGTCGTACGGCGGCATGGACAGTGTGGCGTCCTCATGGAGCAGCGCGGTCAGGGCGACCATGTCGTACCCCTCGAAGGCCGCGACGTACCGCTCCAGAAGCTTTCGCTGTTCCTCGTCCAGCGGATCGGCGGTGTCCGTCTCCTTGGAGCCGTGCTCGGCGATCGTCGCGCGGGCCCGCTGGAGCGCGCTGTTCACCGAAGCGACCGTGGTCTCCAGGAGCTCCGCGACCTCGCTCGCCTTCCAGGCCAGCACCTCGCGCAGGATCAGCACCGCCCGCTGCTTCGGCGGCAGGTGCTGGAGGGCGGCGACGAACGCGAGGCGCACGCTCTCGCGCGAGACGGCGGTCTCCGCCGGGTCGGCCACCGAGGGCAGCACCCGACCGTCCGGCACCGGCTCGAGCCAGGTGATCTCCGGACGGGAATTGAGCGCGGCCTGCGCCACCGGGGTCGCCGCCGTGAGGTCCATCGGGCGGGCCCTGCGGTTGCCCGCGTTGAGCATGTCGAGGCATACGTTCGTCGCGATGCGGTAGAGCCACGAGCGCAGCGACGACCGGCCCTCGAACTTGTCGAAGTTCCGCCAGGCCCGGACCATCGTGTCCTGGACGGCGTCGTCCGCCTCGAAGGCGGACCCCAGCATCCGGTAGCAGTACCCGGTCAGCTCCGTCCGGTGCTTCTCCAGCCGGGAATCCAGGTCCTGCGTCGTCACGACATCACTCATCGGTCCACCCCACTCGCCGCCTTTGGCACCAGCCCTTGGGAAGTTACCGGACCCCACTGACAATGATGGCCCAGCCGCGAAAACCGGTACGGCAGCGACGACTCAGGCCCGCGCCGCGCCACCCGTGCGCAGCGCCACGAGCTGGCGGTGCTCGACCCTGGCGACCCGGGTCCCGTACAGCGTGATCGATACGACGCCGAGCACCGCGACCAGCCCGAGGAGCACGGTCCCCGCCCAGCCACCGGCGTGGAAGGCCACCGCGCCGAGCGTGCCGCCGACGCTGCTGCCCAGGTAGTACGCCGACTGGTAGAGCGCGGAAGCCTGCGCCCGCCCCGTCTTCGCCGTACGGCTGACCGAGGACGACGCCACCGCGTGCCCCGCGAAGAATCCGGCGGTGATCAGGACCAGGCCCGCCAGGACGGCCGGCAGCGCTTCGGCCACCGAGAGCAGCAGACCGGCCGCTGTCGTCGAGACAGCCAGGTACAGCGCGCCCCGGCGGCCCAGGCGGGCCACCAGCTTTCCGGCGGCGGCCGAGGAGACCGTACCGACGAGATACACCAGGAAGACGGACCCGACGACGCCCTGCGGAAGGCTGAAGGGCGCCTCGACCAGCCGGTAGCCGATCACCGTGTAGACCGCGCCGAAGACCGTCATGAAGAGCGCGCCGATCGCGTACAGCCGCAGCAGCAGCGGATCGGCCAGATGACCGCGCACCGTCTTCGCCAGCGCCTTCGGGTTCAGCGAACCGGGCACGAAGTGGTGGGCCTTCGGCAGCATCAGCCGGTACACCACCACGCACACCAAGGCCATCAGGCCGACCGCGGCGAGCGCCGCGCGCCAGTCCCACAGCTGGGCCGCCCAGCCGGTGACGATGCGGCCGCTCATCCCGCCGATGGAGTTGCCCGCCACGAACAGGCCGATCGCCGCGATCAGCGCCTTCGGCCGTACCTCCTCCGCGAGATACGCCATCGCGGAAGCCGGCACACCGGCCAGCGCGGCGCCCTGAACGGCGCGCAGCGCCACCAGCCACTCCAGCGACGGCGCGAACGGAATCAGCAGGCCGACCGCGACGGCGACCGTCAGCGAGACGGTCATCAGGCGGCTGCGCCCGAAGCGCTCCGAGAGGGCGCTCATCGGCAGTACGAACAGGGCCAGCGCACCCGTGGCGGCCGAGACGGTCCAGCTCGCGGCGCTCGCGCTCGCGCCGAAGTCGGCGGAGATCAGCGGCAGCAGCGCCTGGGTGGAGTAGAGGAGGGCGAAGGTCGCCACCCCGGCGGCGAAGAGCGCGAAACTCATGCGGCGGTAGCCGGGCGAGGAGGGGGCGAGACGGGAGTCGGTGTCAACAACAACGGCGTCGGCGTCCACATGGGTGGTGGACGCCTTGGTACTGGCAGGAGGCATGCATCGAACGTAGACACAGCAGGTTCATGCGTCCAATGCACAAAGCAGGGATAATCAATCCCATGGTGCATAACCCCAGCTCACGGACCCGGCTGTCACCCAGCAGTTACGAAGAAGACATCCAGCAGGTACTCGCCCCGCGCCTCGCCTACTTCGCGGCGGTCGCCCGCCACGAGCACGTCACCCGCGCCGCCCACGAGTTGGCCGTCCCGCAGTCGACGCTCTCGCGCGCCATGGTCAGGCTGGAGGAGGACCTGGGCGTCGCCCTCTTCGCCCGCAAGGGCCGCACGGTCTCCCTCACCCCCGCCGGCCGCACCTTCCTCACCACCGTCGACCGCGCGCTGGCCGAGGTCGAGCGGGCGGCGGACTCGGTACGGGCCGACGCCGACCCCGCGACCGGCAAGGTCGCCTTCGGCTTCCTGCACACCATGGGCTCGGAGACCGTCCCGGGCCTGATCCGCGCCTTCCGCGCCGACCATCCGCGGGTCCGCTTCCAACTCGTCCAGAACTACGGAGAGGCCATGATCGAGCGGCTGCGCGCCGGTGACCTCGACCTCTGCCTGACCTCACCCGTCCCGGACGCCCCCGACCTGGTCGCCCGCCGCCTCGACGAGCAGCGGCTGCGCCTGGTCGTGCCGGACGACCACCGCCTCGCCACGCGAAAGCGGGTGCGGCTCGCGGAGGCTGCCGACGAGGCCTTCGTAACCCTCGAACCCGGCTACGGACTGCGCCGTATCACCGACGACCTGTGCGCCGAGGCGGGCTTCAAGCCGCGCGTCGCGTTCGAGGGGGAGGAGGCGGAGACGCTGCGCGGGCTGGTGGCGGCCGGTCTGGGTGTCGCCCTGCTGCCGCCGCCGGCGGTGGCCCGGCCCGGGGTGCGGGAACTGACGGTGACGGCTCCTCGCGCCGTACGGGAGATCGGCGTCGCATGGCTGGACGGCCACCCGGACACACCTCCGGTGGCGGCCTTCAAGCGCTTCCTGCTGTCCCGCAGGGGCCACTTGCTCCCTGAGTAGCGCCCTACGGACTGATGGCGAGCACCATGTAGGCCGCCAGCAACGCCAGATGTACGCCGCCCTGGAGGGGGGTCGCGCGGCCCGGCACGATGGTCAGCGTGCCGACGGCCACCGTGAGCGCGAGCAGCACCATGTGCGAGGCGCCGAGCCCCAGCAGCAGCGGCCCCGCCATCCAGACGGAGGCGATCGCGACCGCCGGAATGGTCAGCCCGATGCTCGCCATGGCCGACCCGAGCGCCAGGTTCAGACTGGTCTGCACCCGGTCGCGCCTGGCGGCCCGTACGGCGGCGATCGACTCGGGCAGCAGCACGAGCAGCGCGATCACGACACCGACGACGGAGGCCGGCAGACCGGCCGCCGCCACACCCGACTCGATCGTCGGGGACACGCCCTTCGCCAGCCCGACCACGGCGATGAGCGACACGGCCAGCAGCCCGAGACTGATGAGCGCGGTCCGCTGCGCCGGGGGATCGGCGTGCTCCTCCACGTCGATCACCTTCCCCTGGCTGGTCACGGGCAGGAAGTAGTCCCGGTGCCGCCAGGTCTGTGTCATCACGAACAGCCCGTAGAGCACTACGGCCGAGAACGCCGCGAAGACGAGCTGGCCGGGGCTGAACTCCGGCCCCGGAGCACTGGTGGTGAACGTCGGCAGCGCCAGGCTCAGCCCCGCCAGCGTCGTGACGGTGGCGAAGGCCGCGCCCGTGCCCTCGGCGTTGAACACCGCCACCTTCCGCTTCAGCGAGCCGACGAGGAGAGACAGCCCGACGATGCCGTTGCAGGTGATCATCACCGCGGCGAAGACGGTGTCCCTGGCCAGCGAGCTGGTCTTGTCGCCGCCGTCAGCCATGAGGGTGACGATCAGGGCGACCTCGATGATCGTGACCGCCACGGCGAGGACGAGCGATCCGAACGGCTCGCCCACCCGATGGGCGACCACCTCGGCGTGATGTACGGCGGCGAGCACCGCGCCCGCCAGGAAGCAGGCCAGCAGCGCGACGACGGCCCCCGGCAGGTCGCGGCCCCAGGTGAGGACCAGCAGTACGACGGCCAGTACGGGCACGGCCGTCGACCAGTGCGCGGCGCGGGCGCGGACCAGACGGATCATGCTTTCGACCCTGACAGAGGGCGGGGCCGGGCGCGCGTCGTGCGGCGCGGACGGCGGTGGCGGCGCTAGCGTCGAGGCATGCCGACTCCCACCACTCCGCAGCCGCAGCCCGCCCGCTTCACGGTGGAGATCAAGCCCCGGGCGGCCGATGCCGACGGCCATCCCGACCACGGGTCCACGCTCCGGACGGCGGTCGTGGAAGCCACCGGTGGCACGGGGGCTTCGGGCTACCCCCGCTACGAGGGCGACGGCGTCGCGGCCGACATCGATCCCCGCTCGGGCGCGGTGGAGGCGATCACCCTGGACGGCGGGGAGCTCCCGTACGGCTGGGTGGCCGAAGTGTCCCCGCCGGAGGCGTGAGGCCGGGCCGGGGGTGCTACCGCCGTAGGGAGTGGCCGAAGCCGGAAGCGAGTGGCATGCGCAGGCCCAGCGGTGGCGGTGCGGCCAGCGCGTCGGCCACCGGGCGGGCGTATCCGCGGCCGAAGAGCGCGCCCAGTACGAAATCCGCCGCGAGGGCCAGCACTTCCGGGCGGTGCTGGCGCAGTGAGTGGCCGTCCGAGTGGACCTCGAAGCGGCACGTGTCGCGGTTGACCTTCTTCGCCCGCTCCGCCAGCCGGTACGACAGCTCCGGATCGGTACGTTCGTCATTCGTGCCGTGCACGATCAGCACATGCCGCCCGGCCAGCTGCTTCACCGGCTCCTCCGCCGCCGCGACATCGTCGTCCGGCAGCCACGGCGCGATCGCGAGCACGGAGTTGACGGCCGGGTGGTCCGCCGCGTGCAGCGCCGCCCGCCCGCCCATGTCTATCCCCGCGAGGCACACCGGTACGTCGCCGTAGCGCCGTACGACCTCGTCCGCCGCCCACGTCGCATCGGCCGCGAGCCGCGCGTCCGAGCCGTTCCAGCCGCGGCCCCGGTAGCGGACGACGTGCGCGACGAGCCCCTCCGCCCGTCCCGCCGCCGCCAGGCTCCGCGCCAGCGGCCGTACACCGGCGTACGCCAGCGGGGAGGGTCTGCGCGCCGACAGCGGTTCGCCGGCGGGAAGCAGCAGGACCACACCGCAGACCGTGCGGTCGCCGCCCCCGGCCGCTCGGGCCGCTCCGACCGTCCGGCCCAACCGGGCGGGCCCGGAAACCGGGATTGCTTGCTGTGCCATGACAGAACAGTCTCAGAAGCGCAGATGTACTCCACCCGTCCGCACGGTCACTGTTACGTATCGACAGGAGCGATCTACGCGCGTAGGCGCTAGAGTGCGCAGATGACGAGCGAGACCCTCAACACGCCCACCGCGGACCAGATCCGCCGCGCCCCGAAGGTGCTGCTCCACGACCACCTCGACGGTGGTCTGCGGCCCGGCACGATCATCGATCTCGCCCGCGAGGCGGGTTACCAGGCACTCCCGGAGACCGACGCCGACAAGCTCGGCATCTGGTTCCGCGAGGCCGCCGACTCCGGATCGCTCGAGCGATACCTGGAAACCTTCGCGCACACCTGCGCCGTCATGCAGACGCGTGACGCGCTCTTCCGCGTCGCCGCCGAATGCGCCGAGGACCTCGCCGAGGACGGCGTCGTATACGCCGAAATCCGGTACGCCCCCGAGCAGCACCTCGAGAACGGCCTGACCCTCGAAGAGGTCGTCGAGGCCGTCACCGACGGCTTCCGCGAGGGCGAGCGCCGCGCGAAGGCGAACGGCCACCGGATCCGCGTCGGCGCCCTGCTGACCGCGATGCGGCACGCCGCCCGCGCCCTGGAGATCGCCGAACTCGCCAACCGCTACCGCGGCAACGGCGTCGTCGGCTTCGACATCGCGGGCGCCGAGGCGGGCTTCCCGCCCACCCGCCACCTCGACGCCTTCGAGTTCCTCAAGCGCGAGAACAACCACTTCACCATCCATGCCGGTGAAGCGTTCGGGCTCCCCTCCATCTGGCAGGCGCTCCAGTGGTGCGGCGCCGACCGGCTCGGCCACGGCGTACGGATCATCGACGACATCGAGGTCGCGGCCGACGGCAGCGTCAAGCTGGGCCGGCTCGCCGCGTACGTGCGTGACAAGCGCATCCCGCTGGAGATGTGCCCGACGTCCAACCTCCAGACGGGCGCGGCCGACTCGTACGCCGCACACCCCATCGGGCTGCTGCGCAAGCTGCACTTCCGTACCACGGTCAACACCGACAACCGGCTGATGAGCGGCACCAGCATGAGCCGCGAGTTCGAGCACCTGGTCGAGGCATTCGGTTACACGCTCGACGACATGCAGTGGTTCACAGTCAATGCGATGAAATCAGCATTCATTCCTTTCGACGAACGCCTTGCCATGATCAATGACGTGATCAAGCCCGGTTACGCCGAGCTGAAATCCGAATGGCTGTTCCGCCAGACCGCCACGACCAGCGGTTCTTCCTCCCTCGGAGGCTGAGCACACCGCACCTGAGGCGGCCGGGAACGTCAATTCCCGGCCGCCTTCGCGTGTTTGCGGCGGAGTCCGGGCGTGGCTAGCTTGCAGAGCCGCTCCCCATCCCCCGTTTGCGAGGACGTTCCCTTCATGAAGCAGTCTGCTGCCAAGACCCTCGGTGCCGCCGTTCTCGGTGCCGCCTTCGCCGCTGCCGCCGCCGGCAGCGCCTCCGCGGCCCCGGCCGCCCCGGGCGTACCCGACCTGACCGGCGTGCTGGGCTCCGCGACCACGACGCTGCCCGTGCAGGACCTGGCCGGAAAGCTCCCCGTCGGCGCCCCCGACGCCCTGACCGGCGGGGTGAGCGCCCTCACCGGCAGCGCCACGACGCTGCCGGCGACCGCCGGCGAGGCCCTGTCCACGGCCCAGCCGTCCGACGGCAAGAGCGGACCCCGCAGCGCCGACCCGCTCAAGGGCCTGCTCGGCGGCGTGCAGCCCGGCGCGCTGCCCGGCCTCGGAGGCTGACGTACCCGCAGTACGCGACAGAGGCGCGCACCGGAACGAATCCGGTGCGCGCCCCTTGGCGTGCGTACGAGTACGGCGGACTACCAGGCGGTGTCCGCGGTCTTCTCGCCGGGCAGGAACACCCACAGCGCCAGGTACAGCAGGAACTGCGGCCCGGGCAGCAGACACGAGACCACGAAGATCACTCGCATCGTGGTTGCCGACGTACCGAAGCGCCGTGCCAGCGCAGCGCACACTCCGCCGATCATTCGGCCGTTACGGGGGCGGACAAGGGCGGTCATGGCGGGCTCCTCGCGAGCTGGTCCGGGGGTCACTTCCGGTGTGCCTCCCGATACCTCCATACTGCTCGCCGAGACCGGTCCAAAGCGTCGCTCTACGGGGCGATCCCGACCCTGGGAATCGTCGGGGTAGCCCCCTGAGACACCTCGTCCCGGCGCAGGACCCCGCCCGGCCCAGGCCCACGCCGCTGCCGGCGGCGCAGCCGTGCCCGCCCCAGCGGTACGACCGCCAGGTGCGCCAGCGCCACCCCGGCCGTGTTCAGCAACAGCGAGTCCACGTCGACGACCCGGCCGGGCACCCCGGTCTGCAGCAGCTCGATCCCCAGCGAGAACAGTGCCCCCGCCAGCGCCGTACGGGCCAGCGAGGCCACCGGCGACACGTACAGCCGGCCCCCCGCCATCGGCAGCAGTACGCCCAGCGGCGCCAGCAGCAGAAGCCCCTCGCAGATCCGCCGCGCCGCCCGGGCGGGACCGAGCGCCAGGTCCGCCTCGATGCCGGCCAGCGGCTGGAAGTTCGGTGCGGTCACCCAGGGGACGTCCAGGGGGCGCAGCGTCAGCGACGCGACGACCAGCAGATGCGCGACGAGGAGTAAACCTCCCGTCGCGCGGAAGCGGTTGATGACGGCATTGCCGTCCGAGCCATGACGCACGCCCCCCAAGACGCGGGCACCGGCAGGATCGGTTCCGCCCGGAGCGACAGTGTGACGCGCCGGGCAGACACGCCCGTCCGCGGGGTCAGCGCGTACGACGGATCTCACCCAGCGTCGGCAGCACCGATTCGGGCCGCGCCTTGAGCGTCGCAGTGCACTGGTAACCGCGCGCCGGGTCGTCGGAAGGCCCGCCGAGCACCACCGACCGTTCGGGGCCCGCCGCCGCACTGTCCGCGTACGTACAGACGATCTGCGCCAGCGCGTGCGTGGGCAGGTCCTCCGGCTGGCTGCTCAGGCGCAGCGCGTGCCGGGGATCGCCCTTGCGCGGCCCGGAAACGACGAGTGCCTCCCGTACATCCGTCGTGAAACCTGCCTGCTTCTCCTCGTCCGAGGGCTCTTCCTTCAGCTCTTCGAGGAGCGTCTGCGCGACCCGCACCCGGTCGGACAGCCTCTCCTCGGGGATCCGCGCCGCCCGGTCCACCGAGATCAGCTGCGCGCCGCAGACCAGATACACCTGAAGCGGTACGCCGGGCGCCGCCTCGCCGGGGGAGTCCTGCGCCGACAGCTCGCAGGGCACCCGCGACGGCGCGGCGCCCGCGTCGACCGGCACCGAAGTGGTCCGGATCCCGCACCCGGCGAGCGCGGCGCAGAGCGCGGCGAGGGCCGTGAGACGGGTCAGCCTGGACTTCACTGGTCGTCGCCCCCCTGCCCGCCCCGCACACCGTCGTCCCCTTCGTCGTCGTCGCCGTCCGCGGTCCGCGACACGTCGAGCGGCAGCCGCAGCACGAAGACCGCACCGCCTTCCGGCGAATTCGACGCGGTGATGTCCCCGCCGTGAATGTGCGCGTTCTCCATGGCGATGGACAGGCCGAGCCCGCTGCCCTCGGAGCGCGGCCGTGACGCGCTCGCCTTGTAGAAGCGGTCGAAGACATGCGGCAGTACGTCCTCGGGGATGCCCGGGCCGTGGTCCCGTACCTCGATCAGCAGCTCGTGGTCGACGGGCCGCACCGACACCCGCACCGGGGAGCCGCCGTGCTTGAGCGCGTTGCCGATCAGGTTCGCCAGGATGACGTCGAGCCGGCGCGGGTCGAGGAGCGCCATGATGCCGCGCTCGGCGTCGAGATCCACCGCGTCCAGCCACGCGCGGGCGTCGATGCAGGCGGTCACCTGGTCGGCCACGTCCACGTCGTCGAGGACGAGACGGGCCGTACCCGCGTCGAAGCGGGTCACCTCCATCAGGTTCTCCACCAGGTCGTTCAGCCGCCTCGTCTCGCTCACCACCAGGTGTACGGCGGGCGCGATCATCGGGTCGAGGCTGTCCGCCTCGTCCTCCAGGACCTCCGCAACCGCCGTGATCGCGGTCAGCGGCGTCCGCAGCTCGTGCGACATGTCGGCGACGAAGCGGCGGCTCGACTCCTCCCGCGCGCTCATGTCCGCGACCTTCTTCTCCAGCGACTCGGCGGTTCTGTTGAACGTCCGTGACAGCTCGGCCAGTTCGTCCGTCCCCGACACCCGCAGCCGGGTGTCGAGCTTGCCCTCACCGAGCCGCCGCGCCGCGTCCCCGAGCCGCTGCACGGGCTTGAGCACGGTCGTCGCAGCCGCCTGCGCGAGCAGCGCGGAGCCGAGCAGGGCGAGCGCGGTGGCGATCGCGAGGGACCAGGCCAGCGAGTTGAGGTCGTCGCGCTCCTGCTCCAGCGACGTCAGCATGTAACCGGTGGGCCCGCCGCCGATCACCTTCGTGCCCGCGACGAGGGACGGCTTGTCCTTCGGGCTGACGCGCACCCAGTAGAGGTGGTACGGAAACTCGTTGGCCTCCGTCACCTTCTGCCGCCTGTTCACCGCGTCCTGAAGCTCTTGCGGTACGTCGTCGAGCGTCAGGACATCGATGTCCGAGGTGCCCGCGATCGGCTTGCCCGGCTCCCGCTCGTCCACGAGCAGCACGCTGTAGCCGGGGTTCCCGCCGGCCGCCATCTGCGCCGCCGCGGCCTGGAGTTCGGCCTGCGTCGGCCGCATCGGCAGCGTGGCCGCGCGGTTCTGCATCTCCTGGCGGAAGTTGTTCAGCGCCGCGTCCTGGGTGCGGGTCAGCACGGCCTCGCGGTTGAGCCAGTACGCGATGCCCGAAGCGGAGACGGCGGCCGTCAGCGCCACCAGGGCGAAGACGACGACGAGCCGCAGGCGCAGACTGGTCCAGCGCGGCCCGGCCTGCGAGGACTTCGCGGGGGCAGCGCTCACGAAGGCGAGTCCAGCCGGTAGCCGACGCCACGGACCGTACGGATGAGCGTCGGAGACGACGGTACGTCCTCGACCTTGGCCCGCAGCCGCTGTACGCACGCGTCGACCAGCCGCGAGTCACCGAGGTAGTCGTGCTCCCACACCAGCCGCAGCAACTGCTGCCGCGACAGGGCCTGTCCGGGGCGGCGGCTCAGCTCCAGGAGCAGCCGCAGCTCGGTCGGCGTGAGTTGCAGGTCCTCACCGTTCTTGGTGACGGTCATCGCGGACCGGTCGATGGTCACATTGCCGAAGACGGCGGCGTCGTTGGCCTCCCGCTCGCCCCGCCGCAGCACCGCGCGGATACGGGCGTCGAGGACCCGGCCCTGCACCGGCTTGACGACGTAGTCGTCGGCGCCCGACTCGAGGCCGACCACCACGTCGATGTCGTCGCTGCGCGCGGTCAGCAAAATGATGGGCAGTTGGTCCGTGCGCCTGATGCGCCGGCACACCTCGAATCCGTCGATGCCGGGCAGCATCACGTCCAGCACGATCAGATCCGGCCGCTGCTCGCGCAGCAGTTTCAGGCCGTCCTCTCCCGTCGCCGCGGTGGCCACTCGGTGGCCCTGGCGTGACAGTGAGAGTTCGAGGGCCGTGCGGATGGCGTCGTCGTCCTCGATCAGCAACAGGAAAGGCACAGAGGTCATTCTGGCCCATGGAGAAGGACTAGTTCGACAGTCGGAGCGCTCCCGTCGCTGTGACAGGTCTGTGACAGTCGGCGGACACCCCGATGAAACTGCCCGGGCAAGCTCAATGGCACACGGACAGCAACGGACTCCACCGACGGGGGGCGCAAGATGAACGCACTGCACAGCACCACCTCCAGCGCAGTTGTCACGCGTCTCCACGACGTCACGCGGAGCACCGAGAAGTCCGGTGCCGTGAGCCAGCGGGGGTGCGCTCGCGGCATCGGGCGTCAGCGCACGCAGCCTTTGCACGTGGCCGCGGTGCCGGACGCTTCCGTGGGGGGCGACGGGGGATACGGGGGAGCGGCGTACCGGGAGGCCACGGGGGAAGGCGCTTCGGTGTCGGAGGTGGAGTTCACCACCTACGTCCAGGAGCGCCGCGCCTCCCTGTACGCGACCGCCTACCACCTGACCGGCGACCGTTACGAGGCCGAGGACCTGCTCCAGAGCGCCCTCTTCTCGACGTACCGCGCCTGGGACCGGATCAGCGACAAGGCGGCGGTCGGCGGCTATCTGCGCCGCACCATGACGAACCTGCACATCAGCGCGTGGCGCAGGCGCAAGCTGAACGAGTACCCGACCGAGGAACTGCCGGAGACGGCGAACGACACGGACGCGATGCGCGGCACCGAACTGCGCGCCGTCCTGTGGCAGGCGCTCGCCCGGCTGCCCGAACTCCAGCGCACGATGCTGGTCCTGCGGTACTACGAGGGCCGCACCGACCCGGAGATCGCGGACATCCTCGACATCAGTGTCGGCACGGTCAAGAGCAGTATCTGGCGCTCCCTGCGCCGGATGCGCGAGGACGAGGTCCTCAGCTTCGGCCGTGACGAGGAAGAGTCCTTCGGCGAGCTGGTGGCCTGAGGGGTACGGGGGGGTACGGGGGCCGCTGTTTCGGGGGAGACGGCGGAACGTACGGGGGAAAACGCGGCGGGGTCGTACGGGCGGGGGATGCCTGTACGGCCCCGCCGCGCTCTGTCGCGCCGGGGGCCATCCAGCCCCTCCGGCGTTCGAGGAGCGGGGTCCGGGGCGGAGCCACAGTCGAGCCCCGCGCAGCGGCTAGCGCGTCGCCGGGGCGCGGTGGCGGCCGGCCGCCGCGGCGGCGAGGCGGCCCAGCGCCTCGGCCTTCGCGCACGGGTACGCCCCCAGGGCGGTCTGGCGCCCCACGATCGCCCGCTCGGCCCGCATCAGCCGCCACCCCCTGCGCAGCAGGAACGGCACCGACTTGCGTCCCTCCCGCAGATCCCGCAGCAGCCGTCGGCGGAACGTCGTCGCCGGACGCCCGCGCAGGCAGAGCGCGTCGGCGAGTACGCCCAGCTCCTGGCAGCGCGCCACGATGTCCGCCGCGAAGATCCCCTCCGCGACGAACAGGGGTGTGCGCTCGATGTCGAGGGCTTCCTCGTCCACGATGGAGCTGGTGGCGATGGAGTACACCGGGACCGTCGTACGCCCCGTACGGCACAGCTCCTCGATCGCCGCGACGGCGGCGTCCGCGTCCCACGACAGCGGGGAGTCCCAGTCGATGTCCGTACTCCCCTCCACCTGCGGAAGCGTGGGATCGTCGGCCTCTTTGTAGAAGTCGTCGAGGCGCAGTACGGGGAGACCCGTGCGGGCGGCCAGCGACGACTTTCCGGAACCGGAGGGGCCCGTCAGCAGGACGACGCGCGTGGGGATGGGGGATGAACTCACGGGGAACCATTCTGCGGCATTGACCCGGTCGGGGGACCCCACCCCGTAGGTGTTGGTATCGAGCGTCACACCTCAACTACGCTGCGTGCGCTCATGATTACTCACTCAGGCGGGAACCCCATGGCACGTCACTCAGGTCCGAAGTCACAGCGGAGCGCGCTGCTGCGCGCAGGTCTGGCCATCACCGCGGCCGGTGCGGCCCTCGCTGCGGGCGGTGGTGTCGCGCAGGCCGCGCCGGTGCCGAAGGAGGCCGGGATCGACGTACCGCTGGAGAACCTCGATCCGGCGGCCATGGGCCGGGGCCTGCCCGGCGCGCTCGGAGCCGCGACCGTCGGTGCGGTCGCCCCCGTCAAGGACTTCCGTCTGAATCCCCTCGCGGGGACGGGTGTCGACCCCCTGGACAACGGACTGGGCACACAGGTCGCCGACTTCCAGCCGCTCAGCACGGAGACGGTCACCGCCCCGCTCACGCAGGGCAACGCGCTCCGGGAACTGCCGCTGGCGGGTCGGGCGACGGGGCTGCTTCCCGGCTGATCCGGCCCTCTCCGGGCATGCGGATGGGCCCCGTACCACCGCAGAGCGGTACGGGGCCCATCCGCATGGGGTCAGGTCAGTAGGCGGAGCCCGACGCGCCCAAGGAGCCCGTCGGGTGCCAGACCGTCTTCATTTCGAGGAAGGCCGTCAGCCGGTGCGTGCCCTGGTCGGCGGACCAGTCGCCGTCCACAGGCTGTGGACGCAGAACCCGCTTGAGGTTGTCCGCCGCGGCGATCTCCAGCTCGCGGGCCAGGTCGGCGTCCGCGCCCGAGAGATCGATCGCGTTGACGTCCTGGTGCGCGGCGAGCGGCGCCGCGATCTCCTGCGTACGCCCGGTCAGGATGTTGACCACACCGCCCGGCAGGTCGGACGTGGCAAGGACCTCGCCGAGGGAGAGCGCGGGCAGCGGGGACTTCTCCGAGGCGATGACGACGGCCGTGTTGCCCGTCGCGATCACCGGGGCGATCACCGAGACCAGGCCCAGGAAGGACGACTCCTGGGGGGCGACGACGGTGACGACGCCGGTGGGCTCGGGGGTGGAGAGGTTGAAGAAGGGGCCCGCGACCGGGTTCGCGCCGCCGACGATCTGGGCGATCTTGTCGGTCCAGCCCGCGTACCAGACCCAGCGGTCGATCGCCGCTTCGACGACCTCCGCCGCCTTGGACTTGGAAAGGCCCTCCGCGTGCGCCACCTCGTGCACGAACTGGCTCTTGCGGCCCTCCAGCATCTCGGCGACGCGGTAGAGGATCTGACCGCGGTTGTACGCCGTCGCACCCGACCACGCGCCGAACGCCTTGCGCGCCGCGACGACCGCGTCACGGGCGTCCTTGCGGGACGCGAGGGGGGCGTTGGCCAGCCACTTGCCCTTTGAGTCGGTCACTTCGTACACCCGGCCGCTCTCGCTCCGGGGGAACTTGCCCCCGACGTACAGCTTGTAGGTCTTGAGGACAGTCAATCGGTCAACTGCGCTCATCAGCGCTCACCCTTCGGGTTCGACGGGGCGAGGTACGCCTCCAGGCCGTGACGGCCGCCTTCACGGCCGAAGCCCGACTCCTTGTAGCCGCCGAAGGGCGAGGTCGGGTCGAACTTGTTGAACGTGTTGGCCCAGACCACACCCGCGCGGAGCTTGTTCGCGACTGCGAGGATCCGCGAGCCCTTCTCCGTCCAGATGCCTGCCGACAGCCCGTACTGGCTGTTGTTGGCCTTGGCGACGGCCTCGTCGGGCGTACGGAACGACAGCACCGAGAGCACCGGGCCGAAGATCTCGTCGCGCGCGACGGTGTGCGCCTGGGTGACGCCCGTGAACAGCGTCGGCGCGAACCAGTAGCCGGAGGAGGGCAGGTCGCAGGGCGCGGACCAGCGCTCGGCGCCCTCCGCCTCGCCGGTCTCGGCGAGTGCGGTGATACGGGCGAGCTGTTCGGCGGAGTTGATGGCGCCGATGTCGGTGTTCTTGTCGAGCGGGTCGCCCAGCCGGAGCGTGGTGAGCCTGCGCTTGAGGGCGTCGAGCAGTTCGTCCTGGATCGACTCCTGGACCAGGAGGCGCGAGCCCGCGCAGCAGACCTGGCCCTGGTTGAAGAAGATGCCGGTGACGATGCCCTCGACGGCCTGGTCGATGGGGGCGTCGTCGAAGACGATGTTCGCGCCCTTGCCGCCGAGTTCGAGGGTGACCTTCTTCGACGTACCCGCGACCTGGCGGGCGATCGCCTTGCCTACGGCTGTGGAGCCCGTGAAGGCGACCTTGTTGACGTCCGGGTGCTCCACGAGCGCGGCGCCCGCCTCTCCGTAACCGGGGAGGATGTTGACGACGCCCTTGGGCAGGCCCGCCTGGCGGCAGATGTCCGCGAAGAAGAGGGCGGAGAGCGGGGTCGTCTCGGCGGGCTTCAGGACGACCGTGTTGCCGGTCGCGAGCGCCGGGGCGATCTTCCACGCCAGCATGAGGAGGGGGAAGTTCCAGGGGATGACCTGGCCGGCCACGCCCAGGGGGCGCGGGTTCGCGCCGTAGCCGGCGTGGTCGAGCTTGTCGGCCCAGCCCGCGTAGTAGAAGAAGTGCGCGGCGACCAGGGGGAGGTCCGCGTCGCGGGTCTCCTTGATCGGCTTGCCGTTGTCGAGGGTCTCCAGGACGGCCAGCTCGCGCGAGCGCTCCTGGATGATCCGCGCGATGCGGAAGAGGTACTTCGCGCGCTCGGAGCCCGGCAGCGCGGACCACTTCTCGAAAGCCTTGCGTGCGGCCTTCACGGCGCGGTCCACGTCCTCGGTGCCCGCACGGGCGACCTCGGAGAGGACTTCCTCGGTGGACGGCGAGATCGTCTTGAAGACCTTGCCGTCGGCGGCTTCGGTGAACTCGCCGTCGATGAACAGGCCGTAGGAGGGAGCGATGTCGACCACCGAGCGGGACTCGGGAGCCGGTGCGTACTCGAATGCGGATGCCATGGTGATCAGTCCACCGTCACGTAGTCGGGACCGGAGTAACGGCCGGTGCTCAGCTTCTGCCGCTGCATCAGCAGGTCGTTCAGCAGCGAGGAGGCGCCGAAGCGGAACCATTCGTTGGTGAGCCAGTCCTCGCCGACCGTCTCGTTGACCAGCACCAGGAACTTGATCGCGTCCTTGGTGGTGCGGATGCCGCCGGCCGGCTTCACGCCGATCTGGATTCCAGTCTGCGCCTTGAAGTCGCGTACGGCCTCAAGCATGAGCAGGGTGTTCGGTGGCGTGGCGTTCACGCCGACCTTGCCGGTGGAGGTCTTGATGAAGTCCGCGCCCGCCAGCATCCCGAGCCACGACGCGCGGCGGATGTTGTCGTACGTCGACAGCTCGCCGGTCTCGAAGATGACCTTGAGGCGGGCCTTGTCGCCGCACTCCGCCTTCACGGCCACGATCTCTTCGTAGACCTTCAGGTAGTGACCGGAGAGGAAGGCTCCTCGGTCGATCACCATGTCGATCTCGTCGGCGCCGGCGGCCACGGCGTCGCGTACGTCCGCGAGCTTCACCGGGAGCGCGGCGCGGCCGGCCGGGAAGGCGGTGGCGACCGAGGCGACCTTGATGCCGGTGCCGGCCAGGGCTTCCTTGGCGGTCGCCGCCATGTCCGGATAGACGCAGATCGCGGCGACGCGCGGCGTCGTGCGGTCGGTCGGGTCGGGATTGGCGCCCTTGGCGCAGAGCGCCCGGACCTTGCCCGGGGTGTCCGCGCCTTCGAGCGTGGTCAGGTCGATCATGGAGATGGCCAGGTCGATGGCGTACGCCTTGGACGTGGTCTTGATCGAACGGGTACCGAGGGACGCGGCGCGCGCTTCGAGGCCGACGGTGTCTACGCCGGGGAGCCCGTGCAGGAAGCGGCGCAGCGCGGCGTCGGACGCGGTTGCGTCGGCGAACGCGGATGCGGGTGCAGTGGTGGGCATGGTCACTACTGCAGCATATCTACGCGCGTAGCGACCTGTACACCCCCGGGCCCGGACGAGCCGGTGTGACGTGAGGCAGAATCGGCCGCATGACTAGCAGCCCCGGCGGCCCGGGCAACCCCGGTCCGCCCGCCGAGCCGACGTACGCCGACCGGGTCTTCCGGTCGCCCTCCGCACTGATCGGCGGAGTCCTGGTGCTTCTGCTGGCCGGGTGGGTGGGCGGCGACGCGCTGGTGCGCGGAGAGGGCCGTACGCCGTGGGCGGCCGTGGCGGGGCTGCTGTTCGCCGTGCCGCTGGTCGTGGCGTTCACGCTGCGGCCCGCCGTCTTCGCCGGCGACGACCGGCTCCGGATCCGCAATCCGTTCCGTACGATCACGCTGCCCTGGGGGGCGGTCGAGAGTGTCCGGGCCGGCTACTCCAGCGAGGTGTTCGCGGGCGGCAAGAAGTACCAGCTGTGGGCGGTTCCCGTATCGCTGCGTCAGCGCAAGCGCGTCGCCCGCCAGCAGGCCCGGCACGCGACGGACGACCCGTACGGCAGGACGTCCGCGACCGCCGACGTCACCGACGCGCGGGCGCGGCGGGCGGCCGCCGACCAGAGCGTCGACGAGCTGCGCGAGCAGTCGGAGCGGTGCGCGTCGCGGCCGACGGCGCAGGGCGAGCCGGCCGTTCGCTGGGCCTACGAGATCATCGCGCCTTGCTTGGTGGGAGCGGTCGCGCTTGTGGTGCTTTTCGCCACTGGGTGACGCGGGGGTCGTCTTTTCGGGGGCTTCGGGGTCGGTGCCTTTTGCGGGGGCGCCGGGGGCAGTGGCTTCGGGGTCGGTGCCGCGCCGGGGCGTCTCCTCGGGCGTCGAACGTTCGGGTACGTCGGGTTTCGTTGGGGTGGTTGCGTTCGACGCCCTGCGGGGAGCGCCCCTGCACGTCCCCTCCTGGCACCGCGCATGCGAGACCGGGGCCCTGTGGGTGTCCACCGTCCCGCACCGTGCGTGCGATGCCGGGGGTGCGGTGGGCACGGTTGTCGGCTCCCGGCCTTGGCTTGGGTGGCTTACGGCGGGCCCGGCCAGATCAGTTGCATGTACGCCCCGAACCACAGGGAGGCGAGCACCATGCCGCCCACCATGAGCACCCCGGTCATCCGCCGGGCCCGCGCCACCGCCAGTGCGATCGGCAGCAGCAGCGGGAAGCCCGGGACCAGGAAGCGGGCGCGGGGGAAGTAGACGCCGCCGCTGCCCAGGACGACCAGCAGCAGTACGCCGGTGAAGACCAGCAGCGGCAGTGGCTGGCGCTCGGCTGCGCACAGCAGGAACAGGGCTACGGCGAGGAACAGGACCAGCGTCACCACTACCAGGAACAGGTGCGGCCTGGACTGGTAGAGCAGGAAGCGCCGCATCTCGCGCAGCGTGTCGGCCCCGCCGTCCCATTCGTTGAGCCACAGCTTCTGTACGGCGAGGTAGCCGTCCCAGCGGCCGAGCCGCAGGCCCACCCAGGCGACGTAACCGGACCATCCCAGCGGTGCGATCAGCGCGGCGGCCGGCACGGTGGGACGTGGTCCTCTTCCGGTCCGCCACGCGCGCCACAGCGTCGCGGTCGCCGCCACCGAGACCGCGGCGGCGACCGCGACGCCGGTGGGGCGGGTCAGGCCGGCGAGCGCGGCCAGGGAGCCGGCCCACAGCCAGCGGCCGGTGAGGACGGCGTACAGCGCCCAGGCCGTCAGCGCCGTGAACAGCGACTCCGTATAGCCCATCCACTGGACGACCGCGACCGGCATGCAGCCCCAGAGGACGGCCAGCAGGGTGCCGACGCGGCGCCCGTACAGCCGGTCGCCCACGGCGAAGATCCCCCAGGCGGCCAGGAGGGAGAAGGCGACGGCTAGCAGTACGCCGACGCTGGCGCGTGAGCCCGGTGTGACGGCTGCGACGGCCTTGATCAGCACCGGGTAGAGCGGGAAGAAGGCCAGGTTGTTGCTGTTGCGCGCGGTGCCGAGGGCGGAGTCGTAACCGCTGTCGGCGATCTCCAGGTACCAGCGGGAGTCCCAGGAGGTGGCGAGGGCGGGCCACAGGCCGTGGCCCCTCAGGTGCGCCCAGTGCGCGAGCACCAGGACGCCCAGGCCGCGTACGGCGACGTAGCCGGCCAGGGCCGGGGCGGCCCGCCGCAGCGACTTCGTCAGCCGGTCCCGCGTTCCTTCGTACGGGCGCCTGGCGGCTGGGACGGCCCTGCGGGGCCGGGCGGCGGTCGCCGGGGGTGCGGTCGGGGGCACTGCGGCAGCTCCTGGGGCTCGGCGTGGGATACCGGGTCACCCTTCCTCGCCCGGTCGGGAGAGGGCACGGAGCGCTGCGTCACCTGCCGTACGGAAACCACTCGTCCGGGCGGTCGGTCCCGGGCAGGGAACCGGCCGCCCGGACGCGGTCATCAGATGCCGGCGGCCGCCGACAGGTCGCGCTTGATCGCGGCGAGGATGCCCTCGGCCCGTTCCTTGGCCGTCGCCAGCTCGCCTGCGTCGGCCACCGGGACCACGGCCTCCAGGTAGCACTTGAGCTTCGGCTCGGTGCCGCTCGGCCGGACGATCACGCGGGCCTTCACCTCACCCTCCAGGTAGTAGCGCAGGCCGTCGGTCGGCGGCAGCTTGTCGGTGCCGCGCGTCAGGTCCTCGGCGCTGGTGACGGTCAGTCCCGCGAGGGAGGCGGGCGGCTGGGCTCGCAGCCGGGCCATCGCGTCGGCGATCACTGTCAGGTCCTCGACGCGGACCGACAGCTGGTCGGTGGCGTGCAGGCCGTGCTCGACGGCGAGGTCGTCGAGGAGGTCGAGGAGGGTGCGGTTCTCGGACTTCAGGACGGAGGCGAGCTCGGTGATGAGGAGCGCCGCCGTGATGCCGTCCTTGTCGCGTACGCCCTCGGGGTCCACGCAGTAGCCGAGAGCCTCTTCGTAGCCGTAGCGCAGGCCGTCGACGCGGGCGATCCACTTGAAGCCGGTCAGGGTCTCCTCGTACGGCAGACCGGCGGCGGCGGCGATCCGGCCGAGGAGGGACGACGACACGATGGACTCGGCGAACGTGCCGCGCGCGCCGTTGCGGACCAGGTGCGCGGCGAGCAGCGCGCCGACCTCGTCGCCGCGCAGCATCCGCCACTCGTCCGTACCGGGCCCGGGCACGGCGACGGCGCAGCGGTCCGCGTCCGGGTCGTTCGCGACGATCAGGTCGGGCTGCGCGCGGCGGGCGGTGGCGAAGGCCAGGTCCATGGCCCCCGGCTCCTCCGGGTTGGGGAAGGCGACCGTGGGGAAGTCCGGGTCGGGCTCGGCCTGCTCGGCGACGAGCACCGGCTCGGGGAACCCGGCGCGGGCGAACGCGGCCGTCAGGACCTCCTTGCCGACGCCGTGCATGGCGGTGTAGACGACGCGGGCGGTGCGGGGCGACCCGGCGGTGAGGACCTCGTCCGTACGGGCGAGATAGGCCTCCAGGACCTCCTCGTTGAGGGTGAACCAGCCGGTGTCGGGGCGCGGTACGTCTGCGAGTGCGTGTACCGCCTGGATCTCGGCGGCGATTTCGGCGTCGGCGGGCGGCACGATCTGCGAGCCGTCGCCGAGGTAGACCTTGTAGCCGTTGTCGCGGGGCGGGTTGTGGCTCGCGGTGACCTCGACGCCGGCGACGGCGCCCAGGTGCCTTATGGCGAAGGCCAGGACGGGGGTGGGCAGCGGGCGGGGCAGGAGGGCCGCGCGCAGTCCGGCGCCGGTCATCACGGCGGCGGTGTCGCGGGCGAAGTCGGCGCTCTTGTGGCGGGCGTCGTAGCCGATGACGACGAGGCCGTCGGTCTGGCCCTTGGCCTTCAGGTACGCGGCGAGGCCGGCGGCGGCGCGGATGACGACGGCGCGGTTCATGCGCATGGGGCCTGCGCCGAGTTCTCCGCGCAGTCCCGCCGTGCCGAACTGGAGGGTGCCGGCGAAGCGCGCGGCGAGCTCGTCCAGGGCCTCGGCGTCGATGAGCTTGCCGAGCTCGTCGCGGGTCTCGCTGTCCGGGTCCTCGGCCAGCCAGGCCTGCGCCCGGGCGATGAGCGCCTGCTCCTGCTCCTGCTGCACGGTGTGGTCCACCTCTCGTGTGTGGTGCATGACGATTCGCCTGCGGCGAGCTTGTTCCCCGGCCCGCCCTTTCCCGAACCGGGGCTCCGCCCCAGGCCCCGTACGCCCTACGGGCGTGTCCTCAAACGCCGGACGGGCTGGATTCTGGCGCGGATCGTTCTGCCGCGTGCGGCGACCTTCGGCGGACGGGCCGAAAGTCGCCGCACGGGCATTTCGCGTGCCGCACCTCTCGCGGACGGGCCTGAGCTTGCGCGCTCAGCCGTCCACTCCCGGCACACTCCAGCCCCCCGGCTCTCTTGAGCCCGTCCGGCGTTGAGGACCACCGGGGTCCGGGGCAGCGCCCCAGAGCGGGAAGGGGCGCGGTCAGATGCGCTCGAGGACCTGGGCCAGGAGTGCGCCCATGCGGGTGGCCGAGTCGCGGCCGGCCTGGAGCACTTCCTCGTGGTTCAGGGGCTCGCCCGTCAGACCCGCGGCCAGGTTGGTGACCAGCGAGATGCCGAGCACCTCCGCACCCGCCTCACGCGCGGCGATGGCCTCCAGCACCGTGGACATGCCGACGAGGTCGCCGCCCATCACACGGACCATGTTGATCTCGGCCGGCGTCTCGTAGTGCGGGCCGGGGAACTGGACGTACACGCCCTCCTCGAGCGTCGCGTCCACCTCCTTGCACAGCGCGCGCAGCCGAGGCGAGTACAGGTCCGTCAGGTCCACGAAGTTCGCCCCGATGATCGGCGAGGTGGCCGTCAGGTTGATGTGGTCGCTGATCAGCACCGGCTGGCCGGGGCGCATGCCGGGGCGCAGGCCGCCGCAGCCGTTCGTCAGGACGATGGTCTTGCAGCCGGCGGCGACGGCGGTACGCACACCGTGCGAGACGGCGGCGACACCGCGGCCCTCGTAGTAGTGCGTACGGCCGAGGAAGACCAGCGCGCGCTTGTCGCCGATCTTGTACGAGCGGACCGTGCCCGCGTGTCCGGCGACGGCCGGCGGCGGGAAGCCGGGCAGCTCGGTGACGGCGAACTCGTGCTCGGGCGCGCCCAGCGCTTCGGCGGCCGGCACCCAGCCAGACCCCATCACGAGGGCGACGTCGTGGGTCTCGGCGCCGGTCAGCTCGCGCAGGCGGGCGGCGGCGGCGTCGGCTGTCGCGTGGGGGTCGGCGAAGCCGTCGGTGGGGGCGGGGGTAACAGATGCGTTCACGCCGACGAGGGTAACCGGTGAATCCCTACGCGCGTAGATGTCACTGCCGACGGTGTTGCGATCGTTGCCTTGTCGGATCGGACGAAGGCAGGCTCACACCCTCAGCAGGGGCGCTTGCGCAGCTCCATGACGTAGTCGTGCGGCGCGCCCGCGGACTCCGCCGCGTCGGCGAGCTCCCCCAGGTAGCGGGCGGAGGGGAGGCCGCCCTCATACCCGTTCAGGACGTACAGCCAGGTCGGCTCCTCGCCCTCCAGCGTGTGTACGCGGACCCGCATCCGGCGGTAGATGTCGAGTCCGACACCTTCCCAGCGGTCCATGGAGTCCTCGTCCATCGGAGCGATGTCGTAGAGCGCGACGAAGACCTGTGAGCGCGGGGCCTCCACGATGGTGGCGAGCGCGCCCTCCCAGCCCATCGACTCCCCGCCGAAGGTCAGCCGCCAGCCGTTGAGCCAGCCGGTCCCGCGCAGCGGTGAGTGCGGTGCGCGGCGCGTCATCAGCCGCGCGTCGAGGTTGCCGGCGTACGCGGCGTAGAGCGACATGTGATCGAGGGTACGGGAGGGGGTGGAGCGGCGGGGGCCGACGAGCGCTGCGGCCGGATGGAGGCCCCGGGGCGAAGCACCTTGAAGCGTGCGGGACAATGGAGTACGTACTGCATTCCCCCCGGGCGATCCCCGGATCCCCGGCCGAGCGGGCAGGCGGGCCGGGATTGACAATGCGAGGCGGACTTTTTCGTGACCCGGATCGTGATCATCGGTGGCGGACCCGGCGGATACGAGGCGGCCCTGGTGGGCGCCCAGCTCGGCGCGGAGGTAACGGTAGTCGACAGCGACGGTCTGGGCGGGGCGTCGGTGCTCACCGACTGCGTACCGTCCAAGACTCTGATCGCCACGGCCGAGGTGATGACGACCTTCGACTCTTCGTACGAGGAGTTGGGCATCATCGTCGCCGACGACACGCCGCACATCGAGCAGGCGGCCCGCGTGGTCGGCGTGGACCTGGGCAAGGTCAACCGCCGTGTGAAGCGCCTCGCGCTCGCGCAGTCCCACGACATCACCGCCTCCGTCACGCGTGCGGGCGCGCGCGTGGTGCGCGGCCGCGGCCGCCTGGAGGGCCAGCAGGACGCCGACGGCTCCCGCACGGTCGTCGTGACGTACAGCGACGGCAACGAGGAGCGCCTCACCGCCGACGCCGTACTGATCGCGACGGGCGGGCACCCGCGCGAGATCCCCGACGCGCTCCCCGACGGCGAGCGGATCCTGAACTGGACGCAGGTGTACGACCTGGACGAGCTCCCGGAAGAGCTCATCGTGGTCGGCTCCGGTGTCACGGGCGCGGAGTTCGCCGGCGCCTACCAGGCACTCGGCTCGCGCGTCACTCTCGTGTCGTCGCGCGATCGCGTGCTGCCGGGTGAGGACCCGGACGCCGCCGCCGTCCTGGAGGACGTCTTCCGCCGGCGCGGCATGAACGTCATGGCGCGCTCGCGCGCCGAGTCCGCCAAGCGGGTCGGCGACCGCGTGGAAGTGACCCTGTCCGACGGGCGTGTCATCAGCGGTACGCACTGCCTGATGGCCGTCGGCGCCATCCCGAACTCCGCCGACATGGGCCTGGAGGAGTCCGGCGTCCGGCTGAAGGACTCGGGCCACATCTGGACCGACAAGGTCTCGCGTACGAGCGCTCCCGGCGTGTACGCGGCGGGTGACGTCACCGGCGTCTTCGCGCTCGCGTCGGTCGCGGCCATGCAGGGCCGGATCGCGATGTACCACTTCCTCGGCGACGCGGTGACCCCGCTGAACCTCAAGACCGTCTCGTCGAACGTCTTCACCGACCCCGAGATCGCGACGGTCGGTTACACCCAGGCGGACGTGGACGCGGGCAAGATCGACGCGCGCTCCGTGAAGCTGCCGCTGCTGCGCAACCCGCGCGCCAAGATGCAGGGCATCCGCGACGGTTTCGTCAAGATCTTCTGCCGTCCCGGTACGGGCATCGTGGTCGGCGGCTGTGTTGTGGCGCCCCGCGCGAGCGAGCTGATCCACCCGATCTCGATCGCGGTCGACAACAACCTGACCGTGGAACAGATCGCGAACGCCTTCACGGTGTACCCGTCCCTGTCGGGATCGATCGCCGAGGTCGCACGGCAACTGCACACCCGCAAGACGTCCGCCGAGGCGTAGGCGGGGGCCTGGCGGGGCCTATACCACTCCGCGCCCCAGTTTGGGCACAACTTCTCTTATTCGGCGCAAACTGCTGAAAAGTATCGGCCGCTGGGGTTACTGTCAGTTTCGTGTTCGCTGCAGAACGTCGTCAATTGATCCTCGAAATGGTGCGCGCCAACGGGGCTGTATCGCTCCGTGAGCTCGCCCGCGTCGTCCAGACCTCCGAAGTGACCGTACGGCGGGACGTGCGGGCACTGGAGGCAGAAGGACTCCTCGACCGCCGGCACGGCGGTGCGGTACTGCCGGGCGGTTTCACGCGGGAGTCCGGCTTTCCGCAGAAATCCCATCTCGCGACCGCGGAGAAGACGGCCATCGCCGATCTCGCCGCGGGACTCGTCGAAGAGGGCGAAGCCATCGTCGTCGGCGCCGGGACGACCACACAGGAGCTGGCCAGACGGCTCGCCCGGGTGCCCGGGCTGACCGTCGTCACCAACTCCCTGCTGGTGGCCCAGGCGTTGGCGCACGCCAACCGCGTCGAGGTCGTCATGACCGGCGGCACGCTGCGTGGGTCGAACTACGCGCTGGTCGGCAGCGGGGCCGAGCAGTCGCTCCAAGGGCTGCGGGTCTCGCGGGCGTTCCTCTCCGGCAGCGGACTGACCGCGGAGCGCGGCCTGTCCACGTCCAACATGCTGTCGGCGAGCGTCGACAGGGCGTTGGTGCAGGCCGCCGCCGAGGTGGTGGTCCTCGCGGACCACACCAAGCTCGGCACCGACACCATGTTCCAGACGGTGCCGACGGACGTGATCACGCGCCTGGTCACCGACGAGCCGCCGCAGCACGACGACCGTGCGGCGACCGAGCTGCAGGCCCTGGCGGACCAGGGCGTGCAGATCGCCGTCGCGGGGCCCGGTGCGGCGGGCTCCGGGGGCGACGGCGTCCCGCCGGGGCGCCAGCCCCGTCGGGACATGCCCCTGCCCGGCCAGCGGCGTACGCACCCGGGCGGACCCGGTGCACAATTGCGCAGCGCCGGATCTCTGGCGGAACAGCAGTCGGGCCCCGCAGAGCGTGAACGGGCGCGCGTCGCCGATCTGCGCCGCCGCTGAGGCCGGCCGTTACGCCGCTGTCTCGGCCCGCAGGCCCTTCAGCGTCAGCGTCAGCAGACGGTCGGCCAACTCCGGGTCGTCCGGCGCCTGTTCGGCGGCCAGCGCGATGGCGTTCGTCAGCTGCATCAGGTCGCCGATCGACACGTCCGGCCGGACGGAACCGCTCTCCTGAGCCCGTACGAGCAGCAGCTCGCCCGCCGCGTTCATCGGCGTACTGCATCGCGCAAGGGCCGAACTCTTGTCGCGCGAGGCCGACATGAGCTCGCGGGCGAGCCCCCGGTACTCACCCGCATGAGTGACGATGTCGCGCAGCCAGGTGACGAGCGCCGAGCAGGGCGCGTCGCTGTCGGCCAGTTCGCGTGAGTGCGCGAGGAGTTCGTCGACGGCGCCCTCGAAGACGGCGCTCATCAGGGCGTGCCGGGTGGGGAAGTGCCGGTAGAGCGTGCCGATGCCCACCCCGGCGCGGCGCGCGACGTCTTCGAGTGAGGCATCGGTGCCGTGCTGGGCGAAGGCGGTACGGGCCTCGGCCAGCACGCGCTCGTAATTGCGCCGGGCGTCGGCACGCATGGGCCGTACAGCCGCCGACGCGGCCGCCGACGCCTTCGGCATCTGTGGTCCGGTCGTCGCCATGGGGTCGCCCTTCTGCTGCTCCAGTCTCCAGGATGCCATTGCGAGCTGAGGGGCCCCGCCGGTTTCGGCGGGGCCCCTCAGCTCGGGTACGGCTTGTCCGCGGCCGGACGTCAGTCCTTGATCTCGCAGATGACGGCGCCGGAGGTGACGGACGCGCCGACTTCGGCGGCCAGGCCCTTGACGGTGCCGGAGCGGTGCGCGTTCAGCGGCTGCTCCATCTTCATGGCTTCCAGGACGACGACGAGGTCGCCCTCCTTGACCTCCTGGCCCTCCTCGACCGCGACCTTGACGATCGTGCCCTGCATGGGCGAGGCCAGAGTGTCGCCGGAGGCGGCCGGGCCGGACTTCTTCGCGGCACGGCGCTTGGGCTTGGCGCCCGCGGCCAGGCCGGTGCGGGCCAGGGACATGCCCAGCGAGGAGGGCAGCGAGACCTCCAGGCGCTTGCCGCCGACCTCGACGACGATGGTCTCCCGACCGGACTCGTCCTCGTCCGCCTCCGCGCCCGGCACGGTGAAGGCCGGGATCTCGTTGACGAATTCCGTCTCGATCCAGCGCGTGTGGACCCTGAAGGGGTCGGACGTGAACGCCGGGTCCGCGACGACCGCGCGGTGGAAGGGGATGGCCGTGGCCATGCCCTCGACGTTGAACTCCGCGAGCGCACGCGCGGCACGCTGCAGCGCCTGCTCACGCGAGGCGCCCGTGACGATCAGCTTGGCGAGCAGGGAGTCCCACGCCGGGCCGATGACCGACCCGGTCTCGACGCCCGCGTCGAGGCGGACACCGGGGCCGGACGGCGGTGCGAACGCGGTCACCGTGCCGGGGGCCGGGAGGAAGCCGCGGCCCGGGTCCTCGCCGTTGATGCGGAACTCGATGGAGTGGCCGCGCACGGCCGGGTCGTCGTACCCCAGCTCCTCGCCGTCGGCGATGCGGAACATCTCGCGGACCAGGTCGATGCCGGTGACCTCTTCGGAGACCGGGTGCTCGACCTGGAGACGGGTGTTGACCTCCAGGAAGGAGATCGTGCCGTCGACGCCGACGAGGAACTCGACGGTGCCGGCACCGACGTAACCGGCCTCCTTGAGGATGGCCTTCGACGCGCGGTACAGCTCCGCGTTCTGGGCCTCGCTCAGGAACGGCGCCGGGGCCTCCTCCACCAGCTTCTGGTGGCGGCGCTGCAGCGAGCAGTCACGAGTGGAGACGACCACGACATTGCCGTGGGCGTCGGCCAGGCACTGCGTCTCGACGTGACGCGGCTTGTCGAGGTAGCGCTCGACGAAGCACTCGCCGCGACCGAAGGCCGCGACGGCCTCGCGGACGGCGGAGTCGTACAGCTCCGGGACCTCTTCGAGCGTACGAGCGACCTTCAGACCGCGGCCGCCACCGCCGAACGCCGCCTTGATGGCGATCGGCAGACCGTTCTGCTCGGCGAACGCGACGACCTCGTCGGCGCCCGAGACCGGGTCCGGCGTACCGGCGACGAGCGGGGCACCCGCGCGCTGCGCGATGTGCCGGGCGGCCACCTTGTCGCCGAGGTCACGGATGGCCTGCGGCGGCGGGCCGATCCAGGTCAGGTCCGCGTCGAGTACGGCCTGGGCGAACTCGGCGTTCTCGGAAAGGAAGCCGTAGCCGGGGTGAACGGCATCCGCCCCCGAATCCTTGGCGGCCTGGAGCACCTTGGCCATGTCCAGGTAACTGGCGGCCGGGGTGTCACCGCCCAGAGCGAACGCCTCGTCGGCCGCGCGGACGTGCAATGCGTCCCGGTCCGGATCGGCGTAGACGGCTACGCTCGCGATTCCGGCATCCCGGCAGGCCCGAGCAACGCGGACAGCGATTTCGCCTCGGTTGGCGATGAGCACCTTGCGCACGATTGGCTCCCTCCTTGAAACAAGCTGAGTTTAGGGACTGCCGACACGGACCTACGACCCATCCCCAATGGTGAGCTTGCCCACACGGAGCGTGATGCGAGGCTCGCGCGAGTCGCGAATTCCCTTGTCGCACCACGGTACGACGGGTTCCCTCACCGCACAGTAGCCCTCAGGTGTGGCGCAGGTCTCTGTCCGGGCGGTCAGCCGCGCGGCAGCTTTCTTTGTCGAGTCCCTACGAACGGCCGAATCATTCTTTGCCCTGGGACCGGCCGCGCCCGACCCCTTGTACGGAGGATTACCCGTTAGTAGCGTTTGGGGCGACGCGTACGTACTAGGGGTAACAGCCGGAAGAGGGTGGGCGCCGTGGCGCGCAGACCGATAGCAGCCGCGGCCGCGGCCGTGCTGTTCGTCGAAGCCGTCGGGATCGTGTTCATCCACTGGATCCTCGGCAAGGTCGTCAACAGCCAGTCGATGTCCCTCGCGGGTCTCGACTCCGGCCTGATGTCCACGTCGACGTATCTGATGGGCGGCGGCTTCGGTCTCTACCTGGTGGTGTGCGGCGTCATCCTGCTGCGCGCCGCACTGTCGGACCTGGCGCCGGGCCGCATCGGCCGGATCCTGCTGATCGCGTGCGCGGTGGTGCACGGGGTGCTCGGGGCGCTGTGCGTCGGGCTGGTCGGCTGGGCCGCGTTCGTGGTGCTGATGGCCGCGTTCGGCCTGATCGTGCTGTCGATCATCGCGTACGGGAAGCGGGAAGAGCGGGGCGGCCTTCCCGGCCCCGTGGACGCTCCGCCGGCCGGACCGCCGGAGAACGGGACTCCGGCGCCGGCCTGACGGGGCGGGTGCCGTCGTTTCAGCACGCGAAGCGCGGTGAGGCCGGGCTCAGGATCGCGGACGACGCCGAGGTCACGGACCACAGGCCGCTCAGCTCTTCGGCGAGTGCGGCGGTGAGGCGGCGCATGTCTTCCGGAGCGGACTCGTGCATCGCCTCCGCGATGATCAGGACGCTGCTCGTCGTGTCGCGGACGGCGGAAGCGCCGCTCTGCCGGTTGGTCCAGCGCCGGGCGTGCGCCTGGCCGGCGACGTCCGCGAAGATCACCTCACCGGGGGCGGGATTCTCCGTCTCGCCGGAGAACGTCACGTACTTCTCGTCTCCGGTCGCGTAACGCACTTCCAGATCTCCGGAGATCTCGGAAACGTCGAATACGCCCACCGGGATCGCGAACGCGAGTGAGACGGCATTGCAGACATCGATCAACGGATGAATGCGGGGGAGCGAACTCTCCTTCCTGAACCGCCGCAGGAGCGATTCCGAGGCGCAGCGGTACTGGGTCGGCTTGTGCCCCATCCTCGAAAAGGCGCGCCGCCATGCCCGGATCTCGGGCAGCTCTCCTTCCGTGGCGAGAGCGAGCCGGGAACCGGCGATCGCGTTGTACTTCGCGAGCGTACGGTCGACGACGGCGTCCTTGGTGATTCCTTCGGCGCGGACGACCCCGGGGACCAGCTCGGGGAAGTCGTGCCAGATGTCGCTCGCGTGCTGGAAAAACATCAAGTCTGCTTTCGTGGTTCAGGAATCAGAGGAACGCGAGCCGGGCGCCGAGGGTGGCGAACGCGCCCGCGAAGACCCTGCGCGTCCAGGTCAGGACACGGGGGCGTGAGAGGACATGACGCCGCATCGCGGCGGCGAACCTTCCGTACGCGGCGAAGACCAGGAACGTGAGCAGCATGAATACGGCGCTCAACTCGGCCATGTGCAGCAGCGCGTTCGGCTCACCCGCGCTCACGAACTGGGGCAGGAACGCGAAGAAGAAAATCGTGAGTTTCGGGTTGAGGATATTGATGAGGATTCCGGATGTGATGACTTTCGTCGCCGACCGGGGTTCGGCGTCCTTCTCCGCCATGAGGGCGTTCTTGTCCCGCAGCGTGCTCCACGCCATATAGAGGAGATAGGCGACGCCCAGGTACTTGAGAATCTGGAACGCCGTCGCGCTGGTGTTGAGCAGCGCCGCGAGACCCGTGATCGCCGCCACCATGTGCGGAATGATGCCGAGCGTGCATCCGACGGCGGCGACGAAACTCGCGCGGGCGCCGCGCGAAAGGCCGGCCGCCATGGTGTAAAGCACGCCGGTGCCGGGTGTGGCGACGACAATCAGCGATGTCAGTAAGAACTCGGTGCTCATGCCCTCACCCTGGCGTCACAATGGCCTGATGAACAGGTCCATTGACCGCGCCTGCGACCGGTCCATAACGGTCTCCTCAGGGTCGGACTTCCTTCAGCTGAACCCGGACGAGGCGCCGGTCGGCGGGCTGTCGGACTGGCTGGCGCGCCGCCTCAGGGCGGCGATATCGGACGGCAGCCTCCCGGTGGGGAGCCGCTTGCCGGCCACTCGGGTGCTCGCGGCCGAACTGCGGGTGTCGCGTGGTGTGGTGACGGAGGCCTACCAGCGCCTGACCGAGGACGGGCATGTCGCGGGGCGGGGGAGGGGCGGGACGGTGGTCGTGGCGGCGCCGGTCGCCGCCGAGCCTGTTCCCGCGCCTGTTCCGGCTGTGCGTTTGCCCGCCGGGGCGGTGTTCGGCGTAACGCCGCCCGGGGCGGACGTCTTCGACGCGCTGCGTGCGGTACCGGCGCGCATCGATCTGTCGCCCGGTGTGCCCGATCTGGCCGCGTTCCCGCGAGCGGCGTGGCTGCGCGCGGAGCGCGCCGTACTGAAAGATCTGTCGGCGTCCGATCTCGGGTACGGAGATCCGCGCGGCGCGCGGGAGTTGCGTCTCGCGGTGGCGAACTGGCTCGCTCGCAACCGGGGGATCAGGGTGGACGCGGGCGAGGTCCTCATCACATCGGGCACTGCCCAGGGACTCGGGCTGCTGGCGCAGGTGCTCCGGGACGACGGGATCTCCGCGATCGCGGTGGAGGACCCGGGGTCGCTCGGGGCCCGCCAGCACTTGCACAACCGGCAGTTGGAGACGCCACCGGTCGCGGTGGACGCCGAGGGGGTACGGGTCGACGAACTGCGCGCCACCGGTGCCAGGGCGGTTCTGCTCACCCCGGCGCATCAGTTTCCGACCGGGGTGGTGCTCGGCGGCGTACGACGGAGGGAGCTGATGCGGTGGGCGGGCGAGGGCGGGCTGATCGTCGAGGACGACTACGACGCCGAGCACCGCTACGACCGGCCTCCGGTGCCCGCGCTGCGGTCGGTGCTCGCGGAACACGTCTGTTACGCCGGGAGCGTGTCCAAGCTGCTCGCGCCCGCGCTGAGGGTGGGGTGGATGCTGGCGCCGCCGAAGTACCGGGACGCGTTGGTGGACGCCAAGCGGTTCGCCGACCTCGGCAACGCGGTGCTGTCGCAGCTGGTGCTTGCGCGGCTGATGGAATCGGGCGAGATGGAACGCCACTTGCGGCTTCTGCGCAGGCGGCACCGGCGGCGCCGGGACGCGATGATCGCGGCGATCGGGGAGCATCTGCCGGGAGCGGTGGTGCACGGTGCGGCGGCGGGGCTGCACCTGATGATCACCTTCGCCGGCGCGCGGTTCGCCGACACCGACGTGGCGGCGGCGGCGCTCGCGCGCGGCGTGAAGGTACAGCCGCTGTCGTGGCACAGACAGCGCGCCGGAAGCCCCGGTCTTGTGCTCGGTTACGCCGCGACGCCGCCGGGCGGGATCGGCGAGGGCGTCGCGGCGCTGGGCGAGGTCGTGGGGGAGGTCAGGCCCAGAGGGCGGTGATCGGCGTACCGAGGTCGGCGAGGAGGCGGCGCAGCAGCGGCAGCGAGAGGCCGATGACGTTGCCGGGGTCGCCGTCGATGCCCTCGATGAACGGGGCCGAGCGGCCGTCGAGGGTGAAGGCGCCGGCGACGTGGAGGGGTTCGCCGGTCGCGACGTACGCGGCGATCTCGGCGTCGGTCGGTTCGCCGAAGCGGACCGTGGTGGACGCGGTCGCGGAGGCGCGGCGGCCGGTGGCGGTGTCGATCACGCAGTGCCCGGTCTGGAGGATGCCGGAGCGGCCCCGCATGGACTTCCAGCGGGCGGTGGCGTCCTCGGCGTCGGCGGGCTTGCCGAGCGCCTGGCCGTCCAGCTCCAGTACGGAGTCGCAGCCGATGACGAGGGCGTCGGCGGCCTCGGGGCGGGCGGCGACGGAGGCGGCCTTGGCCTCGGCGAGTACGAGCGCCAGCTCGCCCGGTGTGGGCGCGGTGATCGCGTCCTCGTCGACGCCACTGACGACCACCTCGGGAGCGAGCCCGGCCTGGCGCAGGAGCCCGAGGCGGGCGGGCGAGGCGGAGGCGAGGACGAGGCGGCGGCGCGGATCAGTCATGCGGTTCATCGTACGAGGCGGCGGGGGCCGGCTTCGCCTGGGCGGTGGGCCCGCCGCGGCGCGCGGTTACCCACCCGCCCCGCTGGCGGGAGGAGCGGGTTGGGGGCTTCGGTGGTCCCGCCTCGTCAGTTGATGCCGCGATCGGTGGCAGTGGTCAACGCCGTCCATCGCCTCAGGGGTGAGCAGCCGACCGTTGCCGATTCTGCGTCCAGCCGAAGCTTCAGATCCTCGGGGAGTTACACCGTCGTCTTCTTCATGGGCGCAGCGTGCCACCTGCATGGGTGGAGGCTCGTCCTGGCCGGTCAGTGGACGCCCAGTACGAACATCGCCAGCACCATCGCGAGCGCGAGCAGTACGCCCATGCGCCGGAGCATCGCCTGCGTCTCGCGCAGCTCTTTCGGAGGTTCGTTCTCCGGGTCGGACCACAGCATGCCTTCGATCCTGCGACCGAAATGGCTCCGGCGCCTGAGTACGTGTACTCAGGCGTGCCAGTACCAATGGACTAATTCCGGGTGAACGATCCGGCCTTCGCGGCGGTCACCGCCACCACCGCCGCCCGCACCGCGTCCGCCTCGCCCAGCGGCTCCCGGCTCACCGCGAAGCGGTAGTAGAGCGGGGCGGACACCGCCCGGACCACCTCACCCGCGTCCGTCCCGGCCGGGACCTCGCCCCGGTCCGCCGCCCGCGCCACGCACGGCGCCCACTCCTGGATGCGCGTCGCGTAGAAGCCGTGCAGCGCCGTCGCGCACTCCTCGTCGCACGCCGCCGCCGCGATGACCGCCTGGAACACCGGGCCCATGCGGGGGTCGGTGAGGGCCTGGCGTACGAGACGGGCGTTGGCCAGCAGGTCCTCCTCCAGCGAGCCGGTGTCCGCGGCGGGCACCGACTGCTCGGCCATGTCGCGCAGCAGGTCGGCGACGAGACCGGCCGCCGAGCCCCAGCGGCGGTAGACCGTCGTCTTGCCGACGCCCGCGCGCGCCGCGACCCGGTCCATGTTCAGCCCGTGGAAGCCCCCCTCCACCAGCGCCTCTTGCGTCGCTCCGAGCACAGCGGCGCGGACCTTGGCGGTCCGTCCGCCGGGGCGCACGGACCCCGGCGTGAGCGAGGCGGCTTCCAAACGGGAATTCTGTTCCATTAGGCGCTCCGAGTCTGGTACGGTCCTCGCATCTTAACGGAACTCACTTCCCATTAGGGAAAGGGCTGTGTCATGAACTTCAAGTTCGTCCGCCGCATCGCCGCCCCCGTCGTCGCCTCCGCACTCGCTCTCGGGCTCCTCGGCGCCGCGCAGCCGTCGTCCTCGGCGCAGCCCGCCGGCCGCTGGACCGCCGCCTGGGGCGCCTCCCCGCAGCTCCCCAGCACCGGCTTCACTCCCAACTGGTCCCAGGAGGGCTTCTCCCGCCAGACCGTTCGCCAGGTGGTCCGGGTCACCGGCGCCGGCGAGCAGGCCCGTATCCGCCTCTCCAACGCGTACGGAACCTCACCGCTCAGCATCACAGGCGCCACGATCGCCCGTACGGCCAAGGGGAAGGGCGCCGCCGTCGAGCCCGGCAGCATCCGCCACCTCACCTTCTCCGGCAAGCGGTCCGTCGAGATCCCCGCACGCGGCGAGCTGCGCAGTGACGCCGCCCCGCTGCCCCTGGACCGGCTGGAATCCGTCACAGTCACCCTCTACCTCGCCGGCACCACCGGGCCCGCCACCTTCCACTCCCAGGCCTGGGCGGACACGTACCGCGCCCACGGCGACCACCGCGCCGACGCGTCCGGTGCCGCGTTCACCGACAAGACCCAGTCCTGGTACTACCTCTCCGGCGTCGAGGTCGGCGGGGACGAGCCCGCGAAGCCCCGCAAGAAGGACGGCATCGTCCTCTTCGGCGACTCCATCACCGACAGCTTCGGCTCGACCCCGAACGCCGACCGCCGCTACTCCGACGCCCTCGCCGAGCGCACCGGCCGCCCCGTCGTCAACCAGGGCATCGGCGGCAACCTCGTCCTCAACGACTCCGCCTGGTACGGGGAACGCGCCACCGCCCGCTTCGGCCGCGACGCCCTCGGCCAGCCCGGCGTCTCCACCGTCGTCGTACTCGAAGGACTCAACGACATCGGCTTCAGCGAGGCGAAGGACCAGCCCACCTACAAGCCGTCCCCCGTCGTCTCCTCCGCCGAACTCATCGCCGGCTACCGCAAGCTGATCCGCACCGCGCACGCCAAGGGCCTGCGGATCGTCGGTTCGACCCTCCTGCCGCTCAAGGGCTCCGACCACTGGGGCGAGCACGCGGCTCGGGCCAGCGACGAGGTCAACCACTGGATCCGTACATCGGGCGAGTTCGACGCGTACGCCGACTTCGACAAGGCGCTCGCCGACCCGACCGACGCCGACCGCCTCAACCCGGCGTACGACTACGGGGACGCGCTGCACCCCAACGACGCCGGCTACCGGCTGATGGCGAAGACCGTCGCCGCAGTCCTCTGAGTGACAGCAGTGAAGGCCGGACCCGAGCGGGTCCGGCCTTCACTTTTCTCCGGTCAGCCGGGCCAGTACGTCCGGCCCCAGGCCGTCGGCCCCGGTCGCGGCAGCCGGTGCCGCGCCACCCTGGCCGGGTCCGACCAGCCGGTCGGCGGTTCCTCCGCGCCGGACGGCGAGCCGGCCGCCGCCGCGGCGCGTGCCTGGACCACCGCGAGTGCGGCGGCCAGCTCCTCAGGTGTCGGGTTGCCCCGTACGACCTTGATCATCGTCAGCGGCCTTCCTAGAGCGGGATGTTGCCGTGCTTCTTCGGGGGGAGAGATTCCCGCTTCGTACGCAGCTGACGCAGCCCGCGCACGATGTGGCGGCGCGTCTCCGACGGCATGATCACGGCGTCCACGTACCCGCGCTCGGCGGCGACGTAAGGATTCAGCAGCGCGTCCTCATAGTCCGCGATCAGCTCGGCGCGGGTCGCCTCCGGGTCCTCGGCGGCCGCGATCGTGCGGCGGTGCAGGATGTTCACCGCGCCCTGCGCGCCCATCACCGCGATCTGCGCGGTCGGCCACGCCAGGTTGAGGTCCGCGCCCAGGTGCTTCGAGCCCATGACGTCGTACGCACCGCCGAAGGCCTTGCGCGTGATGACGGTGATCAGCGGGACCGTCGCCTCCGCGTACGCGTAGATCAGCTTGGCGCCGCGCCGGATGATGCCGCCGTACTCCTGGTCCACGCCCGGCAGGAAGCCCGGCACGTCCACGAACGTCAGCACCGGCACGTTGAAGGCGTCACACGTGCGGACGAAACGCGCCGCCTTCTCGGAGGCGTTGATGTCCAGACAGCCCGCGAACTGCATCGGCTGGTTGGCGACGATGCCGACCGGGTGGCCCTCGACGCGCCCGAAGCCGGTGACGATGTTCGGCGCGAAGAGCGCCTGTGTCTCCAGGAACTCGCCGTCGTCCAGCACGTGCTCGATGGCGGTGTGCATGTCGTACGGCTGATTGGCGCTGTCCGGGATCAGGACGTCCAGCTCGCGGTCCTCGTCGGACGTCTCCAGGTCCGCCTCCTCGGGGAAGGCCGGCGGCTCGCTGAGGTTGTTCGAAGGGAGGTACGAGAGCAGCGACTTGACGTACTCGATCGCGTCCTTCTCGTCGCCCGCCATGTGGTGTGCGACACCCGAGGTGGTGTTGTGCGTGCGCGCGCCGCCGAGCTCCTCGAAGCCGACGTCCTCGCCGGTGACCGTCTTGATGACGTCGGGGCCCGTGATGAACATGTGCGAGGTCTGGTCGACCATCACCGTGAAGTCGGTGATCGCGGGCGAGTACACCGCGCCGCCCGCGCACGGGCCGACGATCAGCGAGATCTGCGGTACGACGCCCGACGCGTGGACGTTGCGGCGGAAGATCTCGGCGAACAGGCCGAGCGCGACGACACCCTCCTGGATGCGCGCGCCGCCGCCGTCGTTGATGCCGACGACCGGGCAGCCGGTCTTCAGCGCGAAGTCCATGACCTTGACGATCTTCTCGCCGTAGACCTCGCCGAGCGACCCGCCGAAGATGGTGAAGTCCTGCGAGTACACGCAGACGGGGCGCCCGTCGACGGTTCCGTACCCCGTCACGACGCCGTCGCCGTACGGGCGGTTCTTCTCGATGCCGAAGTTCGTCGAGCGGTGCCGGGCGAACTCGTCGAGCTCGACGAACGACCCCTCGTCCATGAGCAGGTCGATCCGCTCACGGGCCGTCAGCTTGCCCTTGGCGTGCTGCTTTTCGACCGCGCGCTCGGAGCCCGCGTGCGTGGCTTCGTCGATACGTCGCTGCAAATCCGCGATCTTGCCCGCGGTGGTGTGAATGTCTGTCTCGGGCTCGGACATCGGGATGCGGCTCCCTGCCTGGTCAGCGGACGGCTACTGGCACGTAGCGTAGCGGCGCGTGTGCCGCTCGGCAGTGCGTCGTTTGCCACACCTACGCTGGGTTGCATGACGCCTCCCGATGCTTCAGACGACCGCTGGTCCGACCTCGACCGGCCGCCGCTCAGCGCGACCGCTCTGCGCCGCGCACTGGTGCGCGAGGGCGGCCTGTGGACGTCCCTGGACGTCGTGCCCTCGGTCGGATCCACCAATACCGACCTCGCCGGGCGCGCGGAAGACCTGCCGGAGGGCGCGGTACTCGTCGCCGAGGAGCAGACCGAGGGCCGCGGACGCCTCGACCGCCGCTGGTCGGCGCCCGCGCGCTCCGGGCTCTTCTTCTCCGTGCTGCTGAAGCCCACCGAGGTGCCGGTCGACAAGTGGGGCTGGCTGCCGCTGCTCGCCGGAGTCTCCGTGGCGAGCGCGCTGTCCCGGTCCGCCGGGGTCGACACGGCACTCAAGTGGCCCAACGACCTGCTGGTCACCGTCGGAGGCGAGGAACGCAAGGCCGGCGGCATCCTCGCCGAGCGGGCGGCGGACGGCGTCGTCGTCGGCATCGGCATCAACGTCACGCTGACCGAGAAGGAGCTGCCGATCCCCGGCGCGGGATCGCTGGCGCTCGCGGGAGCCGTGTCGACGGACCGCGATCCGCTGCTGCGATCGGTGCTGCGTTCGCTCGGCCAGTGGTACGGCGAGTGGCGTGCGGCCGGCGGCGATCCGGCGGCCTGCCGCCTCCAGGAGGCGTACGCCGCGGGATGCGCCACGCTCGGCCGTACGGTGCGGGCGGAGCTGCCCGGCGGGCGGTCGGTGACCGGCGAGGCGGTGGCGATCGACGGCCACGGACGGCTGGTGCTGGCGACGGCCGAGGGGGTTCAGCAGCCGGTGGGAGCGGGTGACGTCGTACACCTCAGGCCGGGGGTGAGTACAGAGGAGACGCACGGTACAGGGGAGTGAGCTAGGGCACACCTGTCGTATCGTTGAGGCGATCCGCGACGGATCGGCGGGACAGACGATCGGCAGGACACAAGGCAGTGCGCAGGGAACGGGCAGGAGGCGGTAGGTGACCGTCGACGACGCGGGGTCCTCTGCTGGTGCGCGCCGGGACCCGGGTAAGGGTCCGGAGCCGGAGCCGGGTGCGGCTGCGCCGTCCGGTTCCGGTGCGGGTGAGGAGTCCTCTGTGGATGCGGCAGGGCCGTCAGGCGCGGATGCGGACGCGTCCGCCGCCGGGGCCGGGGACCCCGATCCCACCGACGCGGCCGCGCGGTCCCGCCCGAAGGCCGGCGCGGGCCCCGGGCACGGCGTGCTGAGGGCGGACGGGACCGAGGACGGGGTGCCCGCCGCCGTGGAGCCTTCGCCGTACCCCACACCGCACCACGCCGTCGACCACACCGCCGAGCCGACCGACGATCCGCTCGCCATCCGCCTCGAGCAGCTGATCCTCGGCGCCGAGCGCCGCTACACCCCCTTTCAGGCCGCCCGTACCGCAGGCGTCTCCATGGATCTCGCCTCCCGGTTCTGGCGGGCCATGGGCTTCGCCGACATCGGGCAGGCCAAGGCCCTGACCGAGGCCGACGTCCTCGCCCTGCGGCGGCTCGCCGGTCTTGTCGAGGCCGGGCTGCTGAGCGAGCCGATGGCGGTGCAGGTCGCCCGGTCCACCGGGCAGACCACCGCCCGGCTGGCGGAATGGCAGATCGATTCTTTCCTGGAGGGGCTGACCGAGCCGCCCGAGCCCGGCATGACCCGTACCGAAGTCACGTATCCGCTGGTCGAGCTGCTCCTCCCCGAGCTGGAGGAATTCCTGCGTTACGTCTGGCGGCGCCAGCTCGCCGCCGCCACCGGCCGGGTCGTCCAGGCAGCCGACGACGAGGAAATGGTCGACCGGCGGCTCGCGGTCGGCTTCGCGGACCTGGTCGGGTTCACCCGGCTGACGCGCCGCCTGGAGGAAGAGGAACTGGGCGAGCTGGTCGAGGCCTTCGAGACGACCTGCGCGGACCTCGTCGCGGCCCACGGCGGCCGGCTCATCAAGACCCTCGGCGACGAAGTCCTGTACGCGGCGGACGAACCGGCCACGGCGGCGGAGATCGCGCTGCGGCTCATCGAGACGATGGCCGCCGACCAGACGATGCCGGCCCTGCGCGTCGGCATCGCCTTCGGCACGGTGACCACGCGTATGGGCGATGTCTTCGGTACGACCGTGAACCTGGCCAGCAGGCTCACCTCGATAGCGCCGAAGGACGCGCTGCTGGTGGACGGGGCGCTCGCCGAGGAGCTGTCGCGGACCGGCGACGCGCCGGTGTCCGAGGCGGAGGCGGCGGCCGAGGCGGAGAAGGCGGAGAAGGAGGGCGTCGCCCCGCCTTCGTACCGCTTCGCGCTCCAGCCGATGTGGCAGCGGCCGGTGCGCGGGCTCGGCACGGTCGAGCCATGGCTTCTGACCAGGCGGCCCACCTAGGATCCTCCCGGTAACGATCGTTAACCGGGAGGGTGTGCGGCATGAGTGGGGAACAGCAGCGGTTCGGGGAGTTCGTCGGCGTACAGCGGCACGGGTACGTCGCCGAGCTGGTCCTCGACCGGCCCAAGGCGATGAACGCGGTGTCCACGGACATGGCCCGCTCCATCGCGGCGGCGTGCGACGCGCTGGGCGCGGATCCGCAGGTGCGCGTGACGGTGGTGACGTCCAGCCACGAGCGGGCGTTCTGCGTCGGCGCCGACCTCAAGGAGCGGAACTCCTTCACGGACGCCGAGCTGGTACGTCAGCGGCCGGTCGCCCGGGGCGCGTACACCGGCGTACTGGAACTGCCCATGCCGACGATCGCCGCCGTGCACGGCTTCGCGCTGGGCGGCGGCTTCGAGCTGGCGCTGGCCTGCGATCTGATCGTGGCCGACCGTACGGCGGTGGTCGGGCTGCCCGAGGTGTCGGTGGGCGTCATCCCCGGCGGCGGCGGTACGCAGCTGCTGCCCCGGCGGGTGGGGGCGGCGCGGGCGGCGGAGCTGGTGTTCACGGCGCGGCGGGTGGAAGCGGCGGAGGCGGCCGGGCTCGGCCTGGTCGACCAGCTGGTGGACGCGGGGCAGGACCGGGCGGAAGCACTGGCGCTGGCGGCGCGGATCGCCGGGAACTCGCCGGTGGGGCTGCGGGCGGCGAAGCGGGCGATGCGGCTCGGTCACGGCCTCGATCTGCGGGCGGGCCTCGAGGTCGAGGACGCGGCGTGGCGGTCGGTGGCCTTCTCGGGCGACCGGGCGGAGGGCGTGGCGGCGTTCAACGAGAAGCGCACCCCCCAGTGGCCGGGCGAGTAGGTATCAAATCGCCACAAATCTCCACAGACTCCCTAAGCTGGGGAGATGGGTGAGGATGTGCGGCTGCGGGCCGTCGTGACGCTGGCGCAGGCGATGGCGGCGGCGCACACCCCGCGCGAGTCCTGGCGGGCGGCCGCGCTGGGGGCGAAGGAGGCGCTGGGGGGCAGCTTCGCGGCGGTTTCGGTGTGGGAACGCGAGCTGGGGCGGCTGCGGGTGCTGGTGAACGCCGGGGTGCGGGCGGAGGGCGAGGAGGAGTTCCCCGAGGGCGAGACCTATCCCGTGCATCAGTTTCCGGAGATCGCGGAGTTCCTGCACGAGAAGTGGGCGGGCGGGGGCGAGCCCGACGCGTGGGTCGAGACGGCGGAGGGGGCCGCCGGTGCTGCTGGTGGTGCCGGTCCCGCCGGATTCTGCCACCAGCGGGTGGTGGCGCTGCGGCGGCGCGGGCGCGGGTCGTGCGTGGTCGCGCCGATCGTGCTGCGAGGGCAGGCATGGGGGGAGCTGTACGTGGCGCGGCCGGCCGGGGCTCCGGTCTTCGGCCGGCCGGACGCGGACTTCGCGACGGTGCTCGCGTCGGTGGTGGCGGCGGGCATCGCCCAGACGGAGCTGCTGGAGGAGGTCCGCAAGCTCGCGTTCACGGACCCGCTGACCGGGCTGGCGAACCGGCGGGCGGTCGACATGGGACTGGACGAGGCGGTGGAGCGGCACCGGAGTTCGGGGACGGTCGTCAGTTTGGTCGTCTGCGACCTGAACGGTCTGAAGCGGGTCAACGACTCGCTCGGTCATGCGGTGGGCGACCGGCTGCTAGAACGTTTCGGCTCGGTGCTGTCGGTGTGCGGCGCGATGCTGCCGGGGGCGCTGGCGGCGCGGCTCGGGGGTGACGAGTTCTGCCTGTTGGCGGTCGGGCCGTCGTCGGACGCGGTGGTGAAGGTGGCGGAGGATCTGTGCGTACGGGCGGCGGAGATGGACCTGGGGGAAGGGGTCGCGTGCGGGGTCGCTTCGACGGGGGACCCGATCGGGCCGGTCCGCACCGCGCGCCGGCTCTTCCGCCTGGCGGACGCGGCGCAGTACCGGGCGAAGGCGGCGCGCTCCGCCCAGCCGGTGGTGGCGGGCCGGGACGGAGCGGTGGTCCGCCTGGCCGACGCACCGCCGGCCGCACCGCACGACCGGCGGCATTTCCGGGGGCGGCGACCGGAGTGAGCCTGCGGCGCTTCCGGGGGCGCTGCTTCGTTGCGGCAACCATCCAGCCCGTCCGGCGTTTGAGGACACGCCCGTAGGGCGTCCGGGGCCCCGCACCGGCGCACGGCACCCGCAAGCCCCACCCGCCCCGGTAAGGGGCCCGCACCCCTTCCACTAGTGACAGAGGCGGATTCAGTCCGTAGGGTTCTGAATATGGATATGCACACAGTCGTGCTCGGGACGTCCGGGACGACCGCAGCGGACGTCATCGCCGTCGCCCGGGACAACGCCAGGGTCGAGCTCTCCCAGGAGGCCGTCGCCGCCCTCGCCGCCTCGCGCGAGATCGTCGAAGCACTGGCCGCCAAGCCGGAGCCCGTCTACGGCGTCTCGACCGGATTCGGCGCCCTCGCCTCCCGGCACATCAGCCAGGACCTGCGCGCACAGCTGCAGCGCAACATCGTCCGGTCGCACGCCGCCGGCATGGGCCCGCACGTCGAGCGCGAAGTCGTACGCGCGCTGATGTTCCTGCGGCTCAAGACCGTCGCCTCCGGCCACACCGGCGTACGCCCGCACGTCGCCCAGACCATGGCGGACCTCCTCAACGCCGGGATCACGCCCGTCGTCCACGAGTACGGTTCGCTCGGCTGCTCCGGCGACCTCGCCCCCCTCAGCCACTGCGCCCTCGCGCTGATGGGCGAAGGCGACGCGGAAGGGCCCGACGGGGTCGTCCGGCCCGCCGGTGAACTGCTCGCCGCGCACGGCATCGTTCCCGTCGAGCTGCGCGAGAAGGAAGGCCTGGCCCTCCTCAACGGCACCGACGGCATGCTCGGCATGCTGATCATGGCCATCGGGGACCTCCAGCGGCTCTACACCTCCGCCGACATCACCGCCGCCCTCAGCCTCGAAGCCCTCCTCGGCACCGACAAGGTCCTCGCGCCCGAGCTGCACGCCATACGCCCCCACCCCGGCCAGGGTGCATCCGCCGACAACATGCTGCGGGTCCTCGCCGGCTCCGGCCTCACCGGGCACCACCAGGACGACGCCCCGCGCGTCCAGGACGCCTACTCCGTGCGCTGCGCGCCCCAGGTCGCCGGCGCCGGGCGCGACACCATCGCGTACGCGCTCACCGTCGCCGAGCGGGAGCTGGCCTCCGCCGTCGACAACCCCGTCGTCCTGCCCGACGGCCGCGTCGAGTCCAACGGCAACTTCCACGGGGCGCCCGTCGCGTACGTACTCGACTTCCTCGCCATCGCCGCCGCCGACCTCGGTTCCATCTGCGAGCGCCGCACCGACCGGCTCCTCGACAAGAACCGGTCGCACGGGCTGCCGCCCTTCCTCGCCGACGACGCCGGCGTCGACTCGGGCCTGATGATCGCCCAGTACACGCAGGCTGCCCTGGTGAGTGAGATGAAGCGGCTCGCGGTCCCGGCCTCCGTCGACTCGATTCCGTCCTCCGCCATGCAGGAGGACCACGTCTCCATGGGCTGGTCGGCGGCGCGCAAGCTGCGGACCACGATCGACAACCTCACCCGGATCGTCGCCGTCGAGCTGTACGCCGCCACGCGCGGCATCGAGCTGCGCGACGGCCTCACGCCCGCGCCCGCCTCCCGGGCGGTCATCAAGGCCGTGCGGGAAGCGGGAGTCGAGGGACCGGGGCCCGACCGCTACCTCGCGCCGGACCTCGCCGCCGCCGATGCCTTCGTACGGGCGGGCAGGCTGGTCGAGGCCGTCGAGCCGGTGACCGGGCCGCTCGCCTGAGAGCAGTGAGAGTCAAGGGCCGTGCGTCAGATCACCGGGCGCGCGGCCCTTCTCATCGAGAACGCCAGGAAACCGGCGCCCACGCCGAGAAACGCCGTGCCACCGATCAGATACGGGGTCGTGTCCACGCTGCCCGTGTCGGCGAGCGCGAGATCTTGCGAGGGCCTGGCCTGCGAATGCTCTGCCTGGGACGCGGGCTGCGGCTGCGCCTCCTTGTCCGCCGTGGCGTTGGCGGACGGGACGAACCACAGAGCACACAGCAGTGTGCCCGCAGCGGTGGCGGTCAACAGCGGTCGGCGTGCGGACACGTAATCGATCCCCCTTGAGACAACCGGGAATTGGCCGAGGGCCGTGTACGCCGATGCTAATGAAAACAGCGGGTCGCAGGAAAGTCGTGAGAGCCCGGAGGCCTACGCTCCGAGGCATGAACGCAACTGACACGTCACGTTTTGTCCGGCTCCAGGTCGAATTGGTGCTGGAGATTTCCGACCCCGAGACGCTCACCGACGCCGCTCTCAGCCACGTAACAGAAGACGCCCACGCAGCGGACGTCGAACGCACGCATGCCCAGGCCGCCGTCAGGGAAGACGTCGCGGAGGCCCTCGCTCACCTTGTGGACCCGTTCGATCTGATCAGCGACGTCCCCGGGGTGGAGCTCGCGCAGGCCTCGTGGAGCAGTGAGCGGATCGACTACAACCCCGACGCCGTGGAGTGGGACCTGGATGAGGACGACGAGGAGGGCCCGGCCTAGCTTCTTGCGTGAACCCGGCGCACAAAAGCCCGCCGCTGCCGCAACCGGCGGCGGCGTGGCTGCGTCGGTCTCTGTGATCAGTGGTGTTCCCCACATTTCCCCCAGATGTGGAACGGACGAATCGGTACAGGTGTTTAGGACATTGGCAGGGTGATGCTGCCCAGCGGCTCTGCCCGGGGATTTTGTGGGGAATCGGCAACGATGGAGAAGCGTGTGATGACGGACAGCAAGCGGCGCAAGGGTCTTATGGCCGCGTCCGCACTGCTCGGCGGCGTTCTGGTCCTTTCGGGCTGCAGCGACGGCGGCGACAAGGGCGGCAACAGCGCCCAGAGCTCGAAGAAGTCGCAGGCCGAGGTGGACGAGGCGGCGGCCAAGGACACCTCCAAGGCCCGAATAGCGATCACGCCCAAGGGCGGCGCCGACAACGTCAGCATCAACCGCGGAACCAAGGTCACCGTCAGCGAGGGCAAGCTGACCGAGGTGACCATGACCTCGACCGCCGGTGCGAAGGTGGCGGGCACGATCGCCGCCGACGGCAAGAGCTGGAAGCCGGACGCGCAGCTGCAGCGTTCGACGACGTACAAGATCTCGGCGACGGCGGCGGACTCCGAGGGCCGCGAGGCGCACGAGAACGGTTCCTTCACCACCGTCTCGCCCGACAACAGCTTCATCGGGAACTTCACGCCCGACGACGGCTCCAAGGTCGGCGTGGGCATGCCGGTGTCGATCAACTTCGACAAGCCGATCACCGACAAGGCCGCCGTCCAGAAGGGCATCACGGTCACGTCGAGCAGCGGCCAGGAAGTCGTCGGCCACTGGTTCAGCTCGCAGCGTCTGGACTTCCGCCCCCAGGAGTACTGGAAGGGCGACTCCACGGTCACCATGAAGCTGGCCCTCGACGGCGTCGAGGGCGCCGAAGGGATCTACGGCGTCCAGGACAAGACCGTCACCTTCTCGGTGGGCCGCAACCAGGTCAGCACCGTCGATGCCAAGACCAAGACCATGACGGTCACGCAGGACGGCAAGACGATCAAGACCATCCCGATCTCCGCCGGCGCGCCGGACAACCCGACGTACAACGGCGAGATGGTGATCTCCGAGAAGTTCAAGGAGACCCGGATGAACGGTGCGACGGTCGGCTTCACGGACGACGACGGCAAGGGCGAGTACGACATCAAGGACGTTCCGCACGCCATGCGGCTGTCCACGTCGGGCACGTTCATCCACGGCAACTACTGGGGCGCCGACTCGATCTTCGGCAGCGCCAACACCAGCCACGGCTGCGTGGGCCTGAACGACGCCAAGGGTGCGAACGACCCGAAGCAGCCCGGTGCCTGGTTCTTCAACAACTCGCTCGTCGGCGACGTGGTCGTCGTCAAGAACTCCCCGGACAAGACCATCAAGCCGGACAACGGCCTCAACGGCTGGAACATGGACTGGGAGCAGTGGAAGGCCGGCTCCGCGGCCTGATCCGACCGAGACCTCCTCGCGTTCCCACAGCGCTCACGGCGGCGGGCGCCACCCCTCAACTCCGGGGGTGGCGCCCGCCGCTGTTCGCGATTCCCGCCTTCCCATGCGGCTCTCAGACGGGCCTCCTCCTGCCGTATCGAGCCGCCTGTACCTTCGCGCCATCCATTCTCGGCAGGGCCTGCATCACACGTTCGGGTGAGGACCTGCGGAAGGCCGCGGAAGGTATGGGTGGCAGGCAAATCTTCGGTATTGCCGGTCGCCAGGCCATGAGGGGGTGAGGCTGGATGATTCGTGCGTACAAGTTCCTCACGCGGCCCACCGTGGGCCAGACGATCGCGCTGGGCGAGATGCTGCGGGATCACTGCTCCCTCTGCAACGGTGCGTTGCAGGAACGCCGCGACGCCTACCGGCACGTCTCGAAGACCACCGTCCGGTACGGGACGCAGTCGGGCAGCTAAAGGAGATCCGGGCATTCGACCCGGACAGCCAAGGCCGGTGGTCGTTCTCCTCGCAGCAGGCGACGCTTCGCCGTCTCGACAAGGCGTTCGCGGCGCTCTTCCGTCGGGTCAAGACCGGGGACGCCCCCGGTTACCCGCGCTTTCGTGGGGTGAGCTGGTTCGACACGGTGGACTTCCCCAAGGACGGGGATGGTGTCCGGTGGGACTCGACCCCGCACGGCCCGGTGACCCGGGTCCGCATCCAGGGCGTCGGACACGTCAAGGTCAACCAGCACCGTGCCGTGGAAGAAATCCCGCACGCCGTCGACGGGCCCGGCCGCCCGGCGCAGGCCACTTTCGCGTCACTCAGGCGACGTACTCCACATCCGTGCCCCAGTTCGCCAGCAGCTGCAGGGCCTCCTGCGAGGGCGAGCCCGGCTCCGCGTGGAAGGTGACCAGGTACTGCTCCGGGTCGTCGGGCAGCCTCAGGGTCTCGTACGCCAGTGTCAATTCACCCACCAAGGGGTGATGCAGGCGCTTGGTGCCGTGGCCCTTGTCCTTCACGTGGTGCGCGGCCCACAGACTCCTGAACACCTCGTTCTTCACCGACAGCTCGCCGACCAGCGCGGACAGCAGTGGATCGTCCGGGTGGCAGCCCGCGTCCAGGCGCAGGTAGCTGACGACCTCGCACGCCTTGAGCTCCCAGTCGACGTACACGTCCCGGAAGTCGTCGACCAGGAAGAGGAGCCGGGCGATGTTGCGCTCCTCGGGCGGGAGCGCGGGGATGTCTCCGAACAGCGCGCGGGCCATGCGGTTGCAGCCGAGGACGTCGGTGCGCCGCCCCATGACGTACGCCGGTACCCCGTCCATGGCGTCCATCAGCTGCTGCATCCCGGGCCGCAGACGCTGCGGCCGCGCCGGACGCCTCCGCTGCTGCGTCGGCTTGGCGAGGTGCGTCAGGTGGTCGCGCTCGGCGTCGGACAGCCGCAGGGCGCGGGCGATCGCGTCCAGCACCCCCGTGGACACGTTGCGGCCGTTGCCCTGCTCGAGACGCGTGTAGTACGCGACGGAGACCCCCGCCAGCTGCGCCAGCTCCTCGCGGCGCAGACCGGGGACGCGGCGGTGCCTGCCGAAGTCCGGCAGGCCGACGTCCTCGGGCTTGAGCCGCGCACGGCGGGAGCGGAGGAACTCACTCAGTTCGGCGCGCTGGTCCATAACACCCAAGTATTGCCTGTCGTACGACGGTGATTCCCGGTGATCCTGTCCCCGCCAGTGGTACGCACAGCGGACGTACGCTCAACAGGGGCCTGGGTGGATCTCCGCAGCTCAGGCAGGCTGGTCGCCATGACTACTTCTGCTTCCTCCGTCGCCGCGTACGCCGCCCCTTCCGCGAAGGCACCGCTGGAGAAGATCTCTGTGCCGCGCCGCCCGGTCGGCGAGCACGACGTGATGATCGAGGTCAAGTACGCGGGCATCTGCCACTCCGACATCCACCAGGTCCGAGACGGCTGGGGTGAGGGCATCTACCCCATGGTCCCCGGCCACGAGATCGCCGGCATCGTCACGGAGGCCGGCCCCGGAGTCACCAAGTACGCGGTCGGCGACCGGGTCGGCGTGGGCTGCTTCGTCGACTCCTGCCGCGAGTGCGAGGCCTGCCGCGCGGGTCAGGAGCAGCACTGCGCCAAGGGCATGACCGGCACGTACAACGCTCTCGACAAGAACGGCGAGCCGACGTACGGCGGCTACTCCACCCACCTCGTCGTCGACGAGAACTACGCCGTCCGCATCCCCGAGGGCCTTTCGCTGGACGTAGCCGCGCCGCTGCTGTGCGCGGGCATCACCCTCTACTCGCCGCTCAACCACTGGCAGGCGGGCCCCGGCAAGAAGGTCGCGATCCTCGGCCTGGGCGGTCTCGGGCACATGGGCGTCAAGATCGCGGACGCGCTGGGCGCCGAGGTGACCGTACTGAGCCAGAGCCTGCGCAAGAAGGAGGACGGGCTGAGGCTCGGCGCCGACCACTACTACGCGACCAGCGACCCGAAGACCTTCGAGGAGCTGGCCGGCTCCTTCGACCTGATCGTCTCGACGGTCTCCGCGCCGCTGGACATGGACGCGTACCTCGGCCTGCTCAAGGTGGGCGGGGCCTTCGTGAACGTGGGCGCTCCCGAGGAGCCCAACTCCATCAACATGTTCTCGCTGATCGGCGGCAACAAGACGCTGGCCGGTTCGATGATCGGCGGCATCGCCGAGACGCAGGAAATGCTCGACTTCTGCGCGCGGCACGGGCTGGGCGCGGAGATCGAACTGATCAGCGCCGACCAGATCAACGAGGCGTACGAGCGAGTCCTGGCGAGCGATGTGCGCTACCGCTTCGTGATCGACGCGGCGACGATCTGAGGACGGCGGAGGCGGCCGTGCCGGCGGCATCAGCCGCATCACCTGAGAAGTTGGCCCCTAACCCGTATCCCTCCGGGGGGACCTCGTCCACGGGACGGAAGTGGAAGTCCGCGAGGGGGACGCGGGGGCGCCCCACCGCCGTTCCCTACGGGTGGCCGGATCCCAGCGCGGCGAGGCCGCGAGCGTGGTCGAAGGCCAGCGCGGGGTCGTTCGCCTCGGTCCAGGGAGCGGCTCCGCACCAGCCGCCGATCAGCCGGAACTGGACAAGGGCCTCGGCGTAACGCCCTCTCTTCACCAGCGTCGCGGCGAGCAGGTGCCGTATCCGGGGCAGCCGGTGATCGTCGGGGGCCGCCTGTGCCAGGTCGGCCTGGACGCGGGCGAGCATCGGCTTGGTGACCCAGGTGCGGTAGGCCTGGTCGCCGTCCTGGAGTACGGCCTCGTGCACGGCGTGCAGAGGGATGCCCGAGAGCAGGGAACCGGCCGGCGCCGACTCCGCCGCCTCCTTGGCGAACTCGAACATGAGCTTGTGCGAGCCGTGCCACTTCTGGCACCAGTACTGGAGTGCCTGCCAGTGGGCGTCGTAATGCTGCGGCGCGCGAGCGGTGAGCTCGGCCCACAGCTGCCGGAACTCGTCGTGCGAGAGCCCGAGTCCGCGCGCGGCGGCGACCATCGTGATCCACGGCGACGGATCGCGCGGCGCGAGCCTGGCCGCCTCCTGGGCGGCGTACATCGCGGTCGGCAGCAGCTCGGCGAACAGCTCCATCCGGCCGTCCGAGGTCTGCTGGGCGTACTTCGTGCCGCGCGCGGCCCAAGCGCGCAGCAGCAGGGCATGCGCGTGCACGACGACGGCATCGGCGTTGTGCGGCTGCTCGGCGCGCCAAGCCCGCAGCCGGTGCTCGTCCTCGACAGCGACGTCCGCGAAGACTCCGACGAGCCGCCAGCGCGCCTCCCAGTCCTCATCGTCCGTGGCTGCGGCCAGCAGACCCGAGGCGGGCTCCCAGTCGCCCCGACAGGCGGCCTCGACGGCGAGGCGCATCGCGGGTTCATCGCGGGGCGGGCCGGGGCGCCGGCTGTCGAGCCGGTCGCGGGGGACGAGGCCGTAGGCGGCGGCGTCGAAGCGCTTGGCCCGCTGGTTGCGGAGGGCGAGGCGGGTGACATGGACGAGGGCCCAGGCGAGAGTGGCCAGGCCGACGACGGTGACGAGGTTGGTGAACACGGGACGTAATAATCCCTGGTCAGGATCACGCTACGTACCCGGGGCACCCTTCCACTGACTGCGTTCCAGGGCGTACTCGACATCTCCGTGCTCCCAGCCGTCGATTCTGTCGGGCCACTCCCCGTACCAGCGGCGCACGAAGAGGAGCCCCGCCTTCTCCATCACGCGCCGGGAACGGGAGTTGACGTACATGGTGTCCGCCGTGACCCTCTGCACGCCGAGGTCGGTGAACCCCTTGGCGATCAGGGCGCGGGCGCCTTCGGTGGCGTAGCCGCGCCCCCAGGCGGCCTGACCGAGCCGGTACCCGAGCTCGACGACGTCGGCACTGTCGTCGGCCGTCGGCCGGAACTCGAACCAGCCGAGGAACGCTCCGGTCGTCTTCTCCTCGGCGGCCCAGAAGCCACGGGTTCCGGTGCAGGGGTGGTCGCGCGTCACCTGTGGAAGGACGCGCTCGATGACGAATGCGCGGGAGGTGGGCCGCCCGCCATTGATGAAGCGCATGACTTCGGGGTCACTGTCGAGGGCGACGAGCCGTTCGATGTCGCGGTCTCGGTCCTCACCGAACGCACGAAGGACGAGCCGCTCTGTCTCGAGAAAGAAGCTGCGCATCTTCTGGCTGCACATCTTCTGATCGTGACGCGTGCGGCCGATGGCCACCACCGAATATGCGGCGGGGGCGGGTGGGAGCCGGGGGTGAGCCGGTGGAGCTGGGGGCTGGGAGCTGGGAGCTGAGGGCTGTGGGCTTGGGAGCCGTTGGGGGGTCAGCTTCTGGAAGCGAGGACCGCTCGGACGAATTCGGCCGGTGGTGCGTAGTTGTGGTCTTCGACGTAGTGGGCGATCAGCTCCGGCGCGGCATAGACGACGCCCTCGCCGATGACACGTATCTCGGCGCTGCCGCGCGGGCAGTTGTCACGCGCGGCAGCGAGGCCGAGGAGCCTTGCGGCGCACCAGGGACAGAAGTGATAACCGCGGGTCTGTTGGACGCGCTGGGTGTGCCGCAAGGCCTTGAGCGCGTCGACCAGGTCGGGAGGAGTGTCGCCCTTGGCGTACGGCCTGACCCGAGCGAGCCAGCCCACGTTCACTTGCGGAAGCCCGCGAAAGTCGCGGGAGTCGGGGAAGTTGCGAGAGTCGGAAAAGTTGGGAAGGGCGGGGGAGCCGGGGGAGCGGGGGGCCGGGCCGGCTTCTCCTCCGGGCGCCGTTCTGTCCGTGTCGTAGGTGTAGGGCGTGAGGTCCGGGTAGTAAGCCATGGTTGCTGTCTACCAGTCGCATGGCTGTGCGCGAGCGCGGCGAGGCGGGGCGTTGGCGGTTCTGGGGCGTTGGTTGCGTCTGGTGTGGGGGCCGCCTTTGGTGAGGGTGGCGTCGGAGGCCCGCCCCTCAAGGGCGCTCCTGCGTCGCGTCGCCTGCGGCGATTGCGCTCCGCTCCACCCTTGACCGCCGAACCTCCGCCGCAATGCTTAAGGGGGGCGGCCCCCGGGGGGAGCCCACGGGGAAGGCTCGGGGAGTGGCTGGGCTGTCGTTGCCGGGCGGCGGGTGTGTGGGTGCGGCGCATGAGCTTTAGGGGGTGGCTCGGCCCCTGGCTCAGCGGGTGCGGGAACGGCCGTTGGTGCACCATCCCCAAACTCGACGTACACGCGCACCCACGCCGGTAGGCGGCCGCCCAACCGGATCGACCTGCGACCCGTCCCGTCTGCGGGTGGGGCGCGACAGTTGAATGGGGCGACTCGGCGGGTGTGGCGTCCACCCCGGCCGGTGGTCGGCAGGGCCACAAGCAGGTTGCTGGGCTTGGTGGGTGGAGGGGCATCCAGGAGTGTGGTTCTGCCGATGGCTGCGGCACGCCTGCGACCAGCAGACCGCCCCGTCAGCGGCAACCAACCCCGGTACGACGGGGGCTTTCTGGCCCGTCATCCCACCAGTGACACCCCTCACACCAGCCGCACCATCCGATCGGTTCGCACGGTTCGTAGGGCCGCCGTGGGTCGAAAGGCTCCCATGACGACCGGAAGCGATACGGCTGAGACGGATGGGACTGAAGAGGCGTTGAGACTCGTCACGTGTCGAGTTCGTTGCACCCAACTCCCTTGGGGGCGGCGGGTGAGGCGACCGGATCGTGCAGAAGGCTAAAGCCGGCCAGCTGCTTCGGCTGAGACAGAGGCGGAAAGAGCGCCCGACCGGGCCCATGTCCGCCGAGCCGACCCCGCGACGGCAGCCCTTTCAACCCACCACCCGCCTGCCGGTGGGTCGAAACGCTCCCGTGATGACCGGAAGCGCAACGGCTGTGACGAGTGAGGCGTGAGGGGCGTTGAGATTCGCCATGTGTCGAGTTCGTCGCATCGGGCGACCGCAGCTCACCAACAACGAACGTCCGTACGGGCTCCATAAGCGACCTGAGCCGCTGACCGGGCGGAGCGGAAACGTCCAGCCGACAACCGGCGGTCTCACCGGATGTCGGCTCGGACATGCGAACATCCGAGGCGCATGCCACGCCGGTGGTGTGGCATCCGGCCCGGGAAGGGCGAGGGTCTCGGCCGTCGGCCCTACCGGCCGGGACGTCCGCCCCGGCCTTGATCGTCGACAGGACTACTCGCTCCTGGGTGCCCTTCCACCCACCAAGGCCAGCCCCGTGCTTGTCGCTCGACCGGTCACCGGGCGGGGTGGACGCCGAACCGGCCCGAGTCGCCCCATTCAACTGTTGCGCCCCACCCGCGCACCCATGAGTTCGCAGGTCGGCCCGGACGGTCGGCCGTCCACCGGCGTGGGTGCGCGTGTGCGTCGGAATGGGGATGGTGCACCAACGGCCGTTCCCGCACTCGCTGAGCCAGGGGCCGCACCACCCCATAGACCGTCCGCGCCCCACCCACACACCCGCAAGCCACCGAACCCACCCCAGCCCCTTCCCGAAGTCCCCGTGCAGGGCGTTTTTTCTTGGGCCGTCCCCTGTTGAGCGTTAGCGGTGGGTCGGGGTGGCGGGTCAAGGGTGGGCCGTAGGTCCATCGCGCAGCGACGCGACCGTAGGGAGCGCCCTTGACGCGGCGCCCCGGCCCACCGACACTCGAGCGCTCGGGACGGCCCGAAACCCCCAGACGCAACCAGTGGTTGTCTTTACCCCCGACCCCGACCCCGGCCCCCGCCCCCCCCGGCCCCGCCGCCCCGCCTCAGAACCTCGGTCCCGGCGTTTGGGCCGCTACAAGTTCCGCCGCCTCCTCCTTCGTTTCCACCGACGGCGGCGAGCCCGACAGTGGCTTCTTTGCCGTCTCCTTCATGCACGCCACCGCGATGATGCCGATGAATGCCGCCGCCATCGAGTAGTACGCCGGCATGAGGTTGTTGCCGGTGAGGCTGATCAGGCCGGTGATGACCAGCGGCGTCGTCCCGCCGAACAGGGACGCCGAGAGGTTGTAGCCGACCGACAGTGAGCCGTACCTGACGTGCGTCGGGAACAGGGCCGGTAGCGCCGCCGACATCGTGCCCAGCAGGCAGACCAGCGACAGGCCCAGCATCAGCATGCCCGCGATGATCGCCGGAATGCTGCCCTGCTTGATCAGCAGGAAGGACGGGAGGGAGAGGAAGAAGAAGCCCAGCATGCCGGCCATCAGCAGCGGCTTGCGGCCGAAGTGGTCGTTCAGGCGGCCCACCTGGCTGATGATCGCCATCAGGCAGACCATGACACCCAGCAGGATCAGCAGTCCGTGCGTCTCGCTGTAGCCGAGTTCGTCCGAGAGGTACGTCGGCATGTAGGAGAGCAGCATGTAGTCCGTCACGTTGTACGCGCCTACCAGGGCGATGCACAGGATCAGCGTCGGCCAGTACTGCCGGAAGATCTTCGCGAGGTCGCCCTTGGCGGTGGTCTCCACCGGGTCGGCGGCCTCCGAAGCGCGCACGTTTCCGCTCTCGAGCTTCTGGAAGGCCGGAGTCTCGTCCAGTCGCAGCCGCAGGTAGAGGCCCACCAGGCCCAGCGGGCCCGCCACCAGGAACGGGATGCGCCAGCCCCACGCCTCCATGGCGTCCGAGCCGAGCCACGCCGTCAGGACGGTTACCAGGCCGGCCGCGCCCGTGTAGCCCGCCAGGGTGCCGAATTCGAGGAAGCTGCCGAAGAAACCCCGGCGCTTGTCGGGGGCGTACTCGGCGATGAACGTCGACGCGCCGCCGTACTCACCGCCCGTAGAGAAGCCCTGCACGAGGCGGAAGAAGATCAGCAGTACCGGCGCCCAGAAGCCGATCGTGGCGTACGACGGGATGAGGCCGATGGCCAGCGTGCCGATGGCCATCAGGATCATCGTGAGGGCGAGGACCTTCTTGCGGCCCACCTTGTCGCCCATCGGGCCGAAAAACATGCCGCCGATGGGCCGTACAAGGAACGCGACGGCGAAGGTCGCGAAGGAGGAGAGAAGCTGGGCCGTGTCGTTCCCGGACGGGAAGAAGACGTGGCCGATCGTCACCGCCAGGTAGCTGTAGATACCGAAGTCGAACCACTCCATGGCGTTGCCGAGCGAGGCGGCTTTGACCGCGCGCTTGACCGCCGCGTCGTCGGTGACGGTGATGTCGGAGCGGCGCAGCGGCGGGTTCTTCCGCCTCTTCGCGGCGCGGAAGAGCATGCGGTGGCGCTTGATCGCTTCGGGATCGGCCACGTGGTCGGGGCCGGAGCCGGGGCCGGTGGCCGCCATGGCAGGTTCCTTTCCTCGGACGCGGACGCGGACGCGTTTCCAATGTCCAAGTTGAACCTCTGCCTTTTATTTAATGCTGCAAACCAAGGTCCCCTGTTTCGGGACCTTGGTCACAAGCAAACAAAACACTCCACCTGTCTCGAGCGTCTCAGATGCCCAGGTCCTTGATGATCTTCGCAACGTGGCCGGTCGCCTTGACGTTGTACAGGGCGCGCTCCACCTTGCCGTCCTCGTCCACGACGATCGTCGAGCGGATCACCCCGGTGACCGTCTTGCCGTACAGCTTCTTCTCGCCGAAGGCGCCGTACGCCGTCAGGACTTCCTTGGACGGGTCGCCGACCAGCGTGACCTTGAGGTCTTCCTTGTCGCGGAACTTCGCCAGCTTCTCCGGCTTGTCCGGGGAGACGCCGATGACGTCGTAACCCGCCCCCGTCAGCAGCTCCAGGTTGTCGGTGAAGTCGCACGCCTGCTTGGTGCAGCCGGGAGTCAGGGCGGCCGGGTAGAAGTAGACGATGACCTTGCGGCCCTTGTGCGCGGCGAGGGAGATTTCGGTTCCGTCGGCGTCGGGCAGGGTGAAGTCGGGGGCGGTGTCGCCGGTCTGGAGTCGCTCGCTCATCGGGTCTCGGTCTCCTCGTGCGGGGTTGTTGCGTGAGTTGTTGCGCGGGTTGTACGGACGGTCATGCTGCGGTCGTCCGCGCGGTTGTTGTCATACCGCCCCGAGCGTAATGGGGGTGCCGTGGGGTATGGGACGGCCCGAGCTGACAGACTGTCGATGAAGGACTACCGGATTCGGCCCACGACTCACCACCACGGAGGCAGCGCAGTGTCGGATGCCAGGACCCCTGCGCAGATCGAGGCGGACATCAAGAGCCGGCGTGACCAGCTCGCCGTAACGCTCGACGAGATCGGAGTGCGGCTGCACCCGAAGACGATCGTCGGTGACGCGAAGGCCAGGGTCGCATCGACCGTGGACCAGACCGCCGGCCGGGCGTTCGTAGCGGTGAACCGTACGGTGTCCGACGTGAAGGCGCAGTTCGTGTCCGAGGACGGCTCGCCGCGCCTTGAGCGGCTCGTTCCGGTGGCCCTGGTGGCCGTGGGGCTGGTGGGGCTGCTCGCCCTGTCGGCGCGCCGCAGGCGCGGCTGACGGCTCCGGCTGACGGCTCCGGCTGACGGCCGGTTGTCGGTCGGCTGACGGCCCCGGCCGATGACGGGGCGGGCGCGGGGCGTGGGCGTAGGCGTGGGGGCAGGTAGGTTCGGGGGCGTGAGCGAGAACACCACGCACGACAAGCTGCCCATCCGCATGCTGCACGACCGTGTCCTGGTCAGGTCCGACAGTCCCGAGGGCGAGCGCCGCTCGGGCGGCGGCATCCTAATTCCGGCGACCGCCGCGGTAGGCAAGCGGCTGGCCTGGGCCGAGGTGGTCGCGGTCGGCCAGAACGTACGGACCGTGGAGCCGGGCGACAGGGTTTTGTACGACCCGGAGGACCGGGCCGAGGTCGAGGTGCGCGGCGTCCCGTACGTACTGATGCGGGAGCGCGATCTGCACGCGGTGGCTTCTGAGCGGGTCTCGGAGGACTCGACCGGTTTGTATTTGTAGGCCTTGCATTCGCAGGCGGACGGACAGGGTGTGCGAGGGCCGGTGACCCGGTGATCAGGGTCACCGGCCTCTTTCGCTGCCCCTTTGCTATGTTGGAAACACCCCCGACGAGACGCGCCGTACCGGGTTGTAACGCAAAGACGACGCATCCCCGTTGATTCCGCGTTTCGTTTTCGGAGGTGCCCGTCATGGCCTGGGTTCTGCTTGTTGTCGCCGGTCTGCTCGAGGTCGGCTGGTCGATCGGGATGAAGTACACCGACGGCTTTACTCGGCTCTGGCCCAGCGTGTTCACGGGTGTGGGGATCGTCGCGAGCATGATGCTGCTGTCGCACGCCGCCAAGACGCTGCCGATCGGTACTGCGTACGGAGTGTGGGTCGGTATCGGCGCGGCCGGTGCGGCGGTGCTCGGCATGGTGGTGCTCGGTGAGCCGGCGACCGCCGCCCGGATTTTCTTCGTCTGTCTGCTGCTGGTCGCCGTCGTGGGGCTGAAGGCGACCTCGGGGCACTAGCGCTGTCCAGCCAGGTCGGTCAGGTCGGTCAGGTCGGCCAAGTCGGCCAAGTCGGCCAAGTCGGCCAGGTCGGTCAGGCCCGGCCGCGCGAGCCGTTCAGTACGCCGTCGGACGGCGGGCCGGTGGTGCCGCCGTCCGTGTCGCCGCCGCCTGTGCCGCCGGTGCCTGTCGTTCCGCCCTCGGTCGCGCCGCCCGTCGAACCGGTGGTCCCGCCCGTGTCGGTCGTACCACCGGTGTCGGTCGCTCCACCGGTGCCACCCGTGTCCGCCCCGCCTCCCGTGCCGCCGGTGTCCGTGGGGCCGCCGTCGGTGCCGGGGGTGCCAGTGGTGCCACCGGTGTCCGTTGTGCCGCCCGTGTCCTGACCGTTGCCCGGCGGGGTCTGCGTCGGGCCGTCCGGGCTTTCGCTCGCCGGCGGTTCCCCGGACCCCTCGGGCTCCCCGGTGTCCGTTTCCTCTTCGGACGGGGAGGCGACGGGGTCATCCGAGCCGGCCATCGTCCGCAGGTCGAATTCCTGCACCGGCTTGCCCTTGAGCGCGGCGGCCGTGAACTGGCCCCAGATCTGCGCGGGCGCCCCGCCGCCGTTGATGCGCGGCTGTCCCAGCGCTCCGTACAGCGGCTTCTGTACGCCGGTTTCCGGGTCCTGGCCCATCACCGCGACGACCGTCGCCAGGTCGGGCGTGTAGCCCGCGAACCAGGCGGCCTTGTCCTCCTCGGCGGTGCCGGTCTTGCCCGCCGCGGGGCGGCCGGCGGACTGGGCCGCCGTGCCCGTACCGCCGTCGACGACGCTCCGGAGGATCGACGTCGTGGTGTCGGCGGCCTCGCGGGAGACGGCCTGCGTGGAGCCGGAGCCGGAGTTGGGGTTGGAGTCGGAGTCCGACCCCGAGTCCGTCCCGGAGTTGGAGTCCGCGCCCGCCTCGGGGAGGCTGATGGTCTGGCCGTTCTTGGTGATCTTCTCGACGATCGTGTACGTGCCGTGCTCGCCGTGGTTGGCGAGTGTCGCGTACGCCTCCGTCATGTCGAGGACGCTCGCGGTGGCGACTCCGAGCGCGATCGACGGGTACGCGTCCAGGCTCGGGGTGTTCTCGGGGACGCCGAGGGCGACGGCGGTGTCCTTGACCTTGCCGGGGCCGACGTCCTGTGCCATCTGCGCGTACACCGAGTTGATCGACTTGTCGGTCGCGGTACGGACGGTCACCGGGCCGTAACTGCCCTGGTCCTCGTTCTCCGGGGCGTACCCGGTCGGCCCGTTGGGGCCTTCCACCATCCGCTTGTTGGTGCCGTCGTAGATGGTGTTCGGGGTGATCTGCACGCCGTCCTGGGTGGTCGAGCCGTTCTCGACGGCCGAGGTGAAGACGAACGGCTTGAAGGCGGAGCCGACCTGGTAGTCGCGGCGCGTCGCGTTGTTGACGTACTGCTTCGTGTAGTCGATGCCGCCGTACATCGCGACGACCTTGCCGGTCGCCGGGTCGATGGAGGCGCCGCCCACACGCACGTTGCGGTCGGCCTTGCGGTCCTTGCTCGTCTGCGACGTCACCTTGTCGTCGACGGCCTCGGCGAAGGCGTCCTGCTTCGACTTCTCGAGGGTCGTGGTGATGCGGTAGCCGCCGGTGGCGAGCGTGTCCTCGTCGATGATCTTGTTGTTGGTGAGGTAGTCCTCGACGGCCTGCACGAGGTAGCCGCGCTGCCCGGAGAGCCCGGAGGCCGGCTTGGCCTCGTGCGGCGCGGGGAACTTCGCCGCGGCGCGGTCTGCGGGGCTCAGCCACTTCTCCTTCACCATGCCGTCGAGTACGTAGTTCCAGCGCCCCAGAGCCGCGCCCTTGTTCTCGGGGTGGGTGGTCACGTCGTACGCGCTGGGGGCGTTGAGGAGCGAGGCGAGGTAGGCGCCCTCGGCGGTGGTGACTTCGTCGATGTCCTTGCCGTAGTACGCCTGGGCTGCGGCCTGGATGCCGTACGCGTTGCGCCCGAAGTAGCTGGTGTTCAGATAGCCCTCGAAGATGTCGTTCTTGCTCTCCTCGCGATCGAGCTTGATCGAGATGAAGAACTCCTTCACCTTGCGGGTGACGGTCTGTTCCTGGCCGAGGTAGTAGTTCTTGACGTACTGCTGGGTGATGGTGGAACCGGACTGCTTGCCCTTGCCGGTGAGGGTGTTCCAGCCGGCGCGGAGCATGGCCTGGGGGTCGACGGCCCGCTCGGAGTAGAAATCGCGGTCCTCGGCGGCCAGTACCGCGTGCTGGACGGTCTTGGGGATCTGGGCGAGCTTGACGTTCTCGCGGTTGACCTCGCCGTCGCGGGCGAGCTGTGAGCCGTCGGCGTAGAGGTAGACGTTGCTCTGGGAGGTGGCGGCGCTGTTGGCCGCCGGGATCTTGACGAGCGTGTAGCCCGCGAGGAACGCGCCGATCAGGAGCAGGGCCAGCAGCAGGAATGCGCCGAGGAGCATCCGCCAGGTGGGGATCAGCCGGCGCAGGCCGGTGCGCTTGCGCTTGGCCTTGCCCTGCTCCTTGGTCTTGCTCTGCCCCTTGCCGGTGGAGGGCTGGGAGGCGGTGGTGGGGTCGGAGGGGTCGGAGGGGTCCCGGGGTGCCCAGCCCTGGGGCTGCTGTGGCTCGTCGCTCATGCTGGTGGAGACTCCCTGGGCGCGGCCAGAGGTTCGTTCTCCGGCGTAACAGTGTCGTATCGGGCGATTCGCCTGTACGCCCATAGTGCACGCACCGGGTGCACGCACCGCGAAAAATGCCTGCGGCGGCTGACCCCATTGGGCTAGGGTCGGGCGTTTTGGTGCTTTGGGCGAATCGAGGGGGCGGCGTGCGTGTATACGCGGTCGTCGCGGCCGGTGGTTTCCGGCGTCATGCGACGTACCGAGTGGCGACGGCGGCCGGTGTGTTCACCAACACCGTCTTCGGCTTCATCGTGGCGTACACCTTCACAGCCCTGTGGAACGAGCGTCCGCAGCTCGGCGGGTACGACCTCTCGCAGGCCCTCACCTATGTGTGGCTGGGGCAGGCGCTGCTGATGACCGCCGCCATGATGGGCGGCGGTTTCGAGAACGATCTGATGGAGCGGATCCGTACCGGCGACATCGCGATCGACCTCTATCGTCCCGCCGACCTCCAGCTCTTCTGGCTGGCGAGCGACCTGGGGCGGGCCGCCTTCCACCTCCTCGGGCGCGGTGTCGTCCCGATGGCGCTCGGCGCGCTCGCCTTCGATCTGGCGCTGCCGGTCGACCCGTTCGTGTGGCTCGCCTTCCTGGTCGCCGTCGCGCTGGGTGTAGTCGTCAGCTTCGCGATCCGGTTCCTGGTGGCGCTGTCCGCGTTCTGGCTGCTCGACGGGGCGGGTGTCGCGCAGATCACGTGGCTCGTCGGCCTGTTCTTCTCCGGGATGGTGCTGCCGCTCACGGTCTTCCCCGGCGGCCTGGGCACCCTGGCGCAGGCGCTGCCCTGGTCGGCGCTGCTCCAGATCCCGGCCGACGTCTTCCTCGGCAAGCACACGGGCTGGGGGCTCGCCCAGGCGTACGCGTTCCAGATCGGCTGGGCGGCGGTTCTGCTGACGGCCGGGCGGCTGCTGCAGACGGTGGCTACGCGCAGGGTGGTGGTGCAGGGTGGCTGAGTCGACGGAAACCCCTGAGGCGACGGAAACCCCTGAGGCGACGCAGACCGCACCGGTGAGCCGGCCCGCCGGCGCGCGGGAGGCCGAGACGACCGCCCAAGGGCGTGCAGCGCTCGGAGCCGTCGGGCAGCTGCGGGCCGGGCTCCGGGCCTACCGGATGATCGCGGCGATGTGGATCCGCTCGACGATGGCCTACCGCGCGTCCTTCGCGATGGCGGCCTTCGGGAACTTCGCGGCGACCGGCCTCGACTTCGTCGGCATCCTGCTGATGTTCTCCCACGTGGACGCCCTGGGTGGCTACACGCTGCCCGAGGTGGCCTTCCTCTACGGGACGGCGGGCGCGGCCTTCGGCCTCTCCGACCTGGCGATGGGTTCGATGGACCGGCTGGGGCGCCGGGTGCGCGACGGGACGCTGGACACCTTGCTCGTACGCCCGGTTCCGGTCCTCGCGCAGATCGCGGCCGACCGCTTCGCGCTGCGCAGGCTGGGCCGGATCACGCAGGGGCTGCTGGTGCTCGGGTACGCGCTGCTGACGCTGGACATCGCGTGGACGCCGCTGAAGATCCTCATGCTGCCGATGATGATCCTGAGCGGCGCGGCGATCTTCGCGTCGGTGTTCGTGGCGGGGGCGGCGTTCCAGTTCTGGGCGCAGGACGCGTCAGAGGTGCAGAACTCCTTCACGTACGGCGGCACCACGCTTCTCCAGTACCCGCCGACGGTCTTCGCGAAGGACCTCGTGCGCGGGGTGACGTTCGTGCTGCCGCTGGCTTTCGTCAACTGGCTGCCGGCGCTGTATGTGCTGGACCGCTCGTACCCCCTGGACCTGCCGTCCTGGCTCGCCTTCCTGCCGCCGCTGGTCGCGGGTGCGTGCTGTGCGCTGGCCGGGGTGGCGTGGCGGGTGGGCCTTCGTTCGTATCGCAGTACGGGGAGCTGAGGGCGTATGGCCATGGCAAGTGACTTCATCGAGCTGGACGGCGTCGAGAAGGTCTTCGACGTACGCCGCAAGACAGGCCGGCTGCGGCGCGAGAAGACGCAGGTGCGGGCGGTCGACGGGATCAGCTTCTCGGTGCCGCGCGGCGAGATGGTGGGCTACATCGGGCCGAACGGCGCGGGCAAGTCGACCACCATCAAGATGCTGACCGGCATCCTCACGCCGAGCGGCGGCCGGGTGCGGGTCGCGGGCATCGATCCGTCGCGGGAGCGGACGCGGCTGGCGCAGCGCATCGGGGTGGTGTTCGGGCAGCGTACGACGCTGTGGTGGGACCTGCCGCTGCGCGACTCGTACCGCCTGATGCACCGCATGTACCGGATCCCGGACGACCGCTTCAAGGTGAACATGGCGCGCTGCGTCGAGCAGCTCGACCTGGGCGAGCTGCTGGACGTACCGGTACGGCAGCTGTCGCTGGGCCAGCGGATGCGGGGCGACATCGCGGCCGCGCTGCTGCACGATCCCGAGGTGCTGTATCTGGACGAGCCGACGATCGGGCTTGATGTCATCTCGAAGGCGAAGGTCCGGGACTTCCTGCGGGACTTGAACGCGGAGCGCGGCACGACGGTCCTGCTGACGACGCACGATCTGACCGACATCGAGCAGCTGTGCAAGCGCGTGATGGTCATCGACCACGGGCGCCTGGTGTACGACGGGGCGCTGGCCGGGTTGCACGAGGTGGGCGAGAGCGAGCGCACGCTGGTGGTGGATCTGGAGCGCGAGCTGCCGCCGGTCGAGGTGGCGGGGGCGCGGGTGGTGAAGGTGGAGGGGCCGAGGCAGTGGCTGGCGTTCCCGGCGTCGGTTTCGGCGGCGCCGCTGGTGGCGGCGGTCGCGGAGAGGTATCCGTTGGTGGACCTGTCGGTGCGGGAGCCGGACATCGAGGCCGTGATCGCGAAGATGTACGCGGACCGCTCGACCCTCTGATCACTTGCCGTGAACCCTGGGACCGAGCGCGCCAGTTGACTAGTCTGGTCGGTATGACCAGTGGACTTCCGGAAATGCGCGCCTCCGACGCCGAGCGCGAGCGGGTGGCCGAGGTGCTGCGCGACGCGGTCGCCGAGGGGCGGCTGGACATGGAGGAGTTCGACCAGCGCCTCGACGCCGTCTACAAGGCGCGTACGCACGGCGAGCTGGAGCCGCTGGTCCGCGACCTGCCGGTGCCGGGCACGGGCGGCCCCGCCGCACAGCTCACGGCGCCTGATTCTGCCTCCGGTGCGCCGGTCTCCTTCGCGTCCCGGATCGGCGGCCCGGCCACGTCGAGGGGTGGCTTCGCCTTCTGGAGCGGCTTCGGGCGCAAGGGCACGTGGACGGTGGGCCGCAGGTTCACGGCGTTCGCGCTGATGGGCGGCGGCGAGATCGACCTGCGCGAGGCCCGCTTCGAGGACCGCGACACTGTGATCCGCTGCTTCGCGATCATGGGCGGGATGGCGGTCACGGTGCCGCCGGGCCTGGACGTGAACGTCAAGGGAGTCGGCTTCATGGGCGGCTTCGGGGACCTGACGACCCAGTCGTCGGAGCCGGTGGCGCCGGACTCGCCGCGCGTGACGATCACCGGGTTCGCGCTGATGGGCGGCGTGGGCGTCGAACGCAAGGTCACCCGCGCGGAGAAGCAGCGCCTCAAGGAGGCGCGCAAGCAGGAGAAGCTGGCGAGGAAGGCGGAAGCCGACCGCAAGGAGCTGGACTGACCCCGGCCCTGGTGCGGCCTCCGCCGTGGCTGCTGCCGCCCTCCGTACCGCTACACTCCCGCCGCGTCCGCGCTCCGGCTCAGACTCGCGATGTCGAAGGCCATGCCCATCCGCCGGTAGCCCGCGTCGCTCGGGTGCAGATGGTCGCCCGAGTCGTACGCCGGAAGGAGCCGGTCCGGGGCGAACGGGTCGCGCAGCGCCTCGTCGAAGTCCACGACCGCGTCGAAGATGCCGCGCGTACGGATCGCCTCGTTGACACTGTCCCGCACTGCTTCGAGCTGCGGCGTGTGCGCCCGCGTCCCCTCGAACGGCATGACCGTCGAGCCGATGACCCGCAGGCCGCGCGCCCGTGCCTGGCGCGCGAGTTGTTCGAGGCCCGCCGTGATGCGCGCCGCGTCGAGCTCGTGCGGCGGCCGCAGTATGTCGTTGATGCCGAGGACGACGACGACCGCCTTGGCGCCGGACCGTGAGAGCACGTCCCGGTCGAAGCGGGCGAGACCGCTCGGGCCCGTACCGTCGCTGAGCAGCCGGTTTCCGCTGATGCCCTCGTTGAGGACGCCGTAGCGCCCGTCGAGGCGGTCGGCGAGCACGTCCGTCCAGCGGCGGTTCGCGCCGGCCGTGGAGGTGACGCCGTCGGTGATGGAGTCGCCGATGACGACGACCGCGCCCTCGGCCTGGCCGCTGAGTACGTCGACGGCGGTGAGGTAGCGCCAGTACGGCGTCTGACCGGTGTAGGCGTCCCCCAGCGGGTCTTCCGTACGGTCGCCCTCCGCTACGTACGACGTCTGGCGGGCGCGCGGATGATGCGTCACCGGGCCACTGGGCGTGGGGGAGTAGGTGGTGACGAGCAGGTCCGCGTCGTACGGAACCTTCAGCAGGGCCGGGTCGCTGAGGACCTGTCCGCCGGGCGGGATCACGACCGAGGGCGAGCCGCCGAAGAGCAGGCGGCGCATGGTGCCGGGTGTGGCGGTCGGGGCGCCGGGGGTGGCGGCGACGGCGATCGAGGCGTGGGTGATGTGCAGCGGCTGTACGCCGAAGAGGTTGGAGAGGGTGATGCGGGCGCTGGTGCCGCCGATGCTGGTGTGCACGACGTTACGAAGCGAACGTCCCGGGAAGCCTTGCTCCGTACCGGGTTCGGCGAAGGCGGGCGCGGTGGACCAGGTGCCGACCCAGGAAGCGGAGGTGGCGGGGGCCGCGGAACGGAGCGGCGTACGGGGGCGGGCCTCTGGGTCGTCGTCAGGGCCGTGACCGCCGAGCGTCGCTCCGGCGAATATGGCCCCCGAGATGAGGACCACCACCGCGGCGAGCGCGGCGAGCAAGGCATAACCGTTGCGCTTGGTCATGCTTGGTGTATCTCCTCGGGCGCGGGGAGCCCGAGGCTCCGTTCGAACTCACTCAATGATGCGCCATTGCACCGCCCTGGTAGACGTCGGGAACTCGCAGTGCGTTCCACGAGTAGGTCAGGTAGGGAAAATTACGTACGAGACGGTACGTGTGAGGCGGACGGGTGGAGCGGATGGGTGGAGCGGATGGAACGTAAGACGACGGGAACTGACGGCATGCCGGACAAGGAGGCCTCCGGGTCCTCGGCCGCGGCCGCCCCGCTCCCGCCCTTCGCGTACAGCGCGGCCGACGAGGAGAAGCGCCAGGGCGTACGCCGAATGAAGGCGATGGCCACCGGGCTGCTGCTCCTGGTGGCGCTGATCTACGTGCTCGCCACCTGGGCGGAGCGGTCGGGTGTCGGTGGCTGGCCGGCGTACGTGGCGGCGGCGGCCGAGGCGGGCATGGTGGGCGCGCTGGCGGACTGGTTCGCCGTAACGGCTCTGTTCAAGCGCCCGATGGGCCTGCCCATTCCGCACACCGCGATCATCCCGTCGAAGAAGGACCAGCTGGGCACGACGCTCGGTTCCTTCGTCGGTGAGAACTTTCTCTCGGAGGACGTCGTACGCACCCGCCTGCGCGCGATCGGAATCGGCGCCCGGGTCGGCGCCTGGCTGGCGGAGCCGGCACACGCCGACCGCGTGACGGAGGAACTGTCCACGGCCCTGCGCGGGGCGCTGACCGTCCTGCGCGATTCCGACGTGCAGGCGGTCGTCGGTGAGGCGATCACGCGGCGGGCGGACGCGGCGGAGATCGCACCGGGCATCGGGAAGGCGCTGGAGAACGTCGTCGCGGACGGCGCGCACGACCGCGCTGTGGACCTGATCTGCACGCGCGCCTACGCCTGGCTGGTGCTGCACGGGGATTCGGTGATGGAGGCGATCGAGGGCGGAGCGCCGGGCTGGACACCGCGCTTCGTGGACCGGAAGGTCGGCGACCGCGTCTACAAGGAACTGCTGCGCTTCATCTCCGAGATGCGCGACGAGCCGGACCATCCGGCGCGCGGCGCGATCGACCGCTTCCTGACGGATTTCGCCTCCGACCTCCAGTCGGACGCCGACACGCGGGCGAAGGTGGAGCGGCTGAAGTCGGAGATCCTGGGGCGGGGCGAGGTGCAGGACGTGATCGCCTCGGCGTGGGCGTCCGTACGCACCATGATCATCTCGGCGGCGGAGGACGAGCAGAGCGAACTGCGCCTGCGGGTAAGGGCCTCGCTCCTCTCCCTGGGCGCGCGGCTGGCGACGGACGGGCGGCTGCAGGGGAAGCTGGACGGGTGGCTGGAGGACGCTGCGGTGTACGTGGTGACGACGTACCGCGCCGAGATCACTTCGCTGATCAGCGACACGGTGGCGGGCTGGGACGCGGAGCACACGTCGAAGAAGATCGAGGCGCACATCGGCCGGGACCTGCAGTTCATCAGGATCAACGGCACGGTGGTGGGGGCGCTGGCGGGGTTGCTGATTTATACGGTGTCGCATGCGGTGGGGGGGTGACGGCCCCCAGGCGGGACGCGCTGGGCGCGCGACCGCCTGTCGTCGGCCACGCGCCCAGCATGTGGGGGAGTTGGTGAGTAGTACGTGGGGGAGGCGCGGTCTGTTCAATGGCCGTTCTCTTCTTCTCCGGCGTGACTCGTCGCGAGTAATGACGACGCCTGAAGCCACCCACTGGCCAGAACCGGACAGCCGCGCTCGGCGTACGAACAGTAGGGATCGCCGCATAACGCTGCGCGGCGGGGTGCCGCGCGGTGCGGTGGTCGTGGCCGCGGGTGGGGGAACGGCCGGGCGTCCGGAGGGTGCGTCGGTCGCGGGACGGGTCGCAGGTTGCCCGAGGGGCGGTCGGAGGCTGAAGGGGCGTATGTGCAATAGCCACGGCCGCCGGCGACGCGGAGCCGGGGTGCGGTCGGGCGCTCCGGGGGAGCGCGGTGTCCTGCCGTACCGCGCCCGCGACGCACGGACTGTTCGGTCCTCGGCGGCCGGTGAGCAGCGGAGTCGGCGCACCGCGCCCCGGCCGCCGGCCGCCGGGTCCGCCGAGCGGCGCACCCGTGGCTTCCTGACCCGACGATCAGTTGACGGCCAATCAGCAAACGATCTCGGTACTTCGCTGCCGGCCGGGCGGTGCCTTCGCCCGGCCGGCAGCGCCGCCTCGGACCGGGCGGGCCGAAGCCGCCGCCGGCGGCTTCGTTCCCGGCGTGGTGCATGCGGCTGGTGGGCGCGCGTAGAGCGGCTGAAAGGTGCTCTTGTTGACGGCTCAACCGGACCGCAGGATTCCTACCACGCCGCTTGTCAGGCTCATGACCGCTACGGATGGTCGGCCGGCATCGGCGTACTGACGGGCCTGCCTACCCAGCGGGCCCCTGGGATCCCCCACCGGAGGATGTAGTGAACTTCAAGCGCCTCTCCCCCCTCGGCGGCGTCGCGAGACGTGCACGGCTGATCGCCGTGGCATCGACTCTGCTGACCGTCTCCGCGCTTGCCACCCCGATCGCCTCGGCCGAACAGGGCGACGGTGCACGGGCGACCGCCGCCCAGCTCGCCCGTACGGGTGACGCGGTGCTCGGCGCGGACGTGTCCGGTACCGCGTGGTACTCGGACAAGGAGTCGGGCAAGCTCGTCGTCACGGCGGACGACACCGTCTCGGCCGCCGAACTCGCCAAGATCAAGAAGGCGGCGGGCGCGCAGGCCGACGCCCTCGTGATCAAGCGCACGCCCGGCAAGATGAGCAAGCTCATCGCGGGCGGCCAGGCCATCTACAGCGGCAGCGGCCGCTGCTCGCTCGGCTTCAACGTGCGCAGCGGGTCGACGTACTACGCCCTCACGGCCGGCCACTGCACCAACGGCACGAGCACCTGGTACACCAACTCCGCCAGGACCACGGTGCTCGGCTCCACCGCCGGCTCCAGCTTCCCGAACAACGACTACGGCATCATCCGCCACTCCAACGCCTCCGCCGCCGACGGCCGTGTCTACCTCTACAACGGCTCGTACCGCGACATCACGGCCGCCGGCAACGCCTCCGTCGGCCAGGCGGTCCAGCGCAGCGGCAGCACCACCGGCCTGCGCGGCGGCACGGTCACCGGCCTCAACGCGACGGTCAACTACGGCGGGGGCGACATCGTCTACGGCCTCATCCAGACGAACGTCTGCGCCGAGCCCGGCGACAGCGGCGGCGCCATGTTCGCGGGCAGCACCGCGCTGGGCCTGACGTCCGGCGGCAGCGGCAACTGCTCGTCGGGCGGCACCACGTTCTTCCAGCCGGTGACTGAGGCGCTGGGCGCGTACGGGGTGAGCGTCTTCTAGCCAGCCCCAACCAGCGGCGGCAACTCACCTGCCGGCGGGCCCCTTCAGGCGGCCCGCCGGCTTCGGCGTGCGAACGTCGCGTCCGCACGCCACGTGCCGGCTCTTTTTGGCCTTTCGCGTACGGGCCGAACCCGCCGGGGCGGGGCTGCTCCCTCACCACACGCTGGGTGCGCGACCAACGGCCGACGCCGGTCACGCGCCCAGCCAACGGGGGAGTTGCCAGTCAGTACGTACGGCGCCCGAGATGTATTCAACGCTGGCAGACGCAGACGCAGACGCAGACGCAGACGCAGACGCAGACGCAGACACCAACACCGACAGCGGCGACGACAACCACGCGCCGCCCACCGGCCGGTATCACGACACACCCCCGTGCTGCCCGAGCCTCCGCCGCGGACCGCGGTGTCGGCCACGCGGGCGATCTCTTGTCCCGACAGTGGCCGACGCGCCGGAAGTGACGCTCCGTCATGTTCTGCTGGGCCCCGTACCCCCGCATCCCGCGCCTGCGCACAGCCCGGAGGAGCCCCATGCCCCGCTTCCCACGCCGCCTGGTCGGCATTGCCACGGCCGCCATCGCCCTCGCGGCGCTCGCGTCGGCACCCACCTCCGCCCACGAGCCGACAGTGACGGATCCGCGCGTCGTCGAACACTTCGACTTCGCCGCAGGCCAGACACCGGAGAACATCGCGCTCGAGCCCGACGGCTCCGCCAACGTGACGTTCGCCTTCGCCCGACAGGTCGCCCGCCTCTCCCCGCACCACGAGCCGCGAATCATCGCGGAGCTCCCAGCGGTGGCGAACCCGGACACCCCGATCGCCGGCGCCGCGGTCACGACCGGGATCGCACGGGCGCATGACGGGGCTCTGTACGTCAACTACGCCACTGGAAACAAGCTGACGGGCATCTGGCGCATCCACCCCCGCCACCACACGGCCAAGCAGATCGCGTGCCTGCCGACGAACGGCTTCCCCAACGGCCTCGCGCTCGACGAGAAGCGCGGCGTACTGTACGCCGCCGACTCGACGCGCGGCACCGTATGGCGCGTCCCGACGAAGGCCGCCCCGAGCCGCGGCTGCGTCAAGCCGAAGGCCTGGGCCACGGGCAGCAAGCTTCAGCGGGCCGCCGCGCCGACCGGGTTTGTCGGCGCCAATGGCCTTCAGCTGCGCCACGGTGCCGTGTGGGTGACCAACTCCGACAAGGGGCTGCTGCTGCGCATCCCCGTGAAGCCGAACGGCTCCGCGGGCGCGATCCAGACCAGGGCCACCGGCCTGACCGGCATCGACGACTTCGCCTTCACGGGCGGCCGTGACGACACGGTCCTGGCCGCCTTGATCTCCGACAGCAAGGTGGCCCTCGTACGTCCCAACGGCAAGCACTCGGTCGTACTGACGGCGAAGGACGGCCTGTCGAACCCCACCTCCGTGGCGGTGCGCGGCAAGACGGTCTACGTACCCAGCGCCGCCTACTTCACGATGGAGAACCCGAACCTGCTCCTCGCGACCCTCAACAAGCACCACCGCTAGCCGGCCCCTGCCGAAGAACGGGCTGACCGGGCCGACACGCACGTCCCCCGGTCGGCCCTTTCGGCTGTTCCGCCCCGGGTGCCACTGATGCCTAGCCCGCCCCGACCTCCCCGCACCGCACGGCACGAACGAACCCGGCCCACGCCCCACTCGAAACGGCGATACGAGCCCCCTTGGGCACCTTCGAGTCACGCACAGCGGTACAGACGCCGATGGTCGCTACCTCGACACACTCCGTCTGGTTGCCACCGCTGTACGAAGACTTGAACCAGGCGTGGTCAGGCACTTCAGGAAAGGCAGAGCCCATCAGATCTCCTCGCGTACACGTTTGATCACGGCCGAGGATGCGGCCATGTCCAACGCTTGTGCGCGAAGGTAGTCGAACGCAAGTCTGTATCGGTCCAGTTCCTCGTCCTTCTCCATGAAGAGCGAACCGACGTGGAGATCGACGTAGACCACATCCAATGACGGCTCGGCTCCTCCCAGGATGACGAAGCTGCCGAGTGCGGCCGTGTGGGCGCCCTTGGCGAACGGCAGGACCTGCAGTGTGATGTCGGGCGACTCGTTGGCTTGCAGAAGATGACTGAGCTGCTCTCGCATCACGTCCCGTGACCCCACCACTCGCCGTATCACTGACTCGTCAAGGATCGCCCACAGGTGCGGGGGCCTCGCCCGGCTGAGGATTTCCTGCCGCTTCATCCGGATGTCGACGAGCCGCTCGATCTCCTGGGGGGCGAGTCGCATCTCGTTGGCCTGCTGAACGGCAGTGTTGTAGCTGCGGGTCTGCAAGAGCCCGGGCACGTATACGCAGGAGAAGTGATCCTCCCGTACGGCCTCGTCCTCGAGCGTGAGCAGGAGATTCATGGTCTCCGGGATGGAGTCGGCGAAGGAACTCCACCAGCCCTGCTGCTTCGCATCCTTGGCAAGCCCGACGACCGCATTTCGCTCAGCCTCGCTCGCGCCGAACTCACGGCAGAGGGCGTCCACGATGGGCCACTTCACGGGCCCTTCCTGGGTCTCGTACCTGCTGACGGTGGCCTTCGATACTCCTACCAGTCGGCCGGCCTCCTCCAGCGTCATGCCTTTGCGAGCACGCAACTTGCGCATCATCACGCCCAGCTGACGGCGACGGGTCGTAGCTCTCGCTGACATGGAAGCGGCCTTCCGTTCAGTGCCGACCGGATGTCCGGCCGACAACAAGGCTATGCACGGAGCCAGTTGGTGAACCACCAGATTCACCCGGACGATTCCCGTGAGAAGTTACACAGCGAGACTTCTCGCTGCCATACTCGCATCCGAAGCGCTACGCAGCGCAGCCGTACGGATACGGCTTGCTCAAGGTTGACGTGGCGCGGGAGGGAGTGCAGCCATGCACGGCTACGAAGCCACTGAACCTCGACTCCGCTGCGTTCTGCCTTTTGAGGCCGAGCCGGCCGAACTCCACGCACTTAGAAGAATCGTGCGGGACCAGCTGACCCATTGGGGTTTGCAGGCTCTCATCGAGGAGGCCCAGCTTGCGATGACGGAGCTCGCGACAAACGTGATCAAGCACGTAGGCGAAGGTGCGTCGGCCACGCTGGTCATGGAGTCCACTGAAGAGCGGCTTCGCTTGGAACTCCACGACAAGAGCCACCATGTGCCGACGAAGGTAGAGCCCCTGTGCGGTGACGAGTGTGGTCGGGGCCTTCACCTGTTGGCCGCGCTGTCCATCGACTGGGGCACTGTTCTGACCGCGACCGGCAAGGCGGTGTGGTGTGAGCTTGCTGCCGGGCCGGATCAGTGGTGCCAGCGGACTCAGCGTGCGTCAGCAGTGTTGGACGGCTACCGCCGGATGGCTGGCGGCCCTGTCTTCATGGATGTAGGGCGCCTATCGGTTCTGGAGGAGTCGGCAACCGACCTCATCGCAGACTTGCTCCACTGGCTGACCGCACGGGGCAGCGACCCGGACGAAGTTCTGGATCGTGCTCAAAGGCACTTCGAGGCTGACGCGGCCTGAAGAGGTGCCACTGCATGCCTGGGCCGGCTGCTGCGCCAACGGGTCTAGAACCCCTCACCCCAGGTGGTCCCTTCTGGCTTGAGACCCTGGGTCGTTGGTGGCGGCGCGCAACATCGCCACTGCGTCATTCGCCATTCCGCGCTCATGAAGTTCGAGAGCCACCTGGATGATTTCCCTCTCCGGCCGCTCGCGACCGTATATGTGAACCAAAGCGTCGGCGAGTTGACTCTGCTGATGCGCCCGCAGCACGGCTAGGGATGTGACGCTCTCAAGGGGCGTCAAAGTCCCAGCCGTATCGGCAAGCACGGCCAGAGCTGCGGCGGCTTTGCCCTGGTTTTGGAGCTTTGTGGCCGCATTGGCCATCTGTGTGGCGCCCGCAACATCGCTTGCAACTCGCTGCCGGTCCCCCTCATGGAGGGGGACCGGCAGGTGTGCTGGCTGCCGACGAGTTCTTACCGCCGCCTGCGACAGGCCGGCCCGAGCCTCCTTCAGCTGCTCGTTTTCCTCATGGAGACTGTCGTTCTCGCGTCTCAGCTCCGGACACCTTCGGCATAGCCTCAGGGTCGGCTCGGCTCGGCTGTGCGCCTTGATGGCGTCTGCCCTTGTTATGCCTACCGCGCTCTCAGAGCCTGCGACCCCGACCGCTGTTGTGTGCATAAGCGTGACGAAACGGAGCGCAGGCAACTGGCGACCGTTGAAGTAGCGGGATAGGGCGTCGCGGGTCGTGGCGTAACCGTGCTTGGTGAGCAAGAGGCTTACCAAGCAGGCCAACGTGGGTGCCGACGGGCGAACATGCTGGTGGATTGCCTTGAGTGTGTGCGCAAGATGCCGCCTCCCCGGAGGCAGGTCAGGGCTGATCTTGGTGCCAACTTGCCCGGCAAGCATTCTGTTCCTGCTCCCTGGTTGGGGCCCACTGCTGCGGGCCTCTGGAGGTGCTGGCTGCTGGGCGCCCGGGATGTCGACGTCTTTGAGCGCAACATGAGTTTTCGCTGGACTTCGGTTTGGTGATGCGACATCAATTAGTCAACTCAGGGGGGCCCTGGGCCCGCACGACCGGTACGTGACGCGCGACGCCTGACATCCGACTCTATGCCGGGCGGGTGGCATGCGCATGCAGTCACGCTGGTTGAGGGATGAAGGATCGGAGAGCAAGCATGTCATTGCCTTCTTGGCGGAACGGAAAGTTCGGCGGCAAGATCCGTGCCGCGCTCTGGCTGGAAGCCGAGGTCAGAGAGGGGAACACATTCACCAAGGCTGATCTGCGCGGAGCTTTCCCTGATGTGGCGCAAATCGACCGGCGGTTGCGTGAGCTCAGGGACTTCGGATGGCGAATCGACACGAACCGTGACGACCCGGCTCTGAAGCAAGAGGAACAGCGTTATGTGGCCAGGGGAGCTGAGGTCTGGATCCCGGGTCAGGCGAAGGTGGCGAAGCACAAGAACAGTCTGACCACCGCCCAGCGAACCAAGGCCATGCAGGATGACAGCTTCCTCTGCCGAACGTGTGGGATCGGCGCTGGCGAACCGTACGACGACAAGACCGACGTCCTAGGTCAGTTGAACGTGGCCCGGCGCAAGGTCGTGCTGGCGGACGGCGGCACGGACTTTCAGCTGGTCACTGAGTGCAAGCGGTGTGGTACCGGCGGAGAGCGTGAGGTCGATCTCGCGAAACTGCTCTCCAAGGTGGCGGGACTTTCGGCATTGGAGAAGGACGTCTTCGCAGGTTGGATCGCAGTCGACCAGCGCACCCAGGGCTCCTTGGAGAAGCTCTGGGGAACTTTCCGGACGCTTCCGGTGGCATCTAGGGAGGTAGTCCAGAAGGCCGTCGTCGGGGGCGACGAATAGGCAAGTAATAAACGTCGAGATCAAAGGGATTGGGGACAGTATGTTCCGGGAGTTTCAGGCGCCGCCGAGAGCCGACGAGTTTAGCGAGTTGATCAAGAAGAGGCTAGAGGAGGTGAAGAACTCGGGCGGAACCAGGGAGACGGTGACTGTCGACTGGAACGGGCAGGCGATCCACGTAGAAGTAGTTGACCTCCCGCTCGAAAGCCTCTACTTCAACCCCGGCACTCACCGCATCCAGGCGCAGCTCAGTCATGACGCTTTGAAGAGTGTGGCTTTGGAAACGGATCCGTGGAGCGCTGAGAGTCAGGGTTATCTCAAGCATCTGCTTCAGGCTGATCCGGCCAATCCGAATGTGCGTGACCCCGCTTTCGTGACGCTCAAAGAGAGTCTCGAGCAGTTTGGTCAGAACGATCCAGGCCTGGTGACGCACCACGGCGTACTCGTCAACGGCAACACCAGGGCCGCTGCGCTCCGGGAGAGTGGCGTGCAGTCGATGAGAGTTGGGGTGTTGCCGGCATCTTTCACGTGGGCAGACGTCAACGCTGTCGAGCTGTCGCTCCAGCTGCGAAAGGATCACCGTAGAGACTACTCGTACATGAATCGACTGCTCGCCATGGAGGAGCAGGCGGGGCTGGGGCGGACGCCGGAACGGATTGCCAAGGAGTTCAGGGTCCAGGTCAAGACCTACCACCAGGAGCGGTGGATCCTTAGCACCATCCGGGAGCTCATCGACCGCAGCAAGACTGGCAGCGCTACCCTGCGGTTGGTCGACTTCGAAGGTGATCAAGAGAAGCTGAAGGAGTTGGAGAGGCTTTACAAAAAGCTTTCCGCTGTCGAACCGGACGAGGCAGAGGTCATTAAGGAGTGGCGGCTCGCTGCGATGCTGCTCGATTTCGCTAAGACGGACGTCCGCCACATCGACGAGCACTTCGCTAAAGCGGATTACCTGGCGAGGAACCTTCCGTCAAACCTCAGCGATGCGGCCACGAGTGCAGGTCTTGAGACGGAAGCCGTTATGGTGCCCGGTCTTGGTGTGGCAGTACCGGGAAGCACATCGCGGGTGGCTGCCGCTCGTGCCCTGAACGACCAGATCCTGAAGGCCAAAGCTGTCGCCGGAACTACTGGGCCGGACGTCTCTGGGGCTCAGAGGCAGGCTGCGAGGGCTCTCTTCGAGGACGCGAGGGATGCGTTCGACAAGGCGATTGACGATGCCGGCCGGGATGCACGCGTACGAAAGAAGAAGCAGCTGGCCCCCGCTCGGCTCGCGGATGCGTGTGCCGATATCGATCAGTGCATCGTTGAGCTCGTCCAAGCACGCACCGCACGCAGCCTCGATGAAGAGGCTTTCGATGACGCCGTGCTCCAGCTGAGGGAGAGCCTGAGCAAACTCGCTCAGCAGGCGAAGCGCATACAGGGAGAACCTGGCCATGGTGTGACGTGGCTCGTCGAGGCTGTCAGCGGGGCTAAGCAGTGAGCAGTAGCGCTACAGCTCAGGCCTCACTGCGCCTGGGCTTTGATGAGGCGCGCACCAAGGTAGTTCTCAGGACCAACGAGAACTACCGCGGAGAGCTTGTCCAGCTGGCCGCTCGTTTCCGAACGGGCGGCCAGCTGGCTCCTCTGGCCGCCGCAGTTGATCTCGATGACTTGCTGGCAGGCGTCGACAAGATAGCGGGGTGGCCCGACCCGGCAGGCGTGGAGTGGGCTCCCGACCTGAGGAGCCTGATCCTGGGTAACCTCCAAGACGCAGCGACCGTCGAGAGGCGGCTGACGGGCCCCGACGTCAGTGGCGAGGTTCTCGCGGACGATGTGCCCCACCTGCTCGGTGATGAATGGGTCGCAGAACTCGGGGAGTTCCAACGGAGAGATATTGCGAAGCTGCTCTCTCTGCAGCACGGTGCGAACTTCAGCGTGCCTGGTGCCGGCAAGACCCGTTCGGCTCTAGGCGTGTACGCGGCCCAGAAGACGATGGGACACGTCAAGAGGCTGCTGGTGGTGTGCCCGAAGTCGGCGTATGAATCCTGGCAGTACGAGACAGCGGTTTGCTTCCGTCACAGGCTGCGTCCGCATGTGCTTGATGGTTCGCTCGACGGATGGGCGGAGGTACTGATCGTTAACTACGAACGCCTGGATCGTTCGCTCGCGACCCTAGCGGCATGGCTCAAGGCCGAACCGTCGATGATCATCCTCGACGAGGCGCATCGGATGAAGCTTGGGGCTAGGGGCACGTACGGAGCAGCCTGCATGGCGCTCGGGCCCCTAGCTCAGCGGCGTTTGATCCTCACTGGCACGCCGGCGCCCAATGGGTCGAAGGACCTGGAAAATCTGTTGGGCTTTGTCTGGCCGGGGCATGGGCAGCGGTCGGTCGCTCGTGCCGTGGCGGGCGGGAACCTGGCGCAGGCCAGCGTTGCCCTCAAGCCCCTCTTCACCCGTACCACCAAGCTGGAGCTTGGTCTGCCGCCCGTCGAACTTCGGATGCGGTACGTCGACATGCCGCCCCTGCACGCCGAAATCTACGGGTCTCTGGTGGGAGATCCCGGGGCGCGCGCCTCACGGGAGGACCTGAGCTCTCTGGGAAAGACAGCGCTGCGCATGCTGATGGCCGCTACAAGCCCGGCTCTGTTGCTCGACGGTGGAAGCCGTTATGAACCATTGGCGTACCAGTTGCCGCCGTTGGAAATCCCGCAGGGGCACTCGCTGTACACACTCATGCAGGACCTGCCTGACTATGAGTTGTCGCCCAAGTACAAAGAGGCTGCCGCGATCATCGCTGAGAACGCTCAACAGGGGAGGAAGACGCTCGTCTGGACGACGTTCGTTCGGAGTCTGACCACACTCGAACGGCTTCTGGAGAAGTACGCGCCGGCAGTCGTGTACGGCGGAACCCTTGACCGTGAGGAGCAGCTTCGGCGCTTCAGGGAAGATCCTGCATGCATGGTTCTCATCTCCAACCCTGCCACCCTCGGTGAAGGCATCAGCCTGCATCAGGTCTGTCATGACGCTGTGTACGTGGATCGTGACTTCATGGCAGGTCGCTTCCTGCAGAGCCTTGATCGCATTCACCGGCTAGGCCTGGCCCCGAACACCGAGACCCGCGTCACAGTGCTCGCGGTCCGCGACACGATTGATGAGGTTGTCGCGGCGCGACTTGATCAGAAGCTCGAATTCATGGGGAAGATCCTCGATGACCCCTCTGTGCAGCAGCTGGCTGACTTGCAGGAGGAACCCTCAATCGCTGCGGGGTTGGCTTCCGGAGACGTAGAAGCCCTGCTGCGACACATGGGGGGAGCGAGGTAGGAGCCTGCGACCGTCGTGGTCTACGTGCCGTCCGCTCACCCGCAGCGGGCGGCACTTCGCCGTGCTGCGAGAATCTTGCAGGATTGCTGTGATCCGTGCTGTGATCCCTGTTCTCTCTGCGAGACTTGAGCAGCTAATTTGCGCCACACCACGAGGAGTTCTGATGGCCCCCCGGCGGGAACGACCGCAGTTCGACGAGTCGCTCATCTCGGTTGAGATCTGCGCGGGAGCGGGCGGACAGGCTCTCGGGCTGCACAACGCCGGCTTTGATCACGTGGCGCTTGTTGAGTGGGACCAACATGCCGTCGGAACTCTCCGGAAGAACGTGGCTTCTTGGCCAGGATGGGACGAGGATAAGGTTGCTTCGCTCCAGCCAGGTGACGTAAAAGATTTTCTTGAGTCTCAAGAGTGCAAGGAAATTAAGACCAGCGGTCGGCGCATCGACCTATTGGCCGGCGGTGTGCCATGCCCCCCGTTCTCGCTGGCAGGGAAGCAATTGGGCGCCGAGGATGAGCGGGACCTTTTTCCCGACATGTTGAAAATCGTCGAAGAGCTCCGGCCGAGGGCAATTATGATCGAGAATGTCCGCGGCATTCTCGAGCCTCCGGAAGTATTTATTGATTATCGCCGTTCCATTGTGAACCGTCTCCATGGCCTGGGGTACGACGTCCCGCAGATCGACGCGAAGTGGTCCACGAATAGGCAAAATACTGAGATGAGTCGAGTCTGGCGGCGTGTAGACGCAAAAAAATTCGACGTTCCTCAACTGCGGCCCAGGGCGGTCCTCGTGGCGATCCACGGGAGTGCTAAAGCGGGACGTGGGTTCGTTTGGCCAGCTGAAGATCTCGATGGTACTTCGACGGTTCTAGATAAACTCTCGCGTTCTATGTATGACCGGTGCAGCGATTACTGGGCGCTAAACAAAGAAGGAAAGCCTGCGCTCCCTGGCGAGGTGGCCGGAAAGAACATCTTCCGTGCTTGGCGCAAGTCGGCCCGGCTGGCCCTGCGGAGTAGCTCTGGGGGCGTCGCCCCTACTCTGGTGGGTGGATCAAGGAAGCACGGAGGTGCTGATCTAGGTCCCACTCGAGCTAAGCGCGCCTGGGCTGCCATGGGTGTCGACGGAAACGGGCTGGCAAATGAAAGAGGCGAGTGCGACCCCAAGCGTGACCTTTTCCGGCCCGCTGGCCCCATGCTTACAGTAGAGCAGGCCGCCATTATTCAAGGCTTTCCTCCCTCGTGGAACTTCGCCGGGAAGAAGACCGCTCAATACCGACAAGTGGGTAATGCGTTTCCGCCGCCTGTTGCTGAAGCCATTGGGCGTGCTATTGCCGCGGTCCTGCGCCCAGAGAGCAGGGCTGAACTCCTCAAGGGTTATGCGATGGAGGAGGCTGCATCTGTCGCCGAGCCCGTGGTGGAAGAAGCCGAGTCAGCTATTTTTCCTGTCAGTGTTATCGTCGAGGGCTCTCCGCGTGAGGACCGTCGCGGCGATCTCGTCAGCGCAAGAGGCTGATGGCTGGTGCTCCCAGAAGCGGAGCACCAACCATCCCGCATTCTTGAGCTTTAGATCAGTGTCGCGGTCTCGCTCAACGTTGCGTAGCACTTTCTCGGACCAATACCCGGAATTTGTTTTGGGCGGCACGTAGTGTTCGGGGCACCCGTGCCAGTAACAGCCGTCGATGAAAACTGCGACCTTGGCCGAGCGGAACACTAGGTCAGCTGTGCGTCGAAGTTCCGGAAGGGGACGGGCGCAGACGCGGTAACGGAGTCCCTGAGCGTGCACGAGCCGCCGGATGACTTGCTCGGGCTTAGTGTCCCGGCTTCGGATGGCCTGCATGTTTCGGCGACGTGCGGCCGACGATGCCCACGAACCTGCTGGAGCTGTCCACTCCTCCTTCTCTGGCATATCTCCAAGGTTATCCGGACTGCGCGTGTGCTTGTCGGAGTCCGCTACACCCCGTGACAGGTGCGGTAGGGGTTCGAAGAGCCGCACCAGCACGGGGCGTTGCGGGGTGGGGGCCAGGAGGTGGCTCGGCCTCGGGCTGCCAGGGTTGTGGCGTACTGGGGGAGGAGTGACGCGTCTGCGGGGGTTGTCGATTCCGATGCCGCGAATGCCTCGTACGAGGGGACTGTGCCCCTTACGATGCCCAGGTTCCTGGTGCCGGTTGCGGACAGGTCCCGCAGGGACGACTCGATTGCGGTGAGGTGGGCCTCGGGGGTCGGGTAGTCCGCCGCGAGGGCCGGGTACGCCGTCAGGAGTTCGCGCAGCTCCTCCTGCGGCCAGTGCAGCATCGCCACCGGGAACGGGCGCGAGAGCGCGGTGCGGTACGTGCCAAGCTCGGCGCGCAGGCGGGCGATCTCGGCCCGGAGCTCTGCCGGGTTGTCCGAACCCAGCGCCCACAGTCGCTTCGGGTCGTGCAGCTCGTCCAGGGCGATCGGGCCCGCGTTCACGGAGTCGGCCGTCGCGTCCCACTCGTCGTGCGGCAGGCCCAGCATGCGGCGTACGCGGTGGCGGCCGGTCAGGAGCGAGTGCGACGTGTACGGGATCTCCTCCGACGGGTCGATGAGGAGGGTGAGGGCGGTGGTGAACGCGTCGTGGGACGCGTGCAGTTCGTCGTGGGATTCCAGGGCTTCGGCGATGATCTCCCACGGCGCCGCCTCGCGCGGGGCCGCGGCGCGGATGCCGTCGATGATCGCGCGGGCCTCCGCCTCGTGGCCGTACTCCCACAGGTTGGCCGCCTTGAGGGCCTTCACGAGCGGCGGGTTGTCCGGGGTGTTCGCCAGGATGTGGTCGTAGAGCGTCGCCGCGCGGGCGCGGTCGCCGGACAGCTCCAGGTGGGCCGCGGCCTGTAGGTACAGCGGCTCCTTGTCCTCGGGATACTGCGCCGCGGTACGCAGCAGGCGCTCGGCTTCGGCGGTGTGATCGGCGTGATCGGCAGGCGTGTCGGGGCGCATGGTCCACACCGTACTGCTGTGCGGGGGGTAGGCGAGAGAGCCCGGTGCGCCAGAGCACGGATGCGGTGGGCGTGGGTCTGGTGAGTTGCCGGGGCAGCCCCTATCGTGCCCGCCGTGCGGCAGCGGGAGCAGAGGCGCGAGCGGCGGCGGATTCCGGTGGTGGTGCAGGGCGCCCGCCGGGGGCGTGCGGTGGCCGCGCGCGGGTTGTGGGCGGGCGGCGAGGCCGCGGTGACGTTCGGGGTCGTCGTGCTGCTCCTCGTCGTACATCAGCTGTGGTGGACCAACCGGCAGGCCCGCGACGGCGCCGAGCGGAAGGTTCAGGCGTTGGAGAGGGAGTGGGAGAGGGGGGAGGCGGCTCCGCCGGCGGGGGAGGTGCCGGTGCAGGAGGTGCCTGATGCCGGGCCGTCCGCTGGTCGTGAGGGGGTGGGGGACGAGGTGCCCGGTAGCGGTGAGGCGGATGGGGGCGCCGACGACCGTCCCCGGTCGCGCGCCGGCGAGCGTAAGCCGTCGCCGCCCCGCTGGGATCAGGCGTACGCCGTCCTCCGCATCCCGCGCCTCGGCGTCACCGCGCCCGTCGCGCAGGGCGTCAGCAAGGGCGGCGTACTCGACAAGGGGTACGTCGGGCACTATCCGCAGACCGCTCAGCCGGGTGGCGCCGGCAACTTCGCGCTCGCGGGGCACCGCAATACGCACGGAGAGCCGTTTCGCTACATCAACCGGCTGCGGGCCGGGGACGAGGTGGAGGTCGAGACGCGGGAAGCGGTCTTTACGTACGTCGTCGACAAGGCGCTCGCGCAGACGTCGGCGCGCGACAGCGGGGTGATCGCGAAGGTGCCCCGGAGCAATGTGCGTACAGACGTCGGCTACAGCGACGCCGGTTACTACCTGACGCTCACCACCTGCACGCCCGAGTACACGTCCAAGTACCGGCTGGTGGTCTGGGGAAAGCTGGCGTCGATGCGGCCGCGCCAGGCGGCCAGGTCCTGATGAACGCGGGGGTTGTGGCGCTCGCGGGGAACTTGGTGGTCGCGTTGTGCGTCAGTCATTACGGGCCGCGGGATGTGGACCGGCGGCCCGACGTGGACGTGCTTGCTTCGGGTCCGGGGGATGGACGCGAAGTAGCCGACAGGGCCGTTGTCAGTGCCGGGCATTAGCATCGTCCGAGAGTCGGCCGATGAGTCGGATGAGGGGAGGAAGAGCGTGATCAGTTGCTCGGCGCGGTTGTTGCGCACGGTCGGTCTTGTCCTCTTCCTCGTGACCGAGGTCCTCCTCATCGACAACGGCAGCTTCTCCGCCGCCGTCGCGCTCGCCGCCACCGCCGCGGCCGGTTCCGCCCTCACCGCCTGCGTGCTCGTCGCGGCGCGCTCCGTTCCCGCCGTGCCGCGCACACGGGTGCGTACGGCGATACGGGACCGGGAGAAACGCACCGCGTTTCTGCCCCAGCGTGATCCCGATGCGCGGGGGCGGACCAGGCCCCGAGCGCCGGGTGTCGTCGTCCTGTGACGACCACCACGTAGGGCGCGCACCGCCGCTTTTCCGGAGTACGCCCCTCAGCCCGCGTACTTCCGTGCTCGCGTACTCATACGTACGTACCTCGCGTGGGTCGTCATGCCGATTTGTCTCTCTTCCGGCACGACGAGACCCCTCGGAGGGCTCACCATGTCCGTCTTCGCCAGCCTGGTCGCACGTCTTGCTGATCTGCTCGAACCGTTCTTCCACGCCTCTGCCGCAGCCGCCGCGATCGTCCTGTTCACGGCTTGTGTGCGACTCGCCATCCATCCCCTGTCGCGGGCTACGGCCCGAGGCCAGAAGGCCCGGACCAAGCTCGCGCCGCAGATCGCCGAGCTGCGGAAGAAGCACGGCAAGAACCCGGAGCGTCTGCAGAAGGCGATCTTGGAACTGCACGCCAAGGAGAAGGTGTCGCCGCTGTCGGGCTGCCTCCCGAGCCTGTTCCAGCTGCCGGCGTTCTTCCTGATGTACCACCTCTTCTCGAACCAGCAGATCGGAGGCGTACCGAACGAACTCCTCGGCCACACCCTCTTCGCGAGCCCGCTCGGCGACCGCTGGACCGACGCGCTGGCGGACGGCGGGGTCTTCGGAGCGCAGGGACTGCTGTACGTCGCGCTGTTCGCGGTCGTCGCGGCGGTGGCGACGTTCACCTACCGGCGTACGAAGCAGCAGATGGCGGCGTCCCCCGGCATGCCGGTCGCCGGCCCGGACGGGGTCGAGCTGCCGGGCGCCGGCGCGATGGGGGCCATGGCCAAGGTGATACCGCTGATGTCCTTCGCGACGCTGATCACGGTGGCGGTGGTGCCGTTGGCTGCCGCGTTGTACGTCGTCACCAGTACGACGTGGAGTGCGGTTGAGCGGGCGTACCTCTATCGAGACATTCCGGCTGGTGGGGGCGCGGTGGCTACTGCCGCGTAAGGGTCCAGTCCGTGAACGGGGTCTTGCGGACTGGACCCGGACCTTGGAGGATCAGCCAATCCTCCGATGGCCGCACCCATCGGCCGGGGCCGAACGCGACTCTCGACCAGAGGAGACTGACCATGAAGCTGCTGCGTGTGGGAACGGCGGGTGCCGAACGTCCGGCGCTGCTCGACCAGGACGGGACGCTGCGGGATCTGTCCGGTCTCGTCACCGACATCGACGGCGACCTGCTCGCCGACGAGGCGGCGCTCGGCCGGGTGCGCGCTGCCGCGGCGGCTGGTGAGCTGCCGGTGATCGACGATGCGGCGGGGACGCTCCGGGTCGGGCCGCCGCTCGGACGCATCGGCAAGATCGTGTGTATTGGACTGAATTATCACGATCACGCGGCCGAGACGGGGGCGGCGATACCTGCCGAGCCGATCCTCTTCTTCAAGGCTCCGGACACGGTTGTCGGCCCCGACGACACGGTTCTCGTACCGCGCGGCAGCACCAAGACCGACTGGGAAGTCGAGCTGGCCGTGGTCATCGGCCGTACCGCGCGCTACCTGGACTCGGCGGAGGACGGGCTCGCGCATGTTGCGGGGTACGCGGTCGCGCACGACGTCTCCGAGCGCGAGTTCCAGATCGAGCGCGGCGGCACCTGGGACAAGGGCAAGAACTGCGAGACGTTCAACCCGCTGGGTCCGTGGCTGGTGACGGCGGACGAGGTCGGGGATCCGCAGGCGCTGCGTCTGAAGCTGTGGGTGAACGGCGAGCTGAAGCAGGACGGCACGACTGCTGAGCAGATCTTCGCGGTCGGGGAAGTGGTCCGGTACGTCAGCCAGTTCATGACGCTGTACCCGGGCGACGTGATCAACACGGGTACGCCGGCGGGCGTGGCGATGGGGCAGGCGGAGCCGAAGCCGTATCTGCGGTCGGGGGATGTGGTGGAGCTCGAGGTCGAGGGGCTGGGCCGGCAGCGCCAGGAGCTGAAGGACGCGTAGTCGTCGCCTCCCGGCGAGGGGCAGGGGCCGTCGAAGCGGTGGTCGGGGCCCGGGGGGGGCCAGGGACCGGGGCCGGGTGCCCGTCGCGTTGTCTGAGCCCTGGCCCTGGCCCTGGCCCTGGCCCTGGCCCAGGCCCGTGGCCCAGGCCCGGTCCTCAAACGCCGGACGGGCTGCTTTGTCGCGTTGCGGCAGCTTTTTCGGCCCGTCCGGCGCCGGCCGGGTCGGCAAAGATCCGCCCGCGTCACGCCATGAAGCGTTCCAGGGCCTCCACCACCAGCGCGTGGTCCTCCGCCTGCGGGAGGCCGGAGACCGTGACCGTGCCGATCACGCCCGCGCCCTCCACCGCGATCGGGAACGCGCCGCCGTGTGCCGCGTACGCGTCCGGGTCCAGGCGTGACGAGTCCTCGAACGTCGTCCCCTTGGCGCGGAAGCGCGTGCCGACCAGGTACGAGCTCTCCCCGTACCGCTCCACCACCCGGCGCTTGCGGTCGATCCACGCGTCGTTGTCCGCGCTCGACCCCGGCAGCGCGCAGTGGAAGAGCTGCTGCGCGCCGCGCCGGATGTCGATCGCCACAGGGGCGTCGCGCTCGCGGGCCAGGTCGACGAGGAGGCTGCCGAGGGCCCACGCGTCCTCGTGGGTGAAGCGGGGGAGGACGAGGCGGCGTTCTTGGGCGATCAGTTCGGCCACCGTAGGGTTTGTGGACGTCATGACCGGACCTCCACCGTCATGCCTTCGCGGGCCGAACGGCGCGCTGCTTCCAGTACGTCGAGTGCCGCGGCCGCCTGCTCGGCGGTGACCGGCGCAGCCGTGCCCGTGCGTACGGCGGCGGCGACGGCCGCGTAGTACGCCGGGTAGTCGCCCGGCAGCGTCGGGACCGGGCTGCCGCCGCCCGTCGCCGGGGACTCGCCCGCGCCGATGCGGCCCCAGGCCGCCTCCGGCTCCTCGCCCCAGTTCCCGTCCGCCGAGGGCCGCTTGCCTTCGCGCAGCGCGCTCTCCTGCGGGTCCAGGCCGTACTTCACATAGCCCGCGCGCGAGCCCAGCACGCGAAAGCGCGGGCCGAGCTGGGCAGTGGTGGCGCTCACGTAGAGGTGCGAGCGGACGCCGTTCACGTGTGTGATCGCGATGAACGTGTCGTCGTCCGCCTCCGCCCCCGGGCGGCGTACGTCGGACTCGGCGTACACCTGGGCCGCCGGGCCGAAAAGCACCAGCGCCTGGTCGACGACGTGGCTGCCCAGGTCGTACAGCAGCCCGCCGATCTCCGCCGGGTCGCCCGACTCGCGCCAGCCGCCCTTGGTCTGCGGGCGCCACCGCTCGAAGCGTGATTCGAAGCGCTGTACGTCGCCGAGCTCGCCGGAGGCGATCAGCTGCTGGAGAGTGAGGAAGTCATTGTCCCAGCGGCGGTTCTGGAAGACGGAGAGCAGCAGGCCGCGGTCCTCCGCGAGCGCGGCGAGCTCACGCGCCTCGGCGGCGGTGCCGGCGAGCGGCTTGTCCACGACGACCGGCAGGCCGGCCTTGAGCGCGGCGGTGGCGATCGGGAAGTGGGTCTTGTTCGGGGACGCGATCACGATCAGGTCGAGCTCGTCCGCGCGCGCCCACAGCTCGTCGGACGAGGCCGCGACGCGGACGCCGGGGAACTCGGCGCGGGCCTGCTCCTGCCGCTCCGGGTTCGAGGTGACGACCGTATCGAGGGCCAGGCCCTCGGTCGCGGCGATGAGCGGGGCGTGGAAGACGGAGCCCGCGAGGCCGAAGCCCACGAGTCCGACGCGCAGGGGGGCGTGGGGAGCGTGGGGGGCGGTGCTGTCGGTACCGGTGCCAGTCATGGCATCCACTTAAACAACGCTGTTGCCAAAGCGCAAGCGACGCAGTGGACAATGGGTCCGTGAACAGGAGCAATACAGGAGCGAATCTACCGGTGCTGCGCAGCCACAACGCGGCGCTGGTCCTCGACCTGCTGCGTACGGCGGGCGAGGCGGGCATCAGCCGCCTCGAGCTCGCGGAGCGCACCGGCCTCACCCCGCAGGCCGTCAGCAAGATCACTGCACGGCTGCGGGCGGAGGGCCTGGCGGCGGAGGCCGGCCGCCGCCCGTCGACCGGCGGCAAACCGAGGACGGTGCTGCGGCTGGTGCCGGACGCCGGGTACGCGGTCGGGCTGCACCTGGACCGCGACGAACTGACGGCTGTCCTGGTGGACCTGGCGGGTGCGACGGTCGCCGAGCGGAGGTCGCCGCTGGATCTGGGGGCGGGCGCGGAGGTGGTGCTGGAGGCGGCGTCCCGCGAGATCGCCGCGCTCGCCTTCCCGCCGCCCGGTCCGTCGCGGCCGCAGGCGCTGCCCGGTCCGTCGCGGCCGCACGTGCCGCCCGGACCGCCCCGGCCGCAGTTGCCACCCCTGCCGCAGGCGCTGCTCGGAGTCGGCGTTGCCGCGCCGGGGCCGCTTGATCACGGTCGGGGGGTGCTGCATCGCGTCACCGGGTTCCCGCAGTGGGACGGGTTCGCGTTGCGGGACGTACTGAGCGAGCGGCTCGGGCTGCCCGTGGTGCTGGACAAGGACACGAACGCCGCCGCCCTCGGGCTGGCTCTGCGGGCGCGCCCCGCAGGCGGATCGTTCGCGTACCTCCATCTCGGTACGGGGCTGGGCTCCGGACTCGTGCTCGGCGGCGCGCTCTATCGCGGGGCGCGCACCGGGGCGGGCGAGTTCGGGCACCAGACCCTTCAGCTGGACGGGCCGCCCTGCTCCTGCGGTGGTCGCGGCTGCCTCGAAGCGCTCTGCCTCGCCGCCGTCGCCCGTGGCGACATCGCGGAGGCCGCGCGGATCCTCGGGACCGGAGCCGCCAACCTCGTCGGGCTGCTGGACATCGACCGGGTGCTGCTCGGCGGCCGTGTCGTCGCCGCGCACGAGGACGTGTTCGTACGAGGTGCGGAGGAGGTACTGGCCGACCTCGCCCGGCGCGAGGGCAGCGGGCCCGCCGTGCCGGTGGCCGCGGCGGGAGGCGATGGGCGCGCGGTTGCCGACGGGGCGGCGCAGCTCGTACTGGCGCCGGTTTTCGGGCATGCGGACGTGGCGTTCCCGGGTGGGGGGAGCGAGGCAGTGGGCCGTTGGGGGGAATCGCGGTAGTCATATGAACGTACCGGCGCGTGGCGTTCGAGGGTCCCTCGCGCGGGGATGACAGGGTCAGCGGGTGATGACTGGGTGACCCCGACCTGCAAAGGCTTCTCATGCGACTGCGCATTGCCCTCGCCCTCGGAGTTACGGCAGCCGCCCTTGTTACGTCGGCGGCCGTCGCTGCCCATGGCGCCGCCCCGGGCCAGCGGCCCTCCTGCGGTGACCCCGCCTCGCCCGACTTCCCCATCACCACCCGCCTGCGCGGCGGCCCCGACACCTACAGGGCGGGCGGGGCGGCCGGTGAATGGGCGCTGGAGCTGACCAACACCACTGACGAGAGCTGCGGCAACATCCACCCGGTCGTCGTCCTCACGGACAGCGAGCGCGAACTCGACTCCGAGCAGGTGGAGCTGGAGTTCAGCGACGGCGCGGGGCGGTGGATCGACGTACCCTTCGACACCACCGACGAGGACGAGCACATCGGCGTCTTCGACGGGGGCTTCCCGGGCTTCACCGTCGCCGCCGACCGCACCGTCACCGTCAAGGTGCGGCTCGCCTTCGACTCCGACACCGCCCGCGCTCGCGCCGTCGCCAACGCCGCCGTCGTGCAGCGGCACTCCGACGACAGCGAGTGGGTCGGCGAGTCGAACGACTACCGCTTCACCATCACCGGCCGAGAGCCGGGCCACGATTCCGACTCGGACCCAGACGTCGGCCCGACCCCCGACGGGGATCTTGATCCCGCCCCGGACACCGACGCCGGAGACCCCGACACCGACACCGGAACCGGCGACGACGGTACGTCGCGCATCCCCGAGCACCCCCACGCCCTCGCCATGACGGGCCGCGACCCCGGGTCGCTGCTCGCGCTCGGGGCCGCCGCCGGCGCGCTGCTCCTCGGGGGCGCGGCGCTGATGGCCGGATCCCGGCGCCTTCGGGGGGAGGCGGCGCGAGTGAAGGGGCGCCGGAGCTGACGGGTGGCGGGTGCCGGGTGCCGGGTGCCGGTCAGTGCTCATGAGGGCTCGCAGCGAGCGTTCGTTCAAAATCGTCTGCGAACATCCAGTGCGTGGACTACCCGAAGGACTACCCGTACGCGCACGACCAGGACCCCGGCGCACCGATCCGCTCCGGCATTCCGGAGCACGGCCGCGTTCCGAAGTACTACGCCGTGAAGGCCCATATCGCCGCCATGATCGGTGAGTTGGGTGAAGGCGGGCTGCTGCCGACCGAGCGGGATCTCGCCGTACGGTACGAGGTCTCGCGCGAGACCGTGCGCCAGGCGCTGCGCGAGCTGCTCCTGGAAGGGCGCCTCCGCCGCCGGGGGCGCGGCACCGTCGTCGCGGGCCCGAAGCTCGAACAGCCTCTCGCCCTGGCCAGCTACACCGAGGGCGTACGCCGCCAGAACCGGCGGCCCGGGCGCAACCTCATCGGGCTCGACCGCTTCCCCTGTCCGGCGTCGCTGGCGGCCGATGTGGGTGTGGACGCGGGGGATCCGGTCTGGCATCTGGAGCGGGTGCTGCTGGCGGACGACGAGCGGGTGGGAGTGGAGAGTACGTACGTCGCCGTCTCCCGGGTCCCGCGCCTCGACGCCGACTTCGAGCCGGACTCGTCCTTCTACTCCTACCTTCACGACCGGGTCGGGGTGGCGTTCGGTGACGCCGACGAGCGGATCGAGACGGTCCTGGCGACTCCGCGCGAGGCGCTCCTCATCGGTACGCCGCCGGCGCTTCCCATGCTGCTGATTCATCGGCTGTCGCGGGACGTGGCGGGGCGGCCGCTGGAGCGGGTGCGGACGCTTTTCCGGGGCGACCGCTTCAGCTTCACGGCGCGGCTGGGGGGTGGCGGGGGGTAGGGCGGGGGTGGGGAATGGCCCGCTGCCGGCCCTCCCGCCCAGCAGATCCAGCGCACCGGTAACGAAAACGTAACGGGTCTAGGCCATCCTTGGGTGGCTGTTCACCGTGCCGTTGCCGTGTCGATCCGTCCGGGCCACCCGCCCCCAGGAGCGTGGCCGCCGTGAGAGTCATAGTCGTTGGAGCCGGCGTCGTGGGAACCATGCACGCCTGGCACGCAGTGGAACGCGGCCACGAGGTCGTCCAGATCGAGCGCGAGACAGAAGCCCGCGGGGCCAGCCTCCGCAACTTCGGCCAGATATGGGTCAGCGGGCGCGCGGGCGGTGAGGAGCTGGAGACGGCCCTGCGCGCCCGCGAGCTGTGGGAGGGCATCGGGGCCCGCATCCCCGAGCTGGGCTTCCGGGCCATCGGCTCCCTGACGCCCGTACGGGGCGACCTCGAGCTGGCCGTCGCCGAAGCCGCCCTGAACCGCCCCGACGCCGCCGCCCGCGGCTACAAGCTGCTGACGGCCGGCGAGGCCCGCACCGTGAACCCCGCCCTGCGCGGCGCCTTCGAAGCCGCCCTGTGGTGCGAGCGCGACGCCGCCGTCGAACCGCGCACCGCTCAACTCGCCCTCAAAAAGGCACTGTTGGCGTCCGGGCGGTACACCTTCCTCGGCGGGCGCGAAGTCCGTGAGGTCGTGGGGGAGCACGCCGTCCGGGACGACCACGGCGACGTACACACCGGCGACTCCGTCGTCCTCTGCACGGGTGCCTGGCTCGGCGGGCTCGTCAAGGAGCTCGTTCCCGATCTGCCCGTACGCCGCGTACGCCTCCAGATGATGCAGACCGAGCCCCTCGGCGAGGCCCTCACCACCTCCGTCGCCGACGCCGACAGCTTCCGCTACTACCCCGCCTACGCGAGCGACGCCCTCGACGCCCTCAACGCCGCCCAGGCCCAGCACCCGACCGCCGCCGCGCACAAGATGCAGCTGCTCATGGTCCAGCGCCGCGACGGCGGACTGACCATCGGCGACACCCACGAGTACGAGCATCCCTTCGCCTTCGACGTCGTCGAGGAGCCGTACGAGCACGTCGCCCGGGTGGCCGAATCCTTCCTCGGCCGCCCGCTCCCCAAGATCCGTTACCGCTGGGCAGGCGTTTACGCGCAGTGCACCGACACGAGCCGCGTCGTACACCGTCAGCAGGTGCGCGACGGCCTGTGGCTGGTGACCGGGCCCGGCGGGCGCGGCATGACGTGCTCACCGGCCATCGCCGAGACGACCGCCAACGAACTGGGCTGGTGAACCAACCATGAACGAAGCGCACACCGTCAAGCTGGTCGTCCTCGACATGGCCGGTACCACCGTCGCCGACGGCGGACTCGTCGAGCGGGCCTTCTCCGCCGCCGCCGAACGCCTCGGCGTCGAGCCGGGATCGGACGATCACGCCACGAAGCTCGACTACGTACGCGCCACCATGGGCGAGTCCAAGATCTCCGTCTTCCGGCACCTCTTCGGGGACGAGGCCAGGGCGCAGCAGGCCAACGCCGCCTTCGAGGAGGCGTACGGCAGCCTCGTCGACGCCGGGCACATCGCCCCCGTCCCCGGCGCCCGCGAGACCATCGAGAAGCTGCGCTCCGGCGGCCGGCGCGTGGTCCTGACCACCGGGTTCGCCCGCGTCACGCAGGACGCGATCCTCGACGCGCTCGGCTGGCAGAGGCTCGTCGAGCTGACGCTCTGCCCGGCCGACGCGGGGGGCCGCGGCCGTCCGTACCCGGACATGGTGCTCGCCGCGCTGCTGCGCACCGGGGCGGCTGACGGGGTCCAGGAGATCGCCGTCGCCGGCGACACGTCGTACGACATGCTCAGCGGCGTCCGCTCCGGCGCGAGCGTCGTCGCGGGCGTCCTGACCGGCGCGCACGACCGGAAGCAGTTGCTCGCACACGGCGCCACGCACGTCCTCGGCTCCGTCGAGGGGCTGCCCGGCCTGCTGGCGGGGGAGGGACGATGACGAGCGGCATCCGCTTCGACAACGTCTCGGTCGCGTACGGCAGGCACGGTGAGAACACCGTCCTCGACTCGCTGGACCTGACCGTCGAGCCGGGTGAGGTCATGGCGCTGCTCGGCCCGTCCGGGTCCGGCAAGACCACCGCCCTGCGCGCCGTCGCCGGGTTCGTGCAGCCCGTCTCCGGGCGGGTCTTCATCGGGGAACGCGACGTCACCGCGCTGCCGCCGCACCGGCGCGGCATCGGCATGGTCGTCCAGCAGTACGCGCTCTTCCCGCACCTGCGCGTCGAGGACAACGTGGCCTTCGGCCTGAAGGCGCAGAAGGTGAACAAGGCCGAGATCCCCGGCCGGGTCGCCGAGGCGCTGGAAATGACCGGCATGGCGTCGTACGCCAAGCGCTGTCCGCGCGAGCTGTCCGGCGGCCAGCAGCAGCGCGTCGCGATCGCGCGGGCGCTCGCCATCCGGCCCGGCGTGCTGCTCCTCGACGAGCCGCTGTCGGCGCTCGACGCGCAGCTCAGGTCGGGCATGCTGGCCGAACTGGCGCGACTGCACCGGGAGTTGCCCGAAGTCTCGATCCTGTACGTCACTCACGACCAGGTCGAGGCGCTGACCCTCGCCGACCGTATCGCCGTCATGGACAAGGCGCGGCTCCAGGACTGCGGTACGCCACAGCAGCTGTACCGCAGGCCGACCACCGAGTTCACCGCGTCGTTCGTCGGCCATGCGAATCTCCTGCCGGTCACGGTCGGCGGGGAGGGCACGGGTGTCTCCTTCGCCGGTACGCCGCTGAAGGTCGCCACCGGGGGCGCGACGAGCGGCGCGACGGCCACCCTGTGCGTACGCCCGCATCTCGTCGGCCTCGGCGAGGGACCGAACGCCCTTCGCGGCACGATCGCCGAGGTCCAGTGGCGTGGTGCGACGCACCGGCTGTACGTCGATGTGGACGGCCACCGCCTCAAGGCGGACCTGCGCGAGCTGCGCGAGCCCCCGACGCTGGGGGAGGAAGTCACGGTGCACTTCGCCGCGGAGGACGCGGTGCTGCTGGGCGCGGGGGTGACGTCCGATGGCTAGCGCGGCGGTCACCGTTCCCGGCCCCACGCGGCTCGAGCCCACCCGTGCCGTCCCCCGCTGGGTCTGGGCACTGCCTCCCCTCGCCGTACTCGCGCTCTTCTTCCTCTACCCCCTCGCCCTCGTCGTCCAGCAGTCCTTCTCGCCCGACGACGGCGGCACCTCCGTCGAGCCCTACGCCGAGGTCTTCGCCTCCGAGGCGTTCCGGGAAGCGTTGACCACCACCGTGTGGCTGGCCGTCGGGTCGACCGCCGGGTGTCTCGTCCTCGGCTTCGTACTGGCCCTCGTCATCGCCTTCGTGCCCTTCCCCGGCGGCAAGGCGGTCGCGAAGTTCATCGACGTGTTCCTGTCCTTCCCGTCCTTCCTGATCACCCTCGCGCTGCTGTTCATCTACGGCACGGTCGGGATGGCCAACGGCGTCTGGACCGACGTCACGGGCGCCGCCGAAGGGCCCTTCCACTTCCTCACCACCCCTTGGGGCGTACTGCTCGCGGAGATCACGTACTTCACGCCCTTCGTGATGCGCCCCCTGCTCGCCGCCTTCTCGCAGCTCGACACCGCGCAGCTCGAAGTCGCCTCGTCGCTGGGTGCCAAGCCCGCCCGGATCGTCCGGCAGGTGATCCTCCCCGAGGCGCTCCCCGCCCTCGCCGCCGCCGGCAGCCTCGTCCTCGTCATGTGCCTGAACGAGTTCGGCATCGTGCTCTTCACCGGGGCCAAGGGCGTCACGACTCTCCCGATGCTCGTCTACAGCAAGGCGATCCTCGAATCCGACTACCCCGCCGCCTGCGTCGTCGCCGTCGTCAACATCGCGATCTCCGTGGGCCTCTACAGCCTCTACCGGGTGGTGAGCCGCCGTGTTGGTGCATAGCCGTACGGGAAAGTGGGCGGCCTGGGGGCTCTTCCTCGTCCTCTTCGTCCCCCTCTTCGCCCTCCCCCTCCTCGTCATCGTCGCCGCCTCCTTCTCCACCAACTGGTCCGGCGCCTTCCCCTCGGCTCCGACCACCGCGCACTACACCTCCGCCGTACGCGGAGAGTCCCTCCAGGCGCTCACCACCAGCCTGGTCACCGCCGTCACCGCGAGCCTGCTCGCGCTCACCGTCGGCAGCTGGGCGGCGCTCGCCGCCGCCGCGCTCAAGAAGGGCGGGAAGCGCGTACTCGACGCGCTGTTCATGCTGCCCGTCGCTGTGCCCTCCGTCGTCGTCGGCCTCGCCGTCCTCGTCGCGTTCTCGCAGCCGCCCATGCTGCTCAACGGCACGCGCTGGATCGTGATCCTCGCGCACACGGTTCTTGTCACGGCGTTTGCCTACCAGTCGGTTTCGGCCGCCATCCTGCGTCTGGACCCGGTGTACGAGCAGGCAGCCGCATCCCTCGGCGCCCGCCCCTCGTACGTCCTGTGGAAGGTGAAGCTCCCGCTCCTGCTGCCGTCGCTCAACGCGGCCGCCGGGCTCTGCTTCGCCCTGTCCATGGGCGAGCTGAGCGCCACGATGATGCTCTACCCGCCGGACTGGATGCCGCTCCCGGTGCAGATCTTCACCGCCACCGACCGCGGCTCCCTCTTCACCGGCTCGGCAGTCGCCGTCGTCCTCATGGGTACGACGCTGCTCGTGCTGCTCGCCGTGTCCCGTATCCGAACCAAAGCCTCGTACCGCTGAACCAGGAGATGCGAAACGTCATGTCCCGCTCCCCCCGCAGCATCGTCAAGCCGATCGCCGCCGCCACCGGCAGCCTCGCGCTCGCCGCCTCCCTCTCCGCCTGCGGCGGCTCGTCCGCCGCGTCCGACGAGAAGACCGTCACCGTCTACAGCGCCGACGGCCTCAAGGGCGAGAACGGCGACGGCTGGTACGACCGGGTCTTCAAGGACTTCGAGAAGAAGACCGGCATCAAGGTCAAGTACGTCGAGGGCGGCTCCGGCGAGATGGTGCAGCGCGCCACCCGCGAGAAGTCCAACACCCAGGCCGATGTCCTCGTCACCCTGCCGCCGTTCATCCAGCAGGCCGACCGGAAGGGGCTGCTGCAGAAGTACGAGCCCCAGGGGGCGTCCAAGGTCGCCGCCGGCGACAAGGCTGCCGACGGCAAGTGGACCTCCGTCGTCAACAATTACTTCGGGTTCATCCACAACAAGAAGGAGCTCAAGGACGGCAGGGTGCCGAAGACCTGGGAGGACCTCCTCGACCCCTCCTACAAGGACAAGCTCCAGTACTCCACGCCCGGCGTCGCGGGCGACGGTACTGCCGTCGTCATCAAGGCCATGCACGACTTCGGCGGCAAGGAGCCGGCGATGGAGTACCTGAAGAAGCTCCAGGCCAACAACGTCGGTCCGTCCTCCTCCACCTCCAAGCTCGCGCCGAAGGTCGACAAGGGCGAGATCCTGGTCGCGAACGGCGACGTACAGATGAACTTCGCGCAGTCCAAGTCCATGCCGAACCTCGGCATCTGGTTCCCGGCGAAGGAGGGCGGCAAGCCCACCACCTTCGCCCTGCCGTACGCCGCCGGCCTGGCCAGCAAGGCCCCTCACACCGAGAACGGCAAGAAGCTCCTCGACTTCATGCTCGCCGAGGGCGCACAGCAGCAGGTCAGCGAGATCGGCGGCGGCTTCCCGGCTCGTACGGACATCAAGGCGACCGGTCCCAACTCCACCGAACTCGCCAGCCTCCTCAGGGGAGTTGAGATTTTCGAGCCCGACTGGAACGACGTCGGCACCAACCTCGACGACTACATCGACGCCTGGAAGTCGGCAACTGGAAGCTGATCAGTAACCATTCGGCCAAGCTTGGCTGCGAGGGTCTGGACCGGTCCCCGTTATCACGCAAAGGTAACGGGTCTGGTCCAGACTCCACGCATGTACGTTGGAGGATCACATGTCCCGAGGTATACCCAGACGTTCCGTCCTCGCCGCCGGCACGGCGGCAGCCGCCGTCGCCGCCACCGGATCGCTCACCGTCGCCCCCGCCCACGCCGCCCCCACCCTCCCCAACGGCACCAGCCTCGACAAGGTGCTCGTCATCGGCATGGACGGCCTGCGCCACGACAGGATTTCCGCCGCCAAGGCCCCGCACCTCAAGTCCCTGATGGCGAACGGCACATACGGCACCTCGCTCCTGTACGCCAACCCCATGGCGGCCACCTCGTCCGGCCCCGGCTGGTCCACCATCGCCACCGGAGTCTGGCCCGACAAGCACGGCGTGAAGGACAACACCTTCACCGGCAAGAACTACGCCAAGTACCCCGGCTTCCTCGCCCGCCTCGCCCAGGTCCGCCCCGGTCTCTCCACGTACGCCGCCGTCGACTGGAAGCCGCTGGACACCCAGGGCACAGTCACCCCCGGCGCCGACGCCAAGCTCGTACTCGACGGGGACGCCGACGGCTACACCGGCCACGACGCCACCATCGCCACCGAGACCGAGTCGATCCTGCGCAACCAGAACCCGGACGTCCTCTTCGTCTACTTCGGCAACACCGACATCGTCGGCCACAACTCCGGCGCAGCCAGCCCGAAGTACCTCGAAGCCATCGACGTCCAGGACGCCTACGTAGGCCGCTTGCTCTCCGCCATCAAGGCCCGCCCCACCTACTCCTCCGAGCGCTGGACCGTCGTCGTCACCACCGACCACGGCCACACCGACGCGGGCGGTCACGGCGGAAGCGCCATCGAGGAGCGCCGTACGTTCGTCCTCGCCCAGGGTCCCGGAATCGCCGCCGGCGCCCGGCCCGTCGACACCAGGCTCGTCGATGTCGCCGCGACCGTCTTCAAGCAGCTCGGGATCGTCCCCGACCCCGCCTGGGGCCTGGACGGCAAGCCGATCCAGCAGCGGTCCGCCGACACCTTCGACGCCCTGTACCCCTCGCTCTCCGGGCGGGTCGACGAGACCGGCATCCCGGCCGGCGTCCTCGGCTTCACGCACACCGCGCCCAGCGGCTGGTCCGTCATCAACAACGCGATGGGCACCGGCGGCATGACCGAGTGGCGCGGCTGGTCCTTCGCCACCGACGAGTTCTGGTCCAGGACCCAGCGCGACCAGTCCCGCGAGCTCAACGTCCGCTCGCGCGGGGTCTTCGCGGTCGCCGACTCCGACGAGTGGGCGGACAAGAGCTTCTCCGGTACGTACGACTCGACACTCGTCACCCCGGCGCACGCCGTCGGCGGCAAGGCCAGCGTCACGCTCGACTTCACCACCTTCTACCGACCGGAGGGCAGCCAGAGCGCCCAGATCCTCGCCTCCTGGAACGGCGGCACGCCGGTCGCCGTCAAGTCGTACACGTCGGACGTCATCTCGCAGCCGCAGTCCCTGACCCTGGACGTCCCCTCCGGCGCCACCAGCGTCAGCTTCCGCTTCCGCTACACCGGCAGCAACAACTGGTACTGGGTGGTCGACGGGGTCAAGATCACAGCAGGCTGATTAAGGTGGGGGCGCCCGGACGGTGTGGTCCGGGCGCCCCCAGCGTTTTTTTGCGTACGGCAGGAGTCCGGCAATGGCAGAGCGCAAGCCGATCGAATCATGGCTCACCGACATGGACGGCGTACTCATCCACGAGGGAACGCCCATCCCCGGCGCCGATGCCTTCATCAAGCGGCTCCGCGAGTCGGGCAGGCCCTTCCTGGTGCTGACCAACAACTCGATCTACACCGCCCGCGACCTCCACGCGCGCCTCTTCCGCATGGGCCTGGACGTGCCGGTCGAGAACATCTGGACCTCGGCGCTCGCCACCGCCCGTTTCCTCGACGACCAGCGGCCCGGCGGCACGGCGTACGTCATCGGCGAGGCGGGACTGACGACCGCGCTGCACGACATCGGTTACGTCCTGACCGACCACGAGCCCGACTACGTCGTCCTGGGCGAGACGCGTACGTACAGCTTCGAGGCACTCACCAAGGCCATCCGGCTCATCAACGCCGGTGCGCGCTTCATCTGCACCAACCCCGACGAGACCGGCCCGAGCCGCGAGGGCCCGCTGCCCGCCACCGGGGCCGTCGCCGCGCTGATCACCAAGGCGACGGGCAAGGACCCGTACTTCGCGGGCAAGCCCAACCCGCTGATGATGCGGACCGGGCTCAACGCGATCGGCGCGCACTCCGAGACCAGCGCGATGATCGGCGACCGGATGGACACGGATGTGCTGGCGGGTCTCGAGGCGGGCATGGAGACGTTCCTGGTGCTGACCGGTCTGACCGGGCCGGCGGACGTCGACCGCTACCCGTTCCGGCCCTCGACGATCGTCGACTCGATCGCGGACCTCGTCGACCGCGTCTGACCGTTCCGGCGGCGTTCTCCGGAGGCCCGTACGGCCCAGTCGCGGGCCTCTGGAGATGCGGAAACCGGCCGTACCGGTGAATCTTCGTAGTACCAGGAGGTTCACTATGCGCTCAGTGCAGCTTGCTCTCTGTGTCGGCGCGGCGGCCGCGGCGGTCCTCGTGCCCGCAGCCGCCGCCCACGCCGGCGACGAGGAGGGGCGTGTCGTCGTCACCCCGTCCACCATCGCTCCCGGCGGGGAGGTGGATCTGCGGGTCGACGTGTGCAGGGGCGATCAGGCCACGGGTACGTCCGACGCCTTCTCGTCGCCCGCCCACTTCAACCCGGCGGCGGACCGGGGTGACCTCTTCGCCGAGGCCCGCATCCGCTCCGACGCCCGGGCCAAGGACTACGAGATCTGGGTGAAGTGCAAGGGCGGCGGCCAGGCCAGCGGCACCGTCACGGTCGTCCACCACAAGCCCACGCACCACCCGACCCACCACTCGACCCCCGTCGCGCCCGTGCACGCGGGTGGCGGCGGTACGGCGGAGGTCGCGGCGGCCGAGGAGGGCGGGCCCGGGACGCGGCACACCGTGATCGGTCTCGTGCTGGCGGGTGTGGCGGCCGTGGCCGTGGCGTACCGGAGCGTACGCCGTCGTCGTACCACGGACTCGGACTGACATGTCCGCCGACGACCGCCCGGCCGAAGGCGGCAGCGGCGGCGGACGGCTGCTGACCGGTGTCGCGTGGGCCGTGCTGCTGCTCGGACTGTGGCTGTGGGGCCGGGAGGTGACAGACGGTCCCGGCGGCAGCTCGGCGCCGACCACCGGTGACGTGGCGGCTGTCGGCCGCCCCCTGGGAGTGCCGCTTCCTCCCGCGCACGCCCCCGTCGAGGGCGCGCGGCCGCAGCACCTCACCGTGCCCTCCATAGCCGTCACGGCTCCCGTCGTGCCCCGTGGGCTCGACACGTCGGGCGCCGTCGATCCGCCGCCGTACCGCCAGTCGTCGAAGGTCGGCTGGTACGAGGGCGGGGCCATGCCGGGCGCCGCGGGAGTCGCCCTGCTCGTCGGCCATGTCGACACCGAGAGCAGACCGGCCGTCTTCTACGGCCTGAGCGCCGCGCGCCCCGGCGAGAAGGTCCGGGTGACGGGGGCCGGTGGCGAGAGCCTGGAGTTCACCATCGACGACGTTCAGGTCTTCACCCGCGAACGCTTCGACCCGCAGAAGGTGTACGGCCCCCGCGAGAGCGACCGGGCGGAACTGCGCCTGATCACCTGCGGGGGCACGTACGACAAGAAGGCCCGCACCTACACGGCGAACGTCGTCGTCTCGGCCTACCTGACGGGTACGGGCAAGGGCTGAGCAGCTGTCACTACGCCGCTACCGGCGCGGCGGCCGGAGCCGTGCGGGCCGCGGCCCGCAGGCCCAGCGCCCCGAAGACCCCCGCGAACACCGCCCACAGCAGCGCGTGCGACGCCAGCGACAGGATCCGGAAGTCCCACAGCAGCGTCGCCGCCACCGGGACCTCGTCCGGGTTGCCCGGCAGTGCGAAGAGCACCGCGAGCGTGGCGACGGCCGTGACGGCCACCGCGACCTGGCGCACCGGGACCGACCGGTCGGCGAGGCGTACGTACACCTGCCAGGCCAGCGCCATGCCGAGGACGCCGATCACGACGGCGGCCACCCACAGGCCTTGGCGGTTGGACACGGTGCCGGAGTCTCCGACACCGGGCGGGTTGGCGGGGTAGCGCAGGCCGGGCAGCAGCGAGACCGCCACGAAGGCGGCCGCGCCGAAGGCCAGGGCGCGGGGCCACGGCCGTTCACCGAGGCCCGTACGGCGGTGCACCAGGGCGTACGCGAGGGCGAACAGGGCGCCCAGCGCGAGGCCCGCGACGACCGCCGTGACGACCAGGCCGAAGTGCTGGGTGGAGCGGGAGAACAGTTCCTCGTGGTGCTGGACGGCCGTGGCGGCGGCCCCGTGCGCGTGTTCCTCGGCGGCCGAACGTGCCTCTTCGAGGCGGATCGCCCGGTCCATCAGGGGCTCGGCGAGGAGCAGCGAGAAGAGGCCGGTGGCAAGACCGGCCGCCCCGCCCGCCGCGAGCCCGCGTCCGAGCAGGGGCAGTACAGGTGTTGACATGGTGCGTACGGCCCCGATCAGTGGCAGGGGGCACCGAAGAGGTGCCGGCCGTCGTGAGAGAACTCGTGCAGGTAGTCGCCCGTCGCGGAAACGACCGTGCCGTTGTCCATGAAGACCGCGTAGAGCGCGATCACGGCGATGATCGCCGCGGCGGCCATGATCAGCCAGTCGCGGGTGGTGGTCGTGGCGGACGCGACCGCCGCGGTGTCGGTGTGCTGCGCAGTGTGCAGAGACATACCGGTGAGCCTCCTTCTGGGGTTTCCACGCCCCAATTCAGGAGGACGACGGGTCAGTTCCTGACTTCCGTACGGGAGCCGCCTTGGGCTCTCGTACGGTCACAGTGGCGGGACCGTCCCGGGATCGCACCGGGTTCCTGTCCACCGTCGCCTCGATGTGTGTGGAGTTGTCTCCCGGAGAGTCCCAGCCTGGCTGAGCACTGTCAACAGGCCCCCTGCCGCTGCCCGCAGGACCGGCTCACCTGGCCCGGCCGGCGACCCGCTCCCCCCGGGGCCGCCGACCGGGCCGGTCCTCGACCGCGGATGCCCGGGCTGCGGGAGAAGCCCGGCGTCGACGCGGGAGGCACGGAAGATCGCAGGGTCATTTTGACACCAAGTCACCGCAAGGTCACGGCGTGGCGACCGGCCCTCGCGCACCCGTGCCCGTACCCTTCCGCGCCCTCGCGCCGGGCCGGTGTGTCAGGATGGTTTCGACCGGATGTGTCCGGGGAGGGGCCGGGGGGTCCTCATATATTCAGTGCAGCCAAGGGGGATTGGATGTACGGCAGTTACAGCGGCCGTAGGCGCAGGAATTTCCGGGTGACAGCGATGGGGGCTGTGGGGGCCGCACTGCTACTGGCGGGTTGTTCGTCATCCGGCGGTGACGGAGGCGACGGAGGCGACCAACCGCCGGTGAAGCAGCAGCCGAAGGGCAGCGATCCGTACTGGGTCAATCCCGAAGGAACCGCCGCGAAGCAGGTCGCGGCGTACGCCAAGGAAGGCGACGACGAGAAGGCCGGCCTGATCAGGAAGATCGCCGAGCAGCCGGCCGCCGAGTGGATCCTGCCGGAGAACGCCGAGGCGCAGGCCAAGGGGTACACGGAGGCGGCGGAGAAGGCCGACCGTGACGCCTTGCTCGTCATGTACAACATCCCGCACCGCGACTGCGGGCAGTTCTCGAAGGGTGGCGCGGCCGACGGCAACGCCTACCGCGCGTGGGTCGAGGAGGTCGCCAAGGGCATCGGGGACCGCCCGGCGACCGTGATCCTGGAGCCGGACGCGTTGCTGCACCTGGTCGACGGGTGTACGCCCGAGGAGTTCCACGAGGAGCGGTACGACCTCCTCAAGGGCGCCATCGAGCGGCTCAAGCAGCAGCCGAAGGCGAAGGTCTACCTGGACGCGGGAAACGCGGGCTGGAAGTCGCCCGACTCGCTGTTCGAGCCGCTCCAGTGGGCGGGGATCGCGGAAGCGGACGGCTTCTCGGTCAACGTCTCCAACTTCCAGACCACCGAGGTCAGCAAGGACTTCGGCAAGAAGGTCTCGGCGAAGGTCGGCAACAAGCCCTTCGTGATCGACACCAGCCGCAACGGCAACGGTCCGTACACCGGGGGCGACCCCGCGGAGAACTGGTGCAATCCGCCGGGCCGCGCGCTCGGTGAGAAGCCGACGACCAAGACCGGCGACGACCTGGTCGACGCGTTCCTGTGGATCAAGCGTCCCGGCGAGTCGGACGGCGACTGCAAGGGCGGTCCGAAGGCCGGCGAGTGGTACGAGGAGTACGCGCTCGAACTGGCCCGCAACGCGAAGCAGAAGTAGCGGTCGCGGGGAACGCGAAGGGAGGGCCGCCCGGCACCGGGCGGCCCTCCCTTTCCGTTCCCGCGGGCTTACGGGACCTCGATCCAGACTCCCTCGGACGGTGTGCCCTGGTCGTCCGTCACGAACAGCATGTAGTAGCCGGACGGGACCAGCGCCCGGTTCTTCGGCACGGTGACCGAGATACCGCCCTTCGTCTTCTTCATCTCCAGCGCGACCGTGCGCTGGTCGACGTCGGTGACGTGCGTGACGGCGCTGGGCCGCATCAGCTTCGCGTCCTTGATGGACGTGGCGTGCGCCGACTTGAAGGTCGCCGTACCGCCCCGCTTGATGGTCTTCGGGCCGCCGGTGAGCTTCGGCCGAGCGTCCCTGAAGAGGTACGGCGGCGTGTAGATCTCGATGCGCTGCTCGAAGACGCCGGGCCGGGTGTTGGCCTTGTCGGAGTACAGCGAGTCGGAACCGAAGATCATGACGCGCCCGTCGGGCAGCAGCAGCGAGCCCGAGTGGTAGTTGCGGCCCACGGCCGGGTCTGCCACCCGGCGGTACTTGCCGGTCTTGGCGTCGTACAGCCGCGCCTGGAGGATGTCCGAGCCGCCGCGCCCCCGGTAGTCGTTGGAGCCGCCGGTGATCAGGACGGAGTCGTCGGGCATCAGGGACGCGCTCGGGTAGCGGGTGCCCTCGTCGAGCGAGTCGCCGTCCTTGAAGCGCGGGTTCGCCTCCTTGAGATCGACCAGGCGTGACTTCTCGCTGGACTTCTCGGACTCGCCGACGCCGCCGCCGCCGATGACCATGTACTTCTCGTCCTGGGCCGGAGGCAGCCGCACGGTCGCGGAGGTCTCCATCCGGTCCGGGTCGCTGAGGCCGGGGATCTTCTTGAACTTGTTGGTCTTCAGATCCCAGATGCCCGGCTCGCGGCCCTCGTCGGCGGGCCCGTACCCGGCGTTGGAGCCGGAGTAGAAGAGCTTGCCGTTGTTCATCAGGAAGATCGCGGGGTACGTCGGGAACTTCCTGATGACCCCGGTGTACTCCCACTTCTTCGTGACGGGGTCGTAGATCTCGTCCTTGCCGGGGACGATCTGGCCGATCTCGTCCAGGCCGGACAGCGACAGGACCTTGCCGTCCCCCAGCGTGGTGAGCGTCGGGTACCAGCGGGCCTCGTTCATCGGGTCGACGGTGATGTACTTCTCCGCCACCGGATCGAACTCGTAGGCCTCCTTGATGCCCTGGAAGTCCTTCTTGTCCAGGGCGAGCTTCTGCGCGATGCCGTACACGTTCTTGGCGTCGGTGCCGGTGAGGCCGTGGACCCGGTAGTTGTCCTCGGTGCCGGACTCGTACTTCTTGCCGGACGCCCTGGCCTCGACGTAGATCCGGCCGAGCCCCGCCTCGGTGCGCAGGAAGCGGCCGGTCTGCTTGTCGAAGATCTTCTTCGCCTTCTCCACCAGGACCGGGTCCTTGGAGACGTACGTCTTGCCGTTCTTCTTGCCGGTGAAGATCGTGCCCGCCGGCAGCGTCTTGGGGGCGTCCGGGTCCTCGTTGTGGACGATCATCAGGCCGCCGGCCTTGGTGACGTCACCCTCGAGCTTCTCGTACCGCTTGGTGCCGCCCGCCACCAGCAGCTTCCCGTCGGGCAGCTGGGTGTGCCCGGCGCAGAACATGTCCTTGGGCGTCGGGATCATCTTGTACTTGTTCGTCTTCGGGTCCCACAGCACCGACTCGAACTTCTTGGCGTCGAAGTTCTTCTGGTTGTTGCCCGAGCCCGCGATGAGCAGCACCTTGCCGGTGTGCAGCAGCGCGGCGTGGATCGTGTTGATCCGGAACTCGGAGGGGACGTCCAGGAAGTCCCAGTGGCCGTTCTCCGCCTTGTACTCGGGCCGGTTGATCTTGTAGTCGTGGTACTGCTCCGAGCCGAAGCGGTAGAGCGCGGGCCCGTTCATCCCCGCCAGAGCGAGCACCACCACACCCGTTATCGCCAGGCGGCGGGTGCGGCGGCTCGGACGGTAGTTCATTTCTTACGTCCCCCAAGGGCGATCTGCATGGTCTGGTCGTTGGCGGCCCAGGTGGGCTTCGGCTGTGGTGCGTGGGCCTCCGGCGGGGGACCGGCCGGCGGCTCGGGCCGGCCCGGCGGCGGCGCCCCGTGCCTGCCCCGCGCCTTCTTTTTCTTCTTCTCCTCGCGCATGGACCAGCGCCAGGCGAAGATCGGCGCCGCTGTGATCAGCAGGGCCAGCGTGGCCCAGGTGATCATCGCGGGGTGGTTGTGGCCGAAGAAGAAGGAGGAGCCGAGGGACCCACCGAAGACGAGGACGAAGAACAGGTGGATACGGAAGGTGCCGAAGAGCGTGTCGGGGCTGGAGGAGTCGCCCTTGGGCGTCACCACGAAGCTGGACTTGCGGCGCAGTACGGCGTCCATCAGCGAGCGCGCGTAGATCGGCGCCGAGAGCGCCGACATCACCATGCCGGCCAGGCCGCCGGAGCCCTCGGGCTCGTGCGGTGAGACGTTGTGGCGGCGGTTCCAGATGTAGAGGCCGATCTGGAGCGCGGAGGCGTTGCCGTACAGCATCATCCAGATCGCCGGGTCGATCTGCACACCCGAGGCGCCCATGCCAAGGAACAGGGCGCAGCTGAGGGCCGCGAGTATCCAGTTCATGGCGGACATCGGGTAGAAGATGATCATCATCGTGTAGTTGAAGAGCTTGCCCGCGGGCAGCGAGCCGTAGCCCCTCCAGTACTGCTTGAGGATCGTCTCGTACGTACCGCGTGACCAGCGCAGCTGCTGCGTGAAGAAGTCGGTCCAGGCGGTCGGGCCCTCGCCGACGGCCAGCACGTCCGGGGTGTATACGGACCGCCACTTCTTGCCGGTGGCCGGGTTCGTGGCGCGGTGGATCTCGAAGCCCGTCGCCATGTCCTCGGTGATCGAGTCGTACAGGCCGCCGATCTGCTTGAGCGCGCTGATGCGTACGGCGTTGGACGTGCCGACGAACATCGGCGCCCCGTAGCGGTTGCCCGCGCGCTGGATCAGGGCGTGGAACAGGAACTGCTGCGACTCGGCGGCCTTGGTGACGAAGGTGTCGTAGTTGCCGTAGACCTGCGGCCCGATGACGAAGCCGATGTTCGGGTCGCGGAAGTAGCCGAGCATCCGCTCCAGGTAGTTGGGCAGCGGCACGTGGTCGGTGTCGACGGAGGCGAAGATGTCGTAGTCGTCGCCGTGCGCGTCGAGCCAGGCGTTGTAGTTGCCGTGCTTGGTCTTGGCGCGGTGCGGGCCCTTGGCCTGGTTCCACTTGGCGACACCCTTGCGGGAGAAGTGGTGCACGCCGAGGCGCTCGCAGACCTCCCTGACCGCCGGGTCGTTGCCCTCGTCGAGCAGCCATACGTGCATCAGCCCGCGGTGGCGGATCTTGACCGCGGCCTCCAGCGTCTTCGTCACCATCTCCAGCGGCTCCTTGCCGGGCACGAAGGAGGTGAGGAAGGCGACCTTGGTGCCGGTCTCGGGCACGACGGGTACGGGGTCGCGGGCGACCAGGGTCGCGTGCGCGTTCGACAGGACGTTCATCGTGCGGAAGAGCTCGATCAGTCCGATCGAGACCAGCATGACGATGTCGAGGATCAGCAGCGTGTCGTTCTTGAGGTTCGGGTCGCGCTCGGTCCAGTGCGCGGGCTGCATCAGCCAGACGAACAGGCCGAGCGAAAGCAGTGGCGCGGCGCACAGCAGCAGGGCGGCGCGGATACGGTGCGGCTCCTGCGAGAGCAGCGAGCGGTACTGCACGGTGTACGGCTTGGCCGGGTCGGGCTGGGTCAGCGGCCCGGCGAGCCGGCTGTAGTGCTCGTAGTCGTATCTCGGCAGCGGCTTCTTCGCCCGTATGCGCGACCCACCGGTCCGCAGCTGCGGGGGTACCCGGAGCTGCGCCGTCCGGGAAGGGTCGTTGTTGTGCCGGGCGCCGGTCGGCGTCGACGTCATTGGTCATCCCCCCGCACGCATGCTGGCTGCGTGTGTTCGTCGGTCTCTTCGCCCGGAGCCGGTCCCCCTCGACCATCCCGGGCGCACAAGTGGCCTGCTGTCATCCCTTCAGACATGGGACGACAACCTTCCGGTTGCATGATGCCCGCCCCGGGATTTGTTCACGAACGGGGCCCCCGCCCCCTGTGCGCCGTCAGCCCCCGGGCCGCCGGCCTCGCCCCCAACTTGCCGGAACCGCCCGCCCCATTGGAGCCACTGGCTCCAGGATAGGGTCTACGACCCCCGTCTTGATCGCAAGGGTGAAACAAGGTGTTTACCGGTCATACGCGGGCTTTGGGGGCCGCCTGCGACACGGATTCGGCATGCGTGAGGTGTCCGGAAATCACCGAAGCCCCCTCACGCTGGGTGAGGGGGCTTCGACGTCGTGTGCGCCGCCAGGGACTCGAACCCCGGACCCGCTGATTAAGAGTCAGCTGCTCTAACCAACTGAGCTAGCGGCGCCTGTCTGACTCCGAGAACTTTACCCGACCCTCGCGGGTGCTCCGGACCGGCCACGCCGCGCGCTGTCCGTTTGGTTATCATTTGGACCGTCAACATGCGTTATGTCCAGACAGTTGAAACACTGTCACCCGTGCAGATGCGCCAGAAAAAGACCCACGGGAGGGGAACCGCATGACGATGCCGGTTTTCGACGAGTACGAGCCCGCGGCCGACTGCGGCTGCCCCGGCTGCGCCCAGCAACGCCGGGCCGCCGCCCTCGGCCTGACGGTCGCCGCCGGCGGCCACCCGGCCGCCCACGGAGCCCGCCGCGCGCTGGTGCTCGCCACCGCCGCGGGCGTGGTCCTCGGCTGCGGCGCGGGCGCCGCGGCGAGCGCCGTCGCCCCCGAGCACGCGCCCGCGCGGCCGGGAGCCGACCACGACCCGGACACCCCGCAGGGCCGGCCCACCCCGTTGTACGGCATCCGGCCGGGGCAGACCGCGCAGGCGACCCCGACGGCCACCCGCCCCGCCCTGCGGATCACCACCAGGGCCGAGATCATCAACCGCGCCAAGCGCTGGGTGGATGCCAAGGTCCCGTACAGCATGGAGAAGTACTGGAGCGACGGGTACCGGCAGGACTGCTCGGGCTACGTCTCGATGGCCTGGAACCTCGACGGGAACGAGTGGACGGGGAGCCTCGCCCAGTACGCCACGCCCACGGCCAAGGAGCAGCTGGAGCCCGGCGACATCCTCCTCTTCCACAATCCGGCCGACCCGAACAAGGGCTCGCACGTCACGATCTTCGGCGGCTGGACCGACTCCACGCTCACCCACTACATCGCGTACGAGCAGACCCGTCCGCACACCCGCAAGCTGGCCACCCCGTACGCCTACTGGAACAACTCCTCGCGCTATGTCGGGTACCGCTACAACGGGATCAGCGGCGGCACCGGCGGCGGCGGTGCCACCACAACGGCCTATCCCGGCGCGAAGTTCTTCGGGCCGGGCGCGAACAACAGGTACGTCACCCAGCTCGGCAAGCTGCTCGTCGCCCGAGGCGGCAAGCGGTTCTACAGCCAGGGCCCCGGGCCGGGCTGGGGCGAGGCCGACCGGCGCGCCACCGAGGCGTTCCAGCGGGCCCAGGGCTGGCGCGACGCGGAGGCCGACGGGCTGCCGGGGCCGCACACCTGGCGGCTGCTGATCCACAACAAGGGCAACGACATCCCGGCCGAGGGCAGCGGCAGCGGTACGGGCGCCACGGCCGGCGACGCGGCGTTCCCCGGCCGGCAGTACTTCCGGCCCGGCCAGTCGAACAAGTACGTGGACAAGCTCGGCAGACAACTGGTGAAGAAGGGTTACGGCAAGCACTACACGTCCGGGCCGGGACCGCGCTGGACCGAGGCGGACCGGCGCAACGTCGAGGCGTTCCAGCGCGCGCAGGGCTGGCGCGGCAAGGAGGCCGACGGCTACCCCGGGCCGCAGACCTGGCGGCGGCTCTTCGCATGACGGCATGACGGAGGAACGATGAGCACCACGACTTCAGAGACCTCGGAGCCGGAAGGCTCCGCCGCACCGGCCGCTTCCGGGCGGCCGGGCGCCGAGGCCGCGCCGAGGGCCCCGGTCATCAGGAACGAGTCCACCGTCGAGATTCCGGTGCATCTCCTCTTCCGCGACGACGCCGGCCGCCACGATGCCGGCCGCGACGGCGCCGGACCGGCCGCGCTGACGCTGCCGCCGGGCGCCTCGGTGATCAGCCGCAGAAAGGGCACCGGCGAGCAGCCGCGCGTCGACGGCCGTGGCGCGGCCCCGCGGCCGTCCCCGACAGCGTCCGGACCGGCGCCCGCGCGGGTGCGGACCGTCGTCCGGCCCGCCGCGCCCGCCGACCCGGGGCTCGCGGAGCGGCCCGGCCCCGCGCTGCCCGGCTGGTGCGGGGTGGCAGTGGGGGTGGGGGCGCTCGCGGTGGGCGCGGCGCTGGTGTGGTGGACCGGGGCGGTGCCCCCGCCCGCCGCCGTACTCCTCGGGCTGCCCCTTCGTCCGTACGACGGCATCGCGCTCGGGACGTGGGCGGTGCTGGCCGTGCTGGTGACGCTCGTCCTGTTCGCCTTCGGCGGTCTGGCCCGGGGGCGGGTCGGATACGCGTGGGTCCTCTCGCTCTTCGGCGACTACCGGGGGACCGTGCGGCGCAGAGGCCTGGTGTGGGTGAGCCCGCTGCTGCTGCGCCGCCGGGTCGACGTACGGCTGCGGCACTGGCGCAGCGAGCCGATGGAGGCCGTGGACGCGCACGGGGTCGCGCTGCGGGTCGTGGTGCTCGTGGTGTGGCGGATCAGGGACACGGCGCGGGCGGTGCTCGCCGTCGAGGACCACGTTCAGTACCTGCGCGAACAGGTGGAGGCGGCGATGGCGCGAGTGCTGTCGCAGCTGCCGGCCGACGCCTTCCACGACACCGCGCCGACGCTTCGCGACGCGGAGGCGGTCGGCGGGGCGCTGACCCGGATGCTGGCGGCGGAGACGGCGCCGGTGGGCATCGACGTCTTCTCGGCGCAGCCGACGCGGATCGAGTACGCCCCCGAGGTCGCGGCGGCGATGCGGCGCAGGCGGGTGGCGGCGCTCGACGCGCAGCACCGGGACAGCGTGCTGACGTCGGTGGTCGACGCGGTGGACGACACGGTGACGCGGCTGACCTCGCGCGGGCTCGTCGAGCTGGACGACTACGAGCGCAAGGCGCTCGTGAAGGACCTGACGGTGGCGTTCTACACGGGGCGTGGGGAGGGTTCGTGAACGCGCGCGCGATTGGTCTGGACATGTTCATTTACCGTTAATACATTGGGACTTGGTCTAGACCGCACAACACGCGCGCGGCACAGCTCACAGAACTTCCCCCACGTTCCAGGAGCCAGCATGCGAATAAAGACAGGTGCGGCCGTGGTCGGCCTCGCGATAGCCGGTGTGTCGTTCCTCGCCACCGGCAGCGCGAGCAGTCACGGCTACACCGACGCCCCGATCAGCCGTCAGAAGCTCTGTGCCAACGGCACGGTGACCGGCTGCGGCAACATCCAATGGGAACCGCAGAGCGTCGAAGGGCCGAAGGGATTCCCCACCTCCGGTCCGGCCGACGGCAAGATCTGCTCCGGCGGCAACGGCCAGTTCGCCCAGCTCGACGACCCCCGCGGAGGTGCCTGGCCCGCCACCAGGCTCACCGCCGGTCAGGGCTACGGCTTCCGCTGGCAGTTCACCGCCCGGCACGCGACCAGCGACTACAGGTACTACATCACCAAGAACGGCTGGGACTCCAGCAGGCCGCTCACCCGCGCGGCCCTGGAATCGCAGCCGTTCATGACGGTCCCGTACGGCGGTAAGCAGCCGCCGTCCACCCTGACCCACCAGGGCACGGTCCCGACCCAGAAGAACGGGCGGCACATCATCCTGGCGGTCTGGAACGTCGCGGACACGACGAACGCCTTCTACGCCTGTTCCGACGTTCAGTTCTGACGCCAAGTCAGCTAACCTCCGGCGCCATGGGGAGCGCAGGCACCGTCGCGGAGCTCGTACAACGCCAATGGGGCGACCACCGGCCGGGACTGAGATCCGAGGACCTCACCCTCAGCCATCACCAGGTCGCCGCGGGCGCCGCCGCGCGGGCCGCGCTCCTCGTGGACCTGCTGCCACGGGGAGCCGAGCCGCACATCGCCGTGCTGCTCGACAACTCGCCGGAATTCCCGCTGTGGCTCAGCGCGGCGGCCCTCGCGGGGGCCGCCGTCGCGGGCATCAACCCGACCCGGCGCGGCGCCGAGCTGGCCCGCGACATCCTGCACACCGACTGCCGCGTCCTGGTCACCGAGCGGGCGCACCTGCCGCTGCTCGACGGGCTGGACCTGCCGGGCGTACGGATCCTGGTGACCGACACCGACGCGTACGGGCAACGCCTGCGCGGGTACGCCGGCGAGAAGCCCGGAGCTGCGACCGTCCCCGGCCGTGGCGTCGGCCCGGACACCCGCCTTCTCCTCTACTTCACATCCGGCTCGACCGGCGCGCCCAAGGCGGCGATCTGCACCCAGGGACGCCTCGCGGCGGCGGGCGCGTCCCTCGCCACGCACTTCGCCGTCCGCCCCGCCGACGTCCACTACATCTGCATGCCGCTGTTCCACGGCAACGCCGTGATCGCCAACTGGGCGCCGGCTCTCACGGGCGGGGCGGGCATCGCGCTGCGGCGGCGCTTCTCGGCGTCCCGGTTCCTGGACGACATACGGGCGTACGGCGCGACGTACTTCACCTATGTGGGCCGGGCGGTCCAGTACCTCCTGGCCACTCCCGAGCGCCCCGACGACCGCGACCACGGACTGCGGCTCGGCTTCGGCACGGAGGCGGGCGCGGTCGACGCGGCCCGCTTCGAGGCGCGGTTCGGGGTGCGGCTGGTGGAGGGCTACGGCTCCTCGGAGGGCGGCGCCGCGATCCAGCGGACCCCGGACACCCCGCCCGGCGCGATCGGCCGGGCGGCGCCGGGGGACGACCTGGCGGTGGTCGACCCGGCGACGGGGGAGGAGCGCCCGCCCGGCGTGCTGGACGCGGCGGGCCGCCTCCTGAACGGTTCGGAGGCGATAGGCGAGCTGGTGAACCGCGGTCCGAACCCCTTCGAGGGCTACTGGCGAAACGAGGCGGCCGAGTCGGAGCGCCGGCGGGGCGGCTGGTACTGGACCGGCGATCTCTTCTTCCGCGACACGGACGGCTTCCTGCACTTCGCGGGCCGCACGGACGACCGGCTGCGGGTCGACAGCGAGAACCTGGCCGCCGCGATGATCGAGAACATCCTGGCCCGATGGGCGGACGCGGCAGCCGTGGCGGTGTACGCGGTACCGGATCCGGTGGCGGGCGACCAGGTGATGGCGGCGGTGGCACTGCGCGAGGGGGCGGCCTTCTCCCCGTCCGCCTTCGATCACTTCCTGTCGGCGCAGCCGGACCTGGGCACGAAGATGGCACCGCGGTTCGTCCGGGTGGTCCCGAGGATGCCGACGACGGCGACGAACAAGGTGCACCGGGTGGCGCTGCGCCGCGAGGGCTTTTGCTGCGGGGACCCGGTGTGGTGGTCACCGCCGGCCGGCCCCGGTCCGTACCGCCGGCTGACGGGCGCGGACACGGCGGTGCTGATCGCCGAGTACGCGCGGCACGGCCGGGACGCACTGCTGGGCTGACCGGGACGGCACGAAAAAGACCCCCGCTTCTGCGAGGGTCTTTCGTCTGTGCGCCGCCAGGGACTCGAACCCCGGACCCGCTGATTAAGAGTCAGCTGCTCTAACCAACTGAGCTAGCGGCGCTTGACTCGTAAATAGTACCTGGTCCGCAAGGGTGCCCCGGACCGCGGCCGGGTGGCCGCCGTCACAGTGCCAGCGACAGCACCACCGGCGCCGCCCGCCGGTTCAGCGTGTCCGCCGCCGAGCGCAGGCGGTGCGCGTGCTCCAGCGGCAGGGACAGCGCGAGGCAGCCCACCGAGGAGCCGGCCGTGAGCGGGACGGCCGCGCAGACCGTGCCCACCGCGTACTCCTGGAGGTCGAGGACCGGCACCGTGGGCGGCTGGCTGTCCAGCGTCGAGAAGAGGACCCGCTCGTTGGTGATCGTCTTCGACGTGAGCCGGGCGGTCTTGTGGCGGGAGAGGTGGTCGCGGCGCCCGTTCTGGTCGAGCTGGGTCAGCAGGCACTTGCCGATCGCGCTCGCGTGGGCCGCCGACCTGAAGTCCACCCACTCGTTGACCTTGGGCGTACCGGGCCCCTCGGCGATCTGCGTGACCTTGATCTCGCCGTCGATGTAACGGCTGATATAGATCGCCGCGCCCACCGTGTCACGCAGCTGGTCCAGGGTCTGCTGCAGCTTGGCCTGGAGCGCCTCGCGGCGGGTGGAACCCGACCCGAGCAGGACGAGCGAGTCACCGACGACGTACGCGCCGTCCGTCACCTGCTCGACGTACCCCTCGCGGCGCAGCATCAGCAGCAGGGAGGTCAGGTGCGCGGTCGGGAGTCCGGTGTCGCGGGCGATCTGTACGTCGGTCACACCGCTGCCGTGCCTGGAGACCGTCTCCAGCACACGCAGGGCGTACTGCACCGAGTGGAACGGCACGGTCGGCTCCGGCTTCAGCGCCACGGTTTCCCCCTACCAGGTTGTGACCGTTTGCATCTGTTCCACGATAGCCGCCAAGAACCCTTTGCGGGGCTGGTGTTGACGACAATGTGGCGCGCCCCCGCCGCGTCGGCCGGGGCGCGCCGCTCTGGCATGTGCCAGAGGCAGGATTTCGCGCTGAACCGGAGGTCAGAGCACCGCGCCGAGGAACTCGCGAGTGCGTTCGTGCTCCGGATCGCTGAAGATCTTCTCCGGGGACCCGGACTCGATGACCCGCCCCGCGTCGAACATCAACACGTCGTCCGAGATGTCCCGCGCGAAGTTCATCTCGTGCGTGACGCAGAGCATGGTGATGTCCGTCGTACGGGCGATGTCACGCAGTACGTCGAGAACGCCCGCCACCAGCTCCGGGTCCAGCGCCGACGTCACCTCGTCCAGGAGCAGCACCTGCGGACGCATCGCCAGCGCCCGCGCGATGGCGACCCGCTGCTGCTGTCCGCCGGAGAGCTGGGTGGGCTTCGCGTCCTGCTTGTCGGCGAGCCCGACCAGATCCAGCAGCCCCTTCGCGCGCTCGGCGGCCTCGTCCTTCGACATGCCCAGGACCCGCACCGGCGCCTCGGTGACATTGCGCAGGACGTTCATGTTGGGGAAGAGGTTGAACTGCTGGAACACCATGCCGATGTTCTTGCGTACTTCGCGGACTTCCTTCTCGCCCGCGGGGAAGAGCTGGCCGCCGTTCACTCTGATCACGCCCTCGTCGGGCTTCACCAGTGTCATGAGCAGCCTCAGGATGGTCGTCTTGCCCGATCCGGACGGCCCGATCAGGGTCACGTGCTTTCCGCTCTGAACGGAGAAGCACAGATTGTCCAGGACGGTGTTGTCGCCGAACCGCTTGGTGACGTTGTCGAAACGGATCAGTTCGTTGGGGTCGTTGGGGGTCGAGTCAGCGGACAAGACGACGCTCCAGGGCTCGCATGAGAAGAGAAGCCGGGTAGGCGATGAGGATGAAGGCGACGCCGACGACGGTCAGCGGCTCGGCGTACTGGAAGGTCTCCGCGCTCGCCAGCCTGGCCTGCTGGAGCATCTCCAGTACGCCGATGGCCATGAGCAGCGGAGTGTCCTTCAGCATCGAGATCACGTAGTTGCCCAGCGCGGGCACGATCCGGCGGATCGCCTGCGGCAGGATCACCGCGAACCAGGTGCGGGAGACCGGCAGGCTGAGCGCCGTGGCCGCCTCCCACTGGCCGACCGGAACGGCGTCGATGCCGGCGCGGTAGACCTGCGCGGTGTACGTCGAGTAGTGCAGCCCGATCGCGAGCGTGCCGGTGGTCAGCGCCGAGAACTGGACGCCCGACTCCGGCAGTACGAAGAAGAAGAAGAACAGCTGCACCAGCAGCGGAGTGTTGCGGATGAACTCGGTGACGATGTTCACCGGCCAGCGCACCCAGCGCGGCCCCCGGTATCCGATCGCCCAGACCAGGCCGAGCGTGAACGAGAGCAGCGAGCCGAGCACCAGCACCTGGAGGGTGACGAGCAGCCCGTCCCAGAACGCCGGCATGAAGTCCGAAACCGCGGACCAGTCCCAGTTGTTCATCGCGTCCCTCCGGCTGCGGCGGTGATCCCGATACCGGCCTTGGTCTTGCGCTCAAGCACCCGCATGCCGCGGGTGAGGACGAAGGCGATCACGAAGTAGATCACCAGGGTCACCGAATAGATCTCGACGCTTTCCTGAGTCGCCAGGCGTACCAGATAGGCGGAGAAGGACGTGTCGGCCACACCGAGCAGCGACACCAGCGCCGTGCCCTTGAGCAGCTCGATCAGCAGGTTGTTGAAGGGCGGGATCATCTCGGGTACCGCCTGCGGCAGCATGATCAGCCGCATCCGCTGCCAGGGGGTGAAGCTGAGCGCGACGCCCGCCTCGCGCTGCGCCGCGGTCACCGAGTTCAGCGCGCCGCGCACGACCTCGGCGCCGTACGCCCCGTACGAGAGTCCCAGCGCCAGGACGGCCGCCCACATCGGGACGAGCGCCCAGCCGAAGAGTCCCGGCATCACGAAGAACAGCCAGAACATCAGCACCAGCGCGGACGTGCCGCGGAAGATCTCGGTGTAGAAGCCCGCGAGGAAACGGACGACACGGGAGTGGTGGGTGCGGGCGATGCCGATGCCGAAGGCCACGACCGTGGCCAGGACGGCGCTGTACACGGTGAGCTGGATGGTGATCCAGATGCCGGGGAGTATCCACTGAGTCCACAGTCCGGCTGTCATTTGCACAGCTCCTCTGCGGTCATCGTGGTCATCTCCGCCTTGGTGAAGCCGAACGGCTGGAGGATCCGGAAGAGTTCGCCGCTCTTCTTCATCTTGTGGATCTCCACGTTGAAGGCGTCGCGCAGCTCGGCGTCACCGAGCCGGAAGGCGAAGCCGCCGCCGTCCACCTTCTTCTCGCCGTCGACGAGCGGCGCGAAGGGCTTGGTGGTCTCGGCCTTGGTGCTCTTCTTCACGACGCCGCGGCCGGTCAGCGCCGTACCCGCGAAGACGTCGACCCGGCCGGACTCCACGGCGTTCAGGCCCGCCACGGGGTCCTGGTAGATGGCTATTTCCTTGCGCGGGACTCCGGCGCCGACCGCGTAGTCGATCTGCGCGTACCCGGAGCCGGTGGAGAACTTCGCCTTGGCCTCGACGACGTCCTGGTACGAATGAAGCTTCTTCGGGTTGCCCTTGCGCACGATGAACGCGTCGAGCATCTGGTACTCGGGATCGGCGAAGAGGACCTGGGCGCAGCGCTCCTTGTTGATGTACATCCCGGCGGAGACCACGTCGAACTGCTGCGACTGAAGGCCCGGTATGAGAGAGGAGAAGTCGGTGGGGGAGGGCTGGACGCTGGGCACGCCGAGCCGCTTGAAGATCACCTTCGCCAGCTCCACCGCCTCGCCGGTGAATTCGCCCTGCTCGTCGATGTATCCGTACGGCGCCTCGCCGGCGATCCCCAGCCTGACCGTGCCCTGGGACTTCAGCCGGGCGAGCGTGTCGCCGGACGGCACCTTGCTGCAGCCGGCCGCGCCGAGTGCCCCCGCGGCGCCCAGCGCGGCCGTGCCGAGCAGAAGCGAGCGCCGGCGTATCGAGGAGTGTCTTGTTGCGCTGTCTGAGTCGTTCCCTGGTGGTGGAGCCATGGGCGCGCGGCTACCCGACTCCACGCAAGGTATGCCGATCAATTCCGGCCCATGTCGCGGCGGGTGCGGCGGCGCGTGCGCTCTTGACCCGCTGGGGACCATGGGGACATGACCGACCGATTCGTGGACGTATCGCTCGACAAGCGCGGTGTGCGCTGCACCGCGAAACTCCTGGACGACCGGGCGCCGGTCACGTGCGAGGCGGTGTGGCAGGCGCTTCCTCTTGGCGGGGATGTCTATCACGCGAAGTACGCCCGCAATGAGATCTACGCCCTGGTATCTCCCTTCGCCGAGCAGGAGCCGCCGCTGGAGAACCCCACTGTCACCCCCATCCCCGGCGACCTCTGCTACTTCGCCTTCTCCGACACCCAGCTGGGCACGTCGTCCCACGGCTACGGCCCCCAGCCCACGCTCCGCCCCGGCCACGGAGTAGTCGACCTGGCCCTCTTCTACGAACGCAACAACCTGCTGCTCAACGGCGATACGGGCTGGGTCCCCGGCATCGTCTGGGGCACGGTGGTGGAAGGCCTGGACCGCATGGCGGAGGCCTGCCAGGACCTGTGGCGCGCGGGCGCGGCGGGGGAGACGCTGAGCTTCCGCCGGGCGTGACCAGCTCGCGCCTGGTTCGTTGAGGTTCGAGGTCGCGATGGTGAACACAGTTGTGCGGTGGCGACCATTCGCGTGGCCGCTGGGTGGGGCTCGTACCGCTTCAAGTGCCCATAGGCAGTGGTGCTGGTCGGGCCCAGGGTGGCGCCGCGGACGTAGCCGGCAAGGTGAATGGACGGCATGGCTGGGGTTCCTTCCGAATGTCTGGCAGATGACGGGGGCCGCTAAGCTCGCCGCTTATCGCCGTCACCGAGATCTGGAGATCCGGACGTGTCCCGACCGCGTGTGGGTGTGGCCGTGCTGACCATGGGCAATCGGCCGGCGGAGCTGCGGGCTCTGCTCGACTCGGTGGCCAAACAGGACGAGCCCGCCGCCTACGTGGTGGTGGTTGGCAATGGGGCACCCCTGCCTGAGCTGCCCGAATGGGTGATCGGCGTTGAGGTGGACGAAAACCTCGGGGTGTCCGGCGGCCGCAACGTGGCGATGGAGCGACTGCAGGAATTCGGAGACGTCGACGTTCTGGTTGACCTGGACGACGACGGACTCTTGATCGCGGCCGACGTGGTTCGCCGCGTCGCGGATCTTTATGCCTCCGACCTGAACCTGGGCATCGTCAGCTTTCGGATCGCGGACGAGACCGGACTGACGCAGCGACGGCATGTGCCCAGGTTGCGGGCCGGTGACCCGATGCGCCGGGGCTTGGTGACGACCTTCCTCGGTGGCGGACACGCGTTGTCCATGCCGATGCTGGACCGGATCGGCGGGTGGCCGGACGCCTTCTTCTTCGGCCACGAGGAGACCGATCTCGCCTGGCGCGCCCTGGACGCCGGCTGGAAGATCCTCTACGAGCCGGAACTCGTCCTCCAGCACCCGCCTACGTCACCGGCCCGGCATGCGGTGTACTACCGAATGACAGCCCGAAACCGGGTCTGGATGGCGCGCCGCCACCTGCCCGCCGTTCTGGTGCCGGTTTACCTCGGGACGTGGATCGTCCTCACGCTGTCCCGCACGCGATCCGCGGCGGGCCTCCGGGCATGGTTCGGCGGATTCGTCGAGGGCGTACGTACGCCGTGCGGCGAGCGGCGTCCCATGCGCTGGCGCACTGTATGGCACATGGGCCGCTTGGGCAGGCCGCCGGTGATCTGACCTGCCCGGCACCGTCACGTGTGGCTGGCAGCGTCATTGGGTTGCCTGTTCCTCAGCTGTGCGTCGTGTACGTGAGGAACGCCGCCCAGGAGGCGGCGGGGAGGGCGAGCTGCGGGCCGTCGGTGAGCTTCGAGTCGCGGACGTGGACGGTGTGGGGACAGGTGGCCACCTCCACGCAGGCCCCACCCTCGGTGCCGCTGTACGTCGACTTGCGCCAGGCGAGGGCGACTTCGACGCAGTTGCCGCCCTCGGTGCCGTTGTAACTCGACTTGAACCATGCCAGCTCGGTGCTCACAGTTCCTCCGCCAACTTGGCAATGAAGCGTGCAGACTCCTCGGGGCTGAGGGCCATCCGAAGGATCATGGCATGCCGCTGCGTCATGACGCCCACTTTCTCCGGGTCGGAGTACAACACCCCCGTCGCCTGGCCCTCCTCATATGCGAGGTGCTCATGGTCGGCGGTCTCCAGTAGGACGATGGGACCGTTGAGTCCCGGATGTGCGCCTCCGGTCGGCAGCACCTGAATGCTCAGGTTTCGCTGCTCGCCGACGTCCAGGAGGCGCTGCAATTGCCGGCGATGCGATGCCGCACTGTCGATGGGGTGCCTCAAGGCTGTCTCCGCGATGACGAAGCTGAAGAACCTGGTGCGCCTCTCCAGCACGCGCTGTCGGTCCAGCCGGGCAGCTACGCGGATGTCGATCGTCTCGTCGTCCAGCGGCGGCCAGTGGGCATTGAGCAGCGCTCGGGCCGTTTCTTCGGTCTGAAGCAGACCCGGGATGAGCTGCGGTTCGTACCAGCTGAGAACGATGGCTTCTGCCTCGTAGCGGATGAAGTCCTGTGAGAACGAAGGGAACTTGTCCGGTACCAGGAACTCCCGCGCCCCGACCAGCAACCCACCCGCCCCGCACAGCGAATCCGCCACCTGAAGCAGGTGCGAGGTCGGCTTGCGCCGCCCCGCCTCCATCGACTTGACGTACTCGTAGCTGCAACTGGCCTCCTTGGCCAGTGCCTCGCGGGTGACGCCCGACTGCTCGCGCCACCGTTTGATCTGGTCGCCGCAGTATCGCCAGGCCATGGGTGGTTCGAGGTTTGCCATGGGTACAACCGCCCTCTGTACGCGAGCCGTTACTCCGCCAGGCTATGCCCATTCCGGGACGGTATGAGTCATGAACGACCACATCGAGTGGCGCTTCCCCCGCCACCCCCGCAGCGTCGGCCGCGCCCGTACGCTCCTCGCCGAGCAGGCGCGGGAGTGGAAGGTCCCCGACGCCGCCGCCGAGACCGGTGTCCTGCTGCTCAGCGAGCTCGTGACGAATGCCCTGCGGCACGCGGGATGTGCGCCCGGGCGTGAGATCTCGGCGCGGTTCGCCGTACGCGATGACCTCCTGCGCATCGAGGTGTCGGATGCCTGCGCCGTGCTCCCGCATTCGCGCCACGCGTCGCCGGACGACGAGACGGGGCGCGGGCTCGCTCTGGTCGACGCGCTCTCCGAGCGGTGGGGTGCGGAGCCGCGACCGTGCGGGATCGGCAAGACCGTGTGGTTCGAGGTCGCGACGGAGCGTACGGCAGCGCGGCCGGGCTACAGCTGAGGCGGGGGCACCACCCCCGCCACCCCCGCCCCGTACAGCGCGTGCGCCGTGCGCAGCACCAGGTCGTCGCGGTGGCGTGCCGCGACCAGTTGGACGCCGATCGGGAGGCCGTCGGCGTCCAGGCCGCAGGGCATTGTGGCCGCCGGCTGCTGGGTGAGGTTGAAGGGGTACGTGAACGGGGTCCACCCCGTCCAGCGGTGATGCCCCGACCCCTTCGGCACCTCCGCGCCGGCCTCGAAGGCGGTGATCGGCAGTGTCGGCGTGAGCAGCAGGTCGTACGTCGAGTGGAGGCGGCCCATGCGGCGGCCCAGCTCCATGCGGGCATCGACCGCCGCCAGGTAGTCCAGCGCGCTGTAGCGGGCGCCCCGCGTCGAGATCTCGCGCAGGCCCGGGTCCAGCAGTTCCCCCTGCTCGGTGCCGAAGTGTTGCACCACGCGAGCGGCCCCGCTGAACCACAGGGTGTGGAAGGCTTCCACCGGGTCCGCGAAGTTTGGGTCCGCCTCCTCGACGTACGCCCCGAGCTCGGCCAGTTTCTCCGCCGCCGCGCGTACCGCCTCCGCCACGTCGGGGCGTACCGCCACCTGCCCGCCGAGGGACGCCGAGTACGCCACCCGCAGGCCCTTCACCCCCTCGTCCAGGGCCGCCGTCATGCTCCCGCCCGGCGCCAGCTGCGACCAGTCGCGCCAGTCGGGGCCGCTGATGACGTCCATCAGCAGCGCCGCGTCCGCCGCGTCCCGCGTCATCGGGCCCACGTGCGCGAGCGTCCCGAAGGGGCTGGAAGGGTAGAGGGGGACGCGGCCGTACGTCGGCTTCAGGCCGAAGATCCCGCAGAAGGACGCCGGGATGCGGACCGAACCCCCACCGTCCGTGCCGAGCGACAGGGGGCCCGCCCCGAGCGCCACGGCCGCCGCGCTGCCGCCGCTGGAGCCGCCCGACGTGCGCGAGGGATCGTACGGATTGCCGGTCGCGCCGGAGAGGGGCGAGTCGGTGACGCCCTTCCATCCGAACTCCGGAGTGGTCGTCTTGCCGAGGAACACCGCGCCGTGCTCGCGCAGCCGCGCGACCGACGGCGCGTCCTCGTCCCAGTTCCCGTCCGGCCGTACGGCCTTGGAGCCCCGCAGCGTCGGCCCGCCGCGCATCAGCAGCAGGTCCTTCACCGACACCGGCACCCCGTCGGCCAGGCCCAGTGGTTCCTTCGCGCGCCACCGGGCGGCGGACGCCTCCGCCTGCGCGAGGGCCTCTCGCGCGTCGACCCGGACGAAGGCATTGACGAGCGGCTGTACGGCTTCGATCCGGGCCAGGGCGGCCCGGGTCGCGTCGACGGGGGAGAACTCACGCTTCTCGTACCCGGCCAGAAGTTGCCGGGCGGTCAGTGCGTTCAGGTCAGTCATGCATGGGGACGTACCCACGTTTCTTGTCCACCACGTTCGGCAGGGGGCTTCCGGACGCCCACAGTTCGTACAACTCGACGAATTGCGCGCCCAGCTCGTCGCGCCAGCCGACCGTGTCGCCGCTCATGTGCGGGGACACGACCAGGCCCGGAACGTCCCACAGCGGACTCTCGGGCGGCAGCGGCTCCTCGCCGAACACGTCGAGCGCCGCCCCCGCGATCCACCGCTTCTGGAGGGCCGCGACGAGATCGTCCTCGACGACGAGCGGACCGCGCCCCACGTTGATGAAGCGGGCCGACGGCGGCATGGCGTTGAAGGCCGCCGCGTCGAACATCCCGCGTGTCGCGTTGGTCAGCGGCGCCGCGCACACCACCCAGTCGGCGCGTGAGAGCAGCGGAGTCAGCTCCCGCGCGCCGTGCACGCCGGGGCGCGCGGTGCGGCCGACGAGGGCCGTGACGACCCCGAGGGCCTGGAGAAGGCGGGCGATCTCCCGGCCGATCGGCCCGGAACCCACGATCACCGCCCTGCTGCCCGCCACCCGCAGGGTCTCGCGGTGGCGCCAGCGCCGCTGCCGCTGGAGCTCCAGGGTGCCGGGCAGGTCCTTCGCCATGGCGATGACCAGGCCCGAGACGTACTCGGCGATCGGCAGATCGAAGATCCCGCGGGCGTTGGTCACCACCGTGTCCGATGCGACCAGCTCGGGGCACATGAGGTGGTCGACGCCGGCGCTCGCGGTGTGCACCCAGCGCGGCCGTGGGCCGTCGCCCGGCCAGGCGCGGCGTACCGCGTCGGAGGTGAAGTCCCAGACCAGAAGCACGTCGGCGAGCGGTAGTTGACGGGCGAGCGTGGACTCGTCACCGTGCAGGATGCGGGCACGTCCGGCCAGCCGGCCCAGGCGGGGCGGAGGGTCGGCGTCGAGGACCAGAAGGGTCTCTTGGGACATGAGGGCGAAACCCCTTCGACACGTCTGAGATGTGCGGATTGATGTATGGATTGACCACGCTCGCACCCGAATCTACGGTCGTCAACACACGCACCTGGGGGCCGCATTGGACATCTCCTTCCTCGGCGGACCAAGGCCACAGCGCGGTGTAGGCGTCGTGGCCCCCTTCGACTTCGCGCTGGACCGGGAACTGTGGCGCTGGGTCCCGGACGAGATCTCGCTGCACCTCACCCGCACGCCCTTCGTTCCCGTCGAGGTCAGCCTGGACCTGGCCCGGCTGGTCAGCGAGCACGAGACGCTGCGGGAGGCGGTGCGGGCGCTGTGCGCGGTGGCGCCGGAAGTCGTCGCGTACGCCTGTACGTCGGGGAGCTTCGTCGGCGGAGTGCGCGGCGAGCGTGAGATGTGCGCGGCGATGACGCAGGCCGGGGAGCTGCCGGCGGTCACCACGTCGGGCGCGCTGCTCGACGCCCTCGCCGTGCTGGGCGCGCGGCGGATCGCCCTGGTCACCCCGTACACCGAATCCGTGACCAGCTCCCTGGAGGAATATCTCGCGGAAGCCGGGATAGCGGTCACGGGACGCGCTTTTCTCGGACTGACCCGGCACATCTGGAAGGTCCCCTACCGGGATGTGGTCGACATGGCGAGGCAGGCGGTGGTGGGGGCGGCGGACTGCCTCTTCATCAGCTGCACGAATCTGCCGACGTACGACGTGATCCCGCAGCTGGAGGCCGAGTTGCGGATGCCGGTGCTGTCCGCGAACCAGGTCACGATGTGGTGCGCGCTGCGGCGGGTGGGGGCGTGCGCGGTCGGCCCGTACCAGCGGCTGCTGATCGACGAGGCGGCGCGGGTGGCGCGGACGCGGACTCGGGCACCGGAAGAGTCACAGCCACAGCCGCAGCCACAACAGCAACAGCAACAGCAACAAGAAGGGTGATCATGACAGCGGTCGGGTTTCTCTACCCGGGTCACTCCGCGGAGGACGACTATCCGCGGATCGAAATGCTGCTCGACAGCGATGTGCGGCTGTCCGTCGTGCACACCGACATCGGCGAGGACGCGCACCGCGTCGACGCCCTCCTGGAGATGGGTTCGCCCGCGCGCCTCGCGGCCGGGGTGGAGGAGCTGCGGCTCGCGGGCGCGGAGGCGGTGGTCTGGGCCTGCACGAGCGGGAGCTTCGTGCACGGCTGGGACGGCGCGCAGGACCAGGTCAGCCTGCTGGCGCAGGCGGCCGGCCTGCCCGCGTCCAGCACGTCGTTCGCCTTCGCCCACGCGGTACGGGACGTGGGCGCGGCGCGGGTCGCGGTGGCGGCGACGTACCCCGAGGACGTGACGGCGTACTTCGCCGACTTCCTGAAGGCGGCGGACATCAAGGTGGTCGCGGCGCGCGGCAGCGGCATCATCACCGCCGCGGAGGTGGGCACATGGGGCCGGGAGGAGGTCCTGGCGCTGGCCCGCGCGGGCGACCATCCGGACGCGGAGGCGGTACTGCTGCCGGATACGGCGCTGCATACGGCGGCGTACGTCCCGGAGCTGGAGGAGGCGCTGGGCAAGCCGGTCCTCACGGCGAACCAGGTCACGGTGTGGGAGGGCTTGCGGCTGGCGGGGCGCCGGGTGCGTGCGAAGCGACTGGGCGAGCTGTTCGCCGGCCGAACCTAAGCGCCTGCGGGGAATAACCGGAGCCCCCCTCCCGTTGCCGCATTCGTTGCACGTACCCCGCACCTCACAACAACGCAGGAGGACAAACCGGTGGACGCGATCCGAGGCACGGCGAGCGGAAGCGCGCCAGTACCCCTTTCCGTACTCGACCTGGCAACGGTAGGCAGCGGGACCACCGCCACCACCGCCCTGCGTACCAGCGTCGCCATCGCCCGGCAGGCCGAGGCCCGTGGCTTCCACCGGTACTGGGTCGCCGAGCACCACTCCATGCCCGGCGTCGCCAGCTCCTCCCCGGCCGTGATCCTCGCCCACATCGCCGCCCACACCGACCGCATCCGCCTCGGCTCCGGCGGCGTCATGCTGCCCAATCACGCACCGCTGGTCATAGCCGAACAGTTCGGCACGCTCGAAGCCTTCGCCCCCGGCCGTGTCGACCTCGGCCTCGGACGCGCCCCCGGCACGGACGGGGCCACGGCCGCCGCCCTCCGCCGCACAGAGCGGCTCCGCGAAGGCGCCGACGACTTCCCGCAGCAGCTCGCCGAGCTGACCCGGTTCCTCGACGACGACTTCCCGGACGGCCATCCGTACGCCCGCATTCACGCCGTCCCCGGCCCGGTCCAGGGCCCCGCCGCCCGCCCGCCCATCTGGCTGCTCGGCTCCTCCGGCTTCAGCGCCCGCCTCGCCGCCACCCTCGGTCTGCCGTTCGCCTTCGCCCACCACTTCTCCGCGCAGAACACCATTCCGGCGCTCGACCTCTACCGCGAGTCGTTCCGCCCCTCGGCCGTCCTCGACGCCCCGTACGCCCTCATCGGCGTATCCGCCCTCGCCTCGGACGACGAGAAGGAGGCCCGCCGCCAGGTCCTCACCGGCGCTCTGTCGATGGTCCGGCTGCGGATGGGCCGTCCCGGTCTGATCCCGACACCCGAAGAGGCCGCGGCGTACGACTTCAGCTCCATGGAGCGGGAGTTCGTCGACAGCTGGCTCGGCAACGTCGTCCACGGCACCCCGGACGCCGTCCGCACCGGCCTCGACGACCTGGCCAAGCGCACCGGCGCCGACGAGCTGATGATCACCGCCAACGCCCACGGCGGCGACGCCCGCCTGCGCTCGTACGAACTCATCGCGGACGCGTACGGCCTGCCGAGGGCCTGACGTCGAGAACGTCGCGACGGTCGCCGTCAGACCCGCTGCGGGCTGACGGCGATCATCGCGGCGATCCGCTCCGGCGTCACCGCCCGCGAGTACAGCCACCCCTGCCCCGTGTCGCACCCGATCCGGCGCAGCCGCGCCGCCTGCCCCGACGTCTCCACGCACTCGGCCGTCACGGTCAGCCCCAGCCGGTGCGCGAGCTGCACCAGCGCCTCGACAATCGTTTCGTCGGCCGGGTTGGCGTGCGCCTCGTCCTGGAAACCGCGGACGAAGGACCCGTCCAGCTTCAGCACCGAGACCGGCAGCCGGCTCAGGTAGGCAAGGTTCGAGTAGCCCGTTCCGAAGTCGTCGATGGCGATGTGTACGCCCATGTCGCTCAGCGCCTGCAAGGCCTGCAGCGGCCGCCCCGCCGACCCCATCACCGCCGATTCCGTCAGTTCCAGTTGCAGCAGGTTCGGCGCGAGGCCCGTCTCTGCCAGGATGCCGGCGACATCCGCCACCAGGTCGGAGTCCCAGACCTGGCGTACGGCGACATTGACGCTGACGAAGATCGGCGGGTTGCCCGGGTGCTCGATCTGCCACTGCCTCGCCTGCCGGCACGCGGTCCGCAGCACCCAGCGGCCGAGCTGGACGATCGAGCCGTCCTCCTCCGCGATGGAGATGAACCGATTCGGCGCCAGCGTCCCGAACTGCGGATGTTCCCAGCGGACGAGCGCCTCCACGCCCCGCACGCCCCCGCCCTCCAGGTCCACCAGCGGCTGGTACTCCAGCGTGAACTCACCGCGCTCCACGGCGGGCCGCAGGGTGCTCGACAGCGCCTGACGGGTCATCCGGTGGGCGTTGCGCTCGGGGTCGAACAGGGTCCAGCGCGCCTTGCCGTCCGCCTTCGCCCAGTACAGCGTCGTGTCCGCCGCCTGCATCAGACCGGTCGCCGTCGTCCCGGCCGCGACCCGCTCCACGACCCCGATCGACGCGGACACCGCCAGCCGCTGCCCGGCCAGGTCGAACGGCTGCTGAAGGGCGGTCAGTACGGCCTGGGCGAGGTCCGCGAGCTGTTCCGTACCGGTGGAGTCCTCGACGAGCAGCGCGAACTCGTCGCCGCCGAGCCGCGCGACCAGATGGCTGCCGGCGCGCGCGTAGCCGTACTGGTCGGCGCACCGGGCCAGCCGCGACGCCACGGCGGTCAGCAGCCGGTCGCCGACGCGGTGGCCGAGGGTGTCGTTGACGGCCTTGAACCCGTCGAGGTCGAGATAGCAGACGCCGATCCGGCCGGTCCCCCCGTCGTCGTACGCCGAATTCTCCAGCGCGGAGGTGAGCCGCTCGAAGAAGAGCGTGCGGTTCGGGAGCCGCGTCACCGGGTCGTGCATCTGGAGATGGCGCAGCCTGGCCTGGAGCTCCCGACGGTCGCTGGTGTCCGTGACCGACAGCAGGACCGTTCCGTTGTCCGGTACGGGTGTGATGGCGACCTCCACCCACAGCGAGCGGCCGTCCGGGTGTTTGACCCTGCGCGTGCAGCGGAATCGGGCGCGTCGGCCGGCGAGAACCTCGAGGTAGGCGTGGAAGCTGCGGGCGTCGGACGCCAGATCGAGGAGGTCCGCGGCGCACTGTTCGCGCAGCTGGACGGCGTCCGTGCCGAGGAGCGCGGCGAGGGAGGGGTTGGCGGTGACGACGAGTCCCTGGCGGTCCACGACGGCCATGGCGAGGTGCGCGGCGTGAAAGGCCGCCCGGTAGTCGCGCAGCTCGGACGCGGTGCGGCCGACCGCATGACTCTGTGTGACGGGCGGTCGGATGGTGGTGTCGGGGGCTGAACCGGGTCCTTCGGAGGTTCCGCTCACCGCTCGCTCCCGCAGGGCATTGATCGCGTACAGATGTCGTCGGGGTCGTCGGCGGGGTGAAGAGCCCCGCCAGGGGCGGATTCCACGCGGGAAAGTGTGCCGATCATAGAGGCTGCCGGGAGGGCCGATCCAGCTGCACCACCGTGACGCGGAGCACCTGGCGCCCGCGGACGATCGTTTCTGCACAGGTGTGCCTTGTGGTGTTCCTACGTGATCGATTGTGACTTTCCGTGAGCCCGTCGGGGTGTCGGGCCGTTGGCGGCCGCTGGAGGCCCCGGTCACCCGTGTGGGGCAGTGGAACAGGGCATACGTCATGAAAACGCAACAATGTGGGTGGCGTGCCCCGTATTTCCGCACCCGGAGGTCGACGTGGTCCGCCAGCAGACACCCGGGGGAGCCGACCCGTCCCGCCGATGCCGGCGCGAGCGCCTGCGCAGTACGGCCGCCGTGTTCACCTCCCTCACCGCGCTCGCCGCCACCTCGCTCGTGGCGGGCCCCGCCGTGGCGGCGCAGAACGACGGGCCGTGCGTGCTGACGCGCACCGCGGCGCACCACTCGCTGGGCCTCGACACCTGGAACCGCGCCTACCCGCGCCCCGTGAACACCCTCAACGCGGTCATGATCTTCCTGGCCTTCCCCGACTCGGCGCCCACGACCACCCCGGACGAACTCGTGACCGACTACTTCCCGTCCACCAGCGACTTCTTCCGGCGGGCCTCGTACGGCAAGTTCGACCTGCGGGCGCATCCGCAGCGCGAGTGGGTCGAGATGCCGCAGGACTCCACGGCGTACGGCATAGAGCGCGACTGGGACGCCGGGCAGCGCACGGCGTACCTGCGCGACGCGGTGGCGGCGGCGGACGAGCGGGTCGATTTCACGCAGTACGACATCGTCTATCTCGTTGCCGACCCGGACGCGCCCGGCGTCGACTCCGACGCGACGAAGGTCGTCAACTTCGACAAGCCGCTGCACGCGGACGGCCGGGACATCAAGCGCATCGTCACCGTCTTCGAGCAGCACCCGCCGGACCGCAACGTGCTGGCCCACGAGACCGGCCACGTCTTCGACCTGCCCGATCTCTACCACCGGCCGGTGGACGGCAAGGGCGACTGGGACACGTACGTCGGGGACTGGGACGTCATGGGCAGCCAGTTCGGGCTCGCCCCGGAACTCTTCGGCTGGCACAAGTGGAAGCTCGGCTGGCTGGACCGCGGGCAGGTGGCCTGCGTGACGGGCACCGGCGCGACCCGGCTCACGCTGCAACCGCTGGGCGCCGAGCGGCCCCATGGCGCGACGGGCGGTACGCGGCTCGCGGTCGTACGGACGGGCAAGGGCAGCGTGCTCGCCATCGAGGTGCGGAGCGGGGCCGGCAACGACGAGTCGCTGTGCACGGAGGGCGTACTGATCTACCGGGTGCGCAACGGGGCGGCCTCGGGCGGCGGGCCGATCGAGGTCGTGGACGCCCACCCGCGGAGCGACGCGTGCTGGGACCGGTCGGTGTATCCGCCGCTGGCGGACGCGCCCGTGCGGGAAGGGGAGACGTTCACGGTGCCGGGGGAGGGGACCCGGGTGGAGGTGGCGGACCGTACGCGCTCGGGGGCGTGGACGGTGCAGATCACGCCGGGCGTCTGACCCCGCCCCGGCCCGGGCGACGAAAAAGCCCCTCGCTCTCGCGAGGGGCTTTTCCCGTCTGTGCGCCGCCAGGGACTCGAACCCCGGACCCGCTGATTAAGAGTCAGCTGCTCTAACCAACTGAGCTAGCGGCGCCTGCTGACGTCGTAGACATTAGCACCCGGATCGGCGGGAGGAAAAATCGATATCCGGGCCTCGGCGCCCGGTCCCGGGCGGGCCGCCCGTACACACGCCCAGAGCATCGCCTCGGCGCCCGGCAGCCACGGATGGCGCACGTCGGGGGCGACCAGCCAGCGCGGTCCGGCGCCGGCGGGGGCGACCGGGGCGCTGAGCGGCGGGACGGTCACGGCGTCGCCCGTCCCATGGCACAGGACCGGCGGCACGGTGGCTTTCCCGTCGCCGCCGACGCCACCTTCGGCAGTACGTCCCGCACGACCCCACTCCTCCCAGGCGAGCAGCGAGGGGAGGCGCTGGGCGGTGCCGGGGCAGGTGAAGAGCAGCATGCGGCCCCGGTGGGTGGCGACCGGGCCGGAGCCGGGCCCGTCCGCCCATAACCGGTCCAGCATCCGGCGGCCGAAGATCGCCGGGGCGCTCACGACGTCGAACGCGGAGCCGCAGGGCAGGACGCCGGAATCGGTGGGCCGCGCCTCCCAGAGCGAGAGAGTGCTGCGCGGGTACGCGGCGGCGGAGGCGAGCCAGGCGGCGCCGGCGGCGGTGACCTGGGCGGGGGTGTTGGAGTGCGGGTACGCGGGGACGTCGTGTTGCTTGCAGGCGGTCATGACGTCTACATCTACCGGCAGTAGCCGTTCCGTTTCGGTGTGTTTCCAGAAAGCGGGACACGGCGGGGCGGTAGGGGGTATCTTGCGCGCGGGCATATGCCATGAGCCCGTGACCGGTGTGGATCACGGGCTCCGGAGTCTCATTCGGCTGCGGCTGCTGCGGCTGTGCGACTGCTAGGGGTGCTTCGGGCCGCGGAGCAGGTCGCGGCCGAACTCGACCATCTTCTTGGCGTAGTCCTCGGTCCAGTCCGCGCGCTGCGCGATGTCCGCCGCCGACAGCCGGTCGAAGCGCTTGGGGTCGGCGAGCTGGGCGGCCGCGATGGCCTGGAACTCGGTGGCCCGGTCGGTCGCGGTCCGGAACGCGAGCGTCAGCTCCGTGGCACGCTCCAGCAGCTGACCGGGGTCTTCCATCGACTCCAGGTCGAAGAAGTGCTCGGGATCGGCGGCTGCCTCCGAAGGCTCGAAGAGCAGCGGCGCGGGGCGCAGCCGCCGCTCGGCGCGCTCGGGTTCCGCCATGAGTTTTCCTTCCCTCTCGCGGCCATGGGTGCTCGATGGCCACCGTCCATTGTCCCGGACCGTGCAAGTACGCCTCAGGTGCGCGTACGGGTGTGCGGCCCTGTTCCGCTGCCGGGGCCACAAAGCCGGCCCCTGGGCACTGTCCAGCCCCTCACCCCCGGTACGGCACCCGGTGTTCCGCCAAGTGCGCCAGAACCGCGTGGTTCGCCTCCCAGCCGTCCGGGAACTTGACCGTGACGCCCAGCTGCACCGGCTCCGTCGAAGGGTGCTCGTCCAGCAGATCCGCCACCCCCTCCCGGCACACCACGACGCACGCGTGCCGGTGCCGCGACGCCAGCACGCACAGCCGGCCCGTCTCCAGGTGGAACGCCGTCGCGTCGGGCCGGCCCGACAGCGGGTGCAGCACCACCGTTACGTCGAACTCGCGGCCCTGGAGACGGTTCGCCGTATCGACCGCGACACCCACGACACCGAGGTCGGCCAGCGCCGCCCGGACCGCCGCCGCCTGGTCGCGGTGGGCCGTGCCGACCGCGACGCGGTCGGCCGTCAGCGGGACCGGATCGGGGGAACGCTCGCTGACCGCCGCACCGCCGCGGTCCAGGAGGCGGCGTACGACGTGTGCCACCGCACCCACCGCCTCCGGGTCCGTGCGCGGGGTGTGCCGGGCCGGGAGTTCCAGCAGGCCCCATCCCGAAGCCGCCGCCTCGTCCAGGACCCGGTCGGGTCCCGAGCCGTCGGACGGGACGCCGAAAGTGAGGCGCCGGTCGCCGTGGTCCGTACCGCTGCGGAAGGGCGTGTACGGGTAGAACGCGTCGGAGACGAGCGGCGCCGCCGAGGCCGGGAGCCGCCAGGAGACGGGGAGGCGGTGCTGCGGGAGTTCGGGGTTGTGGGCCAGAAGCGTCGACACCGCGCTGGCCGACGGGTCGTACGACAGTCCCGCCCACTGATCGGCGCCGACGATGGAGAACGGGTCCAGCTGGCCCGGATCGCCGACGAACAGCGCCCGCTCGAAGAGCCCGGCCACGGCGAGCAGCGCGTCCGAACGCATCTGGTAGGCCTCGTCGACGATCGCGTGCGTCCACGGGTCCGTGGTCTTCACGTGCGCCCATTTCGCGGCCGTGGAGATGACGATGTCCAGACCCGCCAGGTCGGCGGCCTTCGCGGACTTGCGTACGTGCCCCAGGTCGTCGAGGGCCTTGTCGTACGGGTCGGTGTCGTTGCTGTGGAGGCGGCCGACCGGAAGGTCCGGTTCCTTCTCCGCGAGCCGCAGGACCAGGTCGTCGACCTGGGCATTGGTCTGCGCGATCACCATCAACGGGCGACCGGCAGCGGCCAGTTCGAGCGCGGCCCGCACCACGAGCGTCGACTTGCCCGCACCGGGCGGCGAGTCCACGACGACGCCGCGGTGGGCGCCGTGCAGCGTGTCGTGAAGGATCGACGCGGTCGCACGGCCGGCCTCGGCGCCGGGGTCGAAGCGCGGCGCCCCGGCGGAGAGGGGATGGTTCACAGGAGATCCTCCGAGGACATCGTGGTGGCGGATGCCGCCGCAGGGCGGCGTGCGGAGGGGTGGGGCTCGGGAGACCCGAGCGGTGGCGGGCCCGGGCGGGTGGCCGCGTCGCCGGGGGCCCGGCCGGCGGGCGCCGGCGCGGTGGTGGCACGGGCGGGGCGGGTCACAGAGTGTCCTCCGGCGTCACCGGATCGGGGCGTTCCGCGTCGGTGCCCGGAGGGCCGCCGTGGGTCCATGGGGTCGCCTCCGGGTCGGGCAACTGGGGGCCGCCGCGCTGGTCGTGTTCGAAGAGCGTCCAGCAGATGCGCTCGCCCTTCTCCGGCACGGACCCCGGCGCCGGCTCCTTGCCGCGCCCCATCTTGTCGGTCACCCGCAGCACCAGGACCCCGGGCTCGTCCTCGTACCGTACGAACTCCGCCGTCTGCGGCCTGCCGTCCAGCGAGCGGTAGACCTTCGTACGCTCGCCCAGGTGCGGGGCGTCGTCCGTGCGGACGGTGAGCAGAGGGCGGGGGCTCGGCCGCTTGCCCTCGCTCATGGTCATCACCACGTCCAGTACTTCGCTGGTGAACGCCTCGCCCGCGAGCCGGCGCCCGGCCATCACCAGCGGATCGTCGAGTGCCTCCTGCGCCTCCAGCTGCGCCTGCGCGGTCTCGCGGGAGGCGAGCTTCTGCGCGGCGCTCACCGCGTCGTCGCGCCGGGGCTGCGGCGGCTCCCCGGCCCGGACGCGGTCGCGGTGGCCGGTGTACGACCAGCGGTCGCGTGTCCAGCGGTCCGTGGCGCGCGTCCCTTCCGGCAGCTCCCGCAGCAGGTCGAGCCCGCGCCACACCGCGTTCCAGGTGGGCCGCATCTGGGCGGCGAGCAGATCGCGGATGTGCCGCTCGGCGGCGGCCAGTTCGCCCAGGTGCGCGTCGGCCGCCAGGCCGTCCTCGGCGGCGGCGAGTGCCTTGCGGGTCCGGTCGTAGCGGTCGATGGCGGGGGCCAGCAGCTTGTTGTCGAACGCCGGGTCGGTCGCGGGGCCGGCCGGCGGGCACACCAACTGCCCGTCCCTGTCCCTCCCCAGCTCCGCCCGCAGCGCGGCCTCGGCCCCCGAGCCGTCCGAGCCGCCCGACCCGTCCGAGCCGCCCGCCGGGCTCGTCGGGTCGATCCAGGCGAGCAGCGCGCCCAGGTGCTGGTCCTCCAGATCGGACTGCCCGGTCGCCCAGTGGCGGCCCAGCAGATCGGTCGCCGCCAGGAGGAGGGAGGACCCGGGCACCCGGGCGCGCTCGCCGTAGTGCGTCAGCCAGCGGCCGAGCAGCGGGATGTGCGGCGGCGCGGGGTAGGGCGTGTCCGGATCCTGCTCGGCCGTACGCCGGAAGCGCATCGACCGGCCGAGGAGTCGTACGTACGCGATGCCCGCTCGGCTCGGGACGATCAACTGTGGTGCGTCCGCGCAGAGTTCGACCTCGACCTTGACCCGCTTCCCGGTCTCGGGATCGGTCTCGTTGCGCTCGGCCGCCTCGACGTCGTCGGCGTACCCGTCGAGGTACGGCAGGACGGACTCGGCCAGCTCCGCGAGGAACGCGAACCGCAGGTCGCGGTCGCGCGGCTGCGTCACGGCGAGCAGCCGGGGCGCGTCCCGGTCGGTGCCGACGAGCGCCCCGAGCGGAGCCCCGGCCTCGCCCGCGGTGGTCAGCGGTACGAACACCATCGGCCGCTCGGACAGGTGCCGGTGCCGGACGGTGGCCAGTGGCTGTGCGCGTCCGGTGCGCACGGCGTCGAGTCGCGCGAGCGTGCTGATCAGCGACATGTGGCGCCTTTCTGTGGGCGGTGGGCACGTTCCCCTACCCGCCCCTTCCCGCTGTGACATCTTGCGGCTCCGCCGCGTGAGGGGCTCCGCCCCAGACCCCGCGCAAACGCCGGACGGGCTGGAAGTTGCCCGGGAGCAACTGACTTGGCCGAGGACACGCCCGGAGGGCGTTCCGGGGGCCCGAGCCGGGCCGGGGGCGGCGTCAGCACGGGGTCCCCGCCCCCGCCGGGGCCGCCGCCCGCAGCGCCTCCGACCGCAGCGCCGCCGCCCGGCGCAACGCGGCCACCGTCGGGTCGGCCGGGTCGCCGGCCGTGCCTTCCGCCGCCGCCAGGACCTCGCCGATCGTCGTCAGACCGCCGAGCTCGCCGCGCACACCGCGGCCCAGCGCCTCCACCGCGCCCGCCGCCCGCGCCTTCTCCCGGCAGTGGAAGGCCAGCTCGCACGCGGCCAGGCATTCGGGGGCGTACGCCGCGTCGACCGACTCGACCGCCACCGCCAGCTCCTTCGCGGGGCGGTCCACGTCGAACGTCGTGCCCTCGGGGAGCGCGGCGGCGAGGTCTTCGATGCGCGTCAGGCGCTCCAGCTGGCGCCGGGTCACCGACCGCTGCTTGCGTACGTCGACGACCGACGCCGTCGGCAGGTTCGAGAAGTCCTTGGGGCAGACCAGCAGCACCGAATGCCGCACCTGTGCGCCCGTCACCTTGGCCGCGACCCGCTCCAGCGCCAGCACGTACACCGCGGCCTGGCGGGCCGCCGCGCCGACCTTCGCCGCGTCCGCCGAGTCGTCGATCATCGGGAAGGACTTGATCTCGACCACGGTCCAGTGCCCGTCCGGGTGCACCACCACCGCGTCCGGCTCCAGGTACGCGGGCGAGCCCGCCACCTCCAGGGCCAGCATCGGGTGGTCGAGCAGCGTCCAGATCCCGGCCGCCGTGGCCTCGCGAAGCGCCAGCGCCGTACGGGCCGCCCGGCCCTCCGGTCCCGCCGCCGCCAGATCCGGTACGTGCGTCTCGCCGGGGACCGGCGGCTCGCACCCGGCGCCGGCGCCGATGCGTTCGTACAGCAGCCGCATCAGCTCCGTGCCGCCGTCGGCCTTGACCCGGGCCTCGAAGGCATTGCCCCGCATGAAGGCGAACTGCGACTGGCCGAACGCGGAAGGGGACCCGAGCGCCGTCGCCAGCGCCGCCTTGTCCACCCCCGCGCCGTCGAGCAGCGCACGGCGCTTGCAGCCCGGGTTGGCGGCGAGCGCCGCCAGCGCGCGGGCGTCCAGGGGCAGCGGCGGGACGGACGGGCCGCGCAGCTCAGCGAGCCGCTGCCGGAGCGCCGTCGCCGGCGCCTGCGTCCGCGTCGGTGCCGCCCCCTGGGGAGGCACCTGCGGAGGCACTCGCGGAGGTGTGGGTTCGGGTCCGCTGCCCAGGGATTCGTTCACCCTCGGAAGTCTCGCATCCGGCACTGACAACGCCGTCGGCAACCGTGTACTCCGCGCCGCCCCGCACCGGCGTGAACCGCTCCCGCACCCGGTCGGCCAGCCGCATGAACGGCCTGGTCAGAGCCAGTCCGACGCCCATCACGGCGGCGCCCGCGACCGCGTCGAGGAAGTAGTGGTTGGCCGTTCCCATCACCACGAAAGTGGTCAGCAGCGGGTACGCGACACCGAGCGACTTCATCAGCGGCGTACGCCCGTGCTTCCACAGCATCACCCCGCACCACAGCGCCCACCCCACATGCAGGCTCGGCATCGCCGCGTACTGGTTGGTCATCCCGCCCAGTCCGCGCGGCGCACTCGCCTCGCCGCCCCACCAGCCGTACATGCTGTACTGCGCCATCGTGTCGACGAAGCCGTGTCCGGCGTCGAGGAGGCGCGGCGGGCAGGTCGGCAGGAGCGTGAAGCCGACCAGACCGAGGAGGGTCGAAAGCATCAGCCAGGTGCGCGCGGCCCGGTAGCCGGCGGTGCGCCGTCTGAAGAGCCAGACGAGGATCGCGGGGGTGACGAGGTAGTGCAGCGTCGCGTACGCGAAGTCGGCGGGTATCCCGAGCCAGGCGTGCTCGGTGAACAGCCGGTTGAGGGGGTGTTCGGCGTTCAGACGCAGGAGCTTCTCGGCGCGCAGTATCGCCAGACCGTGCTCGACGGCCTTCGCCTCGCCGCCGCGTACGAACAGCCGCCCGCCGGTGTACGCGGCGTATACGACCACGATGAGCAGCAGCTCGGTCCACCAGCGGGGTCTTTTGCGGGGCGCGGTGTCCTGCATCCGGACGCTCTCCATTTGTCTGCATGTGCGGCCTACGGGCTGACTGGCCACCCTTTCAACCGTACGGCGTACGAGAACATGTGCGCACACCGGGTGCGCGAGAAGGGGGACGTGGAAAACGCCCCGGAGGTTGCCCCTGGGCCGCGTGCGCGATGATGGTGCGGGCGGCCCGTTCCGCCCGTGAAGCGACCCGCACGAGCTCGTAGTACGCCCCCTTCGCACCGTCCAGGGAGACATCGTCATGGCACCGCGCATCCTGCTGGCCCGGCACGGACAGACGGAATGGTCCCTGTCCGGGAAGCACACCGGCAGGACCGACATCCCCCTGCTCGACGAAGGCCGGCGCGGCGCGAAGCTGCTCGGCGAGCGCCTGCACCGGGCGCCGCTGGACGGACTCCCGGACGCCGAGGTGCGCACGAGCCCGCTCCGGAGGGCGAGCGAGACCTGCGCGATCGCCGGGTTCGGCGACCGCGCGCAGGAGTGGGACGCGCTGATGGAGTGGGACTACGGGGCGTACGAAGGCATGGCGCCGACCGAGATCAAGGCGCAGCGGCCCGACTGGTTCATCTGGCGCGACGGGGTGCCGGGCGGCGAGACGCTCCAGCAGCTCTCGGACCGCGCGGACGAGGTCATCGCCTGGGCGCACTCGGCCGACCGGGACGCGCTGATCTTCGCGCACGGCCACATCCTGCGCGCGCTGGGAGCCCGCTGGCTCGGCTTGGACGTGTCGTTCGCCGCCCGCATCCGGCTGGACCCGACGTCCCTGTCGGTCCTCGGCTGGGCGTACGGCGACCCGGCGATCGAGCGCTGGAACGACGTCGGGCATCTGGGCGGCTGACCGGACGCGCTCATGGCCTGACCGCCGTAACGACGCAGCCGGCTCCCGAAGCATCGCTTCGGGAGCCGGCTGCGTACTGCTGGTTCAGCGGCCCGGCCGGATCCGGGGGCCGCGGAGTTCGAGCAGGGCGATGTCCGCCGGGACGCCGACCCGGACCGGCGGGCCGAAGAAGCCCGCCCCGCTGGTCACATACAGGGCCGTGTCGTCGACCCTGCCGAGCCCGGCGCTGACCGGGTTGGACAGCGCTGTGACCGCGGTGAGCGGGAACATCTGCCCGCCGTGAGTGTGTCCGGAAACCTGGAGGTCCACCCCGAGGAGGCCTCACGCTGAGGCAGGACAGCGGGGCGGCGGGCGGCCCGGGGACGCCCTTCCCGGAGCCGCCGCTCGCCCGCCAGAGCCCGCTGCGATAGAGCGAGCGCTGCCGCCGGGCCCGGCCCCGGTGCTTACGTACGGCGCCGGGCCCGGCCCCGGTGCTTACGTACGGCCTCGGTGCTTACTGCCGGCGCTCAGCCTCGGGCCCCGGGCTCGACCGTCGCGTGGCGGGCGAGGAAGGGGGCCACCGACGGCGAGCGGCGGTGCGGCAGCAGGACGCGGGTCGTCTCGGACAGCATCGTCCGTACGCGGGACGACTGGACGTCCTCCAGCAGGTCCAGCACGCCCTCTCCCACCGCCGCGGCCTCGTCCGGCGCCCCGGCGCGGACCAGGTCATCCGCGAGCTCCGCGCTGTAGAGGGCCAGGTTCCGGGTGAAGTGGGGGTCCTGGAGGGCCGCCGCCCGCCGGGCGTGCCGGGCCGCGCGCGCCCAGTCGCCGAGCGCCGACCAGCACTGCGCCTCGAGCCCCTCCAGCTCCGCCTCCCCGAAGAAGCTCATCCACTCGGGGTCGGCGTCCGCCGTGCCGCGCTCGAAGAGGAACTTGGCGCGGGAGAGCGCCTGTTCGCAGCCCGTACGGTCACCGAGCCCCGCCCAGCCGCCGGCCTCGCGCAGGGTGAGCAGCGAGAGCAGCCGCGGCGAAGCCACGTGCTGCGCGGCACGCTGCCCCGCCTGGGCCGCCCGTACCGCCTCGCGCGGCCGCCCGGTGTCGCGCGCGAGGAACGCGGAGTTGCTGAACGCGTGGGCCTCCAGCGCCGGGTCACCGGCCACCCGGGCCGTCGCCAGTGCCTCCGCGTAGTGCGAGCGGGCGTCGTCGAAGCGGCCCGAGTCGTGCGCCAGCCAGCCCACCGAGAGGGCGAGTTCACCGGCGCCGGTGTGCAACCGGTCCGCCATGGATCTGCGGGACGTCGTACTCGCGTCGAGCAGGGCGTAGGCGGTACGCAGCGGTTGTGCGGCCCGCTTGTAGAGGCCGTCGGCGCCGTGCCGGTCGTCGAGCAGCCGGATCTGCCGCACCGCGTCCTCCACGGCGCTCACCTCGGCCTCCCCGACCCGGCGGTGAGCGGCCGGCATGCCGCAGGCATCCGGGAAGGGCGCGGCGGCAGAGGGGTGGGCGGGGGCAGAGGCAGAGGCACCCGGCGCGGTGCCGAGTCCCAGGGATGCGGCGGCCATGGTGGCGGTGCCGCTCGTCATGAACGCGCGACGCAGCACGTCGCTCTCCTCGTCGCTGTGGCTAGGGGTCGTGGTGGTGCGCGCCCCCCTGCCACGTACCGTTTCGCGGGCCCAGAAGCCCAGGTCCGCCAGCGTCAGGCCGGGGAACATGTACAGGAAGACGCGCTCGTACGCGTAGTTGGGACAGCGGATCTGGCCGGCCTCGACGCGGCCGATGTAGCGGGCGTCGCATGCGACCTGTTCACCGATCTCACGCGCCGCCCTGCGGACCGAGGCGGCGAATTCGGCCGGCGAACGGGACCCTCGCAGTCGGCGGAAGTCGTTGTTCGGCATGGCCAAGACCTCCCGCAAGGTTCGCGTGCTTCGGCGGAGCAAAAACGTACCGGCTGTGACGGCTCGAACACGCGGTGTTTCGCTACAAACCGGATATCTCACCCAAGATTTGCCATGAACTGCCATCCTTTGCGGCGGCGCGGCACCGTAGCCGTTGACAGCGCCGCGCGTTGAACCATGAGGAGAGGGAGCGCGGCTCCCGCTCGAGCGAGGAGGGGTTCCCTTGTTGGAGGCCGACATGGAGATCAGCGGCTCACGGCCGGGCCCACGGCCGGGCTCACGGTCGACGGCTCAGCACAGACCCAGCCAGGACTTCAGCACCGTTCCACCTCCCGCGGGAAGTCCCGGCGCAGAGCCGTGCGACCTGGTGACGGTCCCGGTGCGTCAGGGCCTCGAAGCGGTGGACATCATCCGCCGGGCCGCGACCTCGGCCCCCGCCGTCGGCCCCGTCCTGCACGACGGCTCCTGCGCCACCCTCGGCTTCCTCGTGCCCCCGGGCACCGCGGACGGCTGGGACATGCCGGGCAGCGCCTGTACGCAGACCTCGGGGCGCGGCCTGCGCATCCCGGTGGCGCTGACCGGCGACATCGGGGTGGACGCCCCGCCCCTGGTGCCGGAGCCGCCCATCACCGGGACCGGCTGGCTGCTGCCGCCCACCGACACGGGCCCGGTCACCGACCCGGCCGTGCTCAGGGCCGCTCTCGGCGAGGCGGCCCGGCTGATCGAAGCGGCCGACCGCGTGCGCTGAACCGATCCGGCCGGGGCAGTCGATACTGGCTGCGTGGCAAAGAACAACAAGCGGCGCGAGCGCGCCGCCCCCGAGCCTGTCGTCGCGCACGTCGACGGCGGACTCGCCGAGCTGATACCCGACCGGGACCGCCCGCGCGGCTGGACCCTGCTGATCGACGGCGCCCCGCAGTCCCATGTGGACCTCGACGACCCGTCCTACCTCGACTTCGCCTACCAGCGCAGGCTCGGCCACATCATCGACCTCACCGCCCCGCAGGGGCAGCCCGTCCACGTCCTGCATCTCGGCGGCGGCGCCTTCACCATGGCCCGTTACGTCGCCGCCACCCGCCCCCGGTCCACCCAGCAGGTCGTGGAGGTGGACGCGGCGCTCGTCCAGCTGGTGCGCAGGGAACTTCCGCTGGACGCCCAGGCCCGTATCCGCGTCCGCTCCCTCGACGCCCGCGCCGGCCTCGGCAAGGTCGCCGACGGCTGGGCGGATCTGGTCGTCGCGGACGTGTTCAGCGGCGCCCGTACGCCCGGGCACCTCACCAGCACCGAGTTCCTCGCCGACGTACGCAGAGTGCTCAAGCCCGGGGGCTTCTACGCCGCCAACCTCGCCGACGGCCCGCCCCTCGCGTACGTGCGCGGTCAGATCGCCACCGCCGCCGCCGTCTGGCCCGAGCTGGCCCTGGCCGCCGACCCGGCCGTGCTGCGCGGCCGCCGCTTCGGCAACGCGGTGCTGCTGGCGTCGGACCGTACGCTGCCCATCGCCGAATGGACCCGGCGCATCGCGACCGACCCGCACCCGGGGCGGGTGGAGCACGGCCGGGAACTGGCGGACTTCACGGGCGGCGCGGCCGTCGTCACCGACGCGAGCGCGCGGCCGTCACCGCAACCGCCGCCGGGCGCTTTCAAGTGACCTCACGCGGGTCAGGACTTCACGATCTCGACCCTCGGCGCGGTGTCGTGCCAGGTGCAGAAGACCGAGACTTTCGCGGCGCCCCCCGTGAACTCCACCCGAATCCACTTCGGGTCCTTCCAGACCTGCATCGACCAGCCGGTCGCGGGCGTCGCCGAGACCAGTGTGGCGGAGGTCTTCCCCAGGTCGAAGGTGACCCGGCCGCCGGTGGTGTTGTAGCTCTTGACCTGGCCGTTCGCGGTCGCCGGCGGACTCGACGGCGACCGGGAGCCCGACGACGGGCCGCCGGGACCGTCCGGCGTACGGCTCGGGGGAGGGGTGTTCCGGTCTTGGCCGGCCGGGCTGTCCGACGGAGACTTGCCGTGCTCCGGCGACGTGGACGGCGTCTTGTCCGTGTCGCCGTCCCCGGGCCGCCGCGTCGACGACGACTGCGGCTTCGCGCCCTGCGCGGTGCCGCTCCGCTGCGGCACGTCGGTGGGGATCGGGAGTGCCTGCGGAGGGTCGTACGCCGTCCCCGACATCACCGTGTGCACGCCCCACCACGACAGCGTGACCGCTGCGCCCGTGGCGAGCGACCACGCGACGGCGTGTACGAATCCTCGTTGCATCGGGGCCATACTGCACCACCCGGCAGACCCGCGTCCCAGGGGGACCCGCATACCCCACATGGCGTACGGTGCCGCCCATGGCAAGTGTGCTCGTGGTCGAGGACGACCAGTTCGTACGTTCCGCCCTCATCCGGCACCTGACCGAAGCCACCCACACGGTGCGCAGCGTCGGTACGGCACTCGAGGCGCTGCGCGAGGTCGCCCATTTCAGCTTCGACGTTGTCATTCTCGACCTCGGTCTGCCCGATCTCGACGGGTCGGAGGCGCTGAAGATGCTGCGCGGAATCACCGACGTACCCGTGATCATCGCCACAGCGCGCGACGACGAGGCGGAGATCGTACGGCTGCTCAACGACGGCGCCGACGACTACCTCGTCAAGCCCTTCTCGGTCGAGCACCTGTCCGCCCGCATGGCCGCCGTACTGCGCCGCTCCCGCGCCGTCGCGGGCGCCGAGCGCCCGTCCGGGGCCATCCAGGTCGGCGGGCTCTCCATCGATCCGCTGAGGAGGCAGGCGGAGCTGGACGGCGGGCGGCTGGACCTGACCCGCCGCGAGTTCGACCTGCTGGCCTTTCTCGCGGGGCGGCCCGGAGTCGTCGTACCGCGCAAGGAACTGCTCGCCGAGGTGTGGCAGCAGAGTTACGGCGACGACCAGACCATCGACGTCCACCTGTCCTGGCTGCGGCGCAAGCTCGGCGAGACGGCGGCGAACCCGCGCTATCTGCACACCCTGCGCGGGGTCGGAGTGAAGCTGGAGCCGCCGCGACTGGAGCCGCCGCGATGAGGTGGGCACTGGTCAAGGTGAGCCTGGCGGTGACGGTGATGGTCGTGCTGGCCTTCGCCGTACCGCTCGGACTGGTCATCAAGGAGATGGCCAGGGACCGGGCCTTCTCCAACGCCGAACGCTGGGCCGCCACCATCGGCCCCACCCTGTCCATCACCACCGACCGCGACTCGCTGAACCGGGCCGTCCAGACGACGGAGGTCGGCATCGAGGGGCGCATGGCCGTGCACGTGCCGGCCTCCGGCGAACCGGGCAGCCTGCCGCTGGAGATCGGGCGGCGCCGGGCGGCGCAGCAGGACCTGGAGACCACGCGGCGGATCGGCCGCGCTTCGATCTCGGACGTGACGGGGGGCTTCGCGCTGCTCCAGCCGACCGCGATCGGGAGCGGACAGATCGCTGTGGTGGAGGTCTTCGTGCCGGAGGACGACGTCAGCAATGGTGTGGCGACGGCGTGGCTCGTGCTGGCGGGCGTGGGAACCGCCCTGATCGTGGGCTCGGTGGCGGTCGCGGACCGGCTGGGCGTACGGATGGTCCAGCCCGCCCAGCGGCTCGCGGGCGCCGCGCACGACCTGGGGGAGGGACGTCTCGGCGTACGCGTCCCCGAGGAGGGGCCGACCGAGCTGCGGTCCGCCGCCGTGGCGTTCAACTCGATGGCCGATCAGGTGGTGCAGCTGCTGGCGAACGAGCGGGAGCTGGCGGCCGACCTGTCGCACCGGCTGCGGACGCCGCTGACCGTGCTGCGCCTGAACGCCGCCTCGCTGGGCGAGGGGCCGGCAGCCGAGCAGACCAGGGCGGCGGTCGAGCAGCTGGAGCGCGAGGTCGACACGATCATCCGAACGGCCCGCGAGCAGCGGGCGCAGGCGCAGGGGGCGGCTGCTGCCGGTCCCGGCGCCGGTGCGGGGTGCGACGTTTCCGAGGTCGTGCGCGAGCGCATGGACTTCTGGTCGGCGCTGGCGGAGGACGAGGACAGGAAGGTGCGGCTGGCGGGCGTCGAGCGTCCGGTACGTATCCCGGTCGCCCGGCCGGAACTGGCGGCCGCGCTCGACGCGTTGCTGGGGAACGTCTTCCGGCACACCCCCGTGGGCACGGCCTTCTCGGTGGACGTGCACAACGGCGACGACGCCGTGATCGTCCTCGTCTCGGACGCGGGGCCCGGCATCTCCGACCCGAAGGCGGCGCTGGTGCGCGGCAACAGCAGCGGGAAGGACGGCTCGACGGGGCTCGGCCTGGACATCGTGCGACGGGTCGCGGAGTCGACAGGCGGCGACGTACGGATCGGGCACTCGGTGCTCGGCGGTACGGAGGTCCGCATCTGGATCGGGCTCGGACTCGACGGGCGACGTACGGCGGGTGACCAGAACGGCCACCGGCTGGGGCGGCGCAAGCGGGGGGCGCCTGGTGCGGCGAAGGGGGCGGGGAAGGGGTCCAGGGGCGTGCAGCTTTAGCGGCTCTCATGGCTGCCTTAACTGCGCCCTAAGGTTTTCAAGTCCCACGCGAAACCGGTCACTTGTCCGTTTCGGGCTCGCTAGCGTGCTGCCGCACGAGCCGTACCCCCACTTTGGGTCGTCCCCCTCTCCTCGGGAGTCCCGAAACGCAGAGGCAGGCACGCGATGAGCAGAACGACGCACCGGCGCACGGCGAGCGGCAGGACCAAGAGCTGAAGGGCGTGCTCGGCCTGTCGGACGCGACGGCGTGGAAGACGGAGTGCCCGGGCGGGGCGCAGGGGGCGGCCGACGCGACGTGCAGTTCGATCGTGCAGGAGCCGCTGGCGTTCACGAAAGCGTTCGCGGCGGCGTACGAGAAGTAATCAGGGGTGCGTGCTGGGGGGGGCGGTGCGTGCTCGGACGGTGGACGAGATGTTGCCGGTGTGGTCGTACGCGGCGAGGCTGAGCGGGACGACGCCACCGGGCTTCAGTGTGCGCGGCCTGGGCCGCGCCGGTCGCGGTGTGCCGAGCCGAAGGAGCGGGCGCGATGAGGGTCATGCTGCGAGCCGTAATGGACACCCAGCTGTCGAACGAGGCGATCAAGGACGGCTCACTGCCGCAGTTGATGGAGTCGATGATCGAACGGCTCAAGCCCGAGGCGGCGTACTTCGGTCCGGGTGAGGGTGCGCGGTCCTGTGTGTTCGTGTTCGACATGAAGGACAGCTCCGAGATGCCGAGCATCGCGGAGCCGCTCTTCGACAGGCTGGGCGCCAGGATCGAGATCCATCCGGTGATGAACGCCGACGACCTCCGGAAGGGCCTGTCAGCCCTTCGGGGCTAAGACCTTTTTCAGGCGCTGCCGGCGCTGGACGGCGCTGGTCTGAACTGCGCTGGTCTGGACTGGACTGGTCTGGTCTGGCCTGGTTGAACTGGTTTGGACCGGACGCGCGGGGCGGGGTGGTCAGGGTGCTGGTTGTTTCAGCCGGCGGTCGCGGCGTACACGCGCGTCGCGAACTCCGCGATCTGTTCGTCGCTGAGGTTCTTGGCGAGGTTGGCCTCCGTGATCATTCCGACCAGCTGGTGGCCTCCCGCGACGTCGATGACCGGGAGGCGCTTGATCTGGTGCGTCTCCATGCTCTCCAGAGCCTCGTTGGCGTCCGCGTCGGCGTCGATCCAGTGCACGTGTCCACCGAGCGTGCCAGCCTGAACCGTCGCCGGGTCGACGCCTTCGGCGCAACACTGCACGACGATGTCGCGGTCGGTGATCAGGCCGGTGAGCCTGTTGTCGTCGCCGCAGATGGGCAGACAACCGACGTTCAGGTCACGCATCATCTGTGCGGCGTCGTACAGCGACTGGTGCGCACCGATGCACTGAACACCGCTGGTCATGATGTCGCGGGCCTTGAGCTGCTTGTTCATAGCCATGATTCCTGGGTCCTCCCGCGTTCGGGACGTTGTTCTCTCCTCCATCGATGACAACACGGATGGCTTATCGCCGCCCCTCGGGCCGCGACGAGGTGCGGGCCGCCGCCCGGCCGGAGGGACGGGGCGGGGACGGGGCGGGCGGGGCGAGGGGGCTGGGCGGTGGAACCGGGGCCTGCTATCAGGAGCCGGCGGGTGTGGCGTAGTCCCCAAAGCCGACCCAGTCGAGAGTTACGCAGGGTTCGTCGCCCAGCACCCAGGCGTCATGGCCGGGCGCGACGGAGATGAAGTCCCCGGGGCCGGCTTCCCCGCTCTCGCCGTCGTCCATGACGATCTTCATTCGACCGCTCACGACGTATCCGACGTGGGAGGCCTGGCAGCTGTCGGTTCCGGCGATGGGCTTGACGTGCTTCGACCACTGCCAGCCAGGTTCGAAGACCGCGCGGCCGACCGGGCCTCGCTCGGTGGTGAGCAGATCAAGCCTGCCCTTGCCGTCCTCGAACGGACGGGTCTCATCTGCGGAGTCGAAGTTCTTGCACACGAGCACGGCCATGACCATGCGCCTCCCGGCGGGCGAGAGCGATCCCCGAGTCCACTTCAAGGCTACTCGCTGCGGGCTGCGGTTGCTTCTGGGCGGCTTGCTCCGGCCGGGGGTGGCTGACCACTGGTTGCGTCTGGGGGTTTCGGGCCGTCCCGAGCGCTCGAGTGTCGGTGGGCCGGGGCGGCGCGTCAAGGGCGCTCCCTGCGGTCGCGTCGCTGCGCGATGGGCCTGCGGCCCACCCTTGACCCGCCGCCCCGTCCCACCGCTAACGCTCAACAGGGGACGGCCCAAGAAAAAACGCCCTGCACGACAACTGGGATACGGGCGCGGGTGGGCTTGGTGGCTTGCGGGTGTGTGGGTGGGGCGCGGTCGGTCTATGGGGTGGTGCGGCCCCAGTCTCGGCGGGTGCGGCGACGGCTGTTGGTGCACCATCCCCATTCCGGACGCACACGGGCACCCACGCCGGTGGACGGCCGATCATCCGGGCCGACCTGCGGGCCGTCCCGTCTGCGGGTGGGACGCGACAGTTGAATGGGGCGACTCGGGCGGGTTCGGCGTCCACCCCGGCCGGTGGTCGGTCGAGCGACAAGCACGTGGTCGTGCTTGGTGGGTGGAAGGGCACCCAGGAGCGAGTAGTCCTGCCGTGGCTGGGGCCGGTGATCGGACCGGACGGCCCGGTTGGGGGGCGGTTCGAGGTCCTCGACGGGGCGGGCGGGATGGGCCGAAACCGACAGAAGACGAGAACAGTCGCCCGTTATGCCCGAGTTCTGGTTGCTTGTGATGGGCGGAAGAGGCGTCATGTGCGGGGTTTGTTGCATGCCAACGGCCCGGCACAGGCGTCCGGTTGCTCAGGTTCCACCGAAAGGCGATTCGTCCGATGGGTCATGGGCGCGGGTGGCTAGTTGCTGCCTTCACGTCGCGCGGGCTCTGCTTGGCTGGTGGTCTTGACGATCACAGGTGGGCGCTCACGCACTGGGGGTTTATCTACACGGCTGCGGGCAGTGCCGTAGGGGTGATGTCGGCGTCGTCGACACAAGCGAGGCGACTTGAGGGCCCGCCACCGGTCGGGCGTCGAATGCAACGAACTTGACACGTGACGAGGCACAACGCCCCTCACGCCTCACTCGTCACAGTCCTTGCGCTTCCGGTCATCGCGGGAGCGTTTCGACCCACGCGCCGGGGGCGGTCGGTTCGGTTGGTGTGATTGCTGCGTTTGGTGTGGCGGCTTGTCGGCTGTCGGTTCGGTGGCTTGCAGGGGTGGGGGTGCTTTGCGGGCTTGGGCCAGGCCGGAGCGCTCTTTCCACCCGTCACGGCCGAGGCAGTTGGCCGGCTTTCGCTTTCTGCACGAGTCGGTCGCCTCACCCACTGCCTCGGTGAGTCGGGTGCAGCGAACCGGCCGTCGTGGGAGTGTTTCGGCCCACGTGCAGGGGCGTCCGGCGAGGCCGAGCGCAGTGGCCGTGGGGACGTCCGGTCGCGCTGGTGTGACTGGTGAGCCTGCTGTGTTTCGGTGGGCTGGTGTTGGCCGCGTTACTCGCGTGCCCGCCATGGCGCCAGCAACAGCCCACCTTCAGTGGGATTCATTCGCTCCAACCGCCCCCTCCCAGGGGCAACTGCACCGAACTCGACAGTTGACGAGTCGCAACGCCCCTCGGATCACACCGGTCCCTCCCGTATCGCTTCGGGTCGTCATGGGAGCGTTTCGACCCACAACGGCCCCAAGGACCGGGCGAACCGATCCAACGGTGCGGCTGGTGTGAGTGGTGTGGCTGGCGTGGGTGGGATGGCGGGCCTGAAGGTCCCCAGGCGCGCCGGGCTTTGTTCCCGGCCACGGCGCGGCCTGCTGGTCGCAGGCGCGCCGCAGCCATCGGCAGAACCACACTCCTGGACGCCCCTCCACCCACCAAGCCCAGCAACGTGCTTGTGGCCCGGCCGACCACCGGTGGGGGTGGACGCCGAGCCGGCCCGAGTCGCCCCATTCAACTGTCGCGCCCCACCTGCATAGACATGAGTCCGCAGGTCGGCTCAGACGGCCAGCCGCCCACCGGCCTGGGTGACCGTGTGCGTCCGGAATGCGGATGGTGCACCAGCGGCCGTTCCCGCACCCGCTTAGCCTGGGGCCGAGCCGCCCCCTAGAGCTCGTGCGCCCCACCCACACACCCGTCGCCCGGCAGCGGTGAGTGACCACTTGCCGGAGTTTCCCCGTGGGCTCCCCCCGGGGGCCGCCCCCCTTAAGCATTGCGGCGGAGGTTCGGCGGTCAAGGGTGAAGCGCAGCGCAATCGCCGCAGGCGACGCGACGCAGGAGCGCCCTTTACCGCCGGGCCTCCGACGCCACCCTCACCAAAGGCGGCCCCCACAGCAGACGCAACCAACGCCACGGGCCCGCCGAAGCCCCGCCCGAGCGCCCCCGCGGAGCGCTTGGCTCCGCATAATTACTGCGTAATCGGGTCGGCCGCGGGCACTCGATGCCAGGTCGAGCGTTGAACTGAACGACCGTCACGGAAAGTGGGGTTGCATGTTCGGGTTACGTAAAGGCCTGAAGACCGGAGCCATCGGCGTGGCAGGAGCCGTCGTCGCGTGTACCGCGTTGGTGGCGTGTGGAAGCGACAGTACGGACTCGGGCAACAAGGCGGCCGACAACAACAAGGCCGAGAAGAAGAGTCCCGGCGCCCAGGAAAAGGGCACCGCTGCCGTACGCACCGCCTACGACAAGACCGCCGAGGCGGAAACCGCGCGCATGACGCTGACCACGCGGACATCCGCGCAGGGCAAGACCGTTTCCGCCAATGGCCAAGGCGTCATCGACCTCGCCGAAGGCGACAGCGAAATGACCCTCTCCGCCGAGGGCCAGAAGATCGAGCAGCGCGTGGTCGACAACGTGGTCTACCAGAAGATCCCCAAGGCGCAGCAGACGAACGTTCCCGGCAACAAGCCCTGGATCAAGATCGACCTCAAGGAAGCCGCCCAGCAGAGCGGCGGCGGCTCCTCCCAGGTGAACAACCCTGCCGAGTCCGCCGGCTTCGCCAAGGGCGTCACCGACAAGGACGTCAAGAAGATCGGCACGGAGCAGGTCGGCGGCACGAACACGACCCACTACCGCGTCACCATCGATGTCGACAAGCTCGCCGCTACGGGCGACCGTGCCAAGGTCGACCAGCTGAAGAAGCAGCTCGGCCCAACCCTGCCGATGGACGTCTGGCTGGACGACGACGGGCGTATTCGCCGTCAGCAGATGGACATGCAGGTGAAGGCGGCCGACGGTGCGGCGGCCGACGGCCCGCAAAAGGTCGACGTCCGGACCGTCATCGAATACAGCGACTTCGGCACCGAGCTGGACGTCGAGCCCCCGGCAGCCGCCCAGACCGCCGACATGACCGGCAAGGCGAAGCAGCAGTAGCAGTACCAGTCGCGTACTCGCAGTACTCGCAGTACATCTTCGTGCTGGTATCAGCACTGGCACTCGCACTAGCCGTGAAGTGGCAACTGCGCTTCGCGTGGCCTCCGAGCGACAGGGGCCAGCCGGCCCCCGCCCGCCCGCGCCCGCCCTCATCCACCCCCGCCGAGGGTCCGCCCGCGCCCCCGGGCAGATCCTCGGCAGCGGTGAGACGTCGGCCGGCCGCCAACACCAGTCGTCAAGCCGCCCGCACACCCGTCACCGCAATCAACCACCCAGCATGGGATACGGCAGCACCCCCGTCTTCGCCACCCGCCCGTACCACTCCGCGCTCGATTTCGGCGTCCGCTCCTGCGTCTCGTAGTTCACGTACACCGCACCGAACCGCTTGCTGTAGCCGTACGCCCACTCGAAGTTGTCCATCAGGGACCAGAGGAAGTAGCCCCGCACATCCGCGCCGTCCGTCATCGCCCGACGCACGGCCGCCAAGTGGCCGTGCAGGTAGCGGATGCGGTCCGGGTCGTCGACCGTGCCGTCGGTGCCGGGCTTGTCGTCGTACGCCGCTCCGTTCTCGGTGATCATCAGCGCGAGCCCGGGCGCCTCACGGGCGTATCGCATCAGCAGGTCGTACAGGCCGGTCGGGTCCACGGACCAGTCCATCGCCGTCAGTTCGCCCGGCGGCTGGTGGAAGGCGACGGACTCCGAGCCGGGCCACGGCGAGTGGTCGCTGGCGCCGTGGCCGTCGTGGCGGGCAGCCGGGCCGTCGGTCGCCGCCGAAACCACCGTCGGCGCGTAGTAGTTGATGCCCAGGAAGTCGAGCGGCCGGCCCGCCGTTGTCGCATCCCCCTCCTGTACGAACGACCAGTCCGTCAGGTGCGCGGTGTCGGCCAGCAGGTCGGGCGGGTACGCGCCCGTCAGCATCGGGCCCGTGAAGATCCGGTTCGCCAGGGCGTCGATACGGCGCTGCGCGTCCAGGTCGCCCTCCGACCGCGTCAACGGCCTGACCGCGCTCGGGTTGAGGCTTACGCCGATCCGCGCCCGGGCCGGAAGCGCGGCGCGCAGCGCCTGTACGGCCAGGCCGTGGGCCAGGTTCAGGTGGTGGGCGGCGCGCAAGGCGGCCACCGGGTCGGTACGGCCGGGCGCGTGCACCCCGGACCCGTACCCCAGGAACGCGCTGCACCAGGGCTCGTTGAGCGTGGTCCACAGCTCTACGCGGTCGCCCAGCGCCTCGGCCACGATCCCCGCGTACTCCGCGAAGCGGTACGCCGTATCGCGCGCCGGCCAGCCGCCGCCCGCCTCCTCCAGCTCCTGCGGCAGGTCCCAGTGGTACAGGGTCAGGCTGGGCGTGATCCCGGCCGTCAGCAGCTCGTCCGTCAGCGCCCGGTAGAAGTCCAGGCCCCGCTCGACGGCCGGGCCCCGGCCGGTCGGCTGCACGCGCGGCCAGGACACCGAGAAGCGGTACGCGCCCAGCCCCAGGTCCGCCATCATCCGTACGTCGTCCCGCATCCGGTGGTAGTGGTCGACGGCCACGTCGCCCGTGTCGCCGCCCAGCACCTTCCCCGGCGTACGGCTGAAGGTGTCCCAGATCGACGGGGTGCGGCCGTCCTCCCGTACCGCGCCCTCGATTTGGTAGGCGGCGGTCGCGGAGCCCCACAGGAATCCGGGCGGAAAGCTCTCGGTGATCTCAGTCATGTAGCGCTCCTGGTAGGAGAGAGACGAATGGGGAGAGAGACGAAAGGAGAGAGATGAAAGGGGGGAGACGAACTGGAAGTCAGCCCTTTACCGCGCCCTGCATGATCCCGCCCACGATCTGCCGTCCGAAGAGCACGAAGGCCAGCAGCAGCGGCAGCGTGCCGAGCAGGGCGCCGGCCATGATCACCGACTGGTCGGGTACGAAGCCCTGGCCGAGGTTGGCGAGCGCCACCTGCACGGTCGGGTTGTCCTGGGTCAGCGCGATGATCGGCCAGAAGAAGTCGTTCCACGCGGCCACGAAGGTGAGCATGCCCAGCACCGCCATCGCCGGCCTCGCCGCCGGGAAGACGATGTGCCAGATGATGCGAAGACTGCTCGCGCCGTCCACCCTTGCCGCCTCGACCAGTTCGCTGGGCAGCGCCTGCAGCAAGTACTGGCGCATGAAGAAGACCCCGAAGGCGCTGACGAGAGTCGGCAGGATGACGGCCTGGAGCTGGTCGGTCCACTCCAGCTCGGCGATCGTCATGAACAGGGGTACGACGCTGAGCTGCGGCGGCACCATCATCGTGGCCACGACCAGCAGCATCAGCAGGTTCTTGAAGCGGAAGCGCAGCTTGGCGAAGGCGAAGCCGGCGAGGGTCGAGAAGAGGACCGTGCCGAGTGCGATGGTGCCCGCCACGATCGCCGTGTTGAGCAGGGCCAGCCCCATGTTGGCGTCGGTCCAGGCCGTCTGGAGGTTCTTGAAGAGGTTCCCGCCGAACCAGAACGGTGGCGGCGTCTGGGACAGCCGGGTGTTGTTGCGGGACGCCGCGATCGCCGTCCAGACCAGCGGGAACAGCGAGCCGACCGTGAAGACGATCAGCACGGCGTAGGTGAGGGGGCCGCCGTGCAGATGGCGCCCCGCGCGAGCACGCAATGTCGTCCTCATTGGCTCTTCCTCAGTCGGCGGGTGATCAGCAGGTGCACACCCGCGACGATCAGCAGAATCAGGAACATCGCCCAGGCGATCGCGGAGGCCCGGCCGAGGTGGAAGTTGAACCAGCCCTGCTCGTAGAGGTAAAGGCCCAGCGTCTGGAACTGGTGCGACGCCCCGCCCTTCTGCCCGCCCGCCCCGCCGAACAGCAGCGGCTCACCGAACAGCTGGGTCGCGCCGATCGTCGAGACCACGACCGTGAAGAGGATCGTCGGCCGCAGGGAGGGGATGGTGACGTGGAGGAACTGCTGCCACCTGGTCGCCCCGTCCAGCGCCGCCGACTCGTACAGGTCGTTCGGCACGGCCTGCATCGCCGCCAGATAGATCAGCGCGTTGTAGCCCGTCCACCGCCAGATGACGATCGTCGACACCGCGATCTGCGACGACAGCGTCCCGCTCTGCCAGTCGACCTTCCCGAGCCCCACCGCGTCCAGCGCCCAGTTGATCATCCCGTAGTCGCGTCCGAAGAGGAGTACGAAGACGAGCGTCGCGGCCGCCACCGAAGTGGCGTACGGCGTGAGGATCGCGACCCGGAAGAAGCCCGAGGCGCGCAGCCGGTAGTTGAGCAGATGCGCGATGCCCAGCGCGATCAGCAGCTGCGGGACCGTCGAGATGACCCCGATGGTGAAGGTGTTGCGCAGCGCGTTCCAGAAGAACTCGTCCTCCAGGAGGCGGGTGTAGTTGTGCAGGCCCACCCACTCCATGTCGTTCGGCGCCGACAGCGACACGCGGTGCAGCGACGACCAGCCCGTATAGAGGAGAGGGAAGACCCCGAAGGCCGCGAAGAAGACGAAGAAGGGCGCCACGAAGGCGTACGGGCTGTACTTCGTGTCCCAGCGGTAGCGCCTGCTGCGCCACACCCGGCGGCGGTCGGTGCCCTGCGGCCGCTCGGCCGCCACCGTCTCCGCCTGCTTGCGGTCCGGGACCGCGTCCCCCGAGGAGGGGGACGCAGCCGGGCCGGACTGGTCGGTGTACGGACGCATCAGCCGTCCACCGCGTTGTCGATCTCCTTCAGGGCCGCCTTCCAGCCCTCCTCCGGGCTCTTGCCCTGCTGCTCCACCTGGAGGATGCCGACGTCACCGAAAGCGGTACCGATCTGCTGGTCCTTCGGGCCGAGCACCAGCGTCGGGATGCCCTTGGCCGCCTCGGCGAAGAGCTGCCCGGTCGGGGCGTCGCCGAAGTACGGGTTCTTGGTGCCGGAGACCACGTCCATCTCGTACGCCGGCGGGGTGGACGGGAAGCTCGCCTGCTTGTCGAAGAGCTTCGCCTGCTGTTCGGGCGCGGTCAGCCAGGCCGCGAGCTTGATCGCCTCCGCCTTGTTCTTCCCGGCCTTCGGTACGCCGATGAACGAGCCGCCCCAGTTGGCGGGCTTAGGGGCCGCAGCGACGTCCCACTGGTCCTCGCCCGCCTTGCCCGCCTTCTCCTTGATGTAGCCGAGCATCCACGGCGGGCAGGAGACGGTGGCGAAGGTCCCGTTGGCGTACGCCTGGTCCCAGGCCTTGTCGAACTGCTTGAGCTTGCCGGTCAGCCCGCCCTCGGCAGCCTGCATCGCCAGGTCCCAGGCCGTCTTGACCGCCGGGCTGTCCTTGTAGATCAGCTTGCCCTCGGCGTTGTAGAAGCGCTCCGCGTAGCCGTTGTTGACGGCGGCGAAGAGACCGGCCGCCGAGTCGGTGAAGGTGGTGCCCTTGGGGCCCTTCGCCTTGTAGTCCTCGCCCGCGTCGACGTACTTCTTCCAGTCGCCCGCCCACATCTTGCCCACCGCCTCGCGGTCGGTCGGCAGCCCGGCCTTCTTGAACAGGTCCTTGCGGTAACACATGCCCATCGGCCCGATGTCCGTGCCGAGCGCGACGGTCTGCCCGTCCTTGGTGGTACCCTGCGCCCACTTCCAGTCCAGCCAGTTCGACTTGTCGACGCCGGGTGCCTTCGACAGGTCCTCGAACTTGTCGGCCTGCGTGGTGGCGATCTCGTTGATGTTCCCGACCTCTATGGCCTGGATGTCCTGCAGGCCGCTGTTGGCCGCGAGGTGCGTCAGCAGTTCCGGGTAGTACGTGTCGACGCGCTCGGTCACGTCCTCCTTGATGACGATCTCCGGGTTCAGCTTCATGTACTCGTCGTACAGCCCGGCCTGCTTGTAGCCGAAGACGCCGAAGGTGCCGATCTCGATCGTGGTCTTGCCCCTGGTGTCCTTCTTGCTGCCGCCGGAGCCGCCGGTTCCCTCGTCGCCGTCCTCGGCGCAGCCGCCGAGCAGGCCCGCGCCGAGTGAGACCACGGCGGCGACGACCACCGCCTTGCGGCGCGTTCGGGTGCTGGTGCGCATTGCGTCCTCCTTGTGCCCTGACGTGCCGACCCCCCGGCCAACTGTGTTGGTACGCCTCTGAGTTGCGGCTGCGGCCCGGGTGGGGAACGTGCGGGTTGTGTATGAGTCAGGTACCGTGGGAGCGCTCCCATGTGTGATGTGTTGAAGGTTCGCGGCTCCTCGCGGGGGTGTCAAGGCGCCGGACGGCGGGATTTGTTGTCCCAGACCGCTATGAGATATTGCGCAGCACCGGACGGCGACCGGACGACGACCGGACGGGGCACAGTATGGGGAGGTCGGGCATGGTGACTCGGGGAATCCGGGGCCAGGGGGGCCGGAACGGCGGGCGGCCGACCCTTGAGGAAGTGGCCGCACGCGCCGGTGTCGGCCGGGGCACCGTCTCGCGGGTGGTCAACGGCTCCCCGCGGGTCAGCGACGAGACCCGGGCCGCCGTGGAGGCCGCCGTCGACGAGCTGGGTTACGTACCGAACCGCGCGGCCCGCGCCCTCGCCGCCAACCGCACCGACGCCCTCGCGCTCGTCGTCCCCGAGGTCGAGTCCCGCTTCTTCGCCGAGCCGTACTTCTCCGACATCGTGCGCGGCGTCGGCGCCGCCCTCGACAGCACCGAGATGCAGCTGCTGCTCACCATCGTCGGCAACGACCGCGAGCGCGGCCGCCTGGCCAATTACCTCGCCGGCCACCGCGTCGACGGCGTCCTGCTCGTCTCCGTACGCGCCGACGATCCGCTGCCCGAGCTGCTGGTCCGGCTCGGCATCCCGACGGTCATCAGCGGGCGCCGCTCCGAGCACGAGACGCTCGCCTGCGTCGACGCGGACAACGTGACGGGCGCGCGGGGCGCCGTGACCCACCTCATATCGCGCGGTCGCCGCACGATAGCGACCATCACGGGACGGCTCGAGGTGTACGGCGCCCAGTGCCGCCTCGACGGCTACCGCCAGGCCCTGGCCGCGGCCGGCCTCGGCGTCGACGAGCGGCTGATCGCCCCCGCCGACTTCACGGAGGAGGGCGGCCGCCGCGCCATGACCGACCTGCTCGAACGCAACCCCCGCCTGGACGCCGTCTTCGTCGCCTCGGACGTGATGGCGGCGGGCGCCCGCCAGGTCCTGCGCGAGCGGGGCCGCAGTGTCCCCGGCGATGTGGCCCTGGTCGGCTTCGACGACTCGCCCATCGCCCGGCACATGGACCCGCCGCTGACCAGCGTCCGGGTGCCGATCGAGGAGATGGGCCGCGAGATGACCCGCGTACTGCTGGAGGAGATCGCCGACCGCCGCCCGGCGGGCACACGCACGGCCGCCCCACGCCAGAGTGTGTTCCCGACGGAGCTGGTGACGCGCGCTTCGTCGTGACACGAAGAAGCCCCGACCTGTTCTCACAGGTCGGGGCTTGATCGTTCAGGGTGAGTGACGGGACTTGAACCCGCGGCCACCTGGACCACAACCAGGTGCTCTACCAACTGAGCTACACCCACCGTGGCCGGTCGTTTCCGACCGGCTGAGAAAAAGTGTACAGGGTCCCAGAGGGTGCTCGCGCCCGGGTTTAACCGGGTCTCACCGGGTGCTTGTTACGCGTGTTCCGCAGGCAGGACGTACTTCGCGGCGATCTTCTTCGCCGTTTCGGAGTCCGGGCCGGGCTGCGCCACGAAGACCGCCTCCCGGTAGTAGCGCAGCTCCGCGATGGAGTCCTTGATGTCGGCGAGCGCCCGGTGGTTGCCGTTCTTCTCCGGGCTGTTGAAGTACGCCCGCGGGAACCAGCGGCGGGCCAGCTCCTTGACCGACGACACATCCACGATCCGGTAGTGGAGGTAGGCCTCCAGTGTCGACATGTCACGCAGCAGGAAGCCGCGGTCGGTACCGACCGAGTTTCCGCACAGCGGGGCCTTGCCGGGCTCCTTCACGTGTGTGCGTACGTATGCCAGGACCTGCTCCTCGGCGTCGGCCAGCGTCGTTCCGCCGGCCAGCTCGTCGAGCAGGCCCGAGGCGGTGTGCATCTGCCGCACCACCTCGGGCATGGTCTCCAGGGCCGCGTCCGGCGGGCGGATCACGATGTCCACCCCTTCGCCGAGCACGTTGAGCTCCGAGTCGGTGACCAGTGCGGCCACCTCAATGAGTGCGTCGTCCGTCAGCGAGAGCCCGGTCATCTCGCAGTCGATCCACACCATGCGATCGTTCATGTGTCTCACCCTACGGGGCGTTCCCGCTGGCCGGGCAGCGTCGGACGGCCCGGGGTGTACACATCGGAGCTGGGCTTGCCCTGCTCCGAGGCCGCCGACGGGGCCGCCGATGTGGTCGCGGAGGGACCCGTCGACGTACTCGCCGCCGCCGCGCGCCTGGCCTGCGGCAGCACCGATTCCGCGATCTGGCCGCCACCGGACAGCCCTGACGGACCCGTGTGGATCTCGCTCTGCGGACGCCGGGCCCGGTAGGCGGCCCGGTACGCGGCCGGGGACGAGCCCAGCTGGCGCCGGAAATGTCCGCGCAGCGCGACCGGCGAGCGGAAGCCGCAGCGGCCCGCGACCTCGTCGACCGAGTAGTCGGACGTCTCCAGGAGACGCTGCGCCTGGAGCACCCGCTGAGTGATCAGCCACTGCAGGGGAGCGCTCCCGGTGAGCGAACGAAAACGCCGGTCGAAGGTGCGACGGCTCATGTAGGCGCGCGCGGCCAGCGTCTCCACGTCGAACTGTTCGTGGAGATGCTCCAGCGCCCAGGCGACGACCTCCGCGAGCGGGTCGGCGCCGATCTCCTCAGGTAAAGACCTGTCGAGATAGCGCTCCTGCCCGCCGCTGCGGCGCGGCGGTACGACGAGCCTGCGGGCCAGCGCTCCGGCGGCCTCGGTGCCGTGGTCCGTACGCACGATGTGCAGGCACAGGTCGATTCCGGCCGCCGTGCCGGCCGACGTGAGGACGTCGCCGTCGTCGACGAAGAGCTCGCGCGGGTCGACGTGGACCGACGGGTAGCGCTTGGCGAGCGTCGGCGCGTACATCCAGTGCGTGGTGGCCGGGCGGCCGTCGAGCAGCCCGGCTGCCGCCAGCACGAAGGCGCCGGTGCACAGCCCGACGATGCGGGCACCCTCCTCGTGGGCGCGGCGCAGGGCGTCGAGCGCTTCCGGTGGTGGTGGCGAGGTGATGGACCGCCACGCCGGTACGACGACGGTGCCTGCCCGGCTCATCGCGTCCAGGCCGTAAGGGGCGGTCAGTTCGAGACCTCCCGTGGTGCGCAGCGGGCCGTCCTCGCCCGCGCACACCAGTAGCCGGTAGCGGGGCACTCCTGCGTCCTGCCGGTCAATGCCGAACACAGAGAGCGGGATGGAGCTCTCGAAGATGGGGCCGCCGCTGAAGAGCAGTACTGCGACGATCTCCCGGCGGCGGCGTCCGGAGAGCTTCCGTGCGGCCTCCGGTACGGCAGTGGAGTCCTGGCTCATGACGCTAAGCCCCCCTTGGTGTTCGCGTCCTCTCGGTCCTGCACGTTTCCCCTCGGTCCTGCATGATTCCCCCGCCGTATATACCCATGATCGAATCTACTGTGTCCGGTGGTGCCGGCGTGACAACTTCGGCATTCGGCACTATGTCGACAAGGCCACTTGGCGCGAAGCATTCGATCACGAAGCGTTCCACTCGCGGGCCCCGCAGGGAAGTGCGCGTCCCGCTCATGGCCCGTCCCCGTAGGGTGCATTGGCCGGAGACGGTCCTTTCATGCCTGGTGGTACGGGGGTTGGGAGGCCATTGCGCCAAGGGTTGGGTAGCGGCCAGAAGTTGGCTGAAAAGCTACCGGCTCGCGTGTGCGACGCCATCATTCTCCCGGTGCGCTTCCCCCGGCACGACGCCCGCCCCGGTGCGCCCCCGCCGGCCTCTTCCGCACCCGGCCGTGCGCCGCTGCCGCCGCCTCGGCCGCGGCGCGCTCGGACCGGCGCAGCAGTACCCGGCAGACGGCGGTGACGACGGCGAGTCCCAGCGCGGCCGCGGCCGCGCCGCCGAACGACGTGCCGTACATGACGAGGACCACGGGGACGAGGGCGCAGCTGAACGCGGCCCAGCGGACCACTTCGCCGACCGGGTCGGCAGGAGGCTTCGGTCCGCGGTGTGCCGCGGCCGTCGGCTCGGGCGCCCTGCGGCGGCCGCGCGGCGGGGGGACGGCGGCGGTGGGGCCGGTGGGGACCGGGGCGGGGACCGGGCCCGGGGCGGGTGTGGTCGGGGTTCCGGGCACGGCGGGCTCCCTCACGTACGGGTGGGCGCGTGACTAACGGACGGCGGCCCCGTGGGGTCACTGCGGTCCGCCTGCCGAGACACCTGTAAGGGGCAACCGGCATTGCCTTACGGGCCGGGCTCGTGCATGCTCCCTTGGACGCCGCGTGAGGGACGGCGGGCTCTGGGCAGGGAGAGGAGTGTCGCCGTACCCTTGGGGGTATGGGCTTGGGAAGATGATTCCCGGACACAGCTCCACCACCAATTGCCGCTTCTTCCCTCAATAAAAGCGACCCCTCCCAAGAGGACTTCTTCGCCGAGACACCCATGGCCGGTCACGAAATCCCCGAACCCGCGGACCGCAAGCAGGTCGTCCATCCCCTGGACGACCTCCGGGCGGTGGAACAAACGCGCCACGCCTGCGATCCCGCCTTCCAGCACGGTGTCGTCGTCGGATTCGACGGCTCCACGTCCAGCGAGCGGGCGCTTTCGTATGCCATCGGCATGGCGGTGCGGTCGGGCTCCGGCCTGATCATCGTCCACGTCGCGAACCGGCTGCCGACCACGGTCTGGGCGGGCTGCGAGCCCCCGGTCTTCGTGGACGTACCGGACCACCGCACCGAGGTGCTCGGGCTGGAACTGGCCTGCGCCGACTATCTCGCCGAAGTGCCGTGGATCCTCGTCGAGCGTGGTGGCGACATCTGCCACGAGCTGGAGGAGGTCGGCCAGGAGTACTCGGCCGACGCCATCGTGGTCGGATCGACGCACGGCATCGTCGGGCGGATCTTCGGCTCGGTGGCGGGCCGGCTGGCGCGGCGCGCGCAGCGGCCGGTCATCGTGATCCCGTAACCGTTCGTTACGGGATCACAAGACCCGTCGGCTGCTACTCCACCGTCACGGACTTGGCGAGGTTGCGCGGCTTGTCGATGTCGCGACCCATGGCCAACGCGGTGTGATATGCGAGCAGTTGGAGCGGAATGCCCATGAGGATCGGGTCCAGCTCCGTCTCGTTCTTCGGGACCACAATGGTGTGGTCGGCCTTTTCCTGCTCGCGGTGCGCGACCGCCAGGATCCGGCCGCTGCGCGCCTTGATCTCCTCCAGCGCCGCGCGGTTCTTCTCCAGCAGCTCGTCGTCGGGCACGATCGCGACCGTCGGCAGCGCGGGCTCGATCAGCGCGAGCGGGCCGTGCTTGAGCTCGGAGGCCGGGTACGCCTCGGCGTGGATGTAGGAGATCTCCTTCAGCTTGAGGGAGGCCTCCAGGGCCACCGGGTAGCCGCGGACCCGCCCGATGAACATCATCGACTGGGCGCCCGCGTACTCCTCGGCGATCTTCTTGATGTCGTCCTCGGTCTTCAGGATCTCCGCGATCTGGGCGGGCAGCTTGCGCAGGCCCGCGATCAGCCGCTTGCCGTCCGAGACCGACAGGTCGCGGATGCGGCCCAGGTGCAGGGCGAGCAGTGCGAAGGCGACGACCGTGTTGGTGAAGCACTTGGTGGAGACGACGCAGACCTCGGGGCCGGCGTGGACGTACATGCCGCCGTCGGCCTCGCGGGCGATCGCCGAGCCGACGACGTTGACCACGCCGAGGACGCGGGCGCCCTTGCGCTTCAGCTCCTGCACGGCCGCCAGCACGTCGTAGGTCTCACCGGACTGGGAGACCGCGACGTAGAGGGTGTCGGGGTCCACGACGGGGTTCCGGTAGCGGAACTCCGACGCGGGCTCGGCGTCGGCGGGGATGCGGGCCAGCTCCTCGATCAGCTGCGCGCCGATCATGCCCGCGTGGTACGACGTGCCGCAGCCGAGGATCTTGACGCGGCGGATGCCGCGCGCCTCGCGGGCGTCCAGGTTCAGGCCGCCCAGGTGCACGGTGGAGAAGCGGTCGTCGATGCGGCCGCGCAGCACGCGGTCCACGGCGTCGGCCTGCTCGGAGATCTCCTTGTGCATGTACGTGTCGTGGCCGCCCATGTCGTACGACTCGGCCTCCCACTCCACGGTGGTCGGCGTGGCCGTCGTACGCGAGCCCTCGGTGGTGTACGTACGGAAGTCGTCGGCCTTGAGGGTGGCCATCTCGCCGTCTTCGAGCGTGACGATCTGGCGGGTGTGCGAGACGAGCGCGGCGATGTCGGAGGCGACGAACATCTCCTTCTCGCCGATGCCGAGGACGACCGGCGAGCCGTTGCGGGCGACGACGATGCGGTCGGAGAAGTCGGCGTGCATGACGGCGACGCCGTACGTGCCCTCGACGTGGCGCAGCGCCTCGCGGACCTTCTCCTCCAGCGTCACGGCCTGCGAGCGCGCGACGAGGTGGACCAGGACCTCGGTGTCGGTCTCGGAGAGGAACTCGACGCCGTCGGCGACGAGCTTGGCGCGCAGCTCGGTGGCGTTGTCGATGATGCCGTTGTGTACGACGGCGACCTTGCCCTCGGCATCGAGGTGCGGGTGGGCGTTCTCGTCGCTCGGGGCGCCGTGGGTGGCCCAGCGGGTGTGCGCGATGCCGGTGGTGCCGGCGAAGCGCTTGGGGACCTTGGCCTCCAGGTCGCGGACGCGGCCCTTCGCCTTGACCATCTTCAGGCCGCTCGCCTTGGGGCTCGTGATGACGATGCCCGCCGAGTCGTAGCCGCGGTACTCCAGGCGCTGGAGGCCTTCGAGCAGCAGCGGGGCGACGTCACGCTTGCCGATGTAACCGACGATTCCGCACATACAGTCTGTATCCCTCGAGTCGTTGTGTAGGTGCTCAGCCGTAGACGATGCGGCGCAGCTGTCGGAGCGAGAGCTCCGGTGGCGCCACGGCGCGGTGTGGCATCTCGGCCGCGATCCGTTCGAAGATCTCCGCGTTCACCAGGCCGCCGGACTGCAGCTCACGGTGTCGGCGGCGCACAAAATCCTCGGCCGTCTCGTCGAAGTACGCCAGCACGTCGAGCACCACCCGGGCGGCCTCACCGCGCGGGAGCGCGGTGCTGCGGACCAGGTGGTCGATGAGGTCGTCGTACGGGGACGACGTGCGGCGTTCGAGCACCCGTAGATACTGCGGGCGAGCCGGGGTCGTACGCAAGAAATCTGCCCGTAATCGGGCAGGATTTCGGTCACAGGAGGAAATTGACGGCTCACGGGTGCGTTTGGCTCGGGGAAGACACGGGCGGGGAAGTGGTCTAAACCCTTGACCCTGAAGCGGGGCGCGCGATACCCATGGTGACCGTTCGCCTGCACCACGCCACTGTTGCGAAGCCCGCCGAAGGGACCGCCCGTGAGTCAACGCAGAAGAATTCCACGCCTGTTCGCCCCGCTGCTGCTCGTCGTCGCCGCCGGAGCGACGAGCGTCGCGGCCGGCCCGGCCGCCGCCCGGCCCGCCGTGGAAGCAAGACCATTGGGCCAAGTGATTCCGGCGCCCGCCTCCGTCTCCGAGAGCGGGCCTTCTTATGCCCTCACGGGCCGCACGCGCATCCGGGTCGACGACGACTCGCGCGAGGCCCGGCGGATCGGCTCGTACCTCGCGGACATACTGCGCCCGTCCACCGGCTTCGCACTGCCCGTCACCGAACGGGACGCCAAGGACGGCATCCGCCTGCGGCTCGGCTCCAAGGACGCCTCGCTGGGCGACGAGGGCTACCGCCTGGACTCCGGCCGCCACGGGGTGACCATCACCGCCCGCAAGCCCGCCGGGCTCTTCCACGGGGTGCAGACGCTCCGTCAGCTGCTGCCCGCCTCGGTGGAGAAGGACGCGCGGCAGCAGGGGCCCTGGACGGTCGCGGGCGGCACCATCAAGGACGCGCCGCGCTACGGCTACCGGGGCGCGATGCTCGACGTGTCGCGGCACTTCTTCAGCGTCGACAAGGTCAAGACGTACATCGACCAGATGGCGCTCTACAAGGTCAACAAGCTGCACCTGCACCTCTCCGACGACCAGGGCTGGCGCATCGCCATCGACTCCTGGCCGCGCCTGACGACGTACGGCGGCTCGACACAGGTCGGCGGCGGCCCCGGCGGCTACTACACGAAGGCCGACTACAAGGAGATCCTGCGGTACGCCGCCTCCCGCCACCTGGAGGTCGTCCCCGAGATCGACCTGCCCGGCCACACCAACGCGGCCCTCGCCTCGTACGCCGAACTGAACTGCGACGGCGTCGCGCCGCCCCTCTACACGGGCACGAACGTGGGCTTCAGCTCGCTGTGCGTGGCGAAGGACATCACGTACCGGTTCGTGGACGACGTGGTGCGGGAGATCGCCGCGATGACGCCCGGCAAGTACATCCACATCGGCGGCGACGAGGCGCATTCCACGCCGCACGCGGACTACGTCGCCTTCATGGACAAGGCGCAGGCCATCGTCGGCAAGTACGGCAAGACGGTGATGGGCTGGCACCAGCTGACGGGCGGCAACCCGGTCAAGGGCGCGGTCGCGCAGTACTGGGGGCTCGACAGGACCTCGGCCGCGGAGAAGGCGCAGGTCGCCAATGCCGCGAAGAACGGCACGAAGCTGGTGCTGTCGCCGGCGGACCGCGCGTACCTCGACATGAAGTACGACAAGAGCACCCCGCTGGGGCTCGCCTGGGCGGGCTACGTCGAGGTGGAGCGCTCGTACGACTGGAACCCGGGGACGTACCTGCCGGGCGCGCCCGCCGAGTCCGTCCTGGGAGTCGAGGCGCCGATGTGGTCCGAGACGCTGTGGACCAATGACCAGGTCGAGTACATGGCGTTCCCGAGGCTGCCGGGCATCGCCGAGCTGGGCTGGTCGCCGGCTGCCACGCACGACTGGGACACGTACAAGATGCGGCTGGCGGCCCAGGGGCCGCGGATGTCCGCACTCGGCATCGACTACTACCGCTCACCGCAGGTGCCCTGGCCTGCGGAGTAACCGGATCGTCGGATGGTGCGGCGGGCGTCCGTGAGGGCCTTGGACACGGGCGCCCGCCCGTCATTCGTCCCGGTCAGGCGCGTGCGAACCGCGCGATCGGGTTGGTGAGGGTGCCGACGAGCTGGAGCGCGCCCGCCGGGTCCTGAAGGTCGACCATCTGCTTGTTGTCGCGCAGCTGGAGCCGGTTCAGGCAGGACAGCGCGAATTCGGGCGCGAACATGTCGTACTGCTTGAACTTGTCCGCGAGGTGAGGGTGGGCCTCCTGGTAGTCGGCCACGCAGTCCGCGACCGCCTGCCAGAAGGTGTCCTCGTCGAGTACGCCGTCGGTGACGAGCGTGGCGCCGAGGAAGCGGAAGAAGCAGTCGAAGACGTCGGTGAAGATCGACAGCAGCTTCATGTCCTCCGGCACCTCGGCGCGCACGCGCTCGACGGCGGGCGGCAGTACGGCGTCCGGGTCCATCACGCAGATCTCTTCCGCGATGTCCTTGAAGACGGCGCGGGTGACGACGCCGTCCTCGATGGCGAGGATGACGTTCTCGCCGTGCGGCATGTAGACCAGGTCGTAGGCGTAGAAGCTGTGCAGCAGCGGCGTGAGGTACGCGTGGAGGTAGCGCCGCAGCCAGTTGGCCGGATCGAGACCCGACTCGGCGATCAGGGCACCCGCGAAGGACGCGCCGTCGTGGTCGGTGTGCAGCAGCGACGCCATGGTGGCGAGGCGCTCGCCCGGCGCGAGGGCGGGGACGGGGCTCTCGCGCCAGAGTGCGGCGAGCATTTTCAGGTACGGGGAGCCCTTGGCGGTGGCGGCCTCGTACTGGCGGTGGTGGTAGCCGATGGCCGCGCGCTCGCGGATGATCGTCAGGCCGGTTCCCTGGAGGGTCTCGTCGTTCGCGATCAGGCCGGCCAGCCAGTCGTTGATGGCGGGCGTGGCCTCCATGTAGGCGGCCGAAAGTCCGCGCATGAAGCCCATGTTGATGACGGACAAGGCTGTTTTGACGTAGTGCTTGGCCGGGTCGCTGGTGTTGAAGAAGGTACGGATCGACTGCTGGGCGAGGTACGTGTCGTCGCCCGCGCCGAGGCAGACGAGGCGCTGCTGGGCGACCTCGGCGGAGAAGGTGACGGACAGCTTGTTCCACCACTGCCAGGGGTGGACGGGGATGAGGTAGTAGCCGGCCATGTCGAGGCCGAGGCCGGCCAGCGTCGCCGCGAACCGGTCGATGGTCGCGTCGCCCAGTTCCTCGCGTACGAAGCTCTCGTAGTCGAGCCCGGCGCCGGCCGTGAAGGTGGCGTGGTCGCGGCGGGCGGCCAGCCAGATCAGCTGGACGGGGGCGGCGGTCTCGGGGGCGTACGCGCGGTACTCGTTGATGCCGAAGCCGAGCCGGCCGTTGTTGGCGACGAAGCAGGGGTGGCCCTCGGTCATCCCGGTCTCGATGGCCTGGAAACCGGCGCGGGTGAGGGCGGCGGCCGTGATGGGCGTCTTGGTGAGCTTGTACGCCGTACCGGAGAGGGTGGAGCTGATCTCCTCCAGGTAGACGGGGAGGACCTCCGCGCTCAGGCCGAGCGCCTCGCGCAGCTCGATGAAGAATTCGAGCGCGTCGACGGGGATCTCGGCGCCGTCGCGGTGGCGGGTGATGGACTCGGCGAAGACCTGCCAGTGGTCCAGCTCGTGGCGGCGGGCGGCGAAGCGGTACTCGGTCTTGCCGTCGTCGCTGCGAATGGAATACCGGTCGTTGCCGAGGGGCTCGGGGGTGAGCAGGCGCTCGTGGGAGAACTCGGCGAGGGCCTTGCGGACGAGCAGGCGGCTCGCGTGGGCCCAGTGCTCGGGGGTGAGGTGGGAGACGGCGTCGGCGGGGGTCACGGCGGCGGGGGTCACGTCGGCGGGGTTCACAGGGCGGCTCCCACAGCGGCGTTGAAGCTTTCGCGCGTGCAGACGCTCAGATACGCGTCCTTCTCCGGCTTGGCGATCTTCTCGACGATCTCGAAGCCGACGGCCTCGTTGAGGCGGTGGACGGCGGCGTTGCGTACGTCGGGCTCGACGACGACGCGGCGGGTGGCCGGGTCGTCGAACAGGGTCTCCATCACCGCGGTGATCACGGAGCGCGTGAAGCCATGCACGGGCTTGTCGGTCGGCGCGACCAGGAAGTGCATGCCGACGTCGCCGGGCTGCGCGTCGTACAGGCCGACCAGCTCGACGTGGGCCGGGTCGTACCGCTCCATGAGGAAGGCGGGCTCGCCCTCGTACAGACCGATGTAGGCGTCGTGGTGCTCGGCCGCGGATATCGCCATGTACTCGCGCTCGACGTCCGGCAGCGACGCGTCCTGCATCATCCAGAAGGCGGCTTTGGGGTGGGTGACCCAGCCGTGCAGGAGTTCCGCGTCCGCGAACGGGTCGAGGGGGCGGATGGTGAATGCGCTGTTGCTGGTGGTGCTCATATGGCGAACTCCTGGAAAGCGATGGCCTTCTCGACCGGGTAGTACTCGGAGCCCAGCAGCTCACCGATGATGAAGGCGTTGCGGTACGCGCTCATGCCCAGGTCGGGTGAGGTGATGCTGTGGGTGTGGACGGCGGCGTTCTGGAGGAAGATGCCGCGTCCCGTCGTGTCGATGCTGTAGTTGCGGGCCACGTCGTAACGGCCCTGACCGTCCCAGCGGATCCGGTCCCGTACGCCCTCCAGGAACGCGGGCGGGCGGTAGCGGTAGCCGGTCGCGAGGACGAGGCCCTCGGTGCTCAGCTCGAAGTCCTTGCCCTGCTCCTCCTGGCGCAGTCCGAGGCTGTACGTCGCGGTCTCGGCGTCGTAGCTCGCGGTGTTGAGGGAGGAGTTGGTGAGGAGACGGGTGGGGACCGGGCCCTTGAGGCTCTTCTGGTAGAGCAGGTCGAAGATGGCGTTGATCAGCTCGGAGTCGATGCCCTTGAAGAGGTTCTTCTGCTCCGACTCCAGGCGGTAGCGGGTCGCCTCCGGGAGCGCGTGGAAGTAGTCGACGTACTCCGGGGAGGTCATCTCCAGCGTGAGCTTGGTGTACTCCAGCGGGAAGAAGCGCGGCGAGCGGGTGACCCAGTTGAGCCGGTAGCCGTGCACGTCGATCTCGGAGAGGAGGTCGTAAAAGATCTCCGCCGCGCTCTGGCCGCTGCCGACCAGGGTGATGGACTTCTTGGCCTGGAGCGCTTCTTTGCCGCTCACGTAGCGCGAGTTGTGGATGAAGTCGCCGCCGAGGTCCTGGCAGGCGTCCGGGATGTACGGCGGGGTGCCGGTGCCCAGGACCACGTGGCGGGCGCGGTAGGTGGTGTCCTGGGTGCGGACGACGTACAGCTCGGACCCGGCGTCGTACTCGACCGAGGCGACCGTCTGGTTGAAGCGGATGTTGCTCAGCTTCGCGGCGGCCCAGCGGCAGTAGTCGTTGTACTCGGTCCGCAGCGGATAGAAGTTCTCGCGGATGTAGAAGGAGTACAGCCGTCCGGACTCCTTCAGGTACTGGAGGAAGGAGTACGGCGAGGTCGGGTCGGCCATCGTGACCAGGTCCGACATGAACGGCGTCTGGAGGTGGGCGCCTTCGAGGAACATACCGGCGTGCCACTCGAAGTTCGGCTTGGTCTCCAGGAAGAGACCTTTGAGCTCGTCGATCGGCTCGCTCAGGCAGGCGAGGCCGAGGTTGAACGGACCGAGTCCGATACCGATGAAATCAAGAGGCGCATGAGGCTCAAGAGGCGTGGACAAGGGACTCTCCCAGGTACTGCTCGGCGTGGCCGGCGATGAGGTCGAGTACGGCCGCGATGTCGGTCAGCGTCGTCTCGGGGTTGAGAAGGGTGAACTTCAGGTAGTGCTTGCCGCCGACCTTCGTCCCGGCCACGACGGCGTCGCCGGAGGCGAACAGCGCCTTGCGGGCGTAGAGGTTGGCGCGGTCGATCACCGCGGGGCTGGTGACGTCGGCCGGGATGTAGCGGAAGACGAGGGTGGAGAGGGTGGGCTGGACGACGACGTCGTAGCGCGGGTCGCCGGCGAGCAGCTGCCAGCCGTCGGCGGCCAGGTCGCACACCTCGTCGAAGAGCTCGCCGACACCGTCCGCGCCCATGGTGCGCAGGGTCATCCACAGCTTGAGGGCGTCGAAGCGGCGGGTGGTCTGGAGGGACTTGTCGACCTGGTTGGGTATGCGCTCCTCGGCCATCCGGCGCGGGTTGAGGTAGTCGGCGTGGTACGTCGCGTGGCGCAGGGTGGCGCCGTCGCGGACCAGCAGCGCGCTCGAACTCACGGGCTGGAAGAAGGACTTGTGGTAGTCGACGGTGACCGAGTCGGCGTGCTCGATGCCGTCGAGGAGGTGGCGGCGGCTGCGGGAGGCCAGCAGCCCGCAGCCGTACGCCGCGTCGACATGCATCCAGGCGCCGTACAGCTCGCACAGCTCGGCTATCTCGGGGAGCGGGTCGATGGAGCCGAAGTCGGTGGTGCCGGCGGTGGCGACGACGGCCATCGGGACGAGGCCCTCGCTCGCGCAGCGGGCCAGCTCGCGGGCGAGGGCCACGGTCTGCATGCGCTTGTCGCCGTCGCAGGGGATCGCGACGACGGCCTCGGGGGAGAGGCCGAGGAGTTTCGCGGACTTCTGGACGCTGAAGTGGCCGCACTCGGAGGCGAAGACGCGCAGCTTGGCCGAGTCGTCGCTCTTGGCCTCCTCGCGGGCGAGGAGCAGGGCCTGGAGGTTGGACTGGGAGCCGCCGCTCGTGAAGACGCCGTCGGCGTTGGTCTCGGCGTTCGTACCGAAGCCGATGCGGCTCGCCGTCCAGTCGACCAGGCGGCGCTCGATGAGGGTGGCGCCCGCGCTCTGGTCCCACGTGTCGAGGGAGGAGTTCACGGCGGAGAGCACGGCCTCGGCGGCGACGGCCGGGATGACGACCGGGCAGTTGAGGTGCGCGAGGTAGCGCGGGTGGTGGAAGTAGACCGCGTCGCGGAGGTAGACGGATTCGAGCTCGTCCAGGGCGGAGGTGATGTCACCGAGCGGCCGGTCGAGGTCTATCGCGTCGAACTCGGGGGCGAGCTGCTCCGGAGTGATGCCGGTGAACGGCCGGTCGGTCGCGGCGAGTTTGTCCGCCACCCGCTCGACCGCGGCGATGGCGGTCCGGCGATACCGCTCGGCGGTCGTGTCATTGAGCAGGTGTGAGCGCATGAACTGTCCTCCCGGGTACGGGAATTCAACGCGTCCTCAGGACAGGAGAGGGGGGCGAGGGCGCGATGTGTAAGTAAGGTTAGCCTAACCTAACTTGACCTCGCAACGACCCTCGCCCCCCAGGGGACTCAGCTGTTGCAGTGAAGCGTACGAGGCTTGTCGCCTACGCCTCTTCCTCTTCCGCCCGCTCGCGGAGCTGCTCCTCGCTCAGCCCGCGACGCCAATAGCCTACGAACGTCACACGCTTGCGGTCGAACTCGCGCTCCCGGACGAGATGGCGGCGCAGCGCCCGTACGGCCGAGGACTCACCCGCGATCCAGGTGTACGGCGTACCTTCGGGCAACTCGGCGTCGGGCACGGCGCGTACGGCGTCAACCGCGGCGGGCGCGTTTTCGTCCCGTACCAGCCAGGTGATGTCGGCGGCGGCCGCCGTGGTCAGCTCCAAGCGGTCGTCGGCGTGCTGGACCTCGATCCAGACCTTGGCCTTCGTCCCGGCCGGCAGCCACTCCAGGGCGGCCGCGGCGGCCGGCAGAGCCGTCTCGTCCGCCCACATCAGGACCCAGTCGGTGTCCTCGGGAGGGCGGAAGCGCACGGCGGTGTTGTCCTCGATCGCGGGGCCGAGGACCACGACACGGTCGCCCGGACGCGCCTTCGCCGCCCAGCGGCAGGCGGGTCCGCCGTCGCCGTGGAGCGCGAAGTCGATGTCGACCTCGTCGGCCTGTGCTCCGTCGGCGGCGCGGCGCTGCTCGCGCAGGGTGTACGAGCGCATGACCGCGCGTACGTCGTCGGGCAGCGCGCGGTACGCCCCGAACCAGTCCGGCTCGGTCTCCGGCGGAAGCACCGGCTCCGGCTGGCCGGGGTGCGGCAGGAAGAGCGAGAGGCTCTGGTCGCGGCCCCCGGAGGCGAAGGCCCGCAGGTCCTCGCCTCCGAACGTGACCCTGAGCAGGGAGGTGCTGAGCCGTCGCGTCCGTACGACCGTCAGGCCGAAGAAGCGGAACGGGACGATGGTGACGGCGGCGGCGACCTCAGTCCCTGTCATCGTCAGGCGACCTTCTTGGCCTTCTCGATGGCCTCGGCGAGGTCCTCGAGGATCGGCGCGCACTTGTCGTAGGAGTAGATCGGCTCCGTGGTGCGCGGTACGACCTGGCCGGCCTTGACGGCGGGCAGGCGGGTCCAGGTGGGCTTGTCCTTGAGGGCGGACGGCTGCAGGACGCCGGTCCGGTTGTCCATCATGATGATGTCGGCCTTGTACTTGTCGACGTTCTCCCAGCTCAGGCTCTCGAAGAAGCCGGCCGCGTCCACCTTCGGCTCGACGAACTTCACGCCCAGCTCCTGGAAGTAGAGCGTGTCCGCGGACATCTTCGCGAGGGAGACGTAGAAGAGGTCCGGGCTCGCGGAGCCGATCATGACCTTGACCTTCGGGTTGGCCTTGGCGGCCTGGCGCAGGCGCTCGGCGGCCTTCTCGAAGCGGGCCTTGGCGTCGGTGGTCTTCTTGGCCGTGACGTCGGCGCCGAGCGACTCGGCGAGGTCGGCGTGGCGCTGGATCGCCTTGGGGATGGTGGTCTCCGCGGCCCACAGGGCGACGCTCGGAGCGACCTTGAGGATCTTCGCGGTGGACGCCTCGGGGACGTACCAGAGCTTGTCCTTCTCCCACATGGCCGTGACCAGCAGGTCGGGGTTCAGGGCGACGTAGGCCTCGACATTGAACTCGTCGTAGACGTTTCCGATGATCTTGACCTTGCTGATGTCGAGGTCACCGGCCTGGACGTCGGCCTTGCCGTCGGCGGTCTTGGTCGGGCCGAACACGCCCTTGACCTCAACGCCGAAGTCGTGGAGCGCGGCGGCGACGCCGGTGAACGCGACGATGTTCTTGGGAGTGGCGGGGCTCTTCACCGTCTTGCCGCGGTCGTCCTTGAAGGACCACGGCCCCGACTTCCCCGCGGCCTTGTCCTCGCTTTTCGCGGAGGTCTCGCCGCAGGCGGTCAGCGCGGCGCCGATGCCGAGGGCACCGCCGACGGCCAGCAGGTTGCGACGGGAAAGGTGGGAAGCTCGGGCGTGAGGCATGACGGTGTCTGCTTTCATACGTGCGGGGTCCACCACGGGACAAGTCCGAGGGTAGGTTAGCCTAACCTCACACGTTGTCCAGGGGCCGGCCTCGGGAATTGCCCGGGGTGCGACCGCCCGCCCAGGCCCTGAAGAGACGTCCCGGCGCGCACGGATCGCAGCGGGCGCGCGTAAGTCACCCTTTGTGCCCGGGTGTTGGCGCTACGCTGCGCCGATGCTCTCGAAGGCCTGGCGGGCCGGGTCGCGTCGCCGGATTCCCCCGCTCGTCGTGGACGCGATTCTCACGCTGTCGTACGTGGGCGTCAGTCTGCTGCTCGGTCACGAGCATCCGCCCCCGGGGTGGCGGGAGATGGACCGGACCGGCGTCGCCCTCATCTGGCTGGTCAACCTTCCGCTGGTGGTGCGCAGGCGGTCACCCGTCGCCGTAATGGCCGTGCTGTCCGCCCTGTGGGCCCTCTACATCCACCTCGGCTACTGGCCGGTCGTGAACTCGTTCGGCTCGCTGATGGCCCTCTACACCGTCGCTTCCTTGCGTACGCCGCGCACGACGGCCGCCTGCGCCTTCCTCGTCAGCCTGACCTGGTGGTACGGCGGCTGGGCCCGCGAGGGCAGTTCCATGCCGACGGTGATCGCCCAGAGTGTGGTGATTCCCGCAGGAATCTGCTGGTTCGGTACCGCGGCCCGGCATCTCGCCGAACGCAACGCGCAACTGGCCGTCCTCGCCGCCCAGCTGGAGCGGGAACAGGAGGAGCGGGCGCGACGGGCCGTCACCGACGAGCGCGTACGCATCGCCCGGGAGCTCCACGACGTCGTCGCCCACCACCTGTCCGTCATCTCCGTCCAGGCGGGGCTGGCCCAGTACGTCGTCACCTCCGACCCGGCCACGGCGGAGAACGCCCTGCGCACGGTGGGCGAGACGACGCGCGAGGCGCTGCACGAGATGCGCCGCACGCTGTCGCTGCTCCGCGCGGACCCGGAGGTGGAGGGCGATACCGGCGACGGGTTCGCGCCCGCTCCCGGCCTCGGCCGGCTGGACGAACTGACCCGGCGGGTACGGGACGCGGGCGTCCCGGTGCGGCTGCGGGTCACGGGGCAGGCACGTCCGCTGGCACCGGGAGCCGAACTGTGCGCGTACCGGATAGTCCAGGAGGCGCTCACCAACGTGCTCAAGCACGCCCCCACGGCCCGGCGCGTGGACGTCGAGGCCGACTACCGGCCGGACGAGGTACGCATCACCGTCACCGACGACGGCATCCGCGGCGGTACGGATCCTGCCGGATTCGGCGCCGGGCACGGCCATGGCTTGATCGGCATGCGGGAGCGCGCCAAGCTCTACGGCGGGAGTCTGTCCGCGGGGCCGCGGCGCGAGGGAGGGTTCGAGGTCGGACTCGTACTGCCCGCGCGGCGCGCACCCGGTGTGCAGAAAGGAGGTTGACGGGCCGGGGAACGCCGGCTCGGTGAAGGGGGAACCGACCGCTGTGACCACGGTGCTCGTTGTCGACGACCAGGACCTCATCCGGGCGGGCCTCGCGGCGCTGCTCAGGGCGGCTCCGGGGATCGAGGTGGCCGGCGAGGCGGCTGACGGCGAGGAGGCCGTACGGCTGGCGTCGCTGCTGCGCCCGGAAGTGATCCTCATGGACATCCGCATGCCGGGCATGAGCGGCATCACCGCCACCGAGCGCATCCTCGCGGAGGCCGGGGACCCTCCGCCCAAGATCATGGTGCTGACCACCTTCGACCTGGACGAGTACGTGTACGCCGCCCTACGGGCCGGAGCCAGCGGATTCCTGCTCAAGGCCGCCGGACCCGAGCGGCTGCTGACTGCCATCGGCGTGGTCGCCACCGGTGACCTGCTGTTCGCACCCACCGTCACGCGCCGCCTGATCGAGTCGTACCTGCACTCCCCGCTGGTCCGGGCCGCCGAGCCGGCGCGTCCGGACCCCCTGTCCGTGCTCACCTCGCGCGAGCTGGAAGTGCTGCGCTTCGTCGCCACCGGTCTGTCGAACCCGGAGATCGCCGGCAAGCTCGTCATCAGCGAGTCGACGGTCAAGACCCATCTCAACCGGACGATGACGAAGCTCGGCCTGTCCAGCCGCGCGCAGGCCGTGGTGCTCGCCTACGAGACCGGCCTTGTCGTACCCGGCGCGCCGGACCCGGGCTGACGGCGCCCCAGGCCGGGCTGACGGTGCCCCGAGGCCCCGGCCGGCTGTTCGTGTACCGCCGTAGTCCACAAGGACATCAACCCTGCGTGCGACGCGCCCGCCCCCGCGCCCGCCCTAGGCTCTCGCAGTGCCGGCACGGGGACGGGACACACGGGGGCCCCGCGCCGGCGCATCCATGCCGAGACGAGGGGGACGACCCATGGAGCCGTACGCGAGACCCTTACTCAGCCGCAGGCGCGCCCTTGGCCTGCTGGCCGCGACCGGTGCGCTCACCGCGCTGCCGGCCACCGCCCGCCACGCCGGCGCGGCGCCCAGGCCCGCGTCCGCCCGGGCGGCCGCCTTCGTGGGCGACCCCGTCCACTACTGGAACGGCGTCCTGCTGGACCTGTTCAGGAAGCAGACCGGTGTCGGACCGGGGCCGCTCGCGCGTGCGGCAGCCATGACCAACGTGGCGATGTTCGACGCCGTCAGTGCGTACTACAACACCTGGTACAAGATGAGTTACCGGCCGTACCTGGAAGCGCCCAAGTACTCCGGGGCGCCCTTCCAGCAGGGCCCGGACGAGCAGGAACGCGTGATCGGGTTCACGGCCCGCGACATTCTCGTGCGGCTCTTCCCGAACGAGAGCCTGTTCGTCAACCAGCGCTTCAAGGACCGGTTCGGCAACGACTGGACCGCCTTCGACATCATCAAGCCGCTGGTCGCGGAGCCCACGGCCAAGCGGGTCTGGGACCACCGACTGCTCGACGGGTCGGCCAACGAGGACGCGTACAGCGTCGACGGAAAACCCGGCGCCTGGCGTCCGACCGGCGGTGCGGGCTGCTCGCAGGAGAGCGACGCGGTCGACCCCTACTGGGGGCTGGTGGAGCCCTTCGCCATCCCGGCCGGCGCGCATTTCCGGCCACCGACGCCGGAGCGCTTCGGTACGTACGAAGGCCTCCTCGCCAGTGAGGAGTACCGCAGGCAGGTCGAGGAGGTCCGCCGGGTGGGTTCGGCCACCGCTTCGACCGCCGACCGTGACGCCGACAAGACCGCCGCCGCGTGGTTCTGGGCGAACGACGCCGACCGGACGTACAAGCCGCCGGGGCAGCTGATCGACCACACGCGCGTCGTCGCCGCGCTGCGGAAGCTGGACACCTATGAGAACGCCCGGCTGTTCGCGCTTCTCTCGCTGGCCCTCGCGGACGCCGCGATCGCGGAGTGGGACGTGAAGTACCGTACGGAGATCGACTTGTGGCGGCCGGTCTCGGCCATCCGCGAGGGCCTTGGTGACGCGGCCTGGCAGCCTCTCGGCGCGACGCCGTGCTTCCCCGCCTGGGCCTCGGGGCACGCCACGTTCGCCGGGGCGTGGGGCACGATCATGCGGGCGTACTTCAAGACCGACGCGATCGCGTTCGAGGGCAGGACAGACGACACCAAGTCACCCGTGCGCTCTCGAAGGTTCACCGGCTTCCGACACGCCGAGGAGGAGAACGCCATGAGCCGCCTCTACCTGGGCGTGCACTACCGCTGGGACGCCACCGACGGTTTGCAGCTCGGCCGCGACGTCGGCAACCACGTCTTCACGAACAAGCTCCAGGCGATCTGACGGGCTCCCGGCCCCGCACCGTGTGGCCTTGTGGTGCGGGGCCTTGTGGTGCGGGGGCCGGTCGGGCGTCAGCCGGTGAGGCCCAGTTCGCGGGCGATCAGCATGCGCTGGACCTCGCTCGTGCCCTCCCCGATCTCAAGGATCTTGGAGTCGCGCCACATGCGGGCCACCGGGTACTCGTTCATGAAGCCGTAGCCGCCGTGGATCTGGGTGGCCTCGCGGGCGTTGTCGACCGCGACCGTGGAGGAGTACAGCTTCGCGAGCGCCGCCTCCTTCTTGAACGGCTCGCCCTGGACCAGGCGTGACGCGGCGTCGCGCCAGCCGATGCGCGCCATGTGGGCACGCATCTCCATGTCGGCGATCTTGAACTGGATCGCCTGGTTGGAGCCGATCGGGCGGCCGAAGGTGTGACGCTCCTTCGCGTACGCCACGGATTCGTCGACGCAGCCCTGGGCCAGGCCCGTCGCGAGTGCCGAGATCGCGACGCGGCCCTCGTCGAGGATGCGCAGGAACTGGGCGTAACCCCGGCCCTCTTCGCCGAGGAGGTTGGCGAGCGGGACACGTACGTCGGAGAAGGACAGCTCGCGGGTGTCCGAGGCGTTCCAGCCGACCTTGGAGTACGGGGCGGCGACGGTGAAGCCGGGGGTGCCGGACGGGACGATGATCGCGGAGATCTCCGGCTTCCCGTCGGGCTTGCGGCCCGTCACGGCGGTGACGGTGACCAGGCCGGTGATGTCCGTACCGGAGTTGGTGATGAAGCACTTGGAGCCGTTGATGACCCACTCGTCGCCTTCGCGGCGTGCGGTGGTCTTCGTGCCGCCGGCGTCCGAGCCGCAGTCCGGTTCGGTCAGGCCGAACGCGCCCAGCAGTTCGCCCGAGCACAGGCGCGGCAGCCATTCGCGCTTCTGCTCTTCCGTGCCGAAGCGGAAGACGGGCATCGCGCCGAGCGAGACGCCCGCTTCGAGGGTGATGGCCACCGATGAGTCGACGCGGGCCAGTTCTTCGAGGGCGATGCCGAGCGCGAGGTAGTCGCCGCCCATGCCGCCGTACTCCTCGGGGAAGGGCAGGCCGAAGAGGCCCATGCGGCCCATCTCGCGGACGATCTCGTACGGGAACTCGTGGCGCTCGTAGAGGTCGCCGATCTTCGGGGCGACGACGTCGTGGGCGAACTCCTCGACCGTGCGGCGGAGTTCTTCGTGTTCGGGGGAGAGGCGGTGGTCGAGGGGCATGGCTACGACTCCTTGTGGGACAGGGCACGCACGGTGCGGGAGGGGCTGGGGCGGCCCAGCCGGTCGGCCATCCACGCGCTGGTGGCGGTGAGACGGCCGAGGTCGACCCCGGTTTCGATTCCGAGGCCGTCGAGCATCCACACGAGGTCTTCGGTGGCGAGATTTCCGGTGGCGCTCTTCGCGTACGGGCAGCCGCCGAGGCCGCCCGCCGAGGCGTCCACGGTGGTGACGCCGTGCTGGAGCGCGGCGAGCGTGTTGGCGAGGGCCTGGCCGTACGTGTCGTGGAAGTGCACGCCGATAGCGGGGGTCGGGACCCCGGCCTCGTTGAGGTGGGCGAGCAGGCTCTGTACGTGGCCGGGGGTGGCCACGCCGATCGTGTCGCCGAGGCTCAGCTCGTCGCAGCCGAGGTCGAGGAGCGCCTTGGCGACCCTGACGACTTGGGGGACCGGGACCGCGCCTTCCCAGGGGTCGCCGAAGCACATGGAGAGGTAGCCGCGTACGTGGATGCCGTCCTGCTTGGCGCGGGCGACGACCGGCTCGAACATGGCGAGCGACTCGTCGACGGTCCGGTTGAGGTTGCGGCTCGCGAAGGTCTCGGTGGCGCTCCCGAACACGGCGATGCGGCGCGCGCCGAGGGCGAGGGCGCGGTCGAGGCCGCGGGCGTTCGGTACGAGGACGGGGAGCTCGGCGGTCCCCCGCAAGTCGTGCAGGAGCGGGAACAGGTCCTCGGCATCGGCCAGCTGGGGCACCCACTTGGGGTGCACGAAGCTGGTCGCCTCGACGGTGCTCAGACCGGCGTCGGCGAGCCGGTGGATGAACTCCGCCTTCACCTCGGTCGGTACGACGGTCTTCTCGTTCTGGAGGCCGTCGCGGGCGCCGACTTCGTGGATGCGTACGTGAGCCGGAAGGCCCGTCGCCGGCAGGCGCATGGGCAGCCCCTCGGTCATGACTCCTCCTGCGGCTGGGGCGTGACGACGGCCAGGACCTGGTCCATGGCGACGGTGGAGCCCGGCGTCACGTCGAGCTCGGTGACGGTGCCGGCGTGCGGGGCGGAGATGACGTGCTCCATCTTCATCGCCTCGACGACGAGCAGGCTCTGCCCGGCGTCGACCTGCTCCCCGACGGCCACCTTGACGACGGTGACGGTGCCGGGCATGGGCGCGGCGAGGGTGTCGACGCCCGAGCGGGCGGCGCCGGTCAGGCCGGCCTCGACGGGGTCGTGGACCTGGACGTGCCAGGCGTCCCCGTCCCGGCCCAGCCAGGTGCCCTCCGGGCTGGTCGCGTGGCTGAAGGTGTGCGTGACGCCGGCGAGTTCGACGGTGACGGTGTCGGCGTCGGCGCTGACGAGGCGCGCGCGGGTGGACAGCTTCTCTTCCCCCACCCCGCCGCTGCCCGGCTGTGACACCTGCGGCTCCGCCGCGAGAGGGGGCAGGTCCCCGGGCCCCCGGGGCGGCAGCTGCGCGCCGTTCGGCGTCACCGGTTCCAGGGGGATGGCGGTTGCCAGGTCCGGGGCTGTCGGGTGCGGGTCGGGGAGCTGGAGCTCCAGGCCCGCCGCCGTGCTGCGCAGGCGGATCACCACCGGGTCGTGGCCCGGGACTCGCACGTGGTGCACCGTCCAGGCGGGCGTGCCGCCCAGGCGCCAGCCCGTGCGGGCGGAGAAGGGGTCCGTCCAATGCGGTGTGCTGCCGGCGCCGGCCGGGACCTGCCCAGCGCCCCGGAGGACCGGAGCCGTCCCCCCGGCCCGCAGCAGCGCCGCCGTCGCGTACACCTCGGGCGGGATTCCGTCCGGGATCAGGCCGTCCGCGTCGCGTTCGACCAGACCCGTGTCCAGCGCCCCCGAGACCACGTCCGGGTGGGCCAGCAGGCGGCGCAGGAAGCCCGCGTTCGTCGGTACGCCCAGGGTGACCGTGTCCGCGAGGGCGGCGCGCAGCCGGCGCAGGGCCGTGGCGCGGTCCGGGGCGTACGCGATGACCTTGGAGAGCATCGGGTCGTAGAGGCTGCCGACCTCCGTGCCCTCGGTGAGCCCGGAGTCCGTGCGTACGCCGTCGCCCTGCGGCTCGTGCAGGGCGAGGATCGTACCGCCGGAGGGGAGGAAGCCGCGGGAAGGGTCCTCCGCGCAGATGCGGGCCTCCACCGCGTGTCCGGTGAGGGTGACGTCCTTCTGCGTGAAGGGGAGTTCCTCGCCGGCCGCCACCCGCAACTGCCACTCCACCAGATCCAGGCCGGTGATCAGCTCCGTCACCGGGTGCTCCACCTGGAGGCGGGTGTTCATCTCCATGAAGAAGTACGACGACGGGTCGTTCCCCGGGACGATGAACTCCACCGTGCCCGCACCCCGGTAGCCGCACGAGCGTGCCGCCTGGACCGCCGCCTCGCCCATCGCCGCGCGGGTCGCCTCGTCGAGGAGTACCGACGGGGCCTCTTCGATGATCTTCTGGTGGCGGCGTTGCAGGGAGCATTCGCGCTCGCCGAGGTGGACCACGTTTCCGTGGGCGTCCGCCAGGACCTGGATCTCGATGTGCCGGGGGCGGTCGATCCACCGCTCCACCAGCAGTGTGTCGTCGCCGAACGACGCCCGCGCCTCGCGCCGCGCCGCCGCGATCTCGTCGGCCAGCGCCGACTCGACCCGCGTGAGGCGCATGCCCTTGCCGCCACCGCCGGCCGACGGCTTCAGCAGGACCGGCATGCCGATCTCCCGCGCCGCCGCGGCCAGTTCGGCATCGGTCAGCCCGCTGCCGGACGAGCCGGGAACGACCGGCACGCCCGCCGCCCGTACCGTCTCCTTCGCCCGGATCTTGTCGCCCATGAGGGCGATGGCGGAGGCGGGAGGGCCGATGAAGGCGAGGCCCGCGTCCGCGCACGCCTGCGCGAACCCGGCGTTCTCGGCGAGGAAGCCGTAGCCCGGGTGGACGGCCTGCGCGCCGGTACGGGCCGCCGCCTCCAGCAGCCGGTCCGTGCGCAGGTAGGAGGCCGACGCGGCCGCCGGGCCGATACGGACCGCCGTGTCCGCCTCCCGTACATGACGGGCATCCGCGTCCGCGTCGCTGAACACGGCCACCGAGCGCACGCCCAGCTCCCGCAGCGTGCGGATGACGCGGACCGCGATCTCGCCGCGGTTGGCGACGAGCACTGTGTCGAACATCGTCATTTGTCTCTCACATCCGGAAGATGCCGAAGGCGGGCTCGGGCAGCGGCGCGTTGGCGCAGGCCGTCAGGGCCAGGCCCACCACCTGCCGGGTCTCCAGCGGGTCGATCACCCCGTCGTCCCACAGCCGCGCCGTCGCGTAGTAGGCATTGCCCTGGGCCTCGTACTGGTCGCGGATCGGGGACTTGAAGGCCTCTTCCTCAGCGGCCGGCCACTCCTCGCCCCGCGCCTCCAACTGGTCCCGCTTGACCGTCGCGAGGACCGAAGCGGCCTGCTCGCCGCCCATCACCGAGATCTTCGCGTTGGGCCACATCCACAGGAAGCGGGGTGAGTACGCCCGGCCGCACATCGAGTAGTTGCCCGCGCCGTACGACCCGCCGACGACGACCGTCAGCTTCGGGACGCGCGTGCACGCCACCGCCGTCACCATCTTCGCGCCGTGCTTGGCGATGCCGCCCGCCTCGTAGTCCCTGCCGACCATGAAGCCCGAGATGTTCTGGAGGAAGAGGAGGGGGATGCCGCGCTGGTCGCACAGCTCGATGAAGTGCGCGCCCTTCTGGGCGGATTCGGAGAACAGGATGCCGTTGTTGGCGACGATGCCGACCGGATGCCCGTGGATCCGCGCGAAGCCGGTGATCAGCGTCTGACCGAACTCCGCCTTGAACTCCTGGAAGCGTGAGCCGTCGACCGTACGAGCGATGACCTCACGCACGTCATAGGGCGTACGGGAGTCCACCGGCACCGCGCCGTACAGCCCGGCAGGGTCGACCTTCGGCTCCTCGACGGGCTCGACCGACCACGGCAAAGGGCCGCGCTCGGGAAGCGTCGCGACGATGTTCCGGACGATGCGCAGGGCGTGGGCGTCGTCCTCCGCCAGGTGGTCGGTGACGCCCGACGTGCGGGAGTGGACCTCGCCGCCGCCCAGCTCCTCCGCCGTGACGACCTCGCCCGTGGCGGCCTTCACCAGCGGCGGCCCGCCCAGGAAGATCGTGCCCTGGTTCCGCACGATCACGGCCTCGTCGCTCATCGCCGGTACGTACGCCCCGCCCGCCGTGCAGGAGCCGAGCACCGCAGCGATCTGCGGAATGCCCGCCCCGGACATGCGGGCCTGGTTGTAGAAGATCCGCCCGAAGTGCTCGCGGTCCGGGAAGACCTCGTCCTGCATGGGGAGGAAGGCGCCGCCGGAGTCCACCAGGTACAGGCAGGGCAGGCGGTTTTCGAGGGCGACCTCCTGGGCGCGGAGGTGCTTCTTGACGGTCATCGGGTAGTACGTGCCGCCCTTGACCGTGGCGTCATTGGCGACGATCACCACCTCGCGGCCGCTCACCCGCCCGATCCCGGCGATCACACCGGCGGCCGGCGCCGCACCGCCGTACATCCCCTCGGCCGCCAGCGGAGCCAGCTCCAGGAAGGGCGATCCGGGGTCCAGGAGTGTGTCCACGCGGTCGCGGGGGAGCAGCTTGCCGCGCGCGGTGTGCCGGGCGCGGGCCTTCTCACCGCCGCCGAGCCGCGCCGCGGCGAGCCGCCCGCGCAGCCCCTCCACGAGCTCCTCGTGGGCCGCTTCATTGGCCCGCCACGCCTCGGCTGCCGGATCGGCGGTGCTGGTCAGCACCGGTGCCTGCCGCATCTCCTGAGCCCCCTTGCCCGGTCGATGTGATGTTAATGAGCGTTAACGCCCTTTCAGGTTAACGACCGCTAACCACCCTGTCCAGGGCTGTGGATTCGTCCTTCGGTATGACGCGATCAAGATCAAGGGATGTCAGGATCTGACCTGACTTACACACGGGGGCGGGACTTGTGACGACACAGCGAGACACGGCGATACCGGACGCGGAGGCAGGGCGGCCGCAGGCGCGACAGCGCATTCTGGAGGTGGACGCCCTCCGCGGGTTCGCGCTCCTCGGCATCCTGCTCGTCAACAGCCTGACGATGGCCGGTTCCCACGGCCTGTTGGGCGGCCGCCCGTCCGCCGCCCCTGACGCCGTGGCCCTGTGGCTGATCGATTTCCTCGCGCAGAGCAAGTTCTATCTGCTCTTCTCGTTCCTCTTCGGCTACAGCTTCACGCTCCAGGCGGCCTCGGCCGAGCGCGCCGGTGCCCGCTTCGGGCCGCGCACGACGCGGCGCCTGCTGGGGCTGTTCGTCCTCGGGGCACTGCACGTGGTGTTCCTCTACGTCGGCGACATCCTGACGACGTATGCCCTGCTCGGCCTGATCCTCTTCGCCGCCCGCCGGGCCACCCCCGAAGGGGCGTACCGGGCCGCCCTCTGGGTGTGGGGCGTCTTCGGCACGCTTCTGCTGCTGTTCGGCGCGCTCGCGACGCTGGCCGGTCCCGACGCGGACACCGAAAGGGCCGTCGCGGCCGAGGCCGCCGAACTCGCCGCCGCCTACCGGGGCGGATTCCTTGATGTCGTCGGCGCGAACCTGGGCCAGCTGCCGCTCGCCGCCGTAGCGCTGGTGATCATGAGCGGCTTCGTCGTCGCCGCGTTCCTGCTGGGGCTCGCGGCCGGCAAGCGGCAGTGGCTCACGCGGGCCGACAGGGCAAGCCTGCGGCGTATCGTCTGGGCCGGCCTCTGCGTGGGCGTGCCGGGCGCCGCCTTCTCGGCCTCCGGCGCGGCGGGCCCGCTCTCCGTCCGCTGGGAAATACTCGCCACGATGACGGGCGTCGTCGTCGCCCCGGCGCTCACCGCCGCGTACGTCGCCGGGTTGCTGCTCTGGTTCGGTACGCCGGGCGGGGCGCGGGTGGCCGGAGTTCTCGCGCCCGCCGGGCGGATGGCCCTGACCAACTACCTCACGCAGTCGCTGGTCATGGCGCTGATCTTCACCGGGTACGGTCTCGGGCTGTACGGGCGCGCGGGTATAGCCGTTCCGGTGTGCGTCGCGCTTGTTGTGTACGCCGCCCAGCTCGCCCTCAGCGGTTGGCTGATGCGGCGCCACCGGCTCGGGCCCGTCGAGTGGGTGCTGCGGTGGTTCACGCATTTCCGCGAGCGCCCCCGTCAGGTTAACGACCGCTAACCGAACGGTTTAGAATGGCCTCATGAGCACCAACACCGCCCGCGTCGCGGCCCCGACCCGCCGCGAGCAGATCCTCAAGGAGGCCGCACGCCTCTTTGCCGAGCGCGGCTTCCACGGCGTGGGCGTCGACGAGATAGGCGCCGCCGTCGGCATCAGCGGCCCCGGCCTCTACCGCCACTTCCCGGGCAAGGACGCCATGCTCGCCGAGCTGCTCGTCGGCATCAGCGAGCGGCTGCTGGACGGCGGGCGCCAGCGCGCCGCCGCGGAGGCGGCCGACAGCCCGCAGGCCGTCCTGGGCTCCCTCATCGACGGCCACATCGACTTCGCGCTCGACGACCGGCCGCTGATCACCCTGCACGACCGTGAGCTGGACCGGCTCCGGGAGAGCGACCGAAAGCGCGTGCGCCAGCTTCAGCGGCAGTACGTCGAACTCTGGGTCACCGTCGTACGGGAGCTGAATCCCGACGTACCGGAGGCGGAGGCGCGGTCCGCCGTGCACGCGGTGTTCGGGCTGCTGAACTCCACGCCGCACCTCGGTTCGTACGGCAACGGGCTGCCGGGGCGGGCGGCGATGGAAGGGCTGCTGCGAAGGCTGGCACATGGTGCGTTCGGGGCGCTGGCGCCTCGGGTCGCCGCCTGAGGCTCGGCGGGGCTCCTGCGGGGCTCCTGCGGAGCTTCCCCTCGCGGCACGGGGACGGCTTTGCCGGACGAGGGTCGCAGGCGGACGGCACAATGGGCTCATGCCGATACCCAGCCGCGCCGCCCTTGTCGACCACCTCGCCCGCACCCGCATCGCCGGTGACGTCGCCACCCCCCGCGACAACAACCTCTCCCACTACCGAAAGCTCGCGAACGGCGACCGCCACTACTGGCTCGGTCTCGAACTCGGAGACCGCTGGACCGACGAGCAGGACGTCCTCGCCGTCATGGCCGAGCGCTGCGGCGTCAGCGACGACCCCGAGCACCGCATGGGCCAGGACACCATCGACCCCGAACTGACGGTCGACGCGCTGGAGCGGATGGCGGCACGGCTGCGCAAGGCCGCCGCGGGCAAGGAGCGCGTGCTGTTCGCGACCGGACACCCGGGCGGGCTGCTCGACGTACACCGCCGGACCGCGGACGCGCTGCGCCGCGCGGGCTGCGAGATCGTACGGATCCCCGGCGGGCTCACCGCCGACGAGGGCATGGTGTTCCAGTTCGCGGACGTCGCGATGCTGGAGCGCGGCGCGACGCTCTGGCACACGCACTCGCCCGAGCCGATGACGGCGATCCTCAACGGCATGGAGCACGAGGGACGGCCGCTGCCCGACCTGGTCGTGGCCGACCACGGGTGGGCGGGCTGCGCGGGACAGCGCGGGATCGACGCGGTCGGGTACGCCGACTCGAACGACCCGGCACTCTTCATCGCGGAGGCGGAAGGCACGCTCCAGGTCACGGTCCCGCTCGACGACCACGTCACCGACCCGCGCTTCTACGACCCGATGACGGAGTACCTGCTGGACGCGGCGGGCCTGGCGGACGGCGCCTGAGGGCTCGACGATATATGCTCCATATGCGAGGGACCTAGGGAGGATATGCGATGTCGAACCTTTATGTAGAAGTCGACGACGACGCCCTCAGCGAGGCCGCGTCGATACTGGGCACTACGACGAAGAAGGACACCGTCAACGCTGCTCTCCTCGAGGTGGCCAAGCGCCGTCGGCGCCTGAACGCGTTGGAAGAGCTCGCCGCCATGGGTGAGCGTGGCGATTTCGACATCCTGCTCGACAAGGACAATTACCGTCGATGAGCCCTGTCACCCACCTCATCGACACGTCCGCCGCCGCCCGCATCCTGACCAACAAGCAGGTCCGGGAGGACTGGAGTGGGCACCTGGCCGAGGGCGTGATCGGCCTGTGTGAGATCACCGAGCTGGAGATGCTCTTCTCGTCCCGGTCGCTGGCGGACCGGCTGGCCAAGGAGGAGTTGCTCACCGAGCTCTTCAACTGGACGCATGTGCCCGACGACGTATACCGACGCGCGCGTGCCGTGCAGCGGCTGCTGACGGAGCGGGGCGAACATCGCAGCGCCGGTCCGGTCGATCTGCTCGTAGCCGCCACCGCTGAGCTGGCCGGACTGACCGTGCTGCACTACGACGCGGACTTTGAGACCGTCGCCAGGGCTACTGGGCAGCCCACGAGGTGGGCGGCGCCTCCGGGCACACTCTGACGGCGGACCTCGTCAGCGGTCGGCGAGTCGGCGAGTCGGCGGGTCGGCGGGTCAGCGAGGTACCCGGACCACGCCCTCCTGGATGACGGAGATCGCCAGCCGGCCGTCCTGCGTGTAGATCCTGGCCTGGCCCAGGCCGCGTCCGCCCGACGCGGACGGCGACTCCTGGTCGTACAGCAGCCATTCGTCCGCCCGGAAGGGCCGGTGGAACCACATCGCGTGGTCCAGCGACGCGCCGACCACATCGCCGGTCGCCCAGCCGCCGCGCCCGTGGGCAAGCAGCACCGAGTCGAGCAGTGTCATGTCGGAGACGTATGTGGCGAGGCAGACGTGCAGAAGCGGGTCGTCGGCGAGCTTGCCGTTCGTACGGAACCAGACCTGCGAGCGGGGCTCGCGCCGTTCGCCGACGCTGCCGTACGGAGGGGCGTCGACGTACCGCAGATCGACCGCCGCACGGGCTTCGAGCATGCGGTCGACGACGCCCGGGTCGAGGAAGTGGTCCGCGTACTTCGGCAGCATCTGGGCGGCCGTCGGGAGCGTCTCGGGGTCCGGCGCCGGCGGCATGTCCGCCTGGTGCTCCATGCCCTCCTCGTACGTCTGGAAGGACGCCGAGAGGTGGAAGATCGGCTGGCCGTGCTGGACGGCGACGACGCGGCGCGTGGTGAAGGAGCGGCCGTCGCGGATGCGGTCGACGGTGTAGACGATCGGCGCGCCCGGGTCGCCCGCGCGCAGGAAGTACGCGTGCAGGGAGTGGGCGAGGCGATCACCGGGGACGGTGCGGCCCGCGGCGACGAGGGCCTGGGCCGCGACCTGGCCCCCGAAGACGCGGGGAACGATCGCCGAGCGGCTCACGCCTCGGAAGATGTCCTCCTCGATCTGCTCCAGGTCGAGCAGATCGAGGAGTGCATCGAGTGCCTTGTTCATGGGGCCAGTTCTACAGGGTGGGTCTTACAGGCCCATGTCCTTGGCGATGATCATCTTCATGACCTCGCTGGTGCCGCCGTAGATGCGGTTGACGCGGTTGTCCGCGTACAGGCGGGCGATCGGGTACTCGTTCATGAACCCGTAACCGCCGTGCAGCTGGAGGCACTTGTCGATGACGCGGTGCGCGACCTCGGTGGTGAACAGCTTCGCGGACGCGGCCTCGGCCGGCGTCAGCTCGCCCGCGTCCAGGGCTTCCAGGGCGCGGTCGACGACGGCCTCGGCGGCGTCCACCTCGGCCTGGCAGGCGGCCAGCTCGAACTTGGTGTTCTGGAAGGCGGCCACCGGCTTGCCGAAGACCGTGCGCTCCTGCACGTACTGCTTGGCGAACCGGATGGCGGCCTTGGCCTGCGCGTACGCGCCGAAGGCGATGCCCCAGCGCTCGGAGGCCAGGTTCTTGCCGAGGTAGCCGAAGCCCTTGTTCTCCTCGCCGAGCAGGTCCTCGACCGGCACCTTCACGTCGACGAACGCCAGCTCGGCGGTGTCGGAGGTCTTCAGGCCGAGCTTGTCCAGCTTGCGGCCCACCGAGTAGCCCTCGGACTTGGTGTCCACCGCGAACAAGGAGATGCCGAAGCGGCGGTCGTCCTCGCGCGGGGCGGAGGTACGGGCGCACACGATGACGCGGTCGGCGTGCACACCGCCGGTGATGAAGGTCTTGGCGCCGTTGAGGACGTAGTGCGTGCCGTCCTCGGAGAGCTTGGCGGTGGTCTTCATGCCCGCGACGTCGGAGCCGGTGCCCGGCTCGGTCATCGCCAGCGCCCACATCTCCTCGCCGGAGACGAACTTCGGCAGGTAGCGCTGCTTCTGCTCGTCGGTGGCGAGCATCTCGATGTAGGGCAGGCCCAGCAGCACGTGCACACCGGAGCCGCCGAAGTTGACGCCCGCGCGGGAGGTCTCCTCGTACATCACGGCTTCGTACTTGTGCGACTCGATGCCCGCGCCGCCGTACTCCTCCGGGACCCGGATACCGAAGACGCCCAGCTCGCCGAGCTTGTAGTAGAAGTCGCGCGGTGCCTGGCCGGCGGCGAACCACTCGTCGTAGACGGGTACGACCTCGGCCTCGATGAAGGCCCGGATGGTCTTCCGGAACGCCTCGTGGTCCTCGTCAAAAACGCTACGGCGCACGGGACGCCCCCTTCATGCTCCATTGGCGATGCTGTTCTAAGCGCTTGCTCAGTCGAAGTTACCGGTTGGTCACCAACGCTGTCCAGGCTCCGGGGCGGTCGTACGCGTCACAGCCACCGCAGCGCGAACCACAGATCCATCCGTACGTCCGCGTCGTCCAGGTCGGCGTCGAGCAGGGTCGCGCAGCGGGCGATGCGCTGGCGGACCGTGTTGCGGTGGACGTCGAGCGCGACGGCCGTACGGTCCCAGCTGCCGTGCAGCGAGAGCCAGGTGCGCAGGGTGGAGGTGAGGGCCGGGGAGTCGGCGATCGGCGCCAGCTGCAGGCGGGCGTGGGCGCGGGCCTCGTCGGGCCCGACCAGCGAGGCGATTCCCTCGCCCGCCTCGCCCCGGTCGCGCACGAGGGGGCTGCGGGTGGCCTCGGCGCGGCGTACGGCCTGTGCTGCGCGGATGTCGGCGGCCGGCAGGTCGGGTGCGGGCACGGGGGAGCTGACGCCGAGGGTCCACCCGGCCTGCGGCTCGATGTCACGGCCGTCGCTCACCAGGACCCGTACGCCGCCTCTCTCGTCCGTCGCGTCCACCAGCGCACTGCCGAGGGCCGCGCCGAGCGCCGCGGCGGCCAGCGGATCGCGCTCGGAGGCGCCGGTGGGCCGGGCGTGCACCACGGTCCACTCGCCCGCGCCGAGCAGCGGCGCCACCTCGCCCGCGTCCGCCCCGAGCAGCAGCCGCACCAGCGCGGCGGCGCGGGAGGACTCGGCGGCGCCCTGATGCGGCGTGGTGAGCAGCGACAGCAGTACGACGGCGACGCCCGCGATGGTGTGGTCGCCGGCCTCCCGCCGGTCCGAGGCCACTCCGAGCGCGAGCCGCTGCCCGCCCGCGAGCGCGTAGGCGGCGAGATGGCTGCCCCCGGCGGTGTCGGTGGCGGAGGCGGGCGCGGTCCGGGGAGCGGAGGCAGGGGGGCCGGCGGGCGCGGTCCTGGGCGCGGCCTGCGCGGTCGAGCCGGACGGGGCGGTCCCGGACGCGGGGGCGGCCCTGGCGGCGGCGCCCGGCGTGCTCGCGTCGCCCGGGCCGCTCTCGGTCGCGGGCGGCTCCGGCGGCGGGTTGACCACCCGCGCGAGCCGGGTCAGGGCCGCATGCGTTTCCGGCGACGGCGTACGCCCCGCCGTGGCCAGCGGCGCGCCTTCCGCCGACAGCAGCACCGCCCACGCCCCGCCCCCGTCGAGCCGCGCCGTCAGCTGCCGCAGCACCGCGGGAACGGGGTCCGGGCGGGCCGCCGCCGTGGCCAGCCCCTGCTGCGCCTGCGTGACGCGGCGCAGCTCGCGGTGGCGGGCCTCCGCCATCAGCCGCCACACCGCACGGGCGATCGCCGTGAACGTGGTCGGCGGCGGCACTTCCACCAGGGGCAGACCATGGCGCTCGCAGGCGTCCACGAGGGCGGACGGCACGGTGTCGTACACCGGCGCGACACCGAAGCCGAGCGCCGCCGCGCCCGCCTCCACCACCCGGGAGACGTAGTGGTCGGGGTCCGTGAGCTGGACCCCCGCCGTCAGAAGAAGCTCGCCCCCGAGGAGGTACGGGTACGGGTCGCCCATCTCCGACGTGTGCACCCAGTGCAGATCCGTGCCCTCGGGCCCCGCGATCAGACGCAACCCGAGCTCCTCCCGCGCCAGCAGCGCCGCCAGCGAAATCGGCGGGGTGGGAGGGGCCGAGGGGGCAGAAGAGGAGGCCGCGGGCTCCGTCATGGATGGTCCATCCATCTGGGATCGGGGAAGTGGATGAAACGTACACTTCAGCGTCGCCTTCCAGCCACCTAATGTCGAGCGAACCGGCGGCCGCGGGTACGGGCGGATGTCCCCGCACAAGAGCCGCCGCTCTCCCCACACATCCCTGCACGACACGCCACTGAGGTGCTCGAAGGAGGATGGCCCATGGCCGTCGACTACGCGGTGATCGTCATATACCTGGCCGGAATGCTCGCCATGGGCTGGTGGGGCATGCGCCGCGCCAAGTCCAAGAGCGAGTTCCTGGTGGCCGGCCGCCGCCTCGGCCCCGGCATGTACTCCGGCACGATGGCCGCCATCGTCCTCGGCGGCGCCTCCACCATCGGCGGCGTCGGCCTCGGCTACCAGTACGGCCTCTCCGGCGCCTGGATGGTCTTCACCATCGGCCTCGGACTCCTCGCCCTCAGCATCTTCTTCTCCGCGCGCATCGCCCGCCTGAAGGTCTACACCGTCTCCGAGATGCTCGACCTCCGCTACGGCGGCGGCCGCGCCGGCATCATCTCGGGCGTCGTCATGTGGGCGTACACGCTCATGCTCGCCGTCACGTCGACCATCGCGTACGCCACGATCTTCGACGTCATCTTCAACATGGACCGCGGCCTGTCGATCATCCTCGGCGGCACCATCGTCGTCGCGTACTCGACGCTCGGCGGCATGTGGTCGATCACGCTGACGGACATGGTGCAGTTCGTCGTCAAGACGATCGGCGTCCTGCTCCTGCTCCTGCCGATCGCGGTCGTCAAGGCAGGCGGCTTCAGCGAGATGAAGGCGCAGCTGCCCACCGAGTACTTCGACCCGCTCGGCATCGGCGGCGAGACGATCTTCACGTACGTCCTGATCTATACGTTCGGCATGCTCATCGGTCAGGACATCTGGCAGCGCGTCTTCACGGCCCGCAGCGACAAGGTCGCCCGCTACGGCGGCACGGTCGCCGGTACGTACTGCCTGGTCTACGCCCTCGCCGGCGCCGTCATCGGCACGGCGGCCAAGGTCCTCTACCCGGACCTCGCCCACGCCGACGACGCCTTCGCGACGATCGTCCGCGACGAACTGCCCATGGGTGTACGCGGCCTGGTCCTCGCGGCGGCGCTGGCAGCCGTGATGTCGACCTCGTCCGGCGCGCTGATCGCCTGCGCGACCGTCGCCAACAACGACATCTGGTCGCGGCTGCGAGGCGTCGTGTCGAAGGCGGAGAAGGGTGACGAAGCCCACGACGAGGTGCGGGGCAACCGCATCTTCATCCTGATCATGGGCGTCGCGGTCGTCTGTATCGCCATCGTCCTGAACAACGTCGTCGAGGCACTCACTGTCGCCTACAACCTGCTGGTCGGCGGCCTGTTGGTGCCGATCCTCGGCGGTCTGCTGTGGAAGCGCGGCACGGTGCACGGCGCCCTGGCGTCCGTCACCGTCGGCGGACTCGCGGTCGTCGGCCTGATGTGGTGGTACGGAATCCTCGCCAATCAGCCCGTCTACTACGGCCTCTTGCTGTCGCTCGCGGCGTACGTCGTCGTCAGTCTCGCCACTCGCCCGACCGACGCCGCCGTCCTGGTCGCGTGGCGCGAGCGGCTGGCGGGCAGGGGCGCCGAGTCCGAGCCCGAGCCCGGGTCGGAGCCCGAGCCCGAGCCCGAGTCCCAGTCCGTCCCCACACCGGGCTAAGATCAGATAACGCAACGAAGCGTACGAAAGAAGGCATTTCACATGAGCAGCAGCGAGCAGCAGTTCCGCGGCCCCGTCGACTCCTCCCGCATCCCGAGGTACGCGGGCCCGGCGACGTTCGCGCGGCTGCCCCGACTCGACGAGGTCGGCACCGCCGATGTCGCAATCGTCGGTGTGCCCTTCGACTCCGGGGTCTCCTACCGCCCCGGCGCCCGCTTCGGCGGCAACGCGATCCGCGAGGCGTCGCGCCTCCTGCGCCCGTACAACCCGGCGCAGGACGCGTCGCCCTTCGCGCTCGCGCAGGTCGCGGACGCCGGTGACATCGCCGCCAACCCGTTCAACATCAACGAGGCCGTCGAGACGATCGAGGCCGCGGCCGACGACCTCATCGGCTCCGGCGCCCGCATGATGACGCTCGGCGGCGACCACACCATCGCGCTGCCCCTCCTGCGTTCCGTGGCGAAGAAGCACGGCCCGGTCGCGCTGCTGCACTTCGACGCGCACCTGGACACGTGGGACACGTACTTCGGCGCGGAGTACACCCACGGCACGCCGTTCCGCCGGGCCGTCGAGGAGGGCATCCTCGACACCGAGGCGCTCTCCCACGTCGGTATCCGCGGCCCCCTCTACGGCAAGCAGGACCTGACCGACGACGAGAAGATGGGCTTCGGCATCGTCACGTCGTCCGACGTCTACCGGCGCGGCGCCGACGAGGTCGCCGACCAGCTCCGCCAGCGCATCGGCGACCGCCCGCTGTACATCTCCATCGACATCGACTGCCTCGACCCGGCCCACGCGCCCGGCACCGGCACCCCCGAGGCGGGCGGCATGACCTCACGCGAGCTCCTGGAGATCCTGCGCGGCCTGTCCTCCTGCAACCTCGTCTCGGCCGACGTCGTCGAGGTCGCGCCGGCGTACGACCACGCGGAGATCACCTCCGTCGCCGCCTCCCACACGGCGTACGAGCTGACGACGATCATGTCCCGCCAGATCGCCGCCAACCGCGCCCAGGGCGCGAAGTAACCTCACGGCTGGAGCCGGCACCGGCCCGCCCGCCGCGCATACGGGCGCGCGGCGGGCCGGTCGCGGCGCGCGGCCGGAACGAGGCCCGGCACGACGGAAGGGATGGATGTACGCATGACCCACGACCACGACCTGGTCCTGCGGCCCACCGCCGCGCAGACCGAGGCGGCACTGAACCCGCCCCCCGGCCGCAACGGCGGCGACCTCGTAGTCGAGACCCTGACCGGCCTCGGCGCGACCACCGTCTTCGGCCTCCCGGGCCAGCACGCGCTCGGCATGTTCGACGCCCTGCGACGGTCCTCCCTCTCGTACGTCGGCCTGCGCGTCGAGAACAACGCGGGCTTCGCCGCCGACGCGTACGGCCGGATCACCGGAGAGGCCGCCCCGCTGCTCCTCTCCACCGGCCCCGGGGCCCTCACCTCCCTCGCCGCGCTCCAGGAGGCGGCGGCGGCGTCGGCCCCCGTCCTGGCGATCAGCAGCCAGGTCCCGTCGGCCGGCATCGGCGGCGGACGGCACGGCTACCTGCACGAACTGCGGGACCAGAAGGCGTCGTTCCGCGACATCGTGAAGTCGGTCCACACGGTCCGTACGGCGTCCCAGATCCCGTCGGCGATCGCCGAGGCCTGGGAGTCGGCCCTGACGGCCCCGCACGGCCCGGTGTGGATCGAGATCCCCCAGGACGTACTCCTCGCGGAGACGACCCTCCCGCCCGTCACGGCGATGGACGCGACCCCGCACGAACTGCCCCCGCGCCCCGAACTGACGGCTGTGGCAGCCCACTTGCTGTCGACGGCCGCCCGCCCGGCGATCATCGCGGGTGGCGGTGTCGTACGCTCCGACGCCTCCGGCAAGCTGCTCGCGCTCGCGGAGAAGCTGAACGCACCGGTCGTCACGACCTTCGGCGGCAAGGGCGCGTTCCCGTGGGAGCACCCCCTCTCGCTCCAGTCCTGGCTGGAGGACCGTCACACGACGGACTTCCTGGAGGACGCCGACGTCCTCCTGGTCGTGGGCAGCGGCCTGGGTGAACTCTCGTCGAACTACGGCACGTTCGCGCCCCGAGGCCGCGTCGTCCAGATCGATGCCGACCTCGGCAAACTGGAGTCCAACCACCCGGCACTCGGCATCCACGCGGACGCCCGCTTGGCGCTCTCGGCGCTGTTGGAGACGGCGGAGGACCGCGAGGACGAGGGAGCGCGCGAGCGCGTGAGCGATGTCCTGGCGAAGGTACGGGAACGCATCGCGTCCCAGGACCTCGACCTGGAGCAGCAGCTGCTGGCATCCATCCGCGATGCGCTCCCGGCCACATCCCCCAGCTTCTGGGACATGACGATCCTGGCGTACTGGGCCTGGTCGGCGTTCGACCCCCGCCACCCCAACACCATGCACTCGGCGCAGGGCGCGGGCGGCCTCGGCTACGGCTTCCCGGCGGCGCTGGGCGCGGCGGCGGCGGACCGTACCCGTCCCGTACTGGCGGTCTCCGGCGACGGCGGCGCGATGTACTCGATCGCGGAACTCGCCACCGCCCGCCAGCACAACCTCCCGGTGACCTGGCTGATCGTGGACGACGGCGGCTACGGCATCCTCCGCGAGTACATGACCGACGCCTTCGACGAAGCCACCGGCACGGAACTCGCCCGCCCGGACTTCATCGCCCTGGCGGAGTCCTTCGGCGTACCGGCACTCCGGACCACTCCGGAAACCCTGGCCGAAGACCTGACCAAGGCGCTTTCGGCTCCCGGCCCTTCGGTGGTCGTACTCCCGGCCCTGCTGCGGATGTTCGCCCCGACACACCTGTGACGGGAGGGGTGCGTGGGCACGCGCCCGCCGCCCGCCCAGTGCACCGCGACGTCAGTACGATATGAGGCCATGACGCGCATCGAACACGACCGTGAGAACGACACGGCGTACATCATCGGCGCGGAAGCGGTACTGAGCCCGTCGGTTCTCGGAACCGGCGACTGACCGCCGTTCATTGACTGCCCGGTGCCGGGCGCGGTGCTCACTCACCCCAGGGTCGGGTGTGCTTTCCGGAGAGAGCCGGACTGCGCCTGGTACCCCTCGCAGAACTCCTCGCGCTGCACGGGAGTGAGACCGTCGGGGAGCACCTTGGCAGGCAACAGGTCGGGTATGGACCTGAGTATCGCGGCGGCGGGCTCACCCCGGCCTCGTGCCCGCGCGTCCAGGAAGTACTGGCCCATCTTCTGCACATGCTCATACATGTGCCGGTGCGGCTTGTCCGCCGCCTGCGCCCTCGCGCCCGGCCGGCTCAATGAGTGGTTGTTGCCCGCCGTGCTGAGCTTCTGCAGTGCGGCGAGCGCCGCGTAGAGCTGACCGCAAAGCTGGGCGTCACTCGGCTTACCGGTTGCCATGTGCCCTCCCCGTTCCTTCATGGACCGACATCACTACCCTCGCCGGTCCGGCGCGGAACTTCCGTTCCGGCCTCGAGGGAAGCGGGCGCGGCGGCGCGCCCTCTGGCTCACTGTGCACGGCGTCGACGTCGGCGCTGCGCGATGTTCACCGGATCGCGGAGAGCCGAGGTGCGCGCCTTCCCGCGCCCGCCTGCGACGGCCCCGCGTCCGGGGTCTGATCCGGCCCGATCCGTACTGCTGCGCGGCGCAGCCGCACCTTCCGTACAACCTTTCCGCCCCTCAGGGGTCATCTGAAGCAGAAGTTACGAGGGGACGGGAAACCACACCATGACGCACACCCGAATAACGCGCGCCGCGATAGCCGCTGCCCTGGCCGGGGCGGTCCTCGTGCCCGTCGTCGCCGCCGCGCCCGCCGCTGCCGCCACCGTGCCGACCGTGGCCTGTACGTCGGGCAAGGTCGGGCTCGCGGCCAAGCTGGTCAAGGACATCACCACGGCGCTCAAGGGGCGGAAGTCCACGACGGCGATCTCGCTGCACGACCGCACCACCAAGACCACCTGCACCCTGCGCGCCACGCAGAAGTACGACTCCGCGAGCGTGGTCAAGGTGACGGTCCTCGCCGCGCTGCTGTGGGACGCCAAGAAGACCAACCGCTACCTGACGTCGCGTGAAACCAAGCTCGCCACCGACATGATCACCAAGTCGGACAACAACGCCACCACCACACTGTGGCGGCAGCTCGGCATGACGAAGATCAAGGGGTTCCTGCGGGCGGCCGGGATGACGCAGACCGTCCCCGGCACCGGCGGCTACTGGGGGCTGACGCAGATCACCGCGCGCGACGAGCAGAAGCTCCTCGCGCTGCTCACCGCGAAGAACACCGTCCTGAGTGACAATTCGCGGGCGTACACCCTCGGCCTGATGGGCAAGGTCATCTCCTCCCAGCGCTGGGGCACTCCGGCCGGAGCCCCGTCCACCGCCAAGATCCAGGTGAAGAACGGCTGGCTGCCCCGCTCCACGCACGGCTGGCGGGTGCACTCCATCGGCGCGTTCACCGGCGGCCGCCACGACTACGCGATCACCGTGCTCACCCACGACAACCCGACCATGAACGACGGTGTGAACACCATCCAGGCCGTCTCCCGGGCGATCCACAAGGCTCTCAACCCGACGGCCTCCGCCTCGACCCTGTACACCCCGACCCAGACGCCCCGCGAGGCGATCCCGGCGGTGCCGAAGTCCTGAGCGGGCCGGTCAGGGGCATCGGTATGTGCGCGGAACTCGACGGCAGACGTGTCGCCGTCGAGTTCCAGCGCCCGGCGGGAAAGGTGGGAAGCCCACCGAACGAGTGACCCGGTCCTAGGACCAGAGACCCGTCTTCGCCCCGGCGGGATGAAATCCGCACCTCACCGCGTTGGTGACTTCCGGCAGTACAGGACGATCGGGAGGCATCAGTGGCGTCGGCGGCAGATCAAGGGTGGGCACGGCGGCTGGCGGGCTATGCCTGGAGGTACCGGCGCAATGTCGTGCTCGCGCTCGGATCCTCGCTCGGCGGCATGGCCGTCATGGCGCTCGTGCCGCTGATCACCAAGGTCGTCATCGACGACGTCATCGGTGAGGGGTCCGGGTCCCTCGCCGTGTGGACCGGGCTGCTCATCGTCGCGGCCGTCCTCGTGTACGCCCTCACCTACATCCGCCGCTACTACGGCGGCCGCCTCGCTCTCGACGTCCAGCACGACCTGCGCACCGAGATGTACGGGACCATCACCCGCCTCGACGGACGCCGCCAGGACGAGCTTTCCACCGGTCAGGTCGTCGGCCGTGCCACCAGCGACCTCCAGCTCATCCAGGGCCTCCTCTTCATGCTCCCGATGACCATCGGGAACGTCCTGCTGTTCCTCATCTCCCTCGTGATCATGGCGTGGCTCTCGCCGCTGCTCACCCTCGTCGCCCTCGCCGTCGCCCCCGCCCTCTGGTTCATCGCCAAGCGCAGCCGCACCCGGCTCTTCCCGGCCACCTGGTACGCCCAGGGCCAGGCCGCCGCCGTCGCGGGCGTCGTCGACGGGGCCGTCTCCGGCGTACGCGTCGTGAAGGGCTTCGGGCAGGAGGACCAGGAGACCGGCAAGCTGCGTGAGGTCGGCCGGCGGCTCTTCGCGGGGCGGATGCGGACCGTCCGGCTGAATTCCCGGTACACCCCGGCCCTCCAGGCCGTGCCCGCCCTCGGCCAGGTCGCCATGCTCGCGCTCGGCGGCTGGCTCGCGACGCGCGGCGAGATCACGCTCGGTACGTTCGTGGCCTTCTCCACCTACCTCGCCCAGCTCGTCGGCCCGGTCCGCATGCTCGCCCTTGTGCTCACCGTCGGCCAGCAGGCGCGGGCCGGTGTCGAGCGCGTACTGGAGCTGATCGACACCGAGCCGTCCATCGAGGACGGGAGCAAGGAGCTCCCGGCGGACGCCGAAGCCACCGTCGAGTTCGACGACGTGTCGTTCGGTTACGCCGACGAGCGGCCCGTGCTCGACGGCTTCTCCCTCGGCATCCGGGCCGGCGAGACCGTCGCCGTCGTCGGCTCCTCCGGCAGCGGCAAGTCCACCGTCTCGCTCCTCCTCCCGCGCTTCTACGACGTCTCGCGCGGCGCCGTACTCGTCGGCGGGCACGACGTCCGCGAGCTCACGCTCGACTCGCTCCGGGCCGCCATCGGGCTCGTGCCGGAGGACAGCTTCCTGTTCTCCGACACCGTCCGCGCCAATATCGCGTACGGCCTGCCCGATGCCACCCAGGACCAGATAGAGACCGCCGCCCGCGCCGCCCAGGCCGACGGCTTCATCTCCGAGCTGCCGAACGGCTACGACACCACCGTCGGCGAACACGGCCTCACCCTCTCCGGCGGCCAGCGTCAGCGCATCGCCCTCGCCCGCGCCATCCTCACCGACCCCCGCCTGCTCCTCCTCGACGACGCCACGTCCGCGGTGGACGCCCGCGTCGAGCACGAGATCCACGAGGCGCTGAAGTCCGTCATGGCCGGGCGTACGACGCTGCTCATCGCCCACCGCCGCTCCACCCTCAACCTCGCCGACCGCATCGCCGTGATCGACGGCGGCCGCCTCTCCGACATCGGTACGCACGAGGAGCTCCAGGAGCGCTCCGCCCTCTACCGCAGGCTCCTCACCGACCCCGACGAGCTCGGCGGCGTATCGCCCGGTCACATCCTCACCAAGGCGCCGCAGCCGGCCGACGACCGGACCGTGCAGGACGAACTGGACGCCGAGTTCGACGCCGAGCGCGGCATCACACCCGACCTGTGGGTACGGGACGAGTCCGCGCCCGACAAGGCCACCGACCACGCCCCCGGCATGCCCGCCACCCCGGAACTCCTCGCCCAGGTCGACGCGCTCCCGCCGGCGACCGACGTGCCCGCCGTCGACGAGGCCCGCGCCGTCCAGCCCGAGGAGTCGTACGGCCTGCGCCGCCTGCTGCGCGGCTTCGGCCTCCCGTTGCTGGTCAGCCTGGCGCTGGTCGCCGTGGACGCCGGCATGGGACTGCTCCTGCCGATCATGATCCGGCACGGCATCGACGAGGGCGTGACCCAGCTCGCGCTCGGCGCGGTCTGGGCGGCGGCCGGGCTCGCGCTGGCGTCCGTCGTCGTGCAGTGGGTCGCGCAGACCGGCGAGATGCGGATGACCGGCCGGACCGGCGAGCGCGTGCTCTACTCACTGCGACTCAAGATCTTCGCCCAGCTCCAGCGCCTCGGCCTCGACTACTACGAGCGCGAGCTGACCGGCCGCATCATGACCCGTATGACGACGGACGTGGACGCCCTGTCGACGTTCCTCCAGACCGGCCTCGTCACCGCCTTCGTCTCCGTCGTCACCTTCTTCGGCATCATGGTCGCGCTCCTGGTCATCGACGTGCAGCTGGCCCTCGTCGTCTTCGCGACACTGCCGGTGCTGATCATCGGCACGTACTTCTTCCGCAAGTCGAGCGTCAAGGCGTACGAGCTGGCGCGCGACCGGGTCGGTGTCGTCAACGCCGACCTCCAGGAGTCCGTGTCCGGACTCCGCATCGTCCAGGCGTTCCGTCGCGAGCGCATGGGCGCCGAGCGGTTCGCGGAGCGCAGCGACAGCTACCGGCAGGCGCGCGTGCGCGGGCAGTGGCTGATCTCCATCTACTTCCCGTTCGTCCAGCTGCTGTCGTCCGTCGCGGCCGCCGCGGTGCTGATCGTGGGCGCCGGGCGGGTGGAGGCGGGCACACTCACCGCCGGTGCGCTCGTCGCGTACCTCCTCTACATCGACCTGTTCTTCGCGCCCGTACAGCAGCTCTCCCAGGTCTTCGACGGATACCAGCAGGCCACCGTCTCCCTGCGGCGCATCCAGGAGCTCCTGCGGGAACCCACCTCGACCGCCGCCGCCGAGCGGCCGCGGGAAGTCCCGTCGCTGCGTGGCGAGATCGCCTTCGAGGACGTGCGCTTCAAGTACGGTGATGAGGAGGAAGCCCTCAGCGGGATCGATCTGCGCATCCCGGCCGGCCAGACCGTCGCCTTCGTCGGTGAGACCGGAGCCGGCAAGTCCACCGTCGTCAAGCTCGTCGCCCGCTTCTACGACCCGACCTCGGGGCGGATCACGGCCGACGGCACCGACCTGCGCGAGCTGGACATCACGGCGTACCGGCACCGCCTCGGTGTCGTACCGCAGGAGGCGTACCTCTTCACCGGCACGGTCCGGGACGCCATCGCCTACGGGCGCCGCGACGCGACCGACGCCGAGGTCGAGGCGGCGGCCCGCGCGGTCGGCGCGCACGACATGATCGCCACCCTCGACGGCGGCTACCTGCACGAGGTCGCCGAACGCGGACGCAACCTCTCCGCCGGCCAGCGCCAGCTCATCGCGCTCGCCCGCGCCGAACTCGTCGACCCCGACATCCTGCTCCTCGACGAGGCGACCGCCGCCCTGGACCTCGCCACCGAGGCCCAGGTCAACCAGGCCACAGACCGCCTCACCGGCCGCCGCACCACGCTGGTCGTCGCGCACCGCCTGACGACGGCGGCGCGCGCGGACCGGGTGGTCGTCATGGACCACGGCCGGGTCGTGGAGGACGGCACGCACGACGAACTGCTGGCCCTGGACGGCACGTACGCCCGCCTGTGGCGCACCTTCGTGGGCGAGGACGAGCCGGCGGCCGTCTGAGGAGCCCGGCCCGGCTGCCGCGAACCTTCGCCAAATGTCCGCAACCAGGCCCTACCCTCCGAGCGTCCGTACGCACGTACGCTCGCTCATGTGAGGGAAGGGGACACGGGTGTTCGGTGGGGCGGGTGCGGCGAGTGGGGCGATGAAAAAACATCTGATGTACGGACTTGCAGTGGTGGTCGCGGCGACGGGCCTGACCCTCGCGGGCCCCGGCACCGAGAGCGCCGAGGCCATCGGCGCCTGTTCCGGCCGCAAAGTGCGGACGGTCACTTTCCCGACCGGCGAACTGCGCATCTACAAGAGCCGCCGCTACGCCTGCGCCGTCACCGTCTCCAAGCGCGTCGGCGTACGGCAGACCATGTCGGTCACCATCCAGGCGCGCGGCAGCCGCACCGCCAGGGACAGCGGCCGATTCACCCACCGCGCCGGACCGGTGACGGTCTACGCCCTCAATCGCTGTGTGCGCGCGCACGGTTCGGTCGGTGCCCGGAAGGCATCCACCGGCTGGATTCTTTGCTGAGGCTGGTGGTAGGGGAGTTGCCCCGCTAGGTTCGCCCCGTCGTCTGTGACTACAGGGGAGGGCGAATGCGCAAGGCGCGCAGCTTGCTGCTGTCGTTCGCGGTGCTCATAGGCACCGTGGGACTCGGCAGCGCACCGGCCGGGGCGGTCACCACCGCCGAGCCGGACATCAAGGAGCGCATACTCGCGATACCGGGCATGAGCCTGGTCGAGGAGAAGCCGTACACCGGCTATCGCTACTTCGTACTGAACTACACCCAGCCGGTCGACCACCGGCAGCCGTCCAAGGGCACCTTCAAGCAGCGGATCACCTTGCTGCACAAGGACACGAACCGCCCGACGGTCTTCTTCACCAGCGGCTACAACGTCTCGACGACCCCGCGTCGCAGTGAACCGACGCAGATCGTCGACGGCAACCAGGTGTCGATGGAGTACCGCTTCTTCACTCCGTCCCGGCCGGCGCCCGCCGACTGGTCGAAGCTCGACATCAAGCAGGCCGCGAGCGACCAGCACCGCATCTTCACGGAGCTCAAGAAGATCTACTCCAAGAAGTGGATCTCCACGGGCGGCTCCAAGGGCGGCATGACCGCGACGTACTACGAGCGCTTCTACCCGCGTGACATGGACGGTGTCGTCGCGTACGTCGCCCCCAACGACGTGGTGAACAAGGAGGACGCGGCGTACGACCGCTTCTTCCGGGGCGTCGGAACCAAGGAGTGCCGCGACGCGCTCAACGCGGTACAGCGCGAGGCGCTTGAGCGGCGCGGCCCGCTGAGCGCCAAGGTGAAGGAATGGGCGGACGCCAACAACGCCACCTTCGACACCGTCGGCAGCCTGGACAAGGCGTACGAGTCCACGGTCCTCGACTTCGTGTGGGCCTTCTGGCAGTACAGCAGGGCGAGCGACTGCGCGGACGTGCCCGCCGCGGACTCCTCCGACCAGGTCATCTACGACTACGTCGACGCGATCTCCGGCTTCTCCGCCTACAGCGACGAGAGCCTGGCGACGTACACGCCGTACTACTACCAGGCGGGCACCCAGCTGGGCGCGCCGCAGATCAAGTACCCGCACCTCGAAGGCCTCATGAAGTACGGCCCGGACTTCTTCCAGCCGCGCGTCTACGTGCCGCGCGACATCCCGATGAAGTTCAACCCGAGGACGATGCGGGACGTGGACAGCTGGGTGCGGCACAACGCGACGCGGATGCTGTTCGTGAACGGGCAGAACGACCCGTGGAGCGCCGAACCGTTCCGCCTCGGCAAGGGCGCGCGCGACTCGTACGTCTACACCGCGCCCGGCGCGAACCACGGCGCCAACGTCGCCGGCCTCGCGCCCGAGCAGAAGGCGAAGGCGACGGCCGAGATCCTCGAATGGGCGGGCGTGGCTCCGGCCGCCGTCCAGGCGGACCCGGCGAAGGCCAAGCCGCTGGCGTCGTACGACGCGAAGCTCGACAAGCGGGACGCGGAACAGAGGCAGACTCTCCGCCCGTAGTACCGCAGGCGCGCCCGCCGTGGTGGATTCACACCCGGCGGGCGCAGCCCACCGGCTTCTCCCCGCCCAGCTGGACGTACAACGCCGTCGCCGGCGGACACTGCGCCCGTCGCTGAACGGCGGCCACCACCTCGAACTGCGCGGCCGTCTCGCCCGACCCGTCGCACGGCGTCTCCCTCACCTGCCCCTTGCGCGCGGTGTAGACGCAGTCCCCGACGACCGTCCGCCGCCCGCCACCCTTCCCAGGATCGCCGGGATGCGGCTCCTCCAGATTGCGCATGCACGCGAACCCGCGCGGCACGGCCCCGTCGCCGTCCTCGTCGGACGCGGGCCGGCTCTCCGAGATGTGCAGCACGAAGTCCGTACGGAGCGGACACGCGGGCCCGTCGCCCGCCGGACCCTCGTGCCGGGTGAGCACCCGGGCGGCGGCCTTCTCGCTCGCGCAGGGCACCTCGCGGAAGTCGCGCCCGCGCGAGCTGCATTCGCCGATGCCGAGGAAGGTGGCGCCGTAACCCGGGGGTGTGACCGTGCCGGTGAGTCTGCTGCCGGACACGTCATCCTGTCCGGATGACTTCTGGCAGCCGGTCAGTGCCGAAGCAACCAGCACGACGAGCAGCAGCACCGCGCACGCCACTGCCCTGGACCGATCCGTGCGACGCATGAAGACCCCCCGGTACGCCCACCCAGCGTGACCCGCCGGAGCGGGCGCACGCCAGGCGTGCGGGGAGCTTTGCGCCACTTGGAGGTGGTGCGCGGGTGGCCCGGCGTACGGGCGCGTACGCCCGATGCCTGAGCTAGTACGTCAGCCCGTACCCGACCGGATACAGCACCTTCGCCGGATCGTCCGCACGCTGCACCGGCACGGGCAGCCTCCCCGTCGGCGCCTTGAGTCCGGCGACGACGCGTACGGCGGCGCGCAGTTCGACATCGGTCCAGGAGTACGCGGCGACACTCGCCGCGAATCCGGTCCCGCCGAGCTGGGCGATGTCGTACGGGTTGCGGATGGCGAGGGTGACGACGGGCACCCCGGTCGCGGCCAGCTCGCGCACGAGCGTGCGCTGCGGACTCGTCGCCGAGACGTTGTACGTCCCCACGACCACCACGTCCTTGCCCTCGGCCGCGGCAACGGCCTCCTTGATCTTCGCCTGCGTCGGGGTGATCCCGGTGGACAGGGCCGTGGCGGTGAAGCCGAGTTCCCTCAGGGCTCCGGCGATGACGGTGGTGGGCGGCCCGGTGGTCGCGGTGGGGGACGCGGGATCGGCCCCGACCACCAGCACATCGCGGTGCGTACGACGGCTGAGCGGCAGCAGCCCGCCGTCGTTGGCGAGCAGCGTGGTCGTCCCCTCGGCGATCCGGTCGGCCGCCGCGAGGTGCGAACGCACCCCCACCGCCCGGTCGACACCCTTGTGCGAGACATAGGGGTCGCGGAACAGCCCGAGCTTGGCCTTGAGCAGCAGAATCCGCAGGATCGATTCCTCGACCCGCGCCATGCTCAATTCCCCGCCCTTGACCGCCTTGAGGACGGCGTTCCAGGCGACGGGCAGGTCCGGCGGGTTCAGCAGCTGGTCGCACCCGGCGAGAAGCGCGAGGACGGGCACCCGGTCGTCGCCGTACTTCTGGCGTACGCCGGCCATGGCGAGGGAGTCGGTCACCACGACCCCGTCGTAACCGAGGCGCTCGCGCAGAACACCGGTCAGGATCGGCTTGGAGAGCGTCGCCGGGTCCTTGGCCGGATCGAGTGCCGGTACGACGATATGCGCGGTCATGATCGAGTCGATGCCGGCAGCGATGGCGGCACGGAACGGCGGGGCGTCCAGCTCCTCCCACTGCTCGGCGGTGTGATGGATCGTCGGCAGCGAGTAGTGACTGTCGTCCTTGGTGTCGCCGTGCCCCGGGAAGTGCTTGGAGGTGGCGGCGATCCCGGCGCCCTGATACCCCTTCACCTGCGCGGCGACCATCCCCGCGACAGCCTGCGGATCGGCCCCGAAGGACCGTACGCCGATGACGGGGTTCGCCGGGTTGACGTTGACGTCCGCGACCGGCGCGTAGTTCTGCACGATGCCCATGGCGGCGAGCTCGGCCCCGGCGATCTGCGCCGCCTTCTGCGCGTCGGACCGCGACCCGCCGGCCCCGAGCGCCATCGCACCCGGCACGAGGGTCGCGGGCTTGCCGACGCGGGCGACGATGCCGTGCTCCTGGTCGGTGGAAATCAGCAGGGGTACGGGCGTGTCCTGCGCGAGGCCGGCCCGCTGAATCCCGTTCGACAGATCGGCGATCTGGCGCGGATTGCGGGTGTTGTGCGCCCAGGCGAAGTAGATGATGCCGCCGACGTGGTACTTCGCGACGAGTTCGGCGGCGGTCCTGACCCCCATCTCCTTGAGATTCAGATCGATGTCGACCTGGTCGGGCTCGGTCGCGGAGTGCCCGTAGGCCCGCATCACGAAGAGCTGGCCGACCTTCTCCTCCAGGCTCATCCGGGAGATGAGGCGCCTCAGGCGGTCGCGGGTGGAGGCGGTGACGGACGCGTTGGACGCGCCCAGGGCGGGCGTCGTGCTGATGGCGGTCGCTGCCACTGCGGCGGCGGTCGCGGTGAGCAGGGTGCGTCTGGACGTGCGGTGGTGGGGCACGTGAGCTCCTTCCGGCCGTACTCGACAAGGGAGTTGAAGGAAACTTCCAAGGAGTCACGGATATCCGGAAACTAACTGCCAGGTCAAGGGTGCGGCAGCACATAGGGGCCAGGACCCCCCGCAAAGGGGAGCCGCCACTGGCGCATTCGGAGGGGGGCGCACCAGTGGCGGCTGTGCTGCCGGCCGCAGGCGGCTGGAGAGGGGAGTCAGCGATCGCAGCCAGCAGCGAGTGCCGACACCGCTCTGCGGAGACTCACCGGCAGTACGCCGGTTGGACGGAGCCGCTTGCCGGCAGGTTCCCCCGGATGCGGAGAATTCGCGGAATTGGTACGGATGAGCCGGGAGTGGCGGTCAGGGCAACAAGAGCGCACCACCGGCCGCCCGCGAGGCGCCACTAGCGCCTCAGCCGTTCCAGATACTCCCGCCCCGCCGCCAGCATGCCCGGCAGGTCCGCCGCCTGCGGATACCAGCGCTTCTCGTACTCCCAGCACACCCACGCGTCGTCGTCGAGCAGCCCGACGCACTCGCCCAGCGGCAGCACTCCCGCCCCCAGCGCCAGCGGGGTCGTGTCGTCGGCCGACGCGATGTCCTTGACCTGGGTGTATCCGAGGTGCGGGGCCAGTACGGCATGTGCTGCCGCCGGCGTCTCGCCGCCCAGCCAGGTGTGCATGACATCCCACAGCGCACCCACGTTCTTGTGCCCCACCGGCCCCAGGACGCGCGAGGCGGCCACGCCCGTCCTGTGCGAGTCGTGCGTCTCCAGCAAAATGCGCACCCCCATGTCGGCCGCCGTCTCGGCCGCCAGCCCCAAGCGGCGGGCCGCCGTCGCGTCCGCCTCCTCCTGGCTCTGCTCCTCCCCGCCGCCGGGGAAGACGCGGACGTACGGCGCGCCCAGGTCGCGCGCCAGCGCCAGCAGGCCACGAATCTCCTCGCGCACGGGCTCGTCCTCACCGGGCGCAGCCACCCGCGCGTACCCTGCCACGGCCAGAATGCGGACGCCCGCCCGGTCGAACGACTCGACGACGTCCGCCCGTTCCTCCACCCCGATGCCCGGATGGACCGGCTCCTCGGGGTGTGCGCGCAGTTCCACGCCGTCGTAACCGGCCGTGTTCGCCAGCCGTACGACATCGTTCACCGGCATGCCCGGCACCCCGAGGGTGGAAAAGGCGTACTTCACGTTGATGCTCCTTCCTAAGCGGAAGCCGCCAGTCCTGGCCGACCAGGTCCGCTCCGTAGGAGCGATGCGGCTTCTCGGCACGAGCGTGAACCCGGCGCGCCGATAATTCCGCGCGCCGGCGCATCATTCGTCCACAGCACGACTTCCCGATAGCCCGCCTCATAAGCGAAATCGATCACCGGACGGACCAGCGTACGGAAGCTCCCGCCGGGGCAGGACTCGCCCATGACAGCAGCAGAAGCGATATGGCAGTTCAGCGACGACCGCGGGCAGGTGGCGTCGGCCCCCGACTGGCCGACCAGGATCGTCGCCTACATCCAGGCCGGAGCCACCCTCTGGGACCACGGCTTACTTCCGCTGGGCATCTTCGGCTCGCACCACGACGGTGACGCCCCGGACCCCGCCAAGTCCGGTCGGCTCCCCCTGAGCGAAGTCACCTACTTCGGCGCGGGTGCCTCCCTCGACCCCGGCCGTCTGCTCTCCTCCGGAGCGGACCTCGTCGTGGCTGTCAGCTACAACAACGGCCAGGTGTACGGAATCGAGCCGGACGCCGCCAAGCACCTGGAGGAGCAGATACCTGTCGTCGTCCTGGACATCGGTCAGGACCGTCCGCTCGACACGATCCGCGGCCGCTTCGCCGCGCTGGCGGCCTCGCTCGGCGGCGCGGAACCCCCGGTCGCCCTGGACGCCGCGCGCGAGCGACTCCGTACCGCCGCGACGCCCGACGCGCCCCGGGTCCTGGCCCTCTCCCCGGCAGGCGACGACCGGGTCCACCTGGCCCGCCCCCACTCCTGGCCGGACCTGCGCGCCCTGGCCGCCCTGGGAGTACGCCTGGTCGAGCCGCCCGCCGGGGGCGGAGCGAACTGGTCCACCGTCACCTGGCCCGAAGTCACGCCGCTCGCCCCGCAGATCATCCTGGCGGACACCCGCGCCAACGCGACCCCCGTCGACCCGACCCGCACGCCCAACGCCCACGTCCTCCCCTGGAACCCGGAACTCCCGGCCAGCAGCACAGCCCACGCCCGCCTCTTCACGCAGCTGACGGAGGTACTGACGGGCCACTGACCGGGGGATTGGCAGGACCTACCGGCGCGCGGGGGACCGGAACGACCCACCGGCGCGAGGGGGCGGGTCGCGCAGGGGGCGGTGTTCGGGACGTAAAGCGTGATTTGTGGGCAGGACGAGGGCCTCGTACAAGAAACGCTGCTCCGCGCCTAAATCATGCAGTCCCGAAGGCCGCCCCCGGAGCGGCCCGCCCCCGCCCGCACCGCCACCACGCTCACCCCCGCCGCGCCGCAGCCGTAGACCCCCGCACAACCAGCTCCGCCGGCACCGAAGCGATACCCCCCGGCGGCGCCGCCTCGCGCCCCACAGCGAGCCGCCCCGCCCGCGCCCCCGCCTCGTACAGCGGCAGCCGTACGGTCGTCAGCGCCGGCATCGCGTCCGCCGAGAACGGCAGGTCGTCGAAGCCCGCCACCGACACGTCGTCCGGAATGCTCCGCCCCCGCTCCCGCAACGCCGCACACGCCCCCAGCGCCACCGTGTCGTTCGCCGCGACCACCGCCGTCAGCTCCGGCTCCCGCCGCAGAAGCTCCAGCGTCGCGTCGTACCCCGACCGCCGGTCGTACGGACCGTGCACCGTCAGCGGGCCCACCGTGCCACCGAGCCCGGCCGCCTCCATCGCCTCCTGATGCCCCTCCAGCCGGTGCCGGGTAGTCGTACGCTCCACCGGCCCGGCGACGTACCCGATCGTCCGGTGCCCCAGCCCCAGCAGATGCTCGGTGAGCCGCCGAGCCCCGCCCCGGTTGTCGAAGGCCAGCGCGGCCACCACCGCCTCCTCGCCCCCCGGCAAAGCCAACGGCAGCAGCGGCCGCCCGCACAGCACCACCCGCGCACCCCCGTCCGCCAGCTTCGCGAGCTTCGCCGCGACCGCCGCCGAGTGCCCGGGGTCCTCGATCGCGCCCCCGGTCAGAATCACCGCGGCCGCCCGCTGCCGCTGCAGCAACGTCAGATACGTGAGCTCCCGCTCGGGCGAGCCCCCCGTATTGCAGACGATCGCGAGCTTCTCACCACCGGCCCGCCCCGCGCCCGCCCCCTCCGCCGCACCGATCTGCGACTGAGCCGCCCCCGCCATGATCCCGAAGAACGGATCGGCGATGTCGTTCACCAGAATGCCCACAAGATCCGACGTCGCCGCGGCAAGCGCACTCGCCGGCCCGTTCAGCACGTAATCAAGAGCGTCGACCGCCCGCAACACCCGCTCCCGCGTGGCAGCGGCGACCGGGTAGTTGCCGTTGAGCACACGGGAGACGGTGGCCGGCGACACCTGGGCGCGGGCCGCCACGTCCGCCAAGGTCACTGTCATCTGGTCGTCCTCCGGGTCTTGTACGAGCAACTGTCCGCAGGCTAGCTTCATAGCGCATAGAAAGCGCTTGCTATGGCCGTACGGAGGGAACTTTCGTGACACGCAAGACAGTGCGCATCGCCATGAACGGCGTCACGGGCCGGATGGGCCACCGCCAGCACCTCGTCCGCTCGATCCTCGCCATTCGCGAACAGGGCGGCCTCGACCTCGGCCTCGGCGACGGCACGGTCCTGTGGCCGGAGCCCGTCCTGGTGGGCCGCCGCGAACACGCGCTCAAGGAGATCGCGGACCGCCACCACCTCACCCACTGGTCCACGGACCTCGACGCCGTCCTCGCCGACGAGACGATCGACATCTACTTCGACGCGCAGGTCACCTCCGCCCGCGAGGACGCCATCCGCAAGGCCATCACCGCCGGCAAGCACATCTATACGGAGAAGCCCTCGGCCACCGGCCTCGACGCCGCCCTCGGCCTGGCCCGCCTCGCGCGCGACGCCGGCATCAAGCACGGCGTCGTACAGGACAAGATCTTCCTCCCGGGCCTGCTCAAGCTGAAGCGCCTGATCGACGGCGGCTTCTTCGGCGAGATCCTCTCCGTCCGCGGGGAGTTCGGTTACTGGGTCTTCGAAGGCGACTGGCAGGACGCCCAGCGCCCCTCCTGGAACTACCGCGCGGAGGACGGCGGCGGCATCGTCGTCGACATGTTCCCGCACTGGGAGTACGTACTGCACGAGCTGTTCGGCCGCGTCACGACCGTCCAGGCGCACGTCACGACGCACATCCCGCAGCGGTGGGACGAGCAGGGCAAGCCGTACGCCGCCACCGCCGACGACGCGGCGTACGGCATCTTCCAGCTGGAGGGCGGCGCGGTGGCCCAGATCAACTCCTCCTGGACGGTCCGCGTCAACCGCGACGAACTCGTCGAGTTCCAGGTGGACGGAACGCACGGCTCGGCGGTCGCCGGCCTGCGCAACTGCCGCGTGCAGCACCGCAGTACGACCCCCAAGCCGGTCTGGAACCCGGACCTTCCGGTCACGCACTCCTTCCGCGACCAGTGGCAGGAAGTCCCCGACAACGAGACGTACGACAACGGCTTCAAGGCCCAATGGGAACTGTTCCTGCGCCACGTCGCGCTGGACGAGCCGTACACCTGGGACCTCCTCGCCGGGGCGCGCGGCGTACAGCTCGCGGAGCTGGGCCTCAAGTCATCGGCGGAGGGCCGCCGTCACGACGTACCGGAGCTGTCACTGTGACGATCAACCTCCCGCACGGCGCGAACGGACTCCGCACCTACGAACCCCGCACAGAACCCCTCGCGCTCGCACCCCACGGCGCCCCCCTCACCTCGCGCACGGTCTACTCGGCGGCGCACGTCGTGGCCGACCCGTACGCCGACGTGTCACCCGACGCTCCCGCCGCCGTCGACTGGGACGCCACGCTCGCCTTCCGCCGCCACCTGTGGTCGCACGGCCTGGGCGTGGCGGAGGCGATGGACACGGCGCAGCGCGGCATGGGCCTCGACTGGGCAGGGGCCCGCGAACTGATCCTGCGCTCGGCCACCGAGGCGAAGGCGGTCGGCGGCGAGATCGCGTGCGGCGCAGGCACAGACCAACTCCCGCCGGGCGAAGCGACGTTGACGGCCGTCACCACCGCGTACGAGGAACAGCTCGCCCTCGTCGAGTCGACAGGCGCCCGCGCCATCCTCATGGCATCCCGCGCACTGGCGGAGGCCGCACGCGGCCCCGAGGACTACCTGGCGACGTACGGCCACCTCCTGCGCCAGGCGAGCGAGCCGGTGATCCTGCACTGGCTGGGGCCGATGTTCGACCCGGCGCTCGACGGCTACTGGGGCAGTACGGACCTGGACGAGGCCACGGAAACCTTCCTGGAGGTGATCGCGGCCCACCCGGACAAGGTCGACGGCATCAAGGTCTCCCTCCTCGACGCCCAGCGCGAGATCGACCTGCGCCGCCGCCTGCCGAACGGCGTGCGCTGCTACACGGGCGACGACTTCAACTACCCGGAACTGATCGCGGGCGACGACCACGGCTTCAGCCACGCCCTGCTCGGCATCTTCGACCCGCTGGGACCGCTGGCGGCGGAAGCGGTCCGTACCCTCGACACGGGCGACGCGAAGACCTTCCGCGCACTCCTCGGCCCCACGGTCGAGCTGTCCCGCCATCTCTTCGAACCGCCCACCCGCTTCTACAAGACGGGCGTTGTCCTCCTCGCCTGGCTCGCGGGCCACCAGTCGCACTTCACGATGGTCGGCGGCCTGCACTCCGCGCGCTCGCTGCCGCACCTTTCCCGGGCGTACGAACTGGCCGACGGCCTGGGCCTGTTCCCGGACCCACTCCTTGCCGAAGCCCGTATGAAGACCTTCCTCACCCTCCACGGAGTGGACCAGTGAACGATCTGTCCAGGCTGTCTCTCAACCAGGAGACGATCAAACAGTGGTCGCTCCCCGCCCTGGCCGAGGGCTGCGCGACGGCGGGCGTCCCCGGCGTGGGACTGTGGCGCGCACCGGTCCAGGAGTACGGCGTCGAGCGCGCCGCACGCCTGATGAGGGACGCGGGGCTGACCATCACCAGCCTGTGCCGGGGCGGCTTCCTCACCGGCGTCGGCGCCGCCGACCGCACCGCCGCCCTGGCCGACAACCGCCGAGCCATCGACGAGGCCGCCACCCTGGGCACCACCACCCTGGTCCTGGTCTCGGGCGGCCTTCCGCCCGGCAGCCGCGACCTGCACGGGGCGCGCGAGCGCATCGCGGACGCACTGGCCGAGCTGGCGCCGTACGCGGCAGAACGGAACGTACGCCTGGCCATCGAACCGCTGCACCCGATGTTCGCCTCGGACCGCTGCGTGGTGTCGACCCTGGACCAGGCCCTCGACCTGGCGGAACGCTTCCCTTCCGGCCAACTGGGCGTGGTCGTCGACACGTACCACCTGTGGTGGGACGACCGCATCGCCGACGCCATCGCCCGCGCGGGCGACCGCATCGCCGCCTTCCAACTGGCCGACTGGATCACGCCGCTGCCCGCCGGCGTACTGCTGGGCCGGGGCCAGCTGGGCGACGGCGCGGTCGACTTCCGCCGCTTCCGCGAACTGGTCGACGCGACGGGCTACACGGGCCCGATCGAGGTGGAGATCTTCAACGAGGCCCTCTGGTCCCGGGACGGCACGGAAGTACTGGCAGAGGTGGCAGACCGGTATGTCACCCACGTGCTCCGTTCATGACCGAAACGCGGCGCAAACGCTGCGGCTGTGATCATCCGCGGGCATCTTGTGTCCTCGTCAAATAAATCCATTTCTCCGTGCAACCGTTTCACCACCCCGCGGGTCCTACTTGGCATCAGGGCTTCTGGGAGGGGATCCGGGGGGATTTCAGGGAGGCCTGTACGGAGGGGGATCTGAGGGGCCCGGTCGACGGACCGGGCCTCCTTGGTTTTGTCCACAGGCGTGCCGCGCTGTCGGACCCTGGCGGTAGCGTCGGGTCATGCCCAGTCCCAGTCCCACAGGTGTTCCAGCAGCGGCCCCGGCGGTGGTCGAAGGCGTCCTGGAGCGGATCACCTACGCCAACGAGGAGAACGGCTACACGGTCGCCCGCGTCGACACCGGGCGCGGCGGCGATCTCCTCACCGTCGTGGGGTCCCTGCTCGGCGCGCAGCCCGGCGAGTCGCTGCGGATGGAGGGGCGCTGGGGCTCGCACCCCCAGTTCGGCAGGCAGTTCACCGTGGACAACTACACCACCGTGCTGCCCGCCACGATCCAGGGCATCCGCCGCTACCTCGGCTCCGGCCTGATCAAGGGCATCGGGCCGGTCATGGCGGACCGGATCACCACGCACTTCGGCGTCGACACCCTGGACGTGATCGAGACCGCGCCGAAGCGACTGATCGAGGTGCCGGGTCTCGGCCCCAAGCGGACGAAGATGATCGCGGCGGCCTGGGAGGAGCAGAAGGCCATCAAGGAGGTCATGATCTTCCTCCAGGGGGTCGGAGTCTCGACGTCCATCGCAGTGCGCATCTACAAGAAGTACGGTGACGCCTCGATCTCCGTCGTGAAGAACGAGCCCTACCGCCTGGCCGCCGACGTCTGGGGCATCGGCTTCCTCACCGCCGACAAGATCGCCCAGTCCGTCGGCATCCCGCACGACAGCCCGGAGCGCGTGAAGGCCGGCCTCCAGTACGCGCTGTCGCAGTCCACCGACCAGGGCCACTGCTACCTGCCTGAGGAGCGGCTGATCAGCGACGCCGTGAAGCTGCTTCAGGTGGACACCGGCCTGGTCATCGACTGTCTGGCCGAACTGGCGGCGGACGAGGGCGTCGTACGGGAAAAGGTGCCGCCCCAGGAGGGTGGCGAAGGCGATCTTGTCACCGCCGTCTATCTCGTCCCCTTCCACCGGGCCGAGGTGTCCCTGGCCGCGCAGACCCAGCGGCTCCTGCGCGCCCCGGAGGACCGGATGCCCGGCTTCCGGGACGTGGCCTGGGACAAGGCGCTGGCGTGGCTCGCCGGGCGTACCGGCGCCGAGCTGGCGCCCGAGCAGCAGGCGGCGGTCAAGCTGGCGCTGACCGAGAAGGTCGCCGTACTGACCGGCGGGCCCGGCTGCGGCAAGTCCTTCACGGTCCGCTCCATCGTGGAGCTGGCCCGCGCCAAGAAGGCCAAGGTGGTGCTCGCAGCCCCCACCGGCCGCGCGGCCAAGCGCCTGGCCGAGCTCACCGGCGCCGAGGCGTCCACCGTGCACCGGCTCCTGGAGCTGAAGCCGGGAGGTGACGCGGCGTACGACAAGGACCGGCCGCTCGATGCCGACCTGGTCGTCGTCGACGAGGCGTCCATGCTCGACCTGCTGCTCGCCAACAAGCTGGTGAAGGCGGTGGCGCCGGGCGCGCACCTGCTCCTCGTGGGGGATGTGGACCAGCTGCCGTCGGTGGGCGCGGGGGAGGTGCTGCGCGACCTCCTTGCCGACGGGGGCCCGGTCCCCTCCGTCCGCCTCACCCGGATCTTCCGCCAGGCCCAGCAGTCGGGTGTGGTGACGAACGCGCACCGCATCAACTCCGGTGTCCAGCCCATCACTCAGGGCCTCTCCGACTTCTTCCTCTTCGTCGAGGACGAAACCGAGGACGCCGGACGGGTCACGGTCGACGTGGCCGCCCGCCGCATCCCCGCCAAGTTCGGCCTCAACCCGAGGCGCGACATCCAGGTGCTGGCCCCGATGCACCGCGGCCCGGCCGGCGCGGGCGCGCTCAACGGGCTGCTCCAGCAGGCGATCACGCCCGCCAGGCCGGACCTGCCGGAGAAGAGATTCGGCGGCAGGGTGTTCCGCGTCGGAGACAAGGTGACCCAGATTCGCAACAATTACGAGAAGGGTCAGAACGGTGTCTTCAACGGCACCGTGGGCGTGGTCACCTCGCTCAGCCTGGACGACCAGCGCCTGACGGTGCTGACCGACGAGGACGAGGAGGTTCCGTACGACTTCGACGAGCTGGACGAGCTGGCGCACGCGTACGCCGTGACGATCCACCGCTCGCAGGGCAGCGAGTATCCGGCGGTGGTGATTCCGGTCACCACCGGGGCGTGGATGATGCTCCAGCGCAATCTGCTCTACACGGCGGTCACCAGGGCCAAGAAGCTGGTCGTGCTCGTCGGCTCCCGCAAGGCGATCGGTCAGGCCGTTCGTACGGTTTCCGCAGGTCGGCGCTGTACGGCGCTCGATCACCGGCTCGCGGGGCGGATGGTGAGGAGTCATTCCCCAGCGCAAACCGCCCCATAGGGGGACTGTTTACGGCAAACGTCTCCCTCGACTTCCAGAACCGGGGGTAAGGGGGCAGGATGAGCAGGTTGGCGGCACTGAGTGCCGCGAATGGGCCTAATGGCCGACCCCGAGTGCACTCTGCTGAGCCAAATGGGGGATGGTAGAGACAGTCAGGGCACCTCGAAGAAGAGGCACTACGTCGGTGAGGGATGACGTGAGCGACAACTCTGTAGTACTGCGGTACGGCGATGACGAGTACACCTACCCGGTGATCGACAGCACCGTCGGCGACAAGGGCTTCGACATCGGGAAGCTCCGGGCCCAGACCGGTCTGGTGACTCTCGACAGCGGATACGGCAACACGGCCGCCTATAAATCCGCGATCACCTACCTCGACGGCGAGCAGGGCATTCTGCGCTACCGCGGATACCCCATCGAGCAGCTGGCCGAGAGCTCCACCTTCGTCGAGGTGGCGTACCTGCTGATCAACGGTGAGCTCCCCAAGGTCGACGAGCTGGCGGCCTTCAGGAACGAGATCACCCAGCACACGCTGCTGCACGAGGACGTGAAGCGGTTCTTCGACGGCTTCCCGCGTGACGCGCACCCGATGGCCATGCTGTCGTCCGTGGTCAGCGCGCTGTCGACGTTCTACCAGGACAGCCACAACCCGTTCGACGAGAAGCAGCGTCACCTTTCGACGATCCGCCTCCTCGCCAAGCTTCCGACCATCGCGGCGTACGCGTACAAGAAGTCGATCGGCCACCCCTTCGTCTACCCGAGCAACGACCTCGGGTACGTCGAGAACTTCCTGCGCATGACCTTCTCGGTCCCCGCGCAGGAGTACGTGCCGGACCCGGTCGTGGTCGCGGCGCTCGAGAAGCTGCTGATCCTGCACGCGGACCACGAGCAGAACTGCTCGACCTCCACCGTGCGTCTGGTCGGCTCCTCGCAGGCGAACATGTTCGCCTCGATCTCCGCCGGTATCAGCGCCCTGTGGGGCCCGCTGCACGGTGGCGCCAACCAGTCGGTGCTCGAGATGCTGGAAGGCATCCAGGCCGACGGCGGCGACGTCGACAACTTCATCCGCAAGGTGAAGAACAAGGAAGACGGCGTGAAGCTCATGGGCTTCGGGCACCGCGTCTACAAGAACTTCGACCCCCGGGCGAAGATCATCAAGGCCGCGGCGCACGACGTTCTCTCCGCCCTGGGCAAGGACGACGAGCTGCTCGACATCGCGCTCAAGCTCGAAGAACACGCGCTGGCCGACGACTACTTCGTGGAGCGCAAGCTCTACCCGAACGTCGACTTCTACACCGGCCTGATCTACCGAGCCATGGGCTTCCCGACCGAGATGTTCACGGTGCTCTTCGCGCTGGGCCGTCTCCCGGGCTGGATCGCCCAGTGGCACGAGATGATCAAGGAGCCGGGTTCCCGCATCGGCCGCCCGCGCCAGATCTACACGGGCGAGGTCCTGCGCGACTTCGTGCCGGTCGAGGGCCGCTGACGTAACCTCTCGCCCCACCGCGTCACCCGCTGAAAAGCGGAAAGCGCCCCGCCGCCGATCCCCCCACGGGTCGACGATGCGGGGCGCTTCCCTTTCCCCGGAGCGGATTCCCCCCACGGGATCCGGCCGGGCGTCTGTCGGGTGCGGAAGCTCCACACGCGGTCTGCCGGGACGCGTACGTACGGGAGGGCCGCTCAAAGCTCCCCGGTGCACGTGTCCCGGCCAACGCTTGCCCGGAATGTCCCCCAAGACATATCCGCGAACGTCCCCCAAGACGTTCTTGGCATCGCCCACTTAGACTCGCGAGCCGGCCAAATGGTTACCCTCAAATCTCAGTGACGTGCGTCACTTTGTGTGCGTCCTGTGAAGGTACGCAGCCGGAGGCTGTTTGTCACTACGAACACCGAGGAAAACGCCATCGCGAACCCGGCGATCATGGGGTTGAGCAGCCCGGCGGCCGCCAGTGGCAAGGCAGCGACGTTGTAGCCGAAGGCCCAGAAAAGGTTGCCCTTGATCGTGTCCAGCGTCCTGCGGGACAGCCGGATCGCATCCGCCGCCACCCTCAGATCTCCACGTACCAGCGTCAGATCGCCCGCCTCGATCGCGGCGTCCGTTCCCGTACCCATCGCGAGGCCGAGATCCGCCGTGGCGAGGGCCGCCGCATCGTTCACGCCGTCACCGACCATCGCCACGGTGCGGCCCTCGGCCTGCAGCCGCTTCACGACATCGACCTTGTCCTGCGGCAGGACCTCGGCGTACACATCACCGGAATCGATCCCGACAGCACGCGCCACCGACTCGGCGACCGCCCGGTTGTCGCCGGTCAGCAGGACCGGGGTGAGGCCCAGCTCGCGCAGCCGCGTCACCGCCTCCGCGCTGGTCTCCTTCACCGCGTCCGCGACGGACAGGACGCCGCGCGCCGACCCGTCCCAGGCCACCGCCATCGCGGTACGCCCCTGAGCCTCCGCCGCGTCCTTGGCTTCGGCCAGCTCGGGCGGCAGCTTCACGCCCGCTTCGGCGAGCAGAGCCGCACGCCCGACGAGCACCTCGTGCCCCTCGACCAGGCCGCGTACGCCGAGCCCCGCGACGTTCTCGAACTTCTCCACGGCGGGAAGGGGCCCGGTCCGCTCGGCCGCGCCTGCCGCCACGGCCCGCGCGACCGGGTGCTCGGAGGCGTGCTCCAGCGCGCCGGCCAGGCGCAGCAGCAGGGCCTCGTCGATGCCGGGCGCCGCGACGACGTCCTGGAGCTCCATCCGCCCCGTCGTGACCGTCCCGGTCTTGTCGAGTACGACGGTGTCCACGCGCCGGGTCGACTCCAGCACCTCGGGCCCCTTGATCAGGATGCCGAGCTGGGCGCCGCGCCCCGTGCCGACCATGAGCGCGGTGGGCGTGGCCAGGCCGAGCGCACACGGGCAGGCAATGATCAGCACCGCCACGGCGGCGGTGAAGGAGGCGGTCGCATCGTCCGTGAGGAGCAGCCAGGTGACGAGCGTGCCGAGTGCGATGAGCAGTACGACAGGCACGAAGACGGCGGAGACGCGGTCGGCCAGGCGCTGGACCTGCGCCTTGCCGTTCTGGGCGTCCTCGACCAGCCGGGCCATTCGGGCGAGCTGGGTGTCGGCGCCGATCCTGGTCGCCTCGACGACGATCCGGCCCGAGGTGTTCACGGTGGCGCCGGTGACCGTGTCCCCGGTGGCCACGTCCACGGGCACGGATTCGCCGGTCAGCATGGACGCGTCGACGGCCGAGGCGCCCTCGGTGACCGTGCCGTCGGTGGCGATCTTCTCGCCGGGGCGTACGACGAAGTGGTCCCCCACGGCGAGGCCGTCGAGGGGGACGCGTACCTCCGCACCGCCTCGCAGCACCGTCACGTCCTTCGAGCCGAGCTCCATCAGCGCGCGCAGCGCCGATCCGGCCTTCCGCTTGGCCTTCGCCTCCAGGTAGCGGCCGAGGAGGATGAAGGTGACGACTCCGGCGGCGACTTCGAGGTAGATCGTCGAAGCGCCGTCGGTGCGCTGCGACGCGGTGAGCTCGAAGCCGTGGCGCATGCCGGGCATGCCGGCGTGCCCGAAGAACAGGGCCCACAGCGACCAGCCGAACGCGGCGAGCGTGCCGACCGAGACGAGGGTGTCCATGGTGGCGGCGCCGTGCCGGAGGTTGGTCCAGGTGGCGCGGTGGAACGGCAGCCCGCCCCAGACGACGACCGGCGCGGCGAGGGTCAGCGACAGCCACTGCCAGTTGTCGAACTGGAGCGAGGGAATCATCGCGAGCACGACGACCGGGACGGAGAGGGTGAGCGAGACCAGGAGGCGCTGCCGCAGCGAGGCGGGCCGGTGGTCGTCCTCGTGGCGCTCGGCCGGGGTCTCGTGCGCCGGGGAGACGGCGGGCGGCGGGGGCTCCTCGGCGGTGTAGCCGGTTTTCTCGACGGTGGCGATGAGGTCCGCGACGCCCACCCCGTCGACGTGACTGACCTTGGCTTTCGCCGTCGCGTAGTTGACGGTGGCGTAGACGCCGTCCATCCGGTTGAGCTTCTTCTCGATGCGGGCGGCGCAGGAGGCGCAGGTCATGCCGCCGATGGAGAGCTCGACCTGGGACGTGTCCACGGTCGGCGTCGGCGCCGGTGTCGGCGCCTCTTGCGCTGTGCTGGTCATGTTCTTGCTCCAGAAAACGGACCGGGCCGTACGGGAGCCAGTATGAACTGGTCCGGTACGGCCCGGTCGAACAAGGTCGTTCCGGCGGTCCGGGTCAGAGCCGGCCCACGAGCTCGTAGCCGGCCTCGTCGATTGCGGCGCGTACGGCCTCCACGTCCAGCGGTGCGTCGGAGACGACCGTCACCTGGCCGGTGGAGGCGACCGCCTTCACCGAGGTGACACCGGGGATCTCCGAGACCTCGCCGGAGATGGCGCCCTCGCAGTGGCCGCAGGTCATCCCGCTCACCTGGTAGACCGTGGTCACAGCGCCCACCTGGACCTCGGCCGAGGTGTCGTGGCAGGAGCCGGACGGCGAGCAGCAGGAGCCGGTCGCGGCGGCTTCGGTCTTCGTCTCGGTCTCGGCGGTCATGTCGGTTCTCCCTCTCGAAGGCTTACGCAGTCGTGGTGCCCCAGGAGGCCACGGGGATGCCGTGACTTCCTGACGCAGTCCAGACTATACCCCTAGGGGGTATGAATCCACTACCTCTCCACGGTGTGTCCGGGTGGAACCCGCCACAAACGCCTGAACCCCGGAGCTGAAAGCTCCGGGGTTCAGGCGGACCTACTGGTATTCACCTGTACCGGTGGGTCGAGTAATGCTCCCTGCGTGGCTGTCAGAGGCAGTTGGTCTGCACCGAGACGAGGCCGGTGACGTGCGAAAGGGGAAGGCTGTCCGCGACGGACTGGGCGGCCCCGGCGACGTCGCCGACGCTGACGGAGGCGGCGTGGCCCGAGACGTCGGCGCCGGCGCTGGCCATGCCGCCGGAGATGTTGTCCAGCGCGCTGTCGGAAAGCTCGCTGGTCTCGACCTCGGGGGTGAAGTTCTCGCGCATTACTCGCCCTTTCTGTAAATGCAATGGGGTTGCCGAAGCGGATGCAATCACGCCCGAAGGGCGCCCGGCAACTTACTCCCGGGTCTCCTTCTGGTGCACACTTCGGCACCACAAAATCCACCTGACGTGCAGTTTTGCCCACATGAAATAGCCCCGTAAATGGCCGCCGCGGCATATCAGCAATGAGATGACATGAGATATCTCCATCTTGGGTGCATCAATGCACAGGCGAAGCGAAAAGGGCATTTAGCGGCGGGTGGGCCGGTTGCGGTGCCGGCCTCGAAGCGCTGGAGGCCGACACCGCCCGGCTCTCATTCCTTACGGCCTCTGTTGCCCGGACGGCGTGACACCCAGGTACGAATCGTGTCCGCGTACCAGTAGGGCTTGCCGCTCTCCACGTGGTCGGGTGCGGGAAGCAGCCCGTGCTTGCGGTACGAACGCACGGTGTCCGGCTGGACCCGGATGTGCGCGGCGATCTCCTTGTACGACCAGAGTCTGCGGTCAGTCATCTGTGGCACCTCCCTGCGTGCGCCTCAGCGGCGGCCGGGGGGCCGTCGGGGGGGCTGGGGCGCGAACGCTGGCGATCACTCAGCCTGTGCCCGGTGAACGACGCAGAGTGACGATCGGAGAGGGTCTGTCGTACGCCTGTGACGGAAGCCCCGCGTAACGGAGACATGTGTGACAGGAGTTCAATGATTGTGGCGCGTGTGATGCATGTTCCAGGACGTGTTGTGGGCCGCCTACTACGCGCCGCAGGAGCGCAGGAAGCGGCGCGTGCGCCGCGCGATGGGCAGGGGCTTGTCCGGCGGGCACGGGTACATGTCCTGCTCGACGATCGCGAACAGGTCGACGTCCAGCCGCCCCGCCGCCGCCAGTACGGGCTCCAGCGCCGGCACCCCGGCGGGCGGCTCGCACATCACGCCCCGCCCGACGGCGGGCCCGAACGGCACCTCGTTCGCGACGACTTCGGCGAGGATCTCCGGGTCCACCTGCTTCAGGTGGAGGTAACCGATCCGCTCTCCGTACGTCTCGATGAGCTTGACGCTGTCCCCGCCGCAGTACGCGTAGTGGCCGGTGTCCAGGCACAGCGACACCAGGGCGGAGTCGGTCGCGTCCAGGAAGCGGGTGACGTTCTCCTCGCTGTCGATGTGGGTGTCCGCGTGCGGGTGGACGACGATCTTCAGCCCGTACCGCTCACGCACCTCGCGCCCGAGCCGCTCGGTCTGCCGGGCGAGCGTCCGCCACTGACCGGGCGTCAGCGTGCGCTCCTCCAGCACCTCGCCGGTCCTGTCGTCCCGCCAGAACGACGGGATGACGACCAGGTGCTCCGCGCCCATGGCCCTGGTCAGCTCGGCGACGCCCGCGACGTGTTGCCAGGTGGCGTCCCAGACCTCCGGCCCGCGGTGCAGCCCGGTGAAGACCGTGCCGGCCGAAACGGACAGGCCCCGGCGGCGCGTCTCGTCGGTGAGGCGGGCGGGATCGGTCGGAAGGTAGCCGTACGGGCCGAGCTCGATCCAGGGGTAGCCGGCCTCGGCGACCTCGTCGAGGAAGCGTTCCCAGGGCACTTGGAGCGGGTCTTCGGGGAACCAGACTCCCCAGGAGTCGGGTGCGGAACCGACCCGGATACGGGTCGGCGCGGGTGCGGGAGAGGTCATGGGCGCCAGCCTTCCGGCCGCCCTGGAAAGGTGTCAAGGGTTCGTCCGAATGTAAGGACAAAGTGTTGACATGGCGCGGAGGTGCCCACTAGACCTGGGTGCAGTCGCCGGACACAGTCGCCGGACCGGAGGGACGCGCATGCTGGCCAACTCGTACGAGCCGTACGACCTGATCACGATGGGCCGGATCGGGGTGGATCTGTATCCGCTGCAAGCCGGGGTCGCGCTGGCGCAGGTCGACACGTTCGGCAAGTTCCTCGGCGGCTCGGCCGCGAACGTGGCGGTCGCGGCGGCCCGGCTGGGCCGGCGCACGGCCGTCATCACCCGCACCGGGACCGACCCCTTCGGCGACTATCTCCATCAGCAACTGCGGGAGTTCGGCGTCGACGACCGCTGGGTGACGGGGGTCGCGGACCTGCCGACCCCGGTGACGTTCTGCGAGATCTTCCCGCCGGACGACTTCCCGCTCTACTTCTACCGGCAGCCGAAGGCGCCGGACCTGGAACTGCGGGCCGAGGAGCTGGACCTGGACGAGATCCGTTCGGCGCGGATCTTCTGGATGACGGGCACCGGCCTGTGCGAGGAGCCGAGCCGCTCGGCGACGCTCGCGGCGCTGGAGGCGCGAAGCGCGGGTGGTGTGACGGTCTTCGACCTCGACTGGCGACCGATGTTCTGGAACAACACAGCCCGGAGTGATCCCCGCGAGGCCCGCTCGTACTACGCCGAAGCCCTTCGCCACGCCACCGTCGCCGTCGGCAACCTCGACGAGTGCGAAGTCGCCACCGGGGAGCGCGAGCCGCACACCGCCGCCCGCGCCCTCCTCGCCGCCGGCGTCGAACTCGCCGTCGTCAAACAGGGACCCAAGGGTGTGCTGGCGATGCACCGCGACGGTACGACGGCCGAATGCCCGCCCGTACCGGTCGAGGTACTCAACGGACTCGGCGCGGGCGACGCCTTCGGCGGGGCGCTCTGCCACGGCCTGCTGGCGGGCCGGGACCTGGAGCACGTCATGCGGTACGCCAACGCCGCCGGCGCCATCGTCGCCTCCCGCCTCGCCTGCTCGTCCGCCATGCCCCACCCGGCGGAGGTCGAACACGTCCTCGCGGGCGGCCGGGTCCCCGCGCAGGAGCCGACGTCGTGACCACCGGCCTGCGCATCTCCGATCTCGTACGGGTACGGACCCACCACCCCGAAGCGATCGCCGAGGCCGCCGCCCGCCGCCCCCGCAGACCCCTGATGGGAGCGAGCGGGCGGCTCATGATCATCGCTGCCGACCATCCCGCCCGAGGCGCCCTCGGCGTCGGCGAACACGAACTCGCCATGGCCGCCCGGCCCGACCTGCTGGAGCGGCTCTGCCTCGCCCTCTCCCGCCCCGGTGTCGACGGCGTGCTGGCCGCCGCCGACATCCTCGACGACCTGCTCCTCCTCGGCGCCCTCGACCACAAGGTCGTCATCGGCTCCATGAACCGCGGCGGCCTCGCCGGCGCCGCGTTCGAACTCGACGACCGCTTCACGGGCCCCCGCGCCCAGGACCTGGAGCGCCGGGGCTTCGACGCGGGCAAGCTGCTCCTGCGCATCGACTACGACGACGCCGGATCACTGGACACCCTCCACGCCACCGCCCGCACCATCGACGCCATGGCCGAACGCCGGCTGCCGGTCTTCGTCGAACCGTTCATCTCCCGCCGGGTGGACGGGAAAGTCCACAACGACCTGAGCGCCGGGGCCGTCACCCGCTCCATCGCCATCGCCTCCGGCCTCGCCGGGACCTCGGCGTACACCTGGCTGAAGGTCCCCGTGACGGACAGCCCCGACGACATGGCACGGGTCATGGAGACCTCGACGCTGCCCGCCGTGCTGCTGGGGGGCGAGGTCGGCGCCGACCAGGACGGTGCGTACGAGAAATGGCGCAAGGCGCTCCGGCTGCCGACGGTCCAGGGGCTGGTCGTCGGCCGGTCGCTGCTCTATCCGGCCGACGGGGACGTGGCACGGGCGGTCGACACGGCCGTGGGGCTGCTGTAACGAGCAAGGCCGAAGGGTGACGGGTAGGGATGGCAGGTATGAGGGACAACGACACGCACGTACTCCGGGCGGGAGCCGCCGCGCAGGGGCCGTACGCCCTGGACATCGACCCCAAACGGGCCGGCTGGAGCTATTCGGGCCTGCGCGTGCTGGAGCTGCCGCCCGGCGGCTCGCACACGCTCGCGGCCGGGGACAGCGAGTGGATCGTGCTGCCACTGAGTGGTGGCTGTACGGTGCACGTGGAAGGCGGGAGCTTCGAACTGCGGGGCAGGCCAAGCGTGTTCGGCTCGGTCACGGACTTCGCGTACGTACCCCGCGATGCCCACGCCCAGATCGCCTCCGGTGCGGGAGGCCGCTTCGCCCTGGCAGGAGCGAGGTGCGAGCGACGACTCCCCGCCCGCTACGGCCCCGCGCCGGAGGTACCCGTCGAACTGCGCGGCACCGGCAACTGCTCGCGCCAGGTCAACAACTTCGCGGCGGCGGGCAGCTTCGAGTGCGACCGGCTCATCGCGGTCGAAGTCCTGACCCCCGGCGGCAACTGGTCGTCGTACCCGCCCCACAAACACGACGAGCACCACCCGGGCGTCGAGTCCGAGCTCGAAGAGATCTACTACTTCGAGACCGAGGGGGACCATGGTCTCGGGTATCACCGGGTCTCGCCGTCCCGCCCCGGAGGTACGGACGTCCTCGCCGAAGTCCGCACCGGCGACGCCGTTCTCATCCCCGACGGCTGGCACGGCCCGTCCATCGCCGCGCCCGGCCACACCCTCTACTACCTCAATGTGATGGCGGGCCCGGGGGAGGAGCGGGAGTGGCTGATCCGCGACCATCCCGACCACGGCTGGGTCCGCGACACCTGGCCTTCCCAGCCCGTCGACCCCCGACTGCCGTTGTACGGACCCGAGGAGCAGGCGCAGTGATCACCCGCCGACTGACCACCGCCCAGGCGCTGGTCGCCTTCCTCGCCCGCCAGTACACCGAGCGTGGCGGCGGTACCCGCCACCGTCTGATCGCCGGCACCTGGGGCATCTTCGGCCACGGCAATGTCGCCGGCATCGGCCAGGCGCTCCTCGAACCCGGCTCGGACGACATGCCGTACTACCAGGGCCGCAACGAGCAGGCCATGGTGCACGCCGCCGTCGGCTACGCCCGCCAGTCCAACCGCCTCTCCGCGCACGCGGTCACCACCTCCATCGGCCCCGGCGCCACCAACCTCGTCACCGGCGCCGCCCTGGCGACCATCAACCACCTCCCGGTCCTCCTCCTCCCCGGCGACACCTTCGCGACCCGGCCCGCCGACCCCGTCCTCCAGCAGCTCGAAGTCCCGTACGCCGGTGACGTGTCCGTCAACGACTGCCTGCGTCCGGTGTCCCGGTACTTCGACCGGGTCGCCCGCCCCGAGGCCCTGATCCCGGCGGCGCTCGCCGCCATGCGGGTCCTCGCCGACCCGGCGCAGACCGGCGCGGTAACGCTCGCGCTGCCGCAGGACGTGCAGGCCGAGGCGTACGACTGGCCGGAGGAGTTCTTCGCCGAGCGCGTCTGGCAGGTACGGGCGCCCGAGCCGGACTCGCATGAACTCGCCGCGGCGGTGGAGGCCTTCCGCGCCGCCCGCCGCCCCCTGCTGGTCGCGGGCGGCGGCGTCCACCACAGCGGCGCCGAACCGGCCCTGGAGAACTTCGCCGAGGCGACCGGGACGCCCGTCGCCTCCACCCAGGCGGGCAAGGGCTCGCTCCCGTACGACCACCCGGCGGACGTCGGTGGCATCGGCCACACGGGCACCGCCACTGCCGACGAGCTGGCCCGTACCGCCGACCTGGTCATCGGCGTAGGCACCCGCTACTCCGACTTCACCACCGCTTCCGCCACCCTCTTCCAGAACCCGGACGTCCGCTTCGTCAACCTCAACATCACCGGCTTCGACGCCCACAAGATGGGCGCCCAGCAGGTGGTCGGCGACGCGCGCGCAGCGCTCCAGTCCTTCCAGCACGCTCTCGCCGGCCACCGCGTCCCCGACGCCTACGTCACCGAGTACCGCGAGGCCAAGGCGCGCTGGGAGTACCGCGTCACCGAGGCGTACGCCGTGCCCGACGGGGAGGACCGGCCGACCCAGGTCCAGGTCCTCGGCGTACTCGACAGTCTCGTCACCCACGACGACATCCTCATCAACGCGGCCGGCTCCCTCCCCGGCGACCTGCACAAACTGTGGCGGACCCGCGCCCGCGACCAGTACCACGTCGAATACGGCTACTCCTGCATGGGCTACGAGATCCCCGCCGCCATCGGCGTGCAGCTCGCCGCCCCCGGCCGGCCGGTGTGGGCGCTGGTCGGCGACGGTACGTACCTGATGAATCCCACCGAAATCGTCACCGCCGTGCAGGAGCGCCTCCCCATCAAGGTCGTCGTCCTCCAGAACCACGGTTACGCCTCCATCGGCAGCCTCTCCGAGTCCGTGGGCGCCGAGCGCTTCGGTACGGCGTACCGCTTCCGGGCGCCCGACGGCACGTACACCGGCGCGCCGCTCCCGGTCGATCTGGCGGCCAACGCCGCGTCCCTCGGGATGCACGTCATCCGCGCCAAGACCGTGCATGACCTGCGGGAAGCCCTTGCGGAGGCGCGCCGGTCCGACCGCCCCACATGTGTCTACGTCGAGACGCGAACGCCCGACACTGTGTCGGGCGCGCCCGCCGCCCAGGCGTGGTGGGATGTTCCCGTGGCCGAGACCGCGACCCGCCCGTCGACGGTCAAGGCCCGGGAGGAGTACGACCGTCAAGCCGCTGCGCGACGCCGCCATCTCTGACCGACCCCACTGCAATACAAGGAGTTCTGGGATGAAGACCGTCAACCACTTCATCGGCGGCAAGACCGTCGAGGGCGCGTCGGGCAACTGGGGCCCGGTCACCGACCCGGCCACCGGTGAAGTGACCACGCAGGTCGCGCTCGCCTCGGTCGAGGAGGTCGACGCCGCCGTCGCCTCGGCGAAGGCCGCGTACGCGACGTGGGGCACCTCCTCCCTCGCGGCGCGCACCACGATCCTCTTCCGCTACCGCGCGCTGCTGGACGCCCACCGCGACGAGATCGCGGCGCTGATCACCGCCGAGCACGGCAAGGTCCACTCGGACGCGCTGGGCGAGGTCGCGCGCGGTCTGGAGATCGTCGAGCTGGCGTGCGGCATCACGACGCAGCTCAAGGGCGAGCTGTCCACGCAGGTGTCGAACCGTGTGGACGTCTCCTCGATCCGCCAGTCGATCGGTGTGGTGGCCGGCATCACGCCGTTCAACTTCCCGGCCATGGTGCCGATGTGGATGTTCCCGCTGGCCATCGCGTGCGGCAACACGTTCGTACTGAAGCCGAGCGAGAAGGACCCGTCCCCCTCGGTCAGGCTGGCGGAGCTGGCGTCGGAGGCCGGGCTGCCCGACGGCGTACTGAACGTCCTGCACGGCGACAAGGTCGCGGTCGACGGCCTCCTCAACCACCCGGACGTGGCGGCGGTCTCCTTCGTCGGCTCGACCCCGATCGCCCGCTACATCCACCAGACCGCCACCGCCAACGGCAAGCGCGTCCAGGCACTCGGCGGCGCGAAGAACCACATGCTGGTGCTGCCGGACGCCGACCTGGACTCGGCCGCCGACGCGGCGGTCTCGGCGGCGTACGGCTCGGCGGGTGAGCGCTGCATGGCGATCTCCGCGGTGGTGGCGGTGGGCGCGATCGGCGACGAGCTGGTCGACAAGATCCGCGAGCGTGCCGAGAAGATCAAGATCGGCCCCGGCAACGACCCGGCGTCCGAGATGGGCCCGCTGATCACCGCCGCCCACCGCGACAAGGTCGCCTCGTACGTCACGGGCGCGGCCGCGCAGGGAGCGAAGGTCGTCCTGGACGGCACGGGCCACACGGTCGAAGGCTTCGAGAAGGGCCACTGGATCGGCCTGTCGCTCCTCGACGAGGTCTCCACCGACTCCGACGCCTACCGCGACGAGATCTTCGGCCCGGTCCTCTGCGTCCTGCGTGTCGACACGTACGACGAGGGCGTGGCCCTCATGAACGCGTCGCCCTTCGGCAACGGCACCGCGATCTTCACCCGCGACGGCGGCGCGGCGCGGCGCTTCCAGCTGGAGATCGAGGCCGGCATGGTCGGCGTCAACGTGCCGATTCCGGTGCCGGTCGGCTACCACTCCTTCGGTGGCTGGAAGGACTCGCTCTTCGGCGACCACCACATCTACGGCAACGACGGCATCCACTTCTACACCCGCGGCAAGGTCACCACGACCCGCTGGCCGGACCCGGCGGACGCCCCGGCAGGCGTCGACCTGGGCTTCCCCCGCAACCACTGATCCACCGGATGCCTTCTGGGCCCGTACGGAGCTTCCTTCCGTACGGGCCTTTCGGCGCCCACCGCCTCGGGCCGTACCGCCTGATCCGCCGAAAAGTGTTGGCGGCCCGCGCTTTGGAGCGGCATCCTGGCCGGATGTTGATCAGGGAAGCCACCCTCGAGGACTGGCCCGCCATCTGGCCGTTCTTCCACGAGATCGTCGCCGCGGGCGAGACGCTCACCTACCCGCTCCACCTCGGCAAGGACGAGGCCGGCGAGTGGTGGTACCTGGCCGCTCCGAACCGGACGGTCGTCGCGGTCGACGACGCCGGTACGGTCCTCGGCACGGCGAAGATGAACCGTAACCACATGGGCAACGGCTCGCACATCGCGAGCGCCACCTACATGGTCGACCCCGAGCACTCGGGGCGGGGCGTGGGGCGGGCGCTGTGTGAGTACAGCGTGGCGTGGGCGCGGGAGGCGGGCTTCCGGGCGATGCAGTTCAACGCGGTCGTGGAGTCCAACGTCCACGCGGTGGAGCTGTACGAGTCGATCGGCTTCGAGGTGATCGGGACGCTTCCCGAAGGGTTCAACCACCCCACCCAGGGCTATGTAGGCCTGCACATCATGCACCTGGCCCTGTGATGAGCGAGACGATCGAGGCGCGGGAGGTACGCGCGCTGCACACCGACACAACCATCACCGTCTATCAGGCGTACGCCCCTTCCATCGGCCTCCCGGCCGCCCGCGACGGTCGCTTCCCCGCCGCCTGGAAGCGGGACCGTATGACGTGGATCAAGCCGTCGTTCCTGTGGATGATGTATCGCTGCGGCTGGGGCACGAAGCTGGACCAGGAGACCGTCCTCGCTGTCGAGATCACCCGCGACGGCTTCGACTGGGCCCTGCGCAACGCCTGCCTGTCCCACTACTCTCCCGGTCTGCATTCTGACCAGGCCGACTGGAAACGCCGGTTGAGGCAGGCGCCGGCCCGTGTGCAGTGGGACCCCGAGCGCGACGTACGGCTGAATCCGCTCCCGTACCGCTCGCTCCAGCTGGGCCTGGCGGGGGAGGCGGCGGGGCGGTACGCGGACGAGTGGACGGTGTCGATCACCGACGTAACGCCGCTCGCCCACGAGATCCACGCCCTGGTGAAGGCGGGCGATACGGACGCAGCCGAGCGGCTGCTGCCGCAGGAGCGGGTCTACCCGGCGGGGGTGGATCTGCTGGCTCCGCTGGGCGGCGCGGTGTAACCACCGGCGCCGCCCAGGGGGCGCGTTACTGGCTGAGGCGTCAGCGTACGTCGACGTAGTCACCCGCGGCCACGACCGCCGGAGTGGTCGACGTGCCCGCGAAGTTCCCGCGCCAGTAGCCGTCGGAGGCGGCAGTGACGGTGGTCTTCAGGTTGCCCGTGCTGTTGCTCGTCACGGTCTTGACGGTCTTGTACGTGTTGCTGCCCTTCGGGCGGAACTGGAGCCGCACCGACTGGTTGGTGTAGCCCGCGTAGATGTACCTGTCCCAGTTGGCGCGGGCCAGCTTGCCCGTCACCGTGATCGTCTTGCCCTTGGTGACCGGCTCCGGCGAGGCGTTGGCGCTGAGCGTGGAGCGCCGCTGCACCGGGTGGGTGCCGTAGGTCTCCCCGTAGTAGTCGCCGTCCTTGGCGGTGAGCTGGACGTTCACGTCCCACCGCCCCGCGAGAGTGTTTCGCGGCAGGTCGATGTCACTTTCGAGCCGGACGGTGAGCTTGCACGTCGAGGTGGTCGCACTGACAGCGGTGCACGTCGGGGTGCCGTGGAACGTCCAGTAGTCGTCCCCCACTTCGCGGTCGATGCCGAGGAACCGGTGGCGGCTGTTGCTGATCCCCGAATCGTCGGAGGCCGTCACCGAGATGGTGAACGACTCCGTCCGCGAGGTGCCGAAGACGACGGCCTTGCCGCCGTTCACGGAGACCTTCTTGATCTCCACACCGGTCTCCGCCGCGTGCGCCACCGGAGCGGCGGCGGTGAGAGCGGAGCCGGAAAGTACCAAGGCGCCGGTGAGAACGGCACCTATGGATGCTGCGCGCATGAATCCCCATATGGTTCGGGCCGCCCGCGACCGACCGCAAACCCCCCGGTCACGGGCATGACAGATTGCGCGTGAGGATAGCGCGCGCGGACTCGGCGTCCGCACTCACGTGGTCCTCCCCCGGGCACGGCGACGCCGGCCGCGCCCGGGGGAGTCGGTCACGCGGCTAGAAGAGGGAGTGCAGGAGCCTGTTGGGGGAGCCTGTGCGCGGGTCCTGGACCTTGTTGGGGGTCGCGTTGTTGACCAGGGCGTCGCGGACCTGGGCCGGGGTCGCGGTGGGGTTGGCCGAGACGTAGAGGGCGGCTACGCCGGCGGTGTGGGGTGCGGCCATCGACGTACCGGAGATGGTTTTCGTGGCGGTGTCGTTGTCCTTCCAGGCCGAGGTGACGTTCACGCCCGGCGCGAACAGGTCCAGGCACGTACCGTAGTTGGAGAACGACGCCCGGCGGTCGCTGCTGTCGGTCGCGCCGACGGTGATGGCTTCCGGGACGCGGGCGGGGGAGTAGTTGCAGGCGTTGGCGGGCCAGCCGAGGAAGTTGCCGTTGCCCGCGGCGATGGCGTAGCTGATGCCGGACGCGATGGACTTCTTCACCGCGTTGTCGAGCGAGGTGTTCGCACCGCCGCCCAGGCTCATGTTGGCCACGGCCGGCTTCTGCGCGTTCGCCGTCACCCAGTCGACGCCGGCGATGACGCCCGCGTTCGTACCGGAGCCGGCGCAGTCCAGCACGCGCACCGCCACCAGCTTGACGGCCTTCGCGACGCCGTACGTCTTGCCGCCGACCGTTCCGGCAACGTGCGTGCCGTGGCCCTGGCAGTCCTGGCCGTTCTGGCCGCCGCCCACCGTGTCCGTGCCGACCGTGGCGCGGCCGCCGAACTCGCTGTGGGAGGTGCGGATTCCGGTGTCGATGATGTACGCCGAGACGTTCGAGGCCGTGGTGTTGTAGGTGTACGTCGTGGAGAGCGGGAGGTTGCGCTGGTCCACCCGGTCGATGCCCCAGGTGGCGTTGGTCTGGGTCTCGTTGAGCCGGACCCGGGAGTCCTGTTCGACGTACGCGACCTTCGGGTCGGAGGCCAGCTTCGCCGCCCGCGCCTTGGTCATCGTGGCGGAGAAGCCCTTGAGGGCGCTGCGGTAGACGTGCTTCGGCGTGACGCCCAGGTCGGCCGCGCGCGTCGTGCCGTCCTTCAGGACGACAATCCAGTTGTTTTCGACCGCCGTTGAGGACGGGGCGAGACGGAGGTCACCGGCGGGCGCGCTCTGTGCTGTGGGAGGGCCTGCGAGCTGGAGACCGGCTGCGAGGGCTATGACGGGTATCAGGGCCCCTGCGCGGCGGAAAGTGGATCTCATTGTGTCGTGCACCTGACCTTTCGTTGACCGGATCGCGGGCAATTGCGGGTGGTGTGGTGCGGTGTGCTGCGGATGCGCAGCACAGGGTCTCGTGCGGCACACAAGTGCACAAGGTCCGGTTACGGGCGGGATCAAGCCAAAGAGATGCCTGCGGCCCGCAGGCGCTCTGCCGCCGTCGCCCAGTCGGGCGGAGAGAGGGGTTTGAGCTGCTTCGTGCCTACGCTCATGTCCTTGAAGCCACTGGACGTCGAGAGGCAGACCACCGCCCCCTCGTCGGACGACGGCGGCAGTTGGCGCATTCCCGCCAGGCCCGCCGCCGCCGAAACCTCCGTCCACAGCCCACCGGTCGCCAGTTCCGCCCGCGCCGCCGCCATCTCCGCGTCCGTCACGCGCAACGCCCGGCCGCCGCTCTCCCGTACCGCGATCACGCCCCGGTAACCGCCCACCGGGCAGTCGATCGCGTACGCCGAAGTGCGGCCCACCGGGACCGCTGCCGCCGGGATGCCACGGTCGAGCGCGGCCGCCAGCGGGGCGCCGGCCGCCGGCTCGCAGGCGTACATCCGGGGCGTACGGGCGGCCAGTCCCAGGCGGACCAGCTCCGCGAAACCCTTCCACACGCCGAAGAGCAGTTCGCCGTATCCGGTCGGAACGAACACCGCTGCCGGGACGCCGAGTTCGGCGTGGATCTCGTACGCGACGGTCTTGTAGCCCTCCGGGCCGAAGGCGTGGCCGGTGTGCGCGGCGGCCGTGAGGTTGCTGACCGGGTGGTAGCCGAGGCGGTCGGCGATCTGCCGCATCAGGGGCCACCGCTCGTGCACGGGCACGGGCAGGACGACCGCGCCGTACGCGTCGAGGAACGACTGGACGGCGGGCGGAGCGTCCGCCGACGCCAGCACCACGCACCGCAGACCGGCGCGGGCGGCGTACGCGGCGGCCGACGCGCCGTGGTTGCCGGAGGAGGCCACCACGATGCCCTGCGCGCCCGATCCCATTGCCGCGCTCACCGTGCAGCGGTTCAGCCGGTCCTTGTGGCTCCAGGTCGGATTGCGGGACTCGTCCTTGATCCAGACGCCGTCGGCGAGTTCGACGAGCGGCGTACGGCCCTCCCCCAGGCCGGGGGCGTGCAGTGGCGGCAGGAGGGGGGCCCAGCGGTCGATGCCGCCCCTGTCCGGAGCCGGGGCGAAGAGGGTGTCCGGTACGTCGCCGTACGCGTAGTCCACCTCGACGGGGTACGCCATGGCGGGGGTGCTGGTGGCCGGGCAGCCGGCGGTGAGCGGCGGCCACAGCGGGTAACGGACCAGGGGATCGCCGAGCGAGCGCTGACCTGTGGCCAGCGAACGGCCGGCGGCGCTCACGTTCACTCGAAGGTCCATGTCAGCATCGCGAAATCGCCGTCGTCCTCGGCCTGCGCCGAGCGGTACGTCGCCAGCGCCGCGTCGTTGTCGCGCTCCACCCCCACCCACATGTCGTAGCAGCCGCGCTCCTTCGCGACCTCCGCCAGCGCCTGCGTCAGGACGCGGCCGATGCCCCGCCGCCGGTACGGCTCGTCGACGGACAGTTCGTACAGGCACATCTCGGTGCCCTTGTCCGGGTGGGCCATCTCGATGCCCGAGACCATTCCGGCGGGCTTTTCGTCGACGTACGCGATGAGCATCAGATGGCCGGGCGCGGCCAGGAAACGCTCGGCCCATTCCGGGCGCGCCGGGCCGTCGTAGAGATGCTCGGCGGCTGTCAGCTCGGTCACTGTCGTCGCTCGTCGGACGACCGGTCGGACATCCATGGGGCTCCCCTCTCTACTCCCACTGCGGTACGGGGCGGCGGCACCGTACTCCTTGAGTACTCCAGAGACTTCCATCCGGGGGCAGCTTCGGCTGTCATACCCGGGACCTAGGGTTCAGGTATGAAGCTACGCATTCCCCGCAGCCGGGCGCTCGTCGGTGCGGCCGCCGCCTGTGCCGTCCTCGTCGGGGGCGGCACATGGACGGCCGTCGCCTCCGACAGCGACGCGCCCGCCGTGCACCGCGAGGAACGGATCATGAGCATGGACGGGGTGAGAATCGACACCTCGTTCTTCACGGCGTCCACGACGGACGGCGGGCCGGGGAAACGGCCCGCCGTCCTCCTCGGCCACGGCTTCGGCGGCAGCAAGCGCGACGTACAGGCGCAGGCCGAGCAGCTGGCCCGGGACGGGTACGCCGTGCTGGCCTGGTCCGCGCGCGGCTTCGGGAAGTCCACCGGGAAGATCGGGCTGAACGATCCGGACGGCGAGGTCAAGGATGTGTCGCGGCTGATCGACTGGCTCGCGGAGCGCCCCGAGGTGCGGCTCGACGCGAAGGGCGATCCGCGCGTCGGCGTCAGCGGTTCGTCGTACGGCGGCGCGATCTCGCTCCTCGCCGCCGGCCACGACAAGCGGGTCGACGCCGTCGCACCGCAGATCACCTACTGGAATCTGGCCGACGCGCTCTTCCCCGACGGGGTCTTCAAGAAGCTCTGGGCCGGGATCTTCATCAACACGGGTGGCGGTTGCGACAGGTTCGAGAAGCGGCTGTGCGAGATGTACGAACGGGTCGCGGTCGCCGGAAAACCGGACGCCGCCGCCCGTGACCTGCTGGCCTCACACAGCCCGTCCGCCGTCGGCGACCGCATCAAGGTGCCCGCGCTCATCGTGCAGGGACAAAGCGACTCGCTCTTCCCGCTCGACCACGCCGACTCGATCGCGAAGGCCATCGAGGGCAACGGCGCGCCCGTAGCCGTGGACTGGATCGCGGGCGGGCACGACGGCGGGGACCGGGAGGCGACCCGTGTGGAGGGCCGGATCGCCGACTGGTTCGACCGCTACCTGAAGGGCGACAAGGGCACGGACACCGGGCCTGCCTTCCGCGTCACTCGTACCGGGGGTGTCGATTCCACGGACGGCGCGGCCCGGCTGAGGGGCGCCACCGGCGACCGTTACCCCGGCCTCGAAGCCGGGCAGCGCGAGCTGAAGCTGGCGACCGGCAAGCGCGAGCAGCACTTCACCAACCCGGCCGGGGCGAACCCGCCGGCCATCTCCGCCGTGCCGGGCGTCGGGGGACTGTCCCAGCTGTCCGGGCTCGGCGTCGGACTCTCCCTCGACTTCCCCGGCCAGAACGCGCGCTTCGAGACCGCCCCGCTCGCCTCCGACCTGCGCGTCACCGGCACGCCGACCGTGAAGGTCAAGGTGAAGTCGGACCGCGACGACGCCGTCCTGTTCGGCAAGGTGTACGACGTGAGCGCGGACGGCAGCCGGCAGGTGCTGCCCTCCCAGCTCGTCTCGCCCGTCCGCGTGAGCGGGGCCGGTGCGAAGGACGGCGCCCGCGTCGAGCTGCGGCTCCCGGCGATCGACCACGAGGTCAGGGCGGGGCACCGGCTGCGCGTCGTGCTCGCCGCCACCGACCTCGGGTACGCGTCCCCGGCCGGCCCGGCGGCGTACGCCGTCTCTCTCGAAGGGGACGGAGCGCTCACCGTACCCACCGCGTCCGGCGTGCGGACCCAGGCGGCTCCGCTGCCCTGGTGGGTCTGGGGGCTGCCCGCGATCGGAGCCGCGCTGGCCGTGGCGCTGCTGCTCACCGCCCGGCGGCGGACAGCGGCGCCCGCGCCCGACCCGGCGCTCGCCGAGGTGCCGCTGCGGATCACGGACCTGACGAAGAAGTACGCGAAGTCCGCCGACCGGTACGCCGTACGGGACCTTTCCTTCCGCGTCGAGAAGGGCCAGGTCCTTGGACTCCTCGGCCCGAACGGCGCGGGCAAGACCACCACCCTGCGCATGCTCATGGGCCTCATCACGCCCGACAGCGGCGAGATCCGGGTCTTCGGGCACGCCATCAGGCCGGGGTCGCCCGTCCTGTCGCGCGTCGGTTCGTTCGTCGAGGGCGCCGGCTTCCTGCCGCACCTGACGGGGCGCGCCAACCTGGAGCTGTACTGGCAGGCCACCGGCCGGCCCGCCGAGGACTCCCGGATGGAGGAGGCACTGGAGATCGCGGGGCTCGGCGACGCGCTGGAGCGCGCCGTACGGACGTACTCACAGGGCATGCGGCAGCGACTCGCCATCGCCCAGGCCATGCTCGGCATGCCGGACCTGCTCATCCTCGACGAGCCGACGAACGGCCTCGACCCGCCCCAGATCCGCGAGATGCGGGACGTGATGATCCGGTACGCGGCGGCGGGACGCACCGTCATCGTCTCCAGCCACCTCCTGTCGGAGGTCGAGCAGTCCTGCACGCACCTCGTCGTGATGGACCGGGGGCAGCTCATGCAGGCCGGGCCCGTCGCGGAGATCACCGGCGGCACGGACACGCTGCTCGTGACGACGGAGGACGAGGTGACCGAGGTGCTGGCCGAGAAGGTGGGCGCGCTGCCGGGCATCGGGTCCGCCGTACGCACCGACGAAGGCCTGCTCGTACGGCTGGACGGGGCGTCGCCGAGCGCACTGATCGGGGAACTGGTCCGCCTCGACGTCCCGTTGACGGGTGTCGGGCCGAACCGTCGCCTGGAGGACGCGTTCCTCACCCTGATCGGAGGCCCCGCCGCATGAGCACCAACGCCACCGCACCGGTCCCTGAACCGGCTACGGAACCGACTCCGGAACCGGCCACCGCACCGGCCACTCAATCGGCTCCGGGCTACCGGGCCGGGCACACCCTTCCCCTGCGCGTCGAGGCGATGCGGCAGTGGCGCAGGCGTCGCACGATGGTCATGGCCGTGGTGCTGGGCGCGCTGCCGTTCATCCTGATCGCCGCGTTCGCGATCGGCGGCACGCCCAGCCGGGACGGCGGCCGGGTGACCCTGATGGACACCGCCACCGCGTCCGGCGCCAACTTCGCCGCGACCTGCCTGTTCGTCTCCGCTGGCTTCCTGCTGGTGGTGCCGGTCGCGCTGTTCTGCGGCGACACGGTGGCCTCCGAGGCCAACTGGTCATCGCTGCGCTATCTGCTGGCGGCGCCGGTGCCACGCGCCCGGCTGCTGTGGAGCAAGCTGGCGGTGGCGCTGGCCTTCAGCCTCGCCGCGATGGTGCTGCTGCCGGCCGTGGCGCTGATCACCGGTTCGATCGCGTACGGCTGGGGTCCACTGGAGCTGCCGACGGGCGGTTCACTGCCGGCCGGCGACGCCATACCGCGCCTCGCGCTCGTCGTGGCCTTCATCTTCGTCTCCCAGCTGGTCACCGCGGCGCTCGCGTTCTGGCTGTCGACGAAGACCGACGCCCCGCTGGGCGCGGTCGGCGGCGCGGTCGGCCTGACGATCGTGGGCAATGTGCTGGACGCGGTGACAGCCCTCGGCTCCTGGCGTGACTTCTTGCCCGCGCACTGGCAGTTCGCCTGGGCCGACGCGCTCCAGCCGCAGCTGGAGTGGGGCGGAATGCTCAAGGGGGCGGCGGTGTCGGTGACGTACGCACTGGTGCTCTTCGCCCTCGCCTTCCGCGGGTTCAGCCGCAAAGACATCGTGTCCTGACGGGGGGTCGGCCATGATGTGCGTCATGGCCACTCTCCTGATCGCCCCAGCCATCGTCGCCACCGGCCTCTACGCCGGCTTCATGCTGATCTTCCTGACCGGGATCATGCCCGCCCTGGGGCGGCTGACGGACGAGCAGTTCGTGGCGGCGATGCGGCGTATCAACGAGGACGTACCGCGCGGCGTGTTCGTGTCGGTCATGCTCGCCTCGGTGGTCTTCCCGGTCGCCGCGCTCGCCGTTCCCGGCGACGACCGTTCGGGGACGCAGTGGGTACTGCTGGCAGCCGGGCTCGTCTGCGTGGTCCTCAACCACTTGGTCACCGTCGCCGGGAACATCCCGCTGAACAACGCACTCGCCGCCTCCGAGCAGACCGGCGGGACCGACCGGGAGGTCCGGGAGGCGTTCGAGGCCCGGTGGAACCGGCTGCACCTGGTCCGCACGCTGCTGGTCACGGCGGGGTTCGCCCTGGTGGTCGGCGCAGCGCTGGCATAGGGCGCCACCTGCCCTGGGAACAGCCCCGACGGAAACGGTCAGTTGCGAGGAGTCAACCGCAGGGCAACCATTTGCAGAGCCCGAGTGTCTGGTGAGGTGTGTACGGAGCCGTCTGCTCCTCCGCAGCCCCACCCCGCACCGAAGGAGCAAGCGTGCCCGCCAAAGCACTCCCAGCGTTGCGCCGCGAGGGCCCCGTCTGGCTCCTCCCCGGCACCGCGACGGGCATCACCACCACCGGCTCCTTCAACTTCGGCGCCGGCACCCTGGGCGCCACCGCCCCCGGAGCCGCCCTCGGCTCCGCGTTCAACCGCTGACCCTCCACGGGAAGGCAGTGCCCCGCCGCGACAAGCCCGCGGCGGGGCACTGCCGATGCCACCCACCGGCCACGGAGCTGACGCCCGTCTCGCTTGGACGGCCGCGTAACGGATCAAGACTCGGCCCGGGGAACCTCGCCCGTCACTTCCCCTCCGTATCCCGGGGGAACTTCCTTCCGAGCAACGACCGGTACCAGTCGGCGGCGTCCGCCAGCCGAGCCAGAGGGCCAGGGCCCGGGGCGCACCCTGCACGCTGCCAGACATCGTCGCTCCGGTACCAGTGGTTCTGGGCGAGCAGGTGGAACTGCCTTTCGCTCACTGTGCCCTGACTGGCCGCGAGTCGTACCACGCACTGCTCCCAGGGCAGTTCCTCCTCGGGCCAGGGCGGAAGAATTCCATGCTCGGCAAGGCTCGTCATGAGGTCTCCGATCCGCACGGGGCGGGGATGGTTGGCGTGGACGACGGCCGGCCCTGTCAGGGCCGGCCGCAGTGCGGTCGCACGGATCAGCCGGGCCAGGTCGGACACGTCCACGGCCGACAGTTTCGCGTTGCCCCCGTCCCAACGGACCGGAACCCGCTCCCGCAGTTGGGCCAACGCCGGTACGACCCAACGGTCGCCGACCCCGAGCACCAGGCCGGCGCGCAGGACCACTCCGCCGGCCCGGAGCGTGTGCTGCTCACCTGCCAGGCGGGTGGCACTGGCCACGGAGACCGGGGCAGGAACGAGATCTTCGACGTCCTGGCCCGCGTGAGGGCCTTTGCCGTACACCGCCGAGGTGGAAAGGTGCACGATACGCCTGGTCCCGGCGGCAGCCGCTTGCGCCATAAGGGCTTCCGTACCGTCGGTATTGACCTCCCGGCACCTCTCCTCAGTACCGGAGACGAGTGAAGCGAGATGGACGAGGACATCCGCGCCGTGGCACACGCCGCGCAGTGAACCGGGCTCACTGAAATCCGCCGATACCCATTCCACGTGCGGGCTGTCGGCACAGTGGGGCCGGGTGCGGCCGACGACTCGCAGGCTCACCCCGCCGCACCGCAAGAACTCGGCAGCCGTCTTGCTGCCTACGAACCCCGTGCCGCCGGTGAGCACCACACGCACAGTACTCACAGTCCCCGCCCGACGGGCAGGCCATCGATGGTGAGCACTGCGGGCACCTCCGGGTTGGCTATGGCGGGCAGGAGATAGCGCCACAGGGCTGTGATGCGCTGCGCGAGGTCCTCGCGCCCCGAGGCGAGCTCGGACATGAGCTGAGTCCCGGTGTATGCGCCCACCAGCGTCAGGGCGAAGTCCATCTCGTCCACCCCCGGGCGGAGTTCGCCCGCCTCGCGGGCTGCCAGGAGTTCCTTGTGGAACAGCTCGGCCCACCAGATGTAGATCGAGTCGTCGTGGCGTGCTGGGCCACCCGGGTCCACAGCGAGTCTCACTCCCGCGCGAAGCATGCTGTTGTACTGCATCTCTGCGGCCAGCATCAGAGTCAGGTCCACCAACTGCTGGAGTCCCCGTGGTTTGTCGGGCAGTTGCAGATCGGCCGCCTGCTCAAGCATGACGGCGCGAGCGAGATCTTCCTTCGACTTGAAGTGGAAGTACATGGCGCCGTGCGTCAGGCCCGCGCGGGCAAGGATCTTGGTGATCCCTGCGCCGGAGTAGCCGGATTCGTCGAAGACCTCGGCTGCGGCTCGGATCAGCACACTTCGGGTTCGGACGGCACGCTCCTGTGTGCTCCGAGTCACCATTAAGATCACCAAGCTCTCTCGACAAGAAACAGATCGGTCTCTATGTTATTGCTGGTATGTGCATCACTCAACTACTGCGGTGATGTGAGCTCACACAGAGGGGGGCGGTCCTCGTGTCCGCATGCGAAGCTGTCAGCAACCACGTCCTTGATGCCGTCGGCAGCCCAGTGCCGCAGCACTACGTACACAAGACGAACGCTTCGGAGGTCTACCTCAGGAGCTGGCGCAGGGCTGGACCCGACAGTTTCCGAATAGCCGCCGAGTGGCCGGACGAGCACTCTTTCTACCGGGCGGGCGGGGCTTTCGACCCGCTGCTGCTCTGCGAGACGATCCGTCAGACCTTCCCCCTGCTGTGCCACGCCGCCTACGAGGTGCCGATCGGGCATCAGCTCATCTGGGAACGATTCTCCTACCAGGTCGACCATCCGGCATTCACCGGTGCCGACCTCGGGCGGGAGGTCGAACTGCACGTGAAGTGCTTCGACATCTCCTACCGCGGCCGCCGGCCCGCCGCGCTGTCGATGTGGATGGCCGTCACTCGGGGCGGGGTCAGGATTGCATCGGCCGAGACCCGGTTCGCCGTAATGTCCGTGGGGGTCTACCAACGTCTTCGGGGCCGGTACGGGGACATTCCTCTGGCGCTGTCCCAGGCGGTGCCCGTGCCTGCCCCGGTACGCGCGGAATCCGTCAACCGCACTCTGGGGAGGGACGTCGTCCTGGCCCCCGGCAACTGCGGCGCCGCGCAGTGGCTGAGGGTGGTCACCGACCATCCGGTCTTCTTCGATCACCCAGTGGACCACGTGCCGGGGCTGCTCCTGCTGGAGGCCGCACACCAGGCGATGTACGGGACGCTTCGCCAAGGGGGCGGCGCCGGTGGTGAGATTGCTTCCCTGGAGTGTGAATTCACCCGTTACGTAGAGCTCGATGCGCTCTGCGCGCTGCTCTCCCGCCCACTGCCCCCGGATGCTGCCGGACGCCCGCGGCTGCGGGTCGAAGCCGTGCAGGGCGGCCTGGTCGCGTTCACCGCCGAGCTCACCGGTACGTCGTCGGGGGCGGAAGCAGAGCGGGAGGGGGAGGCGCCCCGGGTCGGCAGTTCGTCATGACGCACCAATCCGTGGAAACCGGCGAATCACCGGTCCTGTACTCCTCCCCGGCGCGGTTGGCGGATGTCAGCCTGCGTCACCTGAATGCCTTTCTCGCCGTCGCGGACGCGTTGAGCTTCACGGACGCGGCGATCCGGATATCGAGCAACCAGCCGGCGCTCACCAGATCCGTACGGCGTCTCGAAGAGCGCATGGGGGTGAGGCTGTTCCAGCGCACCACTCGTCAGGTGTCCCTGACTCCGGCCGGCGAAAAACTCCGTGACGAACTCCAGGTCCTGCTGCCCCTCTTCGAAAAGGCGTTGCGCTCCGACGGCGCGGTCTCGGCCCTGCGCCTCGGGTTCTCCTGGCTCCTTCCCGGCGCATGGGTGCACGACGCCATCAGCCGGTTCGAGGAGGAGACCCGGGTCCGGGTCGAACTCAGGCGCAGGGACGACGTCGGCGCCGGGGTCTCTCAGTCGGCCCTGGACGTGGCGATTCTGCGCGGGCGGCCGCAACGAGGCGGGCTGAAGGCGACGCAGGTGGCCAGCGAGCAGTACGTCGCGGCAGTGCCCAACCACCACCCGCTGGCAGCGCGCGGCCAGATGGACTGGTCCGAGCTCGCCGACCATCCCCTCGTCGTCAACGAGGCGGCCGGGCCGGTCGGGGAACACGACTGGGGACCCGGCCGCCGCCCCCGGATAGTCCTGCGGTGTCTCAACTACGACGAGTGCATCGAGTCGACAGCGGCGGGGAAAGGGGTGAGCGTGGTGCCGGATCTGGCACTGAAGCGCACACTTCACCCCTCCGTCAGTTTCGTCTTGTTGCGGGGCGGGCCGCGTATCGCCGTCTCCCTGGCCCAGCCCGTACAGGGCAGCCATCCGCTGGCGAACCGGTTCATCCAAATCGTTCAGGTGGTCCTGGCGTCCGACGGCCGCCAGCGCTTCGTGGGAGACCCGCGACCCACCGGGCCGCCGCGCGGCTGAAGCCGGACACAGCTCATGGGGGTGATCCTGGGTGATCTCCCATACGGTGACCACCCCCATGAGCACGTCGCGTCAGGCGGGGTGAGGCAAGGACGCATGGCGACTGCGGTCCACCGCCGCGGCGTTCACCGTGTGTGCCGGCAGTTCGCCCGCCAGCGCGCACAGCACCGCGGTCACCGCCTCCCGGCCGGCCCGCTCCTGCGCCTCCCGGGTGCCGGCGCCCAGATGCGGGGTGGCCAGGACGTTCTCGAACGCCAGCAGAGGGTTCCCCACCGCAGGCTCGATCGCGAAGACGTCCAGCGCCGCCCCGGCGAGTCGTTCCTCCTTGAGGACGACGGCCAGCGCTGTCTCGTCGACGATGCCGCCGCGCGCCGTATTGACGAGCAGCATCGACGGCTTGGCCAGCCGGAGCTCGACCTCGCCGATGAGTCCCGTAGTCGATGGAGTCTTCGGCAGATGGACCGTGACGACGTCACTGCGCACCATCAGCTCGTCGAGTTCCGTCAACCTTGCCCCCACGGCTTCCGCCTGGGCAGGGGAGACATAGGGGTCGTACGCGATGATCTCGACCCCGAAGGGGGCCAGTCGCTGGGCGACCAGGGTGCCGACGTGCCCGAGCCCGACGATCCCCACCGTGCAGCCGGCCAGCTCGGTTCCCTGATGGCGGGCCCGCTCCCACCGGCCGGCACGCAACGCCGAACCAGCGGGGCCCACGTTCCGCATCAGGGAGACGATGAGCCCTATGGTCAGCTCGGCCACGCTGAGCACGTTGGAGAGGGGGGCGTTGGCGACCAGCACACCTCGCAGGGTGGCCGCTTCCACATCCACATTGTCCAGGCCGACACCGGCCCGGGCGACGACGCGCAACCGGGGGGCTGCGGCAAGGGCATCCGCGTCCACCTGCGTACCACTGCGGACGAGCAGGGCGTCGGCGTCGTGGAGGGCGGCGTGCAGAGCGGCGGGATCGCGGCCGTCACAGGGTCTGACCTCGCAGTTCCGGAGGTCTCGCAGTGTGTCGGGGGGCAAGGGGTCGGCCACGACGACGACAGGCTTGCGCACGAGGGTGTGTTCCTTTCATGGAGGCACGAATTCTGGGCGCATGAAGTGGTGCTCGGTCCGGGCACGCCGGTGCCATGGACACGGACTGGTCAGGGAGGAGCAGGGTCACGCGGTGGCGGGGGCCAGCGTCCTGGGAAGGGCCTCGGACTCCCAGATGGCATCGAGTGCGCGGGCGAAGGCCACGATCTCGTCGTCGCTGTGGTGGGGCGTGGGCGTTACCCGCAGACGTTCCGAACCCACCGGCACACTGGGTGAGTTGATCGGCTGTACGTAGCAGCCGTGCTGGTCCAGGAGTCGCCTCGCCACGTTCTGGCACTTCATGGCGTCCCCGACCAGTACGGGCACGATATGGGCCGCCTCGGACACGACCGGGATGCCGCTTTCCCGCAGCAGGCCCTGGAGCAGAGCCGCCTTGTGGCCCAGCTGTGTGCGCTCACGCTCCGAGCGCTTGAGGTGGCGTACTGCCGCCAGTGCACCGGCCGCGACAGCGGGCGGCAGCGACGTGGTGAAGATGAAGGCAGCGGCGAAACTTCGGATGGCGTCCACCACGGGGGCGGGGCCCGCCACGTATCCGCCCGCGGTGCCGAAGGCCTTCGCCAGCGTCCCCTGAACGACGTCGAACCGGTCTTCGATGCCCAGCTCGGCGGCCTTCCCCGCGCCACGGGGACCGTACATGCCGACGGCGTGGACCTCGTCCAGGTAGGTGAACGCGCCGTACTGCTCGGCGAGTTCCGCCACCCGCTCCATCGGAGCTATGTCGCTCTCCATGGAATAGATGCTCTCCAGAGCGATGACCTTCGGCAGCGCGGGGTCCGTGCCGGCCAGCAGCTCTTCGAGGTGGTCGACGTCGTTGTGCCGGAAGACGTGCTTCTCGGCTCCGCTGTGCCGGATCCCCGCGATCATCGAAGCGTGGTTGAGCGCGTCGGAGAACACGACACATCCCGGCAGCCGGCTGCCGAGCACGGTGAGCGCGGCGTCGTTCGCCGCGTAGCCGGAAGGGAAGATCAGTGCCGACTCCTTGCCGTGCAGGTCGGCGAGTTCGCGTTCCAGTTCCACGTGGTAGTGATTGTTGCCCGAGATGTTGCGGGAGCCGCCACTGCCGGCCCCTGCCTCATCCACCGCCCTCTTCATCGCAGCCAGCACGAGGGGGTGTTGCCCCATCCCGAGGTAGTCGTTGCTGCACCAGACGCTGATCCTCCTGCCGTCCCCGGGGCCGAACCTCAGTGCGGCAGGGAACGAGCCCGCACGCCGCTCGATCTCCACGAAGGTGCGGTACTCGCCCTGCCGCTTGAGGGCTTCGATTTGGGACGAGAAGAAATCTACGTAACTGAACATGAAATCTCCAGTGAACACATTCGGTGACGTTCGTTTGCCGTGCCGTTGTGAAGCTAGAGGGATTTGGCCTCCTGAGGGAAATGTTGAACCTGGAACCCCCATGGGAATGTTGCATAATGCGAGGTTGCAGAGGTCCCTCGATCGGTTATTCCGCAACTGCATAGATGATGCATGCATCCCATTTCTCTTTCCGTTGTCGGCCTCCTAGAGTCCCTCGGTATGAGTTCCCAGGACCACTTGAAGCCGCGATCCGCGGCCTTTGAAGACATCGCAGAGCTCGTCCGCCTGCGCACTCAGTTGCTCAGCGCGGGGAATGCGGTCTACGCGGCCCGCAGTCCGGAGGAGGACGAAGCCTGGAAGCGTGACTACCGCGCATGGCTCGGCCGTGTCCTGGCGGAGAACAGCAACCGGGTCCATGTTGCGGTGATCGGCGAACCGGGCGCGCTGTCGGCGTGCGCCATCGCAGTCGTGGACCAGCGTGCCCCTACCGTGCACTGCCCCAGCGGCAGGTCGGGCTGGGTGCAGACCGTGGTAGTCGACCCCTCCTTGCGGCAACAGGGCCTCGGGGTGCGCGTCATGGATTACGTACTCGACTGGCTGCGCGACGCCGGCGCCGACGTGGTGGCCCTCCAGACGACAGCGGTCGGCGGGCCCCTCTACCGAAAGCTGGGGTTCCGCCCGTCCGGCGAGGAACTCTTTTCGCTGCCCCTTGGAGGTGTCTGAAAATGAAGATCCTGATCGTTGGCCTCGGCTATGCGGGCACGAGATTCCTCAACGCGTTTTCACGCACCGGAGTTCCCACTGAATTCGCCTACGTGGGCCGCAGTCCGAAGGGCGTCACCCTTCCCTACTTCGCATCTCCGGCACAGGCGCTCGAAGATTTCCGTCCGGATGCGGTCGTGGTGACGGTGCCGGACATGGCGCACACCGAAGTGCTCTCGGCGCTGGCCGGCTACCAGGGTTTCGTGGTGGCGGAAAAACCCTTGGCGCTGCCCGGGGAGGACCTGTCGGACATCGAATCCGGGCTTCGGGGAATCTCTGGGTTCTGTATGGACATGGTGGAGCGGTACTCCGAAGTCACTCGGCTTCTGCGGTCCTATGTCCGGCAGAACGGGCTGGGTCTGGTCCGGGCCCACTTCACCTGGGGAAAGGACCGCATCAACGATCACCGTCCCACCAGCGGGGTGCAGAGCGAGGTGATCCACCCGCTGGATCTGGTCCAGTGGATCGCGGGTGGGGGAAGTGAACTCGCGCTGGAATCCGTCCTGGGAACCAGGTCGGACTTCTCCGTCTCGGGAGAGGACGTGCTGGACAGTGTGGCCCTGTCGGCGCGGCTCGGTGACGGCAGGGTCACCGGTTACAGCAGCTTCGTGAACATCACGCGCAAGCGCGAGATCGACTTTGTCTTTCGCGGCCCCGAGGGAGAACTGCTCTACGCCAGCACGGTCTACGACACCCCGGCCTGGGATGCGGACCGGCTGCGTGTGTGGCGCCGGACCTCCGCCGGCGACGAGGTGATCCACGAGCTGGACACCCGGGGGCAGCCCGTCCCCGAGGGTTCGGAGACCATCGTCAAGCTGAGCCGTATGGCCTCCGACGTAACGGACTTCGTGCTGCGGGGACAACAGCCGAAGTCGCCCTTTCCGGGGCTGGCCGACGCGCTCGCCCTGCAACGGCTGCTGAACTCGATGGACGAGCAGGTGCGGTCCACCGCACCTGTCACGTACTTCCCTCTCGGTCGCACAGTTCTCCAAGAGGCCGACTTGGAACGCCTGGGCTAGAACGCCGTTTTTGAGATCGGCCGAGGTACCTCCCTCTTTTTCCTGACACCCGTATTCAAGGGCGACAACGCGATCGGCGCTGCCGCTTTACGAGGAGACATCATGTGTGGAATTGCCGGCTGGGTGAACTTCGCCCGCGACGTACGCCTGGAACAGCACACCCTTGAGGCGATCACGCGGACCATGGCCTGCCGCGGTCCGGACGCCGAGGGCATGTGGACCGACAAGCACGCCGCCCTCGGCCACCGCCGGCTGTCGATCATCGACCTGGACGGCGGCAGGCAGCCCATGGTCGCGGAGGACAACGGCCGCGAGCTCGCCTGCCTGACGTACAGCGGCGAGGTCTACAACTTCAAGGAGCTGCGCGCGGAGCTGATATCCCGGGGCCACTCCTTCCGGACCCGCAGCGACACCGAAGTAGTGGTGCGGGGCTACCTCGAATGGGGCGAGGGTGTCGTCGACCGCCTCAACGGCATGTTCGCCTTCGCCCTGTGGGACCTCCGCAGCCAAACGCTGCTGCTGGTCCGCGACCGGATGGGAGTCAAGCCGCTCTACTACTACCCCACTCCGGACGGAGTGGTGTTCGGGTCCGAGCCGAAGGCGATTCTCGGCCATCCGGCGGTGCCGCGCAGGGTCGGCTCGGACGGCCTGCGCGAGATCCTGGAAATGGTGAAGACGCCGGAGCAGGGTGTCTTCGCCGGCATGTACGAGGTGCGGCCCGGCCAGTTGGTGCGAGTCCAGCAGTCGGGGCTGACCAAGCGCACTTACTGGGCACTGGAGGCGCGCGAGCACACCGACGACCTGGACACGACCATTGAAACCGTCCGTGGGCTCCTCGAGGACATCGTGGAGCGTCAAACGATCTCGGACGTACCGCTGTGCTCCCTGCTCTCGGGTGGCCTGGACTCGTCCGTGATCACCGCGCTGGCCTCGCGCACGCTCGCCGACCGGGGAGAAGGGCCGGTGCGCTCGTTCTCCGTCGACTTCGAGGAGCACGGGACGGAATTTGTCGTCGACCCGGTGCGCGGATCCTCGGACACCCCTTTCGTACGCGATCTGGTGAAGCACGTCGGGGCGGACCACACCGAGATCATCATGAACAGCAGGGAACTGGCGGATCCCGCGCTTCGAGCCAAGGTTCTCGGCGCCCTCGACCTGCCGCCCGCCTACTGGGGCGACATGTGGCCCTCGCTCTACCGCCTGTTCCAGTCCGTGCGCGAGCGCTCCACAGTCGCGCTGTCGGGCGAATCGGCCGACGAGGTGTTCGGCGGCTACCGCTGGTTCTTCGACAGCGAGGCCCTCGGAGCGGAGACGTTTCCCTGGCTCACCTCGGCGACTGGCAAGTACTTCGACGGCAAGTCGCTCTTCGACCCCGGTCTCATCCAGAAGCTGGACATGCCGGGCTTCCTGCGGGACAGCTACGCCCAGGCGATCTCCGAGTCGCCGGTGCTGCCCGGCGAGGACGCAGTCAACCGCCGTATGCGGCAGATGAGTTACGTCAACCTCACCCGGTTCGTGCAGACGCTCCTGGACCGCAAGGACCGGATGAGCATGGCGGTCGGGCTCGAGGTCCGCGTACCGTTCTGCGACCACCGGCTCGTCGAGTACGTCTTCAACACCCCCTGGGAGATGAAGTCGTTCGACGGGCGGGAGAAGAGCCTGCTGCGAGCCGCCACCAAGGACCTGCTGCCGGAGTCCATCGTTCAGCGGGTGAAGAGCCCCTACCCGACCACCCAGGACCCGGCGTACGAGCTCGGCCTGCGGGCCTCGCTGTCCGAGGTGCTCGCCGACTCCTCGTCCCCGGTACTCCCGCTGCTCGACAACGGCGCCACCAAGGCCCTGCTGGACAGGCCGGTCGGCGAGATGAGCGCACAGTACGACCGCTCGGGTCTGGAGATGGCGCTGGGGCTCAACTCATGGCTCTCCGCCTACGAGGTCGAGCTGGACCTCTGAGGACCGGCCGCCGCCGCTGACCGACCGGCCGCCGCTGACCGACCGGCCCCCGCTCTCCGCCCGGTCAGCGGCGGGGACGGGAGTCGGCCGAGGTGTAGCCGCAGGTGACGGCGAAGCCGAGGAGCTGGTCGAGCAGGCCGGGGAAGCGGGTCTGCAACTCCTCCAGGCGCAAGGAGTTGTAGCAGCGGGTGCCCTCGGAGCGGACCCGCAGCGTGCCGGCCTCGCGAAGGATCTTCAGGTGGTGGGTCATCGTCGACTTGGCGATGCTGCCACCGAGTTCGCCGGCGGTGCGCTCCTCGCCGTCCGCGAGTGCGACCGCGATGCCCAGGCGGGTGGCATCGCTCAGTGCGAACAGGACGTCGGGCAGGCAGACGTCTTCGATCTCCGGGTGGAAGTAGTGGCGCACTTCTCAAGAATCGCACAACCGCTCCCCGGGCCGGGTGGCTGAATCTTTCCGGTCCTGCTTGCTTCGTGGCAGTCGGCCTCCATCATGTACGCATGTACCGGAATCTTCGAACAATGAGGAATCAGTGAAACTCGTCTACCTGTTGGGCCTGGGAGCCTTCGCGCTCGGCCTGGACGCCTACGTCACCGCGGGTCTGCTGCCCTCCATCGCAGCCGACTTCGACGCGTCCGTCTCATCCACCGGTCAGATGGTCACCGCCTTCACGCTGGCGTACGCCATCGCCTCCCCGATCTTCGCCACTCTGCTCTCCGCTTCCCGCGTACGTACCGGACTGCTGGCCTCGCTGGCGGTCTTCTCGATTGCCAACGCGGGCTCTGCGCTCGCGACTTCACTGCCCGTGCTGCTGATCACCCGCGCTTTCGCCGGCGTGGGCGCCGGCCTCTACCTCGCGCTCGCGGCAGCCGCCGCCGCGTCACTCGTGGACCGGGAGCGCCGCGGCCGGGCCCTGGCCGTGATCATGGGCGGAATGAGCTCGGGCACCGTATTGGGTGTGCCCGCCGGCGTCTACATCGCGCAGCACACCAGCTGGCGCGCCACCCTGTGGCTGGTGACGGGAATCGGCCTCGCCTCCCTCCTGGGGCTCCTGCTACGGCTCCCGCAACTTCCGACCACCGAGACGGTGAGCCTGCGCCAGCGGGCCCAGGTGGTGACCGACCCCCGGGTCGCCTCGGTCGTCGGGGTCTCGCTCCTCGCGGCCGTCGCCAGCCTCGGCCTCTACACGTACTTCGTCCCCGTCATGGCCACCGGTGCCATGGGAGGCGTCGACAACATCACCCCGTACCTGTGGGCATGGGGCATCGGCGGTGTCCTCGGCAGCATCCTGATCGGCTCGCTCGTCGACCGGGTCCGCCGCCCCGCCACCCTGGTCGTCGGCATCCTGGTCATCCTGGTCGTCGCCCTGCTCGCCTTTCGCCTCACCGCCTCTGTCACCCCGCTCCTGGCACTCCTGCCCATCGCGGTGTGGGGCGCGGTCGGCTGGGCGCTCCAGGTGCCGCAGCAGAACGACCTCCTCGCCGCCCGCGGCGAACGCGGCGGCCCCGTCGCCGTTGCCCTCAACGAGTCGGCGCTCTACCTCGGCAGCGCCATCGGCTCCGGGCTGGGCGGCGCGGCCTTCGCCTTCGGCTGGAGCGGTTCTGTACTGCCCCTGTGGGCCGCGGGCTTCGCGGCAGCGGCGCTGCTGCTCCAGCTCACCGCCGTACGTGCCGCCACGAGGAAGGCCGACCGCGCTGCGGCCCCGGCAAGCCCCGTGCCCACGTCGGCCGCCTGCACCATGGACTGACCGTCCAACCGACCACCCGGCCCCGACCACCCGGCCCCGACCACCCGGCCCCGGGTGACCGCCCCCGAGGGGGCGGTCACCCGGGGCCGGGGCGCGGGAGGACTGCCGGCGTGGTTTCTTGGTTCGGCGTACGTCGACACGCCTTCGACGGGTGTCGTCAGCCCCCGCCGGGCGAAAATCGGCGTGGCCGGCGTCGACTTCGACCCCCGTAGCGAACTGAGGGCCGCGGGCCGGCTTCTGCTCCTCGGGCTGCCCGTGTTCGTGCTGGGCTCGCTCCTGGTCGTGATCGCGTGATCGCGTGATCCCGGCTCCCACTCCAACATCTGCTGAGCCGGAGACATGCCGAGAGAGAAGGGACGAACCCATGAGCGCCGCTTTCCCGGTCGGCCGAGGCGGATCTGCGTGCATGCTCCTGGTGGCCGTCGCCGCAGTGGCGTCGACCGTCGGCTGTACTTCGTCGAGCGGAGGCGGTGGCGGTGACTCGGCGTCCTGCGCCTACCGGGTGACGTACGAGGGTCGCGCCTACGGGGATGTCGCCAACGTCCACTTCGAGACCGGGGAAAAGCTCGGCACCGTCAGTTCCGCGCCCTGCGACGACACGGGCGGCCAGAACGAGGGCGAGGAGCCCTCGACCGAGTCGGCCGCCTATGCGGTCGAGGGGCTCGACACCGACATCGCCATCGCGGTGGGAGACACGCCTGGTGAGGCCGTCCTCTTCGCCGTCGACTCCGGCAAGGGTCTTCCCGCTGAGGTCGAGAAACTGATCGACGGCTCCTGATCCACCTCCGCCCGGCGGAGGGAAGCCGAGCTTTTCGACCAGCTCCGTAAGCACCTGACCAGCAAAAAAGCCCTCCGCGAGGGAGGGCTGGGCGGTGGCGCCCCCGGCAGGACTCGAACCTGCGGCCAAGCGCTTAGAAGAGAGTGATTCTGTTCTATATGATCACGGCCCTGACCTGCTGCTTAGGAGCTCAAGAGTTGCCTCGTGCAGTCTCCGTCACCGCTCATCCACCGGAACGCGGGGTTCCGCACCGCTGGTGAGCATCGATCCCCAACACGCTTTCCAAGTCTGTTGGTGCTGGTCACAGCCATATTCGTAGACGTCCGCCTACGTTCAGGGCCGTTCACGGGCACCGGAAAATCCGCAGCGCGGACGGCCATGAACACCGACGGACGGAGATGAATGAGACGGAAACTGAGACGGAGCATCGTGGCCCACACATGGCCCACGGCCGGCTGTCGGGCGCGGCCGCTGGGGGCCACACGCTAGGGGTGCGACCACGGCGTTCGGCCACCTGTCGCCGCCACCCCTCTAAACACTTCAGCACTTCCGCCGGCCTTCTAACCCATAGCTCTAGGCGGATCAGTCGACAGAAGGCCCCTCGCCCTGTCTCCTACGTCGAAACCGCTCGCGGCGGTGACGTGTCGTCGGCATAGTCCTTGTATGCAACGACTCCGTGGTGAAGAGCAGTGGGTCCGCGCATGTCTGCAACAGGCACTGCCCGATGTGGAGGTACGTCTCCACGACGACGGTAGCCGTCCAGGTATGCACGACTTCGATCTTGTGCGCGAAGGGCGCAAATTCGCGGCCGTGGAGGTGACGGCAGCTGCGGACGCGGTGTCGCTGGAACTGTGGAAGCTCATCAACGGTGGTGACAGGTGGATTCGGAAAGACCTCGCTGGCGGATGGATGGTGGCCCTTGCGCCGACGGCCCGAGCGAAGCGCATACGCTCCGAACTCCCTAGGCTACTTGCCCGTCTTGAGGCGATGGGCATACCTCAACTCAGCGAGGTGCACGGCCCCACTGACGATCTTGTGGAGCAGGCCGTGCGGTTTGGGGTCGTCTCCGCATACCAGTCTGTAAGTACTGAATTCCCGGGAAGTATCTATTGCACAATTAGTTTGCCGCTCGATAGGTCTGGCGGCTGGGTTCCTGATACGGGTGATGCATTCGCTCATTGGGTTGGCGACTGGCTTACTCAACCTAACCAGGCTGACAATCTTGGCAAGTTGCAGCGTTCGGGTGCAGATGAGCGGCATCTATTCCTGCTGCTTCCAGGATTCACCACGGCGCCATTTGAAGCGCTCGACCCATTGGTGAGATCTAATGGACCCCTCCCAACGGTTACGCCCCAACTGCCAAAGGAAATCACTCATCTTTGGGCTATGAGTTCCTGGAACACAGGTGACGGCTTTCATTGGGGTCCGGGCTCTAGCTGGACGCGCTTCCGGAAGATCGTTTGAACTGAGGGGGCTCAGCCTCCCTCGTACGACGAGGGTCCTATAAGGGGATGAAGTATGCAGATGACATCGTGGTTGGCCCCTGTGCTAGCCCTTTCTGGCGTACTGGTCGGGGCCCTGTTTGCGCCACTTGCTGCCACTCGCTTCGGGTGGCAGACGTCGCGGCGCGACGCGTTCGACCGTGCGATTTCCGCTGTGCGGGTAGCCCAGTTGGCCGCCAGGTATCCAAGGACCGTGAATCTGGTCGAAATCGGGGACAGTGACGAGGCTCGCGCTTACCTCCGTGAACTTCCCGTTAAGGGATTCGAATACTACCGTCAAGCCGTTCAAGAGATGCGGAGCGCTTTGGCCGCCCTAGAGCCCTACATGATTCCCGAGTGGGACGACGATCAGTGGCAGACTTCGGACGCGACTTACGCTGCCCTTCTGATGCAGCTCAAGAAGGCCCGCCGGAAGACGCTTATTTTCTACTGGGGAAGCGAAAGGCGAGTAGAGCGCTGAAGCAGGGCAATGGCACCACACCCCCACCCACACTCACCCCAGCTCCCATCCCGTCCGCCTTCGCCCCACACACCGTGAACCGCGACTGCTCGGCTTTGCCTGGGGCGAAGGTGGTCTGGTCGGGATGGGAGCCATCACGACGCTCACCACGCTCCGGCCGGCACTCGCGAACGGAGCCCCTACCATCCCGGAGTCTGAGCGCCCCCGCCGGAGGCATGTCTTGAAGCCGCGGGCTTGGTTCTCGCCTCATGCCCAACGGGCCTATCCACTGCGGGCACGCGTCGGCGGCGGCAGCGCCGAGCGGGCCGAAGGCAGGAGCGCGGGCGCAGCCAGAGCCGGGTGCCTTGATATACGTTCACGGCGGCACTCTGAGCAGTGACCATCGAACTCTGAGTCGTTGCCTTACTGCCGTCCTTGAGCACGAGGCTGGCAACTGCGCCCCTGGACGACACACGCACTCTAGGCAGGCATGAGCAGGGAACACCCTTAGCCATTACGGACCCTTGATGCAGGCGCTCGCCGATGGTGAGGCCAACTATTCATCTTCAGGGTCCGCACCGATCCGTGTTCGTCCGGGGTTGTTGGTGTCAGACGTTGGTGTCAGATACCACCGGGCCGCTTGACCGTTGGTAAGCCGAGGTTTAGCGAGCCCCTGACCGTACGAGAAGGAGCACGATCGCTGTGCCCCTTGGCTCCCCGGCACATCGGACGCGCGACGGGCACTCATCAGACTCGTCACAGGAGCGACCACACGGACAACGCCGCTCCGAGCAGAACGATGCCGAGGTGAAGCGCCACCCACAACGCGTAGAGGCGCAATCTGAACAGTTTGGGGAAACGGGCCTGCTGCCTTCGGTAGGTGTCAGCCCACTCTGAGTCGATGGCGAGACTCGGATGCAGGTCGCTTAGTCTCTTCCGAAGACTCAAAGCTTGTGTGTCGTGGAGAGCTTGTCGTTCCCGGTACTTCATGCATGCCAATGCTCCATATGACCCGAGCAACGTCATGGGCAGTGTGACCGCGAGCATCGACGGCCCTGGCCCCCTCTGAGTGGTGAACCCCAGCCCCGCTGCTACCACCAGGATCACGATGTTGGTGAGCGTCGCGCGCTGGTTCTCAAGCTGCCGCATCTGGTCACGCTGATCTTTCCAGAGCTCAAGCAAAACGTCGCTGCTGTCAGCCATGGCCCCCCGATCCGATTTGGGCGGCCTATACCCGCTTCCGTTGATGTCCAGACGCATCAACCGCCCTACCTGCGGATGCTGAGATCAGCCTCCGAGGCTATCCCGCCCCTGTGAGTCTTCCACCTGCGCTGATGCCGGACCGTTTCCCTGACTCCCCGTGGAGCCGACCGGCCCCAGACTCGGGGTCCTACCCATGGTGTCCGCCCTAGCCGCGCGACCGGCGTAGCCGGGGCCGGAGCGGGCCGAAGGCATGAGCGTCGGCCCAGGCGGGAGCCGGGGAGCGCGCGGCGAGCGGAGCGAGACGCCTTGATGAAGTAGAGAAAGTTGTACCGGCCTGGGGGTACGACGGTCGGGCCGGCGAGCACTGACCAGGGCTCTTGCAGGTCTAGGAAGCGTCTGTCCGGAGCTTTGCAAGCTATGTCCGGTGTGCCGGCAGAGGCGGGCCCCCTCCCCTAGCCTGCCGGAGGGCTGCGCGGGGCTATTACTCACCCTGTAGGGCTCGCTCACCACCTCTGCACATGGCCGTCCAGGAGCGTTCGCAAGGCGGCCGGGCTTGCTCAACCGCTGATGTTCCTCAAGTCGGGATCCAACGCGGTTGCTGCTGGGCATCATTGGGCCATGTCAACGGGTGTCATCGCGATCATCGTCGCGTCAGTCAGTGCCCTCTTCACGGGGGCCAACATGCTCGTCTCAGCCCTGACGTACCGCAGGGTGAGGCTGCGTGTACGCCTCAAGGTGGCGTGGACCCTGATAGGTCCGGACTCGACGCGGAAGGCGATGGAGGGCAACGGACGCTTCGGCTTTGAGCTCCAGTTGCGGAACCTGAGCCCAACTCCGGCCAAGATCAGGGGACTTCAGTTGATCACCCGACACCCCGAGGGCGAGCCCACACGGTGGGACGCTTTCCGGACCGACAGCTCCAAATTCGTCGACCTTGTCCATGAAGTACCCATCCCTCTGGAGAACGGTAAGGGGATGATGGTGGAACGGGAAAAGGAGCTTCCCGCGTTCGGGGGGCTGCACTGGGACGTCTTGGACGACTGGGTGACTATCCCCGGTACCCCCTGGAAATACCTGACCTTCCAAATCTCGCTCACCAACGGCGAGAAGCTACGTGGCGAGTGGTATCACCGTGAACGTTTGCGACTGTACGCCGATGAGGTCGGGAAGCTGTTTTCCGAGAAGCCGATGGGCTTCCCGACGCTGACAACTTCAGAGGAAGACTGACACTATGGCTGCTGACTGGTGGGCCCGAGGTATCGCCATCGCTGCGGCAGTTGCCACGGCCTTGAACATGAGCATTGCTGCCATGACGTATAGGCGCGTAAGGCCGCAAGTTCAAGCCAACGTCATGTGGGGGCTGCTAGGAGATGTCGAAGACGCCAAGAAAGGTAAGGTCATTTTTGGTTTCCGGCTGCACGTCAAGAACCTCAGCCCCACGTCGGCCAAGGTCGAGAGTGTTCACGTCGTGAGCTGGATGCCGCTACGTCATCCGCTCAAGAAGCTGATACGCAAGCCTTGGCTGAAGCGGCTCGTTCCGGTCTACCAAGAGATCACTGTTCCCCGCGTCAAGACTGCTCGTGCCTCCAAGGCTCCGGACATGGAGCTTCCGGCCTTTGGTGGGTTGCGGTGGGAGATCCCCTACGACTTTGACTCCATCTCGCCTATCCCCGGTTGGGATTCCGTGACAGTTGTCGTACGGCTGACCAACGGTGAAGAGGTGCGGGGTAAGCGGGTTTCCCGCAGGGCTCTCGTCGACCAGGTCGGCAGGTTGAACGGCTACTTCCCGGAACTCAGCTTGTCGTCTCCCTCCGTGTAGCAGTACGTCGCTGTCTGGCTTGGGTACCAGGCTCTCGCCCCGGTTAGCCGGCCTGGTAGTCGAAACTCCGTGGACACTCCGGGTTCCGGCACGTCTCCAGTCCGGGGACGTACAGCGGGGGTTCCTTGCCGGGGTTCGAGGTGACCCACTCCACGCTCTTTGGCTTGTGGCACCCAGAGCACTCCTCCGCCTGGTACCGTCGCGTTTCCTCTTCGGTGTACTCACCGTGTTCGTTCGGCATGCCTCCACGCTAGACCTAGATGTGGTGTTTGCCTCAGGCGATCTACACGTGTCCAGGCGCGTCCGGCCCAACGGCAGAAGTCGGACCAGGGGCTCTGGAGAGGCTCAACGGTTCCAGATGCAGGAGGAACCCCATTTACCTGTCTGCCGGTTCGCTGTTTCAGGAACCTAAGTTAAGCGGATCAACAAAATTGTCAGCCACAAAACGCATCCGCATACGCTGATTTATGAAGTAGGGAAACTCTGTCCGCGTGACTCAGCGCGCAGCGCCGCTGTAGGTACCGCAGCCTGTACATGACTGTGGGCGCCCCTCGTTCGGGAGAGCGCCCACTCGTGTACGTGCTGCTATGCAGTGGCTCCACCCACAGCCTTCGCTTCAGCCTGCTCCTGTTCGAGCAAGGAGAAGAGGATGCTGTCCCGCCACGCGCCATTAGTGTGCACGTGATCGCGCAGGGTGCCCTCTCTAGTGAAGCCCAGCCGTTCGACAAGCTTGATGGAGCTGACGTTGTCGGGGCCGATTGCTGCGCTGATGCGGTGGAGGCCCAGCTCGCGGAAGCCGAAGGCGATCATCGTGCGGGCTGCGTCTGTGGCGTAGCCCTTTCCCCATTCGGAGGCTGCGACTGCGTAGCCCAGCTTGCCGGCCTTTACTCCGCTCAGGCCGATGCGGCAGAAGCCGATCACGTGGTCACTGGGTGGGGCGACGATGGCGAGGTAGTACTCAGTGCGCGGTTCCAGTTGGGCACGCTTGAGGGCGCCTTCGAGCATGGCGTGGGTCGAATCGCGATCGCGGCTGTCGAAGGAGAGCCAGTCCGTCACCCGGTTGTCGCCGACGACCTTCAGGGCGTCGTCGACGTCGTCGAGTGTGAAGTCGCGCAGGGCGACGACGTCGCCCTCGATGCGGAGGTGGGCCGTCATGGAGAACTCCTTCATCGGGGGAGGGACTTGAGCGGGGTGCGGGTGAACATTTCGATCCGCTCTTGCAGCTCGCTGCCGGGGACGGAGAGCGAGGACTGGCTGAGCGCCTTGTGGACTCGCATGGCGCTGTTGACGATGCCGTTGATGCGATTCTCCGGGGCCAGTTCGAGGATCGGGCTCACCGCTTCGTCGGCACCTTCGAGGTCGCCGAGATTAATGCGGGCGATCGCGAGGTCGGTGCGGCTGCCGGCCTCGTCACCGAAGGACCATTCCGGGTCGCTCGTGTCGGCGTACGCCTCTACCGCTCGCGCGGCGTAGCCCTGTGCGGCCCCGGCTTCGGAGGGAAGCCAGGCGAGGGCGTCGGCTGCGTAGTAGATCTGGCGGGAGCGGCCGAAGGTGCACATGCCGCCGAGCCCGTCGACTTCGTCGGGGCGGACGGTCTCCCACGCGTCTTCAGCTCGCCGGATCGCCGCGTGAGTCTGATCGGCGTTTCCGAGGGCGGCCCACGCGCGTGCCTCGCTCACCGGGAGCCAGACCGCCGTCGTGCTGTGGCCAAGCGTGGCGAACTGGGCGCCGTCCTGGGCGTACTTCACGGATTCGTGAAGGCGTCCGGCCCAGTACGAGATGAGGGATTGAAGGCCGCGGATCCAGGCGCGCAGGCCATTGTGGTCGGCGTTCTCCGCGCAGAGGTAGGCGGTGCGAGCCTGGGTGAGTGCGGCATGCGGGTCGGCGAGGTCGTGGCTGGCCTTCGCGAGGAGGCCGCTGGTCACGCCGGTCAGGAAGTAGAGCTGCCTGGCTTGCTCGGGGCGCTGGCGATTTTCCAGCAGGGTGTACAGGGTCTCTTGGGTCTGCACCAGGTCGCCCAAGAGCTCGGAGAGAGGGCGCTGCGGGTAGTCCGTCGCGAGCTGGCGTACGTCGTCGTGGATCTGTTCCATCACTTCGCTCGTGAGGTTCCCCTGGTTCGCCGTGAGGGCGAAGGCCTTTGCCCGTCGCGCTGCCAAGCTGATCAGCTCCTTGTCGAGGTCGGGCTGGCCGGTCGCGACCACCAGGCCCGAGGGCGTCCGCTCCACCGAAGAGGCTGTTGCTTCCCAGGGGCGGAGTAACTCGTTCAGCGGTTTGCCGAACATTGCCTGCAAGACACGGCGGGTGACAGGGGTGGTGTTGCTGCGCTCGCCGCTCGCGAGGCGCCGCAGATGCCGCGTGCTGAGCGTCGCGTCCTCGTTCAACTGCCGTGCCCGGCGGTCGAACTCCGTGGCGATCTCCTCGTAGGTGCGGTCCTCTTGCCAGAGCAGGTGCTCCAGCACGGTTCGTGGTTCCCGGCTGCTCCTACTCGCGGTGCCGGCCACGGCGCCTCCCTGTGTCGCGTGCCCTACATGCCCTCAGTGTCGATCGATGACGGAGCTGCGTCCTTACGGGGTCCGGTTCCGGTCCGCCGCATGTCCGCCAGCGGTCCATGTCTGGCCCTCGTGTGGTCATGGTGGCCTATTTGAGAGTCGTCGTCAGGAGGAACCGACGATGACTCAGGAACCACTGGCACCAGGGAAGTTGCCGCCCGCACTGGCCTTACCGGCCTCGTTGGGCTTGAGCTTCGAGCGCTGCGACGCGCTCCTTGAGCTGCTCAACTTCCGCACGAATGGCTTCGAAGTCGCTCGGCTTGTCTTGCTCGCCGGGCGGTCTCGTACGCGGTGGCTGTGCGTCGTCAGTGACGAAATTTCCTCTTACGCCTTCGGACCTGATGAGGCCCTCGTCGCGAAGGATGCGGAGCCCGTTCTGAACGGTCTGAGTCGCGACCCCGAATCGCTCCGCCAGCTGCTTGTGCGTGGGCAGCTTCTTGCCCGGCTTCAGCAGGTCGTCAGCGATGTCTTGGCGGATCGCGTCAGCGATTTGCACGGACGGCAGGCGGGGGTCATCCGGATCGATGCTCATGCCTCTGAGCGTATCCGGCAGCTCGAACTAGAACGAGATGCCTCAAGAGGCTTGCGCTCTAGCTTGAACAAGCTCAAGCTAGTTCATACGCGGTCGTCTCCGGCCAGGGGATCGGCGGCCGCTGCATCAGAGATCCAGTCCCAATCACGAACTGGAGTGGCGATGAAAGCGTTCGTTGCCGGTCATGAGGCCATGTCGGCCCATGACTTCGCTGAGCTGTCGCTCGGCATCGAGCTGGAGTTATTCACCGGATCGCCTAGCGAAGCCCGCCCGGACAGGCGCGTACGGCTCGCAGTGGCGCGCGAGGTACTGACGGAGCTGCGCGAGGCGGGGGAGTCGGACGAATTGGCGGCAGCTGCCGCTCGGCTCGCCGCAGCCCTGCTGCGTGGCCGTGACGACCGGAAGCGGGGCAAGCGATGACGCGCACCGCCAAGAGCTTGCCCGTGATCGCCGGAACGCGGTCCGCACATCTGCCGGGCGGCGCGGCCGCCGGGGTGACGCTGGGTTTCGACCCTGCGCCGGATCCGGGCTTGAAGGCCGCGCTGTGCAAGGGGATTGAGCCGGAGCTGTTCTTCCCGGAGCGGGGCGACCGCCGGTCGGCTGCGCTGGCGCGCGAGATCTGCGCGCAGTGCCCGGTCGTGGCGGCCTGTCTCGCTGACGCACTCGCCAGTGAGGGCGACGCCGGGCACAGCATGCGTTTCGGTATCCGGGGCGGCAAGAGCCCCGAGCAGCGATACGCGATCTACCAGCGAACCGCCCCGGCCGCCCCGGCTGAGGCCGTAGCTGTTGCGGCTCCCGCGCCCGCCGGGTCAAAGCGGAGGCCGGTCAAGTGCGGCACCCGCCGCGGCTACCAGAAGCACCGCCGCAACGGCGAGCGGGCGTGCGACGCCTGTCGGCACGCGAACACCTCCGCGGACCGTCGTCTGCGCACCACCGGATCTACGAAGGAGGCGGCGGCATGACCGGGACGGCAACGAGTGTGAGCAACGAGGTGCCAGCCCTCGCGAAGGCGGAGCGGGTCCTGTTGGGCGCGGTCGCGGTGACGGCTGCCGGGGTTGGGGTGCTAGGTCTCGCGTCGTCTTTCGACGCTGTATCGGCTGCGGCCGCGCGCTGGGACTTCGGGACTCCGTGGATGCTGCCGATCGGCATCGACGTCGCGATCCCGGTGTTCACCGCGGCGAACCTTCTGCTGATCCGGATGAACATGCCGCTTGCTTGGGTTCGGTTCGTGCCGTGGGCGCTGACGCTGGTGACGTGCTGGCTGAACGTCGCGGCTGGGCACTCGCTCTCTGCGAAGCTCGCGCACGGCACGATGCCGCTGCTGTGGGTGGTCCTCTCCGAGATCGCCGCACATGTGTATGCGGTACGGATCGGTGCGGTCACCGGGCGGCGGATGGAGAAGATCCGCCGCTCGCGGTGGCTGCTCGCCTTCCCTTCCACCTTCGCGCTGTGGCGCCGGATGACGCTGTGGGAGATCACCTCGTACGGCGAGGCGCTGGAGCGCGAGCGCGAGCGGCAACTCGCGCGTGCGGACCTGCGGCAGACGCACGGGCGGCGGTGGCGCTCGAAGACCCCGCGCCGCACGCGCGTGCTGCTCAAGCTCGGGGAACTCACCCCCGCCGTCGCGCCCGAAGTTGAGCCCGCGCCCACCCCTGATGAGGCCCCGGCGCTGCCCGCGAGTGAGCCCGCTGTCGGGCGGGTGAGCCTGGTAAAGCAGCAGGCTGCACCCAACAACCCCCCGGCCGCGAACGTGCCCGCGAAACGGGAGTCCAAGCCGCGCCGCAAGCAGGTTGCGGCGGCTCGCGTGCAGGCCGCGCAGACCGCACGTGCGAGCGTTCCCCAGGAGAAGGACGACGCGCGCGAGTGGGCCCTTGAACGGCTGCGCGCGGGCCGTGAGGCTAAGTGGAGCGAGCTCGCGGAAGAGTCCGGGCGCGGCGAGACATGGTGCCGCCACCGCATCCGCGAGGCGAAGGAACAGCTCGCGGGCACCGCCCCGCAACCCGGGGGCGAGCGGCCCGAGCTGCATCTCGTACCGGCCGGGAGCGAGTCCTGATGTCGGCCGCGTTCGGCAAGTGCTACGACCCGTCCGGAGCAATGCACGGGATCCCAACGTTTCCGTGGCGCTTCGCCCCGGACGGCTACGCCACCCGCCGTCAACTGCGGGCACAGGGCTTACGTCCTGGTGGCCAGGAGATCGCCGCGCAGGTGATGCGCGGTTGCCGCCGCCGTCGCGGCGGGGTTCTGGTCGCGTTCCTCTACCGTATCGACGCGGCCAAGCCGGTCCGCCCGATGACGCCGGGTAAGCGGGCCGCGCTCGCCAAGGCGATGTCCGCCCGTCGCACCTGTCCCCAGTGCCGAACCGATGCCGGTTACTGCATTCCGGCCTCGCTCGGCATGTGCGTGACCTGCGCCTACCTGGAAGAACAGCGCGCCGACTGACCTGCACAGCTTTCGCCAAGCGGGGTCCGGACGGTCGGCCTACCAAAGCGCCGTCCGGACCCCTTCCAACCGGATGTACGGAAGGAATCGTCAGTGAATCACGACGACGAAAACGAACTGTTCAACCGCCTCGAAGCCGACATGAGCGCTACCTCCGGGGCCGACGTGGTCGACCTCGACAAGGCACGGTCGGCCCGTACCGAGTCGGCCGCGACCTCCGATGTCGTCCCCCACTTCGTCGCAAGCGAGGCGGCCGGCACCGCACCCGAATCCGAGCGGTCCGAGCCGGATGGGGAGCCGACCGCGATGGTCGACGGTCCGGCTCCCTCCGGTCCGGGGCTGATGTCCCGCGTGCGGAGCGGGACCCGCCGCGCGGTGATCCCGGCGTGGGCGCGGTCCAAGCCGGAATTCCTTGACGCGCTGGGCTGGTTGGGCGGTTATGCCGGGCACTCCTTCGCCTTCCACGCGGTGCGTCTGCCCTACTACGCGGGCCGTCTGGCCGTGCAGTCCCCGGTGGGGGCCGCGAAGTTTGTCGCAGGAGCGCTGCGCTGGGTCGCTGACGCGGAAGGCGAGCCGCTGCGGCGTGCGGAGGCGCGGCGGGAGAACACGGAGCAGTACCTGAAGCTGTCGCGGCAGCGCGATGCGCGGGTGCGGATGCGCGGCATCCTGTTCACCCTCGCGTGCGTGGTCGGGCCGGTCGCTGCGTTCGCCCTGTACGTGCTGGCTCCGACGTGGATTCTCGTCGTCGCCTTCGCCGCGCTGACCGCTGCGTTTGGATTCGCCGGCGCTCCGTCGGACAAACCCCTCATCAGCCGCGCGGTGGTCACTACCGAAGTCGAGCGACTGACCTCGCAGATTGTGGAGCGCGCACTTGGGGCGCTGGGCCACGCCGAGATCAATAAGGCGCTGGGCAAGGGCGGGGAGGGCATCAAGTTCCCCGCCCCGATCACCCGCGACGGCCCCGGCTGGCGCGCGGACATCGACCTGCCGTACGGCGTGACCGTCTCCGACATCCTGGATCGCCGTGACCGGCTCGCTTCTGGGCTGAGGCGCCCGCTGGGCTGTGTGTGGCCGGAGCCGGTCGCGGACGAGCACGCCGGGCGGATGATGCTGTGGGTCGGCGACAAGGCTCTGAACAAGGTCAAGCCCCCGAAGTGGCCGCTGTCCAAGGGCGGCAGCGCCTCACTGTTCAAGCCGCTGCCGTTCGGCACTGACCAGCGAGGCCGCAAAATCGACCTGACGCTGATGTACGACAACGTCCTCATCGGCGCCATGCCCGGTATGGGGAAGACGTTCTCCCTGCGCACCCCGTTGCTGGCCGCGGCCCTGGACGTGCTCACGGAACTGCTGGTCTGGGAGCTCAAGGGCACCGGTGACCTGGAAGGACTGAAGAAGGTCGCCGCGGACTACGGGTCCGGTCCCGATGACGAGACCTGCGCGGCCGCGCTGGATTCGATCCGTTACGTCTACAAGGACCTTGAGCGCCGGGCGAAAGTCATCAGCTCGCTGCCCAAGGACAAGTGCCCGGAGAACAAGGTCACCCCGGAGCTCGCGGCCAACCGCTCGTTGGGACTACACCCCTTGGTGCTGGCGATCGACGAATGCCAGGAATTGTTCTCCCACGAGAAGTACGGCAAGGAGGCCGGCGCCCTGTGCACGGCCATCATCAAGCGCGGCCGTGCGCTGGGAGTGATTCTTCTGCTCGCTACCCAGCGTCCGGACAAGGAGAGCCTTCCGCCCGCCATCAGCGCGAACGTCGGCACCCGGTTCTGCCTGCGAGTCATGGGCCAGATGGAGAACGACATGATCCTCGGTACGTCGACGTACAAGAACGGCATCCGCGCAACCTCGTTCACCAAGTCCGACAAGGGCATCGGCTACCTGGTCGGTGCCGCCGACGACCCGCAGATCGTGCGCACGTACTACATCGACGGTCCCGAAGCGGACCGGATCTGCGAACGCGCCCGCAAGACTCGCATCGACGCAGGCACCCTGACCGGTGTTGCGGCGGGGCAGGCACCGGAGCGCCGGGAAGTGGCGGACACCCTCCTTGACGACATCCTCGCCGTCGTTCCGGCGGAAGAGGCCAAGGTCTGGTCCGAGACCGTCATCGACCGCCTCGCGCAGTTGCGCCCGGAGCGGTACGAGACGTGGAAGGACGACAAGGGGGAGTGGGACGCCTCCCAGCTTTCCAACGCGCTCAAGCCCTACGGAGTCAAGGCCGCACAGATTGGCCGGCGCACCGACGGCAAGACCATCAACCGGCGCGGCATCGAGCGAGCCCACATCACCGCAGCCATCGCAGAGCGTGACCGTAGGCGCGACGCGAGCTGACCGCGAGGCGTCGCTAGCGCTAGCACCGTGACCCGCTAGCGCTAGCAGCCCCGCTAGCGACCCATATAGCACCTGATCAGGCCGCTAGTAGCTAGCGGCCCTCTCCCAAGCTCGCCCCGAAATCGGCCCTGGGAGGCACTCCATGACCCCGATCGTGCTCGCTAGCTTGCTAGCCCTGTTCTTCACGCTCAGTTACGCCGCCGTGTGTGCCGCCTCGCCGTTCGGCAACTGCCGCAAGTGCCGCGGCTGGGGCCACGCCATCAAGACCGACCGCAAGGGCCGGGCCAAGCGAGGTAAGCAGTGCCGCCGCTGCAAGGGCCATGGCAAGCGCATACGCATCGGCCGCCACCTGTTCAACGCGGCCGCCCGCATTCACCGCGCAGGCACCCGCTGACCACCGCCCGGCACCAACTGCCCGTAAGGAGGCCCATCGTGGCCATCACCGTCTCCCTCGTCGCCCTGTTCGGTCTGGTCCTGTTCTTTCTGCTGCGCTCCAAGACGCTCGGCTACGGCTCCGCCTTCATCGCCGTGATGTTCGGCTTTTACCTCGCCTCCACCGGGGCCTCCGGACCGATGAACGAGCTCACCGCTGCCTTCGTCGACGCGCTGCCCGACCTGTAGAGGAGAACGGCCGTGAACGAACAGCTCATCGCCCGCCACTGGCTCGCCATCGTCGCCCCCAAAGCGGCACCGGCGATCGCTACCTCCACCGTCCTCGTCCTCGCCCGCATCTGGAACGCCAACGGCGCCGAACACAGCGTCGGCAACGCTGCCTTGATGACCGTGCTCGCTATCGGTGCTGCGACGGCCGGCGCTTTGGCCTCCGCCGGACGCGCCGGAGACAGCGTCATCGCCGGGACCGCATTCGCCGCCTCCGGCGGGCTCGCCCTGGCTGGGGTCGCCGGATACGCCGACGGGCTCTCGCTGCCGCTGCTGCTGTGGGCGCTGGCGACCACGGTCGCCTACGGGCTCGCAGCCCGCTACTGGCGCTCCGACCGCCGCAACACCCTCGCGCACGAGCGGCACACCACCGAGCGGCGCGAGGAACACGGCCACATCGAACGCGTCGAAGCGCTCCGGGCCGGGGCGCAGATCCAGGTCGCCCGCGAGGGCGCCCACTACGCGGAAGCCCTCGCCGCCGCGCTCACCGCCCGCGCCGGACTGCCCGGCTTCGACCCCGCCGCGCTCACCCGCGCCGGACTGCCTGAACTGCCCACCAGCGAGATCACCAAGGAGTACTGAGCCATGGACGACGACGACTTCATCGACTGCGAGCTGTGCGCTCCCAGCGACGACAGCGAGCCGTACCCGTACGCGCACTGCTGCGAGTGCGGCGCCGATGGCTCCAGCGCGAACCCCGACTGCACCTGCGAGTAGAGAACCGCGAAGGAGAGCAATGTTCGAGATCCGCGTCATCTGTACCGAACCCGACATCCCCGCCGTAACCGAAGCCCTGTCCAGGGCATTCACCACAGGCGCCGTACGGAAGAGCAAGACGTTCGACGGCACCAAGACCCGCCTGTACATCACCGCCGAACACCGCCCGCAGCCGTGGCCCACACCCGAAGCCGCATACGCGGCGGCCCCCAGCATCATCAGCGAAATCGGGTGGACCGCGGAGCGCGCACGCGAGGCGCTGTGGCCGATCGGCCCGCAGGACGTCAGGGAGTTCTGGCTCCGCAAGGCCGCCGTCCTGGACCGTATCGCGCTGACTGAGGCCGACGGCCGCGGGCTCAACGACCTGTCCGACGCGGCGGAAGTTGCAACCGAGGCGGCCCGGCGCCTGATGGACGTCGACAGTGACGCGGGGCTCGCCTCCAGCGGAACGGGCGGCCCGTACACGCCGGATCACCCGGACAGTATCCGCGACCCGCGCGGATACGTCCGACAGGAATACGCCATCTGGCAGCGGAACCAGTAGCGACGCCCGTGGGCGGGTGTCTCCGGCCAAGGAACGGCACCCGCCCACGGTTCTCCCGTCCCAATCACTGAATCAGGAGAGCTTCAGAATGCCTCACCGCACCCCCGACGGACAGCTCAGGGCAGCGCTTGATGCTGCCGCCCGTGGCTGGCACGTCTTCCCCCTCACTCCGGGCAGCAAGCGCCCGGCCGTGCGGGCCTGGCAGGACCGCGCCACCATCGAAGCCGAGCGCATCACCCGATGCTGGCGGTCCGGCTCGTTCAATGTTGGTCTGGCCACCGGTCCTTCTGGCCTGGTTGTCGTCGACCTCGACACTCCCAAGGAGCCGAGTGACCTGCCGCCGGCGGACTGGGCGCTGCCCGGCATTGCCGACGGCGCTGACGTGTTCGCCGCGTTCTGCGAACGCCACGAACAGCCTTATCCGGGAGACACGTTCACCGTGCGGACCCGCAGCGGTGGGACGCACCTGTACTTCGCTGCTCCTGCTGGATTCGAGCTGCGGAACACCGGCGGCAAGATCGGTTGGAAGGTCGACACTCGCGCGGTCGGCGGATACGTCGTAGCCGCCGGCAGCACGGTCGACGGCCGCCCGTACGAGACCGTCCACGACACTCTCCCGGCCGCCCTGCCCGGCTGGCTCGCCGACGTCCTCACGCACAAGCCCACACCAGTGCCGGTCCGGCTTCCCGCACAAGCGCCCGGCCGCCGCGCCGTCGGTCTCGTGAAAACCGTGCTGGACGCGCCTGAGGGCGAGCGAAACAACCGTCTGTACTGGGCCGCCTTGCGCGCCTACGAAAGCGGCAGCGAAACGGCCGTCGGAATCGCCGCCGCCCTCGTCGACGCGGCCGTCGGCGTTGGGCTGCCCGAGCGCGAAGCCCGCGCCACCGTGGCATCCGCCGAGCGCAAGATCCGGGGCGGGCGATGAGCAGCGAGACCACAGCCAAGGAACTCCTGGCCAAGAACGGCGTCGACTCCGAGGCGTCCGAGCGGGGCAAGGGGCCCTCGCAGGCCTCCCAGCTTGTTGCCCTCGCCCGGGAACGGTTCGACGTCTTCATGTCCGACGACGGTCGCCCCTACGCCGTGACTCAGGGCGGCCCGAACATCGCCCTGCCATTGCGCGGAAAGGCCGGCCTGCGCTCCCAGCTCGCCCGCCTCTACACCGAGGCAACCGGCGGCAATGTGCCCTCACAGTCCGCACTCGCGGACGCGCTGACCGTCCTGGAAGGCATCGCGGCCGTCGCCGACCCCTGCACTCCGCAGCTGCGGACCGCCCGCCACGGGGAGCACATCGTTGTCGACCTCGCCAGCGCTGACGGTCGCTGCGTCCTCATCAGCCCGGACGGCTGGGAGAGGAGCCCCCGCTCCCCGGTTCTCTTCCGCCGCTCTGGGGCGATGAAGATCCTGCCCATGCCAGTCCGCGAGGGTGACGGCCTGGCCAAGCTCCGTGACCTGATGAACACCAGCGAGGAAGGCTTTCACCTGCTTGTTGCATGGCTGGTGGCGTCGTTCATCCCGGACCTGCCGCACCCAATCCTCACCTTCCGCGGGGAACAGGGCACCGGAAAGTCGAAGGGTGCGGCGATGGTCATCGGGATCGTCGACCCGTCCGGCGCGCCGAAGCGCACCGCGCCCCGGGATGTGAAGTCGTGGGCGACGCAGGCCTTCAACTCGTGGGCGCTGTGTATCGACAACGTCTCGTACATCCCGGACTGGTTCTCTGACGCCCTGTGCCGCGCGGTCACGGGTGACGGCATTGTCGACCGTGCCCTCTACACCGACGACGACGTCGTCGTCCTCGAATTCCGGCGGGTGCTGGCCATGACCACCATCGACGCCGGGGCCCTCGCGGGCGACCTCGCCGAACGTCTCCTGACCATCGAGCTGCACACCATCCCCGACCGGAACCGGCGTGAGGAAGCCGAGCTGGATCGCGCCTATCGCGACGCTCACCCCAGCATCCTGGCCTCGCTGTTCGACCTTCTGTCACGGGTCCTGCGGGCCCTGCCCGACGTCCAGCTCACCGCCCGGCCGCGCATGGCCGACTTCGCCCGGGTACTCGCGGCCGTCGACCACGTCACCGGGTGGGACACCCAGGGCAGCTATCGGGCCACCGCCGCCGACGCGGTCGCCGACGTCCTCGAAGGCGAGCCTTTCGCCCGCGCCGTTGTCGACCTCGTACGGGCCGCTGGCCCTGCCGGGGTCTCCATGACGGCCGCCGACATTCTTGGCAAGGTCGTCACCCCCGAGAAGCTGCCGAAGAAGTGGCCCAAGGACGCCACCCGCGCGGGTGGCCAACTCAAGCGTCTTGCCCCCGCCCTGCGGGCCATCGGCATTGACGTCGACGACACGCAGCGTGAGCCCACCGGCAACCGCTCGCGTCTCTACCGGCTGACGTCAGTGGAGACAAGCTGCATTCCAGCACCCGTAGCGCCCACAGCGCCCGGGACTACCCCTGACCAGCACGAACGCCGGGGTGCTGCGGAAGCGCACAGCACCCGGACAGCGCCCACCAGCACCCGCGAGCGCCCGCTCTCGGGTGCTGCGGGTGCTGAACCGGGTGCTGTGAACGCGACAGCGCCCGCATCCCCAGCCCCGCTTGAACAGGGCGAGCTCGACCTGTCGGGTGCTGCGGGCGCTCCGGGTGCTGCGTTGCAGCACATCTCTACATCCGCCGTCCTTTGCGACGGCTGCCACACGCCCATCGACCCCGCACTCGTCACAGCGGGTGAAACAACTCACCCCTGCTGCGACCCGATTGAGAGGCCTGTCCAGTGACGACTTCCACCATCGGGACACGGGCGATGCTCACCCTGCCCGAGCTCTGCGAAGAGCTCCAGATCTCCAGGTCGACCTTCTACGACTGGCGTCAGAAGGGGCGTGCACCGCGCTGCATCAAGCTCCCGAACGGTGACCTCCGCATCCGCCGTGGCGACTTGAACAACTGGCTTGATGACCGGGAGGACCGGGGCTAATGGACAGCACATACAACGTCAAGGTCTGGAAGACAGCGACGTACAAGGGCGCCAGAGGAACGACGCACACGGTTCGCTGGACGCTCGACGGACAGGAGAAGCGGGCGCCCTTTGCCACCCGGGCGTTGGCGGACGCCTTCCGCTCGGAGCTGGTCAGCGCCACCCGCCGGGGTGAGGCCTTCAGCCTCGCCACGGGGCGGCCGGTCTCACACACGTCCGGGGCTAGCGCGACGAACTGGTACGAATTCGCGATTCAGTTCGTCGACGCCAAGTGGTTACAAACGTCTGGGAACAACCGAAAGAACGTAGCCAAGGCGTTCATGACGGCGACCATCGCGCTGCTGCGTACGGAGCCGACTGGGTTCAAGCCCATCGACGTACGCACGGCCCTGCGTGAATGGGCCTTCAACACGAAGCGGCGCAACGACGCGCCCCCTGAAGTGGCCGCGATTCTTCGGTGGGTCGAGCGCAACACCCTCACAATGGCGGCCTGGGAGGATCCGGAGAAGGTCGAAGAGGTCCTGAACGCCCTGGCCACCAAGCTGGATGGCAAGCCCGCAGCAGCGTCGTGCATCAAGCGCCACCGCCGGATCATGAACGTTGCGATGGAGTACGCGGTAAAGCACAAGGTCCTGAGGTCGAATCCCTTGCCGAAGGGGAGAGGGACGGCCCCGAAGACCTCTTCTGCGGTGGACAAGCGCAGCCTGATCAACCCCACGCAAGCCGCGGCCTTGCTCGGGTGGGTCCGCCGCCGCACCCGCGGCGGGCGGCGGCTGCACGCATTCCTCGCCACGATTTATTACGCCGGTCCGCGCCCGGAGGAGGCTGTGGCGATGCACGTTCGCGACGCGGTGCTGCCGGACGAGGAGGACGACGACCAGTGGGGTGAGCTGCTGTTCCATACGGCCCAACCCGAGGTAGGAAAGCAGTGGACCGACACAGGGGAGGTTCACGAGGAGCGTGGACTCAAAGGGCGGGCCGCAGGCGACACCCGCAATGTGCCCTGCCGCCCTGCCTTGACCCGACTCCTGCGTGAGCACATCAAGGACGAGAAGCTGAAGCCCGGCGATCTGCTGTTCCCAGGGGAGAAGGGCGGCATGCTGGCAGGCTCTGTCTTCCGCCGGGCGTGGGGCACGGCTCGTAAGAGGGTCCTCACCGCGGATGAGTGCGCATCGCCGCTCGGTAGGCGGGTCTACGACCTGCGGCACACCTGCCTGACCACGTGGCTCAACAACGGGGTCCCGCCGGCACAGGTCGCAGAGTGGGCGGGCAACAGCGTGCCCGTGCTGCTCGCCACGTACGCCCGCTGCATCTCTGGGCAGCTCAAGGACCACCAGAAGCGCATCGAGGCCACGCCTGACCTTGAGGAGCTGCACCGCGAAGGCTGATCCAGTGGCCACGGAGAACGTCACCGTGCATTCTCCGTGGCCACCCGCAGAAACCCGGTGACAGCCGGACACGGCCGGATCGCGCATCCTGAACTCAGGAGGTGGTCCGGCCCTCTGCTCAGCACCTCTGTGAGGCGCCTGACCTGCAAAAAAGCCCTCCCGGAGGGAGGGCTGAAGGCCGAACGGGTGAAGCGCCCCCGGCAGGACTCGAACCTGCGGCCAAGCGCTTAGAAGGCGCCTGCTCTATCCACTGAGCTACGGGGGCCGGATCATGGCCTCGGTGGCCTGGGTCCCTGACCGGGAGGGGTCCTGGACCTTGCCGGGGACAAGGATAGGGCTCCGATCGCCTGGGGCCGGTTGCTTCACCTGCGTGGCACGATGTGTAGGTTCAGTGAAGCGAACTTGATAATCGCAGGCGAGTGCGAATCGCGCATCGCTTTTGGCGTCTCGCGCCCCGGGTGTTGTGCACTCGTTATGCCTGCGCCCCACTCGTACCGTGCGTCCCTCACCGCCAATCGGCGCTCAGATGCGCGCAGAGAGGCCTTTAGGCTTCTAAAAGACTCCAAAATTGGGCATTCTTCGCATGTGGTGACCTTGGACGCACGGCCTCAGCTGATCGACGCACTCTCCGCCCTGCGCGACCGTGTCGCCTCTGTGCGCCTCCCGCTCCCCCTACCGGGGGCCCCGCGCGCGCGGCAGGCACGGATCGAGTTGCTGGCGCAGCTCGACGACTATCTGCTGCCCCGGCTGAAACAGCCCGAAGCACCGCTGCTCGCCGTCATCGGCGGCTCCACCGGGTCCGGCAAGTCCACCCTCGTCAACTCCCTTGTGGGCAGGCGGGTCAGCGAGGCCGGCGTGCTCCGGCCCACGACACGCACGCCGGTGCTCGTGTGCCACCCGGACGATCACCACTGGTTCGCGAACCTGCGCGTACTGCCGCAGCTCACCCGCGTATGGCTGCCGCGGCAGGAGGGCGAGGACGAGGGGGCGGAAGTACCGCTGGGGCCGGAAAAGGGCGCCGACGGCGGCGACACGCTGCGGGTCGAGACCGTGGGGACGCTGCCGCGCGGACTCGCCCTCCTCGACGCCCCTGACATCGATTCGCTCGTCGCCAGGAACCGGGTACTCGCCGCCGAACTCATCTGCGCCGCCGATGTGTGGGTGATGGTGACCACCGCTTCCCGGTACGCCGATGCCGTGCCCTGGCACCTCCTGCGTACCGCGAAGGAGTACGACGCCACCCTCGTCACCGTCCTCGACCGGGTCCCCCACCAGGTCATCGGCGAGGTCTCGCAGCAGTACGCCGCGCTGCTCACCAAGGCCGGGCTCGGCGACGTACCCCGGTTCACCATCCCCGAGCTGCCCGAATCCGCGGGCGGCGGCACCGGACTGCTGCCCTCCACCGCCGTGGAGCCGCTGCGCGCCTGGCTGGCGCACCGGGTGCACGACCCGGCGGCCCGTCAGCAGGCCGTGGGCCGTACCGCGACCGGTGTCATCGAGTCGCTCAACGCCCGGATGCCGGAGCTCGCCGGGGCTGTCGCCGCGCAGTACGCCGCGTCCGTACGGCTGACATCGGACGTGGAGGAGGCGTACGAGAAAGAGGGCACGCGGGTACGCCGCCGGCTTCAGCGCGGCGCGGTCCTGTCCGGTGACGCCCTCACGCGCTGGCGCGGGTATCCGCTGGACAGTTCGGCGGGTGAGCTTCTGGACTCCCTCGTCGGGGGCCTCACAACCCTGCTCCAGTGCGCCGTCGCCGCCGCCGACGAACACGTCCACGAGGCATGGCGGCAGGAGCCCGCCGCCGGCGCGGTGGCGTTCGGCCTGCCCGACCGGGAGGCGGGCGAGCGGATCGGCATGGCCGCGCGACGCTGGCGCCGGGTGCTCGAGGAACTCGCCGAGGAAGAGGTGCGGGACCTGGAACGGCCGCCCGCGCCCGACGCGGAGACCGTCGCCGCCCTGCTCGCCGCCGCGCTGCTGGGCGGCCGCCGCGCGCGCACCGCCGGGGAACGGCTCGCCGAGCGGATCGGCGCCGTCGCCGCGACCCGGCTGCGCGACAAGGGCGGGGACCTGCTCACGACGTACATCGACCGCGTACTGAATACCGAAAGGGACCGGCGGCTCGCGCCGCTCGACGCCCTCGGAGTGACCCCGGAGCCGCAGGCAGCGCTGATCGCCGCGCTCTCCGTGCTGCAGAAGGAGAAGTGATCGCAACGTGACTGCTGTGACTGGCGACACGGACGGCGTGGATGGTGCGAATGGTGCCGAGGGTACGGCCGAGGGGCGGTGGGACGACGGGCTGATCGCCCGGCGCGGCGCCGAGCGTGCGGTGGCGCGGGGCGAGCAGGCGGCTCGGGCCCTGCGGTCCGTGCGGTCGCCGTCGGACGGGCCGCGGGAGGCCGACGAGGAGTACGACGACGCGTACGACGGCCTGTTCCCCAGCGGCGCCTACGGCGGCAGGCTGCGTGGACGCCTCGACGCGCTGCGCGAGCTGGTCGGCCTCTCCCGTACCCGCCTCGACGGCACCACGCTGGCCGAGGCCGGCCGCGTGCTCGACGAGGCCGCCGCCCGCCAGCGGCTCTCCGCGCGGCACACCGTCGTCGCCGTCGCGGGCGCCTCCGGCAGCGGCAAATCGACGCTCTTCAACGCGCTCGCGGGCGTCCAGATCTCCGACACGGGACTGCGCAGGCCGACCACGTCCGCGCCGATCGCCTGCAGCTGGACCGACGGCGCCGCCGGGCTGCTGGACCGGCTCGGCATCCCCGGGCGGCTGCGCCGCAGGCCGGCGCCGCCCGGATTCCGCGACGAGGCGCTGAACGGGCTCGTACTCGTCGACCTGCCCGACCACGACTCGGCCGCTACCGCCCACCGGGACCAGGTGGACCGGGTCCTCACGCTCGTCGACGCGGTGATCTGGGTCGTCGATCCGGAGAAGTACGCCGACGCCGTACTGCACGAGCGCTATCTGCGGCCGCTCGCCGGACACGCGGAGATCACCTTCGTGGTGCTCAACCAGGTGGACCGGCTGCCCGGCGACGCCGCCGACCTGGTCCTCGACGATCTGCGCAGGCTGCTCGACGAGGACGGCATGGCGCTCGGCGAGCACGGCGAACCGGGCGCCACGGTCCTGTCCCTGTCCGCGCTGACGGGCGAGGGCGTCGTCGAGCTTCGCGAGATGCTCGGCCAGTTCGTGCAGGAGCGCGGAGCCGCCGCACGCCGGCTGTCCGCCGACGTGGACGCCGCCGCGGCCCGGCTGCGTCCCGTCTACGTGGCTGACGGGCGGCGGCCGCCGGAGCTCGGCGAGCGGGCCCGGGCCGACTTCACCGACCGGCTGGCGGCCGCGGTGGGCGCTGCGGCCGTGGGCGAGGCGGCGGAACGCGAATGGCGCCGGAACGCGGGGAAGTCGTGCGGTACGCCCTGGCTGAGGCTGTGGCGCTGGTACGAGGCGCACCGCGCGCTGGGGTCCGGGATCGACCCGCTTTCCGGGCAGACCCCGGCCGAGGGCGAGGAGGAGGAGATCACCGCCCGCCAGCGCGTGGAGCAGGCCGTGCGTACGGTCGCCGACGAGGCCGCCGCCGGGCTGCCCGCCCCCTGGGCGCAGGCGGTACGGGAGTCGGCGGTGCGCGGCGCGGCCGGGCTGCCGCAGGAGCTGGACGTACTGGCGGTACGGGCCGGAGTGCCCCGCGGCAGGCCGCCGAGGCCCGCGTGGTGGCCGGCGGCGGTGCTGACCCAAGCCTCGATGACGCTGCTCCAGATCTTCGGCGGGCTGTGGCTGGTGGGCCAGATCGTGGGCGTACTGGAGCCGCAGCTGCTGCCGCCGGTACTGGTGATGCTCGCGGGGATCGTCGGCGGCCCGCTGGTGGAGTGGGCGTGCTCGGTCGCGGCCAAGGGGCCGGCGCGGCGGTACGGGCAGGACGCCGAGCGGCGGCTGCGGGAGGCGGCGGCCGGGTGCGGCCGGGCGCGGGTGCTGGACCCGGTGTCGGCGGAGCTGATGCGGTACTGGGAGGTGCGGGAGCAGTACGTGGCGGTGACGGGTTTGTCCACAACCGGCCGCTAGTCCACAGGCTCCGGCGGGCCCGCCGCGTCCGGTCCAGCATGGGACCAGTCGAGGAGGGGAGTCGTGATGAGTGACACCTGGGTGACGCTGGTGGGCAATGCCGCTACGGGAGTGGACTACCGCGATACGGCGACGGGCGGTGTGGCGAGGTTCCGTCTCGCGGTGACGGCGCGGTACTGGGACCGGCAGCAGGAGAGCTGGGCGGACGGGCACTCCAGTTTCTACACCGTGTGGGCGCGGCGGTCCCTCGCGAGCAATGTGGCCGGCTCGGTCTCCATCGGCGAACCACTGCTCGTGCACGGCCGGTTGAGAATCCGCGACGAGGAGAAGGACGGGCAGCGCAGGTTCTCGGCGGACATCGAGGCGCTGGCGGTCGGGCACGACATGACGCGTGGCACATCCGCCTTCAGGCGCGTGGTGAAGGGCGATCCGGCGCTGACACGGCGTTCGGTGACGGAAGGGCACAACTCGGCTGATTCGCACGGTGATTTGTCGACAGCACCGGCTCGAAGCGGCGATGAGCGATAACGATTCCGATTCGGAATGGCTATCTGACGGTATGACAGGGGGCTGTCGTTCCGCGCCTCTCTAGGATTTCCGGATACTCACGGGGCACTTGAGTCTGCCGGCGAGGCGCTCCCCCACAGTCGCACCGAGCGAAAGGGCCTCGCCCGAAGGGAATTCTGTGTTTTCTGCTTTCTCTGCGTTCTCTGTACGTGGGCGGGGCGCCGTCCGTCTCGCCGCCACGGCCGTGGTTTCGGGTCTCCTCACCGCGGGGGCGCTGGCCGCCGCGGGGCCCGCCGCCGCGGAGGAGGCGCCGCAGCACCAGGGCGGCGCGGCCGCCACGCTCGACGGACTGAAGACCTACGACAAGGCCGTCCTGCGCACGGACGGCGGTGAGCAGCAGATCCCTGCCGGCCTGTTCGAGATGAGCGTCGACGGTGGCGGCACCCTCAAGACGTACTGCATCGACGTCCACCGCCCGACGCAGGAGCAGGCGAAGTACCTGGAGACCTCCTGGGACCAGACGTCGCTCGCCGCGAACCGTGACGCAGGCAAGATCCGCTGGATCCTGGAGCACTCGTACCCGCAGGTCGACGACCTGAGCGCGCTGGCCAAGCAGGCCGGGGTGGACTCGCTCACCGAGCAGACGGCCGCGGCGGGCACCCAGGTCGCGATCTGGCGGTACTCCGACCAGGTCACGGTCGACGCGCTCGACCCCGAGGCCGAGAAGCTCGCCGACTTCCTCGAGAAGAACGCGCGCGACGCCGCCGAGCCCAGGGCGTCTCTGACGCTGGAGCCGAACGCGGTCTCCGGCAAGGCCGGCGAGAAGCTCGGCCCGGTCACCGTCCGCACCAACGCGGACCGCGTCACCGTGGTCCCGCCCGCCGACGCCGCCGCCAGCGGCGTCAAGGTCGTCGGCAAGGACGGCAAGCCCGTCACCGCCGCCGTGAACGGCAGCGAGCTGTTCTTCGACGTCTCCGAGGACGCGGCCGACGGCTCGTCCGCGCTGACCGTGCAGGCCACCACGTCGGTGCCGGTCGGCCGGGCCTTCGCCGGGGTCACGCAGAGCCAGACCCAGATCCTGGCCGGCTCCAGCGAGTCCACCGTCTCCGCCGATGCCGGCGCCACATGGGCCAAGAAGGGTGCCATTCCGGCGCTCTCCGCCAAGAAGAACTGCGCAAAGGGTGGTGTGGACATCACGGCCACCAACAAGGGCGACGAGCCATTCAGCTTCGCGCTCATGGACTTCAAGCACACCGTCGCGGCCGGCCAGTCGCGGACCGTGACCGTCCCGGTCCAGGAGGACCAGGCGTACGACTTCACGATCGAGGGCCCCGGCGGCCTGAAGAAGAACTTCAAGGGCGTCCTCGACTGCAAGACCTCCGGCGCCACGGGCACCGGCGCGGGCACCGCCGGAACCGGCACCATGGACCAGCCCCAGAACCAGCCCAGCCCCGCCACGGCCGGTGATGCCCCCACCGCCACCGACGGCCTGGACCTCGCCGAGACCGGCAGCTCCGACGCCACGCCGATGATCCTCGGCGTCGCGATCGCCTTCGTCGTACTCGGCATCGCCGCCGTCCTCTTCGTACGCACGAAGAAGCCCGCCTCCGACGAGGAGTAGAAACGGCCACGCCCCGCCGTCGGGCGATCACACGGCCCCGGCGCGCTCGCAGCACCGGGGCCGTTGCCATACCCGTTTCCATCGCGGGGTGGACGTCAGGCAAGATGGGGTGTATCTGCCCACACATCGATTGCCGGACGGTTTCTCTTGGCTGAGTTCATCTACACCATGCGCAAGACGCGCAAGGCGCACGGCGACAAGGTGATTCTTGATGACGTCACCCTGAACTTCCTGCCCGGCGCGAAGATCGGTGTGGTCGGCCCGAACGGTGCCGGTAAGTCCACCGTTCTGAAGATCATGGCCGGCCTTGAGCAGCCGTCCAACGGTGAGGCGTACATCTCGCCCGGGTTCAGCGTCGGCATCCTCATGCAGGAGCCGAAGCTCGACGAGTCCAAGACCGTTCTGGAGAACGTCCAGGACGGCGCGGCCGAGATCATGGTCAAGCTCAAGCGCTTCAACGAGGTCGCCGAGCTCATGGCGACCGACTACTCCGACGCGCTGCTGGACGAGATGGGCAAGCTCCAGGAGGACCTGGACCACGCCAACGCCTGGGACCTCGACGCCCAGCTGGAGCAGGCCATGGACGCGCTGGGCTGCCCGCCCGGCGACTGGCCCGTCACAAACCTTTCCGGTGGCGAGAAGCGCCGTGTCGCGCTCTGCAAGCTGCTGATCGAGGCGCCCGACCTGCTGCTCCTCGACGAGCCCACCAACCACCTCGACGCCGAGTCGGTGAACTGGCTGGAGCAGCACCTGTCGAAGTACTCCGGCGCCGTTGTCGCCGTGACCCACGACCGGTACTTCCTGAACAACGTCGCCGAGTGGATCCTCGAGCTCGACCGCGGCCGCGCGCACCCGTACGAGGGCAACTACTCCACGTACCTGGAGAAGAAGCAGGCCCGCCTCAAGGTCGAGGGCCGCAAGGACGAGAAGCGCCAGAAGCGGCTCAAGGAAGAGCTCGAATGGGTGCGCTCCAACGCCAAGGGCCGCCAGACCAAGTCGAAGGCGCGTCTCGCCCGGTACGAGGAAATGGCCGCCGAGGCGGACAAGATGCGGAAGCTGGACTTCGAGGAGATCCAGATTCCGCCGGGCCCGCGTCTCGGCTCGATCGTGGTCGAGGTCAACAACCTGTCCAAGGCCTTCGGCGAGAAGGTCCTGATCGACGACCTCTCGTTCACTCTGCCGCGCAACGGCATCGTGGGCATCATCGGCCCGAACGGTGCCGGTAAGACCACGCTGTTCAAGATGATCCAGGGCCTCGAGACCCCGGACTCCGGTGCGATCAAGGTCGGCGACACCGTCAAGATCTCGTACGTCGACCAGAACCGCTCCAACATCGACCCCAAGAAGTCGCTCTGGGCGGTCGTGTCGGACGAGCTGGACTACATCAACGTGGGCCAGGTCGAGATGCCTTCGCGGGCGTACGTCTCCGCCTTCGGCTTCAAGGGGCCGGACCAGCAGAAGGCTGCCGGCGTCCTGTCCGGCGGTGAGCGCAACCGCCTCAACCTGGCGCTGACGCTCAAGGAGGGCGGCAACCTGCTGCTCCTCGACGAGCCGACGAACGACCTGGACGTCGAGACCCTGTCGTCGCTGGAGAACGCGCTTCTCGAGTTCCCGGGCGCGGCCGTGGTCATCTCTCACGACCGTTGGTTCCTGGACCGGGTCGCGACGCACATCCTCGCGTACGAGGGCGAGTCGAAGTGGTACTGGTTCGAGGGCAACTTCGAGTCGTACGAGAAGAACAAGGTCGAGCGTCTGGGTGCGGACGCGACGCGCCCGCACCGTGCGACGTACAAGAAGCTGACGCGGGGCTGATCTTGTCGCGTCACATTTACCGCTGCCCTCTGCGCTGGTCGGACATGGATGCCTTCGGGCACGTCAACAACGTCGTCTTCCTCCGGTATCTGGAGGAAGCGCGGATCGACTTCATGTTCCGGCTGGCGCCGGGGGACGGCTCGCCGTCGTTCGCGGGCGGGTCCGTCGTGGCCCGGCACGAGATCGACTACAAGCTGCCGCTGGTCCACCGGCACGAGCCGGTGACCATCGAGTCGTGGGTCACGAAGATAGGCGCGGCGTCGCTGACGATCGCGTACGAGGTGAAGGACACGGACGCCGACGGTTCCGAGCGGGTGTACGTGCGGGCGTCGACGGTCGTCGTGCCGTACGACCTCGAAGCGGCGCGGCCGCGGCGGATCTCGGCGGAGGAGAAGTCGTTCCTCCAGGAGTACCTGGACGACGACGGTGACCGTGCGGGTGCCAGTCGGCGGGGTTCGCGGGGGGCTGTCGCCGCATGACGGCGCTCGGGCGGCGGCGGCTGGTGCTGGCCGATGCGGGGGAGGCGGCGGATCTTGCCGCCTTCCTCGGCCGGCTGATCCATTACGACCGGGCCGCGGCGGTACGTCTCCAGGTCGGCAGCGGGGCGGTGGCCGTTTTCGGGCGGCCGCCGTCGTTCGAGGTGCTGGCTGTTCGGACCTCTCGGCTTGCGGTGACGGTTGAGGCCGGTGCGGGTGCTGGTGCCGGCGTGGCTGGTGGTGGTGCGGGTCCGAGTGCCCGCGTCGATGCCGGTGGGCTGGACGTCACCGTTTCCGCCGGGGAGCTTCTCGAAGGCATCGAGGAGGCCACCGGGGTGGTTGTGGTGCCTGATGCGGTTACGGGCCCGCCGTGGGCCGGCGTGCTGCCGCCACGTGGCGGCTGGCGGCAGGTTCCGGGGCTGCCGGAGCTCAACGCGATGCGTGCGGCGGTCGCTGCGGCGGTCGCGGAATTCCGGGCGCGGGACGAGGCGTTGGCGCCGGAGGACCGGACGCGGGCGGCTCGGGACCGTATCGGCCGGGAGATCTGGTCGCGAACGCTCGGCGGGACGGAACTGCCGCTACGGGCGGTGCACGCGGCGCAGTCACTGGGCTTCCTCAGGCCCGGCCGGGCGGACGCGGAACCGGGCGCGGTCGCGCTACTGGCCGCCGGCGGCTGGCTGCGGCTGCGCACGCCGTACGGGTCGGTCGCGGTACGCCGAGCAGGCCTCGGGGCGCTTTCGGTGGCTCCGGTGTAGGTGAAGTGAGGTGAGGTCGGGCGGGACCCGGGTCCCGCCACCCGTTCCCCCCGAAACCGCCACGCGCAGAGTCGGGTGGCGGAGGAAACCGCTTGTCAGCCCTCGGTGTTGAGCATCGAAGCGGCGGCGTACGTCAGGTAGTTCCACAGCTGCCCCTCGTGCTCCTCGGAGAGCCCGAGCTCGTCGACGGCGACGCGCATGTGCCTGAGCCAGGCGTCGTGCGCGGCTTTGTCGACGGTGAAGGGCGCGTGCCGCATCCGCAGGCGCGGGTGGCCGCGGTTGTCGCTGTACGTACGAGGGCCGCCCCAGTACTGCATCAGGAAGAGGGCGAGCCGCTCCTCGGCGGGGCCCAGGTCCTCCTCGGGGTACATGGGCTTGAGCAGCGGGTCCTCCGCGACTCCCTGGTAGAACCGGTGCACCAGGCGCCGAAAGGTCTCCTCGCCGCCGACCTGCTCGTAGAAGGTCTGCTCCTGAAGCGTGCCGCGCGGAATCTCTTTCACGCGTCCATCGTCTCAGACGGACCGGCCGACGACCTAAGGCCTAGGACCAGCCACCCGCCGCCCCGCACAGTGCGCCTCTCGCGGGCCCCAGCCACTCGCCTCACGGACCGCGCCGCGCGACAGTGGGCGTATGGGCGCACCTCACATGGACATGGACATGTACGCCGAGGCCCGTGCGGCACTCGTACGGGAGATGGCGGCGGCCGGGGCTCTCGACGACCCCGCCTGGCGCGCGGCCTTCACCGAGGTCCCGCGGCACGTGTTCGTGCCGTACTACTTCGCCGGCGGCGCTGCGGGCCACGAGCGGCTGTGGAGCGAGGACCCCGATCCGCGGCGGCGGGCACGGTGGCTGGCAGGGGTCTACTCGGACACGCCCCTGGCCACCCGCATACGAGGCAACGAGCTGGTCTCCTCAAGCAGCCAGCCGTCGCTGATGGCGGGGATGCTGGAGGAGCTGGACGTACGGGAGGGAAACGCCGTACTGGAGATCGGCGCGGGCACCGGATACAACGCGGCGCTTCTCTCGCACCGGCTCGGCGACGGACTGGTGACGACGGTCGACCTCGATCCGGAGATCACCGAGTCGGCGCGCAAGCACCTGGAGGCGGCCGGGTACCACCCGGCGGTGGTCACCGGCGACGGGGCGCGCGGTTGCCCCGCCCGCGCCCCCTTCGACCGGATCATCGCGACCTGCGCCCTGCCGTCCGTACCGCGCGCCTGGCTCGCCCAGTGCCGGCCGGGGGCGCGGATCCTGGCGCCGCTGGCGACCGGGCTGATCGCGCTCGACGTACGGGACGCGTCGCACGCGGAGGGGCGCTTCCTGCACACACCGGCGTACTTCGTCCCGCTGCGCGGCGGGCCGGCGGGGCCCGCGGCGAGGCAGCTGGGCGGGCTGCCTCGGCGGGCGCTGGAGAACGACCTGTTCCAGTTCATGCTCGCTCTGACCGCGGGCACCTTGGACCCGCACGAGGCGCTGACGCTGTGGCACCGCGAGAAGCGGCCACCGCGAGAACGCTTCGGCGTCACGGTCGCCGAGGACGGGGAGTGGGCCTGGCTGGACGATCCGCGGGGGCCGTACGCGTGGCCGCTGGGTGGGGCGGCGAGGGAGTAGGCCGCCGCGTGGGGGCTCCGCCCCGGATCCCGCTCCTCGAACGCCGGAGCGGCTGGACTTGCCCGCTGAGCGGGAGATTCAGCCGGTCCGGCGTTCGAGGGACAGGTAGGTCCTCAGCCCCGGCGGACCGTGATCGTCGTCCACGCGCCCACGTGGACACGGTCGCCGTCCCGGAGGGGGATCGGGACGTAGGGCTGGATCGGGTCCTCGGCGCCGTTGACCGTGGTGCCGTTGGTCGAGTTCTGGTCGACCACGGCCCAGGAGCCGTCGGGCTGCTGCACCAGGACCGCGTGCTGGTGCGATACGCCCGGGTCCTCCGGCGGCACGGCCAGATCGATGTCCGGGGCTTCGCCCGTGCTGTGGCGGCGGCGGCCGATGGTGACCTGGTTGCCGGTGAGCGGGCGCTGCTGCTCGGGCGAGTACGCGGGCAGGTTGAGGCCCGCGGCGTCCGGGCCGCTGCGCTGCATCATCGCCATGAAGTACTCACGGTCGGGTCCCACGGTCGCGGTCCAGCCTGCCGACGCGGGCGCCTGGTACTGCTGCTGGGGCGGCTGCGACTGCGGATGCTGGGGAGCCTGCTGCTGGTGCGGCGGCTGGTGTTGCTGTTGCTGGTGTTGCTGCTGCTGTGATGGCGGCGGCAGCATCCAGTCGTCGTCACCATTGCGGTCCCGCTGCGGGGGCGCCGGCGGCGCGGGTGCGAGCGGGGCCTGCTGCTGGAACGAAGGGGGCGGCGGGCCCGGCTGCTGGAACGGCGGCGGCGGCGGGCCCGGCTGCTGGAACGGCGGCTGCTGCTGGAAGCCCTGCGGCGGGGCCTGCCGGCCCGGCTGCTCCGGTGCCAGCGACTCGGCCGGCCGGTTCATCTGCGACGGCCGCGAGGCCTGGTACTCGTACGGATCACGGGCCTGCGGAGGCGGGGACGGCGGCCCCTGCTGCTGCGCCTGGAAACCGGGCGGCAGATTGAGGCCGGCGCCCGGCCCGCCGGGACCGGGACCGGAGTTCTGCGGGGCGACCGGCGTGTAGGAGGTCGCCGTGTTCGTCAGGTAGTTCCAGCGGCACTCCTCGCAGAACGGGGCCATGGCCTCGCGCGGGGTGCGGCACTGCGGGCAGATCTCCGCCTGGGCGGTGGCGTCCGGTCCGGGCGGCGGGAATCCGTAGCCCGAGCCGGGGGCGGGGCCCGCGCCGGGCCCGGGGCCCTGCGGGTAGCCGTAACCGGGAGCGGGCGGCGGCGGAGGCGGGGGCGGCGGCACGGCGCCGGCCATGCGATGGCCGCAGACCTCGCACCAGTCGTCGGAACCCGACTGGTGTCCGTTCGGGCAGGTCGGCATGTCGGCGCTTCCCCCTCTCTCGTCCGGCCCGAAGGCCGCAAATCGGTGCTTCTCGTCGCTTTGTGGTTACTTTTTGACGCGAACTGTCTTGGTCGAGCGCGTTTCGAGGGTCATCTCGTCCGCCTCTGCGACCTTCGCCTTGAGTCGCACAGTACCGGTCGTCACGTCGACGACGTCCACCACCTTCGAAAGCAGTTTCGCGGTGTCCGCGTTCCCCGAAGCAGCCGCCAGCTGTACCGCACGGCCCAGTTTCGCCGTCGCTCCGTCGAAATCACCCAGCTTGCGTGCATCGAGCCCCTGCTGGATGACTTGTGCCAGTTCGGCCTGGCCCGTGTAGTGCGCCACCTGCGGGTTGATGGAGGTGGACGCCGCCATGTCGTCCGTCCACACCGCACGTACGAGCCCCTGGGAGAGCGTTTGCGGCGTACCGCCCGACGGATCCGGGAGGACCAGGGAGACGCGGGCCGCAAGCATCTCCTGGCCGATGCCGGCTTCCGGCACCTGCACGCACACGTGGTAGTCGCGGGACTCGTCGCCCCACGAGCCCGTCGGATAGTCCCCGGCGCGCGGGCCCACCTCGGTGCGCCGCCCGGTGAGGTCCTCGACGGCCGGTGCCACCTGCTTGACGAACTTGATCTCCACACCGACGGGCGTCCACAGCCGCAGCGCCACGTCCGCGACCTCCTTGCCCATCGCGTTCTCCATCATCTGCGTGAAGTCCGCCGCCAGGCCGCTGGGGTCGGCGACGATGTCGGCCGTGCCGAGCAGGGCGGAGGCGATGCCGGTGACCTCCTTGACCTCCCAGTCCGTACCGACGCCACGCGCGTCACAGGTGAAGCGGCCCGCACAGGCTTCGAGCGCGTTCTGAAGGTGCTTGGGGGACTCGTGCTCGTTACGTCCGTCGGTCAGCAGAATGCCGTGCCTGATCGGGACTTCCGCCCCGCCGAGCAACTGGTCGGCCAGCCGCAGCCAGGTGCTGATCGCCGTGCCGCCGCCCGCACTAAGCCTCTTCAGGGCCTCTTTGGCCTGAGCCCTGGTCACCTCGTTCGCGGTCGCGAGGCGCCCGTTGCCCGGATAGACCTCCTTGGCCTGGTGCGTACCACTGACCACCGCGAAGGTGACGCCGTCGCGCAAGGTGTCGACGGCGGCCGCCGTGGCCTCGCGGGCGTTGCGCATCTTCGTGGGCGGGTACTCCATCGAGCCCGAGCAGTCGACCATGATCACGACAGCGGCGCTCGGCACGCCCGGCAGCTGTCCCGGCGGTATGTACGCGGGCGAGGTCCCGGCCCCCGAAAGCAGCGCGGCGGCTCCGCTCGTGCCGCCCCCGGTGGAGGACACGGTGACGATCGCGTTGACCTCACGACCGCCCTCCGGCAGGTACTCGTTCTGGTACACGTCGACGGAGAACTGAGGCACATGCGACTTGGAGAAGTTGGCCATGGTCAATCGGCTCCTCGTTACGGACGGACTCGACTCCGCTTCGCTGCACGAAACAAGTGGTGAAGGAGGTGAAGGCGGTGACTGAGTGACGTGGGTGGTGGGGACGCAGGGGCCTTACGCCGTGCCGTAGGCCGATCCTGCCCCTTGCTCCGGCACGGCGAACGGCAGCACGGCCACTGTTACGTTGTCGTGGCCCCCGCCGTCGAGCGCGTGCCCCACCAACACCTGGGCGCAGTGCAGCGGCCGGGTCGCGGCATCGGCCGGCGCGGCCTGCGCCATCTCCTGCGCCGCCTCCGCGTAGTTCCACAGGCCGTCGGTGCACACCACCACCACGCCCGGCCGGTCGGGCTTGAAGGACGCGGTGTGCGGGTCCAGTTCGTACGCGTCGGCGCCGAGCCAGCCCGTGATGGCGTGGGCGCGCTCGTCGGCGTACGCCTGCGTCTCGTTCATCAGGCCCGCCGCCACCATCTGGGCAGCCCACGAGTCGTCCTCGGTGAGGCGTGCGGGGGGCGCGGTGCGGTCGTCGGGCACCCAGTAGACGCGGCTGTCGCCGACCCAGCCGACGACGAGCAGACCGCTCGCCACGATCGCGCCGACCAGGGTGCAGGCGGGCGCGTTGCTGTGGCGGTTCGGGTCGCGCTCGACGTCCTGCCCCGGTTCGTCCGCAAGGGAGTTGACCGACTCGGCCGCAGCCACGATCGCCTCGTGCATCGCCTGCTGCGGGTGCGTGCCGCGCGGCAGCGACTCCAGGAGGGCCTCGTTCGCGGCGCTCGCGGCGGCGGCCGACGCCTCGTCGGGGCGGGTCGCCGACGACACGCCGTCACAGACGATCGCGACGACGGCGGGCGAACCGTCGGGCAGGGCCGCCGCCGAGACCGCGAACGCGTCCTCGTTGCGGTGGTGGCGCAGCCCGCGGTCGCTGACGGCGGCGACCGCGTCCAGCTCCTGCTCCATGTGGTCGCGCTCGCGGGGCTGGGCGTGGCCGCAGTTCTCGCAGTAACCGTCCTCGTCGATCCGCCCGGTGCGGCACGCGACGCACACCTTGGCGACCGTGCCGGAGGCGGGCGTCGGCTCGGGCGCGACGGAGCGGGGGTCGACGGGCTGCGGCTCCGGCTGCGGCTGCGCGGGTACGGGCACGGGTACGGATGGAGGCGCGGGCGCGGGCGCTGCGAGCTCGAAGTCGGCGATGCCGGGCGCCGCCCGCGGCGGATCGTCGTACCGTACGGCCGCACGTGGCGGCTCCGCGCCGGACTCCGCGCTGCCGCCCGCGATGGGCGGCGCCACCGTGATGGCCACCGTGGGGTGATCCTCCGGCGCCTGCGACAGGGCCGACAGGTCGTACCCGCACGCCCCGCAGAACAAGTCGCCCGGCTCCAGCGGCTCTTCACAGCCGGGACAGGCGGTCGACTGAGTCGGCTCAGTCGACTCAGCAGGCAGCTGGCGGCGCATCTGCGACATCTTTCACACCCAGGTCCGGGGGCGGAAACGGTTGGCCCGTTCCACCAGGTCGATCCTCTCCTCGCCGCGCTGGGCGAGCCGGGCAAGTACCCGGTACGAGCGTTCCAGACCGAAGCGCAGGCCGCGCTCGTCCAGTTGGCTGCCGAGCAGCGCGGTCTGCGCGGGGCGAGCCCCGTGCCCACCGGAGAGTACCCAGTCCAGGGCGGTGCCCAGCACCTCGGTGGACAGCTGCTCCCGGCGTACGGCGTCGAGTCCGAAGCTTTCCAGGGCTTCCACCTGGGCGGCTGCCGTCGTCAGGTCGTCGATCAGCGCGTCCTGCGCGGCGCGTCGGCGAAGGCGCGCCCGCACTGCGGCCACCCGGGCCGCCGTGTAGTGGATCGACGCCTCGGGAACGGACTCAAGGGTCTGTACGGCGCCGGGCCTGTCGCCCGCCGCGAGCTGGACGCGGGCGAGGCCGAAGGCGGCGCTCACGTAACTCGGGTCGGTCGCCCAGACCAGGCGGTAGTACTCGGCGGCGTTGTCGAGCTGCCCGAGGACTTCGGCGCACACGGCCAGGGCGAGCTTGGGCGCGGCCTCGCCGGGGAACGCGTCGTACACCGCGTCGAAGGACAGTGCGGCGTTCTCGTTGTCCCCCGATGCGAGGGAGGCGATGCCCCGGGACCAGACCACCCGCCAGTCGTCCGGGTGCTGGAGCTCCAGGGCGTGCAACGCCTCGGCGGCGGTGGCCCGTTCGTCCGTCTCCAGCCGGGCCCGCAGCTCGCGCAGCCGCCGTTCGACGGAGTCGGCCGGCGCGGACCGGAGCGCGGCGATGAGCTCCGCGGGCGCGGAGGCCAGCAGGCCCGCGAGGAACCCGGCGTTGGGGTCGCCCGGATCGACGCGCGGCACGGGCAGCGCGAGCGCGGTCGCCCCCGCCTTCAGGGGCGCGAGGTAGGGAGACAGCACCGGTACGCCGCCGGCCCCGGCCCCGGGAGCGGCCCCCGGCGGGGCGACGGCCCCGGGCACGGTCACGGGCGCGGGGACGGCGGCCTGGGTGGCGGGGTGCGGCAACCCGGCTGCGGTGCCCCCGGCGTGGGTGCCGGGTGCGGGGTGACTGCCCGGTTGCGTACCGGGGCCCGCGTAGGTTCCCGGTTGTGTACCGGAGCCCGTGCAGGTTCCGGGTTGCGTACCGGAGCCCGTGCAGGTTCCGGTTTGCGTACCGGGGCCGCCGTATCCGAGGGTGCCGGCCCGCGGCCCGGCCCCGGCGCCCTGCGCCGGTACCGCGGCTACGCCCGCGTATCCGCCGGGCCCCTGAGCCCCCACACCCGCGCCGCCCAGGGGGGCCGCACCCGCGTGCCCGCCGTGAGCCGGGGCGCCTGTGACGGCGTACCCCTCCACGGCACCGGGCGGGGGCCTGCCCCCGGCGCCCTGCGACGGGACGCCACCGCCACCCGCACCCGCGCCGCCGCCCAAGGCCGCCCTCGCCGCCGCGCGTCGCGCCTTCCGGCCCGTCGGGACGACCCGGCCGCCCAGCTGCGAGACATCACCCGTCAGCTCCGCGAACAACTGTGTGTCCGGCACCCGCAGTTCCGGGCCGAACAGCGTCGAAAGCGCCGGGCGCGGGCGGCCCGTCTGGAGGGCCACCACCTCTCGCAGTACGCCCGTCAGCTGTTCCGCCATCTCCGTCGCCGACGCGAACCGGCGCGCGGGGTCCGGGTCGGTCGCCCGTACCAGCAGCCGGTAGAAGGACTCGTACCGTCGGAAGACGTCGATGTTGCCGGGGTCGGGCAGGCTGTCCACGAAGACGTTCGTGTAGCCCTGGAAGTCGAAAGTCAGCACGGCCAGCGTGCGCGCCACCGTATAGAGGTCGGAGGCGACGGACGGGCCGACCTCCGCGACCTCGGGCGCCTGGTAGCCCACCGTGCCGTAGATCGCGCTCTCGTCGTCGTCCATCCGGCGGACCGCGCCCATGTCGATGAGCTTGAGCTGGTCCTGCTGCTGGATGGCGTTGTCGACCTTGAAGTCGCAGTACAGCAGATTGCGGCTGTGCAGGTGGCCCAGTGCCTCCAGCGCCTCGATGCCGTACGCGCAGGCCTGCTCGACCGGCAGCGGATCGCGCTTGCCGGCCGGGCCGCGCCGCTCGTTGGCGATCTCCTTGAGGGACTTTCCGCCGACGTACTCCATGACGATGTAGCCGTCCATGGAGCCGGTGCGCTGGTCGAGGTGCTCGACGAAGTTGTAGATGCGGACGATGTTGGAGTGCTCGATCTCGGCGAGGAAGCGCCGCTCCGAGATCGCTGCCGCCATCGCGTCCTGGTCACCCGTGTCCAGCAGGCCCTTGAGGACGACCCACCGGTCCGAGACCGCGCGGTCGACCGCGAGATAGACCCAGCCGAGGCCGCCGTGCGCCAGGCAGCCCATGACCTCGTACTGGCCGTGCACGATGTCGCCGGTGCCCAGCTTCGGCACGAAGGAGTACGGGTGCCCGCACTTCGTGCAGAAGCCTTCCGTACGGCCCTTCCTGTCCCCGCGCGAACGGCCCACCGGCGCCCCGCAGTCGGAGCGCGAGCAGAACCGCTTGCGCTCCGGCACCTCCGGGTCCCGCATCACCGCGGACTGCGGATCGGGGCGCGGCACGTCCGGGATCGAGACCAGGCCCGCGCCCAGCCGGTTGCGCCCCGACGAGCCCGACGACGTACCGGAACTGCGGACCGAGACCGACCGCGCGGACGTGGAAGCGCCCGACAGGGAGCGGGAGAGGCGGCCGGACACCGAGCGGCGCGAGGTCGATGACCGCGACGAGCGGGAGGAGGACCGCGACGAGGGCCGCGAGCCGCTGCGCGCGGACGAGCTGTCGCCGGCCTTGCCGCCACGGCCGCCGGCCGCCATCCCGGTCGGCGGCGACGACAGCGCCCCTTCCCCAAGTTCTCGACTGCGCTCGAACAGGGGAGATCCCATTGGTGAGACGACCGGCGCCAGCCCGCAGGTGTCGCAGTAGAACTCGCCGTCGCCCATGTCCTCGTACGACCCCTCGCATCCGGGGCGTTGGCACTGGCTCATGATGGGTTCCCCGTGTGGTCTCTGGGCTCGGTCTGTCGCGGGACCAGGACCTCCGCGGTCGCCTGCTGGTACCGCAGTACGGCCTGCTCGGCGACGCGCAGGTCGCACGGCGCGCTCCACAGCATGCGGCGGGCCGCGTCGTACCGCTCGATCAGCAGCGGGTCCTCCGCCATGCCGTGCCGGGCGACCTTCGCCCGGTACGCGTCGAGCCGGCCGCGCAGCTCGGCCCGTACCGCCAGCGGCGCGGTGACGGCGGTCAACGACTCGCGCGCACGGAGCAGTTCGTCCTCGGCCTCGCGCTCCAGGGACTCCAGGAGCGGCGAGAGCCGGTGCCACTGGGCGTCCCTGCGGTAACCGGCGGCCAGCACCAGCTGCTCCTGCAGGGCGGTGGGCGGACCGCCGACCGCCGGTACCTCGGAGGCGGCGATCTTCGCCAGCACCTCGCCGCGCGCCGACCTGGCCTCGGTGAGCGTGCGGTCCGCGCGCGAGAGCACGTCACGCAGCCGGACCAGCCGCTGCTCGGCGTCCTGCCGTACGGTCAGCACCGCGTCGATCTCGCGCCGCACCTCCTCCAGCGCGCGGGCCGCCCGGTCGTAGCGCTCGGTGTCGGGGCGGCCGCCGCCGGGCGCCGAACTGCCCTGCCCCGGACGCCAGAAGGCGAGCGGGTCGGTCACCACCTGGGCGCGCAGCGTCCCCAGCTCGCGGGTCACCGACTCCAGGTCGTCGCCCGACGGATGCTCGCCCGGCCGCACGCCGACGGAGTGCGCCAGCGAACGTGTGCGCTGGAGCTCCGCCGCGAGGAGGTCGATGCGGGCGGGCAGCGCGGACCACACCGCGTCGGCCGTGACGACCATGTCGAGCGACCGCGCGTACAGATCGTTCATCCGGGACACCAGCGCCGCAAGCGTGAGCCGCTCGGAGAGCTTGGCGGGGCCGGTGATCGACGGCGCGGCGGGGGCGGAGGCGCTGCCCGCCACCGTCACGCTCTCGCCGCGCAGAATGTCGGTCAGTTCGGTCAGGTCCTGGCGATTGGGAAAGCGCCGCCGCGACCGCAGTTCACGGGCGGCGCGCAGGGTGGCGGTGTAGGTGTCGAAGTACGACCACAGCAGGGTGATGGCCGGCTCGGTGGCGTCCCAGCGCTCGAGTGTGGTGCCCGTCAGCTCGGCGCCTTCGAGCAGCCTGCGGCCCGCGTGGTCCTGCAGCGCGAGGAGCGAGCTCTCGATCGCCTCGTACTCCGCGCCCAGCCGCGCCAGCGCCCGGTCCACCTCGTCCCGGTCCATCACCGGCCCGGTGGCACCTGCCGCCACGCTCATCGATCACCTCTCCGCTCTTCCGTACTTCCGGCTTCCGCGATCCACTGTCTTGTGTCGTTCTGCCCAGGATTCAGCCGGCTCAATTGTCCCGGTACTTCGGCTCCGGCGGCTCCTTGATGCCGGGCAGGTCGTCCTTGAGCCACTTGTCGTACGCCTTCATCCACCGACCGGTGGCGCCGCCCTCGCGGTAGTCGTCGAGGACCTGGTTCACCCGGCGTACGAGGTCGTCGCTGCCGAGCTTCGTCGCCACGCCGTAGTACTCCTGAGTGAACGGTTCGCCCTTGAGCTCGACCGCCGGGTCCTGCGCCGCCTGGCCGGCCGCCAGGGCGTTGTCCGTCACCACCGCGTCGACCTCGCCGAGCTGGAGCCGCACCAGGCAGTCCAGCTGGTTGGACACGGTCAGCCCCTCGAACTTCGCGCCGAACGACTTCGCGGCCAGCGCGTCGTACGCCGTCGAGCCCTTCGCCGTACAGACCTTCTTGCCTGCGAGCGAGACGTCGTAGCCCTTGACCGTCGATTCCTTCGGGGCGAGCACCTGCTGTCCCGCCTGGAAGTACGCGGTGGAGAACGCGACCTCCTTGATACGGGAGCAGTTGACCGTCATCGTCCTGACGACGACGTCGACCCTGTCCTCCTGGAGGGCGAGGATGCGCTGATTGGTGGGTATGGCGCGGTAGATGACCTTGTCGGGGTCACCGAGGATGTCCTCGGCGATGGCGCGCACCAGGTCGATGTCGAAGCCTTCGAGGCCACCGTTCTTCTTGGCCGGATTGCGGTAACCCCAGCGGAAGCTGTTCTGGTCGACGCCCGCGATCAGCTTGCCCCGCGCCTTGATCTTCTCGATCGCCGGGCCGTCCGCGTCCGACGGCCGCAGGCTGCGCTCCGGGTCCTCGCAGGTGTCCGCCCGCGCGGCGACGGCCCGCGCCGTACCCTGGCCCGCCGCGTCCGCGCCCCGCCCGTCCCCGGCGCCGTGGGAGAGCGGCAGCAGGGTCACCGCTGCCGTCAGCGCGCAGGCGGCGGCCATCCCGGCCACTCCGCCCCAGCCGCGCAGCCTGCCGCCCGCACCGCCGTCCCTGCTGCCCGTCCTGGTCACCGCGCCTCCTCCCACCCCTGTCACCTGTACTCCGAAAGCCTGCGCCCGATGCCGAGCACGGCGCCCGCCGCCCCCAGTACCGCCAGGACGGCGGTGCCGAGCGGCAGGCCGGTGAGCGCGCCCCGGCCGCCCTCGGCGGCCCGGGTGAACTGCGCCTGCTCATGGGCGAGCGCCTTCTCCAGGGCCGCGTCGACCCCGTTGAAGCATTCTCCGGTGGAACCCTTGCCGCCGATGACCTTCGCCAGGGCGCCTTCGTAGTCGCCGCCGTCGTCGGTGGCGCGCGCGTCCGTGTGCCGCTTGCGCCATTCGCCGGCCTTGGTGGTCGCTTCCGTCACGGGGCCGCTGCCCTGCGGGTCGTCGCCGGCGAGCTCGCGGGCCTGGGCGAGGCGCTGCCCGAGGACCTTCATGCCGTCGGCGTACTGCGATTCGTACAGGTCGCGCTCGCCGTCCTCGGCCAGTACGGCGCCGCGCGCGACCAGGGTGAGGTTCTCGTTGGCGCGGGCGTTGAGCGAGTTGATGCGCGCGTCGTTGAGGACTTCGAGCGACTTCTGGCCGTGCGTCATGGCGTCCTCCAGCCCGGCCCGCGCGACGGCGTGCCCTGCTCCGAGCCACAGCAGGACGACGGCGGAGGCGACACTCGCAGCCAGCAGGCCGTGGTTGAACACCCTGTTCGTACGACGGTAGTTGCGCTGCTGGGCCCAGCCGAGGCCGGCCAGCGCGAGGACGCCGAGCCCGAGCCCGATGAACGGCCACACGCGGGCGTCGTCGTAGTCGTCCCCGAGCCTGCTGGTCTCCGCCTTGTAGAGCCGCTCGGCGGCGGGAAGCAGCTTGGTGGTCATGCGTTCGTTCGCGTACCGGAGGTAGGCGCCGCCGAGGGGGAGGCCGAGGCGGTTGTTGGCGCGGGCGCGCTCGACCAGGCCGGTGTACTGGGGCAGTTGGGTGTTGAGCGCGGCGATCTCGCGTCCGGAGGCGCTGGTGCTTTCCGTGTTGGCGGCGGCCTTCACGAGCAGCGCGGACGCGGTGGCGATGTCGTCCTCGTACCGCTCGCGCACGTCCTGCGGCTCCTGCGCGCCCGCGAGGAATCCGCTCGCGGCGGCGGAGTCGGCGTCGGCGAGGGAACGGTAGATGCTCGCGGCGTCGGCGCTCAGCGGCTGGCTGCGGGTGACGACGTCCTCGGCGGCCGCGGCGCGGTCGGTGATCTCCCAGGCTGCGACCACGCCGAACGCGACCACGAGCGCGGCGACGAGGGCGCCGATGACGCGCAGCCGACCCGGTTCGGTCGTCGCGCCGGCGCGCAGCCGGTCCACGCCCTCCGACCACGCGGTGGTTCGCGCGGGCGGGTGCGACGTCTCGCGCACCTTCGGCGGGTGTGCCACGTGACCTCCCCCTCGGTCATTGACGGTCTGCCGTGCTCGGCAAGCAGTATGGCCGCAGGGACCGGTATCCACACCAGGATTGACTGGATCTTGTGCCGATCAAGGCTTGGCCTGTTCTCAACTCCCCTCCATGTATACGCAGGGGCCGCTGCTGCGGTTCCCCGGACCGATTCCCCTGCGGGGCTCTTCCCCACCCCGCCCCTTCCCGGCTGTGACATTCGCGGCTCCGCCGCGTGGGGCAAGCCCCAGACCCCGAACGCCCTGACGGGTGTGTCCTCAAACGCCGGACGGGCTTGATCCCGGCGGACAAGTCGACGGCGTCGGCCAAGCCGGCCGCTCTGCCCCGCCGGCCCGATCAGCTGCTCCGTAATGCGATCGCAGTCGCTCATGGGCCCCTGCATCCACCGCCGTGCGGTCCAGGCCCAGCAGTGCCGCTCCCAGTACCGGGGGTGCCGTCACCACTCGTAGTTCCGCCTTCGGTGCGCGGTCGGACATCAGTGCCGCGATGCGGTCGTCCAGCTGCGGGTGGCGGGCCGCCAGAACACTGCCGCCCAGCAGCACCGGTGCCTCCTCCGTGAGCAGACCCAGACGGCCGAGCGCCACCGTCGACATCGCGACGACCTCCTCCGCCTGACGGTGGACGATCGACCGGGCGACCCGGTCCCCCTGCGCCGACACGGCGAACAGCACCGGCGCCAGCTCGTGCCGCCGCCCCGCCGCGACGCGCCCCAGATGCAGCGCCTCGATCAGCGCGTACATCGACGGCAGCCCGAAGTGCGCCGGAAGCGCGCGTGCCAGCTCCGTGCGTTCGCCCCGGCCGTCCTCCGCCCGCGCCGCGAACCACAGCGCCTCGTCCGCCAGGCCCCCGCCCCCGCCCCAGTCGCCGGAGAGCCGGCCGATCGCGGGGAAGCGCGCGGTGCGTCCGTCCGGAAGCATGCCGACGCAGTTGATGCCCGCCCCGCACACCACCGCGACCCCGCGCGGCTCGTCGACACCCGCCCGCAGGATCGCGAAGGTGTCGTTGCGGACCTCCGTCGTACGACCCCAACCGCGCGCGTGGACGGCCGCCGCCAACTCCTCCTCCTCCACCGGGAGGTCGGCATTGGCCAGGCAGGCCGAGACATGCTCGGCCGCCCCCACACCCGCCTCCTCCAGCGCCCGGCCCACCGTCTCCGCCAGCGCGTCGACCGCCGCCTCGACCCCCACCACCGGCGGTTGGAAGCCCCCGCCCCGGGACGCGGAAAGGACCGAGCCGTCCGGCCCCACCACCGCCACGTCCGTCTTGCTGTTGCCCGCGTCGATGGCGACGACAGCCGCGGTCACGCCCACGCCAGGTGCTCCCGGTTGTGCGCGATCAGCCGGTCGGTGAGCCCGTCGGCGTACTCGAACTGGCCGATCAGCGGGTGCGCGAGCAGCGCCTTGAAGACGCGGTCGCGGCCCCCGCGCAGCGCCGCCTCCAGCGCCAGGTCCTCGTACGCCGTCACATTCGCGACGAGCCCCGCGTACAGCGGGTCCAGCTCCGGCACGGCCAGCGGCGTCGCGCCCGTCCGGTCCACCCGCGCCTGGACCTCGATGACCGCGTCGTCCGCGAGGAAGGGAAGCGTGCCGTTGTTGTACGTGTTGACCACCTGGACCGGGCTGCCGCCGTTGCCCAGCAGTGACGCCGCCAGATCCACCGCCGCCTCCGAGTAGAACGCGCCGCCGCGTTTGGCGAGCAGCGCCGGCTTCTCGTCCAGCGCCGGATCGCCGTACATGGTCAGGAGTTCCGCCTCCATCTTCGCGACCTCCGCCGCCCGCGACGGCTTCGTGCCCAGCTCCCTCACCACCTCGTCGTGCGCGTAGAAGTAGCGCAGGTAGTAGGAGGGGACGACACCGAGGCGGTCGAGCACACCGCGCGGCAGCCGCAGGTCGTCGGCGATCGCGTCACCGTGCTCGGCGAGCAGCTTCGGCAGCACGTCCTCGCCCTCGGGGCCGCCGAGGCGTACGCCCAGCTCCCAGGTGAGGTGGTTGAGGCCCACGTGGTTCAGGTGTACGTCGGCGGGCGCCACCTCCAGCAGCTTCGCGAACTTCCGCTGGAAGCCGATCGCCACGTTGCACAGCCCGACCGCCTTGTGGCCGGCCTGGAGCAGCGCCCGCGTCACGATGCCGACGGGGTTGGTGAAGTCGATGATCCACGCGTCCGGGTTCGCGCGGCGTACCCGCTCGGCGATGTCCAGTACGACCGGGACCGTACGCAGCGCCTTCGCGAGCCCGCCCGCGCCCGTCGTCTCCTGCCCGACGCACCCGCACTCCAGCGGCCACGTCTCGTCCTGGTTGCGGGCGGCCTGCCCGCCGACCCGGAGCTGGAGCAGCACCGCGTCGGCGTCCGCGACGCCCGCGTCGACGTCGGAGGTGGTCGTGATGCGGCCCGGGTGGCCCTGCCGGGCGAAAATACGGCGGGCGAGGCCGCCCACCAACTCCAGGCGGTCGGCGGCCGGGTCGACGAGGACGAGCTCCTCGATCGGCAGGGTGTCGCGCAGGCGGGCGAAACCATCGATCAATTCGGGCGTGTAGGTGGAACCGCCGCCCACCACTGCGAGTTTCATGCCAGTCAGCGTCGTCATCAGCCCTTTACTCCGGTCAGTGTGACGCCTTCGACGAACGCTTTCTGGGCGAAGAAGAAGACGACGATCACAGGGGCCATGACCAGTACGGTCGCGGCCATGGTCAGATTCCAGTCGGTGTGGTGCGCGCCCTTGAAGGATTCGAGTCCGTACGACAGCGTCCAGGCCGCCGGGTTCTCGGAGGCGTAGATCTGCGGTCCGAAGTAGTCGTTCCAGGCGTAGAAGAACTGGAACAGGGCTACGGCCGCGATGCCCGGCTTCGCCATCGGCAGTACGACCCGGATCAGCGTGCGGAATTCGCCGCAGCCGTCGACCTTCGCCGCGTCCAGGTACTCGTTCGGGATCGTCAGCAGGAACTGCCGCAGCAGGAAGATCGAGAAAGCGTCACCGAAGGCCATCGGGATGATCAGCGGCCACAGCGTGCCGGACAGGTCCAGCTGCTTCGCCCAGAACAGGTACATCGGGATGATGATCACCTGCGGTGGCAGCATCATCATCGAGATGACGAGCATCAGGGACAGATTGCGTCCCCGGAAGCGGAACTTGGCGAGCGCGTACGCCACCGGGACCGACGACGCCACTGTGAGTGCGGTGCCGAGTCCGGCGTACAGCAGAGTGTTCTTCCACCAGGTCAGGAAGCCCGGCGTCTCGAAGACCTTGACGTAGTTGCCCCACTCCCAGGTGTTGGGCGTGAGGTCGCGGGTCAGTGCCTGCTGGTCGTTCATCAGTGACGTCAGTACGACGAAGACGAACGGCAGCACGAAGAAGAGCGCGGCCGCGATCCCCAGCGAATGGACGGCGATCCAGTGCAGCAGTGCCTTGCGGCGTGCGGTGCGCTCGGCCGGGGTGGCGGCGTTCGCCTCCGACGTGGCCGGCTTGTCCAGTACTTGCGTCATGTCTGTCATTCACCTGCCTGGAGGAGGCCGCCGCGCCGCCGCATCAAAAGCGCGGTGAAGGCCATGGCCAGGGCGAACAGAACGAGCGCGACCACGCACGCGGCCCCGTAGTCGAAACGCTGGAAGCCGAGGTTGTAGACGAGCTGGGGGAGCGTCAGCGTCGACTTGTCGGGATAGCCGGGCTCGAACTGCTGGCCCGAGCCGCCGATGATGCCGGACGCGACCTTCCCCGCGACCAGCGGCTGTGTGTAGTACTGCATGGTCTGGATGACGCCGGTGACGACGGCGAACATCACGATCGGCGAGATGTTCGGCAGCGTGACGAAGCGGAAGCGCTGGAGCCCGGACGCGCCGTCCAGCTCCGCCGCCTCGTACTGCTCCTTCGGTACGTCGAGCAGTGCGGCCATGAAGATGACCATCAGGTCGCCGATGCCCCACACCGCGAGCATGGTGAGCGCCGGCTTCGACCAGGACGGGTCGTTGAACCAGCCGGGCGTCGGCAGCCCCAGGTCACCGAGGACCGAGTTCACCGGCCCGGTGCCGGGGTTGAGAAGGAAGACGAAGGCGAGGGTCGCGGCGACGGGCGGCGCCAGGAACGGGAGGTAGAAGAGGGTGCGGAAGATGCCCGTACCGGACTTGATCTTGGTGATCAGCAGGCCGACGCCCAGCCCGAAGACGACCCGGCAGCCGACCATGATCAGGACCAGCCACAGGGTGTTGCGCAGCGACGGCCAGAACATCGGGTAGTCGCTGAAGACGTACGTCCAGTTGTCGAGCCCGTTGAACGTGGGGACACCGAAACCGTCGTACTTCATGAAGGAGAAATAGACGGTCGACAGCAGCGGGTACGCGAAGAAGACGCTGAAGCCGACGAGCCAGGGCGACATGAACGCAGCCGTTCGCAGTGCCGTTCTCCGGCGCTTCGAACGAAGAGTGTGCGTGCTCATCGCAGGACTACTTCGCCTTCGCGATATCGGTGTCGATCTGCGCGGCCGTCCTCTCCAGACCGGCCTTCAGGTCCTTCACCGCCCCCTTCTCGTACTGGTAGCCGAATTCCTGGATCGTCTGGAGGTACGTCGCACCGTTCACCGCGCCCGCCGGCGTGCTGGACTCCGGGTGCTGCGCGATGTCGAGGAACGTCTTGAAGCGCGGGTCGAGCTTGAGGTCCGGCGACTTCAGGGCCTCGAAGGTGGACGGCACATTGCGGATCGCGTTGGCGAACTCCACGACGGCCCCGGTGTCCGTGGTCATGAACTCGACCAGCTCCCACGCCGCGTTCTGCTTCTTGCTCGCCGGGGCGATGCCCATGACCGTGCCGGACAGGAAGCCCTTGCCGTAGCTGTCGGCCTCGTCGTCGGCGACGGGCATCGGCGCGACGCCCACCTCGAACGGCACCTCGGCGTCCTCCGCCATGCCGAGCCGCCACTCGCCGTCCATCTGCATCGCGACCTGCCCGGTGTGGAACGGGTGCTTGGCACCCCACTCGTCACCGAAGGTGCCCCGGTACTTCTCCAGCTTCTGGAAGCCGCCGAGCTCCTCGACCAGCTTCTTCTGCTGCGCGAACATGGCGGCGAAGGCCGGGTCCTTGGCGATGTTCGACTTGCCGTCCGCGTCGAAGTACTGCTGGTCCCAGCTGCCCATGTAGTGCTCGGTGGTCGTCTCGTAGCCGTGGTAGTTCGGCATGAAGCCGAGCTGCTCGTAGCCGTCGCCCTTGGTCTTCGTCAGTTTCTTCGCGGTCGCGGTCAGCTCGGACATCGTCTTGGGCGGAGAGGCGATGCCGGCCTTCTTGAAGGCGTCCTTGTTGTAGTAGAGCCCGTACGCGTCGGCCAGCAGCGGCATCGCGCACCGCTTGCCCTCGAACTGCGTGTACTCCAGCGTCACCTTCGGGAAGGTCTTCTCCAGGTCGAGCTTCGACTTCTCGATGAAGGGCTTCAGGTCGGCGAAGGCGCCGGACGAGCAGAACTTCCCGACGTTGGACGTGGTGAAGGACGAAACGACGTCCGGGCCCTTCGAACCACCCGCGCGCAGCGCCTGGTTGAGCTTGTCGTCGTTGATGTTGCCGACGACGTTCACCTTGATGTTCTTGTGCCGCGCCTCGAAGCGGTCGACGTTCGCCTGGATCGCCTTCACCTCGGCCGGGGCGCTCCAGCCGTGCCAGAACGTGATCGTGGTCCGCGCGTTCGGGTCGTCGGTCGCGCCGGTCCCGGACTGGCCCGTACACGCGGAGGCGAGCACGGACATCGCGGCGACGGTGACGGCTGAGCCTATGAGACGGCGGTTTCGGCTGTTTTTGCGCATGGCGAAGCTCCCAGGGGCGGGGGACGGGGGTGAGAGGGGAGGGGCAGGTACCGGGCTAGCGGGAGGTGGTGTCGAAGACCTCGTCGCGAGTGGTGGCGAGGGCGCTCTCCAACGCCCCGCGCAGTACGGGCTCTTCCTGTACGGAACCGATGACGAGCCGGGGCCGGGGGGCGGCGAGCTCGGCGAGCTCCGCCTGGACCAGCGCGCGCAGTGGTTCGCCGCCGGCGACGAGAACCCCGCCGGACAGCACGATCAGTTCGGGGTCGAGGAGGGCGACCATCGAGGCGAGACCGGTCGCGAGCCCGGTCGCGAAGGCCTGGAGGAGTTCGCGGTACGGTCCGCTCTCCGCGCAGGAAGCCTCGCCGACCAGCGCGATGGCCTCCTCGAGGTACGTCTCACCGGCCGGCACCGCGATGCCGAGCTCCCGGGCCAGCCGGGGCACGGCCTGACCGCCCGCCAGCTCCTGGAAGCCGCCGGAGTTGGCCTTGGTCACCCGGCGTACGAGCGGCGTGCCCGGCACCGGCATGAACCCGACCTCACCGGCGCCACCGGTCCAGCCCCGGTGCAGCTGGCCGCCGATCACCAGCGCGGCACCCAGACCGCCGTGGTTCCACAGCAGTACGAAGTCCTGATGCCCGCGGGCCGCGCCCAGCCGCTGCTCGGCGACGGCGGCCAGGTTCACGTCGTTCTCGTACTCGACGGGCATGGGCAGCGCGGCCGCCAGGTCGTCGAGGAGGGTGGGGGAGTGCCAGCCGGGGAGGTGCGAGGCGTACCGCAGGCGTCCGGTGCCGGGGTCGAAGGCGCCCGGGGTCGCGATGACGACGCGGTGAACGTCGGCCCGGACGAGCCCGGCGGCCTTCACCGCGCCGTCGAGTGCGTCGGTCACCTGGCGTACGACGGACTCGGCGCGGCGGCCCGGGGTCGGCAGTTCGAACTCGCCGACGACCCTGCCCGTGATGTCGGCCACGGCGGCGCGGATGCGTCGCGGCGTCACGTCGAGGCCGGCGACGTGGGCGGCGCGGGCGTCGACCGCGTACAGCTGGGCGTTCGGCCCCGGACGCCCCTCCGTCGTACCGGTGGCGACGACGAGGCCTGCGGTCTCCAGGCGGACGAGCAGCTGGGACGCGGTGGGCTTGGACAGTCCGGTGAGCTTGCCGATCTTCGTACGGGAGAGCGGGCCGTGCTCCAGGAGCAGGTCGAGGGCGGCCCGGTCGTTCATCGCACGCAGAACGCGCGGCGTTCCCGGCGTGCCCGGAGTCCCGGCCATGGCGATGCACCCACCCTTCGGCTACCTACCAGTCAGCCGGCCAGTCTTCCCTACTGCGGGAATCACGGCAGGCATTGTTAGGAAAGTTTCCTGTTCGGTTGGGACGAAACTAGGGCGGGCGTCAGCAGTCGTCAAGAGCCACCGACGCACAGCGCCCCCGCGGCAACCAAAGCGTTACCTGCGGGGGCGCTGAAGGCGCGTACGTACGTACGGACTACTTGGCGAGATTGGTGGGCGGCGGAATCGGAGACGCCGCGATGGACTGCGGGGACATCGGGCTGGCCAGCGCGGACGGCGCAGACATGCCCGCCGTCGGGTCGGCCGGCGTACCGTCCTCGCCGAGCAGCACCGGGCCGCCGACGATCCGGATGCCCGCCCGGTCGAAGGCCTGCTTGATGCGCCAGCGCAGTTCCCGCTCGACCCGGAGCGCCTTGCCCGGCATCGTCTTCGCGGAGACCCGTACCACCATCGAGTCGAGCAGCACCGAGTCGAGGCCGAGCACCTCGACAGGACCCCAGAGCAGCTCGTTCCACGGATCGGCCTTGGCGATCTCGTCGGCGGTCTCGACGATGACCTTCCGTACGTGGTCCAGGTCCTCCGACGGGCGCACCTGAACGTCGACCCCGGCCGTGGCCCAGCCCTGGGAGAGGTTGCCGATGCGCTTGATCTCGCCGTTGCGGACGTACCAGATCTCGCCGTTGTCGCCGCGCAGCTTCGTCACGCGCAGGCCGACCTCGATGACCTCGCCGGACGCGACGCCCGCGTCGATGCTGTCCCCGACGCCGTACTGGTCCTCCAGGATCATGAAGACGCCGGAGAGGAAGTCGGTGACCAGGTTGCGCGCACCGAATCCGAGCGCCACACCCGCTACACCCGCCGAGGCGAGGAGCGGCGCCAGGTTGATGTTGAGCGCGCCGAGCACCATCAGGGCGGCCGTACCGAGGATCAGGAACGACGCGACGGAGCGCAGCACGGATCCGATCGCCTCAGAGCGCTGGCGGCGCCGCTCGGCGTTCACCAGGAGGCCGCCGAGAGCGGTGCCCTCGACCGCCTGGGCGCTGCGGTTCATGCGGGCGATCAGCTTGGTGAGGGAGCGGCGGATGACCGTACGCAGAACGGCGGCTATCACGACGATCAGGAGAATGCGAAGGCCCACGCTCAGCCAGGTGGACCAGTTCTGCTCGACCCAGCTCGCGGCGTTGGTCGCCTTCTGTGCAGCCTCGTCGAAGGTGACGGGCTGCTCGGGCGTCGGATCGGCGGCCGACAGGACGGACCAGAGCACAGCGGGTACCTCCAGGCGGGACGACAGCAGACCAACCACACTAACGGGGCATCCCGCCTAGTCCGGCGCTCTGTTCGAGGGAGAGACAAGGCTCACCAGGGCATGAAGGCCGTGTGGTCGAAAACACTCCGAGCCCGTTACCCGGACGTGGTGGCGTTTCGACCAGGCATGAGGGGAGACTGAGAGCAGATCGTCCCGGCGCGAGCCACGCGCCGCCGGCGTAATAGGAGGCATCCGTGCCGCACGTCCTGGTCCTCAATGCGTCGTACGAGCCGCTCGGCGTCGTACCGCTCCGCCGCGCGCTCGTCCTCGTACTGGAGAACAAGGCTCTCTGCCTCGAGGAATCCGGCGCCTTCATGCACAGCGCGACGCGTGCTGTCCCCGCACCGAGTGTCGTGCGGCTGAAACGGTTCGTGCGGGTCCCCTACCGGGGGCCCGTTCCTCTCACCCGCCGTGCGCTCTTCGCCAGGGACGGCGGGCGCTGCATGTACTGCGGTGGCGTCGCAACCAGCGTCGACCACGTCGTGCCGCGCAGTCGGGGCGGGCAGCACGCGTGGGAGAACGTGGTGGCCGCGTGCCGGCGCTGCAACCACGTCAAGGCCGACCGGCATCTCATGGAGCTGGGCTGGCGGCTGCGCCATCAGCCCGCCCCGCCGTCCGGTCTTGCCTGGCGGATCATCGGGACGGGGCATCGGGATCCGCGCTGGCTGCCGTACTTGCAGCCGTTCGGCGCGGATGACGCGCTGGCTCGGATCGACGGCATCTCGGCCTGAGGATCCGGGCCTTTGTCGTCCTACGGGGGTGGGGTGCGGGTGCCGGTGGGTGCGGGCTGCCTGCCTGCGGCGCTGTTCCCCTACCCGCCCCTTCCCGGCTGTGACACTTTGCGGCTCCGCCGCGTGAGGGGGCAAGCCCCCAGGCCCCCGGACGCCCTCCCCAGCCCCTCCGGCGTTTGAGGAGCGGGGTCTGGGGCAGCGCCCCAGTTCGGAAGGGGCGGCGTAGGGGAAAGCCCCGCGCAGCGGCCGCCGCATCCACCCGCCGGGGCTAGTCGGCGTCGGCCACCGCGTACGCCTCGACCGCGAACAGGGAGTAGCCGAACGGCAGCGCCCGCTCATCGCACTGCACCCGCACGAACCGGGCCCCGGCCGCGTCCATCCGGACCGTCTCGCGCCCGCCCTGGCCGTCCCTGACCGTCGCCGCCGTGCGCCAGGTGCGGCCGTCCTCCGACACCTGGACGCGGTACTTCTTCGCGTACGCCTCCTGCCAGTGCAGTACGACCTGACCCAGCCGCACCGGCTCCCCCAGCTCCGTCTGCCACCACGCGGAGGGGCCCACCGGTGACGTCCACCGGGTCGTCGGGTCGCCGTCGGCGGCGTTCGGGGCCGGGAAGTCGGCGGTCTCGTCGCCGGACGACGACACCCGCGCGCCCTCGCCCCGCACCAGATCGGGCCCGGCCGTACGCGGAAACGCACGCACCGTAAGGACACTGTTCTGCCCGTCGAAGGACACCGGCACCTTGTACTCGCCCGCCCGCACCGCCTTGTCGACCGTGACGTCGAGAGGAACGGCGGTGGACGCGCCCCGCGGCACCGTCGTCGCCGGTGGGGCCTTCACCTCGATGCCCTTCGGCGTCTCGGCCGTCAGCCGCCCCCGCACCTCGCCCGGCCGCTGCCCCGTCAGCCGTACCGTGACGCGCTCCGGCCGGCTCCCGCCGATCTCCGCGTCCGTCTCGCTGCGCTCAAGCCGCAGCCCCGCCCGCGGCTCGTCCGCGAACCACGGCACCAGGCGGTGCACCACGGGAGCGTCGCCGTCACGTGCCGCGTCCCAGGTCAGGCGCACGGCATCCACTCGCGCGCCCCCGGCGTCCGTCTGCGTCCAGCCGCTGCCGGAGAGCGCGCCCACGCGCCGCCAGCCCTGGCCCGGGACATGCGCCTCGACGGCCGAGCCCTCGCCCGTACCCGGCTCGGTCATGGCGGTCAGCGCCTCGACGGGCCGCGTCCTGTCGAGCCGCACGGTGTACGAACCTGCGTCCTCCGAGACGCTGCCCGCCTTGCGGTCCGCGCCCGTCCAGGCGTCCGCCGCCTTGACGGCCTTCGCCAGGAAGGGGTCGAGCACACCCTTGCCGACGGTGACCCGGCTCGCCTTCAGTGAGCCGCGCAGCGCCTCCAGGTCCAGCGAGGCGCGCCAGGCCGCCGGGCCGTCGCCGCGCGCCTGCGCCTGGAGCAGGTCGACGGACAGCTCGCCCGCCCTCCCGTACCGCGCCAGCTGCTCGGTCCACGGCCGTACCTCGTCGTCGAAGGCACCGCCCGCCGAGCCGTGGAGCCGCGACGGTGCCTCGCGCATCACCGTGAAGGCGTCGCGCAGCTTCTTCGCCGCCGCGTCCCGTACGCCCTGGTCGGCCGACGTACGCGTACGCCAGAAGCCGTCGATGAGCGGCCGCAGATACGCCGACTCCTCGCCGCCCAGCACGGACGACGCGTCGTTGCCCGCCAGCGCCCGCATCGCCTCGCGCGCCGGTGCGTCGTCGCCCGCCAGATCGTCCATCGCGGCCTGCCAGGACTCCTGCGGCTGGTAACCACGGGGGTTCCAGGCGTAGTCGGCGGCCGTGAAGAGCGGGATGCGGGAGGCGGACGCCTGCTCCATGGCGTTGGCGAGGAGGGCGGCCGAGCCGGACGCGACGGCGGGCTCCCGGCCCATGTAGGGGCCGAGGAAGATGCGGTCCTGCGCGTAGTCGTTGACCGGGTAGTTGTCCATCGTCACCAGCGGATGCCCGAACGCGTCGCGTGCCCCGGCGAGTTCACGCCCGGTGATCGTCTTCGGTACGACGCCGACGCCCGTCCACGCGACGTGCACCCCGCCGTCCAGCTGCGCGGCGAGCGCCTGCCGGTAGTCGGTGTCGCCCTCCTGGTAGAACTCCGTCGGCATCACGGTCAGCGGCTCGGACCCCGGGTGCCGCTCCGCCAGGTGCTGCGCCACCGCGTTCGCCACGCGCGCGTGCGCCTTCGCCGCGGCCTGTGGCCCCGAGCCGAAGGTGTCCACGTCCGCGTCGCAGTGCCACTCGCTGTAGCTGACGTCCTGGAACTGGAGCTGGAAGGAGCGCACGCCCAGCGCCCACATCGCGTCGAACTTGCGGTTCAGGGCCCTGATGTCGTCGGAGGACGACATGCACATCGCCTGCCCCGGCGCCACGGCCCAGCCGAGCGTCACGTGGCTGCTGCGGGCCCGCTCGGCGAGCGCCCGGAAGTCGGCGCGCTGGTCCGCCGGGTACGGGTCGCGCCAGCGGGCCTGGCGGTACGGGTCGTCGCCGGGGGCGTAGAGGTATCGGTTCTGCTTGGTACGGGCCATGAAGTCGACCTGGGCGAGACGCTGCTCACGCGTCCACGGCTGCCCGTAGAAGCCCTCGGTCATGCCGCGTACGGCCGTACCCGGCCAGTCGCGGACCACGGCCCCGGCGATCTGCCTGCCGTCCTGATCACCCGTCGTCACCAGCTGACGCAGGGTCTGCGCGGCGTGGAACAGGCCGTCGTCCCCGATGCCGTCGAGCGCGACCGTGTCCCGCCCGTCGACGCTGCCGACGGCTATCCGGTAGCCCCCGGACGGCAGGTCGGCGCGTTCGGGTGCGCGAAGGGCGCGCAGCGCGTCGTTCGCGCCGGTGCCGCCGGCCCGTACGACCACGCCACGCGCGGGCAGCGGCTCGTCGGGCGACACGGTGTAGAGAGTCGTCACGCCCGCGTCGCGCAGCACGTCTCCAAGGGCCTTCAGGGCGTACGGATCGGTGCCGGCCTCCGCGACGAGCACGGCTTCCTGGCCCACCCGCACCGGCTGCCCGCCCGCCCGTATCGACTGCGGCCGCGGCCAGACGGCAGGCACGGCCCCGGCTTCGCTCGCGCGGTCAGGCTTCGTGGTGGTGGGGGTGCCGGGGTCGGGGGCGGAGGGGGCGGCGAACGCTCCGTGCGAACCGCCGAGCAGCCCACCGATCACGGCCACCGCGACGGCGGTCGCGCCTCTCGCGCCTCTCCTGCGCCCGAACTGCACGGCCGTCTCCTCAGTCGCGTCAGTCTTCTTCTGTGGGCCACGACCCCACCACCAGTCCGGCCGGGTGTCAATTTTCATACGGGTGCCGTCCGGGGAACCTGGTGTGATGCGGGACACGTTGATGGAACGTATACGTCTGCGGCCGTGCCCATTGGGTAGGGCTGCTGTGTCCGCTTAGCCCACCGTAGGGAGGCCCCCTGTGGCCGCTGCACAGCTTCTCCTCTCCGCCCTGTCCAAACCCGTGCCCGCTCCCCGCCCCCGTCTCGACGCCGCATTCCCCTTCGACGCCGGATTCGCCGAACCGCTGCTCACCAGCGAGCCGCCGCTGACGAGCGAGCCTCCGATGGCCGACGCCGCGCCGCTCACCAGCGAGCCCCCGATGGCCGACGCCGCCCCCCTGACCAGCGAACCGACTGCCCACGGCACGGCATCGGGCATGGAGCCCACGGGGGTCTAGATGGGCCTTGCCCGGCTCGCGGCCCTGCATGGCGTCGCCACGTCCTACCAGCCTTCGGCGCACCGCACGCTCCAGGTCCCCGACGACACGGTGGTGGCCGTACTGGCGGCTCTGGGCGTCGACGCGCGCACGCCCGAAGCGGTGCGTACGGCCCTGGACGCCCACGAGGCCGCCGCTGCCCGCCGCCTGCTGCCCGCCACGGTGGTGTCCTGGACGGGCCCGGCCGGCCCGCAGCCGCCGCCCGCGGCCACCGGCCTGCCCGCAGGCACGCGGCTGCGCGTCGAGACGGAGCAGGGGCCCGCGGTGGAGTGGGAGACGCCGGCCGACGGCCCGCCGCGCGCAAAGGCGCCCGGCCCCGGCTCCCGCTCCGGCAACGACGTGGTGCCATCGCCGCTGCCAAGCGTGAGCGAGGGCAGCGAGTCGGCCGTGAGCGAAGGCAGTGAAGGCAGCGAAGGCTGGGGGCAGCTGCCTCTCGGAGTGCACCGGCTGGGCGTGCGTACGCCGGAGGGCCGGGAGGACGCCGCCACGCTCGTCGTCGCGCCCGCCCGCGTCCCGCAGCCCCCCGGCCGCACCTACGGGTTCATGGTCCAGCTCTACTCCCTGCTCTCGCGGCGCTCCTGGGGCATGGGCGACCTCGGTGACCTCGCCGAGCTCGCCGCCTGGTCCGGGCGCTCGCTGGGCGTCGGCTTCGTGCAGATCAACCCCCTGCACGCGGCCGTCCCCGCTACGCCCACCGACCCGTCGCCGTACCGCCCGTCCTCGCGGCGCTTCCCCGACCCCGTACACCTGAGGGTCGAGGACGTCCCGGAGTACGCCCATGTCCCTCCGGCGGACCGCGCCCGTATCGACGACCTGCTCGACCGGGCCGCCACCCTGCGCGACGGCGTGCTCAGCAAGGGCGAGCTGATCGACCGTGACGCCGTGTGGCAGCTGAAGAAGCAGGCTCTGGAGCTCGTACGGGCCGTCCCGCTCGGCCCCGGCCGCCGCGCCGCCTACTGCGACTTCCTGTCCGAGCAGGGCGCCGCGCTGGAGGACCACGCCACGTGGTGCGCGCTTGCCGAGGTGTACGGGCCCGACTGGCACGCCTGGCCGGCCGCGCTGCGCGACGACCCGCGCTCCGCCGCCGTCGAGCGCGCCCGTAACGATCTGCACGACCGCGTGGACCTGCACGGCTGGCTTGCCTGGCTCACCGACTGCCAGCTGGCCGCCGCCCAGCACACCGCCCGCGAGGCGGGCATGCCCGTCGGCATCGTCCACGACCTGGCCGTGGGCGTGCACCCGGGCGGCGCCGATGCCTGGGCGCAGCAGGACGCGTACGCCCGCGGCATGTCCGTCGGCGCCCCGCCTGACGCCTTCAACGCGCTCGGCCAGGACTGGGGCCTGCCCCCGTGGCGCCCCGACGTCCTGGCCGCAGCCGCGTACGCCCCCTTCCGCGGCCTGCTGCGCGGGCTGCTGCGCAACGCGGGCGCGCTTCGGATCGACCATGTGATGGGGCTGTTCAGGCTCTGGTGGGTCCCGGAGGGGCGCGAGCCGACGGCAGGGACGTACGTCAGGTACGACGCGGAGGCGATGCTCGCCGTACTCGCCCTGGAGGCACACCTGGCGGGCGCGAGCGTCATAGGGGAGGACCTCGGGACGGTCGAGCCGGGTGTGCGCGACGCCCTCGCCGAGCGCGGTGTGTCCGGCACGTCGGTGCTGTGGTTCGAGCGCGACTGGACCGGTACGGGAGAACCGCTGCCCCCGGACGGTTGGCGCGAACACTGCCTGGCCACGGCCACTACACATGACCTGCCGTCCACTGCCGCCCGGCTGACGGGCGAGCATGTGGCGCTGCGCCACCGGCTCGGGCTGCTCACCCGTCCGCTGGAGGAGGAGCGGGCCGAGGCGGCCGTGGAGGTGGCGGACTGGCTGTCGTACCTGGCCAGGCTCGGTCTGCTGCCGGAGGGCGTGGGCGACGAGGAGGGCGAGATCCGCGCCGCGTACCGCTTCCTGCTGCGCACCCCGGCCCGGATGGTCGGCATCTGGCTGCCGGACGCGGTGGGCGACCGCCGGCCGCAGAATCTGCCGGGCACCTGGGACCAGTACCCGAACTGGCGCCTGCCGGTGGCAGACGCGGAGGGGCGTCCCGTAACCCTGGAGCAACTGGCCGGGTCGCCACGTCTGTACCGGCTGATCGACGCGTTCCGGGGCGGTGCGGCAACGGCTGGGGCAACCCGGGGGGCGACCCCTGCGGTAACCCGTGGGGCAACCCCTGCGGCAACCGCTTTGGCACCCCCTATGGCACCCCCGGGCGCGCGGGCCGATTAGGGGTTCGCTACGTTTGCACCGTGGACAAGAAGAACGCCCTGCGCGCCGGCGCCGTCGCGGCCGGTACGACGCTGATGATGCTGCTCATGTCGTCCCCCGCCCTCGCGCTCACGCCCGACGACGGCGACGACCCGGGTCCCGGCCTGAGTGTGGCCGAGACGCTCGGTCTGTATGTCGTGGCTCCGATCGCGCTGTTCGTGGTGATCGCCGGCCTCGTCATGGTGCTGGACAAGTCCAAGAAGCAGACCTGACAACACACACGAACACGTCTTTGAGGGCGCCTTCGTCCGTGCGCGAGTGATCGCGTACGGGGCGGGGCGCCCTCTGCGTTTTTCTTGCTGGGGGTCGGCCTACGGGCGGGTCGACTTACGGGCGGGTCGAACCGGCCAGGAGCTGTCGCAGCAGCTCCTGGAGCTGATCCAACTGCTCCTCGCCGAGCCCTTCGAGCGCCTCGTGCTGAAGCTCGAGCCCGGCCGCGACGGCCTCGTCGACGATCGCGAGGCCGCGCTCGGAGAGCGTCACCCGCAGCCCGCGCCGGTCGTGGGGGTCGGGGCTGCGGCTGAGCAACCCGGCCCGCTCCAGCTTGTCGAGCCGGCCCGTCATCCCGCCGGTGGTGAGCATCAGCGTCGCGGAGAGCTGGCGCGGCGAGAGCGTGTACGGCTCACCGGAGCGGCGCAGTGTCGCGAGGACGTCGAACTCGCCGCGTGAGATCCCGAAACGGTCGTACGCCTTCTCGATGCGGTCGCCCATCGCGCGTGCGATCCGGTAGATGCGGCCGAAGACGGCCATCGGAGCGGTGTCGAGATCGGGGCGTACGTCGGCCCACTGGGCGGTGATGGCGTCGACGGGGTCCTTGGTCGCCTTGGTCGCCTTGGTCGTCATGTCCGCAGTATCCGGAGACTTCAGCTCGGCCGCAAGAAAGTTGCTTGATGACTAAGCATCTAGTGTGGCGTCTTCTGGTTGGAAAAGGGGGGGGGGGGGGGGGGGGGGGGGGGGGGGGGGGACAATCGCGCTCACCGCGCTCGCGCCCATCTCGTGGGGCTCGACGTACGCCGTCACCACCGAATTCCTGCCGCCCGACCGGCCGCTCTTCACGGGCCTGATGCGTGCCCTGCCCGCCGGGTTCGTACTGCTGGCGATCGCCAGGACGCTGCCGCGCGGCGTGTGGTGGGGAAAGGCGGCCGTGTTGGGGGCCCTGAATATCGGGGTGTTCTTCCCGCTGCTCTTCCTCTCGGCGTACCGGCTGCCGGGCGGCATGGCGGCGGTCTTCAGTTCGCTGGGGCCGCTGTGGGTGGCCGGGCTGGCGGTGTTGCTGCTGAGTGAGAAGCCGACCGTACGCACCCTGCTGACCGGGATCGCGGCGGCGCTCGGCGTGAGCCTGGTGGTGCTGCGCGCCACCGCCGCGCTGGACACGATCGGGGTGCTGGCGGCGCTCGCGTCGTCCGCCTCGATGGCGGCCGGCACCGTACTGACCAAGCGCTGGGGGCGGCCGGAGGGTGTGGGTCCGCTGGTCATGACCGGCTGGCAGCTGACAGCCGGCGGGCTGCTGATCGCGCCCGTCGCGTTCCTGGTGGAGGGCGCGCCCCCGGCGCTGGACGGGCGGGCGGTCGCCGGCTACCTCTACCTCGCGCTGGTCAACACGGCGGTGGCGTACTGGCTGTGGTTCCGCGGCATCGGCCGGCTCTCCGCGACTTCGGTGACCTTCCTCGGCCCGCTGTCGCCGCTGGCGGCGGCGGTCATCGGCTGGGCGGCGCTGGGGGAGGTGCTGACGCCGGTGCAGCTGGTGGGGATGGCGATCGCGTTCGGGGCGACGCTGCTGGGTCAGGTGGGGGCTGGGGGACGCGAGGGGCCTGGGAGGCGGCGCGAGTGGCCTGCACCTTTCAGTTCATCTGAACGAATTAATCGAAAAGATTCGATGGACCTTATGGGTCGTGCGGTGCGACGGTAGAACCCGCAACCAAGTTGGAGGGGATACCAGTGGCAGTCCAGGACCGCGTCCGTATCAGCAGCGAGCCGGTGGGGGAGAGGGGGACGGGGAGCGTACGGGGCGTAGGGGGCGTAACGGCAGAGAGGGCAGCGGCGGTCGGTCTCGTCCTCGCGGCCGTCGCGACGGTCGTCTGGTCCGGCAGCTTCGTCACCTCCCGCGCCCTGCACGACTCCGTCCCGCCCGTGCAGGCCGCCTTCTGGCGCTGGATCGTGGCGATCGTCGCCGTGGCGCCGTTCGCGGCCCGCGAGGCCTGGCGTCAACGGAGCTTGCTTCGGCGCCACTTCGGCTTCGTGGCCCTGGCCGCACTCCTCGGCGTAACCGTCTACAACACCCTCGTCAACCAGGCCGGTCTCTCCACCTCGGCAGGCAACATGGGCATGATCATGGCCGCGTCGCCGGTCCTCATGGCCCTCTACGAACGCCTGGGCGGCGCACGTCTCGGCGCCCGTCGCACGGTCGGGATGCTGGTGGCCTGTGTCGGGGTGCTGCTCCTGGTCAGCAAGGGCTCGTTGGCCATGGACTTCGCGGCCGGGGACCTGTGATGCTGGCGGCAGCGGTCTGCTTCGGCTCGTACAGCGCGCTGCTGCGCCGCAAGCCGGCTGAGATCGGCGGACTGGCCTTCCTCTTCAGCACGTTCGTGCTGGGCGCGCTGATGCTGTTGCCCGCGTACGCCGTGAGCCTGGCGCTCCAGGGCGGCTTCGAGCCGACGGTGGGAACGGTCGGTCCGCTGGTGTACGTGGGTGTCTTCTCCTCTGCGGTGGCCTTCTTCGCCTGGAACAAGGCGGTCGCCCTGATCGGCGCGGCGAGGGCGGGCGTCATCTACTACCTGCAGCCGGTGTGCGTGGCCCTGCTCTCCTTCGCGCTGCTGGGCGAGGCGACGGGACCGATGCAGCTCCTGTGCATGGCGCTGATCCTGGGTGGAGTGATGCTGGGAGCGGGGCGGGGGCGGGCGCGGGGGCGGCGGTGAGCGGTGATGGGCCGGGATAGATTCCGTCCCATGATCGAGTGGGACATCAAGAAGCTGCGGATCCTGCGGACCCTGCGCGACCGGGGGACCGTGACCGCGACGGCCGAGGCGTTGCTGATGACGCCTTCGGCCGTTTCGCAGCAACTGTCCAACCTGGGCAAGCAGCTCGGCGTACCGCTGCTGGAGGCGCACGGGAGGCGGGTACGCCTGACGGACGCGGCCCACTTGGTGCTGCGGCACGCGGAGGCGGTCTTCGCGCAACTGGAGCAGGCGGACGCCGAGTTGACGGGCTATGTGCGTGGGGAGGCGGGGGAGGTGCGGGTGGGGGCGTTTTCGACGGCCGTGCCGGCACTGGTCGTACCGGCGGTGCAGCGGCTGCGTACGACGCATCCCGCGCTGGAGGTACGGGTGCGGGAGGCGGAGGCGGCGGAGGCGTACGAACTGCTGGCGAGCGGGTCGGTGGACCTGGCGCTGTCGCTGGCGGCGCACGCGCCGACCGCCCGCGACCTCCAGCTGGCCCGAGTACCGCTGCTGGCGGACCCGCTGGACGTCGCGCTCCCGGCGGGACACCCGCTGGCGGCGGCGCCGGGGCTGAGGCTGGCGGACCTTTCGGGCGAGCCGTGGATCTTCGGCGGGAGCGGGCCGTGGTCGGAGATCACACGCCATGCGTGCGAGGCGGCGGGCTTCGTACCGGAGCAGGCACACAGCGCCGCCGGCTGGACGGCGATCCTGGCCATGGTCGAGGCAGGGATGGGCGTGGCGCTGGTCCCGCGGATGGCGGCGGCGGAGCGTCGCACGGGGGTGGTGATGCGGGTCCTGAGCGCGGACCAGCCACAGCGCCATGTGGTGGCGGCGGTACGCCGAGGCGCGGAGGCGGGCCCGGCGGTGGCCCGAGTCCTGTCGGCTTTGCGCGAGGTGGCGGCGGCGCGATTGGGGTGAGGGGGGTGAGCCGAGGTCGGGTAAAGACAACCACTGGTTGCTTCTGGGGGTTTCGGGCCGTCCCGAGCGCTCGAGTGTCGGTGGGCCGGGGCGGCGCGTCAAGGGCGCTCCCTGCGGTCGCGTCGCTGCGCGATGGGCCTGCGGCCCACCCTTGACCCGCCGCCCCGTCCCACCGCTAACGCTCAATAGGGGACGGCCCAAGAAAAAACGCCCTGCACGACAACTGGGATACGGGCGCGGGTGGGTTCGGTGGGTTGCGGGTTGGTGGGTGGGGCGCGGTCGGTCTATGGGGTGGTGCGGCCCCAGTCTCGGCGGGTGCGGCGACGGCTGTTGGTGCACCATCCCCAAACCGGACGCACACGCGCACCCACGCCGGTGGACGGCCGGCGGTTTGGGTCGACCTGCGGACTGATGTCTGCGTGGGTGGGGCGCGTCAGTTGAATGGGGCGACTCGGGCCGGTCTGGCGTCCACCCCGGCCGGAGGTCGGCTGGGCCACAAGCACGTGGTCGGACTTGGTGGGTGGAAGGGCATCCAGGAGACGTCCGTTCGGGTTGGCGTGGCTGGTGTGGTTCGGTGGGCTGGTGTTGGCCGAGGTGCCCATTCCGCCCCGCCATTGCGCGAGCAACAGCCCTCTTTCGGTGGGGTGCATGTCCTTCAACCTCCCCTCCCCCGGGCAACTGCAACGAACACGCCACTTGACGAGCTCCATCGCCCCTCGGATCACACTGGTCCCACCCGTATCGCTTCGGGTTGTCATGGGAGCGTTTCGACCCACAACGGCCCCACGGACCGCGCGCGAACCGATCGGATGGTGCGGTTGGCGTGAGGGGTGTTACTGGTGGGATGACGGGCCAGAAAGCCCCGGCCGTACCGGGGTTGGTTGCCGCTGACGGGGCGGCCTGCTGGTCGCAGGCGCGCCGCAGCCATCGGCAGAACCACACTCCTGGGCGCCCCTCCACCCACCAAGCCCAGCAACGTGCTTGCAGTCCTGCCGACCACCGGTGGGGGTGGACGCCGAACCGGCCCGAGTCGCCCCATTTAACTGTCGCGCCCCACCTGCATAGACATGAGTCCGCAGGTCGGCTCAGACGGCCAGCCGCCTACCGGCCTGGGTGACCGTGTGCGTCCGGAATGCGGATGGTGCACCAGCGGCCGTTCCCGCACCCGCTTAGCCTGGGGCCGAGCCGCCCCCTAGAGCTCGTGCGCCCCACCCACACACCCGCCGCCCGGCAGCGGTGAGCGACCACTTGCCGGAGTTTCCCCGTGGGCTCCCCCCGGGGGCCGCCCCCCTTAAGCATTGCGGCGGAGGTTCGGCGGTCAAGGGTGGAGCGCAGCGCAATCGCCGCAGGCGACGCGACGCAGGAGCGCCCTTGAGGGCCGGGCCTCCGACGCCACCCTCACCAAAGGCGGCCCCCACACCAGACGCAACCAACGCCACGGATCCACCGAAGCCGCCGTTCCCCGCTCCCCGCCCCCGCTCCCCGCCCCCGCTCCCTTCCTCTCGTTCCCTCCCCCCAACCATTCGTTTCTGCTTCAAAGGTTGTCCAGAAACTTTCGATGGACCTGACCGTTCCGTCGGTGTGACAGTCACTGCATGACGACGACGACTCCCGCGCACAGCGAAGACCCGCACGCCAACGACGCCGCCCCCTACGGGGGTGGCGACCCGTACGTTGACTATCGGGGCGGGGACTTTACTTTCGCCGAGCTCGTCGATCTGGCCGACCGGCGTCTCGGAGCGGGTGTCATCGCCGCCAACGACGAGTTCTTCGCCGAGCGCGAGAACCTCCTCATCCGCGAGCGCGCCGTCTTCGACCCGGAGCACTTCGGGCACAAGGGCAAGATCATGGACGGCTGGGAGACCCGCCGCCGACGCGGCGTCGACGGTACGCACCCCTTCCCGGCGCCCGACGACCACGACTGGGCCATCGTCCGCCTCGGCGCCCCCGGCGTCATCCGCGGCATCATCGTCGACACCGCCCACTTCCGCGGCAACTACCCGCAGCGCGTGAGCATTCAGGCCGCCGCGGTGGAGGGTTCGCCGAGCCCCGAGCAGCTCCTCGCCTCCGACGTGAAGTGGGAGGAGATCGTCCCGGTGACGCCCGTGCGCGGGCACGCCGCCAACGGGTTCGAGATCACCAGCGAGCGCCGCTACACGCACATCCGGCTCTGCCAGCACCCCGACGGCGGCGTCGCCCGCCTCCGCGTGCACGGTGAAGTCGTGCCCGACCCCGAGTGGCTCGACCTTCTCGGGACCGTCGACCTCGTCTCCGTACTCAACGGGGGTGTGTACGAAGACGCTTCCGACAAGTTCTACTCGTCACCGACGCAGATCATCCTGCCGGGCACCTCGCGGAAGATGGACGACGGGTGGGAGAACCGCCGCCGCCGCGTCCGCGACACCAACGACTGGGTGCGCTTCCGCCTCGTCGCGCAGGGTGCCATCCGTGCCGTCGAGATCGACACGGCGTACCTCAAGGGCAACTCGGCCGGGTGGATCGCTCTGAGCGGACGCAACGGCGAGACCGGTGAGTGGTTCGAGATCATCCCGCGCACCAAGCTCCAGCCGGACACCCTGCACCGCTTCAAGCTCGCCGCCCAGGCTGTCGCCACCCACGTACGCCTCGACGCCTTCCCCGACGGCGGCGTCGCCCGGATGCGGCTGCACGGGGTGCTCACCGAGCAGGGCGCGGCCGATCTGCGTGCGCGTTACGAGGATGTGGCGGGCCAGTAGGTACGGCCGTACCACCAGCTGGTACGGCCAGTAGACCCCGCCCGGCGGACGGCAGCGGCACAGCGCCCGTCCGTCGGGCGGTTTCAACGTGAACGTGAGGGCGCCCCTGCGCATGGCGGGGGCGCCCTCACGTGTGGGTAAAGCCGGGGCGCCTGCGGCGGGCTTTCCCCTACCCGCCCCTTCCCGAACTGGGGCAAGCCCCAGACCCCGACCGCCCTGACGTGTCCTCAAACGCCGGACGGGCTGGAACTGCCGGCGTCCTGGAATCACCAGAGCCCCCAGCAACCCAAGAGCGCCCCTACGCCCCCGCGTCCGCCGCCTGCGCCTTGAGCGCGCGCTCGATGCCCGCGCGGGACTCCAGGACCAGGCGCCGCAGTGCCGCGTTCGGGGACGCCGACGACAGCCACGCGTCCGTCGCGTCCAGCGTTGCCTGCGAGACCTGGACCGCCGGGTACAGGCCGACCGCGATCTGCTGGGCCATCTCGTGGCTGCGCGTCTCCCAGATGCCCTTCACCGCCGCGAAGTACTTCTCCGTGTACGGCGCCAGCAGCTCGCGCTGGGCGGGGTCGGTCTGGACGAAGCCGCCGATCAGCGCCTCCTGCGCGGAGTTCGGGAGCTTGTCGGACTCGATCACCGACGCCCACGCCTCAGCCTTCGCCCCGGCCGTCGGCCGCGCCGCCCGCGCCGACGTCGCGTGCAGCTCGCCCGCCGACGTCTTGTCGCGCTCCAGCTCCGCCGCGATCGCCTTCTCGTCCGCGCGGCCGGTCGCCGCGAGCCGTCCGACGAGCGCCCAGCGCATCTCGGTGTCCACGGCCAGCCCCTCGACCGTCTCTGTGCCGTCCAGCAGGCCCTGGAGCAGGTCCAGTTGGGCGTTGGTACGGGCTGTCGCCGCGAAAGCGCGCGCCCATGCCACCTGGTGGTCGCTGCCCGGCTCGGCGGCCCGCAGGTGCTCCAGCGTCGCCTCCGTCCACCGCGCCAGGCCCGTCTCGCGCCAGGCCGGGTCGGCGTACAGCTCCAGGGCAAGCTTCGCCTGGCGGTGCAGGGACTGGACCACGCCGATGTCCGACTCCTTGCCGATGCCCGACAGGACCAGCGAGAGGTAGTCGCGCGTGGCGAGTTCGCCGTCGCGCGTCATGTCCCACGCGGCCGACCAGCACAGCGCGCGCGGCAGCGACTCGGTGAAGTCGCCGATGTGCGCGGTGACCATCGCCAGCGAGTCCGCGTCCAGGCGCACCTTCGCGTACGACAGGTCGTCGTCGTTGAGGAGGATCACCGCCGGGCGGGGGGTGTTCGCCGGGAAGGGGACCTCGGTCAGTTCGGCCGCGTCCACGTCCATTTCGATCCGGTTCGTGCGGACCAGCTTGCCCGCGCCGTCCAGGTCGTAGCAGCCCACCGCGATCCGGTGCGGACGCAGCGTGGAGGTGCCCTTCGCGCCCGCCGGGAGTGCCGGGGCTTCCTGCCGCACCGCGAACGACGTGACGTTGCCGTCCGCGTCCGTCTCGATCTCCGGGCGCAGGATGTTGATGCCGGCCGTCTCGAGCCAGGCCTTCGACCAGGTCTTGAGGTCGCGGCCCGACGTCTTCTCCAGCGCGCCGAGCAGGTCGGACAGGCGCGTGTTCCCGAAGGCGTGCGCCTTGAAGTACGCCTGTACGCCCCGGAAGAACTCGTCCTGGCCGACGTACGCGACCAGCTGCTTCAGTACGGAAGCGCCCTTCGCGTACGTGATGCCGTCGAAGTTGACCAGCACGTCGTCCAGGTCACGGATGTCCGCCATGATCGGATGCGTGGAGGGCAGCTGGTCCTGGCGGTACGCCCAGGTCTTCTCCGAGTTCGCGAACGTCGTCCACGAGTGCGGCCACTTCGAGCCGGGCGCGTGCGCCTGGCAGGCGACGGACGTGTACGTCGCGAACGACTCGTTCAGCCACAGGTCGTTCCACCACTCCATGGTGACCAGGTCGCCGAACCACATGTGCGCCAGCTCGTGCAGGATGGTCTCGGCGCGGCGCTCGTACGCCGCGTCCGTCGTGCGCGAGCGGAAGATGTACTGGTCGCGGATGGTCACCGCGCCCGCGTTCTCCATCGCGCCCGCGTTGAACTCCGGCACGAAGAGCTGGTCGTACTTCGCGAAGGGGTACGCGTAGTCGAACTTCTCCTGGAACCAGTCGAAGCCCTGCCGCGTGACGTCGAAGATCGCGTCCGCGTCGAGGAACTCGGCGAGGGAGGGGCGGCAGTAGATGCCCAGCGGCACGCTCTGGCCGTTCTCGTTCTCGTACGAGCTGTGGACGGCGTGGTACGGGCCGACGATCAGCGCGGTGATGTACGTCGAGATGCGCGGCGTGGGCTCGAAGACCCAGATGTCGTCCTTCGGCGCCTCGGGCGTCGGGGAGTTCGAAATCACCGTCCAGCCGGACGGGGCCTTCACGGTGAACTGGAAGGTCGCCTTCAGGTCCGGCTGCTCGAACGAGGCGAAGACGCGGCGGGCGTCCGGGACCTCGAACTGGGTGTAGAGGTACGCCTGCTGGTCGACCGGGTCGACGAAGCGGTGCAGGCCCTCGCCCGTGTTCGTGTACGCGCAGTCGGCGACGACCTTCAGGTCGTTCGGGCCGGCCTCCAGGTGCTTGAGGGTGATGCGTGAGTCCCGGAAGACGGAGGCGACGTCGAGCGACTTCCCGTTCAGGACGACCTGGTGCACGGCGGGCGCCACCAGGTCGATGAAGGTCTGCGCACCGGCCTCGGCGGACTCGAAGCGCACGGTGGTCACGGACCTGTACGTGCCGCCCTCCTGCGCGCCGCTCAGGTCGAGCTCGATCTCGTACGCGTCAACAGTGAGCAGGCTCGCCCGCTGCTGGGCCTCTTCACGGGTCAGATTCGTGCCAGGCACCCGGTCATCTCCTCGGTATGTGTCGTTTTTCGCCATCCTTCCACGCCGCTTCGGTAATGGCTGCTGAGTTAGCTCGCAGCTGACTCGGCCGAGGAGCGGAGGCGTGACGGCAGCGGTGAGGCGCCGGACGCTGAGGCGGCCTGCGCGGATTACGCGGCGGCTTTCCGGGAGTGGGACGCCGGCGACGACGGGGCGTGGTGGGAACGGGCCGTGTCCGGCGGTCTGGAGGCCGGCTGAGCAGTGCGCAGTCCGAATTCCGCCGGTGCGGCGCCCTGGCCGCGCCGATGCTGATCGTATGACGACCTACACCGCACGCCCCGTCGAACCCGCTTCGCTCATGCAGCTTCGGAACACCGACGACGCGGGCCGCGCCTGCGTTCCGTACGCCGATGAGGAAGGCGGGGCGCCGCTGCGGTGCTGTCTGCGGCTCAGCGAGCCGGGCGAGCACCTCGCACTCGTCTCGTACGCGCCGCTGCGCCGCTGGGCGGCCGAGACGCGGGCCAGGCCCGGCGCGTACGACGAACAGGGTCCGGTCTTCATCCACGCCGAGGAGTGCGGAGGGCCGGCAGCAGGTGACGGTTACCCCTTCGCCCGGGCCGGCGCCCTGCGCGCTGTGCGTCGCTACGACGTGGAGGGGCACATCGTCGGCGGTCGGCTTCTGGAGATCCCGGACGACACGACGGTGGGCTTCGACGCCGCGTTCGCCGAGGCATTTGCCCAGCCGGAGGTGGCGCTCGTGCATGTCCGGGCCGTCGAGTACGGGTGCTTCCACTTCGAGGTGCGCCGGGCGTGAGCTGACGTCGCGCCGGATGAATGCCGGGCCGCCGCGATCCGGGTAGCAAGCTGAGTCATACCGGAGTAGCATCGCTGGTATGAAGATTAGTGTGAGCCTACCGCAGGAGGATGTGACCTTCGTCGACGCGTACGCGGCCAAGACGGAGGCGGAGTCCCGCTCCGCGGTGATACATGCCGCGATCGAGCTGCTGCGCAACTCCCAGTTGGAGTCCGACTACGCGGCCGCGTTCGAGGAGTGGGACGCGAGCGAGGACGCGGCGTTCTGGGACAGGACCGCCGGGGACGGGCTGACCGATGCGCAGAGGTGAGATCTACCTGATCGACTACGAGCCGGTGCGCGGCAGCGAGGTGAACAAGGCCCGTCCTTCGGTGATCGTGTCGAACGACGCGGCCAATCAGACCGTGCAGCGCATAGGCAGAGGTGTGGTCACCGTCGTTCCGATGACGTCGAACACCTCACGGGTCTTCCCGTTCCAAGTTCTTCTGCAGGCCGAGGAATGCCGGCTCGCGAGGGATTCCAAGGCCCAGTGCGAGCAAGTCCGCGCGGTCACGTTGGAACGGGTGCTGCACCGAATCGGTTTCGTGCCAGCCCAACGGATGGCCGAGCTCGACGCAGCCTTGCGCAGGCACTTGGCGCTCTGAGCAGCAGCCTCTTCGCCGCACGCGTCGGCTACGTGCAGCCGCTCGCCCGCGCGGCGGATGAGGACTTCGCCGTTGTTCCCGGCCGGTGTGCGGCAGACGCTGGGCAGCATGCACCGGACTACTGAACTGCCCCGGCGGCGGGCCGCGTTGCCGCCCGCCGTGTTCGCCGTCGCCGCCGCGACCTTCGCCGTCGTCACGACCGAGATGCTGCCGGTCGGACTCCTCACCGCCCTCGGCTCGGGCCTGGGGACGTCCGACGGCACGGCGGGGCTGACCGTCACGCTCCCCGGCCTCGTCGCGGCGTTCGCCGCGCCGCTGCTGCCCGTCGCCGTGCGGCGCGCGGACCGGCGGCTCGTGCTGTGCGTGCTGATGGTGCTGCTCGCCGCCGCGAACGTACTGTCCGCCCTCGCGCCCGGCTTCGGGGTGCTGCTCGGGGCGCGGGCGCTGGTCGGCGTGTGCATCGGCGGGGTGTGGGCCGTCGCGGCGGGTCTCGCTGTGCGGCTGGTGCGCGAGGAGGGCGTGGGACGGGCCACCGCGGTGATCTTCAGCGGTATCGCCGTGGCGTCCGTTGCCGGGGTGCCGACCGGCACGCTGATGGGGGAGCTCGCGGGGTGGAGGTGGGCCTTCGCCGCCATGGGGCTCTTTTCGCTGGCGGTTGCGGTGCTGCTCGGTGTCCTGCTGCCGCCGTTGCCCGCGCGGGGTGCTGTCGGGCTGGGGGAGATGGCCGGGTTGCTGCGGGTGCCGGCGCTACGGGCCGGGCTGGTTGTGGTGCTGGCCCTGGTGACCGGGCACTTCGCGGCGTACACCTATGTGCGCCCGGCCCTGGAACGCGTACCGGACATCGGCGCGGGCCTGATCAGCGGGCTGCTGCTGGTGTACGGGACCGCCGGGATCGCCGGCAACTTCCTCGGCGGCGCGGCCGCCGCCCGCGACCCCCGGCGCACGCTGCTGGTGATCTCGGCCGTGCTCGGCGCCACGGTGCTGCTGACGGCCGGGGTGGGCGGCGGCTCGGCCGTGGGCGCGGCGGCGCTGCTCGTGGTGTGGGGCCTGGCGTACGGCGGGGTGTCGGTCAGCGCGCAGAACTGGCTGATGGCGGCCGCACCCACGCGGCGCGAAGCGGCGTCGGCGCTCTTCGCCGGGGTGTTCAACGCCGCGATCGCACTCGGGGCGCTGCTCGGCGGCCGGGCCGCGGACGGCTGCGGCGTACCGGGCCCGCTGTGGCTGGGGGGCGCGCTTGCGCTGGTGGGGGCGGTGGCGGTGGTGGCGGTCGGGCGTACGCGTACGGCGGTGGGGCGGGACTCCGCAGAGTCCCGCCCCACCGCCGTAGACGACGTGACGGAAAAGGTCAGGCCTTGAGCTCGGCCGCTACCAGCTCCGCGATCTGCACGGCGTTGAGCGCCGCGCCCTTGCGGAGGTTGTCGCCGGAGAGGAACAGCGACAGGCCGTTCTCGGCGGTCTCGTCGAGGCGGATGCGGCCGACGTACGACACGTCCTTGCCTGCGGCCTGGAGCGGCGTCGGGATCTCGGACAGGGCGACACCGGGCGCGCCGGCAAGCAGCTCGGTCGCGCGCTCCACGCTCAGCGGGCGCTCGAAGCGGACGTTCACCTGGAGCGAGTGGCCGGAGAACACCGGGACGCGCACGCAGGTGCCGGAAACCTTGAGCTCGGGGATCTCCAGGATCTTGCGGGACTCGTTGCGGAGCTTCTGCTCCTCGTCGGTCTCGAAGGAACCGTCGTCGACGATCGAGCCGGCCAGCGGCAGCACGTTGAAGGCGATGGGGCGCTTGTAGACGGCGGGCTCGGGGAAGTCGACGGCCTCGCCGTCGTAGGCGAGCTGGTCGGCGTGCTCGGCGACCTTGCACGTCTGGCTGTGCAGCTCGGCCACACCGGCCACGCCCGAGCCGGACACGGCCTGGTAGGTGGTGGCGACCATCGCGGTCAGGCCGGCCTCGGCGTGCAGCGGCTTGAGGACCGGCATCGCGGCCATCGTGGTGCAGTTCGGGTTCGCGATGATGCCCTTGGGGCGGTTCGCCACCGCGTGCGGGTTGACCTCGGACACGACCAGCGGCACGTCGGGGTCGCGGCGCCAGGCGGAGGAGTTGTCGATCACGACGGCGCCCTGCGAGGCGACCTTCTCGGCCAGCGCCTTGGAGGTCGCGCCGCCGGCGGAGAAGATCACGATGTCCAGGCCGGAGTAGTCGGCCGTCGACGCGTCCTCGACGGTGATGTCCCTGCCCTGCCACTCGATCGTGGAGCCCGCGGAACGGGCGGAGGCGAAGAGGCGCAGCTCGTCGGCCGGGAACTTGCGCTCGGCCAGAATGCTGCGCATGACTGTGCCGACCTGACCGGTGGCTCCGACGATTCCGACCCTCACGAGGACTCCTTCGTACGTACGAACGTGCTGCTGGGGGCTTGACCTGGTGCTGTCCATAATGCGTATGTCCCTGGCCGCCTTGTCCAATCCATTGTCCGGCCCCTGGACCGCGTGACTGTTGTCACGGCTGTCACACGGCCGTCACCGGATCTCCAGACTCCAGGCGCCACCCGTCCTGATCTGCAGGAAGCCGCTCGGGAAGGTGTGCAGGCCGGGGGAGGTGGTGATCCGCCGCACCGGCTCGAGGCGCTCGTCGAGAGCCCATACGGCGGGCAGGTCCAGGAGGCCACGCGGCTCGTGCGTGAGCAGCATCTCGGCTTCGGGCCCGGTGTTGCGTACGACGGTGTATCCCTTCCCCGAGACGGTGGCCCCGAAGGCCCCGAAGGCCGGGGCGCTCGAGGCGGCCATCGGCTCGATCTGCCAGTCGGTGGTCCCGGCAGCGGTGACCTGGACATAGCAGTGGCCCGCCTCCGTCACCCAGATGGACCGACGACCGGGCGGCGCCGACCGCACGTCTCGGCGCACGTCGCCTTCCTGCCGTTGGCCTGGACGGTACGGGTGCCGAGCGGGTCGCTGTCGGACGTCGTGCGGCGGAGGCCGAGCAGCGCGGGCGGCCCGTCGTAACGGAACACCGTGCTGCCGATGCCCTGCACCGGGCCGGTGAGCGCCGGAGCCTGGTCGGCGGGGAGCAGCCGCAGGGACCAGTCGACGGCGTAGTCGAGCCGCAGCCGTATCTCGGGCTCTCCCTCGCGGAAGAGGAGGGTGCGGCCCTGCGCGCCGTTTTCGTCGCCGGTCAGAAGACCAGGTCGGCGTCGCCGCGTACCTTGCCGTTCGCGTCCAGCAGGAGGGCCGATGCGTCCACGGCCGGGGCCCCGGCGACGTTCTGGCGGCAGACGGCCACGTGGAGAAGTTCGCTGGGCACAGGGGTGTTGGCCCCCTTGGTGATGTGCGTCATGGGGACCATGGTGACAGTGAAGATGATGTGAAGTCGATGTGCAGTTCGATTTGTTGCGGGTTATTGCGGGGTGGATTCCGGAGGGAGGGTGAAGGGGAGTCCGAAGGGGCGGGCGCCTGTGCGGGCGCCCGCCCCTCCTGCGTAAATCACCTGTTCATGACGGGTGTTGTTACGGCGTGACCTTCTCGATCTGTGCGCTGCCGGAGCCCGCGACCGTGCCGCGCGCGTTCACCAGCTGCACCTCGCCGAAGAACTTCCGTCCCTCGGGAGCCGCACCCGCGACCAGGACCTCGGCCTTGACCTGAGCCGAAGCGCCGTTGGCCAGCTTCACGGCCTGCGAGTCGTCGACCTTGACCTGGCCGAGCGACGGGGCGAAGTACACATCGCGGTAGTTGTACTCGGTGCCGGCGTCGCCGACCGCGTAACCCACGACCTCGATGGTGTAAGTGCCGGCGGCGGGCTTGACGAGGCTGACCGCCTCCTCCGAATCGCCGTCCGCGGCCTGGCCGACCAGGACGCCGTCCTTCTTGACCGTCAGGTCGAGGTCGGCAGCGGTGTCGGAGACTCCGCCGATGACGACGTCGAGGCGCTCGACGCCCTCTCCGACGGTGACCGCGGTGGTCTGCGTCTCGCCCTGCTTGATCGACGGACGGGCGTCCTTCGACGAGCCGAGCGAGCCGGCCTTCAGCTTGCCCTCCAGCGCGGCGAAACCGTTGGTGACCTTCCACTCGACCGAAGCCGGCGTGCCGACCTTGGCCTCGGGAATGGTCTGCACAGCCGGGTCGAAGGCGGCGCCGAGCACCGTCACGTCCAGCGTGTACGGGTTGTCGAGCACCGGCGACGTACGGCGCGACTCGACCTCGACCTCCCAGACGCCGGCCTGCGGGTTCGGGTACGAACGCAGGTCCGGGCGGCAGGTGTTGGCCGGGTTGGTGTAGTTCGGGTAGCAGGCGATCGACGAGGTGGAGTCGACCGGCACGCCGTACGGGTGGATGCCGATGAAGCGGGTCTGGCTGTCCTTCGCGAGACCGCCGAGCGCGACCTCCAGGGACTTCGCGCCCTCGGGGACGTTGATGAAGTACGACTTGGTGCTGTTGCGCTGCACCGAGCTCGAGTCCGAGACGGTGTACGACGGCTTCACCAGGTCCTTGGTCACGACCACGGTCGCGAGGACCTGCTTGTCGACGCCCTCGGTGTCCTCGTCGTCCACCTCGAGTGCGGCGCTGTGCACACCGGCGGAGCCGGGCCTGGCCTGCACCTTGACGGTGACCGGCTTGTTCAGCGGCAGGTCGACCTCGTCGTCACCGAGGAGGCGGAACGTGCCGTCGTTGTACTTCCAGTCCAGCTCGTGCTCGATCGGGCGGTCCGGGCCGCTCGTACGCGTGATGGTCACGTCGTACGTCTTCTTCTGCCCGGCCTTGAGGCCGCCCTCGCGGTCGTAGAGGCCGGTGCCGAAGCCCGGCGTCTTGAGCGCGAAGTCGATCGCCGTGTCGACCGGGGCCTTGACCGCGTAGTTGTGCGCGGTGGCGCCGTCCCTGATGGAGTCCCAGGCGTCCACGATGTTGATCAGGCCGGAGCCCTGCTCGTGTGCCTGCGTGCCCTTGATCCGGTCGGCGGTGCTGGTCAGGGCGGTGCGCAGCTCGACCGGCGTCAGGTCGATCTTCTTCTGCTTCGCGGCCGACAGCAGCAGCGCGCTCGCGCCCGCCGCCTGCGGCGAGGCCATCGAGGTGCCCTGGAGCATCGAGTAGCCGGCCGGGAGCTGGTAGCCGGCCTCCTTCACCGGGCCGCCGGGCGCCCAGGTCTGCGTGGTGTTGATGGACGCGCCGGGCGCGGAGATGGTCGGCGCGAAGCCGCCGTCCTCGCGCGGACCGCGCGAGGAGAACGGCATCATGGCGTAACGCTTCTCCACGACCGAGCCGTAGTTGGCGGCCCAGGTCTCCTTGGAGATGGACGCGCCGACCGAGACGACCTTGTCGGCCAGGGACGGGTCACCGATGGTGTTGGTGCCGGGGCCGCTGTTGCCGGCCGAGATGACCAGCTGCACGCCGTACGTGTCGATGAGACGCGTGTAGAGCTCGGCGCGCGCGTTGTTGCCGTCGTTCAGCGCGGGCAGGCCGCCGATCGACATGTTGACGATGTCGACACCGCGCTTGGTGACGAGGTCGATCATGCCCTCGGTGAGCGCGACGTTGGTGCAGCCGCCGCTCCAGGTGCAGGCGCGCGAGGAGACCAGCTTGGCGCCGGGGGCGGCGCCGTTCATCCGGCCGCCGAAGAGGCTGTTGGCGGCGGTGATGCCGGCGACGTGCGTGCCGTGCGAGCCCTCGATGACGCCGATGTTGACGTAGTCGGCCTTGGCGCCGGCCGCGTTGTAGACGACGTCCTTGCGGATCTCGGCGACGAACGGGATCTGTTCGACGACCTCGGTCGCCGGGTCGTCCTTGCCGAAGTACCGGACCTGGTGCTCGTCCTTGTACGGCTTCATCGCCTCTTCGTCGCCGAAGTCGGCGTCGTTGTCGAGGTCGACGCGGACCGTGCCGGAGGCGGCGTCGTACAGCACGCCCCAGACGTCGGTGGTGTCACCGTCGCGGTTCAGGTCGCCCGCCATGTCGCCACCCTTGGTGGCGTCCTCGCGGAAGAGGTTGAACTTGTAGCTGCCGGCCGGGGCCGACCATGTACGGTCCGCGATCGCGAAGGTCGGGCCGCTGACGGCGGCCGTCATCCGGCGCCAGGTGCCGTCGCCGTCCGCGACCGGGTCGGTGGCCGTCACCCAGTCGACGATCTTGCGCTCGCCGGTGGTGGTCTTCTGGAGCGCCGGGTGGCCGAGGTCGACACCCGAGTCGAGGATGCCGATGGTGACCCCGCGGCCGTCGGCCTTGGGGTGGTCCTTCACGAACTCCACGGCGCCCGTCTCGTGGGACGGGTTGTACGGGTTCTTCGCGGGCGTCCGCTCGCCGGGGCCGGAGTACGTGCCCTTGGCGGCGGTGTCCGCACCCTTGGCGCGGTCCGCCGCCGGCGTCGGGTCGTCCAGGGCGATCTCCTGCTTGAGGTCGATGCCGTGGACGGAGGAGAGCTTCGCGGCGGCCGTGATGGCCGCGTCCGCCTTGCCGGTGGGCAGGGTGGCCCGTACGTAACCGAGCTTGTCGTCCGTACGGCCGACCAGGCCGCCCGGTACGGAGTCGAGCTGCCGCGCGACCTGCTCGGTGGCGCCGGGCGCGGTGGCGACCATCAGCGTGACGCTCTTCACGCCGTCGGCCTCGGCCTCGGCGAGCAGCTGCGCGTCGGCGGAACCGAGCTTCGCGGCGGCGGACTTGGGCGCGGGCGCCGTGGTCCGGGGGTCTTCGGCGCCGGCCGCGAAGGCGGGGACCGGTGCGGTCGCACACAGTGCGGCGACCAGACCGGCGGCGAGCGCTATGCGGGCCGCGGGTCTGGCCCCGGGTATGGAGCCGGATGATTCGAGGGTCATGGGCTTCCCTGTATGTGAAAGAAGGAGTCGTACGTGGTCTGGTCCTGGTCGTCCGGAATACGGTGCCGGATGACCGCTCAGCCTCGCCTAAGTAATGGCAGTTTGGGGAGGGTTGCATGGGGCGGAATACGGCCGTGGCGCACATCCGCCACCGCGCGGTGTGCGCCACCGGGGCCGAATCGCCAGATTCCGGGCGCCCTTGCGCTGCCCTCCCCCTCCCATAACCTCACCCAATGAACCGAGAGCTCAGGGTGGCGGCCTACGCCGTGTGCGTGCGGGACGGGCAAGTGCTCCTCGCCCGCTGGGTGGCGCCCGACGGCGCGAAGCGGTGGACGCTGCCGGGCGGGGGCATGGACCACGGCGAGGATCCGTACGACACGGTGATCCGCGAGGTGGAGGAGGAGACGGGTTACGCCGTCGAACCGGTCCGGCTGCTCGGCGTGGACTCGATCACCCGCCGCTACCCGCGCAGGCTCGGCGCGTTCGCCGACTTCCAGGGACTGCGGGTCGTGTACGAGGGTGAGATCACCGGGGGCGACCTCCGCCACGAGACCACCGGCTCCACCGACCTCGCGGCGTGGCACCCCCTGGACGAGGTGTCCCGCCTCGACCACGTCGAACTGGTCGACACGGGGATGGAACTCTGGCGTACGAAGCCGGCGGTGGGGCGGGTGGTTTTACGCGGGAGGTGAGGGGTGGGCGCAGACCCCGCTCCTCAAACGCCGGAGGGCCGGGTGACGCGTGACGCGTGACGCGGCTGAGCGGGAATGGGCCCGCTGGGGCGCGGAAGTGCCCCGCTGCGCGGGAATCGGTCCGCTGGGGCGCGGAAGTGCCCCGCTGCGCGGGCAACCGATCCCTGAGCGGCACTTCCAGCCGGTCCGGCGTTTGAGGACATGCCCGGGGGCGTCCGGGGAGCTGGGGGCTTGCCCCCATTTTCGGGAAAGGGGCGGGTAGGGGCCAGCGCCGCAGACAACCCGCACCCCACCAACCACCCGCACTGCGTCGGGCCGTGCCCGTGCCACCCCGACGTCGTCCGCGGCGGTGACGGTGATCCCTGTTCGGTGATCGGTGTTGCGCGTTGCGGAGCCGTTAACGCGCAGGCCATCCCCGGTGTCAACCATCCAGTGGGGCAAGGGGTTCCACTGGCTCCCGCCGGCGGTCCGCCCCCTGTCCGGCCGATGCGACCGCACCCCGGGAGACCGCGCCATGTCACGCCTACGCTCCGCAGCCGAAGCCGCCCTCGACCGCCGTTCCTTCCTCGCCGCCACCGGAGCAGTCGGCCTCTCCGCCGGCATCGGGCTCGCGCTCCGCCCGGAGCACGCCGCCCAGGCGGGAACCGCCGCCGCTCCGGGCCCGGCCGGCGCACCGGCCGCCGCCCCCGCCGCCGCGGGAGCAACACCCGCCACAGGCCCCGCCCGCATCACCGTCCCGCCCTGGACCGCCACGACCCTCCGTACGGTCGCTACGCCGCGCGGCGCCACATCCGGCTTCCGGCGGCTGGGAACCGGCCCCGGCTGGAAGCGCGTAGAACGGACCCAGCTCGCCACGGCCCGCTCCGGGCGCGCCGAGCGACGTACCGCCCTCGCCTCGTTCGTGCAGCTCACCGACCTCCACCTCACCGACGTACAACACCCCGTCCGCACCGAATACCTGCGTGCCCAGGCGCCCGGAGCCTGGCGTCCCCAGGAAGCCCTGACAGTCCACGGCGCGATCTCGCTCGTCGAGCGCGTCAACGCGCTGCGCGGCGGGCCGGTCACCGGAGCGGACCTCGGCTTCGTGATGACGACCGGCGACAACACGGACAACAACTGCAAGGCCGAACTCGGCTGGTTCCTGCGCACCATGAGCGGCGGCCGCATCACCCCCAACACAGGTGACCCCGCCCGCTACGAAGGCGTCCAGAACTCCGGCCACTCCCTCTACTGGCACCCGGACGGCGCACTGCGCGACGCCGACAAGCAGCGCGGCTTCCCGCGCCTGGAGGGCTACCTCGCGGCAGCGCGCCGCCCGGTGAACAGCCCCGGCCTGCGCCTCCCCTGGTACTCCACCGTAGGCAACCACGACGACCTCCCCAGCGGCTGCTTCGCCAACGGCAACGCGACCGGCTTCCTCGCCGACTTCGCCGTGGGTGGCCGAAAGCTGCTGTCCCTCCCGGCGGCCGACGCGAGCGCGCTCGAAGCCGTACTGAGGAAGGGCAACGACCCGCGCGGCAGCTATTTCACCGACCACCTGCGGCGCGAGTCCCGACGCATGCGCTCCGTCACGCCGGACCCCTCCCGCGCTCCCTTCACGCCGCGCGAGTACGTCGAGGCGCACCTCGACCCGGCGTACGCGGGCGCGGGCCCGGCCGGCCACGGCTACACCCGCGAGAACGCGGACACCGGGAACCTCTACTACTCCTTCCGCATCTCCGACGACGTACTGGGCATCAGCCTCGACACCACCGACCGGGGCGGCCACTTCGCGGGCTCGATCGGAAAGGCACAACTGGACTGGCTGAAGCGGACCCTGCTCGCCCACCGGGACGACCACGTCATCGTCTTCAGCCACCACAACAGCTGGACGTTCGACGACGGCGGCGGCGACAAGCTCGTCGCCCTCCTCCAGCAGAACCGCAACGTCATCGCCTGGATCAACGGACACAGCCACCGCAACGAGATCCTCGCGCACGGCACCTTCTGGGAGATCTCCACCGCCTCGCACGTCGAGTTCCCCCAGCTCGCCCGGATCATCGAACTGACCGACAACCACGACGGCACGCTGTCCCTCTTCACCACCCTGATCGAGTCCGCCGCCCCCCACCGCACGGACTTCACGGACCTCTCCCAGACGGGCCTGGCGGCGCTCTACCGCGAGCTGTCCCTCAACGCGCCGGGCACCCGGCAGACCCTGGCTGGCCCGGCGGACGCCCGGAACACGGAACTCCTGCTGAAGAAGCGCTGACCGCTGACCGCTGACCGCTGAGACCACTAGCGCGGCAGCACCACCACATAGGCGGACGGCTCCCGGTCGCTGGACGCCATCAGAGCGGTCCGTACGACGGTCGCCTGCTGCTCCAGCGATTCCCGCAGCTTCTTCGGCGTGATGTGTACGACGGTGATGCCGAGCCGCTCCAGGTGCTCGCGCTTACGGGCGTACTCCGACCACAGGGCGTCTTCGTCCTGGCGGGGCGCCCGGGTGTCCAGCTCCACGGCGACGGCCTGGTCGGGCCAGTAGATGTCGACGCCGCCGAGGTGGGGGCCGCCGGGCAGCCGCAGATCGACGTTCCAGAGCGGGTCGGGCAGCCCGTGGTCCCGCACCATTTCGTACAGCCGGTCCTCGGCGATGGCACGCCCCTCGGCGAGCAGGGAGTCCACGGCGTCGACGACGTGCGGGCGCGAGAGCAGCCGTGCGAGGGTCAACTCCCTCACCACCGCGGCCGGTTCGCAGTGCGCACCGCGCACGGCCTCGGTGAGCAGCCTGCGTACGGCATCGGCGTCAGTGAGCTGCGCGACGGCGTCGGCGAGGGCGCGGGCGACGGGGGCGACGGGCAGGCCGTCGATGTGCTGGACCTGAGGCATCGCATGAACCCGGATCAGCCGAGCGCAACCGGTGGAGCGCAGTCGCCGGGTGCGCGGCACGAGTACATCGATCCGGTCGAGGGAAAGCAGCGGGGGAGCGGAGGAGAAGCGGTGCAGGGCGAGCGCGGCCGGTCCCGTGATCACGACATCGCCGTACGAGCCGGCCGTACCCTCCGCCCGGACCTGCGCGGGAACCAGAGGGCCCGCGACGGGCCCGATGGGCCGGCCCGCGTACAGGAGGGCGGCATGCAGCCGCTCTTCGCTGGTGGGCGGCCCGGGGTGCAGGACATAGACACCGGGCAGGACCTGCTGCCAGGGCCCACCGGGGCGGCACTGCCCGGCGGTCTTGGCGGCGGACACACCACGCGCACGCAACTGCGCGGCGGACACCACGCGTTGCTGGGCGTCGGTGAGGTGGCTGAGGGGGCGGGGGGAGACGGGGGTGTTGTGGTTCATGTTCCGGGGTTTCCCGCTCGGCCCCTGCTCCCTAACCGCTGTTACACACCCGTCGACAATCCAGGACAAGCCTGCACTAAAGTACGGCCGTTCGACTGCCGAAACCCCACCCGCCGAACGAGCGAACACTCCAGGCCGGGGCCCTGACGGTGCCCCTCCGCAGCCGCGGGAGCCACGGGTCGGCCGACGGGGGCCCGGAGGCGAGCCACGGGTGGCCGGCCGGGGGCCCGGCGCCGAGCCACGGGTTGCCGGCGGCCGACCCGTGGCACGAAGCCCCTGCCCCCGTTCCCCTCCCGTTCCCGACCCTCTCCAGCCCGTCCGGCGTTTGAGGACACGCCCGGAGGGCGTCCGGGGGCTGGGGGCCCGCCCCCAGTTTCGGGAAGGGGCGGGTAGGGGAAAGCGCCGCAGGCACCCGCACCGAACCGGGGCCCGCACGGCGCCGCACCGGACCGCACGGCGCACCACACCGCGCCCGCGCCGCACCGCGCCCGCTCGGCACGGCGCCCACACCGGACCGCGCCCGCACCGGACCGCACCGAACCGCGCCGGCGCCCCCATCAGCCACTCACACAGCAGCAGCAGCAGCCGCCGCCGCACCCCGATCGCACGTCTGCCCCCGCAGGCCCCGCGCCAAGTCGTCCCGTGCCTCCAGCACCAGCCGGCGCAGCGCCGGCGCTGCGTCCGCGTGGCCGGCCAGCCACGCGTCCGTCGCGTCCAGCGTGCCCCGGTCGTCCTGGAGCCCGGGGAACAGCCCCGACACGACATCCATGCCGATCTGGATGGACCGCTCGGCCCACACCCGCTCGATCACCGCGAAGTACTTCTCCGCGTACGGAGCGATCAACTCCCGCTGCCCCGGCTGCACGAAGCCGTCGATCGTAGCCACGACCAGCGCGTTCGACAACGAGTCGGACTCCACGACCGCCGCCCACGCCTGCGCCTTGACCGCGGCCGAAGGACGCGACGCGAGACACCGCACCTGGTGGCGCTTCCCCGACGCCGTATCGTCCCGAGCCAGCTCCGCGTTGATCACCTTCTCGTCCGCCACACCGTGCGAAGCGAGCGGCCCGAGGAACGCCCAGCGCAGCTCCTGGTCCACCTCGAGCCCGTCGATCTTGGCCGTGCCCTCCAGCAGCCCCTGGAGCAGCTGGAAGTCCGCCTCCCGACAGGCCGTCGCCGCGAAGAACCGTGCCCACGTCAGCTGATGCTCGCTGCCCGGCTCCGCGATCCGCAGCTCCCGCAGCGCGCCCTCCGCGAGGAGACGCCCGCCCTCCTCCCGCCACTCGGGCGCCGCGTAGTGCGTCAGCGCGGACCGCGTCCACGCGTGCAGCATCTGGAGCACCCCGATGTCCGTCTCGCGGCCCGCGAACCTCAGCACGAGATCCACGAAGTCCCGCGCCGGCATCAGCGCGTCCCGCGTGAGATTCCACAGCGCCGACCAGCACAGCGCCCGCGCGAGCGGGTCACTCACATCACCGAGGCGAGCGCGCAGAGTGCCCAGCGACTCCGCGTCGAAACGGATCTTGCAGTACGTCAGGTCGTCGTCGTTGACGAGCACCAGATCCGGCTTCTCGCAGCCCGCGAGCTCGGTCACGACCGTACGCGGCCCGGCCACATCCACCTCGGACCGCGCGTACCGCACGAGCGAACCATCGGCCTCCTCGTGCCGATACAGCCCGACAGCCACCCGGTGCGGCCGCAGCTCAGGATGCGAAGCGGCACCCTCCTGGAACACCGCCAGTTCGGTGATCCGCCCTGCGGCGTCATAAATCACCTGCGGAGTGAGCGAGTTGACCCCGGCCGTCTGCAGCCACGCCTGCGCCCAGGAGGCGAGATCGCGCCCGGACGTTTCCTCCAGCACCGCTAGCAGGTCCTCGAGCCGGGTGTTCCCGTACGCGTGCCGCTTGAAGTACCGCCGGGCGCCCTCCATGAAGGCGTCCTTCCCGACGTACGCGACGAGCTGCTTCAGTACGGACGCGCCCTTGGCGTACGTAATCCCGTCGAAGTTGAGCTTCGCGTCCTCCAGGTCACGGATGTCGGCCGTGATGGGGTGCGTCGAGGGGAGCTGGTCGGCCCGGTACGCCCACGCCTTGCGGTTGTTGGCGAAGGTGATCCACCCGTTGGTGAAACGGGTGGCCTCCACCATCGAGTACGTCCCCATGAAGTCGGCGAAGGACTCCTTCAGCCACAGGTCGTCCCACCACTGCATGGTGACCAGATCTCCGAACCACATGTGCGCCATCTCGTGGAGAATGACGTTCGCCCGCCGCTCGTACGACGCTTGAGTCACATTCCCGCGGAAGATGTACTCCTCGCGGAAGGTCACGCAGCCGGGGTTCTCCATGGCGCCGATGTTGTACTCCGGCACGAAGGCCTGGTCGTACTTCCCGAAGGGGTACGGAAAGTCGAAGTTGTCGTGGAAGAAGTCGAGCCCCTGCTTGGTGACGGTGAAGATGTCGTCCGCGTCGAAGTGCCGGGCCAGCCCCTTGCGGCACATCGCGCCGAGCGGGATCTCGAGCTCCGTACCGTCGCTGAACGTCCGCCGGTAGAGATCGCCCACGTAGTGGTACGGGCCGGCGACGAAGGCGGTGATGTACGTCGAGATCGGCTCGGTCTCACCGAACCGCCAGGAACCGTCGTCCGTCAGCTCGCCGACGCCGTTGCTCCACACTGTCCACCCCTCAGGGGCGGTGACCTCGAACCGGAACGGCGCTTTGAGATCCGGCTGTTCGAAGTTGGCGAAGACGCGGCGGGCGTCGGCAGGCTCGTACTGCGTGTAGAGGTAGACCTCGCCGTCCTCGGGATCGACGAAGCGGTGCATGCCCTCGCCGGTCCGGCTGTACGCGCACTGCGCGTCCACCACCAGGACGTTCTCCTCGCGCAGCCCGGCCAGGGCGACCCGCTTACCGTCGAAGACGGCGGCGGGGTCCAACGCCTCGCCGTTGAGTGTGACGGCCGTCACGGACGGCGCCAGCAGATCGGCGAAGGTATCGGCGCCGGGCCGCGCGCACCGGAAGCGGATGGTGGTAACCGAGCGGAACGTACGCGGCCCGTCCGCGCTGTCCCCGGGGCCCGCGGTGCTGGATGTGGCGCTGGGCGCGGCGCTGGATGTGCCGCTGGACACGGCGCTGGGCGCGGCGCTGGATGTGCCGCTGGACACGGCGCTGGGCTCGGCGCTGAATGTGCCGTCCCCGGGGTCCCCGACCGCTGATCGCAGGTCGAGGGCAACTTCGTACCCGTCGACGGACAGCAGTTCGGCCCGCTCGCGGGCCTCGTCGCGGGACAGATTCTCACCGGGCACGGGCACTCCTTCGTGTCTCGTTCGAGGACTCCGATCCTCGCACGCGGCACTGACACGGGGCGCGTGGGAATGCCTCCGGTGGCCGGTGGCGTTGCCACCGTCAGGTTGCGACCGCGTGCCAATGAGGAGAGACATGTCGAAGAGCAGCTCCGAGAACGCCAAGACCATTGCGGATTTCTGGTTCGACCCGCTGTGTCCGTGGGCGTGGATGACGTCCCGCTGGATGCTGGAGGTCCAGAAGGTCCGTGATGTCGAGGTTCGCTGGCACGTCATGAGCCTGGCGGTACTGAACGAGGACAAGCTCCACGAGCTGCCGGAGCAGTACCGCGAGCTGCTCGGCCCGAAGGGCTGGCGCCCGGTACGTGTGGTGACGGCGGCCCAGCAGCTGCACGGCGACGAGGTCGTCGGCAAGCTCTACACGGCGCTCGGCACGCGGTTCCACAACAAGGGCGAGGGCGCGACGCTGGAGGCGATAGTGGGCGCACTGGCGGACGCGGACCTTCCGGCAGATCTTATCGAGTACGCCGACAAGGACACGTACGACGCGGAGGTGCGTGCTTCGCACAAGGTGGGCATCGACAAGGTCGGCCAGGAGGTAGGCACTCCGGTCATCTCCGTCCCCGGCGCGAACGGCGACGAGGTCGCCTTCTTCGGCCCGGTGGTCACCCCGGCGCCGAAGGGCGAAGAGGCGGCACGCCTCTGGGACGGCACGCTGATGGTGGCGTCGATCCCCGGCTTCTACGAGATCAAGCGCACGCGCACGCAGGACCCGATCTTCGACTGAGGGGGGTCGGGGTGCGGGGCGGGGGCGTTGCTTGCCGTGGGGGTACCACTGGTTGCGTCTGGGGGTTTCGGGCCGTCCCGAGCGCTCGAGTGTCGGTGGGCCGGGGCGCCGCGTCAAGGGCGCTCCCTTCGGTCGCGTCGCTGCGCGATGGACCTACGGCCCACCCTTGACCCGCCGCCCCGTCCCACCGCTAACGCTCAACAGGGGACGGCCCAAGAAAAAACGCCCTGCACGGGGGCTCCGGGGAGGGGCGCGGGTGGGTTTGGTGGCTGTCGGGTTGGTGGGTGGGGCGCCGTCGGTCTAGGGGCGGCTCGGCCCCAGTCTCAGCGGGTGCGGGAACGGTCGTTGGTTCACCATCCCCATTCCGACGCACACGAACACCCAGGTTGGGTGGGCGGTCGGCCGTCCGGGTCGACCTGCGGACTGATGTCTGCGCGGGTGGGGCGCGAAGTTGAATGGGGTGACTCGGGCCGGTTCGGCGTCCACCCCGACAGGTGGTCGGCTGAGGTGCAAGCACGGGGCTGGGCTTGGTGGGTGGAAGGGCACCCAGGAGCGAGTAGTCCTGTCGACGATTGGACCGGGGTGGGATCTCCCGGCCGGTGGGCCGACGGTCGAGACCCTCGCCCTTCCCGGCCGGATGCCACACCACCGGCACGGCATGCGCCTCAGGCGCTCGTCTGCCCCAGCCGACATCCGGTGAGACCGTCGGTTGTCGGCTGGAAGTTCCGCTCCGCCCGGTCAATGACTCAACCCGCTTACGGGATCGTGTACGGACGTCCGTTGTTGGTGAGCTGTGGTCGCCCGATGCGATGAACTCGACAATTGGTGAATCTGGGCGCCCCTCGTGCCTCACTCGTCACAGCCGTTGGGCTTTCGGTCATCGCGGGAGCGTTTCGACCCACGCGCAGGCGCGGTGGGATCGAAAAAGGGATGCCGTTGCGGGGGGGCGACTCGGCGGATGTGACTGGTGAGCTTGGTGTGGTGACTTGTCGGCCGTCGGTGACTTGCAGGGGGACGCTCGGCGGGCTTGGGTGCGGCCGGGGCGCTTTTCCGCCCCCGTCACGGCCGAGGCAGCGGTCCGGCTGTCGCTTTCTGCACGAGCCGGTCGCCTCACCCGCCCCCTTGGGGGAGTCGGGTGCAACGAACTCGACACTTGACGAGTCCTGACGCCTCACGAATCACACCGGTCCCACCCGTATCGCTTCCGGTTGTCATGGGAGCGTTTCGACCCACAACGGCCCCACGAACCGTGCGAACCGATCGGATGGTGTGGCTGGCGTGGGTGGGATGGCGGGCCGGAGGGCCCCCAGGCGCGCCGGGTTTTGTTCTCGGCCACGGCGTGGCCTGCTCGTCGCAGGCGTGCCGCAGCCATCGGCAGAACCACACCGTTGGGTGCCCTTCCACCCACCAAGCCCGGCAACCTGCTTGCAGTCCTGCCGACCACCGGTGGGGGTGGACGCCAGACCGGCCCGAGTCGCCCCATTCAACTGTCGCGCCCCACTCGCATACGGGACGGTCCGCAGGTTGATCCGGTTGGGCGGCCGCCTACCGGCGTGGGTGCGCGTGTGCGTCGAGTTTGGGGGCGGTGCACCAGCGGCCGTTCCCGCAGCCGCTTAGCCAGGGGCCGAGCCGCCCCCTGGACCTCATGCGCCCCACCCACACACCCGCCGCCCGGCAGCGACAGCGCAGCCAATCGCCGGAGTTTCCCCGTGGGCTCCCCCCGGGGGCCGCCCCCCTTAAGCATTGCGGCGGAGGTTCGGCGGTCAAGGGTGGAGCGCAGCGCAATCGCCGTAGGCGACGCGACGTAGGAGCGCCCTTGAGGGGCGGGCCTCCGACGCCACCCTCACCAAAGGCGGCCCCCACACCAGACGCAACCAACGCCACGGGCCCGCCGAAGCCTGCCCCGCTTTTCCCACCACCACCGGGGCGGGCCGGGCCTACCCCGGTGGTGGTGGGACGCGGAGCTCCGGGGTGAAGGGGGCCTTGTTCATGCCCGTGCGCAGGTTCCGGCATTCGGCGGCGGTGCACATGAGGTAGTTGTCGACGTTCCTGGCCCGGATGCGGTCCTTCAGCCACGTCTTCTCGGTGCCGCTGAGCGGCCGGTGTGCTTCGAAAGAGTCGCAGGTGTTGCAGTAGATCGGCTTGTCGCTCGCCATCACGATGTCCTCCGCAGACCGGCTCGTGGGTCCCGCCAGGAATTCGGCAATCCTAAGCGGCCCCGGCAGGGCGAGGAAGAGTGGCGGGGCGGCAGCGCAGCAGTACGAATCCCTGTCCGAACGCAGCCGGCCCCCGCGAGTCAGGTCCTCGCGGGGGCCGGCCGTTTCATCCGCCTGCAAGTGAAGGTTGAGAAGACGATCACGAGCAGGACGCCATTTTGTGCCTACGTGCCTACGTGCCTACGTGCGCGCGTACGTGCCTACCTGCCTACCTGCCTACCTGCCTGCGCACCTACGGCACCAGCAGCAAGTTGTACGCGCTCTCCTTCGCCGCCGCGTAACGCTTCGACACGTCCTGCCAGTTGACGACCTTCCACATCGCCTCGATGAAGTCCACCTTCTGGTTCTTGTACTGAAGGTAGAAGGCGTGCTCCCAGGCGTCGAAGACCAGGATCGGGACCGACCCCTGGCCGACGTTGCCCTGGTGGTCGTAGATCTGCTCGACGATCAGGCGGCCGCTCACCGGCTCGTACGCGAGCACGCCCCAGCCCGAGCCCTGGGTGGTCGCGGAGGCCTTGGTCAGCTGCGCCTTGAACTTGTCGAAGGAGCCGAAGGACTCGGCGATCGCGTCCGCGAGCTCACCGACGCCGTCGGCGGCCAGCGGCTCGCCGCCGCCGTCGCCGGTCATGTTGTGCCAGTAAATGGAGTGCAGGATGTGGCCGGAGAGGTGAAACGCGAGGTTCTTCTCCAGCCCGTTGATCGCTCCCCACGACTCCTTGTCCCGCGCCTCTTCGAGCTGCTCAAGAGTGTCGTTCGCGCCCTTCACGTAGGCCGCGTGGTGCTTGTCGTGATGCAGCTCGATGATCTGCGGGTTGATGACGGGGTCGAGCGCCGCGTAGTCGTACGGGAGTTCAGGAAGTGTGTAAATGGCCATGTCCGAGCCCTCCGACTGCTTATTGCGACTGATGTGCAAGTGCAGATTAGCAGCAGGAGGGCTCGGAGATGATCAGGGCCTGGCTGCGACCGCGATGTCGGGGAAGTCGGTCACGACCGCGTCGACGCCCATCCCGTAGTGCAGCGCGTACTCCCCGAACGCGTCACCGAAGTCGTTCGGCGCCGTGCCGCGGCGGAAGACCGCGGGCAGGAACTGGTTCTCGCAGCGGAAGGTGTACGCCCCGACCTTCAGCCCCGCCGCGTGCGCGTCCGCGAGCAGGGGCGAAGGCGCGACGACGGAGGACTTGTCCGGGCCGATCCAGGCGGCGTACTCCGCGATCCGGCGCAGTCCGGCAGGCGTCATCATTTCCCTGTACGTCATCGGGTGGCCGTACGGCCCGCCACTCCCTGTCCCCAGGGCCTGCCACAGCGGCACACGCAGCCGCGCCTCCGCGATCCGGGTCAGGCTCGACGGCTCGAAGGACTGGACGACGCACTCGTGGGCGCCGAGCCGGTTGCGTCGGACGACGCGGACGAGCTCCGGTTCGAGGGGCAGGCCGATCGAACGGAAGTAGGTCGGGTGCTTCGTCTCCGGGAACACGGCGATCGTGCGCCCGTACTGCTTGGACAACTTCCTTGCCAGATCCACGACTTCCTGGAAGGTCATGACCTCCTGGCGGCCGTCGAAGACGGTGTTCCTGTTCCTGACGAGCGGCAGGCGCTCGACGGCGCGCAGCGTCTTCAGCTCGTCGAGCGTGAAGTCCTCCGTGAACCACCCGGTGACGGACCGTCCGTCCACCGTCTTCGTCGTACGCCGCGACGCGAACTCGGGACGCTTCGCGACATCTGTCGTCCCGGAGATCTCGTTCTCGTGCCGTACGACGAGGACGTGGTCCTTGGTCGGTACGAGATCGGGCTCGATCCAGTCGGCGCCCGTCTGGACGGCGTGGATGTACGAGGCCGCCGTGTGCTCGGGGCGCCAGCCGGCTGCGCCCCGGTGGCCGATGACGATGGGACCCTTGGGCCGGCGGCGTGGTTCGTCCGCGGCTGCCGAGTTCGCGCCGGGCAGGGCGGTGACGACGGATGCGGCGGCGCCGGCGAGGAGTACGGAACGGCGTCTCGGCTGCTGTGCGGGCATGGAAGTCTCCCTGGTAGGCGGGGTTATGGGGGCGGCGACTGCACGATAGGCCGCCCTGTGGCCGTGCGGAGCTGAGTACGCCCCCTTTCGCTCAGTGGCCGACCGGAGGCCACGCGGGCTTCACCTGGCGGAGCCCCACCCGCCTCACGAGTGACGGTGCCGGGAGGGGACGTGTCGGGGCGCTCCCCGCAGGGCGTCGAACGCAACCACCCCAACGAAAACCGACGTACCCGAACGTTCGACGCCCGAGGAGACGCCCCGGCGCGGCACCGACCCCGGAGCGCCGGGCCCCCGGCACCCCCGAGAAGCTCAGCCCGGGGTGCCGGCCCGGCCCCGCGCCCGCCCCCGCGCCTCCGCCAAGCGGGCCAAGTGCCTCGCGTACGCCACCCCGTACCGCTCCGCCCGCCCCGCGTCCGGTTCCACCACCGCCGTCGGGCGCGTCCACGACGCCACGTCGAGGTCCACCCCGTACCGTTCCGCCGCCGCCAGCACCGCGCCCCGCGCGCCCACCTCGCCCTCGACCACGCGCAACGGGCGGCCCAGTACGTCGGCGAACAGTCGCAGCCATGCCGGGGAGCGCGTTCCGCCGCCGCACACCGCCAGGTCGCCCCTGAGGCCCGCAGCCTCCAGGCAGTGCCGGGCGGCGAAGGCGATGCCCTCGCACGTGGCCCGCACCAGGTCGCCCTTCGTCGTCTCCAGCGACACCCCCGTCAGCTCCGCCCGCAGCCGCGGCTCCACGAACGGCGCCCGTTCCCCCGACGGCGCGAAGTACGGCAGTACCTGCACCCCGTTCGCCCCCGGCGGCGTCGCGTCCAGCAGCGCGTCGACCTCCGCGTGCCGTACGCCCGTCGTCCTCAGCACCCAGTCCAGTGCCGCCGTGCCCACCATCGCCGGCATCGCCCGCAGCCACTGCCCCTGCCGGTCGGTCGAGATGTGGAGTCCGGCCGGCTCCCCGCCCTCCAGGTCGAGGACGTCCGTCGCGACCAGCGACGCCAGGCACGTACCGATGATCAGCAGCCCGTCCCCCGGCCGCGTCACCCCCGCGCCGAGCGCGCACGCGGGCAGGTCGTACGGGCCGTTCGCGAGCCGGGTTCCGGGCGGCAGGCCCGGGCCACGCGTCTCGCCGACCGCGACCGGGTCGGCCACCGGGGCGAGCAGGCCCAGCCGGTGGGCGAGGCCCAGCAGGGTCAGGGTCTCGTCGTCGTACGTCCGTGTCCGTGGGTCCAGGAACGGCATCGACGCGTCCGAGACGTCCGTCGCCCGGATTCCCGTCAGACGCTGGAAAACCATGTCCTTGCAGTACAGGGCCGTCGCGGCCGCGTCCAGCGCCTTCGGCTCGTGCCGGTCCAGCCACCCCAGCACCGGACCCGGGCATCCCGGGAACATCGCGCTGCCCGTGCGCCTGAAGACGGAAGTGAAGACGTCCGACGCCATCCACTCGTCGAGGAGTTCGTGCGCCCGGCCGTCCATCCAGGAGATCGCGGGCCGCACCGGGCGCCCCCGCGCGTCCACCAGCCACACCCCGTCGCCCTGCCCCGTGAGCCCGGCCAGCCCGACCGGGCCGTCCAGCCCCGACGTCAGCGTCGCCAGGACCTCCACGACGGCCGCGTACACCTCGTCCATGTCCTGTTCGACGAAGCCGCCACGAATGTCGAGCGCGACAGGGCGGGACTCGACCGCGACCTCCCGCCCCGACGCGTCGAAGGCCGCCGCCTTCACCATGGACGTGCCCACATCGATACCGACGTACAACATCGCGGACGACTCCTTCAGTTCGGTCCAGGTCACGTCAGGCAGTGCGCCAGTGGGCTTCCGGCGGCGTACCGCGCCACCTCGGCCGCCGCGATCCGCGCCGCCTTCTCCGCCACCTGGCGGCTCGCCCCGCCCAGATGCGGCGTCATCACGACCCCGGGTACGCCCCTCAGCCGCGCATCGGCGGGCAACGGCTCCTGCTCGTACGTGTCGAGCGCGGCCGCCGCCAACTGCCCGCTCTCCAGCGCGTCGCACAGCGCGTCCGTGTCGACGAGCGGCCCCCGCGCCACATTGACCAGCACGGAACCGCGCGGCAGCAGCCCCAGTTCGCGGGCGCCGATCAGACCGCGCGTCTCGTCGGTGAGGCGGGCGTGCAGGGTGACGACCCGCGACCGGGACAACAGCGCGTCGAGCGAGGCGACCCGTACCCCGTGCACATCACCGCGCGCGTACGGGTCGTACACCTCGACCTCCGCACCGAACGCGCACAGCACCCGCGCCACCCGGCTGCCGACCGCGCCGTAGCCGATCAGCCCCACCCGCGTGTCCTCCAGCTCCGGACCGCACCGGTCGTAGGTGAAGTACGAGCCGTCCCACACGCCGCGTCGCGCCAGCGCGTCGTGGGTCTCGGGGATCCGGCGCATCGCGGCCAGCATCATGCCGACCGTGAACTCGGCGGTGGCGGCCGCGTTGCGGCCCGGCGCGAAGCACACCTGCACGCCGCGCGCCCGCGCCGCCTCCACGTTGACGTTGACGGGGCCACCCCGGCAGACGACGACGAGCCGCAGCGCGGGGGAGGCCTCCAGTACCCGCTCCGTGAAGGGCGCCATCTGGGTCACGCACACCTCTACGTCCCGCAGCGCCTCGATCAGCGCGTCCTCGCAGTCGCTGGCCTCGTCGACCTCGGCGACCTTCGCGAAGGGTTCGAGCGGCCAGGGGAGGGTGAGTTCGGTCAGCTCGAAGGGGGATGCGGTGACGGCGGCCTCCACCGCATCGCCGATGAGTGAGTTGAGTACGAAGTGGTCACCGGCGGCCAGGATTTTCATCGCAGAGCCTCTCCTGTCTCGGCGTCGAAGACATGCGTGAGCTGCGGGTCCGCGGTCACCCGCACGGTTTCGTCCCGGTCGAGGCGCGTCTCCGGTCCGGTCTGTACGACCAGGGGCTCGGCCACTCCGTCGAGCGCGAGCGTCGCGATGCCGGATTCGAGGAGCGGCTCGTGCGCGCTGACCTTCGCCCGCACGGCCGCAGCGCCCTCGCCCGCCGCGCCCTCGCCCGCCGCGCCCTCGCCCGCCGCGCCCCCGTCCGCGAGCCGGAGGTCCTCCGGCCTGATCCCCAGCACCACCTCCCGACCCGCCGCCGGCCGCACCCCGACCGCCAGCCGCACGCTGTCCGAGAGCCGTACCCGCCCGTCGGCCTCCGCCACCCCCGGCAGCAGATTGATCGCGGGCTCCCCCACGAAGTCGGCCACGAAGAGATTCGCCGGGCTGTCGTAGATCTCGTACGGCGTGCCGAGCTGCTGGATGACGCCGTCCTTCATCACGGCAATGCGGTCGGCCAGCGACAGCGCCTCCTCCTGGTCGTGCGTGACCAGGATCGTGGTGTGCCCCAAGTCCTGCTGGATGCGCTTGAGTTCGCGGCGGGTCGTGTCGCGCTGCGCCGCGTCCAGGTGCGAGAGCGGCTCGTCCAGCAGTAGTACGTCCGGCTCGCGGATCAGCGCCCGCGCCAGCGCCACTCGTTGCTTCTGGCCGCTGGAGAGCCCGCCCGGTCTCGCGTCGAGCAGCTCGGTCAGGCCGATCCGCTCGGCCATGTCCCGTACCCGCGAGGCCACTTCCCCGCGTGGCCTGCCGCGCGCCGCGAGCCCGAAGCCGAGGTTTTCGGCGACGGTGAGCGGCGGGTAGAGCGCGTAGTTCTCGAAGGCGACCCCGATATTGCGCTGCTGGGCGGGGACCTTCACCACCGAGTGGCCGCCGACGAGGATGTCGCCGCCGGTCACCGCCTCCAGGCCCGCGATCATCCGCAGGGTGGTGGACTTGCCGCAGCCGGAGGGCCCCAGCAGGCCGAGCAGCTCCCCGGAGCGCAGCTCCAGGTCGATGCCGCGTACGGCCTCCACCTGCGGGCGGCCCCGCGACGCGTAGGTCTTGCGCAGCTCGCGCAGTATCAGCTCAGTCATGGTCCCGGCCTCCCGTCGCCGTGGCGGTGGCCGCCGACGCCCCGGCCGTCGGGCACACGTCGTACGGGACCTTGTGCTCGTCGAGGTCGCGCAGCAGCTCCGCCGACGCCCCGTCGTCGACCAGTACGAGATCGAAGCGGGAGAGCGGGGCGAGGCGGTGGAGTGCGACACGGCCGAGCTTGGAGTGGTCGAGCAGCAGCACGTTCTTCGCGGCGGAGTCGAGCATGGCCCGCTTGACGGAGACGATGTGCTGCTCCTGGTGGTAGGCGAAGCCGCCGGAGACGGCCGATGTCGACGTGAAGCAGATGTCGACCTGGAGGAGCTGGACGGCCTCCATGCAGGAGACGCCCAGGAACGACGAGTGCAGCGGATCGTAGTCGCCGCCGAGCGCCATCAAGTGGATGCCGCGCTCGCTCGACAGCAGCGTCAGCGCTTCGAGGAAATTGGTGACGACGGTCAGCGGAGTGATGGTGCTGGAACCGAGCCGGCGCGCTATCTCCAGCGTGGAGGTCGAGTCGTCGAGCATCACCGCCATGCCGGGCTCGATGAGCTTCAGCGCGTGCTCCGCGACGGCGGCCTTCTCCGCGCGCATCGTCTTGAGCCGGTACGCGACGTTCGATTCGAAGACACCGGACGGCTGCGCGGTCACCCCGCCTCTGAACTTCCGCACCAGCCCCTGTCGTTCGAGCTCGTCCAGGTCCCGGTGGATGGTCATCAGGCTGACGTCGAAGCGTTCGGCCAGCTCGGCGGCGGTCGCCGAGCCCGCCGCGAGCACCCGCTCGGCGATGGCGGCCTGGCGGGGCGCGGGGCCGCGGAGCACCGGGTCCCCGCTCATTGCGTGACCCTTCGCCCTGGCACGCCATCTGCGCCGTCGGCCTCGAACAGCAGCAGGCTCTCCGGCCGTACGGTCAGTCTCACCGGCGCGTCGGGCCGCAGCCCGGCGGCGTCCGCGCGCGGCACGACCAGCGACAGGTGCTGCGCGCCGAGCCGTACGGTGACCTCGGTGGCACGGCCCAGGACTTCGGTGATGTAGACGGTGCCCACAAGCTCGATACTGCCGGGCCCGAGGGCGGAGGAGCCCAGGGACAGATCGCGCGGCCTGATCCCGATCTGCACGGCGGTGCCGGGCGCGGCTGACCGTACCGCGAGTGACGTCAGCGGAATCTCGAAGAAGCGGTCCGCGGAGAGGAAGCCGCCCTGGCCGGTGACGGTCCCCGGCAGCAGATTGATGCGGGGTCTGCCGAACGAGCGCGCGACGAAGGTGTCGTACGGCTGGTACCAGATCTCCTCGCGGGTGCCCGTCTGGACGATCCTGCCGTCCCTGATCACCCCGATACGGTCGCCGAGGGCCAGCGCCTCCACCGAGTCGTGCGTGACGTAGAGGGTCGTGGTGCGCTGGACCGCGCCGATCGCCTTCAGCTCGGCGCGCATCGCCTGGCGGAGCTTGGCGTCGAGGTGGGACAGCGGCTCGTCGAGGAGGAAGGCGCGGGCGGGGCGCACCAGGACACGGCCGAGCGCGACGCGCTGGCGCTGGCCGTTGGACAGCCGGCCCACCGGCCGCTCCAGGAGCGCGCCGATGCCGAGGAGGTCGGCGATGGCACCGACGCGCTCGCGGGCCTCGGCGGCCGGCAGTCTGTACCGGGGCGAGCGCAGTGGCGAGGCGAGGTTGTCGTACGCGCTGCGGTGCGGATAGAGGGCGTACGACTCGAAGCACATCGCGACGCCCCGGTCGTACGGCTCGACTCCCGTCATGTCGGTGCCGTCGAGCGAGACCGTGCCCGACTGGGGCTCCTCCAGCCCCGCGACGGTCTTCAGCGTCGTGGTCTTCCCGGCGCCGGACGGGCCGAGCAGGCAGAAGAACTCCCCGTCCCCGACGTCGAGATCGAGTCCGTCGAGCGCGACGCTCCTGCCGTACGTCTTGTGAATCCCGCGCAGCGAGATCCCAGCGGTCCTCATCAGGACTTCACCGCCCCGAAGGAAAGCCCGCGCACCAGGTACCGCTGGATGGTGAGCGCGAGGAGCAGGGGCGGGATCACCGAAACCAGCGCCGCCGCCGCCGTCAGGTTGTACTTGGGGCGGTCGCCACCGAGGAATGACAGCGCGCCGACCGTCACCGTCTGGGCCTCGGACGACGTCAGGATCAGCGGGAAGACGAAGTTGTTCCAGGCGAAGATGAAGGCGAGCAGCGAGACGGCGGCGATGCCCGGCTTGACCAGCGGCAGCGCGACCTTGAAGAAGGCCTGCTTCCTCGTGTAGCCGTCGAGCAGCGCGGCCTGCTCCACCTCGGGGGACAGGTCGGAGAAGTACGAGCGCATGATCCAGACGATCAGCGGCAGGGTGACGAGCTGGAGCACCCAGATCATGCCGACGTACGTGTCGAAGAGCCCGAGCTTCTGGTAGAGCACGAACAGCGGGATGATCACGGTGAGTTCGGGTGCGAACCGGAAGGACAGCAGCGTGAACATCAGGTTCTCCGAGCCCCGGAACCGCCACCGCGCGGCAGCGTAGGCGGCGGGCAGTCCGATCACCAGGGAGAGCCCGACGGCCCCCAGCGACACGACCAGACTGTTGACGAAGAACCGCAGGAACGGCACGCCCTCGTCGTTGCCCGCTCCGAGCACCGTCTTGTACGAGTCGAAGGTCGGCGTGAACGAGAAGTAGGTACTGAACAGCTCGTTCGCCGGCTTCAGCGACAGGATGATCATCCACACAATCGGAAAGAGCGCGAAGACGAAGTACAGAATCAGCGCCCCGTCAGCGGCTACGGCGATCAGCTTGCGCTTCACTTTGGCACCTCCGCCGCCCGGTTCTGGATCTTCCCCAGATAGCGCACCAGCACCATCGTGACCAGATACACCACCGCCCACAGCACGATCATGTAGCTGATCCCGAACGAGTACCGCTGGAAGCGGATCGCCTCCAGGTACGCCCGGATCTGGAGCACCACGGTCGAGTCACCGGGCCCGCCCTCCGTCAGGGCGTAGATGATGTCGAAGACCTTCAGCGAGTCCATGAACCGGAAGATCACCGCGACCAGGACGTACGGCCACAGCATCGGCAGCGTCAGCTTCCGGAACGTGAACCACCACCCGGCCCCGTCCACCGCCGCCGCCTCGAAGGGCGATACGGGCAGCGACCGCAGCCCGGCCAGCGCCAGGATCGCCACGAACGGCGTGTAGACCCACACGTCCACCGCGATCGACGACAACAGCGCGCCGCTCGGAGTGTCCGTCCACTGAACACCCCCCAGCCCGAAAGGTTTCAGCAGATGGTTGATGACGCCGACGCTCGGCTGGAGCATCAGCTTCCACATGATCGCGGCGATCACGGGCGCGATCATCAGCGGCAGGATGAGGATCTTCTCCAGTACGCGCCCGACGAGCGTGGAGCGGTGCAGGAGCAGCGCCACCCCGACCCCCAGCACCGTCTCGAAGGCCGCCGCCCCCACCGCGTACAGCACCGTCACCCAGGCCGAGTCCCAGAACGACGACTCGCTGAAGATCCGCCGGTAGTTCTCAAGCCCGACCATGTCCGGCTGCGGCTTGCTCGCCGCGAAGTCGAAGACCGTGTAGTACAGCCCGAGCCCGAAGGGATACAGAATCCCCCCGGTGAGCAGCAAGGCGGGCACGATCAGCAGATACGGCCGCAGCGTCCGCCGCCAGCGCGGAACCACGCGCGCCGGCGGCCTGCCCCCCTCGCGCGAGGCCGCCCCGTGGTCGGTCTCGGTGAGGGACGAGGACATCGAGCCGTCACCCGACCTTCGAAGCCAGGTCGCTCGCCAGCCCGTTCAGAACCGACTTGGCGTTCTTGCCGCCGTAGATCTCCTGGAGCGAGGCCGCCCAGCTCGTCGTCGCGTCGAAGAACTGCTCCTGCGGCGTGAACTGGATCTTCGTCTGACCGACGACCGTCTCGAAGGTCTCGATGAAGCCTTCAATCCCCTTCATCTTGTCCTTGTACGCGGCGTCCTGGCTGACCGACTTCCGCACCGGATCGATGTGGTTGCCCTCGATCGCCGCCTTGCGCAGATGCTCCTTGCCGGTCGCCCACTGGAGGAACAGCCACGCCGCGTGCTTGTTCTTGCTCTTGGCGTTCATGCCGAGCGACCAGATCCACATGTTGGTGGCGAGCGACCCGTCGGGTCCCTTCGGCCCCGGATGGAAGGCGATCTTCCCGGAGGCGGGCGACGCGCCCTTCACCGCCTGGAAGTACGCGGCCGTATCGGCGTCGAAGAGCATCCCGGCCTTCTTCGCGCCGAGGTCGCTGGAGCACTGGTACCAGGTGTACGAAGTCCAGGACGGCGGCCCGCCCTTCTTCACCATCTCGGCCCAGTCCTGGGTGAAGGCGACGGCCTCGGGGGTGTTCATGGCGGGCGTGATCTTCCCGCCGTCGACCGTGAAGTCCTTCAGCCCGTACCGCGAGTACATCGTCATGAAGCCCGGGTGGATGGTCGCCCAGCTGCGCGACCCGCGCACCGCGACGCCGTACATCCCGTCGAAGCCCGCGCCCGGCGCCTTGCGCTTGATGGCGCCGGATATCTCGCGCAGCTCGTCGAAGGTCTCGGCGGGCTTCAGTCCCAGCTTCTTGAAGACCTCGGTGTTGTACGCGACGACGTTCGTCTCCCAGCCCCAAGGCAGCGCGTACTGCCCGCCCTGCCCGAGCGGCGCACCGGCCTTCAGGGACCACTGGTCGGCCTGGAGGAGATTCGGGAAGAAGTCCGCCTGGTCCCATTCGCCGCCGGTCGCCGAGGAGTTGCTCATCCACGGACCGAGGTCCTCCAGCCAGCCGGGCGGCCCGTACTGCCAGACCATGTACGCGCCGAGCATGAAGATGTCGTACGAAGCGCGCCCGCTGGACAGGTCGACGGTGAGCTTGTCGAAGTAGTTGTCCTCGGGGAAGACGTCGTACTCGACCTTGATGCCGGTCTTCTGTGTGAAGGCCTTCAGATCGGCGATCAGCGCATCGGTGTAAGGGTGCTTGTTGAGCAGCGCCTTGACCGTCTTCCCCTTGGCCTTCTTCCAGTCGAACGAGCCGGTGACGTCGTCGGCGGCAGACCCACCGCCCTTTTCCTTCTCGTCGCCACCGAAGCCGGCGCCGCAGGCGCTCAGCAGCGGGGTGGCGGATGCGGCCGCCGTGAGGGCGAGGAACCGCCGCCGGTCATGTACGCGCATGTCCATCCCGACCTCCGCCAACACGTGCAGTCGATTGGTTAACAGAGCTTGGAACAGCGCCAGTTGGGCGTCAATCCCTCGCGCAACGGAAAATCTCGGTGCACAGTGAGAACTTCACAGACGGCGCCGATATCGCGCGGGAGGATCGTTGCGGTCCGACGAGTCCATCAAGGACGCAGCATGGCTGGGCATCGACCTCGGTACGCAGAGCGTCCGGGCGGTGGTCGCGACCACCCGCGGGCACCTGCTGGGCAGCGGCTCGGCCCCGCTGACCGGCCGGCGCACCGGCGTGCGCCACGAGCAGGACCCCGGCGACTGGTGGGCGGCCGTCTGCGCCGCGACGCGGGCCGCGCTCAGGGGCGTACAGGCGCGCAGACTCCACGCGCTGGCGGTGTGCTCGACCTCGGGCACGGTCCTGCTCACGGACCCGTACGGTCACCCGCTCACTCCCGGTCTGATGTACGACGACGGGCGCGCCGCACCGGAGGCCGACGAGGCGGGCGTACCACCGAGCTGGGGCCTGCCGAAGGCACTGTGGCTGGCCCGGCGGCGCAACGGAACGACCGTACGGCTGTCGCACCAGGCGGACACGGTGGCGGCCCGGCTCACCGGCGGCCCGGTCGCCACCGACTCCAGCCACGCACTGAAGACCGGCTACGACCTCGAACGCGACACCTGGCCCGAGGAAGCCCTCGGCCTGCTGGGCCTGCCGACCACCTTCTTCCCCGAGGTCGTACGCCCCGGAACCCGCCTGGGCAAGGTCACGGAAGCAGCGGCCGGCGAGACCGGCATCCCCGCCGGCACCCTGGTCGTCGCCGGCATGACCGACGGCTGCGCCGCCCAGATCGCCTCGGGCGCCTTACGCGTCGGCGCCTGGAACTCCGTACTCGGCACCACGCTGGTCCTCAAGGGCGTCTCGACCGTCCCCGTACGCGACAGCACGGGCATCGTCTACAACCACCGTTCCCCGGACGGCAACTGGCTCCCGGGCGGCGCGTCGAGCGTAGGCGCGGGAGCCCTCACCGCTGCCTTCCCCGGCGCGGACCCGGCCCGTCTGGACCGCCTGGCCACCCGCCACGAGCCGTCGGTCGCCCTCGCCTACCCACTGACTTCACGCGGCGAGCGCTTCCCGTTCCGAGCCCCGGACGCCACGGCCTTCGTCCTCGGCGGCGGTACGTCGGAGGGCGACCGGTGGGCGGCGCTGCTCCAGGGCATCGGCTACACGGAACGCCTCTGCCTGGACTACCTGAACTACTTGGGCGCACCGGTCGACGGCCCACTCACGTTTACCGGCGGCGCGGCGCGCAGCGCGTACTGGAACCGTCTGCGCGTCGACATCCTGGGCCGCCCGGCCCACATCCCCGAACAGACCGAGCCGGCACTGGGCATGGCGATCCTGGCCGCGTACGGCGCGGGGGAGGGGGCGGGCCCCGACTTGGCCGACACGGCGGAGGCCATGGTCCGCATTCGCGAGACCCTCCACCCCCGACCGGACCGCACGGCGGCGTTCGCGAAACCGTACGCCCGCCTGATCACCGAACTGGCCCATCGGGGCTGGCTACCGGGCCCCGTCGCCGCGCATGCCCTGACTCGCCTGAGCCCTGAAACGCCGGAGGGGCTGGGTGGTGCGGCAGAATCCAGCCCGTCCGGCGTTTGAGGACACGCCCGTAGGGCGTCCGGGGGTCTGGGGGCTTGCCCCCCAGTTCGGGAAGGGGCGGGTCGGGGAAAAAATCCGTCAGCACGCGCAGAACCCCCCGGCCGTGGCGGCCAGGGGGTCCAACGCATCACTGCGACGAATCGGTCAGTCTTCCTTGGCCGCATCCGCGACGGCCTTGGCAACGGCCTCAGTGGCAGCTTCCGCAGCAGGCTTGGCAACGGCCTCGGTGACGGCCTTCGTCACGGCTTCCGTAACGGCCTTCGTCACGGCCGCGGTGACGGCTTCCGTGACGGCCGTCGTGAAGGCCTCCGTAACGACCACCGGAGCAGGCTCGGCAACCGCGTCGGCCTCGGCGTCGGCTTCCGGCACGGTCTTCGCGAAGACCACCGGGGCGGCCTTGTCATCCGCGCCGTCAGCCACCTCGACGGCGGGCTCGGCAGCGGCATCGGCAGCCACCACGGCCGGAGCCGCGCCATCGGGAGCCACACCGGCCGGAGCCTGCGCACCGGCGCCCACCGTCACAGACTCAGCCACCGGTGTCCGCACCATCTGCAGCACGAAACCGACAACGGCCAGCAAGAGCGTCAGCCCGCCACTCCAGTACAGCTGAACCCGCGTGCCCTCCTCACGGGCCATCAGGACGAACACGGCCGCCATGCCCGCGAGCGCGATCCATGTCAGCACCGGGTACGCCCACATCTTCACGACCAGCGTCTCCGGCGCCTCGCGCTCGGTGCGCCGGCGCAGCACCAGCTGCGAAACGGCGATGAAGAACCAGACGACCAGGATCAGCGCGCCGATCGTGTTGAGCAGCCACACGAAGATGTCGTTGGGCCGCCAGTAGCTGAGCAGCACGCAGACGAAGCCGAAGACGGACGAGACCAGCACCGCGATGCGCGGCACACCGTTGAAGACCGCACCGAGGGCCTTCGGGCCCTGACGGCGCGAGACCAGCGAGCAGGCCATGCGGGAGGCGCCGTAGATGTTGGCGTTCATGGCCGACAGCAGGGCGATCAGCACCACGACGTTCATGATCTGACCGGCGGCGGGGATACCCAGGTGGTCCAGGGTCGCGACGTACGGCCCCTTCTCGGCGACGGCCTTGTCGTTCCACGGCACCAGCGTGACGATGACCGCCATCGAACCGATGTAGAAGATCGCGATGCGCCACATCGCCGTACGCACGGCCTTCGCGACACCCTGGACCGGCCGCTCGGACTCGGCCGCCGCGATGGTGACCGTCTCCAGGCCGCCGTACGCGAACACCGAGGCCAGCAGACCGATGATCAGCCCCTCCGAGCCGTTCGGCATGAATCCGCCGAGCCCCGTGAGGTTTCCGGTCCCCGGGGACGGAGTGTCGGAGCCGGGCAGGAAGCCGAGGATCGCGAGTACGCCGATGCCCAGGAACACGACAATCGCGCCGACCTTCAGCGCGGCGAACCAGAACTCGAACTCGCCGAAGTTCTTCACGGCCGCCAGGTTCGTGCAGCAGAACACCAGCATGAAGAGGGCGACCCACGCCCACTCGGGCGAGTCGGGGAACCAGCCCACCATGATCTTCGCGGCGCCGATGCCCTCGAGGCCGACCGCCACACAGAGCAGGAACCAGAACGCCCAGCCCGCCGTGAAGCCCGCCCACGGGCCGATCGCGCGCTCCGCGTGCACGGAGAAGGAACCGGATGCCGGATTGGCGGCCGACATCTCGCCGAGCATGCGCATCACGAGCATGACCAGCAGCCCGGATATCGAATACGCGACGATGATCGAAGGACCGGCGGCGGCGATGCCCGCGCCCGACCCGACGAAGAGCCCCGCTCCGATGACGCCGCCGAGGGCGATCATCGACAGGTGGCGTTGCTTGAGTCCGTGCGTGAGCGGGGAGTCGACCTTGTTGTCGACAGCGCCGACAGGGTCGACAGAGCCGACGGTGCCGACAGCGTCGGCATCCTCGACAGGCGCCGACGCGGAAGTCCGAGACATGGGTGTGCCCTGTTCAGTAGCTGAGACGGGGGAACAGACGCCACAGTCTGAGTACGCGCACCGCTCTCAGGGAACACTTGACCGCTATACGGACACCACGCTCACACCTTGTGTGCATTCAAGCACGCCGTGCACGCAACTCTCTCACCATAGCCATAATCAGCACCGCCCCCGTCGCGGCGGCCGACCACAGCAGCTGCGGCCGTGCCGCATCGTCGGTGAGCATCAGCAGCAGTACGCCGCCGAGCCCGGCCAGCGTGACCCAGGTGAGCCAGGGGAAGCACCACATCTTCAGCGTCAGCGTCCCGGGAGCCTCGCGCTCAATGGTTCGCCGCAGCCGCAGCTGCGAGGCGGCGATGAGCCCCCACACGAACAGCAGCACCGCGCCCACCGCATTGAGCATGTACAGGAAGATGGTGTCGGGCCACAGCAGATTGAGCAGTACGGAGACGAACCCGAAGGCGACCGAGGCCAGCACGGCCCGGCGCGGCACCCCGCCGCCTTCCCCGCCCGAAACCTTGAGCAGCCCCTTCGGCGCCTCGCCCCGCTCCGCGAGCGAGAAGATCATGCGCGAGGACCCGTACAGATTGGCGTTGAGCGCGGAAAGCAGCGCGACGAACACGACAATGTTCATGATCTGCCCGGCGGACGGAATGCCGACCGCGTCCAGCACGGTCACGTACGGGCTGAGTCCCGCCTTCTGCGCGGTCCAGGGCAGGACGCTCACGATGACCAGCATCGACCCGACGTAAAAGAAAAGAATCCGCCACACGGCGGCGCGCACCGCGCGGGCGACGTTGCGGGCCGGGTCCTCGGTCTCGGCGGCGGCGATGGTGACGACCTCCAGCCCGCCGAAGGCGAAGACGACAGTCAGTACACCCGCCACGACACCCTCCCACCCGTTCGGCAGGAACCCGCCCTGACCCACCAGGTTCGTGAACCCGACAGCCTCGGTGTCGGGCAGCACCCCGAAGACGGCGAGCAGCCCGAGCCCAAGGAACAGGACAATCGCGCCGACCTTGAGCGCGGCGAACCAGAACTCGAACTCACCGAAGTTCTTCACGGCCGCGAGGTTCGAGCAGGTGAACACCACCATGAAGATCAGCACCCACGCCCACTGCGCGATGCCCGGCACCCAGCCGTTCGCGATCTGCGCGGCGGCCGTCGCCTCCACCGCCAGCACCACGACGAGCAGGAACCAGTACAGCCACCCCACACTGAATCCGGCCCATCGCCCCAGCGCGCGCTCGGCGTGCACCGAGAACGACCCGGAAGCCGGCATCGCCGCCGACATCTCCCCGAGCATCCGCATGACCAGCATCGCGAGCGCGCCCGCGATCAGATACGAGACGACGATGCCGGGGCCGGCGACCGCGATCCCGGCGCCCGAGCCCACGAACAGGCCTGCGCCGATCACCCCGCCGAGGCCGAGCATGGTCAAGTGGCGTTGCTTGAGTCCATGAGAGAGGGGCTCGACGTCTTGCATGTTGCTCGCAGCTCTAGGAAACGTTCAGTGGGTCATTTGGCAAGAACCTACAGTCTCGCCGAGCGCGCCCCTTCTCCGCAAAACGGCAGCCAGGGCCCGGGACCTCAGTGACGAGCATCACGCGATCGCGGGATTACCGTCCGCTCTTTGTTCAAACCCCACCACACCATCAACCTCCCCTTTGTCGGCGGCTGATGGTGATCGCTCGTTGACCCCTGGGCTACGGTCACGTTGTCCTTCCTGCCCGAGCCCCCTATTCCTCTTCCTACCGCGGAGTCCCGATGAGCACTGCTGCCGCCCCCGCCCGCTCCGGAGCGGTCCTCGCCGACCTGCTGCCGTCCACCACCGCCGCCCGGGCCTTCGCCCGCGACGCGGCCCTGGTGCTCGGCGGCGCGGCGCTCACCGGCATCGCGGCCCAGATCGCGGTCCCGGTCCCCGGCTCCCCGGTCCCCGTCACCGGCCAGACCTTCGCGGCGCTGCTCGTCGGCACGGCCGTCGGCGCCCGCCGCGGCTTCCTGTCCCTCGCGCTGTACGCCCTGGTCGGCATGGCGGGCGTGCCGTGGTTCGCGGGCGGCACCTCGGGCGCGGGCGGCGCGTCCTTCGGCTACGTACTCGGCATGCTGCTGGCCGCCACCGTGGTCGGCGCCCTGGCCCGCCGCGGCGGCGACCGCTCGGTGCTGCGCACCGCGGGCACGATGGTGCTGGGCTCGGCGGTCATCTACGCGGTGGGCGTGCCGTACCTGGCCTTCTCGACCGGCATGTCGCTGAGCGCGGCCGTGGCGGCGGGCCTGGTCCCCTTCCTCCTCGGCGACGCGCTCAAGGCAGCCCTCGCCATGGGCGCACTGCCGACGGCATGGAAGCTGATGGGCGACCGCGGCTGAGTCCGCTCGTACGCACACGGAAGGGCCCGCGCCTCGAGACGAGGTGCGGGCCCTTCCCTATATCCCTGCCCGGTCTACAACGAGCCGACCGAGTCCTCGACGCCACCGCGATCGGCCTCGGCAGCCGCGTCCCGACCGCGCCGCAGCTTCTCCCGTACGAACGCGATACCGACGACCACGCCCGCCACCAGCAGCGACAGCAGCACCTGTTCGCGCGCCACGTCGTCGAACGCCATGTACACAATGACGAACGTGATCATCGCGGCGGTCGCCCAGGTCAGGTACGGGAAGAGCCACATCTTCACGATCAGCTTCTCCGGCGCCTCGCGCAGGATGATGCCGCGCATGCGCAACTGCGTGAAGCAGATGACCAGCCAGACGAACAGCGCCACCGCGCCCGAGGAGTTCAGTAGGAACGCGAACACCGTGTCGGGCCACTTGTAGTTGAAGAAGACGGCGACGAAGCCGAAGGCGACGGACGACAGAATCGCCGCCGTCGGCACACCCTGCTTGTTCGTGACTGCGAACGCCTTCGGCGCGTCACCGCGCTGTCCGAGGGAGAACGCCATGCGCGAGGCGGTGTAGAGCCCGGAGTTCAGGCACGACAGCACAGCCGTCAGCACGATGACGTTCATGATCTGACCGGCGTGCGGAATCCCGATGGAATTGAGAGCGGCGACGTACGACCCGTCCTTGAGGATCGACTTGTCGTTCCACGGCAGCAGCGTCAGCACCACGAAGATCGAACCGAGGTAGAAGACGCCGATACGCCAGATCACACTGTTCGTGGCCTTGGTCACGGCGCGCTGCGGGTCCGACGACTCACCGGCCGCCAGAGTGACGATCTCGCTGCCCATGAACGAGAAGACGACCATCAGCACACCGGTCAGAATCGCGCCGTACCCGTGCGGGAAGAACCCGCCGCTGTCCGTCAGATGCGCGAATCCGGCGCCCGGGTTGTCGGACCCCGGCAGCACACCGAACACGGCCAGCAGGCCAATCACCACAAAGCCGCCGATCGCGACGACCTTGATCCCGGCGAACCAGAACTCGAACTCGCCGTACGACGACACGGACACCAGGTTCGTGGCGGTCAGTACGACCATCACGATCAGCGCCCAGCCCCACTGCGGTACGGCCGGTATCCACCCTTCGAGGATCTTCGCGCCGGCCGTCGCCTCGACCGCCAGCACCACGACCCAGAAGAACCAGTAGAGCCAGCCGATGGAGAATCCAGCCCAGCGCCCGAGCGCGCGGTCGGCGTAAGCGGAGAACGAACCGGACGTCGGGTTCGCGGCGGCCATCTCGCCGAGCATCCGCATCACGAAGACGACCATGGCGCCGACGAGTGTGTACGACAGCAGAATCGCGGGACCGGCGGCCGCGATGCCGCCACTCGACCCCACAAAGAGGCCGGCGCCGATGACGCCGCCGATGGCGATCATGGACAAATGGCGGTTTTTCAGACCGGCCTGGAGACCGTCGGAAGGCTGCGGATTCCCTGGTTCTTCGGGGTTTTCGCCTGTCTTCGCAAGGGTCGGCTGCGCGCTCATGCGCAATCCTTAGCTTCTCGGGGCACTCGGGTTACGAGCCCCCGCATTAAAACTGGAAGTGACGCGGGACGGAAGTCCCAATTCCGGATCGTCGTACGAAATCCGCAACACGCCCCCGACGCGCACGCAGACCATCACCCCGGCGACGGCTACCCGGTCGCCCCCGTGCCACACTCGTCCCATGCGCGTGTACCTCGGTTCCGACCATGCCGGATACGAACTCAAGAACCATCTCGTCGAGTGGCTGAAGGCCCATGGGCACGAGCCCGTCGACTGCGGCCCCCACATCTACGACGCCCTGGACGACTACCCGCCGTTCTGTCTGCGTGCCGCGGAGAAGACCGCCGCGGACCCTCAGAGCCTGGGCATCGTGATCGGCGGCTCCGGCAACGGCGAGCAGGTCGCCGCGAACAAGGTCAAGGGCGTACGCGCCGCGCTGGCCTGGAGCGAGCAGACGGCGGCGCTCGGCCGTGAGCACAACGACGCCAACGTCATCTCCATCGGCGGCCGCATGCACACCCAGGACGAGGCCACGAAGTTCGTGGAGATCTTCCTCGCCACCCCGTACTCCGGCGAGGAGCGCCACCAGCGTCGCATCGACATGCTGGCCGAGTACGAGCGGACCGGCGACCTCCCCCCGATCCCGGCCCACCACCCGCAGCAGCCGTAACCACACCCCGTGCGGCAGGGCCCGCCGCAAGGGACTGCCGTGGCCCGCAGCCCCCGGCATCGCACTTCACGGTGCCGGGAGGGGACGTGCCGGGACGCTCCCGCAGGGCCCCCGGTCTCGCGTGCACGGTGCCGGGAGGGGACGTGTCGGGGCGCTCCCCGCAGGGCGTTGAACGCAACCACCCCAACGAAACCCGACGTACCCGAACGTTCGACGCCCGAGGAGACGCCCCGGCGCGGCACCGACCCCAACGCCGCCCCGCAAACCGCACCCCCCAGAAGCAACGCAAGGCCACCCGCAGGAGACGCAGACCCATGCCCGAGGGGCACACCATCCACCGCCTCGCGGACGACCACCGCGCCCGCTTCGTCGGCGGCCGGGTACGCGTCACCAGCCCCCAGGGCAAGTTCGCGGACAGCGCCGCGCTCCTGGACGGCACGCTCCTCACCACCGCCGACGCCCACGGCAAACACCTCTTCCTCGGCTTCGAGAACACCGGCTGGATCCACATCCACCTCGGCCTCTTCGGCAAGCTCGGCTTCGGCGCTGCCCCGGCCCCGCCCCCCACGGACACGGTCCGCCTGCGCCTCCTCAACGCCGACCACTACGCCGACCTCCGCGGCCCCACCACCTGCGCCCTGATCACCGACGGCGAGAAGCAGGCGATACACGACCGCCTGGGCCCGGACCCACTCCGCGACGACGCCGCCCCCGACAAGGCCTGGCATCGCGTCTCCCGCAGCCGCACCACCGTCGCGGCGCTCCTCATGGACCAGAAGGTCGTCGCGGGCGTAGGCAACGTCTACCGCGCCGAAGTCCTCTTCCGGCACGGCATCGACCCGTACCGCGCGGGCAAGGACCTCACCCGCCGCGAGTGGGACGCGATCTGGGCCGACCTGGCCGTCCTCATGCGCGAGGGCGTACGGAACAACCGCATCGACACGGTCCGCCCCGACCACATGCCCGAAGCGATGGGCCGCCCGCCGCGCATCGACGACCACGGCGGCGAGGTCTACGTCTACCGCCGGACGAACCTCCCCTGCCACATCTGTGGCGGCGAGATCCGCACCGCCGCTCTCGCCGCCCGCAACCTCTTCTGGTGCCCCACCTGCCAAAGCTGACCCCGGGGGCCGGTACCGCCTCCCGGGGTTCGTCCGCCGGGGGCGGGGGTGTTGGGGTCGGTGCCGCTTCCCGGGCTTCGTGCGCCGAGGTGTTGGGGTCGGTGCCGCGCCGGGGCGTCTCCTCGGGCGTCGAACGTTCGGGTACACCGGTTTTCGTTGGGGTGGTTGCGTTCAACGCCCTGCGGGGAGCGCCCCGGCACGTACCCTCCCGGCGCCGTGGGTTGCGGGGCGGCGTCGGGCGCGGGGCGGGGTGTTTCCTCCCGGCGGGGGGAGTCGCCGAGCGGCGGCCCGGTCAGAAGCCGTGGGGAAGCCAGGGCGCGACCCCGGCTCCGAACGCCACCGACGCCTCGGCCAGCGCCCCCGGCCGCAGCTCCCGCACCCGGCCCGCCGCCGCGAGTGACGCCAGGCTGACGCCGCCGAGGTACGCCGCGCCCAACTCCCGCACGGACAGCGCGAGATCCGCCGCCTCGCCCGTCCGCTTGCACGACGCACCCCCCTTCGCGTCGCCGGTCAGCCGCCAAGGCCCCTCGTTCCAGGGGCAGAACGCGTCCGCCACCTCGAAGACCACATCCACCGGCGCCTGATAAGCCCGCGCCTCCAGCGCCGCCCCCAGCTCCACCAGCCGAACGTACAGCGAGTCCCGTAGCCGTACGTCGCACCGCCGGATGTCGGAGACAAGGTGCTGCCAGGCATCGTCCACGGGCCGGTTCCGCACCCGGATCTTCGACGCCAGGTCGATGTCGAAGAGGAAGCGCCACAGCGCCGCGTACGCCGCCGGGTCGAGCGCCTCCAGGTCGCGCAGTACGACCGCGCCGTCGGAGCCGGCCCCATTCCACTCCGGCTTGAACTGGAACCGGGCGTACCCCACCACATCACCCGCACGCTCGGCCAGCACACACCGCAGCGGCGAAGCCCCGTCGCGGTCGCTCTCCGGGTCGAGCAACGGCATCCGCTCCCAGTGCGGCCGGCGCGCGAGCATTCCTGGCCGGGCCGGCACGTTTCGCGCGTACACCGTCTCGCAGGCGTCCCGCGCGTCGGCCGGCTTCGCGAACCTGAGCCGTACGTCGTCCGTTCCCGCCGGCACCGCCAGCCGCACTCGCGACGTGTCGATCTCCGCCGACAGCTGCTGCGTGGCGGCGCCGTACCCGAAGCGGCCGTAGATCGCGGGCTCCGAGGCGGTGAGCAGCGCGAGCGGCTCGCCCCATTCCCGTACGTCGGAGAGCTGGCGCCGCATCATCCCGGTCAGGACCCCGCGCCGCCGGTGCGTCGTCGCGACGCTCACCAGGCTCACGCCGGCGGCCGGTACCAGGGCGCCGCCCGGAACGGACAGCCGGAAGGAGAACGCGCTCGCAGTGCCGACGCACTGATCCCCGTCCCAGACGCCCAGGCTCCGCGCCGGCTCGGTCACCGCCCGGTCGAACTCCCGTTCCTCCGGACTCTCCGCCACACCCCCGAAGGCAAGTTCGACCGCCTCGAACCAGTCGTCCCACTCACTCGCCCGCAACACACGTAATTCGGTGGTCATATGCCATGCCTACCAGGCCACCGGCATCCGGGCGACCCGATTTCGAACACAATGTCACAGGGGTCCCCCTGCGGAGCACGGGCGGGGATGGATAGGGTCCACCGCAATGGCAGGTGGAGTGGGAACCGAATCGTTCTCGGCACGGACGCGCAAGTCGGCGCACCGGGCCCGGATCGCGCTGCGCAAGTCCGGCGTCGACTACTTCAGGGGCGACGGCTCGGACTGGATCGCCCTGGCGGGGCTGCTGCTGACCGTGCCGGCGATCGTCCTCGGCACGATCGTGTCGCCGGTCTGGTGCGCGCCGTCGCTGCTGGTCCTCCCGATCGTGGCCGGCGGCCTGCTGCTGCGCCCGGCCAGCCTGCTCGGGCTGTACGCCGCGGCCGCCACCGGACTGATCGTGGAGTCGGTGGTGCTCGGTCCCTATACGCAGGGCCCGGCCACGGTCACCCCCGGCACGGTCCTCACGGTTGCCGCCTGCGGCTTCTTCGGCCTGATCATCGCCCAGTTCCGGGCCAGGGTCGGCGTCCCCTGGCGACGCGGCGGCACGATGCTCTTCGACCTGCGCGAACGCATCCGGGTGCAGAGCGCGCTGCCCCGCCTCCCGAAGAACTGGCACAGCGAGATGGCGCTGCGACCCGCCGGCGGCCAGTCCTTCTCCGGCGACTTCGTGGTCGCGGCCCGGACGAACGGCGGCCGGACCCTGGAGGTCGTACTCACCGACGTATCGGGCAAGGGCATGGACGCGGCCTCGCGCGCCCTGCTCCTGTCCGGGGCGTTCGGCGGCCTGCTCGGCTCGCTTCCGCCGCACGGCTTCCTGCCCGCCGCCAACGGCTACCTCCTGCGCCAGGACTGGGACGAGGGCTTCGCGACCTCCATCCACCTGGTCCTCGACCTGGACTCCGGCGACTACGAACTCCTGTCGGCGGGCCACCTCCCCGCACTCCAGCTCCACGCGGGGAGCGGCCGCTGGGAGGAGAAGTCCGGCGAGGGCCCGCTGCTCGGCGTGTACGACGGCGCCCAGTTCGACTCGTGCAAGGGCTCGCTGGCACCCGGCGACGTACTGATGCTGTTCACGGACGGCCTGGTGGAAGCGTCCGGCCGGGACATCGCGGAAGGCATCGACCGCCTGACGGGCGAGGCCGACCGCTACGTGTCCTGCGGTTTCCAGGGCGCGGCATGGCACCTGATCGAAGCGGTGGCGAAGGACGTCAACGACGACCGCGCACTCCTCCTGATCTGCCACGACGCGTAACGCGGCGGGCGTCCCCCGGACTTCGTCTTCCAGACGTTCAACCTGCCCCGCGCCTGTGCCGCACAGATCGCCACCCGCATGACGGCCCTGATCCCGCCCACGCGGGAGTCGCCGCCTGACACGGTCCGCACGGACATCCGTACAGTCGGACCATGCCGAACATGACTCTCGCCGAGGTCGAGGCCATCGCCCGGGCCGCGCACGCCAAGCAGACCGACAAGGCCGGTCGCCCGTACGCCGAACACCTCGCCGCCGTCGCCGAGGGCGTCCGCGCGCGGGGCGGTTCCGAGGAGCAGATCGCCGCCGCCTGGCTGCACGACGCGGTGGAGGACGACGCCCTGTCGGCGGACTGGCTCGCCGCGGCCGAACTGCCGCAGGCGACCAAGGACATGGTGCTCGCGGTGACCAAGCGCCCGGGGGAGGACCTGCACGCGTACACCCGGCGCATCCTCGCGACGCCCGGCGCGCGCCTGGTCAAGGAGGCGGACCTCGCACACAACGCGGACCCCGGCCGCCTCGCCGTGCTCGACGAGGCGACCGGGGTCCGTCTCACGCTCAAATACGCGGAGGTACGCCGACTCCTGGGACTGGAACCCGGGGCCGGGGCTGCCCGCTAGGGCCCCCTAGGAGGCCTTGCCCGCGGGGCGGCGCTCCCGCTGCCGGGCGTTCTCGACCGGGTCGCGGCGGAAGGCCCAGTTCATCTCGGGCTCCATCGCCCAGCGGAACATCCGCCGTACGAACGGGGTGCACAGCAGCGTGACCGCGACGGCGATCGCGACGGTCACGAAGATCTCACCGAGCGGGGTGGAGAGCCAGGCGTACGTCTCGAACAGGTCGGCGTAACCGGCGCCCTTCACCAGGAAGCCGTGCAGCAGGTAGCCGCCGAGCGTGCCGGCGCCCAGCACCGTGAACCACATCCTGCGACCCGGGACCCAGGCCAGGAAGCAGGCCGTCAGGACCAGCGAGCAGCCGAAGAGCGCGAAGGTCATGACGACCCCGGCCCACCACGGAGCGCCGATCTGCTGCGAGGCGCTGCTGTGGTAGAACCACCCGAGCCCCAGGCGGGGGGCGGCCCAGTACGCGAAGACCAGCGTGCAGAGCACGACGGGAAGGGCCAGCAGCCGGACCTCGCGGCGCCGCACCATCCGGAAGTGCTCGGGCTTCAGCAGCAGACCCAGCACGAAGTACGGCAGGAACTGGAGCACGCGCTGGAGGTTGAGGTCGTCTCCGATGTTGGGGGTCACGGAGGCGAGTACGGCGATGCCGAGCGCGACGGGCAGGGGGTGGCGGAGCGACTGCCAGATCGGGGTGGTCAGCCGCCAGACGAACAGGGCGATCAGGAACCAGGTCAGGTACCAGGGGTCGAGCAGGCTGATGGACTGGCTGGGGTCGTCGGCCCATCGCTTGAAGAGCGTATAAGCGGTCTCAAAGATCACATACGGTACGGCGACGCCGGTGATCAGGCGCTGGATCTTCTTGGGGCTCAGGTCGAAGCCGCGCGAGAAGTAGCCGGAGATGATGATGAAGGCCGGCATGTGGAAGCTGTAGACGACCATGTACAGCGCGCGGGTGGCGCGGCTGCCGTCCATGACCGGCTCCCACATGTGCGCCATCGCCACGAACACGATGGCCAGATACTTCGCGTTGTCGAAGAACGCGTCGCGCTGCTTCGGGGCCGGGGCGGCGGCCGGGGCGGGGACGGGGGTGGCGGCTCGGGCCGGGGTGGGGACTGCCTCGGCGCCGGGTGGGGAGGTGCTGGTCGCGGCGGTCCGTGCAAGGGGTGTTTCGGGCTCCTGCTCCCGGGCCGGGGGGAGCGGCGCCCTCTGATATCCGTGCGGAGCGTGAAACATCTGAGGCACCCTAGCGTCGCCGGATGGATTTCGTAAAACCTCGTTCTCGGCTCTCTGCTATTGCTGTGACTACCCCGTGGACGGAGAAGTCGACATAGTGATGGGTTTTTATGGCACGGGTCACGTCTAGTAGGCCGTATGGGGTAACTAATCCTGATTAAATGGTGCATACCGTCAGAGGGTGACTCTGGCGATATGTCCGGTTCATTGCGCCTTTGTCGACCCGTGAAGTGTGGGCGTCCACGCAATTCGAATTTCCTGCGAACGTGATGTGTGGATGGCGAAACGATCACGTCTATTAACTCCCGTGCGGGGCAGTCCAATTCAGCGGCGCGTATGTGCGGCGCCCGCGCCCCGGGGTGTACGCCGGGCCTCCCGGCAGCGTGAACAGGCCACCAACGTTCCGTCACCCGGCAACCACCAGTGGTGAGTTGGTGGCACGATGGTGCCTGCGGGAGTGTGCTGGGCCGTGCGCTCCCGGGCCGGCAAGGCGGACCGACCGAGGGTGTGATCAGTTGTGGCCATTTCGCTGTCTGTGGTGCTTCTGTTGGCGATCGTCCTGGTGGTGTTGATCCGCGGGGGCTCGATCAAGGCGGGACCGGCGGTGGTGGCCGTGCTCTTCGGCTTCTTCCTCGCGTCCACCGGGATGGCGCCCTCGATCAACCGCTTCCTGAATTCGATAGCGGACACCATCAACCAGATCAGCTTCTGAGCACAAACGCGTCCGGCCCGGCTCGGTGACTGATCACCGAGTCGGGCCGGAGGCCGTGGAGCGGGCGACGGGAATCGAACCCGCGTAGCTAGTTTGGAAGACTAGGGCTCTACCATTGAGCTACGCCCGCACATCGCACCGCAGGTCACGTGACCGCGGCACGAAGAGCATCGTAGCGGGTCCCCGGCCGTTGATGCACACCCGATACGCCCCTCGTAAAGCGGCGGCCGTACGGCCCGGGGGCATGTACCCTACGTGTCGCACCGACGGGGTGTGGCGCAGCTTGGTAGCGCGTCCGCTTTGGGAGCGGAAGGTCGTCGGTTCGAATCCGGCCACCCCGACCATCACCACAGACTGATCCCGCGCGATCCCGACCAAGATCGCATTGTGGGAGTCTTCCTGCTTGCCGTTACTATGCAAACTCGTGCCCGTGTGTCTGATGTGCCGGGCTCGAACGGCGAAGCCGCCTCCCGCGCGGCCCAGCAGAACCCCAGAAGTCAGCCCCCAAGGAGACCGAACCGTGAAGAGCGCCGTGGAGACCCTGAACCCGACCCGGGTTCGGCTCAGCATTGAGGTGCCCTTCGAGGAGCTCAAGGACAGCCTCGACGCGGCGTACAAGAAGATCAACCAGCAGGTCACGGTGAAGGGCTTCCGCAAGGGCAAGATCCCGAACCGAGTCATCGACCAGCGGTTCGGCCGTGGTGCTGTGCTGGAGGAGGCCGTCAACGACGCCCTTCCGAAGTTCTACACCGAGGCTGTCAACGAGGGTGAGCTGAACGTTCTCGGCCAGCCCGAGGTCGACATCACCGAGCTGAAGGACGGCGAGCTGCTCTCCTTCACCGCCGAGGTCGACATCCGACCGACGATCGAGATCCCGGACTACTCCGGCATCGAGGTCGAGGTCGACGCGGTCGAGGTCAACGACGAGGACGTCGACAAGGCCGTGGAGGAGCTGCGCGCGCGCTTCGCCTCCACCAACCCGGTCGAGCGCGCCGCCGCCGACGGCGACGTCGTGACGATCGACCTGGAAGCCAAGGTCGACGGCGAGGTCCTCGAGGACGGCGTGGCCGAGGGTGTCTCGTACACCATCGGTTCCGGCGAGCTCCTCGAAGGCATCGACGAGGCCGTGACCGGCCTGGAGGCCGGTGGCGAGGCCACCTTCACCTCCTCGCTCAAGGGCGGCAGCGCCGAGGGCAAGGAGGCCGAGGTCACCGTCAAGGTCACCGCGGTCACCGCCCGTGAGCTGCCCGAGCTGGACGACGACTTCGCGCAGATGGCCAGCGAGTTCGACACTCTTGACGAGCTCAAGGCCGACAGCCGCAAGCGCCTCGAGAACATGAAGCAGTACGACCAGGCCACGCAGGCCCAGGAGCGCGTCCTGGAGAAGCTGCTGGAGCTGGTCGAGGTCCCGATCCCCGAGAAGCTGCTCGAGGACGAGGTCAAGACCCGCAAGCACAACCTGGAGAACCACCAGCTCGGCCAGATGGGCCTGGACCTCGCGAAGTACCTCGAGATCCAGGGCAAGACGGCCGAGGAGTTCGACGCCGAGCTCGGCGAGCAGGCGGTCAAGGGCATCAAGACGCAGTTCATCCTCGATGAGCTCGTCAACAAGGAGAAGCTGAACGTCAGCCAGGAGGAGCTCACCGAGCACCTCATGCGGCGCGCGCAGTCCTCCGGCATGAGCCCCGACCAGTTCGCCCAGGCCGTCGTCGAGGGTGGCCAGGTGCCGATGCTCGTCGGCGAGGTCGCCCGCGGCAAGGCGCTCGCTGTCGTCGTCGAGGCCGCCAAGGTCACCGACACCAACGGTGACGCCGTCGAGCTCGAGGACGAGGACGACGAGGCGGCTGAGGCTGCCGAGGCGTCCTCCGAGGCCAAGTCCGACGAGGCCGAGGCCAAGTCCGACGAGAAGACGACCGAGGCCTGAGCTTCGGTCTGATCCGATCCGATCTGCGGGGACGGGCCCGGACGCATCATGCGTCCGGGCCCGTCGTCGTACGCGGGTACGGCCCCGTACCTTGCGCTCCCAGCGAACAGTTCGGGAAGCGGGATGGCGTTGTCCTACCTGCGCGTTAGGGTCCATGAAGAGGAGAGTGGGGAGTCCCCGCTCTCCGGTACGAAGACGCTGAGACGGTTGAAGCCGTCAGAGACGAGCAGGTGTATACGTGACGAATCTGATGCCGTACGCCGCGGGTGAGCCGTCCATCGGTGGAGGCCTCGGCGACCAGGTCTACAACCGGCTGCTCGGCGAGCGGATCATCTTCCTCGGCCAGCAGGTCGACGATGACATCGCCAACAAGATCACAGCGCAGTTGCTCCTCCTTGCCGCCGACCCGGACAAGGACATCTACCTCTACATCAACAGCCCCGGCGGCTCGGTGACGGCCGGCATGGCGGTCTACGACACCATGCAGTACATCCCGAACGACGTCGTCACCATCGGCATGGGTCTCGCGGCCTCCATGGGCCAGTTCCTGCTGACCGGCGGCTCCGCGGGCAAGCGCTTCGCGCTCCCCAACACCGACATCCTGATGCACCAGGGCTCGGCCGGCCTCGGCGGCACCGCCTCGGACATCAAGATCCAGGCGGAGCAGCTGCTGCGTACGAAGAAGCGCATGGCGGAGATCACCGCCCACCACTCCGGCCAGACCGTCGAGACGATCATCCGTGACGGTGACCGCGACCGCTGGTACACCGCGGAGGAGGCCAAGTCGTACGGCCTCATCGACGAGATCATCAGCTCCGCCTCGGGCGTTCCGGGCGGCGGCGGTACCGGGGCCTGATCCCCGTACCGAGTCTCCCCAGCCCACCGAACGCCACCAGGATGGTGAACACCCACATGAGCAACTACTCAGCGAACGCCGCGAGCGGCCTCTACACCGGCCCGCAGGTGGACAACCGCTACATCGTTCCGCGCTTCGTCGAGCGCACCTCGCAGGGCGTGCGTGAGTACGACCCGTACGCGAAGCTGTTCGAGGAGCGCGTGATCTTCCTCGGCGTGCAGATCGACGACGCCTCGGCCAACGACGTCATGGCGCAGCTGCTGTGCCTGGAGTCGATGGACCCGGACCGCGACATCTCCATCTACATCAACAGCCCCGGCGGCTCGTTCACGGCCCTCACGGCCATCTACGACACGATGCAGTTCGTGAAGCCGGACATCCAGACGGTCTGCATGGGCCAGGCGGCCTCCGCCGCTGCCGTGCTGCTCGCCGCCGGTACGCCGGGCAAGCGCATGGCACTGCCCAACGCGCGTGTGCTGATCCACCAGCCGTCCTCGCAGACCGGTCGCGAGCAGCTCTCCGACCTGGAGATCGCGGCCCAGGAGATCCTGCGGATGCGCTCGCAGCTGGAGGAGATGCTCGCGAAGCACTCCACCACGCCGATCGAGAAGATCCGCGACGACATCGAGCGCGACAAGATCCTGACGGCCGAGGACTCGCTTGCGTACGGTCTGATCGACCAGATCGTGTCCACCCGCAAGAACGCGCCAGTGGGCGCCTGACGCGTGGCAGCCCGCCCCTTGGCACAGTCCACGTCAATGTGAACCGTGCCAAGGGGGGCCCGAACGGGGGGCCAGGCAAGGTACCGTCGGATATGAGGCACCAGGAGACGCTGAACGTGGCGTCTCCCAGGCGAAGGGGAAGCACCTCGTGGCACGCATCGGTGATGGCGGCGACCTGCTCAAGTGCTCGTTCTGTGGCAAGAGCCAGAAGCAGGTGAAGAAGCTCATCGCAGGTCCCGGTGTGTACATCTGCGACGAGTGCATCGACCTCTGCAACGAGATCATCGAGGAGGAGCTCGCAGAGACCTCCGAGGTGCGGTGGGAGGAACTCCCCAAGCCGCGGGAGATCTACGAGTTCCTCGAGGGGTACGTAGTCGGCCAGGAGCCCGCCAAGAAGGCGCTCTCGGTGGCGGTCTACAACCACTACAAGCGCGTACAGGCCGGCGAGAACGCCGGCAGCGGCTCGGGCCGCGACGACGCGATCGAACTGGCCAAGTCCAACATCCTCCTGCTGGGCCCGACGGGCTCCGGCAAGACGCTGCTGGCGCAGACCCTCGCGCGCATGCTGAACGTCCCGTTCGCCATCGCCGACGCGACGGCGCTGACGGAGGCCGGCTATGTCGGCGAGGACGTCGAGAACATCCTGCTCAAGCTGATCCAGGCGGCGGACTACGACGTCAAGAAGGCCGAGACCGGGATCATCTACATCGACGAGATCGACAAGGTCGCCCGTAAGAGCGAGAACCCGTCGATCACGCGCGACGTATCGGGTGAAGGTGTCCAGCAGGCCCTCCTCAAGATCCTTGAGGGCACGACGGCCTCGGTCCCGCCGCAGGGTGGCCGGAAGCATCCGCACCAGGAATTCATCCAGATCGACACGACGAACGTGCTCTTCATCGTGGGCGGCGCGTTCGCCGGCCTCGAGAAGATCATCGAGTCGCGTGCGGGCGCGAAGGGCATCGGCTTCGGCGCGACGATCCGCTCGAAGCGCGAGATCGAGGCGAGCGACCAGTTCCAGGAGGTCATGCCGGAGGACCTGGTGAAGTTCGGGATGATCCCCGAGTTCATCGGCCGTCTCCCCGTCCTGACCTCGGTCCACAACCTCGACCGCGAGGCACTCCTCCAGATCCTGGTCGAGCCGCGCAACGCGCTGGTGAAGCAGTACGAGCGGCTCTTCGAACTCGACGGCGTGGAGCTGGAGTTCGAGCGCGAGGCGCTGGAAGCGATCGCGGACCAGGCGATCCTCCGCCAGACGGGCGCGCGTGGCTTGCGCGCCATCATGGAGGAGGTCCTGATGTCGGTGATGTACGAGGTCCCGTCCCGCAAGGACGTGGCGCGCGTCGTCATCACGGCGGACGTGGTCCACAACAACGTCAACCCGACGCTGGTCCCGCGCGAGCCGCGCATCATCAAGAACGACGGCCGCCACGAGAAGAGCGCGTAGCGGCTGCGTACGTACGCGAAGGGGCGCCCCGCCAGTCCAACTGGCCGGGCGCCCCTTCGCGTTGTGCGTGCGGTGCGTGCGGTGCGTGCGGTGCCTGCGGTGTGTGCGGGCTAATTGATCTCGACGCGCACTTCGTTGCGGACCTTGGCCGCTGTGGCGGCCGCCGCCTCCAGGGACTCGCCCTTACCGCCGAGGAGAGTGGACGCGTCGGCCTGGGTGGCGGTGCCCACGGTGCTGTGGTCGGCCCACAGGCAGGTGGGGATGTGGATGCCGCCACCACTGACGCCCACGGAGGCAGAGGCTCCCGGGCTCGACATCTTCGCCATCCGGCACTTCATCACGCCGTTCTCGAACCCGTCAGGAGTGAAGGCCTCCGATTCCCCGACGTATTCGACCTTCAGGCCCGCGACCTGGCCCCCCGAGGAGTCCTGCTCCTTCTTCTCGAACATCGCGTCGATGACGGCCTCGGGGTCCTCGATCTCGCCCCAGACGCCGGTGAAGTGCAGCTGCTTGGCGGTCGTACCCTCCCCGGACTTGTAGCTGGCGCTCTCCTGCTTGGCGTTGGAGATGCCGAGTGCTTCCATCTCCGCGGCGTCCTTGGCGGGCAGACCGCCGCTCGAAGGGGCGCCGGCGGTGGTGTCCTTCTTGTACTCGCCCAGGAGCGTTTCCGGCGCGGTCAGCTTGTACTTCTTGCCGTCGTCGGCGACCGCGCCGCCACCACCGCGGGGGCTCAGGAAGTACGCACCGCCGACGATCACCGCCAGTACCACGATCACCACGCCCACGATCAGGCCGGTCTTCTTCTTCGGCGCGCCCGGCGGCGGCGGGACCATGCCGCCGGGGTACTGGGGCTGCTGGCCGTAGGGGCCCGGCTGCTGGGGCTGGCCGTAGGGGGGCTGCTGGCCGTACGGGGCCTGCTGCTGCCCCTGCTGCGGGTAGCCGTAGCCCTGCGGCGGCGGGGCCTGCTGGGGGTAGCCGTAGCCGGGCTGGCCCTGCGGGGGCTGTTGACCGTACGGGTTCGGCTGGCCTTGCGGCGGCTGCTGGCCGTAAGGACCGGGCTGCTGCCCGCCGTACGGACCCGGCTGGTTGTAGCTCATGGACTGGGTTCCCCTCCAGATACTTATGCGTTGCCAACATCCTGGCGGAACCACCGGCACCCCGGGGCGGCGGGGCCCTCACCGTTACCAAGAATCCGGTTTCGGTACGGGGCTGTGACGCCCGTAAACTGAGCCCGTGACCGAGAACTCATCGCAGCACCCAGCCGCCCCCGCCCCCGAACTGCCGACCCAGTACGCGCCGGCCGAGGTAGAGGGGAAGCTGTACGAGCGCTGGGTGGAGCGCGGTTACTTCGAAGCGGACGAGAAGAGCGACAAAGAGCCGTACACCATCGTCATCCCGCCGCCGAACGTGACGGGATCGCTCCACCTCGGCCACGCCTTCGAGCACACGCTGATCGACGCCCTCACCCGCCGCAAGCGCATGCAGGGTTACGAGACCCTCTGGCAGCCCGGCATGGACCACGCCGGCATCGCCACGCAGAACGTCGTCGAGCGCGAGCTCGCCAAGGAGGGCAAGTCCCGCCACGACCTGGGCCGCGAGGCGTTCGTCGAGCGCGTCTGGCAGTGGAAGGACGAGTCCGGCGGCCAGATCTCCGGTCAGATGAAGCGCCTCGGTGACGGCGTCGCGTGGTCGCGCGAGCGCTTCACCATGGACGAGGGTCTGTCCAAGGCCGTCCAGACGATCTTCAAGAAGCTGTACGACGACGGGCTGATCTACCGCGCCGAGCGCATCATCAACTGGTGCCCGCGCTGTCTGACCGCGATCTCCGACATCGAGGTCGAGTACCAGGAGGACGACGGCGAGCTCGTCTCCATCCGGTACGGCTCGGGGGACTCCGAGATCGTCGTCGCGACGACCCGCGCCGAGACGATGCTCGGTGACACCGCCGTCGCCGTCCACCCCGACGACGAGCGGTACGCGCACCTCGTCGGCACCGAGATCGAGCTGCCGCTCACCGGCCGCCGCATCCCGGTCGTCGCCGACGAGCACGTCGACCCCGAGTTCGGCACGGGCGCCGTCAAGGTCACCCCCGCGCACGACCCGAACGACTTCGAGATCGGCCAGCGGCACGGTCTGCCCAACCTCGCCGTGATGGACGAGCGCGCGGTCATCACCGCGCACGGCCCCTTCCAGGGCCTCGACCGACTGGAGGCCCGCAGCGCCATCGTCGCCGCCCTGCGCGCCGAGGGCCGGATCGTCGCCGAGAAGCGTCCGTACGTCCACCAGGTCGGCCACTGCTCCCGCTGCAAGACGACCATCGAGCCGCGGCTTTCCCTCCAGTGGTGGGTCAAGGTCGGCCCGCTGGCGAAGGAGGCCGGCGACGCGGTCCGCGACGGGCGGGTCAAGATCCACCCGAAGGAGATGGAGCCCCGCTACTTCGGCTGGGTCGACAACCTCCGCGACTGGTGCATCTCGCGCCAGCTGTGGTGGGGCCACCGGATCCCCGTCTGGTACGGCCCGAACGGCGAGATCGTCTGCGTCGGTCCCGACGACGAGGCGCCGACCGGCGAGGGCTGGCACCAGGACACGGACGTCCTGGACACCTGGTTCTCCTCCGGCCTGTGGCCGTTCTCCACGCTCGGCTGGCCCGAACAGACCCCGAGCGTCGAGAAGTTCTACCCGAACTCGGTCCTCGTCACCGGCTACGACATCCTCTTCTTCTGGGTCGCCCGGATGATGATGTTCGGCATGTACGCGATGGACGGCACCCCGCCGTTCCACACCATCGCCCTGCACGGCATGGTCCGCGACCAGTTCGGCAAGAAGATGTCGAAGTCCTTCGGCAACGCGGTCAACCCGCTGGACTGGATGGACGAGTACGGATCGGACGCGGTCCGTTTCACGCTCGCGCGCGGCGCCAACCCGGGCGTCGACGTCCCGATCGGTGAGGACTGGGTCCAGGGCTCCCGCAACTTCGCCAACAAGATCTGGAACGCCACGCGCTTCGCGCTGATGAACGGTGCGACGGTCGAAGGCGAACTGCCGCCCGTCGCGCAGATGTCGGCGACCGACCGGTGGATCCTGTCGCGGCTGAACGCCACGGTCGCCGAGGTCGACGCGTACTACGAGGACTACCAGTTCGCGAAGCTCTCGGACTCGCTCTTCCACTTCGCGTGGGACGAGGTCTTCGACTGGTACGTCGAGCTGTCCAAGACCACTTTCTTCGCGGGCGGCGAGCCGGCCAAGGTCTCCGCGCGCGTCCTGGGTGAAGTCCTCGACGTCATGCTGCGCCTGCTCCACCCGGTCGTCCCCTTCGTCACCGAGACGCTGTGGACCACGCTCACCGGCAAGGAGTCGCTCGTCATCGCGGACTGGCCCAACGACTCGGGCTTCCGCGACGCCGAGGCCGAGAAGGAGATCGGTTTCGTCCAGCAGGTCGTCACCGAGGTCCGCCGGTTCCGCTCCGACCAGGGCCTCCAGTCCGGCCAGAAGGTCCCGGCCCGGCTGACCCTGGACGGGACGGCGCTGGCGCCGCACGAGGCGGCCATCCGTCAGGTGCTGCGCCTCCAGCCGGCCGGCGACGACTTCCACGCCACCGCGTCCCTGCCGGTCGCGGGCGCCAGGGTCGAGCTCGACCTGTCGGGCACGATCGACGTCGAGGCGGAGCGCAAGCGCCTGGCGAAGGACCTCGCGGCGGCCGAGAAGGAGAAGGCGCAGGCGCTCGGCAAGCTCGGGAACGAGGCGTTCCTGGCCAAGGCCCCGGACAACGTGGTCGACAAGATCCGCGGGCGGCTCGCCAAGGCCGAGACGGACATCGAGCGGATCACCGCGCAGCTCGCCGCGCTGCCGGAGAAGTAGGGATACGTACGACGAGGGCCTCCGCGCAGCTTGCGCGGGGGCCCTCGTCGTACGCGACCGGCCCGGCCGGCTACCAGTCGGCGAGGAACTCCTCCAGCCCGTCGAAGTTCTCGACGCACTTGCCCGCTCCGAGCGCCACGCAGTCCAGCGGGTCGTCCGCCACGAACACCGGGATCCCCGCGCCCTCAGCGATCCGCAGATCCAGCCCCGGCAGCAGCGCCCCGCCGCCCGTGAGCACGATGCCGTGTTCCATCACGTCGTCGGCCAGCTCGGGCGGGCACTCCTCCAGCGTCGCCTTCACCGCCGTGACGACCGCTTCGCATGCCTCGTCGAGTGCCGCCCGTATCTCGCCGGCGGACAGCTCCAAGGTGTGCGGCAGCCCACCGGGGGCTTTCTCCCGCCCGCCCACCGCGAAGGTGCGGTTCTCGAGCTCCGGGTCGTCCGCCACCGGCCACGCCGAACCGATCGCCAGCTTCACGGCCTCGGCCGTCCGCTCGCCTATGAGCAGACCGTGCTCCTTGCGGACATGGTCGGCGATCGCCGCGTCCAGCCGGTCGCCGCCCACCCGCAGCGACCACGCCGCGACGATCCCGCCGAGCGAGATCACCGCGACCTCGGTGGTGCCGCCCCCGATGTCGACCACCATCGAACCGTGGGCCTTCGACACCGGCAGTCCGGCGCCCATCGCCGCCGCCATCGGCTCGTCGACGAGATGCACCGTGCTGGCACCCACCCGCTCGGCCGCCTGGACGAGCGCGCGCTCCTCGACCGGCGTAATCCCGCTCGGTACGCACAGGACCATTCGGGTGCGGACATTGCGGCCGGGCACGGCCTTGCGCACGAAGTGCCGGATCATTTCCTCGGCTGCCGCGTAGTCGCTGATCACACCGCCCTTGAGCGGGCGGATCGCCGTGATCGAACCCGGCGTCCGGCCGATGGTGTCCCTGGCCTCGCGGCCGACCGCGAGAGCCGTGCCGGACCTCGCCTGGACCGCCACCACGGACGGTTCGTTGAGGACGATGCCCTTGCCCCGGGCGTAGACGATGGTGTTCGCCGTTCCCAGGTCTATACCGATGTCCTTGGCCGTGTCACCCATCTGGAGAAACCTCCGATCGTGGTTTCCCAGGCTGGCACGACATCGCCGGATCCGCCGCCGCAGAGCAGCCGAAGGCGGTGTAAATGCGGTCGAAGGGCGGTCGAAAGGCGGCACGGTGGTCCTGGCGGGGCGCTGTCGGTGGTGCTCCGTAGACTGGTGCCGTGAGCCAGCTCCCCCCGCACGATGACAGCGACACCCCCGACGAGCCCGACGCCTTCGAGGAGATCGTCCAGGCCGAGACAGGCCGCGACCCCGACCTGGCGGTGATCGAGGCAGGCAGCCGTACGCTGCGCACCCAAGGCGTTTCGCGGCAGGACGACGGCGCCGCAGGCCGCCCGCAGGACCCGGAGGTGGACAAGGCCCTGCGTGCCGTCGAGCAGGAGCTCGTGGGCCGCTGGCCGGAGACCAGGCTCGACCCGTCGCTGGTCCGGATGGCGGCGCTGATGGACGTCCTGGGCGAGCCCCAGCGCGCGTACCCCTCGGTCCACATCACCGGGACCAACGGCAAGACCAGCACCGCCCGCATGATCGAGGCGCTGTTCGGCGCCTTCGAGCTGCGCACCGGGCGCTACACCAGCCCGCACGTGCAGTCGATCACCGAGCGCATCAGCCTGGACGGCGCCCCGATCGACCCCGAGCGCTTCATCGAGACGTACAAGGACATCCAGCCGTACGTCGAGATGACCGACGGCATGCAGGAGCACCGCCTGTCGTTCTTCGAGACGCTGACGGGCATGGCGTATGCCGCGTTCGCCGACGCGCCCGTCGATGTGGCGGTCGTCGAGGTCGGCATGGGCGGCAGCTGGGACGCGACGAACGTGATCGACGCGTCCGTCGCCGTCGTCACGCCGATCGACCTGGACCACACCGACCGGCTCGGCGGCACGCCCGGCGAGATCGCGGTCGAGAAGGCCGGGATCATCAAGCAGGGCGCGACGGTCATCCTGGCCCAGCAGCCGGTCGACGCGGCCCAGGTCATGCTGAAGAAGGCCGTCGAGGTCGACGCGACGGTCGCCCGTGAGGGCATGGAGTTCGGCGTCGTCTCCCGCGAGGTCGCGGTCGGCGGCCAGCTGATCACGCTGCGCGGACTCGGCGGCGAGTACGAAGAGGTCTTCCTGCCACTGCACGGCGCGCACCAGGCGCACAACGCGGCGGTCGCCCTGGCGGCGGTCGAGGCGTTCTTCGGTATCGGCGCCGAGCACGCGCGCACACTCGACAACGAAACGGTCCGCAAGGCCTTCGCCTCGGTCACCTCGCCGGGCCGCCTGGAGGTCGTACGCCGCAGCCCCACGGTCGTACTGGACGCGGCGCACAACCCGGCGGGCGCGCGGGCGGCGGCGGAGGCCGTCACCGAGGCGTTCAGCTTCAGCCGGCTGATCGGGGTCGTCGGCACGAGCGGCGACAAGGATGCTCGGGGCGTTCTCGAAGCCTTCGAGCCGGTCCTCGCCGAGGTTGTCGTCACCCGTAACTCCACGCACCGCGCGATGGACGTCGACGAGCTGGCCGCGATCGCCGTCGAGGTCTTCGGCGACGACCGCGTGCAGGTCGAGCCGCGTCTGGACGACGCGCTGGAGGCTGCCGTCACCCTCGCCGAGGAAGAGGGCGAGTTCGCGGGCGGTGGCGTCCTGGTGACCGGTTCCGTGATCACGGTCGGCGAGGCCCGGCTGCTCCTGGGGAGGGGCTGAATCCTGTGCGTATGCTCTGCGCGTCCACTCTGATCAGCGAGTTCTTCGTGGTGGCCTTCGCCGGCCTGGTCGCGATGAAGTCGGACGACCTGTCGATGACCGCGGTCTGGACGGTCTGCGGCGTCGCGATGCTGTTGTCCCTGCTGCTCTGCGGGATGCTCGGCCGGCCGGGCGGGGTGCAGCTCGGATGGGCGCTTCAGATCGGCCTGATCGCGAGCGGTTTCGTGGTCCCGACGATGTTCTTCCTCGGCGTGGTCTTCGCGGGCCTGTGGTGGGCGTCGATCCACTACGGCCGCAAGATCGACGAAGCGAAGGCGCGGTGGGCGGCGGAGGCGGAGGAGGCGGGGGCGCAGCCCCAGTAGGCCGCCGCTGGTCAGTGCCGGGTGCCGTCCCTGCGGCGTGTCCTTGTAGCCTCTGGGCATTGCATCCGCTATGCCCGCAAGGAGCCGTACATGTCTCAGCGCACTCTCGTCCTTCTCAAGCCGGACGCGGTCCGACGCGGGCTGATCGGCGAGGTCGTCGGCCGCATCGAGCGCAAGGCCGGCTGGAAGATCACCGCGCTGGAGATGCGCGGCCTCGACCACGAGACGCTGGAGCAGCACTACGGCGAGCACAAGGGCCGCCCCTTCTACGAGCCGCTGGTCGAGTTCATGTCCTCCGGTCCGGTCGTCGCCCTGGTGGTCGAGGGCGAGCGCGTCATCGAGGGTGTACGCCAGTTGGCGGGTCCCACTGACCCGATCGCCGCAGCGCCCGGCTCCATCCGTGGAGATTTCGGGAGCATCGTGCGGGAGAACCTGATCCACGCCTCGGACTCCGAGGAGTCCGCGGAGCGAGAGCTGAAGCTTTTCTTCCCCGGCATTTCCTGACATAACGTCAGCCAAATAGAGGTCATGGCCTGGGGCGACCGAAGTAATTCGGCCGCCCCCCGGCATATGCGGGAAGATGCGGGGAACGGATCCCTCCGACACGACGTCACCATTACTGGGACGGGTACGTGTTCCGCTCACAATGGCGAAGGACCCTCGCACTGCCCATCCGTGCAGGCGGCACTACGATGAAACCTCCACGCCCGCACCACCCACTTCGCCGTCCTAAAAGCCAACCGCTCCACTTGGGAAGGCCCGACGCATCCTCATGGGGAACAAGGGGAACTCAATGTCGTTCATCGGCCGTGACATGGCTGTCGACCTCGGGACCGCCAACACGCTGGTGTACGTCAGGGGTAAAGGGATCGTGCTCAACGAGCCCTCCGTCGTCGCCATCAACACCAACACCGGCGGCATTCTCGCCGTAGGTTCCGAGGCCAAGAAGATGATCGGCCGGACGCCGGGCAACATCGTTGCCGTCCGGCCGCTGAAGGACGGCGTCATCGCCGACTTCGAGATCACCGAGCGGATGCTCCGCTACTTCATCCTGAAGATCCACAAGCGCCGCTACCTGGCCCGCCCCCGGGTCGTCGTCTGCGTACCCTCCGGCATCACCGGAGTCGAGCGCCGCGCCGTCATCGAGGCATCCACCCAGGCCGGCGCCCGCCAGGTGCACATCATCGAGGAGCCCATGGCCGCGGCCATCGGCTCGGGCCTGCCCGTCCACGAAGCCACCGGCAACATGGTCGTGGACATCGGTGGCGGCACCACCGAGGTCGCCGTCATCTCGCTCGGAGGAATCGTCACGGCACAGTCGATCCGGGTCGCCGGCGACGAGCTGGACAGCTCGATCATCCAGCACATCAAGAAGGAGTACTCCCTCCTGCTCGGTGAGCGCACCGCCGAGCAGATCAAGATCACGATCGGCTCGGCGTTCGACCTGGAGAAGGACGAGCACACCGAGATCCGCGGCCGCGACCTCGTCTCCGGTCTGCCCAAGACCGTCGTCATCTCCGCCGCCGAGGTCCGCAAGGCCATCGAAGAGCCGGTCAACGCCATCGTCGACGCCGTGAAGACCACGCTCGACAAGTGCCCGCCCGAGCTCTCCGGTGATGTCATGGACCGCGGCATCGTCCTCACCGGCGGCGGCGCCCTGCTGCGCGGTCTCGACGAGCGCCTGCGCCGCGAGACCGGCATGCCGATCCACATCGCCGAGGACCCGCTCGACTCCGTGGCGCTCGGAGCGGGCAAGTGCGTCGAGGAGTTCGAGGCGCTCCAGCAGGTACTGGACGCCCAGCCCCGGCGATGAGCCGTTCCGACGAATCCGCCGTACGAGGCCTTCCCTCTCGTGCGGCGGATCGTTGATATACAGACATAAGAATTCCGACAGGAAGGCACGGCCGCCGCACGTGAGGGACACACGAGAGAGCCGGCTGCTCCTGGTGCTGCTGATCGCCATCGCGTTCGCGTTGATCACGGTGGACATCCGTGGCGGCGAGGAGTCGCCGGTCGACGGCGCCAGGCGGGCGGCAGCCACCGTCTTCGGACCGGTGGAGAACGCGGTCGCCACAGCTGTCGACCCGATCGGCAACGCCGTCGGTGCCGTTCGGGACTCCGGTGAGCGGCACGACCGCCTCGCCGTCCTCGAGCGCGAGAACGCCGCACTCAAGCAGAAGCTCGGCAGCGACGACCGCAACCGCAGCGGCGTGCGCCAGCTCGACAAGATGCTCAAGAGAGCCGGCGCAGGCCAATACGGCATCAAGGGCGCCGAAGTCATCGCGATAGGAGCGGCTCAGGGATTCTCCTGGACCGTCACCATCGACTCGGGCAGCAACGACGGCATCAAGCGCGACATGACCGTACTCAACGGCGACGGGCTCGTCGGCCGCGTCACCACCGTCGGCCCGAGCACCTCGACCGTGCTGCTCGCCAGCGACCCGGACTTCACCGTCGGCACCCGTCTGGAGAAGACCGACGAGCTCGGCTTCGCCACCGGCCAGGGCGACCGCCCGCTGCGCGTGCAGATGCTCAACGGCAAGGCCAAGATCAAGGCGGGCGACCGGCTCGTCACCTTCGGCTCGCAGGGCGCCAAGCCGTTCGTGCCGGGTGTCCCGGTCGGCCGGGTCGTCCGCGTCGACCCGTCCGGCGGCGACCTCACCCGTACCGTCTACGTCCGCCCGTACGTCGGCTTCACCAAGCTCGACATCGTCGGCGTCGTCGTACAGGCCCCGCGTGAGGACCCGCGCGACATGGTCCTGCCGCCCAAGCCCGCACCTTCCAAGCCCGTTCCCAGGGTCACCGTCACGGTCACCCCCTCGGCGCCCGCCGACGGCGCCCTTCCCGCCGATGGCACCGAGTAGGAGCTGAACCTCATGCGCTTCAACCGGATGCTGCTCTCCACGACCCTGGTGGTCGTCGCCCTGGTCGTCCAGGTCACCGTTCTCGCCAGGCTCCAACTCCCCGGCGCCGTACCGGACTTGATGCTCCTCACCGTTCTCGGTCTCGCCTTCGTGTACGGGAGCACCAGCGGCGCCCTCATCGGTTTCGGCGCGGGGCTCCTCGCCGACCTCGCCCCGCCCGCCGACCACGCGGCGGGCCGCTACGCGCTCGTCCTGTGCGTCATCGGCTACCTCGCCGGGCTCGCCAAGCCGGAGAACGGCCAGATCAAGTCCGCGACCGCCCCGATGGTCGCGGTCGTGGTCGCCGCTATCGGCTCCACCCTTCTGTACGCCGGAGTGGGCGCCCTGGTCGGTGACACCGCCGCCCGCCATGTGGGCATCGTGAACCTGCTGTTCACCTCCGCGCTGTACGACCTGCTGCTCGCCCCGTTCGTCGTGCCGGTGGTCATGGCGCTGGCGAGACGCGCCGAGAACGATCCGCTCGCCGACAGCCAGAGCGGCAACAACGGCGCCGACGTGGCCAGCGGCTGGCTCGCCTCCGGCACCGGGCTGCGCATCGGCAGCCAGCGCGCCGGAATGAGGGTCAAGGCCGCACGCTCGCGGGCGGCGCGGGCCGGACGTATCAAGGGGGTCAAGCGCCTGTGACCGCTCGCGCCAAGGAGGGGACCGCCGCATGAGCAACATTCCCGAGACCGGGCGGACTCCCCGGGTCCAGATCCGGCTCATCATCATCCAGGTCCTCGTCTTCTCCCTCCTGCTCACCCTCGGCGGCCGCCTCTGGTACCTCCAGATCCGCAACGGCGACGAGTACACCGCCGAAGCCGCCGGCAACGGCGTCCAGCAGGTCGTCCAGCCCGCCGTCCGCGGCTCGATCCTCGACGCGCGCGGCGTGCCGCTCGCCGACAACGAGACCCGCCTCGTCGTCTCCGCCAGCCGCACCGAGCTGATGAAGATGAAGGACGACGGGAAGGAGGTGCTGGCCCGGCTCGCCGGCGTACTCGGCATGAAGCCCAAGGAAGTCGCCGACAAGGTCAGGCTCTGCGACAACGAGACCCCCCAGCCCTGCTGGAACGGCTCGCCCTACCAGCCGATCCCCGTGACCGACGAGGCCACCACCAAGCAGGCCCTCCAGATCCGCGAGCGCGCCGAGGACTTCCCCGGCATCACCGCCGAGCCGACGGCCGTACGCCGCTACACCGCTCCGGGGAAGGCCAGGACCGCCCAGGTCCTCGGCTACCTCTCACCGGTCACCGACGAGGAGATCGAGAAGGCGAAGGACGGCCCGTCGCCGTACCTGCGCTCCGACATGGTCGGCCGCTCAGGACTTGAGCGTACGTACGACAAGGAGCTGCGCGGCAAGGCAGGCGTCACGCGCTACGAGGTCGACAACCTCGGCCGCGTCATGGGCGAGGCGGAGAACGACCCGACGGTGCCCGGCGCCAACGTCGTCACCAGCATCGACGCCCGGGTCCAGGCCGTCGCCGAGTACGAGCTCCACCAGGCGATGAAGACCGTCCGCAAGGAGACCGACAAGATCACCGGCCGCAAGTACGAGGCCGACGCGGGCGCGGTCGTCGTCATGGAGTCCAAGACCGGCCGCGTCGTCTCGATGGCCTCGCAGCCCGACTACGACCCGAACGCCTGGATCGGCGGCATCAACGGCAAGGAGTACGCGCGGCTCACGGACAAGAAGTCCAACTACCCGCTGCTCAACCGGGCCATCCAGGGCCAGGCACCCGCCGGCTCCGTCTTCAAGGTGGTGTCGGCGAGCGCCGCCGTGCGGGCCGGCAACCCCTTCGACGGCCGCTACAACTGCAGCAGTTCGTACAGCATGGGCAACCGGAGCTTCGCGAACTTCGAGTCCAAGGGGCACGGCCCCATCTCCCTCGGTGACGCCCTCAAGTTCTCCTGCAACACCGTCTTCTACCGTCTCGGCCACGAGGAGTGGCAGCGTGACGGCGGCATAAAGCCGAAGAAGGGCGCCAACGACTGGTTCTACCGGACCGCCCATGACTTCGGCTTCGGCTCCGAGACCGGCATCGACCTGCCGAACGAGGTCAAGGGCCGCATCCCCGACCGCCAGTGGAAGCAGAACTTCTGGGAGGCCAACAAGGACGCCTGGTGCAAGCAGGGCAAGAAGGGCGGCAGCTACGTCGAGCAGATCGCCTACGAGAGCTGCCTCGAAGGCAACCAGCTGAAGGCCTTCGACAGCATCAACTTCGCCATCGGCCAGGGCGACGTTCTCATCACCCCCATCCAGCTGGCCACCGCCTACGCCGCCATCAGCAACGGCGGCACCGTTTACAACCCCACCCTCGGCAAGGCCGTGATCAGCCCCGACGGCAAGAGGATCGAGGAGATCAAACCCAAGAGCGACGGCAAGCTGCCCGTCGACGCCGAAACGATCAGTGACCTCGACAAGGGCCTGCGCTCCGTCGTCGAGCCCGGCGGCACCGCCGCCTGGCGGTTCGGCGGCTGGCCTCAGGACAAGATCCCGATGCGGGCCAAGACTGGCACCGCCCAGGTCTACGGCAAGCAGACCACCTCGTGGTTCGCGACCTACACCGACGACTACACGATCGTCATGACGATCTCCCAGGGCGGCACGGGCTCCGGCGCCTCCGGCCCCGCCGTGCGGAACATCTACGACGCCCTCTACGGCGTCAGCGACGACGGCGAGATCAACCCGAAGAAGGCGCTTCTCCCCAAGCCGCAGAAGGAGCTCCCGAAGATCGGTTCGGACGGTTCCATCGACGCGCCGGAGATCAGGCCGTACGTACCCGAGAAGCCCAAGGACCCGGCTGCGGACCAGCAGATCGCTATCGGCAGGAGCGGCGACTGATGGCCGGCCCACACGGTTTCTCCGTCCAGCGGTACGCCCCCGAGCGCGGCACCCTCGCCAAGCTCACCGCCCGCGACTCCATGGTGCGCAGACTCGACTGGCCGCTGCTCTGGGCGTCGCTCGCGCTGTCCGTCATCGGCGCGCTGCTCGTCTGGTCCGCGACCCGCACACGCGACCAGCTCAACCAGGGCGACCCGGAGTACTTCCTCTGGCGTCACATCCTCAACACCGGCATCGGCCTCGCCCTGATGATCGGCACGATCTGGCTGGGACACCGCACCCTGCGCGGCGCGGTCCCGGTCCTCTACGGCCTGTCCGTGGTGCTGGTCCTCGCCGTACTCACCCCGCTCGGCGCGACCATCAACGGCGCGCACGCCTGGATCGTGATCGGTGGCGGGTTCTCCCTCCAGCCCTCCGAGTTCACCAAGATCACGATCATCCTGATCATGGCCATGCTGCTCGCCGCCCGCGTCGACGCGGGCGACCAGGATCATCCCGACCACCGCACCGTGGTCAAGGCGCTGTGCCTCGCCGTCGTACCGATCGTCGTCATCATGCTGATGCCCGACCTCGGCTCGGTCATGGTCATAGCGGTGATCATCCTCGGGGTGCTGCTCACCTCCGGTGCCTCCAACCGCTGGGTCCTCGGCCTCATCGGCACGGGCACCATCGGCGCCGTCGTCGTCTGGCAGATCGGCCTGCTCGACGAGTACCAGATCAACCGCTTCGCCGCGTTCGCCAACCCCGAACTGGACCCGGCGGGCGTCGGCTACAACACCAACCAGGCACGCATCGCGATCGGCTCCGGCGGCCTCACCGGCACCGGCCTCTTCAAGGGCAGCCAGACCACGGGACAGTTCGTACCCGAGCAGCAGACCGACTTCGTCTTCACCGTCGCCGGTGAGGAACTCGGCTTCGTGGGCGCGGGCCTGATCCTGCTGCTGCTCGGCGTGGTGCTGTGGCGCGCCTGCCGCATCGCCCGCGAGACGACCGAGTTGTACGGCACGATCGTCGCCGGCGGCATCATCGCCTGGTTCGCCTTCCAGTCGTTCGAGAACATCGGGATGACGCTCGGCATCATGCCGGTGGCGGGACTGCCGCTGCCGTTCGTGTCGTACGGCGGGTCGTCGATGTTCGCGGTCTGGGTCGCGATCGGACTGCTCCAGTCGATCAGGGTGCAGCGGCCCATAACGGCATAGCCTCTGCCCATGATTCCGATTCACGTCTAGATTCGATTCATGGCGGACACGAAGCGTGAGACCGAGCGGAAGTACGAGGCCACTGACGAGACCCGGCTGCCTGACCTGACCAAGGTGGCCGGGGTCTCGTCCGTACTGGACAAGGGCGTCGCGGAGCTCGACGCCGTCTACTACGACACCGACGACCTGCGGCTCGCCGCCGACTCCATCACCCTGCGCCGCCGCACCGGCGGCGACGACGCCGGCTGGCACCTCAAGCTTCCGGTCTCCCCGGACGTACGCGACGAGATCCGGGCGCCGCTGGTGGACGACCTTCCACCCTCCCTTGCCGCCCTGATCCGGTCCCGGACCCGCGCGGAGCCGGTCGTTCCCGTCGTACGGCTGCGCAGCGTGCGCGACGTACGCCATCTCCTGGACGCCGATGGGGGACTGCTCGCCGAGGTCAGTGTCGACACCGTCACCGCGCAGCGGATCGGCGTCCCGGCCGGCGGCGCCACCACCCGCTGGACCGAGATCGAGGTCGAGCTCTCCGACGAGGGCGACCCGGCCTTCCTCGACGCGGTCGGGAAGAAACTCCGCAAGGCCGGACTGCGCCCCGCCACGTCGGCGTCCAAGCTGGCCAGGGCTCTGGCGGACACGGCCCCGTCGTGGAAGAGGCCGGAGGAGGAGAAGCCGGGCGCGACCGCCGGCGACCACGTCCTCGCGTACCTGCGCAAGCAGTACGAGGCGCTGGTGGCGTACGACCCCGCCGTGCGGCGTGACTTGCCCGACTCGGTCCACCAGATGCGTGTGGCCACCCGCCGGGTGCGCAGCGCCCTGCGGACCTACCGCAAGGTCCTGGACCGGGCGGCCACCGATCCGGTCGTCGCGGAACTCAAGTGGCTGGCACGCGAGCTGGGCGCCGAACGCGACCAGGAGGTGCTGGACGCCCGGCTCCGGGCCCGGATCGACGACGTACCCGAGACGCTCCTCCTGGGCCCGGTGCGAGGGCGGCTGCGCATCTGGTCCGTGGCCGGCCGCGAGAACTCGCGCTCCCGGACCCTCGCGGCGCTCGACAGCCGGCGGCACCTGGACCTCCTCGACGCCCTGCACGCCCTGCTGGCCGATCCGCCGCTGCGCCCCGCCGCAGCGAGGCCCGCCGCCGACGTCCTGCCCAAGGCGGTCCTCAAGGACTACGGCCGGCTGGCCCACCGCATGGAGTCGGCCCTCGCGCTGCCCTCCGGAGACGAGCGGGACCGGGCGATGCACAACGCCCGTAAGGCCGCCAAGCGCACCCGTTACGCCGCCGACGCGGCCCGGCCCGCTCTCGGCAAGCCCGCCAAGCGGTTCTCGAAGCGGGTCAAGGCCGTCCAGTCCGTACTGGGCGGGCACCAGGACAGCGTGGTGGCGCGTGAGACGCTGCGGACCCTGGGTGTCCAGGCCCACGCGGCGGGCGAGACGTCGTTCACCTGGGGCCTGCTGTACGAGCGTGAGGACGCCACCGCCGGGGCGGGGGAACGGAAGCTGCCGCGGGTGTGGAAGCGGGCCACGGCCGGGAAACTCCGGGCGGATCTGGGCGACTGAGCGCCGGGGTACGCTGGATGGTCACCCCTGCCAGCTCATGAGAGACACACGATGCCTGTCGAGTCGGTCTTCCCACGCCTGGAAGCGCTTCTCCCGCATGTCCAGAAGCCGATCCAGTACGTCGGCGGCGAACTCAACTCCACCGTCAAGGACTGGGACGCAACGGACGTCCGGTGGGCGCTCATGTACCCCGACGCATACGAGGTCGGGCTGCCCAACCAGGGCGTCATGATCCTTTACGAGGTACTGAACGAGCGCGAGGGGGTCCTTGCCGAGCGCACCTACAGCGTGTGGCCGGACCTCGAAGCGCTCATGCGCGAGCACAAGGTCCCGCAGTTCACGGTGGACGCGCACCGGCCCGTCAAGGCGTTCGACGTCTTCGGGCTCAGCTTCTCCACCGAGCTCGGCTACACGAACATGCTGACGGCCCTGGACCTGGCGGGCATCCCGCTGGAGTCCAAGGACCGCACGCTCGACGACCCGATCGTCCTCGCGGGCGGGCACGCCGCCTTCAACCCCGAGCCGATCGCGGAGTTCATCGACTGCGCGGTGATCGGTGACGGCGAGCAGGCCGTCCTGGAGATCACCGAGATCGTCCGCGCCTGGAAGGCCGAGGGCCGTCCGGGCGGGCGCGACGAGGTGCTGTTCCGGCTGAGCAAGACCGGCGGCGTGTACGTTCCGCGCTTCTACGACGTCGAGTACCTGCCGGACGGCCGCATCGGCCGCGTCGTACCCAACCGCTCCGGTGTGCCGTGGCGCGTGTCCAAGCACACCGTCATGGACCTCGACGAGTGGCCCTACCCGAAGCAGCCGCTGGTCCCGCTCGCGGAGACCGTCCACGAGCGGATGTCCGTCGAGATCTTCCGCGGCTGCACCCGCGGCTGCCGTTTCTGCCAGGCCGGCATGATCACGCGCCCCGTGCGGGAGCGAAGCATCACCGGCATCGGCGACATGGTGGAGAAGGGTCTCAAGGCGACCGGCTTCGAGGAGGTCGGCCTGCTGTCGCTCTCCTCCGCGGACCACACCGAGATCGCCGACGTGGCGAAGGGCCTGGCCGACCGCTACGAGGAAGACAAGATCGGCCTGTCGCTCCCGTCGACCCGCGTGGACGCGTTCAACATCGACCTCGCCAACGAGCTGACCAGGAACGGCCGCAGGTCCGGCCTGACCTTCGCCCCCGAGGGCGGTTCGGAGCGTATCCGCAAGGTCATCAACAAGATGGTCTCGGAAGAGGACCTCATCCGGACGGTCTCGACGGCGTACGGCAACGGCTGGCGCCAGGTGAAGCTGTACTTCATGTGCGGCCTGCCCACCGAGACCGACGAGGACGTCCTGCAGATCGGTGACATGGCCGTGAAGGTCATCGCCGAGGGCCGCAAGGTGTCCGGCCAGAACGACATCCGCTGCACGGTGTCGATCGGCGGGTTCGTGCCCAAGCCGCACACCCCGTTCCAGTGGGCGCCGCAGCTCAGCGCCGAGGAGACGGACGCGCGCCTGGAGAAGCTGCGCGACAAGATCCGCGGCGACAAGAAGTACGGCCGTTCCATCGGTTTCCGCTACCACGACGGCAAGCCCGGCATCGTCGAGGGACTCCTCTCGCGCGGCGACCGGCGCATCGGCTCCGTCATCCGCGCCGTCTACGAGGGCGGCGGCCGCTTCGACGGCTGGCGCGAGTACTTCAGTTACGACCGCTGGATGGACGCCGCCGCGAAGACCCTGCCGGACTTCGGCGTGGACGTCGACTGGTACACGACGCGTGAGCGCACGTACGAGGAGGTCCTGCCCTGGGACCACCTGGACTCCGGTCTCGACAAGGACTGGCTCTGGGAGGACTGGCAGGACTCGCTCGACGAGACCGAGGTCGAGGACTGCCGCTGGACTCCGTGCTTCGACTGTGGCGTGTGCCCTCAGCTCGATCTCGACATCCAAATCGGCCCGACGGGCAAGAAGTTGCTGCCGCTGACGGTCGTGAAGTAGGAGTTCCGAGCTGTCCGAAGGCCCGGCCGGGGAAAGCCCCCTCGGCCGGGCCTTCGCGCGTAACGGCGTAACGGCGTAACGGATCGACACCGGACTTTCGATGCGGGATCCGGACGGCGTGCTGACGCGTCTGTCCAGGCATGGACTTGGAAAAGCGGCCGCAGTCACAGGCCCAGCCGCAGCCGCCCGCGCCTTCGCGCGAAGCACCGCAGGCGGAGGGCTGTCTGACTGCCGTCATCAGGATCCCGGTGCGCATCGTCGTGCTGGTTCTGGTCGTCCCGGTACGGATGGTGTGGGATCTGCTCACCGTCTGCGGGAAGGCGGTGGGGCGTGCGCTGGCCGCGGTCTGCCAAGTGCTGGTCGTGACGCCGCTGGTGTGGCTGTACGGGAACGTGCTCGTCCCGGTCGCGAAGGCGCTCGGCCACGTCGCTCACGCCCTGCTCGTCATGCCGTGGGTGCTGCTGTGGAAGTACGTCGTGGTGCCCGTCGTCCGGTACGGGATCGTCGTGCCGGCGGTGTGGCTGTACCGGCGGGTGCTGACTCCGGTGGGGCACGGACTCGCCTGGCTGGGGCGCACGTTCGGGCATGCGGTGGCGGCCGCCGGGCGTGCCGTGGGCACGGCGGTGGCCTGGGTGGTCCGGACGTTCGTCGTGGTGCCGCTGGCGTGGCTGTACGCGTACGTGCTCACCCCGGTCGGGCGCGGGCTGGCCTGGCTGGGGAAGGCGGTGTTCGTGTGGCCGTGGGTGGCGTTGTGGGGGTACGTGCTCGCTCCGGTGGGGCGGGGGATCGCGTGGCTGGCCGTCGGGCTCGGGCGCGGGGTGGTCTGGTGCGTGATGACTGTCCTGGTGGCGCCCGTCGCGTGGGTGTGGCGCGTGGTGCTGGTCCCGGTGGGGGTGGAGGTCGCCGCCGCGTTCGGGCACGCCTGGCGCGTCGCCGGGTACATCTCGCGGGCCGTCGGACGCGCGCTGAAGTGGCTCGGGTGGAATCTGGTGGGGCGCCCCGTGCGCTGGGTGTGGCTCGGTGTGTGTACGCCGGTGGGGCACTGGGTGCGTGACAGCGTTTGGGCGCCGGTGAAGCGGGCGGCCGTCGAAGCCGGCCGGGCGGCGCGCGGGGCGCTGCGGAGCGCGCGGGAGACGGTGCGCCGGGCTCGGCGCGACGCGTGGCGTGCGCTGGTCGGAGGGCCGGCGGACACCTGGCCGTCGGAGCGCGGGGCGTTGCGGGGCGAGGCGGTACCGGGCGATGGGGTGCAGGGCGAGGCGGTGCGGCGCGGGGCAGCACCCGGGGCCGCGGCCCCGGGTGCTGCGCCCGGGAAGCCGGGCCTCGGTCGGTGCCTGGGCCCCGTTGAGCCGCAGCCCCTGTCCGGTGCGGGCGAAAGCGCGGGTCGGGCGGTGTCCGGCCACGCCCCTGTCGTGGAGCACCCGCTCCGTGCCTCCGGGGCCCGGCCGGGCCCGGCCGCCGAGGCCGGGGAACCGGCGGGGGCCGCTGCGCGTACTCTGGGTAGTAAGACGACTGCCCCCAGCGCGGCACCCGCGTCCGAGATCTCCCTGCCTGGAGAGCACACAGCCAAGCAGGGGTGAGCCGGCCGCCGGGACGACGCGAGGGGATGCCCCCACGCCGGAGGGTGACGCGCGGACAGCGCGCCGCCCCGCACGAGGAGAAGAACCACTGGGCAAGCGACAGCCCGAAGGCCCGCCGCCCGCACCGGCGGTGCAGCGCATCCGACTGCGCTACACCAAGCGCGGCCGCCTCCGGTTCACCAGCCACCGCGACTTCCAGCGCGCCTTCGAGCGGGCACTGCGACGCGCCGACGTACCCATGGCGTACTCGGCGGGTTTCACCCCGCACCCGAAGGTCTCGTACGCCAATGCCGCACCCACCGGCACGGGCAGCGAGGCCGAGTACCTGGAAATCGCACTGACCGCCACGCGGGACGCCGACGAGCTGCGCGAGCTGCTCAACGGGTCGCTCCCGGACGGGCTCGACATCACGGACGCGGTCGAAGCGCGTACGTCGGGTCTCGCCGACCGGCTGCAGGCCTCCGTTTGGGAGATGCGCCTCGACGGCGTCGCTCCCGAGGACGCGGAGAAGGCCGTCGAGGCGTTCCTCGCGGCCGAGACCGTCGAGGTCCAGCGCCGTACCAAGAACGGCATGCGGTCCTTCGACGCGCGGAGCGCCGTCGCGGATCTGCGGGCCGTCCCCGCACCGTCCGATAGGCCGGGGGACGGGCCCTGTGCGATACTGCGGCTGGTTGTTCGGCATTTGACACCCGCCGTACGACCCGACGACGTCCTGTCCGGTCTCCGAGCTGTGGCCGACCTGGCGCCGCCGGTCCCCGCAGCGGTGACCAGGCTGGCGCAGGGGCTCTTCGACGAGGAGTCCGGCACGGTGACCGACCCGCTCACGCCCGACCGCGAGGCAGTCACGGCCGCCCCACCCACGGCCGCCGGACTGACCGCCGCGAAGGCGTCGGAAGGTGCAGGTTCCGCGTAGGGCGGTCGTTGTAGCGCAGCCCTGGTACTCGGGAGCCACCTGGGTCGGGCCGCGCACTGACCAGAAGACTTTCGCCAGGCCGTGCGTATACCGCGTACGGAACCGGCGAGCTAGACAACAGCTCCCGTGCGGCGCCCGCGCCCCGGACGGCGGTACCGCGCTTCATCGCGCGGACCGGACCGGACCGGAATCAGGTGTGGCGCCCGGGAGCGTGACGGGAGAACCGCCCGCATGCTTGAGCCGAACGATTCCACCGAGCCCTCGGAAGGAACCGCGCGCAACGCGCGTACCGCCGGGGAGACCGACAACAACCACTCGCCCAGCGACACCCTGCCGCCGCGCCGCCGGCGCCGCGCTGCCTCGCGCCCTGCCGGACCGCCGTCCGGTGACGCGAAGGCCGTAGCCCAGCCCGCCGACAGCACAGAGGCCGCGGCTCCGGCCATACCGGCCGGAGAGGGTGCCGTGAGCGACACCAACGAGCCCGCACAGCCCGCCGAGAGCGCGGAGGCCGCTCCGGCCCGTACGCGTCGTCGTGCCACCCGTAAGGCGACGGCGCCCGCCGGGGCGCCGCAGCCCGCCGAGGCGGCGGAGACCCCCGCGGCCCCCGAGACTCCGGCCGCCGAGGCGCCCGCCGTGGAGGAGGCCGCTGCGCCGGCCCGTACGCGTCGTCGTGCCACGCGCAAGGCGACGGCTCCTGCCGGTGCGCCGAAGAGCGAAGAGACGGCTGACGTCGAGGCCGCCGTGGCGGCCGTGCCCGAGGCCGTTGCCGAGGCTGCGGCCGAGGTCGTGGACGAGGCTGCTCCGCCGGCCCGGACGCGTCGTCGTGCCACCCGCAAGGCGACCGCGCCCGCCGGGGCGCCGCAGCCCGCCGAGGCTGAGGCCGGGACCGAGGCGGTCGTGGAGGCCCCTGCGGCTCCCGCCGCAGCGGAAGCCCCCGCTGCCCCCGTCGCCGACGAGGCTGCCGAAGAGGCCCCGCGTGGGCGCAGCCGTCGTCGTGCCACCCGTAAGGCGACCGCGCCCGCCGGTGCGCCGCAGCAGGCCGAAGCCGAAGCTGTAGCCGAAGAGCCGGCGCCCGCCGCCGCCGAGCCCGCCCCGGCGGAGCCCGAGGCCGCACAGGCCGAAGAGGCCCCCCGTGGCCGTACGCCGCGCCGGCGTGCCGGTCGCAAGGCCGCTGACGAGGCGGCCGCCGCAGAGGCCGCCGCGCCGCAGCCCGCCGCCGCGCCCGCCGAGGAGCCGGCGCGTTCGCGCCGCCGTGCGACGCGTCCCGCCGTGGCCGTGTTCCAGGCGCCGGTCTTCACCGAGCCGATGTTCCAGACCCCCGAGACGGCCGCGGCTGCCGCCGCCGCCCGGGAGACGGAGCCGGACTACATCGAAGATGTGGAAGAGGCCGAGGAGGCGGAGGAGACCGTCACCATGGAGGCCCCTCCCGCGCCGCAGCCCGCACCGCGCGGCCGCCGTCGCCGTCGCCGCGGTGAGCCCGCCGAGGACGAGCGCACGGAGCGTCCCGAGCGTACGGAGCGCGCCGAGCGTCCCGAGCGCCCCGTGGAGTCCGCGCCGGAGCCGCAGGAGCCCACCGAGGCCGTCGAGGAAGAGCGCGACGAAGAGGCCCACGAGGAGTCCGACGAGGCAGAGGACCGCAGGGCGCGCCGCCGTCGCCGCGGTGGCCGTCGCCGCCGCCGTGGCGAGCTCGCCGACGCGGAGGAGTCCGAGGAGCAGGACACGTCCGACGAGGCCGCCGCCGAGCGGGTCGAGGAGGACGAAGACCGCGCCGAGGAGGAGGAAGACGAGTCGGGTGCGGGTTCCGCGTCCAGCCGTCGCCGCCGTCGCCGCCGCCGTCGCAGTGGTGACGCGGGCCCCGAGGCCGAGACGAACGGCGTCGACGACCCGGAGCGTACGGTCGTCAAGGTCCGTGAGCCCCGCAAGAAGGAAGCCGAGCGCGAGCCCGGCACCGGCTTCGACGAGGTCCAGTCCATCAAGGGCTCGACCCGTATGGAGGCGAAGAAGCAGCGCCGCCGCGAAGGCCGTGAGCAGGGCCGCCGCCGCGTCCCGATCATCACCGAGGCCGAATTCCTGGCGCGCCGCGAGGCCGTCGAGCGCGTGATGGTCGTACGCCAGAACGGCGACCGCACCCAGATCGGCGTGCTCGAGGACAACATCCTCGTCGAGCACTACGTCAACAAGGAGCAGGCGAGCTCGTACGTCGGCAACGTCTACCTGGGCAAGGTCCAGAACGTACTGCCGTCGATGGAGGCCGCCTTCGTCGACATCGGCAAGGGCCGCAACGCCGTCCTGTACGCCGGTGAGGTCAACTTCGACGCGCTGGGCATGGGCCACGGCCCCCGCCGCATCGAGTCCGCCCTCAAGTCCGGCCAGTCGGTCCTCGTGCAGGTCACGAAGGACCCGATCGGTCACAAGGGTGCCCGCCTCACCAGCCAGGTCTCGCTGCCCGGCCGCTACCTGGTCTACGTGCCCGAGGGCTCGATGACCGGCATCAGCCGCAAGCTGCCCGACACCGAGCGCGCGCGTCTGAAGACCATCCTAAAGAAGATCGTTCCCGAGGACGCGGGCGTCATCGTGCGCACCGCCGCCGAGGGTGCGAGCGAGGACGAGCTGCGCCGCGACGTCGAGCGTCTGCAGCAGCAGTGGGAAGACATTCAGAAGAAGTCGAAGAGCACCGGCGCGACCAGCGGTCCGACCCTGCTCTACGGCGAGCCGGACATGACCGTCCGCGTCGTGCGCGACATCTTCAACGAGGACTTCTCGAAGGTCATCGTCAGCGGTGACGAGGCGTGGCAGACCATCCACGGTTACGTCAACCACGTCGCCCCGGACCTGACGGACCGGCTGTCGCGCTGGACGTCGGAGGTCGACGTCTTCGCGACGTACCGGATCGACGAGCAGCTGATGAAGGCGCTGGACCGCAAGGTCTACCTGCCGAGCGGCGGTTCGCTGGTCATCGACAAGACCGAGGCGATGATCGTCGTCGACGTCAACACCGGCAAGTTCACCGGTCAGGGCGGCAACCTCGAAGAGACCGTGACCAGGAACAACCTGGAGGCGGCCGAGGAGATCGTGCGTCAGCTGCGGCTGCGCGACCTGGGCGGCATCGTCGTCATCGACTTCATCGACATGGTCCTTGAGTCGAACCGCGATCTGGTGCTGCGGCGTCTGCTGGAGTGCCTGGGACGCGACCGTACGAAGCACCAGGTCGCCGAGGTCACCTCGCTGGGCCTGGTCCAGATGACCCGCAAGCGGGTGGGCCAGGGTCTCCTTGAATCCTTCTCCGAGACCTGCGTCCACTGCAACGGGCGCGGCGTGATCGTGCACATGGAGCAGCCGACCGCCGCTGGTGGCGGTGGCGGCGGCAAGCGCGCGAAGAAGCGCGGCCGTGGTGGGGAGGCCGAGCACGAGCACGTGGAGCCGGCCGAGGTCGAGACCGAGGCCGAGGTCGCCGCCGAGGTGGCCGAGCCGATGGCTTTGCCCGAGCCCGCGCCCGAGTTCGTGCCGGACGAGGACCTGTACAGCAGCCCGGCGGAGGCCGAGGCGGCCGCCGGACGCCGTTCGCGCCGTCGTGCGTCGCGCAAGGCGTCGGCTCCGGCCGGAGCGCCGAAGGCCGCCGAGCCGGTGTACGTACCGGAGCCGGAGCCCGCTCCGGAGCCTGCGCCCGTCGCGGAGCCCGAGCCCGAGCCGGTGATCGAGCCCGCGCCCGAGCCCGTGGCGCAGGAGGCCGCCCCGGTCCGGACGCGGCGCCGTGCGACGCGCAAGGCGACGGCTCCGGCCGGTGCGCCGAAGAGCGCCGAGCCGGTCGTGGCCGAAGAGGTCCAGGTCGTCGCTCCCGCCCCCGTGGCCGAGCAGCCGAAGGCCCAGGAGGCCGAGGCCCCGGCCGAGGAGCCCGCAGCGGCGGCTCCGCCGCGTGCGCGCCGTCGTGCGACCCGCAAGGCGTCCGCGCCCGCCGGATCGCCCAAGGGCGCCGAAGAGGCGGCCGTGCTGGTCGTCGAGGCACCGGTGACCGACAAGGGCGCCGAGGCCGCGACCGGCGGTGCTGAAGCTGGTACGGAGGCCGAGGCCGAGGCCGCGGCTCCGGCCAAGAAGGCGGCTCGCAAGACCGCCGCCAAGAAGGCCCCGGCGAAGAAGGCGGCTGCCAAGAAGACCGCCGCGAAGAAGACGACCGCGAAGAAGACGACGGCCAAGAAGGCGTCGGCTTCGAAGAAGACTTCGGCTGCCGAGCAGTCGCAGTCGGCGGTCTCGGCTCCGACCGAGGACTGACCGGGGACCGACCGAAGGTCGTACCTCGCGCAGTAGAGCATTCGTGGGCTGTCCCGGAAGGATCCGGGGCAGCCCACCTTGCTGTCCCCGGACAACCAGAAGTACTTCCCGGAGGCCTCGGAGGAAGACCGAGCCGGTTTCCTCGTCGCGGCGAAGGAGTTCATGGCGCGGGCCGACCCCAAGAAGGTGCCGAAGTTCCCGCCGATCAGCCGGGTGCAGTGGCACCTGGCCGCCCAGGGACGCGCGGACGAGCTCGTCGAGGTGCTGCGGTACGAACGGCAGAACCCGGGGGTCTACCAGGTCAGGGGACTCAGGCGGGCCCGCATCGAGCTGCCGGGCGTGGACCTGGGCGCGCTGCCGCGCGGTTTCTGCTTCGACTTCACCGAGCGGGCTCCCGGGCCCCTGCTCAAGACGTCACCGGAGCTGATCGACGCGATCCGGAACATCGACTCGGTGTCGGTGGAGTACCAAGGAGAAGTACGACCGGTTCGTGAAGGACTTCTGCGAGCCTTCGGACGGCCGCGCCTCCGCGCGGGTGGTCGACAGGATGCTGGAGATCGCGGCGGGGGAGTGACCCCGGGGCCCCGGGAGTGACCCGTAGGGACCCGGTTTGACCCTCCGCCGCGCGGGCCCGTACTCTTGACCGTCGGCGTGTTTTTGTGCACGCCATCTCCTGAGCACCTCCCTTCCGGCACTCCCTCGGAGAGCCGCTAGAGGCCGCTCGTCCATTCGGACTCGTCGCGGGCCCCACGGCCCGTGCGAGCGGCTGGCATCAGGGGTCCCGTCCCGAGCGAAAGAGAGATCAGCGTGTACGCCATCGTGCGCAGCGGTGGTCGCCAGCACAAGGTTGCTGTCGACGACATCGTTGAGGTTGACAAGATTCCCACGGCCAAGGTTGGCGACACGGTCGAGCTCTCGACCCTGCTCGTGGTCGACGGCGACTCCGTCACCAGCGACCCGTGGGTCCTGGCCGGCATCAAGGTCACCGCCGAGGTCGTGGACCACCACAAGGGTGCCAAGATCGACATCCTTCGGTACAAGAACAAGACCGGCTACCGCCGTCGCCAGGGTCACCGCCAGCAGTACACGGCGATCAAGGTCACCGGTATCCCCACGGCTGCGAAGTAAGGGACTGAGACATGGCACACAAGAAGGGCGCATCGTCCACTCGGAACGGTCGCGACTCAAATGCCCAGCGGCTCGGCGTGAAGCGCTTCGGCGGTCAGGCCGTCAACGCCGGTGAGATCCTGGTCCGCCAGCGCGGCACCCACTTCCACCCGGGCACGAGCGTCGGCCGTGGCGGCGACGACACGCTGTTCGCGCTCGCCGCGGGTGCGGTCGAGTTCGGCACGCACCGTGGCCGCAAGGTTGTGAACATCGTTCCGATCGCCGAGTAATTCCGGCTTTCGTCGAGCGATACACACAGCACTTTCCGAGGGCGGACGCTCTTTCCCGGGGAACGGGGAAGCGCGGCCGCCCTTGGCGTGTTACGTATGTAGACATTTCCGTATGTACTGGAGGACCCACCCATGACCACCTTCGTGGACCGCGTCGAACTGCATGTCGCCGCGGGTAACGGAGGCCACGGCTGCGCCTCCGTACACCGTGAGAAGTTCAAGCCGCTGGGCGGCCCGGACGGCGGCAACGGCGGGCGTGGCGGCGACGTCACCCTCGTCGTCGACCAGTCCGTGACCACCCTGCTGGACTATCACCACAGCCCCCACCGCAAGGCCACCAACGGCCAGCCCGGCGCGGGTGACAACCGCTCCGGCAAGGACGGACAGGACCTGGTCCTGCCCGTTCCCGACGGCACCGTGGTCCTCGACAAGGACGGCAACGTCCTGGCCGACATGGTCGGCCACGGCACGACGTACGTCGCCGGTGAGGGCGGCCGCGGCGGCCTCGGCAACGCGGCGCTGGCCTCGGCCCGCCGCAAGGCGCCCGGTTTCGCGCTGCTCGGTGAGCCGGGCAAGGGCGGCGACATCGTCCTGGAGCTCAAGACCGTCGCCGACGTGGCGCTGGTCGGCTACCCGAGCGCCGGCAAGTCCTCGCTGATCTCGGTGCTGAGCGCGGCGAAGCCGAAGATCGCGGACTACCCGTTCACGACGCTCGTACCCAACCTCGGTGTCGTGACGGCGGGTTCGACCGTCTACACGATCGCCGACGTGCCCGGTCTGATCCCCGGCGCGAGCCAGGGCCGTGGCCTGGGACTGGAGTTCCTGCGGCACGTCGAGCGCTGCTCGGTGCTCGTGCACGTACTGGACACGGCGACTCTCGAGTCCGACCGTGACCCGATCACCGACCTGGACGTGATCGAGGAGGAGCTGGCGCAGTACGGCGGTCTGGGCGACCGGCCGCGTGTCGTCGTCCTCAACAAGATCGACATCCCGGACGGCCAGGAGCTGGCGGACATGATCCGCCCGGACCTGGAGGCGCGTGGTTACAGCGTCTACGAGGTCTCGGCGGTCGCGCACATCGGCCTCAAGGAGCTTTCCTTCGCGCTGGCAGAGGTCGTCTCCAAGTCGCGTGCGGCGAAGCCCAAGGAGGAGTCGACCCGGGTCGTCATCCGTCCGAAGGCCGTCGACGACGCGGGCTTCACGATCACCGAGGAAGAGGGCGTCTACCACGTGCGCGGCGAGAAGCCGGAGCGCTGGGTGCGCCAGACCGACTTCAGCAACGACGAGGCCGTGGGCTACCTCGCGGACCGTCTCGCGCGCCTCGGTGTCGAGGACAGGCTGATGAAGGCCGGTGCGCGTGCGGGTGACGCGGTGGCGATCGGTGCGGAGGACAACGCGGTCGTCTTCGACTGGGAGCCGACGGTGATGGCGGGTGCGGAGATGCTCGGCCGCCGTGGTGAGGACCACCGCTTGGACGCCCCGCGTCCGGCGGCGACGCGGCGCAGGGACCGCGAGGCCGAGCGCGACGACTCGCAGCGCGAGTACGACGAGTTCAAGCCCTTCTAGGGGCCGGCGCGGGGCCCCGGCGGGCGAGCGATGTCACCTGTGGCATCGCTCACCACCGGGCGCCTGCGGCGCTTTTCCCCTATCCGCCCCTTCCGCTGTGACATTTTGCGGCTCCGCCGAGTGAGGGGCTCCCGCCCCAGTGCGGGAAGGGGCGGGTGGGGGAAAACCCCCCGCAGGCATACCAGCGGTTTCGTACAGGTGTCGGCCGGGGGACGTCCGCCTTGCGAGACGGTCACGGAGAGTGCGACCATCGCGTTTGTCTCCCAGCCCTCGCAAGGTAGGTCGTCTGTGTCTGTGCAGCCCATAGCCAAGCCCCGAACCACAGCAGTAGTGCTCGCCGGTGGTACCGGTCAGCGTGTGGGTCTGTCGATCCCCAAGCAGCTGCTGAAGATCGCAGGCAAGGCGGTCATCGAGCACACCCTGTCGATCTTCCAACAGGCCGACGGCATCGACGACATCATCGTTCTCATGGCGCCGGGCTACGTGCCCGACGTAGAGAAGATCGTCGCGAAGGCCGGCCTCACCAAGGTCACCAAGGTCATCGAGGGCGGTACGACGCGCAACGAGACCACCGAGCGTGCCATTTCCGCGCTCGGCGAAGGCCTCGCCGAGGGCGAGGACCGCAACGTCCTCTTCCATGACGCGGTGCGCCCCCTCCTGTCACAGCGTGTGATCCAGGACTGCGTCGACGCGCTCGACCGCTACCAGGCGGTCGACGTGGCCATCCCGTCCGCGGACACGATCATCGTGACGCGTACGCACGGCGGCGACGGCGAGTTCATCACAGAGGTCCCGGACCGGTCCCGGCTGCGCCGCGGCCAGACCCCGCAGGCCTTCAAGCTCAGCACCATCCGCAGGGCGTACGAAGTTGCCGCCGGCGACCCGAACTTCCAGGCCACCGACGACTGCTCGGTCGTGCTCAAGTACCTGCCCGACGTGCCGATCTACGTCGTCGCGGGCGACGAGTACAACATGAAGGTGACGCAGCCGGTCGACGTCTTCATCGCCGACAAGCTGTTCCAGCTCGCCTCCACCGCCGCCCCGCAGCAGGCCGACGAGGCCGCGTACCGAGAGCTGCTGGCCGGCAAGACGCTGGTCGTCTTCGGCGGCTCGTACGGCATCGGCGCGGACATCGCGACCCTCGCGACGAGTTACGGCGCCAAGGTGTACGCACTGGGCCGCTCCACCACCGGTACGCACGTCGAGAACCCCGAGCACGTCGACGACGCCCTGTCGAAGGCGTACTCGGAGACCGGCCGCGTCGACTACGTGATCAACACGGCGGGCGTGCTCCGCATCGGCAAGCTCGCCGAGACGGACAACACGACGATCCAGGAAGCGCTGAACGTCAACTACCTGGCTCCCGTGCAGATCGCCCGCGCCTCGCACAAGTACCTCGCCGAGACCAAGGGCCAGCTGCTGCTCTACACCTCCAGCAGCTACACCCGCGGCCGCGCCGAGTACAGCCTCTACTCCTCCACGAAGGCCGCCATGGTGAACCTCACCCAGGCCCTCGCGGACGAGTGGGCGGGCGACGGCGTGCGCGTGAACTGCGTCAACCCGGAGCGCACGGCGACCCCGATGCGCACCAAGGCGTTCGGCGACGAGCCCGCGGGCTCGCTGCTGTCCTCCGAGGCCGTGGCGCGTACGTCGCTGGACGTGCTGCTCTCGGAGCTCACCGGTCACGTCATCGACGTACGGCAGGTGGACCCGACCCGTGGCGCTTCCGAGGCGTCGGGCTTCGAGCAGGCGCTGGCTGCCGTCCTGGACCGTCAGGAAGATGTGTAATACTGCTCGACAATCTAAGATTCGGGCCTCTGTAGTCGCCAAACAGCGATATGCAGAGGCCCGACTTCGTGGAGCTGGACTTCACATTTCCGTTTCCATCGCACCGTAAATAACCGGCACCCCTCTGGAGCAGGTTCTTCGTGATTTCGACCGCCATCCGTCTGGCCCGTGTGGGCAGCGGGTCCGAACTGGCCGCCGCCGCCGTCATCGCGCTCGGGTATCCGTGCGTCATGCTGGCCGCGCTGATCCCGAACCTGTGGTTCTTCGCGGCCGCAGTCGCCGCGACGTACCTCGCGGACCGGCATCTGCACCAGCGCGGCAGCTACTTGATCAACCGTCTCGGCAAGGTCCGGGCCGGTCTCTCGATCCGCTTCCTGGTGCGCCAGCTGCTGCTGATCCTCCTGCTGGCCCGCATGCAGCTGGCCGAGCAGTCGATCTTCTACGTGACGATCGCCGGCCTGCTGCTGTTCTACGCGCTCCAGGCCCCGCACGGCGCGCTCGTCACCCTGATCCGCCTGCGCCGCAGGATGCCGGTGGTCACCCGCAACATCGACCTCGGCATGCTGAACATCCCGCCGGCCCCGCCCCAGGGACTGCTGAACCGGTCCGCCGAGAAGATGCTGCATCTCGACGTCTTCGCCGTGGCGGGCGTGCTGATCGCGGTCCAGAGCGGCGACTACGTCTTCGGCTACACGGGCCTCGCGCTCACCCTGGCCCTGGCCGTCGCCTACGTCGCGGTGCTGCTGCCGTTCCTGCGGCGCGGCCGCCGCGTCCCGCCCGTCGACACCGTCCTGGAGGGCGTCGACACCTGGCTGCGCGACTACCGCCCGACCACGGTCCTGTACTTCTCCGGCTCCCGTGAGTCGGCGTACCAGGTCAACATGTGGCTCGAGACGATGAAGCAGCTCGACGGCAGGCCGCTGATCGTCCTGCGCGAGCGCCACATCGTGCCGCAGCTGGCCCCGACGTCGGTGCCGGTGATCTGCGTTCCCAGCGCGACGCACCTCATGAACATGGACATGTCCACGGTCCGGGTCGCGCTGTATGCCGCCAACGTCGGCAAGAACATCCACATGCTGCGCATCCCCACCATGAAGCACGTCTTCATCGGGCACGGCGACAGCGACAAGGTCGCGAGCATCAACCCGTTCAGCAAGGTGTACGACGAGGTGTGGAGCGCGGGCCGGGCCGGCCGCGACCGCTACGCGCTCGCCGACGTCGGCGTCCGCGACGAGGACATCGTCGAGGTGGGCCGCCCGCAGCTCGCCCCGATCAAGTCCTGGAGCGGTACGGCGAGGAACCCCGTCCCCACCGTTCTGTACGCCCCCACGTGGGAGGGCTGGGACGACAACCCGGGCAACACCTCGATCCTGCTGGCCGGCGAGAACATCGTCAGGCGCCTGCTGGACGCCGAGAAGCCCGTCAGGGTGCTCTACAAGCCGCACCCCTTCACCGGGACGCGCAGCCCCAGGGCCAAGGCCGTACACGCCCGTATCACCGCCATGGTGGAGGCGGCGGCCGCCGAGCGTGCCGCCGACCCCCGCTGGGCGAAGGACGCAGCCGCGCTCCAGGCGGAGCAGGCCGCGGCGAAGGCCGAGCTGGCCCGTATCGAGGCACGCCTCGGTGAGCTGGGGGCCAAGGGCAAGGGCGTCGCCAAGAACGGCAAGGACGAGGCCGAGATCTCGCGTGACGCGCTGCCCGATCCGGCGCGCGAGGCGGAACTGGCGAAGCTCAGGGACGAGTGGAACGACGCGTACTGGCGCTCGTTCGGGTGGTGGGAGCACCGGGTCATCGCCGACGCCGAGCCGCGCCTGTACGACTGCTTCAACGAGTCGGACGGCATGGTCTCCGACATCTCCAGCGTCGTGTCGGACTTCATCGCGAGCGGCAAGCCGTACGCCGTGACCGACTCCGCCGAGCTGGGCGTCGAGGAGTTCAAGCAGCAGAACACCGCCGTACGCGCGGCCGTGATCCTCGACAACGGCGCCGCACAGCTCGGTGAGCTGCTCGCCGCCATCACGGGCGGCGTGAGCGCCGACGCGCTGGCGGAGGCGCGGCGTGAGCTGAAGGCGTACCTGCTCGGTCCCGACGAGCCCGCGTCCATCGTGCAGTTCAACGACGCCGTACGGGACCTGGCGGCCAAGTCCGAGGCCCGCAACCAGGGAGTGGCTCAGCGCACCGGCGTCGAGGTCGCCGAAACCGCGGCGGATCCGAGCGACTCCGCGCCGGAGGCCACCGGGGTCGACTCGACTGTGGCGGGCTGACCTCCGGACGTCCGCCGGCTGGTCCATACCCGGACAAAGGTCTAAAACCGGCCCGGCAGGGCGTCTTTCGAGACGTTCTGTCGGGCCTTTCGTGTGCGATGTGGCGAGCGTCACGTGGAAAAGTAACGATGGTGAACAACCACACCCATGTGCCGACTGTCTTGGATGTCGATGAACGAGAATAAGACGGGCATGGCCGCAGTCGAGATTCCCGATGTAACCGTGATCATCGGTGCGTACGAGGCGATGCCTTACCTGATCCCCTGCTTGGAGTCGGTCGAAGCCCAGACGCTGGGCGCCGACCGCATAGAGATCGTGGCCGTCGACGACGGCTCGACCGACGGGACCGGAGAGTATCTCGACGAGTTCGCAGCCAGGAGCAAGGTCTCCACGCGCGTGGTTCACCAGGAGAATTCCGGTGGACCCAGCGGCCCCCGCAACGTAGGTCTCGGCATGGCCCGCGGCCGCTATGTCTTCTTCCTCGACGCCGACGACTACCTCGGCGACGAGGCGCTTGAGCGCATGGTCGCGATGGCCGACCGCAACGGCACGGACGTCGTACTGGGCAAGATCGAGGGCGTCGGGCGCGGTGCGCCCAAGTCCATGTTCGGCCGCACTCTGGAGCGTACGGACCTCTTCTCCTCCAACATCAAGTTCACGCTCAGCGCGGAGAAACTCTTCCGGCGCGAGCTGCTGGAGAAGCACAAGATGCGCTTCGATCAGCAGCTGTACACCGGTGAGGACGCGCGCTTCACCCTCGAAGCGTATGTGCGAAGCGCCGGGGTCTCGATCGTCGCCGACTACGTCTGCCTCTACATCGTGCGCCGCGACGACGGCAAGCACATTACGCAGAGCGGCAGTTACGAGATGCGCTTCGACTCGGCGACGGCCCTGATGGATCTGATCGCCGAGTTCTTCCCGCCGGGTGAGAAGCGGGACGAGCTGATGATCCGGCCCTTCGTCATCACGCTGCTGCCGCAGTTCGACCACCGCTGGCTGAAGGCGAAGACCGGCACACGCCAGCACAAGATCGAGCTGGCGCAGCCGCTCACGGAGAAGTACTGGGCGCCGGGCGTGGCCCGCCGGCTGAAGGTGCCCGAGCGGCTGCGGATGCATTACGTCGCCGAGGGGCGGGCGGATCTCCTGGAGGACCACCTGAAGTTCCTCGAGGCGAAGGAAGTGCCCGAGGTGATCCGCAAGGGCTCGGCGGGCAAGCCGTACCTCGCGTACCCGCACTTCGGGGACAAGAAGGCGGGCGTACCCGACGAGATGTTCGCCGTCACGGTCTCGGAGTGGGTCGGCGGGGTGCGCGTGAGCGCGCCCAAGTCCGCCAGACCCAAGCCGTCCTTCGCGCGGCGCGTGGTGCGCAAGCTGCGCAGGATGGCGCGGGGCGCGGTGGCGGGTCGCACGGTCAGCTCCTGACGGAGAGTCACCCGGCCTCTGGTTCGAGTCCCGAATCCTCCTGAGTTCCTGCTGGGCGCGAGGGAGATGAACCAGAGGCCGGGTGACCGCGGGCGGCGTTCGCCCGGGCGCTTCCCTCGCCGGCCCCCGGCGAGCGGCCGTCCACGGGGCGAAATGCGGAGGCGGCGTCCGGAGCGGCTCACGTACATTGCGGGGAGAACCGGGCGAGCAAGAGTGGGTGTCTGTACGTGTCAGGGGCAAGGCAGGGCGTAGCAGAGGCCCGCAGGATCGTTGTGAAGGTCGGCTCCTCCTCACTCACCACCGCGTCGGGGGGGCTCGACGCGGACCGGGTCGACGCGCTCGTCGACGTACTGGCCAAGACGCGCAGCGGCGGTGAGAAGGAGATCGTGCTCGTGTCGAGCGGCGCCATCGCCGCCGGACTCGCGCCGCTGGGTCTTGCCCGCCGGCCCAAGGACCTTGCCAGGCAGCAGGCCGCCGCCAGCGTCGGCCAGGGCCTGCTCGTGGCCCGCTACACCGCCTCCTTCGCGCGCTACGGCGTGCGCGTCGGCCAGGTGCTGCTGACCACCGACGACACGAGCCGCCGCGCGCACTACCGCAACGCCTACCGGACACTGGACCAGCTCCTCGCCATGGGAGCCGTTCCGGTCGTCAACGAGAACGACACCGTGGCCACGGACGAGATCCGCTTCGGCGACAACGACCGGCTCGCCGCCCTCGTCGCCCATCTCGTACGGGCCGACCTGCTCATTCTCCTGTCCGACGTGGACGGGCTGTACGACGGCGACCCCAGTCTCCCGGGCACCACGCGCATCGACGAGGTGCGCGGCCCCGACGACATCGCGCACGTCTCCATCGGCAGCGCGGGCAAGGCAGGCGTCGGCACCGGCGGCATGGTGACCAAGGTCGAGGCCGCCCGTATCGCCGCGGCCGCCGGCATCCCCGTCGTCCTCACCTCCGCCAGCCACGCCGCCGACGCCCTCGCCGGCCGTGACACGGGCACCCACTTCCACCGCACCGGCCGCCGCAGCGCCGACCGGCTCCTGTGGCTCGCCCACGCCTCGACGCCGCAGGGCGCGCTGGTGCTCGACGACGGGGCGGTACGTGCCGTGGTCGAGCGGCGTACGTCGCTGCTGCCCGCCGGAATCGCCGGCGTCGAGGGCGAGTTCAGCGCCGGTGACCCGGTGGAGCTGCGGGACGCGGCGGGTGTGGCCGTCGCGCGCGGACTCGTCAACTACGACGCCAAGGAGATCCCGCAGCTGCTCGGCCGCTCCACCCGTGACCTGGCGAAGGAGCTCGGGCCGGCGTACGAGCGCGAAGTCGTACACAGGGACGATCTGGTCGTTCTCCACCCCTGAAACGGCTGAAAGACCCGCCTCGCGGCAGAGACCTTCCGGAAAACCGCCCCGCGCCAGGCCCAGGACTGGTCAACTTTGTTGCGGGGGAAACAGCGCGGGGTACAGCTCAGCAACGCATTACAGGAGGCCGCCGGTGAGACGAGCGCGTCCGGGGGCGCTGCCCCGAGGGACGGCCGAGCGCGCCCTGACCAGTGTCGGGGCGGGGGCGGACTTCGACGACGCCCCGGAGCAGGACCAGGGGCCGGCGCCCGGCCATGAGGCCCACGACACGCGGGAGGCGTCGAGGCTCTGGCACATCACCCTCAGCGTCTCGGGCGCCGAGGCGCCGCTGCAGGAGGTCAGGCGAGGTCTGGAACAGCTCGCCCACGACCATCCCTTTCTGCTGACCAGCAGATACGCCGACGACCACGCGGAGATCCGGTACTGGGAAGAGGCGCGGGACCTGCACGACGCCGCGGCCGTCGCGCTGCGGCTGTGGGGCGAGCACCGGTCGACGTCGAAGCTGCCGCCGTGGGAGATCGTGGGCCTGGAGGTCATCGACCGGGACACCTATCACCAGCGGATCGCCGAGGGGTACGGCCCGCCGCCCGCGGCGCCGGTCGGCGTGCATCCGTACTGACTGCTGTGATCGTGGGGGCGCGGCCGTGCCCGGTGGAGCTGTCTCGTAAGGCGGCTGTGGCCGGGACGGACCGTCTCGCGGAGCGGGATACCCGGTGAACGCACACAGAGCGCGCATTACCCTGCGGGTATGACCTCGCACTCTCCTCTCGCAGGCACCGACCCGACCGCGGCCGCCGCGTCCCCCGTCACGCTGACCGCCCGGCGGGCCCGCGCCGCCGCCGACGAGATCGCGCCACTCCCGCGCTCCGTCAAGGACGCCGCGCTGCTGGCCGTGGCCGACGCGCTCGAGGCCCGTACGGACGAGATCGTCGAGGCCAACGCGCAGGACGTCGCCAAGGCCCGCGCCGCCGGCACGAGCGAGACGGTCATCGACCGGCTGACGCTGACCGCCGAGCGGGTCGCCGCCATCGCGTCCGACGTACGGGACGTGGCGGGGCTGCCCGACCCGGTCGGCGAGGTCGTACGCGGCTCCACCCTGCCCAACGGCATCGACCTGCGGCAGGTGCGCGTGCCGCTCGGCGTCGTCGGGATCATCTACGAGGCCCGGCCGAACGTGACCGTGGACGCGGCGGCGCTCTGTCTGAAGTCCGGCAACGCGGTACTGCTGCGCGGCTCGTCGTCGGCGTACGCCTCCAACACGGCCCTCGTCGGCGTCCTGCGCGACGCGATCGCCGGGGCCGGCCTGCCCGCCGACGCGGTGCAGCTCGTGCCGGGAGAGTCCCGCGATTCGGTACGTGAGCTGATGCGCGCCCGCGGTCTGGTCGACGTGCTGATCCCGCGCGGCGGCGCGTCCCTGATCCGTACGGTCGTCGAGGAGTCCACCGTCCCCGTCATCGAGACGGGCACCGGCAACTGCCACGTCTACGTGGACGCCGAGGCCGACATCGACATGGCCGTCGCCATCCTGGTGAACTCCAAGGCGCAGCGGCCCAGCGTCTGCAACGCCGCCGAGACGCTCCTCGTCCACCGGGAGATCGCCGACGCCTTCCTGCCCCGCGCGCTGGACGCGCTCGCCGAGGCGGGCGTCACGGTCCACGGCGACGAGCGGGTGCTCCCGTACGCCGACGGGTCCAAGGCGGCCGTCGTGGCGGCCACGGAGGACGACTGGGAGGCCGAGTACCTGTCGTACGACATCGCCGCCGCCGTCGTCGACTCGCTGGACGGGGCCGTCACCCACATCCGCCGCTGGACCTCCGGGCACACCGAGGCCATCGTCACGACGTCGCAGGCCGCCGCACGCCGCTTCACCCAGCTGGTGGACTCCACGACGGTCGCGGTGAACGCGTCCACCCGTTTCACCGACGGCGGTCAGTTCGGTTTCGGCGCCGAGATCGGCATCTCGACGCAGAAGCTGCACGCGCGCGGTCCGATGGGCCTTCCCGAGCTGACCTCGACGAAGTACATCGTGACGGGCGACGGTCACACGCGTTAGCGAAGCTCTGGTTCGCACGTTCTCTGCCCAAAACGACCGTCCAGGTCTACGCTGAACGAGTGCCGGACGACGTGGGGGGCAGGCCGTTCCAGGACGGCTGGGACCCTGAGGACCCTGTCGACCGCGGAGGCGCGGACGAGGACTTCGCCTCCGTGGTGTTCGACGAGGACTTCGTACGGGCCGCCGAGGTCCATGAACCGACCGCCGTCGAGCGGCTGTTGGCTGCCGCCCAGGCGCGCGCCGAGGCCGAGGCGACCCGGACGAGGGCCGGGAAGGCCCATCCGGACGACGATCTCTACGACGACGGGTACGCCGCCGAGTACGGCGCCCGCGATCCCGGCCACGACGGCGCGTACGGCCCGCTGGACGCCGACGACGAGTACGAGGAGTACCGCGACGGTACGGGCCCCTACGGGCGCCACGGAGGCGCCCTGCGCCCCTATCGGGGGCATGCGCGCTGGCACCGGCCCGTGGCCTGGATACTGGCCCTGCTGATGGGCATCGGGATGGTGGCGCTCGCCTTCACCGCGGTCTACCGGGGGGCGGCCTCCGGGGGCCGGGAGGACCGGGTTCCGGTGCCCGCGACGAGCGACAACTCGCGGCCCGGTGGCCCCTCGGCCTCCGCCGAGTACTCCGCGCCCGCCGCGTCCGCGGTTCCGCGCAGTACGCCGTGACGGGGCGCGTCCGGGGCCGGACCTCCGCCGATCACCCTCCGTGCGGGAAGTCGTCACAACTTGTGGCGCACCAGGGCGTTTACGATCCCTTCCGCCGACCTACCCTGAAGATATGGCAGGGCGCGGAGAGCCACCTGAGGGGGCACCCGAGGGCCTCCCGGGTGGCAGCGACGACGAGTACCGGTCCGTCGTCTTCGACGAATCGTTCGTGCGGGCTGCCCGCCTCCAGGAGTACTCCGCACAGGAGCGGCTGGACGATCACGAGAAGGCCGTACGCAGCCGGCCCGCCTGGAAGGCCCGGGGCAGCGGGGGCGGGGACGGCCGGGGACGCAGGAGCGCGGGGCCCATGCAGGCTCTGGTGCTCGTCCTGCTCGTCGCGATCGCCTTCGGTACGGCGATCTACCTGGGCGTACGCCACCCGTACCAGCCGCCGACGGCCGGCCGGGCGGAGCTGCTGCGGACCACGCTGATACCGCTGGCCCCGAGAGGGGCGGTGCCGGGCGGGGAGCCCGCCGAACTCTTCGCGCGCAGTCCGGCCGCGCAGTTCCGCACGGGCGCCGAGGGCATCCCGCTGCCGTCCGCGCGGCGCACCGCCCACTTCTCGGAGGGGCAGGTGATGTCCGCCCTGACCATCGCGAAGGACTACCTCGTCGAGTCGTCCCTGGACCCGGACGTTCTGAAGGGCGCCACGGTCCGCCCGGTGCGCACCCTGCTCGACCCCGACCAGCTGACCCAGTTCGACCGCGGCTTCGACGCCCCGGCCGACGACGGCAGGCACGCGGCCGCGGGGTGGCTGGTCCGCTTCGACCCGTCGAAGGTCACGCTCGCAGGCGCCCAGCCGCGCGTACAAGGCGTACTGCACGTCGAGGAGACGGAGTCCGGCCGCCTCGAAGTGACCTCCGACCACACCTTCGTCTACGCGCTGCGCCCGGCGGGAGACTCCGCCGGGGAGCCGCGGGCGGACGGCGCGTCGCTCTTCACCGTCCGCCGCGAGCTGCACTTCCGCTTCGACCGCGACGACCTGCGGATGCACCGGGCCGAACTGCTCGTCTCGTACGTCCAGGCCGGGCCCCAGGCCTGCTCCGCCGACGCGGCGAGCCACCTGCGGCCGGTACTGGCCGGGCAGCGAGCCATCGCCGAGGGGCCCGCCGGGACCGACCCGTACGCGACGGGTCCGGCCACGGCGGCCCTGTGCGGGACGCTCGCGCCGAGCGCCATGCCGAGCCCGCGGGGCGGCGGCTAGCCCTTGCCGGCGTCCTCGCCGGGGTCCTTGCCGCTGCCGTTGCCGCTGCTGTTGGCGCCGGTGAACTTGTCCCGCAGCTTGCCGCCCAGGTCGCCCGCGCCGCCCGCGATGTCGCCCACGAGCTTCATCAGGGGGTCCTTGCTGGTACGCACCGTGTCGGCGTAGTGCGACGCGGACTCGCGGAAGGAGTCCGTGACGGACGTGTCGCCGTCCGTGTCGCGCTTCGGGTAGTGGCCGTCCATGATCCGCTGGTAGTCGCGGCTCTCCGCCCACTTCTTCAGTTCGGCGGCCCGCACGGTGGTGAACGGGTGCGAGCGCGGCAGCACGTTGAGGATCTTCAGCACGGAATCGCGGAGGTCGCCCCCCGCTTCGTACTCCTCGGCCTGCTCCAGGAACGCGTCCACGTTCATCTCGTGCAGATGGTTGCCTCCGGCGATCTTCATCAGGCCGCGCATCGACGCCTGGAGGTCCTGGCCGACCAGCAGGCCCGCGCGGTCGGCGGAGAGCTCCGACTTGCGGAACCACTCGCGCAGCGCCGTCACGATCGCCATGATCGCGATGTTGCCGAGGGGGATCCAGGCGATCTTGAGTGCCAGGCTCGTGAGGAAGAGCAGGATGGTGCGGTAGACGGAGTGGCCGGACAGGGCGTGGCCCACCTCGTGGCCGACGACCGCTCGCATCTCCTCCTCGTCGAGCAGCTCGACCAGGCCGGTGGTGACCACGATGATCGGCTCGTCGAGACCGATGCACATGGCGTTGGGCTTGGGGTCCTGCGTGACGTACATCGGCGGGACCTTCTCCAGGTCCAGGATGTAACAGGCGTCCAGCAGCATGGCGTGCAGATGGGCGAACTGCGCCTCGCTCACCCGCACCGAGTCGGAGAGGAAGAGCAGCCGCAGGCTGCGCTCGGGGAGCAGCCCGCTCAGTGCCTTGAACACCGTGTCGAAACCGGTGAGCTTGCGCAGGGCCACCAGGGCCGAGCGGTCCGCCGGATGTTCGTACGCCCGGGACGAGATGCCCGGGAAGCGCCGGCGATTGCGGCTCGGTACGTTCTCGTGATTGCCGTCGGTCATGGGTGGCCCCCTGTCTACGAGTGTTTCCCGTCCCCCGGACCGCCTCAGCGTATGTGCTCACGCGCCGCGCGCTCGGCCGGTTCCTGGAGCCGGACATTGCGTGAACGACTGAGTCGGCGTGAGCGTGCCCGTACCGCCCGCATACGATGTCCGCGAAGTTTCCGAAGTTCTCCGCTCCGACTCCCGGATAGGTCCTGCCGCAGATGAGCCTCCACAGCACCGCTGTCTCCCTCGTGACCCTCGCCTCCGGAGAGGGCGGCGAGCAGGGAGGGAACCACGAATCCCTCAACCCGTACCTCACCGGCGCCGGCGCGTTCCTCGCGCTCATGGTGCTGCTGTGGATCACCACCCGCTTCAACCGCGACCGCTGAGGCAGGGCCGCGAGACGGGGCCAGTAGGCTCTGCACGCATGGGAGAGCAGCAAAGGCCGGGCGGTACCGGAAAGCGCCGACTCGGCGTGATGGGCGGGACGTTCGATCCGATCCATCACGGACACCTGGTGGCCGCCAGTGAGGTGGCCGCCCAGTTCCACCTCGACGAGGTGGTGTTCGTACCGACCGGGCAGCCGTGGCAGAAGAGCCACAAGCAGGTGTCCCCGGCCGAGGACCGCTATCTGATGACGGTCATCGCCACGGCGTCCAATCCGCAGTTCTCGGTGAGCCGGATCGACATCGACCGTGGCGGTCCGACGTACACCATCGACACGCTGCGGGATCTGCGCGATCTGAACAGCGACGCGGACCTCTTCTTCATCACCGGCGCCGACGCGCTCGCCCAGATCCTCACCTGGCGGGACGCGGAGGAGCTGTTCTCGCTCTCCCACTTCATCGGTGTGACCAGGCCCGGCCACGACCTGACGGACGACGGGCTGCCCAAGGGCGGCGTGTCCCTGGTGGAGGTGCCGGCGCTGGCGATCTCGTCGACCGACTGCCGTGCGAGGGTCGCGGCGGGGGAGCCTGTCTGGTATCTCGTTCCGGACGGTGTGGTCCGCTACATCGACAAGCGCGCGCTGTACCGCGACTGAGGGGCCGGCGCGGCCGTACGGGGAGCACAGACAAGCACGGAGAGGGGCACCGGTGAACGACCGACAGTACCCGTACGACCCGTACGCGCAGGATCCGTACGCCCAGCAGCCGGAGATCATCGGCTACGACGCGTACGGGCAGCCGGTGTACCAGCAGGCGCAGCAGCAGCCGCCGCAGTACGACGCGGAACAGCAGCAGGGGTACGGCTATGACCCGTACGCCCAGGAGCAGCAGCAGCGGCAGCCGTCGTACGACCCTTACGCCCAGCAGCAGCAACAGCAGCAGTACGGGTACGTCGACACCGCTCAGCAGCAGTGGATTCCGCAGCAGGCCGCTCCCACTTCTCCCCCCGCCCCGGAACCGGAGCCGGAGCCGGCCCCCGAGCCCGTCGTCGTGCCCGAGCAGCGCCGGCCCAAGAACGACAACCAGTACGCGACCGAGCAGTTCTCCTTCGTCGAAGAGCCGGACGAGAACTCCGAAGATGTCATCGACTGGCTGAAGTTCACCGAGAGCCGCACCGAGCGCCGCGAGGAAGCCAGGCGCCGCGGCCGCAACCGCGTCGTCTCGCTGGTCGTCGCCCTGACCCTCGTCGTCGCGGGCGGCGTCGGCTATCTCTGGTACGCGGGCATGCTGCCCGGCCTCTCCGGCGAGGAGGGCGCTCCGAGCGCCGCGTCGGGCCCGGAGAAACGCGATGTGATCGCGCTGCACCTGCACACCCCTCAGGGCGCCACTTCGACCGTGCTGCTCGTGGACAACACCACCACCAAGCGGGGCACCACCGTCCTGCTTCCCAACTCGCTGTCCGTCTCGAACGACGACGGCACCACGACCACGCTCGCCAAGTCCGTCGACGACGACGGCTCGGCGGGCACGCGAGAGGCGATCGGTTCCGTACTGGGGACGAAGATCGGCGGCACCTGGCGCCTCGACACCCCGTACCTGGAGAACCTGGTCGAGCTGGTCGGCAACATCGAGATCGACACCGACACCGACGTGCCCGACACCAAGAAGGGCGCCACGCCCGTGGTGAGGCAGGGCAAGGCGCAGACGCTGAGCGGCCGGATGGCCGTCGCGTACGCCACCTACCGGGGGCCGGGCGAGGCCGAGGGCAAGCAGCTCCAGCGGTTCGGCCAGGTCGTGCAGGGCGTACTGAAGAAGATCTCGGACGACCCGCAGGCCGCGACCACCACCGTCCGCACCCTGGTGCAGGTCCTCGACCCCTCACTGCCGGAAAAGGACCTCGGCGCCTCGCTCGCCAAGCTCGCCGAGCACGCCAAGCGCGGCGCCCACGAGACGGCGCTGCTGCCGGTCCAGCCCGACGGCACGCTGAGCGATTCCGCCGCCGAGAATGTGGTGAAGGACATCCTGGGCGGCTCGGCCAGCAGCCCGGAGCAGGGCGCGACCGTGCGGGTCGGCGTCAGGAACGCCCATGGGAACACCGACGCCACCGAGACCGCCAGGATCGCGCTGATCACCGGCGGATACGCGTTCGTGGACACCGGCAAAGCCGCCGCCGCGGTGACGTCGTCGCAGGTCAGCTATGGCGACGCGGCCCGGAAGGTGGAGGCCGAGGAGGTCGCGAAGACTCTGGGCCTGCCGGCGGGCGCGGTGCGCAAGGGCAAGGCGGTTGCGAACGCCGATGTGACGGTCGTACTGGGCCAGGATTTCACTGTGAAGTAATCCCGTCGGGGCTGTCGGCGGTCCGTGAGACCCTGGAGGTACCTCTGACCGCCGACGAAAGCCTGCTAGTGACCGCCACTGACCGTTCCATCGAGCTCATCAACGCCGCCGCTCAGGCGGCCGCAGACCGGCTCGCGCACGACATCATCGCGTACGACGTCAGCGATGTGCTGTCCATCACCGACGCCTTCCTGGTCGCCTCGGCGCCCAACGACCGCCAGGTCAAGTCGATCGTCGACGAGATCGAGGAGCGGCTGAACAAGGATCTCGGCGCCAAGCCCGTGCGTCGCGAGGGCGACCGCGAGGCCCGCTGGGTGCTCCTCGACTACGTCGACATCGTCGTCCACGTCCAGCACAGCGAGGAGCGTGTCTTCTACGCTCTCGAGCGCCTCTGGAAGGACTGCCCCGAGATCTCGCTGCCCGAGGACGCCGTCAAGACCCGCGGCCTGGCCGAAGAGCACGCCAAGCTGCGTGCGGCCGGTGATGTGGACGGAGACCTGAGCTGAACGGCAGCGGCACCGGCACCGGCACTGAGAAGAAGGGCCGGGGCCGCCGGATCGTTCTGTGGCGGCACGGCCAGACGTCCTGGAACCTGGAGCGCCGGTTCCAGGGCAGCACGGACATCGAGCTGACCGGGACCGGCGTTGCCCAGGCGCGCCGGGCCGCCAGGCTGCTCGCCTCCCTGAAGCCGGACGCGATGATCGCGTCCGACCTCAAGCGGGCGGCGGCCACGGCCGGCGAGCTGGCGGCACTGACCGGCCTCGACGTGACGCACGACGCGGCGCTGCGCGAGACGTACGCGGGTGCCTGGCAGGGTCTGACGCACGACGAGATCATCGGTCGGTTCGGCGAGCAGTACGCGGCGTGGAAGCGCGGCGAGCCGGTGCGGCGCGGTGGCGGCGAGCTGGAGACCGAGGTCGCCGACCGGGCGGCTCCTGTCGTGCTCGCGCACGCCGACAAGCTGGCCGACAACGGCACGCTGGTCGTCGTCAGCCACGGCGGCACCATCCGCACCACGATCGGCCGGCTCCTGGGTCTGGAGTCGTATCACTGGGAGGGCCTCGGCGGGCTTTCCAACTGCTGCTGGTCGGTGCTGGGCGAAGGCGCCCGCGGCTGGCGGCTGCTGGAGCACAACGCCGGGACGCTCCCGGAACCGGTGCTCGGCGACGACGACTGACGGATTTCACTTATCCCAGGTCGCAGGCTAAAGTTCTTCTTGTTCGCAGCGCACAGCGCCGAGAACAGCGGGGCTATAGCTCAGTTGGTAGAGCGCCTGCATGGCATGCAGGAGGTCAGGAGTTCAATTCTCCTTAGCTCCACAATCAGGATCCCGGTTCCTCTTCCAGGAGGGGCCGGGATTTGTTGTTGTACCGGGCCGGGGATTCCGTCTGCTGCCGGCTCTCACATGCCGTCCGTACGCGCCGCGCAACTGTGCGACATTCCTGGGCAGTTCGCAGCGCGGGCAGTTGCTCGGCGTCGCGACATTCGGCATTCTCTTCCTGAACCGGCCGAATGCGCCGGGGGCGCATGCGTACGTGAATGCGCTGCGGGTATGCGCCCTCGCGGCGGCCGCCGCGTCGATCTTCGGAGCCGCGACGGGCCTCCTGCGCTCACGACCGCTGACCCCCTTGCGGAGCCATGGCAGAATCGGACCGCCGGAGGGGGACGACGGTCTGATGGGGAGGGAGAGCGCGATGCCCGCGAGCATCCTCGATGCGGTCCGTGGTCTGCCCGGCAGCGACAACGGAGGTATCGCGTACGTGTGCACGGCCTGCCGCCACAGCTGGAACTGAGTGATGGGCGCACACAGGCGGAAATGCGACTGGTGCGGCAGTGGCACGCCCATCGTCAGGGACATGGAACCGGTCAACCCCGACTACCAGTACTGGTGCGAGGAATGCGCCCGGGCGCTGATCATAAAAGGCGACCCCATCGAGACGTACCGCGAACTCGAAGGGGAGCCGATCTACGGACGGCTGCTCGACGAGCACTGCACGCTCAAGCGCTTCTATTCGTTCGCCACAGCGTGAACAGGGTGAACAGCACGGCGAGGGCCGTGAGCGGGTAGAGCGCCGACAGTGCCATCTGGAGGGCGTTCTGGGTGAGTTCGAGCCGTCCCGGGCCGTGCGGAACCCACCAGAGCGCGTACGAACAGAACACGGCCGCGGTTGCCACCGCGCCTCCCGTCCTGCCGCGCGCCGCCAGGAACAGCACCACAGGCACGCACCACACCCAGTGGTGCGACCAGGACACCGGGCTGACGAGCAGTGCGGTCACCGCGCACGCGACCACCGCCCCCGCCCTCTCCCCGCGCAGTTCGGCCGCCACCGCGACGGTGAGGCCCGTCACGGCCGCCAGGGCGGCGGCCACGGCCCACCAGGAGCCCGGATCGCCGGTGTGCAGCAGCCGGGCCAGGACGCCGCGCAGGGACTGGTTGGCGGTGTCCTCGGCGTGCCCCACCCGGCCCGCCTCGAAGACCATCCGCGTCCAGTAGCGGTGCGAGTCGTACGGCAGGACGGCCGCGGCCGTCACAGTGGCCGCGAGAAAGACCGCGGCGGCCGTCGCGGCCTGCCGTAGCCACGGGTTCGGCGCCGTGCGTACGGCGACTCTTGCCCGTACGAGACCGGCGAACAGGAGGAAGACCGCGAAGAGCGCGGGTGTGAGCTTCACCGCTGCGGCCAGGCCGATGCCGGCGCCCGCCCACCGGTGGCCGTCGCGGCGGGTGAGGTCCCACAGCACGGCCGCCGCGAGCAGCAGGTTGATCTGCCCGTACCGCAGCGTCGTCCACACCGGCTCGCACCAGACGGCGAACGCGGCGGTCAACAGGACGGCGGTGGCGCTCTCGCGGCCCACCAGCCGCAGCGACAGGCGGACCAGCGCGACGAGCAGGACGAGGTTCCCGGCGGTCGCGAGGGTGCGCATTTCGGGGACGCCGAGGAGCGTCAGCGGGGTGAACAGGAGGGCGGCGAAAGGGGGATAGGTGGTCGGCAGGTTCGCCTCGGTGGCGCGCATCGCGTAGAGGTCCTGGCCCGCGCGTACGGTCTCGCCCTCGGCCCGGTAGACCATCAGGTCGATCATCGATACGCCGGCGGCACGCTGGGCGGCCCAGAAGGCCGCGAAGGAGAGCAGGCAGACCGAGGCGGCGACGAGTATCGGCCGCCTGGCGAGGGCGGGGCGGGCGGCGGTGGTCTGCGCGGTCACGGTCACGCGGGCTGACAGTACCGGGCGTAAAGGGACAGAACGGGTGTGCGGACAAAGGATTTGGTGGAGGGCCGGGGGGACCGTGTAATGTTGGCGGAGCCGCCGGGGAAGCCCGCGAAGCGGCAGAACGCAAGGGGCTATAGCTCAGTTGGTAGAGCGCCTGCATGGCATGCAGGAGGTCAGGAGTTCAATTCTCCTTAGCTCCACAGGACGAAGGTCCCCCGGTCGAATCGACCGGGGGACCTTCGCGTTTCCGGGGCGGCTCAGTCCCTGCCGCTTCCCAGCGCCTTTCTGCCGCCGGGCGGCAACGCGGGACGGGCCGGGCGCTCGGGGGCCTCCTGTTCGAGGCGCAGCGCCAGCTCGGGGCAGCGGCGTACGGCACGCTGCGCGCGCCCCCGCAGGTGCACCGGGACCGACGCGTCCGCGAGCGCCGGGTAGCCGTCGGGACCGAGACGGATCAGCTCGGGGACGATGTCCGCGCACAGGCCGTGGCCCTTGCACAGCGTCCAGTCCACCGCGAACTTCTCGCCGCTCGGGATGCCCTCTTCCTCGTAACCGGGGCCCGGCAGGGGCAGTACGCCCACCGTCTCGCGGCCGCAGCCGCCGCCCAGGACGTGCGCCGCGAGGTCGTCGGTGAAGGCGTTGAGGGTGGAGACGAAGAAGCGCACCGAACCGTCGGGGTGCTTGCACGCGCCCCGGCCCTTCACGGCCTGCGTCACTTCGCGCAGCGCCTCCAGGGCGGCCTGACCTCCTCCGTTGAGTACGTCCGAGAGGCCGCCGGCGGCGGCGGGCAGGCCCAGGCGGCAGGGGCCGCACTGGCCGGCTGTCTCCGCGGCCAGCCAGTTCGCTACGCGCAGCGACTCGCCCAGCGGGCAGGTCTCGGGGCCGATCGGGAGGATCGCGCCCGCCCCCAGTGCGCCGCCGAACGAGGCGAGGGACTCGCGGGAGATCACGGCGTCGTGCGCGGCGACCGCGTCGATCCAGTTGCCGTGATAGCCGCCCGTCAGCACGCCCTGGGGGAGCGGCGGGGCTCCGGCCATCTGGAGGACGTAACGCAGGGGCACACCTGTGGGGACCTCGACCACCATGGGGCGCGCGACCGCGCCGGAGATGGTGAGCATGACCGTTCCCGGCTCGTTCTCCAGGCCGGTGTGGCCGTAGCGGCGGGCGCCTATGCGGGCGGCCACGGCGAGCTGCGCGAAGGTCTCCGTGTTGGACAGCAGGGTCGGTGCGCCTCCGACGCCTGTCTCCGAGGCGCGCTCGCGGCGTCCGGGCGGGAGCGCCGGGCCGCCGTTCGCGGCACGGATCAGGGAGGACGCCTCGCCGGAGACCATGCGCTCCGGGGTGCGTACGATCCGTGCGCGCAGTTGCTGTCCGCGCCGGTCGGACAGGCCTCGCTCGGCGAACGCGGCGCGTATGGAGGCCTCGGTCGAGTTCCGGGTGACGCCGACGATCAGGGTGCGGGCCCCGAGAGCCTCGGCCGCGAGCAGGGCGCCGTCGAGCGCCAGGTGCGGGGCTCGGTTGAGCAGGACGGTGTCCTTGCGGCAGGCGGGCTCGCCCTCACTGCCGTTGATGACGACCACGGGCCGGACCCCGCGTCTGATGGAGGCCTGTGCCACCGCCCGCAGCTTCCTGCCGAAGGGGAAGCCTGCGCCGCCGCGGCCGCGCAGGGAGATGTAGTCGGCGAGTTCGGCCAGGCGCTCCCCGCCCATCGGCTCCAGCGGGCCGTGCACCTTCAGGTGCATGCCGAGGTCGAGGCGCTCGACCAGGTCGAAGCCGGTCGTCAACTGGGGAAGGCCGACTACGCGTACTTCGGGGACGTCGGGAAGGGGGGCGTTCAACGTCGGTCTCCTGCGGGTGCGTGCCAAGGTTCTCCGGCGGCGGGCCGGTAGAGCTGACCCGGCGCGGGCTCGGTTTCGTCGAGGGGGTGGGGGCGGGGGAGCGGGCCGGTGGGCGCGTCCGGGGCGTACGCGGGAGCGTCGGGTACGGCGTTACGGCCGTTCCAGGGAACGTCGGTTTCCGGGTTCGGACCGTTCCAGGGAGCGTCCGTTCCGCCGTACTGGCCGTTCCCGGGAACGGCCGTTCCGGCGGTCGGGCCGTTCCAGGGAACGTCCGATTCGCGGTACTGGTCGTTCCCGGGAACGTTCGGTACGGCGGCGTTGGGGCCGTACCCGGGAAGGTCGGGTGCCGGGACGGCTCCCGGGCCGTACGCCGCGCGGTCGGGGTCGTAGGGCGGGCGGACGGCCTGCGCGGGGGGACGGGGCGACGGCGTGGGCCAGCGGGGCGGTGGAGGCGCGGCGTGGACGGGGAGCTCCTCGGTCATGGGGATCTGTTCCGCCAGCGGGATCCGTTCCGTGGGGGCTGAGGCCGACGCGGTCGAAGCCGATACGGCGCGGTACGCCGCCGATATGCCGGGGTCTGTCGCCGCGCGTAGACCCTCCGGGGAGCGCCCGGCTTCGTACAGCGGCGGGGCCGGAGCCGCGAGGCGCTGCGGCGGGGGCTTGGTGTCGTCACGGAAGAGCTGCTCGGGCTGTCGCTGGGCCCGTGGCGGCTCCTGCGGCGGCGCGAACCCGGCGCCCGGCAGCGGGGAGGTGGCGGCGTCGCGCGGCGCCGGGTCAGGCGCCTGCGCCAGGGAGCCGGACGTGGCCAGAGCCACTACCCGGTCGGCGATGGCCCGCTTCAGCGGGGGAGGGAGCAGGCGCAGTGAGAGGGCGCCGACGACCGCCGTGAGGGACAGGGCGTACATCGTGACGACCCAGCCCGCGGCGGGCCGGCCCGCGAACAGGCCGTGCACGAGCGCCGACCCCCAGGCCGGGTACGCGACCATGTGCAGCGACCGCCAGCGGCCCGCTGTGCGTCCCGGGGTGGCGAACGCACTGCGCAGGGCGCCGGTCGAGGCGGCGACGACCATGAGGAACCCGGCGAGGGAGCCGAATCCGATGAGGCCGGACGTACCGCTGACTCCGAGGCCGAAGGGGACGAGGGCGCCCAGGAGAGCGACGTGGCCCAGCGAGACCTTGACCGTCACGTGCAGCAGCAGGAAGCCGATGGAGGCGACCGCGGTGGCGCGGTGCACGCCCTGGGCGAGGAGACGGTGGCGCGGCCGGAGCAGCAGCCGGTCGGTCGCCAGCAGGCCCCAGGCGACGGCGGCGGTCAGGGAGACCAGGGAGAGGACTCCGGTGGTGAAGTCGAGCGCGGCGCGCAGACTGTCGCTGCCGACGACGGCGATCAGCGGTATGAGGATCAACGCGACGGCGGTGAGGCCTCCTTGGGCGGGGCGGCTCAACGCGGGGAAAGCGAGGGAGGAACGTATTTTTCGATGAGGGTTCATATGAGGGGTCATGGGGGCGACTCCGAATGGTTCGGCAAAGTGGTCCCGTTGCCGCATGCTAGGTCGCCCCATACCAGGCAGTGCGGCGTTTGAGGGTTTAACGCGGTGAGTGTGGGAAAACTTGCTCGCCCGTTGCCCCGGATAGGGCCGATACGCGGAGTAACCCCGTCCGCAAGGGGTGCCCATGGGGCGCTCGGTCCGCCGTCCGGATACTCGATGCGTCCCTCTCGGGCGCTGCGGTACCCTGACGCCATGCGTGCCGTACGCCTTCTGCTTAGTGAGCCGCGCTGATCAGTCCCGACGGATGAAAGATCCGGTCGGAATCGGCGCGGCGTCCCCTCCTGTGCGAGGGGATTTTTCATTGGCTGAACGTCACAGTTCATTCGCTGAACGTCACAGTCTGAATGTCGCAGCCGCTGGCAGAGACGATCGATGGAGCTTTGAGGATCATGAGCGAGACGAATTCTGCTGCCGAGGTGGCAGCGCCGCACCGCTACACGGCCGCGATGGCCGCTGACATCGAGGCACGCTGGCAGGACTTCTGGGACGCAGAGGGAACGTACGAGGCGCCGAACCCCAGCGGCGACCTGGCGGGCGACGCGGAGCTGGCCGCCAAGCCCAAGAAGTTCATCATGGACATGTTCCCGTACCCCTCGGGTGCGGGACTGCATGTCGGCCACCCGCTGGGCTACATCGCGACCGACGTCTTCGCCCGCCACCAGCGCATGACCGGCCACAACGTCCTGCACACGCTGGGCTTCGACGCCTTCGGCCTGCCCGCCGAGCAGCACGCGGTCGCCACCGGCACGCACCCCCGGGTGTCGACCGAGGCCGCCATGGACAACATGAAGCAGCAGCTGCGTCGGCTGGGCCTGGGGCACGACAAGCGCCGCTCCATCGCGACGATCGACGCGGACTACTACAAGTGGACCCAGTGGATCTTCCTGCAGATTTTCAACTCCTGGTACGACCGTGAGGCGGACCGCGCCCGGCCGATCGCCGAACTGGTGGCGCAGTTCGAGAGCGGGGAGCGCGCGACGCCGGACGCGCGCCCGTGGAGTGAGCTGAGCGCCGCCGAGCGCGCCGACGTCCTGAGCGGATACCGCCTGGCGTACGCCTCCGACGCGCCCGTGAACTGGGCGCCGGGCCTGGGCACCGTACTGGCCAACGAGGAAGTCACCGCCGACGGCCGCTCCGAGCGCGGGAACTTCCCCGTCTTCAAGGCCAAGCTGCGCCAGTGGAACATGCGCATCACCGCCTACTCGGACCGTCTGCTGGACGACCTGGACGGCGTGGACTGGCCCGAGGCGATCAAGCTGCAGCAGCGCAACTGGATCGGGCGAAGCGAGGGCGCGCGCGTCGATTTCGCCGTTGAATGTCACAGGCCGGCCGGCGACGACGCGATCACCGTCTTCACCACCCGTCAGGACACGCTGTTCGGCGCCACGTACATGGTGCTGGCGCCCGAGCACGAGCTGGTCGAGAAGATCGTCCCGGCCGCCTGGCCCGAGGGCACGCACGACGTGTGGACCGGCGGCCACGCCACCCCGGCCGAGGCTGTCGCGGCGTACCGCGCCCAGGCCGCCTCGAAATCCGACGTCGAGCGGCAGGCCGAGGCCAAGGACAAGACCGGCGTCTTCACCGGCGCGTACGCCGCCAACCCGGTCAGCGGCGACCAGGTCCCCGTCTTCATCGCGGACTACGTGCTGATGGGCTACGGCACCGGCGCGATCATGGCCGTACCGGCGCACGACTCCCGTGACTTCGCCTTCGCGCGCGCCTTCGAGCTGCCGATGCGCTGCGTTGTCGAGCCGTCCGACGGGCGCGGCACGGACCCGGCGGAGTGGGACGACGCGTTCGCCTCGTACGACGCGAAGATCGTGAACTCGGCGGGCGAGGACATCTCGCTGGACGGCCTGGGTGTCGTCGACGCCAAGGCGAAGATCACCGAGTGGCTGGCCGCACGCGGCATCGGTGAGGGCACCGTCAACTACCGGTTGCGCGACTGGCTGTTCAGCCGGCAGCGCTACTGGGGCGAGCCCTTCCCGATCGTCTACGACGAGGACGGCATCGCCCACCCGCTGCCCGAGTCGATGCTGCCGCTGGAGCTGCCGGAGGTCGACGACTACTCGCCGCGGACCTTCGACCCGGACGACGCCGACTCCCGGCCCGAGACGCCGCTGTCGCGCAACGAGGACTGGGTCAATGTGACGCTGGACCTGGGCGACGGTCCGAAGAAGTACCGGCGCGAGACCAACACCATGCCCAACTGGGCCGGTTCCTGCTGGTACGAGCTGCGCTACCTGGACCCGCACAACAGCGAGAAGCTGGTCGACCCCGCGATCGAGCAGTACTGGATGGGGCCGCGCGAGGGCATGCCGCACGGCGGCGTGGATCTGTATGTCGGCGGCGCCGAGCACGCAGTACTGCACCTGCTGTACGCGCGGTTCTGGTCCAAGGTGCTGTTCGACCTGGGACATGTGTCGTCGTCCGAGCCGTTCCACAAGCTGTACAACCAGGGCATGATCCAGGCCTTCGTCTACCGGGACTCGCGCGGCATCGCGGTGCCGGCGGCCGAGGTCGAGGAGCGCGACGGCAGCTTCTGGTACCAGGGCGAGAAGGTCAGCCGCGTCCTGGGCAAGATGGGGAAGTCCCTGAAGAACGCGGTCACTCCGGACGAGATCTCCGCCGAGTACGGCGCGGACACGCTGCGGCTGTACGAGATGGCGATGGGTCCGCTGGACGTGTCGCGGCCGTGGGACACGCGCGCGGTGGTCGGCCAGTACCGGCTGCTGCAGCGGCTGTGGCGCAATGTCGTCGACGAGACGACGGGCGAGGTCACGGTCGTCGACACGGAGCCCGACGAGGACACGCTGCGTGCCCTGCACAAGGCGATCGACGGCGCCGGGCAGGACATGGCGGGGATGCGTTTCAACACCGCCATCGCCAAGATCACCGAGCTGAACAACCACCTGACGAAGGCCGGCGGCCCGCTGTCGCGGTCGGTCGCCGAGCGGCTGGTGCTGCTGATCGCGCCGCTGGCGCCGCACATCGCGGAGGAGCTGTGGCGCAAGCTGGGGCACACGGATTCCGTGGTGCACCAGGACTTCCCGGTCGCCGATCCGGCGTACGTCGTGGACGAGACCGTGACGTGCGTCGTGCAGGTCAAGGGCAAGGTCAAGGCGCGGCTGGAGATCTCCCCCTCGATCGGTGACGAGGAACTGGAGAAGCTGGCGCTGGCCGACCCGGCCGTGGTCGCGGCGCTGGGCGGCGCGGGGATCCGCAAGGTGATCGTGCGGGCGCCGAAGCTGGTGAACATCGTTCCGGCGTAATGACCGGGTAGATGCGGGTAGGTGCTTTCCCCTACGGGCAGGTTGGGGGTTCCGATGGAACCCTCAGCCTGCCCGTTCCGTTTACGGTGGAGAGACCACGCGAGCCGAGTGGACCGACAACGGAGGGGCGCTCATGGAAGCCGTCATCCTGATCCTTGCGCTGCTCTTCGTGGCGTTCGTGGCGACGGGGGTGTACGTGAGCGTGAAAGCGGTCGGTGCGGCCAAGCGCGGCGTGGACCGTACGCTCACGCAGGCGCGACGCACCGTCGAGGACACCACCCTGCGGGCGAAAAGCTTCGGGCAGGTGGGCGTCGCCGGTGAGCTGGCCCAGTTGCGGCTTTCTCTGCGCACGTCGATGAAGGCCACCCAGGAGGCGCTGAACGCCGGCGTCGTGGAGGACGCCTCGCTGTCGGAGTCGCTCGGCCTGTTCGAGCGACTGAGCGCGCACGGGCACGAACTGGACGACGACCTGAGGCGGCTGGAGCGCGAGCCGGACAAGGCGCGGGTCGCGGAGCTGCTGCCGGACCTGCGTGAGCGTACGGAACGGGTGACGCATGCGGCGGACTCGCTGCGGTGGGCGGCGCGGGACCGGGCCCAGCGGTTCGCCGACGACGACCTCGCCTCCCTGAGCGCGCAGATCGAGGTGGAGTCGGGGGCGCTGCGGCACTGGGCCACGGGGCCCGACGCGGACGCCTCCTGGCCGGCGGCGGACGCGACGGATGTGACGGACCGCGCTGCTGGGGCGGCGGACCGCAAGGACGTGGCCGACGCGGCGCGCCGGGCGGCTGCCGGGCCCCAGGCGATCACGGCGCGTGATCCTCGCGCGCAGACCACGTACCCGTGGCAGAAGACGGCCCGCCCGGAGGGCACCGTCTGAGACGGTTCCGGTACCCCGGTGGATCATTGAGAGGGCCCGGGCTGCCGCCGGGCGCCCTGGCCGGGTAACCTCCCGCTCATGTCCCGCCATGTCGCTATCGTCACCGATTCAACGGCCTACCTGCCGCAGCAGACGATGGAGCGGCACGGCATCACCGCGGTGCCGTTGACCGTCGTCATCGGCGATCAGGCCCTCGAGGAGGGCACCGAGATTTCGGCCCGCTCACTGGCTCTGGCACTGCAGAAACGCCGGTTCGTGACGACATCGAGGCCGAGCCCCGAGGTTTTCGCCGCGACCTATCGCGCGGCGGCGGAAGCCGGGGCGACCGCCATCGTGTCGCTGCACCTCTCCTCCGAGTTCTCCGGCACGTACGACGCCGCCGTGCTCGCCGCGCACGGCGCCCCGGTGCCGGTGCGCGTGGTGGACACCGGAATGGTCGCGATGGCACTGGGCTTCTGCGCGCTGTCTGCGGCGGAGATCGTCGACGCGGGCGGCACGGTGGACGAGGCGGTGGCCGCCGCGGAGAAGCGTGCGGCGGGCATGTCGGCGTACTTCTACGTGGACACGCTGGACTACCTGCGCCGCGGCGGCCGCATCGGCGCCGCGCAGGCGCTGCTCGGGTCGGCGCTCGCGGTCAAGCCGCTGCTGGAGCTGGACGGTGGCCGCATCGAGATGCTGGAGAAGGTACGTACGGCCTCCAAGGCGATCGCGCGGCTGGAGGAGATCGTCGCCGAGCGGGCGGGCACACGCCCCGTGGACATCGCGGTGCACCACCTGGCGGCTCCCGAGCGGGCCGAACGACTGGCGGAGCGGCTGCGCGAGCGGGTCCCCGGGCTGGCGGAGCTGCATGTCAGCGAGGTGGGGGCGGTGATCGGCGCGCACACGGGGCCGGGGCTGCTGGCGGTCGTGGTCGCGCCGCACTGAAACGCTGAACACCCCCGTGGGGGTGGCGGAGATATCCACAACGGGCGGGTTGTCCACGGGAATTGACCGTGATCAGCGCGGACGGGCGGATGTGCCTACCGTCTCGTGACATGGCTCTCCGATCACGCTCACGCTCACACTCCGCAACCAGTGGCCCGGGCCGCGCCCCGGCCTCCGACGGTCGCTCTGTCGACGGCCGGTCGTTCGACGTCAGGGCTCGCCATGGGCGCGGTCGTGGCGGGCGGCGCCTGCGCCGCAACGTTCACGAATCCGCCGCGTCGGCGGCATTGCGCCGCCGCGCGGAGGCACTCTTCGAGACGGTGCCGCGCCGGGCACCGATGGCCGCCAGTGCCCCGGCGGCCAAGGCTCCGCCTCCTTCGGACCCAGCGCTTGCCCCGGCTCCGGCCTCTCTCGCTGCGCCCCCTGCCGCTCCGGTCGCTGCGGTTCCGGTCGGGACTGCGGAAGCCGGCCGGGCGGGCGCCCAGGGGCGGCGCTCGGCGAGCCCGTCGCGCCCGGCCCTCGGCGGCGTACGGGCCGTCGACGCCGGGGCGGGTCGCCCGGGGGCGGCTTCCGCCGGCCGGGGGGTGCCGTCCTGGTCGGTGGTGGAGTCGCCCGGACCAGAGCCCGGGCGCCCGGCACACGTGCGGGAAGCGGGCGGTGCGGACGGCGGTGTACCGGCCGGGGACGGTGGTCCGGCGCGGCTGCGGTTGGCCGTGCGGGAGCGGTTGCCCGTCTGGGTGCAGTCGCGGTGCGGGCTCGAACCCAGGACGCTGGCCGCGCTCGCCGTCGTACTCGTTGTGGCCGCTGTCTTCGCCGCCCAGCATTTCTGGACGGGACGGCCACAGGCCGTACAGCCTCCGCAGGTTGTCGGTGAGGGAGTGGCCGCAACACGGCCGGAGCCGTCACCGGGGCCGCCCCCGATGGCGCCCAACGGTGGGCCGGGTGCGGGGGCCGGGGCCGGTGAGGGGCGCATCGTCGTCGACGTGAGCGGCAAGGTACGGCAGCCGGGCATCCACCGGCTGCCGGCCGGATCGCGGGTCGCCGACGCTCTGCGGGCCGCGGGCGGCATCAAGGCGGGCGCGGACACCGCCGGGCTCAACCGGGCGCGCCTGCTCATGGACGGCGAGCAGGTGGTTGTGGGGGTCACCGCAGGCCCTGTGCCACCCGGGACCGCCGGAGACGCTGCCGGCGGCGGCGCTGCGGTGGCGGCCGGTGGGGCAGCAGGACCGATCGGCCTGAACGCCGCCACCGCCGAGCAGTTGGAGACACTGCCCGGCGTCGGTCCTGTACTGGCCCAGCACATCATCGACTACCGGACCGAGCACGGCGGGTTCCGCTCCGTCGACGAGCTCCGCGAGGTCAAGGGGATCGGCGACCGCCGGTTCGCGGATCTCCAGCCGCTCGTACGGCCATGACGCGCCCGGCGGTCCACATCGCGTCCGGACATCGGCTGGGCGCCTCCGACCCCCGGCAGGAGGGGCCCGCGGATTTGCGTCTGGTGCCGCCCGCGCTGGCCGCGTGGGGTGCGGCTGCCGTCGTGGTGGGGGTATCGGGCCGCTGGGCGGTCTGGTTCGCGGTGGTGTGCGTGGGCGTGGCGGCCGGGCTGCTGGTGGTGCGGGCGCTGCGGGAGGGATGCGGGAGCGTGGTCCGGCGCGGGCCGAGTTTCACCGCCGTCGCCGCCGCGTTGCTCTGCGCGGCGGCAGGGGCCACCTCGGCCGGGTTGCACGCGGCCGATCTCCACCGTGGACCCGTACCGGGCCTGGCGCGCCAGTACGCGCAGATCACGGCGGAGCTGACGGTCACCTCGGACGCACGCACGGCCCGGCCGCGGGTGCGCGGCGACCACACCCTGCCGAGGTCGCTCCTGCTCAACGCCGACATCACCCGCGTCACCCGCGCCGCCGGTCCGGACCGGACCTCGTCACACGTCCGTACGCCGGTCCTGGTGATCGCACCGGCCCGTGGGCCGGCGGCGGCCCAGTGGCAGCGGTTGCTGCCGTCCACCGGGCTGCGGCTCACCGCGCGGCTCGCCCCGCCGGCGGGCGGCGGTGGCGGGCGCATCGCGGCGGTGCTGCGCGTGCCGGACGGCGATCCCCCTGACGTCGTGGGACCGCCGACTGCCGTACAGCGCACGGCCGGTGGTCTCAGGGCCGGATTGCGCGAGGCGACCGACGGACTGGCTCCGGACGCGCGGGCGCTGTTGCCGGGGCTGGTCGTCGGCGACACCTCACGCGTGCCGCCCGAGTTGCAGGAGGCCTTCGAGGCCACCGACCTCACCCACCTTCTCGCCGTATCCGGAAGCAACCTCACGATCATCCTGATCCTGCTGATCGGACCGCCCGGCACGGCTCTGCGCGCCGAACGCGGAGGGCTCGCCCCGCGCCTCGGCATCCCGCTGCGGGCGACCGCGCTGTCCGGCGGGGCGCTCACGCTGGCCTTCGTCGTGGTGTGCAGGCCGGAGCCCAGCGTCTTGCGGGCCGCGGCGTGCGGGCTCATCACGCTGCTCGCCATCGGCACGGGCCGCCGCAGGCAGCTGATCCCCGCCCTGGCCGCCGCCGTTCTGCTGCTCGTCCTGTACGACCCCTGGCTGGCCCGCAGTTACGGGTTCCTGCTCTCCGTACTGGCCACGGGCGCCCTACTCACGATCGCCCCGCGCTGGAGCGCCGCGCTGCGACGGCGCGGTGTGCCGCCCAGGCTCGCGGAGGTGCTGGCCGCGGCAGCCGCCGCCCAGGCGGTGTGCGCGCCCGTGGTCGCGATGATGGCGGCCAGGGTGAGCCTGGTCGCGATCCCGTGCAACCTGCTCGCCGAGTTCGCGGTGGCTCCCGCGACGGTGCTCGGGTTTGCGGCCCTGGCCGTCGCTCCGGTGGCGATGTCCGTCGCCGAGCTTCTGGCCCGGTGCGCGGGCTGGCCGGCCGGATGGATCGCCTCCGTCGCCCGCTCCGGGGCCTCGCTCCCCGGCGCTGAGGCCGACTGGCCGGGCGGCTGGCGCGGCGGGCTGCTGCTGGCAGCCGTGACGGCGGTGGCCGTTCTCGTCGCACGCCGGCTTCTGCGCCACCCCTGGCTGAGCGCGGCCTGCGCGCTCCTCCTGGTGCTCGCGATCCTCCGGCCGGCGCCGCTGACCCGGATCGTCACCGGATGGCCCCCGCCGGGCTGGAAGTTCGCCGTATGCGACATCGGTCAGGGAGACGCCTCCGTGCTCGCGGCGGGCGAAGGAACGGCCGTCGTCGTGGACGCCGGACCGGACCCGCGGCGCGTCGACCGCTGCCTGCGGGCGCTCGGCGTCACCCGCGTCCCGCTCGTCCTGCTCACCCACTTCCACGCGGACCACGTGGCGGGGCTGCCGGGAGTGCTGCGCGGCCGGGCGGTGGGCGAGATCCGGACGACGACGCTTCAGGAGCCACCGGAACAAAGCGCGTTCGTCCGCAGGACGGCGGCCGCCGCACGTGTGCCGCTACTTGAGACGGCCCCGGGGGAGCGGCGCCGGGTCGGGCCGCTGTCCTGGCAGGCCCTGTGGCCGCCGCCCTTCCCGGCCCCGAGGCCAGAAGGACCGAACGACGCCAGCGTCACGCTCCTCGTCCGCTCCGGCGCCCTCAGCCTGCTGCTCCTGGGCGACCTCGAACCACCGGCCCAGCAGGCCCTGCTGAGGGCTCATCCGATGCTTCCGGCCGTGGACGTGCTGAAGGTCGCCCATCACGGCTCGGCCTACCAGGACCCCGCCCTCCTCGCCCGCGCCCGCCCCCGGCTCGCCGTGGTGTCCTGCGGCCGGGACAACCCGTACGGCCATCCCTCACCCCGTACGCTCAGCGCGCTCCGTACGGGCGGGGCGGCGGTGCTGCGCACGGACACGGACGGGGCGATCGCGGTGACCGGGTCGGGCGCGGGCCTGCGGGCGGTGCCCGCGGGCCCGGAGACCGCGCGCCGGCGGAGCCCGTGCGCTAGACGAGCCAGGAGCCGTCCCGCATCAGTTCGCGCTCGGCCAGTTCGTTCTCCTCGCGCCAGGCCTTCACGGTTCGCGGGGTGATGCGGAGGTACACCCAGGACGTCCGGTTCCGCGGGTCCCAGCCGCCCAGCTTCGTCGCGAAGGCGTCGGCCGACTCCGTTGCCAACTCCGCCCCCTCGACCGGTTCGGCGGTGCCCTCGATGAGCACCACGTCCCTGGTGTGCCCGAGGGTGACCCGTACCTCACCGGCGGGTGTCAGGTTCCGTGCCGTGGGGTTCGTCCGCCGGGTGCACATCAGGAGCGTGTCGCGGTCCCAGACGAACGACAGCGGCACAAGGCACGGCTCACCGTCCGGCGACGCCGTGGCGGCCCAGAGGTCGTCGTCCTTCGCCAGCCGGTCGAATACGTCCTGTTTGCGCTGCTCGCGGGTGCGCGCCGGTTCGGTGGTCGTCATGGCCGCACGCTATCGACGGCCCGCCCCCGCCCGCCTCGGCCAATCGGCCTAGGACCAGTGGCCCGGGGGCAGGTGTCAGAGGTCCGGGGTCAGGGCCGTTCGAGCCAGCCCTCGTACTCGCCGGCCAGCGCGTGCAGTTCCCCGGAGTCGAGACGCCCGTCCGGGTCCTCGACCACGACGAGCCACTGCGCGTCCTCGGCATCGTCCTCGCCGGACAGCGCGTCCCGGACGAGCTGTGGCTCCTCAACGGCTCCGAAGCGTTCGCCAAGCTCCAGGGCCACCTCCTCGGCGGCATCCCGGTCCGGCAGTACGAGTACGTGTCTCACATCGCTCACCTGCCCATTCTCCAACACGGACGGGGCTGTCAGTGGGCCGTGGGATGCTGGACCACGATGGCCACCAGGAAGAATTCGACCGACGATCCGCTCGCCCCCCTCACCCTCGCCGTGGGGCAGGAGGACCTGCTGCTCGACCGCGCCGTGCAGCAGGTGGTGGCGGCCGCCCGCGCCGCCGACGCCGACACCGACGTGCGCGACCTCACGCCCGACCAGCTGCAGCCCGGCACCCTCGCCGAGCTGACGAGCCCTTCGCTCTTCGCCGAGCGCAAGGTCGTCGTCGTGCGCAACGCGCAGGACCTCTCCGCCGACACGATCAAGGACGTGAAGGCCTACCTCGAAGCGCCCGCCGAGGAGATCACGCTCGTACTGCTCCATGCGGGTGGTATGAAGGGCAAGGGGCTGCTCGACGCGGCGCGCAAAGCGGGGGCCCGCGAGGTCGCCTGCCCCAAGACCACCAAGCCCGCCGAGCGCCTGTCGTTCGTACGGTCCGAATTCCGCGCGCTGGGCCGCTCCGCGACGCCCGAGGCGGGCCAGGCCCTGGTCGACTCCATCGGCAGCGACCTGCGTGAGCTGGCGAGTGCCGTGGCCCAGCTGTGCGCGGACGTCGAAGGGACCATCGACGAGGCTGTCGTCGGGCGGTACTACACGGGCCGCGCCGAGGCCTCCAGCTTCACGGTCGCCGACCGCGCGGTGGAGGGCCGGGCGGCCGAGGCCCTGGAGGCCCTGCGCTGGTCGCTGTCCACCGGCGTGGCGCCCGTTCTGATCACCAGCGCCCTGGCCCAGGGCGTACGGGCCATCGGCAAGCTGTCCTCCGCCCGCGGCGGCCGCCCCGCCGACCTCGCCCGCGAGCTCGGCATGCCCCCGTGGAAGATCGACCGCGTACGGCAGCAGATGCGCGGCTGGACACCGGACGGCGTGGCACTCGCGCTGCGGGCCGTCGCCGAGGCCGACGCCGGAGTCAAGGGCGGCGGCGACGACCCGGAGTACGCGCTGGAGAAGGCGGTCGTCACCGTCGCCCGCGCCGCCCGCCACCGGTAGCCCCCGCCACCCATCACCGGTAGCCCCCGTTACCGGCGCCCCCCCGCCACCCATCACCGGTAGCCCCCGCCGAGGAAAACCACGAAGGCCCCGGCCGCCGTCCTGGGGAGGACAGTGGCCGGGGCCGACGTGTGAAGCCATGAAGCCTGTCAAAGCTTTGATGCGCCGCACCCGCGTGGCGAACGCAGGCCGCGTGCGGCGCGAGGTGCCGGATCAGGAGCGGAAGAGAGGGCCCGCTGAGTCCCTACCGGCGGTCGTGCGGGTCGTACAAGCGAATGCTCAGCCCTGCAGGGAGGCAACCTTGCTCGCCAGCGCCGACTTCTTGTTGGCGGCGGCGTTCTTGTGGATGACTCCCTTGGAGACTGCCTTGTCGAGGTTGCGGGAGGCCTCGCGGACGGCCACGGTGGCCTTCTCGAGGTCACCAGCGGTGACAGCCTCACGGGCCTTGCGGATCGACGTCTTGAGCGAGGACTTGACGGCCTTGTTGCGCAGGCGCGCCTTCTCGTTCGTCTTGTTCCGCTTGATCTGGGACTTGATGTTCGCCACGAAAGAGCCTCTACAGGTTCGTTGGATCTTCGATGAGTGTCCCGCCGGCCGGAGAGCTACTCCGAGGGTTGTGAGACACAGCTGCTCAGCGTACCAGCGGCCCGCCGGACGGCCCAAACCGAGGCCCGCCCCCCGTCCGTGGGACCATGGAAGCTACGTATCGATCCAACATCGCCCCGAGACGAGACCCTGCGTGCCCGCGACTCCTACCAACGTGCCCGAGCCGAGCCGTACCGACCCGGCGCTGATCCGCAATTTCTGCATCATCGCGCACATCGACCACGGCAAGTCCACGCTCGCCGACCGGATGCTCCAGCTGACCGGTGTCGTCGACCAGCGGCAGATGCGTGCTCAGTATCTCGACCGGATGGACATCGAGCGCGAGCGCGGCATCACGATCAAGTCCCAGGCGGTCCGGCTGCCCTGGGCGCCCAACGAGGGCCCGGACGTGGGGACGACCCACATCCTGAACATGATCGACACTCCGGGGCACGTGGACTTCACGTACGAGGTCTCGCGGTCGCTCGCCGCCTGTGAAGGCACGGTGCTTCTCGTCGACGCCGCCCAGGGCATCGAGGCGCAGACCCTCGCCAACCTCTACCTGGCGATGGAGAACAACCTCACGATCATTCCCGTACTGAACAAGATCGACCTGCCGGCCGCCCAGCCGGAGAAGTTCTCGGAGGAGCTGGCCAACCTCATCGGCTGCCAGCCCGAGGACGTACTCAAGGTCTCGGCGAAGACCGGCCTGGGCGTGGACGCGCTCCTCGACCGCGTCGTCCGCGACATCCCGGCCCCGGTCGGGAACGCCGACGCCCCCGCCCGCGCGATGATCTTCGACTCCGTCTACGACTCGTACCGCGGCGTCGTCACCTATGTACGTGTCATCGACGGTGGGCTCAACAAGCGCGAGCGCATCCGGATGATGTCCACCAACGCCACCCACGAGCTGCTGGAGATCGGCGTCTCCTCCCCGGAGATGACGCCGTCCGACGGGATCGGCGTCGGCGAGGTCGGCTACATCATCACCGGCGTGAAGGACGTCCGTCAGTCCAAGGTCGGTGACACGATCACCTCCCTGCACAAGGGCGCCACCGAGGCCCTCGGCGGCTACAAGGACCCGAAGCCGATGGTCTTCTCGGGCCTGTATCCGCTGGACGGCTCGGAGTACCCCGACCTGCGCGAGGCGCTCGACAAGCTCCAGCTCAACGACGCCGCGCTGGTGTACGAGCCGGAGACCTCGGCGGCGCTGGGCTTCGGCTTCCGCGTCGGCTTCCTCGGCCTCCTGCACCTCGACGTGATCCGCGAGCGCCTGGAGCGCGAGTTCGGGCTCGACCTGATCGCCACCGCGCCCAACGTGGTCTACCGCGTCGTGATGGAGGACCGCAGCGAGCACACGGTCACCAACCCGAGCGAGTTCCCCGAGGGCAAGATCTCGGACGTGTACGAGCCGGTCGTCCGGGCCACGATCCTCGCCCCCAGCGAGTTCATCGGCGCGATCATGGAGCTGTGCCAGACCCGCCGCGGCACGCTGCTCGGCATGGACTACCTCTCCGAGGACCGCGTCGAGATCCGCTACACCCTCCCGCTCGCGGAGATCGTCTTCGACTTCTTCGACCAGCTGAAGTCCAAGACGCGCGGTTACGCCTCCCTGGACTACGAGCCCACCGGCGAGCAGGCCTCCTCCCTGGTCAAGGTCGACATCCTGCTGCACGGCGACCGGGTCGACGCCTTCTCCGCCGTCACGCACAAGGACGCGGCGTACGCGTACGGCGTGCGGCTCGTCGCCAAGCTGCGCGAGCTCATCCCGCGTCAGGCCTTCGAGATCCCCATCCAGGCCGCCATCGGCTCGCGCGTCATCGCCCGCGAGACCATCCGCGCCATCCGCAAGGACGTCCTCGCCAAGTGTTACGGCGGTGACATCTCCCGTAAGCGGAAGCTGCTGGAGAAGCAGAAGGAAGGCAAGAAGCGGATGAAGATGGTCGGCAGCGTGGAGGTTCCGCAGGAGGCCTTCATCGCGGTGCTGTCCAGCGACGACTCCGGCGGCAAGAAGAAGTAGTCACGACATGCGACAGCATGTGCGAAAGCGCCCTCCGTACTCACGGACGGGCGCTTTCGCGTGTGAGGGAAAGGTGGTGGCGGCCGGGTCCGTTCCGTTATGAAGCCGCGTGCCGCAGGCCCTTACGCCCCGGGCACTCGCGCTTTACTCTGATCACCACTCGAAGGTTACTCGCCAGTTAAATACCAGCCAGTCGTGCAGTATGCGCAGGCCCGGAGGACGTCGTGAGCGACACACAGACCTTGATCGAGAACCGGCCGCCGTCGGTGGCGACCCTCTTCATTGAGCGCGTGGCTGCCACGCCCGATGGCGAGGCCTACCGCTACCCCGTACCAGCGAGCAGTGGGCAGGGAGCCGACGCCTGGAAGTCGCTGAGCTGGGGGCAGGCGGCCACGCGGGTGTACGCCATCGCCGCCGGCCTGATCGACCTCGGCGTACAGCCCGAGGAGCGCGTCGCGCTCGCCTCCAACACCCGGGTCGAGTGGATCCTCGCCGACCTCGGCGTGATGTGCGCGGGCGCCGCCACGACGACGGTGTACCCGTCGACCAACGCCGAGGAGTCGGCGTACATCCTCTCCGACTCCGAGAGCCGGGTGCTGATCGCGGAGGACGCGTCGCAGCTCGCCAAGGCGCGCGAGCGGCGCTCCGACCTGCCGAACCTCGCCCACGTCGTCGTCATCGACGCCACCGGCGTCGAGCCGGCCGAGGACGACCCCGAGGGCTGGCTGCTCACGCTCGCCGAGCTGGAGGCGCGCGGCGCGGCGTACCTGGAGAAGCACCCGCAGGCCGTCACCGAGCGCGTGGAGGCCATCACCTCCGACCAGCTCGCGACGCTGATCTACACCTCGGGCACCACGGGGCGCCCCAAGGGCGTACGGCTGCCGCACGACTGCTGGTCGTACATGGCGAAGGCCACGGTGGCGACCGGCCTGATCAGCGCGACGGACGTCCAGTACCTCTGGCTGCCGCTCGCACACGTCTTCGGCAAGGTCCTGACGTCCGGGCAGATCGAGGCCGGGCACGTCACCGCCGTCGACGGCCGGGTCGACAAGATCATCGAGAATCTGCCGGTGGTCCAGCCGACGTACATGGCAGCGGTGCCGCGCATCTTCGAGAAGGTCTACAACGGCGTCGCGGCCAAGGCGCGGGCCGGCGGCGGCGCGAAGTACAAGATCTTCCAGTGGGCGGCCGAGGTCGCCCGCGAGTACGCCAAGGTCTCGCAGGACAACTTCCGCCGTACGGGCACGGCCTCCGCGCCCTTCGCCCTGACCGCGAAGCACAAGGTCGCCGACACGCTCGTGTACGCCAAGATCCGCGAGGCCTTCGGCGGCCGGCTGCGCGCCTGCGTCTCCGGCTCGGCGGCGCTCGCGCCCGACATCGGCTTCTTCTTCTCCGGCGCGGGCATCCACATCCTGGAGGGTTACGGGCTGACCGAGTCCAGCGCCGCCTCCTTCGTCAACCCGGGCGAGGCCTACCGCACCGGCACGGTCGGCAAGCCGCTCCCCGGCACCGAGGTGCGCATCGCGGACGACGGCGAGATCCTGCTGCGCGGCCCCGGCATCATGCAGGGCTACCACGGGCTTCCCGAGAAGACCGCCGAAGTGCTGGAGCCGGACGGCTGGTTCCACACCGGGGACATCGGCGAGCTGTCGGTCGACGGGTACCTGCGCATCACGGACCGCAAGAAGGACCTGATCAAGACGTCGGGCGGCAAGTACATCTCGCCGGCCGAGGTCGAGGGCCAGTTCAAGGCGGTGTGCCCGTTCGTCTCCAACATCCTGGTGCACGGCGCGGACCGTAACTTCTGCACCGCGCTGATCGCGCTCGACGAGCCGACGATCCTCGGCTGGGCCAAGGACAACGGCCTCGAAGGCAAGTCGTACGCCGAAGTCGTCGCCTCCAAGAAGACCGAGGAGCTCGTCGAGGGCTACGTGAAGCGGCTCAACGAGGGGCTGCAGCGCTGGCAGACGATCAAGAAGTTCCGGCTGCTGCCGCGTGACCTGGACATCGAGCACGGCGAGCTGACGCCGAGCCTCAAGCTCAAGCGGCCGGTCGTCGAGCGCGAGTACAAGCACCTGATCGAGGAGATGTACGCGGGATCGCGCGAGGCGTAAGCGCGCCGGGCACAAAGACGCGCGAGGCGCGAGAAGCGGTGGCGCGGGCGGGGCCGGCAATGGCCCCGCCCGCGCGGCTTCCGCGCATCGCCGCGCCCCGCCCCCGGACTCAATACGGCCACTTCGGTGACTCCGTGCTTATGGGCGGCGTCCGTCTGTCACTCTGTTCCATGTCGCCAGCGGCGTAAGCAGAGAACCGATGGGGAGCCGCCACAGTGGGGTCCATTCCGAGGCAGCGGAAGACTACTTTCCGCTCGACGCACCTGCCGGGCGGGCTGCCTGACCCGCACTCGGCCGCCTGGACCAGCCTGCCCGGGAACCCCCTCGCGCCGGCCGCCGCCCGGCGCTTCGTCCGGGCCGCGCTCGCCGAATGGACGGGGCTCGGACTGCCGGCCGCCGACGGTTTCACCGACCGGGTCGCGGACGACGCCGTGATCCTCGTCAACGAACTGGTGACCAACGCGGTCGTCCACGCGGGCACCAACGTCGAGCTGGTGTGCCACCTGGAGGAGGCGACGGAGGACGACCCCGGCGCTCTCGTCGTCGAGGTCTCCGACCACCACCCGGCCCGCGTCGTACGGAACGAACCGGGCGGCTCGGCCGCGGCCGGCGGCCACGAGTTCGGGCGCGGCCTGCATCTGGTCGCCGCCCTCTCCGAGTGCTGGGGCATCACCTACCGCACCGGCCTCAAGACCGTCTGGGCCCGGATCGCCATCGAGGGCGTACTCCCGTCCGGCCCGCCGGGCCCACCGGGTGCGGTCGTCAGCACCGAGCAGGCGCTGCAGCGCGGTCTGCGCGCCGCCGAGATCCTCGCCCCCGTACCGCGGCGGAACGCGCGCGAGTACGACAGCGACTGGATCAACCGGGGTGCGCTGTCCTTCCTCGCCGAGGCGTCCGACCTGCTGACGGGCCAGTTCGACGAGGACATGATCGCGGCGCTCGCCGCGCAGCTCCTGGTGCCGAGGCTCGCGGACTGGTGCGCGGTGTGGCTGGAGGAGGAGGGCGCGGCGCCGCGCCTGTCCCGCGTGTGGCACCAGCGCGAGTGCAGCATCGAGGAACTGCGCGGGCGCGTCGAGAAGGAGCCGCCCGCGCTGCCGGACTCCGCGCGCGGCGGCCCCGTGCCGGTGCCGTGGCCCGGCGTGGACGATCCCGGCGGCGGCAGCGACGGCGCGGCGGTCGCCTACCGGCTGATCGCGGGCGGACGCGGACTCGGGACGCTGATGCTGGGGCGGGCGGCGCTGACGCGGATGCCCGACGAAGTGACCGGCCTGATCGAGGATTTCGTACGCCGGGTCGCTCTCGCCGTCGCCGCGGCCCGCCAGTACACGCGGCAGGCCACCATCAGCCATGTCCTCCAACGGGCGCTGCTGCCCGGCCAGATGGCCGACATCCCGGGCGTCGCGAAGGCCCTCGTGTACGAGCCGCGCGGGCAGGGCGTCGCGGGCGGCGACTTCTACGACGTCTTCCCCGGCGTGAGGGGCAGCTGGTCCTTCTCGCTCGGCGACGTCCAGGGCAACGGGCCCGAGGCGGCGGTCGTCACCGGCCTCGTCAGGCCGTGGCTGCGGCTGCTCGCGCGCGAGGGCCGGGCGGTGGGGGAGGTGCTGGGGCGGCTCAACGGGCTGCTGCTCGACGACGCGGTGGAGGCGGCGGAGGCGACGGCGAGGATGGCGGTGGTGTCGGCCGGCGCGGTCGCGGGTCTGCCGGGGCCCGCGGGCCCCGCGGGGGCCGCCGGTCCCGTCAGCCTGCGGGACGCGGCGCCGCAGCCCCGCTTCCTCTCGCTCCTGTACGGCGAACTGGTGCCGCTCGCGCCCGAGGACGGCGGCGGGGTGCGCTGCACGCTCGCCTGCGCCGGGCATCCGCTGCCGCTGGTCCTGCGGCCCGACGGGAGCGTACGGCCGGCCGCCGCCTCCCAGATGCTGCTCGGGGTCGTCGACGACGTGACGTACGAGAGTGAGACATTCCTCCTGCAGGCGGGCGACACGTTGCTGTGCGTCACGGACGGCGTGACCGAGCGGCGCTCCGGGCGGCGCATGTTCGACGACGCCGACGGGCTGGCGGCGGCGCTCGGGCGGTGCGTGGGGCTGAGCGCGCAGGGGGTCGCCGAACGGATCATGCGCGAGGTGCACGCTTTCTCGCCGACACCGCCCGACGACGATGTGGCGCTGCTGGTCCTCCAGGCGATGTGACCCAGGCGACGTGACCCAGGCAATGTGACCGCAGCTGTGACAATGGGGGCATGCCTTCTGTACTGCCCGACGGTGAGCCCATGCCCGAAGACGGGGCACTGCCCGCGCACGCCCTGGTCGGCGCGGCGGAGCGGCCGCTCGGCTTCTACCTGCACGTTCCGTACTGCGCGACGCGCTGCGGCTACTGCGACTTCAACACCTACACGGCGACCGAGCTGCGCGGCTCGGGCGGTGCGCTGGCCTCGCGCGACAACTACGCGGACACGCTGGTGGAGGAGGTGCGCCTGGCCCGCAAGGTCCTCGGCGACGACCCCCGCCCGGTACGCACGGTCTTCGTCGGCGGCGGTACGCCGACGCTGCTGGCGGCGGGTGATCTCGTACGGATGCTGGGATCGATCCGGGACGAGTTCGGGATCGCGGACGACGCGGAGATCACGACCGAGGCGAATCCGGAGTCGGTGAATCCGGCGTATTTGGAGGAGCTGCGCGAGGGCGGCTTCAACCGGGTCTCCTTCGGCATGCAGAGCGCGAAGCAGCACGTGCTGAAGATCCTTGACCGTACGCACACGCCGGGCCGGCCGGAGGCGTGCGTCGCGGAGGCGCGGGCGGCGGGCTTCGAGCACGTGAACCTTGACTTGATCTACGGCACGCCGGGGGAGTCCGACGCTGACTGGCAGGTGTCGCTGGACGCGGCGATCGGGGCGGGCCCCGACCACGTCAGCGCGTACGCCCTGATCGTGGAGGAGGGGACGCAGCTGGCGCGGCGGATCCGTCGGGGCGAGGTGCCGATGACGGACGACGACGTGCACGCGGACCGGTACCTGATGACGGAGTCCGCGCTGTCGGCGGCGGGTTTCGAGTGGTACGAGGTGTCGAACTGGGCGACTTCGGACGCGGCGCGGTGCCTGCACAACGAGCTGTACTGGCGCGGTGCGGACTGGTGGGGCGCGGGGCCCGGCGCCCACAGCCACGTGGGCGGGGTGCGGTGGTGGAACGTCAAGCATCCGGGCGCGTACGCGCAGGCGCTGGGGGACGGGCGCTCTCCGGGCGCCGGACGCGAGGTGCTTCCTGCGGAGGACCGGCGCGTGGAGCGGATCCTGCTGGAGCTGCGCCTCGCGGACGGCTGCCCGCTGTCCCTGCTGGCCCCTGCGGGCCTGGCGGCGGCGGAGCGGGCGCTGGCGGACGGGCTGCTGGCTCCCGGGCCGTTCGCTGCGGGGCGGGCGGTGCTGACTTTGCGGGGGCGGTTGCTGGCAGACGCGGTGGTACGGGACCTGGTGGACTGACCCCGGTGCCGGTGCCGGTGCCGGTGCGGGTGCCGCTGCGCGGGCTTTCCCCGACCCGCCCCTTCCCGAACTGGGGCGCTGCCCCAGCCCCCGGTCCTCAAACGCCGGACGGGCTGAAGCGGCCGAGGCAGGCAGCTGGGGCTCCGCCCCAGGCCCCGCTCCTCAAACGCCGGAGGGGCTGGATTTGCCGAGCTGGGGTGGAGGATGGCCGGGCGGGGGCCGGGTTTGCCGGGTGCGGCTCAAACGCCGTGCGCTACAGATCCAGCCTGTCCGGCGTTTGAGGACACGCCCGCAGGGCGTCCGGGGGTCCGGGAGCTTGCCCCCGGTTCCGGGAAGGGGCGGGTAGGGGAAAGCGCCACAGGCAGCCCGCACCCGCACCGCGCCTACCCGCGTCACGCCCCCGTTGGCGCCGTAACGAAATCGATCAGCTCCTCCACCCGCCCCAGCAGCGCCGGCTCCAGGTCCCGGTACGAGTGGACCGACCCCAAAATCCGCTGCCACGCCGCCCCCGTGTTCTCCTGCCATCCCAGCCCCCGGCACACCCCCGTCTTCCAGTCCTGCCCACGCGGCACCTTCGGCCACGCGGCGATCCCCACCGCCGAGGGTTTCACCGCCTCCCACACGTCGATGTACGGGTGGCCGACGACCAGCACGCTCGCGTCCGTGACCTGCGCCGCGATGCGGGACTCCTTCGAACCCGGGACCAGGTGGTCGACCAGTACGCCCAGCCGTGCGTCCGGGGCCGGGGCGAAGTCCGCGACGATCGCGGGGAGGTCGTCGATGCCTTCCAGGTACTCGACGACCACGCCCTCGATGCGGAGGTCGTCGCCCCACACCCGCTCGACCAGCTCCGCGTCGTGGCGGCCCTCGACGTAAATCCGCCCGGCACGTGCCACCCGCGCCCGCGCCCCCGGCACGGCCACCGACCCCGACGCCGTACGGGCGGGACGTGACGGAGTGGCGGAGGGGGCGGAGGGGCGTACCAGGGTGACGACGCGGCCCTCCAGCAGGAAGCCGCGCGGCTGCATCGGGAACACCCGTTGCTTCCCGAAGCGGTCCTCCAGGGTCACCGTCGGCCCCTGCGCCGTCTTCTCGCACCGGATCACCGCACCGCAGAAACCGGTGCCGACCTCCTCCACGACCAGATCGGCCTCGGCGGGAACCTCGGGAACGGGAGCGGTCTTCTTCCAGGGCGGGGTGAGGTCCGGCCCGTACTGTCGGCTGCGCATTCGCCGACGATAGCCGCCGACGGCAGCCGCAGGCCCGGCTCACGACACGTCGAATCGCGCCGCCAACGCGTCCCGCTGCGCCCGCACGTACACCGCGTTCACCACCGCCCCGTGCCCCGGCACGTACGCCGCGTTCTCGCCGCCCAGCGCCAGCAGCCGGTCCAGGGCCGCCGGCCAGCGGGACGGGTGGGCGTCCGGGCCGGCCTGCGGCGTACCCGACTCCTCCACCAGGTCGCCGCAGAAGACCACCTCGGGGCTGCCCGGCACCAGCACCGCCAGGTCGTGGCCGCTGTGCCCGGGACCGACGTTCGCCAGGAGCACCTGACGGCCGCCGCCCAGGTCCAGCGTCCACTCGCCGCACACCAGGTGGTGCGGCGCCACCAGTACGTCCGCCGCCTCCGCCGCCGCGCCCCGCTCCACCCCGTGCCGCACCGCGTCGTCCCGCAGCGCCTCGCGGTCCCGCCGCAGCAGGTCGTCGATGCCGACCGCCCCGTAGACCTCGGCACCCGCGAACGCCGCCGTACCCAGCACGTGATCGAAGTGGGGATGGGTGAGGGCGATATGCGTCACTCTCCGGCCGGGGCCGAGCATGCGCTGCGCCTGGGTCCGCAGCTCCGCGCCCTCGCGCAGCGTCGCCCCGGTGTCGATGAGCAGCGCCCCGCCGTCACCCCCGGCCACCAGGCCCACCGTCGCGTCCCAGACGGGCATACGGCGCCGCCCCACCCCCGGTGCGAGCCGCTCCCAGCCTGCCTCTTCCCAACTGACGTCCATACCGCGACGCTAGTCCCATCCCGGGGGCTCCCGCCCGCTGAACAGGGCCGTCGCGCGGTGACTCGCGCGGTAACGTGACCGGCCGCCCTTGCTAGGCGCGCACCTGCCCGCCGTACACTGGGCCGGGGACTGCTGGCACTCCCCCGCAGTGAGTGCCAGGCAAGCGCCGGACGAACGACCAGCTGGAGGTGGTGCGCGATGCTCAGCGAACGCAGACTCGAGGTGCTGCGCGCCATCGTTCAGGACTATGTGGGCACCGAGGAGCCCGTCGGCTCCAAGGCGCTCACCGAGCGGCACAAGCTCGGTGTCTCACCGGCCACCGTCCGCAACGACATGGCCGCGCTGGAGGACGAGGGTTTCATCGCCCAGCCTCATACGAGCGCCGGGCGCATCCCGACGGACAAGGGCTACCGCCTGTTCGTCGACAAGCTCGCGGGCGTCAAGCCCCTGTCGTCGCCCGAGCGCCGTGCCATCCAGAACTTCATGGACGGGGCGGTCGACCTCGACGACGTCGTGGCCCGTACGGTCCGGCTGCTCGCGCAGCTGACCCGGCAGGTCGCCGTCGTGCAGTACCCCTCGCTGACCCGCTCGACGGTGCGGCACGTGGAACTGCTCGCGCTGGCTCCCGCCCGCCTGATGCTCGTGCTCATCACGGACACCGGACGGGTCGAGCAGCGCATGATCGACTGCCCGGCACCCTTCGGCGAGACGTCCCTGGCGGATCTGCGCGCCCGGCTCAACAGCCGGGTCGTGGGGCGCCGCTTCGCGGACGTACCGCAGCTGGTGCAGGACCTTCCCGAATCCTTCGACAAGGAGGACCGGGGGACCGTTTCGACGGTCCTGTCGACCCTCCTGGAGACTCTGGTCGAGGAGACCGAGGAGCGGCTGATGATCGGCGGCACCGCCAATCTCACCCGCTTCGGGCATGATTTTCCCCTCACCATCCGGCCGGTGCTGGAGGCGCTGGAGGAGCAGGTCGTGCTCCTCAAGCTGCTGGGTGAGGCAACGGATTCAGGCATGACTGTACGAATCGGTCACGAGAACGCCCATGAAGGGCTCAGCTCCACGTCCGTCGTCGCAGTCGGCTACGGTTCGGGCGACGAAGCAGTCGCGAAACTCGGCGTGGTCGGACCGACCCGCATGGACTACCCCGGAACGATGGGAGCGGTACGCGCAGTGGCACGTTACGTCGGACAGATCCTGGCGGAGTCGTAAGTGGCCACCGACTACTACGCCGTACTAGGCGTACGCCGCGACGCTTCCCAGGATGAGATCAAGAAGGCATTCCGGCGGCTGGCGCGCGAGCTCCACCCGGACGTGAATCCCGATCCCAAGACGCAAGAGCGCTTCAAGGAGATCAACGCCGCGTACGAGGTGTTGTCGGACCCGCAGAAGAAGCAGGTCTACGACCTCGGCGGCGACCCGCTTTCGCAGGCGGGCGGCGGAGCCGGCGGCTTCGGCCAGGGCGGCTTCGGGAACTTCTCGGACATCATGGACGCGTTCTTCGGAACGGCGTCGCAGCGCGGCCCGCGGTCGCGCACGCGGCGCGGCCAGGACGCGATGATCCGGCTGGAGATCGACCTCAACGAGGCGGCCTTCGGCACGACCAAGGACATCCAGGTCGACACGGCCGTCGTGTGTACGACGTGTTCCGGTGAGGGTGCCGCGCCCGGTACCTCCGCCCAGACCTGTGACATGTGCCGCGGCCGTGGCGAGGTCTCGCAGGTGACCCGGTCCTTCCTGGGCCAGGTCATGACATCGCGCCCCTGCCCGCAGTGCCAGGGCTTCGGCACGGTCGTACCGACTCCTTGCCCGGACTGCGCCGGTGACGGGCGCGTGCGCTCGCGCCGGACGCTGACGGTCAAGATCCCGGCCGGTGTCGACAACGGGACGAGGATCCAGCTCGCGGGTGAGGGCGAGGTCGGCCCCGGCGGCGGGCCCGCCGGTGACCTGTACGTCGAGATCCACGAGCTGCCGCACGCGGTGTTCCAGCGGCGCGGCGACGACCTGCACTGCACGGTCACCATCCCGATGACGGCGGCCGCGCTGGGCACGAAGTGCCCGCTCGAGACGCTCGACGGTGTGGAGGAGATCGACGTACGTCCGGGCACGCAGTCCGGTCAGTCGATCCCGCTGCACGGGCGCGGCATCACGCACCTGCGGGGCGGTGGCCGCGGCGACCTCATCGTGCACGTCGAGGTGCTGACTCCGGCGAAGCTGGACCCGCAGCAGGAAGACCTGATGCGCCAGCTCGCGAAGCTGCGTGGCGAGGAGCGCCCCACGGGGCAGTTCCAGCCTGGGCAGCAGGGTCTGTTCTCGCGCCTGAAGGACGCCTTCAACGGGCGGTAGGCGCTCGCCTCCGAGGCGGCCGAAGCCTCGATTCGGCGCAGTGCGGAGGGCATGAAACTATGCGTTCATGTCCTCCGCACTGACCGATCTTTGCCGTTATCCGATCGTGCAGGCCCCCATGGCGGGCGGCGCATCCAGTCCTCAGCTCGTCGCCGCCGTCTCCGACGCCGGTGGTCTCGGGTTTCTTGCCGCCGGGTACAAGACCGCGGACGGCATGTACGAGGAGATCAAGCAGTTGCGGGGGCTCACGAGCCGCCCCTTCGGCGTCAATCTCTTCATGCCGCAGCCGAGCCATGCCGACCCCGCCTCCGTGGAGGTCTACCGTCACCAGCTCGCCGGCGAGGCCGACTGGTACGACACCCCCCTCGGTGAATCCGACAACTGCGCCGACGACGGCTACGAAGCCAAGCTGGCCATCCTCATCGACGACCCCGTCCCGGTCGTCTCCTTCACCTTCGGCTGCCCCACCCGCCCCGTCCTGGACGCCTTCGCGAAGGCCGGCACGTTCACCGTCGTGACCGTCACCACGCCCGAAGAGGCCCAGGCCGCCCAGTGGACAGGCGCCGACGCCGTGTGCGTACAGGGCATGGAGGCCGGCGGCCACCAGGGGACGCACCGCGACGATCCCAAGAACGACGGCACCGGCATCGGCCTGCTGTCCCTCGTCTCGCAGGTACGCGAGACCGTCCAGCTGCCGATCATCGCGGCGGGCGGCGTGATGCGCGGCGCGCAGATCGCCGCGGTCCTCGCGCTCGGCGCGGAGGCGGCGCAGCTCGGCACGGCGTTCCTGGTGTGCCCCGAGTCCGGTGCGAACGTCCTGCACAAGCAGGCCATGACCAATCCGCTGTTCGTACGCACGGAACTCACCCGGGCGTTCTCGGGACGCCCCGCACGCGGTCTCGTCAACCGCTTCATGCGCGAGCACGGCCCGTACGCCCCCGCCGCCTATCCCCAGGTGCACCACATCACCTCCGGTCTGCGCAAGGCGGCGGCCAAGGCCGGCGACGCCCAGGGCATGGCGCTGTGGGCCGGGCAGGGCCACCGCATGGCGCGCGAGATGCCGGCCGGGCAGCTGGTCGAGGTCCTGGCGGCCGAGACGGACGCGGCGCGCGCGGCGCTGGACCTGCGGGGCGCGGGCGGTGCGGCATGACGGCGCCGGTGTTCGTCGTCGACGCCGTACCGCCGAAGGGACCGTACGTACTGGAAGGCCCCGAGGGGCGGCATGCCGTCTCGGTGCGGCGGCTGCACGCGGGGGAGCACGTCGTACTGACGGACGGGCTCGGCGCGGGCGCGGCGGCCGTGGTGGTGGCGGCCGAGGGCAAGGACCGGCTCGTCGTCGAGGTGACGGACGTGACGGCGGAGCCGGAACCGGCGCCGCGCATCACCGTCGTACAGGCGCTGCCCAAGGGCGACCGGGGCGAAGTCGCCGTCGAGACGATGACGGAGACCGGCGTCGACGCGATCGTGCCGTGGCAGGCGTCCCGCTGCATCACGCAGTGGCGTGGTGACCGGGGCGCCAAGTCCCTCGCGAAGTGGCGGGCCACGGCGCGCGAGGCGGGCAAGCAGTCGCGCAGGCTGCGCTTCCCCGAGGTCGCGGACGCGCTGACGACGAAGCAGGTCGGCGCGCTGCTGGCCACGGCGGACTTCGCGGCCGTACTGCACGAGGACGCCTCGGTGGGCAGCGAGGCGCTCGCCACCGCCGGGCTCCCGGAGACGGGCTCCGTCGTGCTGGTTGTCGGGCCCGAAGGGGGCGTGTCGCCGGACGAGTTGGCGGTCTTCGCCGAGGCCGGCGCGAAGCCGTACCGGCTGGGGAGCAGTGTGCTGCGTACGTCGACCGCCGGCACCGCGGCAGCGGCGCTGCTGCTGGGCCGCACGGGCCGCTGGTCCTGAACGGGGGGCTCCGCCCCGGACGCCGTCGGGCGGATAGCATGCGGCCATACATGATCGATACCGGTACATCCTGATCCAGCTGATCCAGCTGATCCAGCCGCATCCGAGGAGGCCAGGACCATGACGGGACAACGGCAGGCAGACTGCCTGTTCTGCAAGATCGCTTCGGGGGAGGTGCCCGCGACCCTCGTCCGTGAGACGGACACGACGGTCGCGTTCCGCGACATCAACCCCCAGGCTCCGACGCACGTCCTGGTCATCCCCAAGGCGCACCACCCGGACGCCGCCGCGCTCGCCGCCGCCGAGCCGCAGATCCTCGCGGACGTGCTGACCGAGGCCGGCAACGTCGCCGCCGACGAGAAGGTGGACCGTACCGGCTACCGCGTCGTCTTCAACACCGGTTCCGGAGCGGGCCAGACCGTCTTCCACGCGCACGCACACGTCCTCGGCGGACGCGGCCTCAACTGGCCCCCCGGCTAAGGCAGCGATCCGTGTCCGCACGAGAACTGGTGGTCCTCGGCACCGCCAGTCAGGTCCCCACCCGGCACCGCAACCACAACGGCTACCTCCTGCGCTGGGACGGCGAGGGCATCCTCTTCGATCCCGGCGAGGGCACCCAGCGCCAGATGCTGCGGGCCGGCGTGGCCGCGCACGACATCAACCGGATCTGCGTCACCCACTTCCACGGCGACCACTCGCTGGGCCTCGCCGGAGTGATCCAGCGCATCAACCTCGACCGCGTCCCGCACCCCGTCACCGCGCACTACCCGGCAAGCGGGCAGCGCTTCTTCGACCGGCTGCGGTACGCCACGGCCTACCGCGAGACGGTCCGGCTGACCGAAGCGCCGGTCGCCGCCGACGGGGCGCTGGCCACCGGGCCCTCGTACGTCCTCGACGCGGTCAGGCTGTCGCACCCCGTCGAGTCGTACGGCTACCGACTCACCGAGCCCGACGGGCGCCGCATGCTGCCCTCGTTGCTCGCCGAGCACGGCATCAAGGGGCCCGACGTCGGCCGCATCCAGCGCGAGGGCCGTCTCGGCGGCGTCACGCTCGACCAGGTCAGTGAGGAGCGTCGCGGGCAGCGTTTCGCGTTCGTCATGGACACCCGGCTGTGCGACGGCGTGTTCGCCCTCGCCGAGGGGTGCGACATGCTCGTCATCGAGTCGACCTTCCTCGACGAGGAAGCGCAGCTGGCCGCCGAACACGGTCACTTGACGGCCGGCCAGGCGGCGCGGGCGGCGGTCGAAGCGGGCGTACGCCACCTGGTCCTCACGCACTTCTCGCAGCGCTACAGCGATCCCGAGGCCTTCGAACACCAGGCCCGCGCGGCCGGGTTCGACGGCGAGCTGACCGTCGCCGCCGACCTGCTGCGAGTGCCTCTCCCCAAGCGTCACTGAACGAGAAGACGATCCCTCATGCACCTCCCCAAGGCCGAACTCCACCTCCACATCGAAGGAACCCTCGAACCCGAGCTGGCCTTCGAGCTCGCCGCGCGCAACGCCGTGGTGCTGCCCCACTCCACCACCGAAGAGCTCCGCCGCGCCTACCTCTTCGACGACCTCCAGTCCTTCCTGGACCTGTACTACGCACTGATGGCGGTCCTGCGCACCGAGGACGACTTCGACCGGCTCGCCGACGCGTACCTGGCGCGGGCGGCCGCACAGGGCGTACGGCACGCCGAGATCTTCTTCGATCCGCAGGCGCACACCGCGCGCGGAGTCGGCATCGGCACGGTCGTCGAGGGCCTCGCCCGCGCCCTGGACCGGAGCGAGGAGCGGCACGGGATCTCCACGCAGCTGATCATGTGCTTCCTGCGCGACCAGTCCGCCGAGTCCGCACTGGAGACGCTGGACGCGGCCAAGCCGTACCTGCACCGGATCGCGGCCGTCGGCCTGGACTCGGCGGAGGTCGGGCACCCGCCGTCGAAGTTCCGTGAGGTGTACGAGGCCGCCGAGGCCCTGGGGCTGCGTAAGGTCGCGCACGCGGGGGAGGAGGGCCCGCCCGCGTACATCTGGGAGGCGCTGGACATCCTCGGCGTCGAGCGCGTCGACCACGGCCTGCGTTCCATGGAGGACCCGGAGCTGGTGAAGCGGCTCGTGCGGGACCAGGTGCCGCTGACGCTGTGCCCGCTGTCGAACGTACGGCTGCGGGCCATCGACATCCTGGAGGAGCACCCCCTGCGCGCGATGATGGAGGCCGGGCTGCTGGTCACCGTGAACTCCGACGACCCGGCCTATTTCGGCGGGTACGTCGGCGACACGTTCCACGCGGTGCACGAGGCGCTCGGTCTCGGCCAGGAGCAGCTGCGCGAACTCGCCCGCAACTCCTTCCGCGCGGCCTTCCTCGACCACGACGAGAAGCGCAGGCAGGCATATCTCGCCGAGGTCGACGCGTACGTCTTCTGACCGTCGTATTTCCGCGAGCTCCTGTGGGCGCCGATCGGGCACACTGGCCTGATCCCGCACCACACCACAGGAGCGCACGGTGAGCACGGTGAGCAAGCACGCAGAGGTCACGCACAACGGCGGTCAGCAGGGCGAGGCCACGCACCTCGATCCCCTCGACGGGCTCCGCGCCGCCGACGACCCCTGCTGCGACGTGTTCCTCACCGGAACGGTCTTCCTCGACATCATCTTCACCGGCCTCGACAGCGCCCCGGTGCGCGGAACCGAGTCCTGGGCGCGCGGCATGGGCTCCAGCCCCGGCGGCGTCGCCAACATGGCCACCGCCCTGGCCCGCCTCGGCCTGCGTACGTCGCTGGCCGCCGCGTTCGGCGACGACCACTACGGCGAGTACTGCTGGGACGCGCTCGCCGACGGCGAGGGCATCGACTTGAAGATGTCACGCACGGTCCCCGGCTGGCACTCACCCGTCACCGTCTCCATGGCGTACGAGGGCGAGCGGACCATGGTGTCCCACGGCCACGAGGCCCCGCCGCCCGCCGAACCCGGTCCTTTCCCCGACTGCCCCCCACGCGCGCGTGCGGCCATCGCCGCCCTCACCCCCGGCCGGACGGAGGAGTGGATCGCCTCCGCCGCCCGCCGGGGCGCCAAGATCTTCGCCGACGTGGGCTGGGACGAGACGGGCCGCTGGGACCTGGCGGGCCTGACCGACCTGGCGCACTGCGAGGCGTTCCTGCCCAACGCCGCTGAGGCGATGCGCTACACCCGTACCGACTGCCCGCGCGCCGCCGCCCGCGCCCTGGCCGACAAGGTGCCGGTCGCGGTCGTCACGCTGGGCGCGGAGGGTGCGTACGCCGTGGACGGTTCGACCGGGGAGACCGCCGAGGTTCCCGCCATCGCCGTCGAGGCACTCGACCCGACCGGAGCCGGTGACGTCTTCGTCGCCGGATTCGTCACCGGTACGCTCGCGGGCTGGCCACTCGCCGACCGCCTGGCCTTCGCCGGGCTGACCGCCGCCCTGTCGGTGCAGGAGTTCGGCGGGTCGCTGTCGGCGCCCGGCTGGTCGGAGGTCGCGGGCTGGTGGCAGCAGGTGCAGGCGGTCGACGGGCAGGACCCGCAGGCACTGCGGCGGTACGCCTTCCTCGACGGTCTGCTGCCGACGGCGACCCGCGCGTGGCCGCTGCGCCGGGCGGTGCCGACGATCGGCTTCCGCAGGCCCGCTTGAAGGCCCGCTTGAAATGCTCGCTCGACAGGGCCGTACAGCCGGCTCCGAAAAGCCCTCGGCCTTGTCAGTGCACCGACGTAGGCTGGTCTCAAGAGGTTGTCGAGCAGCGAGAACCCTGCAACGGGAGGTATGTGCAGGCCACAGTGCCGGCCCATGACTCAGACACCCACACACCCGCAGGCCCGCGCCCAGTTCACCGTTCCTGCCAGGCACCCGATGGTGACGGTTCTGGGCTCCAGCGACTCCCTGTTGCGCGTGATCGAGAAAGCGTTCCCCGACGTGGACATCCACGTGAGGGGGAACGAGGTCAGTGCGCTGGGCGATGCGACGGACGTCGCACTGGTCCAGCGCCTGTTCGACGAGATGATGCTGGTGCTCCGCACCGGACAGCCGATGACGGAGGACGCGGTGGAACGCTCGATCGCCATGCTGAGGGCAAGCGAGAACGGGGACGGCCAGGACGAGACCCCGGCCGAAGTGCTCACGCAGAACATCCTCTCCTCGCGTGGTCGCACGATCCGCCCCAAGACGCTCAACCAGAAGCGGTACGTCGACGCCATCGACAAGCACACCATCGTCTTCGGCATCGGCCCCGCCGGTACGGGCAAGACGTATCTCGCCATGGCCAAGGCGGTCCAGGCCCTGCAGTCCAAGCAGGTCAACCGGATCATCCTGACCAGGCCCGCCGTCGAGGCGGGCGAGCGGCTCGGCTTCCTGCCCGGCACGCTCTACGAGAAGATCGATCCGTACCTGCGCCCGCTCTACGACGCCCTGCACGACATGCTCGACCCCGACTCGATCCCGCGCCTGATGGCGGCGGGCACGATCGAGGTCGCCCCGCTGGCGTACATGCGAGGACGGACGCTCAACGACGCGTTCATCATCCTGGACGAGGCGCAGAACACCAGCGCCGAGCAGATGAAGATGTTCCTGACGAGGCTCGGCTTCGACTCGAAGATCGTCGTCACGGGTGACGTCACGCAGGTCGACCTGCCGGGCGGGACGCAGAGCGGTCTGCGCCAGGTCCGGAGCATCCTGGAGGGCCTCGACGACGTCCACTTCTCCCTCCTCACGTCGCAGGATGTCGTCCGGCACAAGCTGGTCGGCCGTATCGTCGACGCGTACCAGAAGTACGACGACAGCCAAAACGGGCTGTGATTTCGAAGCAGGGGTAGATCCAGCACCATGTCGATCGACGTCAACAACGAGTCCGGAACCGAGGTCGACGAGCAGGCGATCCTCGACATCGCCCGCTACGCGCTCACCCGGATGCGGATCCACCCGCTCTCCGAACTCTCGGTGATCGTCGTGGACACGGCCGCCATGGAGCAGCTCCACATCCAGTGGATGGACCTCCCCGGCCCGACGGATGTCATGTCATTCCCGATGGACGAGCTGCGTCCGCCGTCACGGGACGATGACGCCGCGGAGCCCCCGCAGGGGCTCCTCGGTGACATCGTGCTCTGCCCCGAAGTAGCGCAGAAGCAGGGCGAGGAAGCCGACACGCAGCACTCCATGGACGAGGAGCTCCAGCTCCTCACCGTCCACGGTGTGCTGCACCTGCTCGGTTACGACCACGAGGAGCCGGACGAGAAGGCCGAGATGTTCGGCCTCCAGGCGGCGATCGTCGACGGCTGGCGATCGGAGAAGGGCCACACCGGTCCGTCCCCCGCGCCGACCGTTTCATGACCGCCCAACTGATCACCGGCGCCGTCCTGCTGGTCGTGGTCGCCTGGCTGGCGGCCTGCGCGGAGGCGGGCATCGCCCGCGTCTCCAGCTTCCGGGCCGCCGAGGCCGTACGGTCGGGCCGGCGCGGGAGCGCCAAGCTGGCGCAGGTCGCCTCCGACCCGGTCCGGTACCTCAACGTCGCCCTCCTGATGCGGGTGGCCTGCGAAATGGCCGCAGGTGTCCTCGTCACGTACGCGTGCCTGCGCGAATTCGACGAGACCTGGGAGGCATTGACCATCGCGATCGCCGTGATGGTCCTCGTCTCGTACGTCGCCGTCGGCGTCTCGCCGCGCACCATCGGCCGCCAGCACCCGCTCAGCACGGCGACCGCGTCCGCGTACGTGCTGCTGCCGCTGGCCCGCGTCATGGGCCCCATCCCGCAGCTGCTGATCCTCATCGGCAACGCGCTCACCCCAGGCAAGGGCTTCCGCAAGGGCCCCTTCGCCAGCGAGGCCGAGCTGCGCGCGATGGTCGACCTTGCCGAGCAGGAGTCCCTGATCGAGGACGACGAGCGCCGCATGGTGCACTCCGTCTTCGAGCTCGGCGACACGCTCGTACGCGAAGTGATGGTCCCCAGGACCGACCTGATCTCCATCGAGCGCTACAAGACGATCCGTCAGACCCTCACCCTCGCCCTGCGCTCCGGCTTCTCCCGTATCCCGGTGACCGGCGAGAACGAGGACGACATCGTCGGCATCGTCTACCTCAAGGACCTGGTCAGGAAGACCCACATCAACCGTGACTCCGAGTCCGACCTGGTCTCCACCGCGATGCGCCCCGCCGTCTTCGTCCCCGACACGAAGAACGCGGGCGACCTGCTGCGCGAGATGCAGCAGGAGCGCAACCACGTCGCCGTCGTCATCGACGAGTACGGCGGCACGGCAGGCATCGTCACCATCGAGGACATCCTCGAAGAGATCGTCGGCGAGATCACGGACGAGTACGACCGTGAACTGCCGCCCATCGAGGAGCTGGACGACGGCTGCTACCGGGTGACCGCCCGGCTCGACATCGGCGACCTCGGTGAGCTCTTCGGCTTCGACGAGTTCGACGACGAGGACGTGGAAACGGTCGGCGGGCTGCTCGCCAAGGCGCTCGGCCGCGTGCCGATCGCGGGCGCGTCCGCGGCGGTGGACCTCCCCGACGGGCGCTCACTGCGCCTGACCGCGGAGTCACCGGCCGGCCGCCGGAACAAGATCGTCACGGTACTGGTGGAGCCACAGGAGAAGGGGGCGGCATGACGCCGCAGGAACTCAGGGCGTTCTGTCTGGAATTCAACGCGGTGACGGAGGAGTTCCCCTTCGGCCCCGAGACTTCGGTCTTCAAGGTGCTCGGGAAGCTGTTCGCGCTCAGCGCCCTGGACGCCGAACCGCTCACGGTCAATCTCAAGTGCGAGCCGGAGATCGCCGTCCAGCTCCGCGAGGACCACAAGGAGATCGTCCCGGGCCGGCACATGAACAAGCGCCACTGGAACACGGTCACCGTCGACGGGCAGCTCCCGGACCGCAGGGTCCGGGAGCTGATCGAGGACTCGTACGACCTGGTGGTGGCCGGTCTCCCCAAGGCGGAACGCCTCCGGCTGGACCGGCCCTGACACGGCGAGCACCGTCAAGCTGCAGTGGTTGGTCTCGCCCGAGGGGCGGCGTGGCTCGATGTACCCGGTCGCGGGCTGAGCGGTGACCGCTCCTTATGCTCGGGGCATGACTGAGACCACGCCGAGCACCGAACTCGACCCCGAGGACCGCAAGATCATCACGCTGGCGCGCAGCGCGCGTGCGCGTAATGGAGTGCCGGAGGGGGCGGCTGTGCGGGACGAGACGGGCCGTACGTACGTCGCCGGCACCGTCGCCCTCGACTCGTTGCAGCTGAGCGCGTTGCGGACGGCGGTCGCGATGGCCGTCGCGAGCGGGGCGAAGTCGTTGGAGGCGGCGGCGGTGGTGACCGACGCGGCGGCCGCGTCGGAGGAGGACCGGGCGGCGGTGCGGGACCTGGGCGGCCCCGGGACGCCGGTGCTGGTCGCGGGGCCGGACGGGGTGCTGCGGGTCAGCGTGACTGCGGGCGGCTGAGACGCGGGCGCGCGTGCGGGCGGGTGCGGGTGCGGGGCGCGTGCGAGCCGCCTCGCGGCGCTGCTCCCGTCCCCGCGCCCCGGGACGCCCTCCGGCCGTGTCCTCAAACACCGGCCGGGCTGGATTTCGCTGAGCGTCGCTCGAACGAGCCGCGCCCAGCGAACCATCCCGCGCCGGCAGTTCCAGCACCGCCCGGTACATCCAGCCCCTCCGGTGTTTGAGGAGCGGGGTCTGGGGCGGAGCCCCGGTTGTGGGAAGGGGCGGGCAGGGGAAAGGGCCCCGCAGGGCCGCTCCCGTGGGGTGCCCGGGCCGCCACTGGTCGGCCCTGCGGCGTACATCGGGGAGAATGGCACGCATGAGCGCTCGCACACAGTCTTCCGAGGCCCCCCACCGGGCCGGCTTCGCCTGCTTCGTCGGCCGCCCCAACGCGGGCAAGTCCACCCTGACGAACGCTCTGGTCGGCCAGAAGGTCGCCATCACCTCCAGCCGGCCGCAGACCACGCGCCACACCGTGCGCGGCATCGTGCACCGCCCCGAAGCGCAGCTGATCCTGGTCGACACCCCCGGCCTCCACAAGCCGCGCACGCTCCTCGGCGAGCGCCTCAATGACGTCGTACGCACCACCTGGGCCGAGGTCGACGTGATCGGCTTCTGCCTCCCGGCCGACCAGAAGCTCGGCCCCGGCGACAAGTTCATCGCCAAGGAGCTCGCGGGCATCAAGAAGACGCCCAAGGTCGCCATCGTCACCAAGACCGACCTCGTCGACTCCAAGCAGCTCGCCGAGCAGCTCATCGCCATCGACCAGCTCTCCAAGGAGCTGGGCTTCGAGTGGCAGGAGATCGTCCCGGTGTCCGCCGTCGGCGACAGCCAGATCTCGCTCCTCGCCGACCTGCTGGTCCCGCTGCTGCCGGAGAGCCCGCCGCTCTACCCCGAGGGCGATCTCACCGACGAGCCCGAGATGGTGATGGTCGCGGAGCTGATCCGCGAGGCCGCGCTCGAAGGCGTACGGGACGAGCTGCCGCACTCCATCGCGGTAGTCGTCGAGGAGATGCTGCCGCGCGAGGACCGCCCCGCGGACAGGCCGCTGCTCGACATCCACGCCAACGTCTACATCGAGCGCCCCAGCCAGAAGGGCATCATCATCGGCCCCAAGGGCCAGCGCCTGAAGGACGTCGGTACGAAGTCGCGCAAGCACATCGAGGCGCTGCTGGGCACGCCGGTCTTCCTGGACCTGCACGTGAAGGTCGCCAAGGACTGGCAGCGGGACCCGAAGCAGCTGCGCAAGCTCGGCTTCTGAGTCACAGCGCCGCTTCTCCCGGGCCCCTTCTCTCAGGCCGCTTCTCTCAGGCTCCTTCTTTCAAGACCTGCGAGATGAGCCGGCTCTGCGCCTCGGTCAGCCGTGGGTCCGCGCAGTAGACGGTCTCCCCGTCGACCGTGATCTGGTAGCTGAATCCGTCCGGCACGCCGACCGGCGGCGTGCCCCGGCCGGCGGCGACCGCCTCCTCGACCAGGGTGTGCCACTCACCCGCGTCCGGCCGTCCGGAGGTGTCCACCTCGGCATAGCGCTCGATGCCGGCGAATCCGCCCGTACGCCTTACCCCAATTCGCATGGTTCCCGTTCTAGTACGGATACCGCTCAGCCGGTAGGCACCCCGACCCGGGACCACGCTTTCAGCAGAGCCTCCAGCTCCTCGCCGTCACCGAAACGGCCCTGCGCGGCCGCCACGGTGGCCCGGGCGAAGTCGGCGAAGCTCGCGTCGACCTGGAGGCTCCCGGCGGTCAGGGTGTCGTACCAGATCTGCCCCGCCCGCTCCCACGCCTTGCCGCCGAGGTCCGTGGCGAGCAGGTAGAAGGCGTGGTTCGGGATGCCGGAGTTGATGTGCACGCCGCCGTTGTCCCGGCCGGTGCGGACGTAGTCCTCCATCTTCGCGGGCTGCGGGTCCTTGCCGAGTACGTCGTCGTCGTACGCCGTGCCGGGCGCCTTCATGGAGCGCAGGGCCACCCCGGTGACGCGCTCGGTCAGCAGGCCCGCGCCGATCAGCCAGTCGGCCCGGTCGGCGGTCTGGTCGTTGACGTACTGCTTGACCAGGGAGCCGAAGACGTCGGACACCGACTCGTTGAGCGCGCCGGGCTGGCCGAAGTACGTGAAATTCGCCGTGTACTGCGTCAGGCCGTGGGCCAGCTCGTGGGCGATGACGTCCACGGGGAGCGTGAAGTCGCGGAAGATCTCGTCGCCGTCGCCGAAGACCATCTGCTCGCCGTCCCAGAAGGCGTTCCCGTAGTTCTCGCCGTAGTGGACGCTCGCGACGAGCGGCAGGCCGTTCCCGTCGACCGAATTGCGCTCGAAGGCCTTGAGGAGGAGTTCGAAGGTCGCGCCGAGGCCCGCATACGCGCGGTTGACGGTCGCGTCCTGGCCGGGCTCGTCGCCCTCGCCGCGCACTTTGACACCGGGCAGCTGCTGCCGGTGCTGGGCGTCGTAGAGGGTGCGGTGCGGCTGGTCGCCGGCCGCGCCCGCCGACGGGGCGGCCGGGCGGGCGCCGAGCACCGTGGTCAGCCGGCGGTGGGTTCGCTGCGCGGCGTCCGCTTCGAGGGTTCGGCGGGCGGGGCGCGCCAGAGCCGGGTCGTCGGCCTGGGCGAGCTTGTCGAGGACGTGGGGCGGCACGATGGTGCAGAACACGGGGTGGATGGCCTTCATGGCCGCAATGTGGCACTGCGTCACCGCGCTGTCACTACTTGCGACCATGATTGATGAAATCGAGTGAAGGGTCACTTTCGCCCGTTACTCCCCCGTTACCGGTGAAGCGGTCCCGCATACTGATACGGGACCGGCGATTCCGGCTTCCCTCGGCTAGGCTGCGGCACATCATGCGTTACGGGCTGCTTCTCCTTAGCTGCCGCGGCGAGGGTCTGTAGTTCCAGGCCGACCCCCTCCCCGCGGAGTCTGGTGCTGCAGCGACACCGTCGGCCGTCCCCTTTGCAGGACACCGAGGAGCCCTACGCGATGAATGCCCCTGTTGGCCGCCCCACGCCGATCACCAACGCGACGCAGCTGCAGAAGCCGTCCGGGATGCCGGTCCACAAGTACGGCAAGTACGAGGCCGTAGACATCCCCGACCGCACCTGGCCGGAGAACCGGATCACCCGCGCCCCCCGCTGGCTGTCCACCGACCTGCGCGACGGCAACCAGGCCCTGATCGACCCCATGAGCCCCGCGCGAAAGCGTGAGATGTTCGACCTGCTCGTACGCATGGGCTACAAGGAGATCGAGGTCGGCTTCCCGTCGTCCGGCGAGACCGACTTCAACTTCGTACGCTCCATCATCGAAGAGGGCGCGATCCCCGAGGACGTGACGATCTCCGTCCTGACCCAGGCGCGCGAAGAGCTGATCGAGCGGACCGTCGAGTCGCTGGTCGGCGCCCGGCGCGCCACCGTGCACCTGTACAACGCCACCGCGCCGACCTTCCGCCGGGTGGTCTTCCGGGGCTCCAAGGAGCAGGTCAAGCAGATCGCCGTGGACGGCACGCGGCTGGTCATGGAGTACGCCGACAAGCTGCTGGGCCCGGAGACGATCTTCGGCTACCAGTACAGCCCGGAGATCTTCACCGACACCGAGCTGGACTTCGCCCTGGAGGTCTGCGAGGCCGTCTGCGACGTGTGGCAGCCGGAGGAGGGCCGGGAGATCATCCTGAACCTGCCCGCCACCGTCGAGCGCTCCACGCCGTCCACGCACGCGGACCGCTTCGAGTGGATGTCGCGGAACCTGTCCCGGCGTGAGTACGTCTGCCTGTCCGTGCACCCGCACAACGACCGGGGCACCGCCGTCGCCGCCGCCGAGCTGGCGATCATGGCGGGCGCCGACCGCATCGAGGGCTGCCTGTTCGGGCAGGGCGAGCGCACCGGCAACGTCGACCTGGTCACCCTGGGCATGAACCTGTTCTCCCAGGGCGTCGACCCGCAGATCGACTTCTCGCAGATCGACGACATCCGCCGCACCAGCGAGTACTGCAACCAGATGGAGGTCCACCCGCGCCACCCCTACGCGGGCGACCTGGTCTACACCGCCTTCTCCGGCTCCCACCAGGACGCCATCAAGAAGGGCTTCGACGCGATGGAGGCCGAGGCGGCCGCCGCCGGCAAGACGGTCGACGACATCGAGTGGGCCGTGCCGTACCTGCCGATCGACCCGAAGGACGTCGGCCGTTCGTACGAGGCCGTCATCCGGGTCAACTCGCAGTCCGGCAAGGGCGGTATCGCGTACGTCCTGAAGAACGACCACAAGCTGGACCTGCCGCGCCGCATGCAGATCGAGTTCTCGCGGATCATCCAGGCCAAGACCGACGCCGAGGGCGGCGAGGTCACGCCGAAGGCGATCTGGTCGGTCTTCCAGGACGAGTACCTGCCGAACGCCGAGAACACCGGGACGCGATGGGGGCGGATCCAGCTGCGTTCCGGCCAGACCACCACCGACACGGACGGCCAGGACACGCTGACCGTCGAGGCGGTCGTGGACGGCGTCGACACGGTGCTGACCGGCACCGGAAACGGCCCGATCTCGGCCTTCTTCGAGGCACTGGGCGCGGTCGGCGTGGACGCCAGGCTGCTGGACTACCAGGAGCACACGATGAGCGAGGGCGCGAGCGCCCAGGCCGCGTCGTACATCGAGTGCGCGATCGACGGCAAGGTGATGTGGGGCATCGGCATCGACGCCAACACCACGCGCGCGTCGCTGAAGGCGGTCGTTTCGGCCGTCAACAGGGCTACGCGCTGACACCTTGAGGCTCCGGTTCCCAAACGCCGGGCGGGCCGATTTTCGGCCACGCCCGGCGTTTCGCGTACCTCTTGCTGCGACAGGGTGCTGACGCGACATCACGGATGTGGCTAACATCACGGCAACGCGGCAGGGTTGCCGGAGCGTTACGGAGGTGCGACGTGCTGCCAGTGCGAGGGCGGAAACAATGCGTATGGGGCATTCGCACCGTTTGGAACACCGTCGGCGACGGTGATTTCTTCTGCCCGGACTGCGGCGGCGACCGCAACTACCGGCGCCGTACGGGCCGCAGACGCTTCACCGTCCTCGGCGTCCCGCTGCTGCCGCGCGGTTACGCGGGTCCGGTCATCGAATGCGCCGCCTGCCTGACCCACTTCGGCACCGAGGCACTCGACCACCCGACCACCGTCCGGTTCTCCGCGATGCTGCGCGACGCCGTCCATACCGTCGCCCTCGCCGTCCTCGCCGCGGGCGGCACGTCCTCCCGTACGGTCAGAGTCACCGCCGTCGCGGCCGTCCGCGCCGCCGGGTTCGACGACTGCACCGAGGACCAGCTCACCACCCTCATCGAGGCACTGGCCGCCGACACCGGGCGACTTCCCGGGGCGTACGAAGGGACCTCCGAGCCCTGCGGCGCCGCGCTCGCCATCGAACTGCACGAGGCACTCGAACCCCTGGCCCCGCACCTCGCGCCCGGCGGCCGCGAATCGATCCTGCTCCAGGGCGCCAGGATCGCCCTCGCCGACGGCCCGTACAGCCCCGCCGAGCGCGAGGTACTGACGATCGTCGGCGGCGCGCTGCTGATCTGCCCGGACGACACGGCCCGGCTGCTCGCGACGGCGCGTACACCGTCCTGATCCGGTGCCTACTCCCCGGGGAGTGACGCGCGCCCCGCGCCACCGACGGAAGTAGCCCCAACTCGGCCGTGAGCGCGACGTACCGGCCCCCGTGCGACGGGAGTCTGGATTCGACCCAGACGCCCACGCCGGAGGGAGGCCCACGATGGGGGCCCCGACCAGTGCAGACACGCAGCGACGGGGGCGATCCGCCCTGCCCTGGGGCTTACTCGCCCTGTGGGTGATCGCGATCGCCCTCGCCGCGCCGTTCGCCGGAAAGCTCGGGGACGTCCAGCGCGACCGGGCCGTCGACTATCTGCCGGCGAGCGCCGACTCCACCCAGGCCGCCAAGATCCAGTACGAGCTGCCCGGCGGCGAGTCCACCGACCTCGTGCTCGTCTATCACCGCGACGGCGGGCTCACCGCCGCCGACCGGGCCGTCGCTGAGCGTCAGACCGGCAGGGTCGCCGACAGCCACACGCTGACAGCGCCGCCGCAGGGCATACCGTCGAAGGACGGCACGACCCTGATGTACCCGGTCTCCGGCACCGAGCCGGGTCAGGACGAAGAAGCCAGGGACGCCTTCGTCAACGCCGTGCGTGAAATCGCCACCCGGGACCGGGCCCAACTCGTCATCGTCGCGTACGAGTCGGGCCTGGTCCGCCCGGCTCAGTCCTGAGCCGGGGTGCTCGCCCGCAGCATCGCCTCACGGTCGACGATCTTCACGCGCTCGCGTCCCTCTGCGGCGCCCAGCGCGCGCTCCGCGCTGTCGAGGTGGTGCCAGCCGTCCCACGTCGTGTACGGGACGGCGCTGCTGTCGAGGAAGGCCACGACGGCGTCCTCGGCGGGCGCGGCCGGGGCGAGCAGCCGGCCTTCGCTGTGGTCCGCCAGGAGGTTGGCCACTGTCTCGTTGGCGTCGCCCTTGGTGTGGCCGATGAGACCGATCGGGCCGCGCTTGATCCACCCCGTGACGTACGTCGAAGGAAGGTGCGCGCCCGCCTCGATGACGCGGCCGCCCTCGTGCGGGACGGTGCCGGTGGTGAAGTCGAACGGCAGCTTGGGAAGCTCGTCGGAGAGGTAGCCGACCGCGCGGTAGACGGCCTGTACGTCCCAGGTCTGCGTCTCGCCCGTGCCGGTGACGTTGCCGGTGCCGTCGAGCTGCGTACGTTCCGTACGGAGCCCGACGACCCTGCCGTCCTCGCCGACGACCTCGGTGGGTGACTCGAAGAAGTGCAGGAAGAGCTTGTGGGGCCGGTCGCCGGCGTCCCGGATCGCCCAGTTCTCAAGGGTCTTCGCGACCATGTCCGCCTGCTTGTTGGCGCGGCGGGTGGCGATGCTGCCGTCGTCGTAGTCGATGTCCTCGGGGTTGACGATGACTTCGATGTTGGGGGAGTGGTCCAGCTCGCGCAGTTCCATCGGGCTGAACTTCGCCTGGGCCGGTCCGCGGCGTCCGAAGACGTGGATCTCGCGCGCCTTGTTGACGGCGAGACCGTCGTAGACGTTCGGCGGGATCTCGGTGGGCAGCAGCTCGTCGGCGGTCTTCGCGAGGATGCGGGCCACGTCGAGGGCGACATTGCCGACGCCGAGCACGGCGACCTTCTCGGCGTCGAGGGACCAGGTGCGGGGGACGTCCGGGTGGCCGTCGTACCAGGAGACGAAGTCGGCGGCGCCGAACGAGCCGTCGAGTTCGATGCCGGGTATGTCCATCGCCCGGTCGGCGCTGGCGCCGGTGGAGAAGATCACCGCGTCGTAGAAGGCGCGGAGGTCGTCCAGGCCGATGTCGGACGGGTAGTCGACGTTGCCGAAGAGCCGTATCTGCGGCTTGTCGAGCACCTGGTGGAGGGCCGTGATGATGCCCTTGATGCGCGGGTGGTCGGGCGCGACGCCGTAACGGATCAGCCCGAAGGGCGCCGGCATCCGCTCGAAGAGGTCGATGGATACGCCCGGCTCGGAGGCCGCCTCGGATTTCAGCAGGGCGTCGGCGGCATAGATCCCGGCGGGGCCGGCACCGACGATAGCTATCCGCAGGGGGCGGGGCATGGGTGTTCCCTTCGAGCGGCGACAACTGGATGAACCGACAGTTGGACAACTGTCTCCTGCGTCACCCTAGGCAACGAAATGCCCGTTCAGGTACCTGACCCCGGCCTATGACCTCATAAGCGGGGCTTATGGCCGCCCATAGGTTGCCTTGATGAAGGCGGCCCAGCTGGCGGCGCTGATGAGGAGGACGGGGCCGGTGGGATTCTTGCTGTCCCGGACGGGGACGACACCGGGGATGTTGTCGGCGACCTCGACGCAGTCCCCGCCCTCGCCGTTGCTGTAGCTGGTCTTGCGCCACTGGGCGGTACTCAGGTCGTATTCGTGCATCGTCTGTAGTCCTCCGCCGCCGATTCGATCAGGGCCAGGGACGCCTCCGGCGACAGCGCGGCGGCCCTGAGCAGATCGTAGGCGCGCTGTGCACGGTTCACCACTGAGGGATCGTCGAGTAGGTGCCCCGAAAACGAGGTCTCCGTATAGGCAGTTGGCGGGGCGTCCTCGAACTCCATCAGCTTCAGAGTCCCGTTCATGACAGCGTGCGCGCCGACCGAGGTCGGGAGGACCTGTACCAGTACCGCCCGGCTCCGCGCGAGCGTTGCGATGTGTGCCAGTTGCTGAGCCATGGCCGCCGGTCCGCCAACGGGGGTGCGCAATGCGTGCTCATGCAGGATGGCCCAGTAGGCCGGCCTCGTGGCGTCCTTGAGGATGTGCGCTCGCTCTATGCGAGCTGTGACCTTCTCCTCAACGTACTCCTCGGACACGAACGGGTTGGTCGCGATGGTGATCGTCCGCGCGTACGTCGCTGTCTGGAGCAGGCCGGGTACAACCGTGGGTGCGAACTCGCAGATCTTCGTTGCCAGAGCTTCAAGCTCCGCCACTGCCGCAAAGTACGCCGCGAACCGCTTGTTGTTGATGAGCTTTCGGCACATCCGCTCGAAAAAACCAGCGGTTTGTAGCGACTCGTCGATCCGCTCCGCCACATCCAATTGCGGCTTACGAATCGCCTGTTCGAACTGCCCGATGTACGCCCCCGACACAAACACCCGCATGCCCAGCTCCGCCTGCGTGAATCCCGCCGCCTCCCGATGTCGTTTCAGCTCCGCGCCGAAGAATTCCCACGCGGCCTGCCGTGAACCGGATGTGTTGGCCATGGGTTAACTCCCTTGTACTGCTGGCGAGTTGTAGGGCCTGTCGCCCTTCCGATTCTAGATTCATGGCCTCAAGGTGGAGACGCAAACAGCGGAACAAGGAGAAAGAGGGGCGCATGGTGTCAACGGGAATGGGAGAAGGTGAGTTCGTCGTCGATACGTTTACCGGACGCGTCGGACGCGTCGTGGGAAACGAAGGGCCCTATCTTCAGCTCCGGCCCGTCGGCGGCGGACGGGAATGGGGCTGTCCCCCCGGCGACGCGCGACCCGCGACCGCCGTCGAGACCATGCACGCCAAGGTCGCGGCGGCCAATGCGCTCAGCCGGCGTGGGCGGTGAGGGGAATGGCCGCGCACACAGTGATCCTCTTCGGTACGTGGACCCTCCAGCCGGACCGGGAGCCGGACGCCGCGCCTGTGACGTACGCCATGCGCTGCGCGGTCTGCGGGGCCGGGTCCGAGGCCAGTACGGACTTTGCCGAGCCGCAGACCTGGGTGTTCCGGCACGTCGGGCGGAATCCGTCGCACCTGACCTACCAGGAGGTCATCGTCCGGCCGTGGCGGACATGGATGAGGCAGCCGTAAGCCTGCGCGAGAATGGACCGCATGAGCCTGTTCCGCGACGACGGCATCGTGCTGCGCACCCAGAAGCTGGGTGAGGCGGACCGGATCATCACGCTGCTCACTCGCGGTCACGGCCGCGTACGCGCCGTCGCGCGCGGGGTCCGGCGGACCAAATCGAAATTCGGGGCGCGACTCGAACCGTTCTCGCACGTCGACGTGCAGTTCTTCTCGCGCGGCAGCGAGCTGGTCGGGCGCGGGCTGCCGCTGTGCACGCAGAGCGAGACCATCGCTCCGTACGGTGGAGGGATCGTCACCGACTACGGCCGCTACACCGCCGGCACCGCGATGCTGGAGACCGCCGAGCGCTTCACCGACCACGAGGGCGAGCCGGCCGTACAGCAGTACCTGCTGCTTGTCGGCGGTCTGCGCACCCTGGCGCGCGGTGAGCACGCCCCGAACCTCATCCTGGACGCCTTCCTGCTGCGCTCGCTCGCCGTCAACGGTTACGCGCCCAGCTTCACCGACTGCGCGCGCTGCGGCCTGCACGGGCCGAACCGGTTCTTCTCGGTCGCGGCGGGCGGCGTCATATGCGGCGACTGCCGGGTGCCCGGAAGCGTCGTACCCTCGGCGGAGGCCATCGGTCTGCTCAGCGCGCTGCTCACGGGGGACTGGGAGACGGCGGACGCCTGCGAGCCGAGGCACGTCAGGGAGGGCAGCGGGCTGGTGTCGGCGTATCTGCACTGGCACTTGGAGCGCGGACTGCGCTCGTTGCGTTACGTAGAGAAGTGAATTGAGGGAGACGAAGCTCATGGCACGACGCGGGATTCTCGGCCGTAACCGGCGCGAATACAAAACGCCGGAGCCGCACCCGTCCGGGGCGCAGCCGCCGAAGATCCCCAGCGAGCTGGTGCCGGAGCATGTGGCGGTCGTCATGGACGGCAACGGGCGGTGGGCAAAGGAGCGCGGGCTGCCGCGTACCGAGGGCCACAAAGTCGGCGAGGGCGTCGTTCTCGACGTACTCAAGGGCTGTATCGAGATGGGCGTCAAGAACCTTTCCCTCTACGCCTTCTCGACCGAGAACTGGAAGCGTTCGCCCGACGAGGTGCGCTTCCTCATGAACTTCAACCGGGACGTCATCCGCCGTCGGCGCGACGAAATGGACGAGCTCGGGATTCGCATTCGGTGGACCGGCCGGATGCCGAAGATGTGGAAGTCCGTCGTCCAGGAGCTCCAGGTCGCCCAGGAGCAGACCAAGAACAACGACGCCATGACTCTGTACTTCTGCGTCAATTACGGCGGGCGCGCGGAGATCGCGGACGCGGCGCAGGCGATCGCGCGGGATGTGGCGGCGGGCAAGCTCGACCCGGCGAAGGTCAATGAGAAGACCTTCGCGAAGTACATGTACTACCCGGACATGCCGGACGTCGACCTCTTCGTACGTCCCAGTGGTGAGCAGCGCACGTCCAACTACCTGATCTGGCAGAGCGCGTACGCCGAGATGGTCTTCCAGGACGTGCTGTGGCCGGACTTCGACCGCCGCGACCTGTGGCGCGCCTGCGTCGAATACGCCTCCCGCGACCGCCGCTTCGGCGGCGCCGTCCCCAACGAGGAGCAGCTCGCCGCGGGCAGCATGTAAGCGCCTCGGACGCGTACGAGAGCGGGCCCGCACCGATCTGGTGCGGGCCCGCTCTCGTACCGCTGTCAGACAGCCGCCGCGCACTCCACGCACGTGCCGAAGATTTCCACGGTGTGCGCCACGTTCACGTAGCCGTGCTGGGCCGCGATGGCCTCGGCCCACTTCTCCACGGCCGGCCCCTCGACCTCGACGGCCTTGCCGCACACCCGGCACACCAGGTGGTGGTGGTGCTCACCGCTGGAGCAGCGCCGGTACACGGCCTCGCCCTCGCTGGTGCGCAGTACGTCCACCTCACCGGCGTCGGCGAGGGACTGCAAGGTGCGGTAGACCGTCGTCAGCCCGACCGAGTCGCCCCGGTGCTTGAGCATGTCGTGAAGCTCCTGCGCGCTGCGGAACTCGTCCACCTCGTCGAGCGCGGCCGCTACGGCGGCCCGCTGCCGGGTGGACCGGCCACGCACCGGGGATGGGGTTCCCGCAGTCGTCACAGGTGCCTCCTCTGGTCGCCCGTACGTATGTCGGGCCATTCTGCCAGGTCGTTGCCCAGCGGCGGTCAGACCTTGACGCCGTTGCCGGGGCGGGGGGTGTCCGGCAGACTGCCCGCCTCCACGCTACAGCCGCCCGCCGCTCCGGCCTCCGCCTCGCTCAGCGCCCTCGCCCGGCGCCGGGCGAGCGGGGTGGCCAGTGCGGTCAGTACGAAGAAGACGGCGATGGCCAGCAGCACGATCGTCGCGCCCGGCGGCACTTCGTACTCGTACGAGGTCACCGTGCCGGCCAGCGTCACGGCCGTACCGATGACCACGGCCAGTACGAACGTGACCTTGAAGGAGCGGGTGACCTGCTGCGCCGCCGCCACCGGAACCACCATCAGCGCGCTGACCAGCAGCAGCCCGACGACGCGCATCGCGACGGTGACGGTGACGGCCGCCGTCACCGCGATCAGCAGATTCAGGGCGCGCACCGGCAGACCGGTCACGCGGGCGAACTCCTCGTCCTGGCTGATCGCGAAGAGGTGACGGCGCAGACCGACCGTGACCAGCATCACAAAGGCCGCGAGGAGACAGATCGCTACGACGTCCTCGTCCGAGACGGTCGAGAGCGATCCGAAGAGGTACGAGGTGAGGTTGGAGTTCGAGCCGTTCGGCGCGAGGTTGATCAGCAGGACGCCGCCCGCCATACCGCCGTAGAAGAGCATGGCCAGCGCCATGTCGCCGCGCATGCGCCCGTACCAGCGGATCAGCTCCATCGCGACGGCGCCGACGATCGAGACGAGGGCTGCCATCCACACCGGATTGGTGCTGAGCAGGAAGCCGAGGCCGACTCCGGTCATCGCGACGTGGCCGATGCCGTCGCCCATCAGGGCCTGGCGGCGCTGCACGAGGTAGATGCCGACGGCGGGGGCGGTGACGCCGACGAGGAGGGCGGCGAGCAGGGCCCGTTGCATGAAGGCGGTGTCGAGCATTTCTGTGATCACGTGAGCAGTCCCGTCCGGACGCGCTCGGAATCCGAGTGCGGATGTACGTGGTCGTGGCCGGGCAGCGCGTGCTGGCCGAGCGACTCCGGGGGCGGCCCGTCGTGGGTGACGCAGCCGTCGCGCAGTACGACCGCGCGGTCGATCAGGGGCTCCAGGGCGCCGAGTTCGTGCAGGACCAGGAGGACCGTCGTACCGGCCACTACCTGGTCGCGCAGGGTTGCGGCCAGGATCTCCTGGCTGATCAGGTCCACGCCCGCCATCGGCTCGTCCATGATCAGCAGCTCCGGCTCGGAGGCGAGCGCCCGCGCTATGAGGACGCGCTGATGCTGGCCGCCGGAGAGGGCGTTCACGGAGTCCTTGGTGCGGTCCGTGAGCCCGACGAGCTCGATGGCGCGGTGCACGGCGGCGCGGTCGGCCTTGGAGGGCCAGCGCACCTTCGTACGGGAGAGGCGGCCGGACGAGACGACCTCGTACACGGTCGCGGGAACGCCGCTCGCGGCTGTGGTGCGCTGCGGTACGTACCCGACACGCGACCAGTCGCGGAAGCGGCGCAGCGGCGTACCGAAGAGGCCGACGGAGCCGCCGGTGAGCGGCACCTGGCCGATCACGGAGCGTACGGCCGTCGACTTGCCCGAGCCGTTGGCGCCGAGCAGCGAGACGACCTCACCGCTGCGCACGGTGAGGTCGACGCCGCGCAGCACCGGGCGCGAGCCGAGCGTGGCCGTGGCACCGCGCAGGGATATGACGGGCGGCTGCTCTGGCTCTGGCTTCATGGCTCGCGCCTCCGATGCTGCTGGGGTGATCTGCGTCACTTCGCGCCGAGGGCCTTCTCCAGCGCGGCGAGGTTGGACTCCATGACCTCGATGTAGTCAGCGCCCTTGGACTTGTCCGTGATTCCCTCGAGCGGGTCCAGGACATCGGTCTTGAGGTCGGTGTCGCCCGCGAGGGTCTTGGCGGTCTTGTCGCTGACGAGCGTCTCGAAGAAGACCGTGGTGACCTTGTCCTCCTTGGCGATCTTCTGGAGGTCCTTCATGCGGGAGAGGCTGGGCTCGGAGTCGGGGTCGAGGCCGCTGATGCCCTCCTGCTTGAGGTCGTAGCGCTCGGCGAGGTAGCCGAAGGCGGCGTGGGTGGTGATGAACGTCCGGGTGTCGGCGTTCTTCAGACCCTTGTCGAACTTCGTGTGGAGGCCGTCGAGCTTGCCGACCAGGGCGTCGGTGTTCTTCTTGTACGCCGCCGCGTTGTCGGGGTCGGCCTTCTCCAGCGCCTTGCCGACGCCCTTGGCGACCTCGGAGTACTTCACGGGGTCGAGCCAGATGTGGGGGTCGCCGGCGGCGTCGGCGTGGTCGTGGCCCTCTTCTTCGGCGTGCTCGCCGGCGTGTTCGTCGGCGTGCTTTTCGCCCTCGTGCTCGTCGTGGCCGACCTCGGTGCCGTGTTCTTCGAGGTGGGTGAGGCCGGCGGCGTCGACGGTGTTCTTCACACCGGACTGCGCGACGGCCTCGTCGACGGCGGGCTGGAGGCCCTTGAGGTAGAGGATGAGGTCCGCTTCGCCGAGCCCGGCGGTCTGCTTCGGGCTGAGCTCCAGGTCGTGCGGCTCCACGCCGGGCTTCGTCAGGGTCGAAACGGCGACGTTCTCGCCGCCTATCTCCTCGGCCAGGTACTGCATGGGATAGAACGACGCCACCACGTCGAGCTTGCCCTCGCCGTTCTTGTCGGCGGCGCCGGAGGAGGAAGAGCAGGCGCTGACGGCCATCAGGCCGAGCGCGACGGCTCCGGCGGTGGCGGCGGTGGGTATGAGGCGTCGTCGTACGTTCATGACTCCCATTTTCAACTAAAGTGGAAACGATTGTCAATAATGAGTGGTGTGACGTAAGTCCGGCCGCCGCTGTGATCCCTTACCCCGGTACCGATTTGATCCGGGGGGTACGACCGCCGGTAATCTGAATCATTCGCGTTCGTCGTCGTCGTAATGAAGAGAGCACCGTGGCCGCCGACAAGATCGACACCATCGTCAGCCTGAGCAAGCGCCGTGGCTTCGTCTACCCGTGCAGTGAGATCTACGGCGGCTCCCGGGCCGCCTGGGACTACGGACCGCTGGGTGTCGAGCTCAAGGAGAACATCAAGCGCCAGTGGTGGCGCTCCATGGTCATCGCGCGCGAGGACGTGGTCGGTCTCGACTCGTCGGTGATCCTGGCTCCCGAGGTGTGGGAGGCGTCCGGCCACGTCGCGACGTTCTCCGACCCGCTCACCGAGTGCACCGCCTGTCACAAGCGCCACCGCGCGGACCACTTGACCGAGGCGTACGAGGCCAAGCACAACGGCCGTGCCCCCGAGAACGGTCTTGCCGACATCAACTGCCCGAACTGCGGCACCAAGGGCCAGTTCACCGAGCCCAAGCAGTTCTCCGGCATGCTGGAGACGCACCTCGGCCCGACCCAGGACACCGGCTCGCGCGCCTTCCTGCGTCCCGAGACCGCGCAGGGCATCTTCACCAACTTCGCGCAGGTGCAGCAGACTTCGCGCAAGAAGCCGCCGTTCGGCATCGCGCAGATGGGCAAGTCCTTCCGGAACGAGATCACTCCGGGCAACTTCATCTTCCGCACGCGCGAGTTCGAGCAGATGGAGATGGAGTTCTTCGTCAAGCCGGGCGAGGACGAGCAGTGGCAGGAATACTGGATGGAGCAGCGCTGGAGCTGGTACCGCGAGCTTGGTCTCCGTGAGGAGAACATGCGCTGGTTCGAGCACCCGGCGGAGAAGCTCTCGCACTACTCCAAGCGCACCGCCGACATCGAGTACCGCTTCAACTTCGGCGGCAGTGAGTTCTCCGAGCTCGAGGGTGTTGCCAACCGCACCGACTTCGACCTCAAGGCGCACTCCAAGGCCTCCGGCCAGGACCTGTCGTTCTTCGACCAGGAGGCCGGCGAGCGCTGGACTCCGTACGTCATCGAGCCGGCGGCCGGTGTGAACCGCGCCATGCTCGCCTTCATGCTCGACGCGTACATCGAGGACGAGGCCCCGAACGCCAAGGGCGTCATGGAGAAGCGCACCGTGATGCGCCTCGACCCGCGCCTGGCGCCGGTCAAGGTCGCGGTCCTGCCACTGTCCCGCAACCCGCAGCTGTCGCCGAAGGCCAAGGGCCTGGCGACCGACCTGCGCAAGAACTGGAACATCGAGTTCGACGACGCGGGCGCCATCGGCCGCCGCTACCGCCGTCAGGACGAGATCGGTACGCCGTTCTGCGTGACCGTCGACTTCGACACCCTCGACGACAACGCGGTGACGGTGCGCGAGCGCGACACCATGAAGCAGGAGCGCGTCTCGCTGGACCAGATCCAGTCGTACCTGGGCGGCCGCCTCCTCGGCTGCTGACCCTGTCGTACGAAGACCCCGGTTCCGCACAGCGGAGCCGGGGTCTTCGTGCACACTGGGCCCGACCCACACCAAGGAGGCGTGATGCCCTCGACGACCGGCAGCAAGGTCAGCAGATGGGATCAGCACGGCCGCCGGCATGTGGTCCAGGTCCGGCGGACCGGCATACAGCGCTCGCTGAGCTGCGGGACGTGCGGCTGGCGCAAGGGCGTGCAGTTCCTGCCGTGGCTGAAGGCCGAGGAGCATCTCGCCCAGGCCCACCAGGCGACGGTGGATCCGGCGGGCTCCCGGACCTGAGCCCGGCTGCGCGCGTGGCGTGGTATGGCGGGAAAATCTGGTGCTGGGCGCCCCGGCGGCCCGGTAATGTCGCAGGCATGTTCTTCCAGATCTACGAGTGAGAGCGCGGCGGATCCCACCTCCGCCCCCCACCAGACGAATCCGCAGATCACTTCTCATCACTTCGGGAGAGCCCCGTGGCAAAGAGCCGCAACAACCTTCTCGGCGTAGGCGGGCAGCGCAAGAGGATGTCCCGCGCCGAACTCGCGGACAACGGTCCCACGCGCAACGCCGACCGCAAGACCGCCGCCGAGCAGAAGGACGAGCTGCTGCGCAAGATGCGTGAGCGCACCGCCGGGGAAGAGGGCGGCGAGGCGGCCACCGACGGCGGGCAGGACGCCCAGGACGCGCAGAGCTGACGTACGCCAGCAGTACAGCAGTGGGCCCGGACCGCACGCAGCGGTCCGGGCCCGTTCGCGTGCCCTCAGCGCGCCGCGCCCTGCGAGGTCCGGCCCGTCGCGGACTCCTCCAGCCGGGCGGCCGTCCGGCTCGCCGACCTCACGGCCCAGGGGCCGCTGGTCAGCGCTCCCACCAGCAGCACGCACAGTCCGCAGCCGGCGATGATCCACCAGGCCGGCCTGCTCGCCGCGACGAAGGTGTCGTCGTACGACCGCCCGTGCACCCCGGCCGCCAGCACCGCCCCGATGACGGCGACGCCCAGTGCCTGACCGACCTGCCTGCTCGTCGACGCGACGGCGGCCGCGACGCCGGCCTGGGCGCGCGGCATGCCTGACACGGCAGTGTTGGTGATCGGCGCGTTCACCATGCCGAATCCGATGCCGAACAGTACGTACCCGGTGAACAGCAGGGGTGTGGACGTCTCCGCCTCGAAGGCCGCGAACAGCACCCCGCTCGCCGCCATCGTGGCCCCGGCGACGAGGAGCGAGAGGCGCGGTCCGCGACTGCCTACGAGCCTTCCCGAGAGCGGTGCGCAGACGAGTGTCAGAGCCGCCATGGGGAGCATGTAGAGACCGGCGTGCAGAGCGGAGAATCCGCGGACGTCCTGGAGGTACAGGGTGTTCACGAAGAGGAAGCCGCCGAGCGCGGCGAACGCGCACACCGCGATCACCGTCGCACCGCTGAAGGGGGCGCTGCGGAAGAACCGGAGATCGATCAGTGGCTCCGTGCGTCTCGGTTCGTACACGAGAAGGCACACGAGCGACGAAACGGCCGTTCCCGCGAACAGCAGAATCAGCGGCGAGGTCCAGCCCGCCACGGGCGCCTCGATGATGGCGTACGTGAGCGATCCGAGCAGTGTGATGATCAGCAGCTGGCCGACGGGGTCGGCGCGGCGTGCCTTCGGGGCGCGCGACTCGGGTACGTACCGGACGGTCAGCAGCAGCGCGGCGAGTCCGACCGGCAGATTGACCCAGAAGATCGCCCGCCAGCTCACCGCGTCCACCAGCAGGCCGCCGATCAGCGGGCCGGCTGCCATGGAGATTCCGACCACACCGCCCCACACCCCGATCGCCCGGGCCCGCTCACGCGGCTCGGTGAACGTGTTGGTGATGATCGACATGGCGACGGGGTTGAGCATCGAGCCGCCGACGGCCTGGAGCATGCGGAAGACGACGAGTGCTTCGAGGTTCGGCGCGAGGGAGCAGAGCAGTGAGCCCAGCGTGAAGAGCACGAGGCCGGCCTTGAAGACCTTGCGCCGCCCGATCCGGTCGGCGGTGGAGCCCGCGAGCATCAGCAGGGAGGCGAGGACGAGGGTGTACGCGTCGATCGTCCACTGCATCCCGGCGACCGTCGCGCCGAGTTCCTCGCGCATGGAAGGGAGGGCGACATTGAGTGCGGTGTTGTCGAGGCTCACGATCAGCAGGCTCATGCAGCAGATCGCCAGCACCAGCAACCGCCGCCGGTGAGCGAGCTCGGCCATACGCGGATGGTACGGCTCACTGACGACTCCCGCCGTACGGGACAATGGGGCCATGACCACCGCGCTCCCCATGCTCTCCATCGGCCCGCACTCGGTGCAGCCGCCGGTGGTGCTCGCGCCCATGGCCGGCATCACCAACGCCCCGTTCCGCACCCTGTGCCGCGAGTTTTCTGGCGGCAAGGGGCTGTTCGTCAGCGAGATGATCACGACGAGGGCGCTGGTCGAGCGCAATGAGAAGACCATGCAGCTGGTCCACTTCGACGCGTCCGAGACGCCTCGTTCCCTCCAGCTGTACGGAGTGGACCCGGTCACCGTCGGCAAGGCGGTCCGCATGATCGTGGACGAGGACCTGGCCGATCACATCGACCTGAACTTCGGCTGCCCGGTCCCGAAGGTGACGCGCAAGGGCGGCGGCTCGGCCCTCCCGTACAAGCGGCCGCTGCTGCGGGCCATCCTGAACGAGGCCGTGTCCAACGCGGGCGAGCTGCCGGTGACGATGAAGATGCGCAAGGGCATCAACGACGACCACCTCACCTACCTCGACGCCGGACGGATAGCGGTCGAGGAGGGCGTCACGGCGATCGCCCTGCACGGGAGGACGGCGGCCGAGCACTACGGCGGTACGGCCGACTGGGACGCCATCGCGCGTCTCAAGGAGCACGTGCCGGAGATTCCGGTCCTCGGCAACGGCGACATCTGGTCCGCCGACGACGCGCTGCGGATGATGCGCGAGACCGGCTGCGACGGTGTGGTCGTCGGGCGGGGTTGCCTGGGGCGGCCGTGGCTGTTCGGGGACCTGGTGGCGGGCTTCGAGGGTACGGGCGCGTACGCCGCCCCGACGCTGCGCGAGGTCGCCGGGGTGATGCGCAGGCACGCGGAACTGCTCGGGGAGTGGATCGGGGACGAGGCACGCGGGGTCATTGACTTCCGTAAGCACGTCGCCTGGTATCTCAAGGGGTTCTCGGTCGGCTCGGAGATGCGGAAGAAGCTTGCGATCTCCTCATCTCTGGACGAAATGGACGCTCACTTGAGCGACCTAAATCTGGATCAGGCGTGGCCGGTCGGGGCGGACGGACCTCGGGGGCGTTCGTCCGGCAATGGGCGGGTTGTCCTGCCGGATGGCTGGCTGAAGGACCCCTACGACTGCTCCGCCGTGAGCGCGGAAGCGGAGTTGGACACGTCCGGAGGCTGAGATCCGGGTCTCGGTGAGGTCTCATCTGAGACGTGATCCTCGCCACGCCTGATGTGGTCATTGCTCAGATGAGCACTTCAGGCGGGGCTGCACCTCTCAAAAGGTGGCACTGGGTGCCACCTTCTTTTGTTTTGATCGATCAAACTATCCCTCACTCTGCGTTGATAGTCGCGGCCGGATTCGCCGCTGTGCGTAGTTATGAGTTGAATACTTGAACGAATGCGCAGCTCGGCTCCGGCGAGTTGATCACTTTCGATCTGCTGGCGGACGAGTGGTTAAGGCCGCATGACAGTCAGGTGGACGTACCCAGACACCTTCGATCTGGGTATGTTCCTGGCCGTCAGGGCAGCCACCGCGTCCTCGAGGAGTCGAGACCCGTGTCGGAAAACAAAGAACCCCAGGTAGCCACCGAGCCCCAGGGTCAGAAGTTCGTTTATGACTTCACCGAGGGCAACAGGAACCTCAAGGACCTGCTGGGCGGCAAGGGCGCCAACCTCGCCGAGATGACCAACCTCGGGCTGCCCGTCCCTCCGGGCTTCACCATCACCACCGAGGCGTGCAAGGTCTACCTCGACAGCGGCGAGGCGCCGGAGGCACTGCGCGCCGAGGTCAGCGCGCACCTCGACGCCCTTGAGCAGAAGATGGGCAAGAAGCTCGGCCAGGCCGACAACCCGCTTCTCGTGTCCGTCCGCTCGGGCGCCAAGTTCTCCATGCCCGGCATGATGGACACCGTCCTGAACATCGGGCTCTCCGACAAGTCGGTCACCGGCCTCGCCAAGCAGGCCGGCGGCGACGAGCGCTTCGCGTGGGACTCGTACCGCCGTCTCATCCAGATGTTCGGCAAGACCGTCCTGGGCGTCGACGGCGAGCTCTTCGAAGAGGCGCTGGAGCAGGCGAAGGCCACCAAGAAGGTCAAGGTCGACACCGACCTGGAGGCGGCCGACCTCAAGAAGCTGGTCCGGAAGTTCAAGAAGATCGTCTCCGACGAGGCCGGGCGCGACTTCCCGCAGGAGCCGCGCGAGCAGATGGACCTCGCCATAAACGCGGTCTTCGACTCGTGGAACACCGACCGCGCCAAGCTCTACCGCCGCCAGGAGCGCATCCCCGGCGACCTCGGCACGGCCGTCAACGTGTGCTCCATGGTCTTCGGCAACCTCGGCCCCGACTCCGGCACCGGTGTCGCCTTCACCCGCGACCCCGCCAGCGGCCACCAGGGCGTCTACGGCGACTACCTGCAGAACGCGCAGGGCGAGGACGTCGTAGCCGGTATCCGCAACACCGTGCCGCTCGCCGACCTCGAGAACATCGACAAGGCGTCGTACGACCAGCTCATGCAGATCATGGAGACGCTGGAGACTCACTACAAGGATCTCTGCGACATCGAGTTCACGATCGAGCGCGGCCAGCTGTGGATGCTCCAGACCCGCGTCGGCAAGCGCACCGCCGGTGCCGCCTTCCGCATCGCCACGCAGCTCGTCGACCAGGGCCTCATCGACGAGGCCGAGGCGCTCCAGCGCGTCAACGGCGCGCAGCTCGCGCAGCTGATGTTCCCGCGCTTCGACGACGAGGCGAAGACCCAGAAGCTCGGCCGCGGCATCGCCGCCTCCCCGGGCGCCGCGGTCGGCAAGGCCGTCTTCGACTCGTACACGGCCGTCAAGTGGTCGCGTTCCGGCGAGAAGGTCATCCTCATCCGCCGTGAGACGAACCCGGACGACCTCGACGGCATGATCGCCGCCGAAGGCATCCTGACCTCGCGCGGCGGCAAGACCTCGCACGCCGCCGTCGTCGCCCGTGGCATGGGCAAGACCTGTGTCTGCGGCGCCGAGGAGATCGAGGTCGACACCAAGCGCCGTCGGCTGACCGCCCCGGGCGGGATCGTCGTCGAGGAGGGCGACGTCGTCTCCATCGACGGCTCCACCGGCAAGGTGTACCTCGGCGAGGTGCCCGTAGTGCCGTCCCCGGTCGTCGAGTACTTCGAGGGCCGCATGCACGCCGGCGCCGACGACGCCGACGAGCTCGTGGCCGCCGTTCACCGGATCATGGCGTACGCCGACCGGGTGCGTCGTCTTCGTGTACGCGCCAACGCCGACAACGCCGAGGACGCACTGCGCGCCCGTCGCTTCGGGGCCCAGGGCATCGGCCTGTGCCGTACGGAGCACATGTTCCTCGGCGAGCGCCGTGGGCTCGTCGAGCGGCTGATCCTGGCCGACACGGACGACGAGCGCGAGCAGGCGCTGGGCGCGCTGCTGCCGCTCCAGAAGGCCGACTTCATCGAGCTGTTCGAGTCGATGGACGGGCTGCCGGTGACGGTGCGGCTGCTGGACCCGCCGCTGCACGAGTTCCTCCCCGACATCACCGAGCTGTCGGTGCGCGTCGCCCTCGCCGAGTCCCGCAAGGACGCGAACGAGAACGACCTGCGCCTCCTCCAGGCCGTGCACAAGCTGCACGAGCAGAACCCGATGCTGGGGCTGCGCGGTGTACGTCTGGGCCTCGTCATCCCGGGTCTCTTCGCGATGCAGGTCCGCGCCATCGCCGAGGCCGCCGCGCACCGCAAGAACGCCAAGGGCGACCCGCGCGCGGAGATCATGATTCCGCTCGTCGGCACCGTCCAGGAGCTGGAGATCGTCCGCGAGGAGGCCGACCAGGTCATCGCCGAGGTCGAGGCAGCCACCGGCACCAACCTCAAGCTGACCATCGGCACGATGATCGAGCTGCCGCGCGCCGCGCTGACCGCCGGTCAGATCGCCGAGGCGGCGCAGTTCTTCTCCTTCGGTACGAACGACCTCACCCAGACCGTGTGGGGCTTCTCCCGCGACGACGTCGAGGCGAGCTTCTTCACGGCGTACCTGGAGAAGGGCATCTTCGGGGTCTCCCCGTTCGAGACGATCGACCGGGACGGCGTCGGCGCGCTCGTACGCTCGGCCGTCGAGGCCGGCCGCGCCACGCGCCCCGACCTGAAGCTCGGCGTCTGCGGCGAGCACGGCGGTGACCCGGAGTCGGTGCACTTCTTCCACGAGGTGGGCCTGGACTACGTGTCCTGCTCGCCGTTCCGGATCCCGGTGGCCCGCCTGGAGGCCGGCCGCGCGGCGGCGCAGTCCTCGGGCAGCGACTCGCGCTAGGACTCGCGCCAGGACTCGCGCACGACAAAGAAGCGGTGGCACCTCGTGCGAGGTGCCACCGCTCTGTTGTGCATACGATTTGAAGCGCTTGTGAGGCACTGAGAAGTACAGGAAACAACAGAAAGCAACACCAGCCGAATTACGCCATTCTCTCCTGAAAACGGCGGCAGGATGCGGTCGCCGGATCCCCACCCGACGACCACATCCTGATACCTCGCCGGACACTGAGCCGCTACCTTCGCCGACCGCCGCCAGACCCAGCAAAGCCCCCCACGGCCTTCGCTGCGTCTTTCCGGTGACTCCGGTGTCGTGTCCGACGGGGAACAGCATTTCGTTCGGCACAGGGAGCGCGCGATGCGTTTCAACTGTGGCCGAAAGGCCGTGGTGACGGCGTGTGATTGCATGCATACTCGGCTGTGGGGGACGATTGCGGATGCAACAGATGGGGCTTCGGTGCTACGTGTTCATTTCTCCGGTGTTGACCTGTCGAGGATTCGGCTGTCCGACCGGCCGGACGCGTTATGGGAAACGGTTCTCAGTTTTCACAGATTGCGAGACCGGCGCGGTGCCAAGGTGTTCGGAGAATGGCGCCGGGAATCACGGACTCGGTTGAACGGTGAAACACGACTGCTGGCGTCCGTGATACCCAACAGGGGTTATTTTCCCGATTTCCTGACGCCCCGTGAGGGAACGCGCGGCATGGAGACGGGACTTGAAGCGGTACGTGCGACCGCCCCCGAGCGGCTGCGTGCCGAACTGGCCCTGCTCGCCGCCACCCACCGCCGGACCGACGGTACGGCTCCGCAGAGCCGTGCGGCGTCGACACAGCAGCGCCTGGCACCGCTGGCCGGCGGCGGCCGGGGCGAGCCCCTGGCCCGCCTCACCGGCGCTCTGCGCGGCTACCACCGCGCGGCCGTCGAACCGTACTGGCCCCACGTCCAGGCCCATGTCGAGGCCGACAGGGCGGCCAGGGGCCGGGCCCTGCTCGACGGCGGCGCGGACGAACTCCTCGCCTCGCTCCCGCCGATGCTGCGCTGGCGTCCGCCGGTCCTGGAGGCCGACTATCCGGTCGACCGGGACCTGTACCTGCGCGGCCGGGGCCTGCTGCTCCAGCCGTCGTTCTTCTGCCGCGGCACCCCGGTCGTCTACCGGGACCCGCAACTGCCGCCCGTGCTGGTCTACCCGGTGACCCACGCCGACGCCCCGGTCCCCGCGGACGACCCGGGGCCGCCGCTGGGCCGCCTGGTCGGCCAGACCCGCTCGACGGTCCTGGGCGCCATCGGCGGCGGCTGTACGACGAGCGAACTCGCCCGCAGGGCAGGGGTGTCGCTCGCCTCGGCGAGCCAGCACGCGTGCGTGCTGCGCGAGGCGGGCCTGGTTGTCACCCTGCGCCACGGCAACTCGGTGCTGCACAGCCTGACGCCACTGGGCGCCGCCCTCCTGCGGGGCGGCGCCACGGCGGAAGCGCTCGAACCTTCGTCGGACGTGACGTGGGCGGCGGGCCGTCAGCTGCGGAACGGGCCCGTGACCTCGTAGGTGATGCCGCCGGACGAGCTGCCGCTCGTACCGCGCTGGCTGGAGAAGTACAGGCGCCTGCCGTCCGGCGAGAACGCCGGGCCGGTTATCTCGGAGCCCGACTGGCCCTCGATCCGCAGGAAGGTGGCCACCACGTCGTCCGGCGTGATCACGCAGATCTCCATGTTGCCGCCGTCCTCGGCGACGAACAGGTCGCCGGAGGACGTGCCGGTGACGTTGTCGACGCCCGTCAACGGGGCCGTGCCGTTGACGAGCGAGTCGTCGTAGGCGAGCTCGATGGTCTGGGCGGCCGCGTTGTACTGCCAGACGCGGTTGTCGCCCTTGGTGGTGAACCAGCAGGTGTCGTTGGCGTAGTAACAGCCCTCGCCGCCAGTGAAGCGCTTGGCGCCCGAGACCTGGTTGCGGGTGGCCGTGGCGCCGCTCGGGTCCGGGACGGTGGCCCAGGTGACGGGTCCGGACGTACCCGAACCCATCTTCAGGACTTCGAGCTTGCCCGCCGACAGGTTGCCCCAGGTGGTGGGCGTGAAGCGGTAGAAGCAGCCGTCGCTGACGTCCTCGGTCAGGTAGATGGTCCTGCGTACGGGGTCGGCCGCGGCGGCCTCGTGCTTGAAGCGGCCCATCGCGTCCCGGCGTACGGCGGCCTTCACGCCCCACGGGTCGGTCTCGTAGACGTAACCGCGGTCGACCTCCTCGCAGGACAGCCAGGTGTTCCACGGCGTCTTGCCGCCCGCGCAGTTCTGGCGGGTGGAGGAGAGGATGCGGTACGCGCCGGTGATCGCGCCGGTCGAGGAGAAGCGGATCGCGCCGGCGCCGCCGGAGGGGTTGATCTCCGAGTTGGAGACGTAGATCCAGCCGGTGCCGTCCGCGTAGCAGTCGCCGCCGTCCGGCGCGTTGTGCCAGGTGTACGCGGTGGAGCCGACCTTCTGGCCGGAGCGGGCTATGACGCGGCTGGTGAAGCCGGCCGGCAGGCGCAGGCCGTTGGCGTTGGCGGAGCCGAGGGCCCCGTAGGGGCCGGCGCCGGGCTGGGCGGGGGCGGCGTACGCGGCGCCGCGCCAGAGGGTGCCACCGAAGGCGGCGGCGGAGGTGCCGATGACAGCGCCGCGCAGGAAGCTACGACGTTCCATGTGTCACTCCAGGATGGGGGACTGTGACCTCGGAACGTAAGCGTCTCGAATTGACGGTGCATCAACAACCGGTGAGCGGGAGGTGATCAGTCGTCGACCGGGTCCTCCTCATCGACTGGGCGGTCCTGGTCGACCGGGCCGTCCTGTTCGGTTTCGTAGTCGAGGCGGTCCAGGTCGTCGAAGACGGCTTGCGCCACGGCGAAGGCGGAGTTGGCGGCCGGCACTCCGCAGTACACCGCCGTCTGGAGCAGGACCTCGCCGATCTCGTTCCTGCTCAGGCCGTTGGTCAGTGCGGCCCTTACGTGCAGCGCGAGTTCCGCCTCGTGGCCGTGGGCGACGAGCGCGGTGAGCGTGATGCAGCTGCGCGTGCGCCGGTCCAGGGTCTCGTTCGTCCAGATCTCGCCCCAGGCGTACCGCGTGATGAAGTCCTGGAAGCGGGCCGTGAACGGTGTCGTACGGCCGACCGCGCGGTCCACGTGGGCCGCCCCCAGAACCGACCGGCGTACGCGCATTCCTGCCGCGTGTCGGGAGGCGTCGGTCCGGGCGGGCGGCGGAGCGAAGTGGGCGAGCAGGGCGGCGGTCACCGTCTCCGGCTTCTCCACGCCGGCCAGGTGCGCCGCGCCCGCGATTTCCAGCAGGCTCGATCCCGGGATCGCGTCGGCGATCTCGCGGGCGTGCGCGGGCGGGGTGGCCGGGTCGTCGCGGCCGGCGACGACGAGTGTCGGTGCGGTGATCATCGGGAGCGCGCCGCGCACGTCGTACGCCGCGAGGGCGTCGCAGCAGGCCGCGTAGCCGGCCGGGTCGGTGGCGCGCAGGTCTTCGATGAGTGCGTGGCCGATCGGTGTTGAGGCGAAGGCCGGGGCGAACCAGGTCCCCGGGCGGCTCGACACCATCGCCTCGGTGCCTTGTGCCCGTACGAGAGCGGCGCGCTCGCGCCAGGTGGCCGGGTCACCGAAGCGGGCCGACGAGCAGACCACGGCGAGTGCGGTGACGCGTTCCGGGAAGTGCGTCGCCAGGTGGAGTCCTACGGCGCCGCCGATCGAGATACCGGCGTACGAGAAGGACTCCCAGCCCTGCGCGTCGGCGGCCCGCAGCACGAGCGCCGCCAGGTCGGCGACGGTCGCGGTGCCGTCCGACGGGATCAGCTCGGCGGGGGCGCCGCCGTGGCCCGGCAGGTCCCAGCGCAGGACGCGGTGGTCGCGGGCCAGGGCGGCTAGCTGGGGCTCCCAGACGGCGAGGGAGGTGCCTACGGAGGGGCCGAGGATCAGGGGGGTGCCGGATTCGGGGCCGTCCAGGCGGAAGTGGGGGAGGCTCTGTGGGTCAGTCACGTGGGGGCTCCGGCTTTCGGTCCAGGGCTCGGTCCACCAGTGCGGCTGCGGAACCTGTGTAGTGGGTGGGGTCGGTGAGTTCGGCCAGCTGGTCTGCTGGGAGTGCGTCGGCCAGTGCCTCCGCCAGTGCCTCGGCCAGGGGGATGCCCTCGGTGGCTGTGCGGCGCGAGGCTGTGGTGAGGAGTTCCTTGGCGCGGGCCCGGCCCAGGGCGGGGGCCAGGGCTGCGGCGATGCGCTCGCTGACGATCAGGCCGTGGGTGAGGTCCAGGTTCTCGCGCATGCGGTGGGGGTGGACGCGGAGGTTTTCCGTCAGCTCGGCCGCGTGGGCTGCCGCGCCGCCGGCCAGGCGCAGGAGCTCGCGCAGGGGCTGCCATTCGGCGTGCCAGGCGCCTGCGGGGCGTTCGTCGGCGGCGGTGGCGAGGGAGGTGAGGAGTACGGACGCCAGCGCCGGTGCCTGGTGGGCTGCGGCGGTGATCAGGGTGGCGTGGACGGGGTTGGCCTTGTGGGGCATGGCGGAGGAGCCGCCGCCGGTGCCTTCGGAGAGCTCGGCGATTTCGGTGCGGGAGAGGGTCAGTACGTCTGTGGCCATTTTGGCTGTCGCTGCGCAGGTGAAGGCCAGGGCGGTGGCCAGGTCCGCGATGGGGGTGCGGAGGGTGTGCCAGGGGAGGGTGGGTGCGGGGAGGTTGAGTTCGGCGGCGTAGGCGGTGAGGAGGGCGAGGCCGGGGTCGGGGGGCGGGGCCGGGGGCGGTGCGGGGGGCGGGGCTTCGTGGTCGGTGCCGCGCCGGGGCGTCTCCTCGGGCGTCGAACGTTCGGGTACGTCGGCTTCTTCCGGGTGGTTGCGTTCAACGCCCTGCGGGGAGCGCCCCTGCACGTCCCCTCCTGGCACCGTGGAGTGTGAGGACGGGGGCTTGTGGGTGTGCCCTGGCGCGTCGCCTCCCGGTGCCGTGGAGTGTGAGGCCGGGGGCCTGTGGGTGTGCCCCTGCACGTCCTCTCCCGGTCCCGTGGAGTGTGAGGACGGGGGCCTGTGGGCGTGCCCCGGCGCGTTCCCTCCCGGTGCCGTGAAGGCGTCATCAGGGGTTGTCCCGAAGGCGGCGAGCGTGCCTGCCGCTCCGCCTAGCTGTGCGGGGAGGGAGAGGGCCCGCAGGCGGGCGTGGGCGTCGAGGGCGAGGCTTCGCCAGCCTGCGGCCTTCAGGCCGAAGGTGGTGGGGACCGCGTGCTGGGTCAGGGTGCGGCCCGGCATGGGGGTGTCCCGGTGTTCCGCCGCCAGGGTGGCGAGGGCTGCCGCCGTGCGGGTCAGGTCCGCCGTGATCGGGGCGAGCGTGCGGGTGGCGACGAGCATCATCGCCGTGTCGACGATGTCCTGGCTCGTCGCTCCCCGGTGCACGTACGGGGCCGCTTCCGGGCCCGCCGCTGCCGTGAGGTCGGCCACCAGTGGGATCACCGGGTTGCCGCCGGAACGGGCCCGCAGTGCCAGGTCGCGTACGTCGAAGCGGTCGGCCTTCGCCGCTGCCGTGACCGCCTCGCCCGCCCAGGCGGGGCCCTGCGCCCGGGTGAGGGCCGCCTCCGCGTCCAGCATCGCCTGGAGGAGCGCCACGTCGCCGGTCGCGGCTTCTGCGGCGGTTCCCGCGCGTACGGGGGCAAGGAGCCCGTGGTCAGGCGAAGTCAAGGAAGACCGTCTCTTCCTCGCCCTGGAGGCGGATGTCGAAGCGGTGGGTGCGGTTCGGTTCGGGCCGGGCGATCAGTGTCGCGCGGCGCTCGGGAGTCAGCGAGGCGAGCAGGGCGTCCGGGGTTTCGGTCAGGTACGCGCGCGTGAAGAGGTGGTGGGTGAGGCCGCGTGCGAACACGCACACGCTGATGTACGGGACGGAAGGGGCGCCCGGCGGAAGGGTGCGGACCGTGTAGTGGCCGTCCGCGTCCGTCGGGACCCGGCCGAAGCCCGTGAAGTCGACCCCGTTGCGGCGGAGGAAACCTCCGGTGACCGGGTCCCGGCGCATCGAGCCCGGCGTGCCGGTGAGCGAGCCGTCCGGTCCCGCCTGCCAGAACTCGACGATCGCGTCCGGGACCGGTTCCCCGGCGCCGTCGTACACGTACCCGTGAAGCGTGATCGCGTCGGGATGTTCCCCGGGGGCGATATCGCCGCCTCCCGGGAACGGCAGGGCGTATCCGTAGAAGGGGCCGACAGTGTGTGAAGGGGTGGGCGGCAGGGACGCCATCAGCGGCCTTCCTCGATCCAGGTGGCGGACGGGCCGTCGAGGACGATGTCCCAGCGGTAGCCCAGTGACCATTCGGGGCGGGAGAGGGAGTGGTCGTACGCGGCGACGAGCCGGGCACGGGCTGCGTCGTCCGTGACGGACTGGAGGATCGGGTCGTACGCGAAGAGCGGGTCGCCGGGGAAGTACATCTGGGTGACCAGGCGCTGTGTGAAGGCCGATCCGAAGAGCGAGAAGTGGATGTGCGCGGGGCGCCACGCGTTCTCGTGGTTGCGCCACGGGTAGGCGCCCGGCTTGATGGTGGTGAAGCTGTACGAGCCGTCGTCGCCCGTCAGGACCCGCCCCACGCCGGTGAAGTTGGGGTCGAGGGGCGCCGGGTGCTGGTCGCGCTGGTGGGCGTACCGGCCGGAGGCGTTGGCCTGCCACAGCTCGACGAGCTGGCCGCGCACGGGACGGCCCGCGCTGTCGAGCAGCCGCCCGGAGACGGTGATGCGCTCGCCGAGCGGCTCGCCCGCGTGCTGCCGGGTCAGGTCGTGGTCGAGCTCGGTGACGTCGGTGTGGCCGAAGACGGGGCCGGACAGCTCGATGGTCTCCGGGTCACTGTTGACGGCCACCAGGGGCTGCTTCGGGTGGCGGAGCAGGCTGCTGCGGTACGGCGGGAAGTCGCGCGGCGGGTGGTGCGAGGCCGGGGTGCCCTCGGTGCGCGCCTTCTCGTGACCGGCGCGGATCTCGGCGAGCTCGCCGTCGATGTCGGACTGGGTGAGAGTCATCAGGCCTTGTCCCTTCCTGCGGACTTGAGCGCGCGCAGCGTGGCCAGCTCGGCGGCGGTCGGAGGCACGGTGACTCCGACCGTGTCGGCGGCCTTCAGCTCCCAGCCGGTGGCCGCCCGTACCTGCTCGACGGTGACTCCCGGGTGCAGCTCGGTGAGGCACAGTTCGGCGGTGTGCGCGTCGGGCCGCAGGATGCCCAGGTCGGTGATGACGGCTACCGGGCCCGCGCCCGGCATGCCCAGTGCCTTGCGGTCGCCGGGGCCCGAGCCGTGGCCGAGCGTGGTGACGAAGTCCAGCTTCCGCACGAAGTTGCGGGTGGAGTGGCGCAGCACCATGAGCACCTTGCCGCAGTTCGACGCGATCTCGGGTGCGCCGCCCGCGCCCGGAAGGCGGCCCTCTGGCTTGCCCGGGCCTCGTTCGATGACCGTCGTATTAATGTTGGCGAAACGGTCGACCTGGGCGGCGCCGAGGAAGCCGACATCGATCCGGCCGCCCTGGAGCCAGTAATTGAACATCTCCGGTACGGGCACCACCGCGTCTGCGGTCTCCGCCAGTTCGCCGTCGCCGATGGACAGTGGCAGGCGGGTCGGCTTGGAGCCGATCGTCCCGGATTCGTAGATCAGGACGAGGCCGGGATTGACGGTGTTGCGGGCGAGGTTGGCGGCGGTGGACGGCAGTCCGATTCCGACGAAGCAGGTGCGTGCCCCGGCCAGCGCGCGGGCCGCGTTGACCTCCATCAGCTCGTCGCGCGTGAATTCCTCGGTGGTCATCGGGCGACAGCCCCTTCGGTGCGTACGTTCTCGTTGATCCAGCGGGTGAAGGTGTCGCGGTCCCGGGCGATCGGGTCCCACGCCTGGTAGAAGGCGTTGTCGCGCACCGTGTAGCCGGCGGCGTACGACGGATGGGCGCCGCCCGGCACGACGGCGACCGCGTCGATCACCCAGGTCGGCAGGACGACGCCGCCGGGCCGGGGCGTCAGCTCGTCGACGATCTCCTCCACCGTGACCAGCACCCGGCCGGCGGCCAGCGCGGCCTCCTTCTGGACACCGGCCAGGCCCCACAGCTGGACATTGCCCTCACGGTCGGCCTGCTGGGCGTGGATGACGGTGACGTCGGGGTTGAGCGCGGCGACGGCGGCCAGTTCCTCACCGGTGAACGGGCAGGTGACGGAGGAGACCGTGTCCGTACGGGTGGCGAGGTCCGAACCCCGGTATCCGCGCAGTACGGCGAACGGCAGGCGCGACGCGCCCGCGACGTAGCGGTTGGCCATGCCCGCGTGGCTGTGCTCGTCGAGCTCCAGCGGGCGCGGCCAGGCGTTCTCGACGGCGTCCCGGAAGCGGTGGAGGGAGCCGACGCCCGGGTTGCCGCCCCAGGAGAAGATCAGCTTCCTCACCAGACCGGCGCCGATCAGCTGGTCGTAGATGACGTCCGGGGTCATCCTGGCGAGGGTCAGGTCGGTGATGCCCTGGCGGATGATCTCGTGCGCGGCGGCGTACGGGATCAGGTGGGTGAAGCCCTCCATGGCGACGGTGTCCCCGTCGTGGATGAGGTCCGCCACGGCGTCGTGCAGGCTGCGTATGTCGGCCATCGTCACTCCGCTGGTTGCTCAGTGTACTGACTATTTTCTCGTCGAGGCCGTACAATTCCATCGAGTCAGGCTCGCGTCAATGGCTCAGTACACAGAGCATTGCCTACGATTGCAGGAGGCCCGCATGGCTGCGGTCGATCTGAGCACCCATCCCGGGCACCTCGCCCGGCGGCTCCAGCAGGCGCACACCCTGCTGTGGACCACGATGGTCTCGGAGGAGATTACGTCGCCGCAGTTCGCCGTACTCAACACGCTGGCCGAGAAGCCGGACATCGACCAGCGGACTCTGAGCGAGCACGTCCACCTCGACCGCTCGACCATCGCGGACCTGGTGGCGCGCCTCGGCAGGCGGGGTCTGCTGCAGCGGGTGCGCGACCCCCAGGACGGGCGGCGCAACGTACTCAAGCTCACGGACGAGGGTGCGGCGGTGCACCGCAAGCTGGTCACCCGGACGGCGCGGATGAACCGGGTGTTCCTCGCGCCCCTCGACGAGGGCGAGCAGGAGACGCTGCTGCGCCTGATCGGGCGGGTCGCGGACGCGGCGGAAGAGCTCCGGGGCTGAGCTTTCGGACGTTCCCGGCCTTACGGCGCGCCCAGCGATATCGCGCGACTGCCGGAGAGGTAATCCGCCCTCACCTCACTCGCCTGTGTCGTGGTGACAGACGAGTCCGTACGCCCGGGCGAGCACACCTACCGTGTCGGCCATGGCTTGGCGTAGTTCCGCCGGCGCCAGGACCTCGACGTCGCCGCCGAGCCGCAGCAGTTCACCGCACGCGTGCTGGGTGCCCTCGGTCGGGATGACCGCCTCGACCCATCCGTCGTCGCCCACGGCGGTCGCGGTGGACTCGACTGCCCGCACCGCCTCAGGGGGAAGGTTGTCCGGCAGCCGTCGGCGTCCCCGTGGGGACAGGCGGATGGTGGCGGTGCCGGTGTAGCGGCGTGTCTGGAAATCGTCGAGGTAGGAGGCCCAGTACGCGCCCAGGTCGAAGTCCTGGGGTCGGTCGAACCGTTCGTCGCTCAGCACCGCGTCGAGGACCTGGGTGACCCGGTAGGTCGCGATCCGGCTGTCCGTAGCGGCCACGAGATACCAGGTACCGGACTTGAGTACCAGGCCGTAGGGGCGAAGGCGCCGATGCACCTCTTGGGGCGCACGCCAACGGCGGTAGCGCACGTCCACCACTCGCCGGGTGAGCACCGAGTCGGCGAACAGGGTGAGATACGGCGTTGGTTCGGGGTCCCGGTACCAGGCCGGAGCGTCCAGGTGGAAGACCGCCGCGGTCCGCGCCGCTTCCTCACTCAGTTCCGCCGGCAACGCGGCCAGCAGCTTCAGCCGTGCCGCCGTCACCTCCGCCGCGAGCCCCAGGTCGGCAGCGGGGCCGGGGAGCCCGGCGAAGAACAGTGCCCGCGCCTCGCCCTGGCTCATCCCGGTCAGGCGGGTGCGATAACCGTCGAGCAGCTGGTAGCCGCCGTTGCGGCCCGGCTCCGCACGGACCGGTACCCCGGCGGCCTGCAGACGCGCCAGGTCACGGTATGCCGTCCGCACGGACACACCCAGCTCGTCGGCTATCCCTTGCGCGGGCATGCGCCCGCGGGATTGCAGCAGCAGCAACACCGACAGCAGTCGACCAGCGGACATGGGCACATTCTCTCCGGAAACCCTGACAGCCCCTGACACACCTCCGCCCTACCGTCGGACCAGGCCCGGCTCCGACTGAACGAGCCGGGAACCCGTACCCGAAGAAGAGAACTGAGCAGGAGTCAGCCGTGCCCCCCACTGGTCCCCCCTTCCGCCCCGCCGTGATCGAACTGCGCCAGTACACGCTGCGTCCGGGCCGACGCGACGAACTCATCGAGCTGTTCGACCAGGAGTTCATCGAATCCCAGGAAGAGGCGGGGATGTCCGTGCTCGGCCAGTTCCGAGACCTCGACGACCCGGACCGCTTCGTCTGGCTGCGCGGGTTCCGGGACATGGCGGCACGACACCGCGCACTGACGGCCTTCTACGACGGTCCCGTCTGGGCCAAGCACAGACCCCGGGCCAATGCCACCATGATCGACTCCGACGGCGTCCTGCTCCTGCGCCCCTTGTCGGACGAGAACGGCTTCGCGCTCCCCCCGTCCGAGCGGCCCCCGGTCGGTGCTCCGGCACCGGAGCGGTTCGTGTCCGCCACCCTGTGGTCCTTCCCTCCCGGACGGCCCGACGGCATCGCGCTGATCCGGGACGGCCTCCTGCCCGTACTCCGCCTGACGGTCCCCGCGCCGCTCGCCGCCCTCACCACCGAGGCAGCGCACAACACATTCCTCAGACTGCCCGTCCGCACCGGAGAGAACGTCGCCGCGGTCTTCACCTCGTATCCGGACGAGAGCGCCTACCGACAGCACCTCGCCGACGTACGGGCCCATCCCCTCGTACGGGACGAGATCCTGCCGGGCATCGAGCGGGAACAGACAGCGGCCCCCCGGACACTGCGGCTGACGCCCACAGGCCGCTCGGCCATCTCCTGAACGTTCACTTCTCCAGAAGCGTCTTCAGAGCGGCCAGACGTTCCTTCCAGAACACCTTGTACGCCGCCACCGCCTCCGCGTCGGCGAGCTTGGTGTGCGCGAGCGACACCTGTGTCTTCGCCTCGCCCTTGGGCGTGAAGCGGACGGAGAGCCGGCCGTCCGCGTAATCGGCCGACAGGGTCTTGCCCGGGCGGTGCGTACGCAGCGAGAACTCGCTCCCGGGAAGCCACCGGCGGCGTACCTCCGCATCCGTGAAGGCGGCCTCGCAGCGCGCGACCGGCGCTTCCACGGTTCGGTTGCCGCTCGCCTGCCAGTCGCCCTGCGACGACTGGCCGACCGCGCGCATGCCGCGTTCCTGTTCGTACCCGACCGTGATCGACTGGGCGTACCAGCCGTCCACCGCGAGGTCGTCGGTGAGGTGGCGGGCGATCTCCGTGTGGCCGCGCCCGGTGGCGCCCCACGCGTCGAGGAGGGCGAACCAGGCGTCCCAGTCCCGGCCCGTGGATGCCTTCAGCGCGTCGGCCGACAGCTTCTCGGTGATCTTCTTGCCGGCGGAGCTGGTCATGGCGCCGACGTTAGGACGGACGGGGCGCACCCGCAAGGCGGAAATCTTCTGCGCGTTTCTGTTCGAGCGATGAGTTTCGCGTGGCCCCCGGGTCTACCCCTGTGAATGGCAACGACGGCACTGAATCACCGACCGAGAGAAGAGAGAGACACAGCTCATGAACCAGATGATCTTTGTGAACCTGCCGGTGAAGAACCTGGAAACCAGCAAGTCCTTCTTCAGCAAGCTCGGGTACTCCTTCAACCCGCAGTTCAGTGACGACAAGACGGCCTGTCTGGTGATCAGCGACACGATCTTCGCCATGCTGCTCACCGAGCCGCGCTTCAAGGAGTTCACCACGAAGGAGATCGCGGACACGAGCAGGACCACGGAGGTTCTGCTCGCCCTCAGCGCCGAGAGCCGGGAGAAGGTCGACGAGCTGGCCGACGCGGCCCTCGCGTCCGGTGGCTCCCCGGCGAACGAGCCCCAGGACCACGGCTTCATGTACGGCCGTTCCTTCCAGGACCCCGACGGTCACACATGGGAGATCGTCTGGATGGACCCGTCTGCGGTCGAGGGCGGACAGAGCTGACGCTCACTTGAAGCCTGTGTACGTCACTCCGGTGAGCTGCTCCGAGGCGACCCACAGGCGCTCGCTCGCCACGTCGTTCTTCGTCCAGGCCGCGCGCCACGACTTCGCGGGCGGGCCACGCCAGCCCTGCAGCCTCGGGCCGGTGAACGAGTCGGGACGTACGCCGGGCGCGGTCGCCGCGAACAGCGTGGGCAGGGCGCCGGACTCGGCGGGCTGGGCGATGATCCTGTTCCCCAGTGCCACGATCCGTTCGGCCGCCCTGCGCTCCTCCATCCGTACGCCCGCGGCTTGGAGGTTGGTACTGGCATAGCCGGGGTGGGCGGCTGCCGCGACCACGTCGGAGCCGGCCGCTGCGAGCCGCCCGGCCAGCTCGTGGACGAAGAGCAGGTTCGCCGTCTTCGAGCGGCCGTAGGCGATCCAGCGACGGTACGCCCGCTCGCTGTTGAGGTCGCCGATGTCGATGTTGGACAGTGCGTGCAACCCGCTGGAGACGGTCACGACGCGCGCGGCGGGTGTCCGGAGCAGGTGCGGCAGCAGCAGTCCGGTGAGGGCGAAGTGCCCGAGGTGGTTGACGCCGAACTGCGTCTCGAAGCCGTCCGCGGTCCGTCCGTACGGGAGGGCCATGACGCCCGCGTTGTTGATGAGCAGGTCGAGGCGGTCGTACGCGTAGGCGTCGGCGAAGTTCCGTATGGAGGCCAGGTCCGCCAGGTCGAGTGGCGTGAACTCGACCAGTGCGCCGGGGACTTCGCTCGTGATGCGCGCAGCTGCCTCCTTGCCGCGCTGCTCGCTGCGGCACGCGAGAAGCACCCGCGCGCCGCGGCGGGCGAGTTCGCGGGCCGTGACAAGTCCGATGCCGCTGTTGGCCCCGGTGACCACGGCCGTACGGCCGCTCTGGTCGGGGATGTCGCTCGCTTTCCAGCCAGTCGTCATGGGGTCAGCGTACGGCCGGACCCCTTGTCACGCGGAGGCGCCTCCGTCGATGACGAGGTCGCTTCCGACGACGGACGCGGCGTCGGCGGAGGCCAGGTAGAGCACGGCGGCGGCGACTTCACCGGTCGTCGAGACCCGGCCGAGCGGTGACTCGCCCTTCATGCGGACGGCGCGCTCGGCGTCGCTCTCGCCGGGGCGCAGCGACATGGTGGTGGCGGCGGGGCCCGGGCTGACCGCGTTGATCCGGACACCGTCCTGGATGTGGTCGACGGCGGCGGCGCGGGTGAGCGCGGAGACGGCGGCCTTGGAGGCGATGTAACCGGCGACACCCGGGATGCGAAGGTGCGCGCCGAGGTTGGAGGAGATGTTCACGATCGCGCCGCCGCCCTCCTGGGAACGCATCGCATCGATCTCGGCCTGCATCGACAGGAGTACGCCCGTGACGTTGATGTCGAGGAGCGTGCGCCAGTCGTCCTCGGACAGCTCGGCGACGGGCCCGCCTCCCCGGAACACGCCGGCGTTGTTCACCGCGACATCGAGGCTGCCGAAGCGCTCGACGCTCTCGCGAACGAGCCGCCGCACGTCCTCGGAACGGCTGACGTCGGTGGTGATCGCGACCGTGGTGCCGCCGCCGCCCGCCTGCTGTGCCAGGGCGACGGTCTCGTCGAGTGGCGCGGCGCCGCGTCCCGCGACGACGACGTTCGCACCCTCGGCGGCGAACGCGAGCGCGATGGCGCGGCCGAGTCCGGAGCCTGCGCCGGTGACGAGGGCTGTCTTGCCGGAGAAGCGAGCAGTCATGATGCTTCCGTCCTTATATTTGAACGAGCGTTCTGTTATTGGGGCGTAAAAGAGACGCCCCAGGGGCGCCTGAATGGTGGTTGGATCGGTCCGGTCAGTCGAGAAGTGTCAGTGCCTGCTCGGCCGCGTCCCGGACCCTGGCCGGGTCACTGGAGGCCTTGCCGACGACCCGCAGGCCCTGCATCAGTACGAGCAGCATGCGGGCGAGCGCCCGGGGGTCGCGGTCCCCGGGCAGCTCGCCCTGCGCCTGTGCCCGTACGAGTGCGGAGTGCAGCAGGGTCTCGACGTGCTCCCAGCTCACCTCGACCCGGCGGGCCGCCGAGTCGTCGTGCGGGGCCAGTTCGGCGGCCGTGTTGGTGACGAAGCAGCCGGTCAGCCGTTCCTTTTCGGAGGCCGCCTCGGCGGCGAACCGCCGCATCACCGCGCGCACGGCCGGCAGTGCGGGGCCCGGCTGGGAGAGTTCGCCGAGCAGGTGCGGGTTGCGGGAGTCGGCGTACCGGTCGAGCGCCTTCAGGTAGAGCTCGTGCTTGTTGCCGAAGGTCGCGTAGATGCTGGCGCGGCCGATGCCGAGGTGATCGACGAGGTCCGCCATGGTCGTCGCTTCGTAACCGCGCCGCCAGAACAGCTCCAGAGCTGCCTGCAGTGCGGCGTCGGGATCGAATTCCTTGGTCCTGGCCACGTCGAGAACAGTAGTCGTTCTTGAACGCTCGGTCAATTAACCCCGACGCGTACGGCGAACGTCTGCACAGTGACTGTTTCGTCGTCCAGGCAGAGCCCCGTCTCCAGATCGAAGCGCTGCTTCAGGAGCGGCGACGCGACGAAGGGGCGGCCGTTCACGGATCCGACGAGACCGCGTGACAGCACCTGGGCGCCGGAGAACGGGTCACGGTTTTCGATGGCGTACGCGCGCCCCGCGCGGTCCGTGAACAGCGCGGCCTGACGGCCGTCGGGGAGCAGGGCCGCCACACCGCGTCCGGGGGTGAGGGCGGACAAGGCACATGCGGTGAACCAGGAGTCGTCAATGCGTAGTTGCAGGGTCATCCCACTCGGGTCCCTTCGAGGGTGAGGAAGGTCAGGTCCGGCTTCATCTGGTCGCGCTCGGGAACGAACCGTACGGACGGGTCCGGCGCGTCGGGGGCGTTGACGAACGACACGAACCGGGACAGCCGCTCGGGATCGTTGATCGTCTCGGCCCATTCGTCGCGGTAGCCGGACACGTGCGTGGCCATCAGCGCTTCCAGCTGCTCGCAGATGCCCAGCGAGTCGTGGACGACCACGTCCCTGAGGTGGTCCAGGCCGCCCTCCAGCCGCTCCAGCCAGGTGGAGGTGCGCTCCAGGCGGTCCGCGGTGCGGATGTAGAACATCAGGAACCGGTCGATGAGACGCACGAGTTCGGCGTCCGACAGGTCCTGGGCGAGGAGATCGGCGTGCCGCGGGGTCGCGCCGCCGTTGCCGCCGACATAGAGGTTCCAGCCGTTCGCGGTGGCGATGACGCCGAAGTCCTTGGACTGCGCCTCGGCGCACTCGCGCGCGCATCCCGAGACCGCCGACTTCAGCTTGTGGGGCGCGCGCAGGCCCCGGTAGCGGAGCTCCAGGTCGATGGCCATACGGACGCTGTCCTGGACGCCGTAACGGCACCACGTCTGTCCGACACAGGACTTCACCGTCCTGAGGGCCTTTCCGTAGGCGTGGCCCGACTCGAAGCCGGCGTCCACCAGCCGCGTCCAGATCAGCGGGAGCTGGTCGACCCGAGCGCCGAAGAGGTCGATGCGCTGGCCGCCGGTGATCTTCGTGTAGAGACCGAAGTCGCGGGCCACCTCGCCGATCACGATCAGCTTCTCGGGGGTGACCTCGCCGCCCGGGATGCGCGGCACGATCGAGTACGAGCCGTTGCGCTGCATGTTGGCGAGGAAGTGGTCGTTCGTGTCCTGGAGGGCGGCCTGTTCGCCGTCGAGGATGTAGCCGTTGCTCAGGCTGGCCAGGATCGAGCCGACCGTCGGCTTGCAGACCTCGCAGCCGTCGCCACCACGGGCCGCCTCACGGCCGTGCGAGTCGAGAAGCTCGGCGTACGACGTGATGCGCAGGGTGCGGACGATCTCGTACAGCTCGGAGCGCGTGTGCGGGAAGCAGCCGCACAGGCCCTTGTCGCCGGACTGGGGAAGCAGCTGGCCGATCAGCTTCACGCAGCTGCCGCAGCCCGTTCCCGCCTTGGTGCACTTCTTCACCTCGGGGAGCGAGGAGCAGGCGGTCACCTGGCCCTTGGTGACGTTGTGGCAGTTGCAGACCACCGCGTCGTCGGGGAGGGAGGACGGGCCGAGTGTGACCGAGCCGCCGCCTGCCGGCGCGATCAGCTGTTCCGGTGCGACGGGCGGTACGGAACCGGTGAGCGGTCGCAGCATCGCGTACGCGTCGGCGTCACCCACCAGGACGCCGCCGAGAAGCGCACCGTCCGGGCTGACCACGAGCTTCTTGTAGACGCCGGAGCGCGAGTCGGAGTAGGTGACGTCCAGGCAGCCCTCCGCGTGGCCGTGCGCGTCACCGAAGGACGCCACGTCCACACCGAGGAGCTTCAGCTTGGTGGACATGTCCGCACCGGTGAACGCCCGGTTCGCGGTTTCGGCCGTTCCCTGGAACGCTCCCGCGAGCGTTCCCGTGATCGCTTCGGCGGCTGTCTCGGCCATCTCGTATCCGGGTGCCACCAGGCCGTACACCCGGCCGTCCACCGCCAGCGCGCACTCCCCGATCGCGAAGACGGCGGGGTCGGACGTACGGCACTGTTCGTCGACGGCGATGCCGCCCCGCTCACCGACCGACAGGCCGCAGTCCCTGGCCAGCTGGTCGCGCGGACGTACGCCCGCCGAGAAGACGACGAGGTCGGTCTCGAGCGTCGAACCGTCCGAGAGGGACATGCCGTTGACGGCGCCGGCCGCGTCGGTAGTGACGGCCTGGGTGCCGACGCCCGTGTGGACGGTCAGCCCCATGCCCTCGATCGTACGGAGAAGGGCCGCGCCGCCGCCCTCGTCGACCTGCACGGGCATCAGCCGGGGCGCGAACTCCACTACGTGAGTGGCGAGTCCGAGCCCGCTCAGCGCGCCCGCCGCCTCCAGGCCGAGCAGTCCGCCGCCTACGACCGCTCCCGTGCGCGCTGTTTTCGCGTACGCCTCGATCGCGAGAAGGTCCTCAATGGTGCGGTAGACGAAGCAGCCTTCCGCGTCCTTCCCGGGAACGGGTGGTACGAAGGGATACGAACCAGTGGCGAGGACGAGAGCGTCGTACGCGAAGGTCCGTCCGGCGCGCGAGGTGACCGTGCGCGCCTCGCGGTCGATGGCCGTCGCCGGGTCGTCGAGGTGCAGTTCGATGCCGTGCCGGTCCATGAAGCCGGGCTCGCCGAGAGCGAGCTCGTCGGGGGTGCGGCCCGAGAAGTACGAGGTCAGCTGGACACGGTCGTACGCGGGGCGTGGCTCCTCGCACAGGACGACGACCCGCGCCCTCTCGGTCACGCCCTGCTCCGCGAGAGCCTCCAGGAAGCGCTGGCCGACCATGCCGTGGCCGACGACCACGATCGTGGGTGGTGTGGACATCTCAGGCGCCTCCAAGCAGATGGAACAACGGGGTGGAGGGGAGCGGTTCGTCGCCCTCCCAGGTGCGGGCGAGTTCGCCGACGGCGCCGAGATCGCCCAGCAGGATGCCGCCGATCAGCCGGTCCCCGCGCACGACGACTTTGCGGTAGGCGCCACGAGTGGCATCGGCGAGACGGACGACGTCGTCGCCCGGGAGCGGATTCGTCTCACCGAAGGCGGCGAGGTCGAGCGGCCCGGCACCGGCGACGGCGGTGCCGCCGTTGAGGGTCAGGCGGGTGAGGGCCCGGGTTCCGGTGTAGCGGGGCGAGGGAGCACCGCCGGGGCCGGTGGTCGCCGGTCCGGTGGTCGCCGGTCCGGTGGTCGCGGGGCCCGCGGTCGCGGGGCCCGCGGTCGGGTGCGCCGGCCCGGACGCCGCTGCCGCGGCGACCCCGGCGTGGACGGTGTGCGGGGTGGCGGCCGGTGCGTCCGGGGGTGAGGTGAGCAGCAGTTCGGCCAGGATGTCGGCCTGTTCGAGGGCGGGGCCCGCGAGACCGTATACACGGCCGTCGTGCTCGGCGCAGTCGCCGATGGCGCGGATGTGCGGGTCCGAAGTGCGCAGCTCGTCGTCCACGACGATGCCGTGGCGCACGTCCAGGCCCGCCGCCTGCGCGAGGCCGACTCGGGGGCGTACACCGCAAGCCAGCACGACCAGGTCGGCTTCGAGGGCGTAGCCGTCGGCGAGCTCGACGGCCCGCACGGTCCCGGCCCGCTCGCCGGCCTCGCAGCGCAGGCCGCGTACCCGGCACTCGGTGTGGACTTCGACGCCCATGCTCTCCAGGTGGCCGCGCAGCAGTTCGCTCGCGGCCGGGTCGAGCTGGCGCTGCATGAGGTGTTCGCCCTGCTGGGCCAGTACGACCTGGGCGCCGCGTTCCGCGAGCGCGCGGGCGGCCGAGACACCGAGGAGGCCGCCGCCGATGACGACGGCGCGGGTGCCTTCGCGTACGGCGGCTGCCAGTGCCAGGCAGTCGTCGAGCGTGCGGAAGGGGTGGACGCCGTCGGGGAGGTCGGCGCCGAGGCCGCGCAGGGGTGGCAGGACGGGGTTGGAGCCGGTGGCGAGGACGAGCGTGCCGTACGGGACGACGCTGCCGTCGTCGCACTGCACCACCCGCTCGGCACGGTCGATACGGACCACCCGCACGCCGCGCCGCACCGGCGTCGCGGGCTGTGCGATGACCTCCGGGCCGTAGCGGCCGGCGAGGACCTCGGCGAGCAGCACCCGGTTGTACGGGGCGTGCTCCTCCTCACCGATGACGGTGACAGTGACGGCCGGCCCCGCCGACGCGGTCGCCGGGGAGGGGCGGCGGGTCAGTTGCCGGGCCAGCCGGGCACCCGCCGTCCCGCCGCCGATCACCACGATGTCCTTGCTCATGACCGCAGCTTGCGTGGGCGGTGTTACCCGACCGCATCCCGTCTGTTTCCCGCGGGGAACACTGCGCTCAGCGCCCCGTGCACCGCACTGTGAGGGGTACGGGCAATCATCGAACCGGGGCTTCGCGGCCGCGCGGCGGTGACCGAGGTCTCGGGAGACGCCCACGGTGCTCCGCCACCTGGAGACGGGCGCCGAGGCTTAATGAGCGGTCAGCCGATCCTCAAGGCGGCCTTAAGGATCACCTCACGGCCGCTGACCAGGGGTTTCGGGGGCGTGACTGCGCCTAGTTTGTCGAACGTGACGATCGAGGCCACCGACCCCCCGCAGATGCATCCGCCGCAGGCGCCGCCACCCGAGGCGTACCCGGCGTTGTCGGCGTACCTGTCGCGGGCGAAGGAAGGCACGCGCCGCCGCCGAGCGGCTGCTGCGGGCGAGGGAGCCGGCCCGCCGCCGGGCGGCGACGACGCCAGACCCCCGGCGCCGGGCACCCCCTGGGGCCCGCCACTACCGCCGGCGAACCCCCCGGCGGCACCCCCGAAACCAAAGGCCCCGCCCGGAGCCGGCACCACTGCACGGCCGGCCACCATCACGCCCACGCCCGCCCCAGACCCCGCAGCGGCACCCCCACCCAAGCCCAAGCCCAAGCCCAAGCCCAAGCCCAAGCCCAAGCCCAAGCCGCAGCCCGATGGCCGGCCCCTGCTCCAGCCCCTCCCCGCGCCCGTGCGAGTCGGGCCCGAGGGGATGCGGGCGGGAATCATCGCCGGGGCCGGATTGGTCGGTGGCATGTGGGGGGCGCAGGCGGAACCGTCCGCGCGGCTCGACGTCCTGTTCGCGACCGGCGCGCATCTCACCGGTCTCCTCGCCGGTTACGGCATCCTCGTCATGATCCTGCTGATGGCCCGCGTGCCCGCCGTCGAGCACGGCGTCGGCGCCGACCGGCTCGCCCGCTGGCACGCCCTCGGCGGCCGGTACGTCCTCTCGCTCTGCCTCGGCCACGCCCTTCTCGCCCTCTGCGGCCACGCCGCCCACACCGGCACCGACCTCCTCGCCGCGGCCAAGGACCTCCTCGGGTACGGCGGAATCGCCGCCGCCACCGCCGGTACGGGCCTGCTGGTGGCCGTCGGCGTGACCTCGGCCCGTGCCGTGCGCCGCCGGGTCCCGCACGAGACCTGGCGCGCGGTCCACCTGCTCACGTACCTCGGCGCCGCGCTGTCCTTCGCGCACCAGCTCGTCGGCCCCGACATCGCCGGCAGCGCGGTGACGGTCTGGCTGTGGGCGATGATGCACGCCACCGTCGCCGTCCTCCTCGTCTGGTACCGGGGCGTCGTCCCCGTACGCCAGGCCCTGCGCCACAGCCTGCGCGTGATCGAGGTCCGCAGCGAGGGGCCGGACGTCGTGTCCGTCCTCATGCAGGGCCTCGGGCTGGAGGAACTGCGCGTCGAGCCGGGGCAGTTCTTCCGGTGGCGGTTCCTGCAGCGCAGGATCTGGCACACCGCCCTGCCGTTCTCGCTGTCCGCGCCGGTGCGCGACGACACCCTGCGGATCACGGTCAAGGCGGCCGGCGACCACACCCGCCGCATCCGCCGCCTCAAGCCGGGGACGCGCGTCCTCGCGACGGGCCCGTTCGGCGCGATGACCGCGCACAAGCGCACGCGCCGCAAGGTACTGCTGCTCGCCGGAGGCGTCGGCATCACCCCCATGCGCGCGCTCTTCGAGACGCTTCCCGGCGGTCCAGGCGACATCACTCTCCTCTACCGGGCCAACAACGCCGCCCAGCTGGTCCTCCGGGACGAACTGGAGGAGATCGCCAGGAGCCGGCGGGCGGGACTGCACTACCTTCTCGGCCCGTCCGACGCCGCGTTCGACCCGCTGGCCCCCCAGGCGCTGCGCGATCTCGTTCCCGACATCGCCGAACACGACGTCTACCTGTGCGGCCCGCCCCGCATGGCCGAAGCGGCGACGGCCGCGCTGACCAGGGCCGGCGTACCCGCCGGACGTATCCACTCCGAGTGCTTCAGCTTCTGATGCCCGAACCGATCCCGATGCCCGATGCCCGATCCGAGGAAACCTTGATGGCTCGTCACCGCAGACCGCGTCACGTCGGCCCCCGCCCCACCGACCGCGCCCGCAGGCAGCTCGCCGCCGGGCTGTTCGGCGCGAGCGCGCTCGCCGCGACGTTCCTCTCGGTCACCGTCGCACCGGCCGCACCCGCCGCCCCCGACCGGGCCCCGTCCGCCGGTACCGCAGATGTCGCGCAACTCTCCAGGGATTGATGGACGCCACACCCACTCTCTCCAGTGGACGTAAAGGGCACCTATCGCACCGCCGTCAGGTGCGCGTACGCCACCACGTTTCCCCGGTAGCCGGTCTTCTCGGAGAACGTGCCGCCGCAGGTGATCACCCGCAGCTCCGCCTGCCCGGAGGCGGCGTACACCCGCTGCTCGGGGAAGTCCTCGCTGTCGTACACCTCGATGGCGTCGATCGTGAAGACGGCGGTACGCCCGTCCTTGCGCTCCACCTCGATGGTGTGGCCCTTCCGCAGTGAGCCGAGGTGGTAGAAGACGGCCGGCCCCCGCGCGTTGTCGACATGCCCGGCGACGACCGACGTGCCCTTGGCGCCGGGCGGGGTGCCGTCCTTGTACCAGCCGGCGATGTTGCTGTTCCCGGCCGGCGGTACGTCGAGACTCCCGTCGGGGCCGAGGCCGAGCCGCATGACGGGGGCGTCGACCCGTACGGCCGGGATCCGGATCCGTACCGGCTCGGAGGGCCGCAGCGGCCGCGCCGGCGGGACCGTGCTCCTCGGGACGTGCTCGGACCCGGCGGCGAACGCCTCGGCGGACGACGGGCGGGGCGGGTCCTGGCCCGCGGCGCCGTTCTGGATCAGCCAGAGGCCGGTGCAGATGGCGATGGCGACGAGACCGCACTTCGTACGCAGGTCCGTCATCGTGGATCACCCCTCCAGTCCAGTCCGGTCCGGTCAAGTCCGGTCCAGGGCCCGGTCGCCGGGCCGTACGCCCCGCGTGCCCCCGCCCGGCTCGGGGCCAGGGCGGAGGCACGGGGAACTCCGGCGGTACGGGTACGGGCCGGCAGGGGCCGGCCCGGTCAGCGCTCCCGCGTGCCGCTCGCCCGGCGACGCAGGAGCCAGGTACCGCCGACGGCGGTCGCGGCCAGTACGGCCACACCCGCCGCGATCTGGGTGGTGTCGGAGCCGGCGGACCCGCCGAGACCGGTCCTGACGTGGCCCGTGGGGTGCGTGGGCTTGTGGGCCGGCTCGTGGTGGCTCGGCTTGTGGTGAGCCGGGTCGTCGTGGGCCGGATCGCGGTACGCCGGGTCCTCGTGGGCCGAATCGCGGTACGCCGGATCGTCGTGGGCCGGATCGTCGTGGGTGGGATCGGGCCCCGGACCGGCGGTCACGGTGAGGGTTCCCTCGGCGGTCTTGCCGTTGTCGCAGGCCACCGCGATGTCGTGGGCCCCCTCCGGGGCGTCCGGGGGAAGCTTGAACTGTCCGGTCACCACCTCTTTGTGGGTGGCGGGCTGCAGAGAGAAGTCGCCCGCTCCCACCGCGTTGGCGTCGCCCGTGCCGCCGCTGTCGGAGCCGCAGGCGGTGGTGTTCACCGTGATGGTCGCGCCCGGGCCCGCGGTCGCCGGGTACACCTCCAGCGTGTCGGGCGGCGTGTCGTTCTCGGCGTACGCCGGACCTGCGCCGAGGCCGATCACGGCGGCCGCCAGCGCGGTACCGGTCAGCAGAAGTGCAGGGCGCATGGTGATCCTCCCGGAAGCGTCGGTACGGCACTCCCTCCGAGATAAGTGGCCGTACGCGACCGGCGCCTGCTGAGGCGCGGTCAGATTGCCTGCCGGGCCGAGGCCCCGTGCCCCGCCATCGCCCCGTTCACCCAGGTCAGCACCCGGGCAGCGGCGGACCGACTGTCCACCCCGCCCCTGCACACCGAATGGGTGACCGGGGGCGTCCGGGGACGCCTCAGACGTGGTCCCGGGGCGTCGCCTCGTACACCGACACGACCGTCTTCATCAGCTGCTCGTCGACCGCGAATTCCGTGTCGTCGATACGCCGCACCGGCGCGACGCCCTGCGAATTCGTGACGAACGCGGCCCGGTACGACCCGAGGCCGTCCAGCGTCACCGGGCCACGCACCGACGGAAGGCCGGACTCCGGGAGGCGGGATTCGAGCAGTGCCATGGTGATGCCGTGCAGCGACGGCGCATCGGGCCAGACGATCGAAGTCCCGTCGTAGAAGGCGATATTGGTGATCGCTCCCTCCGCGACCACCCCGCCCGGCCCGGTCAGCAGCGCGTCGTCGAAGCCTTCGTGCCGCGCGAGCCGGCCGTAGTGGGTCTGGGCGAAGCCGCCCAGGTGTTTGACGTGGGGGAAGGGGCGCTCGTACGGGACCGACATCAGGGCCTGCGGTGTCGGCGACATGGCGGCGGGCGGGCGGACGGTGACCATCAGGGTGGCCTCCTCCGCTTCGGGAGCCCAGAACACGTACACGCGCACCGCGGCGTCGTACCGCCTCGCCCCGTCGAGCGCGTGGCCCAGCCGCTCGCGCACCAGCTCCCCGTCGAGCCCGGCGCCGAACACCTCCCGGGTGGCGGCGTCGAGCCGCGCGAGGTGCAGGCCCAGTCCGCGCACCCCACGGTCCCTGACCTGCATCGCGGTGAAGTGGGCGTAACCGCCGTACAGGGTGGGGACGAGGAGGTCGTCCGCGGTGGTGGCTCTGCGGCCGTCGATTTCGATGTGGGGAGCGTGGGATGCGGGAGATGTGGTCATGCGACCACCGTAGACACGGTAGAGGGGCGTACGGGCCGTACGGGCCGTCGCCAGGCGCGAGTTGGAAGAAGACCGCCAGGACGGCTTGACCTCAAGCTTGGTTGAGGTACGAGTCTTGCGTCATGGACCTCACGACGCACGAATCCGCCCAGGTCAACACCCCTTCCACGGCCACCTCCGCCGAGCGGCTGCGAGTCGCCGTCATCGTCGCCAGCAACCGCGAGGGCCGCTTCGCCCCCGTCATCACCGACTGGTTCGTCTCCCGGGCCGCCACGCACGACGACCTCGACATCGATGTGATCGACCTGGCCGACATCGACCTGCCGACCGCCCTCTCCTTCAACCCGTCCGACGAGATCAAGGCCGTACTCGCCCAGGTCTCTCCCCGCCTCGCCGCCGCCGACGCCTTCGTCGTCCTCACCCCCGAGTACAACCACTCCTTCCCCGCCTCCCTCAAGAACCTCATCGACTGGCACGGCAGCGAATGGCACGCCAAGCCCGTCGGCTTCGTCTCCTACGGCGGCATGTCGGGCGGCCTGCGCGCCGTCGAGCAACTGCGCCAGGTCTTCGCCGAGATGCACGCCACCACCATCCGCGACACCGTCAGCTTCCACGGCGCCTGGGCCCACTTCGACGAGGACGGACAGCACACGGACCCGTCTGCCCCCAACACCGCCGCAAAGGCCCTGCTGAACCAGCTCACGTGGTGGGCGCACGCCCTGCGCGACGCCAAGTCCATCCGTCCGTACACCGGCTGAGGCGGCGGACGTACCCCATGCTGATCCGACTCCTGCGCACCCAACTGCGCCCCTACGCCCGGACCATCGCCCTCGTCGTCGTACTCCAGCTCGTCCAGATCCTCGCCACCCTCTACCTGCCCACCCTCAACGCCGGCGTCATCAACAACGGCGTCCTCACGGGCGACACCGGTTACGTCCTGTCCACCGGCGGCGTCATGATCGCCGTCACCCTCGTCCAGATCCTCGCCGCCGCGGCCGCCGTCTTCTTCGGAGCCCGCGTCGCGATGGGCGTCGGCCGCGATCTGCGCTCCGCCGTCTTCTCCCGGGTGCAGGACTTCTCCGTACGGGAAGTGGGCCGCTTCGGCGCCTCGTCCCTCATCACCCGCACCACCAACGACGTACAGCAGATCCAGATGCTGACGGTGCTCGGCCTGACCATGCTGGTCGCCGCGCCCCTCATGTGCGTCGGCGGCATCGTCATGGCCGTCAGCCAGGACGTCCCGCTCGCCGCCCTGCTGCTCATCTTCGTACCGCTGCTCGCCGGGGTCGTGTGGCTGGTCATCCGCCGGATGCCGGCCCTCTTCCGCGGCATGCAAAAGCGCGTCGACAAGGTCAACCGGATGATGCGGGAGCAGATCACCGGCATCCGCGTCATCCGCGCCTTCGTCAAGGACGAGCACGAGCAGCGCCGTTACGCCGATGCCAACGCCGAACTGATGGACGTCGCCCTGCGGGCCGGGCGCCTGATGGCTCTGACCATGCCCGCGGTCGTACTGGTCTGGGAACTGGCGACCGTCGCGGTCATCTGGGTCGGCGGCCACCGCATCGGATCCGGCGAGCTCCAGATCGGCTCGCTCATCGCCTTCCTCTCCTATCTGATGCAGATCCTGATGGCCGTCATGATGACGACGTTCCTGATGATGCAGGTGCCGCGCGCCGCGGTCAGTGCCGAGCGCATCAGCGAAGTCCTCACCACCGAGTCCAGCGTCGTGACGCCCGCCGCGCCGGTCACCGCCCTCAGCGAGAAGCTGCGCGGCCGGCTCGACATCCGCGGCGCCGACTTCAGCTACCCGGGCGCCGAGGAACCGGTGCTGCGCGGCGTCGACCTGACGGCGCGCCCCGGCCGCACCACCGCGGTCATCGGCTCCACCGGCAGCGGAAAGACGACCCTGCTCGGCCTCGTTCCGAGGCTCTTCGACGCGACGGGCGGCGAGGTGCGGGTCGCAGGAGTCGACGTACGGGACCTCGACCCGGAGGTGCTGTCCCGCACGGTCGGCCTCGTACCGCAGAAGCCGTACCTCTTCTCCGGGACGATCGCGTCCAATCTGCGGTACGGAAATCCCGACGCCACCGACGAGGAGCTGTGGCACGCACTGGACACCGCACAGGCCAGGGGCTTCGTCGAGGCCCTCGCCGAAGGCCTGGACGCGCCCGTCGCACAGGGCGGCAGCAACTTCTCCGGCGGCCAGCGCCAGCGCATCGCGATCGCCAGGGCGCTGGTCGTCAAGCCCGGCATCTACCTCTTCGACGACTCCTTCTCGGCCCTCGACTACGCCACCGACGCGGCGCTGCGGGCGGCGCTCGCCAGGGAGACCGCCGACGCGACCGTCGTCATCGTCGCCCAGCGCGTCTCCACGATCCGGGGCGCCGACCGGATCGTCGTACTCGACGAGGGCCGGGTAGTCGGCACCGGCACCCACCAGCAGCTCATGCGGGACAACCACACCTACCGGGAGATCGTCCTCTCCCAGATCTCCGAGGAGGAAGCCGCATGAGTACGGACCGCCCCGCCTCCCGCCCCGCCTCCCGCGCCGTCCCCGAGCGCAAGGGCCCCGCCCCGCAGCGGGGCATCCCCGGCACCCCCGCCGCCCCGCCCGTCGAACGCTCCATCGACTTCCTCGGATCGGGCCTGCGTCTGCTGAAGGCGATGGCTCCCGAGCGCCCCCTGCTCCTCGTCGTCCTCACGGCGGGTGTGGTGGCCGTCGCCCTCGCCGTACTGAGCCCCAAGATCCTCGGCCACGCGACGGACCTCGTCGTGGCGGGCGCCACCGGTCCGGCCGGCATCGACTTCCGGGCGGTGGGGGAGGTCCTCTCCCTGGCTCTCGCGGTGACGGCCGGCTCCGCTCTCTTCATCTGGGTCAAACTGCGGCTGGTGATGGTGGTCGTGCAGCGCGTCGGCTACCGGCTGCGCGAGCAGGCAGAGACGAAGCTGGCGCGACTGCCTCTGTCGTACTTCGACAAGCAGCCGCGCGGCGAAATCCTCTCCCGCACCACCAACGACATCGACAACATCACGCAGACCATGCAGCAGGCCTTCGGTCAGATGCTGCGGGCGCTGCTGACCATCGTGGGCGTACTGGCGATGATGTTCTGGATCTCGCCGCTGCTGGCGCTGGTGGTGCTGGCGACCGTGCCGGTGTCGGTCTTCGGCGCCGTGGTCATCGGCAAGCGCGCCCAGCCGCAGTTCGTCAAGCAATGGGCGGTGACGGGCAAGCTCAACGGCCACATAGAGGAGATGTACACGGGGCACGCCCTGGTGAAGGTGTTCGGCCGCCGCGAGGAGGCGATCCGTACCTTCGAAGAGCACAACGAGACCCTCTACGTGTCGAGCTTCAAGGCCCAGTTCATCTCGGGCGTCATCCAGCCCGCCATGTCCTTCGTCGGCAACCTCAACTACGTCCTGATCGCGGTGATAGGCGGCCTGCGCGTAGCGTCCGGATCCCTCTCGATCGGCGACATCCAGGCATTCATCCAGTACTCGTACGAGTTCAACGGGCCGGTCACACAGGTCGCGGCGATGGCGAACCTGCTCCAGTCGGGCGTCGCCTCGGCCGAGCGCGTCTTCGACCTCCTGGACGCGGAGGAGGAGTCGGCGCCGCCGACCTCACCCCTGCGCCCCGCCCGCCTCACCGGCAAGGTCACTTTCGAGAACGTCGCCTTCCGCTACGAGCCGGCCAAACCCCTCATCGAGGACCTGACCCTGAAGGTCGAACCCGGCCAGACGGTCGCCATCGTCGGCCCGACGGGCGCGGGCAAGACCACACTCGTCAACCTCCTCATGCGCTTCTACGAGGTGACGGGCGGCCGGATCACCCTCGACGGCACCGACATCGCCGCCATGACCCGCGAGGACCTGCGGTCCGGCATCGGCATGGTCCTCCAGGACACCTGGCTGTTCGGCGGCACGATCGCCGACAACATCGCGTACGGCGTCACGGGCGACGCCCCCGTCCCGCGCGAACGTGTGGTCGAGGCCGCGATGGCGACGTACGCCGACCGCTTCATCCGTACCCTGCCCGACGGGTACGACACGGTGATCGACGAGGAGGGCGCCAACCTCAGCGCCGGCGAGAAGCAACTCCTCACCATCGCCCGCGCCTTCCTCACCGCACCCTCCATCCTGGTCCTGGACGAGGCGACCAGCTCGGTGGACACCCGCACGGAGGTCCTCATCCAGCGCGCGATGAACTCCCTTCGCGCGGGACGCACTTCCTTCGTCATCGCGCACCGCCTCTCCACGATCCGCGACGCCGACGTGATCCTGGTGATGGAGGACGGCGCGATCGTCGAACAGGGAACGCACGACGAACTGCTGGCAACGAACGGCGCATACGCCCGGCTGCACGCGTCACAGTTCGCGACGGCGACGGCGGCGTGAGTGACCCCGCTGCGATCACCCGTGGCCTCGGGCGTTACGTTCGCGGCACGGAGAAGCACGATGAGTTCGGCCATACACACCGCGTGAAGGGCGCCGTCAAGGACGTGATCGGCGGGGACCCGGCCGGCGCGATCCACGAGGGCTCGTGTCTCGACGAGCGTACGGACGCGACTCCTTCGAGTGCGGCCAGGACTGTGAGGGATGATTTCGGGTGAGAATCACGGAGCGGAACTGGGACACGGTCGAGCGGGCGAGGGCGTTGGTACCGTCGGGTGAGGTGCTGCGTGATGACCACGGGCTCTCATTGGCTGACAGGGCGCCGCGGCCTGGCTATTTTCGCCGTCCGCGCGCTCTGCGATTCGAGCGCCGCACGCTCGGGAGCTGGTTGATGCTCCCCGTGGAGGCGGCCGCGAGACTCTACGCCATCACGTGGAACCCGTTCGAGGCGTTCTTCGAAGCAGTTTTCTGGCGTGAGAAGAAGAAGCCGGGCAAGCCGTTCCACGGCGGCTGGAACAGCATGGCCGGCCACCTGGCCCGCGCCGTACTGCCTCGGACAAAGAACAGCACGGCCATGATGTTGCAAGTCACCGACCGCCGCGTACAACTCGTGTACGTGTCCTGTGCGCGCTCCTTCAGAGGCCGGGTGGGTCCGGCCGAGGTGGGATGGGCCACGGATCTTCGCAACGTGACCTGGATCCGCGACCGAAGCGACGTGGCGGGCGGTGACCACGAGATTGGATTCGTCGACGGTTCGTGGTGCTCAGTGCACTTCGGCGGCCACGGCTGGAGCCGTATGGCGGAGGCTTTTCCGCTCCGGTTGAGCCACCTCGACCAGGTTACGAACCGGCGATGAGCGGCCAGTTGAGAGACGGCCGTCAGTAAATCCGCCCTGGGGAGGTGCCTGCGATGCGCTGCTGGTCGGCGCCGCAGACTTGACGCCAAGCGTCTGAGGGGGGCAACGGGCTCCTTCCCGGCCAATCGAGCACGTCGACCGGACAGCCGGCCGACGCCGAACGGCTCCGTGCATCGCAGAGCCCCGCAGTCCAGGTCACACGCCAGGACCAATGATCCGCCGGTGTTGCGGGTGGGCTGGGCGAGTCTGCCGGGGCCCCGCTTACCCGCAGGTCGAGCCCAGCGGCTTCGGTGGCCAGATAGCGCGTATACGTCGGTGGGCGGCCTTGCCGCTCGAATGAGGGGTCGACACAGTGAATCCGTCATGCCTCCGAATGAGCGGAACGTGATTTCGATGCGCAGAAGATTCAGTGCGGTATTGGCATTGGTTTCAGCCGTTGCCCTGGCCGCCGTAGGAATGACAGGCCCGGCATCCGCCGAAACCATGCAGAGCCCGGCCGGAACGAAATTCCAGGTGCAAACCGCGAATGCCGGGCTCAGTGCCAAGCAGGCCGGCGCCCTGCAGGCCAAGGTGGACAAGTACCTCCGCGAAGGGGACGGGCGGCAGGTCTCGGCCAACAGAATTGACCTGAACAGCGGGGCAAGTCTGATCGTGACAGTACCCGGTGAGAAGTACGCCCGTGACCTGGGCGCACCGAACCGTGCCCGGACTGCGGCAGCGTGGGAATGCGCCTACGAGAACTTCTGCATGTACAGAGGTGAGAACGGAACGGGCGATCGGCTTTCCCTCTTCTACTGCAGGGACCACGCGCTGACGAATTGGACGGGTCGCGGATCCTTCTACAACAATCAGACCTCGGGAACGCGCGCGCAGTTGAAGGACCGTAACCGTAACGTCGTCTATACGACGCTCGGCGCACCCAGTCATCACCCGAGCTTCAACTGGGACCCGATCTGGTACGTCAAACCCTGTTAGCAGCAAACAGCGGGTGAGTCCTCGCCGGCCGGCGAGGACTCACTGCTGTGCACAACCGCCGGCCCGGCCCTCGCCCGGCCCGGCCCGGCCGGTGGGGCGGTATGGAGATCGTTTCCGAGCGGATCGAGGCGGTGATCCTGGCCGGTGCGGCGCGGATTTCACTTGTCCGGGACGGCAGACCTCTGGTCAACGGGGTTCCATGGCGCTTAACGTGCCTCAACTCAGCACCCCCCGCGGTGCTAACCCCCGAATGACGTGGAAGGATTTCCATGCCCTCACGCCGTATAGCCGCGGCCACCACAACCCTGGTGGCCGCAGCACTGGTTTCTCCGCTCCTGCTCTCCGGGCCGGCCACCGCCGGCAGTGTGACGGGATCCGCCCCCCACCGGGGTGATGCGCTGGCTCGCAAGCTGGTGAAGGAGTCCACGGCCAAGGACGCCTACCGGCACCTTCAGGTGCTGCAGAAGATCGCCGACCACAACGACGGCAACCGGGTGGCCGGTTCGCAGGGGTACGAGCGGTCCGCCCAGTACGTCGAGGCCCTGATGAAGCTGGCCGGCTACAAGGTCTCCAGACACGAGTTCGACTTCGTGTACGTCGAGACCATCGAGGAGAGCCTCAAGGTCGTCTCGCCCGCGCCGCGCGACGTGCCCGTCAAGCTCATGACGTACACCGCCAGTTCGCCCGCGGGCGGTGTCACCGCGCCGCTCGCCGTCGCCCCTGTGGACCCCGACGGCACGAACGGCTGCGAGGCCGGTGACTTCGCCTCCGGCGCCTTCACCGGGAAGATAGCCCTGATCAAGCGCGGTGGCTGCACCTTCGCCACCAAGCAGGCCAACGCCGCGGACGCGGGCGCGGTCGGCGCGGTGATCTACAACAACACCGCGGGCGAACTCAACGGCACCATCGGCGACCCCACCCTCGGCAAGGTCCCCACCGGCGGTATCACCCAGGCGAACGGCGAGGCGCTCGCCGCCGACGCCGCCAAGGGCCCGGTGAGCGTCACGCTCGACGTCCGTGAGCTGCGCGAGAACCGCACCACGTACAACGTCGTCGCGGAGACCCGGGGCGGGGACGTGGACAACACCGTCTTCCTCGGCGCCCACCTCGACTCGGTCGCCGCGGGCCCCGGTATCAACGACAACGGCTCCGGCTCGGCCGGCATCCTCCAGGTCGCCCTGGAACTCGCCAAGACGCACGCCAAGCCCAAGAACAAGGTGAAGTTCGCCTGGTGGTCGGCCGAGGAGTTCGGCCTGCTCGGGTCCGAGGCGTATGTCGCCTCGCTCACCGAGGAGCAGAAGAAGCAGATCAAGCTCTACCTGAACTTCGACATGATCGCCTCGCCGAACGCCGGCTACTTCGTGTACGACGGCGACGACTCCGACGGTGTCGGCGCCGGTCCGGGCCCGGAGGGCTCCGCCCAGATCGAGAAGGGGATCAACGACTTCCTCGACTCCAAGAAGATCCCGCACGAGGGCACGGACTTCACCGGCCGTTCCGACTACGGGCCCTTCATCGAGGTGGGTATCCCCTCCGGCGGCACCTTCACCGGCGCCGAGGGCATCAAGACCGCAGCCCAGGCGGCCAAGTTCGGCGGCACGGCGGGCGTCGCGTACGACCCGAACTACCACGCCGCCGGCGACGACATCAAGAACATCGACATGAAGGCGTTCGACGTCAACATCGACATCATCGCCGACGCCGTAGGCCACTACGCCCACGACCTCGGCCCGCTGTCCGTCCCGGTCGAGTCGGTCCCGACCGGCGGCGACGCGGGCAGCGGCGGCGGCCTGCACGACGGGCACGACCACCATGTGAGCGAGTAGCCGTAGCGGATCGTAACCGCCGCACGTCGCACGAGGCCCCGGCCGTGGGTGTGTTCCTGCCCGCGGCCGGGGCCGGCGTGCGTGCTGCCACATGGCACCATTCCGGCAGAAGTTCGTCAGTCAGGAGAACGTCCGTGACAGTGGCCGAATGGCTGAGCGTACTGACCACCACCGACAGCCGGGAGAAGGCGCTGGCGCTCGCGCGTGGGGCCGTCGATGCGCGGCTGGCGGCCTGTGCGCAGGTCGGCGGGCCCGTGACCTCCGTCTACCGGTGGGAGGGGGCGGTGGAGACCGCCGAGGAGTGGCAGGTGGTGTTCAAGACCGCGGGCGGGCGGTACGAGGAGTTGGAGGCGTACATCAAGAGCGCCCATGACTACGAGACGCCCGAGATCATCGCCACGGCTGTGGTGCGCGGCAGCGCGGAGTACCTGGCGTGGGTGGGGGAGGAGACCGCCGGCCTCTGATCACCGCTGCGCGCGTTCGATCCGTACCGCGCACACCTTGAACTCCGGCATACGTGACGTCGGATCCAGCGCCGGGTTCGTCAGGCTGTTGGCCCGGCCCTCGCCCGGCCAGTGGAACGGCATGAAGACCGTGTCCGAGCGGATCGCATCGGTGATCCGTGCCGGGGCCACCGCCTGCCCGCGCCGCGACACCACAGTCAGCCGTTCGCCCTCGGACACGCCCAGTCGCTGCGCGAGCCGTGGATGCAGCTCCACGAAGGGGCCGGGCGCGGCCGCGTTGAGTTCGTCGACGCGGCGGGTCTGGGCGCCGGACTGGTACTGGGCGACGACCCGGCCCGTGGTGAGCAGAACCGGGTACTCGGCGTCCGTCTCCTCCGCCGCCGGCCGGTGTACGACGGGGACGAAGCGAGCCCGGCCGTCCTCGGTCGCGAAGCGGTCGAGGAAGAGGCGCGGCGTACCGGGGTGGTCGTCACCCGCGGCCGTGTCCGGGCAGGGCCAGAAGACCCCGTCCTCCTCGGCGATCCGGCGGTACGAGATGCCCGAGTAGTCGGCCGGCCCGCCCGCCGAGGCGCGGCGCAGCTCGTCGAAGACCTCCTCCGGGTCGACGGGGAAGCCCTTCTCGTGGCCGAGCAGCGCCGCGAGGGAGTGCAGTACCTCCAGGTCCGTACGTACGCCGGGCGGCGGGTCGATCGCCCTGCGCCGCAGCAGCACCCGCCCCTCCAGGTTCGTCGTCGTACCGGTCTCCTCCGCCCACTGGGTGACGGGCAGGACGACATCCGCGAGCGCCGCCGTCTCGGAGAGGACGACGTCCGCGACGGCGAGGAAGTCCAGGGAGCGCAGGCGCTCCTCGATGTGGGCGGCGCGGGGCGCGGAGACGACCGGGTTCGAGCCCATCAGGAGGAGGGACTTGATGTCGCCGCCGAGTGCGTCGAGGAGTTCGTACGCGCTGCGTCCGGGACCGGGAAGGCTGTCCGGGTCCACGCCCCACACCCCCGCGACGTGCTCGCGCGCGGCCGGGTCGGTGAGCTTGCGGTAGCCGGGCAGCTGGTCGGCCTTCTGGCCGTGCTCGCGACCGCCCTGCCCGTTGCCCTGGCCGGTGAGGCAGCCGTAGCCGGAATGCGGGCGGCCGGCCCGGCCGGTCGCCAGGCAGAGGTTGATCCACGCGCCGACCGTGTCGGTGCCCTTGGACTGCTGCTCGGGGCCGCGCGCGGTGAGGACCATGCCGGTCCCGGCGTCGCAGAACATCCGTACCGCGTCGCGGAGCTGGGGGACCGGGACACCGGTGATGCGCTCGACGAGCTCGGGCCAGTGCGCCATCGCGGCGGCCCGCGCCTCGTCCCAGCCGGCCGTACGGGCCCGGATGAACTCCTCGTCCGTACGGCCTTCGGCGACGACGATGTGCAGCAGTCCGAGCGCGAGCGCCAGGTCGGTTCCGGGGCGCGGTGCGAGATGCAGGTCCGCCTGCTCGGCCGTGCGCGTACGGCGCGGGTCGATGACGACGAGCGTGCCGCCGTTCTCCTTCAGCTCCGTGAGGTAGCGGAGCGCGGGCGGCATCGTCTCCGCGAGGTTCGAGCCGACGAGGATCACGCAGCCGGTGCGCGGGATGTCCTCCAGCGGGAACGGCAGGCCGCGGTCGAGGCCGAAGGCCTTCTGGTGGGCGGCGGCGGCGGACGACATGCAGAAGCGGCCGTTGTAGTCGATCTGCGAGGTGGCCAGCGCGACGCGGGCGAACTTGCCGAGCGCGTAGGCCTTTTCGTTGGTGAGGCCGCCGCCTCCGAAGACCCCGACGGCGTCGTGGCCGTACACCTCTTGTGTACGGCCGAGTCCCTCCGCGATCTTCGAGAGGGCCTCCTCCCAGGTGGCGGGCTCGAGCCTGCCTGTGGCGGGGCGTCGGACCAGCGGCTCGGTCAGGCGCACCCGGGAGGAGAGCACTGCGGGCGCCGTACGGCCCTTGCCGCACAGCGCGCCCCGGTTCACGGGGAAGTCCGTACGCTCGACGACTTCCACGACCTCGCTGCTCGCCGAGGCGCTGTCCGCTGCGGCGCGCAGGTTCATTCCGCACTGGAGCGCGCAGTACGGGCAGTGCGTGGGGGTGAGGGGCGGGGGCGGGGATGGGGGCGGGGCGGCGGAAGTGCGGGGCATGCCGTCAGCATGCGACGGCGGTGTTACGGCGACGGGCGCCCGGGTGTTACGCCCCCGGTACGCCGGGCTCCGCGCCGCCACCTCCGCCCGGTGAGGTACTCGGCTGCCCGGAGGCACCGGCGCCGCTGCGGCCTGCGGCGAGGTGCCCCCCTACTGCCCCGTGAGGTACCTGACCGTCATTCCGGCAGTCCAGCCGCCGTCCACCGCCAGCTCGGAGCCCGTCATGTACGCCGCCGCGTCGGACAGGAGGAACGCCACCGCGGCCGCGATCTCCTCGGGTACGCCGACCCGCCCCATGGGGGCGCCGGGGTAATTGCCTTCGCCGGTCCGGATGCCGACGGGGGCGGTCATCGGGGTGTACGTCATTCCCGGATGCACCGAATTGACCCGTATCTTCGCCTCCGCCAATTCGACCGCGCCGATCTTCGACAGGCCGCGCACGCCCCACTTGGACGCGCCGTAGCCGGCGGTGAGCGCGAGGCCGGTGAGGCCGGCCGCCGACGAGATGCTGACGATGGACCCGCCGCCACCCGCCCGCATCAGCGGAATCGCGGCCTTGATCCCGATGAAGACCCCGACCAGGTTGACCTCGACGACCTGGCGGAAGTGATCGACCGTCTCGTGCTCCAGGAACTGTCCGGCGGATATCCCGGCGTTGTTGACCAGGCCGTCGATCTTCCCGAACTCTGCGACCGCGAAGTCGAGCGCGGTCTGCCAGTCGCTCTCGCTGGTGACGTCGTGCCGGACGAAACGCGCCGCTTCGCCGAGCTTCTCGGCGGTCGCGGCGCCTTCCTCCTCCAGTACGTCGGTGATCACGGCCTTCCCGCCGCCGTCGACGACGGCCTGCGCGACGGCGGCACCGAGGCCGCGGGCTCCGCCGGTGATGAGGACGACCTTGTTGCTCAGATCAACGACGGCAGCAGACACGGCGACCAACCCCTGCTCACTCGAACCAACCTATGCCTATTCGGCATACTAAAAGCGACCGCCGTCAGTGTGTCAGCGCCCCGACGCCTCTGCCAGCGCTTCGGTCACACCGGATTCCTGGCGCCCCAGAAACCGCGGATCGGGTTCGGTCGCGGCGTCGAGCGCCGCCTTGCCGGCCGCGAGAATCTCCCGTACGCCGCCGTAGTACCAGGTCGCGTCGCGCCGGGCGTCGACGCCGACGCCGTACGCGTCGACGCCGGCGGCCCGGCAGAGTCCGATCGCCCGGCGGATGTGGAACCCCTGGCTCACCAGCACGGCCCGGTCCACCCCGAAGATCTTCTTGGCGCGTACGCACGAGTCCCAGGTGTCGAAGCCGGCGAAGTCGCTGACGATGCGCGTGCCGGGCACGCCGTGCGCGACGAGGTAGGCGCGCATGGCGTCCGGTTCGTCGTACTCCGTCCGGCTGTTGTCGCCGGTCACGAGCACGACCTTCGCCTTGCCCGCCCGGTAGAGCTCGGCTGCGGCGTCGAGTCGGTTCGCGAGGTACGGCGACGGGCCGCCCTGCCACAGGCCCGCCCCGAAGACGACGACCACGTCACGGGCGGGGGCGTCGGCCGTCGTCCGGACCCGGCTGTCGGCGACGGCGTGCAGCCAGGTCGCGGGCGCGAGCGCGAGCACGCTGGCGAGCATGAGGGCTTGGAGGGTACGCCGTTGGGCGCGGCGGGTGCGGGGTATGAGACGCGGGCGTTTCAGTCGTCCGCCGGCTCGTCGCGGCGCCTCGGTACGTGCCTTGCCCCGTGCATCGTGCGGTGCCTCGCCCCGTGCCTTGCCCCAGGAAAATCGCATGCCTTTGCCTGCCCCCCGACTGGAATGATTTCGCCATGTCGAGACAATTCTGGCCCCTGTAGCGACGCGGCCGGCGTTCCATTACGTGCTGGGCACCGTCGCGGGGCGGGGCAGGAAAAGAAACGGCCCCTCCTGTCGGCGTCCGCACCGGCACCGTGAGGCCACCGAAAACACCCGTCACGCCCGCGCAACGAGGCCGCAACCTGCGCCCGGCAGTATCGGTTCATGACGGAGTCGGCAGCACACCGCGAGTCACTTCCTCTCGACAGCACGGCGCAACTGCTCACCCGCATCACCACCCAGCTCGGCACCCAGCTGAGGCACGTCTCCCTGAACGGAACCCGCCGAGAGATGACCCCACTCATACCCCCGCCCCGGCCTCCGTCGGCGCCCACCCTCGTCGCCGTCGCCCACGGCAGCCGCGACCCCATGGCACTGCGCACCGTCACCGCGCTGCTGGAGCGCGTGCGCGAGCTGCGCCCGGGTCTCGACGTACGGCTCGGGCACATAGAACTCAACGAGCCGCTGCTGCCCGACACACTCGCCGATCTCGACCGGGGCGGCGAGGCCGTGCTCGTACCGCTGCTGCTCGGCCGGGGCTACCACGTCAAGTGCGACCTGCCGCAGGCCGCCGCCACCGCTCCCCACCTGCGCACCCGAACAGCCGCCCCCCTCGGGCCGCACCCCCTCCTCGTCGAGGCGCTGTACGCCCGCCTCACCGAAGCCGGCTGGCGGGCCTCCGACGCCGCGCACCGGGGAAGCGGCGTCGTCCTCGCCGCCGCCGGCTCCCGCGACCCCGAATCGGCCGCCGACACCCGCCGCACCGCCGCGCTGCTGAGCGAACGCCTCGGCGGAGTCCCCGTCGTCCCCGCCTACGCCTCCGCCGCCTCCCCCACCGTCCCCGAGGCCCTGCGCGCCCTCGCCGCGCGCGGCCGCCACCGGGCCGCCGTCGCCTCGTACTTCACCGCCCCCGGCCGTTTTGCCACGCAGAGCGCCGCCGCCGCGCCCTGGATCGCGGCCGCGCCGCTCGGCGCCCATCCCGCGCTGGCGCGGCTCGTCCTGCTCCGTTACGACCAGGCTCTCGCCACCCGTTCCCTGGTGCTCCGGCGCCAACTGGCCTCCGCCTGAGCCCCGACTGTCACCGGCTCCGTTTACTGTCGGTGCATGGAAGGCACAGCGCACGAAGCCCCGCACGCCGAAGACCGACACGCCGACGTCCAGCCCCACGGCGTCCTCGACGCCGCCCTGTACGACGGGGCCGCCACCGAGCGCTGGGCCACCGAGCCCGACAAACGGCCCGGCAGGACCGCCTTCCAGCGCGACCGCGCGCGCGTGCTGCACTCCGCCTCGCTGCGCCGCCTCGCCGGCAAGACCCAGGTGGTCACCCCCGGCTCCAGCAGCCAGGTCTGGGACGCCAGTCCGCGCACGCGCCTCACGCACTCCCTCGAATGCGCCCAGGTCGGCCGTGAGCTGGGGGCGGCCCTCGGCTGCGACCCGGACCTCGTCGAGGCGGCCTGCCTCTCACACGACATGGGCCACCCGCCCTTCGGGCACAACGGCGAGCAGGCACTCAACGACTTCGCCAAGGACTGCGGCGGCTTCGAGGGCAACGCCCAGTCGCTGCGCCTCCTGACCCGCCTCGAACCCAAGCGGTTCGTACGGTCCCGGGCGGGCGGTGAGATGGTCAGCGTCGGTCTCAACCTCACCCGCGCCGCCCTCGACGCCGCCACCAAATACCCCTGGCCGCGCGGCGCCCACCCCACCGACCCCGGCTCGCTGAAGTTCGGGGTGTACGAGGACGACCTGCCGGTCTTCGACTGGGTCCGCCAAGGCGCGCCCGGCCACCGCCAGTGCTTCGAGGCCCAGGTCATGGACTGGTCCGACGACGTGGCGTACTCGGTGCACGACTTCGAGGACGGCCTGCACGCCGGCCACCTCGACCCCAACTTCCTGTTCGCCGAGCCCGAGCGCCAGGAGATCTTCGCGGTGGCCATCGGCAGATACGTACCGGAGGACACGAGTCCGGAGGAGCTGGCGGCGGCGCTCGACCGTCTCCTCGACGAGGAGTGGTGGCCGCACGGTTACGACGGCTCGGCCGTCGCCCAGGCCCGGCTGAAGGACGCCACCAGCCAGCTCATCGGCCGCTTCTGCCTCTCCGCCGAGGCCGCGACCCGCCAGGCGTACGGAACCGGCAGGCTCACGAGGTACGCCGCCGAGCTCGTCGTCCCGCGCGAGGTGCGCCACGAGTGCGCGGTCCTCAAGGCCGTCGCCGACCGCTACGTCATGCAGCGCGACGAGCAGGAGCGGCTCCGCGCCGACCAGCGCATCGTCATCGCCGAGCTCGCCGAGGCCCTCACGGCCCGCGCACCCGAGGGCCTCGACCCCCAGTTCCGCGCGCTCTTCGCCGAGGCGGCCGACGACCGGGCCCGCAAGCGGGTGATCGTCGACCAGATCGCGTGCTTCACGGACGCCGCCGCCCGGTCGCTGCACGCCCGGCTCACGGCCGCAAGGGGCCACCGTCCATGATCGCGTCACCGAGAGCGGTCCGCCGGTGCACGACGCGGCTGCCGCGCCGCTCCGAGGCGACCAGCCCGGCCTCCCGGAGGATCGTCGCGTGCCGGCTCGCCGTCGACAGCGTCAGCCGCAGTACGCCGCCGAGCTGCGTCGTGGTCATCGGCCGCTCCAGCATCTCCAGCACCGCCGCCCTGGTGTGGCCGATGAGGTGCGCCACCGGCCGCTCGGCCGCCCGGGGGCCCGGACCGTCCACTCCGTGCCCCCGGGAGAGGGCCAGCCACCCGGGGTCGGGCGTCACGGGGTGGACCAGCACCGGGGGCAGCTCCGGGTCGGCCAGCGCGACGGGATGCCGGATGCAGAAGAACGACGGAATCATCGTCAGCGAACGTCCGGCCAGTTCCAGTTCGCTGTCCACCGGATAGCCGGTCTCCAGCACGCCGTCGTCACGCCAGGCGAAATCGTGGTAGCTGGCCAGCAAGCCCTCGGGGCCGTGGGACAGAGCCGCCTCGGCCCGCGCGGGACGGTCGGCGTCGACCGCGGAACTGATCACATCCAGGTACGGCTCCACCGCGATCGCGTAGTAACGGCGCAACGCGTCGCCCAGCCGCTCCAGCGCCTCCACGTCCCCTTCCGCCAGCCGCCGGGCGACCGGGGGCGCGGGGCCGTCCGCGAAGAGCCGCCCGAGTTCCGCGCGCATCCTGGACGCGGGCGTGGACAGCACCTGGTCCAGGCCGGTCTCCAGGTCCGGGATGCCACGGCCCGGCGTAAGGAAGTCCGGGAGGTACGCCGCACACGGGCACAGCCGGTGCAGCGAAGCCACTGTCCCGGTGAGTCCCGCGCGGGCGATCGCCGCCCGCACCTCACGCCGCCAGGGGTCGAAGACCAGTGCGCCCTGCCGGTTCTGCAGCAGGTGAAGGCTGTTCACGATCTCCCACAGCGGGTCCGGCCGCGCGGCCACCCGCAGTCGGTTCAGGTCCTCGGTGGTGAAGTGGATGCGTAACATACGCCCCCCATGTCCCGTCCTCTCCCCGCGCTCTGCGCTCTCAGGCAACTCCAGCGGGTAAAAGCGTAGTCACCAATGGTCGGAACTGTGCGTTCCGTTTGCGTTGTGCACGAAAGCCCCGCGCGATGTCCACATCGGCGTGACCCTTGTCGCGTGGTGGCCGCGGGCTGTCAACGGGGGAGACGTCCGCGGCCACCTCTTGCGTGCCCGGGGTCCGGGCGGGGCGTTGGGGTCGGTGCCGCGCCGGGGCGTCTCCTCGGGCGTCGAACGTTCGGGTACTCGGTTTTCGTTGGGGTGGTTGCGTTCGACGCCCTGCGGGCGCGCCCCTGCACGTCCCCTCCCGGCACCGTGGATTGTTGCGCGGTCACCGGTCGTCCGCCCCTGCCCGCCATCTCCGGGACACCTCTGCGACACGCCCACAGCACACCCCCCTCTTCCCCCATCACGCTCTGTGCGGGACGCTCGAATACGGCGGCCTAGCGTGTGGGCAGCACAGAGGAGGCACCAAGTGGTCGACGCAGATCTGACGTTCGTCATCGTCGGTGGGGGACTGGCGGGGGCGAAGGCCGCCGAAACTCTCCGCAGCGAGGGGTTCACCGGCCGGGTGATCCTCATCGGGGACGAGCGCGACCATCCCTACGAACGCCCTCCCCTGTCCAAGGGGTTCCTGTCCGGCAAGGAGGAACGCGACAGCGTCTTCGTCCACGAACCCGGCTGGTACGCCCAGGCCGACATCGAACTGCACCTCGGCCAGTCCGTCGTGTACCTCGACCGCGAAACCAGGACGGTCGGCCTCGGTGACGGCACCGCCGTCCGCTACGACAAGCTGCTGCTCGCCACCGGCGCCGAACCGCGCCGCCTGGACATCCCCGGCACCGGGCTCGCCGGCGTCCACCACCTGCGCCGCCTCGCCCACGCCGACCGACTGCGCGGCGTACTGGCCTCCCTCGGCCGCGACAACGGGCACATCGTCATCGCCGGGGCCGGCTGGATCGGGCTGGAAGTCGCGGCCGCCGCGCGCGGTTACGGCGCCGAGGTGACGGTCGTGGAAGCCGAGCCCACCCCCCTTCACCAGGTCATCGGCCCCGAACTCGGCCAGCTCTTCACCGACCTGCACAGCGACCACGGCGTCCGTTTCCACTTCGGCGCCCGCCTCACCGAGATCACCGGCCAGGACGGCATGGTCCTCGCCGCCCGTACCGACGACGGCGTGGAGCACCTCGCCCATGACGTCCTCGCGGCGATCGGAGCCGCCCCGCGCACCGCGCTGGCCGAGGCCGCCGGCCTCACCCTCGTGGACCGGGCGTTCGGTGGCGGCATCGCGGTCGACGCCGCGCTGCGCACCTCCGACCCGGACATCTACGCGGCCGGCGACGTAGCCGCGGCCCAGCACCCGCTCCTGGGCACCCGGCTGCGCGTCGAGCACTGGGCCAACGCGCTGAACAGCGGCCCCGCCGCCGCCCGGGCGATGCTGGACCAGGACGTGTCGTACGACCGGATCCCTTACTTCTTCTCCGACCAGTACGACCTGGGGCTCGAGTACTCCGGCTGGGCGCCCCCCGGGACGTACGACCAGGTCGTCATCCGCGGCGACGTCGCGGGGAAGCGGGAGTTCATCGCCTTCTGGCTGAAGGACCAGCGGGTGCTGGCAGGGATGAACGTGAATGTGTGGGATGTCACCGAAACCATCCAGGCGTTGATCCGCTCCGGGGCCCGGGTGGACAGCGACGCGCTCTCCGACCCGTCGGTGGACCTGGCCTCCCTGATCGGCTGACGGGAGTGTCCGAGCACCGCCGTACACTTCACGCGTGGCAGGCAGGATCAACGATGACGACGTGAAGGCGGTCCGGGACGCGGTCCCGATCGACGCCGTTGTTTCCGAGTACCTCCAGCTCCGCAGCGCCGGCGGCGGCAATCTGAAGGGCCTGTGCCCCTTCCACGACGAGAAGTCCCCGTCCTTCCAGGTCAGCCCGAGCAAGGGTCTTTTCCACTGCTTCGGCTGCCAGGAAGGCGGCGACACGATCGCCTTCGTGATGAAGATCGACCATCTGTCGTTCTCCGAGACGGTCGAGCGCCTCGCCGCTCTGGCGGGCATCACCCTGCGGTACGAAGAAGGCGGCTACAACCCCACGCACCAGCGCGGCGAGCGCGTCCGCCTGGTCGAGGCGCACAAGGCCGCCGCGCAGTTCTACGTCGAGCAGCTCGACTCCGCCGAGGCGGAGATCGGCCGCAAGTTCCTGGCCGAGCGCGGCTTCGAGCAGAGCGCCGCGCAGCACTTCGGCGTCGGCTACAGTCCGGCCGGCTGGGACCACCTCACCCGCTATCTGCGCGGCAAGGGCTTCTCCGACAAGGAGCTGACCCTGTCCGGCCTCTCCCAGGAGGGCCGCCGCGGCCCCATCGACCGCTTCCGCGGCCGCCTGATGTGGCCGATCCGCGACATCACGGGGGAGGTCGTCGGCTTCGGCGCGCGCAAGCTGCGCGAGGACGACAACGGGCCGAAGTACCTGAACACCCCCGAGACCGCGATCTACAAGAAGTCGCAGGTGCTGTACGGGATCGACCTGGCCAAGAAGGAGATCGCCAAGACCAGCAGGGCGGTCGTCGTCGAGGGGTACACCGACGTCATGGCCTGCCACCTGGCCGGCGTCACCATCGCGATCGCCACCTGCGGTACGTCGTTCGGCGGCGACCACATCAAGATCCTCCGCCGGCTGCTCATGGACAACGCCTCGGCCGAGGTCGTCTTCACCTTCGACGGTGACGCGGCCGGCCAGAAGGCGGCGCTGCGGGCGTTCGAGGACGACCAGAAGTTCGCCGCCGAGACGTCCATCGCGATCACGCCGGGCGGCATGGACCCTTGCGACCTGCGGCTCGCGAAGGGCGACGCGGCGGTGGCGTCGCTGGTCGAGACGCGTACGCCGCTCTTCGAGTTCGCGATCCGCCACGTCGTGTCGAGGCACAACCTCGAAACCCCGGCGGGGCGGGCCGCCGCGCTCGACGAGGCCGCGCCGATCGTCGCCAACATTAAGAACATCGCGATCCAGCACGAGTCCGCGGTCCAGCTCGCGGGCATCCTCGGCATCCTCGACACCCAGTTCGTGGTCAAGCGCGTCGCGCAGCTCGCCCGCTGGGCGCGCGACCGGGGCGGACGCGGCCCCGCGACTGCGCAGGAGCGGCGGGCGACTGCCTCGTACGACGCGGCACCGGCCGTCCCGAGCGGCCCGGCGCTGAATCTGCGCAGCCCCGCGCACCGCACGGAGCGCGAGCTGCTGAAGCTCGCGCTCCAGCGGCCCGAGCTGGTCTCCCCGGCCTTCGACGCGTACGGGGCCGACGAGTTCACCGCCCCGCCGTACGCCGCGGTACGCCAGGTCATCGAGGAGGCGGGCGGCGCGGAGCAGGGCGCGCAGAACGCGTCGGACTACCTGGCGCAGGTCCGCGAGGCGGCGCCCAACGACACGGTGCGCGCGCTGGTCACGGAGCTCGCGGTCGAGCCGATCATGCGTAAGACGGTCGACGAGATCTACGCGGGCGAGCAGCTGATCCGCGTCCGCCTGCGCGCGGTCGACCGCCGCATCCTGGACGTCCAGGGCACGCTGGCCCGCCTCGGCGGCCCGCACGCCGACCCGGAGCAACTCGCCGCCGTACAGAACGAACTGTGGGTCCTCCAGCAGTACGCCCAGTCCCTGCGCAACCACGGCGCCGCCGCACTCTGACGCCGACGCCCTGCCTGTGGCGCCGCCCCCTACTCGCCCCTTCCCGCTGTGACCCTGCCCGCCCCCTCGCACCTGTCAGCCCGTCCGGCGTTCGAAGGCCCGTGGGGCGGAGCCGTGAAGCTTGCAGTGGGAAGGGGCGGCTCGTGGGGGAGGAAGCCCCCCGTACCCATCCCGTAACGGACCGGACTCAAAAAGTCACCGCACGCCCCTCGTGGCAGCGATGTGTCGTACCCCACACTGGGTGGCGGTGCCTGAGTCCTCGGAGCGCGGCCGGCCCACGCCGAGTGGGCCTCACACACCCGCGGATCCGCTCATCGTGTACGGGACGGACGGCGGCCCGGTCGCCGCTCCCGTCCCGCTGCCGCACGCCCCCGAACCGGCAGCGATCACCCTGGAGGTCGCCCCCGTGCAGACCCAGACCCAGACGTTGACCGACGTCATCGCGACGGTCCCTCCGCAGAGCCGGGGCGAACTCCGCCCCGAAGCCGAGCCTGCCGAACTCGCGGACGCCGAAGTCCTCGTCGAGGACCCCGCCGACGCCCCCGAAACACCGGATGCGTCCGAGCGGCGGCGCAACCCCCGCGCCGACAGCGGAGGCCCCTCCTCCGACCTCTTCCGCCAGTACCTGCGCGAAATCGGCCGCATCCCCCTCCTCACCGCGGCCGAAGAGGTGGACCTGGCGCGCCGGGTCGAAGCCGGGCTGTTCGCCGAGGAGAAGCTCAGCAGCACCCCCGACCTGGACTCCCGGCTCGCCGTCGACCTCGACAAACTCGTGGTCATGGGCCGGATGGCCAAACGCCGCCTGATCGAGGCGAATCTGCGCCTCGTCGTGTCCGTCGCCAAGCGTTACGTCGGCCGCGGCCTGACCATGCTCGACCTGGTTCAGGAGGGCAACCTCGGCCTCATCCGCGCCGTCGAGAAGTTCGACTACGCCCGCGGCTACAAGTTCTCGACGTACGCGACCTGGTGGATCCGCCAGGCCATGTCCCGAGCGCTGGCCGACCAGGCCCGTACCATCCGCGTCCCGGTCCACGTCGTCGAGCTGATCAACCGCGTCGTCCGCGTCCAGCGCAGGATGCTCCAGGAGCGCGGCTACGAGCCGACTCCCCAAGAGGTCGCCACGCACCTCGAACTCACCCCCGAGCGGGTCAGCGAAGTCCTGCGCCTCGCGCAGGAACCGGTGTCGCTGCAGTCGCCCGTGGGCGAGGAGGACGACGTGGCGTTCGGCGACCTCATCGAGGACGGCGACGCCGCGTCCCCCGTCGAATCGGCCGCGTTCCTCCTCCTGCGCGAGCACCTGGAGGCCGTGCTCTCCACGCTCGGTGAGCGCGAACGCAAGGTCGTACAGCTCCGGTACGGCCTGGCCGACGGCCGGCCGCGCACGCTGGAGGAGATAGGCCGCCTCTTCGGCGTGACACGCGAACGCATCCGCCAGATCGAGTCGAAGACCCTCAACAAGCTCCGCGACCACGCCTTCGCCGACCAGCTGCGCGGCTACCTGGACTGACCCCGGCCGAGCTTCGGGAAAGCGCCGTCCGCAGACACCGGCCGGTCAGTCGGGCGGTCAGTCGGCCGGCCCGGCCGCGTCGTCCTCCGCCTTCTTCCTGCGCGCGTCGATCGTGGCTCCGATCCCCACGCCGATGCACATGCCGCACGCGATCCCCGTCCCCGGATTGTCCAGCAGCAGCATCCCGAAAGCGACTCCGAACGTCATCCCGAGCGACAGTCCGAGAGCGATGCCCGATATGGCACCCCTCTCGGCAGTCGTCGTCACCGAGTCAACGCTCTCGGCGTCCTCCGCCGCGCTCCCCGCCGTGTTCTCCGTCATGGTCAGTCAGTCCACTTCAGCCACCGCCTGAGCGAACTGCGCCGCGTACAGACGCGCGTACGCGCCCTCGGCCATCAACAGTTCGTCATGCGTCCCCTGTTCAACGATGGACCCATTCTCCATCACCAAGATCACGTCTGCGTCCCGGATCGTGGACAGCCGGTGCGCGATCACGAAGCTCGTACGGCCGTGGGCCAGCCGTGCCATCGCCTTCTGGATCAGCACCTCCGTCCGGGTGTCGACCGAGCTCGTCGCCTCGTCGAGGACCAGGATCACCGGATCCGACAGGAACGCCCGCGCGATCGTGATCAGTTGCTTCTCGCCCGCGCTGACCCCCGACCCCTCGTCGTCGATCACCGTGTCGTACCCGTCCGGAAGCGTCCGTACGAAACGGTCCGCATGCGCGGCCCGCGCCGCCTCCTCGACCTCCTCGCGCGTGACCTCCCGCGAAGCCGCCGCCCCGTAAGCGATGTTGTCGGCGATCGTCCCGCCGAACAGCCAGGTGTCCTGAAGCACCATCCCCATGCCCGAACGCAGGTCCTCCCGCGTCATCTTCGCGATGTCGGCACCGTCCAGAGTGATCCGGCCGCCCGTCACCTCGTAGAACCGCATCAGCAGGTTCACCAGCGTCGTCTTGCCCGCACCCGTCGGCCCGACGATCGCGACCGTCTGCCCCGGCTCGACCGCGAGCGACAGGTTCTCGATGAGCGGCCTGTCCGGTTCGTACCGGAAAGAGACCTTCTCGAGTGACACCCGCCCCACCGGATCGGACGACGGAAGTACTGCGCCCCCCGTCGCATCCGGCTCCTGCTCCTCCGCGTCCAGCAGCTCGAAGATCCGCTCGGCCGAGGCGACGCCCGACTGCACCAGGTTCGCCATCGACGCGACCTGCGTCAGCGGCATCGAGAACTGCCGCGAGTACTGGATGAACGCCTGCACGTCACCGATCGACAGCGCGCCGGACGCGACCCGCAGCCCGCCCACCACCGCCACCAGCACGTAGTTCAGGTTGCTGACAAAGAACATCAGCGGCTGCATGATCCCGCTGTTGAACTGTGCCTTGAACCCGGCCTCGTACAGCGCGTCGTTCTGCTCGCGGAAGGCCTGCGCCGACTCGTCCTGCCGCCCGAAGACCTTCACCAGCGCATGACCGGTGTACATCTCCTCGACGTGCGCGTTCAGCTTGCCCGTGGTCTTCCACTGCTGCACGAACTGCGGCTGCGACCGCTTGCCGACCTTCGCCGCCACCACCACCGACAGCGGTACGGTCACCAGCGCCACCAGCGCCAGCAACGGCGACATCCAGAACATCATCGCCAGTACGCCCACGATGGTCAGCAGGGAATTGATGAGCTGCCCCATCGTCTGCTGCATGGTCTGCGAGATGTTGTCGATGTCGTTCGTCGCCCGGCTGAGCACCTCGCCGCGCTTCTGCTGGTCGAAGTACTTCAGCGGCAGCCGCGACAGCTTCGCCTGTACGTCCTCACGCATCCGGAACACGGTCCGGTTGATGATCCGGATCGACAGCCGCGACGACACCAGCATCAGCAGCCCCGCGCCCACATAGACCGCGAGCGCCATCAGCAGTACGTCGCGGACCGCCCCGAAGCCGATGCCCTGTCCGGGAGTGAAGGCCACCCCGGAGAGCATGTCCGCGAGCCCGTCGTCGCCCTTCTCCCGCAGGCTGTCGACGACCTGCGCCTTGCTGCTCCCGTCCTGCGTCTGCCGGCCCACGACTCCGGCGAAGACGAGGTCCGTCGCCCGCCCCAGGATCTTCGGCCCGATCACCGAAAGCGCGACGCTCAGCACACCCGCCGCGAGCATCCACCACAACGTGACCCGCTCGGGAGCGAACTGCCGCAGCAGCCGCTTCCCCGAATTCTTGAAGTCCATCGACCGCTCGGTCGGGCCCCCGGCGCCGGCCATCATGCGTCCACCAGGCCCGCTCATGCCGCCTCAGCCTCCGTCAGCTGGGAGAGCACGATCTCCCGGTACGTCGCATTGCTTTCCATCAGCTCGTGGTGGCGGCCCGTGCCGACCACCCGGCCCTCGTCCAGGACCACGATCCGGTCCGCGTCGCGGATCGTCGACACCCGCTGGGCGACGATCACCACCGTCGCCTCGGCCGTCTCCCGCCCCAGCGCGGCCCGCAGCGCCGCGTCCGTCGTGTAGTCCAGCGCGGAGAAGGAATCGTCGAACAGATAGATCTCGGGCCGCCGCACCAGCGTCCGCGCGATCGCGAGCCGCTGCCGCTGCCCGCCCGAGACGTTCGTACCTCCCTGCGCGATCGGCGCGTTCAGCCCGCCGTCCAGCCCCTCCACGAACTCCCGCGCCTGCGCCACCTCCAGCGCGTGCCACAGCTCCTCGTCCGTGGCGTCCGGCTTCCCGTACCGCAGATTCGTCGCGACCGTCCCGGAGAACAGATACGGCTTCTGCGGCACCAGCGAGACCGTCTTCGCCATCAGCACCGGATCGAGGGTCCGGACATCGACCCCGTCCACCAGCACTTCCCCACCCGTCGCGTCGAACAGCCGAGGCACGAGCCCGAGCAGCGTCGACTTCCCGCTGCCCGTCGACCCGATGATCGCCGTCGTCTCACCGGGGCGGGCCACCAGATCGATGTCCCTGATCACCGGCTCCTCGGCGCCCGGATAACGGAACTCCGCGCCCCGCAGCTCCAGATGCCCGTGCCGCCGCAGTTCCCGTACCGGACCGGCCGGCGGTACGACGCTCGAAGCCGTGTCCAGCACCTCCTCGATGCGCTCGGCGCACACCTCGGCGCGCGGCACCATCATGAACATGAAGGTGGCCATCATCACGGCCATCACGATCTGCATCAGGTACGCGAGGAACGCCGTCAGCGCCCCGATCTCCATGCCGCCGCTGTCGATCCGGTGCGCGCCGAACCAGACCACCGCGATGCTGGAGACGTTCACGACCGTCATCACGATCGGGAACATCAACGCCATCAGCCGCCCCGAGGACAGCGACACATCCGTCAGCGCGGTGTTCGCCTCCCGGAAGCGTCCCTTCTCGTACTCGTCGCGCACGAACGCCCTGATGACGCGATTGCCGGTGATCTGCTCACGCAGTACCTGATTGACCGTGTCGAGCCGCTCCTGCATCGCGCGGAACAGCGGCCGCATGCGCCGCACGATCAGGCTCACCGAGATCCCGAGCACCGGAACGACCGCGAGCAGCACCCCCGACAGCGGCACGTCCTGCCCGAGCGCCATGACGATGCCCCCCACGCACATGATCGGCGCCGACACCATCAACGTGAACGCCATCAGCACCAGCATCTGGACCTGCTGGACGTCATTGGTCGTACGCGTGATGAGCGAGGGAGCCCCGAACCGCCCGACCTCCCGCGCCGAGAAGCTCTGCACCCGCTCGAAAACGGCCGCCCGCACGTCCCTCCCCAGCGCCGAGGCGGTCCGCGCGCCGTAGTAGACGGCACCGATGCTGCAGATCACCTGGACGACGCTGACGGCGATCATGATGCCGCCGAACTCGAGGATGTAGCCGGTGTCCCCGGTCACGACACCGTTGTCAATGATGTCCGCGTTGAGGGTGGGCAGATAGAGCGTGGCGGAGGTCTGCAGCAGTTGCAGCAGGACGAGCAGGGCGATGGGTTTCTTGTACGGGCGGAGGTGGGCCCGTAGGAGTCTTATGAGCACGCGGAGTCTCTCGGGGTCGGCAAGATCGGGGTTCGCCCCATACTCCGACACCGGGCCCCGGTAATTCCAAAGAATTAACCCATCGCCGGGTCAAGCCTTGAAGGCAGCCGCCCGCCCGCTCAGCCGCCGAACGCCCCGGGGTGGATCTGGTCCCGCGTCGCCCCGTACTGCTGGCGCACCGCCTGCCCGACCGCCAGCTCGTCACCCGGCTCCAGCACCTGCGCCGCCGCGCCCTGCCAGGCCGGCGGGGAATGCGGCGCCAGCGTGCCCTGAGCCACCCCCAGCGCCCACGCCGCCTGCCGGGCTGCGCCCAGCGCCGCGTACTCGGCGGGCTGTGGCACGACCACCTGCGTACCGAAGATCGCGGGCGCCGCCGCCTGCACGGCGGGCAGCTCGGCGGCGGCCCCGAGCAGGAACACCCGCCGCACCTCCACGCCCCGTGCCCGCAGTACGTCCATGGCGTCGGCCAGCGAGCACAGCATGCCCTCGAAGGCCGCCCGCGCCAGGTGCTCGGGCTTCATCGACTCGCGCCGCAGCCCGCTCAAGGTCCCGGCGGTGTGCGGAAGTTGCGGCGTACGCTCACCTTCGAGATACGGCAGCAGCACGAGCCCGTACGACCCCGGCGACGACTTGAGCGCCAGCTCCGAAAGCCCGTCGAGGTCCGTCCCCAGCAGATCAGCGGTGCCTCGCAGCGCCCGTACGGCATTGAGCGTGTGCACGACCGGCAGATGCATCCCGGTCGCATCGGCGAACGATGTGATGAGCCCGCTCGAATCGGCGAGCCCTTCGTGATGCACGGCCATCACGGACCCCGAGGCCCCGAGCGACACCACGGCATCCCCGACCCCGACGCCCAGCCCGAAGGCCGCGGCCATCGTCTCGCCGGTCCCGGCGGATATGAGCAACCCCTCGGGGGTGGTGCCGGCGGCGTCGGACGGCCCGAGCACCTCGGGCAGCGCGGCCTGGTGCCCCAGCGCCAGCTCGACCAGATCGGGCCGGTACGCCCCGGTGACAGCCGACCAGTAACCCGTCCCCGAGGCCGCGCCCCGGTCGGTGGTCCGCCGGGCCGGGCGCCCGAGCAACTGCCACACCAGCCAGTCGTGCGGCTGCATCACGGCGGCGGTGCGCTGGGCCGACTCGGGCTCGTCGCGCGCCAGCCAGCGCAGCTTCGCGACCGGCTGCGCAGCCGTCGGCACGGACCCGACGGCCTCGGCCCAGGCCTGCCGCCCGCCGAGCGCGTCGACCAGGTCGGCTGCCGCGACCTGGGCCCGCTTGTCGTTGCCGAGCAGCGCCGGACGTACCGACGAGCCGTGGGCGTCGAGCGGGATCATGCCGTGCTGCTGCGCCGATACGCCGATGGCCTGTACGCCCTCGAGCAGCCCGCCGGCCGCGGCCTCGCCCAGCGAGAGGAGCCACACCTGTGGATCGGCCTCGGTGGATTTCGCCTCCACGTGGTGCGGGGCATAGCCCTGCCGCAGCACGGCACCCGTATCCGCATCGCACACGACGATGCGCGTAGAACCAGACGAACTGTCCAAGCCGGCGACTATCCCCATGCCTCAGATTCTGCCGCATGCGCAGCCGGGCACGCGCCGTGCCGGGATACGGGGCCGGGCGGGGGCCAGGTGCCGGCTAGGTGTTGGTCGTACCCCAGTCGTCCTCGCCGCTCTGCCCCCGCTCGCGCAGCGAACGCACGCGCTCGCTCACCGAACTGGGCATCCGGTCCCCGACCTTGTCGCTGACGGTATGGAGCGCCTTGTCCGCGAAGTCGCGGCCGTTGTGGGCGGCGGACTCGGCGGCGTTGCGCACGGCGGGGTTCTGGGCGACCTGGCGTGCGGACTTCTTCAGCTGCTCGTAACGCTCACGACCGGCACGGGTCCCGAGCACGTACCCGAGGGCCAGTCCGGCGATGAATGTGAGCCGGTAGCGCATGGCTGTCACCCTTCTCTTGCGTCGGCGGTCCCCTGGTGCCGGGGGGAGCTTCGGACCACGGGGCTGTGCTGGCCGCCTACCCGTGGGCACCCGTGATCAGTCCGGGGGATACCGATTGGCGGAGCACCCCCCTGCTTGCGCTAATGTATGTGTCGCAGCGAGCACACGCCCCCCGGGACGCCATCCGGTGGGTACGTTCGGTGCAACGCAGCAATCCCCTGTAGCTCAATTGGCAGAGCAGCCGGCTGTTAACCGGCAGGTTACTGGTTCGAGTCCAGTCGGGGGAGCGCGATCCCCTGTAGCTCAATTGGCAGAGCATTCGGCTGTTAACCGGAGGGTTACTGGTTCGAGTCCAGTCGGGGGAGCGGCAAGAAAAAGGGCCCCTCAGGGGTCCTTTTTCGTATCTCCTGCAACCGCGCAGGCGGCAGCGCGGTCCTCATGGTCATGCGTAGCCGACCACCCGAGGCAGGAGATCGTATGAGCGGCTATGCTGCGGCAGACGGCGCGCACAAATGTGCGCGACGCGCCGTTAGGGGCGGTAGCTCAGCCGGTTAGAGCAGCGGACTCATAATCCGTCGGCCGTGGGTTCGAGTCCCACCCGCCCCACCGCATGTGGCCCTGAACTGCGGAAACGTTTCCTCGGAGGTCGGAGCGGAGCGCTTTGGTTCAACGGAGTGAATCCGCTGCTCAGGACTTAGCCCCGGGGATGTTGTCGTCGCGGTCCATCCAGCCGGCCGAGGCGGTAGTGGCAGGCTGTCGTCGCAGTGGTGTGGGGCCGGCAGCGTTCGCTGTCGGCCCCCGGTCTCCCTACGCGCGCCCGGCTACTTCAGGTACGGGCCGTCGGTTCCGATCTTGCCGGGACCGTTGAGGACGTAGACGCGCAGGTTGCCCTTGCCGGGTGCGGCCGCGGTGAGCCTGCCGTCGGTGACGACCTTGGTGTCTCCGGTGACGGCGTCCTTGTAGGTGCCGTTGGGGATGCCGGTGTAGGAGGCGCCGTCCGTGACGGTGACCAGGGCGAAGCTGTCGGAGGTGCCGCTGGTGTAGCGGCGCTTGTAGGCCATCTCACCGGTGATACCCGCAGTGGAGTACTGGCCCGTCTGGAGGGCGGGGATGGCGCGGCGGATCTCGTTGAGCCGCTGGAGGTGCTTGACCAGGGGCTGGGAGAGGGTTTCGGCGACGGCGCCGGTGGCGGAGTCGATCTTACTGAACTCCGACGCCTTCACGTCGCCCTGGAGGTGGTCGCCGTAGTAGGCGCGGCCGGTGGTGGCCAGCGGGCAGGATGGCCCGCAGTCGATCTTCTTGCCCTTCTGGAACTCGATCTCCGAGCCGTAGTAGAGGGTGGGGATGCCGCGGAAGGTCCACATCAGGGACATGTTCTCGGCCCAGGCGCTGGGGCCGCCGGTGTAGCGTTCGGCGCTCTTGTTGGGGCCGTAGTCGTGGCTGTCGACGTAGACGACGTTGTAGGTGGCGTCGTTGGTGGAGTCGTCGGAGTCCTTGCCGTTGTTGAAGGCGTTCTTGGCGTCGCCGAAGTTCATGTGCATGCGCATGTCGATGATGTTCATGCCGGAGAACTTGCTGTGATCGGGGGCGTGGTAGGCGTTGCCCTCCAGGAACGCGTTCGTGGACTTGGGCTGGGCGGCGGTGCCGGCGGTGTTCTCGAATTCGTACATCTCGAGTGCGGCCTTGGCGTCGTCGGCGCTGTACTCCTTGCGTTCCTTCCAGGTGAAGAACTGCGCGGAGTGGTTGACCGAGCCGCGGTTCCACTTGTCGTTGACGAAGGCGCCGACCTCGCCGAAGACGAGGAAGTTCTTCGCGGCCTCGGCGCCGTGCTGCTGGGTGACGCGTTCCTGGATGGCGGGCAGGAAGCGGCGGTTCCAGGTGGTGCGCGGGATGTGGACGGCCGTGTCGACGCGGAAGCCGTCGACGCCCATGTCGATGTACTTGTTGTAGGCGCCGATCAGGTAGTTCTGGGCCTTGGCGCTTTCGGTGTTGAGGTCGGCCAGGTCGTCGTGCAGCCAGCAGGAGCGCGAGTCCTCGCCCTCCCAGTTCCCGAGCCAGCAGGTGTGGTAGGTGTCCTTGGGCCACATGCCGGAGGTGGCGTTGGGCCACTGGCAGTTGTAGATGCGGTAACCCTCGGGCGATGTGCCCACCTGGTTGCCCCATCCCACGCAGGTGTTGCCCGTGGGCTGCTCGGTGGACCACAGGTCGCCGTTGTAGTACGACTTGCCGGACTTCGGCTCCACGGACAGGCCGTCGTACTCGAAGGAGGCGTTGGGTTCGTCGTAGTACCCGCTCCACTGCGCGTCGCGCACCCCGTAGTGCTTCGGGGTGAACAGGCCCTTGGCTCCCCAGCGCGAGGTGTGGTTGTACACGACGTCCTGGTAGATCTTCATGCCCTTGGCGTGGGCGGCGTTGATGAGGTCCTGGTAGGAGGCGCCGGACGACTCCAGGCGCCGGTCGACCTTGTAGAAGTCGTAGCCGTGGTAACCGTGGTAGTCGTAGTCGGACCGGTTCAGGACCACCGGGGTGATCCAGATGGCCGACATGCCCAGGCCCTTGATGTAGTCGAGCTTGTTGACCAGGCCCTTGAAGTCACCGCGGAACATGGGGTCGTTGTCGGCGGCGTTGCCCGACCTCTCGTGCTGGCTGCCGCCCCGGTTGTTGGAGCTGTCGCCGTCATTGAAGCGGGCGGTCAGGACGAAGTAGATCGGGTCCTTGCGCGGGTCGGTGCCCAGCGGCTTGCCCTGCGCGGGAGCGGGCGGTCTGTCGCCGGTGGTCGCGGTGGCCTCCGCCGACGCCGGGGAGAGGTTGCCGGCCGCGTCGGCCGCCTTGACGGTGAAGGTGTAGGCGGTCTTCTCCTCCAGGTCCGCCACCGACAGCACCGTGGAACTCACGTCGGTGACCATCGTGCCCTTGGTCCCCCCGGTACGGGTGACCTGGTACTTGGTGACCTTCTTGTTGTCGGTGGACGGCTCCCAGGTCAGGATGACGGCCACTCCGTCGGCCTTCGCCGTCACCTTCGTGGGGGCGGTCGGCGCCTCGGTGTCCGGCACCTCGGCCACGCAGGGGTCTGCGGCGTCCTTCACGACCACCCGGTCCTTCACCGTGCTCACTCCGGCCGCGAGCGTGTAGTCGCCACCGTTGTTGTTGTCCCACACCCCGTTGCCGTTGTTGAAGGCGGCCTTCATCGAGGCGGCCGTGCCGAGGTCGACGTCCTTCTTCCACCAGCCGGTGCACGCGCTCTGCATGCCGAGGCCGGGCGCGGTGGTCCACGCTCCTCCCGAGGGCTGGTAGTGGAGGTTGGCGGTGGTCCAGGCGAGAGTCTGGGTGGAGTAGTAGACCGTGGCCTTGTTGCCGGCGCCAGGGTCCGGGTCGCCGGCGCAGGGGTCGGAGTGGGCGATCACGCCGTCCTTGACCGTGATTGCGCCGGTGCCCAGGTCGTAGTTCTTGCCCGCGTTGTTGTCCCAGGTGCCCGAGCCGTTGTTGAACGTGGCCTTCATACCCGCGGCGGTGCCGAGCGTGACGGTCTTCTTGACCCAGTCCGTACAGGCCGCCTCCATCCTCACGCCGGGCACGCTGGTCCAGGGCCCGCCGTCCGGCGCGTAATGCAGGTTGTACTGGGCCCAGTTCTTCGTCTTCGTGTAGTAGAAGACGGTGGCCGTGTTGTCGGCAGCCGCGACCGGAACGGTCGCGGGCGAGGGGGCGCCGGGTATCGCGGTCAGCAGGCCCAGGATGCCGCCGGCGGCCACGGCAGCGGCCGGCGGCCTTCTGAGCCGCTGTGTGCGAGTGCGTTTCATACGTCTCTCCAGAGAGGGCCGCGGCAGAGCCGCGGTAGTTGGCGCTTCAGGCGTCCGTGGGGGTACGCCCTGCCCGGTCACCTCTCCCTGACGCGCCTCAGGGGCCAGCACGCGTCCACGTACTGGAAGGGCAAGCGGAAACTTGCAGAAACTCCTTACGGCAGCGGGAAGTTACTCGTGCTTCACGTTTGCGTAAAGAGGTTCCGCAGAAGCTGCGGCAGGAGAAGGTGGCCGTCCTGCCGGCGGGTCCGCGGCGCACCGGGATCCGGATGCGCACGGCGCTCAGGTGCCGACGCGGACGGGCGAGTCCACCACCCGCCGACCCAACCGTCCGACAGGAGCGGGGTACCCCTCGAACCGGCCTAGGGAGCTGTCCTTCCCGTCGGCGCGGGGGTGTTTGTGACGTCGAGCGATAGGTGGCAGGGGCGCTCGGATCCGCCCTGGTCAGCCCTCCGTGACCACTCGTAGTTGGCCGCAGTTGCTCTCGTCACCATGCGTCGATCACCGGCGCGTCGGGTTCGTGCTGCCGCCATGCCTCGTTGAGGCGCGCGAGCCGGTCCCCGGCGGCGATGCCGCGCAGGGACGCGACCTTGCCGTCGCTGACTTCGAACACCACGGTGCCCACGACCCGGTCGTCGACCACGGCGAGGACAGCCGGGGACCCATTGACCAGCGCGAAATGGAACGCCGGCGAGCCGCCGGCCAGCCGCCGCTTCGCCGCCGTGGGCTTGAAGCCGGCCCGCACGTAGGAGGCGACCCGCTCGCGCGTCTTGTACCGCAACAGCCGCCTGGCCAGTCCGGCGCCGTCCGAGACCGCCGTCACGTCGTCGGTGAGCAGCGCCACCAGCCGTTCGGTGCGCCCCGACATGGCGGCGGCGAGGAACTCCTCGACGATCCGGCGCGCGGACGCGGGGTCGGCCTCGCCGCCGCCGCGGCGGCGCTCGGCGGCGACCCGGATCCGGGCCCGGTGGACATGCTGCTGGCTCGCGGACTCGGTGATGTCGAGGATCCTGGCGATCTCGGCGTGGCCGTACGAGAAGGCCTCACGCAGGACGTAGACGGCCCGCTCGACCGGCGAGAGGCGCTCCAAGAGGGTCAGTACGGCCAAGGACACCGATTCACGCTGCTCGAAGGTGTCGGCCGGGCCGAGCATCGGGTCGCCCTCGAGGAGCGGCTCGGGCAACCAGGCACCGGCCGCCCGCTCGTGGCGCGCCTGCGCCGAGCGGAGCCGGTCGAGGCAGAGATTGGTGACGACCTTGGTCAGCCACGCTTCCGGCACCTCGACCCGTTCGCGGTCTGCGGCCTGCCAGCGCAGGAACGTGTCCTGCACGGCGTCCTCGGCGTCGGCGGCCGAGCCGAGCAGACGGTACGCGAGCGAGGCCAGCCGGCCCCGGCCGGCCTCGAACCGATCGATGGATGCGCTGTCCATGCGCAGCAGCCTATGCGGCGACACTCACACCGGTCCGGTCAGGCGCGGTGGCCAGGCGGCGCTTGCGCTTCGGCATGCCGAAGGTCGGGTGGGCGATGCCCCACCCGGCCCCCTTGAGCACGCCCGACTTGAGCCGCGCGGCGGTCCGGCCGCCCAGGTACCAGGACTTCGACCGGGCGTCCCCGTCCACCATCTGGAAGATCGCGTCCCGCCGCCCGAGGCTGATGTGGTTGCCGTGGTACTTCAGCCCGGTGGTCGGGACCTTGCTGCTCGTCAGGCGCGCGATGATCGCGGCGGTCGCCTGCATGTTGGTGAAGCCGGCCGAGGCGCAGGACATCGGCAGCGGCCGGCCGTTCTCGCCGATCGCGTAGGCGCAGTCACCGGCGGCGTAGACGTCCGGGTGCGAGACCGAGCGCATGGTGCGGTCGACGACGATCTGGCCGGTCTCGGCGACCTCCAGGCCACTGGCGGCCGCGATGGGGTGCACAGCGAACCCGGCCGACCACACGGTCACGTCGGCCGGGATGGACGGCCCGGCGACGCGGTCGGCGATCGCCCGTGTCGGCTCGACGGCTTCGATGCCGGTGTGCTCGTGGACGGTGATGCCGAGCCGGTCGAAGGCCTGGCGCAGGTGACGGCGGGCCTTCGGGGAGAGCCAAGCGCCCAGCTCGCCGCGGGCGGCGAGCGCGACCGAGAGGTCGGGCCGGGACTCGGCGAACTCGGTGGCGGTCTCGATGCCGGTCAGCCCCTCACCGACGACCAGCACGGTGCCGCCCTCGCCCAGGCCGGCCAGGCGCTCACGCAGACGCAGCGCCGAGGACCGGCCGGTCACATCGAAGGCGTACTCGGCCGCGCCGGGGACGCCGTGGTGGGCTATGGAGCTGCCGAGCGCGTAGAGGAGCGTGTCGTACGTGAGCTCGCCGTCGCCGTCCTCGCCGGTCACGGCGACGGTCCTGCGGTCGGGGTCGACGCCGGTGACGCGCGCCAGGCGCAGCCGCACCCCGGTGCCCGCGAATACGTCAGCGAGCTTGCGGAACACGAGGTCCTGGCCGATCGCGAGCTGGTGGAGCCGCATCCGCTCGACGAAGTCGGGCACGGCGTTGACGACGGTGATCTCGGTGTCGGCGGGGGAGAGCCGGCGGGCCAGGTTTCCGGCGGCGAAGGCCCCGGCGTATCCGGCGCCCAGTACGACGATGCGGTGCTTCATGGCGTTGCTCCTGTCTCGTTCGCGTGCCCTTTGAACGAGACGGCGCCCCGATTGCTGACAGGAGCCGGGTGTGACGCGGGTCACTGAACTGAGGCGAGCGGCTGAGCCTCCGACAGACACTTGGGCCTGTCTTGGGCAGTCGAAACGGGGGGTGGCCCTCCGTGGGCGTTCGAGGGTCGTCACATCGGATGGCTTCTCTTGCCGCCGTCGTACCCGCGCGAGGACGATGGCGACGAAGCGGCGGCCTCATCGAGTGCCACTTGTTCCTGTCGTCGACGACGTAGCGGACCGGGCGGTCGGCCGCGTTTTCCGAAACCAGTGAGCGAGGCAATCGCACGTCGAGAGCGCCGAGTTGAATTCCACGGGCAATGCCACGTAAAACTGCGGCAACAGGGCCTCCTGGCGCTCCTGGACTTCGACATCCCCGAGCGGTCAGGAGGCCCTCCTTCGCGCGCCTGTCCGGCCGGGATCACCCGGCCAGGCGCCCCATTCGACCGAACCTGGCTATTGAAAGGGTTTACAGACAGCCCTGACCATTGGGGGACTCAAACGGTGTGATGTCCAAACCCCCTGACCGGTGAACCCTTCACGGTGCAGGCTTTGTCAGGAGGAGCAGATCGGGGCGCCGCAGCCGGCTATGGGCTCCGTGTGCCACGAGGACTTCCGGAGGATCGTCGTGCCTTCCCGGACCTCTGCGCGGTAGGTGATGTTCCCGTCTTCACGCATGTCGTAGTTACAGGTCACCCAGGTCCCCGCTCCGCCCGTGTTCTGGCAGAGGCCGCTCCTGCCGTAGCTGGTGTACCAGCTACCAACCGCCCGGTGACCGTCAGCCTTGGTGTCCTTGACTTTCATGATGTCGCCGTCATGGTAAAAGCAGACGAGGGCGCCATCCACACCGGTAGCGCACACCTCGGCGGCGCTGGCAGACGGCACAGCAATGGTCATCGACACAGCCAGAGACGCGACCGCCGTGAAGGCAGCTCCCAGCATTGACTTACGCATAGTTCCCCCAAGTGTTCTGTTTTCGATCGGTAGTTCGTAGAAGCAGTAGACGCTAACATGACAACCGTCTGTGCCTAAGGGTGCTTTCGGAATGAGAGTCTGCGGGCGAGGTTCAGGCAGTGAGCCGTGTGGCTGACCACGGCGGGCGGTCTTCGGGGCGATGTTCCGCTCAGACCTGGCCCAGTCTCCACTCAGCTTGCCTGGTCTTGAGGGGAAGGCCGGGCCCCGCCCGCGCTGGCGATCAGAGCAGCCACGTATTCGGGGTTTTCGTCGACCAGAAGGTGGCCGGTGCCGGCGACCACATCAAGGTCGATGCCGAGTGTTCTGCGCACAGCCGGGCCGAGGCGCCGAGGCGGCAGAAACGTGTCGTGTTCACCTGCAACCGCTCGGCGAACAGCGGTCGTTGCGGGCGGCAGATCCGCGACACCTGGGGATCCGCTGGAGCGGGAATGCCGCGGTCACCATCATCCGCTCATGGGGAACCGTCCACCGATCAAGCTGATCGGCGCACCAGCCCTGGATGCCCGGAGCAGCCCCTCGCGCCAGGCGGACACAGTCAGTGCCGTCATTTCTTGGGGTCTTGCCGCTGTTGTGGTGGCGGGCCAAGTCGTGCCGGTGCTCAAGGTGTTCTGCGGCGTTTCGACGGACAGTACGTCAGCAGTGTCCAGCGCCACTTCCGTCTTGGACAACTGTCCTGAGCCCGCCGCGATTGTTCAATGTGCTGCGTGTGCTGCGTGTGCTGTCCTCTTCGTGATCCAGGCATGACCTGCGGGTTCTTCTGCCGCCTCCTCGCGCGGTGGAGTACCGCGACATCAATCGTGGGGTCGGCCGGACACAACGGATCCGCCATGCCGATCATGGACACCGCACGGACAGAGCTATGACATCGAAATGGCATCGCGGGCTCTTGGCGTTGTTTCCCCCGGCAGCCCCGGCCGACGAGAAGGTAGGAGACCCCTTTGGACGCCCTGGGAGTGACGGGCCTGCTGGTCGCCGCGACGGCTGCCGGGTGGGTGGACGCCGTGGTGGGAGGTGGCGGGCTCGTGCTCATTCCTGCTCTGATGGTGGCGTTTCCGCACCTTTCGCCGGCGACGGCCCTCGGAACCAACAAGCTCACGGCCATCACAGGAACGACCGTCGCAGCCGTGACGTTCGCCCGGCGGACGAAATTGGATCGCTCCGTCGCCTTCCCGGCGGCGGCGCTCGCCGTCCCTGCGGCCGGGTTCGGGGCCCTGTCCGCCTCCAGCCTGCCGGCGGCCTGGTTCCGGCCGGTCATCATGGCACTGCTGATCGCCGTGGCCGCCTTCGTCACGCTCCGGCCGAGCTTCGGGGCCATCGAGGAGGGCGAGGCCGTCAGCCGGCGCCGGAAGTTGGCCGTCGTCGCCCTGGCGGGTTGCGGAATCGGCTTCTACGACGGTGTTTTCGGACCGGGGACCGGAACGTTTCTCATCATCGCGTTCACCAGCCTGCTGTCTCTGGAGTTTCTTCAGAGCTCGGCACTGGCCAAGGTGGTGAACGTAGGGACCAATCTCGGCGCGCTCCTGGTGTTCGCCGCCCAGGGGCAGGTGCTCTGGCTCCTCGGAGCCGCGATGGCTGTCTGCAACATCGCCGGGGCCGCCATGGGTGCCAGAACCGCGCTGCGACGTGGTTCCGGATTCGTGCGCATCGTACTGCTCGTCGTGGTGCTCGGCATGGTTACGAAGCTCTCCATCGACCAGTTCGGATGACGTGGACGAGCGGAGCGCAACGGACCCACGAGGACGCGCGCCTTCCCGCGCGGATGTGGGAGGAGCTGCGTGGGGAGGGTTCGCTGGGGGCGGACGTACCGGTCCCGGTGGAGGTCGAGAACCAACCATGAGAATCGCCCTGTTCATCACCTGCTTCAACGACACGATGTTTCCGGACACGGGAAAGGCGGTGGTCTCACTCCTGGAACGCCTCGGCCACACGGTCGAGTTCCCCCAGGACCAGGCCTGCTGCGGTCAGATGCACTTCAACACCGGCTACCGCCCCGAGACCCTCCCCATGGTCCGGCGCTTCGCCGACGTATTCGAGAAGGGGGAGTACGACGCGGTGGTCGCCCCCTCCGGATCGTGCGTCGGCATGATCCGTGACTACCACCGCGTGGTGGCCGAGCAGTACGGAGACAGCGCGCTCGTCAGGCGCGTGGAGGCCGTCACCCCCAGGGTCCACGAACTCTCCGAGCTGCTCGTCGACGTACTGGGAATCACCGACGTCGGGGCGTACTTCCCGCACCGCGTCACCTACCACCCCACCTGCCACAGCCTGCGCATGCTCCGCGTTGGAGACCGCCCGCTGCGGCTGCTGCGCGCGGTCAAGGGAATCGACCTCGTCGAACTGCCCGCCGCCGACACCTGCTGCGGCTTCGGCGGTACGTTCGCCTTGAAGAACCCCGACACCTCGAACGCGATGCTCGCCGACAAGATGCGCGCCGTCCTCGACACCCGCGCCGACGTACTGACGGCCGGCGACAACTCCTGCCTCATGCACATCGGCGGCGGCCTGAACCGGCTGCGCACGGGAGTCGGCACGCGGCACCTCGCCGAGATCCTCGCCTCGACTTCGACGCAAGGAGCCGTGTGATGCCCGACAACGTCGTATGGCTCGGCGCCCCGTCCTTCCCGGACGCCGCCCGTGAGGCCGTCGCCGACACCCAGCTGCGCACCAACCTGCGCAAGGCGACCGGCACCATCCGCGACAAGCGCCTCGCCGTCACCGCGGAACTCGACGACTGGGAGGAGCTGCGCACCGCCGGTGAGGCCCTGAAGCGCCGTACCCTCCGCCACCTCGACACCCATCTCGTACGGCTCGAAGAGTCGGTGACCAAGGCCGGCGGCATCGTCCACTGGGCGGCCGACGCCGCCGAGGCGAACCGCATCGTCATCGATCTCGTGAAGGCCACGGGCGAGACAGCGGTCGTCAAGGTCAAGTCCATGGCCACCCAGGAGATCGGCCTCAACGAAGCCCTCGCCGCAGAGGGCATTTCCGCGTACGAGACCGACCTTGCCGAGCTCATCGTGCAACTGGGCGACGACCGCCCCTCCCACATCCTCGTCCCCGCCATCCACCGCAACCGGGCCGAGATCCGCGAGATCTTCCGGCGTGAGATGGGGCAGTGGGGCCGCCCGGCCCCCGAAGGCCTCACCGACCGCCCGAGCGACCTCGCCGACGCGGCGCGCCTGCACCTGCGCGAGAAGTTCCTGCGCGCCAAGGTCGCCGTCTCCGGCGCGAACTTCGCCGCCGCCGACACGGGCACGGTCGGCGTCGTCGAGTCCGAGGGCAACGGCAGAATGTGCCTGACCCTGCCCGAGACCCTGATCACCGTCATGGGGATCGAGAAGGTGCTCCCGTCCTTCGAGGACCTGGAGGTCTTCCTGCAGTTGCTGCCGCGCTCCTCCACGGGCGAGCGGATGAATCCGTACACCAGCATGTGGACGGGCACCACCGCGGGCGACGGCCCGCGGGACTTCCACCTCGTCCTGCTCGACAACGGCCGTACGGCGACCCTCCAGGACACGGTCGGCCGCCAGGCGCTGGCGTGCATCCGCTGCTCGGCCTGTCTCAATGTGTGCCCGGTGTACGAGCGGACGGGCGGCCACGCGTACGGCTCGGTCTACCCCGGCCCCATCGGCGCCGTACTCACCCCGCAGCTCGTCGGGGTCGAGCACGCCGAGTCGCTGCCGTTCGCGTCCACGCTGTGCGGGGCGTGCTACGACGCCTGCCCGGTGAAGATCAACATCCCGGAGGTACTGGTCCATCTGCGGGCCGAGGTCGTCGAGACCAAGCGCGCCAAGGGCCGCGTACCGACGCCGGAGGCCCTGGTCATGAAGGCCGCCGCGGCCGTACTCTCCTCGCCGGGCAAGCTGTCCGCCGTCCAGCGCCTGGCGCACCCCGCCGCCCGACTGGTCTCCCGGCGCGGCAGCATCGGCAACCTGCCGGGACCGCTCGGCCGCTGGACGCGGACCCGCGACACGGCGGTCCCGCCGAAGGAATCGCTGCGGGCGTGGTGGCGAAGGACGCGGGAGGGCCGGGAGAGCCGAGAAGGCCGAGTGGGCCGAGTCGGCGAAGAGGGAGGCGATGCGAAGTGACGACGCGTGACACCGTGCTGGGCCGGATCAGGGCGGCCCTCGCCGACGTACCGGCGGGCGAAGGGCCCGACGACGTAACCGTCCCGCGCGACTACCGACGTTCGCACGCCGGGCCCGACACGACCGCGCTCTTCGCCGAGCGCGTCGCCGACTACCGGGCCACCGTCACCCGTACGACGCCGGACCGCGCCCGCGAGACCGTCGCGGCGCGCCTGGCCGCGCGGGGGCTGCGCACGCTTGTCGTGCCCGGCGGCTTTCCGGCCGAACTGCTCCCCGAGGGCGGCGGGTGGACCGTACTGCGCGACGAGCCGCCGTTGTCCGTGGAGGATCTCGATGCCGCCGGCGGTGTGCTGACGACCGCGGCCGTCGGAATCGCCGTGACCGGCACGATCGTCCTCGACGCGGGGCCCGGGCAGGGCCGCAGGGCGCTCACGCTCCTGCCCGACTACCACCTGTGCGTGGTACGGGAGGACCAGATCGCCGGCGACGTCCCTGAGGCACTCACCCGCCTCGACGCGACCGCGCCGCTGACCTGGATCTCGGGGCCTTCCGCCACCAGCGACATCGAACTCGACCGCGTGGAGGGCGTGCACGGGCCGCGCACGCTCGATGTCGTCGTCGTCGAGAACGCCGGCGACGCGCAGGAGGTTGCTTCACGTTCATGAGGGTCGCCCCGGACAGCCGGGTGCGTGCCGACAGGGTTGGCGTCGCGCGCTCACGCGGCGCAGCCGCGAAGTGTCACGGCGGGAAGGGGGGAGTGGGCGGAGTGGGGCAAAGGCCCCGCCCGCAGCGGTGCGGTCCGGGCGGGTCAGAGCGGTGACTCCCAGGTGACCGTCGTGCCGCGGCGCCCCGCCTCCGCCACGCCGTCGTCGGCCACAGTCAGCCGCACGCCCTCCTGCCCGTCCGCCAACGGCACCTTCGCTTCGACCTCCACCCTCACCGCCGTTGCCCCCGCCCGCCGGTGCGCCGCCGCGAGCGCGCCGCGCAGTTCGGCCAGCAGCTGCTGCCCCACCGGTTCCGGAACCAGCGCGTCCACCGCGCCCGCGAAGTGCACCGACGGCTGAAAGCCCAGCAGCGTCGCCGCGCCGGACGTCTCGCGCAGGACCCGGCCCCGGAAGGTGGCGGGCGCGTCCGCCGGGGGCTGTTGCAGCGCGAAGATCGTCGTCCGTACCTCCTGGATGGTGGAGTCCAGCTCGTCGACGGCCGCGCCGAGCAGCCCGTCCATGTCTGCTGCCGCGTCCGCCGTTTCCGCGTCGCCCGCCGCGCCCGCCCGCCGACGGGTCGACTCCAGCATCATCTCGGTGGCGAACAACCGCTGTACGACCAGATCGTGCAGGTCACGCGCGATCCGGTCGCGGTCCTCGAACACCGCGAGCCGCTCCCGGTCCTGCCTGCTGTCCGCCAGCACGAGCGCCAGCGCCGCCTGCGAGGCGAACTGCGAGGCGAGCAGCCGGTCGACCGCCGAGTACGGAGGGCCGCCGCGCCGCCTCGGCAGGGCCAACGTGCCGATCAGGTTGCCGCCGCTCTGGAGCGGCAGCATCATGCTCGGCCCGAAACGGTCCCGTACATGCGTCGTCATCCGCTTGTCCGTCGCCGAGTCCTCGATGAACACCGGCTCCCCGCCGAGCAGTTGCTCCAGGACCGGGCTGCCCGGCTCGATGACGGTCCCGATCAGGTCGGCGGGGTCGTCGCGGGTGGAGGCGGCGACGATCTCCATGCCGCCCTCGGCGGTGGGCTGCAGGACCACGCCCGCCGAGGCACCGGCCAGGACCCGGGCCTGCTCGGCCACGGTCATCAGCGCGTCCTCGGCGCTCTCGCCGGTCAGGAGGGCGGTGGTGCAGGCGGCGGCGCCCTCGATCCAGCGCTCCCGCCGGCGGGCGCTCTCGTACAGCCGCGCATTGCCGATCGCGATGCCCGCCTGCGAGGCGAGCACCCGCAGCAGCGCCAGGTCGTCCGTGGTGAAACCGGCCGCCCCCCGCTTCTCGGTCAGGTAGAGATTGCCGAAGGCCTGGGCGTGCACCCGGATGGGGACGCCGACGAAGGACTTCATGGCGGGGTGGCCGGGCGGCAGGCCGGCCGAGCGTACGTCGGCCGACATGTCGGGGACGAGCAGGGGCCGGGGCTCCTGGAGGAGGTAGCCGGTCAGGCCGGTGCGTCCGTCCGGCAGCCGCCCGATGCGCTCACGCGTCTCGTCGTCGATGCCCGAGGTGAACAGCTCGGTGATGCGGCCACGTTCGGGATCGACGACTCCGAGCGCGCCGTAACGGGCCCCGGCGAGCTCGGTTGCGGTGTCCACGATGTGCTGGAGGGTGGCGTGCAGCTCCAGGTCGGAGCCGACGTTCAGTACGGCCTCCAGCAGCATCGGCAGCCGGGGCACCACGCTCGCGCCGCTCTCCGGGTTCATGCGCCGTCCGCCCGTCCGCCCGTCCGCCCGACCCTCTGTCCGTCCGCCCGTCGTACGGGCGCCGCGTCGCTCAGCCGCTGATCGGGTCCAGGCTCATCGGCTGGATCTTGCCCTCCAGCATCGCCCCGAGCCCGAGTACGGAGCAGACGTCCGGCCGCTCCGCGATGTGCACCGGCATGCCCGTCGCGTCGCGCAGCATCTGGTCGAGGCCCGGCAGCAGCGCGCTGCCGCCGACCATCATGATGCCGCGGTCGGCGAGGTCGGCGACCAGGTCGGGCGGGCAGTCGCGCAGTACTTTCCCGATGCCGTCGAGCACCGCGGTGAGCGGGGTGTGGATGGCCTGGCGCACGGCGGCGGTGTCGACGTGTACCGAGCGCGCGAGGCCGGTGGCCACGTCCCGGCCGTGGATCTCGGTGGACGCGGGGCCCTCCGCGGTCAGGCCGTTCCCCCGCAGGGCCAGCTGGAGGGGGCGTACGGACTGGCTCGGCAGCACCAGCTCGTGCTGGTGGCGCAGATGCTGGATCACGGCGTGGTCGATGGCGTTGCCGCCGACCGGGACCCGCTGGGCGGTGACGATCGAGCCGAGCGAGAGCACCGCCACCTGGGTGGTCGCCGCTCCGCACACCATGATCATGGTGGCCGACGGCTGTTCCACGGGCAGCCCGCAGCCCACGGCCGCGGCGATGAGGGTGTCGACCAGCTCGACGCGGCGCGCGCCGAGCCCGATGAGTGTTTCGACGGCCGCGCGCTGGGCGAGCGGGTCGCTGTCGTGCGGTGTGCAGGCGGCGGCGCGCAGCCGCGGCTTGCGGCGGAGCTGGCGCCGCAGCTTCTCCCCGATGAGGTGACGCAGCATGCGCTGGGCCATCTCGATGTCGACGACGGTGCCGCCGGAGACGGGGCGTACGACACGGATGTAGTCGGGCGTACGGCCCGTCATCTGTTCGGCGAAGGCGCCGACGGCGATGAGCGCGCCGGTGCGGGTGTTCACGGCGGCCACACTCGGCTCGTCGACGACGAGCCCCACACCCTTCACGAAAACCCGGGTCCTGGCGGCCCCGAGATCGACGGCGATATGGCAACGGCGCAACTGCTCAAGACTGACGGTCACGGCAGGGTCTCCCGAGAGCGCTGACGGACCGGCGGGTGCCGGTCCTGCTTCGCATCGTGCGGGGGCCGGTGGCCGTGCGCGCGCTGAGTGAGCCGGTCGGGCGTACGAGCTGACGCCGTGCCAGGAGCCGGGACACACCGGTCCGGGCCATGTCATGGGCCGTCAGGACACCCCACGCGCTGCAACAAACCCCAGGTGAACTCCGCCACGCAGGGTTTGCCGTCCGGCAGCGTCAGCCCGAGCCGCCACCGGGTGGGCGCCGTTCCCTCCATCGGGCGAGCCGGCGGGAAGGCGCGGGCCACCTCGTCGACGGTGCACGACCACGGGCGCAGGTCCTCGGCCGTACGCAGCTCGGGGCCGGGGGCGCCGGGAGCGCGGACCAGCCATTCGTTCCATACGGCGCCACCCGGCGCGGTCAGCACCTCGAAGCGCAGGCCGGGCCAGAGCGGCACCGGCCAGGCCAGGGCGTCGCACTCCAGGTCGCCGATCCTGCGGCGTACGGACGTCTCGGGCGGCCCGAGCACCGAGCGGTAGCGCGCCACCGTCCCGCGTCCTCGCGGCGAACGGACCATCGCCTGCCAGCGGCGATTGGCCTCGCGCATCTCCGGGAGCGTCACGCCCAGCTCGCGGCGGGCGTCCTCGACGAGACCCGGCTGGTGGTCGGCCATCCGGCGCAACAACACGAGCTGGAAGTCCAGCGGCCCGAAGGGATGCGTGCCCGTATGCATAGGTCCATCCTGCCGTGCCCCACTGACACGCCGTGGAATACACGCTTCCACACAGGATCCTCACAGATCCGGCTCCCGCTGTTGACCCCGGGACGCATAACCTGCGGGCGCCATGGACTACTGCTACTCCTGCCGCAGGCACCTCAACGGCGCTCTGGCCTGTGCCGGGTGCGGAGCCCCCGTCGGTGAACTCGGCCACGCCGCCCCTGAGGCGCCCGCGGTGCACGACGCCCGTCACCGTGACGACGCCCGCGGTTTTCGCGAGGTTCATCCCGTTCGTGAGGCGTACGACAGTGGCGCAGGTCACGAATGGACCGCCGAGCCCACCGAGCCCGCTGAGACCCCTGAGCACTCTGAGCCCACCGAAGCCGACCGTGTGGCGCCCGGCGAATCGGCCCGCTCCGCCGGTCCCGGCCGCGCCGCCCGGCGTGCGCAGCGGGCCCGCGGTGGCCGCCGGGCGCACCGCCGCCGGGGTCGCAAGATGGTCCTCGTCTGTATGGGGCTGGTACTGGCCGGCGGCGCGCTGAGCCTGGCCGAGCTCGCCACGGAGTCCGTGGGCGAGGGGTGGGCTTCCGGGTCCGTACAGGGCGAGGGTGAGAGCGAAGACGACGGCGAGGGCGCCGGTGAGCCGAGCGGGCCGGCCGCGACCGGTGACGGGGGCGCCGCAGGCGTCGGCGGACCCGGCGACGCGCAGGCGGACCCGTCGGCGTCGGGAAGTACCGCCTCGGCCTCGGCCTCCGCCTCGGAGAGCAGCTCGCCGTCCGCCAAGGCGTCGAAGTCGGCTCCGGCGAAGGCCACGGAAGTCGCCGATGCCACCCCGCCGGAGCCGGGGTCGGCGCCCGGTGGCGCATCGCCGGCGCCCGGGGGCGGCGAAACGTCCGCACCCGAGCCCGCGCCGCCGGCCCCGCCCCCGCCGCCTGCCTCTTCCGCTGACCCGCGGCCCGCGCCCAAGCCGACACCGGAGCCCACGCCGACCGAGACCTGCGACCGGTTCCTGTGGTGGTGCGCCTGAGCCGGGGCTGACCGGGCCCGGTCCGGCCCAGCGGTGGTCAGTTCCCGAGCATCCGCTTCAACAGGTCGCGCAGTGCGGTGCGCTCGTCGTCGGACAGCTCACCGAGCGGCTCGCGCGCGAAGCCGAGCGATTCGCGCAGCCGCGCCGCGGTCCGCCGCCCGTCCTCGGTGACGGCGGCGAGTTTGACGCGCCGGTCGGCCGGGTCGGGTTGCCGTTCGACCAGACCGCGCGCCTCGAGCCGGTCGACGATCCCTGTGACGTTCGACGGCTCGCACTTCAATTTCTTGGCTATACGGCGCATGGGCATCGCCTCGATGGAGAGCAGACCCAGCACGCGCGCCTGGGCGCCGGTGAGTGAGTGCTTGGCCGCCGCCTCGTCGTACTCCTCGTAGTAGCGGGAGACGACCTCGCCGATGAGCTCGACGACTTCGAGGGTCAGGGGGTCTCTACGAGGGGCCATGCATCCCATCCTACCCATTTACTTGACAACATGAAATATCCAGGAGCATGGTTGTTTTAGTACCTGAAGCTTTTGCTGGCTTTTCCAAGGAGGTCGCACCCGCATGTCCGCACTCCCCACGACCGGCCGTTCCTGGCACCTCGTCGCCCGCCCGCACGGCTGGCCCAAGCCCGAGGACTTCGCGCTGCGCGAGGCCCCGGTGGCCGAGCCGGGCGCGGGCCGCATCCTGGTCCGCAACCTCCACTTCTCGGTCGACCCCTATATGCGCGGCCGTATGAACGACGTGAAGTCGTACGTCCCGCCGTTCAAGCTGGACCAGCCGATGGACGGCGGCGCGGTCGGCGAGGTCATCGCCTCCGCCGACGAGCGTTTCGCCGTCGGTGACCACGTCCTGCACGGTCTCGGCTGGCGCGAGTACGCCGACGTCGACGCGAAGCACGCGACCAAGGTCGACGCCTCGCTCGCCCCGCTCTCCGCCTACCTCGGCGTGCTGGGCATGACGGGCCTCACCGCCTACGCCGGCCTCTTCGAGGTCGCCTCCTTCAAGGAGGGGGACGCCGTCTTCGTCTCCGGCGCGGCGGGTGCCGTCGGCAGCCAGGTCGGCCAGATGGCGAAGCTGAGGGGCGCCTCGCGCGTCATCGGGTCGGCGGGCTCCGACGAGAAGGTCAAGCACCTCGTCGAGGACCTCGGCTTCGACGCCGCCTTCAACTACAAGAACGGACCCGTGGGGCAGCAGCTGCGCGAGGCCGCGCCCGACGGCATCGACGTGTACTTCGACAACGTCGGCGGCGACCACCTCGAAGCGGCCATCGGCTCGCTGAACGTGCACGGCCGCGCGACCATCTGCGGCATGATCGCGCAGTACAACAACACGGAGTCGACGCCCGGGCCGCGCAACATGGCGCTGATCATCGGCAAGCGACTGCGTCTGCAGGGTGTTCTCGTCGGGGACCATGCCGCGCTCCAGCCGCAGTTCGTCGAGGACGTCTCGGCCTGGATCCGCTCCGGCGAACTCAAGTACAGCGAGACGGTCGTCGAAGGCATCGAGAACGGCTACGACGCGTTCGTCGGCCTGCTCCGCGGCGACAACACCGGCAAGATGATCGTTTCGCTCACCCGATAGGCTCACCACCAGCCGTCGCGGTCGTGGGCGCGAGTCGCGACGTACAAAGCAGGAGGATTACCTCAGCATGACCATTCTCGACATAGACGTGAAGTACACCGCTGTCGCCACCGCCGAGAACGGCCGTGACGGCCGCGTCGCGTCGGACGACGGCCAGCTCGACGTGGTCGTCAACCCGCCGAAGGAGATGGGCGGCAGTGGCGCCGGCACGAACCCGGAGCAGCTGTTCGCCGCCGGTTACAGCGCCTGCTTCCAGGGTGCGCTCGCTGTCGTCGCGCGCAAGGAGAAGGCGGACATCTCCGGCTCGACCGTGACCGCGAAGGTCGGGATCGGCTCGAACGGGAACGGTGGCTTCGGCCTCGAGGTCGCGCTCACCGCGCACATCCCGAACGTGGACGAGGCGACCGCGCGGGATCTGCTGGAGAAGGCGCACCAGGTGTGCCCCTACTCGAACGCGACCCGCGGCAACATCAAGGTCGAGCTGGCGGTCGTCTGACATTCGGACGCGTCGCGTTTGCGTGACCCGAAGGGCCGTACCCCACCGCAAGGGGTGCGGCCCTTCGCCGTGGGGCGGGCAGGGAAAAAGCTCCGCAGCCCGCCCCGCCCGCCTAGCCCGCCCCGCCTAGCCCGTGCTGCCCGCCCCCACCGCCGCGCGCAGCATCAACGCCCGCCCGACCTGCGCGAAAGCGCCCTTCGGGTGCGCGCGGAACAGCGGCTCCGTACCGAACAGCACAACTCCCGCGCCCTTCGCCGACGTACCGCTGACGACAGCCGCTTTGCCGGCCGCGTCCGCCGGACCGCCGCTGCCGTCCTCCGCCGCCCGCCAGTGTCCGGACACGAGCGGGTTCCCCGCGCCGTACGACTGCTCGACCCGCACACCGGGTCCGAGGTCCGTGAACCACATCGGCGAGTACACGAAGGTGTGCGCGGGCGCGCCGCCGGACACGGCACCGCCCGCGTTGACGACCCGTACGACGCCGTTCGCGTCCCCGTTGCCCTCGACCGGCTTCGCCGCCAGCAGACCGGCGTCGGCGTTGAGCGCCGCTCCCGCCGCGCCCCGCCCGACCAGGCCGCCGCCCCCGCCGAGGAACGTGTCGAGCGTGCCGCGCGCGGCCGCGTCGAGCTTCCCGTACTCCAGCCCGGACGACACGAACAGCACGTCCGCCTTCGACCAGTCGAAGCCGGCGTTGAGCGCCGCCGTCGAGACGGGCAGCACCTCGAAGCCCATCTCCCGCAGCGCGAACAGCTCGCCGGGCGTGACCGCCGCCGCGACCCGGGTGCGGTGCAGCGCGGCGACGCCCTCGGCCGTGGTGGCGTGGAAGGCGACGCCGTACCGGCCGGCGAGCGCGGCGGCCTTCTCGCGCGCCGAGGCGGGCACGAGCGCGCTGCCGTCCGCCGTACGCCGCACCCTCACCCCGTCCCCGAGCAGGGAGTTGAGCGCGGCGAGCTCCCTGGGGTCGTCGAGCCGCAGCGAGAGGTCGCCGCGCGGAGCGACGTAACCGGTCGGGGAAGCGGCCTGGACCGTACGCCCCGGAACATCCACCCCACCCGGAGCCTTCCGCACCTTCTCCACGCCCGCGCCCCACAGCAGCCCGAGGCTCCAGCCCGAGATGTCGTACATCGTCGAGACGTCCGCGCTGATGTCCCGGCCCTCGTGCAGGATCACATTGGCCAGGCCGCGCTTGGGCTGGCGCATGTCGACGACGTACGACCCCGCCTCGTACGACCGTCCGCCGAGCCGGAAGTCCCGGCGCGCGCGCTCGACGCGCACGTCATTGGCGACGAGGTGGTCGACGAGCCGGGCCGCGGCCGTCGCGGAGCGCTGGCCGCGGCCCGCCGGGACGACGTACGCCCGCGGGAAGTCCGTCGTGTAGACGTCCTCGGGCCCGATGCCGGGCACACCCGGAACCGTCTCCCGCGACACCGGCACCTGCGCGGCACCCGCCGCACCGCGCCGGAACGTCTCGATCTGGTCGGCCACGACCGAAGACCGCTTCTGGGCCGTGTAATCGAGGGTCGCGCGCATCGCCGCGCCCGCTATGTCCGTGTTGATGGCGGCCCTGCGGCGCAGCTCGGCGACCGGCAGGGTGTCGTAGGCCCGGTTGTTGACCTGCATCGGGAACTCGATGGTGTGCGCCGCGACCGCGCCCTGGAAGGGCATGTACTGCGGCGTGAAGATCGGCGGCCAGTCGTCCCAGCCCTCCTCCTGGTCGCGGAAGGGGATGACGGCGGGCTCGACGCCGTCCTTCGCCGCCGTGTAGCCGAGGCCGTTGACGGCCGCCTCCATCCCCAGCGCGTTGGCGTAGGAGTTCTTGAGGAAGAGGTCGTACTCGTAATTCTCGCCGTGCGGCGGGGTCGTCGGCTCGATGAGCGTGCCGTTGACGTACCCGTGCAGGTCGATCATGACTGCCGGCTGCTTGTCGATGGCGATCCGCCGGATCGCGCGCGCCTCGGGCTGGGTGGCGGTGATGAAGTCCCGGTTGAGGTCGAAGCCGTTGGCGTTCGCGCGCGTTCCCGCGATCCGCCCGTCGGGATTGGCGGTCACATTGAGGTAGATACGGGTCTTCGCCAGCAGACCGGCGGTCTTCTTGTCCTTCGCCTTCGCCAGTTCCTCGATGAGCTTCAGGGCCGCGTCCGTGCCCTCCCACTCATTGCCGTGGATGTTGTTGTTGATGAACACGGGCGCCTTGTAAGCGGCCTTGATACGCCGGTCCTTGGCGGCGGCGGCCGGCGCGTTCTCGATCAGCTCCCGCATCCGCTCCTGCTCGCGGGCCTCGCGGGCGCTCTCGGGCGCGGTGACCGTCACCAGATACAGCTGACGCCCGCCGGCGGACTTCCCGGCGACCTCGACACCGACCCGGTCGCTGCCCAGCTTCTGCAGCTCGTTGAGGGCCGGGGCGATGGAGTGGTACGGCGTGAGCCCCAGCTTGACGGATTTGTCGGCCGGATTCGGCGCGGGCGGGGTCAGGTGCGTGCGGCGCGGATACCCGCCGCCGTGCCGCAGCCCGGACGACGCGTGGCCGGCGTCGAGCGCCTTCGCGGCGGCGCCCGCCGGGGTGCGCGCCGCCGCCTGCCCCTGCCCGGCGCCCCGCTCGCGGTGAACGCCGTCCCCGTCACCGCCAGGAGGGCCGGGCTGGGCGGTGGCCGCGACGGGCGAGAGCAGGAGTGCGCTCGTCACGGCGGCGGTGGTGATGAGGAGAGGTCTCGGTATACCTGTGCCCATGCGTATCTCCGGATGCGTCGGAAGCGATCAGAGATGATCGGTACGCAGGGTCTACCTGCTGAACCCCGCAACGACAAGAGGGCGTTGAGCACGCCGTGGACGTTCGGCGGAGCCGACGGGGGGCCGGCCTGTGTCACATCCACCTCCTCCGGCTACCGCGTCGCCGAACGCGCCACCGGGCCGGCCGGGTACGCGGTATCAGCTCGGCCCCGGCCAGTGGATAGGCTGTTCGCATGCGTGATCTCGGGGTGGGTTTCGGTTACCTGATGAAGGGCCAGCGGTGGGCCGGCCGGCACGGCAGGTCCTACGGCTTCGGGCTGCTGCCCGGCCTGGTGACTTTCGTGCTGTACGTCGGTGCCCTCGTCGGGCTGGCCTACGGCGCCGACGACTTCACGGCCTGGGCCACGCCCTTCGCCGACGACTGGGCCTCTCCCTGGCTCGGTCTCTTCCGGGGTGCGCTGACCGCGCTGCTCTTCGCCCTCGCGCTGTTCCTCGCGGTGATCACCTTCACCGCCGTGACGCTGCTCGTCGGCCAGCCCTTCTACGAGGAGCTGTCCGAGCGCGTCGACCGTTCCGTCTCCCCTGACGGCACCGCCCCCGAGTCCGGCCTCCCGCTGATGCGGGAGCTGTGGATCTCCGCCCGCGACAGCGTGCGTGTCCTGACCCGGGTGGTGCTGTACGGCGTCCTGCTCTTCGCCTGCGGTTTCATCCCCGTCGTCGGCCAGACGGTCGTCCCGGTGATCGGCTTCTGCGTCTCGGGCTTCTTCCTCGCGGAGGAGCTGGCTGCGGTGGCGCTCCAGCGCCGTGGCGTCGAGCTGAAGCAGCGCCTCACTCTGCTGCGCGGCCGCCGGCTGCTCACGCTCGGCTTCGGCGTCCCGCTCACCCTGGCGTTCCTCGTGCCACTGGTCGCCGTCTTCCTCATGCCCGGCGCGGTGGCCGGCGCGACGCTGATGGCGCGTGACCTCCTGGAGGAGCCGTCGGCCGACGCGGACGACGCGGGCGCCGGTGACATGGCGACCCCGCCCGCTACCGCGTAGGGACGTCCGCCAGCACGAGGCCGGCCTCGTCCGGCGCCGCCTCGCTCAGCGCCGTACCGTCGGGGCCCCACACCGCGCTCAGTCCGCAGCCGTCGTACGGTCCCGTCTGCCCCACGTGGTTGGCGAGGACGACGTACAGCCCGTGATCCTTCGCCCGCATCGGGTGGATCGCCTCGCGCTGCCGCTCGCCGTTGCCCTTCCCGTACAGCGAACTCGCCACATAGACCAGACACTTGTCGGCGGCGGCCCGCTGTGCGAGCTCCGGGAAGTGGCTGTCGAAGCACGTCGCCAGCGCGAAGCGCACGCCGTCCAGCTCGAAACGCCCGTCGCCCGCGCCCGGCGCGAAAACCTCGCGCTCGTGCTCGTCCAGGTGCTGCTTTTCGTAGCGGGTGAGCAGTGCGCCGTCCGGGCCGAAGACGAAGGACGTGATGGCGGGGCGGTCGCCGCGGTTCACGGCGGGCGCCGCGCAGTTGACGACGGCCGCCGTGGCCGTCTCGCGGCAGGCCGCCCGGACCGGTTCGAGGCGACGGTCGTCGGGCGTGACGAGCAGCGACGGGTCCTGGGTGAGGAGTTCCAGCTCGTACCCCGTCAGGGCCAGTTCGGCGAAGGCGGTGACGCGGGCTCCGCGCCCGGCGGCCTCCCGGACGTACGCCGCCATCCTGCGCGCGTTCGCGTCGACGGAACCGGGCTCGGATGCGAACTGCGCCGCTGCGACCAACATGCGGACCAGTATCCCAAAGGCGCTTCCTCTCCGACTCCCGGCTTCGCGCGGCCATGCTGCGCCGCCAGAAGGCCCTCAACCGCGCGATCGGCTCGGTAGGGGCCGGCCCCGGAGTCACGCTCGGATTCGCCCGCTGAGCCGCGTCACACCTTGACGACGTGTACCCGTGGTCCGCACAGCATGGTGATGTCCCCCGGGTCCGAGGTCAGCACGACGACGGGCCCGGGGCACCCGAGCGCCGTCGCCGACAGGATCGCGTCGGGCGCGTACTTGTGGCCGTGGAGCCCAGCGGTGGCGAGCAGCCTTGAGGCGGATCGGGAGATGTCATCGCTGACGGGCAGCATGTCGATGCGCGACAGCACCCAGTCGAAACGCGCTTGACGTACACCAGGGTGCCTGGCTTCCACCGGTGTGACGGTACTGGTCACGACATGGGCGCCGTTGTCCCGTGCGCGCCGGACCAACGCCGAGACGACACGGTCGTCATCGACGAGCTTGGACAGACCCTCGCAGTCCAGGACCAGCGTGCCGATGAGCGGAGCTGTCATGCCGCGGACCGGCCGTCGCTGATGCTGATCGAGTACTTGCGTGTGGTCCCGCTCATGCCACCAACGTTACTACCGTTGGTGGACCAGGGCCGTGAGTACGATCGCCCGCACCTGCGCGACGATGTCCTGCCGGTTGCGTACGAACTCCGGGTCGGTCACCTCGGTCGTGTTGCCCGCGCCGAACTGGAGCACCGGCGTGTGCACATGGCCGCCGGGCAGGCCGTCCAGCCCCAGGCGGTCGCGCAGCAGCGTCGCGCGGTACGCGATCTCGTTGGAGAGGTAGTCGCCGCCGCCCCCGGCGCGTGCGGTCGAGCCCGGGGTCGGGCCGTCCGGCCGGACCACGGGGGCGGTCGCGCCGGCCGGTATCTCGGTCACGGACGTGTTGTCGTACACCGGGAAGCGGCCGGTGCCGGCCGCCACGATCTCCTTGTACGGAAGCGTCGTCGCCGTCCACTGCGGCTGCGAGGCGGGATCGCTCACCGGAACGATCTCCTTGCGCGAGACGTTCTCATTGTCCGGAAAGCCCCCGCGCCAGGCCCCGTTGAAGCGCTCGACGTCGATCCGTCCGACCCTGCCCTGGCTCACGGTGGTGAAGAGGTCGAGGTGCGGCAGGTGCGGCCGCAGGGTGCGCTCGACCGTGCCGTCCGCGAAGTCCTGCCATCGGACGGGGAAGACGGCGGTCTCGATCCGCGCGGGGCCGTCGGCGGTCCGTACGACCGTGCCGTCCAGCGCGAGCGCCGTCGCGCCCGACGGGTTGCTGATCCGCACGTCCCGGTCCAGCGTGAACGGGTCGAAGCCGGTGACGAGCACGCGTTTGACACCCTTGCCCGTGATGCCCTTGCCCGCCGCGAAGCGGATCGTGTCCTGGCCGCGCGAGGACCGTTCCAGCCGGTCCAGCAGCTTCGCCCGCGCCGCGTCCGACAGCGCGAACGGCGCCTGCCACTGCCGCAGTTCGCGCGTCATGGCCAGCCGCGCCCAGTACAGTGGCCGGTCGTCGCCCCGGCTCAGGTCCCCGCCGGCCGGACCCCGCCCCTGCGCCCGGTCCACGGCCCGCTGCCACAGCCGCGATCCGTGCCGTACGACGGCCCGCTCGGCAGCGGCGTACGACCGTGCCTCGCGCAGTGTCTCCCCGAAGCCCGGCGCCACGGCGTCGAATCCGCTGCGCCGCAGGATCTCCTGCGGGGCGGCCCGCTCCAGCCGCTGCTCCTCGACGGTCGCCGGCACCACCGTCCCCGGCTCGGCCGCCGAGGCGGGCAGCGCCCCGAGGAGTGGGGCGAGGGTGAGGAGTGCGACCCCAACTGCGTACTGCCGGGGACGTGTCGGGCGTGTCGGGCGTATCGGGGACACGGTGATCCTTCCGTCGGGTGGCGGCAGTATCCCGGTACGCCTGCGCCTCGCGCTACGGGGCGGGCGAGCGTTGCAGCAGGGACAGGAAGTCACGGAAGGCGGCCGGCATGTCCACCGACTGCGGGTCGAGCAGCCACTGGTACTGGAGCCCGTCCATGACCGCCACCAGCAGCGGCGCGGCCTTCTCGGGCGTGAGTCCGCCGGGCAGCACATCGCCGTACTCGGCGCGCAGGGCGGCCGCCATGCCGCCGCGCACCTGGGCGTAGCGGTGGGTGAAGAACTCCCGCGCCGGGTGGTCCTCGGTGACGCTCTCGCCGAGCAGGGCGGAGAAGGTCTGTACGACGCCGGGGCGCATCGCGTTGTACTCGACGAGGGAGTCGAGCAGATGCAGCCGCCAGGCGCCGGCGCTGCGCCCCGAGCCGCCGGTGTCCCACTGGTCGCGCTCTTCGAGTACGGCGACCAGCAGGTGCTCCTTGGTGGGGAAGTAGTGGAGCAGCCCCTGCTGGGTCAGGCCGACGCGCTCGGCGACCGCGCCGAGCGACGCCCCCCGGTAGCCGCGTTCGGCGATCACTTCGAGGGCCGCGCGGAGAATCTCCGCCCGCCGCTCCTCGCTCCTGGCCCTGGCCATCGTTCTGGTTCCTTCCCCTCGTCCTCGCTGGCAGGACGGTACGCCATACAGTAAATCACGAAAAGGTAACGAACCCTACCGATCTACAGGTAAACGAGTGACGATGGAAGGACGAGAGACCCAGCAGGACTTCAATGAGGAGGTACGGCCGTGGCAGCAGCATCCACTCCCCAGCACATCGGCGGCATCGACGGCATCGCCGGCACGGGTGGCCCCGGTGGCCCCGACGCCGCCGACCGGCTGCGCGAAGAGGCCGTCGAAGCGGCCCTCGGCAAGCTCGGCCTCGAAGCCAAGGCGAGGCTGCTCGGCGGCCAGGACATGTGGTCGCTGCCCGCACTCCCCGAGATCGGCCTGCGGTCCCTGGTCATGTCCGACGGGCCGGTCGGCGTGCGCGGCGTCCGCTGGACCGCCGACGACCCGTCGATCGCGCTGCCGTCGCCCACCGCCCTCGCCGCGACCTGGGACCCGGAGCTGGCCCGGCGCGCCGGCCGCCTCCTCGCCCAGGAGGCCCGCCGCAAGGACGTGCACGTACTCCTCGCCCCCACCGTGAACCTGCACCGCTCGCCGCTCGGAGGCCGGCACTTCGAGTGCTACTCCGAAGACCCGTACCTCACCGGCGAGATCGGCTCCGGTTACGTGAACGGCGTCCAGGACGGCGGCGTCGGCACCACCGTCAAGCACTTCGTCGCCAACGACGCCGAGACCGACCGCTTCACCGTCGACAACATCATCGCTCCCCGCCCGCTGCGCGAGCTGTACCTCGCCCCCTTCGAAGCCATCGTCAAGAACGCCCACCCCTGGGGCATCATGGCGGCGTACAACCAGGTCAACGGCGTGACGATGACCGAGCACCGCTACCTCCAGAACGAGGTGCTGCGCGGCGAGTGGGGCTTCGACGGCTACATCGTCTCCGACTGGATGGCCGCCCGCTCCACCACCGGCGACATCGAAGGCGGCCTCGACGTCGCGATGCCGGGTCCCGCCACGGTCTACGGCGACGCGCTCGCCGGCGCCGTCAGGTCGGGCGAGGTCGACGAGGCCGTGGTCGACGACGCCGTACGCAACGTCCTGCGGCTCGCCGCCCGCGTCGGCATCCTGGAAGGCGCCCCGCCCGTCGTCACCGAGCTGCCGGAGTCGGTCGACGGCCAGGCGCTGGCGCGGGAGGTGGCGCGCCGGGCCTTCGTGCTCGTACGCAACGAGGTCCGCGACGCGCAGCCGGTCCTGCCCATCGACGCCTCGAAGATCCGCAAGCTCGCCCTCATCGGTACGGCGGCCCGCGACGCGCGCGTCCTCGGCGGCGGCTCCGCCACGGTCTTCCCCGAGCGGGTCGTCGCCCCTCTCGACGGCCTCGCCGCCGCACTGCCCGACTCCGTGCTGACGTACGCCGTCGGGGCGGACCCCAGCGACGAACTCAGCCCCGCCGACAAGGGCTTCGCCCTCCAGGCCGTCTGCCGCGACGGCTCGGGCGCCGTCATCGGCAGCCGCTCGCTGCCCAGCGGCCAGGTCCAGTGGATCGGCGACGATCTGCCCGACGGCGTCACGCACGAGACGCTCCACAGCATCGAGGTCAAGGGCACCTTCACTCCGCGAGAGAGCGGCGAGCACGCGTTCGGTACGCGCGGCCTGGGCGCGTTCACGCTGGCCGTCGGGGGCGAGGTCCTGTACGACGGCGTCCAGCCGATGTCCGACGCGTCCGACCCCTTCGAGGCGTTCTTCGGCGCCCCGGCCGAGCGGGGCCGCGTCCACCTCACCACCGGCGAGCCGGTCGAGGTCTCCCTCGTCCACGCCATCGAGCGGCGGGACGACGCGCCGCTCCCGGCGGTCATGTTCTCGTTCCTGCACGGTGCGCCGGAGCGCGACGCCGACGAGCTGATCGCGGAGGCCGTCGAAGCGGCGCGCGACGCCGACACGGCGGTCGTCGTGGTCGCCACGACGGAGCGCGTCGAGTCGGAAGGCTTCGACCGTACGGATCTGCGCCTGCCCGGCCGCCAGGACGACCTGGTCCGCGCGGTGGCCGCCGCCAACCCGAACACCGTCGTGATCGTCAACGCCGGGTCGCCGGTCGAGATGCCGTGGCGCGAGGAGGTGGCCGCGGTGCTGCTCAGCTGGTTCCCGGGCCAGGAAGGCGGCGCGGCCCTCGCCGACGTGCTGCTCGGCGCGGCCGAACCGGGCGGGCGGCTGCCGACCACCTGGCCGGTGGCCTTGGCCGACGTTCCGGTGTCGGAGGTGGCGCCGACGGCCGGCGAACTCCGTTACACCGAAGGGCTGTTCGTGGGCTACCGCGCCTGGGACAGGGCGGGCGTCGCACCGGCGTACGCGTTCGGCCACGGCCTCGGCTACACCACCTGGGAGTACGAGTCGATGGAGGTGACCCCGGCGACGGCCAAGATCCGCGTACGCAACACCGGTTCACGCCCCGGCCGCGAGGTGGTCCAGGTCTACTTGGCCCCGGCGGAGGACTCGGTGGAGCGGCCGGCGCGGTGGCTGGCGGGGTTCGCGAGTGTCGAGGCGGGGCCGGGGGAGTGGGCGGAGGTGGAGATCGCGCTGCCGGCGCGGGCGTTTGAGGTCTGGGACGAGGGGGCGGGGGCCTGGGCCTTCGTCCCGGGCACGTACGAGGTCCGGACGGGCCGCTCCCTCACCGACACCCGCCTGACGGCGACCCTGGACCTCCAGGGCTGATCCCCTGCGGGGGCTTGTTCCCCACCCCGCCCCTTCCCGGCTGTGACATTCGCGGCTCCGCCGCGTGGGGGCAAGCCCCAGACCCCGGACGGGCTGGATGTGGCAGGGCTGTCAGTTGCCGCGCGGCAACTGACAGCCCCCGGCGTTGAGGAGCGGGGTCCGGGGCGGAGCCCCGCGCAGCGGCCACCCGCACCCACCCCACCCCGCCCCCTACCCCCGCACCCCGAACCCGTACACCGTCGCCGACTCGAACACCTCGTCCGGCCGCAGCACCACGCCCGGGAACTCCGGTCGGTTCGGTGAATCGGGGAAGTGCTGGGTCTCCAGCGCCACCCCGTCGAACGCGTCCGGCGTGTACACCTGCATCCCCGGCTCCGTCGTGGCGACCGTCACCACCCGCCCCGACCCCGCGTCGTACAGCTCGCCCACCGCCACGGGTTCGCCCGTAACGCCCTTGTCCAGCACGAAATTGTGGTCGTACCCGCCGCCCAGCACCCGCGCCCGCCGGAAGTCGAACCGCGACCCCGCCACCGGCCGGATCTCCCCGGTCGGTATCCCCTCGCCGTTCACCGGCGTCACCGCCCCCGCCGCGAGTCGCAGCTCGTACGGGCCGCCACCCCCGAGACTCCAGTACGTGTGATTCGTCAGGTTCACCACGGTCGGCGCGTCCGTCACCGCCCGGTAGGCGATCCGCAGCGCCCCGCCCTCCTCCAGCGTGTACGTCGCCGAGACCTCGACGCGCCCGGGAAAACCCTCCTCGCCGTCGGGGCTGACCCGCGAGAGCCGCACACCGTACGGAACCGCCTCCGCGTCCCACACCCGCTTGTCGAAGCCGCGCTCACCGCCGTGCAGGCTGTTCGAGCCATCGTTGCGCGTCAGCGCGTACGTCCGCCCGTCCAGCTCGAAAGCCCCGCCCGCGATCCGGTTCGCGTACCGCCCGACCAGCGCCCCGAAGTACGGCCCGGGGCATTCCGGATAGCCCGCGAGGTGATCGAAACCGACCGCCACCCCACCCACGCGCCCGTCCCGGTCCGGCACTTCCACCGACTGGACGATCCCGCCGTACGTCAGAACGCGTACCACCGTGCCGCCCCGTTCCAGGACCCAGCGATGGACGGGTGTGCCGTCGGCGAGCGTGCCGAAGAGTTCCGCAGTCATGACCCGAAAGCCTAAGTGACCTACGCCGAAGGCTCCTTCGCCGTGATGTTGCGGTACGCGATCTCCGCCAGCCGCTGCTGCCCGTTCCTGCTCGGGTGGAACCAGTCCCACTGGCTCAACTGGCCGACGGAGAACCGGTACTCGAAGACCGCCCCGCCGTCGTACCGGCAGCGCGCGTCCTTCCCGCACACATCCTTCAGCACCTTGTTGTACGCGATGACCCGCTCCTGCACCGACTCCCGCCGCGCCACCGCCGCCGCGTCCATCGCGTCCGGGGAGCCCAGCATCGACTGGCAGATCCCCAGCTTCCAGATCTGCTTGCTCAGCGCGTTCCCGCGCCCCTCGGACCAGAGCCGTTTCAGATCCGGCACGCTCGACACGTACAGCTGCGACTTGGGCAGCTCGCCGCGCAGCTTCCTCACCGACGTCTCGAAGTACGTCCGGAAGTCAGCCACCGATGTCATGTGCGACACATCGTCACGGCAGGCGTCGTTCGCCCCCACCATGACGGTGACCAGCTCCGGCTTGTCCGCGACCGCCCGCGTCATCTGCTCCGGCAGCTCGGCGATGCGCGCCCCCGATTTGGCATGGTTCCAGGTACGCCCGGCCGCGCCCGCCCCGCCGAGCAGCCGCCACGCCACGCTGCGCACCGTGGGGTCCGTGCCCGTGGCCCAGGACGCCTCGGGGCAGTCCGCGAGCACCGTGCACGCGTCGAAACCGCGCGTGATGGAGTCCCCGACCGCGGCGATGGACTGCGGGCTGCGGTCCCAGGTGGGAGTCGGCTTCGGGGACGGCCGGCGCGCCGCCGGCGAGGCGCTCCCGCCCGCGTCGTCCCCCGAGTCGCACCCCGCGAGCCCGCCCAGGAGGACGAGCAGCGCCGCCGTCGCGGTGGCGACGGCGGCGCGCGGCCGGCGCTGACGGCCGCGAGCTCGGCGGCGTACCCGCATCCCGTGATCCCCTCCGCGGCGTCGTACCGGCGTCCTGCCGGGTGAAAGCTTCGTGCTTACGGCCCCCCGGACCGACAGTACGTCACCCGCCGGACGCCGCCGCACGGTAGTTTTTCCCCGTCGAACCAGCAGCCCTTCGCCCATCCGGGGCTCCGGTAAATTACATCACGTCACATACTGTCCCTTTTCAGGAGATTAACTCCCGATGCTGTTTACTGTTGACAACCTCGGGAGCCGACCGGGAAGAGGCGGTACGGGCGCGAGGCCGCTGGGGAAGGCGAACCTCGTCCCACACTGGAGGTCCCGGTGACGACACGTGGAGTTCTGTACGTTCACTCCGCACCGCGCGCGCTGTGCCCGCACGTCGAATGGGCAGTAGCGGGCGTACTCGGTGTGCGGGTCAATCTCGACTGGATCAGACAGCCGGCCTCGCCCGGCACCTGGAGAGCCGAGTTCTCCTGGCAGGCCCAGCCGGGCACCGCCTCCAAGCTGGCCTCCGCCCTGCGCGGCTGGCACCTGCTGCGCTTCGAAGTGACGGCCGAACCGTGCCCCACGGCCGAGGGTGAGCGCTACAGCTCCACGCCCGGCCTCGGCATCTTCCACGCCGTCACCGGAATGCACGGCGACATCCTGATCCCCGAGGACCGGCTGCGCGCCGCGCTCGCCCGCTCGGTGGGCGGCGAGACCGACCTGGAGGCCGAGGTCGCCAAGCTGCTCGGCAAGCCGTGGGACGACGAACTCGAACCTTTCCGGTACGCCGGCGAGGGCGCCCCCGTGCGCTGGCTCCACCAGGTGGTTTGACCCTCCCGACGGTGCTCGCCGGCCGCCCGATACATTCCGCCCCACAGTGCACACGCGGTGCACCACGAGTGGGGAGTCGGTTGTGCGTATACGACCGGCGGCCGAAGTGGCCGCCGTTGTGTTGTCCTCGGTCGTGCTGTGCTGGGCCGTTCTCTTCCATGGACTGGGCTGGACAGCGCTGGTCCGGGAGAGCGGCGGTTCGTGCAGCGGTGACGACTGCCCGGACGGCCTGCCCGCCGTACTCGTCCTGGCCTTCGTGTTCTCCCTCTGCGGTCTGGCCCTCATCGGCAAGGCGCTGAAGGCCGCGGCACTGGGCCGATGGGCCGTTGTCGCCGCCGTGGTGAGCGGAATGCTGGCCGGCCTGCTGCCCGGCTTGTTCGGCTATCAGTGGCTGCGCGGTGAGCAAGTGCGGGTCGAGTCGCCGGTGAAGGCCGCCGAACGGCTGCGGATCGCCTGGCAGGCCCCGCCGAACAGTGGCGCCGCTCCCAAGGGCCTGCGCGGCTGGTCCGTGGGCGACACCGTCGTCCGGGTCCGTACCGACGGCCTCTCCTCCTATGTGGTACGCGACGGCAAGGAGCGGTGGAACGTCACGGCGCCGGCCCGCGAGTCCGTCTGCGCGAGGAGCGCCCAGCCGGCCAAGGGCATAGGACTTGTCGCCTACGGGCGCCACAACAAGCCCTGCACGACCCTCGCCGCCGTGCGGCTCGACGACGGCGCCACCCTGTGGAAGCAGCCGCTCAAGGGCGAAGGCATCGGCAAGGGCATCGCGCTGGGCGGCGCCACCGCCGTAACCCTGGAGGACGGAGCGGTACGCGGACGATCGTCCGAGTCCGGCGGCGAACTGTGGGAGCGGTCGCTGCCTGAGCGCTGTCAGGCGCTGGCCGTGGGCGCGAGCGCGGCCCGCACCCTGGTCGTCGAGGAGTGCCTCCCGGCGAAGACCGACGGCATCGTCACCGCGCGGCTGCTGGCCCTCGACACCCGTACCGGAAAAGAGCAGTGGGTCGCGAAGCTGCCGGTGGAGAGCGCGTCCACCGCGTACGTCTACTCCGTCGAACCGGCGGTGATCGGCTTCCAGGAGACCGACGAACGGGGCGTCCGCGCGGTGCTCGCCTTCGACGAGCGGGGCGTCCGGCGCGCGGCCGTGCCGTTCTCCGGCCGTTCGGGCGACCTCGACGTCAGACGGTCCGACAGCGATCTGAAGGCCGAGGGGCCTTTCGTGGTGGGCGACACGCTGGTCGCCGCCGTGCAGAAGCCGGGCGACGACGTGCCCCAGTACGTCGCCGGATTCTCGCTCGCGGACGGCAGGGAGCTGTGGCGTACCGGGGAACTCGGCCTCATCGGCGCGCTCGCCCTCCGGGGCGACGGCCGGGTGGCGGTGCTGACCGCCGGATGGCCCCGCTCGCACGTCGTCGTGCTCGACCCCGGCGCCGACGGGGCCGTGTCGAAGAAGACGACGCTGGGGAGGGAGGCGCCGGTCTCGATCGACGCCGAGATGCTCGCGGTCCGTGACGGCTATGTGGTCGTGAACCGGTACACGGACGGCGAACCGCCGGTCTTCGCGGTGCGCTGACGCGCTGAACGACGAAGGCCCTGCCGGGAAGCTCGGAAGCTTCCCGGCAGGGCCTTTCGGCTGTGTGCGGCCCGGATCAGACCGAACGGAAGGCCAGGACCACGTTGTGGCCGCCGAAGCCGAACGAGTTGACCCCTCCTTCGTGCGGCCCTCGCGTTGCCCGGCCCTGGGAGCCGGGCAGGCTTCGGGCCGCTGTGCCGGACTCCGTCCGGCGGCCGGGGCCGGGGCCGGCCTCAGACCGAACGGAAGGCCAGGACCACGTTGTGGCCGCCGAAGCCGAACGAGTTGTTGATCGCGGCGATCGTGCCCTCGGGCAGCGCCCTCGGCTCGCCGCGCACGATGTCCGCGTCGACATCGGCGTCCAGGTCGTCGACGTTGATGGTCGGCGGAGCCGTCCGGTGGTGCAGCGCGAGCACCGTCGCGACGGTCTCGATGCCGCCGGCGCCGCCCAGCAGGTGCCCGGTCATCGACTTCGTGGCGGAGACCGCCACGTGGTCGAGGTCGTCACCGAGGACCCGGCGCAGCGCCTTGATCTCCGCGACGTCGCCCTGCGGGGTCGACGTGGCGTGCGCGTTGAGGTGCACGATCTCGGCCGGCTTGAGGCCGGTGTCGTCGAGCAGGTTCTGCATGGCGGCGGCGATGCCGCGGCCGCTCGGCTCGGGCTGCGCGATGTGGTGCGCGTCGGCGGACAGGCCCTGGCCGACGACCTCGCAGTACACCCGCGCACCGCGCGCGGCGGCGTGCTCGGCCGACTCCAGGACGACGACGCCCGCGCCCTCGCCGAGGACGAAGCCGTCCCGGCCGGTGTCGTACGGACGCGAGGCCTTCTCGGGCTCGTCGTTGCTCTTGGACATCGCCATCATGTTGGCGAAGGCCGCGATCGGCAGCGGGTGGATCGCCGCCTCGGTGCCGCCCGCGACGACCACGTCGGCGCGGCCGGTGCGGATCATCTCGACGGCGTAACCGATGGCTTCGGCGCCCGACGCGCACGCGGAGACCGGAGTGTGCACGCCCGCCTGGGCGTTGACCTCCAGGCCGACGTTGGCGGAGGGGCCGTTCGGCATGAGCATGGGCACGGTGTGCGGGGAGACGCGGCGTACGCCCTTCTCCTTCAGCACGTCGTACTGGTCGAGCAGGGTCGTGACGCCACCGATGCCGGAGGCGATGACCGTGCCCAGGCGGTTCGGCTCGATCTTGTCGTCCTCGCCCGCCTTGGCGGTGTAACCCGCGTCGGCCCACGCCTCACGGGCCGCGATCAGCGCGAACTGCGCCGAGCGGTCCAGCTTGCGGGCCAGCGGACGGGGCAGTACGTCGCCCGGGTCGACGGCCGCGAGGGCCGCGATACGGACAGGGAGTTCGGCGAAGCGCTCGCCCTCCAGGGGCTTGACGCCGGAACGTCCGGCCAGCAGGCCTTCCCAGGTCGATGCGGCGTCGCCACCCAGCGGTGTTGTTGCGCCGATACCGGTGACGACCACGGTGCGATTGGTCGGGCTCACAGGAATTCTTTCTCCACGTGTAGAGGGTGCTGAATTTTCACGGCGCCACCGCCGGGCGGCGACACAGGACCGGCCCGTCAGGCCTGGTGCTTGAGGATGTAGCCGGCGGCGTCGCCGACCGTCTTGAGGTTCTTGACGTCCTCGTCGGGGATCTTGACGTCGAAACGCTCTTCGGCGGCGACGACGACCTCGACCATGGACAGCGAGTCGACGTCCAGGTCGTCGGTGAAGGACTTGTCCAGCTGGACGTCCTCGGTGGGGATGCCGGCGATCTCGTTGACGATCTCGGCGAGACCGGTGACGATCTCTTCCTGAGTGGCGGCCATTGTGGCGCTCCTTCGGTGTTGAGCAGAGGGAATTGGGTAAAGCAGCAGGCCCGGAACTGTCCGGACGTGCCTAGGGGAGGGTAACGACCGTCGCGGCGTAGACGAGACCCGCCCCGAAGCCGATGACCAGCGCGGTGTCGCCGCTCTTCGCCTGCCCGGTCGCCAGGAGCCGCTCCATCGCGAGCGGAATCGAGGCGGCCGAGGTGTTACCGGTGGTTTCGATGTCACGGGCGACCGTGACATGCTCCGGCAGCTTGAGAGTCTTCACCATCGAGTCGATGATCCGCATGTTCGCCTGATGCGGAATGAAGACGTCCAGATCGTCCCCGGTGATCCCGGCCGCGTCCAGCGCCTGCTGGGCGACCTTCGCCATCTCGAAGACGGCCCAGCGGAAGACCGCCTGGCCCTCCTGCGTGATGGCCGGGAACTTCGCGACCTCGCCACCGTTGCGGTAGTCCGACCACGGAACGGTCTGCTTGATGGTCTCCGACTTGTCGCCCTCGGAGCCCCACACGGTCGGGCCGATGGCCGGTTCCTGGGAGGGGCCGACGACGACCGCGCCCGCACCGTCGCCGAACAGAAAGGCCGTCGCGCGGTCCTCCAGGTCGGTCAGGTCCGAGAGCCGCTCGACGCCGATGACGAGGACGTACTTCGAGCTGCCTTCGACGACCATGCCCTTGGCGAGGGTCAGGCCGTAGCCGAAGCCGGCGCATCCGGCCGAAATGTCGAAGGCGGCGGGCTTGTTGGCGCCGATCTTGTCCGCGATCTCGGTCGCGACGGCCGGGGTCTGCTTGAAGTGCGAGACGGTGGAGACGATGACGCCGTCGATCTGGTCGGCGGTGATCCCGGCGTCGGCCAGCGCCTTGCCGGAGGCCTCGACCGACATCGCGGCCACGGTCTCCTCGTCGGACGCCCAGTGCCGGGTCACGATGCCGGAGCGGGAGCGGATCCACTCGTCGGACGAGTCGATCGTCTCGAGGATCACCTCGTTCGGCACGACACGGGTCGGGCGGTAGCCGCCGACACCCATGATCCGCGCGTACGGGGCGCCCTGGCTGGGCTTGATCTTCGACATGCTCTCTCGGGCTCCTATCGCGCCGCGTGCTCAGCGATGAGCGCGCGGGCCGCGTCGAGGTCGTCGGGGGTCTTGAGCGCGAGGGTCTTCACACCGGGCAACGCGCGCTTGGCGAGGCCGACGAGCGTGCCGCCGGGGCAGACCTCGATGAGAGCGGTGGCGCCCAGCTCCTTGAGCGTCTCCATGCACAGGTCCCAGCGGACCGGGCTGGAGACCTGGCTGACCAGGCGCGAGACGACCTCGGGGCCGGTGGAGACGGTCTTGCCATCGGCGTTCGAGACGTACGTGATGGCCGGATCGGAGACGACCAGATCCTGCGCCGCCTTGCCCAGCTCGGCGACCGCCGGGGCCATGTGGTGCGTATGGAACGCGCCGGCGACCTTGAGGGCCACCACGCGGCGTACGCCCTCGGGCTTGTCCGCGTCGAGTGCGGCGAGCTGCTCCGCCGTGCCGGCGGCCACGATCTGGCCCGAGCCGTTCACGTTCGCCGGGGTCAGGCCCAGCTTCTCCAGATGCGGGACGACGATCTCCGGGTCACCGCCGAGCAGCGCCGACATGCCCGTCTCGGTGACGGCGGCGGCCTCGGCCATACCGAGTCCACGGGTGCGTACGAAACCGAGCGCGGCCTCTTCGGTGAGCACACCGGCGTACGCGGCGGCGGTGATCTCACCGACGCTGTGACCGGCGACCGCCGAGACGTCCGAGCGGGCGTCCAGGGCGGCGGCGGACAGCAGGCCGGCCGCGACCAGCAGGGGCTGCGCGACTGCCGTGTCGCGGATCGCGTCCGCGTCGGCCTGCGTGCCGTAGTGGACAAGGTCGAGCCCGATGGCGTCGGACCAGGCGGCGAGCCGGTCGGCGGCGCCGGGGAGGTCGAGCCAGGGAGTCAGGAAGCCGGGCGTCTGGGCGCCTTGGCCGGGAGCGACGAGTACGAGCACCCTCACACTCTCTCTTGTGGACGGCGTTGCGGGCCCGTGGGGACAGGGACCAAGAACCGTCGGGCTATTTGTTGGTGTTCGACAAAAGTCTAGGACTGCGGGTCCCCGTCGGCCAGGCGCCCCAGGATGAGAGCGATCCGCAGCGTGAAGGCGGATCGAACATCGGAGGGTGACCAACCGGTGACGTCCGTCACACGTCGGAGGCGGTATCGCACGGTGTTGGGGTGCACGAAGAGCATCCGCGCCGCGCCTTCGAGGCTGCTCGCCTGCTCCAGATACACGCTCAGTGTCTCCAGCAGCGCCGACCCCGCCTCTTCCAGCGGTCTGTAGATCTCCTCCACCAGCTGGTCCCGCGCGGCAGGATCCGAAGCGATGGCCCGCTCCGGCAGCAGATCGTCCGCGAGGACCGGGCGCGGGGCGTCCTGCCAGGCCTGGCACGCCTTGAGCCCGGCGGCGGCGGCCTGTGCGGACCGGGTGGCGGCGAGCAGGTCCGGGACCACGGGACCCGCGACCACGGGCCCGGCGGCGTACGGTCCGATCAGGGCTTTCGCGACCTGAAGCGGGTTGTCGCTGCCGCCCGCGATGACGACCAGGCGGCTGCCGAGCACCCCGGTCAGTACCTGGAGCTTGGCGTGCCGGGCGGCGCGGCGGATCGCCTCGACGGTGAGCTCGGAGTCCCCGTCGGGCGCGGTGCCGAGGACGACACACACATGCTCCGGGGAGTTCCACCCGAGCGCGGCGGCGCGGGACACCGCCCCTTCGTCCGCCTCGCCGGACAGCACGGCGTTCACCACGAGCGATTCGAGCCGGGCGTCCCAGGCACCGCGCGCCTCGGCGGCCTGCGCGTACACCTGGGCGGTCGCGAAGGCGATCTCGCGGGCGTACACGAGCAGGGCCTCGCGCAGGATCGACTCGTCGCCGGGCGCCGCGACCTCCTCGATCGCCGTCTCCATGACCTCGATCGTCGTACGCACCATCTCGACGGTCTGGCGCAGCGTGATCGCCCGGGTCAGCTCGCGCGGCGCGGTGCCGAAGACATCGGTGGAGATGGCCTGCGGGGTCTCCGGATGCCGGAACCACTCGGTGAAAGCGGCGATACCGGCCTGGGCGACCAGGCCGATCCACGACCGGTTCTCCGGTGGCATGGCCCGGTACCACGGCAGCGTCTCGTCCATGCGGGCGATCGCGTTCGCGGCGAGGCGGCCGGAGGACTTCTCCAGCCGGCGCAGAGTCGCGGTGTGCGGGTGGGCGGCTTTCGCGGCGGGTGGCTGCTGCTCAGGATCGGGTTGGGGCACGGGACAAGACTGCCTTATCGGAACGAGTGCGTGGCGGCCCGGGGGCACGGCCGGTCCTGCGGAGCCCCCGGGCGCCCTTCGGGCGTGTCCTCAATCGCCGGACCCCCGTTCGGTAACTCTCAGCCCGTCCGGCGTTCTCCGCAGGACACGGCGCGCCCGGGCCGGGGCTACGGTGGGGCGCGTGATTTCTGTACGGCGCTCCGCGGACCGCTTTCGCGGAGGCGACGCCTCCGCCGGTATCGAGTCCCTGCACGCCTTCTCCTTCGGGCACTTCTACGACCCGGACCACCTGCGCTTCGGCGCGGTCCTGGCCTGCAACGAGGAACGCCTCGCACCCGGCGCCGGATTCGACGAGCACCCGCACAGTCACAACGAGATCGTCACCTGGGTCGTCGAGGGGGAGCTCACCCACCGTGACTCGGCCGGGCACGCCACCGTCGTACGTCCCGGAGACGTCCAGCGGCTCAGCGCGGGCGCCGGGGTCCGGCACGTGGAGCGCAACGACGGCGACGTACCGCTGGTGTTCGTGCAGATGTGGCTGGCCCCGCAGGACCCCGGGGGCGAACCCTCGTACGAGGTGGTGCGGGGCATCGCGGACGCGACGCCGTACGCCCTGCCGGCGGCGGGAGCGCTGCTGCACGTGCGGCGGCCGGGCGTGGGCGAGCGTACGGCGGTCCCCGACGCGCCGCTGGTGTACATCCATGTCGTACGGGGCCGCTTCGGACTCGGGGAGTACGCGCTGGGGCCCGGCGACGCGGCCCGGATCACCGGGGCGGACGGCCTGGAACTGGTGGCGGCCGCCGTCCCGGCCGAGCTGCTGCTGTGGGAGATGGGCGGCTGACCCGGACCGTCAGCCCTTCAGCGCGCTCTTGGCCTGCCACGTCGCCCAGGACAGGTTCCACGCGCCGTAGCCGTTGCCCTCGGGGACCGTGCCCTTGGTGTCCTCGCCCTTGATCTCGAACGGGTCGCCCACCCGGACCTGGCCGTAGAAGTACGCCGCGTCCGCGTCGCTCATGCCGATGCAGCCCGAGCTCATGTTGGCCCGGCCGAAGTACCGGGCGTTCCAGGGGGCGGCGTGCGCGTACATCCCGGACCAGGTGAGCCGCATCGAGTAGTCGACCATCTTGTCGTACGCGTCCGCCAGGCCCACGGTCTCCGAGTTCATGTTGATGGTGCCCTCCTTCGACATGAGTACGGCCGTGCCCCGCCAGGACCGCTTGATACCGCCGGGGGTGCCGCCGGAGACCGGGATCTCCCGCACCTTCTTCCCGTCCCGCTCCAGGGTGAGGCGCTTGCGGTCGAGGTCGACGCGTACGACCTGGCGGGCGCCGACGGTGAAGCCGGTCCTGTAGTCGCGGACGAACCAGCCGCCGGCCCGTCCCGAGTCGGTGCCGTTGAGCTGTGCGTCGAGGGTGACCTCCGTACCGGCCTTCCAGTACTCCTTCGGGCGCCAGTCGGCACGGTCCTTGCCGGAGTAGTCGGTGATCCAGCCCCAGGAGCCCTCGGTGTCGTTCGAGGTGGTGACCTTGAGCTGCTTCTCGACGTCGGCCTTGTTGGCGACCGGGTTGTCGAAGACGACGGACAGCGGCTGACCGACGCCGACCGTGGTGTTCTTGCCGGGCGCCAGCGACAGCTTGTTGACCTGGCCGGCGGCTGCCGTGGTGAACGAGGTCCGGCTGGTGGCCTCACGGCCGCCCTTCGTCCGGGTCTTCGCCTCCACCTCGTACGTCGTGCCGGGCGCCGCCTTGCGGTCCGACGTCCAGGACCCCTTGCCGGGCGCCGGGCGGCCGGTGAGCCGGTGCCCCTCGGCGTCGACGACCGTAACGGATGCCAGTGTGCCGCCCTTCGCGGTGACCACGACCGGCTTCCCGGCGGCCGCGCCCCTGCCGTCCGGGGTCACGGTGACGGTCACCGGACGGTCGGGCCCGCCGGCCGGCTTTCCGTCGGCGGGCGGCGCGACGCTCGCGCCGCCGGACGAACAGGCACAGAGCACGGCGCTCAGTACGCCGGCCACAGCAGCGGAACGCGACGCACGTATCTGACTCACGGAAGCCTCCAGAAAGGGGTGGGATGACCGGACTGTAGGCCGCGCGAAGCACCGGAAACCCGGCTCGGCGGCCATGTGACAGCGGCTGCAGAGAAACCGTCGCCGTCCGGTCACATTCGTCGCGCGACGCGGTCACGGACGGCTGTGAATCTCCTGGCTGCCCCACGAACGAGGGGCGGAAATCGGAGGCTCACGCTGTGTCAGCTCTGCTCGTGACGGCGGCCGCCCGTAGCCGGGAGACGTGGCTGGGGCCCATCACCACCGAGACCTACCGGGCGTTTCTCGCAGCCCGTGGGGCCGGGTCCCCGGGCCCCAGCTTTCTGCAGTGCCCCTCCTGGGCCGCTGTGAAGGAGGGGTGGCAGCCCCGGCTGATCGGCTGGGGGCCGGCGGGGGAGAGCCCCGGCGCTCCCGGGGGGCAGGGGCTGACCGGGGCGCAGGGGCTGACCGGGGTGGCGCTGGTCCTGCTCCGCCCGTTCCCCGGCACCCGGAAGTACTTCGCCTACCTGCCCGAGGGGCCGTACGCGGACTGGGCCGACCCGGACATCGACGGCTGGCTCACGCCGCTTCTGCACCACCTGCGGGCGGCCGGTGTCTTCGCCGTACGCATCGGTCCCTCACCCGCCTTCCGCCGCTGGAACGCCGCCCGCCTCAAGCAGCTCACCGGTCGCGGCTGCCACGTCTCCGACGTCCTCGCCTGCGAGGTCGACCCGCTGGGCACCGCGGTGTCCGAGCGGCTGCGGGCGCGCGGCTGGCGGCGCTGCGGAGGCGACGGCCCCGGCAGCGACGGGGACGCGCAGCCGCGCCTCGTCTTCCAGGTCCCGCTCACCGGGCGTACCACCGACGACCTGTGGCGCGGGCTCAACCAGGAGTGGCGCCGCAACGTCCGCCGGGCGGAGAAGTCGGGCGTCGAGGTGTCGGTCGGCGGCGCCGCCGACCTGCCCGAGTTCTACCGGCTGCTGCGGATCACCGAGGAGCGCGACGGATTCCGGCTCGGCCGCTCACTGGCGTACTACGAGCGGCAGTACGAGGTCCTCAACGCCGAGGAGCCGGGCCGGATGAAGCTCTACCTCGCCCGCCACGGCGGCGAGATCCTTGCCGCCCACACCATGATCACGGTGGGCCGCCGGGTCTGGTACCAGACGGGTGCCTCCGCCGACCACCGTCGCGAGGTCCGCCCCTCCAACGCCCTGCAGTGGCGCATGCTGCGCGACGCCCACGCACTCGGCGCCGACGTCTACGACATGCGCGGGGTACCCTCCACCCTCGACCCGGACGACCGCGGACACGGGCTGCTGCGCTGGAAGCTCGGCACCGGCGGCCAGGTCGTCGAAACGCTGGGGGAGTGGGAAACACCGATGAGCGGCACCGCCAACCACACGCTGTACCGCGCCTTCCAGGCGTACCTGGCCCGCCGATGAGCACGACCGCGAACACGGGCGAGGACACGGACGCGAGCGCGAGTGCCGCCGCAAGCCCCGGCGCCGCGTCCGGCCCCATGGGCGGTGGCGGTGGTGTGCCGGGCCAGGCCGGGCGCGCGCCGTCCGGCCCGACGGACCGCGACGGCGGGGCGGCGGGCGCCGGGGCCCCGAAGGCGTCCCTGCTGCGCAGTGGCGCGCTCATGGCCGCCGGGTCTCTCGTCTCCCGAGCCACCGGCTTCGTACGGTCGGCCGTCGTCGCCGCGGCGCTCGGCATCGGCCTGACCGCCGACGGCTACGCGGTGGCCAACTCCGTCCCCACCATCGTCTACATGCTGCTCCTCGGCGGCGCCCTCAACGCCGTCTTCGTACCCGAGCTGGTCAAGGCCGCCAAGGAGCACCAGGACGGCGGAGCCGCCTACACCGACCGGCTGCTCACCGTCTGCGTCGTGGCGCTGCTGGCGATCACCGCCGGCGCGGTGCTCGCGGCGCCCGCCATCGTCGCCGCGTACACCGACTACTCGGACGCGCAGGCCACCATGACGGTCGCGTTCGCCCGCTACTGCCTGCCGCAGATCTTCTTCCTCGGGCTGTTCACGCTGCTCGGCCAGATCCTCAACGCGCGCGGCCGGTTCGGCGCCATGATGTGGGCACCGGTCCTCAACAACCTTGTCGTCATCGCGGTGTTCGGGCTCTACCTCGGGATCGCGACGAAGTCCGAAGGTGCTCTCACCCCCGCGCAGACGGCCCTGCTCGGCTGGGGCACCACGGCCGGCATAGCCCTCCAGGCGCTCGGCCTCCTGCCCTCCCTGCGCGCGGCCCGCTTCCGCTGGCGCCCGCGGTTCGACTGGCGGGGCAGCGGACTGACCAGGCCGATGCGGGCGGCCGGCTGGCTGGTGATGCTGGTCCTCACCAACCAGGCCGCGTACTGGGTCGTGACCCGGCTTGCCACATCGGCAGGGCAGCGGGCGGCGGACCAGGGCATCGGCGGCGGCCTCGGCTTCAGCGCGTACACCAACGCCTACCTCCTGTGGGCCGTGCCGCACGGCATCGTGACGGTGTCGCTGATCACCGCGCTGATGCCCCGGATGAGCGGATCGGCGGCCGACGGGGACAAGCCCGCCGTACGCCGCGACGTCTCGTACGCACTGCGCACCAGCGCCGCCGCCGTCGTCCCGGCAGCCTGCGCGCTCCTCGCCCTGGCCCAGCCGCTGATGGCGCTCGTCTTCCAGTACGGCAGGACCGGCGCCGGCGAGATCGCGGCGATGGCGGGCATTCTGATGGCCTTCGCGCCGGGCCTGGTCGCCTTCTCGGGTCAGTACGTCCTCTCCCGCGCGTTCTACGCCCTGCGCGACACCCGCACCCCCTTCCTCCTCAACCTGGTGATCGCCGGACTCAACGCCGGCCTGGCCGCGGCCGCGTACCACCTGCTTCCCGTGCGCTGGGCGGTGACGGGCATGGCCGGGGCGTACTCGCTGGCCCTCCTCGCGGGCTGGGCGCTCACGGCGTACACCCTGCACAGGCGCCTGCCCTCCGGCCGGACGACGGGACGCTCACCGGCCATCGCCGCGCACGCCCGGCTCCTCGCGGCCGCCGTACCCGCCGCGGCGCTCGGCCACCTCGCGGCCGGTTGGGCGGGCGGCGCGGGAGCCGTGGCCGCGACGGCGGCGGGCGGAGCGGCGATCCTCGCGGTGTTCGCCGTACTGGCGAAGCCCCTGCGCCTGGCGGAAGTCGACGCCCTGCTCTCGGGCGCGGTACGGCGGCTGCGCCCGGCGCGGCGATGAGGAGGTCCCCATGAACACAGCGACGATCACCCGGCTCTCACCACTTGGGATAATCCGCAGATGCCACGCGTGCTCCTGATAGAAGACGACCCCTCCGTACGGGAAGGGGTCGAGCTCGGGCTGCGCCGCCGGGGCCATGACGTACGGACCGCCGCGACCGGCGAGGCCGGGCTCGCCGCCCTCGCCGAGTTCCGGCCCGACCTGCTGCTCCTGGACCTGATGCTGCCCGGCATGAACGGCGTCCAGGTCTGCCGCCGGGTCCGCGAGAACAGCCAGCTGCCGATCATCATGCTCACCGCGCGCGGCGACGACTTCGACGTCGTCATCGGCCTGGAGGCGGGCGCCGACGACTACATCGTCAAGCCGGCCCGTACGGAAGTGATCGAGGCCCGGATACGGGCGGTGCTGCGCCGCATCGAGGAACCGGGCGGCGTGCGGCCCGCCGTCGAGTTCCACGGCGAACTCGCCGTCGACCGGGCCGGGCTCACCGTCGCCAAGTCCGGCGAACGCATCGCCCTCGCGCCCTCGGAGCTGAAACTGCTGCTGCACCTGTGCGCGGCCCCGGAACAGGTCTTCAGCAGGCAGCAGTTGCTGGAACACGTCTGGGAGCACAGCTACCACGGCGACGCGCGGCTCGTCGACGCGTGCGTACGGCGGCTGCGCAACAAGATCGAGGACACCCCGGGCAACCCCCGCTACATCCAGACCCTGCGCGGCTTCGGCTACCGCTTCGGGCCGCTGTGCTGATCACCGGGCTCCGTACGCGGCTCGTCCTCGCCTTCCTCCTCGTCGCCGCGGTCGGCTGCGGCACCACCGCAGCCCTCACCTACCGCGAGGCGCGCAACGCCCTGCTGGAACAGGCGCAGGACACGGCCGTCTCGTCCTTCCGCGACCAGATCCAGGAACTCCACGTCAACCTGCCGCCCAACAACGAGCAGATGCAGGGAATGGTCCGTGGGCTCGCCCGGCAGGGGAAGCCCCGCAACTGGTGGGTGTACGTCGAGTACGGGTCGGTCCGGCTCTCCTCCGGCACCAACCCCACCTCCACCGTCATCACGCCCGAGCTGCGCCGCCAGGCCCGGGGCACCCCGCACGGCAGCTTCCAGCGGGTCGTCAAGAACGGCGAGCCCTACCTGACCATCGCCGTACCGGTCGTCTTCAAGACCGCCCAGACCGGCACGGGAGGCCGGACGGTACGGCCCACCGGCCTCACCTTCTACGCCGTCATGCAGCTGACCGACGAACAGGCCAACATCGACGCCATGGTCGTCGCCGCACGGGACGGCGCGCTGCCGGCGCTCGCGATCGCCCTGGTGCCCGCCCTCCTCGCCGCCCGCAGCGTGCTGCGCCCGGTACGCGACCTGCGGCAAGCGGCCCGCAGCCTCGGGCGGGGCCGGCTGGACACCCGTATCCCGGTCAAGGGCGGCGGGGAACTCTCCGAACTCGCGCGTACGTTCAACGAGTCCACGGCGGCGCTCGAACGCTCCGTGGACGACCTCCAGCGCGCCGAGGCCCGCGCCCGCCGGTTCGCCTCCGACGTCTCGCACGAACTGCGCACCCCGCTCGCCGGGATGCTCGCCGTCACCGAGCTGCTCGACGAGGACGCGGCCGGCCTGGACCCGGACACGGCCGCGGCCGTCCGGCTGATCAGCAGCGAGACGGACAAACTCGCCGTACTGGTCGAGGACTTGATGGAGATCTCCCGCTTCGACGCCCGCGCGGCCGAGCTGAACACCGACGAGGTCGACGCGGCCGAGACCATTCGCAGGACCCTCCAGAACCGGCACTGGACGGACCCGGCGCAGATAGTCCTCGATCTGCCCGACGGCATCCGCGCCCGGCTCGACCCCCGGCGCTTCGACGTCGTGATCGCCAACCTCGTCGGCAACGCCCTGCGGCACGGCCGGCCGCCCGTCACGGTCGGGCTGCGCACCGAGACCCGACCGCCCGCCCCGGACGCACCGGGCGGCGAGAGCTCGCACTGGCTCGTCACGGAGGTGGCCGACCGGGGCCCCGGCATCCCGACGGACGTGCTGCCGCACGTCTTCGACCGCTTCTACAAGGCGGAGCAGGCCCGTACCCGCTCGGAGGGCAGCGGCCTGGGACTCGCCATCACCCTGGAGAACGTACGGCTGCACGGCGGTACGGTCCGGGCCGCGAACGGCCCCGACGGCGGCGCCGTGTTCGTCGTCGAGATACCCCTCACCACGAGCGAGGTGACCGCGTGAGGCGGGTAGGAGCCGCCGCAGCTGCATGGGCGTCGGCCTCGCTGCTGCTGCTCGCCGGGTGCGGAATCCAGGCCAGCGAAGTGGTCGAGGCGGGCGGCCCGGCCGTCGTCCCCGTCGCCCCCGACCAGTTGGAGAGGATGCTGCTCTTCTTCGTCGGGCCGGAGGGCAGGCCGATCCCCGTGGCCAGGTCCATCGACTGGGGGGACAGCCCTCCGCCGACCGCCAAGACGCTCGCCGCGCTGCTCGCCGGCCCCACCGAGGAGGAGCGGGTTGCCGGGATCACCACCCGGCTGCCCGCCGGCACCAAGCAGGTCGAGGTGGAGCCGGCCGGCCGGGAGGACTCCGTACCGGGCCAGGAGGCGGGCAGTCCGGGGGGCGCGCCGCAGGCGGTCCATGTCACGACCACGTTCGCGGTGCGCTCACTCGACGCGGCCGCCGTCCGGCAGCTGATCTGCACGACGGCACACGCCGAGGACCCCGAGGGCCTGGTGAAAGTGGCCCTCACCGGAAGCGACGGCTCCCTGCCGGCCGCCACCTGCGACTAGGCACTGTCCGGTGCTGGTGGATGCGCTGCCGGGCCGGCGTCGACAGCCTCCTCGCCTGGACTACCGCGGGGGAACCGCGCCGGCGTAGACGTTGTTCGGGGTCACGATCTCGGTGATCGCCCGGGCGAGGAGCGTGGACGGCTCCTGGCCCTGGGAGGAGACGTCGGTGTTGAGCATCAGGACCAGGGTGGCCTTCTTCGAAGGCAGGTAGACCGTCACGCTCTCGTAGCCCGGGATGGATCCGTTGTGCCCGATCCATCCGCCGGTCTTCATGATGCCGAGGCCGTAGGTCGTGCCGGGGAAGCCGGTCGGCAGCGTCCTGAGCCGCTCCCGCTGGGTCTCGGGGCGGAGCAGCGTGCCGGTGGCGACGATCTTGGCCCACCGGTGCAGGTCGTGCAGGTTGGAGATCATCGCCCCGGCCGCCCACGCCCAGCTGGGGTTCCAGTCCGTCGCGTCCGTGAGCTCGCCGCTCGGGGTCTGATCGGTGTAGCCGCGCGGGTGCGGCTCGGGGAACTCGGGGCCCTTCGGGAACAGCGTGTGGCGCAGGTGGGCCGGGCGGAGCACCTGCTGGTGGATGAAGTCGGCGAGCCTGATGCCGCTGACCTTCTCGATCACCAGACCGAGGAGCACGAGGTTGCTGTTGGAGTACTGGAACTTCTTGCCGGGCGCGAAGGTGTTCGGGTGCTTGAAGCCGTACGCGAGCGACTCCCGCGGGGTGAACGGGCGACTCGGGTCGCTCTCCAGCGCCTGTACGAAGTCCGGGTCGTCGGTGTACGGGAACAGGCCGCTGCGCATCTCGGCGAGATGACGCAGCGTGATCCGGTCACCGTTCGGCACCCCGCGGACGTAGGCGGAGATCGGGTCGTCCAGCCGGATCCGGCGGTCGTCGACGAGCTTGAGCAGCGCGGTGACCGTGAAGGTCTTGGTCTCGCTGCCGATCCGGATGTAGGCGTCGGTGGTCATCGGCCTGCCGGTGTGGATGTCGGCGACGCCGGTCGCGCGGACGTAGTTCCCCTTGCCCGGCATCCACAGCCCGACGACGACGCCGGGGATGCCGGCCTGCCGGCGGACGTCCTCGATGGTCTCGTCCAGCCGGGCGGTCAGCTCGGGACCGAGCCCGTCCGGCCGGCGGTCGTCCTTGTCGTACCGGTCGACGCTGCCGGCGTGGACAGCCGTAGCAGGAGTCACCGCGACCGGAGCCAGCACGGACGCCACGAGCAGGCTCGCGGCGAACAGACGGCGGTAGGGGGTACGTCGCATATCGGGGGCGCCTCTTCCAGGTCAGGGACTCGGAGGGCAACATCACCATCCGGGCATCTGGCGGACGCCCTCGTAGGGCACGCGCCCCGCCAAGTCCACCCCTTCGGAGCCATGCCCCTGGCCCGCCCCGCGCTCCGCCGGACAGGGCCTAGCGAGCGCCCGGCCCGAATTCCGCGAGCACCGCGTCCGTGAACGGCGGCCACACCTCGGCCGCCCACGGGCCGAACGCCCGGTCCGTCAGAGCCACGCACGCCAGGCCCGCGTTCGGGTCCACCCACAGGAACGTACCGGACTGCCCGAAGTGTCCGAACGTACGCGGCGAGGACGAACCGCCGGTCCAGTGAGGCGACTTGGAGTCGCGGATCTCGAAACCCAGCCCCCAGTCGTTGGGATTCTGGTGGCCGTAGCCGGGCAGTACGCCCTTCAGCCCGGGATGGACGACGGCCGTCGCCCCGGCGACCGTCCGGGCGTCCAGCAGGCGCGGGGCCTGGAGCTCGGACGCGAAGCGTGCCAGGTCGTCGACGGTCGAGACGCCGTCCTTGGCGGGGGAGCCGTCCAGCGTGGTGGCCGCCATGCCCAGCGGTTCGAGAACCGCCTGGCGCAGATACTCGGCGAAGGGAATGTCCGTCGCCTTCGCGATGTGGTCGCCGAGCACCTCGAAGCCCGCGTTGGAGTAGAGCCGGCGCTCGCCGGGCGGTGCCATCACGCGGTGCTGGTCGAAGGCGAGACCGCTGGTGTGGGCGAGGAGGTGGCGCACTGTCGACCCCTCGGGCCCGGCCGGCTCGTCGAGCTCGACGGCCCCCTCCTCGTACGCGACGAGGGCGGCGTACGCGGCGAGCGGCTTGGTGACCGACGCCAGCGGGAAACGGTGGCCCGTCGGGCCGTACGACCCGACGACGGTGCCGTCCGCCCGTACGACGGCGGCAGCCGCGGTGGGTACCGGCCAGTTCTCGATCAACGCCAGGTTCTGCATAGGGCGACCCTACCGGGCAGCTTGCCGCGTCATACAAATCGTCATACAGTATCTGTATGACAGTCAAGGCGATCAGTTTCCGTCCGGATGAGGCGACACGCCGTGAGCTCGAGGCGCTCGCGGAGCTGCGCGGCGCCACCGCGTCTGACGTAATACGGCAGGCGATTCATGAGGTGTATGTCGCTGAGCAGTACAGGCGGGCGGAGGCGGAGTTGGCCGAGTGGCGGGCGGACCCGGCGTACCAGGAAGAGATTTCCGAGGTGCAGGAGGAGATGGGCGAACTCCGTGCGTGGTGATCTGTACCGGCTGCGGGCGAACAAGGCTGCGGTTGGCCACGAACAGCAGGGCGCGCGGTACGCGGTCGTGCTCCAGACCGAGCGGCTGCACACATCGACCTTGATCGTGGCGCCCACTTCCACCCGTGCGCGAACGGGTGTTCTCCACCCGCGCCTGGACATGGACGGCACCGCCGCTGTGGTGCTCGTGGAGCAGATGGCGGCCGTGACCTCGGAGCGGCTCGGAGATTTCGCCGGCCGGGTCGAGCCTGAGGAATGGGAGGAGATTGAGCACGCGGTCAAGCTCGTGCTCGGCCTGCTCTGAGCGCAGACGGCGAGACGGGTCTTGCTTGGAGTGCACTCCAAGGTCCTAGCGTGGAGGTCATGACCGTGACGGAAACCCCACCCGCACGCACCGCTTCCCTGACCGCGGTGCCCCGGGCGCACCCGCGCCCCGAAGGCCGTGACCACTACACGATCAGCGAGGTCGCGGCGCACACGGGGCTCACGGCGTACACCCTGCGCTGGTACGAGCGGATCGGGTTGATGCCGCACGTCGACCGCTCGCACACCGGCCAGCGGCGCTTTCGCAACAGCGACCTGGACTGGCTGGCCTTCGTCGGCAAGCTGCGGCTGACCGGCATGCCGGTCGCCGACATGGTCAGGTACGCCGAGTTGCTGCGCGCCGGTGAGCACACCTTCGAGGAGCGGCAGGAGCTGCTGGAGTCGACACGCCGGGATGTGCGTTCGCGCATCGCCGAGCTGCGGGACACGCTGGCCGTACTGGATTACAAGATCAACTTTTACGCGGACGCCCGGCGGGCGTCGGAGAGGGCCTGAAACCCACATGAGCCACGACACCAAGATCGAAACAGTCCGGCTCGGGACCGGTGGGCCGGAAGTCGGCGTACAGGGCCTCGGCTGCATGGGCATGAGCTTCGCCTACGGACCCACGGACGCCGACGAGGCGCGGGCGACGCTGGAGCGGGCGTTCGAACTGGGCATCACCCTTTACGACACGGCGGACGCGTACGCGGCCGGTGAGAACGAGCAGTTCCTCGCGCCGTTCGTCCGGGCGCACCGGGACGAGGTCGTCATCGCGACGAAGTTCGCGCTGGCCGTGGACCCCGAAGACCCGGCGAAGCGGACCATCCGCAACGACGCCGCGTACATCCGCGAGTGCATCGAGGGCAGCCTCCAGCGTCTCGGCGTCGACGAGATAGACCTCTACTACATGCACCGGCGTGACGTGAACGTCCCCATCGAGGAGACGGTCGGCGTGATGGCCGAGCTCGTGCGCGAGGGCAAGGTCAAGCACCTCGGGCTGAGCGAGGTGACCGGCGGCGAGCTGCGGGCCGCGCAGGCCGTGCACCCGATCGCGGCCGTGCAGTCGGAGTGGTCGCTGTTCAGCCGTGACATCGAGGAGGGGGTCGTCCCGGCGGCGCGGGAGCTGGGCGTCGCCCTCGTCCCGTACTCCCCGCTCGGCCGCGGCTTCCTCACCGGCTCCTTCACCAGCGCGGAGAAGGACCTGACCGAGGACGACTTCCGCCGGAACCAGCCCCGCTTCAACGGGGACAACGCGAGCGCGAACGCCTTGCTGCTCGAACCGGTGCGCAAGCTCGCCGAGGGCCGCAACGCCACGCTCGGGCAGGTCGCGCTCGCCTGGGTGCAGCAGCAGGCACAGGTGCACGGACTGACCGTCGTACCGATCCCGGGAACGCGCAGGCGCAGCCGGGTGGAGGAGAACGCGGCGGCGACGCATCTCCTGCTCACCGAGAGCGAGATGGAACTGCTCGAGCCGATCGCGAGCCAGGTGGCGGGGGGCCGGTACGCGGACATGACGTTCACTTCGGCGGGACGGGAGTAGGGAGCGCGGGGGCTGCGCCGCGCGCCTGAGCGTGGCGCCGGGCCGGTCCTCGATCGCCGGACGGGCCTGGGCTGCGGCTGTGGCGGCCTTCGCGCCGGCGGGCTGCGTGTCGGTGCCGGGGGCCGGGACCTGCCCCCACGGCCCACCCCCGGTAACACCCCGCACTCACGCCAGCCCCAGCGCGAACACCGCGAAGCCCGCCGCGAGCAGCGTCGCCGCTGCCCGGCGGGCCTTCGTCGCCTTCGTCCACGGCGCGTCGAATCCCCGCGCGTAACGCCCGATCAGCATCAGCAGCCCCGCGAACACCGGCAGCCACGCGGCCCTCGCCAGGACCCAGCCCAGCGAATCCGGGGCCGCCGTCAGACCCGGAACCGTACCGAGGAACGAAGCCGGGACCGCCGCCGCGAGCATCGCCGTCTGGTGCCAGCACAGGATCGTCATCGCCGACAGGTTGATCACGACGACCGGCGCCCACAGCGCCGGCCTGCGCAGCAGCCGCCCGATCCGGTCGCGCAGCAGGATCGCGGCGCCGCTCTGCACCGCCGCGAGGGCGAGGACCAGCAAGGACGGCGGATGCGAGTTGGTGCGGGTCTCTCCCGGTACGCCGACCATCGACGCCGGGTAGTGAAGGGCCACCAGCAGCACGGCGAACAGCACAGCGCCGCCGATCAGCAGCACCACGCCGCCCCGCCTGCCGATGCGCTTCTCGCCCCAGGAGACACCGAGTTGGTACGCGAAGAGCCAGCCCGGAAGCAGATTCAGCAGGCTCAGCCAGGACGGCACGGCTTCCGCGTACGGCCCGTACCGCAGAAAGTCGACGACGGCGACGGAACCCAAGAGCGGCGCGGCGGCCCACGCGCCCATCGTGCGGGAGGCGCGCACGCAGTACGGGGTCAGGGCGGTCACCACCACGTACACCCCCACGAACCACAGCGGCTGGATCACCAGCGTCGCCCCGGTCCGCAGCGTCGTGGCCGGCACCCCCATCGCGTACAACAGCGGGATCATCGCCGCCCAGACGGCGGTCACGCCGAGCACGGGCCGACCGAGCCGCGCGATCCGGCCGCGCAGCCACGCGCCGGCCGGGCCCTGGTGACGGCGGTACGACAGGACGGACGCGTAGCCGCCGACCAGGAAGAAGACACCCAGCATCTGGAGCACCCAGCTCACCGGCGCGAAGAAGCCGAACGACGCGAGCGGGCTGGCGTTGCGCAGGGCGCCGCCGCCGTCCAGCGTGAAGCCGCCGAGCAACCAGTGGCCGGTGGGAACGGCGAGCAGCGCGAGCGCGCGCAGGCCGTCGACGGCGCGGTCGCGGTGGGCGGGGGTCCGCGCTTCGATCGTCGCCGCCAGATTCCTCGCCCTCATCACAGCTCCCCCACGGTGATCGAGGCGAAGGTACGCAGGGACTGGGTGCCGGCGGCGAAGTAGCCGGTGTGGCCGTCGGCGTCATCGGCCGGTACGCGGCGGGCGCCGAAGGCGGGGTCGGTGGGGTCGGCGCCGTGGCCCAGGCCGGCGAACTCGACGTTCGGGATGTTGTCGATCCAGTCGGACGGGTCCTTGGCGGCCCACACGCGGGCGTCCGTGCGCAGGTCGTCGACGCTGTCCGCGCGCATCCCGGGGGAGCCGAGCGCGACGACGTCGGCGGCGTCGAGGCGCGGGGCGGCCAGGCCGCAGACCACGGAGCCGTAGCTGTGGCAGAAGAGGGCCGGGTCCGGGGCGCCGGTGGCGTCGAGCCCGTCCGTCAGCCGGGCGAGGCGGTCGGCGCCGGCCTCGGCGAGGTCCCCGGTGGCGGCGTCCAGGCCCACGCCGACGGGGGTGGTGTAACCGGCCCAGGCGATCACGGCGGTGCGGTGACCCTTTGTCGCGTCGCGCAGGGACTTGGCCATGCCGGCCGGGGTGCCGTAGGGGTCGTTCGTACGGTCGAAGGTGCGGGCGTCGATGTCCGAACCGGGGACGACGACGGCCACGTGCTCGGCCTTGCGCAAATCCCCGTACACCTCGGCGACTTGGCCGCGGCCGCGCGGGTCGAGGGCGAGGATCTGGCGGCCGGGCTCGGCGAAGCGGGCGAAGCCGCGGGCTTTCGCGGTGCGGGAGTTGGCGGCGTAACGGAGCTCGACGGGGGCGCCGTCGAGGTTGCCCACGACGGTGGGGTGGCGGCGGACGAGGTCCTGCTGCCGGTCCTGGCTGAGCGCCGCGAAGAAGCGGGCGAATTGGGCGGGGGTGGTCGCGGCGGGGTCGGGCAGCCCCTCGCGCTGCCAGGCGGCGGTGCCGGGGGGCGGGCCGGTGACGGGCTCCTGCGCGGTGCCGGAGGCCCAGCCGGCGGTGCCCGAAACGACAGTTGTCGCGAGAGCGACCGCGACCAGGGTCCTCTTGAAGCGGCGCATGATTCCCTCTTCTTCTGCTTCTCGTCCAGTGGCTGGCGGAGAGGAAGGTAGGAAGAGGACGCTTGAGGGGGCGTCACCCCGGAGAGCCAAGTCGGGGGTGCTACCGGGGTAGGGGGAGGCTCTCGGGGCGCGAGCCGGGGCCGGGCCGCTCCGGGGGCGGCGTTCGGGACTGCATGATTTAGCCGCGCCGCAGCGCCCTTTGTACGAAGCCCACTCCCTGCGCACAAATCACGCTCTACGTCCCGAACACCGCCCCCTGCGCGACCCGCCCCCTCTCCCCGGCGAACGCTGCACGGGACCGGGGCGGGCCACCCGCCCGCCCCCGCAGGGGTGTTGTGCGCGAGGGGCGGCGTGTTGCTGGGTGGGGGTCGGTTCCGGAGTGCGGGAGGGGGCCGGGGCCGTAGGGAGCGGTGTTCGGGACGTAAAGCGTGATGTGTGGGCAGGACGCCGGGGAGGCTTTCAGGCACCCCCGCGTCGCGCCTGAATCGTGCAGTCCCGAATGCCGCTCCCGTAGGTCCCGGCCCCCGGCACATGCCCCCCCGTCACGACCCCGGCGAAACCAGCCCCGACTCGTACGCGAAGATCACCGCCTGCGCGCGGTCGCGCAGGTCCAGTTTGGCCAGGACGCGGCCGATGTGCGTCTTCACGGTCTGTTCCGCCAGCACCAGCGACGCCGCGATCTCCTGATTCGACAACCCCCGGGCGATCAGCTCCAGAACCTCCGTCTCGCGCGGCGTAAGCCCGTTGAGCCGCAGCGACGGGTCCTTGCGCGGCGCCGGCCGCTGCCGCGCGAAGTCCGCGATCAGACGCCGCGTCACCGACGGTGCCAGCAGCGCCTCTCCGGCCGCCACCACCCGCACCGCGGAGATCAGGTCCGCAGGCGGTGCGTCCTTCAGCAGGAACCCGGACGCCCCGGCGCGCAGCGCCTCGTACACGTAGTCGTCCACGTCGAACGTCGTGAGCATCAGGACCTTCGGCCGGTGGACGACCCCGACCGGCGGGTCCAGCAGCTCACGCGCCGCCGCGAGCCCGTCCATCTCGGGCATCCGTACGTCCATGAGGACCACGTCGGGATGAGTGTTCCGGCTGACCTCGATCCCCTGCCGTCCGTCCGGCGCCTCACCCACCACGTCGATGTCGCTCTGCGCCGACAGCAGCGCGGCGAACCCCGCCCGCACCATGGCCTGGTCGTCGACGATGATCACGCGGATGGTCATGGAGTGGTGGGGTCCTTCGCGCCGAGGGGAAGCCGGGCGGCGACCCGGAAACCGCCGTCGGGCAGCGGGCCGGTGTCGAGCGTGCCGCCGGTCAACCGTACGCGTTCACGCATCCCGACGAGGCCGTGTCCGCCCGCCCCGCTCGCCTCGACGGGCGATGTCGGCCCGGCGGGAGGGCCGTTGACGACGAGGACGGTGAGGTCGGTGCCGTCGGAGGAGACGGAGACGCGGGTGGTCGCGCCGGGCGCGTGCCGCACGACGTTGGCCAGGGCCTCTTGGACGATGCGGTACGCCGACAGGTCGATGGACTGCGGCAGCCGACCCGCGTCGGTGAGGCCCGTGCCGAGGGACAGCTCGGCCGGAACCCCGGTCCGTACCGTCGCTTCGACGAGCTGTTGGAGCCGGTCGAGGCCGGGTTGCGGAGCCCGCTCACCCGTGGCGTCCTCGCTGCGCAGCACCGAAAGCAGCCTCCGCATCTCGGTCAGCGACTCCCGCGCGCTCGCGGCGATCGAGGCGAACTCCTCCTGCGCCTCGGAGGAGAGGCCGCCGACGCGGTACGGCGCGGAGTCCGCCTGGACGGTGATGACCGACATGTGGTGGGCGACGACGTCGTGCAGCTCGCGGGCGATACGGGTGCGTTCTTCGAGCAGCGTGCGCTGCGCCCGCTCCGCCTCGCTGATGGTCTCCTGCTCGACGAGCCGCCGCTGCGCTTCGCCGCGCTCGCGCAGCGCGCCGCCGATGACGAGGACGACGGCGCTGAGGACGATCAGCAGGACGTTCGTACCGTCGCTCCCTTCCGGGAAGAGCCGGCCGAGGACGAGACCGGACGCGCCGGTGACGAGCCAGACCCCGATCAGGGTCTGGCGCGTCTCGCGAAGTGCCAGCGCGAGCAGCAGAAAGAGGTACGCCACGATGACGGGCGGGGTCCACGGCCAGGGGTCGTCCGTACCGAGCCCGTCCAGGGCGAACAGCCCGCCGACGACATCGGCGGGCAGGATGATCCACCAGGCCTGGAGCGGCCGGTGGGCGATCATCAGCAGCGGAACGGTCTGCGCGGCGGCAATGGCCCCGGCAAGCCCGCCGGGTACGCCGTAGTCGGTGCTGAGGACGCTGATCGTGACAGGGAGGAAGGTGGCGACGAGGCCGACCACCACGGCGTACGGCAGCAACCGCTGCCACCGCTTCGGGGCGTCGGCGAACAGGGGCGTCGGCGCGTGGGAGGGATGCGTGACGGCATGGCCGAGGGCACGCAGATTGCGCCGCCCGGCGGTGATGAGGCCGTCGGTGGGGGGCGGGGGAGCGGAAGGTTCGGTCATGGCCCGGCCAGCGTAGGCAGCCCCGGTGCGCACGGTCGTCATACCCGGGTGCGGAGACCGCCGTAATACCTGGGTACTACGGCGACACCCCCGGCCCGGAGCCCCGCCACGCTCAGCAATTCCAGCCCGTCCGGCGTGTGAGGACCGGGGCCGGGGCAGCGCCCCGGTTTCGGGAAGGGGCGGCCCGCACGGGCCGCCCGCCCCTAGAGCTCCGCCAGCAGTTCCGCCTTCTTCGCGGTGAACTCCTCGTCCGTGACCAGGCCCGCCTCGCGCAGGTCGCCGAGGTGGCGTATCCGTTCGGCGATGTCGGCGGGGTCGCGCCGCGCGGCGACGGGCACCGGCACGGGCTCGTCCGATGCCGGGTCCCGCGGGGGCGCGCTCCCCGTGCGGACCGCGCCGAGTACCGCCGCGGCGAACGGCAGGGACTCGTGCACCGGGCCGTAGCCGAGGCCGAAGACGACGGCGGCGGGGTCCTGGTCGGCCTGGGCCGACTGCTGCTGCGCAGACGGCGGGAACGCGGTCGGGCCGCCGCCGCGCCGCAGGAGCCGCAGGTACCCGTCGAAGACGTCGGGGGAGCGCCACTCGACGCCGTTCAGCTCCTGGATGCGGAAGTTCTGGTCGCCCGCCTTCCACTTCGCGGAGGACGCGCCCGTCCAGAACCAGCGGAACGACACCCGCGACCCGTCGAAGGACGCCTTGCCGTCGTACGCCTTGAAATGCCGCGGCGCCTGCGGTGCGGCCACCAGGAACTTCTCGGCGGGCCTCCACGCCTCGGGGGCGAGCCGGGCGCGCAGTTCGTCGCCGTAGTACTCCGCGAGCGTCTCGCGCTCGGCCGGCAGCACCAGCCGGTACGGGTCGGCGCCGTCCCGCAACTGCCCGGCCGCGGCCTCCATGAGCGGGTCGGCGCCCGGTCTTGGGGTCGCGTGCAGAACGACTGTGCCGCGCTTGCCCGGCGTCAGGGTCACCGACGCCAGCGCCTCGTGCGGGATGCGTCGTTCGCCGAGTGCCTGGAACAGCTTCGGCGTGCGGATCCCCCGTTCGAAGCGGATGAGCACGGAGTCGCTTTCGAACTCCCAGGTGGCATGAATTCCGGCCAGCACATCACCCATGCGGCTCATCGTATGCGGCGTGCGCCCACGCGTCGCCCCTCGGTGCCGGGTGCGATGTTCGGGCCATGCTCCGGTCACACTCGGGTCGCCACGAGGTTCTACGCGCGTCAGTTCGCTTCCGCACCGGAAATTCCACTTCGGCAGGCCCCGCCGTCGCCCGCACAGCTCACCGTGGAGTACGAGCCGACGCCTATCCAGGCGAAGTTGCTCAGGCTTTCTGTCCCCGGCTCGAAATAGCCCGCGTGCCCCACCGCACCGGTCGCCGAGAAGACCCGCGCCCCGAACTCGGGAGTCACCGGGTCCGCCCCGTGTCCGAGCCCGCCGACCGCCAGGTAGGGCACGTCCTGGATCCAGTCGTCGTGGTCCCGGGTGGCCCACACCCGGGCCCCGGTGCGCAGTTCCTTCGCGCTCTCGACCCGCATGCCGGGGCTGCCGGCGACCGCGATGTCGGAGACCCTGGGCGGCAGCGCGGGGGCGGCGACGCCGCACACCACCGAGCCGTAGCTGTGGCAGAACAGCGACACCTTCGAGTCGCCGGGCAGTGCCCGCACCATGGAGTCGAGCCGCTTGGAGCCGTCCCTGGCGAGCCGGCCGATGGCCGCGTCCATGCCGACGCCGACGGGCGAGGTGTAGTCGGCCCAGGCGATGACGGCGGTACGGGTACGGGGCGACGCGGCGCGCTCGGCGGCGTACAGCGACTTCGCCATGCCGACCGGAGCGGTGTACTGGCGGCGCGTCCGCTCGAAGTTCACCACATTGGTGTCGACGCCGGGAACGACGACCGAGACCCGCTCGGCGCGCCCGAGGTCGCCGAAGACCTCGGCGACCTGGCCGGAGCCGACGGGGTCGAACGCGAGGATCTGCCGCCCCTCGCCCATCAGCGACTCGAAGCGCTGCATTCTGCGGGCCGCCGTCTGACGGCCCGAGGGAGTGAGGCGTTCGTCGTGCATACGCTCCCGCTCGACCGCGCGCGCCTGTGCGAGCGCCAAGTGGTTGGCGCGGTAGCGCAGCGTGAGCGGCACGCCGTTCAGGTTGCCGACGACCAGTGGGTAGCGGTCGACGAGCCGGGTGCGCTGCGAGGCGGTGAGGCCGGAGAAGAAGCGGGCGAGCCGGTTGGGCGTCGATCCGGCCTCCGGCAGCTCGCGGCCGTCGATGCCCTCCCGGTCCCAGGCGGCCAGCGACGCCGTACGGAGGTCGGAGTCGTTCTTGTGGAGGCGTATCGCGGTCCAGCCGGTGGTGGCCAGCAGGACGAACACCACGCCGAGAGCGAGCAGCGCGCGCCATGCGTTGAGGGTGGGGGAGGAGTCGAAAGAAGTCACTGCGAGCCACCCTAGGAGAAGCGTGGGGCTCGTCGCGAAATCCGTGACGCGGATCACGTTTGAAGGCGGGGGTGGCTGAGGCTCCGTCACCCTACGTGTGTGTCCGGCATGCCCGGCGTACGCGCCGGGGCGCGCCAGTCGGCAGCGAGCGCCGGTTCCAAGTGGTCCAGGTAGAGCTCGGTCAGCCTCCTGATCGACTCCGGGCTGGTGTCCTCGCCCTGCCCCCACAGCCGCCCCGTCACCCGCATGACGCCGGTGAACGCCGCGACGGCGATACGTGGCCGCGGGTCGGTGTCCAGGTCGAGCCCTTCGCGGTCGGCGACGATCTGCGCGGTCTGCTCCTCCAGCTCGGTGGAGCGGCGCAGATGGGCGGCGAGCAGGGCGGGCGTCGATTCGATCATCAGGTAGGTGCGCATGTGCAGTTCGACCGGGACGACTGCTTCGATCGCCTCGCCGATGGTGTCCCAGGCGAAGAGGACCGCGTTGCGCATGGCGGCGAACGGCCGCTCGTCGGCGGGACGCGAGCGCAGCTCCGCCACGAAGTGCGACTCCACCATCTCCTGGACGGCGAAGGCGACTTCCTCCTTGCTGGCGAAATAGCGGAAGAAGGTGCGCTGGGAGACTTCGACGGTGTCGGCGATCTCGTCGACGGTCGTGTGCTCGTACCCCTGTGTGGTGAAGAGCTCGAGCGCGACCCGCAGCAGGGCGTCGCGGGTGCGCTGCTTCTTGCGCTCGCGCAGTCCCGTCGTCGACTCGCCGGTCGTCTGCTGCTCGGTCATCCGTGGGTGCGCCTCTTTTCGTCTTTGTCCAGCTCAGGATACCTGTGAGCTACGTGACAGTTACCAGCTTGTGAATTCGTTTGTCAACTGTCAGCGGCTGACATTAGCCTCGTGGGTATGACTAGTCAGACCACCATCGACAAGGCGCCGCCGCCGCAGGATCCCGCGCCTGCGCCGGCCAAGGGGCTCCGTGGCCACCCCTGGCTGACGCTCTTCGGAGTTGCCATCGGCGTGATGATGGTCGCGCTCGACGGCACGATCGTCGCGATCGCCAACCCCGCCATCCAGAAGGACCTCGGCGCCTCGCTCGCCGACGTCCAGTGGATCACCAACGGCTACCTCCTCGCCCTCGCCGTCGCCCTGATCACCGCGGGCAAGCTCGGCGACCGCTTCGGCCACCGCCAGACCTTCCTGATAGGCATCGCCGGCTTCGCTCTCGCCTCCGGGGCCATCGGCCTGTCCAGCGAGATCTCCCTGGTCATCACCTTCCGGGTACTCCAGGGACTGTTCGGCGCACTCCTCATGCCGGCCGCGCTCGGCCTGCTGCGCGCCACTTTCCCGGCCGAGAAGCTGAACATGGCCATCGGCATCTGGGGCATGGTCATCGGCGCGTCCACCGCCGGCGGCCCCATCGTCGGCGGTCTGCTCGTCGAGCACGTCAACTGGCAGTCCGTCTTCTTCATCAACGTGCCCGTCGGGATCGTCGCGCTGGCCTTCGGCCTGGTGATCCTCAAGGACCACCGCGCGGCGAACGCCCCGCGCTCCTTCGACATCCCCGGCATCGTGCTGCTCTCCGGCGCGATGTTCGCCATGGTCTGGGGCATCATCAAGGCCGGCGAGTGGGGCTGGGACAGCCCCAGCACCTGGGCCTGGCTGGGCGCTTCCGTCGTCCTCTTCGTGGTCTTCGCCGTCTGGGAGACGAAGGTCAAGGAACCGCTCATCCCGCTCGCCATGTTCCGGTCCGTCCCGCTCTCCGCGGGTGTCGTCCTCATGGTCCTCATGGCCATCGCCTTCATGGGCGGCCTGTTCTTCGTGACGTTCTTCCTTCAGGGCGTCCACGGCATGAGCCCGGTCGACAGCGGCCTGCACCTGCTGCCGCTGACCGGCATGATGATCGTCTCCTCGCCGCTGGCGGGCGTGCTCATCACCAAGTTCGGCCCGCGGGTCCCGCTCGTCGGCGGCATGGTCGCCACGGCGGCCGCCATGTTCGGCATGACGACGCTCACGGCCGACACGAGCACGCTGATGATGTCGCTGTGGTTCGGACTCCTGGGCCTCGGCCTCGCGCCGGTCATGGTCGGCGCCACCGAGGTCATCGTCGGCAACGCCCCGATGGAGCTCTCCGGGGTCGCGGGCGGTCTCCAGCAGGCCGCCATGCAGGTCGGCGGCGCCCTCGGCACCGCGGTCCTCGGCGCGATCATGTCCTCGAAGGTCAGCGCCGACTTCGCGGGCAACTGGAAGGAAGCCGGCATCCCGATTCCGGCCGACCCCAAGCTGGAGGAGGCGGCCGAGTTCGCCTCCGTGCCGGCGAAGGAGCTGGCCAAGGCGGGCCTGGAACCGCCGGTCATCGACAAGATCGGTGCGGTCATCCATGACACGTTCGTGTCGGGCATGCACCTCGCCTTCACCGTCGCCGGTGTCGTCGCCGTCGTCGCGGCGCTCGTCGCCACCTTGACGAAGCGCGGCGCGAACGCGGACGCGGCTGCGGGCGGCGCCCACATCTGACGTCAACCTGGTGCGTACGACAGCCCCGCCGGACGGTTCCGGCGGGGCTGTCGCCTATCCGGGTGGAACAGCCCCCACCCTCTTCCGCCGCCGCGTTCCCGCAGCTCAGGGTGAGGTCAACTGATCCACATCGCACGGGGGTTGATTCCGATGATGCGTACGACTGTCCTCGCGGCCGGAGCCCTGGCCCTCACCGCACTGCTGCCGCAACCCGCCCACGCGGGGCCGCAGCGTCTCGGCGCCTGCGCGACCGGGGAGCTCTGTCTCTGGGCCAAGCCGGACTTCAGGGGCGGCCGCCAGACCCACGAACTGTCCGGCACGGACATCGAGAGCTGCGTCGCGCTCCCACCCGGCACCGACGCCCAGTCCGTGGCCAACCGTACCGGCCGGCCGGTCACGACGTACCAGTCCGCGGAGTGCGCGGAGACGGGTGAGTTCGAGACGTATCCGGGCGGCGGGACGTGGGTGCCGCAATCTCCCTACCGGGTGCGGGCGTTCAAAGTGTGGGAGAACTGAGGGGGATGCCCGCGGGAAAGCGGGGCAAGCGGTGGTCAAGCCCGGATCACACGAATTCCAGGGCACGACTCAGGGAGTGACCATGGCGAGCAACAGCCGCACACACAGCCCGTCCAACACCAGCGCCCTCAGCTGGGTCTCACTCGTCTGCGGCATTGTCGGCTTCTTCACCCTCGGCATTGTCCTCGGTCCGATCGCGCTGATCACCGGCTGGATCGCCATGGGCAAGCGCTTCAACACCGGCAATGTCCCGGCCGTGATCGGCTTCGTACTCGGTCTGATCATCACCGTCCTCGCGATCATCGCGCTGATAGGCGGCGCGGCCGTCTACGGCATGTCGATCTGACGCGCCGCGCAGGATGCTCGTGGCGTCGGGGCCGTCCTCACGGGCGGCCCCTCAGGCGTACCGGGGGCCGAGGCCGCCGCCCCCGACGCCAGCTCCGAGACCTGCGCCCGCAGGGCCCGCACTTCCTCCGTGAGCAGCGCGATCGCGGCCGTCTGGCGGCGCCCCTCCACGTCGTCCCGCTCGAAGCGGGAGATGAACCAGGCCGCGATGTTCGCCGTCACCACACCCAGCAGCGCGATCCCCGAAAGCATCAGGCCGACCGCCAGCACCCGCCCGAGCCCGGTCGTGGGCGAATGGTCTCCGTACCCGACCGTCGTCATCGTCGTGAACGACCACCACACCGCGTCACCCAGCGTCTTGATGTTCCCGTCGGGGGAGCCCCGCTCGACCTCCAGTACGGCCAGCGAGCCGAACATCAGCAGACCCACGACCGCGCCCCCGACATACGTCGTGAGCTGGATCTGCGGCGCCATCCTGGCCCGTCGGCCGACCAGCAGCAGCGTGGAGACGAGCCGCAGCAGCTGGAGCGGGCGCAGCAGCGGCAGCAGTACGGCGAGCAGGTCCAGTGGATGGCTGCGGACGAACAGCCGCTTGCTGGGCGACAGCGACAGCCGTACGACGTAGTCCAGGGCGAACGCGCCCCACACCACCCACTCGGTCACCGTGCAGACCCGCCGCACCACGCTGTTGGCGTCGGGAGCGACGATCGGGACCGCGTACGCGACGGCGAATGCCCCTGCCAGCCCCAGCAGGATCCCCTGTGTGCGCTGTTCCCACCGGATCTGCGCGGTCTGCACCTTCATGCCCGAATGGTAGGGAACGACGACGGGCGGCGGACCAGAGGGTCCCGCCGCCCGTCGCCGTTCTACGAGGTGCTTACGCGTCGCCGCCGGCCGCACCGGGGTCGGCCGCCGACACGTCCAGCAGCCGGTAACGGTCGACCGCCTGCTTCAGCGCCGAGCGGTCGATCTTGCCCTCCTTGGCGAGCTCGGTGAGCACCGCCAGGACGATCGACTGCGCGTCGATGTGGAAGTAGCGGCGGGCCGCCCCACGGGTGTCGGCGAAGCCGAAGCCGTCCGCGCCGAGCGAGGAGTACACACCCGGTACCCAGCGCGAAATCTGGTCCGGAACCGAACGCATCCAGTCGGAGACCGCCACGAACGGACCCTGCGCGCCGGAGAGCTTCTGCGTCACGTACGGAACGCGCATCTCCTCCTCCGGGTGGAGCAGGTTGTACTCCTCCACCGAGACCGCGTCGCGGCGCAGCTCGTTCCAGGAGGTCGCGGACCAGACGTCGGCCTTGACGTTCCACTCGTCGGCGAGGATCTGCTGGGCCTCGACCGCCCACGGGACCGCCACACCGGAGGCCATGATCTGGGCCGCGATCGCGCCCTTCTCGCCCTCCTTGAAGCGGTAGATGCCCTTGAGGATGCCCTCGGCATCGACGTTCTCGGGCTCGGCCGGGTGCTGGATCGGCTCGTTGTAGACGGTCAGGTAGTAGAAGATGTCCTCGTTCTCGTCGGCGGTCCCGCCGTACATCCGCTTCAGACCGTCCTCGACGATGTGCGCGATCTCGTACCCGAAGGCCGGGTCGTACGACACACAGGCCGGGTTCGTCGAGGCGAGCAGCTGCGAGTGGCCGTCGGCGTGCTGGAGGCCCTCACCGGTCAGAGTCGTACGACCGGCGGTCGCGCCCAGAACGAATCCGCGCGCGAGCTGGTCGGCCATCTGCCAGAACTGGTCGCCGGTCCGCTGGAAACCGAACATCGAGTAGAAGACGTAGACCGGGATCAGCGGCTCGCCGTGCGTCGCGTACGCCGAACCCGCGGCGATCAGCGAGGCGGTGCAGCCCGCCTCGGAGATGCCGTCGTGCAGCATCTGGCCGGTCGGCGACTCCTTGTACGCGAGCAGCAGGTCGCGGTCGACCGCCTCGTACTGCTGGCCGAGCGGGTTGTAGATCTTCGCACTCGGGAAGAAAGCGTCCATACCGAAGGTGCGGTACTCGTCGGGCGCGATCAGCACGAACCGCTTGCCGATCTCCTTGTCCCGCATGAGGTCCTTCAGCACGCGCACGAACGCCATGGTCGTGGCGATCGACTGCTGACCGGACCCCTTCTTCGCGGCCGCGTACGTCTTCTCGGCCGGCAGCGGCAGCGGCTTCGCCCGTACGACACGCGTCGGTACGTACCCGCCCAGCGCGTTGCGCCGGTCGTGCATGTACTGGATCTCCTCGGACTTGCGGCCCGGGTGGTAGTACGGCGGGTAGCCCTCGTCCAGCTGCTTGTCCGTGATCGGGATGTGCAGCCGGTCGCGGAAGCGCTTCAGGTCCTCGACCGTCAGCTTCTTCATCTGGTGGGTCGCGTTGCGGCCCTCGAAGTTCGGCCCCAGCGTCCAGCCCTTGACGGTCTGGGCGAGGATCACGGTCGGCTGGCCCTTGTGCGCCTTGGCCGCCGCGTACGCCGCGTACACCTTCTTGTGGTCGTGACCGCCGCGTCCCAGGTGCAGGATCTGGTCGTCGGTCATGTTCTCGACCATGGCGCGCAGCCGGTGGTCGTCACCGAAGAAGTGGTTGCGGATGTACGCGCCCGTCTCCGTCGCGTACGTCTGGAACTGACCGTCCGGGGTCGTGTTGAGCCTGTTGACCAGCACGCCGTCGCGGTCCTGCGCGAGCAGCGGGTCCCAGCTCCGGTCCCAGACCAGCTTGATGACGTTCCAGCCGGCGCCACGGAACTGCGACTCCAGCTCCTGGATGACCTTGCCGTTGCCGCGCACCGGGCCGTCGAGGCGCTGGAGGTTGCAGTTGACGACGAAGGTCAGGTTGTCGAGGTTCTCACGGGCGGCGATGGAGAGCTGGCCGAGCGACTCGGGCTCGTCCATCTCGCCGTCACCGAGGTACGCCCAGACATGCGACTTGGAGGTGTCGGCGATGCCGCGCGCCTCCATGTAGCGGTTCATCCGCGCCTGGTAGATCGCGCCGAGGGGGCCGAGGCCCATCGAGACGGTCGGGAACTCCCAGAAGTCCGGCATCAGCCGCGGGTGCGGGTACGACGACAGACCGTTCGGCGCCTTCGACTTCTCCTGGCGGAAGGCGTCGAGCTGCTGCTCGCTCAGCCGGTCCAGCAGGAACGCGCGGGCGTAGATCCCGGGGGAGGCGTGCCCCTGGAAGAAGATCTGGTCGCCGCCGTCGCCCTCGTCCTTGCCCCGGAAGAAGTGGTTGAAGCCGACGTCGTACAGGGAGGCGGAAGAGGCGAACGTGGCGATGTGACCGCCGACGCCGATCCCCGGGCGCTGCGCGCGGGACACCATCACGGCCGCGTTCCAGCGGGTCGCGTTGAGGACCTTGCGCTCGATCTCCTCGTTGCCGGGGAAGAACGGCTCGTCCTTGGTGGCGATGGTGTTGACGTAGTCCGTGCTGCGCATCTCGGGGACGGCGACGCGCTTCTCGCGCGCGCGTTCGATGAGGCGGAGCATCAGGTAGCGGGCGCGCTCGCGGCCCCGCTCGTCGACGGCGGCGTCGAGGGAGTCGAGCCATTCCTGGGTCTCTTCAGGATCAAAGTCCGGGACCTGGCTCGGAAGGCCGCCAATGATGATCGGATTACGATCGGATCCGGAAGCCACGCTGTTCCTTCGCTGGTTGGGTCTTGAGGGGTGTCGCGCCGCCTCCATCGTGTACCCCGGAATCGCAAACGTCACCTCTACCGAGGGGTAACCACCACTCGGCAAAGAGGCTCGGCGTCGGCCCGGGGATGGGTCCGGCCAAATCGCAACCTTACGCCCAACGCGTTTATGCGTTCCGTAAGGCTGTTCGGGCCCGATTGGCCCACCGAAGCCGCGTAGGCTTACAAACGTGTCCCAAAGGTGTGGGATGGATCACCGAACCCGTCTCCGGCCTCGTCTGGAGTTGCGGTGAACCGGCCCCATCCGTCACCGTTTCGGCTGTCTCCACGGCCGGGTACTTGCGCGATCGGTCCCGCACGTGTGGACTACGGCCAACGCCCACGCACGCGCGTGGGCTGAAGGTATTCCCCAAAACATGATCAGGAGGCAATCCGTGAGCGCGACCGCGGACCACGCGGAGGAGCGGACCAACCCGGCGCTACGCCTGGGGTTCGAGCCCGGACAGGTGGTCCAGGAGATCGGCTACGACGACGACGTCGAGCAGGAACTCCGTGAGGGCATTGAGGCGATCACCGGCCAGGAAATCGTCGACGAGGACTACGACGACGTCGCCGACGTCGTTCTTCTCTGGTTCCGTGACGAGGACGGCGACCTTACGGACGCGCTGGTGGACGCCATTGGTCTGCTTGAGGAAGGCGGCATCGTACTGCTGCTGACTCCGAAGACCGGCCGCGACGGCTACGTCGAGCCCAGCGACATCAGCGAGGCCGCCCAGACGGCAGGTTTTTCCCAGACGAAGACCTTCAGTGCGGGCAAGGACTGGAGCGCAGGCCGGCTGGTGACCCCGAAGGCAGGCAAGCGCTGAGCCACCGCCGCGTCCGAGCAGACTCCTCATGAGCAGGCTGCGCCCAAGGCGAAACAGGGCCCCCGCCGACGTCTGTCGGCGGGGGCCCTGTGCGTAGGCTGGCCGGACACCAATGGCCCAATGACTCCATGAGGAGATGCGCATCCATGGCGATCGAGGTGGGCAGCGAGGCCCCGGACTTCGAGCTGAAGGACAACCACGGTCGCACGGTGAAGCTGTCCGACCTCCGGCTTCCCGGCGTCGGCAAGAACGTGGTCCTGGTCTTCTACCCGTTCGCCTTCACCGGTGTCTGTACGGGCGAGCTGCGGGCGCTGCGCGACGAACTGCCGAAATTCGTCAACGACGACGTACAGCTGCTCGCCGTGTCCACCGACTCCATCCACACTCTGCGCGTCTACGCCGAGCAGGAGGGCTTCGAGTTCCCGCTCCTGTCGGACTTCTGGCCGCACGGTGAGGCCTCGCGCGCGTACGGCGTCTTCGACGAGGACAAGGGCTGCGCGGTGCGCGGCACCTTCGTCATCGACAAGGCGGGCGTGGTGCGCTGGACCGTGGTGAACGGGCTGCCCGACGCCCGGGACCTCGACGACTACCTCAAGGCGCTGGGCACGCTCTGAAGCGAGTCGCCGAACGCCCGAAAAATCGCGACACCGGGCATGCTGCGTACGGGAACCGGTCACTAGGATCGACTCGTTGATCCGATGCCGGCGCATTACGGGGGTCCCTCGGCCCCTCGACACATTTTTTGGAGGACTCGTGGGAGTCAGCCTCAGCAAGGGCGGCAACGTCTCGCTGACCAAGGCCGCCCCCAACCTGACCGCGGTCATCGTCGGTCTGGGCTGGGACGCTCGTACCACCACCGGGGGTGACTTCGACCTCGACGCCAGCGCGCTGCTGACCAACGCGGAGGGCAAGGTCACCAACGACTCGAACTTCGTCTTCTTCAACAACCTCAAGAGCCCCGACGGCTCCGTCGAGCACACCGGTGACAACACCACCGGTGAGGGCGAGGGCGACGACGAGGTCATCAAGGTGAACCTGGCCGGTGTGCCGGCCGACGTCGCCAAGATCGTGTTCCCGGTCTCGATCTACGAGGCCGAGGCCAGGCAGCAGAGCTTCGGCCAGGTCCGCAACGCGTACATCCGCGTCGTGAACCAGGCCGACAACACGGAGCTGGCGCGCTACGACCTGAGCGAGGACGCCTCGACCGAGACCGCGATGGTCTTCGGCGAGCTGTACCGCAACCAGGCGGAGTGGAAGTTCCGGGCCATCGGCCAGGGTTACGCCTCGGGCCTGCGCGGCATCGCGCAGGACTTCGGCGTCAACGTCTGAGCGAGGCCCCTCTCTTCGTCCGGCGCCGCACACCCGTACCCGCGGCGCCGGACGCGTCGCCTCACCACTCATTTCCGTACCGCGGGGAGGAAGCAAGATCATGGGCGTCACGCTCGCCAAGGGAGGCAATGTCTCCCTCTCCAAGGCCGCACCGGACCTCACTCAGGTGCTGGTCGGGCTCGGCTGGGATGCGCGCTCCACCACCGGAGCCCCCTTCGACCTCGATGCCAGCGCGCTGCTGTGCCAGAACGGCCGGGTGCTCGGCGACGAGTACTTCGTCTTCTACAACAACCTCAAGAGCCCCGAGGGCTCGGTCGAGCACACCGGTGACAACCTGACCGGTGAGGGCGACGGCGACGACGAGTCGATGATCATCGACCTCTCCCTCGTGCCCGAGCACTGCGACAAGATCGTCTTTCCCGTCTCGATCCACGACGCCGACAATCGCGGGCAGACGTTCGGCCAGGTCAGCAATGCCTTCATCCGGGTGGTGAACCAGGCGGACGGTCAGGAGCTGGCCCGTTACGACCTCTCCGAGGACGCCTCCAGCGAGACCGCGATGATCTTCGGTGAGGTGTACCGGTACGGCGGAGAATGGAAGTTCCGAGCCGTCGGCCAGGGGTATGCGTCGGGTCTGCGGGGCATCGCCCTAGACTTCGGCGTCAACGTTTCGTAAAGCCGCGCACGGCGCGGAGGAGACCCGTACTTACACGATGGGGTAACCAGTGGTTCTGAAAACCTTCGGCTGGTCGTTTGCCGTCACGGCATTCGGTCTGGCCTTCGCCGCCTGGCAGTGGGGGTGGGAGGCGTTCGGGATCGTACTGATCCTGTCGATCCTCGAGATCTCACTGTCCTTCGACAACGCGGTTGTCAACGCCGGAATCCTGAAGAAGATGAATGCCTTCTGGCAGAAGATCTTCCTCACCATCGGCATCCTGATCGCCGTTTTCGGTATGCGGCTGGTCTTCCCTGTCGCCATTGTCGCGATCAGTGCCAAGGTCGGTCCCATCGAGGCGATTCAGCTCGCGATGGACCAGCCCCAGCAGTACGAAGCCCTGGTCACGGACGCCCACCCGGCGATCGCGGCCTTCGGCGGAATGTTCCTGCTCATGATCTTCCTGGACTTCATTTTCGAGGACCGGGACATCAAGTGGCTCGGCTGGCTCGAGCGTCCGCTGGCCAAGCTCGGCAAGGTCGACATGCTGTCGGTCTGCATCGCGCTCATCGTCCTGCTCGGCACGGCGATGACCTTCGCGACGCACGCGCACACGAGCACGGGGTACCAGGACAAGTCGGCCACGGTACTGCTCTCCGGCGTCGCCGGCCTGATCACGTACCTCATCGTCGGTGGTCTCTCCAGTCACTTCGAGAACAAGATCGAGGAAGAAGAGGAACGCGAGCACGACGAGGAGGAGAAGGCCAAGGCGGAAGGCAAGCAAGTCTCCGCCGTCGGTCTGGCGGGCAAGGCCGCGTTCTTCCTCTTCCTGTACCTGGAAGTCCTCGACGCCTCGTTCTCGTTCGACGGTGTCATCGGCGCCTTCGCCATCACGAACCACATCTTCTGGATGGCGCTCGGCCTCGGTATCGGCGCGATGTACGTACGTTCGCTCACCGTCTACCTGGTCCGTCAGGGCACCCTTGACGACTACGTCTACCTGGAGCACGGCGCGCACTACGCGATCGGCGCGCTCGCGACCATCCTGCTGATCACCATCGAGCACGAGATCAGCGAGATCATCACCGGTCTCGTCGGTGTCTTCCTGATCGCGGCCTCGTTCTGGTCCTCGATCCGCCGCAACAAGCGCCTCGCGGCCGCCGAGGGCGGCAGCGGGCCGTCCTCGGGGGACAAGACTGAGGTCGGGTCCGGGGTGTGACCCGGTAGGGATTGAGGAACGCTCTGAGCGGGGCGGTCACGAGGCGTCGGCCTCGAGACCGCCCCGTGAGGCTTTACGGGCGTGGCGCGGGGGCTCTACGAGACACCTGGGGGTGGGTGGGATGGCTATCTGGGACAGCCTGCGGCGGGACAGGTCGGCCGAGCAGTTCGCGTCCGGCAATGCCGCGTCCAACGCGATCGAGCTGACCAAGCGGAATCCGTCGGTCTCGCTCACCAAGCAGGGCGCGACCACCGGCAATCTGCGCGTCAACCTTTCGTGGCGGATGCGCACTTCGGACATCGGGGGCAACAAGCCGCGGCGCGGTGGGAGCGTGCTGCGCCGGCCGTTCAAGTTCTTCCAGCCGGAACTGGTGCAGGCGCACACCCAGGGCGTGGTCAACGTCGACCTCGACCTCGGCTGCCTGTACGAGCTGGTGGACGGCACCAAGGGCGTCGTACAGCCGCTGGGCAGCTTCTTCGGCAGCCTGAACGAGCCGCCGTACGTCAAACTCAGCGGCGACGACCGCTTCGGCTCCCCGTCGGGCGAGACGATCTACGTGAACCTCGACCACCGAGAATCGATCAAGCGACTGCTGGTCTTCGTCTACATCTACGACCAGACGCCGGCCTTCGACCGTACGCACGCCGTGGTGACGCTCTTCCCGAGCAATGGCCCCCGGATAGAAATCGAACTGGACGAACGCGCCCCGCAGGCCCGCTCGTGCGCCGTGTTCACCGTCGAGAACAGCAAGGGCGACCTGATGGTGCGCCGCGAGGTGAAGTTCGTCTACGGCTTTCAGGCGGAACTGGACCGCCTGTACGGCTGGGGTCTGCAGTGGGGCCGCGGCTACAAGACGAAGGCGTGACGCCGGGGGCTGCGTATCGCCGCCCAGGCAAGTTCCAGCCCGTCCGGCGTTTGAGGCCCCCGTCCCGCTCTACTGCCCGCGCACGAACTGCGGCCCCTGCGGCGGCAGCCGGAAATTCGGGTCCGGAGCGAAGGCGGCCGCGGCAGCGGGCTGCGGGTACCCGTAGGCGGGCTGAGTCGATGCCGACTGGGGAAACCCATAGGCGGGCGCAGGCGCGGCAGCGGGCTGCTGCGGATAACCGTACGCAGGCTGCATCGGCTGCGTGGGATCAGCCGACGTGGCCTGATCAGACGCAGACGCAGCGGCGGACGCAGAGGTCGGCGGCGACGCCTCAGACCCAGCGTCCTCGTCCCCCGATCCCGCCCCCTCCGTCTCGTCCACGGAGATCCCGTGGTCCGTGGCGAGCCCGATCAACCCGTTCGAGTACCCCTCGCCCAGCGCCCGGAACTTCCAGCCCTCGCCCCGCCGGTAAAGCTCCCCGCAGATCAGCGCGGTCTCCGCCCCCGTCTCGGGCCTGACCTCGAAGTACGCGAGCGGCTCACCGCTCCCGGCCGCGCCGGCGTCGTACACCTGGATGCACAGGTCCCGTACGCGCTCGAACGGCACATCGTCCGTCGACGCGACGATAAGGACCCGGTCCACGGCCGGTTCGAGCGCCGCGAGGTCCGTCTGCACCGAGTCGGTGACCCCGTCGGGCAGCCGCTTCTTGCCGAGGCTCCGCACCAGGCCCGAGGGGTGGCGGGGCTGGTTGTAGAAGACGAAGTCCTCGTCGGAGCGTACGCGCCGGTCGACGCCGAGCAGCAGGGCCGAGGCGTCCACTTCGGGGACGTCCGGGCCGGGAGTCCAGCGCAGCACAGCCCTTACGGCCGTGGCTTCGAGCGGGACGTTCGAGCCCTTCAGCATGGCGTGCGTCATGCCCGTCATCCTGCCCTCCCGGGGCCGCCACCTACAACGCGGGGCCCTCGCAGGCGTAAGTGGATTCACGTGGGTAACCTGAAATTCACGTATGCAGGGAACTCTTGACACTGCTCCTACGTACTATTACCGGCCATACAACGATGGGCCGACACGGCAGCACGGGGGGATTTTCATGCGTCATTTCGGGCATATCCCGCCCACTGTCCGGGAGAACCTGTTCCACCAGGAGCCGGTCGTATTCGACTCCGGCTCCTGTGCCCGTACGCTTTCCGCCGCTCTCGGCGCCACGCTCTACAGCCCGGCCACCCGGCCGCGGCTCGCCGACGACGTGGCCAAGCAGGGGCGGCGCGGAGTCGTCTCGATGGTGCTCTGCCTGGAAGATTCCATCGACGACGCGGAAGTCGCCGGAGCCGAGGAGAATCTCGTCCGGCAGTTCGCGGAGCTCCACGAGCGGGACACGGAGCTGCCGCTGCTGTTCGTCCGGGTCCGCGAGCCCGCGCAGATTCCCGATCTGGTGCACCGGCTCGGGGCCTCGGCACGGCTGCTGTCCGGATTCGTACTGCCGAAGTTCACCGAGGAGCGCGGCGTCGCCTTCCTGGAGGCGCTCACGGCCGCGGAGGCGGCGAGCGGGCATCGCCTCTTCGCGATGCCCGTGCTCGAATCGCCGCAGCTGCTCCATCTGGAGACCCGCGCCGAGACGCTCGCCGGCATCGCCCGCACCGTCGACAAGTACCGGGAGCGCGTGCTGGCACTGCGCCTGGGCGTCACCGATTTCTGCTCGGCGTACGGGCTGCGCAGGGCGCCCGACATGACGGCGTACGACGTCCAGATCGTGGCCGGGGTCATCGCCGACGTGGTGAATGTGCTCGGCCGGTCGGACGGCACGGGTTTCACGATCACCGGCCCGGTGTGGGAGTACTTCCGGGTCCAGGAGCGGATGTTCAAGCCGCAGCTGCGCCGCAGCCCCTTCGTGGGGCAGGCGGAGGCGCTGCGCGCGTCGCTCATCGAGCACGACATGGACGGGCTGCTGCGGGAGATCTCGCTGGACCGCGCGAACGGGCTGCTGGGCAAGACCTGCATCCACCCGTCGCACGTGCTGCCCGTGCACGCGCTGTCGGTGGTCAGCCACGAGGAGTTCAGCGACGCGCAGGACATCCTGCGGCCGGAGCGGGACGGTGGCGGAGTGATGCGTTCCGCGTATACGAACAAGATGAACGAAGTGAAACCGCATCGCGCGTGGGCCGAGCGCACGCTGCTGCGGGCCGAGGTCTTCGGCGTGGCGCGCGAGGACATCGGCTTCGTGGAGCTGCTGACAGCGGGGATATCCGACTGAGATGGGGACGAACGACGTGGTGTGGTCGGGAACGTGGGTCGCGGAGCGGCTCGGCGTCGAACTCGTCGGTGACGGCGAGGGGCAGGAGCCGGGCGGGCTGAACGATCTGCTGGGCCTGGCCCTGCGCCGCAACCCGAAGCGGGCCCATCTGCTGGTGTCGAACGTACTGGGCAAGCACGTGCCGCAGTTGCCTTCGCGGGTGTACCGCGCGGGGTTCGCGCTCGGCGAGGACGTACGGAAGCTGCTGGGCGACGAGGCGGCCGCGGGCGCGGTGGTCCTCGGGTACGCCGAGACGGCGACCGGGCTCGGGCACGCGGTGGCGGACGGCGTGGGCGTAGCGCCGTACCTCCACTCGACGCGCCGCCCGGTCGACGGCGTCGCGACGGCAGGCGGCTTCGAGGAGTCCCACTCGCACGCCACCTCGCACCTGCTGCTGCCGGAGGACCCCGCGCTGCTGGCCGGAGAAGGGCCGCTGGTCCTGGTCGACGACGAGTTCTCCACCGGCAACACGGTGCTCAACACCATCCGCGACCTGCACGAACGCTATCCGCGCGAGTGGTACGTGATCGTGGCCCTGGTCGACATGCGCTCGGTGCGGGACCGGGGGCGGCTGGAGGACTTCGCGCGCGAGATCGGCGCCCGGGTCGACCTGATCGCGATGGCCTCGGGCACGGTCCGCCTCCCGCAGGACGTACTGGAAAAGGGCCAGGCCCTGGTTGCGCGGTACGACGTCACCCCGGCAGTCGGCCCGAGGCGCGCAGCGCCCGCCGGCGCGGGAGCCGCCCACGTGTCCACCGTCGTCCCTGACCCCCTCGTCCCCAGTGCTGGGACCGTCCGCGTCGAACTGGGCTGGCCAGGTGGCGTTCCGGACGGAGGCCGGCACGGTTTCGTTCCCGCGCACCGGGCCGCACTGGAGGCCGCGCTGCCGGGCATGGCGGAACGTATCGCCGGGGCGCTTCCCGAAGACGCCCGCCGCGTACTGGTCCTCGGCTTCGAGGAGCTGATGTACGCCCCGCTCAGGCTGGCCACCGCGCTGGAGGAGCGCGTCGACGCCGAGGTGCGGTACTCGACGACCACCCGCTCACCCGTGCTCGCCGTCGACGACCCGGGCTACGCGATCCGCACCCGGATCGTCTTCCCCGCGCACGACAACCCCGCCGACGGCCCCGGCACGCGCTACGCCTACAACGTCGCGGGCGCCGGCTTCGACGCCGTCGTCGCCGTGGTCGACTCCGCCGCCGACACCCCCGGACTGCACGCCCAGGACGGCCTGCTCGCGGGCCTCGCCGCCCACACCGGGCAGGTGGTGCTGGCAGTCGTCCCTTCGTACATACCCGGTGTGCCCGGCATACCCGACGACGCACCCGAGCAAGCCCACCAACGGCAGGAGCCGCCCATGCCCGAGCCCCTTCGCGGCCCCGCCTTCTCGTCCTACGCGCCCGAGGACGTCGGCTGGCTCCTCCAGGACCTCTCGGACGTCGAGCTGGAGGCCCCGACGGAGGAGCGCGAAGAAGCGATCCAGAGCGGTGGCGCCCACTACGCCGAGTCGCTGCCCGTCGAGTACCAGCCGACCGTCCAGTACCAGCAGCTCTTCAAGGCGGCTCTCGAGACTTCGGCAGCCCGCATCGCCCGCGCTGTCGCCACCGTCACCGAGACCGTCCTCGCCGAACGCTCCCCGCGTCCCGTACTGGTCTCCCTCGCCCGCGCCGGCACGCCCGTCGGCGTACTCATGCGGCGCTATGCCCAGCACCGGCACGGGCTCGACCTCCCGCACTACGCCGTGTCCATCGTCCGCGGCCGGGGCATAGACGAGACCGCCCTGCGCTGGCTCGCCGCACACCACGACCCGGCCGACGTCGTCTTCGTCGACGGATGGACGGGCAAGGGCGCGATCACCCGTGAACTCGCCCAGGCCCTGGACGGCTTCGCCGCCGCCACCGGCATCCACGGCTTCGACCCGGAGATCGCCGTCCTCGCCGACCCCGGCGGCTGTGTGAAGACCTACGGCACCCGCGAGGACTTCCTCATCCCTTCCGCCTGCCTCAACTCCACGGTCTCCGGCCTGATTTCGCGTACGGTCCTCCGTTCCGACCTGGTCGGCCCGGACGACTTCCACGGAGCGAAGTTCTACCGCGAACTCGCGGACGACGACGTGTCCGGTCACTTCCTCGACACCGTCGCCGCCCGCTTCGACGAGGTCGCGGACGCCGTGGACGCCGAGGTCAAGGAACTGCTGTCGGCGGACCGCGCCCCCACCTGGGAGGGCTGGGCGGCCGTCGAGCGGATCAGCGAGGAGTACGGCATCCACGACGTGAACCTCGTCAAGCCCGGCGTCGGCGAGACCACCCGAGTCCTGCTGCGCCGCGTCCCCTGGAAGATCCTCGCCAAGCGCGACGCCGGCGCGGACCTCGACCACGTGCGGCTCCTGGCGGAACAGCGCGGTGTCCCCGTCGAAGAGGTCGACGGGCTCCCGTACACCTGCGTCGGACTGATCCACCCCCAGTACACACGCGGCGCCACCGGCGCGGACGGCAAGGCGGTAGAAGCCAAGTGACCAGCGAGCCTCCCGTCCTGGTCGCCAGCGATCTCGACCGCACCCTCATCTACTCCACGGCGGCCCTCGGCCTGCGAATGCCCGACGCCGAGGCGCCGCGCCTGCTCTGCGTCGAGGTGTACCAGAGCAAGCCGCTCTCCTACCTGACGGAGACCGCCGCCGGCCTGATGGGGCAGCTCGCCGCCGAGACCTGCTTCGTACCGACGACCACGCGCACCCGCGAGCAGTACCACCGCATTCGACTCCCCGTCCCCACCCCCCGTTTCGCGATCTGCGCCAATGGCGGACACCTCCTGGTCGACGGCGTGTCCGACCCGGACTGGCAGACGCAGGTGGCCAAGAGGCTCGCGGACGAGTGCGCCTCCCTGGCCGAGGTCCGCGCCCACCTCGCCGCCGCTGCCGACCCCGCGTGGCTGCTCAAGGAGCGGGTCGCCGAGGACCTCTTCGCCTATCTCGTCGTCGAACGCGCGCTGCTGCCGGAGGAGTGGGTCAAGGAACTCGGAGAGTGGGCGCAGGAACGAGGCTGGACGGTCTCCCTCCAGGGCCGCAAGATCTACGCCGTACCGAAACCGCTCACCAAGAGCGCGGCCATGCGCGAGGTGGCCCGCCGCACCGGCGCCGCACTCACCCTCGCCGCAGGTGACTCCCTCCTCGACGCGGATCTGCTGCTGGCGGCCGACCACGGCTGGCGGCCCGGACACGGCGAGCTGGCCGACACGGGCTGGACCGCCCCCCAGGTCACCGTCCTGCCCGAGGCGGGCGTCGCGGCGGGCGAAGAGATCCTGCGCTCCTTCATCCGCGCCGCCGGCCGGCACCCGGCCTGAGCATCCGGCGGACCACGAAGAGCAGCACCGCCAGCACGGCCCCCACGAGCACCACCTTCGAGTACGCGGATACGTAACCCGTCACGTCCTCCCAGTTCTCGCCCAGCGTGTAGCCGGCGAGGACGAAGACGGTGTTCCATATCGCGCTGCCGAGCGTCGTGAGCCCGAGGAAGACCGGCAGCGGCATGCGCTCGACCCCGGCGGGCACCGATATCAGGCTCCGGAAGATCGGGATCATCCGCCCGAAGAACACGGCCTTGGTGCCGTGCCGCAGGAACCACGCCTCGGTCCGCTCGATGTCGGAAACCTTCACCAGCGGCAGCTTGGCGGCTATCGCGACGGTCCGCTCGCGCCCGAGCAGCGCCCCCACCCCGTACAGCGCGAGCGCACCGATCACCGAGCCCGCCGTGGTCCACAGCAGGGCGGCGATCAGACTCATCCGTCCGGTACTGGCGGCGAATCCGGCCAACGGCAGGATCACCTCACTGGGCAGGGGCGGGAACAGGTTCTCCAGGGCGATGGCGATGCCCGCGCCCGGCGCCCCGAGCGTGTCCATGAGGGAGTTGATCCACTGGGGTGCGCTGCTTCCGATCATGCGCGTCACAATAGAATCCCGCGCCTGAAGCCACCCTGAAGCGGGTCGCGGGCCGACTACCGTGAGGGACGCGATGAGCAAGGGAAACAGCACTCCACTCACCGACGAGCTGTACGCGTACATGCTGGCGCACAACCCGCCGCTGGACGCCGGGCAGCGGGACCTCGTCGAGACGACCTACCGGCAGCTCCCGGAGCACGCGGGCATGCAGTCCGCCGAGGAGCAGGGGCCGCTCCTCGCGTTCCTGGTCCGGCTGACCGGGGCGCGGCACGTCGTCGAGATCGGTACGTTCACCGGTTTCTCCGCGCTGTCGATGGCGCAGGCCCTGCCCGCCGAGGGGCGGCTGATCACGTGCGACGTATCGGAGGAGTGGACGGCGTACGCCCGCGAGGCCTGGGCGAAGGCGGGCGTCGCCGACCGTGTCGAGCTGCGCATCGGTCCCGCTGTGGACACCTTGCGCGCCATGCCCGCCGAGCCGCACATCGACTTGGCCTATCTCGACGCCGACAAGGTCAATTACGTCCCGTACTGGGAGGAACTGGTGCCCAGGATGCGCCAGGGCGGAGTGATCGCCACCGACAACGTCTTCTTCCACGGCGGCGTGACGGACCGGGACGCGACGGGCGCGGCGGCCGCGATCAAGGAGTTCAACGACCGGGTGACGGCCGACGAGCGCATGGAGAGCATCATGATCCCGGTGGCGGACGGGGTGACGCTCTCCAGGAAGCGCTGAGCGCCGACCTTCAGCCGGCCGGTCCAGCCTGGCCTCAGCCGCAGCACCCGCCGCCGCAGCTCAGCCGCAGCACCCGCCGCCGCAGCACCCGCCGCCGCCCCCGCCAGAGGGTGCGGGGGAGGCGGACTTGGCCGTTCCGCCCACGGCGACGGCGGACAGCAGCTTGACGGTGTCGTCGTGCCCGTCCGGGCAGGTGGCGGGCGCGGAGGACTCGGCCATGGGCCGGTTCAGCTCGAAGCTGGTGCCGCAGGAGCGGCAGCGGTACTCGTAACGGGGCATGCGAACAGGTTACTGAGTCGCCGTCCGGGTCAGGAGCCCGCGCCCCGTTCCTCCCGGATGTCGGAGACGACCCGCGCCACCGTGCGCCGTACTCCCTCCATCTCGGTCAGGAAGTGCCAGTAGTCGGGGTGGCGGCCTTCCAGACCCGCGACGGCCCGGTCCAGCCGGGCCACCGAATCGTCCAGCGGGCGGGCATGCCTGGGGTCGGGAGTATGGCGCCCGGCCATGGCCAGCCGCTGGGCGTCCCTGATCGCGAACCGCGTCCGCTCGGTCTCCTGCTGCGGGTCCTTGGACACGGCGTTGAGCCGCTGCAGCCGGTCGCCCGCCGCCGAAACGGCCTCGTCGGTGGAGTTCAGCAGCGCTCTGACCGTGCTGAGCAGGGAAGTGGCGTCGGGCCACCGCTGCTCGTCCCGCGCCTTCGCCGCCTCCTCGATCTTCTCCTCCGCCTGCCGGACCGTGCTCGCCGTCTGCGCGGGTACGCCCTGGAGGTCCTGCCAGCACGCGGCCGTGAACCGGCGCCGCAGCTCGCTCAGGATCGGCTCGACCTTGCCCGCCCGGGTCGTCAGCGCCTGCGCCCGGGTCCGCAGCGACACCAGCCGCCGGTCGATCTCCGCAGCCCGCTCTGGCAGTCGCTCGGCCTCGGTCCGTACGGCCTCGGCATCCCGCACCACCTGGTCCGCGCGCTGGAGCGTCTCCGGTACGCCGTGCCGCCCGGCCCCCTGGTTGAGCTTGGTCAGCTCGGGCGCGAGGGCCGCGAGCCGGGCCGCGAGATCATCGGCCCTGAGCCCCGAGGCCCGTACCGCGTCGAGCGCGTTGCTCGCGGCGAGCAACGCCTGGCGGGCCCGCTCCACGGCGGGCGCGAGCCGGGCGAGCTGCGTCTCCGCCGTGTCGAGCAGCGGCCCGAGTGCATGCGCGTACCGGTCGAGCTCGGCCTTGACCCGTACGAGTTCGTCCTTCGCGCTGCTCAGCTCCGCACGCGCCCTGGCGGCCGTGGAGGCCTCCAGGTCGTCGCGGTCGAGGTCGTGGGCGTCGACGGCCGTGATGTACGTACGGCTGGCCTCGTCGATACGCCGCCCCAGCGCCGCGAAGTCCTCCACGGCCTTGCGGCCCTTCGGCGAACTGTCCACCGCCGTGATCGTCTCGATCGAGATCCGCAGGTCGCGCTGGGCGGTGTCCAGCTCGTAGAAGGCCGCGGCGGCGGCGTCCTTCGCGGCCTGGGCGTCGGCGCGCACATTTTCTCCGCGCCCGCCGAACCAGCGCCTCGTACCACCGCCGGCGAAGGCGAACGGAAGCGACGCGACGAGCAGCGGCACCGGCAGAAGCACGAGCGCGACGACGTCCCTGACGGCACCCGCTTTCGTACGGCGGCGTACTCGCTGCGTGTACGGCTGCGCGTGTGTCGCCGTCACATCCCTCTCCCGTACTGTGTCCGCCCGTGCCTGGTTCATTCTCCCACCAGGTAGGACGAACGCACGGGCCGGTTAGTTCGCGCTTCGCACGGTGACTTCCCCGTTGTCGCTGCGCGCCCTCACCACATGCGGGCTGTTCGGGTCGCGCGGTACGTCGATGTCGATGTCCCCGTTGTCGCTCTTCGCCGTAACGCTGTAGGTGGCCCGGGGCAGGTCGATGCCGATCTCGCCGTTGTCGCTCACGCTCTCCACCAGGTCCGGGACGACCGTGAAGGCCATCCGGACACTCCCGTTGTCGGAGACCGCGTTCACCCGCTTGGAGGAGATGCCCTCCGCGACGATCCCCCCGTTGTCGCTGATCAGCTCCAGCTGCCCGCTGGAGTCCTTGACGGTGACCTCACCGTTGTCGGAGCGAATCTTCAGGGCCTTGTCGAACCCGGCGGCCGTCACGCTCCCGTTGTCGTTCTTCACGGTCACGGCGACCCCGCGCGGCACCTTCACCCGGTGCCACGACTCGCAGTCGCTCGCCATTGCGTCGCAGCGCTGCCGCAGCGTCAGCTTTCCGCCGTTCATCTCCCACGTGGCCTCGGGCCCCTCCCCGAGGAATACCCACCCGTCGGCCCGCCGCGTGACCTCCACGTCCTTCACGTCTGCCGGAACGAGCTCGAGGGCGGAGTTGTCGGCGTCAACGGTCAGCGTGTCCCCACTGAACGGAAACGACCGCTGCTCGGCCGGCGCGTCCTTGGCCTCGACGCCACAGCCACTCAGAGCGACCATGCCGACGACGGCCCCGCCGACAGCGAGAAAGGTGCGGGTACGAAGTGCCACGGTGATCGGTCCCCCAGGTAGTCCCCACGTGTGAGCCTTCACCGTACGAACGGCCCCCACCCCAGCACGATGCGGACCACCACCGAAACCGTGGTGGGGTTATCCCCACCACCCCCACCCCCCCGACGGCCTGCGACCAGCGAACCGATTGCAGACCCCGCCCCTGATCCATGTACGCTGTTCCCTCATCCACGGGTGCGTAGCTCAGGGGTAGAGCGCCGCTCTTACAAAGCGGATGTCGGCGGTTCGAACCCGTCCGCGCCCACCGTGAATAGCTGCTGGTAGCAGCAGGGTTTGGCCCCCCGGCCGTGATCGACCGGGGGGCCTTCCTCGTCTGCGATCCCCGCCGCGCGCCGCTGGGGGTGAGTTCGCCAGGACCGCCACTCGAAAGAGGGCTTGCTCAGCAGTGTGGGGCACGTAGGCGAACGCTCGCGAGTCACGCGAGGGCACGTACGAGCATCGTGCCGGTGTCGCGCGGGCGGGTCGGCGCGGGCAGGATGTCGGCCGTCGCTGCCGCGTAGCCGTGCAGGGTGAGTATCCGCAGCCAGTGGTCTGGTTCGTAGTCCCAGCGAGGCACGGTCACCTTCCCCGCGCGCTCCGCCTCGTCGCTGAACCGGCCACCGGGCGGGAATTGAGAAAACGCGAGCACTCCCCCTGGACGGAGCCTCGGCCGGATGGCTGCCAGCAGCAGTGCGGGATTGGTGAACCAGACGGCGCCGAAGACGGAGTAGATCGCATCGAACCGGCTGCTGCCTGCTGCCAGGTAGGAGAGGGCGTCGGTGGCGTGCAGCTCGAGCGCATTGCCCCAGCGGTGGGCGTCGGCCAGCTGGACGGCTGACACGTCGACGCCGACGGTTCGGGCTCCGAGGGTGGCGATGTGGACGAGGTTGTCGCCCTTGCCGCAGCCCAGTTCGAGGACCTCGGAGCCGGGGCCGATGGCGAGGACTTCGGCGCCTGGGCCGTGGTCGGGATACTGGGTCCAGTTGAACCACGTGGTGGCGCCAGCTCCGTTGGCAGGCGGGCGTGGCTTGACACGCAGGGCGTACTCGTCCCAGACGGAATCAGGGGACATGAGGCTCTCCGGGCAGACAGGGCCCCGGCCGCTGGTGGTGCGACCGGGGCCTGATCGGGCGGGCTCAGTCCGTGGTGGGCAGCTGGTAGACGAAGCTGCGGAACCGCGCAGGCTCTTCGCCTTCGGGGGTCTGCTGCTTGGCCTCTTCCTGCTGCTCACGCACGAAGTCGACGAGGGCCGCGTACCGGGGGTCTGTCCACTCCGTCATGGTGTGTGTCCTCCCATCCGGTAGCAGGGTACGCGCGAGGGCTCAGCCGGGCAGGCACTCAGGCTTGGGGCCCGGCTTGATGGTGCAGTTCGGTGCGTGCTGGCACTTGGCGCTGACCTCAATGAGCGTGACGTCGGGGGCCACCCACAGCTCACGGTCGACGCTGAACCCGGCCGCCTGGATGGCGTTCATGGTGCGGTCGATGAACTCGGGGTCGTAGCGGCCGCTGTCGGGCAGCTCGGGGTAGTGGTGGACGAACCCGCCGCCGAGGTGGTCGCACAGGCCGGCGTACAGGTCGGTGTGCAGGATGAGGGCGTGCCAGCCCTCGTCGACGATGCGGGACGGGGCGATGCCCTTCGCTCCCTCCGCTGCCACGGCGACGAACTTGATCGCCTCCAGTGTGATGCGGTCGGCGACGCCCTCCGCCATGCCGGGGTTGTCTTTCTGCACGGTGGCGGCGACGCCGTGGAACTGGGCGGGTGTGAGGTAAGACCGTGCGTCCCTTACTTGGGTCGCTGTGGTGGTGATACTCATGTGGTGCCTCCCGTTTTCTGGATGGGATGGACGTCCGCCTCGGCCGGGATTTCCTGGCCGGATGCATCGGCCGAGGCGGAATTTCAACGGGACCGTCGCTCAGGTGGGCAGACGAGGTGCCACTGGACAGTGGTGCCGGCCGCGGAGGCGACGTAAATGTCGTGCGAGGTGTACGGTTCGCCCGGCTTGATCGTCTGATCACATTTGCCGCAGATCACTGGGCCGCCGCCTTGTCGCCGTGGCTGTTACAGGCGCGCGGGTACCACTGGGTGACGTAGTCGAGCCGCTTGATCGGGCGCGGCCCCAGGTCTACCGCCGTGGCCGGGGTGAGGGTGATGCCGCAGTAGACGCAGTCCATGCCGCGCTGCTGGCGCTGGGACAGCTTCTCCAGCGGTGGCACTCTCGTGTCCGGCACGGCCGTTCCTCCCTGTCCCGACGGAGTGGCAGTCACCGAGTTTGCTGTACGTCCTGGTGTCACAGGTCGATGATGGGCGGGCACGGTATCGCGGTAACAGGCCATGGCGTGGCCACGCTTGGCCACGTAGCGGCCACGGCCGGAAGCGCGAGTGATGACACCTCAGACTGAGTCCATGAGCCGCAACGATGCACTCCGCGCTGCCCGACTCCGGCGTGGGTGGCGAAGTATCGAGGCCGCGGCCGCAGCCCTCCAGGCACACGGCCAGAAGCTGCTCGACGACCCGCACTTCACTGTCTCCGCCAGGACATGGCGCCGGTGGGAAGGCGGCCGCCCAGGGTGGCCGGCGGAGGAGACCTCGATCGTCATCCATGACGCGCTCGGGCGCTGGCCCGAAGACCTCGGGTTCACCTCGCCGCCGGGGTGGATCCGCCCCGAGCACCACCAAGTGGACGATGTGAACCGTCGAGCGTTCGTCTCTGTCACCGCCGCCGCGCTCGTTGCAGGACCGGTCGCGCCTCAGCACGTTGACCCTGCGCTGATCGACTACTTCCAGCAGCAGTTGGAGGGCCACTACCGGGCAGACATGCTCCTCGGCCCGCACGATCTGATCGGCACGGTGTCCGCGCAGTACCAGCTGATCGACAAGCTGACCCGGTCGGCGACTGGCGAGACCCGTCGGGGTCTGCTCCGTGTCGGCGCCGCCTACGCCGCTCTCGTCGGCTGGCTGTACCAAGACGCCGGCGACATGGACGGCGCCGCCTTCTGGCGTGGGGTCACGCAGGAGATCGCAATGCGGTCGCGCGACCCGCACTTGATCGGATACTCGCTCGTCAACCAGGCGCAGGTGCGCACCGACCTCGGTGACGGGCACGCGGTCGTCGACCTGTGCGAGGCCGCTCTGGATGATGCTGGGAGGCTGCTGCCGAAGGTGAGGATCATGGCTATGCAGCAGCAGGCCCACGGGGCCAGCCTCACCCAAGACCGGACTGCCGTCGACCAGCTGATCGACGACGCTGCCGGGCTGCTCGCCCGTGTCGACGACGACTTGCCGTGGGGCAACGCCTGTCGGCGGACGCCCGGCTACCTCGAAGTCCAGCGAGCCACCTGCTACGGGCGCCTCGGCCTCGGGGCGGAAGCCGGGGCGCTCTGGGGTCAGGTCCTCCAAGTCGTGCCGGAGACCGCACGCCGTGACCGCGGGGTGTACCTCGCCCGGCATGCAACGGCCGCCGCCACCGCGCGCGAGCCCGATCAGGCTGTGGAGATCGCGTGGCAGGTGGCACAGATCGCCGTCGAGACCCGGTCGGCTCGGATGCTTCGGGAGCTGCGCAGCCTGGAGCGGGCGATGCGGCCGTGGCAGGATGCCCCGATCGGCCAGGAACTGGAGGAGTTGCTGGCCCCGGTGACCGAGAGGGGATGACGTGGCGCAGGGATTGGTACCGCTGACGGACCAGGAGATAGCGGAGCGCCTGGAGCAGCTGCCCGGCTGGGAGCAGGTGGGGAATGAGATCACCCGCCGGTACGACATTCGGTATCACGCGGGCGTGGCAGTGATCGTGCACGTGGCGGACCGCGAGCGCCGGATCCAGCACCACGCGGACATCGACCTGCGGATCGACCATCTACGGTTCGGCATCACCACGCACGACGCGGGCCACGTGCTGACAGCAGCGGACTTCGACTTGGCCGCCCGGATCGACGCGATTGTCGCGGCGCACCAGGCCATCCCACTCGACTGACCCGGACGCAAGGCGGCGCCCCCTTTTGCCCCGAGGGCAAGAGGGGGCGCGGTTGTTCACGGGTACTGGCGGCGGCAGGGAGCCAGCCCGGCGGATCGCGAGCTAGCGGGTGGCGGGTCCGGGTTGGGAGGGCTGTTCTTGCAAAACGCCGCGGGCTTGCGTCGGGCCCTGGAACGTGAAGTGGTACTTCACGGACCTGGCGGCCCAGCGCTCCTCGGTCCTGGCCAGCTCATGGCCGTGGCGCAGGGCGAGGCGCCAGGGGCTCGCCGGTTCCGACGACGGCTCCGGACAACAGCATCGCCGCCACTGTCGCGGACAGAATCTCGGAGGCGGCCCCGGGTGGTGGGCTATGTTGAGCGTCAGTGGGACGAGAGGGAGGCACGTCGGTGCCATCAAGGCAGCAGGCACGCGCGCAGGCGTCTGCGATCACGCCGGGGAGGCAGTCTCCGGGCGTGGAGGCGTCTCCCACGGACCGGGTTCGGGCCCTGTTCGGCGGCCATCGGCTGTCCCCCGCGCAGCGGCGCATCGCCCAGTACATCGTCGATCACCTCACCGAGGCCGCGTTTTTGTCGATCACGGATCTGGCTGAACGGGTGGGGGTGAGCCAGCCGTCCGTGACGCGTTTCGCGGCCTCCCTGGGGTTCAGCGGGTTCCCCGCGCTGCGGGAGGCCCTGCAGCCCATCGCGCTCAGCTCCGTCGCCGGCTCCCCGGACACCCGGGAGGAAATCCGCCGCAATGAGCTGCAGGCAGCCGTCGATGCCGAGATCGAGAACCTGGAGAGTCTGCGGCGTGCCCTTGCCGACCCCGGGCGGGTGCTCGACATCGGCCGGGAGTTGGCCCGGTCCGTGCCTCTGACGGTTCTGGGGCTGCGGATCTCCGTGTCCTTGGCGGAGTACTTCGCCTACGCGGCGCGGCGGATTCACCCCGACGTGCGGCTGGTGACCCGTGGGGGCAGCGTCGCGTACGACGCGCTCCTCCAGTCGCGGGAGGCGGGCGGGACGTGGGTGGTGGCGTTCGCGATGCCCCGGCATGCCAACGAGACCCTGGCCGCGATGCAGGCCGCCCGCAGCACAGGGCTGCGCGTCGCGCTGATCACCGATCTGACGCTGGGGTCGCTCGTCGACGAAGCCGACGTGGCGCTCACCGCCGGCACCGGGTCCCGCCTCGTCTTCGACTCCTACTCGGCGCCCGGCGTCCTGTCCGCAGCCGTCCTCCAGGCCATGGCCGATGCCGATCCCGTGCGTACGCAGGCACGGCTCGAGGGGTACGAGCAGGTCGCGGAGCAGCACAATTTCTTTCTCGAGGACTGACCCGGACTGCCCCCGGGCGCCCCGACCGGGCCCGGTGCGTCGTTACGGAGCGTGGTCTTTCACGGCACCCAGGGTATGAATTTTTTCATGCCCTTGCTTACTCGGCGGTATATATGTTTACTGCGCGTGTGGCGTCAGAGCCTCTGCGCATCACATAAGTGGACACCCACGAGCGGCGCACTCCTCCTCACGTCGCCAACGGGTGTTCCCGCAGGCAGTCCGCTTTCCTCGGCGGACGCCTCCCTGGCGGTCCCGGTCTACCCCTGGGCCGGGACCGCCGCAATTCTTCCCGGCACCCTGCGGTCGGGGTCCCAGCCCATCACCCCGCCGGAGCGACGACGATGTCCCAGGCACTCTCGACGACCAGCCCCGACTGGCCGTGTCAGGTCAAGGCCCCCGGCAGTCACGACTGGGAACGCACGGCGGCCCGGTGGCTGCGGGATCTCCTGCCGGCCCGTTACGCCGGATACTCGACGCTCACCCGCCACCCCGTCCTCCTCGGCCGCCACGCGCAGCTCCAGGTGGAGCACGAGATCCGTGCCGTGCGGGTCGCGCTTCGGACCTGCCGGGCGGAACTGCCCACCCTCGGCGTCTCCGAGACGGTCATCGAGGGCACCATCAAGCTGTACGCCGTCGAGCTGGAGCAGCTCAACCGCCTTGCCCGCGCGGTCCGGCTCATCACCGAAGCGCTGCTCGCAGGCACCGGCGCCGGGCGTGGTGGATCGGGCCGCTGAGCGGGAACCGTGCCAACGAGGGGGGTACGGGGATACCGTCGTCTTATGTGCCGCAGTATCAAGACCCTCCGTCCGCCCGTCCTCCCCGAAGAGGCCACCGACGAGGAGATCGGCGCGGCTGCCTTGCAGTACGTGCGTAAGGTCTCCGGGTTCCGGGCGCCCGCCGCTCACAACCGCGAGGTCTTCGACCAGGCCGTCGCGGAGGTGACCGAGGCGACCCGGAAGCTGCTCGCCGGGATCGAAGTGCGGGGAGCGGGACGCGTACGAGAAGTACGACCCGTGGCCCAGCAGAAGGCCTAAGGCGCGGCCGGCGCCGGGGCCGGGCGGCGTACGAACAGGGCCGCCAGCGAGCCCGCCACGAACAGCGCCAGCAGCGAGACCGCCGCCGCCAGCCACGTCGCGCCCAGCCACTGGCCGCCGAGGTAGCCGAGGCCGACGCTGTAGCCGGCCCAGGCCATGCCGGCCAGGGCCGACCACGGCAGGAACTCCTTCACCTTGCGGTGCGCGGCCCCCGCCCCCAGGGAGACGACGGAGCGGCCCGCCGGAGCGAAGCGGGCGATGACGACGAGGATGCCGCCGCCGCGGCTGAGCGCGGTGCCGAGACGTTCCTGCGCGGTGGTCAGGCGGCGCGAGCGGGCAATGGCCCGGTCGATGCGCTCGCCGCCGCGCCAGGCCAGCCGGTACGCGACGAAGTCGCCCAGTACGGACGCGGTCGTCGCGCACGCCAGCAGCGCGAGGATGTCGGGCACCTGGTGCGCCACCTCGCCGGCGGCCACGGCGGTCGTGGTGCCCGCCGCCGCGGCGGTGGCGGCCGTGATCACCAGTACTCCGCTGGGGAGGACCGGCAGGAAGACGTCCATGACCACGGAGATCGCGACCACCGCGTAGATCCATGGGCTGCCGGTCAGCGCCCCCACACTTTCGAACAACGTGACTCCCCGGTTCGTAACAACGCCGCGACGTCGCAGGGGAGCGGCAGGGGCGGCAGTACAGCCATACAGCGTACGCCTGTCATATCGGCGGAGATCGTCAGGGGCCCGGCGTTGTTGGACATGTCACGTTCAATGCGCTGCCGGGAATACGGTCGGGAATACGGTCGGGAATACGGTCGGGAATACGGGCGGGAATACTGCCGGGATACGCGAGCGACACGCGCGGGACGAAGGCCCCTCAGGTCGCCGTCCGGTCCGTCGGTGCCGAGCTGAGGGCCGCGGCCGTACGTACCGTCACCGCCGCCCGCAGCGCCGCGCGCGCCACCGCGTCCGCGTCCGTCAGCGTCACCGAGTCGACGCCTGGCCTGGCGCCCGCCGCCGTCACCCAGTGCACACCCTCGGTCGGCACCCCGAACGCGAACCGCCGTGGATGCGCCCGTCCCTGACTGTCGATCAGGCGGTACGGGCGGGCGGTGACGTCCAGTCCGCCCGTCTCGTACCCGTCGACCGTGTGCGGGCGGCACTGGCCGGTCTTCAGGAGCCGTGCGAGGAGTTCGTCCGACGTACGCCGCAGATCGGGCTCCGGCAGCCGGGCCTCGATCAGGGTCCTGGCCGTGACCTCCGAGCCCGCTATGTCGGGGGACCGGGCGACGAAGGCGTCGCGCCCGGTCTCCACCGTCATTCGCGGGCCGATCACGTCCAGTACGCCCGCCTCGATCAGCGCCGTCATCTCCTCGATCCTGCGGCGCGGCGGCCCGATGGAGAGAAAGGCGTTCAGCGGTGTGTACCAGCGGTCGAGGTGGTCACGGCGCGAGGCGCCCGGCAGCCCGGCGTGGTCCACTATCTGCCGCAGTTCGTTGCGCAGGTCGCGCAGCACGTCGAGGGCCGCCTTGCGCGGGCCCGCGACATTGCCCAGCGCCGCGTGCGCCGCGTCCCGCCGCAGGTGACGCAGCAGCCAGGCGCGGTGGTCCGCCGGGTCGCGGAAGGTGTGTCCGGTGTACGGGCGGGCGGTCAGGTCCCAGCACCAGCGTTCCCCGTGCGGTACGCCGAACTCGCGCAGTACGTCCGCCTCCTGGGCACTGCGGTGCGCCGCGGCGAGGAAACGCCCGCGAAAGCCGGTGCCCCGGGCGGTGGCTTGCGCGCCGAGCAGTACCTCGTAATAGACCGTCTCCACCTCCTTCGCGACCAGCGGCCATATCTCGGCCAGGAAGTCGGGCGGATCGCCCGCGTCCGCGCGGGCGCGGAAGGCCGCGATCACGCCGGGCGTGAGCAGCAGCGGCTGGTGTCTGCCGTACGGGCCCTTCGCGTTGTCGCCGCGCGCCTGGTGCGGTACGCCGCGCCGTGACCCCGCGTACAGGCGCGGTTCGCGGCCCGACGGATGGTAGACGAGGCCGCCGCCGGGGGCCTGGGTGAACGTTCCGCCGCGCCCCGCTGTCAGCAGCGCCATGTGGTCGAAGAAGTTGAGGCCGAGGCCGCGCAGCAGGACCGGTTCGCCGGGCGCGAGGGCGGAGAGATCGAGGTCGGCGGGGTTCGCGGGCGGCAGGTGGCGCAGGCCGTGGCGGGCTGCGTAGGAGGCGAGGCGCGACTCGGGCTCGTCCGGGTGCACCGGCAGATGGCCCTGGGCCAGGACGACCGCGCTCAGGCCGGTCAGGGTCTCACCGTTGTCGAGGGTGAGTGTCTGGGTGGAGCCGGGGCCGTGGGGCGCGTCCTGGAGGCTTACGGCCCGCGCCGCGTGCACGCGCACGGTCACCGACTCCGGTGCGCCGCCCACCACTTGGCGGAACACCCACTCCAGGTAGCGGCCGTAGCAGGCGCGGGTCGGGTAGTCGTCGGGGCCGAGCGCCGCCTTGCCGGCCGGGGACTCGCCGCCCTGGGAGGCGGCCCACTCGTACAGGCTCGGCCCCGGGCGGATCGGGCCCTCGCAGGCGACGCTCGCGTCGGTGAAGAGCGTGACCTGCGACGCGACCGTGTTCATCAGCAGCTCGGCGGGCTGTCCGGTACGCCAGACCTGGCCCGCCCCCGGCGGGGCGGGGTCGACGACATGCACGGTCAGCCTGGTGTCCGGTGCCAGGGCGGGCACGGAGGCGCAGAGCCTTTCGAGCACGCTGGTGCCTCGGGGGCCGGCGCCCACGACAGCGAGGGCATGGTGCACTGCGGACAAAGCGGTGACTCCCGGGGCGGGCGTGGTGTGGGGGCGCTGGAAGCTGAGGGTCCGCATCATCATGCCGGTGGAGTGCGGGAAGTCGTAGCCCTGTCAGGCAGGATCTCCGTCGCTGTGGGAAGGATCACGGGGCGGCCGCAGGGGTGCCCGCGGGGTTCGGCGGTTCGGTCACGGGCGGCCCGCGTAGTCGGGATCCAGGTCCGCCAGCTCCCTCTCCAGTACGGTCGCGAGCGCCGCGCTCCCGCCCCTCCTCGCCCGCGCCTGGTCCAGCCGCAGTACCGCCGACCGGCCGCCCATCGTCAGCGTCATCAGCTGGTTGCCGAACCACGGGCCCGACGTCTTCCGCCAGCCGATGCGCGGCTCCGCCACCCGCCCGTGCCGCGCCAGGAAGCGGCCGAGGCGCCGCCCCGTTCTGCTCCAGCCGAAGCGGAACCCGAGCCGGATCGAGGCGGGGATGCTGTTGTGCACGGGGGAGCAGGTCAGTTGGAGCACCCGCGCCGCCGGGCCGGTCCCGCCGTGCCAGTCCGGTTCGGCGACGTACGCGTGATGCACATCGCCGGACAGTACGCACACCGTCGCCGGCGCCGCGGGACCCGAACCCGCCTCGGCGATCAGGTCCGTCAGCTGCGCGAAGGACGCCGGGAACGCCGCCCAGTGCTCCAGGTCCGATCTCCGGCGCACATCCTCGCCGAAGCGCGCCCAGCGCCCGCCCGGACCGCCCCGTTCACCCCGGCACAGCGCCGCGTTCCAGCCCTCCGCGTCATGAATGAGCGGCGGCAGCAGCCAGGGGAGCGAGGTCCCGATCAGCAGGTGGTCGTACGAGCCGGGGTCCTCCAGCGCCTGCTCGCGCAGCCACCGCGCCTCGGTGTCGTCGAGCATCGCGCGCCGGTCCTCCTCCAGGACGCGGCCCGCCCGCGTGTCGACCATCAGCAGTCGCACCCGGCCGAAGTCGCGCCGGTAGCTCCAGCGCACACTGGCCGGTTCGACGTCGGCCCGCGCGGAGAACTGCCGCAGCAGCTCCGTCCCGTCCGGGACCGCCCGTACGGCCGCGTACAGCGCGTCGGCCGCCAGCTCGGCCGGTGAGAGATTGCCCAGGTGCTGGTAGACCCAGTACGACATCAGGCCGCTGAGGATGCGCTCCCGCCACCACGGGGTGGCGCGCATCTCAGCCACCCACGCCGCGCTGGTGTTCCAGTCGTCTATGACGTCGTGGTCGTCGAAGACCATGCAGCTGGGAACGGTGGAGAGCAGCCATCGCACCTGCGGGTCCAGCCAGGACTCGTAGTACAGGCGGGTGTACTCCTCGTAGTCCGCGACCTCCGCGCCCGGCGGCTCGCGCAGGTCGCGGCGCGCGGCCAGCCAGCTGCGCGTCGCCTTCGACGTCTCGTCGGCGTACACCTGGTCGCCGAGCAGGAGCAGCACGTCGGGGCGTGTCGCCGTGGGATCGGCCGCGAGGCTCGTGGCGAGCGTGTCCAGGGCATCCGGGCCAATGGGGTCGTGCTCGGCCTCGGCGGGCGCGGCCCAGCGGCAGGAGCCGAAGGAGACGCGTACCTCCTCGGTGGCCGAGGCGGGCGTACGGATGGTGCTCGGCGGGAAGCGGGAGCCTTCCAGGGGCCACACCCGCCGCCCGTCGAGCAGCACCTCGTACGCCGTCTCCGAGCCGGGGCGCAGCCCGGCCACGGTGACCAGCGCGTAGTGGTGCCCGGCGATCTGGAACGTACGGGACGAACCGCCCGCACCGCCCTCGGCACCCGCGCCGTCGCCGCACCGCACCTCGGCCGTGCACGGCCGGTCCGCCTCGACCCAGACGGTCGCGGTGTCACCGGCCTCGCGGTCGACGTACCGCAGCAGTGGTCCCAGCCGAAGCCCGGCCATAAGTCGCCCTCCTCAGTCGCCCCCGTACGGTACGGAACGACGGAGGGGGATGGCGAGGTTCCTGCGTCACCGGTCCTGGTTCCGGTCAGCGGTCCCGGCCGGTGGTCCCGGTCAGCAGTTGTTGAGCACGCCCTGGAGCGCGCTCTTCTCGGCGGAGTCCACGGTCAGCTTCCAGTGGTGCTTCACGTGCACCCACATCCGGGCGTACACGCAGCGGTAGGAGGTGCGCGGCGGCAGCCACTCCGCCGGGTCCAGGTCGCTCTTGGCCTGATTGACGTTGTCGGTGACGGCGATGAGCTGCGGGCGCGTGAGGTCGTTGGCGAAGGACTGGCGCTGGGCGGTCGTCCAGCCGCTCGCGCCGGAGCGCCAGGCCTCGGCGAGCGCCACGACGTGGTCGATGTCGACGTCGGACGCGGCCTGCCAAGTGGCGCCGTCGTACTCGGAGTACCAACTGCCGCTCACGGCCGCGCAGCCGGAGTCCTGCTGGACGTTCGTACCGTCGCGCTTGAGGACGACCTCGCGGGTGTTGCAGGCGCCCGACTGGGTGACCCAGTGCGGGAACTTGTCGCGGCTGTAACCGGTGGACGAGCCCTCGGCGCGTTCGGTCAGCTGACCGAGGTACGTGCGGGCCGTGGCGGCGCTCACGGGGGTGGGCGGGGCGGCCTGGGCGGTGGGGGCGGTGAGCAGGACGCTCGTGCCGGTGAGGGCGACGGACGCGGTGAGGACGGCTATTCGGCGCACTGCTCGACGCGCGTAGACACCTGACATGCGAACTCCTTGAGGGGTGGGGGGGCTGGACCGAGACCTGGAAGGCGCTGCCCGTCACCGGGCTCGGTCATCGTGGCGGCGCCAGGTTGCCGGGGGATGGGCGCCAGGTAACAGCGTGACGACATGGGCACGTCACATCAAGAGTTCTGACGTTCCGACACTGTTCCTCCACCGCCCTAGAGTTGAGCGGTGCCCGCCCCGCCAGCGAGACCCCTCGCCGCCGAAGCCCAGGTCCTGCTGCCCGTCGACCTCACGCTCTGGGCGGTCCTCGCCGTGCTGCTCGCGGTCGCGGTGACCGTCGTCGCCTGGGCCCGCCTCTCCGACGACGGATCGCGCGGCCGGGCCCGTTCCGTCGCCACCGCCGGACTGCGGGCCGCCGTCCAGCTGGCCGCCGTGTCGCTGCTGATCGGCTGGGTCGTACGCTCCGGATGGCTGCTGCTCGCGTTCCTCGCCCTGATGTACGCCGTCGCCGTACGCACCGCCGGACGCCGCGTCACCCCCAACGCCACCTGGTGGTGGGCCGCCCCGCCGATCGCCGCCGGCGTCTTCCCCGTCGTCGCCGCGCTCCTGCTCACCGGGCTCGTACCGCCCGACGGCATCGCGCTCGTCCCCGTCACCGGCATCCTCATCGGCGGTGCGCTCACCGCGACCGTGCTGGGCGGGCGCCGCGCGCTCGACGAGCTCGCGACGCGGTACGGGGAGGTGGAGGCGGGCATGGCGCTCGGCCTCCTCGACCGCGACGCCAGGCTGGAGATCGCCCGCCCCGCCGCCTCCGACGCGCTGCTGCCCGGCCTCGACCAGACCCGGACGGTGGGCCTGGTCACACTGCCGGGCGCCTTCGTCGGGATGCTGCTGGGCGGGGCGTCGCCGCTGCTCGCCGGGGTGGTGCAGCTGTTCGTACTGGTCGCGCTGCTCGCGGTGCAGGCGGTCGCGGTCGCGACGGTGCTGGAACTGGTGGCGCGGGGGCGGCTGCACCGGGAGGAGGGGGACGAGGGGCAGGGGGCGCGGGACCAAGGACCCTGACCGGGCCCGGAGCCGGTCGCGTACCCTGTTCGGAGCAGAAGGGGAGTAGCTCTTCGCCGGACCGTCGACATACTGCTGAGCACGCCTCAGCCGGCGCCCGGAGGCGGACAGGAATCCAGCAGGAATCCGGCCCGCCAGCGAGACCTTCGGCCGCAGTGTTGTTGTCTTTTACGACGCTGCCGTGCCGAAGCGACCCCTGATTCACGCAGGTTTCTCTCGGTGCGGGCAGCCCGACCGATTGAGGAACCCAACCCCCATGATCAGTTTCACCATCATGGCGATCACCTTCGGCACCGTCTTCCTCGCCGAACTTCCCGACAAGACCGCCCTGGCCGGTCTCATGCTCGGCACCCGCTACCGCGCGTCGTACGTCTTCGCGGGTGTCGCCGCCGCCTTCGCCGTCCACGTGGGCCTCGCCATCGCGGCGGGCAGCGTACTGACCCTGCTGCCGCACCGGCTGGTGCAGGCGGTCGTGGGCGTCCTCTTCCTCGCGGGCGCGCTGGTGCTGCTCTTCAAGAAGGACGACGGCGAGGAGGAGGTCAAGGCCCCCGCCGACCAGTCCTTCTGGAAGGTCTCGGGCGCGGGCTTCATGCTCATCCTGGTCGCGGAGTTCGGCGACCTCACGCAGATCATGACGGCCACCCTGGCGGCCCGCTACGACAACCCGGTGTCCGTGGGCATCGGCGCGGTGCTGGCCCTGTGGGCGGTCGCGGGCATCGGCATCGTGGGCGGCCGCACGCTCATGAAGTACGTACCCCTGAGCCTGATCACGAAGGTGGCGGCGGCGCTGATGCTGGCGCTGGCGGCGTTCAGCTTCTACGAGGCGGTCGCGGGCTGACCGCTCGCACCGACGAGTGGTGGAACGGCTGACCTCTCGGCTCAGGTCCGCCCCCGGCACGGCGCCTGCGCGGTACCTCCGGTGGCGGCGCTTTGTGTGCGCCTCTTCGCGGATGCTGGTCGACTGGGTGGCGGGGACGGCAGTAGACCAGAGAGGCAATTCACCATGGCGGTCATCGTTGTGCACGAGCTTCCGGGAGCCACCCAGGCTCAGTACGAGCAGGTCACGAACACCTTGACCGGTGGGCGCGGCACGGTGAGGTCCAGCTCCGACTGGCCGGTACCGGGCTTGATCTCGCATGTCGCCGGACCCACTCCCGGCGGGTGGCTCGTGGTGGACGTCTGGGAATCCGCGCAGGCATTCGAGCAGTTCGCGGAGACACTTGTGCCGTTGGCGCGTGAGGCCGGGCTCCCGGACGTCGAGCCGAAGGTGTACGAGGCCGTCAACGTGGTGACCGCCTAGGTCTCAGGCGGTGATGTGCAGCCGTACCGAGCCGTCGGGCAGGGCCTCGATCCGTACCTGCGAGAGGTCGTTCACGTGCACCGTCGGGGCGTGGACGGCCGCGCGCGGTCCCACGCCCACCACGCGCATCCCGGCCGCCCTGCCCGCCGTGATGCCGGCCTCCGAGTCCTCGAAGACGACACAGTCGGCCGGGGCGTGGCCGAGCTCCGCCGCGCCCTTCAGGAAGCCCTCGGGGTCCGGCTTGCTCGCGCCCACCAGCTCGGCGGTGACGCGGGTGACCGGCATCGGCAGGCCGGCGGCCGTCATGCGGGCCTGGGCCAGGGCCTCGTCGGCCGAGGTGACCAGGGCGTGCGGGAGGCCGGCCAGGGCGGCCATGAAAGCGGGGGCGCCGGGGACCGGCACGACGCCGTCGACGTCGGCGGTCTCCTGGGCGAGCAGCTCGCGGTTGTCGGCGTGGTTCTGCTCGACGGGCCGGTCCGGGAGGAGCACGGCCATGGTGGCGTACCCCTGGCGGCCGTGCACGACCTTGAGGGCCGCCTCCGGGTCCAGGCCGTGCGCGGCGGCCCAGCGGCGCCAGACGCGCTCCACGACGGCGTCGGAATCGACCAGCGTGCCGTCCATGTCCAGGAGGAGCGCGTTGGCGTTCAGAACGGTGGTGGCTGCCGGCATCGGCGTACTCCAGAGCGCGGAAGAAGAGACAAGCGGCCCCGCCCGCCGGTCAGGGAAAACGAGCGGGAGCCACTTTGTTCCACCACGATACAAAACGAACCGGGGTAGCGCCACCCCACCCCCCTCATGCCCTCCCTCACGGCATCGGCAAGGCCTCCGCGACCGCGGGCGGAGAGGGCTTGGGCCTGCGCGGTTCGCGCACGCCGGAGGGCGGCGGTCCGCCGTCGGGACCGTGCCAGGTGCCGGCGGTACGGCGGCGGAGCAGCCGGAAGATCAGCAGTAAGGGAAGGAGGGGAAGCAGTGGCAGGGCCAGCAGCAGCCAGTTCTTGTTCATCCTTTGACGGTCCGCCCGTGGAGGTGCGAACGCCATAGCCCGTCAGGGCCCGTTCGAGGCAGGGCCCGTCTCAGGGCTCCCGCGTCTCCGCCTCCAGCGCGCGACGGGTGTTGGGGCCGTAGGTGCCCGAGGGGTCTCCCTGGATGCCCTTGTACGACTGGTACGTACGCACGGCGTCCTCCACCCGGTCGTTGTAGCGACCGTTCTCCGGGCCGTTGTAGAGCCAGACCTGCGCCAGCCTGTTCTGCAGCTCCGCGACCTCGGGCCCCCGGTCGCCCCGGCTCAGTACGGCGCCGGCGGCGGGTTCGGGCGACTGCTCCACCGTTCCGGTCGCCTGCGCGGTGGAGGGCGGCGCCGACGAGACCGGCGCGGCCGGCTTCGACGAGCGGGGAGTCGCGCTCGCCGACTCGGTGGCCGAGCGCGACGGAGAGGCGGACGGCGACGCGGACGAGGACGCCGACGCGGAGCCGGAAGCGGCCGACGCCGACGCGGATGCCGACGGCGACGCGGACGGCGATCCCGCGCCGGACTCCGACGCGGACGCGTCGGGGTCGTCGCTCGCGCTCGGCGCACTCGTCACCGTGTCCGGAAGCGCACGATCCCGCTCCTCGCCCCCGGAGAACAGCCCGCCCGCGAACGCCGCCGTGCCCACGACCGCGACGGCCGCCGCACCCACCGCGAGCCACAGCGCCGGCCCCTTGCGCCGTGCCCGGTCGGATACGGGCGGCTCCTCACCGAAGCCGTACCCGACATCGACACCGACCCCGGGCGGCGGCCCCGGCTGCGGTACGGCGCCCATGACGGCGGTCGCGCCCTCAGCAGGGCCGCTCCCCGCCTCGCACCCGCTCTCCGGGCCCCTCACCACCCCGAGCGCCACCGTCGCCGCGGCGTCACCCGGCCCCTCGCGCTCACCCTCACGCCCGGCGTCCTCAAGCCCGGCGTCCTCATGCCCGGCCTCCGCGTACGCCGGCGGCACCGCTCCGTCGTCCCCGCCGCCCGTCTCGGAGCCCCGCAGCGTCACGTACGGCCGTATCCGCAGCGGATGGAAGTCCTCCGCCGCCGCGACCTCGGCCGAGCGTTCGGCCCGTACTGCCTGTGCAGCCCGCTCCGCGCACCGGCACCCGGGTCTGCCGTCGTCGGACGCGGCACCCCGGTCCGTACCGCACTCGGGACATATGTGTCCGTTCACCGTGGGTCCCCTCCCTCGAACTGCCAGCGATTATGCAGACCGGCCGACCCGATGCACAGCGGGGTCCCGGCTCGGCAGGCCATATCGGTCCACAACGATCAGGATGGAAGGGTGCACGACTCCCAGGGGACCCGAGGAGTAGTCCATGGCCCAGCAACCGAGCGGCGCTCCCGCCGCGGCCCCGGCCGCCGGCCCCGGCGCAACCCCGGGCGACAGCCGACGGAGCGTTCTCGTAGCCATCGGAGCGCTGCTGCTCGGCATGCTGCTCGCCGCGCTCGACCAGACCATCGTCTCCACCGCCCTGCCGACGATCGTCAGCGAACTCGGCGGCATGGAGCACCTGTCCTGGGTCGTCACGGCGTACATGCTCGCCGCGACCGCCGCCACGCCCCTGTGGGGCAAGCTCGGTGACCAGTACGGTCGCAAAAAGCTCTTCCAGGCCGCGATCGTCATCTTCCTGATCGGCTCCGCGCTGTGCGGCGTCGCACAGGACATGTCGCAGCTCATCGGCTTCCGCGCGATCCAGGGACTGGGCGGCGGCGGCCTCATGGTGCTGTCGATGGCGATCGTCGGCGACCTCGTACCGCCGCGCGAACGCGGAAAGTACCAGGGCCTGTTCGGCGCGGTCTTCGGTGCGACGAGCGTCCTCGGACCGCTCCTCGGCGGGCTCTTCACGGAGCACCTCAGCTGGCGCTGGGTCTTCTACATCAACCTGCCGATCGGCGTCGTCGCTCTCCTCGTGATCGCCGCCGTACTGCACATCCCGGTCGGCTCCTCCCGCCACACCATCGACTACCTCGGCACCGCCCTCATCGCCTCGGTCGCCGTCTGCCTCGTCCTCGTCGCCTCTCTCGGCGGTACCACCTGGGCCTGGGGCTCGGCGCAGATCATCGGTCTTGCGGTCCTCGGCGCCGTGCTGCTCGTCTGGTTCGTCCGGGTCGAGCGGAAAGCCGCCGAGCCGGTCCTTCCCCTGAAGCTCTTCAAGCTCCGTACGTTCACGCTCGTCGCGGTCATCAGCTTCATCGTCGGCTTCGCCATGTTCGGCGCGATGGTCTACCTGCCGACGTTCCTCCAGGTCGTCCAGGGCGTCACGCCCACCATGTCCGGCGTGCACATGCTGCCGATGGTGCTCGGCATGCTGCTCACCTCCACCGCGTCCGGCCAGATCGTCAGCCGTACGGGCCGCTGGAAGGTCTTCCCCATCGCCGGTACGGGCATCACCGCCCTCGGCCTGCTCCTCCTGCACCAGCTGACCGAGACCACCGGCACCTGGGAGATGAGCGCCTTCTTCTTCGTCTTCGGCGCCGGACTAGGCCTGGTCATGCAGGTGCTGGTGCTCGTCGCGCAGAACGCCGTCGGGTACGAGGACCTCGGCGTCGCCACCTCCGGCGCGACCTTCTTCCGCTCCATCGGCGCGTCCTTCGGCGTCGCCGTCTTCGGCACCGTCTTCACCAACCGGCTGATCGACAAGCTCGGCGACGCCCTCAGCGGCGAGCAGCTGCCACCCGGCATCGGCCCCGACCAGGTCGCCGCCGACCCGCGGGACATCGCCCTGCTGCCGCCGGGACTGCGCCCTTCGGTGCTGCACGCGTACTCCACATCCATCACCGATGTCTTCCTCTACGCCTCGCCCGTCGTGCTCATCGCCTTCGTGATCGCCTGGTTCCTCAGGGAGGACAAGCTGCGCAGGTCGGTGACGGCGCCCGACGCGGGCCAGACGCTCGCGTCCAACCCGGTCGAGCGTTCCTCGTACGACGAATGCGTCCGAGCCCTGTCGGTGCTCGCCTCGCGGGAGGGGCGCCGCAAGATCTACGAACGGATCACCGCGAAGGCGGGCTACGACCTGCTGCCCGCGGCGAGCTGGCTGCTGCTGCGCATCAAGCGCGCGGGCTCGGTCGAACCCGCCCGGCTCGCCGACGTCACGCCGGTTCCGCTGCGGGTCATCACCGACGCGTCCCGGCAGGTGGAGGAGCGCGGACTCGCCCGGCGCGAAGGCATGCAACTGGTGCTGACGGACAAGGGGACGGCGGTCGCGGCGAAGCTGGCCAAGGCCCGCGAGGAGTCTTTGGCGGAGTTGCTCGGCGACTGGTGGGGGCCCGACCGGCCGACCGATCTGATCAAGCTGGTCGAGCAGTTGAGCGCCGAGGTGAGCGGCTCCGACGAGGACCGTCCGTACACGCGGGGGCCCATGCCCGACCACCACCGGTGAGGCGAGTTCTGAAGTGCTGCCTCGTCACAGCGACTTGGCGAACCAGTGCTCGGCGTACGGGCCCTGATTGAACGCCGGAACCTCCACATACCCGTGCCTGGCGTACAGCGCGCGTGCTTCCACCAGGTCGGCGCGAGTGTCCAGCCGGATCTGCTCGACGCCGAGATCGCGGGCCGCTGCCTCTGTCGCGGCCAGCAGGAGCGCGCCGCCGCCGCTGCCGCGGAAGGCGGGGCGGACGTACACCCGCGTCAGCTCGGCGGTGTCCGGGTCCACCACGCGCAGACCGGCGCAGGCCGCGGGCGCGCCGTCGTACCGGCCCACGACGAACTCGCCCGTGGGCGGTACGAGGCGCTCGACGCCGTCGTCGGTGAGCCCCTCGTCGATCTCCCGCGCCGTCGCGGGGCGCCCCCAGTAACGGCTGGCCACCTCGTCGTAGTAGTCGCGGCGCAGGGCCGTCGACTCGGGGGTGTCGTAGCGCTCGGGGGACGCGTTCCAGTTCATGGTCATGTCTGTACCGGAGCGCTCGGCCGTTTGACCAACGGATTACTGGCAACCCGCAGCGTGACAAAACGTTGACAGACCGAGAACCGGGAAGGCAGCCATGTCCACAGTCTGGATCATCGCCCTGATAGCGGTGGTCGTCATTCTCCTCGTCGCCGTGTTCCTCGTCGCCGGACCGGGCCGGGGCGGTGGCGGGCGCGGGCTGAAGAGGCGGTTCGGTCCCGAGTACGAGCGGGTCGTCGCCCACCACGACGGTGACACCAAAGCGGCTGAGCGCGAGCTCGACGAGCGCGTGAAGCGGCACGGGTCGCTGGAACTGAGGCCGCTGACCCCCGAGACACGTGAGCAGTACGTCGCCCGCTGGGCGGGCGTCCAGGAGCAGTTCGTCGACTCCCCGCAGCACGCCGTCGCCGAGGCCGACCGGCTGCTGGCGCGGCTCGCGGCCGACCGGGGCTTCCCGGCCGACGGGCAGTACGACGAGCAGGTCTCCGCGCTCTCCGTGCACCACGCGGACAAGGTGCAGGGTTACCGCAGGGTGCACCGCGCGGCGAACACCGAAAGCAGTACGGAGCAGATGCGCGAGGCCATGCTCGACGCGCGTGAGCTCTTCGAGACGCTGGTCACCGCCAAGCCGGCGGACAGCGGCAAGCACCGTCCGCAGCACTCCGACGACCGCCACGGCCGTTCGCACAGCCCGTGGTCGCTGGGCAAGGGCCACCACCCGAAGGGAAGTGGCGCGTAATGACGTACGACGCCGAATCCCGGGCAACCGGGCCGGGCCCGGTCCCGACCCCCGAATCCAGCTCCCCGGCCACCTCGGCCGCCGGCTCCGAGACCAGCGCTCCGACCACCTCGGCGCGTGTCGCCGAGGGCGCATCGGCGGGCACCTCCGCGGGCACCTCGGCCGAGCACGGCCTGATCCCGCAGGGTGAGCGCGACAAGCTGGCGCTGCGCCTCCAGCAGGCCGTCAACACCTTCGTGGACGGCCCCCGGCGCGCGGTCGAAGAGGCCGACAGCGTCTTCGACGACGCCGCCCGCTGTCTGACCGACGCCGTGGCCGAACGGCGCGGCTCCCTCCGCTCGGCCTGGGCGGCCGAGGACCACGAGGCCGAGACGGAGGAACTGCGGGTCGCCCTGCGGACGTACCGCGAGGCGACGGAGCGCCTGCTGCGGATGTGAGGGACGGGCCGAACAGGTCAGCCGTTCTTCGGGCCGGCCTGCTGGACCACCTCGAACGACCACAGCGTGGAGCCGGAGGCGGCGGGCTTGGGACGCTCGCCGCCTTCACCCGCGCCCGGACCCTGGTGTGCGGCCTTCATGGGCCCTTCCATCCACGCCTGGAACGACGCCTCGTCGGCCCACCGGGTGTAGACGAGGTACTGGTCGGTCCCCTCGACCGGCCGCAGCAGCTCGAACCACTCGAAGCCGTCGGAGTTCTCCACGGACCCGGCCCGCGCCGAGAACCGCTTCTCCAGTACCTCACGCTGCTCGGCCGGCACACTCAGCACATTGATCTTCACGATACTCATGGGCCCATCCTGCCGTACGAAGCCCGCAGTTGATCGAGCCGCCCAAGCGTGCCGCGTGCCGAGTCCGCCGCACTCCCCGCCCCTGTGATCCATCTCGCGCCCCGATGGTGGAACGGGAATCGCGGGAGCGATGTCCTTCGGACAAAACCGGGTGACAGACAGGCAAACCGGGGGTTGCCTGCGTCTTGTGCACGGGTCAGTGCGAGGCTCTACGCACCCTGCACGCGGGTGCGGGAACAGGTGGGGGAGGGTCGGCGCGAAGTGGCGGATGCGGAGCGGGGCGCGGCGGGCGGCGCCGCCGGGGCGATGGGTGCCGGAAACGCCGGAAACAGGGTCGCGGCTGCGCGGATCGCCCTGTGGGCCGTCGTGGCCGCACTGGCCGTGCGGCAGATCGCGATGCTGCTGCGAACGCCGCCGGGCGAGCGTCTGACCGACCTGGAGATCTGGATCGGCGACCGGGGCGTACTGCACGTGGCGGGCTCGCTCTACGACACCGACCGGTTCATCGGTACGCCGTTCGCCGGTCTCGTCCTGAAACCCCTGGCCCGCTCGGCCGAGCAGAGCCTCGGCGTCGCCTGGACCTTCGGCACGCTGCTGCTCGTCGCAGTCCTGGGCGCGGTCGTCGCCCGCGCACTGCCGGGGCCTGTCTCCCGGCGCACCGCGCTGCTGGCCGCGCCCGTCGCCATCAGCCTGCTGATGCTGTCGCTGCCCGTCCGCAATACGCTCCACCTGGGCCAGACCAGCGTCATCCCCGTCCTCTTCGTCCTCCTCGGCTGCTTCCAGGCGCGCGGGGAACGCAGCTCCGGCGTCCTCATCGGCATCGCCGCCGCCCTCCAGCCCACCGTGCTGCTGTTCGCGCCCCTGCTGTGGCTGACGGGCCGCAGACGCGCCGCGCTCACCACGGGCGCCACCTTCGCCTCCTGCTCGGCGCTGGCGTGGGCCGCGCTGCCGCAGGACTCGTGGACGTACTGGGTGCACCATGTGGCCGGTGCCGGGCTCGGGGCGCGGCCCGACAGCCTCGCCAACCAGTCCCTGCACGGCGCGTTGCTCCGGTTCGGCCTCGAGGGACCGCTGGAGATCGCGCTCTTCCTGCTCCTGGGCGCGACCGTCGTCGTACTCGGACTGCGGCGCGCCGTCCGTTACGCCCAGGACGGCCAGCTGCTCCTCGCCGTCGCCCTGACCGGCTGCGCCGCCGTCGCCGTGTCGCCGACGGCCTGGCAGCACCAGTTGCTGTGGGTGCTGCTCGCGGTGGTCGGCCGGGTCGGCAAGCGGGCCTCGGACCGGATGGTGTGGCCGGCGGCCGTCGTCCTGGTGATGACGCTGCCGGGCACGATGCTGCTCCCGAACGTCGGGCCGCTCATCCCGATCCGCGACAACGCGCTGCTGGTGGCGGCGCTCGCGGCGGCCTGCGCGGTGCCCTTTGTGTCGCGTACCTCGCCGTACTGGCTCCAGCCCCTGCCCACCGACTACGCGAAACCCGTAGCGGGCCGCTGGAGCCAAGTGCCGCTGCTGCCGTTCTGGAGACGGGTTCTCACCCGCCCGAACCTGCTGCTCGAACTCCTGCTCATCCGCGCCGGTTACTCCGCCTACTCGCAGGTCCGCACCGCCGCGACGGGCGGACGCGCCGCCGCCGAGGAGCACGCCCGGCAGATCATCTCGGTGGAGCAGTTCCTGCACATCGACATCGAGCGCTGGATCAACCACGCGGTGGCGAAGGCGGACTGGCTGGAATCCTTCTTCAACTTCTACTACTCCTCCTTCCACTTCCTCGTACCGCTGGCGATCCTCGGCCTGCTGTACGCCCGCCGCCCCGCCGACTACCGCTGGGCCCGCAGCTCGCTCGGCTTCGCGACCGTCCTCGCGCTGGCCGGCTTCTGGCTCTACCCACTGGCCCCGCCGCGCCTGATGCCGGGCCTCGACTACATCGACACCATTCACGGTCCGCAGGACCTGGCGAGCCCCGAGTACGGCGCCCTGACCGCCCTGACCAACCAGTACGCGGCGATGCCCTCGCTCCACTTCGGCTGGTCGCTGTGGTGCGGCCTGGTGGTGGTACTGATCGCGCCGAAACTGTGGATGAAGCTGCTGGGCCTGCTCCACCCGCTCTTCACGGTGTGCGCGATCGTCGCCACCGCCAACCACTGGGTGCTGGACGCGGTCGGCGGGGCGGCGGTGGTCGTGGCGGGCTTCGGTCTGACGTACGTCCTGGCCGGCCCGCGAAAGCTTCTTCAGCCCGCGTCGGCCGAGCGCGAACCGTCACTCCCCAGCGCGGATGTGTGCGCGGGCAGGGAGATCCCGGCGGGCAGGGCGGGATCCGGCTCCGGTACGCCGAAGTAGGTACGCCGAGGTAGGTGCCCATCGGCACGACCCCGGCCCCCGTGGGGCGGCGGGCGTAGTCCCACTGGCCGGGCGCGCAGTGCTCGGTGAGGACCCGCAGGTTCGAAGACGGAGCGCGCGAGGACCAGCCCGTGGACTTGGGTGACGGTGACGCAGACGGTGGCGCCGGGCGCGGGTCCGCCCGGTCACGGTCAGCTGCTGATTCCGTTCCGCGGAGCTCATTTCTCCACCGATGCGGTCCAGTTGATCTGTCGACTCGACTATTTCAGTCGGTCCTCCTGGCGGGCCACGGAAATCGGGAGGTTCTGCGCAGGTGCCGGCGGCAAAGGCGAACCGGGACCGGTCGCGTGACGTTCGGTGGTTACCATGGCCAAGGCTCAGCGGATCATCGTCGTCAACTTCCTACTGCCTGCCACCAGATGACGACTCCGCTGCCGTCAGCCCCCCGCACACCGTCTGAGGGACCGCGCTATGACAATGCCCGCCGCCGCCCGCCCGCGCCGTGCACTCCAACGGCGCCCGCCCTGGACCGTGTCGGCGGCCGGCCTGGCCGTGGCCGGCGCGGCCGGTGGCGCCGTGGTGGCGCTGGCCCCGGACACGGCACACTCCTGGGTGCTCGGGACGGTCGTCGCCGCCGGCCTGTGCGTCGTGGGGCTCGTCGTCACCGCCGCGGTAGTGGCCAGCCGGCTCGCCGCCGTGCGGCGCGCCGCCCACGAGGAGCAGGCCGCCCTGCGCGAGCGAATAGCCCGGAGCACCGGGGACACCGCGCACCTGGTGAACATCACGCTGCCGCAGATGGTCCAGCGCCTGCGCGACGGCTCGGACGCCTTCGACGCCCTGGCCTCCGCCCAGCGGCCGGCCGACCCCCAGCTGGAAAGCCTCCTGCGCATCTTCACCACCGAGCTCGGTGAGGCGGCCCGCCGCACGGCAGAGGCGGAAGCCGCCCGCGAGGACGCCGTACAGCTACTGCGCCGGGGTACGGACGACCTGGAGCGCCTGACGGCCACCGCCCTGCCCACCGCCGTGGCGGCGCTGCGCCGGGGCGCCTCCGCCGACACGGTCCTGGCCGGCCTGGACATGCCCGGCGAGGAGCGGTTGCGCGCACTGCTGGAGCAGATGGTGCGGGAACTCGGCGTCAGCGAGCGGCGCGCGGCCGCCGCACAGGCCGCCAGCGCCAAGGCGCTGGGCCGCGTACAAGCCAGGGCCGTCAGCATGCTGGCCGACCTGCGTGACATGCAGGACCGGCACGGCGCCGACGTGTTCAGCGACCTGCTCAAGCTGGACCACAGCACCTCACAGCTCGGGCTGCTCACCGACCGCCTGGCCATCCTGATGGGCGGCCGGGCGAGCCGCGCCTGGAACAAGCCGATCGTCATGGAAAGCATCCTGCGGGGCGCGGTCGGCCGTATCGCGGACTTCCGAAGGGTGCGGCTGCACTCCGCCAGCACCGTCGCGATCGCCGGGTTCGCGGCCGAGGGCGTCATGCACCTGCTGGCCGAACTGATGGACAACGCCGCCAACTTCTCGCCGCCCATCGACGAGGTCCACGTGTACGTGGAGGAGCGCAGCGCGGGCATCGTGGTCACCATCGAGGACAGCGGCCTGCGGATGGCCGACGCCGCGATGCGCCGCGCCGTGGAAGCCGTCTCCGGCAAGTCGACCGACCTGTCGACGCTGCAGGGCACCCGGCTCGGCCTGGCGGTGGTCGGGATCCTGGCCGCGAAGTACGGCATCTCCGTGAACTACCGGCCCTCGTCCCGGGGCGGCACCGGCGTGGTGGTGCTGCTCCCCCCGCAGCTGATGGCCCAGCAGCGCGGCCCGGTGCCGGTGCAGCCGCGTGCGACCGCGGTGGCGGCGACGCACACGCGGACAGCTCCGGTGGCCGAGACGCAGACGCGTGCGGCCGCGCAGGAGACCCCCGCGCCCGAGCCCTCGCACGCCCTCCCGCCGCTGCCCGCGCGCGCCGCCGTCGCCCCCAACGCCGCAGACGGCCCCGCATCCCCGCCCGCTGTCCCGCCCCTGCCCGCGCGCGCCGACGCCCCCGGCCAGGCGGCGACCGCCGGCGGCCTGCCCGTACGGCCGCCCGGGCGCACGATGGCCGCCGCCGACCGGGGACGCCCCGCGGCCGAGGCCGACGACGAACCGCACACCCCGCCCGCCCCGCCCGCGCGCAACCCCGGGGCGAGCTTCGGCGCCTTCCACCAGTCACAGCGCCGCAAGGACCCACGCCCACCCGCCTGAGCACCACCGTGCTCAACTCCGCGCGCTGCCGCCCCCGCAGGCGGCCGACCCCCTCACCTGACCACCGAGATTGGAGGCACGGGCCGACCGGAGCACAGCCCCCAACCGGCCCATGACCACCGTGCAGACCACCGACACCAGCCTGACCTGGCTCCTGGACAACCTCGTGGAGCGCACCCCCGGCACCCGGCACGCCCTGGTGCTCTCCCGCGACGGCCTCAAGCTGTGCCGCAGCAGTCACCTCACCCTCGACCAGGCCGACCAGCTCGCGGCCATCTCCTCCGGGATGCAGTCACTCGCCCACGGCGCCTCGGTGGAGTTCGGCGACGGAACCGGAGGCGTCAACCACCTCATGGCCGAGTTCCACGGCGGGCTCCTCCTCATCGTCGAGGCCGGCGAGGGCGCCCACCTCGCCGTCGTGGCCGCCGACAGCGCCGACCCCGGCGTGGTCGGCCACAACATGAGCGAGATGGTCGAGCAGATCGGTGAGCACCTGCGGGCCGAGCCCCGCAACCGTGCGCAGGACAGTCCGACGTCATGACCCGCCGCCCCGTCGACACCGGGTCCCCGGACCGCCTCTACACGGTGACCGGTGGCCGCAGCCACACCGCGGACACCACGGTGTTCGATCTGGTCACCCTGGTGGTCAGCGAGTGCGACCCGACGCCGGGCATGCAGTCGGAGCACGTCCGCATCCTCAAGCTGTGCCGCCACCCCGCAGCGGTGGTGGAGATCGCCGCCGAACTGCGCCTGCCCATCACCGTCGTACGCATCCTCCTGGAGGACCTGCTGGACGCCGGGCGGATCACCGCCCGGCGCCCCAGGGCCGCCGCGGCCGCCGCCGACCTGCCCGAATCCGCCCTGCTTAAGGAGGTGCTGCATGGACTCCGCAATCTCTGAGGCGCCGGCGCAGGCCCCGGAGCGTACGCCGCTCGCCGATGCCGCCGACACCGGACTGAAGATCGTCGTCGTCGGTGGGTTCGGCGTGGGCAAGACCACGCTGGTCCGGTCCGTCAGCGAGATCCGGCCGCTGAACACCGAGGAGTACATGACGCAGGCCGGTGTCGGCGTCGACGAGACCACGGGGCTCGCACACAAGACCACCACGACGGTCGCGTTCGACTTCGGCCGGATCAGCCTCAACGCGACCAAGGTGCTCTACCTGTTCGGCGCTCCCGGGCAGGAGAGGTTCTGGTTCCTGTGGGACCGGCTGTTCTCCGGCACCCTCGGCGCGGTCGTCCTGGTCGACACCCGGCGCATGAGCGACTCCTGGTACGCCATCGACCGCCTCGAACACCACAAGACGCCCTTCGTCGTCGCCGTCAACCGGTTCGACGACGACTCCGCGTACTTCTCCCTGGCCGAGATCCGCCAGGCCCTGGCACTGCCCGAGCACATCCCGCTGCTCGACTGCGACGCGCGCGTGCGAAGCGACGGCAAACGTGTCCTGATCACCCTCGTCGACCATCTCTACAAGCTGGCCCTGGCCCAGGAGACGACCACATGAGCGACCCCACCGCCGCCGCTTCCGGGGCGACTCCTCCGCCGGGCTGCCCCGCCCACGCGGGCGCGATCCGGCTCAGCGGCCTCCAGTACCAGCAGACGCCCGCCGAGCTGTACCGGGCGATGCGGCGCGAACACGGCGCCGTGGCACCGGTGCTGCTCGACGGCGGCATCCCGGCCTGGCTGGTCCTCGGCTACTCCGAGGTCTCGTACGTCACCACCCACGACGAACTGTTCGCCCGCGACTCCCGGCGCTGGAACCAGTGGGACAACATCCCCGCCGACTGGCCGCTTCTGCCGTACGTCGGCTACCAGCCCTCGGTCCTGTTCACCGAGGGCCTCGAACACCAGCGGCGCGCCGGAGTCATCAGCGAGGCCCTGGAGGCGGTCGACCAGTTCGAACTCGGCTACAACTGCCGCAGTATCGCCGACGAGCTCATCGACAACTTCGCGGGCAGCGGCCAGGCCGAGCTGATGTCGGCGTACGCCCACGCCCTTCCCATGCGCGCGGCGGTCCAGATGTGCGGCATGCCGGCCCACGGCACCGACACCGACGACCTCGTCGAGGACCTGCGGATGTCCCTGGACGCGGCCGAGGGCGACGACCCGGTGGCGGCGTACGGACGCGTGGGGCAGCGCCTCCAGCAGCTCGTCAAGGAGAAGCGGGACGCGCCAGGACCGGACATCATCTCCCGGATGCTCACCCACCCGGCGGGCCTCGCGGAGGAGGAGATCGTCCAGGACCTCATCTCCATCATCGCCGCCGCGCAGCAGCCGACCGCCAACTGGATCGGGAACACACTGCGACGGCTGCTCACCGACGACCGGTTCGCCCTGAACGTGTCCGGCGGGCGGCTCAGCGTCGGCCAGGCCCTCAACGAGGTCCTCTGGCTGGAGACCCCCACGCAGAACTTCATCGGCCGCTGGGCCGACCGTGACGTCCAGCTCGGCGGCCGCCACATCAAGGCCGGTGACTGCCTGGTACTCGGCTTCGCGGCGGCCAACACCGATCCGCAGATCTGGCCCGAGGGCCACGTCGGCGCGGAGGGCAACTCCTCGCACCTCTCGTTCAGCAACGGCGAGCACCGCTGCCCCTACCCCGCGCCGCAGCTCGCCGACGTCATGGCCCGCACCGCCATCGAGGCCCTGCTGGAACGCCTCCCCGACGTCATGCTCGCCGTCGAACCGGCGGAGCTGTCCTGGCGGCCGTCGATCTGGATGCGCGGCCTGACGACCCTGCCGGTGTCCTTCACCCCGTCGTCCCACTAGCCGCCGGCCGCGCCGGCGACCGCCTTGGTCAGGCTCGGTCACCGGCGCGGGGGCGGAGTCCCGGCTGCTCTCAGCCGACGGGCGTGAACTCCACCGCCACCGACTGCGGCCCCCGGGTGAAGACGCCCTGCTCGGCGAGCTCGGCGCCGTCCGCGAGACGCAGGCCGGGCATCGCGTCGAGCAGCTGGTTCACTCCGGTCTGCACCTCGGCCCTCGCCAGCAGCGCGCCGACGCAGAAGTGCCGTCCCAGGGCGAAGGCCAGGTGGTCGGCGGCGGCCGAGAAGGCGTTCGTCGCGTTGAGGTCCTCGCGGAAGATGTTGAACGAGTCCGGTTCGGCGTACCGGCTCTCGTCCCGGTTGGCGGACCCGATCAGGCACGTGACGGTGGCCCCGGCCGGGATGGTGCCGCCGCTGAGCGTCACGTCCGTCGCCGTCTGACGCATGATCATGTGTACGGGCGGAGTGAAGCGCAGCGTCTCCGCGAAGGCCCGGTCGATGAGCGTGCGGTCCTTCTGTACGGCGGCGAGCTGCTCGGGGTGGGCGAGCAGATTCGCGAAGAGCGCCGCGATCGCCTTGTCGGTGGTCTCGCCGCCCGCGGCGAGCAGCAGGCTGCAGAACGCCTTGATGTCCTCGTCACTCATCCGTACGCCGTCGACCTCGGCCTCGCACAGCGTGGACAGCAGGTCGTCGCCCGGCGCCTTCCGCCGTTCCTGAATGATCGGAATCATGTACTCGGCGAACTCGACGCGGGTACGCTCACCCGCCGCCGCCACCTCGGGGTCACCGGCCAGATTGCCGAGGAAGGCGATCACGGTGGTGTACCAGTGGTGGAACTTGGCGTGGTCGCCCTTGTCGAGACCGAGCATGTCGGCGATGACGTTCACCGGGAAGCGGGTCGCGAAGGCGTCGACGAGATCGACCGAGCCCCGGTCCCGGAAGGTGTCGATCAGCTCGCGGGCGTTGCGTTCGATGACCGGGAGGAACATCTCCTGAAGATCCTTGCCGCGGAAGGCGGGAGCCACCAGTGCCCGGCGCACGGCGTGTTCTCGGCCGCTGAGCTGAAGAATGGTCTTCCCGTGCACGGGCTCGATCTGCCAGTCGTAGTTGTCGGTGGTGAACACCGAGTCCTTGTCCTTGAAGGCCCTTTCCACGTCCTCGTACCGGGAGATGACGTAACTCTGCATAGCCTCGTGCCAGAACAGCGGCGCGGACGCGCGCATCACCTTGTAGGCGGCATACGGGTCCTGGGCGAACTCGGGCGAAAGTATGTCGGGGACTTGCTGGGCCGTGGGCATTGGTCGGATGCTCCCTGGATCGGTAACGGGCGGAGTACCCAACGTTATTGATCATTCGCCAGTACGGATAGCCCAGGCCCACCTGCGAAGAGCGCATCCGCACGACCACTCTCAGTGACGGGCGTGCATGCAACTCGCTGCAAAGGGGGCGTAGTTGACCGAGGGGGACCCGCCTTGGTCCATATCAACGTCATCGACCCGAGCGCATCGCCGCTCGACAACTCCCCCAGAATCAGCTGGGGGGCGGTCGTCACTCTCGTACTGCGTAGCCAACTCCAGGCCTGGTTAAGGGAGGTGGCGGAGCTGGAGGCGCGGGCGACGGAGATCTGAACCCTCCTCCCCTCGCACACCCACACCGAAGACGCAGTCTCCGAGCGCAGTAGCGGCTGACGGCGGCGGTTGCCGTCAGGGCGCTGTGGAAACGAGACCTACGCGCATGCGGGCGATCCTGGCGTGGTGCGCAAGGAATTCAATACTGGACCCTGGTCCACTTGCCGAGAATTTCACGAGCCCATCCTCACCACCGAACATTCGCACGGTTTTCTCTGCTGGTGCGGCCCACCCGGAGACGCGCAGCTCTGAAATCTCTCCAAATTCCAGGTGAAATTCAAATGAGTTGAAGTCCTTTGCCCGCCACTCAGGAATGGGATTTGACGGCAGGTGTGGCGTGTTGAAGCCCAGTGTTGCGGAATCTCCACGTTCATCGATGTGAACGTAGAACAGGTCGCAGCGGCTGAGATCAGGGGGAGAGTCGAAGAGGTCGGTGATGAGTGCGGGTTCGGTGAGAAGCTGAACCCAACTGTCAGCGTGCATAGAAAGTCTTTTCGTAAGTGGGGGGCACAGTCGAGAAGCGGCGCGTGTCAAGTTTTCCCAGGAAGCGGTGGGGCACTTCATCCGACCCGCTGGGTGAGATGCTGAAAGCACTGATGTGTTTGACGACCACCGACTGATTGCTTTGAAAGTTCAGCGAGACGCCGGGGCCGTTGACAGACACGTCGATGGTCCGGGGTTCGCCCGTGAATACGGTGGAGAGCCGTGCTCTGGTTGTCGGGTGCCACTCCCGCAGGGTGAGGCGATCGACTGCCAGAAATTGGATGTGGCACTGCACTACGTCGCACCGGTTGTCCACCCACTCCTCGGGGGGGTGCGCGGGGAAGTCTGGGAGGTCGATGCGCAGCGTGAGGGAAGGACCCGTCCGGTCGAGGTTGACCGAGCGGAGTCTGAACTCATCCAACCGCGGAAACTCTCCGTAGAGGAGGCTGAGCGGTTCGGGGTTCGCTGGGGCAATATCAACGGTCATAGTAATAGTGTTCCTCGCATCCTGGAACCTGCCCATTGCGGGGGTCGTCCATCGGCCGTACGTGTACGTGTGAGGGTTGGTAGCCGGGGTCTCCGGGTTCCTGGTGACCGAACCAGTGGTCCTGGAACACGATGAGGTCCTCACCGTTGGGGTGTTCGTAGATTTCTTCCGTGTAGTAGACCGGCTGGTGGTCACGGGTCATGAGCTGTTTATTACCTTGCCATTCCGGCGTTGTGGCCGGTACGTAATTGTCTACGTCCAGAGGGGCCGCCCCCTCCGGAATTCCCGCGTCCCTGAGCGCGTCGGTTTTGGCTTGTGCCAGGTCGCGGCCGGCTTTCGGGTAATCGGCAGGAGGGCAGTCTCCAGGAGCGAGGCCGAGCGGGTCTGTCCAGACGTGTGGGTTGTGCACGTAGGACGCGGGGTTGGGGGCCGGCGCCAAGCCCAAAGGGTCGGGGGTGAGATACCGGGCGGTGGCGGGGTCGTAAATACGGTGATGGTTGTAATGGAGGCCGGTTTCGGCGTCGTGGTACTGGCCTGGGAAGCGTAGTGGTGTGTAGGCGGTGGCTCCGCGGTTCCAGGCGGTGGTCCCCCAGAGCGTCGCGTGGGCGCGGCCGGCGATGTGACCTTGTGCGTCCAGGAGTTCGGTGGGCGTGCCGACGAGGTCAGTGACGACGGCGAAGAAGCGCTCATCGATCTCACTGTCGGAGAGCGGCTTGCGTTCGTACTGCGTCAGGGGGCGTCGGCCGTCGTAGTCCCAGGTGATGGTGACGCCGGTTGTGCTCCTGGTCTCCTCGCAGAGGATGTTGCCGTCCCAGGTGAAGTCGACCTGTTCCACGATGGTGCCGTCGTCGGCAAGGCGTTGTTTCGCTGTCCGTCGGCCGAGGGGGTCGTAGAGGTAGCGCCAGGTTGTGCCGTCGGGCGTGGTGACGGAGGTGAGCTGGTCTTCGGCGTTGTAGCTGTATCGCCAGGTGTCGGGTTTGCGGGAGAGGCGCGTCTTCTGACGCAGGACGGTACGGTCGGCTTCGTCGTATTCGTACCGGAGACCGCCGGCGTGGTGGACTCGTGTTCCGGTGTAGGTGCGCCGGCCCTGTGCTTCCGGGGCGATGGAATCCGGCCAGGTGGCGGCGATCTGGTTGCCCGCGGCGTCGTAGGCGTAGGTCTCGGTCCAGTTGTGGGCGCGGACGGAGGTGACGCGTCCGATCGAGTCGAGGCTGAAGTGCGAGGTCCCTCGCAGGCGGTCGTCGATGTCGGAGAGGTAGCCGTCGGCGCGGTAGGCATAGGAACGGGACTGAATCGTTCCGGTATTTGGGCCTGTGACCGTATGGGTGGCGAGGCGGCCTAGCGGGTCGTATGTGAAGTCCATCGTCACCCCGCCGTCGAAGGTGCGGTTCGTCTCGCGCCCGACGGCGTCGTGGGCGAACGACAGTGCGCGTCCGGCGGTTGTGAGGTGTGCTCGGTTGCCTGACCGGTCATAAGTCCAAACGCTGTGTGCGCCGGTGGGGGTGGTGCGGGAGACCCTCCGGCCCAGGGTGTCGTAGCCGAAGGACAGGCGGCGACCGTTGACGGTCTCCGTGAGCAGGCGGCCGTGCTGGTCGCGGTGCAGTTCCAGGGTTACATGGGGGCCAATAGCGGTGGCGAGTCGGTCCGTCTCGTCGTAGGTGTACGTGGTGATCTTGCCATCGACGCTTTTCTCGGTGATGCGGCCGAAAGTGTCGCGTTTGAAGCGCACTGTTTGTCCGAGCGGGTTAGTTCGTGACGCCAGTCGCCCTGCGGTGTCGTAGGAGTAGCGCATCACGCGCCCGTTGAAATCCTCCTCGGAAACAAGAAGGCCGTCTGGATCATAGTGATACCTCCAGGTCTCCCCAAGGGGGTTGGTGACGTGTGTGAGCCGGAGCTCGGAGTCGTAGGCGAACTCGTGCCGTACGCCGTCGGGACCGGTGCGTGCGGCGACATGGTCGAAGTGGGTGTACTCGAGACGGGTGACCTGGCCGAGGACATCGGTGTGGGTGACCTGGTTGCCTTCGCCGTCATAAGTCCAGCTCTCGGCGTGACCGTCGGGGTGGATGCGGGACTGGAGCTTGCCTTCGACGGTCCAGCGCAGGTGGGTCGTTGCCCCCAGCGCGCTGGTGAGCGTGATGGGACGTCCGAACACATCGCGTTCGTATCGGGTGGAGTTTCCCTGCGGGTCCGTGATCTCGATGGGCATGCCGGCCGCGTCGCACCGCACCTGTGAGGTGCTGCCGTCCGGGGTTGTCACAGCCGCCAAGTGACCCTGTGCGGTGTAGGCGTAGGTCGAGGTGGCGCCGATCGAGGAGGTGAGGGAGGTGCGGTTGCCGCGGGCGTCGTAGGTCTGATGGATGCTCCGGCCGTCGAACCCGGTGATCTTGGTCGGCAGGTCGAGCTCGTTGTACTCGGTGTGGGTGCTGCGGCCGTCTGATCCGCGGACAGTGACGAGCTGTCCCGCCGTGTCATAGATGTAAGTTGTGGTGTGGCCGAGCGAGTCGGTGCCGGACAACAGTCGGTTGTGGCGGTCGCGCTCGAAGCGCGTTACCGCCCCGAGCGGGCTGATCTGAGCCACGATCTGCGAGGCGTCGTTGATCAGGTACCGGGTGGTGTGGCCGTGGGAGTCGCTGAACTGCGTGACGCGGTGGCCGGTTTCGGGGTGGATCTCGTCGTAGGCGAGAGAGGCGCTTAGGTGGCCTTCGGCTCCAGACTGGTGGACGCAGCGGTGCTGCTCGTCGTAAATGTAGGTGTAGCTGCTGCCGTTGCTATCGGTCCATGAGGTGATCCGGCCCAGTATGTCGACGCTGAAGCGCATCGCACGGCCGTCTGAGTCAGCGACCTCGATGAGCTGGCCGGAGCTGTCGTACCCGTAGCTCTTCAGAAGTTGGTCAGCACCGTCCTCGGTGGCGCCAGCGAGGTAGATTCCGGTGATCCGGCCACCCTCCGTGGTGAAGTTGAGCCGGTAGCCGCCGCAGTGGCTGATCGCGATCGGCTCTCCGGTGGCCGGATCGTAGTCGACGGTGATCCAGTTTCCATTGCGGTCTTCGATCTGATCCAGCAAAGCGACCGACGAGGTGTGGTTGGCGAAGCGCCAGACCTGGCCCGACTTGGAGTCGGTGATGCGGTAACCGTCCTCGGTGAGCTCCAGTGGCCAGCGCTGTCCCTCGACCGGAAGGGTCGGCAGATCGGGAGCGGGGTGGAGATAAGCGAGGAGAGAGCGGTCCTCGCGTACGAAGATCACGCCCTGGTCATCGATCAAAAGACGCTGGTCAATGGTGGACGCCCAGGCGGGACCGAACCACCCGCCTGAGCGGAAGGAAGACTCGAAGGTTCGCGAGAACAACAGTGGAAGGGAGCCGGGCAGCGCGATGTCCGTCTGGGTGAGAAGCATCCGGCCGGTGGCCATGTCGATGGGGTCGCCATCGCATGTCTTCTCCTTGGTGCACTGACCCGCGTGCTTGGGGTCGTCGTCCACCGCGTCGCGGGCGGCACGCCCGGCGGCAGCATCCGCGCCCTCTTCGAGCCCTTCCCGCTCGCCTCTCAAACCGGCCCGCAGGCCGCCCTTGGCCAGCCCGGCGCCCTTGGTGCCGAACAGCTCAGGTACGGCGCGGCCGACGAACTCCGTGGGGTCTTTCTTGAACGACTCCCACATGCTGGAGAGAGCCTGGTCCGGATGCGCAGCCATCGAAGTCAGCCCCATCAAGGTGGCGCTCATGCCCTTCATGTACTCCGCTGGATGGGTCAGGTTGTACCTGTCTAGGGGGTTCACTGCACGGACCGAATTCACAAGCCCCGCAGCGCCTTTGATCACCCCGCCCGTCAAGTGCTGGGCCTGGACGTCACCGGCGGCCTTGAGGTCGAGGAGTTCGGTCTTGAGCCGGTCCAGTCCCTGAGGAGCGTGTGGAGCGTGCTCTACGGCCGCCTTCACCCTCGCCTCGGCGTCCATTGCGGCGTCATCGCGCTGCCGCCGCGCCTCCTTCAGCGCCGCCCAGGCGCCCTCAACGACGTCCTTGCCCGGGTCGACGAACGACTCAGGGCGCTCCCCCGGCTCCTCGCCGGCTGCGAGCTTGGCGTTGTAGTCCTCCACCCACGCCTTGTGCAAGGAGAAAGCCTCCTCGGAAGCCTTCCTACCTCTGGTGTACTGCTCGATCGCCACCGCGGCTATGCCCTGGGCCCAGGTGATGGTGTCGGCGTAGGCTTCCAGAGCCGCTGCCGCGTCCTGGCAAGCGTCGGCCGCGCGCAGCCACTTGGTCGGATGCGTCTCGAACTTCGTCCGGAAGGCCTCAGCCGCCTGCCCCTGCCAGTAGGAGGCGTCGAGCTTCCTCATTCCATGCCCCACCCGCTCGAAGGCGACACGGAACCTCTTCAGATGCCCGACTGCTTCATTGACCGCCGCCTCGTTGCCGTGCACGAGCTCTTCTGGCTGCTCCGTCTCGCCCAGGTTCCGCTCCCCGATCCGGGCACCCAGGTCCGAGGCGAGGGAGTCGCCGGCATCCTCTACCCAGTCCGCCGCGCTATCGGCGCCCACATATTCCAGGCCCGCCCCGACCGCCTCACTACCGGCATCGATGGCCTTGCCGGTGGTCTCCTTGGCTGCATCCCAGGCCGTACCCAACCCGTTGAGAAATCCGCTCATCAGCCGCCCGCCCTATCGCTCTCGTCGCCGGACACGGTGCGATAGGCATCGCCCATCCACGAGTCCGAGGCCGTATCGCGGATCTCCTCCGCAGTCTTCATGGAGTCCTTAGCGGCCTCCACTCTCGACTCCGCACTCCAGTCCGGCTTCAGCTCGTTCCATCCGAACTGGTCCCAGCCTCGTGCGGTGACCTCCTCTTCCGAGGCGTGCGGATTGCCCCCCACCGCATTGGCGGCGATCTTGAGCGCACCCATGCCGTATTCCTCGGCCTCGTAGTACGAGCCGGCGTTCAGTCCGACGCCTTGAGCGAACTGGTTGGCCTCGCTGATCAACTCGCGCACACCCCACTGCCAACGCTCGCAAAACATCTCAAAACCCGCAGCAAGTCCGTCATGGCCGAGATCCAGCGCAGACAGCGCCAGCTCGTCGAAGCCGCGCCCGGCCGCCGCATCGCCTATGCCCCCGACATCACCCAGCTCCTCCAGGGCTCTGGTGAGCCCCCTGGAGATCTCATCCAGGCCTTGGGCCTGATACTCCTGCCCCATCGCTACGCCCCCGCTCCCGCCGTGGCTGCGACGTCCAGATCCAAGGCCACCGAGTCAGGAACCACCCCGGCCACCGGCGGAAACAACACCGCGTGTTCGGGCCCGTCGGCCACATCCACCGCCACCCCGCATGGCCCTTTCACCGCGGGCACGGCCACATCCAACAGCCGTGCGCCCAAGACCCGGTGATACGTCCATTCCCGATGGCTCTCGTTCCGTGCGAGCGCGAACCGGGCCACCGCCGCCTCATCGGTGAACGCGCAAATCCACCGGATCCCGTCAAACTCTGCTGTCCACCAGCCCCCCTCTGTGCTTGGCTCACCAACAAGCGGCACCAGGACCGCTGTCCGCCGGAATTGCCCCAGCAATGCGGCGAACTCGCGTCGCGCGGCCTTTTGGCTTGCGCTCTGGCCATGCCCCCGTATGTCTGTCATGGCACCGACACTGCCATGATCCACGGTCCGCTAACAACATGCTTCAAGCAGGGATGCAGCCCCACTCAGCGCCAACGGCACAGCAGCTCCACTTAGGGGTGCTTTCAGGATGCTGGGATCTGCGGGGGAGGTTCATGCAGTGAGTGAGCTGGAGGGAGGCAGCGTGGATGTCGTCGCGCGCTTCCCAGGTGCGAGCCGATCCGCACGCTGATTTTCGCAGTCGTAACACAATTCGTACCGCAGCGAGCTGATACTCGTAGTCTCGCCCGTGCGGTGCTTGCCCTGTAGCCGGCCGGCCCGGTGAGAGGTGGGGGCGGGGCGTAGGTGGTTGGCCCCCACCTCCCATGTCCGGGTGGTTGCCGGGTCAGCGGCGGGTGACCCGGAGTTCCTTGATGCCGTTCAGCCACGCCGAGCGCAGTCGGCGTGGGTCGCCCGCGAGCTTGAGGTCGGGGAGGGCGTCGGCGATCGCGTTGAAGATGAGGTTGATCTCCAGTACGGCGAGCGACTTGCCCAGACAGAAGTGCGGGCCGCCGCCGCCGAATCCGAGGTGGGGGTTCGGGTCGCGGGTGATGTCGAAGGATTGCGGGGCGTCGAAGACCTCCGGGTCGTTGTTGGCCGACGAGTAGAAGATGCCGACGCGGTCGCCCTTCTTGATCTGCTGGCCGCTGAGCTCGAGGTCCTGCGTCGCCGTCCGCTGGAAGGACACCACCGGCGTCGCCCAGCGCACGATCTCCTCGGCGGCGGTGGCCGGGCGCTCCCGCTTGTAGAGCTCCCACTGCTCCGGGTGCGTCAGGAACGCGTGCATGCCGTGGCTGATCGCGTTGCGTGTCGTCTCGTTGCCGGCCACCGCCAGCAGAATGACGAAGAAGCCGAACTCGTCCGATGCCAGGTTCCCTTCGCCCTCCGCCGCGACGAGCTGGGACACGATGTCCTTGGCCGGACACTCCTTGCGGGCGGCGGCGAGGTTCATCGAGTACGAGACGATCTCCATGGCCGCCTCGGTGCCGACCTCCTCGGTGATGGCGTACTCGGGATCGTCGTACGCCGCCATCTTGTTCGACCAGTCGAAGATCTTGGTCCGGTCCTCCTGCGGTACGCCGATGAGTTCGGCGATGGCCTGGAGGGGGAGTTCGACGGCGATGTTGGTGACGAAGTCGAAGGTGTCGTCGTCGGCGGCGTTGGCGATCGCCGTCTCGACGATCGAGCGGGCGCGGCCTCGCAGGGCGTCTTCGAGGGAGCGGATCGCGCGCGGGGTGAAGCCGCGCTGGACGATCTGGCGCACCCGGGTGTGCTCGGGCGGGTCCATGTTGAGCATGATCAGCTTCTGGACCTCGATCTGGTCGCGGCTGATCGACTCGTTGAAGCGGATGACGGCGGTGTTGGTGTTGGAGGAGAAGAGCTCCGGGTGCGTCGAGACGTACTTGACGTCGGCGTGCCGGGTGACGGCCCAGTAGCCGGAGTCGTCGAAGCCGGAGATGCCGGGCGGCTGCGCACACCACCACACCGGCGCAGTCTGCCGCATCTGCGCGAACTCCGGATGCGGTACGCGGGCTTGGAGCAGGTCGGGGTCGGTGAAGTCGAACCCTTCGGGCAGCGCGGGGCAGTGCATCGGCAGCTCCAATGTCTGACGACCCATCAGAAGTTGCCGGGAATGTAGTAACGAGTTCTACAAGTGGCAAGGCCCGCGGCGCCATCTGTTGCGTGTGGAGTACGTGCACAAGACGTGCAAGACCCTTGCGCTGCCGGGTGGCACTCATAAGACTGCTCAGAGAACTAGAACGCGTACTAGTTCGAAGCCTGCCGTGGGCCGCCGGGACGTCCTGCGGGTAAGGAGAGGACGAGCTCATGGCCGCGGAACCCGTCATCGTCGAAGCTGTACGCACCCCCATCGGCAAGCGCGGAGGCGCGCTCGCCAATCTCCACCCCGCCTATCTGCTGGGCGAGACGTACCGCGAACTCCTCGGCCGTACCGCCATCCACGCCGACTGCGTCGAACAGATCGTCGGCGGTACGGTCACCCACGCCGGCGAGCAGTCCATGAACCCGGCGCGCAACGCGTGGCTGGCGGTGGGCCTGCCGTACGAGACCGCCGCGACGACTGTCGACTGTCAGTGCGGCTCGTCGCAGCAGGCCAGTCACATGGTCGCGAACATGATCGCGGCGGGGGTCATCGACGTCGGCATCAGCTGCGGCGTCGAGGCCATGTCGCGGGTGCCGCTGGGGTCCGGGTCCAAGCACGGGCCGGGGAAGCCGTGGCCGGACGAGTGGAACGTGGACCTGCCCAATCAGTTCGAGGCGGCGGAGCGGATCGCCCGTAAGCGCGGGCTGACGCGTGAACGGGTCGACTCGCTGGGCCTGTTGTCGCAGGAACGGGCGGCGACCGCCTGGGCCGAGGAGCGCTTCAAACGCGAGACGTTCGCCGTGCAGGTGCCGACGACCGAGGAGGAGCAGGCCGCGGGGCAGGGCATGTGGCGGCTCGTCGACCGGGACGAGGGACTGCGGGGCACGTCGATGGAGGCGCTGGGCCGGCTGAAGCCCGTCATGCCGACGGCCGTGCACACGGCCGGGAACTCCTCGCAGATATCCGACGGCGCGAGCGCGATCATGTGGGCGTCGAAGCGGATGGCGCGCGCGCTCAAGCTGAAGCCGCGCGCGCGAATCGTGGCGCAGGCGCTGGTGGGGTCGGACCCGCACTTCCACCTCGACGGGCCGATCGATGCGACGCGGGCGGTGCTGGGCAAGGCGGGGATGTCGCTCAAGGACATCGACGTCGTCGAGATCAACGAGGCTTTCGCGTCGGTGGTGCTGAGCTGGGCGCAGGTCTTCGAGCAGGACCTGGAGAAGGTGAACGTGAACGGGGGCGCGATCGCCCTCGGTCATCCGGTGGGGGCGACAGGAGCCCGGCTGATCGCCACGGCCCTGCACGAACTGGAGCGCCGCGACAAGGAGTTCGCGCTCATCACGATGTGCGCGGGCGGCGCGCTCGCCACCGGGACGATCATCCAGCGGCTGTAGCGCAGGGAGTGTGGCCCCGGCGGACCACGTACCGACGACGACGAGGAGGAGGGGGCGCGGGGCGCCGCTATCCGGCCCCGAACGGGGTGAAGGCCCCGGTCGTCGACCAGGGAGTGGTCGACGACAGCGGGGCCTTCGGCGGGGTGACGGCCGGTGTCGAGCGGGCCGGTCAGTACCAGCCGTTGGACTCCCAGAAGCTCCAGGCGTCGCACGGGCTGCCGTAACGGTCGTTCATGTAGTCGAGGCCCCACTCGATCTGGGTGGCCGGGTTCGTCTTCCAGTCCGCGCCCGCGGAGGACATCTTGGCGGCGGGCAGGGCCTGGACCAGGCCGTACGCGCCGGACGAGGCGTTGCTGGCCTGCGGGTTCCAGCCACTCTCGTGCTCGACGATCTTGTCGAAGCACTGGTACTGGGCGGCATCCGGGATCATCTGCTTGGCGACGGTCTGCGGGCTCGCGGCAGCGGCCTCGGAGACGCCGCCACCCATGACCACGCCCACCGATCCGACGAGCACGGCAGCGCCGGCGGCGACGGACTTGGGGCGGGCAATGAGGCGGTTGATGATCGAGAACGACACGTGGAGACCTAACGTCGGGAACGGGGGACGTCGCGGGCGGGCCGGTGGCGGCAGGCTTGCTGCGCCCGGCGACTGCTCCAATGAAGCAGGCCCACAGCCTCGCCGCAATCACCCCTCTTACTAGCAGAGCGGGTAAATCGGGCATATCGGCCCGAGGTGATGTAGGGGAGATCTGTGCACGTCAGGGCGTCGCGGGAGGGCCCCGGGGCGGGTCGGGGGATCTACTACGCGGGCTAGTCGAGGACCAAGGTCCTGTGGGCCCTCTCACCGCCAAGTCAGCTTCGCGGGCCCTTGAATGTGACCTGGGCCTCGAAGGCCGCGCGGCGCGTGGCCCGGCGCAACGCCTTCAGGAGGGCCGCGCCGGTCGTGAGGGTCAGTACGACGGTGAGCGTGGCCCGGCCCAGGTCCCAGCCGAGGGAGGTGGCGAGGCAGTACGCGAGGTAGCGGGCCAGGTTCTCGTGCACCGGCTCGCCGGGCTGGAAGGAGAGGCCGGTCGACTGGTCGCCGCCGATGTACGGCCAGCCCTGCAGGTTCATGACGGCGCCGTAGAGGAAGGCGGCGGCGCAGCCGTAAGCCGCCAGCATCGCCAGCTCCGCCCGGCCGCGCAGGCGCTCCGCGCCCGGCAGCAGGCCCGCGCCCATCGTGAACCAGCCCAGGGACAGCATCTGGAACGGCATCCACGGCCCGACACCACCCGTGAGCAGCGCGGACGCGAACATCGTCACCGAGCCGAGTACGAAACCGAACCCTGGGCCCAGGACGCGTCCGCTCAGCACCATCAGGAAGAACATCGGCTCCAGACCGGCCGTCCCCGCCCCCAGTGGCCGCAGCACCGCTCCGACGGCGGCCAGTACGCCCAGCATCGCGACGGCTTTCGCGTCGAGCCCGGAGTCGGCGATCGTCGCCACGACGACGGCGATGAGGAGGGGGAGGAGGACGGCGAGGAGCCAGGGGGCGTCCTGGGAGTGGTTACGGGCGAGACCCGAGGCGGGGTCGGCGAGCAGTGGCCAGCCGAAGGCGATCACCCCGATCGCGCTGATGAGCAGGAGTGCGGCGACGGAGCGGGGGCCGAGGCGTACGGGGCGGGGCGGCTTGCGGGCCGGCTCGCGGGCTGCCTTGCGGGGCCCGGTCATGCCGTGGGCCCGCCCAGCGCGTCGCGCACCTGCGCGACGGTCAGCCATTTCTGCGGGGCGAGGATCTTCGCGACCTGCGGGGCGAAGGCGGGGGAGGAGACGACGACCTCGGCCGTCGGGCCGTCCGCGACGATCTCGCCGTCGGCGAGGATCACGACGCGGTGGGCGAGTTCGGCGGCGAGCTCCACGTCGTGGGTGGCCAGTACGATCGCGTGCCCTTGGGCGGCCAGGTCACGCAACAGGCCGACCAGGCGGGACTTCGCGGCGTAGTCGAGGCCGCGGGTCGGCTCGTCGAGGAGGAGGAGCGGGGGACGCCCGGTGAGTACGAGGGCGAGGGCCAGGGCGAGGCGCTGGCCCTCGGAGAGGTCGCGCGGGTGGGTGTCGTCCTGGATACCGGGGAGGAGCTCGGCGACCAGGGCCCGGCAGGTGCCCGGTTCGGCGCCCGCGTCGCTGTCGGCCGCCGCGCACTCGGCGGCGACGGTGTCGGCGTACAGCAGATCGCGCGGCTCCTGCGGGACCAGGCCGACCTCGCGGACCATGTCGCGGGGGCGGGTGTGGTGGGGGGTGCGGCCGCCGACGGTGACGGTGCCGGAGGTGGGCTCGATCATGCCGACGAGGGCGGAGAGGAGGGTGGACTTGCCGGCGCCGTTTCGCCCCATGAGGGCGATGGTTTCGCCGCGGGAGACGTGCAGGTCGACGCGGCGGAGGGCTTCGACGCGGGCGCGGCGTACGCCGAGGTTGGTGACGGTGGCTACGGCGGCTGTGCGGGGGGTGGGGGCGCGGGTGCCGGTGGGGGTGGCGCCGGCTTCGGCGGAGGTCGGTTCGGTGCGGCGGCGGCGCATCAGGCGGGCGAACTTTTCCCCTACCCGCCCCTTCCCGGCTGTGACATTCGCGGCTCCGCCGCGTGGGTGGGCTCCGCCCCCGGACCCCCGGTCCTCAAAGGCCGGACGGGCTGGGGGGTGTGGGGCAGCGGGGTCGCTGGGTTGAGCCGGGGCGTCGGGGCGGCCTTCGGGTGTGCCCTCGTGCGCCGGACCGGGTGGGTTTTCGTGTGTGGGGTGATCTTCCGCGTGCGGCAGCCCTTCCGCGCGCGCGGCGATCCCGCCCCGCCCCGCCATATCCAGCCCCTCCGGCGTTTGAGGAGCGGGGTCTGGGGCGGAGCCCCAGTTGCGGGGAAGGGAACGGTTCGGCTGCGCGGCGGCCAGGTTTGCCCGCAGGGTCGTCGCCCGGCGGCGTGCGTCCCGTACCGAGAGGGGGAGCGGGTCCCAACCCGCAAGGCGGCCCAGCGCCACCACCGGCGGGTGCACCGGCGACGCCGCCATGATGTCCGCGGGCGCGCCCATGCGCGGCGCCTCCCCCGCGCCCGGCAGCAGAATCACCTGGTCCGCGTACTGCACCACCCGCTCCAGGCGGTGCTCGGCCAGCAGCACGGTCGTACCCAGGTCGTGGACCAGGCGTTGCAGCACCGCGAGCACCTCCTCCGCCGCCGCCGGGTCCAGCGCCGACGTCGGCTCGTCCAGGACCAGCACCTTCGGGTGCGGCGTGAGCACCGAGCCGATCGCCACGCGCTGCTGCTGGCCGCCGGAGAGCGTGGCGATGGGGCGGTCGCGCAGTTCGGCGAGGCCGAGCAGGTCGAGCGTCTCCTCGACCCGCCGCCGCATCACGTCCGGCGCGACGCCGAGCGATTCCATGCCGTACGCCAGCTCGTCCTCGACCGTGTCGGTGACGAAGTGGGCGAGTGGGTCCTGGCCCACCGTCCCGACCAGATCGGCGAGTTCGCGCGGTTTGTGGGTCCAGGTGTCGCGGCCGTCGACCGTCACCCGGCCGCGCAGGGTGCCACCCGTGAAGTGGGGGACGAGGCCGGAGACCGCACCCAGCAGCGTCGACTTGCCGACTCCCGAAGGGCCGATCAGCAGCACCAGCTCACCTTCCGGCACGGTGAGATCCACGCCCCGGATCACCGGCGATGCGGCGTCGTCGTAGCGGACCGACACATTCTCGAACCGGATCACTGCGGAGTCGCTTTCACTACGGGAGATACGGGAGATACGGGAGATACGGGAGATACGGGAGGCACGGGGGATGCGGGGGGCACTGGAGCCACGAACGCCGGCAGCAGGCCGATCAGCACCGACGCCGCCGGCCACAGCGGGAATTGCGGGGCGACCAGCGGGACGACCCCGGGGCGCAGGGCCACCGGATCGTACGAGGCCGCCCAGATCATCAGCGCCGCCACCGCAGCGCCCGACCCGGCCACCAGCCACGCCCGTACGCCCCACTCGTCGGGCCGGTAGCGGGTACGGACGCTGCGCCGGCCACCGAGGCGCAGCCCCGCCAGCGCGGCGACGAGCCCCCCGGCCATGACCGGCAGACCGTACGCCGCGCCCTCGGCGGCCAGCAGCCCGTACGATCCCGCGCACACCCCGAGCAGCCCGCCCAGAGTCAGCGCGGTCGTCGTGTGGCGGACGGCGGGCGGGACCTGGGCGGTGCGGCCATAGCCGCGCGCGTCCATCGACGCGGCCACCGCCACCGACCGCTCCAGCGCGCCCTCCAGCACCGGCAGCCCGATCTGGAGCACCGCTCCCACGCCACCCGTCGGCCGGCCGCGCAGGCGGCGCGCGGTGCGCAACCGCACCACGTCGGCCACCATGTTCGGCGCGAACGTCATCGCCACGACGACGGCGACCCCGGCCTCGTACAGCGCGCCCGGCAGCGACTTGAGCAGCCGGGCCGGATTGGCGAGCGCGTTCGCGGCGCCCACGCAGATGAGGAGCGTGGCCAGCTTCGCGCCGTCGTACAGGGCGAAGACCAGCTGTTCGGCCGTCACACGCCCACCGATCCGCACGCCCTGCGCCCAGTCGGGCAGCGGGAGTTCGGGGAGCGTGAGCAGGGTGTGGCTGCCCGGGATCGGTGAGCCGAAGAGCGTCGAGAAGACGAGGCGGATGCCGATGACGAGGAGCCCGAGCTTGACGAACGCCCCGTACGAACGCGCCCACGGCGCATCCGTCCTCCGCGCCGCCACCACGTACCCGGCCACCCCCACCAGCATCCCGAGCAACAGCGGATTGGTGGTCCGCGACGCGGCGACGGCCAGGCCGAGTGCCCACAGCCACCAGGCCCCGGCGTGCAGGGCGTTGCTGCGGCCGGCTTGAGGCGCACGCAGGGTCATGGAGGAGGCCGGCCTGGTGAGTGTCATCCGCGGCGGCGGCGCGCCTGCCACACGCCTGCGGCCCCGAGTACGAACACGGCGGCGAGGCCGACGAGCAGTCCGGCGGACGGACCACTGCCGTCGTCGTCGCCGTCTTCGGTGGTACCGGTGCCGGCGGCGGTCGAGGACGCGGCGGAGCGAGGTGGGTCCTCGCGGCCGGACACCTGCTCCCCGCAGCCCGTCTTCGGGTAGCCGGAGATCGCGCAGAGCATCGCCGAGCTGTCGTAGCGCAGCGGCTTCGCCACGGAGGCGAGCGCCTCAGCAGCGGTGGCGTCCGTACCGGTCCTGGCGCACGCGGTGCGCGACGCGGGCGGCTGATCGCCCGCCGGGGCGTCGGCCGGCGTACCGGGGTCGATGACGACCGCGATCCGCTTGTCGCCCTCCTTCGCGGGCGTCCTCTCGCAGACGGCGTCGAAGGAGTCGGCCGCGTGGCGCGGCTTCGCGGAGTCCTGCGAGTCCTCGCTCACCGAGAAGCGGAAGCCGATGACGTCACCGTCGTAGGGGCGGGCGGTGGCGGGCCCCTGGGTGGCGTAGGTCCACTCAGCGCCGTCGCTCTCCCAGAACGACCAGTAACGGTAACCGCCCGAGGCCGCCACTTGCTGGGCGGCCGTGGCTTGCGGGTACGCCGCCTGTGCGGACGCCACCCGTTCAATCGTCGCCGACGCGACGGCCGCCTGCGCGGGCCCGGCCGCCGTCACGCCCAGCACCGCGAACGCGGCGCCGAGCGTGAGCAGCGGAGCCGTCAGGCGCGAACGCGCCACCGCGACCGTCACAGCTGCTGGTTCTTCTTCTTGCGGCCGCTGAACAGGATGCCGGCGCCGACGCTCGCGACGAAGAAGACACCCACGACCCACCAGGTGCCGAAACCGCCGCCGTCGTCGTTCTTCTCGTTGTCCTTCTTCTCGTCGGCGGCCTTCTCGGCGGCCTCCGGCGCGGGACCCGTCGCGTTGAGCGCCTTCACCAGGTCGGCGCCGCCGAAGCTCTTCGGGTCGGTGCCGGTCGCGTTCGCGGCGAAGATCAGCTGGGCGTAGGCGGCGGGGCCGTACTCCTTCGCCCAGGCCGCGGAGTTCTTCTCCAGCCACTCCAGCGGCTTCCGCGCCTGCTCGGCGCCACCCTGCGCGGACAGCGCGACAACGGCGTCCGCGGTGTTGCCGAAGTCGGGCTGCGGCTTCGTGTCCTCGGCACCGGCCATGGGAGGCGTGTCGAGGTGCCCCGTCCTGGCGAGTACGCCGTCGAGGTACGCGGCGCCGTTCTCGGCGGCCTGCGCGGGCGTCAGCTTGCCCGGCTTGTCACACTCTGCCGCAGTCCCGCCGCCCTTCTGGCCCTTGGCGTCCAGCCCCTGGCCGAGACCGCCCAGTACACCCGCCGCCGTCGCGTCGGCGTTCGGCGCGAGCTTTCCGGCCTTGTCCGGCTGGTACGCGAACGCGCCGCCGCCGGTCTTCGCGTCGCACGGGACCGAGAAGGTGACGAGCGCGTCGAACGGCGACCTGCCCTCCTGCGACTTCACCTCACCGGGCTTCTCACCGGCGGCGGCCAGCGCGCCGATCACGATCGACGTGGAGTTGGAGTCGCTCGGGCCGCCCGGGTTGTAGCCCCAGCCGCCGTCCTGGTTCTGCGCGGACTTCAGCCAGCCCACGCCCTTCTTCACCGCGGCGTCCTGCCCGCCGAGCGCGCTCAGCGTCTGCACGGCGGCGGCGGTGGCGTTGCTGTCCATCGTGGTCTTCGACGTGCACGGCTCGGCGGCGTCGGCGCGGAAGGACGGGAAGCCGCCGCTGTCGCACTGCTGCCCGACGAGCCAGTTCACGGCCTTCGCGGCGGGCTTGACGCCCACCGTGTCCTGGGCGAGGAGGGCCAGCGACTGCCGCCAGACACCGTCGTACGTCGGGTCCTTCTCGCCGTAGAGCCCCGAGGGAACCACCGGCGTGGGGGAGGGCGCGGCGACGGCGGTCGTGGCCGAGGCCGCGGTCGCGCAGAGTACGGCGGAAGCTGCGAGCACGGTGGCTGCGCTGCGGCGAAGGGTCATGACGGGCGGGGGCCTCTCCTGCTGAGGAGCCGGGCCCGGGCACGCGAAAACCACGCACCAGGCTCCGGCTCCGTATACCTCGACGGTGCCGAGCCAGTAGTCATGCCGGACCGGGCGTTCCGACTCACCGCCCGCAGAGGGCGGTTCACGAATGGGGTCTCCCCTGCTCGAGCGCAGCCGAGAACTTGGGGAAGGGGCAGTGCCGGATTCGCACCGGCTTCTCCCAGAACGGCATGATGACGACTCGCACACTCTACCGGCCCGTACCAGGCGGGCCCGGGGCGGGCGGGACGTGGCAGCGGCAGCGGCGCCCGGCCGCCGGGTGCGGTCCGGCGCGACGCGTTCGTACGCCTACGGGGGTGTCCCGCCCCGCGACCGCCGCCGTCCTTCAGACAGCGACGTACGTCACCGGGTCGCCGCCCGGGACCGCCTCCGCGTGGCCGAGTTTCACCAGGCGGCGCAGGTGGGCCTCCGCCTCCGAGACCGCGATGTTCCTGGAGCCGTACGGGATCTGCTCCCAGGGCCGGTTCCACTCCATGTGCTCGGCGAGCTGCCAGGCGGTGAGGGGAGTGGCGAGGAGGGTGCGGAGGCCGGTGAGGCGGGCCTCGTGGTGGTCGAGGAGTTCCCGCACGCGGGCGGGGGCGTCCGTGAACGCGTGCTGGTGGGCCGGCAGGACCTCGGCCGGGGCGAGCCGGGCGATGCGTTCGAGGGAGTCGAGGTAGTCGCCCAGGGGATCGGTGACCGTGGTGTCGTCCGGGTCCTCGTACAGGCCGATGTGCGGCGTGATGCCGGGCAGCAGGTGGTCGCCGGAGAAGAGGCGGCCGTTGCCGGGGAGGTTCGCCGGGTGGGTCTCCTCCAGGTGGAGGCAGACGTGGCCGGGCGTGTGGCCGGGCGTCCAGATCGCGCGCAGGCGGCGGCCGGTGAGGGGGAGCAGGTCGCCGGGGACGATCTCGCGGTCCGGCAGGGCCGCCCTGAGGCCGGGCAGGGTGCGCATGCGGCCCGAGTCGCGGGCGGCGCGGAGCGGGGCGAGGTGGTCGTCGGGGGCGCCGGCGGCGGTGAGCTTGGCGGTGATGTAGTCGAGCCACGTGCCGGGCTCCGCGCCTCGGGTGCGGCGTACGACCTCGGTGTCGGCGGCGTGCATGGCGATCCACGCGCCGGACGCGTCGCGCACCTGGCCGGACAGGCCGTGGTGGTCGGGGTGGTGGTGGGTGATGACCACGCCGTGGATCTCGGTGACGGAGGTGCCGAGCGCGGCGAGGCCGGCCGCCAGCGTGTCCCAGGACGCGGGATCGTCCCAGCCGGTGTCGATCAGGACCGGGCCGTCGTCGGTGTCGAGCACGTGGACCAGGGTGTGGCCGAGAGGGTTGTCCGGGATGGGGACCTCGATGGACCACACGCCACCGCCGTGCTCGGTCACCTGCGCCATGGATCCCCGATTCCTCGTCGTTCCCGTCCAGGACTAGAACTCGTTCCAATAGTCGCCCAAGTCGACTTCTTTGCAAAGGGCCGGACCGCCCCGAACGCCCTCCATGGACTCCGGTGACTGGAACTGGTATCAGTTCTGATGCACCGTCAGGACGCTCTGTGGGCGTCGCCGGGCCGTAGGAGGCAGGCAGTTATGACCGAGCTTGTGGAGCACCGAAAGCTGTACATAGGCGGGCAGTTGACCGACCCGCTGGGGACCGAGTTCATCGAGGTCGTCTCGCCGCACACCGAGCAGGTCATCGGCCGCGTGCCGCACGCGTCCCGGGCCGACGTCGACCGCGCGGTGGCGGTGGCGCGTACGGCGTTCGACGAAGGGCCCTGGCCCCGGACGACGCTCGACGAGCGGATCGCCGTCGTTACGCGGATCAAGGACGCGATCGCCGTACGGCACGAGGAGATCGCCCGCAGCATCACCTCCGAGAACGGTACGCCGTACACCGCGAGCGTCATGATGCAGGCGCTGGCCGCGATGATGGTGTGGGACGCCACCATCGCCGTCGCGCGCGACTTCCCGTTCGAGGAGCGGCGGACCGGCGTGCTCGGTCCGCTTCTCGTACGCCGGGAGCCGGTCGGGGTGGTGGCGGCCGTCGTGCCGTGGAACGTCCCGCAGTTCACGGCGGCGGCCAAGCTCGCGCCCGCGCTGCTGGCGGGGTGCACGGCCGTGCTCAAGGTGTCGCCGGAGACGCCGCTCGACGCGTACATCCTGGCCGAGATAGCCACCGAGGCCGGGCTGCCGGAGGGCGTCCTGTCGATCATCCCGGCCGACCGCGAGGTCAGCGAGTACCTGGTCGGGCATCCGGGCGTCGACAAGGTGTCGTTCACCGGATCGGTCGGGGCGGGCAAGCGCGTCATGGAGGTCGCCGCGCGCAACCTCACCCGCGTGACGCTGGAGCTCGGCGGCAAGTCGGCGGCGGTGATCCTCCCCGACGCGGATCTGGAGACGGCCGTCGCGGGGATCGCCCCCTTCGCCTGGATGCTCAACGGACAGGCGTGCGTGGCCCAGACCCGCATCCTCGCCCCGCGGAGTCGTTACGACGAGTTCGCCGAGGCCTTCGCCGCCGCGGCCGGCGCGCTGAAGGTCGGCGACCCGCTCGACCCGGCCACCGAGGTCGGCCCGCTCGTCGCCAGGCGCCAGCAGCAGCGGTCGCTCGACTACATCAGGATCGGGCAGGAGGAAGGCGCGAAGATTCTCTCCGGCGGCGGGCGTCCGGCGGGCACGGAGCGCGGCTGGTACGTCGAGCCGACGCTCTTCGGCGGGGTCGACAACTCGATGCGGATCGCCCGCGAGGAGATCTTCGGGCCGGTCATCTGCCTGCTGCCGTACGACGACGAACGCGACGCGGTGCGGATCGCCAACGACTCCGAGTACGGGCTCAGCGGCAGCGTGTGGACCGGTGACGTCGAGCACGGGATCGACATCGCGCGGCAGGTCAGGACCGGAACGTACTCCGTGAACACCTTCAGCATCGACATGCTCGGGCCCTTCGGCGGCTACAAGAACTCCGGTCTCGGCAGGGAGTTCGGGCCCGAGGGGTTCGGCGAGTACCTGGAGCACAAGATGATCCACCTTCCCGCCGGTCACGGGGAGGCGTGATGGGGGACCGCTGGCACGTCGAGGTCGACCGGGGTGTGTGCATCGGCTCCGGCATGTGCCTGAACCACGCACCCAGCTCCTTCACCTTGGACACTGCCCGCCAGTCGCACCCGGCGGACCCCGACCTCGACGCGAACGAGAAGGTGCTGGCCGCGGCGGAGGGCTGCCCGGTCGAGGCGATCGCGATCACGGTGGTGGGCAGCGGGGAGGTGGTTTTCCCGCCCGAGGAGTGAGGGGCGGCCCCGTCCGGCCGCCGGTTCGTTCTCGAACGGGTGCGAACGGTTCTTTACTCATGAGTACCGCATTGTCATGACGTGACAGGTGTGACTGTTCCTCCCCGAGGCCGCGTGGAAATCTCGGTGTCACCGCAGCCGAGGGGGGATCCATGGACAACCGGTACGAGGTCTTCTGCCTCGCCGACAGACAGTTCTACGAGACTCCGGACCGTCTGTCCGCAGGCCGGCCCGGCCAGTCCGAGCAGTCTTCATCGGGGTCGCTCTTCGAAGCGGCCCAGCGTGAACTGCCGGACGGGTGGCGCCGGTTCGTCTCCGGCGACTGGATGCACATCAATCCGGTCGACGCCAAGGGCGCGCCGCTCCCCGGGCGGCCGTCGCAGGGATGGAAGATCCACGTCTCGGCCTGCCTGGACAACGCGGAGAAGACGGCCGCCAAGGTGTGGGACTACTGCGTGCCGCGCGCCGTCCCGTTCAAGTTCGTACCGGGCCCGCAGCCGCTCCACCTGCGCAACTCCAAGTACGCGGGGCGCGGCTCCAGCGGCAAGTTCGTCACGATCTACCCCGCCGACGAGGGGGAACTCCGGGTCGTCCTCCGGGAGCTGGGCGAACTGCTCGACGGCGAGCCCGGACCGTACATCCTCACCGATCTCCGCTGGGGCGACGGCCCGCTGTACGTCCGCTACGGCGGCTTCGCTCACCGCTACTGCGTCGACGCCACGGGCACCCTCGTCCCGGCGATCGAGAACCCCGAAGGAACTCTCGTCCCGGACCTCCGGGAGCCGGCGTTCCACGTGCCGGACTGGGTGGAGCTCCCCGCGTTCCTCGAACCGCACCTCGCGGCCCGTAACGCCACCACCACCAACGACCTTCCGTACCGCATCGAGAGCGCCCTGCACTTCTCCAACGGCGGCGGGGTCTACCTCGGCGAGGACCTGCGCAGCGGCGAGAAGGTGGTCCTCAAGGAGGCGCGGCCGCATGCCGGACTCGCCGCCGACCGGGCCGACGCCGTCACCCGCCTGGAGCGGGAGCGGGCCGCGCTGGAACGGCTGTCCGGGCTCGGAGTCGCTCCCGAGGCCCGCGACTGGTTCCTGCTCGGTGACCACCGCTTCCTGGTGATGGAGCATTTGCCCGGTCGTACGCTCAACTCCTTCTTCGCGCAGCGCCATCCGCTGCTCGAACCCGAGCCGGACCCGGCCGCCGTCGCCGACTACTCGCGCTGGGCGCTGCGCATCCACCGCGCCGTCGAGGAGGCGGTCGCGGCCGTGCACAGCCGGGGCGTCGTCTTCAACGACCTGCACATGTTCAACATCATGGTCGGGCCGGACGAGGAGTCCGTACGCCTCCTGGACTTCGAGGCCGCCGCGCGCGTCGAGGAGAACCACCGCCAGGCCATCGCGCATCCCGGCTTCATCGCGCCCCGCGAGCGCACCGGATTCGACGTGGACCTCTACGCCCTGGCCTGTCTGCGGCTTGCGCTGTTCCTGCCGATGACCACGCTGCTCGTTGTCGACCGCGACAAGGCACGCCATCTGGCGGAGGTCGCGGCGCGTCAGTTCCCGGACGTACCGCAGGAGTTCTTCGACGAGGCGGTGGCGGTGATCTGCGGGACGGACGCCGCACGCGACACGGCCGGTGGCACCCCGTACGTGCCCGTCGAGCCGGCCGACTGGCCGGGCGGCCGTGACTCGATCGCCGCGGGCATCCTGGCCTCCGCCACGCCCGAACGCGACGACAGGATCTTCCCCGGCGACATCGCCCAGTTCGCGGACGGCGGCGGTCTCGGCATCGCGCACGGCGTCGCCGGAGTCCTGCACGCGCTCGGCCAGACCGGCGCCGGGCGGTACGAGGAGGGTGAGGAGTGGCTGCTGCGGCAGACCGCCCCGCCGCCGCTCGGCACCCCGCTCGGTCTCTACGACGGACTGACGGGCGTCGCCCACGTCCTCGACGGACTCGGCCACCGCGAACGCGCCCTGGAGCTGGTCCAGCGGGTGCTGGACGAGAAGTGGCAGCGGCTCGTTCCCGGGCTGTACGGCGGACTTGCCGGCATCGGGCTCGTACTCGCGGAGCTGTCCCGCACCACGGGCGAAACGTTCCTGCGGCAACGGGCCCTCGAAGCCGCGCAGCTCCTCGCCGACCAGCAGCAGCCCGGTGCCGGTAGCGGCACCGGCAAGCGCGTCGGACTGCTGCACGGCGCCACCGGCCCCGCGCTGCTCTTCCTGCGGCTGTACGAGGACACGGGAGCGCCACAGCTCCTGGATCTGGCCGCCGACGCCCTGCGCGCCGACCTCGCGCGCTGTGTCAGCAACAGCACCGGCACCCTGCTCGTCGACGAGGGGACGCGCACCATGCCGTACCTCGGCGCCGGGTCCGTCGGCATCGGCATGGTGCTCGACGACTTCCTCGCGCACCGCGAGGACGAGGAGTTCGAGGCGGCGCGGGCCGGCATCGTAAGGGCCGCCCGGTCGCGCTACTACGCCCAGCCGGGGCTGTTCAACGGGCGTGCGGGCATGGCCCTGTACCTGGCCAGGACCACCGCCCGCGAGGCGCGGCCCGACGACCTCGCCGCGCAGCTCGAAGGGCTCGGCTGGTACGCCCTGCCGTACGAAGGGCACCTGGCCTTCCCCGGCGACCAGATGATGCGCCTCTCCATGGACCTGGGTACAGGCGGCGCCGGCGTGCTCCTCGCGCTGGCAGCGGCGCGCGGCACCGGCGCGCACCTGCCCTTCCTCCCGCCGCTCCGGCGGCCCTAGAACCGGTCCGGCTCCGGCCTGGAGCCGTACCGCACAAAAGAACCCCGTCCCCACGGGAACGGACAACCGAAGGGAACCATCATGGCACTTCTCGACCTTCAGAGCCTGGACACCCCCGAGACCGACGGCGGCGGAGACCAGAGCAGCCTGAGCCTGCTGGCGTGCGACAAGCACAGCTCCAACAGCTTCCTGCTGTGTCTGTGACGTCGAGAGAAATCTCTGCGGCGTTCTGACAGAGATGCGGCCCCGGGCGTCGGCACCTCGCCTCCCGGGGCCGTACAGCTGCCCGCACGAAGGGACCCCGCACGAAGGGACCCGCACGAAGGGAGGGATGAAGGCGCATGGGCCAGGAGCCGCTGGATCAACCCCGTGCGGCCAACCGGCTGTTGCTCGACTCCGTCCGGCACAGCGCGGTCCCCGGTACCGCGATCCTCCTCCTCAGTACCGCGGGCGCCGTGACCGGTCTGGCGCTGCCCGCCGTGCTCGGCCACACGCTGGACCTGCTGCTGTCCGGGCGTTCCGCCACCACCTGGCTCAGCGCCTGCGCGGCGCTCACCTGCCTGCTCGTCGTCCTCGACGCATTCGACGGCGTACTGACCGGCACCACCAACGCCCGCTCCACCGCCTGGTTCCGCCGACGCCTGCTGCGGCACGTGCTGGCGGCCGGGCCGCGCTGCACGGACCGCGTCCCGCCCGGCGACATCGTGGCCCGCCTGGTCGGCAACGCGGCCCACGCCGGCGGCGCCCCGGCCGCGCTCGCGGGCACGGTGGCCGCCGTGGTGACACCCGTCGGCGGGCTCGTCGCCCTCGCGGTCGTCGACCTGTGGACGGCGGGGGCGTTCCTCGTCGGCCTGCCGCTGCTCGCCCTGCTGCTGAAAGCCTTCGTCCGTGAATCGGGCGACAGCGTCGCGCGTTACCAGGAGAGCCAGGGCGAGATCGCCGCGCGCCTCGTGGAGGCGGTGGGCGGCGCCCGTACGATCGCGGCCGCCGGCACGGCCCGCCGCGAGCAGGCCCGCATCCTGGAGCCGCTGGCGGCGCTCAGCGCCCAGGGCTACCGGATGTGGCGGGTCCAGGGGCGCTCCACCGCCCAGGCCGCCGTGATCGTGCCGCTGCTCCAGATCGCCGTACTGGCGGTGGCCGGAGCACGTCTGGCGGCCGGTGAACTCTCGGTGGGCGGCCTGCTCGCCGCCGCCCGGTACGCGGCGCTCGCCACCGGTATCGGCATGCTGGTCGGCCGGCTGAACGGCCTGGTGCGCAGCCGGGGTGCGGCCCGCCGCCTCGCCGGACTGCTCGCCGTACCGGCGACCGCGCACGGCAGCGCCGAGCTGCCGCCCGGCGACGGGACGCTGGAGCTGCGCGGCATCACGGTCGCCCACGGCGACCGCACGATCCTGGACGGCCTCGACCTCACCGTCCCCGGCGGCACCTCGCTCGCCCTCGTCGGCCGCTCCGGCTCCGGCAAGTCCACGCTCGCCGCGGTCGCGGGGCGCCTCACCGACCCCGACGCGGGAACGGTCACGCTCGACGGCGTGCCGCTGGGCGAGCTGCCCCGCGACGTGCTGCGCCGCGCGGTGGGCCAGGCCTTCGAGCGGCCCGCGCTGCTGGGTGCCACGATCGGCGGCACGATCGCCTTCGGCGCCGACGAACCGGACGCGTCAGCGGTGCGGGAGGCGGCTCGTACCGCCTGCGCCGACGATTTCGTACGCCGCCTTCCACACGGTTACGACACCCCGTGCGCCGAGGCGCCGCTCTCCGGCGGGGAAGCGCAACGCCTGGGCCTGGCAAGGGCGTTCGCGCACCCGGGGCGGCTGCTGATCCTCGACGACGCGACGTCCAGCCTCGACACGGTCACCGAGCTGCGGGTCGGCGAGGCCCTGACCCGTGAGGCCGGTGTCCGTACGCGCCTGATCATCGCGCACCGGGCATCGACGGCGGCCCGCGCGGACCGGGTCGCCTGGCTCCAGGAGGGCCGCATCCGCGCGGTGGGGCCGCATGCGCGGCTCTGGCAGGAACTGGACGACTACCGCGCGGTGTTCGCGGACGGTACGGACGGTACGGATCGAACGGGTCGAACGGACGAAACCAACGATGGCGACTGACACCCCCGCGCTGCGCACCGAAGGCTTTCGCTTCCTGAACCGGCGGCGGCCCGTGCTGGCCAGGCTGGCGGGCTGGTCGCTGCTCGAAGCCGTCCAGACCTTCCTCTTCGGCTACGCCCTCGCCCGCGCCCTCGACCACGGATTCCTGGCCGGACGCACGGCCGAGGGGCTGGGCTGGCTGGCGGCTGCCGCGGTGTCCGTCGCGGCCGGGGCGTACGGCACCGGACGGGTCTTCCGGGCCGTGTCCGAGCTGGTGGAGCCCCTGCGCGACGGCCTCGTACGCCGCGTCGTCGACCGCGCCGTGGCGGACGCCGACCACGCGGCGGTCTCCCGGCTCACGCACCAGGTGGAGATCGCCAGGGACACCTTCGCCGGTCTCGTGATGGTCTCCCGCTCGTTCGTCTTCACGGCGGCCGGGGCACTGGCCGGCCTCGCCTCGCTGGCGCCCGTGCTGCTGCTCGTAGTGGTGCCGCCGCTCCTCCTCGGCCTCGGTCTGTTTCTGGCAACCCTGCGGCCTATGGCCCGCCGCCAGGAGACGTTCCTCGTCGCCGACGAGGCGGTCGCACAGGCGCTGGACGCGACCGCCGCCGGGCTGCGGGACATCACGGCGGCGGGCGCGGAGACGCGGACGGCCGCCGGGGCGGACGCCCGGTTCGCCGCCGAGTTCCGCGCCGCGCGCACCCTCGCGCGCTGGGGCGTGCTGCGGGTGCTCGCAGTGGCGGTGGGCGGCCGGCTGCCGGTGGTCCTGCTGCTGGTGACCGCGCCCTGGCTGCTGAGCCGGGGGGTGACGCCCGGCGACCTGGTGGGCGCCCTCACGTACCTCATGTACGCCCTGCTGCCCGCCCTCCAGAGCCTGATGCAGGCCCTCGGCACGGCAGGCTCCCGCCTGACGGTGGTACTCCGCCGCCTCATGGAACCGGCGCGCGAGGACTCGGCGGGCGGGCGTGCGCGGGGCGTCGAGCGCGAGGAGTCGGAACGCGCGGGCCCCGTCCCGTCCGGGGACGGACCGCCCGGCCCGGAGGCGGCCGGGGGAAAGAACCCGGCCCGCCCGGCGGCGGTAGTGGAGCTGCGTGGGGTGACCTTCGCCTACGGGCCGCACGCCGAACCGGTGTTCAAGGGGCTTGATCTCGCCGTTCCGGCCGGTGGCCGGCTCACCGTTGTCGGTCCCAGCGGAATCGGCAAGTCCACCCTGACCGCCCTCGTCGCCGGGCTCCTCGTGCCCGACAGCGGCGAGGTCCTGCTCTGCGGCGGGCCGGTGCGCCCCGGCGACACCCGCCGGCGGGTCCTGGTGCCGCAGGAGGCGTACGTCTTCTCCGGCGCTCTCCGCGACAACCTCACCTACCTGTGCCCGGACGACCCGCCGCCGGACGCCGCCGTACTCGCCTCGGCCCGAGCTGTCGGAGCGTACGAACTGCTCCTGCGGCTGGGCGGTCTGGACGCCACGGTGGCGCCCCGCGAACTGTCGGCGGGCGAGCGGCAGCTGATCGCACTCGCCCGCTCCCACCTGGCACCCGCGCCGGTCGTCCTGCTCGACGAGGCGACCTGTCATCTCGATCCCGCCGCCGAGGCCCGCGCCGAGCGCGCCTTCGCCGAGCGCCCGAACACCACGCTGATCGTCGTGGCCCACCGGATCAGCTCGGCCCGCCGCGCCGACCGCGTGCTGGTGATGGACGGTACGCACGCGGTCTCCGGCAGCCATGACGAACTGATCCGGGGCTCCGCCCTCTACCGTGACCTGGCCGGCGGCTGGGCGGGCCAGGCCGGGTGGTCGCAGGCGGCCGACCGGTCGGAAGTGGCCGCGCCGTCGGAGCCGGCCGGCCGGTCAGAGCCAGCCGGCGCCCTGGGAGATGCGAATGGCGTCCACGCGATTGCGGGCCCCGGTCTTCCGGGTGATCGCGGCCATGTAGTTGCGCACAGTCCCGTTGGTCAGGTGCAGGCTGTGCGCGATCTCGGTGACGTCCGCCCCTTCGGCGGCGAGTGACAGCACGCTCAACTCCCGCTGGGTGAGCGGACTCTGGGCGGCCTCGAAGAACGCGTACGCGAGAGAGTCGTCGACGAAACGTTCCCCCGCGGCAACCCGCCGCACCCCTTCGAGCAGCCGCTCGGCCGGAGCGTCCTTGTTGACATATCCCTGGGCATCGGTCTCGTACGCCCGCCGCAGGAGCCCCGGTTTGCCTGCCGGGACCAGCACGAGCAGCGCGCAGCCCGGGTAGGCGCCACAGGCACCGGAGACGTCGGCGGCCGCCACCAGGCACGGTGATCCCGGCCCTTCGCCGTCTGCCACGCAGACGTGCGGCTGTAACGACCGCGCACTGTGCAACGCTTCCCCCGACGTGCTCGTCGATATCTCGATGTCGGGCTCCTTCTCGAATAACGCGGCCAGTCCCGACCGCACCAGACACATGTCGTGCACGAGTAGAACGCGGATCATGCTGGTCACTGCCTGCTCCCCCGGAGGTACCTGCGTAGCCCTGCATGGACATGGCACGTCGCTCATTAGTACCCGCGACCGCCGATGTCAGGGGTGCGGAATCAGGCCATTGGGGAGCGCGAGAGGGGCATGAGTAGCGCACTCCGGGTGCACGCGCGCCCCCCGTTACCTCCGGTAGTCCGGGTGGGCGGCCGGATCGGTCAGATCGATCAGGCGGCACACCGTCTCGATGTCGATCTTCACCTGGGCGATCGACGCCCGCCCCGAAAGCCACGTGATCAGCGCCGAGTGCCACGTGTGCTCGATGACCCTGACCGCCGACAACTGCTCCGGAGTCGGCGGGCCCGCCAGATCCATCGCGTCCAGGATGATCGCCGTCGTCTGGCGCGAGACCGTGTCCACCTCGGGGCTGACGCCGCGGTCGGCGAAGGTCAGTGCCCGCACCATCGCGTCCGCCAGCTGCGGCTCCCGCTGCAGGGCGCGGAAGGCGCGCATCAGGGTCTCCGCCACCCGCTGGGCCGCGCTCTCGCCGGCCGGGGGTCGCTTGCGCAGCGTGGTGTGCATGTGCTGGAGCTGGTCCTGCATGGTGGCGACCAGCAGGTGGATCTTGGACGGGAAGTAGCGGTACAGCGTGCCCAGCGCGACGCCGGCCGCCTCGGCGACCTCACGCATCTGCACCGCGTCGAAGCCGCCCCGGCTGGCCAGCTGGGCGCTGGCGTGCAGGATCCGGCGGCGGCGCGCCTCCTGGCGTTCCGTCAGGGGTGGCGAAGAGGGCTTGACTTCCGCTGTCATGCGTCCCATTCCATGGCATTTGTCCGTACGCCGGGCGTGGGGGACCGGGGCCCCCGGGTGGCACAGCATGGCAGGGCACCTGCCGTGGCGCGAATCACCTGATCCGGCGCTTACGGTTGCACTACCTGCCGGTAGATTCAGAGCTCGTCCGACGTTCGATACTGAAACTTGTTCTAGGTTAGCGCCAGCGGCTACGCTCCGGTGAAAGAGCAGTAAGAAGGGGGCCGGGAGTGACCGCTGAGGCCATAGAGGCGGGCCCCCACGCGGGGGACCTCGTCAAGGGCGACCGTCCGCTGCGCATCGCGCTCCTGACGTACAAGGGCAACCCCTTCTGCGGAGGCCAGGGCGTCTACGTCCGCCACCTCTCGCGCGAGCTCGCCCGACTCGGCCACAGCGTCGAAGTCCTCGGCTCCCAGCCCTACCCCGTACTCGACGAGGGCGTACCGCTCACCGAGCTGGCCAGCCTCGACCTGTACCGCAGCCCCGACCCGTTCCGTACGCCAGGGCGTGACGAGTACCGCGACTGGATCGACGCCCTGGAAGTCGCGACGATGTGGACCGGCGGCTTCCCCGAGCCCCTCACCTTCTCGCTGCGCGCCAAGCGCCACCTGGCCGCCCGCCGGGGAGAGTTCGACGTCATCCACGACAACCAGACGCTCGGCTACGGACTGCTCGGCGACCTCGGCGCCCCCCTGGTCACCACCATCCACCACCCCATCACCGTCGACCGGCAGCTCGACCTCGACGCCGCCGAAAGCCGCCGCAGGCGCGCCTCCGTACGCCGCTGGTACGGCTTCACGCGCATGCAGAAGCGCGTCGCCCGCCGGCTGCCCTCGGTGCTCACCGTCTCCGGCTCCTCGCAGGAGGAGATAGTCGAGCACCTCGGGGTACGCCGCGACCGTATCCGCGTCGTGCACATCGGGGCGGACACCGGCTTGTGGTCCCCGGACCCGTCCGTCGCCGAGATCCCGGGGCGGATCGTGACGACGTCCAGCGCGGACGTACCGCTCAAGGGCCTCGTCCACCTCGTCGAGGCACTCGCCAAGCTCCGCACCGAGCGGCCCGACGCGCACCTCGTCGTCGTCGGCAAGCGCGCCGAGGACGGCCCGGTCGCCCAGGCCATCGAGCGGTACGGACTCCAGGGCGCCGTCGAGTTCGTCAAGGGCATCAGCGACCAGGAGCTCGTCGACCTCGTGCGCGGCGCCCAGGTCTCCTGTGTCCCTTCCCTGTACGAGGGCTTCTCGCTGCCCGCCGCCGAAGCCATGGCCACCGGCACCCCGCTCGTCGCCACCACCGGCGGCGCGATCCCCGAGGTCGCGGGGACGGACGGCGAGACGTGCCTGGCCGTGCCGCCCGGTGACGCGGGCGCGCTGGCCGCCGCGCTCGGCCGGCTGCTGGGCGACCCCGAACTGCGCCGGCGCCTCGGCGCGGCGGGACGGGGCCGGGTGCTGGACCGGTTCACCTGGGCCAAGGCCGCCCAGGGCACCGCCGAGCTCTACCGCGAGCGGATCGCCGCCCACAGCTCCGCACACAGCTCCGCCCACAGCGCGGTTCGCGGGGGAGCCCGGTGAGACCCCTTTGACGAGACCCCGTTGAGCGGACGCCGCCGACCCAGATCCTCCGCCGCTCCGCGGCCCCAGCCATGCGCGCCCGGTGATCCGGCGCCGTAACCACCCCCATCCGGAAGGGCAGACCCCGTGCTGACCGTGGACTTCTCCCGCTTCCCGCTCGCCCCGGGCGATCGCGTGCTCGACCTGGGCTGCGGCGCGGGCCGGCACGCCTTCGAGTGCTACCGGCGCGGCGCCCAGGTGGTGGCCCTCGACCAGAACGGCGAGGAGATCCGCGAGGTCGCCAAGTGGTTCGCCGCCATGAAGGAGGCCGGTGAGGCCCCGGCGGGCGCCACCGCCACCGCCATGGAGGGCGACGCGCTGAACCTCCCCTTCCCCGATGCCTCCTTCGACGTCGTGATCATCTCCGAGGTCATGGAGCACATCCCCGACGACAAGGGGGTGCTGGCCGAAATGGTCCGCGTACTGAAGCCGGGCGGGCGCATCGCCGTCACCGTGCCGCGCTACGGGCCGGAGAAGATCTGCTGGGCGCTGAGCGACGCGTACCACGAGGTCGAGGGCGGCCACATCCGCATCTACAAGGCCGACGAGCTGCTCGCAAGGATGCGCGAAGCCGGCCTGAAGCCGTACGGCACCCACCACGCGCACGCGCTCCACAGCCCCTACTGGTGGCTGAAGTGCGCGTTCGGCGTCGACAACGACAAGGCGCTGCCGGTGCGGGCGTACCACAAGCTGCTGGTCTGGGACATCATGAAGAAGCCTCTGGCCACCCGCATCGCCGAGCAGGCCCTCAACCCCCTCGTGGGCAAGAGCTTCGTGGCGTACGCGACCAAGCCCCACCTGCCGGCCACGTCGGTCGCGGCGGACGCGGCGGACGCCAAGTGACCATCCCCGAGCGTACGGAACACCTCGTCCTGCCCGGTGTGCTGACCGTCGAGGAGGCCGCCGAGACCGTGGCGGGCATCCTCGCCGTGCAGCGCGAGGACGGCGCCATCCCATGGTTCCGCGGCCACCACCTCGACCCGTGGGACCACACCGAGGCCGCCATGGCGCTCGACGCGGCCGGCGAGCACGCCGCCGCCGCCCGCGCCTACGAGTGGCTGGCCAGGCACCAGAACGCGGACGGCTCCTGGTACGCGGCGTACGACGACGGGGACGCGGAGCGGGTCACCGACCGGGGCCGCGAGACGAACTTCTGCGCGTACATCGCCGTCGGCGTCTGGCACCACTACCTCGCCACCGGCGACGACGCGTTCATCGACAGCATGTGGCCGTCCGTCTACGCGGCGACGGAGTTCGTGCTCGCGCTCCAGCAGCCCGGCGGCCAGATCGGCTGGAAGCGCGAGGACGACGGCACGCCCGTCAACGACGCGCTGCTGACCGGCAGTTCCTCCATCCATCAGGCCCTGCGCTGCGCGCTCGCCGTCGCCGAGCAGCGGGAAGAACCGCAGCCCGACTGGGAGCTGGCGGTCGGCGCGCTGCGGCATGCCATCCAGCGTCACCCGGAGCGGTTCCTCGACAAGAGCCGCTACTCGATGGACTGGTACTACCCGATCCTCGCGAGCGCGATCACCGGACCGGAGGCCAAGGCCCGCATCGAGGGGGACTGGGACCGGTTCGTCGTCCCAGGCCAGGGCGTGCGCTGCATAGTCCCGAACCCCTGGGTGACCGGCGGCGAGAGCTGCGAGCTCGCCCTCGCCCTGTGGGTGATGGGGGAGTCGGACCGCGCCCTGGAGATCCTCCAGTCCATACAGCACCTGCGGGCACCGGGCGGCATGTACTGGACGGGTTACGTCTTCGAGGGCAACCGGGCCGTCTGGCCCGAGGAGCTCACCACGTGGACGGCGGGCTCACTGCTGCTGGCGGTGGCCGCCCTTGGAGGCGACGAGGCGACCACCGCGGTCTTCAGCGGCGAACGGCTGCCGCTCGGCCTGGACCCGGACTGCTGCTGAGCGGCAGCTCAGCAGCCCTCAGTGGCGACGGAGGACGTTGGCCAGGGCATGGCCGGCGAAGAGATACACGACGGCCGCGAGACCGTAACCGGCGACGACGCGCGCCCACGCCTCGTCGAAGGTGAACAGGTCGTGCGACCAGCCGGCCAGCCAGCGGGCGGCGTCCTGGACGAAGTTCACCAGGTCGTTCGCGCGGTTGGCGTCCAGCAGGTACATCAGGATCCACAGGCCGAGGATGAAGGCCATGATGTCGGCGATGACGATGATGATCGTCGCTGCCTGGTTGCTTCCACTGCGATGACTGGGTGACATGCCGAACATGTTGCCGCTTTACGTTGGCTGAAACCGATACGGCGCCGCGCAATAATCGGGCGGCCGTTCGGGGGCGGACCCGTTTAGGGTGCGCTCATGATTGCTGCTCTGGGACACGAACGTTACTGCGACGAACTCGTCCGGCAGACCGACCTGTTGCGCGCCGTGCTGATCGACGCGGACCTGACCGCGAGGTTGCCGACCTGCCCCGAGTGGACGCTGGGCCACCTCGCCCGGCACGTCGGCGCCGCCCACCGCCGGGCCGAGACGATCGTACGGACGAAGGCGTCAGCGGCGGTTCCCGAGGATGAGATCCCCGGCTGCCCCGGCCCCGGCGACGCCGAACCGGCCGCGCTGGACGCGTGGCTGGCGGAGGGCGCGCAGAAGATGGCGGACACGCTGCGGGCGGCAGGGCCGGACGCCGAGGTGTGGACCTGGAACGGGGACAACAGCTCGGCGTTCTGGGTGCGCCGCATGACGCACGAGACACTGGTGCACCGCGCGGACGCGGCGATCACCGCCGGGATCACGTTCGAGGTCGCTCCGGACGTCGCGGCGGACGCCATCGACGAGTGGCTGGAGATCGTCGCGTGGTCGCAGTCCACCGGCGCCGACAGGCAGGCGAACGAGCTGCGCGGCTCCGGCCGCTCCATCCACCTCCACGCGACGGACGCGCCCGACGCGCTCGACGCGGAGTGGATGATCGAGTTCGGCGAGGACGGCTTCACCTGGCGCCGGGGACACGAGAAGGCCACGGTCGCCCTGCGCGGCCCGCTCGCCGACGTACTCCAGGTCTTCTACCGCAGGCTGCCCGCCGACAGCGACCGGGTGGAGGTACTGGGCGACGCGCAGCTGCTGGACTTCTGGCTGGAGCGGGCGTCCTTCGGCTGACCCGGTCGCCAGGCGGCGTGCGGCACGAACGCCGGGGACATGGCCAGAGGCGGCGTCGGCGTCGCGCCGCCCCCTCGACCTGCTCGACCTCGGTCTCCGAGATGCCGAGCGCGACGCGGAAGTCGTACACGGCGTGGCCGAGATCGATTGAGGCGCCCGCTTCGATGTACGCCGGATCGACCCGGTGCTCGTCCGGGATCGTCCCGCGGGCGAACCTGGGCGAGTCCGAGCGCCGGCCTTCAGCTGTTCAGGTCGGCCAGTACGCGCAAGGTGTGGGGGTCCGGGGCCGTTACCAGGAGGTCGGTGACGGGGCCATCGCGCCACAGTTCCAGGCGTTCCGCGATGCGCTCGCGGGGGCCCACGAGGGAGATCTCGTCGGCGAACGCGTCGGGGACCGCGAGTACCGCCTCCTCCTTCCGGCCGGCCAGGAACAGCTCCTGGACGCGGCGGGCCTCCTCCTCGAAGCCCATCCGGGCCATCAGGTCGGCGTGGAAGTTGCGGGCCGCGTGGCCCATGCCGCCGATGTAGAAACCCAGCATCGCCTTGACCGGCAGCAGCCCTTCCGCCACGTCGTCGCAGACCTTCGCCCGCGCCATCGGCGCGACCATGAAACCGGCGGGGAGAGCGGCCAGCGACGCCGCGTACACGTCGGGGCGCATCGGCGACCAGTAGAGCGGCAGCCAGCCGTCGGCGATACGGGTCGTCTGGGCGATGTTCTTCGGGCCTTCCGCGCCGAGAAGGAGGGGGAGTGCGGCCCGCAGCGGATGCGTGATCGGCTTGAGCGCCTTGCCGCTGCCGACAGCGTCCGCGCCCCGGTACGGAAGCGGATGGAACCGGCCGTCGACCTCGACCGGCGCCTCGCGCCTGAGTACTTGGCGGATCGTGTCGACGTACTCACGGGTCGCGGTGAGCGGACTGGCGGGGAAGGGCCGCCCGTACCAGCCCTCGACGACCTGCGGACCCGAAAGCCCGAGCCCGAGCATCATCCGGCCGCCGGAGAGGTGGTCGAGGGTGAGGGCGTGCATGGCGGTCGCGGTGGGGGTGCGGGCGGCCATCTGCGCCACGGCGGTGCCGAGCCTGATGCGGGAGGTGTGCGCCGCGATCCAGGTGAGCGGGGTGAAGGCGTCGGAGCCCCAGGCCTCGGCGGTCCACACGGAGTCATAGCCGAGCCGCTCGGCCTCACGGGCCAGGGCGAGATGGCCGGGGTCGGGGCCGCGGCCCCAGTAACCGAGAGCGAGTCCGAGGCGCATCCCTGAGTCCTCCCCGCGCGACCGTTTCTGACGAACCGTCAGAACAATGACCGGGCGACTGTACGACAACGGCCCCCCGCCCGGAAGGGGCGAGGAGCCGTTGCTGCCGCGCTACGGGCGCGCGGCCGTCAGCCGCGCTGGATGCCGGTGGTGTCCTGGAGGACACCGCGGCGGCCGTCCTGCGTCTGGGCGACCAGACCGGGACCGCGCTGCTCCACCGCCAGGTACCAGGTGCCGGGCGCGAGCTCGGCGATCGGCGTCGGCGAACCGTCCTCGGCGTACAGCGGACGGGCGACCGGAACCGCGAACCAGAACGGCGCGAAGTCGGCGGCAGCGGCGGGCGCACCGGCCTGCTGCTGCGCCTGCGGGGCCGGAGCCTGCTGCTGCGCGTGCGGCTGGCCCTGCTGCGGCTGCGGCTGGGCGCCGAACGGCTGCGGCTGACCGGGGCCGGGCTGACCGCCGTACGGCGGCTGCTGGGCGCCGGGGTAACCGTAGCCACCGGGGCCCGGCTGACCGGGCTGGCCACCGTACGGCTGCGCGACCTGCGGCTTCGGGGCGCCCATGAGCGGGGCCTTCAGCGCGGGGACGAGCGGGGCGGCGACCGCGCCGGCGGCGAGGACGATGGTGGCCAGCAGGCCGAGGATCATGCCGGCGCCCGCGTCACCGGTCATGTCGATGATCGTCCAGAAGGCGGTCCACAGCGCGAAGACGGCGAAGGCCACACCGAACTGACCGAGGTCGAGTCCGGCGACCTTGCGCCCCGGCATGGCACGGCCGACGACGATCAGCGCCGCGGCGATGACACCGGCGAGGTAGACGCTCATCAGCGTGCCCAGCGAGTCCCACGCGGTGAACGACGGGGACGACTTGGGGCAGAACTCGCCACTGCATTCCGGGGCGGAGATGAGGTCGAGGAACGAGGCGACGAACAGCACCACCGCTGCTCCGATCACCACGCCGTCGCCTCGAGTGAGGGAGCGGATGTTCACTTTGAAGGTCCTTAGTGGGTCGACTCGTCGGGGCGGCACAGTGCGGAGCTCGGGGGCGGCTCCCCATCGTACGGATGAATGTATCGTCCCTCCGGCGGGGTCGGCCGCCGGGTGTCAGACCTACCCCTTCAGGTAACTCCCGATGCCGTCGGCGATTCCCTGTGCCGCCTTCTGGCGCCAGCCCTCGTTCGTCAGCAGGGCCGCGTCCTTCGGATCACGCATATTGCCGCATTCGATGAACACCTTGGGCACAGTCGACAGATTGAGGCCGCCGAGGTCCTTGCGTACGTCCAACCCGGTGCCGTCGCCCACGTAGTTGGAGGGCGCGCTGCCGGTCGCCTGGACGAACTTGCCCGCGATGCGCGTCCCGAGGTCGCGCGAGGGGCCGACGATCTTCGTGGTGTCCGCGGCTCCGTCCTTGACCAGGGCGGGCAGGATCACGTGGAAGCCGCGGTTGCCGACCGCCGAGCCGTCGGCGTGGACGGAGACCACGGCGTCGGCCTTCGCCTCGTTGCCGATACGGGCCCGCTCGTCGACGCACGGTCCGTACGGCCGGTCCTCGTTCTGCACGAGTTTCACCGTCGCGCCCTGGTCTTCGAGGAGGGCGCGCAGGCGGCGCGAGACGTCCAGGGTGAACGACGCCTCGGTGTAGCCGCCGTTGGTGGTCGTGCCGGTGGTGTCGCACTCCTTGTGGTGCGTACCCACGTCGACGAGTTCGTTGATTTCGCGGGTATGGCGGAAATTGCCGGGATTGTGACCAGGGTCGACCACTACGACCTTGCCGGCGAGCGGCCCGGTCCCGTTCGGCTTCTCGTCCTTCTTGCTCTCGGACGGGGAAGCGGTCGCCGCGGGCGGCGGCGTGGTGGCCGCCGACGGTTTCGCGTCGGCGGGCGGCGACGCGGACCGGCTCTGGCTCGCGTTCGGCAGCGGCACCACCTTCGGCGGATCGCTGTCGCCGGGGCCGCTCATCGCCTGCCACGCGAGCCAGCCCGCCAGGGCGGTCGGTACGAGCGCGGCGACCGCGACGGTGACGTTCCCGCGGCCGATGCGGCGAGGGCGGGAAGGGGGAGTGGGGGGCTGGCTGTCGTACGACACCCGGCGATGCTATCCGGGCCGGTCAGATCCCTGGGGAAACGCGGCGCAGGACGCGCAGCGAGTCGGTCACCGAGATCTCGGTGAAGGCGCCGGACGCGAGGGCCCGCTGATGTACGCGGTACGGGGCCTGGCCACCGTCCGCCGGGTCCGGGAAGACGTCGTGGATGACGAGCAGCCCGCCGGTCGCGACGTGCGGGGCCCAGCCCTCGTAGTCGCCGTTCGCGTGCTCGTCGGTGTGTCCGCCGTCGATGAAGACGAGGCCGACCTCGCCGCCCCACACGGCCGCGACCTGCGGCGAACGCCCGACGATCGCCACCACGTGCTCTTCGAGGCCCGCCTTGTGCAGCGTGCGGCGGAAGGTGGGGAGCGTGTCCATCAGGCCCACCTCCGGGTCCACGACCGTCGGGTCGTGGTACTCCCAGCCGGGCTGCTGCTCCTCGCTGCCCCGGTGGTGGTCCACGGTCACGGCGACCGTCCCGGCCTCGCGGGCGGCGTCGGCCAGGAGGATCGTGGAGCGGCCGCAGTACGTACCGACCTCGACCAGCGGCAGCCCGAGCGCCCCGGCTTCGGCGGCCGCGGCGTACAGGGCGAGTCCTTCGCGCACCGGCATGAAGCCCTTGGCGGCGGCGAAGGCGGCGAGCGTCTCGGGCTTGGGCGCGGCGGCGGCCATGGGGTTCTCCTACTGGTCGGTACGTACAGGCCGCCCATTATTGCTTCACGTCGCACTCGAACCACACGGTCTTGCCGCCCGGCAGCGGCACCGTGCCCCAGCGGTCGGTCACGGCCTCGACCAGGAGCAGCCCCCGCCCGCCCTCGGCGAGCTCGTCGCCTCCGCCGCCCATCGCGCGCACCGGGCGGGGACACCTGTCCGTGACCTCCACCCGCAGTCCGCCCGGCCGGCGCAGGATGAGGAGCCCGCAGTGGCGGCCGGGCACGTGCCGTACGACGTTGGCGACGAGCTCGGTGAGGGCAAGTTCGGCGGCGTCGGTCAGCTCGGCCATGTCCCAGCGAGCCAGAAACGTCCGCATGATGCGTCGCATGTGTCGCGCTGAGTGCTCACCGACTGTGAAGCCCATGCGATAGCCGGCGTCAATTTGCGCCGATGAGTGGGCAGTTACGTCATTCATGACACCAGGGTGGGGTGGCGCGATTACGCTCGGCTACTGACCGAAAGGAACGCCTCACGGCGTTGAACTTGGGGGTGGCCTCCGCATGGTCAACATCCGCGATCTCGATCCCAGCGCATCGCCGCTGGACTACTACGGCTCCGAACTGCGCCGCCTGAGAGAGGCGGCCGGGCTCAAGCAGGGCCAGCTCGGGGACATCGTCTTCTGTACGGGCTCGCTCATCGGCCAGGTCGAAACGGCACGGAAGGTGCCGACCCGCGACTTCTCGGAACGGATGGACGCGGCGCTGGGGACGGGCGGGACGTTCTCGCGGTTGGCGGGGCTGGTGCTGCGGAGTCAGTTGCCGCACTGGTTCCAGCCGTATGCGGAGATGGAGGCGCGGGCGACGTACATCTCGACGTACCAGGCGCAGCTCGTGTACGGCCTGCTTCAGACGGAGGCGTACGCGCGAGCGGTGCTGGCAACGGGACTGCCGGGCAACTTGGATGAGCTGGTGGCGGCCCGAATGGAGCGTCATCGAATCGTGCGCCGGGAACGTCCGCCCATGATCTGGGTGGTGCTGGACGAGGCTGCGCTCTATCGGCCGATTGGCGGCTTGGAGGTCATGCGGGACCAACTGGCTCACTTGTTGGGCTTCCGCGAGGAGCGCTGGGTGAGGATTCAGGTACTCCCCTTCGCGGCCGGTGAACACGCGAGCCTGATCGGATCGTTCAACACGCTGCGGTTCAAGGACGACCCGGACCTCGTCTACACGGAGGACCTCATCTCGGGGCACATGACCGCCAACCCTGAGACCGTCAAGGAAGCCGCCCTTCGTTACGCTCACTTGCAGGCTGCTGCGCTCTCTGTGGAGGATTCGGCGGCACTGATCATCCGCGTAATGGAGGAACGTTATGGGCAACAGCCAGGACCTGACCAACGCGCGGTGGCGTAAGTCCAGCTACAGCGGCAATACCGGCGGCGACTGCATCGAGTGCGCCCCCCTCGGCGCCGCCGCCTGGCGCAAGTCTTCGTACAGCGGCGGCACCGGCGGTGACTGTGTCGAGGTCGCCGCACAACCCTGCCGTATTGCCGTCCGCGACTCCAAGAACCCCGAAGGCCCCGCCTTCGCCGTCACCCCCGCCGCCTTCGCGGCATTCGTCACGGCCGCCGCCGAGGGCGGCATCTGAGCGGCGCTCAAGGGCTCCGCCCCGGTACGAAACGTGCCGGGGCGGGCGTTGCCATGCTTTACGAGAAGACCACCGAGCGCACCAGGAGCCGCTCGCTGCCGCCGCCGGTGTGGGGGCGGAGGGTGAAGTACTCCTCACCCTCGCAGTCTGCGTTCAGGAAGACCGTCGCAGTCGCGTCCGTGCGGTTCTTGGGCGAGTGGGCGGGCGGGAGCGCATCGTTCAACCCCGGGAGGTTGATGCACTGGCCGCTCTCCGGGGCATTCATGAAACCGACAAGCTCATAGCCTTCCTCGTTGACGTAGGTGTAGCGGAACTGCCCCGTTGCCGCACCGGCCGAGGAAGCGGGCAGCGTCAGTACGAGCGCGAAGGCGCCGACGGCGGCGGCGAGGGTGCTGCGAAGTCGCATGGGATTCCATTCATTTCATTGAGGGCTTCGATGCCTTCTGTCCGTTGCCCAGGTAGATGTCCCGCAATGTCCGTGCCACTCGAACGGGTGTAGCCGTATCGATTCTTCGCCCTCCATCTGACCTTCCGTCAGATAAGAACGTGTTCTAGTCTGCCGCGCATGGGTATCGGAATCACGCAAGAGCATCGCGACCTGGCGGACTCCGTACGCCGCTGGCTCGCGCGGGCCGCGCCGTCCGCTTACGCGCGGAAGCTGCTCGACGGGACAGGAGAGCCCCATCGGCCCGCGTACTGGGACGGGGCCGCAGCCCAGGGCCTGCACGGGATTCATCTGCCGGAGGAGTACGGCGGCGGGGGAGGGACGCTGCTCGACCTCGCCGTCGTACTGGAGGAGGCCGGACGCGCCGCGCTTCCGGGCCCGTACCTGCCGAGCGTGCTCGCCTCCGAGGTGCTGCGGCGCGGCGGTCAGGGGCGGCTCGTCGCCGCGCTGGCGGCGGGCGCGTGCATCGGGGCCGTCGCGCTCGGCGCGGGGACGCTCACCGCCACGCCGGTCGACGGCGGCTACCGGCTCGACGGGACCGCGCCGCCCGTCCTGGGCGGCGCGCAGGCGGACCTCTTCGTACTGGCCGCCGGGAGCGCGTGGTTCGCCGTTGACGCCGGGGAGCTGGTGGTCCGTACACACGAGAGCGCCGATCCGACCCGGCCCACCGCCGAAGTCACCGCCCACGCCGTCACCGTCCCGGCCGGCCGTCTGCTCGCCCTCGACGACGCGGACACCGTCCGCGACCTCGCCGCCGTGCTGTACGCCGCCGACGCGTGCGGGACCGCCGGCTGGGCGCTGGACACCGCCGTCGAACACGCCAAGGTGCGCGAGCAGTTCGGGCGGCCGATCGGGCAGTTCCAGGCGGTCAAACACCTCTGCGCGGACATGCTCGTACGCCTCGAACAGGCCAGGGCCCTCACCTGGGACGCGGCCCGTGCCGTGGGGACTGAGGCCGGGGGGCTGGTTGCCGCTCTCGCGGCGGCCACGGCGCTCGACGCCGCGTACTCCTGCGCCAAGGACTGCGTCCAGATCCTCGGCGGCATCGGCTTCACCTGGGAACACGACGCCCACCTGTATCTGCGCAGGGCGCTCGTCGCGCGGCAGCTGCTCGGGCCGGGTGACGCCCACCGGCTGCGCGCCGCGCGCCTCGCGGCGGCCGGCGCGCGGCGCGAGCTGCGGCTGGACCTGCCTCCCGAAGCGGGCGCGTACCGGGAACAGGCGCGCGAGGCCATCGAGGGCGCGCGCGGCCTCGACCCGGGCGCCGCCCGCCGCGCCCTCGCGCCGACGGGGTACGCGGCCCCGCACCTGCCGCCGCCGTACGGGCTGGGCGCGGGGCCCGTGCGGCAGCTCGCCGTACAGCAGGAGATGCGCGAGGCGGGGGTGGAGGTGGGCGGTCTCGGGATCGCTACCTGGGTCGTGCCCTCGCTGATCGCGTACGGGACGCCCGAGCAGCAGGAGCGCTACCTCGCACCGACGCTGCGCGGCGAGGTGCTGTGGTGCCAGCTGTTCTCGGAACCGGAGGCGGGGTCGGACCTGGCGTCGCTGCGGACGAGGGCGGAGAAGACGGCGGAAGGGGGATGGCGTGTCAACGGGCAGAAGGTCTGGACGAGCGCGGCGCAGTGGGCGGACTACGGCATCCTGCTCGCCCGTACGGACCCCGAGGCCCCCAAGCACAAGGGGCTGACGTACTTCGTCGTCGACATGAAGGCGGCGGCCGGGGGCATCGACATCCGGCCGCTGAAGGAGATCACCGGCGACTCGCTGTTCAACGAGGTCTACTTCGACGACGTACTGCTGCCCCACGACGCGGTGGTCGGCGAGGTGAACGGCGGCTGGCAGGTCGCCCGTAACACCCTGGGCAACGAACGTGTCCACATGGCCGACCAGGTCGCCTTCGACACCGGGCTGGAAGCGCTGATCGCCGGGTCGGCCGAACTCGACGGTGCGTACCGGGCGCGCATCGGGGCGCTGGCCGCCGAGGCGCACGCCCTCGCCTGCATCGGGCTGCGTACGACGACGCAACAGGTGTCGGGCCTCGAACCGGGCGCGGGAGCGAGCGTACGCAAACTCGTCCAGACCCCGCACCAGCAGAAGGTCGCCGAACTCGCCCTCGAACTGCTCGGCCCGCAGGGCGCGGTGCGCGAGGGGGCGGGGGAGCGGGCCGTGCACGGTTTTCTGATGTCGCGCTGCCTGACGATCGCGGGCGGCACGACTCAGGTTCAGCTCAATGTCGTGGCCGAGCGGATTCTCGGCCTGCCGCGTGACTGACTGAAGGGGAGAGGGGACCAGCTGATGAAGGCTTACATCGTCGGTGTCGGGATGACGAAATTCGAGAAGCCCGAGAGCCGTGAGTGGCAGTACTGGGACATGGCGAAGGAGGCCGGAACGAAGGCGCTGGCCGATGCGGGGATCGCGTACGGGAAAGTCCAGCAGGTCCCGGTCGGTTACTGCTTCCAGGCTTCGACGGCCGGGCAGAGGGCGGCGTACGAACTCGGCCTGACCGGCGTCCCCGTCTACAACGTCAACAACAACTGCGCGACCGGGTCGACGGCGCTGATGATGGCGCGGCAGTTCGTCGAGGGCGGCATCAGCGACTGTGTGCTGGCGCTCGGATTCGAGAAGATGAAGCGGGGCGCGCTGGGCGGCGGTTCGGACGGTGGCGACTTCGCCACGTCGCCGGTCGCCCGCCACTACGGCGTCATGGCCGCCGCGCACGGCTTCGAGATGACGCCGCCCACCGCGCAGATCTTCGGCAACGCGGCGTGGGAGCACATGGAGCGGTACGGCACGACCCAGGCTCAGCTAGCGGCGGTCGCGGCCAAGAACCACCGGCACTCGGCGGACAATCCCAACGCGCAGTTCCAGGACGTGTGGACGGTCGACGAGATCCTCGCCGCGAAGACCATCCACCGGCCGCTCACGAAGCTCCAGTGCTCGCCGACCTCCGACGGGGCGGCAGCCGCTGTTGTCGTCTCCGAGCGTTTCCTCGTCCAGCACGGTCTGCACGCCAAGGCGGTCGAGATCGTCGCTCAGGCGATGACGACGGACACCGAACAGTCCTTCGCCTCCGGGTCCTGCATCGACGTCGTCGGAAAGCCGATGTCGCGGGCCGCCGCGCGGCAGGTGTACGAGACGTCCGGCCTCGGCATCGAGGACGTCGACGTCGTCGAGCTGCACGACTGCTTCTCCATCAATGAGCTGCTGACGTACGAGGCCCTGGGAATGTGCGGTGAGGGGGAATCCGGAAAGCTCGTGGAGAGCGGCGCGACGACGTACGGAGGCCGCTGGGTCGTCAACCCCTCCGGCGGCCTGATCTCCAAGGGCCATCCGCTCGGTGCGACCGGTCTCGCGCAGGCGGCGGAGCTGACGTGGCAGTTGCGGGGGGAGGCGGGGGCGCGGCAGGTGCGGGGCGCTCGGGTGGGGCTGGCGCACAACATCGGGCTGGGCGGGGCGGCGGTGGTGACGCTGCTGCGGGGGGCGTGAGGCGCGGGCCGTGGGAGGATTCGCGTGGGCCGGCAACGAGCCGACCCCTTGAAAGGGCGTCATCACATGGCAGCGGGATTTTCGGAATGGAAAGTCAACCGGCAGTATTCGGCGAATGATCGTGTCGCCTATCTGGGCAAGCAGTACCGCTGCTTGGTGGCGCACAAATCGAATTCCGCCAGTAATCCGAAGACGACCGTGAAAATGTGGCGGAAGGACGCCGAATAGGGGCGTCGCACCCAGGTCTCCAACGGCTGTCCGACGTCCGTGCTCACCGTCCGCAGCGGCTGGATCATCCGCAGCAGCTGGGCGATGCAGGCTCACGCCGGCTGTTGTACTCGTCGTGGCGGCGCCACCAGAAGCCGGCCTCGTTTCGACCGAGCGGCGCGCGGTCGAGCCACTGGTACATGCCCCAGAGGCCGTCCACTCCGCGTTCGTACGCCGAGTAGGTGTGGTACACCACACCATCCTCGAGCGCGAACGCGCTCACGCCGGGGCCCTCTCGCCTGTACGTCGCCCAGTCCGTTCCCACGCTGGACGCGATCTCGGCGAGCAAGGGACTTTCCGCGCCCTCCGGCGGCCGGAAGTCCACCGTGCGGAAGTTGTACTCGACGGCTCCCGCCTGCCACTGCTCCTCGGTGTGCGATGTCTGGAAGTCGTACTTGAAGTCGCTGTCGGACGAAGACGCCCAGGGAAAGCTCCAGCCCATTCGCCGCTTGTACGCCCGCAGCTTCGCGAGCGGAGCCTGCGACACCGCGCAGAGCGTGACGTCGTGATTCGCGAGGTGGACGACGGAGCCGTCGAAGCCGTCCGCGATCGCGGAGCAGGACGGACACCCCGCCGTGTACTCGGGGCCGAACATGAAGTGATAGACGAGCAGCTGCGAGCGTCCTCCGAAGAGACCGGCGAGGGATGCTGTGCCCTCGTCGGTCTCGAAGCGGTACTCCTTGTCGATCCGGACCCAGGGCAGCTGCTGCCGCCACCGCGCCAGTTCGTCGCTGCGCCGCGTCAGCGCCTTCTCGGCCTCGAGCAGCTCCAGCCGGGCCGCAAGCCACTCTTCACGTGTTCCCGTCTTGTGACCGGTCATCGTTTCTCTCCTCTCTCTCCTTGCGCTCCGCTGCCTCAGCGACGCGCTTGATGTCCGCCAACCGTCGATCCCAATCGGCCGCGAGCGCGGTCATCCACTGGGCGGTCGCGTCCAGCGCCGCAGGCCGCACCGCGTACCGCACTTCGCGACCGACCCGGCTGCCGGAAACCAGCCCGGCGGCATCCAGGACGGCGAGGTGCTTGACCACCGCCTGCCGCGAGACGGGAAGCCGTCCGGCGAGCGTGGTCGCGGTGGCCTCGCCGTGTGCGGCGAGCCGATCAAGCAGCTGCCGTCGCGTCGGGTCGGCCAGCGCGACCAGGACGCTGTCGACCGCCTCGGCGGCGCCGCGACGTTCGTCCGTCACGCGGATGACTGTTCGGATGGCTGTGCGGGCGACTGCTCGGCGCGCGTCTTGAGCGCGTCGAGCACCTGGGGCCAGCCGCCGGTGTTGTCTTCCACCGCCTGGCCGCGCAGCTCCTCGGACCCTGCCAGCGCCGCGAACCCGCTCTCGACGACGCGCAGCCGCGTCTTGTCGCCTTCCGGGGTCAACGTGAACTCCACGAGGGTGCTGTTGTTCTCGCGCAGCTCTTCCCCGGGGAACGCACTGGCCCAGCGGTACGCAAGGTACGTCGGCGGCTCGACCTTCTCCACGCGCACCGGGAAGTCGCCGTACTCGGAGTTTTTCGCCACCATCGACTCGCCCTCCTTGGCCACGGTGCCGGCCGAGCTCGGGTTGTCGGCCACCCAGAACCCGGGTTCGGCCACCAGTGACCAGACCCGCTCCAGGGGTGCCTCGATCAGGGTTTCGCGTTCGATCCGGTCCTCGCTCATGAGGGACTCCTTCACCGTCGCCAATGGGGTGTGCAACTCAAAGGTTGCACATCAATCCCCCAGGTGCAACCCGGGGGTTGCACTTGTGCGGTCGTAGGCCCTGAGCCGAAAGGCGGATGTACGGGGCACACCGATGCTGCGAGCATGACAGCCATGGTCCAAGCCTCCTCTTCCTCCTCCTCGCGAACCCGGATACCCGCCGCCCGCAAGCCGTCGCGCACCTGGGCCGTCGTACTCGCCGCCTGCGCGGGCCAGTTCCTCGTCGTCCTCGACGTGTCCGTCGTCAACGTCGCGCTGCCCTCGATGCGCGCCGACCTCGGGCTCAGCGCGATCGGCCTGCAGTGGGTCGTCAACGCCTACTCGATCGCCTTCGCCGGATTCATGCTCCTCGGCGGGCGCGCGGCCGACATCTTCGGCCGCAAGAAGACCTTCCTGGCCGGGCTCGGCCTGTTCACCGCCGCCTCCCTCGCCGGCGGGCTCGCGCAGGAGGACTGGCATCTGCTGGCGGCCCGCGCCGTACAGGGCCTCGGTGCGGCGGTGCTGGCGCCCGCGACGCTCACCATCCTCACCTCGGCCGTCCCCGAAGGGCCCGCCAGGACCCGGGCCATCGGAACGTGGTCGGCGGTCGGCGCGGGCGGCGGGGCCGCGGGCGGGCTCGTCGGTGGCGTACTGACGGACGCGCTGTCCTGGCGCTGGGTGCTGCTGATCAACGTTCCGGTGGGCGCGCTGGTGCTCGCGGGGGCTGCGCTGTGGCTCGTCGAGAGCCACGCCAGGGACGGCCGACGGCTGGACCTCCCCGGCGCGCTGCTGGTCACGGCCGGGCTCGCGACTCTCGCGTACGGGATCGTGCAGACCGAGGCGCAGGGGTGGGCGGCGGCGGCCACGCTGGTCCCGCTGGTGGCAGGATTCGCGATCCTCGGCGTGTTCGTGGCGGTGGAGGCGCGGACGAAGGCACCGCTGATGCCGCTGAAGTTCTTCCGCGTACGGGCGGTCTCGGCGGCGAACGTGGCGATGTTCGTGAACGGCTCCGCGATGTTCGGCATGTGGTTCTTCATGACGCTGTACGCGCAGAACGTGCTGGGCTACACCCCGCTCGGCGCCGGCCTCGCCCTGGTCCCCAGCTCGCTCAGCGTCGTCATCGGCTCCAAGCTCGCGCCACGCTTCATGGCGAGGTTCGGGGCCCGCCGGGTCGCGATCACCGGTGCGCTGGTGGCGGCCGGCGGCATGGCGTGGCAGTCGACGATGGGGGCCGAAGGAACGTACCTCACGGCGATCCTCGGCCCCGGCGCCCTGATGATGCTGGGCGCGGGCCTCGCCGCGACCCCACTGGCCTCGCTCGCGACATCGAGCGGCGAGCCGGGCGACGCCGGCCTCCTGTCGGGCCTGATCAACACCTCGCGCACGATGGGCGGCGCGCTCGGCCTCGCGGTCCTGTCGACGGTCGCGGCGTCCAGGACGGCGGGCGACACGAGCGGTGAAGCGCTGACGGCGGGGTATGCGCTGGCTTTTCGTACGGGGGCGTTCGCGTTGGTGGGAGGTGTGTTGCTGATGTTCTTCCTGCTGCCGAGGCGGAGCACGGCTGCGGGCTGAGGCAACGGTTCGGGGCCCTCGTGGACTCCAATGTGCAAAGGAGGCATTCATGGGGGAGCGGAAGCAGGCCCAAGACGAAGAGTTCCAGGGATTCGTCGTCAACCGCTGGTCGCAGCTGATGCGTACGGCATTCCTGCTCACGGGGGAGCAGCACGCGGCAGAGGACCTGGTGCAGTCGTCCCTGGAGCGGGTCTATGTGTCCTGGGGCAGGGTGAGCGGGGCCGGTGATCCGGACGCGTATGTGCGGCGCATCATGGTCAACGCTCATGCGCGCAAGCACCGCAAGAAGCTCAAGGAGTTCCTGTCGATACTGGACTCGGCTCCTGTCCTGGAGACACCCGAGCGTGACGACCGGATGGCGCAGGCCGACGACCGGACCGCACTGCTGCGCGCCCTCGCCCTGCTTCCCCCGCGTCAGCGGGAGGCGGTGGTGCTGCGGTACTGGGAGGACCTGAGCGAGACCCAGGCCGCCGAGGCCATGGGCTGTTCGGTGGGGTCGGTGAAGAGCAACGCCGCCAAGGGGATCGCCAAGTTGCGTGCCATACCCGAATTTACCGAGAAGGTCGGAAGCCGAGGGGTGAAGTAATGACCGGGGAAAATGACATGGCGCACCGCGACATCGCCCTATGGCTCGCGGACGCGACGGACGAGGTCGAGGTGGGAATAGCGCCGTACGAGGCTGTGATCCGCGGCGGCAAGCGCCGCAAGGTGCGCCGCTGGGCACTCGGCGCCACGGCGGCGCTGGTGCTGGCGGGCTCCACGGGTTCGCTGGCGCTTGCGGTGGTGGACGGACGGGAGCAGTCCCATGTGGCGGCGCAGCAGCTGTCGGCGCAGGAGCGCCACGTCTACGTGCCGCAGCGGACTCACCTCACGGAGATCGACGGCGAGGGCTCGTCCGAGGAGGGGTATGTGTCCCTGGAGGTGTGGGGCGCGCCCCGCAGCGAGGCCGAAGCCCGCAAGCAGAAGGAGCGGATGATCGAGTACGGGGTGTGGGAGGAGCGGGCGGCCGATCCCGTGCCCGGGATCGGGACGAGCTGGTTCTCCGTCGTCGTTGCCGACGCCCATGGGGGCAAGCGGACACTGCCGGTCCATGGCCTTCAGAGCAAGACCGACGACGACATCGACGGCATGGGCTTCCAGTCGTACACGTTCACGGTGAAAGGGACCAAGCTGACCATCGGATATGTCGGGCCGCAGGTGAAGCGCGTGGTCTTTGAGCACCGCGACGGGACCGGAGAGCCGGAGCTGATGCGGGCCGCCGGGTTCAAGCAGCGGTGGTTCACGGAGGAAGAACCCCGGGGGCCCGGGGGAGGTGCGGTGGGTGTCCGTGTCTTCGACGCCAAGGGCGTTCCCAAGACGGTGCAGTAGTCCGGCTGGCCACCGGACCGCGGAGCGGCGGGTCAGAGCCAGCCCTGTTGCCTTGCCGCCCGTAGCGCCTCCATGTGGTTGCGGGTGCCGGTCTTGCCGATTGCCGACGACAGGTAGTTCCGTGCGGTCGACTCCGACAGGCGCAGTTTCGCCGCGATGTCGGCGACGGTCGCCCCGTCCACCGCCGCGTTCAGTACGTCGCACTCGCGCGCGGTGAGCGGGCTGGGCCCGGAGCTGAGGTCGGCCGCCGCGAGCACGGGGTCGACGACCGTTTCGCCGGTCAGTACCCGGCGGATCGTCGCGGCCAGCTCTTCCACCGGGCCGTCCTTCACCAGGAAGCCCGCCGCGCCCGCCTCCATCGCTCGCCGCAGACAGCCGGGCCTGCCGGAGGTCGCGAGGATGACCACCCGGCAGTCGGGCGTCTCGTCGCGCAGCAGCGCGGCGGCGTCGAGGCCGCTGAGGCCCGGGAGTTCGATGTCCAGCAGCGCCACGTCGGGGCGGGAGACGAGGGCGGCGTCCACGATCTCGTCGCCTGCGGCCACCTGGGCGACGACGTCGATGTCCGCCTCCAGGCCGAGCAGCAGGGCGAGGCCGCCGCGCGTCATGCCCTGGTCCTCGGCCAGGAGGACTCTGATCATGGGGTGGACTCCAGTTCTGGGTTCCGGTTCGAGGTCGGTGCCTACGGGCAGTTCGGCGCTCACCAGGGAGCCGTCGCGGGTGGAAGGACCGGCGTCGAGCGTGCCGCCGGCCGCCGCGAGGCGCTCGGTGAGGCCCTCGAGACCCGTGCCACCGCCCGAGCCGACGGGCTGCTCGGAGCTTACGCTCCGGCCGCTGTCCGTGATCTCCGGACGCACGCGTTCGGGTGAGCTGTCCACGGCGTTCTCGCGACGGCAGATGCGCTTGCCGGCGGCCCCGGAGCGGGCAACCTGACGCAGCGTCAGCGGGCTGTCTTCACAACTGCCGGGGCGTGCGTTATACATAGGCCCCATCGGCCTAGAACGCGTTCTAGAACGGGCGGTCCACGGCCGGTCCCGTACGACCTCGGTGCGGCCGACGGTGCGGACGGCCGCACCGAGGTCTTCCATCCATCAAGGAGCAGCATCCCCATGCCCATCGATGCCGCAAAGGCCGTCGCAGCCGAACCCCGCAGCGCCGAGATCGCCTGGGACCACAAGGACGTCCAGCTCTACCACCTCGGCCTCGGCGCCGGCACGCCCGCCACCGACCCCGACGAGCTGCGCTACACCCTGGAATCCCGGCTGCACGTCCTGCCCAGCTTCGCCACCGTCGCGGGCGCGGGCGGCGCCGACGCCGTCAGCGGCCTCTCCGCGCCGGGCATCGACGTAGACCTCGCGCACGTCCTGCACGGCGGCCAGAGCATCGAGCTGCACCGGCCCATCCCCGTCAAGGGCACGGCGGTGCAGACCTCCAAGGTGCAGGCGGTGTACGACAAGGGCAAGGCGGCGGTGATCGTCCTGCGCTCCGAGACCGCCGACGCCGACGGGCCGCTGTGGACCAGCGACGCCCAGATCTTCGTACGCGGCGAAGGCGGCTTCGGCGGCGAGCGCGGCCCCTCCGCCCGCACCGAGCAGCCCACCCAGGCGCCGGACGCGGAGGCCGAGCGGCAGGTGCGCGAGGACCAGGCGCTGCTCTACCGCCTCTCCGGCGACTGGAACCCCCTGCACGCCGACCCGGAATTCGCCAAGCTCGCCGGCTTCGACCGGCCGATCCTGCACGGCCTGTGCTCGTACGGCATGACGCTCAAGGCCGTCGTCGACACCGTGCTCGGCGGCGATGTCGCGCGCGTGAGCTCGTACAGCACCCGCTTCGCCGGGGTCGTCTTCCCCGGCGAGACCCTGCGCCTGCGGATGTGGAAGTCGCCGGGGCGCGTCCAGGTGTCGGTCACCGCCGTCGAGAGGGGCGACGCGCCGGTACTGGCCGACACCACCGTCGTACACACCTGACCTCCGTCACCTCACCTCCGTGAAGGGAGCCGTACCGTGCGCGCAGCCGTACTGCACGAGATAGGGCAGGACAAGCTCGAAGTCCTCGACGACGTCGAGGCGGTGGGCTTCGGGCCCGGCAAGGTCAAGATCCGCATGCGGGCCACCGGACTGTGTCACTCCGACGTCTCCGCGATGAGCGGCGTACTGCCGCAGCCCGCCCCCTTCATCCCGGGGCACGAGGGCGCGGGCGAGGTCGTCGACATCGGCGACGGCGTCACCGGGATCGGTCAGGGGGAGCGCGTCCTCGTGTGCTGGCTGCCGGCGTGCGGCGCCTGCCCGTCCTGCAAGCGCGGCCAGACGCACCTGTGCCTGGCCGGGCTCATGAACGCGGGTACGCCCAACTTCAAGCGCCCCGGCGGTGACGTCTTCGGCTTCGCCGGGACCGGCACCTTCACCGAGGAGGTCGTGGTCGACGCGGGCTGCGCCGTCCCGATACCCGACGATCTGCCGTACGAGATCGCCGCGCTCATCGGCTGCGGAGTGACGACGGGGCTGGGCGCCGCCATCAACACGGCCCAGGTGGCGGCCGGTTCGTCCGTCGCCGTCATCGGCTGCGGTGGTGTCGGCATCTCGGCGATCCAGGGCGCGCGGGTGCAGGGCGCGGCGCAGATCGTCGCCGTCGACCCGGTCGCCTCGCGGCGCGAGGCGGCGCTGAGGTTCGGCGCGACGGAAGCCGTCTCGCCGGACGAACTCGCCGACGCCAAGCAGCGCGTCACGGCGGGGGAGGGCTTCGACTACGTCTTCGAGGTCGTCGGCAAGTCGGCCACGGCCCGGACCGCGTACGAGACGACGCGGCGTGGCGGGACGCTGTGCATCGTCGGCGCGGGGGCCATGGACGACTTCTTCCAGGTCAGCATGTTCGAGCTGTTCTTCGACGAGAAGCGGATCCTGCCGTCGTTGTACGGGGGCGGTGACGTGCTCCGTTCGTACGAGCGGGCCATCGCGCTGTGGCGCGCGGGCCGGATCGACCTGGAGGGCCTGATCACCCATCGGGTGCGGCTGGACGGGATCAACGACGCCCTGGACCAGATGCGTACGGGCGAGGCCCTGCGCACCTGCATCGAGATCTGAGGAGACCGCGGATGTCACACCCACCGGCACTGCCGCTCGACGGTCTGTGCGCGATCGTCACGGGCGCGGGACGCGGCCTCGGCCGCGCGGAGGCCCTGGAACTGGCCCGGCTCGGCGCGAGCGTCGTCGTCAACGACTACGGGCAGCCGGGGCGCGACGGCTCGGGTGAGGCGTCGGCGGCCCCGGCGGAGGAGGTCGCGTCTCAGATCCGTGCGGCGGGCGGGCGGGCCGTGGCCCACCTCGGCGACGTATCGGACCATGAACAGGCGGGCGCGCTGGTCCAGTTGGCCGTCGATACGTACGGAAAGCTGGACATCCTGGTCAACAACGCGGGGATTCTCCGCGACCGGATGGTCTTCTCGATGACGGAGGACGAGTGGGACTCGGTGATCCGCGTCCACCTCAAGGGCCACTTCAACACCACGCACTTCGCGGCGGCGCACTGGCGGGCGCGCTCCAAGGCGGCGGGCGGCCCGGTCTACGGCCGGATCGTCAACACGTCGTCGGAGGCGTACCTGGCGGGGTCGGCCGGGCAGCCGAACTACGCGGCGGCGAAGGGCGGGATCGTCGGCCTGACGACGTCGACGGCGCTGGCGCTGGGGAAGTACGGCGTCACGGCCAACGCGATCTGTCCGCGTGCGCGTACGCGGATGACGCAGGACGTTTTCGCCGGCTTCGCGGAACCGGCGGGGGGCGAGCTGGACGCGCTGGCTCCGGAGCATGTGTCGCCGCTGGTGGGATACCTGGCTTCGCCGGCAGCCGCGAGGGTCAACGGCCAGTTGCTCGTTGTCCACGGGGGCATGGTCGCCGTCATGGAACGCCCCAAGGTCGCCGCCCAGTTCGACACGGCGAAGGAGGTCTTCTCGTACGAGGAACTGGCGGAGCGTCTGTCACCGCACTTCGAGGGCCGCCCGCCGAACGAGACGTTCGCGGCGACGGAGGTGCTGGGCCTGAAGCGGGCCTGAGCGGGGGTGGGCCTGCGGGGTGCCGCGTTGCGGCAACCATCCAGCCCGTCCGGCGTTTGAGGACACCCCCGGAGGGCGTCCGGGGGTCTGGGGGTCTGGGGGTCTGGGAAAGACTCCGCCCCTACGACCGGCGGTGGCGGCCGTGCGCCGGGGTCGTGGAGTCCTCCGTCGTGGCCGCACCCCCGCGGTGCCTACCGGAGCGGTGGCCGGCGTCGTCCCGATCGGCGGCCGAAGGCTGCGGCCGCGTCTGGGTCGTGTCGGTTCGGGCTTCAGACATGTTGGGAGATCCCCTGGAATCGCTGCGATCACTTTCAGTGCTGCAAGGCCCGCCCCGCCGTCACCGTCGGCGTTCAGCCGCAACGACTGCGTAGCCCCGGACCGAGTCTAACCACGTGTCCCGCGCCCGGTGAGGGGCGCCTGCTGGAGCGGTACGGGCTTGCACACCACAGGAGTGTCCCGAGCTGCAAATGGTTCCCCACCTGCGCATTCCACTTGTGCGGGTTCAGTGATCACCACACCTCCGGGCGCCCCCTTCGGCGCGTCTTCCGGAGCCTCGGTCCGAGCCACCCCGCACCTCACCGCGTCCGTCGCGTACGGCAGCCGCAGTACCCCGTCGCGCGTCCAGAGCCCCGCCCCCGCCAACCACCCCTCCGGCGCCGCGAGGTGATGCAGCCGACGTCCCGCAGGGCGCCACACCCCGGCCCAGCTCCCCGCCGCCCCGTCGATCCGCAGCGCCACCGCGCAGCTCTCCGGCGTCAGAACCTGCCCCGGCTGCACCGCGAACGGCGTCACCGCGAAGTCGGCCGGCGCCAGGCACTCCGGGAAGCGCACCGGCAACATGCTCCCCAGTACGCCCCATCCCAGCCGGTCGCACCCCGGAGCGTCCGACCGGATCAGCAGCAGCCCGCTGTCCGGATCCGCCAGCAGCAGCCGGTCGTTGCTGCCCTCCGCGATCTGAAGCAGCGGCGTCACCTCCCCGCCCCGCTCCAGGTCGACGGCCACCGCCTTCGTCACCCCGTCGGCCTCCCGGTCCAGGGCGAGCATCCGTCCCGTACGGTCGAGCCACACACCCCCCGAGCAGCGCCCCGCGACCTCCGCCACGTGTTCCGGCCCGAAGGCGCCGCCCGCCACCAGCCAGACGGACGTGGACAGTTCACCCACGGACAGGGCGTACGCCCGCGAGCCGTCCGGGGCGGGCGGCAGCAGCTCCAGCCGCTCGCACTCGACCGCGCCCACCGGCAGCTCCCCGGTCCTCGGCCCCGTCGGATACAGCAGCGAGAAGGAGTGCCGCCCCTCGCCACTGCCGAAGGCGTGCGAGGCACCGCCCTCCCGGCGGTGGATCAGCACCCGCCCGTCCGTCAGCGGCAGGAGCCCGGTGTCCGGTTCCTCGGGCTGGTCGGCGGGCAGCGGCACGGCGTAGGGCTCGGGTCCGTCGAGCGTCCACCGCTCGGGGAACCGCGCCTCCCCCTCGCCCGCCAGCCGCGCGGCGTAGGAGCCGTCGGCGGCGATCGTGAACACCGCCTCGCGCACCGCGTCGCCGTCGGCCGCGGTCTCGATGGCACAGGCCGTCATCAGGCCATCACCTCCGGCGACCGAAGCTAGTTTTCGCACTTCCTGCCGAACAACACGAGACCGCCCACTTCACACATAAGGGTGGCCGTCATCCGATTCGGCTGAGGTCGAGGGGGCTGGTGTGCTGGGAGATATCCCCATGTCGATAAAGTAAGGCGCAGTCTCCCTCGCCGTGGCCGCGGCGCTCGCCCTCTCCGCATGCGGGGGCGGCGACACCGGCGCCAAGAGCGAGGAGAAGGGCAGCGGCGACAAGAAGGCCGTCGCGCAGGGCGGCAAGGACTTCGGCGACGCCGCGGCCAAGACCGCCGCGTACGGCACGGACGCCACCGCCGCCGACAAGGTCCTCGACGACCTGCACACGTATTTGATCAAGTAGGGGCCCGGTCAAGCAGGCCGCGTACGCCATGGCCGGCGGGGCACGCGGCGCAGGTAACCTGTCTGCGTGCCCCGTCTGTCTGAAGTCATCGCCGCACTCGACGCCCTCTGGCCCCCCGAGCGGGCCGAAAGCTGGGACGCGGTGGGTACGGTCTGCGGCGAGCCCGACACCGAGGTGACCCGGGTCCTGTTCGCCGTCGACCCGGTCCAGGAGACCGTCGACGAAGCCGTGAAGCTCGGCGCGAACCTCCTCGTCACCCACCACCCGCTCTATCTGCGCGGTACGACGACGGTCGCGGCGACCACCTTCAAGGGCCGCGCCGTGCACACCCTCATCAAGAACGACATCGCGCTGCACGTCGCCCACACCAACGCCGACAGCGCCGACCCCGGCGTCTCCGACGCCCTCGCCGGAGCGCTGGACCTGCGGGTCACCGGGCCCCTGGTCCCCGACCCCACCGACTCGTCCGGCCGCCGAGGCCTCGGCCGCGTCTGCGAACTCGACCCCCCGGCCACCCTCGGCCACTTCGCCGCCCGCGTCGCCGCCCGGCTGCCCGCCACCGCGCAGGGCATCCGCGTCGCCGGCGACCCCGACGCCCTCATCCGCAGGGTCGCCGTCAGCGGCGGCTCCGGCGACAGCCTGTTCGCCGACGTACGGGCAGCAGGCGTCGACGCCTTCGTTACGGCCGACCTGCGCCACCACCCGGCCTCCGAGGCCCGCGAACACACTCCCCTCGCACTGATCGACGCCGCGCACTGGGCCACCGAATGGCCCTGGTGCGAGCAGGCCGCCGCCCAGCTCGACGAGATTTCCGACCGTCACGGATGGGACCTGCGCGTCCACGTCTCGAAGACGGTCACCGACCCCTGGACCACCCACCACTCTTCTGGAGCCCCCAACTGAACGCCGCGCCCGCCGACCAGATCCGTCTCCTCGACGTCCAGGCCCTCGACCTCCGCCTCTCCCAGCTCGCCCACCGGCGCAGCTCTCTCCCCGAGCACGCCGAGCTCGAATCGCTCACCAAGGACCTCGCCCAGCTGCGCGACCTGCTGGTCGCCGCGCAGACCGAGGAGAGCGACACCACCCGCGAGCAGACCAAGGCCGAGCAGGACGTCGACCAGGTCCGCCAGCGTGCCGTGCGCGACCAGCAGCGCCTCGACTCCGGCGCCGTCCAGTCCCCCAAGGACCTGGAGAACCTCCAGCGCGAGATCGTCTCCCTCGCCAAGCGCCAGGGTGACCTGGAGGACGTCGTCCTCGAAGTCATGGAGCGCCGCGAGTCCATCCAGGAGCGGGTCGCCGAGCTGACCGAGCGGGTCTCCTCCGTCCAGGCCAAGGCCGACGACGCGACCGCGCGCCGCGACGCCGCGACGCAGCAGATCGACGGCGAGATCGCCACGGCGACCAAGCAGCGCGAGATCGCCTCCGCCACCATCCCCGCCGACCTCCTGAAGCTGTACGAGAAGATCCGCGTCCAGTCCAATGGTGTCGGCGCGGCCCGGCTCTTCCAGCGCCGCTGCGAGGGCTGCCAGCTGGAGCTCAACATCACCGAGGTCAACGAGGTACGGGCCGCCGCCCGCGACACGGTGCTGCGGTGCGAGAACTGCCGCCGCATCCTTGTCCGTACGTCCGAGTCCGGCCTGTAGCCGTGGAGCGCAGCCTCCTCATCGAGGCCGACGGCGGCTCCCGGGGCAACCCGGGCCCCGCCGGCTACGGCGCGGTCGTACTCGACCCGGACACGGGTGAGACGCTCGCCGAAGCCGCCGAGTACATCGGCGTCGCCACCAACAACGTCGCGGAGTACAAGGGCCTGATCGCCGGCCTGCGCGCCGCGCACGCGCTCGCGCCCGACGCGGCTGTCCATGTCCGCATGGACTCCAAGCTCGTCGTCGAGCAGATGTCCGGCCGTTGGAAGATCAAGCATCCGGACATGAAGCCGCTCGCGGCCGAGGCCGCGACCGTCTTTCCGCGCGTCCGGGTCACCTACGAGTGGATCCCCCGGGAGAAGAACAAGCACGCCGACCGGCTCGCCAACGAGGCGATGGACGCGGGGAAGAAGGGCAAGCAGTGGGAGCCCTCGGCTTCCACCGCCGACCTGAAATCCGCTCCCGCCCGTGTCGTGGGCGACGCGGCGGCCGGCGCGGCCAAGGCCCGGGCGGCGCTGGGGCGTGCGGTGGCCGAGCCGCTGATCCTGCCGGACGCCGCTTCGGAAAGCGTTCCTGCCACTGCCACTGCCACTGCCACTGCCACTGCCCCGGCTGTGGGCTGGGGTGCCTCCGCAGACCTCGGTACGCCCGCCACTTTCGTCCTCCTGCGCCACGGCGAGACCGCGCTCACCCCCGAGAAGCGGTTCTCCGGGAGCGGGGGCTCCGACCCTGAGCTGTCGGCGGTCGGCCGCCGCCAGGCCGAAGCGGTCGCCACGACCCTGGCCGCGCGCGGCACGGTCCAGGACATCGTCAGCTCGCCGCTGCGGCGCTGCCGCGAGACGGCGGACGCGGTGGCGGCGCGGCTCGGTCTGGACGTACGTATCGAGGAGGGCCTGCGCGAGACGGACTTCGGCGCGTGGGAGGGGTTGACCTTCGCCGAGGTCCGCGAGCGGCACCCCGCGGACCTGGACGCCTGGCTGGCGTCCCCGAAGGCGGCGCCGACGGGCGGCGGCGAGAGCTTCGCGGCGGTGGCGCGGCGGGTGTCGGCCGCGCGCGACAAGCTGATCGCCCGTTACGCGGGCCGCACGGTCCTGGTGGTCAGCCACGTGACGCCGGTCAAGACGCTGGTACGGCTGGCGCTGGGCGCACCGCCCGAGTCGCTGTTCCGCATGGAACTTTCGGCGGCATCGCTGTCGGCGGTGGCGTACTACGCGGACGGCAACGCGTCGCTGCGCCTGCTGAACGACACGTCGCACCTGCGCTGAGCCCGGTGGTGATGGTTCCGGGTGCCGGGCCCTACGGGAGCGGCATTCGGGACTGCACGATTTAGGCGCGGAGCGGCGGTGCCCGAAAGCCTCCCCGGCGTCCAGCCCACAAATCACGCTTTACGTCCCGAACACCGCTCCCTACGGGCCCGTCCCCCTGATGTCGTGGAGGGATGCGGTCACAACACCCCTGCGCCCGTGCCGCCATGTTCTCGGCGGCATGATCTTCGGCCCCAGCACCACGACCACCCGCCGAACGGCCCGCACGGGGCCCACCGGCGGGAGGGGGCGGGGCGCGCAGGGGGCGGTGTTCGGGACGTAAAGCGTGATTTGTGCGCAGGGAGTGGGCTTCGTACAAAGGGCGCTGCTGGGCGGCTAAATCATGCAGTCGCGAACGCCGCACCCGGAGCGGCCCGCCCCCGGCACCCCGCCACCGCCCCGGAAGCGGCGGCCCGCCCTCGGAGCCACAGACGCCCTAGCCGCGCAGCCCCGCCGCCTCCCGGGCCAGCGTCTCCACCCGCCCCCAGTCCTTCGCGGCCAGCGCGTCCGCCGGGAGCATCCAGGTGCCGCCCACGCAACCCACGTTCCCCAGCGCCAGATACGACGGCGCCGAAGCCAGGGTGATGCCGCCCGTCGGGCAGAACCGCGCCTGGGGGAGTGGGGCGCCCAGGGACTTCAGGTACGGCGTACCGCCCGCCGCCTCCGCCGGGAAGAACTTCATCTCCGTCACGCCCCGCTCCAGCAGCGCCACGACCTCCGAGGCCGTCGAGACCCCCGGCAGGAACGGAACCCCGGACGCCTTCATCGCGTCCAGCAGCGCATCCGTCCACCCCGGGCTCACCAGGAACCGCGCCCCGGCCGCCACCGCATCGGCCACACCGGCCGGGGAAATCACCGTGCCGGCCCCGACCACCGCGTCCGGCACCTCCGCCGCGATGGCCCGGACGGAGTCGAGCGCGGCGGGCGTCCGCAGCGTCACCTCGATCGCCGGCAGCCCGCCCGCGACCAACGCACGCGCGAGCGGCACCGCGTCGGCGGCGTCCTCCAGGACAACGACAGGGACGACGGGCGCGAGGTCGAGCACGGAAGTCATGCCGTCATCCTGCCGCCGCAAGGCGACCCGCGCAACGACCGTTGCACCGCGTGCAACAGCGCCTCAGTGGATCTGGCTCACCACCACATCCAGCGCCCACACCTTCCCCGCCTTCGCCGGAGCCGACGCCTCCACGACGTACCCCAGATCCCGCAGCACCGAGACCAGCTCCGCCGGATCGGCGGGAGCGGCCCCCGCCATCAGCAGGTCCCGGACGATCCGCCCCTTCGTGGCCTTGTTGAAGTGGCTGACGACGGACCGCTTCTCGACCCCCGCCGCGTCGATCTGCGAGTGCAGCACCCGCACAGTGGCCGTGCGCCCCGCCACGTCCCCCTTCGGCTTCCAGGCCGACGCGTACGCCGAAGAGCGCAGGTCCAGCACCAGCCCGTCACCCGCGGCCACCGGCATGGCGGCAGCCATCGGCTCGCGCCAGTACGCCCCGAGCGCGCCCAGCGCCGGCAGCTTCACGCCCATGGAGCACCGGTAGGAGGGGATCCGGTCGCCGATCCCCACCGCGCCCCACAGCCCCGAGAACACCAGCAGCGACTGCCGGGCCCGCCCCCGCGCGGCCGCGTCCAGCGTGGCCAGACCGAGGGCGTCGTACAACACACCCGTGTAGATCGCGCCCGCCGGCCGCGCCCCCGCGGTCCGCAGCTCGACGTTCTTGGCGATCTCCCCGCGCAGCCCCTCGCTCAGCCCGAGGACGACCCGCGCCTTCTCCTCGTCGGCGGCGCACAGCTCCACCAGCTCGTCCAGCACCGCGGCCCGCGCCCCGGCCAGCTCCGGCAGGGAGAGGGACTCCGGCTTCAGGGGCGCGCCGGACCCGCTGGCGGCCTTTCCTTCGGACGGCGGCAAGAGCACGAGCACAGCGGAACTCCTTCGGAGCGGATACGTACACACCAAAACGCCAGGGTAAGCGGAGCCCGCCATGCCGCCCGGCCCCACCGGCCCTACGCTCGGACCATGCCCCGCCGCCATATCCATGTGACCGGTGCACCGGAGGCCCCCCTCCGGGCAGCCCTGCGCGCGCTGCGCACCACGCTCGATGTGCCGGAAGAGTTCCCGGCCGAGGTCCTCGCGGAAGCGGAACAGGCCGCGAAGGCCCCCCGGCTGCCGGCGTACGACGCGACCGGCATCCCGCTGTTCACCATCGACCCGCCGGGTTCCGTCGACCTCGACCAGGCGATGCACCTCGCCCGCCGCGAAGGGGGCGGCTACCGCGTGCACTACGCCATCGCCGATGTCGCCGCCTTCGTCACGCCGGGCGGTGCGATCGACGCCGAGGCGCACCGCAGGGTAATGACCCTGTACTTCCCGGACGGCAAGATTCCGCTGCACCCGCCGCATCTTTCCGAGGGCGCCGCGAGCCTGCTCCCCGACCAGACGTGCCCCGCACTCCTGTGGCGCATCGACCTCGACACGGAAGGCCGCACCGAGGCGGTCGACGTGCGCCGGGCGCTCGTACGCAGCCGGGCCAGGCTCGACTACTCCGCCGTCCAGCAGCGGATCGACGCGGGCACCGCCGAGGAGCCGGTCGCGCTGCTCCGCGACATCGGGCGGCTGCGCGAGGCGCTGGAGCGTGAGCGCGGCGGGATCTCGCTGAACGTGCCGGAGCAGGAGATCGTCGAGCGCGGCGACTCGTACTTCCTGGGCTTCCGTGCCCCGCTGCCCGCCGACGGCTGGAACGCCCAGATCTCCCTCCTCACCGGCATGGCCGCCGCCGACCTGATGACCGCCACCGGCACCGGCATCCTGCGCACCCTCCCCGCCGCACCCCTCGGCGAGGTGGCGCGCCTGCGCAGGTCGGCGAGGGCACTGCGCATCGAGTGGCCGCATCACACGTCGTACGCCGAGATCGTCCGTTCCCTGGACCCGACGAAGGCCGCGCACGCCGCGTTCCTCCAGGAGTGCACGACGCTGCTGCGCGGGGCGGGCTACACCGTCTTCGTGGACGGCGACGTCCCCGACCCCGCCGTCCACGCGGCGGTAGCCGCCCCGTACACCCACTGCACGGCCCCGCTGCGCCGCCTCGCCGACCGTTACGCGGGCGAACTGTGCGTCGCCGCCGTCGCGGGCGAGGAGCCGCCGCAGTGGGTACGGGACGCGCTGCCCGGCCTCCCGCAGGAGATGGCGTCGGGGACGCGGCGGGCGAGCGCCGTGGAGCGCGAGTGCGTCGACATCGTCGAGGCGGCGCTGCTCAAGGACCGGGTGGGCGAGCTGTTCAACGCCCACGTGGTCGAGGTGAAGGAGCCCGACCGGGCCGTCGGCACGGTCCACCTGGAGGACGTGGCGGTCGTCGGCCGGGTCGAGAGTACGGACGCCGGCCTGCCGCTGGGCGAACGCATCCGGGTCCGGCTCACACAGGCGGACCCTGGGGCGGCGAAGGTGCTGTTCGCCCCCGCTTGACGGCGTCGACGAACGCGCGCGGGTCGTCGGCGTGGAAGCGAACGGCCCGCGCCTCGCGGCGTGCCCCGAGCGGCCGCAGGTAGGCGACGGGCCGTGTCAGCTCCAGGATCACGGTCGTCTGCCCGCCCACGCCGAGGCCCAGGACGCCGTCCTCCTTGGTGTCGGAGTAACGCCGTTCGACGCGTACGGACCCGATGGAGCCGGCCGGCACGCGCACGTCGTAGAACCCGCCGTACCGGATCCGCAACGACCCGTCCGCGCCGACGACATGGGGGCGGGTCACGCAGCCGGCGTGCAGGCCGAGTATCTGCACCACGGTGTACACGTCCAGCACCAGCACGATCCGGTGCACCGTGGGCCACGGAATGACCAGCGCCAGCATCACCGTCTCGACGACGGCCACGAAGAGCAGGCCGTACATCATCGCGGTCTGCGGCCCGGTGTACGCCGCCGCGTACGCCCCCGGACCGACCCCGTGCCGCCGCCGCGCCGGCCAGAGCACGAGACTGTGCAGCGCCCGCACCTCGTGCCCGACGAGGCGCAGCACCCGCACCGGAGCGGCGGCGCGCACCGCCGCCCAGCCCCCGGCGACGTACAACCGCCGCACGCGAAACGCCTGCCACACCAGAGCCGCGAGCACCAGCACTTCGGCAAGGACGATGACCACGGACGGCACGTCGACCCCGGCCACCAGACACGTGACCAGAGCGATCTCGGCCCCCACGACGAAGATCCCCGCACCCCGCCCCCTCACCGCTCCATCCTCTCCGCGAGCAGCTCCATCACCCGTCGTACGACGGCGGCCTGGGCAGGAGCGAAGTCCGCGAGCATGGCCTCCGCGTACGCACCGGCCGAAACGGCCGGGCCCTCCACCGGGATCGCCGCGATCACCGCGTCCGGCACGGCCGTCGCGAGCGCGTCGGCGAGCGGCCCGATCCTGGGGTCGTCGCGCGAGGCGTCGGCGAGCGCGTCGAGCCGCTCGTACAGCGCCGGCACGGCGGGGTCCCGGCTCATCGACGCGAGCGCGGCCAGCAGCTGATCGCTTTCGCCGCTGCCGGCCAGCAGGGTCAGGTGCTCCCGGTCCTTCGCCGCCGACGGCGAATCGGTCACCGGCAGCGCGCCGAGCAGCCCGGCCAGCGCGGGCGAGACGGGCCCCTCGGCGGGCAGCGTCCCGGCCTCGGCCTGCGCGAGCAGCTCACCGAGCCGCTCGCGCCGCCGCCGGATCTCCGCCTCCTGACGGGCGAGGTCCGCGTCGAGTTCGCGCAGTACGACGACGAGCTCGACCCCGGCGTCGTCGGCGAGAACATCCCGCACCTCGTCGAGCCCGAGCCCCAGCTCGGTGAGCCGCCTGATCCGGGCCAGGAGGACGGCATGCCGCACCCCGTACACCCGATAGCCGTTGGCCAGCCGAGGCGGCTCGGGCAGCAGCCCCTGATGGTGGTAGTGCCGCACGGCCCGCGCGGTGACCCCGGCAAGCGCGGCGAGTTCTCCGATCCGCATGAGCCCCAGTAGAAACCCTGACGCTGCGACAAGGTCAACCTGGCGGGTAGCATGGTCGGCACGGCAGACGAGCCGGGCGGACGGCCGCGTGGAGATCCTCGGATCTCCCCGAGGAACGTCCGGGCTCCACAGAGCAAGGTGGTGGCTAACGGCCACCCGGGGTGACCCGCGGGACAGTGCCACAGAAAACAGACCGCCGGGGACTTCGGTTTTCGGTAAGGGTGAAACGGTGGTGTAAGAGACCACCAGCGCCTGAGGTGACTCAGGCGGCTAGGTAAACCCCACCTGGAGCAAGGTCAAGAGAGGCCGTCGCAAGACGGCCTTGCGCGGACGATCGAGGGCTGCTCGCCCGAGTTCGCGGGTAGACCGCACGAGGCCGGTGGCAACGCCGGTCCTAGATGGATGGCCGTCGCCCCGACGACCGCGAGGTCCCGGGGCACAGAACCCGGCGTACAGCCCGACTCGTCTGCCCCACCGGCTACTGGCCGGCTTGAGTTCTGGGGGAAATGTCAGACCTGCGTGCCAGCATGGCGGCATGACTGTTCATGAGTTCACGCTCGTTGACTGCTCGTACGAAAGCCCCGAGCCCGGCCCAGAGAGATATGCGGGGCTGAGCGCCGCCCCGCCGGCCGGGTGCACGTTTGACGCGTCGACCTGGGGTCGGTACCCCGGTCTCAGGTGCCGCAGGGAAGCTCCCACCCGCTTCCAGGCCATCGCGGATGTCGTCGGGGAAGTGGCCCGAGAGCATGGAATCCTGCTCAACGATCTCGGGATCGAGAAGCTCTACGAATGGGCGGGGGACCCGGACGAGGGCAATACCTGGGGGCGTGACATCGCAGCGCAGCTGCTGCTCATGGGGCTCGACCGGTTCCGGCTTCTGGGGTACTCGGCCGAGGACGCGGTGGCGTTCCTGCGTACGGCGGGCGGAGGCGGCGCAGGAGATGCGAGAGGCGACAGTGGGCGTACGCATCCTTGACGGGGGTGCCCCGGCGAACCGAGGGGCCCCTGTTCCTGGAGTGGACGGCCGGAAGGCCCGCCCGCTTGGGACGGGGCAGGCCTGAGGCCTGCCCCGCGGTGCGTCAGTGGCAGTACTTCGTGCCGTTGTTGCTCGTCGTCCAGGAGCAGGAGTCGAGCTGCGTGCCGCTCGGCTTGATCAGGCGGGCCTTGTCGCTGGTGTTGTTCCAGACGTACGAGCCGCGGCCCCAGTAGCGGTGGGCCGACGTGTTGGTGCCCTTGCCCGTGTGGATGCGGACCGTCTTGTAGGCGCCGATCCGGTACGAGCCGAAGGTGTACGTGTAGCCCGTGTTGTCCTTCAGCTTGTAGTTCTGGAGCTGGATCGCCGAGCGCGTGTTGTTGTGGATCTCCACCCACTCGGCGTTCAGCGAGGTGTTGCTGCGGTTGTCACTGCCCGGGCTGTTGTACTGGATCTTGCCGAGGTGCAGTCCGCCCTGGTGCGGGGCCGCCTGTGCGGGGGTGGCGGCGACCAGCAGGGCTCCTGCCGCGACGGCGAGGGCGGCAACATGTATGCGCAAGGTGCACTCCGTGTGTGTGAGTTGTGAAGAGGAGTGGAGTATAGAGGCGCACCTCGCGCAATGGACCAGTCAGGCCGGGCGGTCACGCGTTCGGGCCGCCGGCCGCCTTCTCCGGGATGCGCACGCCCGCGCCGCCGACCCTGATCCGCCCCTCGCCCGCGCGGAGTTCGACCGTCAGGACGCCAGGGCGCCCCATGTCGTCGCCCTGGTGGAGGGTGAGTACCGACTCCTCCGGGACCAGGCCCAGTTCGCGTGCGTACGCCCCGAAAGCCGCAGCGGCGGCGCCCGTTGCCGGGTCCTCGACGACGCCGCCGACCGGAAACGGGTCGCGGACGTGGAACGTCGTCGCGTCCTCGCGCCACACCAGCTGCACCGTCGTCAGGTCCAGGCGGCGCATCAGCGCGCCCAGCCGCTCGAAGTCGTACGACAGCTTCGCCAGCCGCTCGCGGGTCGCGGCCGCCAGGATCAGGTGGCGGGCACCGGCGTACGCGATGCGCGGCGGGAACGCCGGGTCCAGGTCGGCGGCCGGCCAGTCCAGCGCGGCCAGCGCCTCCGCCACATCGCTCTCGGCCGCGTCCTCGGTGTGCGGCTCGACGCTGGTGAGGGTGGCGCGGTATGTGCCGTCGGCGCTCTCGGTCACCTCCACCGGGACCGTGCCGGCCCGCGTCTCGAAGACCAGGTCGCCGGGCCGGCCCTGGTGCTCGGCGAGCGCGACGGCCGTCGCGACCGTGGCATGGCCGCAGAACGGGACCTCGGCTTGGGGGCTGAAGTACCGGACGGTGAAAGCGCGTCCGGGCTCGAGCTCCTCCGTGAGGAACGCGGTCTCGCTGTAGCCGAGTTCGGCCGCGACGGCGAGCATGCCCGCGTCGTCGAGCCCGGCCGCGTCCAGGACGACGCCCGCCGGATTGCCGCCCTCCGGGTCGGTCGAGAATGCGGTGTAGCGGAGGATGCCGGCGCGGGGGAATGACGTATTCATACCGCGGCCAACGGCGGGCGGCGCTCCGGTGTTCCCGCGATCTCGCCGTCGTCCCTCAGCCGCGTCCGACGTACGGCATCGTCGTCGCCAGTACCGTCGCGAACTGCACATTTGCCTCCAGCGGCAGCTCCGCCATGTGCAACACCGTGCGCGCCACATCCCGTACGTCCATCACCGGCTCCGCCATGAGCTCGCCGTTCGCCTGAAGGATTCCGGCCTGCATCCGTTCCGTCATGTCCGTCGCCGCGTTGCCGATGTCGATCTGGCCGCACGCGATCCGATAGAGCCGGCCGTCGAGCGAGAGGGACTTGGTCAGGCCCGTCATGGCGTGCTTGGTGGTCGTGTACGCGATGGAGTCCGGCCGGGGCGCGTGCGCCGAGATCGAGCCGTTGTTGATGATGCGGCCGCCCTGCGGGTCCTGCCCCTTCATCTGCCGGAACGCCGCCTGCGCGCACAGGAAGGACCCCGTGACGTTCACGTCGACGACCGAGCGCCACTCCTCGTATCCGATGTCCTCCACCGGCACGCCGCGCGGCCCGAACGTCCCCGCGTTGTTGAAGAGCAGGTCCAGGCGCCCGTACCGCTCCCGTACGGCGGCGAACAGCGCGTCCACCTCACCCGGAAGCGACACGTCCGCCTGCACGCACAACGTCTCGCCGCCCGCTTCCCGCGCGGTCTCTTCCAGCGGCCCGGTACGCCGCCCTGCCAGCGCGACCGACCAGCCCGCCCCCGCCAGGGCGAGTGCGACGGCCCGGCCGATGCCCGAGCCCGCTCCGGTTACGACGGCGATCTTCGTCTGAGGGTTCATGGCCCAGCAGCGTACGTGACACGTACATGAAAGCGCGGCGACGCCCCGTGCCACTGCAATACCTCTGACAACAGCCGTCAGGGGAGGGGCAGATGACAATCACATCAGGCGCATCGGGCCATGGCCGGGAGATGCGGGCCGCCGCACGGCACATCCACCGCCGCAGGTTCCTCACCGTCACCGGAGCCGCCGCCGCACTCGCCTTCGCGACCGATCTCCCGGGGACCGCCCAGGCGGCGGAACTCGACGCGAAGAGAATCACCGACGACCCCTTCACGCTCGGCGTCGCGTCCGGAGACCCCCTCCCCGGGTCCGTACTCCTGTGGACGAGACTCGCCCCGAAGCCGTACGAGCCGGACGGCGGCCTCCCGCGCGCCCGCGTCCAGGTGCGCTGGGAACTCGCGCACGACGCCCGTTTCCGCCGGACCGTCCGGCGCGGCCACGTCACCGCGCACCCCGAGTACGCCCACAGCGTGCGGGTGGAGACCGGCGGGCTCGACCCCGATCGCGTCTACTACTTCCGCTTCCGCGCGGGCGACTGGACCAGCCCCGTCGGCCGTACGCGCACCGCCCCCGCACGCGGCGCCCGCATCGGTGAGCTGCGGCTCGCGGCCGTCTCCTGCCAGGCATACCACGACGGCTACTTCACCCCGTACAAGCACCTCGCGGAGGAGGACCTCGACGTCGTCTTCCACCTCGGCGACTACCTGTACGAGTACGCGGTGAACGGCGCCGGCGGCGCCCGTGCCTACACCGACCGCCGCCTGCCCGCGCACTTCAACCGCGAGACGGTCACGCTGGAGGACTACCGGCTGCGGTACGCCCTCTACAAGTCCGACCCGGACCTCATGGCCGCCCACGCCGCGCACCCCTTCGTCGTCACCTGGGACGACCACGAGACCGAGAACAACTACGCGGGCGGCACCCCGGAGAACGACGTACCGCCCGAGGAGTTCCTGCTGCGCAGGGCGGCGGCGTACCGCGCGTACTGGGAGAACCAGCCGCTGCGCGCCCCGCAGCAGCCCGACGGCGCCGACATGCGGCTCTACCGGCGGCTGCACTTCGGGCGGCTCGCGCAGTTCGACATCCTCGACACCCGCCAGTACCGCTCCAACCAGGCGTACGGCGACGGCTGGCAGCTCCCGGGCCCCGAGTCCGAGGACCCGTCGCGCACCATGACCGGCGCGGAGCAGGAGCGGTGGCTCATCGACGGCTGGCGCGAGTCGCGGGCGCTGTGGAACGTCGTACCGCAGCAGGTCACCTTCTCCCGCCGGCGCAGCGTGGGCGACCCGAAGGTCAGCATGGACGCCTGGGACGGCTACCCGGCCTCGCGCAAGCGCGTGCTCGACGGGGCCCAGGCGGCCGGCGTGGACAACCTCATGGTGCTCACGGGTGACGTCCACGTCTCGTACGCCTTCGACCTGAAGAAGGACTTCGAGGACCCGGACTCGCGCACCGTCGGCACGGAGCTCGTCACCACCTCCATATCCAGCGGCAAGGACGGTGCGGAGAGGCCCGCCAACTACGACCGCCTGATGCAGGGCAACGCCCACCTGAAGTTCTACAACGGCAGGCGCGGCTATACGGCGGTCACGCTCGGCGCGGACGCGGCGCGCGCGGACTTCCGGACGGTGTCCGCGGTCACCACGCCCGGCGCGCCGGTCACGACCGCCGCGTCGCTCGTGACGGAGGCGGGGAACCCGGGCCTGAAGCCCGCCTAACCCTCATCTCCCGGGTAGCGGACGCCGATGCGGTCGCGCACCGCGTCGAGCGTCCGCATGACGGCGAGGCTGCCGGCCAGCGGGACGAGCGGCGACTCCTTCTCGCCCGCGCGCAGGCAGCGCATGACCTCGGCGGCCTCGTACTGGAGGCTGTGCCGGCTGTCCATCCCGGCGGTGAACTCCTCCGCGTCCTGAGTCCCGTTCCGGTGCAGCACGAACCGGTCGGGGTAGAAGAAGCCGCGCCCCAGCTCTATCCGGCCCTTCGTCCCGGTCACGGCCGCCGTGATGGGGGTGTCGGCGGTGATGGAACAGCTCAGCAGCGCCGTCGCACCCGCATCCCACCCGAGCAGCATGCCGGTGTTCAGGTCCACGCCCTCCGGCGACAGCAGCGCGTCCGCCTGTACGCGGTCGGGCTCGCCCAGCAGCAGATGCGCGAACGACACCGGGTACACGCCGAGGTCGAGGAGCGCACCGCCGCCGAGCGCGGGATCACGCAGCCGGTGCTCCGCGTCGAACGGTCCGGCGAGTCCGAAGTCGGCGTGTACGGTCCGTACTTCACCGATCGCCCCGTCCCGCACCAGCTCCGCCAGCCGCCGGACGACGGGGTTGCAGTACATCCACATCGCTTCCATCAGGAAGCGGTCGTGGCGCCGGGCCACGGCGACCAGCTCCTCGGCCTCACGGGCGTTGAGCGTGAACGCCTTCTCGCAGAGCACCGCGCGGCCCGCCTCCAGGCACATACCGGCGGCGGCCCGGTGTGCGGAGTGCGGACCGGCGACGTACACGACATCGACGTCCTCGTCCGCGGCGAGCTCCGCCCAGCTGCCGTACGCCCGAGGTATCCCGAACCGGTCGGCGAATGCCTTCGCCTTCTCCGCCGTACGGGAGGCGACCGCGACCACCTCCGCGCCGTCGGTCTCGCGCATCGCCATCAGGTCCGTGGTGAACGACGACGCGATACCGCCCGTCGCCAGCACGCCCCACCGTACGATTTCGTTGCTCATCCCAGCCCCCAGCAAAAAGGTCTCGACCACGCCGGACGAGCTGAGAGCATAGGTGCAGATTCAACGACTTGGAGATGCGAATGCCGGAGACAGGCCAGTCCGCGCAAGGTCACATATCCGGCACTGGGGCACAAAGCGCGGCCGCACCCGGTTCCGCCCCCGCCGCCCGTCGCACAAGTCTCCTGGTCACGCTGGTGCTCGGCGGGCTGACCGCCCTGCCACCGCTCTCCATGGACATGTACCTCCCGGCCCTCCCCGAGGTCACGCAGTCCCTGCGCTCGCCCGCCGCGACCGTGCAGCTCACGCTGACCGCGTGCCTGGCCGGTATGGCGCTCGGTCAGCTGGTCGTGGGCCCGATGAGCGACCGGTTCGGCCGCCGCAAGCCCCTTCTCCTCGGTATGATCGTGTACGTCGTGGCCACCGCGATCTGCGCCTTCGCGCCCTCCACCGAGCTGCTCATCGCCTTCCGTCTGCTCCAGGGGCTCGCGGGGGCGGCGGGCATCGTGATCGCGCGAGCGGTCGTCCGTGACCTCTACGACGGCGTGGAGATGGCCCGATTCTTCTCCACCCTCATGCTGATCTCCGGCGTCGCGCCGGTCATCGCGCCCGTCATCGGCGGCCAGGTACTGCGCCTCACCGACTGGCGCGGCATCTTCGTCGTGCTCACCGCCATCGGCATCCTCCTCACCCTGGTCGTGTGGAAGTGGCTGCACGAGACGCTGCCGGTGGACCGGCGGCACGAGGGAGGTGTCGGCGAGGCGATCCGCACGATGCGCGGCTTGCTCGCGGACCGCGTCTTCACCGGCTATGTACTGGCCGGCGGCCTCGCTTTCGCCGCCCTCTTCGCCTACATCGCCGCATCCCCCTTCGTGGTCCAGGAGATTTTCGGCGCGTCCCCCCAGACCTTCAGCCTGCTGTTCGGCATCAACTCGGTCGGCCTGATCGCTGTCGGCCAGATCAACGGCAAGCTGCTGGTGGGCCGGGTCAGCATGGACAAGGTCCTGGCGACCGGCCTGAGCCTCATCGCACTCGCCTCCCTCGCCCTCCTCCTGATGACGACCGGGGTCTTCGGCGAGGTCGGCCTGGTCCCGGTCGCGGCAGGCCTGTTCGTACTGATGTCGTCGATGGGCCTCGCCCTCCCCAACAGCAACGCCCTGGCCCTGATGCGCACCCCGCACGCGGCGGGCTCGGCGTCCGCGCTGCTCGGTACGTCGTCGTTCCTCATCGGCGCGATCGCCTCACCCCTGGTCGGCATCGCGGGCGAGGCGACGGCGGTCCCGATGGCAGTGGTCCAACTGACGTGCGCCCTGGCATCACTGACATGCTTCGCGGCCCTGTGCCGCCCGTGGCGGCGTTCGTCCACGTCGGTGTGACGGGACGGACTCCGGCGACGCCGCCGGACCTCGTCCTTGGCAGCGACCCCGGAGGCGAGCACCCATGTCCGGTGCATGGTGTTGACCTGCGTCCGTAGGTCCCACTCGTAGCGGATTGCGACCGCGCGGGCCCGTCTGGTGTCTCGACGACGGCCGTGGTCGTCTCGAGGTGCTCCCGGAGGGCGGCGGGGTCGATCTGTGGGTGGTGTTCGGCCACAGGGTGGTGCTGCACAGCGAGGTCAACGAGCGGCTCTTCTACCGCTGGCGGCGATACGGCCACACCGTGTGACCCTGGGCGACCCAGCGGGACCCACATGGTCGCTACACAGAGCGGCGGAGGGCTAGGCCACCTGGCAGGATGCATGATTCGGAGTGGTGTGGAGTCAGACCGTCATTCGCCAGGATTCGCCACCCCTCGCGACGCGCTGACCAGGACGTTCATTTTTGATCTACGTCGGCCTGCACCGCGCCACCCCATAGCGCCACGGTTAACTACGGGCTTTCGCCAAGTTCTTGATCTTGGTCCTCGGCTCGGACCTTGAAGCACCCGTTGATTTGCGCTTTCCTCGTCTTGGAGCCGAGAGGTTCCAGGGCCACGCATAAGGCCTGGCCCCGGGGTGCCACCCGAAGCCAGGCCCATATGCAGGGCTATGGGCGGGTCCGGCCGAGTAGATTGCGGCCGGGCTCGCTCGCCACCCAACCAGCCGTCCGGACTACCTTTGCCCCATCACACAAAGTGCTCGACGCACCCTGCGATGGCAGTGATCGCCGAGAGAATCAATGCCGCTAGTTGAACCCAGTCCGTTACCTGGCTTCGCCTGCGGCAGCGCCCCCGTGCTGTCGATCGCTCCATCTCGCCTGATCTCCCATCTCTCAATGTTCCCAACGGCGTTGGGACCCGCCAGGTGCAGGCGGGCGTGCGGGGGAGAGAGGCATCAAACTCTCTGCAAGGTATACCGGGCCCGTAATGGCGCGACGGGTAGTTCGGGGTGGCGATTGCTGGCGAACCTGCGCACGCCGACGGTGATCGCCACAGTGGCAGCGGGAGCCGAGCCTGTGCAGCAACGGCACGGCGCCTGCACGCAGAGGCGCTTCGCTAGTGAGTGGGCTGGGCTTAGCTACTGGCTCGCCCACGCGCCGTAGAGCGTCCGGCGACTGTGAAGCGGGATTTACGGCGGTTCGTCCGAGGGGGCGGACTGCTGCTCGGGGCGGTGGCTTGCTCAGCCTCGGCGGGCGTAAGCGATCAGGTGGGGGTGGTCCTTGCGGTCGGTCCAGGGGAACAGGGCCGTGCCGGCCACCTCCACCGTCGGTACCTGGACGTTCGCCGGGAGGGCCTTGGGTCGTGATGTCGTGAGGTCGGCCTCCACCGGAGTGCGTGTCGCTGTCGTGCCGTACGCGATGCCCGTGTCCGTCGCCATCGTCAGGGACAGCGGCTTCGTGCCGTCCGCCTCCTCGAAGCAGTGGCCCGTGCCCGTCTCCAGGTCGAAGCCGAGGCTCCCGGCCACCACGTACCGCCCCTCCGGTGCCACCGCTGCCTTCGGGTGCGTCCCCGGTTCTATGGCCGGCTTCCGGCACTCCGCCGTGGCGAGCACCTTGCCCGTCGCCGTGTCGTGCACCGCCCAGATGTTGTAGTCGGCCGCGCCCTTGCTGCCCCGCTTCTTCTGCCACCTGGCGAGGACCCGCCCGTCCGTCACCGACGTCGGCACCCCCGAGGCCGGATCCGTCCCGGCGGGCGCGGTCTTCCGGCTGTGCCAACCGCCGCGCACCCAGAACTCCCGGCGGCCGCTCACCAGCAGCCCCTTCTCCGTCACCGCCCGCACCTGGGTCTGCACCCGGCAGTCCCCGCACCCCTTCGGGTAGCGGAGGTCCTTCGCCGCGAGCCGGTTCACCAGGCCCGTCACCGGGTCGACGACCGCGCTCTCCGCGCCGCCGTCGCTGACGAGGATGCCGGGGCCCGCCCCGTTGACCGTCGGGACGTCCGCCCACGGCAGCTCGACCCGCCGCTGCGCACCGTTTTCGACGTCGTACACGTCGAGCGCCACGATCATGTCGGCCGAGGTCAGCGCGTCCTCGCCGACCTTCCCGTACGACCAGGTGACGAAGTACTCCCGGCCGTCCTTGGCCACGGCCAGCAGCCGGGGGAAGTAGGCGGGGTCGGACAGCGGCTGCCACGCGTCGCCTGCCCACCGCGTCTTCCCGCTCGTCGCGTCCACGGTCCGGAGGCGGAAGCGCGTGGCCGACACCCGCTCCAGGTACCCGATCCGTCCGGCGCTCGCGGCGACCGCGTAGTCCGGCGAGACGCCGGTGATCTGCCAGCCCCGCTCATTGGTGTACGCCGACGGAACGGGCAGCCGCGTCGCGGGCCCGGCGGGCGTGCTCTTCTTCGCGGGTTTCGGCGCGGGCTCGGGCTTCTTCTCGCCGGAGCTGCCGCCGCCGCACGTGGCCAGCAGGAGCAACAGTGCCAGGACGATCACACCGGCCACCAGAGCCACCCGTACGACCCGCTGTCCCATGGTCCCCCCGATGGTCAAGTGGTCAAGTGGTCGAGTCAATGGGCGTCAGCGTAGCAACTGCCCCTTCCGGAACATCAGTTCAGCCACGCCCTGCCGCCGGCCCCGCACCGGCGGTCCGGCGCGCGTCCGGAGTGCCTAAAATTCGACAGTGAACTCCACCCTCCCCACCGCAGAAGCCCTGCGCAGCGCACTCGCCGGACTTCTCGACGGGCTGCCGCCCAAGCAGGCCGCACAGGCTGTCGAGCGGCTGATCGCGAACTACCGGGGGACCACCCCCACCGGCGCCCCCGTGCTGCGTGACCGCTCCGACGTCGCCGCGTACGCCGCGTACCGGATGCCCGCGACCTTCGAGGCGGTACGTTCCGCGCTCGCCGCACTGCGCGACGCGGCCCCGGAGTGGACCCCGGCGACGCACGCGGACATCGGTGGGGGGACCGGCGCCGCGACCTGGGCCGTGGCGGAGGCGTGGCGGGAGCAGGCGGCCAGTACGGTCGTCGACTGGGCCGAGCCGGCTCTCGCGCTCGGCCGGGAACTGGCCGAAGCCTCCGGGTCGCCCGCGCTGCGGGCCGCGACCTGGCAGCGCTCTCGTATCGGATCGGCGCTCCAGATCGAGAGCACCGATCTCGTCACCGTCTCCTACGTCCTGAAGGAGCTCACCCCCGCCGACCGCGCCACCCTGGTCGCCGAGGCCGCCCGCGCCGCCCAGGCCGTCGTGATCGTCGAACCCGGCACCCCCGACGGCTACCTCCGCGTCATCGAGGCCCGGCAGCAGCTGATCGACGCCGGTATGAGCGTCGCCGCCCCCTGCCCGCACAGCGGCGCCTGCCCCATCGAGCCCGGCGCAGACTGGTGCCACTTCTCCGCCCGCGTAAGCCGCTCCTCCCTCCACCGTCAGGTCAAGGGCGGCTCGCTGCCGTACGAGGACGAGAAGTTCAGCTACGTCGCCGCCGTCCGCGACGACGCGGACGGGCCGGCAGCGGTCCCGGCCGCCAACCGCGTGATCCGCAGGCCGCAGATCCGCAAGGGCATGGTCCTGCTGGAACTGTGCACGAAGCCGGAAGAGCTCACCCGTGAGACGGTCACCAAGAAGCGCGACGGCGACCTCTACCGGGCGGCCCGCGACATCGACTGGGGCGACGCATGGCCGCCGCCCCGGCCCGAAACCGCCTAGCCGCGCAGCTCCTGCGTACAGCACTTGACGCTGCCGCCGCCCTTGAGCAGCTCCCCGAGGTCCATCCCGACCGGTTCGAACCCGCGCGCCCGCAGCGGCGCGAAGAGCCCGAGCGCGGTCTGCGGCAGCAGCACATGCCGCCCGTCGCTCACCGCGTTGAGCCCCAGCGCCGCCGCGTCCGCCTCCTCCGCGACGATCGCGTCGGGGAAGAGCCGGGCGAGGACGGCCCGGCTGCCGGGGGAGAAGGCGCCGGGGTAGTACATGACCTCGTCGTCACGGTCGTCGAGTACGGCCAGCGCGGTGTCCAGGTGGTAGTAGCGCGGGTCGACGAGGTCCAGGCCGACGACCGGACGGCCGAAGAACTCCTGCGCCTCGTCGTGCGAGAGCGGGCTGGAGCGGAAACCCCGCCCGGCGAGGACCCACGACGAGGTGACCGCGAAGTCGCCCTCGCCCTCGTTGATGTGCGCGGGCTCGCGGATCTCGGTGAAGCCGTGGGCGCGGAACCACTCCAGGTGCGCCTCCGCCTCCAGCGCCCGTTCGGCGTACGCGAACCGGGCGCCGAGCACCCGCCCGTCGATGACGGTGGCGCCGTTCGCGGCGTACACCATGTCGGGCAGGCCGGGCCTGGGGGTGAGGAGTTCGACGGTGTGTCCGAGGCTCCGGTAGCGGTCGCGCAGGTCCTCCCACTGGGTGAGGGCGAGCGGCAGGTCGACCGGCTTTCCGGGGTCCATCCAGGGGTTGATGGAGTACGTCACCCTGAAGTGCTCCGGGGGGCACATCAGGTAGCGGCGGGGCGAGGCGTCACGAGGCAATGAGGGCTCCTCACGAGCGGCATGGGGCACCGGGTGTGTACGGGTGCGTGTGCAGCCATGGTCCGCCCACCGGGCCCCCTCGCGCAGTGAACCGATCGGGTGGTTCCCGACTGGTCAGCCCCCGTCCACTCGACGAGACGTGACGTCTCGCCACGCTGGTAGATTGGCTTCATGGCCGAGACCGGAACCACCAGAACCACCGGAAACCCCCGAACCCCCGACTCCACGCGCCGCAGCGAGCGCTCCCGGCGGGCGATCTACGACGCGGCCCTCTCCCTCGTCGGCGAGGTGGGCTACGCCAGGACGACCATCGAGGGCATCGCCGCCCGCGCCGGTGTGGGCAAGCAGACGATCTACCGCTGGTGGCCCTCCAAGGCCGCCGTACTGCTCGAAGCCTTCCTCGACCTCGGCGAACAGGCGGCCGAGGCGGCGGGCGCCGACGGGGGCGAGTACGAGATCCCGGACACCGGCGATCTGGCGGCCGACCTCAAGACGGTCCTGCGCGCCACCGTCGACGAACTCCTCGACCCGAAGTACGAAGCCCCCTCCCGCGCCCTGACCGCCGCGGGCGTCGTCGACCCCGCCCTGGGCGCCGAATTCGTGGAGAAGCTGCTCGAACCGTCGCTCCAGCTCTACGTGAAGCGACTGGGCGCGGCACAGGAAGCCGGCGACGTACGGGCCGGAATCGATCCCCGCATCGCCCTGGAACTCCTCGTCGGCCCGATCGCCCACCGCTGGCTGCTGCGCACGCTCCCCCTCTCGCACGAGTACACCGACGCCGTCGTCGACTACGCGCTCGGCGGCCTCACGCCGCGCTGAGACGCTGCGCGGCGTGAGGGGCGGGTGAGTTCGCTCACGGAGTTCGCCGTACGTTCACCATGAGGCCACTTATTGGGGCAAAGGCGCCAATCGCACCACCGCTGTGGTATCGGCCCGTGTACCCCGGATGGGGACTGCGGCCCCCCGAGGCGCAGGATGGTGGCAGCATGGAGAACACAACGCTGAGGTGAGGGGTTGAATGGGCGCCGATTTCGGCCGCTATCGCGGCACAGAGAGCAGGCAGACAGTGGAAAGCAGAATTCCCCAGTGGCTGCGCCGCCGCCCGAAGGCCTCAGACGCCGACGACCTGGCCGAGGGCCGCAAGGCTCTGCTCCTGGCCGCCGCCGCCGCGGGCCTGCCGCTCGCCCCCGCCGCGCACCCCGCCGGATACCGATGTTCGTGCGAACGCGTCGGCTGCCCCACCCCCGCCAGGCACCCCGTGTCGTTCGCCTGGCAGACCCAGTCGACCACCGACCCCGCGCAGATCAAGCGCTGGGCCGAGGGCCAGCCGCAGGCGAACTTCATCACCGCCACCGGCATGGTCCACGACGTACTCGACGTACCGCTCGAAGCGGGCCGCAGCGCGCTGGAGCGGTTGCTGGAGGCCGGAGTGGACGTGGGCCCGGTGGCCGAGTTCGGCGCGAGCAACCGCGACGACGCCCGCCTGCTGTTCTTCACCGCGACCCGGGGCACCCCGGACGACGAGGACGAGTGGTGGCCCTGCGAGCTGGACTGCCACCCCGAGACGATGGACGAGCATCCGGGGCTGCGGTGGCACTGCCGGGGCAGCTACGTCCTCGTACCGCCGGCGAAACTCACCGGTGAGCACGAGGTCAGCTGGGTCCGCGGCCTCGAACACCCGCTGCCCGACCCGCTGACTCTCCTGGAGACACTGACCGACGCCTGCGCGCGGTACGTCGGCGAGGACGACCCGGACGACCACCACGCGGTGGCCTGGCCCCTGGGCCGCTGAGGGCAGCGGGGCCGATATCAGGCGGGGCGGACGCGGCCGTCAGGACCCCTTCGCTGCCGTGAGTCCCTGAATCCGGGCCAGCACGGTCACTTGCGGCGTGCCCTTGCCCGCGCCGCTCCCGCCCGCCGCGTCCTTGGCCGGCACCTGCGCGACCTGGCTGGAGACCCGCTCCTTGGTAAGTTTGGTCCTCGCGGTGCCGGTCATCAGCGCCCGTACGTCGGCGTTGAGAGCCAGCCGGACGCCCTGGGCCACGGTCTGCTGCTCGAACTGGCGGGTCGCGAAGAACACCGTCGCCCCGCCGTCCTCCGTGACCAGCCCCAGCGGCGCGAACGTCCCGGTGTCCAGCCGCTGGTCGCGGTACTGGACGGCCCGCCCGGGCTGCCGAGCCGTCTTCTGGCGCGTCTGGCGTACGGCCGAAGTGTGCGGCCCGGGCGCGAAGTTCTCCGGCTCACCGTCCTGCATGTACGACGCGTACTGCACGCTCAGATCCTTCGGCGGCACCACGAGTCCCGGCTCGTCCGGCCGTACCGGCTCCGCCCAGCCGTCCTTGTCCTTCTTGAAGGCGGGCATCTCGTCCGGCGTGAGGACAGACAGGTGCGAGACCTCCCACAACTGGTTGGCCCCGCCGCGTACGAACACCAGCAGCCAGCGGGTGTCGAGCCGCCCGCTGTCCTTGTCGCGGTTGCTGTCGGTGTCCGCGACGAACCACCGGGGCCAGCCCGCCTTCTTGGGGATGGAGTACTTCGCGTCGGTCAGCTCCAGCGGCTCGTGGCGCGCATTCCCGTCCGGGCTCTGTGCCTGCCGCGCCTTGAGTCCGGCCTGGTTGATCGCGCCGAGCGCGCCGGTGACCCGGCCCGCGTCGAGGGCCGGATCGTACGCCTTGTCCGCCTTGTTGTACGCGGCCGTGAAGTCCTTCAGGGCCTGGGCGGCCTCGGACTTCGTCGCTGCCGGTACGACTTCCAGCTCGCCGTGCACCGTCACGCACCCGCTCGCCGTCATCGACAGCGCCGTCGCCGTCGCGAGACCCGTTCCCAGCCGCCTCAGCGTGCTCAGCCTGCTCATGCGCTGCTTTCTGTCTTCGTCCCCACCGACTTCCGGAACCCTACCGGGGACAGGAAAATTGTGAGCGCGGGGATCAGGTACAGCGGCCGCACCGTGACCCGGCGGTGGTCTTCGCCTCCCGCCCGAGCGCCACCCACGCCAAGTCCTGACCGATTACCGGGCGGGGGCCGGTGCTTCAATGCCGGGATGAACGAACTCGACGTACTCCGCGTCTTCTGCGGTCCCGACGGACGCCACGGCAACGCACTCGGCGTCGTCCGCGACGGACGTGCGTACCCCGACGAGGCGTCGCGGCAGGCCCTCGCCGCCGAACTCGGTTTCAGCGAGACCGTGTTCGTCGACGACCCCGAGCGCGGCGTCGTCGACATCCACACGCCCGGCCTGCGCCTCCCCTTCGCCGGACACCCGCTCGTCGGCACCGCCTGGCTGCTCGACCTGGAAGTGGTCAACCCGCCCGCGGGGGAGGTGTGGGCGCGCCACGACGGCGAGTTCACGTGGATCACGGCGCGCGCCGAGTGGGCCCCGCCGCGCCTCCTCCAGCAGTACGCGTCGGCCGCAGAGGTCGACGCGCTGCCCGCGCCGCCGCCGGGCGAAGGCTGGCTGTACGCGTGGGCCTGGGAGGACGAGGCCGCCGGCCGCGTACGGGCCCGGGCGTTCCCGCGCCGCGACGACGGCATTACGGAGGACGAGGCGACCGGCGCCGCTGCGCTCCTGCTCACCGCCCGACTGGGCCGCGCCCTGAACATCACGCAGGGCCGGGGCTCCCAGATCCTGACCGCGCCGGGACCGGACGGCACGGTCGAGATCGGCGGACGGGTCCGCTTCGCCCAGGAGCCCCTCTAGGCGCTGAGCGGGAACTCCCCGCCCAGCTCGCGGAAGACCGCCCCGTTGAAGTCGAAGGCGCGCTTGCACTCGTCGATGATGCGCTGCTTCTCCAGGTCGTCCGCGTTCACCTGGTCCAGCAGCTCGCGGTAACCCCGCTTGAAAGCAGCCGGGTTGGGGATGTCCTCGAAGACGTAGAACCGCACTCCGTCGCCCTTGCGCTCGAAGCCCCACGTCCGCTCCGCCTTGTCGCGGATGATCTGGCCGCCCGACAGGTCGCCGAGGTAGCGCGTGTAGTGGTGCGCCACGTACCCGGCCGGCCAGTCGCGCGCGCACTCGGCGACGCGTGCCGCGTACGCCGCGGTGGCGGGCAGCGGTTCGACCCCTTCGCGCCAGTCGGCGCCGCGCAGGTGCGCCAGGTCGCGCTCCAGCTCGGGGGTGCGCATCAGCTCGGGCTGGACGAACGGTCCGGCGACCGGGTCGTCCGCGAGCGACCCGGCCGCGTCCTCCAGTGCCCGGTACACGAACCACAGCTGCTCCGTGTAGCGCGCGTACGCGTCCACGGAGAGCTTCCCGCCGAGCAGATCGCTCATGAAGGTGGAGGTCTCCGCCTCGGTGTGCTGTTCGTGCGAGGCGACACGGATGAGCGTCGAGAACGGCGTTTCGGCGGTGGTGGCGGCTGTGACGGTTGCGTCCAAGGCGGACCTCCGGGGACCGAGGGGTACGGGAAAGGAGGAGCGTGCGGTGGCAGCCCGCGCAGCCGCCACTGCCGATCTTCCTACTTAGGCATGCCTAAGTCAATGAGTTCCCGACGACCTGTCGGTAAAAACGCTACGCCCCCGATTCATTTACGGCAGCGTGAGAATTTCCGCCCCGCTCTCCGTCACCACCAGCGTGTGCTCGAACTGGGCGGTCCGCCTGCGGTCCTTCGTCACGACCGTCCAGCCGTCTTCCCACATGTCGTACTCGTGCGTACCGAGCGTGAGCATCGGCTCGATGGTGAACGTCATGCCGGGCTGCATCACCGTCGTCGCGTGCGGGCTGTCGTAGTGCGGAATGATCAGCCCGGAGTGGAACGACGAATTGATGCCGTGCCCGGTGAAGTCCCGTACCACTCCATAACCGAAGCGCTTGGCGTACGACTCGATGACGCGCCCGATGATGTTGACCTGGCGCCCCGGCTTGACCGCCTTGATCGCACGGGCCAGCGACTCGCGGGTGCGCTCCACGAGGAGCCGCGACTCCTCGTCGACGTCACCGCACAGGTACGTCGCGTTGTTGTCGCCGTGCACACCGTTGATGTACGCCGTGACGTCGAGGTTCACGATGTCGCCGTCCCGGAGCACCGTGGAGTCCGGGATGCCGTGACAGATGACCTCGTTGACGGAACTGCACAGCGACTTCGGATAACCGCGGTAGCCGAGGGTGGACGGGTACGCGCCGTGGTCGATCATGAAGTCGTGGGCGACCCGGTCCAGCTCGTCCGTGGTCACGCCGGGGGAGATGTGCTTGGCGGCCTCCTCCATCGCCTGCGCGGCGATGCGGCCCGCGATGCGCATCCGCTCGACGGTGTCGGAATCCTGGATCTCCGGGCCGGTGTACGGCGTGGGCGCGGGCTTCCCGACGTACTCGGGGCGCCGGATATTGCCCGGGACGGAACGGATGGGAGAAAGCTCCCCTGGTACGAGCAGCGACTGGCCAGACATGCAAGCGAGTGTATCCAGCCGCCATCGGGCAGCATGGCGGAAGAGGAAGGAGCCGACGATGGCCCTGTTCAAGAAGCGCACAGCCGGAAAACCGGGCGAATGGTTCTACTGCCTGGAGCACAAGAAGGTCGAGGAGGGCCCCGAGTGCCCGGCGAAGGACCGTTTCGGTCCGTACACCACGCGTGGGGAGGCGCAGCGCGCGATGGAAACCGCTGCCGAGCGCAACCTCGAGTGGGAGACGGACCCGAAGTGGCACGACAAGAACGACGCCCGGCCGGGCGAGGAAGGCGCCTGAGCAGGCAGACCGCCGCCTACCCCACCGCTTCAGCCGCCGCCGTGTCCGTGTTGTCCTCGGACTTGCGGGCCCGGCGGCGCTGCGCGTCCGCGTCCGTTTCGGCGTCGTACGTCATGAGCCTCGGCAGCACGGCGGCGAGCAACCCGACGGAGACGAGGCAGGCCAGGCCGCCGCTCCAGATGGCGGGCCGGGTCCCGGACCAGCCCGCCATGGCACCGGCCCGCACCTGGCCGAGCTGCGGACCGACGCTGTACGACAACACCTCGATGCCCGCGAGCCGGCCGCGCAGCTCCTCGGGGACGGTCTGGTTCCAGATGGTCGACCGCCCGAGCCCGCTGAGCATGTCGCCCGCGCCCGCGAACGCCAGGCACACGAGCACGGCCCACACATTGCTGAACCACCCGGCGGCGGCGATCGCGAGCCCCCAGCCGGCCGCGCCGTACACGACCAGCTGCCCGTGCCGTCTGATGCGCGAGGCCCAGCCGCTGGTCAGGCTGACGAGGACCGACCCGACGGACCCGGCGGCGTACATCAGGCCGAGCGCCCACTCGGCGTCGAGGTCGTCGGCGAGGAACGGGAAGACCGCGTTGGGGAAAGCGAAGAACATCGCGGCCATGTCGATGGCGTACGTCCCGAGCAGTACGGGCCGGCTGCACGCGTAGCGCGCGCCTTCCGCGATACCGCGCAGCGAGGGCTTCGGGGCGTTCTCGGACGCCGGTGCGGCCTTGAGGCGCGTACACAGGGCGACGGACACCGCGAACCCGACGACCGTGACGCCGTACGCCGTCGCGTGCCCGGCGTACGCCACGACCACGCCCGCGAGCGCGGGGCCGGCGATCGCACCGGTCTGCCAGCGCAGTGAGTTGAGCGCGGCGGCGGCGGTGAGCTGGTCGTGCGGCACGATGCGCGCCATGAGGGAGTCCAGCGCGGGGCGCTGGAGCCCGGCGAGGGCGGAGACCCCGGCGGCGACGACGTAGAGCGGCCAGAGCAACGGCTGCGGCAGCAGCGCATTGACGAGCAGCAGCCCGGCCAGCACGCCCAGCCCGGCCTCGCTCAGCAGGATGACCTTGCGCCGGTCGGCGGAATCGGCCAGCGCGCCGCCGTACAGCCCGAACACGACCAGCGGTACGAGCTCCACGGCGCCCATCGCGCCGACTGCGAGCGGCGAGTCGGTGAGGTGCTTGATCTGCAGGGGCAGCGCGATCATGGCCATGAAGCTGCCGAAGTAGGTGACGAGCCCCTGGACGAACAGCAGCCGGAAGTCGCGCGACGAGCGCCAGGGGGCGAGATCCGGCAGTACTGCCGCGAGCTTGGAGGTCACGACCGGCCATGGTCCGCGCGCAGTCCCCGTGGGACAAGCGATTTACGGCGCCGCTGGGCGGGAGAGGGGGTACAGCGACGCTTGGGCCCGCACTGGCGCGGAGCGGCCGCAGCCCGCCCCCGTTACCACCGGCCCGGCGGCGGTGCCGTCAGTTGGTCGGCCAGGTGGGAGAGCCGGTCGCGGAAGCGGCGGGGGCCCCGCGGCGCCGGCAGGCTGTTCTCCCCCGCCGCCGCACTCACCAGGTGCTGCACCGTGTCCAGGTCCACCTCACCACCCCCCGGCACGGACAACGCCTCGTGCGCCAGCCCCCGGATCTCCCGGTCCCCGCCGTCCAGCGACAGCACGGTCGCCCCGGCCCGCCGCGCGTCGTGCACCCGCTCCAGCATCCCCGCCCCCGGCCGCTCCGGCGCCACGACGAGCAGCGTCTCGCCCCGGCCGGCCGCCTCGATCCTGCCGAGCCCCACCGACAGGTGCGCCGGCTCCCCGGGCCGCACCCGGTGGCGTACGAGCGTGGGGTTCAGCTCCGCGAGCCCCGACCACGCCGCCTCGTCGACGAGGTGCGCGGCCAGGTGCCACGGCTCGTACACCTCGGTCCCCACCAGCAGCAGCCCGCCACCGTGCGGCACGACGGAGGACCGCAACGCCCCGGCGAACCGCCGCGCGGCCGGCAACCACTCCGTCCCGTCGAGGACTTCACGCAGGAGGGCGACACGTACGGCATCCATGCGGCGGCATCCTGCCGCACGTCGGGGCCGGCCGCGGGCGAATGCCTCCGCCTCACCCGTACGAGCGTGCTACCTGGAAGTAGGGTCGGCCCATGACTTCCACTGACAGCGCGGACAGCACGAAGAAGCCCGCCGCCAAGCCGGCCAAGGACCCCTGGGACCTCCCCGACGTGTCCGGCCTGGTCGTCGGCGTGCTCGGCGGCACCGGCGACCAGGGGCGCGGACTCGCGTACCGCCTGGCCAGGGCCGGCCAGAAGGTGATCATCGGCTCGCGCGCCGCCGAGCGCGCCCGCAGCGCCGCCGACGAGCTGGGCCTGGGCGTCGAGGGGGCGGACAACGCGGAGTGCGCCCGCCGCAGCGACATCGTGATCGTCGCCGTGCCGTGGGACGGCCACGCCAAGACGCTCGAAGCGCTGCGCGAGGAGCTGAGCGGCAAGCTCGTCGTCGACTGCGTGAACCCTCTCGGCTTCGACAAGAAGGGCGCGTACGCCCTGAAGCCGGAGGAGGGCAGCGCCGCCGAACAGGCCGCCGCCCTGCTGCCGGACTCGCGGGTGACCGCCGCCTTCCACCACCTGTCGGCCGTCCTCCTCCAGGACGAGGCGGTCGAGGAGATCGACACCGATGTGATGGTGCTGGGCGAGGCCCGCGCCGACACCGACATCGTGCAGGCCCTGGCGGCCCGCATCCCCGGCATGCGCGGCGTCTTCGCCGGCCGGCTGCGCAATGCCCATCAGGTGGAGTCCCTGGTCGCCAACCTGATCTCGGTGAACCGCCGCTACAAGGCGCACGCGGGCCTGCGCGTGACCGACGTATAGGAGCTGTCGGGGCATGGTGGACACTGGACCGGAAGCATTCCGCACCCGGACAGGAGCCGACCCCATGCCCCGCCTCGCTCTGTACGCCCTCCTCGTCTGCGTCCTCGCCGTGGCAGCGGCGGTGGTGTCCTTCGTCCAGGGCAGCTGGCTCGGCGTCGTCTGGATCCTGCTGGCCGGAGTCGCCTCCAACATGGCCTGGTACTACATGCGCAAGGCGAAGGCCCGCCCGGGCACTCCCGTCACGGGCTGACCGGCGGCGCGAGCTCGGGGTCGCCGTCCCAGAATCGGTAGAACTCCAAACCCGTCCTCCAGTCGGTGACGCCCAGGCCGCGCAGGGCGGAGTCGACAGCGTCGAAGAAGAGCCCGTTGACCTCGGGGATCCACAGGATGCCGAAGACCAGCAGCAGCCCGAACGGTGCGAGCGGCTCGACCTGGCGGCGGATCTTGTACGAGAGCCAGGGCTCGATCACGCCGTAACCGTCCAGCCCCGGCATCGGCAGAAAGTTCAGGATCGCGGCCGTGACCTGGAGCAGGGCGAGGAACCCGAGTGCGTAACGGAACGCGTCGGGGACGCCGTCCAGCGCGTCCAGCCAGAACGGTGCGGTGCACACGATCGCGAACAGCACGTTCGTCAGCGGCCCCGCCGCCGAGATGAGGCTGTGCTTCCAGCGCCCCTGGATGCGGCCCCGCTCGATGAAGACGGCGCCGCCGGGCAGGCCGATGCCGCCCATGATCACGAAGAGCACCGGCAGCACGATGCTGAGCAGCGGATGCGTGTACTTGAGCGGGTTGAGCGTCAAGTATCCCTTCGCGCCGATGGAGATGTCGCCGCTGTGCATGGCCGTGCGGGCGTGCGCGTACTCGTGCAGACACAGCGAGACGATCCATGCGGACGTGACGAAGAGGAAGACGGCGAAGCCCGTACTCGCCGAGAACTCCGTCCACACCGCCCAGCCGGAGACCGCCATGACGGCGACGATCCCGAGGAAGACGGGACTGATCCGCCGGTCGCGACGGGTGAGAGCGGTGGTCATGGGCGGATCTCCAGGGGTTGCGCGCAGGCCGGACAGCTGGACTACCTACCCAGCAGGACTACGAAAACGTCTCGCGCGGCAGCGGTAGTTCCGGGGAAGCTGCATTCATGGCGCTCTGGCGAATCATGTACGACGACTGGCAGATGGAATGCTGCGGCAAGCCGTTCTCGGTCGGTGACGAGGTCCGGTGGCAGCTGGGGCTGCGCGGCCCGGAGGATCTCACGCACCCCGGAACCTGGGAGGACAGCTACAGCGAACTGGAACCGGTGGCGGGTGGCAGCGGGCTGGTGAGCGGCCCCGGCGTCACCGCTCTGTACGGCGGCGAGCCGTACGCCGAGCAGCCGGTCCCCCTTTCCGGCCCGGTCGCCGGACTCCTCGCCGTCGAGACGCACGGGCCGCAACCGAAGGACGTCCCGGAGACCATCGGCACGGTCCGCTCCATCCAGATCGTCACCCAGGGGTACGCCGAGACGCAGGCCGGGTCGCGTTCGTACGAGCCGGTGGCGGGCGAGCGGTGGCTGCGGCAGGTCGGCACCTGCCCCAAATGGTTCAGCGACAAGCCGCGACCGGACCGCGACGGCCGCGGCTACCGGCACAACGAGACGGGGGCCCTGGTCGAGCTGGAGACGCCCGGCGGCCAGGCGCCCGCGCGTCCCGGACAATAGCCCCGTGCACTACCGCATCCTCGGCCCCACCCAAGCACTCCGCGACGACGGCACACCCGTCGCCGTCGGCGGAGCGCGCCTGCGTGCGCTGCTCACCGTGCTGGCGCTGCGGCCCGGGCGTACGGTCACGGTCGGCGTCCTCACCGACGAGGTCTGGAACGGCGAGCCGCCCACCGACGCGACCGGCGCGCTCCAGGCCCTGGTCGGCCGCCTGCGCCGGGTCCTCGGCCACGCGGCGATCGCCTCGACCGACGGCGGCTACCGCCTCTGCGCCGACCCGGACGACGTGGACCTGTACCGCTTCGAGCGGCTGGCGGGGGAGGGCGCGCGGGCCCTGGGCGACGGCGACCCCGGCAAGTCGGCGGAGCTGCTCGACGAGGCGCTGGCCCTGTGGCACGGCCCGGCCCTGGCCGGCCTCCCGGACCGTACGGCGCAAGGGACCCGCTGGGAGACCCGCCGCCTCGCGGCCCGGCGCGCCCGCCTGACGGCCCTGCTCGCCCTGGGCCGGGCGGAGGAAACCCTGCCCGAACTCGCCGCCCTCTGCGACGACCACCCGATCGACGAACAGCTCCAATCCCTCCGCCTGCGCGCCCTGCGCGACACGGGCCGTACGGCGCAGGCGCTCGCGGCGTACGACGAACTCCGCCGCGACCTGGCCTCCCGCCTGGGCACGGACCCGTCCCCGGAACTCCGAGCCCTCCACGCGGAACTGCTCACCCCGCCCCGAACGACACCCACCGCACCCCCGGCCGAACAAGCCACGGTGCCGGGAGGGGACGTGCAGGGGCGCTCCCCGCAGGGCGTTGAACGCAACCACGCCGAACGAAACCGAGTACCCGAACATTCGACGCCCGAGGAGACGCCCCGGCGCGGCACGGACCCCGAAGCCCCCGCGCACGCGGCCGGCCGGTACGCCGCCGAACAAGCCACGGTGCCGGGAGGGGACGTGCAGGGGCGCTCCCCGCAGGGCGTTGAACGCAACCACGCCGAACGAAACCGAGTACCCGAACGTTCGACGCCCGAGGAGACGCCCCGGCGCGGCACGGACCCCGAAGCCCCGCCCGCCGCCACCCCGCCCGAAAGGGCCTTCCCGCAAGGGAACTTGCGGGCCCGTCTGACCTCCTTCGTCGGCCGCGAAAGCGACATCGCGGCCATCACCGCCGACCTCGGCCGCGCCCGCCTCGTCACCCTGCTCGGCCCCGGCGGCGCCGGCAAGACGCGGCTGTCGCAAGAGGCGGCCGAGGCCGCCAACGGGGCCTGGCGGGACGGCACGTGGCTCGCGGAACTCGCCCCTGTCGACGACCCCGACACCGTCCCCGAAGCCGTGCTCGTCGCGCTGGGCGCACGCGAAACAGTCCTCCGCGGCGCAGGCGCCGAGGAACTGCGCGCCGCGGACCGCCACGGCGACGATCCCCTCGTACGCCTCGTCGAGCACTGCGCCCGCCGCCAGATGCTGCTCCTGCTCGACAACTGCGAGCACGTCATCGACGCCGCTGCCCGCCTCGCTGAGGAACTGCTGGCCCGTTGCCCCGGCGTGACCGTACTGGCGACCAGCCGCGAACCGCTCGGCGTCCCCGGCGAGATCGTCCGCCCGGTGGAACCCCTGCCCGACCCCATGGCCCTGCGCCTGCTGGCCGAACGCGGGGCGGCAGCGAAACCCGGCTTCCGTATCGACGACGACCCGTCCGCCGCCGCCGAGATCTGCCGCCGCCTCGACGGACTGCCCCTGGCCATCGAACTGGCCGCCGCCCGGCTCCGGATGCTCACCCCGCGCCAGATCGCGGACCGCCTCGACGACCGGTTCCGGCTCCTGACCGGCGGCAGCCGCACCGTACTGCCGAGACAGCAGACCCTCCGCGCGGTGGTCGACTGGTCGTGGGACCTGCTGGACGAGGAGGAGAGGGCGGCCCTCAGCGCCCTCTCAGTCTTCGCGGGCGGCTGCGACCTGGCCGCCGCGGAAGCGGTGACCGGCCCCGACGCGCTCGACCTGCTCGGCTCACTGGTAGACAAGTCACTGGTGGTGGCGGCCCCTTCGGCCGACGGCAGCGACAACGGCGCCATGCGCTACCGCCTCCTCGAAACGGTCGCCGAGTACGCCGCCGAACGCCTCGACGAGGCAGGCGACCGCCCCACCGCCGAGCGCCGCCACCTCGTCCACTTCCGCGAGCTCGCCCGCCACGCCGACCCCCTTCTGCGCGGCAGCGGACAACTCACCTGCATCAGCCGCCTCCAGGTCGAGTACGAGAACCTGCGCGCCGCACTGCGCCGCGCCGTCGCCGCCCGCGACGAGCACGAGGCGCTCTGCCTCGTCCACTCACTCGCCTGGTACTGGACGATCCGCGGCCTGCGCAGCGACGCACGCCACTGGTCCGGCGCCGCCACCGAACTCGGCCCCGACCCCTTCGCCCCGCCGGTCGCCCCCGCGCCCGCCCTGCACGAGCGGTGCACGGACGCCCCGCCGCCCATGGCGCCCGAACAACTGCTGGAAGCCAGGCGAGGCGCTTGGCTCATCCACCTGGCGAGCATGAACCACGAGCTGGACCAATGGACCACCGAAGAGGCGACGGCCTGGCTGCGCCGCGTGGTCGAGGCCTACCGGCCCGGCCTGCCGCAGACGTGCCGTACCCCGGGCAATTTCTGGCTCTACGCGATCATGCTGACCGGCAGCCCCGCGCAGCTGCACGAGGTCGTCAACGGGACCGTGGACGCCTGCCGGGAGTACGGCTACACCTGGGAGCTCGCCTCCGCCCTCCAGATGCGGGCCAACATCCTCGCCAACCGGAGCGACTGGGCGGGCGACGCGAGCCGCGACGCCGACGAGAGCCTGGAGATCTTCACCCGGCTCGGCGACGCCTGGGGCGCGGCGGAAGCCCTCGCGGCGCGCGCCGAGGGACGTGAGCGCAAAGGTGAATTCGCCCTCGCCGCCGAGGACTACCGCGCCGCGATCGGCCACGCGGAACTGCTCGGCGCCCAGACGCAGGTGTCGCTGCTGCGGGCCAGGCTCGCGGGCGTGCTGATGGAGACGGGGGACGGCGAGGAGGCCGAGGCGACACTGCGCGGCATCCTCGCCGAGGTCGAACACCGCGGGCACGAGTCGGAGCCCGCCGCCCGCATGTACTTGGTGATGCGGCTCGGCCGTACGGGCCGTACCGACGAGGGGCGCGAGCAACTGGAGCTGATGCGCCGCTCCTTCAACCGCTCCAACCTCGCCCTCTTCGCGGGCTTCGTGCTCGGTCTCCTCGCCTGGATGGACAACTTGGACGGCCGGTACGAGGAGGCGCTCGGCCGGGCCCGCCAGGCGCTGGAAAGCGCACGCGAGCCGCTGTCCCGGATGGTCGCCCCGCAGATGCCGGCCGTCCACCTGATGACGGCCGCCCGCGCCCTGGCAGGACTGGGCAGCACCGAGCGGGCCCGCGACGCCGCCCGCCTGCTCGGCGGGTACGAGGCGCTGCTGCCGGCCGGTCACTTCGCCACGACCCAGGAGCGAGAGACCGTGGCGGACGCCGAGGCGGCGGCCAGGGCCGCGCTGGGCGACGCCGCGTACGAGGCGGCGTACGCCGAAGGCAGCGGTCTCACCCTTGATGAGGCCGCCGCCCTCGTCGGCCCCTGACACGGCCGAGGTGCGCGCCGTCAGGTCTTCTTGCGGAACTTCGAGACCGCCAGCGGCGCCGTCACCAGCGTGATGGCCGCGGCCCACGCCAGCACCATCCACACGTCGCGGGCGACGGGCCCGCCGAGGAACAGCCCACGCGCCGCGTCGGCGAGGCTCGACAGCGGGTTGTAGTCGGTGAAGGCCTGAAGCCAGCCCGGCATCGTCGACGGCGGGGTGAAGATCGAGGACCCGAACTGCAGGGGCATCAGCACGAGCATCGCCATCCCCTGCACGGCCTGTGCCGTCTTCACGGAGAGCCCGATCAGGATGAAGATCCACATCAGCGAGGCGCCGAACAGGAGCGAGAGCCCGATCGCGCCCAGCACGTGCAGCGGCGAGGTCTCGACCGACATGCCCAGTACGAAGCCCACGGACAGCAGGATCGCGAAGGCGACCATCATCCGGCCGACCTCGGTGACGATCTTCGCTATGAGGACCGAGGACCGGGCGATCGGCATCGTACGGAACCGGTCCATGACCCCCTTCTGGAAGTCCTCGTTGATGCCGGTGCCGACCGCCATCGAGACGTTCAGCCCCATCATCGCCATCAGACCGGGGACCAGATAGCTGACGTACTCGTCCTGCTTGCCGTTGCCCGCGACCGCGCCGCCGAAGACGTACGTGAACAGCAGCGTGAAGACGATCGGCATCAGCAGAACGTCGAACATCGACTGCGGGTCCTGCTTGATCTGCAGGGTGTTGCGGCGGGCGAGCGCGCCGATGTGCCGCAGATTGGCCCGCAGGCCGATCCGCCCCTCGCCGTCGTGCGCCTTCGCCGGCGTCTTCACGGGCGCGGGCGCCGGTGGTGTCACTGTCGCCGCGCTCATGCCGCGACCTCCTCGTACTTGTTGTCCGCGGCGGACTCGACGGTCTCGGCCGCCGCGTCGCTCGTCTTCTCGCCCGTGATGGCCAGGAACACCTCGTCCAGGCTGGGCAGATGGGTCCCGATGTGCGCGATCCCGAAGCCGCGCGCACCCAGCAGCCCTACCACGGCCGTCAGTTGCTCGTCGCTGAGGATCGGTACGTACAGCAGACCTTCGCCGGCGTCGACCTTCGCCCCCGCGATGCCGTCGAGTCCCGCCTCGCGCAGCGCCTGCGCCATGGCGGGCAGCAGCGCCGGGTCGGACGGACGTACTTCGAGCGTGCGGCCGCCGACCTTGGCCTTGAGCTCGTCGACCTTGCCGCCCGCGATGACGCGGCCGCGGTCGATCACCGTCAGCTCGCTCGCGAGCTGCTCGGCCTCCTCCATGTACTGCGTGGTGAGCAGGACGGTGACGCCCTCGCCCACCATTCGCTTCACCTCGTCCCACACTTCGTTGCGCGTACGGGGGTCGAGGCCGGTCGTCGGCTCGTCCAGATACAGCACGGCGGGCTGCCCGATCATCGACGCCGCCAGGTCCAGGCGCCGCCGCATGCCGCCGGAGTACTGCATCACCGGCTTCTTCGCGGCCTCGGTGAGCGAGAACCGCTCCAGCAGCTCGTCGGCGCGCCGGCGCGCGTCCTTGCGGGACAGGTCGAGCAGCCGCCCGATCATGTAGAGGTTCTCCCAGCCGGCGAGCTTCTCGTCGACCGAGGCGTACTGCCCGGTCAGGCCTATGGTGCGGCGAAGCTGCCGGGGCTGCTTCACCACGTCGTACCCGGCCACGAAGGCCGTGCCGGCATCCGGCTGGACCAGGGTGGACAGGCAGCGTACGAGAGTGGTCTTGCCGGCGCCGTTGGGCCCGAGGACACCGAGCACGGTGCCTTCCCGTACGTCCAGGTCCACGCCGTCCAGTGCCTTGGTCTCGCCGTAGTGCTTGACCAGTCCCCTTACCTCGACGGCGTTGGCCGCGCCGCCTGTGGGCTTCTTGTCGAATCGCGTCATGGGGACCATGAGAACAGCAGCCACTGACAACGCACCGACAGAACGCCGACGAACCCCGGCACACGCCGACAGCCCGCCGATGGGGGATGTCGGCGGGCTGTCTGTGGTGCGGCAGTGGCTCTGTTTTTACGGACTACGGACCACGGACTACGGACTTACGGACTAGTGAAAGGAGTGCTCCTCCTGCGGGAACGTTCCTCCGACGACATCGCCGGCGAACGCCTTCGCCGCGTCCCCGAGGGTCTGCCGCAGGTTCGCGTACTGCTTGGTGAAGCGCGGCACCTTGCCGCCCGTCAGGCCGGCCATGTCGGTCCAGACGAGGACCTGCGCGTCCGTGTCGGGCCCGGCGCCGATACCGACGGTCGGAATGTGCAGCGAGCGCGTCACCTCGGCGGCCAGCTCGGCCGGTACGAGTTCCAGCACGACCGCGAAGGCACCCGCGTCCTGAGCCGCCTTCGCGTCCCGCAGCAGCTGGTGCGCGGACTCGTCGCTGCGCCCCTGGACCCGGTAGCCCATGGTGTTGACGGACTGCGGCGTCAGGCCCAGGTGCGACATGACCGGGATGCCGGCCTTCACCAGCAGCTCGGTCTGGGCGTGCGAGCGCTCGCCGCCCTCCAGCTTGACCGCGCCCACCCCCGCGTCCTTGATCAGCCGGGTCGCGTTGCGCAGGGCCTGCACCGGGCCTTCCTGGTACGAGCCGAACGGCAGGTCGCCGACGATCAGGGCGCGCTTGGTGCCCCGTACGACGGCGGCGGAGAGCAGGGTCATCTCGTCCATCGTGACGGGCACGGTGGTCTCGTAACCGAGGTGGCAGTTGCCCATGGAGTCACCGACGAGCATGACCGGAATCCCGGCCTCGTCGAATACGGACGCGGTCATCGCGTCGTACGCGGTGAGCATGGGCCACTTCTCGCCGCGCTCCTTGGCGGCTGCGATGTCGTGGACGGTGATGCGGCGAGTGCCCTTGCCGCCGTACAGCGCCTTGCTGCTGTCGGCGGATGTCTTCTGGGCAGCCTGAAGCGTCATGGTCAACGGCTCCTTCGAAATCTCGAGGCGCCCTGACGGCGTCCCCGGACCACGTCCATGGTGGCATCCCGGTGGTGCTCTCGGGAAGTGGGGACGTGCGGCCGTCCGCACGGGCTGGCTGGTTTGTGCGCGTTTCGTCACAGGGACGCTGCGACGCGCCCGACCCGGAACCCGTCGCGCCGCCCCGTCGTCCTCGTGGCAGTACGGCCGTCGTGTTTCGACGGCGGGGAAAGACACCGGCCATCCCCTAGGGTCAGACGCGGGGCGGGGCGGTGTGCACGGCAAGGCAGTCAGTGAGGGCAGCGGAATGGCGCAGGCGTACATGGCGGACACGGGGAACGGCAGCTCAGGGCCTGAGCGTTCCGGATCCCGGTTCCGGCGCCGCCTCGGGAGCCTGCGTCGGGATCGCGGCATCTGGCGGCGCGGCATCCTCCTCGCGGTCTGTGCGGTGTTGCTCACCCTCCTGATGGTCTTCCACGCACAGATCCCCAACACGATCGGCAACCTCGGCAGCCTCACCGAAACCTTCCTCCCCTGGCTGGGCCTGGGAATCCTCCTTCTGCTCGCCGGCGCCCTGCTGCGCCGCTCGGCGACCGCGCTGGTCGCCCTGCTGCTGCCTGCGATCGTCTGGCTGAATCTTTTCGGCGGCCTGCTCACCGACAAAGCGGGCCCCGGCGGCAACCTCACGGTCGCCACGCACAACGTCAAGGCCGACAACGCCGACCCCGGGGGTACGGCTCGCGAGCTGGCCGGTTCGGGCGCGGACGTGGTGGCGCTGCAGGAGCTCAAGGCGAGTGAGGTGCCGACGTACGAGAGCGCCCTGTCCGGTACGTACAAGTACCACTCGGTGCAGGGCACGGTCGGCCTGTGGAGCAAGTACCCCATGACCGGCACCGGTCCCGTCGACATCAAGATGGGCTGGACGCGCGCCATGCGCTCGACGGTGGCGACCCCGGCGGGCGAGGTCGCGGTGTACGTCGCCCACCTCCCCTCGGTACGGGTGAAGGTCAACGCCGGTTTCACGGCCGGCCAGCGCGACGACAGCGCGGACGCGCTGGGCGAGGCCATCGCCCGCGAACCCCTCGGCAAGGTCGTCCTCCTCGGCGACTTGAACGGCACCATGAACGACCGCGCCCTGAACGCCGTGACCTCGCAGATGCGGTCCACGCAGGGCGCGGCGGGCGACGGCTTCGGCTTCAGCTGGCCGGCGTCGTTCCCGATGGCGCGGATCGACCAGATCATGGTGAAGGGGATCGACCCGGTGTCGTCGTGGGCGCTGCCGGAGACGGGCAGCGACCACCTTCCGATCGCGGCGCGGGTCGAAATCTGACCCGCACGCCCGGCGCACGTCCCCGCACGCCCTCTCGCACGCTCTCTGGCAATCCCGCGTTTACGTCGCGGAACATTTCACCTGAGAGACTTTGTTCAGTACGGGAACGTACTCGTACGCGCCCCCAGCCACTGAAAAGGTCTCCCATGCCCCGGCCGCCCCGGCCCGTAGCCCTGTTCGCCCTCGCCGTCGGCGCCTTCGGCATCGGCACCACCGAATTCGTGATGATGGGCCTGCTGCCCAATGTCGCGGACGACCTGAGCACCTCGGTTCCCACCGCCGGCTACCTGGTGTCGGCGTACGCGATCGGCGTGGTGATCGGCGCCCCGCTGCTCACCGCGCTCGGCTCGCGCATCCCGCGCAAGCGGATGCTCCTGCTCCTGATGGCCCTCTTCACGGTGGGCAACCTGGCCTCTGCCCTCGCCCCCGGTTTCGGCTGGCTGGTGGCGGGCCGGGTGCTCGCCGGGCTGCCGCACGGGGCGTTCTTCGGCGTCGGCGCGGTGGTCGCGGCGCGGCTGGTCGCGGACGGGCGGCAGGCGCGGGCCGTGGCGACGATGTTCCTGGGCCTCACGGTCGCCAACATCGTCGGCGTACCGGCCGCCACTCTGCTCGGCCAGCACCTCGGCTGGCGCGCGACGTTCCTGGTGGTGGCGGCGATCGGGCTGGTCGCCATGGCGGCACTGGCCCGCCTGGTTCCGTACGTCCCGCTCGACTCGCGGCAGAGCGTACGCCGCGAACTGCGCACCCTCGGCAACCGTCAGGTGCTGCTCGGCCTGCTCACCGCGGTCTTCGGCTTCGCCGGTGTCTTCGCGGTGTACTCCTACCTCGCCTCGATGACGACCGAGGTCATGGGCTTCGGCGAGTCCTCCGTGACGCTCGTCCTCGCCCTCTTCGGCATCGGCATGACGCTGGGCGCACTGGCGGCCGGCCCGCTCACCGACCGCGCCCTTCGCCCCACCCTCTACGGCTCGCTGGCGACGCTCGCGCTGGTCCTTCTGGCCTTCAACTACACGGCGCATGTGCGGTGGGCGGCGCTGGTCACCGTGGTGGTGCTGGGCGCGGTGGGCTTCATGACCACGACGCCGCTCCAGATGCTGGTCATGAACAAGGCCAAGGACGCGCCCACGCTGGCGTCGGCCTCCAACCACTCGGCGTTCAACCTCGCCAACGCGGGTGGCGCATGGCTCGGCGGCATGGCGATCACGGCGGGCTGGGGCTGGATGAGCCCGACGCTGGTGGGCGCGGTGCTGGCGGCGGCGGGGCTCGCCATCGCGGTAACGGCGGGCCTCCTGGACCGGACCCCGGGGTCGTCCCGCTCCCGCGTGGTCGCCTCGGGCACGACGCCCCGCGAACCGGCGCGCGACACGGTGGCCTGACGGGTCTTTCCCCCTCCCCGCCCCTTCCCGGCTGTGACACTCGCGGCTCCGCCGCGTGGGGGAGCGAGCCCCCTGGCCCCTGGACGGGAGCGGGGTCTGGGGCGGAGCCCCACACGCGGGGGCAGCCGCAAAATGTCACAGCGGGAAGGAGCGGGCAGGGAGAAGCCCGCCGCAGGCGCACCCCACCCGCGTCAGCCGGACTCGCGCCACCGGTTCGTGATCGGCAGGCGGCGGTCCTTGCCGAAGCCCTTCGCGGAGATCTTCGTGCCCGGCGGATACTGCCGGCGTTTGTACTCCGCCGTGTCCACCATCCGCAGCGTCTTCGCGACCAGCGCCCGGTCGAAACCGGCGGCCACGATCGACTCCAGCCCCTGATCCCTGTCGACGTACATCTCCAGGATCCGGTCCAGCACGTCGTAGTCCGGCAGCGAGTCCGTGTCGACCTGGCCGGGCCGCAGCTCCGCGCTCGGCGGCTTGGAGATGGAGTTCTCCGGGATCGGCGGAGTCTGGCCCCGCTCCGCCGCCGCCTTGTTCCGCCACCTCGCCAGCGCGAAGACCCACGTCTTGTAGACGTCCTTGATCGGTCCGTACGCGCCGACCGAGTCGCCGTAGAGCGTCGAGTAGCCCACCGCCAGCTCGGACTTGTTGCCCGGCGCGAGCACGATCTGGCCCTCCTGGTTGGAGATGGCCATCAGCGTCGTGCCCCGCAGCCGCGACTGGAGGTTCTCCTCGGCGAGTCCGGTGAGGCCCAGCGCGTCCATGTACGCGTCGAACATCGGCTCGATCGCGACGGTCCGGTAGTTCAGCCCGGTACGCCGCGCCAGCTCGGCCGCGTCGCCCTTGGAGTGGTCCGAGGAGTACTTCGACGGCATGGACACGCCGTACACGTTCTGCGCACCCAGCGCGTCGCACGCGATCGCGGCCACGAGCGCCGAGTCGATGCCGCCGGACAGCCCGATCAGGACACTGCTGAAACCATTCTTGGCGGCGTACGCGCGAAGGCCCACGACCAGCGCCGAGTACACCTCCTCCTCGTCCTCCAGGCGCTCCGCGTAACCGCCCGTCAGCTCCGGCTCGTACGCCGCCACAGGCTCCTCGGAGAGGACGACGCGGTCGATCTGGAGGCCGTCGTCGACGATTCCGACCGGCGCTTCGCCGAGCGGCGCCGCCGCCGGCAGGTCCAGGTCGAGCAGCATGCTGCCCTCCGAGAACTGCGGCGCCCGGGCGACGACTTCGCCGTTCTTGTCGCAGACGATCGAGTCGCCGTCGTAGACCAGCTCGTCCTGGCCGCCGATCATCGCGACGTACGCCGTCGTGCAGCCCGCCTCCTGGGCGCGCTTGCGCACCAGCTCCAGCCGGCTGTCGTCCTTGTGGACCTCGTACGGCGAGGCGTTGACGGAGAGCAGCAGACCCGCCCCGGCGGACCGGGTGGCCGGCACGCGGCCGCCGTCCTGCCAGAGGTCCTCGCAGATGGCGAGGGCGACATCGACGCCGTGCACCCGGATGACGGGCATCGAGTCGCCCGGTACGAAGTACCGGAACTCGTCGAAGACGCCGTAGTTCGGCAGGTGGTGCTTGGCGAAGGACAGCGCCACCTTGCCGCGGTGCAGCACGGCGGCGGCGTCCTGCGGAGACCCGGCGGGCTGGCCGTAGCGCGGCTGGGCCTTCTCGGCGCGGTCGAGGTAGCCGACGACCACCGGGATCTCCCCGAAGCCCTCCTCGGCGAGGCGCACCGCGAGCGCGCGCACGGCGTCGCGCGAGGCCTCGACGAAGGACGACCGCAGTGCGAGGTCCTCGACGGGGTATCCGGTCAGCGCCATCTCCGGGAACGCCACGAGGTGGGCGCCCTGCTCGGCGGCGTGCCGGGTCCAGTGGACGATGGCTTCGGCGTTGCCGGTCAGGTCGCCGACGGTCGAGTCGATCTGATTCAGAGCGAGGCGTAGTTGAGGCACGCGGCCCAGTTTAATCGTCTGTCTGACGCGATGTCCTGGCGGATTCGCGGAATCACTTGGCCGAGCCGGTCCAGATGGTGTCGTCGTACTCCATCACGTCCGGGCTGAACTCGACCCGCATCCGGTCGGCCGCGCCGGCCGGCAGGGAATAGGCGTACTTTCCGACGGACCGCTTGCCCGGGAGGAGGTTGCCGCTGAGGATCTTCTGCCGGCCGCTGCCGTCGATGAGCAGCTCCGCATCGGCCCCGTCGGCGTCGCTGACATTCGGCAGGCCCGTCGTGAAGTCGACCTTCTCCGTGCCGTCATTGACGGCGATGACCGTCACCTCGAGCGCCTTGTTGCCTTTCGGGTGGTCGGTGACGTAGGCGTCCGGCACGAACGGCTGCGGCTTGGAGATCGTGATCTTCAAGCCGTTCTCGTACGTGTACGTCTCACCGAAGGTCAGGTTCCTGGCCTTCTCCGCCGCGGCGGACGCCGAGGCTTCCGCCGATGCGGAAGCCTCCGCCGACGCCTCCATTTCCTCCACCGCCTCGGCTTGCTCCCGGAGGCCGTCGGTGAACTCGGTGACCTGCGAGACGGTCAACACCCCGCCGCCGACGGCGAGCAGGAGACCGACGCCGCCGAGGATCAGGCCGGAGAGCGCCATCCCCCTGTTGGTCGCCACGCCCTTGCGGACGTGGCCGAGCCCGACGATGCCGAAGATCAGCGCCAGTAGGGCAGGCAGCCAGGACACCCAGAACAGGAACAGGGTGAGCCCGAGGACGACACCTGATACGCCGAGCACGAGGGCCGTCACGCCCATGCCGTTACGGGACTGCGCCGACGGCGGGGGAGGTGCCTGAAAACCCGTCGTCGGTGAGGCCCAGGGGTCCGGGTCGGCGGGCGGGGCAGGCATGGTAATCCGACGTCCTTCAGGCATGGCGAGCGAGAGTTCGACGAGATTAGCAGTGCGGCTCGTCGGGCTCATCACCCTTTGTCCGGCGGCAGGTCGCCGGGTCCGGCGCATCCCGGTCCCCGGTCGTCGCCGTGCCGTGATCCCGAAGTAGCGTTCATGTCACTATGCCCACTGCGCTCCTCCGCGGCACCCGGCCCGTCGCCGTCCTCCTCGCGCTCGGCGCGACCGTGTACTCCGCCTGGGTGCTCGAAACCGTCCTCGGGACCGGCCTCGACCCCCTGCGCACGTACGTCAGCGAACTGGCCGCCGCCGACCAGCCGTTCGGGCGCCTCTTCCGGACCACCGACCTCGTCGCGGGCCTGCTGATCCTCGCGGGCTCGCTCTGGGCCTTCGTCAGCTACCGCCCGCGCGGCCTGTGGGACGTCACCGGCTGGGCGGCGCTCGCCGTCTTCGGCGCCGCGACCGCCGCCGACTCCCGGCTGCCGCTGAGCTGCGCGCCGACCGTGGACGCGGCGTGCGCGGTCCGTGAGGCGGCGGGGTACGTCCCGGCCACCCACGCGGCGCACGCGTGGAGCAGCAGCATCGCGTCGACCGCCGCGGTCGTCGGCGTCGTGGCGCTCACCGTCGCCGCCCGCCGCCACGGCCACCGGTCGCTCCTCGCCCGTATTGGACCTGTCCTCGCGGCGGCCGAACTGGCCGCCACCGTCTGGACCCTGTCCTCCATCGCCGCCTTCGAGTCCGGGAACGGCACCTGGCTCCTGGGCGCCGGTCAGCGGCTCCAGGTGCTGCTGGCGGCGGTCTGGCTCGTCGTGCTCGCATTGTCAGTGGCACGCGAGAAGCTGTACGAGTGACCTCGACCGGTAGTTTCCTCAGGATCGGCGGCGCGGCGCACCATGTGGTCGTCGAGGGCAGCGGCCCGGTGTGCGTGCTGAGCGCCGGCCTCGGCATGAGCTGGTTCGACTGGGACCCTGTCGTGCCGCTGCTCGCGCCCTTCCGCACGGTCGTACGGTTCGACCGCCCCGGCCACGGCCTGAGCGCTCCGGCCCCCGCCGCCACGCCACCCACCGCCGCGGGCGAGGCACACCGCATCGCCGCGATCCTCGACGCGCTGGACCTGGGCGACGACGCCGGCCGCGGTCGCGTCACCGTCGTCGGGCACTCCGTCGCCGGGTTCCACGCGGAGGCGTTCGCCCGCCTGTATCCGGACCGTACGGCCTCGGTCGTGCTCGTCGACTCCAGCGTCGAGGAACACGCACGCGCGCCCGCCGCCCCCGCCCTGCGCACCGCCGTATCACGGGCCCTCGGCACGGCCCTGTCCGCCGCCGGCGCCCCGGCGGCCCTCGGCCCGCTCGCCCGCCGAGCGGCGGTACGCGCGAGCCGCGCGACACCCACGGGCGACGGCACCAACATCAACACCAACACCAGCGCCGGCAACCGCACCAGCGCCGACCCCGCCCCATCCGCCCTCGTACGCCGCTGCTACCGCACCTCCCGCGTCCTGCGCGGCGCGCTCCGGGAGAACACCCACTACCGTGCGGTCGCCGCCGGGCTCCTCGCCCTGCGCGACCGCTTCCCGCTGCCCGAAGGCGTCCCGGTCACCGTCCTCGCGGCGTACGACGGCAACGGCGGACGCGGTTCGCTGCGCTGGCTCGAGCGCCAGCGCGGCCTCGCGACCGCCCTCGGGGCCCGCTTCGAAGTCGCCCGGCCCTCCGGCCACTTGGTGATGCTGGACCGCCCGGACGCGGTGGTCCGGGCGGTCATGGCGGCCGGCGGCTGATCGGCGCCCCGGTCAGGAACCGGCGGCCGCGCCCCGCGCCTTGAGCAGGTCGGCCATCAGCGCGATCTCCGACTCCTGGGCGTCGACCATGCCCTGCGCCAGGGACCGCTCCGTCGAGACCTCGCACTGGTCGGCGCAGCCCTGGGCCATCGTGACGCCGCCCTTGTGGTGGGCGGTCATCAGGCGGAGGTAGAGGACCTCCGCCTGCTTGCCTTCCGCCTCCCGCAGCTTCGCCAGCTCGGTCCTGGTCGCCATGCCGGGCATGAGCGACCCGTCACGCGCCTCCTGTGCGCCATGCGTCCCGTGTCCGCCGTGCGCCGAGCCGCCCTTGGCCATCCAGGCCATCGGCTCGTCCGAGGAGACCTTCGGCAGACCCCACAGGTCGAGCCAGCCGAGCATCATGCCCCGCTGGTTCGCCTGCGTGTTGGCGATGTCGTACGCCAGCCTGCGCACCTCTTCGTCCTTCGTGCGGTCGCGCACGATGAACGACATCTCCACCGCCTGCTGGTGATGCACGGACATGTCCCGCGCGAAACCCGCGTCCGCGGAGTCCTCGCCAGGCGTACGGGAAGCCGTGGAACTTCCACCGCCGTCGCCCTCGCCCTCGTTGCCGTTCCCGGCGGCGACCGTGACGGCCCCCGCCGCGAAGAGCAGCGCAAGCACGACGGCGGTGACGGCGACCCAGTAGGTACGCGTCATCACTGGGACATTCCGCCCGTGCACGCCGCGCCGGGCTCCGGCGTCTGCGGCCCCTGCACGTACTTCGTGAAGAACTGGTCGACCCGCGGGTCCGTGGCGCTGTCCACGGTCACCTGCTTGCCCCACGCGCTGAGCATGAGCGCACCGGACTGGTCCTTGACCGGGCTCATCAGCGAGTACGAGGTCTTGCCGACTCTCTCGGCGAGCTTCTTGACGTCGGCGTCCGACGCCTTGTCGTTGTACGTGACCCACACCGCGCCGTGCTCCAGCGAGTGCACGGCGCTCACCTTGGGGATCTCCTTCTTGTAGACGTCCCGGTCGCAGTTCATCCAGACCTGGGAGTGGTCACCGCCCACCGGCGGCGTCATCGGGTAGGAGACGTCCTTGGTGACGTGGTTGCGCCCGAGCTTCTTGGCGTCCCAGGACTTCTCCTCCTTCACCGGCGCCTTCGCCTGGGCCACCTTCTGTTCCTTCTTCTCCGACTCCTTGAGGAAGACGTAGGAGCCGAATCCGACCAGCCCGGCCACGACGGCCGTGCTGATGCCGATCACGATGAACCGGGTTCTGCGCTCGCGGGCCTGCTCGGCGCGGCGCATCTCTTCTATTCGGGCCTTGCGCGACGCGTTGGCGGTCTTGTTGGAAGCCATGGTGTAAGTCCTTCGCCTGCTGAAATGGGGGGTGGTTGCGAAACTTCCGAGTGCGGGCGGCCCGGCTACGTCCGCATCACCTGAAGGACATGGCGCCCCGGCGCCCGGGGAAGCGCCCCCGCGCCGCGTACCGGGTCGACGGCGACCGGCGGTGCGAAGTGCAGTGGCTCGGCCGCGACCGGCGTGGCCGGCGGCGGCACGGTGAGCACGGCGGGGGACAGGTGCGGGAAGACGCCGCAGTGCTGGGAGTCGTACGGGCAGATGTACGCCGGCCCGTCCTGCGCGCGAGCCGCGGCCGTCACGGCGGCGACCGGCTCGTGGGCGACAGCGGTGACGGCCTGGGGGTGCTCCCGGGGCTCGGGCCCCGTACCCAGACAGACGAAGAGCGCGGCGAGCAGCGCCGCCACGGCGCTCAGCAGCGCCATGGGACGTGTGGTGCGCCTGGTGCGCCGGGTGCGGGATTGCCGCCGTCCCCCCATGGGCGGAAATCGTAGTGTGCGGCGGCGCTCCGTATGTCATACGGGTTGCATCCCGTCGCACCCAGTGGGACGGATGTTTTGTGCCCGGGCGATCGGCAACTCGCCGTTCATGGTGCAAATCGGATACACGATGATGACCGAACAGGCCGGGCCCCGCGATCTGGTCGACCACGTGGTCGCAGCGGAGCGCGCCGGTTTCGACTTCTCCGTGACCTCGGACCACTACTTCCCGTGGCTGGCCGAACAGGGGCACGCCCCGTACGCGTGGAGCGTGCTCGGCGCGGCGGCCCAGGCCACCTCCCGCATTCCCCTGATGACGTACGTGACCTGCCCGACGGTCCGCTACCACCCCGCCGTCGTCGCCCAGAAGGCCGCGACCATGCAGCTGCTGGCCGAGGGCCGGTTCCGGCTCGGCCTCGGTTCCGGCGAGAACCTGAACGAGCACGTCGTCGGAGCGGGCTGGCCCGCCGCACACGTCCGGCTGGAGATGCTGGAGGAGGCCGTCGACATCATCCGCGCGCTGTTCACCGGCGGCGACATCAGCCATCACGGCACGCACTACGACGTCGAGAACGCCCGGCTCTGGGACCTGCCCGACCAGCTCCCGCCGCTCGGCATCGCCGTCTCCGGCGAGCGCTCCTGCGAGATCGCCGGCCGCCTCGGCGACCTGGTCATCGCCACCGAGCCCAAGAGTGAACTCCTGGACGCCTTCGACCGCCACGGCGGCAGCGGAAAGCCGCGGATCGGCCAGCTTCCCGTCTGCTTCGACACCGACCGGGACGCGGCCCTCGCGCGGGCGCACGAGCAGTTCCGCTGGTTCGGCGGCGGCTGGAAGGTCAACTCCGAGCTGCCGGGGCCCGCCGGATTCGCGGGAGCCACCCGGTTCGTACGGCCCGAGGACGTCGCCGAGTCCATCCCGTGCGGCTCGGACGTCGAGACGTTCGTGGAGGCGGTACGGCCGTACGCCGAGGCCGGCTTCACGGAGATCGCCCTGGTCCAGGTCGGTGGCGAGCACCAGCAGCCGTTCATCGACTGGGCGGAGAAAACGCTGCTTCCGGCTCTGCGCGAGCTCTGAACCGGCCGCCGCCCCCGTCCTGCCCCCGGCCCGGCCTCAGCGTGGAGGCCTCAGCGGGGAGCGAACCGGTGAGCCAGTGTGAAGGAGTGCCCGGCCGGGTCGGAGTACACGCGCTCGTCGCGCGGTCCGCTGTTGTTCTTCGTGTCCACGGGCCGCGCGCCGAGGCTCACGGCCTCGCGCTCCGCCTCGTCCATGTCACCGCGCTCCACCAGGATCCGCAGATGCGCCTGCTGGGAGTCCTCCGGGCGGGGCCAGCTGGGTGGCGCGTAACCGTGGTCCCTGCGGATCGCCAGGCGCACACCGTCGTTGCCGATGACCTCAACGAAGTCGGGGTTGGTTCCGGTCCGCATCTCCGCGTCCAGCAAGCCGGCGTAGAACTCCGCCAGCACCTCGGGCTCCGCGCAGTCCAGGACAAGAACGCTCTGTTTCGCGACCGTCATGTGCTCTCCCCAATTCCCGCGGCGATTCCCGCGGCCCTTCCCACAGCGGCCGGATGGCCCATGACCCGCGTACCCAGCGGTTGCGACGGCACACGGACCGTTACGGACAGTCGACCCCGAGGCATTACGGCCGAAGAAGCGGGTACTCGCGGTCTCCGGTCGCGCACGCGATCCCGCCGGGTGAGCCTGGGATCGGCGACGACGAGAGAAAGAAGCCCCACAGTGAACAGCACGGAACACTCCGGAACGCAGGTCCTGGTGGAACTCACGGGCAGCTCCAAGGAGGACGCCAACGCCGTCTTCGGCGCGCTGTGTACCGCCTTCGAGTCCGACCGCAAGGCCGACGAGGAACTGCACAACGGCATGGACGGACGTCCGATGGTGTGGAGCGCGACGTACGACGTGTTCGACGTACGGGAACAGGCCGCCCCCGCGCGGCTGACGGAGCCCGTCACCGTCACGCTCCAAGGCGGCTACCGCGCGGTGGAGCAGCTGCGCGAGCAGCTCGAAGTGGCATTCGCAGTGGAGGTGGAAGGTTCCGCGTCCGGCGACCAGGAGAAGGAGCTTCAGCTCCGCCTGGCGAGCAGGCCAGGGACATCGCCATGACGGACGGGATAGGCAAGGACCAGGAGGACGGAAGACCGAAGGAACTGCGCCGGGGCCGCAACGAGACCGAGGAAGAGCGGGCGGACCGGCTCTGGGTGGAGCTGCTGCAGGAGCTGCGGGTCGCGCAGACCGGCGTACAGATTCTCTTCGGCTTTCTGCTGACCGTCGTCTTCCAGCCGCGTTTCACCGAGCTGTCGTCGACCGACCGGGACATCTACGTCGTCACGGTCGTGCTGGGCGCCGCCACGGTGGGCGCGCTCGTCGGTCCCGTGTCCTTCCACCGGCTGGTCACCGGCCGCCGGATCAAGCCGCAGACGGTCCAGTGGGCGTCGCGGCTGACCATCGTCGGGCTGGTACTGATGCTCGGCACGATGGCGTCGGCGCTGCTGCTGATCATGCGTGTGGCACTGCACGACACCGGCGCGCTGTGGCTGGTCGGCGTCCTGGTGCTGTGGTTCGTCCTGTGCTGGTTCGTGCTGCCCGTCTGGGCCCGGCACGCAAATGCGGGCAGGGACTGACCGAAGCCATTCCCTGCCCGCACGTCGTACGAAGCCCTGCTTACGCGGCGCCGCCCCGGCTTCCGCCGGCGCTGGTGCCACTGCCGCTGCCGCCGTAGGACCGGCGGCGCGCCTGCGCCGGAGCGCTGCGGCGCCCGCGCTGCGAGGACGCGCTGCGGGCCGGGCGCTCCCTGACCGGCGACGAGATGACGACGGGGACACCGGAGGGCGCCTGCGCACCGGTAATCCGACTCAACTCGGCGTCGCCGGAGCGGACCTGGGCGGTGTGCGGGGTGATGCCCGCGGCCTGCATCAGGCGGGTCATCTCACGGCGCTGGTTGGGCTGCACCAGCGTGACGACGCTGCCGGACTCACCGGCGCGGGCGGTACGGCCGCCACGGTGCAGGTAGTCCTTGTGATCGGTCGGCGGGTCGAAGTTGACCACCAGGTCGAGGTTGTCGACGTGGATGCCGCGGGCCGCGACGTTCGTCGCCACCAGAACGGTCACATGCCCGGTCTTGAACTGGTCGAGCGTGCGGGTGCGCTGCGGCTGGGACTTGCCGCCGTGCAGCGCCGCTGCCCGTACGCCGCTGGCCAGCAGGTCCCGGGTCAGCCGGTCCACGGCGTGCTTGGTGTCAAGGAACATGATCACCTTGCCGTCGCGGGCCGCGATCTCGGTGGCCGTGGCCTGCTTGTCGGCGGGGTGGACGTGCAGCAGGTGGTGCTCCATCGTCGTGACGGCGCCCTGCGCTGCGTCGACCGAGTGGACCACCGGGTCGGTCAGGTAGTTGCGTACCAGCTTGTCGACATTGCGGTCGAGCGTGGCCGAGAACAGCATCGTCTGGCCCTCGGGCGCGACCTGCTGGAGCAGCTCGGTGACCTGCGGCATGAAGCCCATGTCGGTCATCTGGTCGGCCTCGTCCAGCACCGTGATCTTCACCTGGTCCAGGCGGCAGTCACGGCGGTCGATGAGGTCCTTGAGCCGGCCCGGGGTCGCCACGACGACCTCGGCCCCGGTGCGCAGCGCGCCGGCCTGGCGGCCGATCGACATGCCGCCGACGACCGTGGTCATCCGCAGCCGCACAGCGCGGGCGTACGGCGTGAGGGCGTCGGTGACCTGCTGGGCGAGCTCACGGGTGGGTACGAGGATCAGGGCCAGCGGCTGACGCGGCTCGGCGCGCTTACCGGCCGTCCTGGCCAGCAGCGCGAGCCCGAAGGCGAGCGTCTTGCCGGAACCGGTGCGTCCACGGCCCAGGACATCGCGTCCGGTCAGCGTGTTCGGCAGCGTGGCGCCCTGGATCGGGAAGGGCACGGTCACGCCCTGGGCGGTGAGCGCCGCCAGCAGGGCCGCGGGCATGTCCAGCTCGTCGAAGGCCTCGACCGCGGGAAGCGCCGGCGAAGTACCGACCGGAAGGGCGAACTCGCCCTGCGGGCCGGAGGACCGGCGCTGCGAGGGCCGGCCGGAGGAGCCGGAAGAGCGGTTGGGCGCCGCGGGGCGGAAGCGCTCGCCGCGGTCGCTGGTGCGGCCGGCGAAGTTGCCGCCGGCGCGGGTACGGGAAAATCGTTCACGGTCGTTCGAACGTGCTGCGCGGTTCATCTGAACCTTCCTCGATGGGCACGTATCGAGGAATTCCGGGCAGCAGTGACCGCGTGGGTTACTGCCGCAAGGAATCGCAAGAACGAGCCGGTAATTAAAAAGCCGAAATGAAGTCGGCCGAAAAGGTTTGAAAGCCTTTTGGCCGGGAGCTTCGAAGTGGCTGCAGTCCGCGCCAAGAAAGCGAGGACGGGCGGGGCGACGAGAATCGTGGCCGACCGCTCATGAGTCGGCCGCGCGATAGGGGCGACCGAGTCGGGGCAACGATTCAAAGCAACGAGACGGGGCCCGCACCCTCAGGTGCGGGCCCCGACCGTGTAGTACGCGTCAGCGTCAGGCGGGAACGATGTTCTCGGCCTGCGGGCCCTTCTGGCCCTGCGTGACGTCGAAGTTCACCTTCTGGCCCTCCTGGAGCTCGCGGAAGCCCTGGGCGGCGATGTTCGAGTAGTGGGCGAAGACGTCAGCGCCGCCACCGTCCTGCTCGATGAAGCCGAAACCCTTTTCCGCGTTGAACCACTTTACGGTGCCAGTAGCCATGTCATTCTCCTTTGGAGCAGTGCCGGGGCCCGCCCTGTGCGGACTCCGAGTCGCGTTGCCGCGATGATTGCCCCGTCCGGAACAAAGCGCCGGAAATACGAAAGTGCGCCCGCAGCATGTGAGCCGCGGGAGCACTTGAAGTTTTGGGAACCACAACTGCAACTGAGATCAACAGTAGCACGGTGCGGCGGACGTGCCAGGGGTCCTTCGTCACATGCGCCGTGGCGCCTTGAATTCTCCACGCAGGCCGCTTTAAATTCTGCAGCTGCCGCACTAGATATTTTGCTCGCGCAGTTGCTCGTTCATGCGCAGGGCGTCTTCCAGCTGGTCCTCGAGGATGACGATCCGGCAGGCGGCGTCGATGGGGGTGCCCTGGTCGACCAGTTCGCGGGCCCGGGCGGCGACACGCAGCTGGTAGCGGGAGTAACGGCGGTGGCCGCCCTCCGAGCGCAACGGGGTGATCAGCCGTGCTTCGCCGATGGCCCGCAGGAACGCGGGGGTGGTGCCGATCATCTCGGCGGCCCGGCCCATGGTGTAGGCGGGGAAGTCGTCGTCGTCGAAGCGGTCGGCCTTGGTGGTCCGATGGGTTGGGGCGGTCACTTGCACCATCTTCTGTAGCGCGCGGGGCGGACACTACGAGTGTGGCATGTCTGCTCCGGCCGTGGCAGATTTTCCTCCACCGGCGCCTCAGCATGGGGCCGCCCCGGCGTGCCGTGGGCACTATGGGGGCAGCCGCGGGGAAGCGGGATCCGGACGTTCACCCGCACGGCGCCGGATGTCGGTTCCCGGGGCCGCAATGTGTTGGAAACCGTGTGGTGGGATGCTCAGGTGCCCGACGTGCGCCCGAGGCGTGGGGAGCAGGCGGCTCGACCAGCGAGGATGGGTAGGAAGACCAGATGGATAAGCAGCAGGAATTTGTGCTCCGTACGCTGGAGGAGCGCGACATCCGGTTCGTGCGCCTGTGGTTCACCGACGTACTCGGCTTCCTGAAGTCGGTCGCGGTGGCCCCGGCCGAGCTTGAGCAGGCGTTCGACGAGGGCATCGGCTTCGACGGCTCCGCGATCGAGGGCTTCGCCCGCGTGTACGAGTCGGACATGATCGCCAAGCCGGACCCGAGCACTTTCCAGATCCTTCCGTGGCGGGCGGAGGCCCCCGGCACGGCCCGGATGTTCTGCGACATCCTGATGCCGGACGGCTCGCCGTCCTTCGCGGATCCCCGGTACGTACTGAAGCGGATCCTCGCCAAGACCTCGGACCTGGGCTTCACCTTCTACACCCACCCCGAGATCGAGTTCTTCCTGCTGAAGAACAAGCCGCTGGACGGCACCCGGCCCACCCCCGCCGACAACTCGGGCTACTTCGACCACACCCCGCAGAACGTCGGCATGGATTTCCGCCGCCAGGCGATCACCATGCTGGAGTCGATGGGCATCTCGGTCGAGTTCAGCCACCACGAGGGCGCCCCCGGCCAGCAGGAGATCGACCTCCGTTACGCCGACGCCCTCTCGACGGCCGACAACATCATGACGTTCCGCCTGGTCATGAAGCAGGTGGCGCTGGAGCAGGGCGTCCAGGCGACCTTCATGCCGAAACCGTTCTCCGAGTTCCCCGGCTCGGGCATGCACACCCACCTCTCCCTCTTCGAGGGCGACCGCAACGCCTTCTACGAGTCGGGCTCGGAGTACCAGCTCTCGAAGGTCGGCCGCTCCTTCATCGCGGGCCTGCTCAAGCACGCCGCGGAGATCTCCGCGGTCACCAACCAGTGGGTCAACTCGTACAAGCGCATCTGGGGCGGCTCCACCCGCACGGCCGGCTCCGGCGGCGAGGCCCCGTCGTACATCTGCTGGGGACACAACAACCGCTCCGCGCTGATCCGCGTCCCCATGTACAAGCCGGGCAAGACCGGCTCGGCGCGCGTCGAGGTCCGCTCGATCGACTCGGGCGCGAACCCGTACCTCACCTACGCCGTCCTGCTCGCCGCCGGCCTCAAGGGCATCGAGGAGGGCTACGAGCTGCCGCCGGGCGCCGACGACGACGTCTGGGCCCTCTCCGACGCCGAACGCCGCGCGATGGGCATCGAACCGCTGCCGCAGAACCTCGGCGAGGCGATCGCCCTGATGGAGCGCAGCGAACTGGTCGCCGAGACGCTGGGCGAGCACGTCTTCGACTTCTTCCTGCGCAACAAAAAGCAGGAGTGGGAGGAGTACCGCAGCGAGGTCACCGCCTTCGAGCTGCGGAAGAACCTGCCGGTGCTGTAGCGGCGGGTTTACGACGAGCGGGGCCGGCGGCGCGTGCTGCCGGCCCCGATTCGTGTTTGCTGAAAAGCCGGTGCGGCGCTCCCGGTGGCGGTGGGAGGGTGCGCGGATGAAGCGATCAGTGATCTCGCGGCTTGCCCATGTCAGCCATCCCGTCGCCGCCCCGCTCGACGACGATTCCGTACGCCGCCTTCTCGGGCGGGCCGTGGTCCGGGGGGACGAGCGGCTGCTCGATCTCGGGTGCGGGCAGGCCGAATGGCTCGTACGGGCGCTGGAGGCGCATCCGGAGGCGACGGCCGTGGGGGTCGACGTATCGGCGGACGCCCTGGCGGAGGCGCGGAAGCAGGCCGACGGGCGCGGGGTCGGGGAGCGGCTGGAGCTGAGGGAGGAGGATGCCGGGGCCTTCGGGTCCGAGCGGGGCTTCGACGTGGTGCTGAGCGTGGGGGCCACGCATGCCTTCGGCGGGCTGACGGGCACCCTGGCCACGGCCCGCAGGCATCTGGCGCCGGGCGGACGGGTGCTCGTCGGTGACGCGTACTGGGCGGCCGAACCCAGCGCCGGGACGCGGCGGATGCTCGGCGAGTACGAGGATCTGGCCGCGACCGTGGACCGGGTGACGGCGGACGGCTGGACGCCGGTTTTCGGGCACGTCAGCACCCGCGAGGAGCTGGACGACTACGAGTGGCACTGGACGGGGGCTCTGGCCGAATGGGCCCTCGACCACCCTGGCGACCCCGGCAGCCAGGAGGCTCTCGCGGCGGCGGACCTGCATCGGTCCGAGTGGCTGCACGGGTATCGCGACTGTTTCGGGTTTCTCGTGCTGGTGCTGCGGTCCGCTCCGTAGCCATCGGGTCGGTGGACCTGGTGGCGCGGTCCACCGAGTGGGACCATTTGGGTGATGGCACCAGAAAGGGTGCGACATGTCCGCAATCAAGGAAACCATCGACATAGCGCGCCGCCCCGAAGACGTCTTCTCCTACGTGACCGACGCCTCGCACCTCCCCGAATGGCAGGAGAGCGCGGTGTCGGCACACCAGGTGGACGACGCCCCGATGAGGGTGGGCTCGCGCGTTGTGGTGACTCGCAGGGTCGGTCGTCGGGAGATCCCGATGACCATGGAGGTGGACGAGCTGGAAGCTCCGCGGAGCTGGCACATGCACGGAATCGACGGCCCCGTCAGAGGGGATGTGCGGGGCACGATCGAGCCACTCGGCGACGGCGAACGCTCACGCCTGACGCTGTCCCTGGACTTCGAGGCGCACGGGGTCGGCAAGTTGCTCGTGCCGCTCGTCGCCCGTCCGCAAGCGCAAAAGGAGATGCCGAGGAACGAGGAGAGGCTGAAGAGCGTGCTCGAAGGGGCGGGGGCGTGAGCTTCACCGCGCGTGAGCCCACCGGGACCGCTCAGCCGAACAGCCAGCGCGTCTGGCTGTAGACGCGCTTGCCGAAGCCGAAGGCCGCGACGGGTGCGACGCGGAAGACCACAGCCCGGTCGCCCTCGCCGTAGAACGCCCCGTCGCGTACGTCGAAGTGCCAGTCCGGGCCGTACTTCGCCTCGTACGCCGCTGCCAGGCGCCGCAGGCGCGGCTCGTCCCGCTCCGCCACCGCCTTGCCCTCGACCACCAGGTCGAAGCCCTCGTGCAGGGTGTTGGCGCCGGTGGTGAGGACGACGTGCGGGTTGGTGGCGAGGTTCTTCGCCTTGCGTTCCGCCGGGCCCGTACAGAAGTGCAAGGCCTCGTCCTGCCAGACGGCCAGCAGCGGGGTGACGTGCGGGCGGCCGTCGGGGCGTACGGTCGTCAGCCAGAACAGCTCGGCCTGTTCCAGGCGCTCCACCGCGTCGGACCACGGGGTGGCGGTCGCGTTCGTCTCGCTGTAGCGGCTGTCCAGGTTGGTTCGCGGCTGCGGAGTGTCGTGGTCCATGGTGCTTGCCTCTCACCTCTCGCTCGCGGTCTGTCTTCCCATTACCTCTCAGAAAGACAGACCGTGAGCGGAAGCGAAACTCAGCGGTCGTATCCCGTCGGCCTGGTCGTGACCGGCGCCGGGCCCACCGGCTGCCAGGTGGGGGCGCCCCGGCCGGTCCAGTAGAGGCGGCCGTCCAGCGCCACCGCCGCGACCGAGGTGTTGCCCGCCGCGTCCGTGGTGGACGCGGGGGCTCCGCCGAAGAGGAAGTCGCCCCGGTTCCAGCGGGGCACGCCGGTCGATCCCGGGGGAAGCTCGGCCGTACCGAGGTGTCCTGAGCCGTCGCGGGCGGCCAGCAGGCCGTCCGTGGCGCTCACCTGGCCGAACCCGGCCCGGCCGCCGAGGTCGGTGACCGCGTCCGTCGGGGCCGCGGCGGTCACCGCGCCCGGGGACGCTCCGGCGGCGAAGCGGGCGGCGAGCACGGCGCCGGAGCCCGGCTTGCGGAAGTACAGGCGTACGCCGTCGCCTTCCGGGCGGACCGTCGGCGGCAGCGGCGTCGCGGGCAGGGCGGTGGGAAGGGGGCCGCGCATCGGGGCGCCGGATGCGTCCTGGGTCCAGGCGACGGTCGACGTGAGGGTCTGCGCGAAGACGTAACCGCGACCCGCGCCGTCCACGGCCGCCGCCGGGTCGCCGAACACCTGCCGGCCGCCCAGCGCCTGCCAGGGGGCCCAGGTTCCGTCGGCGAGCTGCGTACGGGAGCCGAGGGCGTGGCCGCCGTCACGGACGTAGACCGTCGCTCGGCCCGCGCGGTCCACGGTCACCGCCGGGGCGCTGATGTCCAGGGAATCGGGCGCCTGGGCCGAGTGCGGCATGCCGAGGGACTGCCAGGGGCCGAAGGCCCCTCCCACGGCGCTCTGTACGGCGGTGACGACGTCACGGCGGTAACCGGCCGGGCCGTCAAAAGAGGTACGGGTGCCGAAGAGGGCTATTCGGCCGTCGGGCAGCTTCTCGGAGGTGATGCCGCTGTCCAGGCCGGTGCCGCCGAGCAGCGTCGGGCCGGTCCACGCGGGCGGGGAGCCGGCCTCCGTGGCGGGCCCGCGGTGCCAGACCGCGAGGCGCGTGTCCAGTACGGAGAACGCCCACAGCTCGCCCTCGCGGGCGCCGCTCTGGAGCCAGGAGGTGCTGGTGTTGCGCGAGTGGCGGATGCCGTACACCCAGCCGGGGCCCGTGGGCCGCCCCGCCACCTTGCGGTCGCCGCACCCGGCCTCGGCGTGGCAGTAGTTGTCGGGGTAGTCGGTCCAGGCGTACGTCTTGAGGGTGTGCAGCTTCTCCCGCACGGCATCCGGGCCCAGGACGTGCGGCAGGCTGCCGTTGAGGTAGCCGAGGTAGTTCTGGACGGTGAAGTGCGGGTGGCCGCCGCTCTTGCCGTACTCGGTGAGCGCCAGCTGGGCGAACCTGGCGCCGTACATGTGGTCCTGGTGGTCGGGGAGCATGTGCGGCGTGGCCTCGCGGCCGTTCGTCGGGTCGAGCATCCGCACATGCGTCGGCTGGAAGCGCTTCAGCAGCCCGGTGATCGTCTGGACGACCTGGTCCCTGGAGTACGAGAAGTTCTCCGTGACCGGCGTGCCGTACGACAGCTCCGACTCCAGGGTCTCCACCCGGCCGTCCCACAGGCCGTGCAGGCTGTGCGGCCGGTCCGCGGCGCTGGCGCCCGCCTCGTGCAGCTGGACCCAGACCAGGCTGACCTCGGGGCGCGCCTTCAGCGTGTCGAGCTCGGCCCAGCCGCCGCCGTCGGTGCGGATCGCGGAGCGCTGCCAGGGGCTGGTCCGGTCGCCGGTGGCCATCTCGGCGTACGCGGCACGTATGCCGTTCTGCCGGGCCTCGGCGTACCGCACCTTGTCGGGCGCGGGCAGCGGGACACCCTCGTTCGCACCGCCGCGGAAGGAGTTGACGCCGTCCGCCTCGCCCGCCGTCAGGTAGACCGAGGTCAGGCTGTGGCCGGTGCGTATGGACTGGCTGAGGTCGGGGTTCATGAAGAACAGGTCGTCGTCCGGGTGGGAGACGATCTGCATCACCGACTCCGCCGCGGCCCGCACCGGCTCGGCCTGGCCGGCTCCGCCGTCCTTGCCTGCTGTGTCCGTCGTACCGGCGGTCACCGTCCGGGCCGCCTTCGGGCCGGAGGCCGCGAGCGGAACGGCCGGGCGGGCGAGCTGGATGCCCGTCACCGCCAGCAGCAGACTCGCCAGGACGACGCTGGGCAGAGCGCGGCGCGGCAGGCGGAAGGTACTACGGGCCCTGGGCGGCATAGGAATGGTGCTTTCGGTGTGCGGTGGTGCGGCGTACGGGATGGGGTGCGCCCAGGACGGCGCTGATCATCGCGCAGACTGTGGAGCAGAAGTGAAGAGGGTTTCATGCGGGATCCGGTTCATCGGCGCCGGGAACCGGTGATGTTGCGGATGTCACTGGCCTTCTCCGTCACAGCCCGTGCCGCGCCCGGGCCGCAGGCCGTCCCGCCGATCCTGCGGATAGGCTCGTGAGCCGGACCTTGACCCGACGGCCGTACGGACCGCGGGACGGCCGGAGCGGGAGGCAGAATGTCGGCGCCGGGGCGCAGGAGCAGTACCTTCACGCGGCTGCTGCGGCGCGGTTTCACGGATCCGTCCGCCGCCGAGCGGCTCCTGGGCGCTCCTGAGCTGGCCGCGGTACGGGGCGACCCGGTGCTCCTCGACGCGCTCGGCGCGACCGCCGACCCGGACCTGGCGCTCCTCGGGCTCGTACGGCTGGCGGAGGCCCAGGACGACGCCGAGCGGCGGGTCTTTCTCGACACCCTCGTCACCGCCAAGCCCCTGCGCGACCGGCTGCTCGGGGTGCTCGGCGCGTCCGAGGCGCTCGGTGACCACCTGGCGCGGCACCACCGCGACTGGCAGGCGCTCGTCACGTACGAGGCGGCGGATCTCCACCCCGGGATCGCCGAATTCGAGCGGTGTCTCGCCGACGCCGCCGACCCCGTGTCGCTGCGGGTCGCGTACCGGCGCTGCCTGCTGTCGATCGCCGCCCGCGATGTGTGCGGTACGACGGACGTCGCTCAGGCGGCGGCCGAACTGGCCGACCTGGCGACGGCGACGCTGCGGGCCGCGCTCGCCATCGCCCGCAAGGCCGCTCCGGAGGACGCCGCCGTGTGCCGGCTGGCGGTCGTCGCGATGGGCAAGTGCGGCGGTCACGAGCTGAACTACGTCTCCGACGTGGACGTGATCTTCGTGGCGGAGGCGGTTGAGGGCGCGCGGGGCGCTCAGGGCGCCGACGAGGAGCAGGCGATCCGCGCCGCGACCCGCCTCGCCTCCCACCTGATGCGGATCTGCTCCGAGACGAACATCGAGGGCACGATCTGGCCGGTCGACGCGAATCTGCGGCCCGAGGGGCGCAACGGGCCGCTGGTACGGACGCTCTCCAGCCACCTCGCGTACTACCAGCGGTGGGCCAAGACGTGGGAGTTCCAGGCGCTGCTCAAGGCGCGGGCGGTCGCCGGTGACCTGGCGCTGGGCGAGGCGTACGTCGAGGCCGTGTCGCCGCTCGTGTGGCAGGCCGCCGAGCGCGAGAACTTCGTGTCCGACGTACAGAAGATGCGCCGCCGCGTCGTCGACAACATCCCGGCCGCGCAGGTGGAGCGCGAGCTCAAGCTGGGTCCCGGTGGGCTGCGGGACGTCGAATTCGCCGTACAGCTGCTGCAGTTGGTGCACGGTCGCAGCGACGCGACGCTGCACCAGGGGTCGACGCTGGGGGCGCTGGAGGCGCTTTCGGCCGGCGGGTACGTGGGGCGGGCGGACGCCGTGCAGCTGGAGGAGGCGTACCGCTTCCTGCGCGCCATGGAGCACCGCATCCAGCTGTACCGGCTGCGCCGCACGCACCTGGTGCCGCAGGACGAGGCGGGTCTGCGGCGGCTCGGGCGCTCGCTCGGGCTGCGCACGGAGCCCGTCGCGCAGCTCAACCGGGCGTGGCGGCGGCACGCCGGGGTGGTGCGGCGGCTGCACGAGAAGATCTTCTACCGGCCGCTGCTCGACGCGGTCGCGCAGCTCGCGCCCGGCGAGATCCGGCTCAGCCCGAAGGCGGCGGGACAGCGGCTCGAAGCTCTCGGGTACGCCGATCCGGCCGCGGCGCTGCGGCATCTGGAGGCACTGTCGTCCGGCGTCACGCGCAAGGCGGCCATCCAACGGACGCTGCTGCCGGTGCTGTTGGGGTGGTTCGCCGATTCCGCGGACCCGGACGCCGGGCTGCTGGGCTTCCGGAAGGTGTCCGACGCGCTGGGCAAGACGCCGTGGTACCTGCGGCTGCTGCGGGACGAGGGGGCGGCGGCGGAGAACCTGGCGCGGGTTCTGTCGGCCGGGCGGCTCGCTCCCGACCTGCTGCTGCGGGCGCCGGAAGCGGTGGCGTTGCTCGGCGACCCCGAGGGGCTGAAGCCGCGCGGCCGGGCGCATCTGGAGCAGGAGGTGCTGGCGGCGGTCGGGCGCTCGGGCGGCGCGGAGGCGGCGGTGGCGGCGGCGCGCGGGGTGCGGCGGCGGGAGATGTTCCGTACCGCCGCGGGTGACCTCATCGGATCGTACGGAACCGAGGAGAGCCCGGCGGAGCAGGACCCCGGCGCGCTCGTCGACCGGGTCGGCAACGCCCTGACCGACCTGAACGCCGCCACGCTGGCCGGTGCGCTGCGGGCCGCCGTGCGTCAGCAGTGGGGGGACACGCTGCCGACGCGGTTCGCGGTGATCGGGATGGGGCGCTTCGGCGGCCACGAGCTGGGTTACGGGTCCGACGCCGACGTACTTTTCGTGCACGAGCCGCGCGAGGGAGCGGACGAGCAGGAGGCGGCGCGGGCGGCGAACACGGTCGTCGCGGAGATGCGCCGACTGCTCCAACTGCCGACCTCGGACCCGCCGTTGCTGATCGACGCGGACCTGCGGCCGGAGGGCAAGAGCGGTCCGATGGTGCGTACGCTCGCCTCCTACGCGGCGTACTACCGGCGTTGGTCGCTGGTCTGGGAGAGCCAGGCGCTGCTGCGCGCGGAGCCGATGGCGGGGGACGCGGACCTCGGGCGGCGGTTCGTCGAACTCGTCGATCCGCTGCGGTATCCGCGGGCGGGGCTCGACGACGACGCGGTGCGCGATATCCGGCGGCTCAAGGCTCGCATGGAGTCGGAGCGGATGCCGCGCGGCGCGGACCCGACGCTGCACGCGAAGCTGGGGCGGGGCGGGCTGAGCGACGTGGAGTGGACGGTCCAGCTGCTGCAGATGCGGCACGGTTCGGCGGTGCCGGGCCTGCGGACGACCCGCACGCGCGAGGCGCTCGCGGCGGCCCGGGCGGCGGAACTTATCGCCCCGGACGACGCGTCGGTCCTCGAAGAGGCGTGGGTACTGGCGACGCGGGTGCGCAACGCGGTGATGCTGGTACGGGGGAGGCCGGGCGACACGTTCCCCTCGGACGGGCGTGAACTGGGCGCGGTGGCACGGTACTTGGGGTACGAGGCGGGGCATGTGGGGGACATGCTGGACGACTACCGGCGTACGACGCGGCGGGCTCGGGCGGTGGCTGAGGAGTTGTTCTACGGGGGGTAGGCGTGCGTGCGTCGGTGCGGCGAGTGGTGTTGGGGCGCGGGGGTGCCGCTGCGCGGAGCCTTTCCCCACCCCACCCCGCCCCTTCCCGGCCTGGGGCGCTGCCCCAGGCCCCGCTCCTCAAAACGCCGGAGAGGCTGGGTGGCGCCGCTGAGCCGCAATGTCAGCAGGGAAGGGGCGGGTAGGGGAAAGCCCCGCGCAGCCGCCCCGCTCCATCCGTTACGACGACGCCCCCGCCAGCAACGCGCGGCAGTGCGCCATGAACCCCTCCAGGGCCAGATCGAACGCCGCGTGCGTGCGGTCCGGGCCCGCCGCCGCCAAGGCAAGGGCCAGCCCCGGCGTCGTCGTCGCGTCCGGGAGTTCCCACATCGTCTCCGGCGCCGCCATGTCCAGCGCCGAGCCCAGCACCAGGTTCTCCAGCGCGCTGATCACGACCATCACGTCCGCCGTCGCGAAGCCCGCGTCCAGCAGCAGCCGTACCGCCCGCTCGTACTGGTCGAGAACCTTCGGCGCGCGCACCGGTGACGTCATGAGCAGCGGGATCGCCCGCGGGTGAGCGGCGAACGCGGCGCGGTACGAGCGGGCCCAGGCGGTCATCGCCGCGTCCCAGGGCTTCAGTTCCAGCGTCGAGGTGTCGATGGCCGAGGCGACGCGTATCCGCAGCAGCTCGACGATCCCGTCCCGCCCGTCCACATGGTGGTACACCGACCCGGTCTGCACCCCGAGCCGCCGCGCGATCTGCGGAACGCTGAACTCGCCCTGCCGGTCGACGAGCTCCAGCGCCGTCGTGGCGATGCGCTCCCTGTCCAGGAGCGGTGTGCGCGGCCGGCCCATGTCGGTCCCCTCGTTCTCAGCTCTTCCCGGATCTCCGTCCGGAGGCTACATTGCCCGAAACCAGAAACCGAAAGCCTTTAGGTTTTCGGTGCAACGGTCGTGTCGCCCCTGCCTCCCCGCCTGCCGCAGAAGGGCCTGTGCCCGCATGTCAGCGATCCCCAAGACCTCCCCGGAGAGAACCGGACCGGCCACCCGGCCGCCCACCCTCCGCCGCGCCACCCTCGGCACCTCGGACATCGTCTTCTTCGTCGTCTCGGCCGCCGCCCCGCTCACCGTCATGGCCGGCGTCGCCCCGCTCGCCATCATGCTCGGCGGCATCGGCGCCCCGGCCGGCTACCTCATGGCAGGCATCACGCTCGCCGTCTTCGCCGTCGGCTTCACCGCCATGACCCGGTACGTCCGCCACGGCGGCGGGTTCTACGCGTACATCACCCGGGGTCTGGGCCGCCCCGTCGGTATGGGCGCCGCGCTGCTCGCCATGATCGGCTACAACGGCATGGAGATCGGCGTCTACGGCCTCCTCGGCAGTGCCACCCAGGACACCGCCAAGTCCCTCTGGGGCATCGACATACCGTGGCTCCCGGTGTCCGTCGCCGGGCTCCTGCTGGTCTGGTACCTCGGCTACCGGTCCATCGACTTCGGCGCCAAGATCCTCGGCGTACTGCTGCTCGCCGAGACCGGGATTCTGGTGCTGCTGGCAGGAGGCGTTCTCCTGGATGGTGGCGCGGACGGGCTGTCCGCCGACTCCTTCACCCCCGGCAACATGGTCGGGCCCGGCATGGTCGCCGTACTGGCCATGGCCTTCGCCGCGTTCACCGGCTTCGAGTCCACGGCCATCTACCGCCGCGAGGCCCGCGATCCCGCCCGTACGATCCCGCGCGCCACCTACACGGCCGTCGCCTTCCTCGGCCTCTTCTACGCCTTCATCGTCTGGACGGTCATCCAGGCGTACGGCTCCGACAAGGTCGTCCAGGCCGCCACCGACGACGCGGGCGGGCTCTTCTTCACCGCCATCACCACGTACGTCGGCAGCTGGGCCGCCGACCTGATGCACATCCTCATCGTCTCCAGCGTCATCGCGTCCCTGCTCGCCTTCCACAACGCCATCAACCGGTACGGGCTCTCCCTCGCGGAGGAAGGCGTCCTGCCCGCCGCGCTCGGCAAGGTCCACCACCGTCACCGCTCGCCCTACCTCGCCGGCGCCGCGCAGACAGCGCTGGGCCTGGTCGTCGTCCTCGGCTTCGCCCTGGCCGGGGCGGACCCGTACACCCAGCTGCTGTTGTGGGTGAACACCCCCGGCATGATCGGCCTGATGGCGCTGCAACTGCTGGCCGCCATCGCCGTGCCGTTCTTCTTCCGGCGCATCAGCCACACCGAGAGCATCTGGCGCACCACCATCACCCCCGCCCTGGCCGCCGTGCTGCTCGCCGCCGCGCTCTACCTGGTGGCGACGAACGTCGAGCTGTTCACGGGAGCGACCCCGGCCATCAACGTCACTCTCGTCGCGATCGTGCCCGCCGTCTTCCTCCTCGGCATCGCCATCGCCCTGCGCCTGCGCCGCAGCAGACCGCAGGTGTACGCCGACTTCGCCGCAGAGCCCAGCGAGTAACCAGTAGTCGAGCAATCAGTAGACGAGCAAGCAGTAGCAAGGAAGCAGAAGAACGTGTCTGAAGCCGATCTCATCCTCACCGGCGCCCACGTCCGCACCCTCGACCCCGCCCTCCCCGAAGTCACCGCCGTCGCCGTACGGGACGGACTGATCACCGCTGTCGGCGACGCGTCCGACGTACGGGACTGGCGGGGTCCCGGCACCGAGACCGTCGGCCTCTCGGGAGCCACCCTCACCCCCGGCCTGGTCGACAGCCACAGCCACCCCGTGTGGGGCCTGGAGATGTCCACCGGGCTCGACCTCTCCGCCGTACGCGACCTCGACTCCCTCCGCGCCGCCCTCGCCGCCGCCGAGCGCAGAGAGGACGGCTGGATCGTCGCCTTCGGCCTCGACCACAACGCCTTCGGCGGCCGCCCTGTCGACCGCGCGCTCATCGAGGACGCCGTGGCCGGCGCGCCGGCCTTCATCCGCCTGTACGACGGACACTCGGCCCTCGTCAACGGCGCCGCACTCCAGGCCGCGGGCATCACCGGGCCCCGCACCTTCGCGCAGCGCTCGGAGATCGTCTGCGACGCCGACGGCCGTCCCACCGGGCACCTCGTCGAGCACGCCGCCATGGACCTCGTCGACGCCGTCGTGCCCAGGCCCTCGTACACCGAGCGCCGCGCCCGCCTCGGCGAGCTGCTCACCGCGATGGCCGCCACCGGTCTGACCGGCGCCCATGTGATGGACCTCGGCGGCGACTCCCTGGAGCTCCTCGCCGCGGTCGAGGAGACCGACGACCTTCCCGTACGGCTCCTCCTCGCCCCGTGGTGCATGCCCGGCGCGGACAGCGCCGACCTCGACGAGCTCGTCGCCCTCCAGAAGGAATCGGGCCGCCTCTGGCGCGTCGGCGGCGTCAAGTTCTTCATGGACGGCACGGTCGAGGGCGGCACCGCCTGGCTGGAGCACGCCGACTGCCACGGCCAGGGAACGGAGGCGTTCTGGCCGGACCCGGCGGCGTACACCAATGCGGTTCGCCACCTCCACAGGGCAGGGGTACGCACGGCCACCCACGCCATCGGTGACGCCGCCGTGCGTCATGTCCTGGACACCGTCGAATCGCTCGGCGCGAGCGGGCGGCTGCGCCACCGCATCGAGCACATCGAGACCGTCCCCGAGGACCAGATCGTCCGCTTCTGGGAGCTCGGCGTGATCGCCTCGATGCAGCCGCCCCACACGGCGTACACCCGCGCCGACCACACCGACGAGTGGTCGAAGCGGCTCGGAGACGAGCGGGCGGCCCGCGCGTGGCGCTGCCGCGATCTGCGGGACGCGGGCGCCGTGCTGGCCCTCGGCTCCGACTGGCCCATCGCCCACTACGACGCCCGTCAGGTCCTGGCCACCGCCCGTGCGCCGCGTGGCGCGGCTGAGGCTGGGCGCTCGCTGACCGGTCTGATGTCCCTGGAGGGCTGTACGACGCACGCGGCGGTGGCGGCGGGTGAGCAGGCCGTGTCGGGTCGTATCGCGCCCGGTCTGCGCGCCGACCTCACGGCCTTCGGGCTGGACCCGGTCGAGGCGCCGGCTGACGAGGTGGCTGAGGCGCCCGTACGCCTGACCGTCACCGGGGGCAGGATCACGCACCGGGGCTGAGGTATTCCCCCACCCGCCCCTTCCCGAAGTCCTCAAACGCCGGACGGGCTGGATGTGCCGGGGTGGGCTGCTGGGGCTCCGCCTACGCCCGTACCGGCCACACCCGGCGGCGGCCCGTACGGGGCCGGGACGCGTCCTCGGCGACCACCTTCGGCAGGTGGTGCGGCAGCGCGCCGTACCAGGTGCGGCTGAGGGTGTAGCCGAAGGCGAGGCAGAGCAGGCCGCCGACCGCGTCCAGCCAGAAGTGGTTGGCGGTGGCGACGATCACGACCAGGGTCACCGTCGGGTAGAGCAGGCCGAGGATCTTGGCCCAGGGGACGGAGGCCAGCGCGAAGATCGTCACGCCGCACCACAGGGACCAGCCGATGTGCATGGAGGGCATCGCGGCGTACTGGTTCGACATGTTCTTGAAGTTGCCGGAAGCCATCGAACCCCAGGTCTGGTGCACCAGGACCGTGTCGATGAAGCCGTGCCCGTTCATCAGCCGGGGCGGCGCCAGAGGGTACAGGTAGTAGCCGAGCAGGGCGATGCCCGTGGTCGCGAAGAGGACGAGGCGGGTGGCGGCGTAACGCCCGGGATGGCGGCGGAAGAGCCAGACCAGCACACCGATCGTCACGATGAAGTGCAGCGTCGCGTAGTAGTAGTTCATCGACACGATCAGCCATGTCACCGAGTTCACGGCGCGATTGACCGTCTCCTCGACCGCGATCCCCAGGTCCTGCTCCGCCCGCCAGATCCAGTCCGCGTTGCGCAGGGCGGCGGCCTTCTGCTCGGGCACGGCATTGCGGATCAGCGAGTACGTCCAGTAACTGACCGCGATCAGCAGGATTTCGAACCAGATGCGCGGATGGCGCGGTGAGCGCAGCCTCTTCAGAGCAGCGGACCGCGAAGACGGCTGCTGCTGCTCCTCGTCCTCCACGACGGGTGACGGGTCGGTGGCCGTCCGGCCTGCCAGAGTCTTCACGGTCGAGTCACCCATGGGGAGAGAGTCTGCCAGATGCTCACCACCCCTCCGATCATCCTCCGGTCGGGTGACGTATGCACGTGCTGAGCGCTATGAGCGAGGCCCGGATGCGGTTGAACCGCGTACTACCAGCTCGGGCATGAAGACGAATTCGCTGTGCGGTGCGGGTGTGCCGCCGACCTCTTCGAGGAGCGTACGGACCGCCGCCTGGCCCATCGCCGTCACCGGCTGCCTGATGGTCGTCAGAGGCGGGTCGGTGAACGCTATGAGCGGCGAATCGTCGAAGCCGACCACCGAGATGTCACGCGGTACGTCCAGGCCCAGCCGGCGGGCCGCGCGGATCGCGCCGAGCGCCATCATGTCGCTGGCGCACACGATCGCCGTACACCCGCGCTCGATCAGCGCGGAGGCGGCGGCCTGGCCGCCCTCCAGGGTGTAGAGGGAGTGCTGGATCAGCTCCTCCGTCTCCTCGGGGGTCAGGCCGAGCCGCTCCTGCATGGCGGCGCGGAAACCCTCGATCTTGCGGAGTACGGGAACGAACCGCTTCGGGCCGACGGCCAGACCGATCCCGGTGTGACCCAGCGACGCCAGGTGCGTCACCGCCAGCCGCATCGCCGCCCGGTCGTCCGGAGAGATGAAGGGCGCCTGCACCTTCGGCGAGAAGCCGTTGACCAGCACGAAGGGGACACCCTGGGCGCGCAGCTGCTCGTATCGCTGCATGTCGGCCGTGGTGTCGGCGTGGAGGCCGGAGACGAAGATGATGCCGGAGACCCCTCGGTCCACGAGCATCTCGGTGAGCTCGTCCTCGGTGGAGCCGCCGGGGGTCTGGGTGGCCAGGACGGGCGTGTAGCCCTGGCGGGTCAGGCCCTGGCCGATGACCTGGGCCAGGGCCGGGAAGATCGGGTTCTCGAGCTCGGGGGTTATGAGTCCGACCAGTCCCGCGCTGCGCCTGCGCAGCCGTACCGGGCGCTCGTATCCGAGGACGTCGAGCGCGGCGAGTACGGATTCGCGGGTGGCCGCGGCAACCCCGGGTTTGCCGTTGAGCACGCGGCTGACCGTCGCTTCACTGACCCCCGCCTGGGCTGCGATGTCGGCAAGCCGTGCGGTCATGGGAGTGGACTGTACCGGGCGCATGTCAGATTGCCCACCAAGCGCAGGAATCGGGCGGGAGGGTGACCGTACCCGCGTCTTCGGAAGGTGCTTCGGAGGCGATCAGCAGGCGGCCCGGGGTGGGGAGTTCGGTGGGACGGGGTGTGGTGTTGAGGGTGCAGACGAAGCCCGGGCGGCTGAAGATCAGCAGACCGTCGGGGTACCCGCCGGGGGCCTGCTCCCACGTCATCGGGCCGTCGCCCAGGCCGGGGAGTTCGCGGCGCAGGGCGAGCGCGGAGCGGTAGAGCTCCAGGGTGGAGTACGGGGCGCCGGTCTGGGCCTCGACGGTCAGGGTCTTCCAGGCGTCGGGCTGCGGCAGCCAGGACGGCGCGGCGCCCTCGGGGGAGAAGCCGTACGGCGGCGCGTCGCCCGACCAGGGCATCGGCACCCTCGATCCGTCGCGCAGGCCGTCCTGGCCGTCGGTGCGGAAGAAGGACGGGTCCTGGCGGACCTCGTCGGGCAGGTCGGTGACCTCCGGCAGGCCCAGCTCCTCGCCCTGGTAGAGGTACGCCGAACCGGGCAGCGCCAGCATGAGCAGCGCGGCGGCGCGGGCCCGGCGCAGCCCCAGCGCGTCGTCCCCGCCGCCGTAACGGGTGAGGTGGCGGACCACGTCGTGGTTGGACAGGACCCAGGTGGTGGGGGCGCCGACGAGCGTGGTCGCTGCCAGCGACGTCTCGATCACGGCGCGCATCGCCTGCGCGTCCCAGGGACAGTTCAGGAACTGGAAGTTGAACGCCTGGTGCAGCTCGTCGGGGCGTACGTACAGGGCGAGCCGCTCGGGGGAGGGGGCCCACGCCTCGGCGACGCCGATGCGCTTGCCGTCGTACGAGTCCAGCAGCCTGCGCCAGGAGCGGTGGATGTCGTGGACGCCGTCCTGGTCGAAGAACGGCAGGACCTGCGAGCCGATCATCTTGGCCTGCTCGCGGGCGCCGATGTCGGGCAGGCCCTCCGCCTTGACCATGCCGTGGGCGACGTCGACGCGGAAGCCGTCCACGCCCAGGCCCAGCCAGAAGCGCAGGATCGACTCGAACTCCTCGTGGACCTCGGGGTTGTGCCAGTTGAGGTCGGGCTGCTCGGGCGCGAAGAGGTGCAGGTACCAGTCGCCGTCGGGGGTGCGGGTCCAGGCCGGGCCGCCGAAGACCGACTCCCAGTCGTTGGGTGGCAGCTCGCCGTTGGTGCCTCTGCCGGGGTGGAAGTGGTAGCGCTCGCGCGCCGGGCCGCCCTGCTGGTCGGCCAGTGCGGCCCGGAACCACGCGTGCTGGTCGGAGGTGTGGTTCGGGACGACGTCGACGATCACGCGCAGGTTCAGGCCGTGCGCGGTGTTGATCAGTTCCGCGGCGTCGTCGAGGGTGCCGAAGAGCGGGTCGACGGTGCGGTAGTCGGCCACGTCGTAGCCGCCGTCGGCCTGCGGCGAGGCGTAGAAGGGGGTCAGCCAGACCGCGTCGGCGCCCAGGGCCGCCACATGTGGCAGGCGCTCGCGGATGCCGCGCAGATCGCCGATGCCGTCGCCGTCGCTGTCGGCGAAGGAGCGCACGTACACCTGATAGATGACGGCGTCGCGCCACCAGCCCCGCTCCGGGGCCGTCCGGGTGGGTGCGAGCTCCTGCGTCATGAAGATCCCTCTCGTATACGGGGCGGGTACGGGCCGGGCCGGTCCTGGGCCGGTCTACGAGATCAACGCTGGCGCACCTCGAAAGTAACAGTCCTGCAAGTCCTTGCGGTAGTGCTTGCAGGGTGGCCCGCAAGCCCGTTAACCCGTGCGCGCCCCGCCTGACAAGGGGTTCGACGGCAACCGTGAGGACACGCCGATGTAACGATCGGCCGCGCTTGCGGAAAATCTTCGCAAGCTCTTTCGGTCTTCTTTCATCCTTGTTACGTTCCTCGACGACCCGGCGCCGCGACGGAGCGGTTCGGCAGTTGAAGGAGTTCAGATGCGACGTGGCATAACGGCCACCGCCCTGGTCGCGACCCTGGCGCTCGCGGCGACCGCATGCGGCGGAGACAGTGAGGACACCGGTGACAAGAAGGCCTCGGGCAAGCTGTCCGGCACCGTCACCTGGTGGGACACCTCGACCGTCGGCAGTGAGGACAAGGTCTTCAAGAAGCTGGCGGAAGGCTTCGAGAAGAAGCACCCCGACGTCGACGTGAAGTACGTCAACGTCCCCTTCGGTGAGGCGCAGAACAAGTTCAAGAACGCCGCCTCGTCCGGTTCCGACGCGCCCGACGTCATCCGCTCCGAGGTCGCCTGGACCCCGGAGTTCGCGGACCTCGGCCTCCTGGCGCCGCTGGACGGCACCGCCGCGCTGAAGAACGACAAGGACTTCCTGGCGCAGGCCGCGGCCAGTACCAAGTACGACGGCAAGACGTACGCGGTGCCGCAGGTCATCGACTCGATGGGCCTCTTCTACAACGAGAAGATCTTCAAGGACGCCGGCGTCGAGGTGCCCAAGAGCATCGACGAGCTGAAGACCGTCTCGAAGAAGATCAAGGACAAGACCGGCAAGACAGGCCTCTACCTGCGCGGCGACGACGCGTACTGGTTCCTGTCCTTCCTCTACGGCGAGGGCGGCGATCTGGTCGACGCGAAGAGCAAGAGCGTCACGGTCGACCAGGAGCCCGGCGTCAAGGCGCTGAAGGTCGTCAAGGAGCTCGTCGACTCGGGCGCCGCCAAGACGGACGCCACCGACGGCTGGGAGAACATGCAGGCGGCGTTCAAGGACGGCAAGGTCGCCATGATGATCAACGGCCCGTGGGCCGTCGCCGACACGTACGCCGGCAAGGAGTTCAAGGACAAGGCCAACCTGGGCATCACCACGGTCCCGGCCGGCAGCAAGGGCCAGGGCGCCCCGCAGGGCGGCCACAACCTCGCCGTCTACGCGGGCTCCAAGAACCTGGAAGCCTCGTACGCCTTCAGCGAGTACATGACCTCCGCCGAGAGCCAGGCGCTGGTCGCCAAGGAGCTCAGCCTGCTCCCGACCCGTACGTCGGTCTACTCCCAGCCGGGCGTCTCGGACAACCAGATCGTCGGCTTCTTCAAGCCCGTCGTCGACAAGGCCGTCGAGCGCCCCTGGATCCCGGAGACCGGCAGCCTCTTCGCGCCGCTGGTGACCGAGTACACCAAGGTCCTCACCGGCCAGACCACCCCGGAGAAGGGCGCCAAGACCACCGGCGACCAGTACCGCAAGCTCCTCAAGGGCTGGAAGTAACAGGAAGGCAGGCCGACTGATGGCTGTCCACACCAGCCAGTCGGTGGCGAAGGCCGCGGGCGACGACGTCGCCCGCGGCCCCAGCCGCGGTGCTGGCAAGACCCCGGGGAAGATCCGGCGGTCGCTCTCCACCTACTGGTACGCCTGGACCATGGTCGCCCCCGTGGCGATCGTGATCGGCGTGATCATCGGGTATCCGCTCTTCCGCGGCATCTACCTGTCGATGACCGACGCCAACGAGCGCAATGTCGAGCGCAGCATCGGCGTCAACCAACTGCCCGCTACGTACGAGTTCGTGGGTCTCGACAACTACGCCGACGCGCTCACCGGCGACCAGTTCCTCGACACCCTCGGCTGGACACTGGTGTGGACGGTCTCCTGCGTCAGCGTCACGTTCCTGCTGGGCCTGGGCCTCGCGAACATCCTCAACCGCCGGATCGCGGGCCGGTCCTTCTACCGGATGATGCTGATCCTGCCGTGGGCCATCCCCGGCTTCGTCTCCGTCTTCGCCTGGCGCTTCCTCTACAACGAGGACCGCGGCTTCCTGAACCGGATCCTGGCCGGCGGCGGCATCGACGCGGTGCCGTGGCTCAACGACCCGACCATGGCGAAGATCTCGGTGATCGCCGTCAACGTGTGGCTCGGCGTGCCGTTCATGATGGTCGCCCTTCTCGGCGGCCTCCAGTCCATCGACAGCGCCCAGTACGAAGCGGCCGAGATGGACGGCGCCAACGCCTGGCAGCGCTTCCGGCACATCACCCTGCCCGGACTGCGCCCCGTCAGCGCCACCGTGATCCTGCTGTCCACGATCTGGACCTTCAACATGTTCCCGGTGATCTTCCTGCTGACGCGCGGCGGGCCCGGTGACGCCACCCAGATCCTGGTCACCCAGGCGTTCAAGTTCTCCTTCGAGATCAGCCCCCGCGACTTCGCGCAGTCCTCCACCTGGGGCGTACTGATCCTGATCCTTCTGATGCTCTTCGCCGCGGTCTACCGGCGAGTGCTCCGTAAGCAGGGAGATGTCTGGTGACCACTGCCCCCACCACCCCCGCCGCCCCCGCCACGCTGAACGCCCCGCTCCGCGGCCGGCGTTCCCCGCTGGCCTCGGCCGGCCTGCACGCCACGCTCGTCGTGGCGTCCGTGATCGCCGTGTTCCCGGTGCTGTGGGTCCTGCTGACCTCGCTCAAGCCGCCGGCGTACGCGACGACCACCGACTTCTTCAAGGACACGACGCTCACCAATTACACGAACCTGGTGAACGACACCCCGTTCCTCACCTGGTTCGCGAACTCGCTGCTCGTCGCCGGCCTGACCACGGTCCTCGGCGTCTTCATCGCCGCCACCACCGGCTACGCCGTGAGCCGTTTCCGCTTCCCCGGCAAGCGCGGCATCATGTGGACCCTGCTGATCACCCAGATGTTCCCGGTCGCGGTCCTGATCGTGCCGATCTACAACATCATGTCGAGCATGGGCCTGCTCAACCAGCCGGCCGGCCTGGTGATCACCTACCTCACCATCGCCGTGCCGTTCTGCGCCTGGATGATGAAGGGCTTCTTCGACACCATCCCGCGCGAGATCGACGAATCGGGCCAGGTCGACGGCCTCACCCCGTTCGGCACCTTCTGGCGGCTGATCCTGCCGCTGGCCAAGCCCGGCATCGCGGTGACCGCGTTCTACTCCTTCGTCACGGCCTGGGGCGAAGTCGCGTACGCCTCCGCCTTCATGGTCGGCGACGAGAACATGACCCTCGCGGGCGGCCTCCAGAAGTTCGTCAACCAGTACGGCGCCCAATGGGGCCCGATGGCAGCGGCCTCGGTCCTCATCGCCATCCCGGCCGCGCTGGTCTTCCTCTTCGCCCAGCGCCACCTGGTGACCGGCGTGTCCGCCGGAGCCGTCAAGGGCTGACCGCCCTCTTCTTGTACGTCGGCGGCGCCGGCCCCGCACACAGGACCCTGCGCCGCTCCCACCCCCATGACTTCCAGGGACGACATGACCCAGCACCTCGCTGCTCCCACCACCCCCACCGGCGTGCCCACTCATGGAGACCGGCGCACCGGCTGGTGGCGTGACGCGGTGATCTACCAGGTCTATCCGCGCAGTTTCGCCGACGGCAACGGCGACGGCATGGGCGACCTCGAAGGAGTACGCCGCCGCCTCCCGTACCTCAGGGACCTCGGCGTGGACGCCGTCTGGCTCAGCCCCTTCTACGCGTCCCCGCAGGCCGACGCCGGCTACGACGTGGCCGACTACCGGGCCATCGACCCCATGTTCGGCACCCTCCTAGACGCCGACGCCCTGATCCGCGACGCCCACGACCTGGGCCTGCGCATCATCGTCGACCTGGTGCCCAACCACTCCTCCGACCAGCACGAGTGGTTCAAGCGCGCACTCAAGGAGGGCCCCGGCTCCGCACTGCGCGACCGCTACCACTTCAAGCCGGGCAAGGGCGATGACGGCGAACTCCCCCCGAACGACTGGGAGTCCATCTTCGGCGGCCCCGCCTGGACGCGCGCCACCAACCCCGACGGCACGCCCGGCGACTGGTACCTGCACCTCTTCGCGCCCGAGCAGCCCGACTTCAACTGGGAACACCCGGCCGTCGCCGACGAGTTCCGCTCGATCCTCCGCTTCTGGCTCGACATGGGCGTCGACGGCTTCCGCATCGACGTCGCGCACGGCCTGGTCAAGGCGGACGGCCTGCCCGACCTCGGCAGCCACGACCAGCTGAAGCTGCTCGGCAATGACGTGATGCCCTTCTTCGACCAGGACGGCGTCCACCAGATCTACCGCTCCTGGCGGCGGATCCTCGACGAGTACCCGGGCGAGCGCATCGGCGTGGCGGAGGCGTGGACGCCGACGGTTGAGCGTACGGCGAACTATGTGCGCCCCGACGAGCTGCACCAGGCTTTCAACTTCCAGTACCTGGGCACGGACTGGGACGCGGCCGCCCTGCGCGAAGTCATCGACGTGTCGCTCGCCGCGATGCGGCCGGTCGACGCGCCCGCGACCTGGGTGCTGTCCAACCACGACGTCACGCGGCACGCCACCCGGTTCGCCAACCCGCCGGGCATGGGTACGCAGATCCGCACCCCCGGCGACCGCGAGCTCGGCCTGCGCCGGGCCCGCGCGGCGACGCTGCTGATGCTGGCGCTGCCCGGTTCGGCGTACGTCTACCAGGGCGAGGAGCTGGGCCTGCCCGACGTCACCGACCTGCCCGACGCGGCCCGCCAGGACCCGTCGTTCTTCCGCGCGGAGGGCCAGGACGGCTTCCGCGACGGGTGCAGGGTGCCGATTCCGTGGACGGCCGGGGGGCCGTCCCACGGTTTCGGCGCGGGCGGCAGCTGGCTGCCGCAGCCGGCCGGCTGGGGCGAGCTGAGCGTCGAGACACAGACCGGCGACCCCGGCTCCACCCTGGAGCTGTACCGCTCGGCGCTCGCTGTACGCCGCGAACACCCCGGCCTGGGTGCGGGCACGGACGTGGCGTGGCTGGACGCCCCCGAGGGCGTGGTGGCCTTCGCCCGCGAGGGCTTCGTCTGCACGGTCAACACGACGGGCGCGGCGATACGCGTCCCCGCACCCGGCCGCGTGCTGCTCGCCAGCGGCGAAGTGCGGCTGCCCGAGGGCGACTTCGACCTGTTCGACCTTCCGGCGGACACCACGGTGTGGTGGACGGTGTGACCGTTCCCGCGCCACGGCTGGCGCACATCGCGGAGCACGCCTCCGTCAGTGAGGCCACCGTGAGCCGGGTCCTGAACGGCAAACCGGGCGTCGCGGACACCACGCGCCAGCGGGTGCTCGCGGCGCTCGATGTCCTCGGATACGAGCGCCCCGTGCGGCTGCGGCGGCGCAGCGCGGGCCTGATCGGGCTGGTCACGCCCGAGTTGACCAACCCGATCTTCCCGGCGTTCGCCCAGGTCGTCGAGCAGGTCCTGGCAGGGCACGGCTACACGCCGGTGCTCTGCACCCAGCTGCCCGGCGGGGTCACCGAGGACGAACTCGTCGAGCAGCTGGTGGAGCGGGGCGTCGGCGGCATCGTCTTCCTGTCCGGCCTGCACGCCGACCTGTCGGCGGACCCCGCGCGTTACGGGCGGCTGGCGGCGCGTGGGGTCCCGTACGTCCTCATCAACGGCTACAACGAGGCGATCAGCGCGCCGTTCGTGTCACCTGACGACCACGCGGCGATGCGGATGGCCGTCGGTCACCTCGCCGAACTCGGCCACGAACGGATCGGCCTGGCGGTCGGCCCACAGCGGTACGTCCCTTCGCGCCGCAAGAGGGAGGGCTTCGTCGACGCGCTGGCCGACGCGCTGCGGATGCCGCGGGACGAGGCCGAATCCCTGGTCCGGCACACCCTCTTCAGCGTCGAGGGCGGCCAGGTCGCGGCCGGCGCGCTGCTCGACAAGGGGTGTACGGGCATCGTGTGCGGCAGCGACATGATGGCGCTGGGCGTGGTGCGCGCGGCGCGCGAGCGCGGCCTGGAGGTTCCCGACGACGTCTCGGTGGTGGGCTTCGACGACTCGCAGCTGATCGCTTTCACCAACCCGCCGCTGACCACCGTGCGCCAGCCGGTGCAGGCGATGGCGACGGCGGCTGTGGGCGCGCTGCTGGAGGAGATCGGCGGCAACCCGGTGCAGCGTACGGAGTACGTCTTCCAGCCGGAGCTGGTGGTGCGCAGCTCCACGGCGCAGGCGCGGGGGTAGCCGGCGCGACGCGCCGCCGGGGGTGGGGGCGGGGGCGGGTGGGCAGGGGGAGCCCCGGGCCTGCCCAGGTAGGGCCGGCGGGGATTCGACGGTCCGGGGATCTCCCTGCCGTACCCGACCCGGCCGGTCGGGCGCGTGGGGCCCGGACGTGCCGGACCCCCGGCCGGCCGGGCCGGAGTCGAGGAGAACGTAACAGCTTCGCAAGTACTTGCGAAAGAGCTTGCAAGAAGAAATCTGGCAGATTTCCCGCAGGTTAGCGGACTGTGTCGCAAGGGTTGACCGCGCAGGTGGGGGCTCGTACGGTCTGCCCCGCGGCTAGTTTTCAACTATTGCTGCAAGAACATTCAGGCCTTGAGGGCAAGGCGCGTTGCCGCGCGAGGCTGCACCGTCGCACCCGCACCTCCCCCCATGCAGGAGGAAAGAATGGCTCGCAGACCCTTCTCTGTCGCGCTCGCCCTCGCCCTTACGGCCGGTACGGCCGTCCTGACGGCCCCCGCCGGGACCGCGCAGGCGGCCCCGCCGGGCACAAAAGACGTCACGGCGGTCCTCTTCGAGTGGAAGTTCGACTCGGTCGCCAAGGAGTGCTCGCGGACCCTGGGCCCGGCCGGCTACGGCTTCGTCCAGGTATCCCCTCCGCAGGAGCACATCCAGGGCGGCCAGTGGTGGACCTCGTACCAGCCCGTGAGTTACAAGATCGCGGGGCGGCTCGGTGACCGGACCGCGTTCGCGAACATGGTCAACGCGTGCCACGCGGCCGGCGTGAAGGTCATCGCCGACAGCGTCATCAACCACATGGCGGCCGGCAACGGGACCGGTACGGGCGGCTCGTCGTACGAGAAGTACACCTACCCCGGCACGTACTCGGGCGCGGACATGGACGACTGCCGCTCCCAGATCAACAACTACGGCGACCGGTGGAACGTACAGAACTGCGAGCTGGTCGGCCTCGCCGACCTCGACACGGGTGAGGACTACGTGCGCGGCCGGATCGCGGCGTACCTGAACGACCTGCTGTCGCTGGGCGTCGACGGTTTCCGGATCGACGCCGCCAAGCACATGCCGGCCGCGGACCTCGCCAACATCAAGTCGCGGCTGAGCAACCCGGGCGTGTACTGGAAGCACGAGGCGATCCACGGCGCGGGCGAGGCGGTGTCGCCGGGCGAGTACCTCGGCTCGGGGGATGTGCAGGAGTTCCGGTACGCCCGTGACCTCAAGCGGGTCTTCAACAACGAGAACCTGGCCTACCTGAAGAACTACGGGGAGGGCTGGGGGTACATGGAGAGCGGCAAGTCCGCGGTCTTCGTGGACAACCACGACACGGAGCGCGGCGGCGACACCCTCAACTACAAGGACGGCGCGAACTACACGCTGGCCAATGTCTTCATGCTGGCGTGGCCGTACGGCGCGCCGGACGTGCACTCCGGCTACGAGTTCTCCAGCCACGACGCGGGCCCGCCCAACGGGGGCACGGTGAACGCGTGCTGGAGCGACGGATGGAAGTGCCAGCACAACTGGCCCGAGATCAAGAGCATGGTCGGCTTCCGGAACGTGGCGCGGGGGCAGGGCGTCACGAACTGGTGGGACAACGGCGGCGATCAGATCGCGTTCGGCCGGGGTGACAAGGCGTACGTCGCCATCAACCACGAGAGCTGGTCGCTGACCCGCACCTTCCAGACTTCACTGGCGGCCGGCTCGTACTGCAACGTGCAGAACAACACGACGGTGACGGTGAACGGCTCCGGCCAGTTCACGGCCACGCTCGGCGCGAACACGGCGGTGGCACTGCACGCGAACGCGCGCAGCTGCGGCGGCTGAGGGCGGGTGCGGGTGGGGTGCGGGCGCCGGGCAGGTGCGGGTTGCCAACGGCGCCTTCCCCGACCCGCCCCTTCCCGAACTGGGGCTCCGCCCCAGACCCCGCTCCTCAAACGCCGGAGGGGCTGGATGGTGCCGCTGAGTGGGCAAATCCAGCCCGTCCGGCGTTTGAGGACACGCCCGTAGGGCGTCCGGGGGTCTTGGGGCTTGCCCCCAGCCGCGCCGCACCCCGCCTCCCCGCCAGGACTCACCCCCACACCACGCACCGCACCGATTCCCCGTCCAATGAAGGAGCGCACCTCCATGTCCAGCAGAGCCGGCGCAGCCCTCGCGGCCGCACTGTTCGCGGCACTGATACCCGCACCACCCGCAAGCGCAAGCGCCGCCGCGGCGAAACCCCCCGCGCCGCCCTCGGACAAGGCGCTCGCCGCCGAACCCGCGCGGCACGACCTGACCCGGGAGCAGTTCTACTTCGTACTGCCCGACCGGTTCGCCAACGGTGACCCCGCCAACGACCGCGGCGGACTCACCGGTTCACGCCTCCAAACCGGCTACGACCCCACCGACAAGGGTTTCTACCAGGGCGGCGACCTCAAGGGCCTCACCCAGAAGCTCGACTACATCAAGAACCTCGGTACCACCTCCATCTGGATGGCACCGATCTTCAAGAACAAACCTGTACAGGGCGAGGGCCAGAACGCCAGCGCCGGCTACCACGGCTACTGGATCACCGACTTCACCCAGGTCGACCCCCACTTCGGCACCAACGCCGACCTGGAGAAGCTGATCGACAAAGCCCACGACAAGGGCATGAAGGTCTTCTTCGACGTCATCACCAACCACACCGCCGACACCGTCGACTACGCCGAGAAGAAGTACGGCTACCGCCCCAAGGGCGCGTACCCCTACCTCGACAAGTCGGGCAGGCCCTTCGACGACCGCGAGGGCATCCCCAGGACCGACGCCGACGCCTTCCCGTACACCCCCAAGCAGCAGCCGGACGCCGACGCCGACAAAAAGGTCCCGTCCTGGCTCAACGACCCGACGATGTACCACAACCGCGGCGACTCCACCTTCGCCGGCGAAAGCTCCGAGTACGGCGACTTCGCTGGCCTCGACGACCTGTGGACGGAACGCCCCGAGGTCGTCGACGGCATGGCGGAGATCTACCAGAAGTGGGTCCGCGACTTCGACATCGACGGCTTCCGCATCGACACCGTCAAGCACGTCGACCTGGACTTCTGGACCCAGTGGGCGACCGCACTCGACGCGTACGCCGAGAAGCAGGGCCGGGACGACTTCTTCATGTTCGGTGAGGTCTACTCCGCCGACACCGAGGTCACCTCGCCCTACGTGACGCGCGGCCGCCTCGACTCCACCCTCGACTTCCCGCTCCAGGACGCGACCCGCGCGTACGCCTCCCAGGGCGCGTCGGCGGCCAAGCTCGCCGACGTCTTCGCCGAGGACTTCCGCTACACCACCGACAAGGCCAATGCCTACGAGCAGGTCTCCTTCACCGGCAACCACGACATGGGCCGCGTCGGAACCTTCCTCAAGCAGGACAACCCGAAGGCCGACGACGCCGAGCTGCTGAAGCGCGCCCGCCTCGCCAACGAGCTGATGTTCCTCTCGCGTGGCAACCCCGTCGTCTACTACGGCGACGAGCAGGGCTTCACGGGTGCGGGCGGCGACAAGGACGCCCGCCAGACCTTGTTCGAGTCGAAGACCGCGGACTACCTCGACGACGACCAGCTCGGCACGGACCGTACGCACGCCTCCGACGCGTACGACACCACGCACCCCATCTACAAATCCATCGCCGAACTCGCGAAACTGACGAAAAACCACCCCGCCCTGCGCGACGGCGTGCAGCAGGAGCTGCACGCGCAAGGCTCCGTCTACGCCTTCTCCCGCACCGATGCCAACCGCAAGACCGAGTACGTCGTCGCCACCAACAACGGCGCCGAGCCGAAGACCGTCGAGCTGACGGTGGGCACGCCGAGCACCGACTTCCGTGCTCTGTACGGCGCTTCCGAAGCGGTACGCAGCGACGCCGGCCGGAAGCTGACCGTCACCGTGCCCGCCCTGTCGTCCGTCGCACTCCGGGCCGCCAAGCCCCTCCCCGCCCCGGCGGCCAAGCCGGCCATCACCCTCAAGGCACCGGCGGCCGGCGCCACCGGCACCGTCGAGATCAGCGCGGACGTCGACGGCGGGCAGCTGAACCGTGTCGTCTTCGCCGCCCAGACCGGCAACGGCAAGTGGCGCACGCTCGGCTCCGCCGACCACGCCCCGTACAAGGTCACGCAGTACCTGGGCCGTGACGTGAAGGCCGGAACCGCCCTCCGCTACAAGGCGGTCGCAGTGGACAGCGCGGGACGCACCGCAAGCGCCCTCGCGTCGACGACGGCGGGCCAGGCCCCCGCGCCCGGCAAGCCGACGGCCGTCGAGCGCGACTACGCGGTAGTCCACTACAAGCGCCCCGACGGCGACTACGACGGCTGGCAGCTCAAGACGGGCGACAAATCCGCCGCCTTCACCGGGCGCGACGCGTACGGCGCCTTCGCGTGGGTCAAGCTCGCCCAGGGCACGTCGTCCCTCCCGTACACCGTCGAGAAGAACGGCACGGCAGACGGCCCTCAGCGCACAGTCGACCTCGGCAGGACCGGCGAGGTCTGGATCGAGCAGGGCAAGGACGCCCAGGCCACCACCGCCCCCGACGGCGCGTACCCGCCCCAGGACAAGACCAAGGCCGTACTCCACTACCAGCGGGCCGACGGCGACTACGACGGCTGGGGTCTGCACACCTGGACCGGCGCCAAGGACCCGACGGACTGGTCCAAGCCGCTGATGCCGGTGAGGAAGGACGCGTACGGCGTGACCTTCGAGGTCCCGCTCGCCGCAGGCGCCACGTCCCTCTCGTACATCCTCCACAAGGGAGACGAGAAGGACCTCCCGAGCGACCAGTCCCTCGACGTAGCCACCCACGGCAACGAGGTGTGGATGCTGGCCGGTCAGCCGAAGTACCTGCTGCCGCAGGCCGCCGGCGCGGCCTCGCTCGACCTGACCAAGGCCGAGGCCCAGTGGATCGACTCCGAAACGGTCGTCTGGAAGGTCAAGGCGACCGAGGCCACCAGCCAGCAGCTCGTGTACGCCCGAGGGGGCGGCATCTCGGTCGTGGACGGCGCGCTCTCCGACGAGGGCCGCTGGCTGCGCCTGTCTTCCGCCACCCTGACCGACGCGCAGAAGCAGAAATACCCGCACCTCAAGGACTACCCGGCCTTCACGGTCGACCCGCGCGACCGGGACAGGATCCGCGAGTCCCTCCGCGGCCAGGTCATCGCCACCCAGCGCGCGGCCAACGGCGCTCTGCTCGCCGCCACCGGCGTCCAGCTGCCGGGCGTACTCGACGACACGTACAGCCCGTCGGCCACAAAGGCGTCACTCGGCCCCGTCTTCCGCAAGGGCCGCCCGTCCCTCTCCCTCTGGGCTCCGACCGCCCGGCACGTCTCCCTCGAACTCGACGGCAGGACCGTCCCGATGCGGCGCGACGACCGCAGCGGCGTCTGGTCCGTCACCGGCACCAAGAAGTGGACGGGCAAGCCGTACCGCTACGTCGTGAAGGTCTGGGCGCCCAGCGTCCAGAAGGCCGTCTCCAACAAGGTCACCGACCCCTACTCGACCGCGCTCACCGCCGACTCGGCCCGCAGCCTCGTCGTAGACCTCACCGACCCGAAGCTGGCACCCAAGGGCTGGTCGACGCTGAAGAAGCCGGCCGCGGCCCCGCTGCGCGACGCGCAGATCCAGGAGCTGCACGTCAGGGACTTCTCGGTCGCCGACCGCACGGCGAAGCACCCCGGGGAGTACCTCGCCTTCACCGACCGCGGCTCGAAGGGCATGAAGCACCTCGACAAGCTCGCCAAGGCCGGCACCTCCTACGTCCACCTGCTCCCCGTCTTCGACATCGGCACCATCCCCGAGAAGAAGACCGACCAGCAGCGCCCCGCCTGTGACCTCTCCGCCTACGCTCCCGACTCGGACGAGCAGCAGGCGTGCGTGGCGAAGGCGGCGGCGAAGGACGCGTACAACTGGGGTTACGACCCGCTGCACTACACGGTCCCCGAGGGCTCGTACGCCAGTGATCCCGACGGCACCCGTCGCACGGTGGAGTTCCGCCGGATGGTCCAGGGCCTGAACGACTCCGGCCTGCGCACGGTCATGGACGTCGTCTACAACCACACGGTGGCGTCGGGCCAGGCGGACAAGTCCGTACTCGACAAGATCGTCCCGGGCTACTACCAGCGGCTGCTGGCCGACGGCACGGTGGCCACGTCCACCTGCTGCGCGAACACCGCGCCCGAGAACGCCATGATGGGCAAGCTGGTCGTGGACTCCGTCGTCACCTGGGCCAAGGACTACAAGGTCGACGGCTTCCGCTTCGACCTCATGGGCCACCACCCGAAGGCGAACATCCTGGCGGTCCGCAAGGCGCTCGACGAGCTGACCCTCGCCCGTGACGGCGTCGACGGCAAGAAGATCGTCCTGTACGGCGAAGGCTGGAACTTCGGCGAGATCGCCGACGACGCCCGCTTCGAACAGGCCACCCAGAAGAACATGGCCGGCACGGGCATCGCGACCTTCTCCGACCGCGCGCGCGACGCGGTGCGCGGGGGAGGCCCCTTCGACGAGGACCCGGGCGTGCAGGGTTTCGCGTCCGGCCTCTACACCGACCCCAACTCCTCCCCGGCCAACGGCACCCCGTCCGAGCAGAAGGCGCGCCTCCTCCACTACCAGGACCTGATCAAGGTGGGCCTGACCGGCAACCTGGCGGCGTACACCTTCACCGACACGACCGGCCGCAAGGTCAAGGGCTCCGAGGTCGACTACAACGGCGCACCCGCCGGATACGCCGCCGCCCCCGGCGACGCCCTGGCCTACGCCGACGCCCACGACAACGAAACCCTCTACGACGCCCTGGCCTTCAAGCTGCCACGCACGACATCCGCAGCCGACCGCTCGCGCATGCAGGTACTGGCGATGGCCACGGCAGCGCTGTCGCAGGGTCCGGCGCTGTCCCAGTCGGGGACGGACCTCCTGCGCTCCAAGTCCCTGGACCGCAATTCCTACGACAGCGGTGACTGGTACAACGCGATCCACTGGGACTGCCGCGACGGCAACGGCTTCGGCCGGGGCCTGCCGCTCGCGGCCGACAACAAGACCAAGTGGCCTTACGCGAAGCCCCTGCTGACGACGGGCACACTGACCCCGGACTGCGGGGACATCGAGGGCGCGTCGGCGGCGTACGAGGACCTGCTGAAGATCCGTACGACGGAGAAGACCCTCAGCCTCGCCTCGGCGGACGAGGTACAGGCGGCGGTCTCCTTCCCCCTCTCCGGCAAGGAGGAAACACCCGGAGTGATCACCATGCGCGCGGGCGACCTGATCGTGGTCTTCAACGCGACCCCGGCCGAGCAGAAGCAGCGGCTGACCGACCTCACGAACACGCCGTACGCCTTGCACCCGGTGCAGGCGGCAGGCAAGGACACGACGGTCAAGAAGTCGGCGTACGACCCGACCACAGCCACCTTCACGATCCCGGCCCGCACGGTCGCCGTCTTCACCCAGCAGTAACCTTTCCTGTCCATTGATCAGCAGCATCGCGCCCCCTGCCCGGCCGCTTGGGTTCTAGAGGTCGTTGCAACACCCGAACTTCGGGGACGCAATGGCCTTCGAGATCCGCAAGATCCGCTCGCCTCACGGCGCCGGGAAGCTGGCCCGTGAGCGGGAGGAATGCTTCCGGCTCATGGATCAAGGTGTGAGCAGCCGGGAGGCGTGCCGGATCGTCGGCATCAACCGGCGTACTCGCAAGCGGTGGCGCAACGGCACTGCCGCAACGAAAAACAGACCCGCTCAGCCCGCATAAAGAGTGCGCGCTGAGCGGGTCGTTTCGTCGTCTCGGTACCTCGCGCTTGAGGGGCGGATCCATATCGCCGACCGGGTCCGCGAGATACGCCACAACCGGCACCCAACGAACGGCCAGTACCGCCCGCACGCCGCCGAGGCCCGTGCCGAGTCTCGCCGGCCCCGCCCCAAGCCCGGCAAGATCGGTGCGAACCCGCAGCTGCGCGACTTCGTCCAGGACCACCTCGCCGACCGGCCGGAGATCCACGTGGTCCACGAGACGATCTACCAGGCCCTCTACGTCCAGGGCCGCGGTGAACTCCGCCGCGAGCTGGCCCGCGCCCTGCGCACCGGACGTGTCCGGCGCAAGCCCCGACGACAAGCCCAGCAGCGCCAGCCCCGCTACCGCCACCCCATGGTCATGATCAGCGAGCGTCCCGCCGAGGCGGACGACCGTGCGGTCCCCGGCCACTGGGAGGGAGACCTGATCATGGGCAGGGAGAACGGCTCCGCCATCGGCACCCTGGTCGAACGCAGTACCCGTTACCTGCTGCTGGTCCACCTGCCTCACGGCCGTGCCACCGAGCCCGTGCGCGTCGCTCTGGTGGACACTGTCAAGGCCCTTCCCGCCCACCTGAAGCGCTCCCTGCCCTGGGACCAGGGCAGGGAAATGGGCCGTCACCACGAGTTCACCGTCGCCACCGACGTGCCGGTCTACTTCTGCGACCCGGCCAGCCCCTGGCAGCGCGGTTCCAACAAGAACACCAACGGCCTGCTGCGTCAGTACTTTCCAAGGGCACGGACCTCTCGGTTCACAGCCCCGAGCACCTTGCCGCCGTGGCCGCCGAGCTCAACAGCCGCCCACGCAAGACACTCGACTGGGAAACCCCAGCTGAACGCCTGTCTACACTGCTCACGACGCACTGAGCCGCTGGAGGTGTGGTGAAAGTCCCCGCAGAGCTGGTCGGTGCCCGTGTCACACGCACCGCCTTCGACTACCAGGTCCGGATCAGCTTCACTGATCACGAGCCCGACGGCCGTATCCGCCTCGATGGCGAACTCGTCATCGAGACGCCGATCACCGTCACCGATGCCGCCGGCACCCAGGCCATCCTCTTGCCTCGGACGGGAACGGCTCTGGCACCGCTCCTCGGTCTGTTCACCAAGGCCGTCACCAAAGCCGAGGTCATCGGGCGCGGCACCCTGTCCCTCGGCTTTGACGACGGCACTCGACTCAGCGTCGATCCAGATCCCGACTACGAGTCCTGGAGCCTCACCGGCTCAGGACTCGAACCAGTCCTGGTAGGCCCAGACGGCGAAACCGACTGGCAGCACTGACCGCTTCACCTGTGTTGCAACGATCCCTGGAATCCGTCCCGTCCGCCGGGCAGGGGGGCCTTTTCGTCGTACCCGAAATCCGCCTACGCTGCCGATCATGATTCGCGCAGTGGTTTTCGACGTCGGTGAGTGCCTGGTTGACGAGACGCGGGAGTACGGCACCTGGGCCGACTGGCTCGGCGTACCCCGCCATACCTTTGCCGCCATGTTCGGCGCGATCATTGCCCAGGGTCGCGACTACCGGGACACCTTCCAGGAGTTCCGGCCCGGCTTCGACCTGTACGAGCAGCGCGAAGCTCGCGCCGCCGCCGGGCAGCCGGAGCACTTCGACGAGAGCGATCTCTACCCCGACGTCCGCCCTGCCCTCGCCGCGCTGCGCGAGGCCGGTCTGTGGCTTGGCATCGCAGGCAACCAGACCGTCCGCGCCGGAGGCATCCTGCGCAGCCTCTTCGCCAAGGACGTCGACCTCATCGGCACATCGGACGACTGGGGTGCCAGCAAGCCCGATCCGCTCTTCTTCCAGCGAGTCGCTGAGGTCGTGCCCTTCGAGGCTCACGAGATCCTCTACGTCGGGGACCGCGTCGACAACGACTTGAGGCCCGCCGTGGCCGCGGGGATGCCCACAGCCCTCGTGCACCGAGGGCCGTGGGCCACCATCCAGTGGAACACCGACGAGGCGAGGCAGCTGCCGGCCTTCCGTATCGAGTCGCTTCTCGAACTGCCCGAAGCAATCCTGAAATTCAGCGCTGGAGCGCGCTGACCGTCGCGCGCCACCCGAACATGGCGTCGTCCAGGGCGACGACCGACGGATGGTCGTGCCACGGCTGGAGGGCTCGCCGGACGTCGCGAATGCGGTCCATGCCCGTGGCGTACCAGGTCACGGAGAGTTGATCGAGTGCTTGCTGCGCCCACTTACAGGCGTCTTCCGCCTTGTGCTCGGCAGCTGCCACCGCCGCCAGATCACCGAGCACCACCGCGCGCTGTTTCCCCGCGGCAGCGGGCAGATCGTTCAAGACTTCCCGGAGGGTCGCGGAGGCCTGGGCGTGGTGGCCGGCTTTCAACTGGGTGTTCCCTTTGAAAGCTGCGAGCCGAGTCGGACTGAACCAGTCCATCCATTCCGGGGATACGTACTGATTGCCCGCTGCGAGGACGTCCTCTGCATGCCTGATCAGGGTGAGTGCTGTACGCGGATGTCCGCAACGGGTCTCACATTCCGCCTCGACCGCGTCGAGCCACGCGAGGAACTCAGCGCTGGCCTGACCTCGTCGCGCGTAGGAGCGGGCCGCCCTCATCCGCTCCTGCGCGAGGCTGCGTTCACCAGCCCATCCAGGGATGAAGGCGGCGTGTGCCAAAACGGCAGCGCCGAGAAGGGTGTCATCGGCTTCGCCCGCAGCCTGGAGCGCGCGGATGTAGGTGTCCGCGGCAGCGTCCGGGGCCTGGAGGTCGAAGAACTCGATGCGCCCGGCCATCAGGGCGGACTCGGCCAGCGCACGCGCGAGGGCGGCCCGCGGCCGGCCGGCCGTCTCAGACATCAATGCTGTGCCCAGCCGCATGTGTCCGACGACCGTAGGGTGCATCTGCGCCGGTTGCAGCGTCCAGTAGAGCCGCCGATGCGCAGCCGTGACGACGGCATAGTCGGCGGCGACGCTGTCGGGTTGAAACCCGCCATCGCTGCTCGGCAAGGGAAGGGCAGCGGGGGCGATCGCACCGGCGCCACCCGGCGTCAGCACTTGAGAAGAGTCTTCGAGAAGGTCACCGGCCGTGCCCCAAGCGGGGCTGAACCCGAGTTCCGTCATCGGCATGTTGCCGAGGACGTGGCGGAGGGCGCGCTGGTAATGCGCCTGCGGCCAAGGTGGTTTCTCGGATTCCCAGCGGCGTACCTGCCGCAGGCTGACCTGCAGCATTCCAAGGCCGAGTCGGGGGCCGGCGTCGTTGAGCGCGTCGACCAGCGCCTGCTGGGTCGCGTATCCGGCCGCGACACGAGCGGCCTTCAGCTTGGTGTTGCCGTTGGGACGGGGCATCTCTTACCTCCGGCGGTGTGTGCCAGTCCAAGGTATGCCTCAACCCTGGTGACAGGAAGTCCCTTTGGAGGCCTGTGGGAGTCCCTATTTCGGCCTTCAGTGGGACTCTGGACAGGTCCAGGATGGGTAGCGACCGAACAGCCTGTACAGAAGGTGCCTTCGCGCCTGGCACCTCTCGCAGCGAGGGGCCCTCCGTGCACATCAGGACCGATTCCGATACAGCGATCGCCAACTGGCTCGCGCGTACCCATCCCGTACCTGCGACAGCATGGACCGAATGGGCGGAGAACAGTGTCGCGATGCTGCCGCTCGGCAGTCGCTTCGACGCCGTACGAGTCCCCGCTGAGATCGTGCACGCTGCGGCCGACAGCGACGAATGGCAGGCGGTGGCCGACGTCCTCGTCAAGGCCCTCGACGGTCCGGTGATCCACGACCCGTGCACCTGGTACTACGCGCTGGTGCCGCCCAGGTCGACAGAGTCATGGCGCTCGCCCCTGGTCCGCTGTGTGGGCCGCGGGTCCTGGCTCGGCGTACCGCGCACAGACCGCAGCACGCCGTGCGGCCTGTACTGGGCCGTGGCGATGGACCGGGCGGGCCAGTTGTGCGACCCGGATGACGTCGCCGGACTGATCGCTCGCGGCCATGAGCAGCTCACCGGAGGGGCCCGATGACCGTCAAAGCGATCATCCGAGCGGCGGAATGGACGCTCGGCGCCGACACCCATGAGGGCGCACCCGAGCAGCCGCTGTACGACGTGGAGTGCACGACGTGCGGGAAGAGCGCCGATTGCGCCGTTGGGAATCGGCTACCTGCCGAGATCTGGGCACTCAAGCACACCGGCCTGAATCCGGACCATCGCGGCTACCGGGCCGTGCAGACGTCGTTCTGGCGCGTCGTTCCCACCCCCGGCAACCCGCTGCACGAGAGGCAGGCCTCCGGGTAACGGTGAGTGAAGACCCGCGCTCCCTCATGAAGCGCGGGCCCGTGGCGGTCACTCCGGCGGGGTCGTGTCCGCCGCATTGGGCGGCTTCGTAACCACACCGTCCAGGGGGGTCAGCAACCAGTGCTCGTCCTCCCAGCTCACGGTCTCCACGACCTTGACGGGACGCCCGTCCGCTCCGGCGGTTCCGGTCAGCCGGACCTGCCAGACGTCCGGGAAGTCGGAGGTGCGGTTCCAGGTGACGTCCCACTCCTGGCCGCCGTATGCCTCGATCCGGGCTTGTGCGTCGTCTCTTCCGTGCGGATGGTCGTCGAGGAGGCCGGCCAAGCCGTCCTCGTCCGTCTTGTTGAGGAGGTTCACGTACTCCCTGAGAAAGCGGTCCTGGTCCGCCAGGTCCGCCTTCTTCTCCCACCCGCCGCACGCGGAGAGCAGTCCCGCGCACAGCACGGCCGCGCACAGCGCGCCGAGGCGGGAAACCCGGCGTACCGGGTCAGGTGCGGAAGGAACTCCTTGCTTCCCCCTGATTCCGGGCGTGAGGCGCCCTGTTGGGGGACTGTGGCACACGGAGCGCTCCTCTGGGCGGCATTTGATCGGTTTAGTGTTCGATTACTTCGGAATGATCTGTTCCGTCCCGTCACTCGTCAAGTCGCCTGTGCGGAACGGCAATTGCGGCTCGCCGGTAGGGGCCCAGTAGTTCCCCCCGAAGAAGCAGCGCCAAGCGTCAACGCAGGTTCCGGGGGAATCCGTACCGTATGACTCGCACCGAGCAGCAGGTCGACAAGGTTCCGCCCCGCACCCGCCTCCCCTGGTGGGGCAAGGTGGCGGGCGTGGTCGGGGTGCTGGTGGTGGTGTTGCTCGTGGCCGGCAGGGTCAGTCTTCTGCCGAGCTTCGACGACTTCTTCGGCGAGGAGACCCACGACCGGTCGGGCCCGGCGCTCCTGAGGTCCATCCAGGACATGAGCCGTTACGAGGCGGCGTCGGGCAACTTCCAGGTCGTCGTGGACCTGGAGAAGGACGCCAAGTTCCTTCCCGACGCCGTCCGCGGCACCCGCACGCTGTACGTCGGCGCCGGCACCGTCGGTGCGTACGTCGACCTCGGCAAGGTGGGGGAGGGGCAGGTCACCGTCAACGAGGACCGCACCGCCGCCACCCTGCGCCTGCCGCACGCGCGGCTCGGGAAGCCGGCCCTGGACGCGGACCGTTCGTACGCCGTGTCCAAGGAGCGCGGGCTGCTCGACCGGCTCGGGGACCTCTTCTCCGACAACCCGGCCGACGAGCGCGCCGTCAACCGCCTCGCCGCCCGTCACATCGGTGAGGCCGCCGAGAAGAGCGAACTGACCGTACGCGCCGAGAAGAACACCACCAGCATGCTCCAGGGCCTGCTGCACTCACTCGGCTTCGAGCAAGTCACTGTTCACTACGGCGACGGCGGTCGCTGACCGGGGACCGTCTCCGACGCCCCCGCAGCCAGCGCGCCGAGCCGCGTGATGAGGTCGCCGAACAGCCCGTCGGCGGGCTCCAGCGCGAGGATGTCCAGCAGGATCCGCGCCATCTCCTCGTCGTACGCCGCACTCACCGCCGCCAGCGCCGCGAAGTCGTGCACGAGCTGGAGCTCCAGCTCGGCGCGCGGGATTTCCCGCCCGTCCAGCCAGATCAGCGCCGTGGACTCGGCGAGCGACACCCACGACCGTACGACCATCGCCAGCCGGGCCGGGGGGTCGCTGATCCCGAGGTGCGCGAGGATCTGCTCGTACGCCGCCTGGCGCACCTCGTCGATCATGGCGTTCGTCGTCGAGGAACCGACCGCCGGGCCGCCGCGCATCAGCGCGGAGAAGCCGGGGCCGTGGTCGTCGACGAAGTCGAAGAAGCGACCCATCACGCGCAACAGGCGTACGCCCAAAGGGCCTTCGCGCGGCTCGACGAACCGCCCGGCCAGCTCGTCGGCCGCCCGCCGCAGCGCGGCCTCGTACAGGCTCTGCTTGCCGGGGAAGTAGTGATAGACGAGCGGCCGCGAGATTCCTGCGGCGGCCGCTATCTCGTCGATCGACACGTCTTCGGGCGAGCGATGGCTGAACAGCTCCAGCGCGACGCTGATCAGCTGCTGCCTGCGTTCCTCGACGCCCATTCTTCGGCGCACCCCGGTCGTCATACCGAGCAGCGTAACCGCCGCCGCGCACTACAGATCCAGTACCAGCCGGTCACCGAGCGCCCGCGAGACGCAGATCAGCATGGAGTCGTCGCGCTCCGAGTCGGTCAGCAGCTCGTCGCGGTGATCGATCCGTCCTTCCAGGACGCGCTGTTGGCACGTACCGCAGAAGCCCTGCTCGCAGGAGTACGAGACGTTCGGGACCTCGGGGCGGACCGCCGCCAGGATCGTGCCGTCGGCGGGGACGGTCACGGTGCGGCCGGTGCGCCGGAGTTCGACCTCGAAGGTGCCACCGCCGCCGGAGGGGGCGCCCGGGGTGAAGCGCTCCAGGTGGAGGGTGCAGGTGGTGGGGAGGGACTCGGTGACGGCTTCCATCAGGGCCTCGGGGCCGCAGCAGTAGACCGCCGTGCCCTCGGCGGCGTCCGCGAGGGCGGCCCGCACGTCGGGGAGGCCGTCCTCGTCCTCGGCGACGATCGTTACGCGCTCGGGAGCCGCCAGCTTCTCGATCTCCTCGATGTACGGCATCGAGGCGCGGCTGCGGCCCCCGTAGAGCAGCGTCCAGTCGGCGCCCGCGGCCTCGGCGGCGCGCAGCATGGGCAGGACGGGCGTGATGCCGATGCCGCCGGCGACGAAGACGTAGGAGGGCGCGTCGGTGAGGGGGAAGCGGTTGCGGGGGCCGCGGATCTCCACCTCCGAGCCCTCGTGCAGCTGTTCGTGGACCTCGCGGGAGCCGCCCCTGCCGTCCTCGATGAGACGGGTGGCGAGCGTGTACGTACTGCGGTCGGCCGGATCGCCGCACAGCGAGTACTGACGTACCTGGCCGGAGGGGAGGACCAGGTCGACGTGCGCGCCGGGGGTCCAGGCGGGGAGGTCGGCCGTGTCGAGTGCCTCCAGGTGGAGTTCGACGACGCCGTCGGCCGGGGCGGTGCGGCCGGTGACGAGGAGGCGGAGGGGCGCGGGGGCGCAGGCGGCCGCTCGGGTGCCGGAGGTGGGGCTCTCCAAGGCAGGCATCGGCCACAGCGGGGAGCGCCTGATGCGGCGGCGCATGGCCCGCTGCGCCAGCAGGGCGGCGCCCGCGGCGAGGGCGATCGTGCGTACGCGGGGCATGTCAGGAACCTCCGGTGGTGGCGGGCAGGCCGGTGGCGGCCGGTGAGTTCGCGAGGTAGGCCACGGCCTGCGCCGTGCTGGCCTCCTGCGAGGGGTGGTACGTACGGCTGAGGTAGCGCGGGACGGAGCGGATGATGTCCCCGGTCGCGGGCAGCACGCCCTGCCGGCCGCGTCGTACGAGGTCCGTGAAGGTGGCCTTGCCTTCGAGAAGGGTGGGGTCGTTCTCCATGAAGAACCGGGAGCCGCGCTGCCAGAGGAAGACCAGCGCGGTGAAGGCGGTCGCCCAGGTCCTGACCCGCCGCCGGTAGCTGCCGTCGACGTGCATGAAGAGCTCGAAGGCGACGGAGCGGTGCTCGACCTCCTCCGCGCCGTGCCAGCGCAGCAGGTCGAGCATGGTGGGGTCGGCGCCGCGCCGGTCGAGTTCGTCGGCGTTGAGCACCCAGTCGCCGAGGAACGCGGTGTAGTGCTCGATGGCCGCGATGATGGCGACCCGCTCCATCAGCCACCACGTGCGGGCCTTGCCCGGGGGCAGGGTGCGGTCGCCGAGGAGCTTCTCGAAGAGCCAGTCGACCTGGGCGGTGTACGGCGTGGGGTCGAGCCCGAGCTTCTTCAGGTGCGGCAGTACGTCGTCGTGGGCCTGGGAGTGCATGGCCTCCTGGCCGATGAAGCCGATGACGTCCTCGCGCAGGCGGTCGTCGTGGATGTACGGGAGCACTTGCTTGTAGACGTGCACGAACCAGCGCTCGCCCGCCGGGAGCAGCAGGTGCAGCACGTTGATGGTGTGCGTGGTGAACGGGTCGCCCGGGACCCAGTGGAGAGGTGTGCCGTCCCACTCGAAGGAGACCTTGCGGGCCTTGAGCGGCGTCCGCTCGGACGCGATCGCGGCCGGTGCGGGCCCCTGCTGCGTATTAGACATGGCGTCAATGTACTGACGGGTACGAGTCTGCAACAGGGTCGTGCGGCGGGTTTTCTTTTCCCCACCCTCCTTTCCGCAGGAGGCCTCCGCCCCGGACCCCTCTCCTCAAACGCCGGACGGGCTGGACTTGCGCAGGGGGCTCCAGCGCGGCAAATCCAGCCCGTCCGGCGCTTGAGAAGAGGCCGACAGGGGCGTCTGTGTTGTCTGGGGGCTGGGGGCTGGGGGCTGGGGGCTGGGGGCTTGCCCCCAGTTTCGGGAAGGGGCGGGTAGGGGAAAGCCCCGCAGGGCCAGGACCCGCACCGGGACCCGCCCGCGCAGACGCACTGCCTACCGCAACGCCCCCACCCGCTCCCCGCTCTCCACCCGTCCCTCCAGATCCGCCTGCGCGCCCGCCTTCGCCCGTACCGCCAGCAGATTGCCGCGCGCGGTGCCTTCCACGCCGCCCGACGTGGTGACCGACGTGAACTGGCCGCTCCCGGCGGCGAGTACGTACCAGTTCCCGCCCCGCGACTTCCACAGCACGCCTGCCAGCACCCGCGGGTCCCGCGCCCCGCACGACGGCGAGTGCTCGGCGCGCGCCGCGATCGCGCCGGGCGCCCCCTTCTTCGCGGACGGCGCCTGGAACTGGGCCAGCACTCTGCTGCCCGTGCCCCGCCACGTCTCCGCGCGGGTGCAGAGCCAGGCGGCGGTGCCGTTGCCCTCGGGGAGGGGCTGCTGGGCGTACCCCCACGAGTTCACGCTGCGCACGCCGTGCGAACGCACCGCCGGCAGCAGGCACGCCGTACGAGCCCAGCGCGCCCGCTCCTCCGGGCCGCTCACATCGCGCGGCGCCGACGGCGGGCCGGACGTCAGCCGGGCCGGGGCCAGCTCGCCGAGGTCGGTCATCAGGCGCGGGCCCGCGTCGTCGCGCAGTTCGAGCGCGTCCCAGGAGCGGCACTCGCGCGCCTGTGCGGGGCTCGACAAGGGGTCCGTCACACCGTCCGGGGTGCGCTTCAGTGCCACCGGCACGCCGGCCGGGTCGAGCAGGTCCCGTACGGACGCCTTCCGCACCCAGGGGGCCGTCAAGTAACGGACGTTGCCGTCGGTGCGCCCCACCACCAGCGCGTTCGCCGCCGCCGCGTCCGCGCCGTCCACGCGCGCGAAGTCGAGCGCCGCGCCCGCCGTGCCGTCGCGCGGCTCGGCGTACCGGACGACGCGCAGGCCGTCGTACAACAGCACCACCCGCGCCTGGTCCACATCGCCCGCGAAGAGCAGCTGCGGCGGGCCCATCGGGGGGCCGACCGGGGTGGCGGGGGTCGCGGAGGTCTGGACGGAGGGGCCCGGTCTGGCCCAGACGGCGAGGGCGCGGCGCAGCAGGGCGTTGTCGTCGGTGAGGTTGCCGCGGGCCGGCCAGACGGAGAAGTCGGTACGGGAGGACCGCTTCCACACCCCGGCGGCGACCCGGGCCGTCTTCGACGGGTCGAGGGCCCGCTCGGACGCCGGGTTACGGGCATACGTCGGCGCGGCCGCACCGTCGGGCCCCCACCCCTCGCCCGGCAGCCCGAGCAGCGCCCCGCACACCACCACGGCGGCCGCCGCGGCGAGTGCGGCCTTCGCGTGCTGCCGCCGCCGCATCAAATCCGTCGGCCTGGCCTGGAGGGAACACGGGTCGAACTCCCCGGACCCCAGCAGCGCCGCCACGCTCGCGCCCCCCGGCGACTCGACCGTGTCCGCCTCGGCGAGTGCCGCGTGCGGGTCGGCGGCCCCGGCGTCGGTGAGCGCCCGCGCCACCTCCGCGTCCTGCATGCGCTCCAGGCCGCGCAGTACGTACGCCGCCCGGCCGGGGCCGCTGAGCGCCGAAAGCCGCTGGTCCAGGGCGAGTTCGTCGGCGCCGCCGGAGCGCGGGAACAGCCGGAGCCCCCACACCTGCGGCAGCAGCGGCGGCAGCTGCGCCCGCTTGGGCCAGGCCCTGCGGCGCAGCGGCAGCCCGGCCTCCAGGGCCTGGCGCAGCACCCGCTGCCGTACGTACGCGTACCCCGGATCGGTGGATGCGCCGCCAGGACGGCGCGGCAGGGGCACGGGGATCCCTGGCGTGCGGCTGCGCGGCAGCGAACGCTGGGCGAGCGAATGGGCGGTCAGGACGCGGCGGTTGCGGCCGAGGTGCGGCGGCAGCACGAGATACGCCAGCCGCACGAGCCTCGGATAGTGCTCGACGAGCGCGGCCTCGGCCTGCTCGACGTCGATGGGGTCGACGGGATCGGGGGCAGGGCGGCTGGTGACAACATCCTGTGGGCGCACGTTCAGCAAAACGAGCGAATCGTCGGATGGTCACCTCGGGGGCGGTGCGTCTGTGGTGCGAGTTGCCTGCGGCGCTTTCCCCTACCCGCCCCTTCCCGCTTGTGACACTATGCGGCTCCGCCGCGGGAGGGGCTCCGCCCCAGACCCCGCTCCTCAAACGCCGGAGGGGCTGGATGGTGCCGCTGAGCGGGAATGTTCCCGCTCAGCGGGCAAATCCAGCCCGTCCGGGGGCTGGGGGCTTGCCCCCACGCGGCGGAGCCGCAAAGTGTCACTGCGGGAAGGGGCGGGTAGGGGAAAGCGCCGCAGGCAGACCCGCACCCGTACCTGCACCCGCACGCCCCCCAACCGCTCACGCCTCAGCGCGTCCGCCACCCGCTGAACTCAACCGTCCCCCGCCCCCCACTCCCCCCATGCGCCGCACTCATGAACATCCCCGCGTCCTGGGCCGGCGCCACCCCCGCCACCGTCACCCTCCCCGCCGTCCGCCACGTCGCCCCGGCGTCCGTCGAGCACGCCCCCGTATACGACTCTCCCGCCCGCGAAATCCGCAGCAGCACCGGTGCCTTCACCCCCGTGATGCGCTGGTAGGTGTCCAGCGTGCCGTCGCCGTTCGTGTCGTACGACATCACCACGCCGTTCGCCGGAGTCACCGCGAGGTTGAGGAAGCCGGGCGAACCCGGCGCCGCGAGGCTGTCGCGGACCGCGATGCCGGCGCGCGCCCAGCCGCCCGTCACCTCCTGCGTGTCCACCCGCACAGTGACGCCGCCCCCGTCCCGCAGCGCCCCCTCCCGGTACAGCACGCCGAACTCGGCCGTCGCCTTCCACAGGTCCTGGCCGCCACCGTTGATCCCGTACCGGTCTTCCAACCGCCCGAAGACCGCGTCATTGTTCGTGTACGTCCGCCAGCCCGCCCCCAGCGGCCCCGCGACGTACAGCAAGCCGTGCTGGACCGTGGTGACCGGCGCCTCGCCCTGCGGACCGTACGACGTGCTCAGTTCGTACGGCATCGGCTTCAGCGGGACGGTGAGCGGGCCGGCCGGCGCCTTCGCGCGCCAGGACGCGGCGCCCCTGCCCGCCGCCGGCACCGATGCCAGCGACACCGGGCCCTCGGGCCGTGCGTCGACGCCCGCGAGCGCGAAGTCGACGCGGCCGGTCGCCCGCAGCCCGTTGACGTTGCGGAACGCGGCCGTGACGAGCGCCGAGCCGCCGGGCGGGAAGGCAGCCGGGTCGGCGGTGACCGTGACCGTGCCCTGGTAGGGCGCGCGGGCCAGCACGTCGTGGACGCGCCGGGCCGTGCGGTACGCGTCGTTCGGCGGCCGCAGCGGATACGTCTTGCGCTCGCGCGTCCACGGCTCCTCGACCGCGTACCAGTCGAAGGGCTTAGGGGCGCGGTTCGCGGCCAGCGCGTCCTCCAGCTCGTCCAGGTACGCCTGCCACTGCGGGAGATGGAAGTCACCGATGAGGCCCTGCCAGTCGCGGTTGGCGTAGTTGGCGAGGCGCCCGCCGTCCGCCGTGGGCCGGTCGCCCCAGGTGGTGACGAGTACGCGCGCCGTCCGCTCCAGCTGCTCCGACTCGGCGGGCGAGGACGCCATGCGCTTCGCGTCCTCGATCCACGGGCCCAGCAGGAAGGCCCGGTGCGCCCCCGCCGTGTCCTCACTCAGCCGCATCAGCTTCAGCCAGAGGGCGCAGAGAGTGCGGAAGGTTGCCAGGTCGCCCCGGTCGTACGCCGACTTCAGCTGCGGCAGCAGCTGCCAGGAGCGGTTGGCGAGTGCCTGGCGGCCCAGGTCGGTCAGGTCGTAGCGGTACGCGTCGCTCCGGCGCAGTGGTTCGCGTACGCCGAGCAGCGCGCCGAACGCCTTGTCGAAGTCCGCCGGGTCGAAGGCGGGCGCATGCGTCGCGTAGTGCGTGCCCGACGCGGCGGACAGGCTCGGACGGGACGCGAAGACCGAGTCGTGCGGGCGGCCGTCGCGGCTGGTGATGCGGTACGCCGTCTCGCGCAGCGCGGCGAACGCGGCGCGGGCGTCCGCGTCCCGGCCCCCGTACCGCAGATCGGCGTACGCCCCGAACCACTCCTCCCGGTCCACCGGCTCCCTTCGCCACGCCAGCTCGGAGAACAGCTCCAGCGCGGCCGGGTCGCGCTCGGCGGCCTCCGGCATGTAGGCGGTGCCGACGAGGGCGGAGCCGGGGCGGTCGCGCCAGGCGGTGAAGCGTTCCGTCCACCGGTGCGTCTTGGCACCGATCGTCGTACGTCCGCCGAAGTTGGGGATCGTGCCGAACGCGTACGGCGCGCCGCCCCAGTCCTTCTCGCGGTCGGTCACGGTGTCCAGGTCGGACAGGCCGTCGACGACCAGGAGGTGGTTCTTGTCGAGCGCGTCGAGCAGGTCGCGGCGCGGGTTCCCCTGCCAGCCGAGGATCATCCAGGTGGCGCGGGGACGGGCGGTCCGCAGGGCCGTCTCGACAGCTCGGGCCGCCTCGGGAACGGGCACGCCGCCCGCCGAGCCACCCTCGTGGAGGAGGTCCATCTTGAAGTGGCGGACCGGGCCGAAGAGTTCGTACTGGTGGCGGTAGAAGGCGGCGGCGACCTCGCGGAAGGCGGTGGTGCGCGGGTCGAGCCAGTCGGGGCGGCGCAGGCCGGCCCAGGTGCCCTGCGGGACGGTGCGGGCGCCGGGGTTGCGGGTCGCGAAGCCGTCGGGGACGGTGCCGAAGTAGCCGGGGAGGACCGGTTCCATGCCGAGCTCGCGCATGCGGTCGGCGATGCGCCGGCCGAGGTCGGCGCGGGTCGCGATGAGCTCGGGGGAGAGGGGGCCGCCGTACGCGCTCATGTTCTGCAGGAGCCACCACGGCTGGTGGGAGGGGGCGGGCAGCCAGGTGCGGGCCTCGGTGTCGGAGTAACCGAAGTCCTTGAGGAGGCGGTGGTAGACGGCCTCCTGGCCCGTCGTGACCAGTACCTCGTTGCAGCCGTGGAGGGCCAGTACGTCGATCATCCGCTCCCAGCGCGGCCAGTCGGCGTACGGCGCGGTGTAGCCGTCGTGGGTGTCGTTGAACGCGAAGCGGTGCGGGACGGTGGCCGTCCGCTCCAGGGGCGCGCGGGGCGCGGGCAGCCGGCGCGGGAGATCGAGCTGGGTGCCCGACCAGGAGATGTGCGCCCCGCAGACGTACTTGAGGTACCAGTGGACGCCGGTGAGCGCGGCGGCGGGGCCGGTGGCCGCGACTTCGACGCGACCGGCGGCGCCGTCGACACGGAAACGGTTGTCGCCGCTGTTGCTGCTCCTGCTGTTGCTTTCGAGCGTGGTGAGGTGGAACTGGGCGGCGTGGTCGGGCAGCAGCCGTTCCAGGGCGGCGCGCGCGGGGTCGGGGCGTGGATCCGGTGCGGACATGGCTGGGGTGTGCCCGCCGACCGCGGCTCCGACGCCGATGGCTCCGGCGGTGCCCAGCAGCGTACGGCGCGACAGACGGTCGGTCATCGGGGGCGCTCCTCGGTGGGGACGGTGGGACGGTGGGTGACGGGCGGGGAACTGGGGAGTCGACCGGGCCGGGTCGACAGGGGCGTACCGGGCGCACGTTAATGACGGCGCGGGGGCGCAGCAATGGGGCGTGCGATGTGTTCGTATCCGCCCCACCGTGTGGCCCAACGGGGCACGATGGGCGGATGCGCAACCAACGTCGACGTACAGCAAATGCCGCCTCAGCCACAGCCGTTCTCGCTGCCCTGATCGTCACGGGGTGCGGTGCGGGCGGGAACGAAGAGAAGCCGGTACCGGAGACGGCGAAGGGCAGCCTGGAGCAGCTCGCCGAGAAGGTGGAGTGCGAGCCGAACATCCAGACGGACGCGGAGGAGCTGCGTCAGGCGAACTGCAAGACCGCCGACGGCCGCTATGTGCTCGCCACCTTCGCGACCGACCGCGGACAGCGCGAGTGGATCAACGAGGCCAAGGACTACGGCGGGGCGTACCTGGTCGGCAGGAAGTGGGTCGCGGTGGGCGACCAGAAGGTGGTCACAGCGCTGCGCGGCCAGCTCGGCGGGACGGTGGAGACTTCCTCGCACCACTCCGGGGACAGTGGCAGTGGGGGGAACGAGGAGAAGCACTCCGGTCACGGGAGCTGACCGCGCAGGTGGGGAGGGCGGCCGGTGGGGGACGGCCGCCCTGGGTGGGGGGTCAGGTGCAGCGTCGTCCGTCGTTCACGCAGGACACCACCTTCTGCATCAGCCGGCTGTTGAAGACGTTGATGAAGTCGCCGTGGTCGGTACCCGGCTTGTGGAGCTGCTCGGGGAAGGAGTCGACCGCGAACCCGGGGCCGGGCGGGACGTCGTACACGATCCGCTGTACGAGCTGCGGGATGGCACGGAATCCGTTCGGGCACGCACCGTTTTCCTGTGCGAACGCCACGTGCGTGCGGTGATTGGCGCTGTCGGTGTTCTGTCCGTCCCAGCAGCTCTGGAAATTGAACGTACGCACGACCTGGCTGCCTTCCGGGCAGATCGGGTATTTGTCCTTGAGCTGGCGGTCCTCGAACCCGGTACAGCTCCAGGACGCGTTGGCGTTGGCGTCACCATTGGTGAATGCCTTGGCGTCACCGGTGATGATCCGCAGGAAGCGCGGCATCGCGGTGACCTTGCTGACGGGACTTCCGACGAATTTCAGCGAGACCTCGGTGGGCGTCTGAATCTCGCCCACGTTGCTGTCCTTGCCTCCGCCGTCGGCATTCGCGTCGTTCTCGTTCTGGCCGTTCTGCAGGCGCAGGACGGGCCAGTAGTACGTCGACTTGTCGCCCTGGTTCTGGCAGGTGGTCTGACCGCGGGCCAGGTCGTCGTCGCTCGCGAAGGCGTCATTGGCCTGGTTGCCGACGTAATCGTGCATGTGGTGCGCGCCGTTGCTCACACCCGGGGCGACGATGACATTGTCCGGGTTGAACTTTCCGTTCTCGTTCGTCCCGCAATTGGTGGTGAACTCGCCCCGGGAGGCGCCGCGCTGCTGGGGCGGCTGCTGGACGTTCGGCTGGACGGACTGGATGTCGACGAAGTCGGCGGCGTTGGGGCCGTTGCCGGCCTGCCCACCGTTTCCATTCCCGTTCTCGTTTCCGTTCCCGTCCTGGTTGCCATTGTCCTGGCCGCCGTCGGCTTGCCCGTCGCCTTGTCCGTCGCCCTGACCATCGCCCTGACCACCATTCTGGTCGCCATCCTGACCAGCGTTGCCGTCGTTGTCACCCTGATCGCCACCGTTCTGCCCGTCTCCCTGGCCGTCCCCGCCGTTCGCGCCGTCCCCTCCGTTGTCGTCGGCGCGCAGTGTGCAAGGTGCGAGGTTTTCGAGGCCCTGAGGGCGTTCGGCCTCGCGGTCGACCGCGATGGCGATGCGGTCGACAGAAGCCGCCCGCTTGTCCTTCAGCGGTCGGAGAATGGCGTTTTCCGCGAAGTTCGGGTCCTGGGCGATCTGCTCCTGGGAATCGGCGAATCGCTTGTACGCGTCCGTGATCTGGGTGTCGAGGGCCGCGAGCTCCCGGTCGACCTCCTGGCGCGCGGCATCGGGAATTTCGTTGGGCAGGTCGTTCGCCACCTCCGGACAGTCAATGGTCGACATCTGCTGACCGGCGTTCTTGATCTGCGCGGACTGACCCGAGTCCGGGCTGGACCAGCCTTCACCTGCGGATGCGTAGACATTCACCGCGAGCAGTCCACCCCCGCCCAGGATCAGAGCGGCCGATGCTGCAATCGCCCGGTTCGCCAGCGTGGAACGTTTTCTTGATGCGCGTCGCATGGAACTCCTCTTAGCTTCGTTGCCGGGTGAAGGTAAGGGGGGTCCCGGCAGGGGAGAAGCGCTCCGTTCCATACGGGCGTGGTTCGCGGCCTGTTCAAACCTGTTCCCGATTCGTAGTTATCTCCATTCGCAAACAGGGACGGACCGCGACGTACGGGATGAGCCTCGTCCGGGAAGGGGTCCGCCGTCCTCAGCCGGACTCGGCCGGCGTACCCACCCGGAGCCGGTTGCCGTCGGGGTCCCGCAACTCGGCCTCGCGCGCCCACGGCTGGTCCTCCACCGTTACGCCGAACTCCGTGGCCACGGCGTCCACGTCACGCACCCGCAGATACACCAGCGTGCCGGGGCGCGCGTCCCCCCGGTGTTCGGAGAGGAACAACCGCAGGGAGCCGCGCGCCACCTCCACGAAGGCGGGGAAACCCGGCTCGAAGCGGTGCTCCCACTGGGTGGCGAAGCCGAGGCGGGCGTACCAGGCGGCGGCCGCCCCGGCGTCCTCGACGTACAGGATCGGAATGACTTCCTCGTTCATGGTCACTTCTCGATGCTCTCAATTCTCCCAGGCGAACGGCGCGGCCGGCGGTCGTCACGGGTGCGGGCATGCCCGTGAGGGCCACCGCGGGTCGAGGACCGATGGGCTCGGTCAGCGACCCGCGGTGGCCCCCGTACGGTGTGCCGTGCGCTACGGGAGCGGGCGGGTTACCACCAGTCGGAGCAGCGGATGATGTTGTTGGAGTTGAGCGAACCGCACACCCGGAACTGGTAGGCCGGGTCGGTGCTGGTGCGCTTGAACGGGGTCGTCAGGCTCTGCCCGATCCGCTGGACGGTGAACGGGCCGCACTGCAGCCACGGGCGGATCGCGGTGCCGGGAGGGCCTCCCTGGTCCCAGCCGTCGGCCTTCCAGTCCATCCAGACCTTGTCACCCGGGAACGTGGGACCGCTGATCTTGCCGAAGGCGATCTGCTGCCCCACGTTCACCCCCTTCTCCAGGGTGATGACGATGCCGCCGCCCATCTCGATGCGGCGGGGCTTGTACGTGTCGCCGGAGGCGTTGTCGGGGTGGTCGGTGAACCCGCGGGCGCCGCCCGTGCAGTCTGACGCGGCGGCCTGGGCGGGCTCGGCGGTGCCGGCCACGGTGACGCCGGCCGCGAGGGCGCAGACCGCGGTGAGGGACGCGAGTACGGAACGCAGTGGACGCATGATGACCTTTCCGGTGGTTGACGGGAGCGGCGTCAGCCGCGCCAGACCTTGACGTAGGTGACCGCGTCGTTGAGCGTGTCGCCGACGTACCGCACGTGTCCGGTGAAGGAGCCGTTCCCGCGCGGACCGCTCAGGAAGGTCTTGGTGCAACCACCCATCACCTGGAGGGACGTCAGGTTGTTCGACCACCACGTACTCGGGTTGAAGGTGTAGCCGGCGGAGTCGCACGGGCCGTCGTAGCCGTAGATGCGGTCGTACACACCGCCCCAGTCGCGGTGCTCGGACCAGATCATGAGTTCGGTGGCGGCGGACGGTGCCGCCCTCTCGGCACGGTCGCCCGCGTCCTGCCCCGTGAAGCAGGTACGCGAGCGGACCGTCGACTCCTGCTCGCCGTGCTCAACCCCGTTCAGCACGGTGACGCAGTGCGTCGCGCCCCGGTGCTGCTCAGCGGCCGTCGCGGCGGGCGCGACGGCACTGAGGCAACCGGTGGCGGCGAGTGCACCGGCGAGTACCGCACCGCCGCGACGGCGATGCGACGACATGGCGCCGCCGGGCACAGATCTTGCGGACGCTGTTCTCCAGAACATGTGCGGTTTTCCCCCTTGACCGGTGGACCTCAGGTCGTTGGTCCCTCGGTGACCGAGCATGGCGCGGGCCGGGGCAGCCGGGCCATGGGGAGAAGCACGTATGGACGGCGGCGGGTTACCGTGGATCCCCTACGTCCACTGGGGCTTTCGGGGGAAGCTGTCATGCGGGATCGGCACGCGCGGACGCTGGATCTGGCGGTCGAGGTGATGAACACCGAAGACCCGGATCGTGTCTGGCCGTTGTTCACCGAGGAACTGCTCACGGCGCTCGACGCGGCGCTGATCGTGGTCAAGAAGGAGCCCTGGACGCGTGAGCGGGGCAGCGTCGCGCTCTGGTCGCCCCAGCCGCGTCTGGAGGACCGCCACCACGACGAGTCGGTCCAGCGCCACATCCGGGAGGGCTATCCCTTCGCCGGCCGCTACGGGTCCGGCGACGACTGGACGCCGCAGAGCGCCGCGCGCATCACGGGGGCACGGGTCTGGCAGGACAGTGCGGCGGCCGACGCCCTGCGCGAGGCGTTCGGGACGCGGCACATGCTCGGCATACCGTTCCCCGGTACGGGCCCGCACGTCAGCGGGTTCGTGGTGCACCGCTCGGGCAAGGACTTCTCCCCGCACGACATGCGGTACGCCGCACGCGTGCAGCCGCTGCTCAAGGCAGCGGCGACCCACCGGTCCCTTCTGATCGCACTGCGGGGGGCGTCGGGCAGCGACCGGAGGCAGCAGGCCAACCGGTCCCTGGCGGTGCCGCTGACCCCTCGTGAGCTGAACGTCCTGCACCTGCTCGCCACCGGGCTGCCGGCCGACGCCATGGCACGCCGCCTGGGCATCTCGCCGCGCACCGTGCACAAGCACCTGCACGCGCTCTACCGGAAACTGGGGGCCGCGGACCGGCTCAGCGCGGTGCTGCGTGCTCAGGACGCCGGCCTGCTCGCCGAGGCGGCGGGGCCGCGTGACCCGAACGGCAGGCCCCTGTCTTCTCCGTCGCCTCCCCGGCGGCCTTCAGCCAGGAGTCGGCCGCCCCGTACGTCCCCGGGCGCGTGACGGGAAAGAGCCCGGGTTCCCGCTCACCGGTCTTGCGCCGATGCCGGTCCGCCGCGCCCCGCGCCGGCGGCCTCCGGGCACCGGGTACGGTCCAGCACCCCCGCAGGACTCGGCCCGCCTCCCCTCGGCTCGCCGGCCGGCCGCGACAGACTTTGGGGGGCCGGCAAGGGCGCCGCGGCCTTTCCCCGCCCCACCGCAGCCCGTCCGGCGTTCGAGGGCCGGGGCCCGGGCCGGTCCCCGTGACACGGCGCGCCGCACCGAGGTTCTGCCTCAGTGGCCGCCCTGCCCCCGGTCCAGGTACGCCAGTACCGCCAGCACCCGTCGGTTGTCGTCGTCCGACACCGGCAGGCCGAGCTTGCCGAAGATGTTCGACGTGTGCTTGGCCACCGCGCGCTCGGTGACGAAGAGCTGGCCCGCGATGGCCGCGTTCGACCTGCCCTGCGCCATCAGCTCCATGACCTCCCGCTCGCGCGGCGTCAGGCCGCCCATCGGCTTGTCCTGGGCGCGCCGCGACAGGAGCTGGGAGATCACCTGCGGGTCCATCGCCGTGCCGCCGGCCGCCACCCGCCGTACCGCGTCGACGAACTGCTCGGCGTCGAAGACCCGGTCCTTGAGCAGGTAGCCGATGCCGCCGTTGCCGTCGGCCAGCAGCTCGCGGGCGTACAGCTGCTCCACATGCTGGGAGAGCACCAGCACCGGCAGGCCGGGCCGCGCGCGGCGGGCCTCCAGCGCGCACTGGAGGCCCTCGTCGGTGTGGGACGGCGGAAGCCGGACGTCGACGACCGCGACGTCCGGCTTCAACTCGGCGAGCGCCCGGGAGAGTTCGGGACCGCTCTCCACGGCGGCCAGGATCTCGAAGTCGAAGGCTTCGAGCATCCGGACCAGGCCGTCGCGGAGCAGGAAGAGATCTTCGGCTAGAACAACTCGCAAGGGATCTCCATGGTCACCATGGTGGGGCCGCCCGCGGGACTGCTGACGGCCAGGACGCCGTCGAATGTACCGAGTCGGCGTTCGACGCCGCTCAGGCCCGACCCCGTTCCGACGGTCGCCCCGCCCTGCCCGTTGTCGGTCACGGAGATCCGCAGCATGCCGTCGGCGTGGTGCATGTCGGCGTAGATCCGGTCCGCTCCCGAGTGCTTGACCGCGTTCGTGAGGACCTCGCTGACCGCGAAGTACGCCGCCGACTCGACCGGAGCGCCGGCCCGGCCCGCCAGGTCCACCGTCACCTCGGTCTCGACGGGCAGGCGCAGCGCCAACGCCCGTACCGCATCCCCGAGTCCGCGCTCGGCGAGCACCGGCGGGTGGATCCCGCGCACCAGGTCACGCAGTTCCGTCAGGGCCTCGGCGGAGGACTCGCGGGCCATCGCGAGGAGCTTCTTCGCCTGGGCCGGGTCCTTCTCGACGAGCGCCTCGATGGTGCCGAGGTTCATGCCCATGGCGACCAGCCTGGCCTGCGCGCCGTCGTGCAAGTCCCGTTCGATACGGCGCAGTTCGGCGGCCGACGAGTCGACAGCGTCGTGCCGCGTCTCGGTGAGGTGGTCGACGCGCTGCGCGAGCGTCATCTCGTTGGTCGGGCCGAGCAGCGACTTGGTGAGGGTGAAGTGGGCGCGCAGCAAAGGTGTGTTGTAGCGCACGGCCACATGGAAGACCACCAGGCCGAAGGCGACCGCGACGAACGCCGTCCCCTGGCTGTGTACGGCGACGGGGCCGTACCAGTACGCCCCGCCCTCCGTGAACAGCCGCCACAGTCCCCCCACCAGCACCAGGCTCTCGAACGGGTACGCGAACAGCGCGGCGGGCAGCAGCGCGCTGACGCAGCCGGCCGTCATGTCGACCAGCAGCCACAGAAGGTCCCGCCAGGTCGCCGGGTCCTTCAGCATCAGCGCGCATCGCTCGACCTGTCCGACGAGGCCGCCGCGCAGGTCGGAGGGCATCCGGCGGTACGGGGTGAGGATGCGTACGTCCGACCACTTGGCCGCGATCAGCCGCCGCTTGCCGGCGTAGGCGCGCAGCGCGCTCAGGACCACGGGGGTGGTGAAGAGGCCGATCCCGATCGGAATGAGCGCGAGGGAGACGACCGTGAACGTGAACAGGACGACCGACGCCGTGAGCGACACGATCATCAGCGCCAGTCCTCGTACTCCGGCAAGGAACGCGGTGCGTATTTTGGTCGCCATCATGGTGTCCAACCCTCTCCTCGGCGGCCCGTCCGCCGGGCATGTGCACAGTCTTGCCCGTGCCGCCGGCCAAGGTCATTGGGCCCGGCACCCGAGTCGTGGTGTACCTACCACCACCTGCGCCCTGCACCTACGTCCCCATGAGCGTCCCGGGGATGGCAGCATGTGCTGACCATGACGGACGCCCGGTCGCCCCTGCGCGCACTGCGAGCCGCACTTTTCGCGGCGGTGTGCGTCATTGCGGCAGCCGTGGGGCATTCGTCCATGTCCGGGCATGAAGTTCCGGTTTCGGGACTGCTCGCGGCGTTCGCGGTGACGGGCGGCCTCGCCTGGACCGCGGGTCACCGGCGGCACGGGGTCTTCGCCGTCGGCGGCGGGCTCCTCGCCGTACAGGGCGTGCTGCACCTCATCTTCGGTACGGCGACGGCGCAGGGCCCGGGCGTGGGCCACCACCACACGCCCGTCGCCCACCAGGCGGCCATGGACCCCGAAGCCATGGCGGCTGCGGTCTCCGCATCCGCCTCCGCCGCCGGCCAGGGTTCGTCGTCGCTCGCGATGACCGCCGCACACCTCGCCGCGGCCCTCGTCTGCGCTCTGTGGCTCGCGCGCGGCGAGACGGCCTTCTTCCGGCTCGCGTCTGCCGTCGGCGCGCTGGCCTTCACTCCGCTGCGGCTGCTGCTCGCCGTCGTACGGGCCCCCGGACTGCCGGAGCCGGTACGCCCACGGGGCCCCCGCACCACACGCCGTCACGGCCACGGCCTCGTCCTCGCGCACACACTGTCGCGGCGCGGGCCGCCGCGGGACCGGACCACCCGCGCCACGGCCCCCGCACTTGCCACTGTCTGACCGCGTCTGACTGCGTCTGATCGCGTCTGACGGCGTTCGACCGCGTGACCAGGGGGCCGCTCCCCATGCCCCGTGCATGCCCCACGTCACCAGTCGACAACTCCGAGGACAGTCATGGCCATTGACGACCCCGTACAGCCCGCACAAACGGATCCCGGCCCGGCGGCGCCCACAGCCGCCGGCGAACGCGCCACCACCTGGAGCGCCCTGCGCCCCCTCGTCCTGCGCGTCCACTTCTACGCGGGCCTGCTGATAGCCCCGCTCCTGCTCGTCGCCGCCGCCAGCGGACTGCTCTACGCCCTCTCCTTCCAGGCGGAGAAGTTCCTCTACAGCAACGAACTCGAAGTCCCGGTCGGCGACCGCTCCCTCCCACTCGGCGACCAGCTCGCTGCCGCCCGCAAGGCCCACCCCGAGGGCACAGTGACCGCCGTCTGGCCCTCCGCCGAGGACGGCGCGACGACCAGGGTGCTCATGACGTCACCCGAGGTCGAGGAGGGCAAGTCGCTCGCCGTCTTCGTCGACCCGTACACCGCCGAGGTACGGGGAGACCTGCCCAGCTACGGCAGCTCGGGCGCCCTGCCGCTGCGTACCTGGCTCGACGAACTCCACCGCGACCTGCACCTCGGCGACCTCGGCCGCCACTACAGCGAACTCGCCGCCAGCTGGCTGTGGGTCGTCGCACTCGGCGGCCTGCTGCTGTGGCTCGGACGCAGGCGCACGGCCAAGCGCGACCTGATCGTCCCCGAACGCGGGGCCAGGGGCCGCCGCAAGACGCTCTCCTGGCACGGCACCGTCGGCATGTGGGCGGTACTCGGACTCGTGCTCCTCTCGGCGACCGGCCTCACCTGGTCCCGGTACGCCGGCGAGAACATCGGCGCCGTACAGGACCAGCTCGGTGGCGCCACCCCCGTGGTCTCCGCCGCGCTGACCGAGGGCGCCGGTGACGGCGGCGAACACGAGGGCCACGGCGACAGCGGCACAGGCTCCCACGAGGGCATGGCCGGCATGGACGTCGGCATCGACAACGCGCTCGCGGCCGCCCGCCAGGCCGGGATCGACGGCAGGATGTCGGTGATCCTGCCGAGCGAGGGCAGCGGTTACGTCGTCAAGGAGACCGACACCCAGTTCCCCGTCCACCTGGACTCGGTCGCCGTCGACCCCGCCGACGGCACGGTCATCGACGAACTGCGCTTCGCCGACTACCCGCTGCTCGCCAAGCTCACCCGCTTCGGCATCGACGCCCACACCGGCGTCTTCCTCGGCCTCGCCAACCAACTCGCCCTGGCAGCCCTCGCGTTCGCCCTGATCATGCTGATCGTCTGGGGCTACCGCATGTGGTGGCTGCGCAGGCCGACGAAGGAGCGCAGGCTGAGCGCGGGCCGCCCGATGCCGCGCGGTGGCTGGCGGAAGGCGCCGGTCACGGCCCTGCTCCCGCTGGCGGCGCTCACCGCGCTGGCGGGCTGGTTCGTACCGCTGCTGGGCATCAGCCTGCTGGTGTTCCTGGCGGTGGACCTGCTGCTCGGGCTGGTGGCCAGGGTCCGCGCCCGTACGGGTACGGCGGCCTGACGGCGGCGGGGGCGGCCCGCGGCACTCTCGCCGCGGGCCGCCCCTTCGCCGTACCTCTCGGGCTCAGGGGGCGTACTTGTACCCCACCCGCCGCACCGTCTGGATCGTGGCGCGGTGCTCGGCGCCGAGCTTGCGGCGCAGCCGGGCGATGTGCACGTCGACGGTCCTGCCGTCGCCCACATGCCCGTAACCCCACACGGTCGTGACCAGCTGGTCGCGGGTGTGCACCCGGTCGGGGTGCGCCACCAGATGCGCGAGCAGTTCGAATTCGAGGTACGTGAGATCCAGCGTCCGCCCGTCCACGTCGGCGGTGCGCCGGGCCGCGTCGATCCGCACCGGACCGCCGGCCGGGGAGTCGTCCTCCCCGGCCGCAGCCGGCACGACGGCGGGCTGCTGATCGGCCGGTACGAGCACCAGGTAGCCGATCATCGGCGGCTGCCCCGGGAGGGTGGGCAGCGCGTGCTGGGGCGCGGGCAGCCAAGTGGCGCCCGGCGGAAGGAAGTCACCCACGTCGAGAGGCCTGCCGGTACGCACCACCTCGTCGTCCCGGTCGACGGCCCGCAGGCGGTGCCGGCCGATGGTGGGGGAGAGGGGCTGGGCAGGTACGGCGGAGAAAGTACGGGTGTTCGCCATGAGAGGTCAGCTCTTTCGCGCGAGGGAGTCGTCGAGGGACGTACTGCGTCGTGCGCGCTGGACCGAAGACCGGGGTGAACGGCTTTAGAGGGCCCGCGCGTTCGTCGCGCGACAACACACCCGGTCGAAGTCGTGATGCTGACGGGAAGGCCAGAACGGCTCGAGGTCGCTACGACCCGTGGCGGTGTGGTCCTGGTGGCTGGCCATGAGCCTATTGAAGCAGACGCCCGCCCACGACGGCACGCGAAGGGGGCACCCGCCGGACCGGCGGATGCCCCCATTTTTGCTTGCTGTTCTTTGCTTGCCGCTTGCTGTGCGGATCAGACCTGGCCGGCCTTCTCCAGCGCGGTGCAGCAGGTGTCGACGATCAGACGCGTGACGACGTACGGGTCGACGTTGGCGTTCGGGCGGCGGTCCTCGATGTAGCCCTTCTTCTCCTGCCCGACCTGCCACGGGATACGGACCGAGGCGCCGCGGTCGGAGACGCCGTAGCTGTACTCGTTCCACGGGGCGGTCTCGTGCAGACCGGTGAGGCGGTCGTCGATGCCCGCGCCGTAGTTCTTGACGTGGTCCATCGGCTTCGAGCCCTCGCCCAGCGACTCGCACGCGGTGATGATCGCGTCGTAACCCTCGCGCATCGCCTTCGTCGAGAAGTTGGTGTGCGCGCCCGCGCCGTTCCAGTCGCCCTTGACCGGCTTCGGGTCGAGGGTCGCGGAGACGTTGAAGTCCTCGGCGGTGCGGTAGAGCAGCCAGCGGGCGACCCACAGCTGGTCCGCGACCTCCAGCGGCGCCAGCGGTCCGACCTGGAACTCCCACTGGCCGGGCATGACCTCGGCGTTGATGCCGGAGATGCCGAGGCCGGCGGCGAGGCAGTGGTCGAGGTGCTTCTCGACGATCTCGCGGCCGAAGATCTCGTCGGCGCCGACGCCGCAGTAGTAACCGCCCTGGGCGGCCGGGAAGCCGTTGACCGGGAAGCCGAGCGGGCGCGAGCCGTCGAAGAAGGTGTACTCCTGCTCGATGCCGAAGATCGGCTCCTGGCCGGCGAACTGCTCGGCGACCGGACGCAGCAGAGCGCGCGTGTTGGACTCGTGCGGCGTCATGTCGATGTTCAGTACCTCGCACATGACGAGTACGTCGTCACCGCCGCGGATCGGGTCCGGGCAGGAGAACACCGGGTTCAGCACACGGTCGGACGCGTGGCCCACGGCCTGGTTGGTGCTGGATCCGTCGAAACCCCAGATAGGCAGCTCGGCGAGGTCCGCGGCAGAGCCGGGCATTATCTTCGTCTTCGAGCGAAGCTTGGCGGTCGGCTCGGTGCCGTCGATCCAGATGTACTCGGCCTTGAAGGTCACGGACGCCATCCTTTGTGGTGCTGCGGCTGCTGCTGCGGTACTGCGGCTTGTGAGGGCAGCTTCGCAAGCGCTGATTTCCCGTCCGTTGCCCGATTGTGAACCCCGTGTTACTCAGGTTTCCTGCGTAACACGAGCGCGTGGCACGAGCGTGGATCCGCTTCGTCGAGCCCGGCACACTGGCGGGCATGAGCGAATCGTTGATCAGGCCGCGCATCGGGCTTCTCGGCACCGGCCCCTGGGCGGCCGGCACCCACGCACCGGCGCTCGCAGCGCATCCCGATGTCGACTTCGCGGGGGTGTGGGGCCGCAGGCCCGAGGCGGCCGCCGCGCTCGCCACCGCCCACGGCACCATCCCGTACGTCGACGTCGACGCCCTCTTCGCGGCGTGCGACGCGGTCGCGATCGCCCTGCCGCCGGACGTCCAGGCCCCGCTGGCGGTTCGGGCCGCGGCGGCCGGGTGTCACTTGCTGCTGGACAAGCCGCTGGCGACGACCGTGGCGGGGGCGCGGGAGGTCGTCGAGGCGACCGAGAAGGCGGACGTGACGTCGGTGATCTTCTGCACGCTGCGCTTCGCGACCGGCACGACGGAGTGGATCGCCGGGCAGGCGGCGGCGGGCGGCTGGTTCACGGCGCACGCGCGGTGGCTCGGCGCGCTGTACTCGCCGGGCGCGGACAGTCCGTACGCCGCGTCGCCGTGGCGGGGCGAGAAGGGCGCGCTGTGGGACGTCGGACCGCACGCCCTGTCCGTACTCCTGCCGGTCCTCGGCGACGTTACGTCGACGACCGCGGCGCGGGGCCCCGGGGACACGGTCCACCTCGTACTGCGCCACACCACGGAGGCATCGAGCACGGTCACGCTGAGCCTGAGCGCACCGGTGGGTGCGGTAGGCGCGACGGTGGAGCTGCGGGGCACGACGGGTGTGGCCGAGCTGCCGTCGTGGGGGGACGGGGTCACGTCCTTCGGCGCAGCAGTCGACGCGCTGCTGCACGCCGTACGTACCGGAGAACCGCACCCGTGCGACGCGGGGTTCGGCCTGCGCCTCACGGAGATCCTCGCCGACGCGGAAACCCAACTGACCCACCGCTGAGCGCAGTTGTGCCTACCCGTACCTGTGCGCTGTCCTCGATCGCAGGACGCGAACGTGACTCTCCGACGGCCCCGGCCTGGCAAACGGGCCTGCCCCTCGATGTCCCGCCCGGGCCCGCCTTCCGCACCGGCCCGTGCGTCTGGCCGGGTTCACTTCTGCGGGCGGCTCGTGCGTCTGGGGCGCAGCCCCTCACGCGGCGGAGCCGCACAAGGTCACAGCGGTCACAGCGGGAGGGGGCGGGGTGGGGAAAGGGAAACGCCCGCCCCGAACACCCGCCCCGCCCAGCGCGCTTCTAGCCCACACGCTCGATCCGCGCGTTCCGGATCAGGAACTTGCCCGGCTCCCGCACCTGTTCGAACGCCGCGTTGTTGAGCAGCGCGCAGCTGCCCGAAGCCGAAGTAACCTCCACCGTCGTCGACTTGGCGTTGTCGAGGTTGGTGACCTTCAGCTGGGTTCCGACCGGGAACTCCCCGCTGGAGGCAGCAGGAGCCCCGCCCTCACCGGACAGCGTGACGGTGGACCCCGCACAGACCACTTCGCCGACCGCTCCCTCACCCGCGGCGCCCTCCGCCGGCGGAGCGGTCTCCTCGGCCGGCGGCGCCGGCTCTTCGCCAGGCGGGGCAGTCTCGTCCGCCGGCGGAGCGGGCGGCGCGGCCGCATCGTCCGGCGGGGCCGCCGCGTCACACCCGGCCGCCTCCTGCTGACGCCCGATCTGCTCGATGACGGCCTCCCGGTTGGCGATCCGCGCCTCCGACTGCGCATCCGGATTGGCCCGCTGCCCGGCGATGAACTGCTCGTTGTTGCTCAGCGCGGTGGCCAGCCCGTCACAGGCCACCGAGGCCTGGCTCGTACCGGTCATCACCACGGCGGTACCCGCCACCAGCGCGGCGGCGCCCGCCAGCAGGGCGATCTTCTTCTTACGGCTGAGGGACTTCTTGCGCGACACGTGCGACTCCTGTCCGCGGCCGTGTGCACCACGCCCGCATGGGTTTCCGTGTGCCGTTACGTACGAGTAGCAACCCCATCCGTCTCATCAACCCCAGCAACAACTTCCGTATCAGGCAGGCGGCAACGCCCGGCACAGCGCGTCGAGCGCCCCCGTGTACGCGTGCTCGGCCGGCGTCGAATACCCCACGACCAGCCCGTCGCGCCCACCGTCGCCGCCGCTCCCCGCGCCCGAGACCCCACTGTCCGGATGCCGGTAGCCGGACAGCCCCTCCACCGCCAGCCCCTGCCATGCCGCCGCCTTCACCACCGCCCGTTCGGTACCGGGCGGCAGCTCCAGCACGGCGTGCAGACCGGCCGCGATCCCCGTCACCCGCACGTGCGGAGCACGCTCGGCCAGTACCGCGACCAACTGGTCGCGCCTGCGCCGGTGGCGCAGCCTCATCCGCCGCACATGACGGTCGTACGCCCCACACTCGACGAAGTCCGCCAGCGTCAGCTGCTCCGTCGCGCTCGACCACTGCTCACGCTCGCCCTTCGCCGCCACGACCCCGTCCATGAGCCGCTCGGGCAGCACCATCCAGCCGATCCGCAGCGTCGGCGACAGGCTCTTGCTGACCGACCCGATCAGCACCACATGGTCCGGGTCGAGCCCCTGCACGGCGCCCACGGGCTGCCGGTCGTAACGGAACTCGCCGTCGTAGTCGTCCTCCAGTACCAGCCCGCCCGTCGCCCGCGCCCAGTCCACGACGGCCGCGCGCCGCTCCGGCCCCAGCGGCCCGCCGGTCGGGAACTGGTGGGCGGGAGTGAGCAGTACGGTCCCGGGCCCGTCCAGCTCACCCACCCGCGCCCCGTCCGCGTCGACCCCCACCGGCACGGTACGTACGCCTTCGTCCGCCAGCAGCGCCCGATGGAACGGCAGCCCGTACGCCTCCACCGCCCACGGCCCGCCCACCACCCGGGCCAGCAGCCGCAGCGCGTGCGCGGCCCCCGAGCACAGCACGATCCGCCCGGCGTCCGCCCGTACCCCGCGCACCCGCGCCAGATACTCCGCCAGTGCCTGCCGCAGCTCCGCCCTGCCCCGCGGATCACCGGCCCCGAAAGCGTCGTTGGGCGCGGCGGTCAGCGCCCGGCGGGCCGAGGCGAGCCAGGCGCTGCGCGGGAAGGCGGAGGGGTCCGGTCTGCCCTGGACCAGGTCGTACGTCGGAAGGGAGGCCCGCGCGGGCGTGCGGGCCCGCCGGGCGGGCGCGGCCGGCACCGCGCGCTGTGCGACGCGGGTCCCGGACCCCTGCCTGGCCGTCAGCCAGCCCTCGGCGACCAGTTCGGCGTACGCGTCGGCGACCGTGTTGCGGGCGAGCCCGAGGTCGGCGGCGAGCGAACGGTACGGGGGCAACCGCGTCCCCGGGGCGAGCCGCCCGCCGCGAATCGCCTCACGCAGCGCCCGCATGAGCACGGCGCGCCGGCTGCCGGGACCGGCGGTCTCCAGCTCCAGATGCAGATCGCTGCCGAGCCCCTCCGCGGAATTGACCCAGGATTCTGCCATTCGAATGCACCTCTGCTCCGGTCGCCTGCGCCAATAGAGTCGTACACATGACGACGACAGAGATCAAGCAGACGCCCGCCACCACCTCTCCCCGCCTCAACTTCGCCAAGTCCGCCCCCAAGGCGTTCCGGGCCGTGATCGGCCTCGACGCCGCCGCCCGCGAGGGACTCGACCCGACGCTGGTGGAACTGGTCCAGATCCGTTCCTCGCACCTCAACCACTGCGCGTACTGCCTGCACATGCACACCTCCGACGCGCGCAAGGCGGGCGAGAGCGAGGAGCGGCTGCACATGGTCGCGGTGTGGAAGGAGGCCAAGCACTTCTTCACCGAGAAGGAGCAGGCGGCGCTGGCCCTCACGGACGCGGTCACACTGATCGCGGACGGCGGTCTTCCGGACGACGTGTACGCACGGGCGTCGGCCCACTTCGAGGACCAGGAACTGGCTCAGCTCCTGGCCCTGATCTTCACGATCAACACGTGGAACCGCATTGCTCTGGCCACCGCGAAGACGGCAGGCGAGGACGAACGAACGTCCTGACCAGGAAGCGCCATGACCCTCAGCACGCCATGACCCTCAGCGCGCCATGGCGTCCCGCACCGCCTCGTCCGTACGTGCCACCACGGCCGTACCGTCCTGCGCCGTGATGATCGGCCGCTGGATCAGCTTCGGGTGCTCGGACAGCGCAGCGATCCACCGGTCCCGCGAACCGGCGTCCCGCGCCCAGTCCTTGAGCCCCAGCTCCTTTGCCGCCGCCTCCTGCGTGCGCGTGATGTCCCACGGCTCGAGCCCGAGCCGCTCCAGCACCGCACGGATCTCGTCCTCGGTCGGTACGTCCTCGAGGTAGCGGCGCACGGTGTAATCGGCACCTTCCTCGTCCAGCAGATGCAGCGCGCTGCGGCACTTCGAACACGCGGGATTGATCCAGATCTCCATGACCACAACGGTACCTCCAGGCTCCTGTCAAACACCGCCTGGCCAGGGCCGATTGTCAGTGGTGGGCAGTAAAATCGAGGTAGTCAGAGAGGGTTCCCGACCCGCCTCAGGAGGATGCCCATGGCCGCAGCCGCACTGTTCTCGATCGCACCGCAGCCCCTGTCGAAGACCCCACTGCCGGCCGGCCGGCCGCGCGCGTGGTACGAGACGCACAACCGTCGCCTCAAGGCCATGCGCCTGACCATCGCACTGCTCGACACGGGTGTGTACCACCCGGCGCAGGCGCCCAACCGCAAGATACGCAGCACCGCGGAGCGCATCGGCATTCACCCGCCGTCGGACACGACCTGCCGGATGGTGCGCACCCTGATCCGCTACGGCCGCTAGACCGGGGCCGGTGGGGGCGGGCCTTCGGTACATACGACCGACGGCCCGCCCCTCACCGGCGCTCCGACCCTGGTACCGGCTCGCGTGTGCCGCGTGGGCGCAGTGTGACGGATCACAGAGCCCTTCAACTCCGCTACTGATCAGTAGAGTTGCTCCGCCAGCACGGTCTGCCCGCATGTGGAGAGGGATCGAATGAGCATTCTGGAAGCCACAACCCTTGACCAGGTGGTCGACACAGCCCGATATCCCCTGTCCCGGCCCGACAGCGCGGAGGGGCAGGAAGTGGTCTCCCGTGCCCGGCGCGAACTGTCGGCTATTGGCTGCACCGTGCTGCCCGACTTCGTCCGCCCGTCGCTCCGCGACGTTCTGTGCCAGGAGTGCGCTGCCATCGCCCCCCGCGCGTACTCAGACGTCGAAACGGTCAACGTCTACAACATCGCGGTGGACTCGGCGGACCTGCCGCAGGACCACCCCGGCCGCAGGACCTTCCAGCGGGGCAACGCGTTCGTCGCGCGGGACCGCATCCCCGCGAATGCCCTGATCAGCCGGCTCTACTCCGACACGGCGTTCCAGCAGTTCGTCGCGCGATGCTTCGGCCTGCCGAAGCTCCACGAGCTGGCGGACCCGCTCTCCGGTCTGGTTCTCAACGTCGTGGCGCCCGGCATGGAGCACCCCTGGCACTTCGACACCAACGAGTTCACGGTCAGCATGCTCACCCAGGAGCCCCGGTCCGGCGGGGACTTCGAGTACTGCCCGAACATCAGATCCGCACACGACGAGAGCTTCGACGACGTCCGGGACGTACTGGACGGCCGTGGCGAGCGCCTGACCCGGAGCCTCCCCCTGCGGCCGGGCGACCTGCAGCTGTTCAAGGGCCGCTACTCGTTGCACCGCGTGAGCCCCGTACGCGGCGAAGCCGCCCGCCACTCCGCGATATTCGCCTACAGCGAGCGCCCCGGCGTCATCGGAAGCGTGGCCCGCACCCGCCAGCTCTTCGGCCGGGTACTGCCCGAACACCTGGCGTCCGAAGGCCGGGCCGTCCGGGGCGACCGACTACTGGACTAGCGACTCCGCGTACCACGCGCCACTCTCCGCACGTCTGCCGATCCACGGAGGAGTAAGCCCTGTGCGTTTCGACGCGACCGGAAAAGTCTCGCTCGACCACATCTACACGCAGCCCGATCCGCGCACCTACTTCAGCGTGCTGCGCCCCCTCGGTTACTGCGTTCCACAACTGGCCAAGCCCTACTTCGCGAAGCTCATCAAGGAGTACCGGGAGGCCCGGCAGGTCGAGGTCCCGAGCGTGCTGGACATCGGCTGCTCGTACGGAATCAACGCCGCCCTGCTGAAGTACGACGCGACCATGGACGAGCTGTACGAACGCTACGCCGGCACCGGAGCCGGCACCGGAGCCGCGAGCCGCGAGGACCTGCTGGCGAACGACCGCGAACTGTCCCGCTCGCGCCACCCCGCACGCGGCATCCGCTTCGTCGGCCTGGACGCCTCCTCCAGCGCGCTGTCCTACGCCCTCGACGCCGGATTCCTCGACGACGCGGTGAACGCGGACCTGGAGGAGCGCGACCCCACGCCACGCCAGCACGCCCAGCTCGCCGGTACGGACCTGGTGATCTCGACCGGCTGCCTCGGCTACGTAACCGAGCGGACCCTCACCCGCGTCGTCCGGGCGCAGGGCGACCGCCGGCCCTGGATGGTGCACTTCGTGCTGCGGATGTTCCCGTTCGACCCCGTCGAGCGCGCGCTGGCGGGGCTGGGCTACCGGACCGTCCGAGCAGCGGAGCTGTTCAAACAGCGGCGCTTCGCCTCCCCGCAGGAACAGGCGCTCGTACTCGACAAGATGTCGGCCGTCGGCGTGGATGCCCGGGGTCTGGAGGCGGAAGGCTGGCTGTACGCACAGCTCTACCTCTCCCGGCCCGCCGACGAGGACCCGACAGGCCCCCACAACCCGAATCGAGAGCGGATTTGAACACCAGCCAGGAAACGGCAGTAACCCCGGCGACCTTCTCCCAGGAGTACAGCCTGCCCCGCGTGCCACTCCCCGCAGTGGAGGCGAGCTGCGAGAGGTTCCTCGCCTGGTGCGGGCCTCTGCTGACCACCGAGGAGCGGGCGGCGACCGAGGCGGAGGTGGCCGCCTTCCTCCGCCCCGACGGCCCCGGCCGGGTTCTGCACAGGGCTCTGGAGGAGTACGACGCCACCGACGGCGTACACAGCTGGCTCGACACCTTCTGGCCGTACCGCTATCTGGGCCGCCGGGACCGGATCGCCCTCAACGCCAACTTCTTCTTCCTCTTCCAGGACTCGGACGAGGAGCAGACGGAGCGGGCGGCCGGACTCATCGCGGGTGCCCTCAACTTCAAGAGCCGACTGGACCAGGAAATGATCCCGCCGGTAACGCAGCGCGATCGGCCCCAGTCGATGGTGCAGAACAAATACCTGTTCTCCGCCACACGCATCCCCGGGGCGGAACAGGACACCGTCCGCAGCCCCTATTCCGAGGCGTCGCCCGGCCCGTCCGACGCCCGGCACATCGTGGTGTTCCACCGGGGCGGCATGTTCCGGCTCGACGTAATCGGCGAGGACGGTGTGCCGCACAGCCTGGACGACCTGCGCTCGGGCCTGCGCGCCGTCATGAAGGCGGGCGCCGAACCGCCCGCCCCCGACACGGCGGTCGGCCACCTCACCACCATGGCCCGAGCGGAGTGGGCGGCCGCCCGGCAGTCGCTGCTCGCCCGCCACCCCCGCAACGCGGAGGCGCTGAACACCGTCGAGACCGCCCTGTTCTGCCTCTCCCTCGAAGACTTCGCACCGGAGTCGACGCAAGAGGCCTGCGACGAGCTGCTCTACGGCGACCGGGGCAACCGCTGGTTCGACAAGGCCCTGACCTTCATCGTCTTCGCCGACGGCCGCGCGGGCATCAACGTCGAGCACTGCGAGCTGGACGGCACCACCATCCTCAGCTTCACCGACGCCCTCCTGAGCACCCCCGCCGACGAGCACTCCCGCCGGTCCGGGGCCCGCACCCAGGGCCCGCCCGCCCCCGCCCCCATCACGTTCGACCTGAACGACACCCTCCGCGCCCAGGTACGCTCCGCCGCCGAGGCCTTCACGGCGTACGGGAAGAACACCGCCACCAGCACCGTCTCCTTCGAGGACTTCGGCGCCGACACGGCCAAGGCGCTGCGCGTCTCACCCGACGCGTTCGTCCAGGTCGCCTACCAACTGGCCCACCAGCGCGCGAAGGGCCACCTGGGCGCCACGTACGAGTCGATCGCCACCCGGCAGTACCGGCACGGCCGCACCGAGGCGATGCGCGTGGTCACCCGCGAGATGCAGACCTTCGTAACAGCGATGAACGACCCGTCGGCGGACGCCGGAACGAGACGCACCGCGTTCCGCGCCGCGGCCGCGCAGCACGTCGCACGCGCGAAGGAATGCCAGGCCGGCCAGGCCCCCGAGCAGCACCTGTGGGAACTGGAACTGATCCAGCGCCGCCGAGGCCCGGCCCTGGGCGTAACCGAACAACCGGCCCTCTACCGCACCCCGGGCTGGCTGAAGATGCGCGACGACTACCTCAGCACCAGCTCGGCCCCCTCGGCCAACATCCAGTACTTCGGCTTCGGCTCCACGAGCCCCCGCTGCATCGGCGTCGCCTACGTCCTGCTGCCCCACCGCTTCAACCTCTACCTGAGCACCCCACGCCCGGTGGCCCCCCAAATGCACACCTTCGCCACCGAACTCCGCCGCGCCGTCACCGAACTGCGCGAACTGCTCGCGTCCGAGAGGCGGTCGGTCTGAGTCGCTCCGCGCTGCGCTCGACAGCATCCAACGCTCCACCCCACCAGAGCGTCCGGCGATCGGATGGCGCCCCATGAGCACAGGGCAGATGCATCCCGGCCGGCACCCCGGGGCGGAGCCGGCGACGTATCGCTGGAGCAGGACTGGCTGCCCCGCCTCGCGCCCCGGCTCGCGCCCCGGCTGCCCACGGCCGTCCCCGAAGTGCCCGGCGCCGGGCAGCCGGCCGAGGGGTATCCGTCGGCCGGGGCCGGACGCTCTCGCAGGCGCTGATCGCGCTGCCGTACTACCGGAGGACGAACCCGGCAAGGGCGCACAACGCCCGGCACGTGATCCGGACGGTGCTGGGAGAGTCCTGAGGCCCGGCACGAAAATGGCCGTCGGCCGTGCCTTCCGGTGAGGGAAGGCACGGCCGACGGCCCACGGACGGCTCAGGCGAGCGGAAAGCCGCTCTGCCCGCGGCAGTCCTAGAGGTCGAAGTAGAGCTCGAACTCGTGCGGGTGCGGGCGGAGCTGGATCGGGGCGATCTCGTGCACGCGCTTGTAGTCGATCCACGTCTCGATCAGGTCGGGGGTGAAGACACCGCCGGCCAGCAGGTAGTCGTGGTCCGCCTCGAGGGCGTCGAGGACGGCCGGGAGCGAGGTCGGGACCTGCTGGACGTTCGCGTGCTCCTCGGGAGCCAGCTCGTACAGGTCCTTGTCGATCGGCTCGGCCGGCTCGATCTTGTTCTTCACGCCGTCCAGGCCCGCCATCAGGAGCGCCGAGAACGCGAGGTACGGGTTCGAGGACGGGTCCGGGGCGCGGAACTCGACGCGCTTGGCCTTCGGGTTCGAGCCCGTGATCGGGATACGCATGGCAGCCGAGCGGTTGCGCTGCGAGTAGACCATGTTGACCGGGGCCTCGAAGCCGGGCACCAGGCGGTGGTACGAGTTCACCGTCGGGTTCGTGAAGGCGAGGAGGGAGGGGGCGTGCTTCAGGATGCCGCCGATGTAGTAGCGCGCCATGTCCGAGAGGCCCGCGTAACCCTGCTCGTCGTAGAACAGCGGGTTGCCGCCGGACCACAGGGACTGGTGGACGTGCATGCCCGAGCCGTTGTCACCGAAGATCGGCTTCGGCATGAAGGTCGCGGTCTTGCCGTTGCGCCACGCGACGTTCTTCACGACGTACTTGAAGAGCATCAGGTCGTCGGCCGCGGCGAGCAGCGTGTTGAACTTGTAGTTGATCTCGGCCTGGCCGGCCGTGCCGACCTCGTGGTGCTGGCGCTCGACCTGGAGGCCGTTGCGGTCCAGCTCCATGGAGATCTCGGCACGCAGGTCGGCGAAGTGGTCGACCGGCGGAGTGGGGAAGTAGCCACCCTTGTAGCGGACCTTGTAGCCGCGGTTGTTCTCGACCGCACCGGTGTTCCAGGCGCCGGCCTCGGAGTCGATGTGGTAGAAGGACTCGTTCGCGGAGGTCTGGAAGCGCACGTTGTCGAACACGTAGAACTCGGCCTCGGGGCCGAAGTACGCCGTGTCGGCGATGCCGGTGGACGTCAGGTACGCCTCGGCCTTCTTCGCCACGTTCCGCGGGTCACGGCTGTACTGCTCGCCCGTGATCGGGTCGTGGATGAAGAAGTTGATGTTGACCGTCTTGTCCTTGCGGAACGCGTCCACACGGGCGGTCGACAGGTCCGCGCGGAGCGCCATGTCGGACTCGTGGATGGCCTGGAAGCCGCGGATCGACGATCCGTCGAAGGCCAGCTCCTCGTTCGGGTCGAACGCCGCGGCCGGGATCGTGAAGTGCTGCATCACTCCGGGCAGGTCGCAGAACCGGACGTCGACGAACTTGACGTCTTCGTCGGCGATGAACTTCTTCGCGTCGTCGGCGTTCTGGAACATCCAACTCCTCCTACTCCCACCCGGTGGGGATGGGGTTGCAGCTCTCCGTGCGGCCAGTGCGGTGGCACACGCTGGACCCGACCATAGGCAGACCGGATTTCTCAAGCATGACCCATTTGTTTCGCGCAAGTTAACCGGACCGGCTCCGGACCCGCTGAGAAGGGCCCGACCTCCAGGGTACGAAAGCGGTCGCAGTACCTTGTACGGGTGGACAACAGGCAAGCAATCGGATCGTGGCTCTCCGGGCCGGGCGAAGCCGCCAAGGAGATGGGTGCCGTCACCGAGTACCGGGGCGAGCGGCTCGGACTCCCGGAGCAGGGGCCGGGGGCCATCGCCCCGCTCGGCCGGCGTTTCGGCGCCCTCTTCGTCGACTGGACCCTGTGCATGCTCATCGCATACGGGCTGCTCACGGGTGGTAACGGCCAGGCGGCGGGCAACTGGGCGCTGGGCGTCCTGCTCGTCCTGAGCGTGCTCACCGTCGGAACGGTCGGCTCCACCCCCGGCAAGCGCCTCTTCGGCCTGCGCGTGGTCGCGGAGAACGGCGGCCGCCTCGGCCTCTTCCGCGTCCTCGTCCGCAGCGTCCTGCTGTGCCTCGCCATCCCGGCCCTGGTCTGGGACCGCGACGGCCGCGGCCTGCACGACCGCCTCGCCCGCGCCGTCCAGGTCAGGATCTGAACGAGAAGCGACGGAAAGACCAGAAAGAAAGGGCGGTCCGGAACCTCTCGGTTCCGGACCGCCCTTCGGCGTATGTCGTATTCGTAAGTCGTATTCGTATGTCGTACGGGAGAGGAAAGTCAGCGCATCTTTCCGCGCGGCATCCGGCCGCCCTTGGGCATCGGACCCTTCGGTAGCGGCATGTTCGACATCAGGTCGCCCATCGCGCGCAGGCGGTCGTTGGTGGTCGTCACCTGGGGGCCCGTGAGGACGCGCGGCAGCTTGAGCATCGTGGTGCGCAGCTTCTTCAGCGGCACCTGACCCTCGTCGTTGCCGATCATGATGTCGTGGACGGGTACGTCGACCACGATCCGCGCCATCTTCCTCTTCTCGGCTGCCAGCAGGGTCTTCAGCCGGTTCGGGTTGCCCTCGGCCACCAGGACGATGCCGGCCTTGCCGACCGCCCGGTGCACGACGTCCTGGTTGCGGTTCATCGCCACCGCCGGAGTCGTCGACCAGCCGCGGCCGACGTTCTGCAGGACGGAGGCCGCAGCGCCCGGCTGTCCCTCCATCTGTCCGAAAGCCGCTCGCTCGGCGCGGCGTCCGAAGACGATCGCCATCGCGAGGAAGGCCAGCAGGAAGCCCAGAATGCCCAGATAGACCGGGTGATCGATCAAGAAGCCGATCGCGAGGAAGACACCGAAGGTGACGATGCCCACGCCCGCGAGAACGAGACCGATCTTCGAGTCGGCCCGCCGGGTCATCTTGTAGGTCAGGGCAATCTGCTTGAGTCGCCCGGGGTTCGCAGTGTCCGCGTTGTCTGCGCGTTCCTTCCTCGCCATGCTGTGAAGTTTACGTTGCCTGGGAAGTCCGGCCCGCCACGGCCTCCAGTACGTGCTGAGCCTCGACCCTGTCCTTGGCCCTGCGCCGGTCTTCGAGCACCGACGTCCAGGCGTTGCGGCGCGCGGTGCGCTGTCCGCCGCCCATGAGCAGGGACTCGACGGCGCGCAGAGCGTCGGTGACGGACGGGATGGCGGTAGCGCGGACGGGTGTCGCGGCCTGCATGGTGTGGGTCCCCCCTCGGAGCGGTGACTCGGGAACGGGCGGGTGCGCGGGAGCGGCGAGTGCGGCGATTGCAGCTGTGCGTAAACCTAGGGTCACTGATTGGTGTTACCAGCGCATGACCGGGCGGTCAAACACCCATGAACCCTTGACACGTACGGCTGAAACAACGGCGCGGCCCGTACGGTCCCCCCACCTGCGGGGACGGTACGGGCCGCGCCGTCTCGGCCATTACTGGCCAGTAATCACTTGTGCCGGGATTCACACGGCCTGGGCGGCCGCCACTTTCTCGCGCCGCTCCATCGCCTGGCCGAACAGCCGGCCCGCGCGGTACGACGAACGGACCAGCGGCCCGGACATCACACCGGAGTAGCCGATCTCCTCGGCCTCCTTCTGAAGCTCCACGAACTCGTGCGGCTTCACCCAGCGCTCGACCGGGTGGTGACGCGGCGAGGGGCGCAGGTACTGCGTGATCGTGATGAGCTCGCAACCCGCGTCGTACAGGTCCTGGAGCGCCTGGGTGACCTCTTCGCGCTCCTCGCCCATGCCGAGGATGAGGTTCGACTTGGTGACAAGCCCGGCCTCGCGGGCGCGCGTGATCACTTCCAGCGAACGCTCGTAGCGGAAGCCGGGGCGGATGCGCTTGAAGATGCGCGGCACCGTCTCGACGTTGTGCGCGAGCACCTCCGGGCGGGACGAGAAGACCTCGGCCAGCTGCTCGGGGACCGCGTTGAAGTCGGGGATGAGGAGCTCGACCTTGGTACGGCCGGCCTCGCGCTCCGCGGTCATCGCGTGGATCTGGCGCACGGTCTCCGCGTACAGCCAGGCGCCGCCGTCCTCCAGGTCGTCGCGCGCGACGCCCGTGATGGTGGCGTAGTTCAGGTCCATCGTGACGACGGACTCACCCACGCGGCGCGGCTCGTCCAGGTCGAGCGCGGCGGGCTTGCCGGTGTCGATCTGGCAGAAGTCACAGCGCCGGGTGCACTGGTCGCCGCCGATGAGGAAGGTGGCCTCGCGGTCCTCCCAGCATTCGTAGATGTTCGGACAGCCGGCCTCCTGGCACACCGTGTGCAGTCCTTCGCTCTTCACGAGCGCCTGCATCTTGGTGTACTCGGGGCCCATCTTCGCCCGGGTCTTGATCCACTCGGGCTTGCGCTCGATGGGCGTCTGGCTGTTCCGGACCTCCAGGCGCAGCATCTTGCGTCCGTCGGGTGCGACTGCGGACACGTCCGGCTCCCTACGACTTCGATTCTTCGGCGCCCACCAGGGTACGCCCGATATTTGTATGGCGATTACGTCTCGCCAACCCATGGCCAGCGGTCCGCATTCCCCGGGCGCCGGACGAGGGGCTACACGGTGGCCGTCTCGACGGGGCGAGGGGCCGGGTCCGCGTTCTCCAGTACGTCCCGCAAGTGCTTCTCCACGACCGGCAGCACCTCGTCGATGGTGACATCGCGGCCCAGCTCGCCCGCGAGCGAGGCGACGCCCGCGTCGCGGATGCCGCACGGCACGATCCGGTCGAACCAGGTGTTGTCCGGGTTCACGTTCAGCGCGAAGCCGTGCATCGTGACGCCCTTGGCGACGCGGATGCCGATGGCGGCGAGCTTGCGGTCCTCGCGGCGCTGGCCGGCGTTCGACGGGGCGTATTCCGGGCCGTTCAGCCTCGGGTCGAACTCCTCGTCCTGGAGTCGCGGGTCGAAGTCCAGGGAGAGCCCGCCGACCGACGGCCGCTGCTCCACCGGGTCGCCCAGAACCCACACGCCGCTTCGGCCCTCGACCCGGCTCGTCTCCACGCCGAAGTCGGCGCACGTACGGATCAGGGCGTCCTCGAGGCGGCGTACGTGCGCCACCACGTCGACCGGGCGCGGCAGCTTCATGATCGGGTAGCCGACGAGCTGGCCGGGGCCGTGCCAGGTGATCTTGCCGCCGCGGTCCACGTCCACGACGGGGGTGCCGTCCAGCGGGCGCTCACTGTCCTGCGTACGCCGTCCGGCCGTGTAGACCGGCGGGTGCTCGAGAAGCAGGCAGGTGTCCGGGACCTCGTCCGCGAACCGCGCCGCGTGCACCTCGCGCTGCTTCTGCCACGCCTCCTGGTATTCGACCGCTTGCTCACCGAACCCCAGTCGGACAAACCGCAGCTCACTCACGGCAACGCCTCCCTAGAACCAACACCCGGCACGTTTCGCGCGCCTCAGCCACTGTACGACCGCGACGGGCGGGGTCACCGGGCAGGTTGTTTTCGCCCATGTTCGTCAGCGACCCCATAAATCCTCACACGATCGGATGAATGCGGGCCGAAGGGACCGGGACGGACGGCGGGTGCCGCTAAATTCGCGCCGTTCCATGAGGGCTGCTGCCCGGGCGCCCAGAAGGCAGGAGACCGCACAGCTGATGACGGAACGACCCCCGCAGCGCACGCCCAACCGCCAGCTCGCCGCGCTCATCGCGGAAGCGGGATTCTCCAACGCGGGCCTTGCCCGACGGGTGGACCAGCTCGGTCTGGAACACGGCCTGGATCTGCGGTACGACAAGACGTCGGTGACCCGGTGGCTGCGCGGCCAGCAGCCGCGCGGCACCACGCCCGCGCTGATCGCCGAGGTCTTCACCCGGCGCCTCGGCCGGCGGCTGACCGCCCAGGACCTGGGACTCGACGCCTGCGCGCCCGTCTACGCGGGACTGGAATTCGCGGCCACCCCCGAAGAGGCCGTCGACATCGTCAGCGGGCTGTGGCGCAAGGACTCCGGCAGCCACGCCGAGCTGCGCAAGATCGCGTTCACCCCGGCAGGCCTCGTCGTTCCGAGCCGCGACTGGCTGATCGGGCGCGCCGACGACCGGGTCGCGCGTGGCGATCCGCCGCCGGTGAACCCGGTGAACGGCGCACGAGTGCCCGTCCAGGGCCGCGCTCCCTCCGTGCCCCGCCAGCGGCAGACCGACCGAGGTCCGGGGCAGCGCGTCTCGACGGGCGACATCGCGGCGCTGCGCTCGGTCGGCGAGCTGTTCCGGACGCTGGACGACGCGTACGGCGGCGGCCACGCCCGGCAGGCGCTGGTGCGCTATCTGGAACACGAGACGGAGCCGATGCTGCGCGGTACGTACGGGGAGGCGACGGGGCGGCGGCTCTTCGCGGCCGCCGCCGATCTGACCCGGCTGGCGGGCTGGACGTCGTACGACATCGCGGCGCACGGCCTGGCCCAGCGGTACTTCGTCCAGGCCCTGCGCCTCGCGCAGGCGGCGGGCGACCGGCCCTACGGCTCGTACGTGCTGGCCACCATGAGCCGGCAGGCCGTCCACCTGGGGCACGGCCGGGAGGCGGTGCAGCTCGCGCGGGTCGCGCAGCAGGGCGTCGGGAGCGCGGCGCCGGCCGTCGTGCAGGCGCTGCTGCATTCGGTCGAGGCGCGTGGGCACGGGGTGCTGGGTGAGGTCAGGGCGTGCACGGCCTCGCTGGTACGGGCGGAACGGGCGATGGAGTCGGCGCGGCCGGGGGACGAGCTGCCGTACTGGGCGCGCTTCTTCGACGAGGCGCAGCTGGCGGACGAGTTCGGGCACTGCCACCGGGACCTTCAGCAGTACCGCGCGGCCGCGCAGCACGCGGAACGCTCGCTGCAGCTGCGGGCGCCCGGCTATGCGCGGAGCCGGCTGTTCTGCCGGGTGGTACTGGCGACCGCGCGGCTCGGGCTGGGGGAGCTGGACCAGGCGTGCGCGCTGGGGGCGGAGGCCGCGCAGCAGGCTTCGGAGATGCGGTCGGCGCGGGCGCTGGAGTATGTACGGGAGTTCGAGAAGCGGCTGGAGCCGTACCGGGACGCGGCGGCGGTGCGGAACTACCGGGAGCGGGTTGCGGCGATGGGGTGACGGCGCGGCGGGGAGCGGGGGAAGCCCCCCGCAGGGGTCCGTCAGGCCGCCTCGCGCAGCGCGCCCGCCGCGTAGCCCGGCTGGATGCCGAAGTCCATGAGGATCTCGTGCGCCGCCCGGCGGCCCGAGTGGAGCGCGCCCTGCACCGTGCTCGTCCCGCGGTGGTCCCCGCACACGTACAGGCCCGCGAGCAACCGCACCGGACGCCGCAGATCGTGCGGCGCCGGCATGGCCGGGACCGCCTCCCGGTCGTGATGGACCGCGAGGAGTTCCCAGTCGTCCGTGGAGACGCCGTAGAGCCTGGCCAGGTGGGCGCGTACCGCGCGGTCGGTGTCCGGCGGGGGCGTGCCCAGGACCGTGGAGGAGATCAGCGACCGGCCGCGCGGCGCGCGCGACGGGTCGACCTCGCTGAGTACGGCGGTGTGGGAGACGGGGCCGCTCCGGTCCGCGTCCAGCAGGAGGGCGGGGTCCGCCAGCGGGGAAGCGGGCACGGCATGGTGAAGAACCGTCACCGGGTGGAAGGGCGGCACCCGCAGCCCCGGCAGCAAGGTGGCGGCGGCCCGGGCGCCGGTGGCCAGCAGGAGGGAGCGACAGCCGAACTCGCCGTGTTCCTCGGTGGTGACCGAGCTGGTGGAAGCGGCCGTCACCCGTACTCCCGTACGCACCGTCCCTGGCGGCAGCGTGGCCGCCAGCAGCTCGGGCAGCGCGGAGGCCCCGCCCTCGGGAACGCACAGCCTGCCCCGGGCGAAGCCGCGCAGCGCGAGATCGGCGCACCGGCTGGAGGTGGTGAGCTCCGGGTCGCTGAGCAGCGCCGAGAGCAGTGGACGCAGAAAACCGTTGACCGTACGGGACGGCAGTCCGCGCCCGGACAGGGCTTCGGCGGCGGACCGTTCGGGGCGGGCCATCAGCCGGTGCACCGGTGTGGCCGCGAACCGCCCGAGCGCCGCCCCGAGCCGCGCCTGGTCGAGCGCGCCCCCGAAGGGCGGGCGGGGAGCGCCGGCCAGGGCGCGTGCGGCGCTGAGCGCGCCGCGCGCGCTCCCGGCTTCTCCCGCGCGGTAGTGCCGGCCTTCGCTGTGCACGAGGACACCGGGCGAGAAGGTGCGCAGCGCGATCCCTTCGAGGCCCGGTGTACGGAGCAGTTCCGGATACGCCGTGCTGAGGACTTGGCCGATGCGGTCGAGCCGGAATCCGTCGACCTCTTCGGTGGCCATCCTTCCACCGACGTAAGGGGCTGCCTCCAGGACGCCGACTGTTACTCCGGCGCTGGTCAGCTGATGGGCTGCGGAGAGACCGGCGACCCCGGCCCCCACTATGACGACGTCCGCGTGGTGTGCGGTGGTGAGCACGTGCCCCTCCCCGAGGTCGGCGCGACTGTGGGGGTCTCATGCCCTCAACAGGTTCACGGAATGCCCGAGTTCGGGTTGAAGCGTAGAAGCGGATGTGGGTGGGCACAGTCGCGCATCGACCGGAGCATCGGAGCACAACCGGAGCACAATGGTCGTACGACGGACAGAAAGCGATCGGAATCGGTCAATCGGTGCTGTGTGGCACCGGTCGGCAGCGCAATCAGCAGCGAAGCGCCGCCCGCAGAGTGTCGTCGATCCCCGGGAACGCGAACGAGAAGCCCGACTCCTCCAACTGCCGCGGCAGCACCCGCTGGCTGCCCAGCACGTCCGTGGACAACTCGCCGAGCGCGAGCCGGAGCGCCGGCGCGGGGACCGTGAAGAGCGTGGGCCGCCTCAGCACCCGCCCCATCGCCTCGGTGAGCGCCCGGTTGGTGACCGGCTGCGGCGCAGTGAGGTTCACCGGACCCGAGAGCGACTCGGTGTCGATCAGGTGGCGCAGCGCCGCGATCTGGTCGTGCATCGCGATGTAGCTCATGTACTGGCGGCCCGAGCCGAGCCGCCCGCCGAGCCCCGCCTTGAAGAGCGGGAACAGCCGCCCCCAGGCCCCGCCCTCGCGTGCCACCACAAGCCCCGTCCGGGCGAACACCGTCCGTACTCCCGCATCCTGTGCCGGAGCGGCGGCCTCCTCCCACTCCACACACACGGACGGCAGGAAACCGTCGCCGGGCGGCGCTGCCTCGTCCACCGCGCGTTCCCCGGTGTCGCCGTAGAACCCGATCGCCGAACCGCACACGAGAACCTTCGGCGGCACGTCCAGGGAAGCGACGGCTTCGGCGATCGCGGCCGTTCCCAGGACCCTGCTTTCGCGGATCTCCCTCTTGTACGTCTGTGTCCAGCGGTGATCGCCGACGCCCGCCCCCGCGAGGTGGACGACCGCCTCACACCCGGCGAGCGCCTGGGTATCGACGTACTGCCGCTTGGGGTCCCACGTCACCTCCTCCCGGCTGCTCGCCGCGCGCCGCACCAGGCGGGACACCTCGTGTCCGTCCGCGCGCAGTGAGCGCACGAGCGCCGTACCGATGAGACCGGTCGAGCCGGTGACCGCAATCCGCATGCGGCCCATCCTGCCCCGCATTACGGTGCCCCGGCACCGGATGGCACAGTGGCAGCCATGTCGGAGCCCACACTCGCCCGCGTCATACGTCCCGCCGTACGTCCCGCCACGACGGCCGACGAGAAGGAGCTGGCCGAGCTCGACCGGGAGACCTGGTCGCCGGTGCACGCCGTGCAGGAGAGGCCGCAGCCGCCGTACGGCCCGTTCTTCGACGAAGGACACCGGCCCGAGGACATCCTGGTGGCCGAGCAGGACGGCGCGATCGTCGGATACATCCGGCTGGTCCCGCCCACCCCGCTCGCCGCCAACGCGCACGTACGGCAGATCCAGGGCCTCGCCGTTTCGGACCGGGCACGTGGGCGCGGGATCGGGCGCGCCCTGCTGCGCGCGTCCTTCGAGGCGGCGCGGCGGCAGGGGGCGGTGCGGATGACGCTGCGGGTGCTCGGCCACAACGCGCCCGCGCGTGCGCTGTACGAGTCCGAGGGGTTCGTCGTCGAGGGCGTACTGCCGGGCGAGTTCCACCTCCACGGCGAGTACGTCGACGATGTGCTCATGGGGCGAGCGCTGACGGACGAGCACTGACGGACGAGCGCTGACGGGCGGGCCTGACGACGCGAGCTGACGGGCGGGCGGTAACTCCCTGGGCCATAGTGGGAGGGGTATGAAGAACCTCCGTACGCCGCCGACGCCAGCGACCCGCGCGATGAGCCGCGGGCCCTTCGTCCGATGAGTTCGGCGCGGGCCAGGGGCGCCGAAGAGGCCCCCGGCTGGCTGCGCGGAACTCCGCAGCCGCGCTGGCTCAGGGCCCTGCCCGTGGTGATCCTCGCGTTCCTCACCTTCGCCCAGATCGTCACCCCCGAGACCATCGAGCTCGGCTTCTTCGTCGTCGCCGTGACGCCGGTCTCGGCCCTCGTCTACCGCCCGGTGAGCGTCGCGGTGCTCGGCGGCCTGACCCTCCTGGCGCTGGCCCTGCCGTACGGCCGCCGGACCTGGGACGTCGACGCGCCCGACCTGCTCGCGGTACTGGTCGTCGTCGCGCTCAGCGTGGTCATCGCGCTGGTGCGCACCCGCCGCGACCAGCAGCTGGTGACGGTCCGCACGGTGGCGGAGGCCGCACAGCTCGCCGTACTGCCGCCGCTGCCCGCCACCGTGGGCCGGGTGCGGTGCGCGGGGCTGTACCGGTCCGCGGAGCGCGGGCTGCTGGTGGGCGGGGACCTGTACGACGTACGTGAGGGCCCCCACGGCGTACGGGCCCTGGTGGCCGACGTACAGGGGCACGGACTGGAGGCCGTCGCGACGGTCGCCGCGCTGCTGGGTGCCTTCCGCGAAGCCGTACTGGACGAAGGGGACCTGGCACGGGTCACGGCACGGCTGGACCGGCGGCTGGTGGTCGACTCCGTCGCCGTGGAGCACGCGGAACTCTTCGCCACCGCGGTGGTGCTGGAGTTCCCCACCGGGGAAGCCGTTGTACGGGTGGTCAGCTGCGGCCACCCGCCGCCACTGCTGCTGCGGGGCGGGACGGCGAGCGAGATCGCGGTGGATCCCGCGCCGCCACTGGGGCTCGGGCTGGCCCAGACGGTGCCGGTCGCGGTGGCCTCCGTACCGCTGGAGCCCGGCGACCGCGTCCTGGCCCACACGGACGGGGTGACGGAGGCGCGGGACGCCGAGGGCACTTTCTATCCGCTCGTACGGCGGCTGCCCGAGCTGGCCGCTTCCGTCCCGGAGGAGGACCTGATGGCCCTCAACGAGGCCGTACGCGCGGATCTCGTGCGCTTCGCGGGCAAGGCCGAGAACGTGCACGACGACGTGGCGCTGCTCGCGCTCGGGCCCGGAGTGGACAGCGGCCGGGAGCCGGCGGCCGCGCCCGCCCGTGACTTCGTCCCGTGAGGGCGCGGCTCACTTGCCGAACCGCTGCCACAACCGGGGGAAGCGGTCGGCCAGGGCCTCGTCGTCCTCGAAGTCGAACGTCGAGCCCTCCGGCTCCGGCGCCTGCGCCGGGACCCCCAGGTCCGGTGCGACCGCGCCGGTGAGCTGCTCGTACGCCTCGTCCGCCGCGTACCCCAGCTCCTCGCCGTCGCCGTCGACCTCCTCGTCGAACTCGTCGAGGAGGTCGGCCAGATTGTCCGGGTCGTGCAGCGCTCCCTCGAAGACCTCCCGGCCCTGGCCGATCAGCCAACAGCGGAAGTAGTCGAACGCGTCGTCGCTCGCACCGGCGAGCAGCACGGCCGCCGCGCCCCACAGGTCCCAGCGGTACGCGCGGTTGTAGCGGACCTCGAAGTGTCGGGCGAAGTCGAGCACGGAGTCGGGGTCGAGTTGCAGCAATGCGTCGACCAGCAGGTCGGCATGATCCTCGGGGTCGCCCTCGGCGGCCTCGCGGGTGTGGTCGATGATCTCCCAGAATTCCGTCTCGTCCATCACGGGACAAGCATCGGCCTTGCCGCGGGCGCACGCACGCGGAGTACCCCGGATGCGGCTGTGTCGTTACCGGGCTGCGTCCGGGCGTGCGGCGTGGCGCGGTAATCACGACAGAAGGTGTCGGCTTTGGCTGCCAGTGTTGATCCGTACGGCACGGACCAGCTACACGCGAGGAGCAGGTATGAGCGAGCGGCACGCACCACTCAAAGGCAGGATCGCGCTCGTGGCCGGAGCGACCAGGGGCGCGGGGCGGGCGATCGCCGTGCAACTGGGGGCGGCCGGAGCGACCGTGTACGTGACGGGGCGCACCACCCGCGAGCACGCCAGCGAGGTCGGACGGCCCGGGGAGACCATCGAGCAGACGGCGGAACTCATCACCGACGCGGGTGGCGAAGCCATCGCCGTACCGACCGATCACCTCGAAGTGGACCGGGTCAAGGCGCTCGTCGAGCGGATCGACCGCGACCACGGGCGGCTGGACATCCTGGTCAACAGTCTCTGGGGCGGCGACCACCTGCTCGAATTCGGCAAGAAGATGTGGGACATCGAACTCGCGCGCGGACTGCGGATGCTGGAACTCGGCGCGAAGACCCACGCCATCACCCTCAGCATCGTGCTGCCCCTGCTGGTGCGGAACCGGGGTGGCCTGGTGGTGGAAATGACCGACGGGACAAACGAGTACAACCGGACCCACTTCCGCGAGAACTTCTACTTCGACCTGGCCAAGAACGCGCCGATCCGGATGGCGTTCAACCTCGGTCACGATCTGGCGGACGTCGGCTGTACGGCGGTCGCGGTCACCCCGGGGTTCCTCCGCTCGGAGGAGATGCTGGACGCCTTCGGGGTCACCGAGGAGAACTGGCGCGACGCGATCGCCGAGGTCCCCGGCTTCGAGGTCGCCGAATCGCCGGTGTACGTCGGGCGGGCGGTCGCGGCCATCGCCGCCGACCCGGAGCGGGCGCGCTGGAACAGGCAGTCGCTGTCCAGCGGGCAGCTCGCGAAGGAGTACGGCTTCACGGACGCCGACGGCAGCCGGCCGGACGCCTGGCCGTACATGACGGAGGTCGTGGAGGGCGGCAAGGACGCCCCGGTGAGCGACTACCGGTGAGCGCCCCCTCCTAGTCGCCCCCTCCTAGTCGTAGAGCCGTGCCGTACGGGCCGCCGCCTCCGCGAAGCGTTCGCGGAGGTCGGGGGGCCCGAGAACCTCCAGCTCCGGTCCGATGGAGAAGAGCTGACTGAAGGCGACGTCGTACGACTCGACCGGCAGGGTCACCGTGGTACGGCCCAGCTCGTCCGGCGGCCCGGCCACGGCCAGCGCCTCGGTCGCCGCCGCGCGGTCCACGGCGTACGGCAGCCGCCGCGCACCGTCCTGCGACAGCCGCACCACCACCTCGGAACGCAGGATCGAGCGCGCGAAATCCGCTGCCCGCTCCTCCCAGAACTCCGGCAGTACGAAGCTCTCGTCCCGCACGAAACGTTCCTCCGAGACGACCACCGCGGCGAAGCGGTCGATCCGGTACACCCGGAAGTCCGTGCCCGAGCGGGCGCACAGGTACCAGACGCCTGCTTTGAGTACGAGTCCGTACGGCGCCAGTTCGCGTTCGACCTCACGGTCGTGGCCGCGCCGGTAGCGGCCTGTGAGCATGCGGTCGTCCCACACCGCCTCGGCGATCGTCGGCAGCAGCTCGGGCGTCTTGGGCTCCTGGTACCAGCCGGGCGCGTCGAGGTGGAACCGTTGCGCGGCCGTGTCGGAAGCGTCCCGGAGGGACGGGAGCAGCGCGGCCGACACTTTGAGCCGGGCGGCCGACGCGGCGTCGTCGAGCCCCATCTCGCGCAGGGCGCCCGGGAGTCCGGAGAGGAAGAGCGCTTCGGCCTCGCTGCGGGCGAGGCCGGTCAGGCGGGTGCGGTAGCCGCCGATGAGGCGGTAACCGCCGGTCCGGCCCCGGTCGGCGTACACCGGAACGCCGGCCTCTGACAGTGCCTGTGCGTCGCGCGTGATGGTGCGCTCGGAGACCTCCAGTTCGCGGGCCAGTTCGGCTGCGGTCATGGAGGGGCGGGACTGGAGGAGTAGCACCATCTTGATCAGGCGGGCTGCGCGCATGCCGGCCATTGTGCCGGGTGGTGGGGCGGGTGCGGGAGCGGGTGCCGGCCGGTGGGCCGCTGCGCGGGGCTTTCCCCTACCCGCCCCTTCCCACAACCGGGGTTCCGCCCCGGACCCCGCTCCTCAAACGCCGGAGGGGATGGATGTGCCTGCTGGAGGTGCCCAAAGGAACCCCTCCAGCAGGCACGACCACTCAGAAGCCGTAGCGCTCGCGCGCTTCCTTCACCGCCGACGCCGGTACCTCGCCGCGGCGGGCGAGCTGGGCCAGGGTCGCCACGACCACGGACTGCGCGTCCACGCCGAAGTGGCGGCGCGCCGCCTCCCGGGTGTCCGAGAGGCCGAAGCCGTCCGTACCGAGCGAGGAGTAGTCCTGCTCGACCCACTGGCTGATCTGGTCGGGGACCTGACGCATCCAGTCGCTCACCGCGAGGACCGGGCCGGGCGTGCCCTCCAGCGCCTGCGTGACGTACGGCGTGCGCACCTCGCCGCGCAGCAGCGCCTCGTCGCACTCCAGCGCGTCACGGCGCAGCTCGCCCCACGACGTGGCGGACCAGACGTCGGCCGCCACGCCCCAGTCGGCGGCGAGGAGTTCCTGCGCCTCCAGGGCCCAGTGGATCGCGGTGCCGGACGCGAGGAGCTGGGCGCGAGGGGAATCGGCCGTCGGTGCTGCCGCCTCCTTGAAGCGGTAGAGGCCCTTGACGATGCCTTCCTCGACACCCTCCGGCATCGCGGGCTGCGGCTTCGGCTCGTTGTAGACGGTCAGGTAGTAGAAGACGTTCTCGGCCTCGGGGCCGTACATCCTGCGCAGACCGTCCTTGACGATGACGGCCACCTCGTACCCGAACGCCGGGTCGTAGTTGAGCGACGCCGGGTTCGTGGACGCGATCAGGTGGGAGTGGCCGTCCGCGTGCTGGAGGCCCTCACCCGTCAGGGTCGTACGGCCGGCCGTGGCGCCCACGATGAAGCCGCGGCCGAGCTGGTCGCCGAGCTGCCACATCTGGTCGGCGGTGCGCTGCCAGCCGAACATCGAATAGAAGATGTAGAACGGGATCATCGGCTCGCCGTGCGTCGCGTACGACGTCGAGGCGGCGATGAAGTCGGCCATGGCGCCGGCCTCGGTGATCCCCTCGTTGAGGATCTGGCCGTCCTTGGCTTCCTTGTAGTACATGAGCTGGTCGCGGTCGACCGGCTCGTACGTCTGGCCCAGCGGCGAGTAGATGCCGGCCGACGGGAACAGCGACTCCATGCCGAAGGTGCGCGCCTCGTCCGGGACGATCGGGACCCAGCGCTTGCCGGTCTCCTTGTCCCGCATCAGCTCCTTCGCCAGGCGTACGAAGGCCATGGTGGTGGCCATCTCCTGGCTGCCCGAGCCCTTGAGCAGCGCCTTGTAGGCGCGGTCTTCGGGCTGGGGAAGCGCTACGGCGTGGACGCGACGGGCCGGGGCGGGGCCGCCGAGCGCGGCGCGGCGCTCCTGGAGGTAGCGGACCTCGGGGGAGTCGGCGCCGGGGTGGCCGTAGGGGACCAGCCCCTCGTCCAGCTTGGCGTCCGGAATCGGCAGCTCCAGCAGGTCCCGCATCGCGCGGAACTCCTTGCCGGTGAGCTTCTTCATCTGGTGGTTGGCGTTGCGCGACTCGAAGGTCGGGCCGAGTGTGTAGCCCTTCACCGTCTGCGCGAGGATCACGGTCGGCGCGCCCTTGAACTCGACGGCCGCCTTGTACGCCGCGTAGACCTTGCGGGCCTCGTGGCCGCCGCGCGAGGTGTAGAAACACTCGGCGATCTTCGCGTCGGTGAGCAGTTTGCCGAGCTCGGCGAGGGCGGGCTCGGAGCCGAAGAAGTGCTCGCGGATGTAGGCGACGTCGCGGGTCGCGTACGTCTGGAACTGGGCGTCGGGTACGTCGCGCAGGCGGCGCAGCAGCGCGCCCTTGGTGTCGAGCTGGAACAGCTCGTCCCAGGCGGTGCCCCACATGGACTTGACGACGTTCCAGCCGGCGCCGCGGAACTGGGCCTCCAGCTCCTGTACGACGCGGAAGTTGGCGCGGACCGGACCGTCGAGGCGCTGCAGGTTGCAGTTGATGACGAAGGTCAGGTTGTCGAGCTGCTCACGGGCGGCGAGCGCGAGGGCCGCGGTGGCCTCGGGCTCGTCCATCTCGCCGTCACCGAGGAACGCCCAGACGTGAGAGTTGGACGTGTCCTTGATGTTGCGGTTGGTGAGGTAGCGGTTGAAGCGCGCCTGGTAGATCGCGGAGAGCGGGCCGAGGCCCATCGACACGGTCGGGAACTCCCAGAGCCAGGGCAGGCGCCGCGGGTGCGGGTACGACGGCAGTCCGTCGCCGCCGGCCTCCTGGCGGAAGCGGTCGAGCTGGCCCTCGTTCAGGCGGCCGTCGAGGAAGGCGCGGGCGTAGATGCCGGGGGAGGCGTGGCCCTGGATGTAGAGCTGGTCGCCGGAACCGTCGCCCTCCTTGCCGCGGAAGAAGTGGTTGAAGCCGGTCTCGTACAGCCACGCGGCGGACGCGAAGGTGGCTATGTGGCCGCCGACGCCGAAGCGGGAGCCGCGGGTGACCATGGCGGCGGCGTTCCAGCGGTTCCAGGCGGTGATGCGGGATTCCATCGCCTCGTCGCCGTCGAAGGCGGGCTCGGCGGAAGTCGGGATGGTGTTGACGTAGTCCGTCTCCAGCAGCTTCGGCAGCGCGATGCCGGCGCCTTCGGCGTGCTGGAGCGTGCGGCGCATCAGGTAGGCCGCCCGCTGGGGGCCTGCGGCCTTGGTGACGGCGTCGAGGGAGGCCGCCCACTCGGCGGTCTCCTCGGTGTCACGGTCCGGGAGCTGGTCGAGCTCGCTCGGAGAAATGCCTACGGGGTCGGTCATGATGGCCGCCTTCCGGACAGGAGGGGGGTGGAGAAAGGGGGGCCTTGCCTGGCAGGACAGGGCGGGGGTCGGTGGACCCGTCGTCGACTGTAAGTCCCTGATCGATGATCGATCAAAGCCTGGAGCCGAAAAACTTCTCCGTACAACGAAATTGGCATTCCGTGCCGCGAAATAGGGCACGCGGTGCCGAGGCGTTTCCGGCATTTCGGGCGACCCCGGTCCTCAAACGCCGGACGGGCTGTAGTGGCCGGGGGTGCACTCGGGCTCCGCAGACTCGCAGGCTCCGCGCAGCGGTACGCCTTACGCGCGGGGCGCGCAGCCCAGGACGTGTGCCTTGACCAGGGTGCCGATCGCCGGATCGCGGCGGCGGAAGGCTTGCACCAGTGCCTCGTGTTCCTCCGCGTACGACTTCTGGACCGTGCCCAGCCAGCGGATGGACAGGGCCGTGAACACCTCGATGCCCAGGCCCTCCCACGTGTGGAGCAGGACGCTGTTGTTCGCGGCGCGCACCAGCTCGCGGTGGAAGGCCACCGTGTGGCGGACCTGCGCCGTGCCGTCCGCCGTGCGGTCCGCCTCGTACAGGGCCGCTACATGGGGCTCCAGGGCCGAGCAGTCGTCCGCCAGGGCGGACGCCGCCAGCTCGGCCGCGATCTGCTCCAGGCCGGCCCGTACGGGGTAGCTCTCCTCCAGGTCGGCCGCCGTGAGGTTCCGTACCCGTACGCCCTTGTTGGGGGCCGACTCGATCAGGCGCAGGGACTCCAGCTCACGCAACGCCTCCCGCACCGGGGTCTGGCTGACCTCAAGCTCCGTCGCGATCCGGCGCTCCACGATCCGCTCGCCCGGCTTCCAGCGCCCGCTGACGATCCCCTCCACGATGTGCTCGCGGATCTGCTCGCGCAGCGAGTGGACGACGGGCGGGGTCATGAAGCGCTCCTCGGACGGAGATGTGCCTGACATGGCTGGGACGGTGCCCATTATGTCGGCCGCCATGGACCGCCTACTCGCCGCCGAGGCCGTGATACCACTCACGGCAGCGCTCGGCCGATTCGGTGAGGCCGATGGCCTCGAAGAGTTGCTCGGCCCTGCGGTAGTGGTCCCGGGCCCGGACGTAGTCGTGCTGGGCGGCGTGAGTATGGGCGATGCCAGTCAGGGCGTTGGTCTGGCCGATGTGGTCGCCGATGCCGCGGGCGATGTCGAGTGCTTGTTGGTGGGTGGTGCGGGCTTGTTCGTGGTTGTCCTGCATGCGGTGGGTGTGGGCTATGCCGTTGAGGGCGTTGGCCTGGCTGATGAAGTTGTCGGTGGCGCGGGCGATGTCGAGTGCTTGTTGGTGGGTGGTGCGGGCTTGTTCGTGGTTGTCCTGCATGCGGTGGGTGTGGGCTATGCCGTTGAGGGCGTTGGCCTGGCCGATGTGGTGGCCGGTGGCGCGGGCGATGTCGAGTGCTTGTTGGTGGGTGGTGCGGGCTTGTTCGTGGTTGCCCTGCATGCGGTGGGTGTAGCCGATGCCGTTGAGGGCGTACGTCTGGTCGCGGCGGCTGCCTGTACGGCGGGCGAGTTCGAGTGCCTGCTGGTGGAAGGCCCTGGCCGGTTCGTGGTCGCCCTGCATGCGGAGGATGTCGCCGAGAGAGTTGAGCACATTGGTCTGGTCGCGGCGGCTGCCAGTGGCGCGGGCGAGTTCGAGTACCTGCTCGTGGAAGGTCCTGGCCTGGGCATACTCGTCCAGCATCTGATGTCTGTAGCCGATGCCGTAGAGGGCGTCGGTCTCGCCGACACGGTCGCCGGTGGCGCGTGCGAGTTCCAGGGCCTGTTCGTGAAAGGTCCGCGCCTGGGTGTAGGCGTCCTGCGCCTGGTGTGTGTAGCCGATGCCGTTGAGCGCACTGGTCTCGCCCACCTGGTTGCCGGTGGCGCGGGCGAGCCGGAGCGCCTGCTGGTGGAAGGTGTGCGCTTGCTGGTGGTCGCTCTGCAACCGATGGGTCTCGGCGGTGCAGTTGAGCGCGGAGATTCGGCCCGCGGTGTCGCCGCCGATGTCCGCAGCCGCGTGCATGGACTCGGACAGGGCGCGTGCCTGCTCAACCCGGTCGTCGAAGCGCAGCCATCGCGCGGTCTCGCCCGCCAGCCGTACGGCTCCCTCCCACTGGTCGTCGAGCGCCTCCGCAGCAACAGATTCCAGTTCCGCTGAACGCGAAACAAGCCACTCCCGGGCAGCCTCGGGGCCGAGGAACTCCATTGTTCCCGCTGCCTTCGGACCGTCCGGACCCGGCCCGTAGACCGTGACCAGAGCGGCGGACAGTCGGCCGAGTACGAAGCCGTACAGTCGTCGGCGCGCTTCGTCGCGCAGTTCCGCCGCGCGTGGCGCCGCCGCATCCAGAGCGTGCTGGAGGAAGAGGTCGTGGAAGGCGAGGCGATCGGCCTCAGCGAGCAGGAGACTGCGCCGTACCAGCAGAGACAGGCCGATCCCGGCACCCTGACGGTCAGCCATCGCGGCTATCGAGTCCCGGCCGAAATCCGGGCCGGGATGCCAGGCGCAGTACCAGAGCAGGGTCCTCAGCTCCTCCGGCAGATGGTTGTAGGACGTGCTGAACGCCAGCTCCACAGCTTCGTAGCCATCCGGCACATGCCGTAGCGGATCTCCCGGGCACATGCCGGCCAATACGGTCGAAGCGGGTGTGTCCCGCAGCAGAGCGCCCACCGCGCGTAGCGCGACCGGGATATCACAGCAGCGCGCGGCGATCTCATCGAGCTCGTCGTCGGTCCCTCCCGCACCGGCGCTGTTACCGACCTTGAGCAGCAGGTCTACCGAGTCGGGGCGAGGCAGCTTGCCCACGAGGGAGCTCCGGTGCGCCTCGACACCGTCGAACCGGCTCCGACTGGACACCAGCGCCAGCGAGCGGGACCCGGCGCCCGGGAGAAGCGGCCGGATCTGTCGGGCGTCGTGGGCGTTGTCCAGCAGCAGCACCACGCGGCGGCCGGACAGCCAGGCACGCCACTCCTCCTGGCGGGCCGCGGGGGTCCCGGGGATGTCGGCCGGCCGGTAGCCGACGCGTTGGAGGTGCTCGGTGATGATGTGATCCGGGTTGCGCGGAGACCGGCCGGGGGTGAAGCCTTCGAGGTCGATCTCGAACCGCGCATCCGGAAAGTCGGCCGCAACCCTCGACGCGGCCTGGCGGAGCAGCGCTGTCTTGCCCAGCCCGCCCATGCCGTGCACTATGCGGACCGCCGCCCCGCCGCCCTGCGAGACCTGCCGGGCAGCTTCGGTGAGTTCCGCCAGTTCGTCCTCGCGGCCGACGAAGACATCGTCCGGCGATACGAGAGTGTCCGGCACGGCGTATACCTCTTCCACTCGCTCCGGGGAGGGCCCGGTGTACGCCCTGTTGCGGGCGAGCACGACATCGCTGCCGAGATTGCGGGTGCCGAGTTGAGGCAGGGGTCCGTGCTTGTCGGCGAGCGAGGCTCGCAGTACGCGGTAGACGAGGCCCAGGTCGAGCAGGGCGCGGTGCTCTCCCGGTGGGTCGTCCTCGGCTCCCGGAAGCGGACCAGTGAGACCGTTTCGCAGCAGAGCGATGAGTTCTCCGGTGAAGACGCTGTACTCCGCGCCGGGTGGGCAGAGTGCCGCAACGTTCTCGGCGGCCGCAGTGAGGACACACGTGTTCTCGATATCGGCCAGAGCGGCGAGTGCGTGTACGGGAACCGCGGATTGCGCGCCCATCCCACCGGCCAGGGCCCGGGCGCTGTAGCAGCAGTCGAGGATGACCACTTTGTGGGCCGCGGGCGAGTTCTGCAGGGCCTCACGGACATCCGTATAGCGAAGCGTTCTGTACCACTGCCCGGTGCTCGACGAGTCCGGAAGCGCCAGGTAGAACTGACTCTCGTCGCAGGCGTCCACGAGGCCGTGGCCGGAGTAGTACACGATCAAGGTGTCCGTGGCTTCCGCGGCCGCGCGGTGCAGACAGTCGAGCAGTTCCACCGGGCTTTCGGGCTGCAACAGACCGAGACAGTGCTCGGGTGGCAGGCCGCCGATACCAGGTTCGGTCAGCAGCTGCCTGAGCGTGGGGACATTGTTCCTGACGGCGTTCAGCGGCCCGAGCTCGCGGAATGTGTGTACGCCGATCAGTACGGCCCGGGACGTGGCTGCGGCCGGAGGCTTCCTCACTCGGGGGCCCTCGAACCGTCCTCGGGGGACTCGTCGCCCGGTTCGCGGGCCAGCGAGCGCAGGATTTGTTCGATCTCATCGGCGGAGGAGTGACTGATGCTGACGGTGGTGCCACCGCGGGTGACCTGGACCGTGCGCCCGTTCACCAGCGCACGGCGCGAGTCGCGCCAGGCGGCAATTGCCACCGCCAGGGCGGCGATCTCGACACTGCTTCCCAACAGGGCGCTGACTACGTCGAAGGCGCTCATGGTGCCGTCGCCCGGGGCCTTTGCCGTCACGGTGAGCGGGATGCGGCGGGTGTCGGGATGGCGGCGCAGCCAGGAATGGAGTTGTACGAGGGCGAGATCGTCGCCCTCGACTTGGATCTGTACCTCCACGTGCGGGAACCCCCTGCCACCCGCTTCCCGGGCACCTGAGCTTGACGTGCCCATCACTGTGCACCGCCGGTGTCCTGATTCGCCAGCTTTTCGCGATGTGCACCCGGATATAGGTTGGCGCCCCCGCCCGGAGTGATCCGGACGGGGGCGCCAACCTGTTCTTTACTGCTGGAACGCCTCTTACAGGCCGAGCTCGACCTCGAACTCGCCGGCCTCCAGGATCGCCTTGACGGCCGTCAGGTAACGGGCCGCGTCGGCGCCGTCCACCAGGCGGTGGTCGTAGGAGAGAGCCAGGTAGGTCATGTCACGGATCGCGATGGTCTCGCCCAGGTCCGGGTGGTTGATGACCACCGGGCGCTTGACGGTGGCACCGATGCCCAGGATGGCGACCTGGTTCGGCGGCACGATGACCGTGTCGAACAGCGCACCGCGCGAACCGGTGTTGCTGATGGTGAAGGTCGCGCCGGACATCTCGTCCGGGCTGATCTTGCCGGAGCGGGCCTTGCCGGCCAGCTCGGCGGTCTTCTTGGAGATACCGGCGAGGTTGAGGTCGCCCGCGCCCTTGATGACCGGGGTCATCAGACCCTTTTCGGCGTCCACCGCGATACCGATGTTCTCGGTGTCGAAGTAGGTGATCGTGCCCTCGTCCTCGTTGATCCGGGCGTTGACGACCGGGTAGGCCTTCAGCGCCTGGGCCGCGGCCTTGACGAAGAACGGCATCGGGGACAGCTTGACGCCCTCGCGGGCGGCGAACGCGTCCTTCGCCTTGTTGCGCAGCTTCATCAGCTTCGTGATGTCGACCTCGACGACCGAGGTCAGCTGGGCCTGCGTGTGCAGGGCCTTCATCATGTTGTCGCCGATGACCTTGCGCATGCGCGTCATCTTGACCGTCTGACCGCGCAGCGGGGACACCTCGAGGGACGGAGCCTTCGAAGCGGCGGCCGGGGCGACGGCGGCCGGAGCCGGGGCAGCGGCGGCGGCCTTGGCGGCCTCCGCGGCGGCTACGACGTCCTGCTTGCGGATACGGCCACCGACGCCGGTGCCCTTGACCGAGCCCAGGTCGACGCTGTTCTCGGCGGCGAGCTTACGGACCAGCGGGGTCACGTACGCACCGTCCGCGTCGCCCGTGGAAGGCGCGGCGGGGGCGGCTGCGGCCGGAGCGGCCGGAGCCGGGGCGGCAGCGGCCGGGGCGGCCTGGACCGGAGCCGGAGCCTCGACAGCGGCCTCGGCGGGAGCCGGAGCAGCAGCGGGAGCCGGAGCAGCGGCCGGTGCCGGGGCGGCAGCCGGCTCGGGAGCCGGGGCGGCGGCGGGGGCCGGGGCCTCCTGGGCCGGGGCGGCGGCCGGGGCCGCGCCCTTGTCACCGATGACGGCGAGCTTCGCGCCGACCTCGGCGGTCTCGTCCTCGCCGACCAGGATCTCCAGCAGCGTGCCCGCGGCCGGGGAGGGGATCTCGGTGTCGACCTTGTCGGTCGAGACCTCGAGCAGCGGCTCGTCCTCCGCTACCTCCTCGCCGACCTCCTTCAGCCAACGGGTGACGGTGCCCTCGGTGACCGACTCGCCCAGTGCGGGCAGTACGACGTCAGTACCGGAGGCGCCACCGGCCGGAGCGGCGGCAGGAGCCTCTTCGGCCGGAGCCGGGGCCGGGGCGGCCTCGGGCTGCGGCTGGGCAGGGGCCGGAGCCTCGGCAGCGGGGGCCGGAGTCTCGGCGGCGGGGGCCGGGGCCTCCGCCGCAGGGGCCTCGGCGGCAGCCGGGGCGGGCTCGGCAGCGGGCGAACCCGTGCCGTCGTCGATGACGGCCAGCTCTGCGCCGACCTCCACCGTCTCGTCCTCGGCGACCTTGATGGACGCGAGGATGCCGGCGGCGGGGGCCGGGATCTCTGTGTCGACCTTGTCGGTCGAGACCTCGAGCAGCGGCTCGTCAGCCTCGACGCGCTCGCCCTCGGCCTTGAGCCAACGGGTGACGGTGCCCTCGGTGACGCTCTCGCCGAGCGCCGGAAGGGTTACGGAAACCGGCATGGTTTCTGTTGCTCCTTACGAATTGCGGAAGTGGTCGTCGCGCCCGGACTGGGTCAGTCGTGGGAGTGAAGAGGCTTGCCGGCCAGGGCCAGGTGGGCTTCGCCCATCGCCTCGTTCTGCGTCGGGTGGGCGTGGATGAGCTGCGCGACCTCGGCCGGCAGCGCCTCCCAGTTGTAGATCAGCTGAGCCTCGCCGACCTGCTCGCCCATACGGTCACCGACCATGTGGACGCCGACCACGGCACCGTCCTTGACCTGGACGAGCTTGATCTCGCCCGCGGTCTTGAGGATCTTGCTCTTGCCGTTGCCCGCGAGGTTGTACTTGAGAGCGACGACCTTGTCCGCGCCGTAGATCTCCTTGGCCTTGGCCTCGGTGATGCCGACGGAAGCGACCTCGGGGTGGCAGTACGTCACGCGCGGCACACCGTCGTAGTCGACCGGCACGGTCTTCAGGCCGGCCAGACGCTCCGCGACCAGCATGCCCTCGGCGAAGCCGACGTGCGCGAGCTGGAGCGTCGGGACGAGGTCACCGACGGCGGAGATGGTGGGCACGTTGGTCTGCATGTACTCGTCGACGAGGACGTAGCCGCGGTCCATCGCGACGCCCTGCTCCTCGTAACCGAGGCCCTGCGAGACCGGGCCGCGGCCGATCGCGACGAGCAGCAGCTCGGCCTCGAACTCCTTGCCGTTGGCGAGGGTGACCTTGACGCCGTCGGCGGTGTACTCGGCCTTCTCGAAGAAGGCGCCGAGCGAGAAGCTGATGCCGCGCTTGCGGAACGCGCGCTCCAGCAGCTTCGAGCTGTTCTCGTCCTCGACCGGCACGAGGTGCTTGAGGCCCTCGACGATGGTGACGTCGGTGCCGAAGGACTTCCACGCGGAGGCGAACTCGACGCCGATGACGCCGCCGCCCAGCACGATCGCGGACTTCGGCACGCGGTCCAGCGTCAGCGCGTGGTCGGAAGAGATGATGCGGTTGCCGTCGATCTCCAGGCCCGGCAGCGACTTCGGCACGGAGCCGGTCGCCAGCAGGACGTGGCGGCCCTGGACGCGCTGGCCGTTGACGTCGACGGAGGTCGGGGAGGAGAGCTTGCCCTCGCCCTCGATGTACGTCACCTTGCGCGAGGCGACCAGGCCCTGCAGGCCCTTGTACAGGCCGGCGATGACGTCGTCCTTGTACTTGTGGACGCCCGCCATGTCGACACCGTCGAAGGTGGCCTTGATGCCGAACTGCTCGGACTCGCGCGCCTGGTCGGCGATCTCGCCCGCGTGCAGCAGAGCCTTCGTCGGGATGCAGCCGTTGTGCAGGCAGGTGCCGCCGAGCTTGTTCTTCTCGATCAGGGCGACGTCCAGGCCCAGCTGCGCTCCGCGCAGAGCCGCGGCGTAACCGCCGCTGCCACCGCCGAGGATCACTAGGTCGAAAACGGTGCTGGCGTCGTTCGCCACGTCACGTCCTCCATGCATGTGCGCCGGTCGCCGGTCTTCGACCGGGCGGCGGCTGGTGTTCGGCCGCTTTTATTCGGCCCTGTGGTGGGGGCCCTGTCCTGCCGAGAACCCATCTTCGCACTTGTTGACGGACGGCGGGACGCGGGGCCGGGGTCCGAGACGGTCGTGGGAGCGCTCGTCACGGGTTACTGGGGCGTACGGATGTACGGATTTCGTTGAAGGCGGAATCGGGCGCGGGTATTCCGACGTGCGTTCCGACGTGCCTCCCCGCGTGCGTACGGTCCCGGACGCGTGCCCGGGACCGTACGACCGTACCTACGACGAAATCGCGCGGATCAGCCGAGGTCGCCCGCGGCGGTGTGCTCGGCCAGCGCCACCAGGGTGCGGACGGCGGAACCGGTGCCGCCCTTGGGGGTGTAGCCGAACGGACCGCCGTCGTTGAAGGCCGGACCCGCGATGTCCAGGTGCGCCCAGGCGATGTCCTCGCCGACGAACTCCTGGAGGAACAGACCGGCGACCAGACCGCCGCCCATCCGCTCGCCCATGTTGGCGATGTCGGCGGTGGAGGACTCCATGCCCTTGCGCAGCTCGACCGGCATCGGCATCGGCCAGGACTGCTCGCCGGCCTCCTCCGCGATCTCGTGGATGGCGGTACGGAACGACTCGTCGTTGCCCATGATGCCGAAGGTGCGGTTGCCGAGCGCCAGCACCATCGCGCCGGTCAGCGTCGCCACGTCGACGATCGCGTCCGGACGCTCCTCCGAGGCGCGCGTCAGGGCGTCGCCCAGAACGAGCCGGCCCTCGGCGTCGGTGTTGAGCACCTCGACGGTCTTGCCGCTGTACATGCGCAGTACGTCGCCCGGGCGGACGGCGCCGCCGGACGGCATGTTCTCGGCGAGCGCCAGCCAGCCGGTGACGTTGACCTTCAGGCCCAGGCGGGCGGCCGTGATGACGGCGGCGAACACGGCGGCGGCACCGGCCATGTCGCACTTCATCGTCTCGTTGTGGCCGGCCGGCTTCAGCGAGATGCCGCCCGAGTCGTACGTGATGCCCTTGCCGACGAAGGCGAGGGTCTTCTCCGCCTTGGGGTGCGTGTAGCCGAGCTTCACCAGGCGCGGACCGTGCTCCGAGCCCTGGCCGACGCCGAGGATGCCCCCGTAGCCGCCCTTGGCGAGCGACTTCTCGTCGAGCACCTGTACCTTGATGCCGTGCTCCTTGCCGGCGGCGGCGGCCACGGCGGCGAAGGACTCGGGGTACAGGTCGTTCGGCGGGGTGTTCACCAGGTCGCGGGCGCGGTTGATCTCCTCGGTCAGCGCGAGGGCGCGCTCCACGGCGGCCTTGAACGCCTTGTCGCGCGGCTTCCCGCCGAGCACCGCGATCTCGGCGAGCGGCTGCTTCGCGCCGTTGCCCCCGGACTTCGCTGCCTTCTCGCCCTTGCCGTCCTTCTCGCCGCCCTGGTACGCGGTGAAGGCGTACGCGCCGAGCAGTGCGCCCTCGGCGATGGCGGCGGCGTCCTCGACGGCCTCGACGGGCAGTGCGAAGCCGGCCTTCTTGAAGCCGCTCAGCGCGCGGGCGGCGGTACCGGCCGCGCGGCGCAGCGTCTCGGCGCTGTAAGCGTCGTCCTTGGCCAGGGCCGCGCCCAGGCCGACAGCCAGTACGACGGGGGACTTGAGGCCCGACGGCGCGGGCAGCTTGGTCACCTCGCCCTCGCCGCCCGTGGCGCCGAGGGTCTGCAGGACGGTGGCGAGCTTTCCGTCGAACGCCTTGTCCACGGCCTCGGCGCCCGGTGCGACGACCAGGTCCCCGGACTTGGACCCGGCGCCCTTCGCCACGCCGACGACGATGGCGTCGGCGCGCAGCGCCGCCGCGCCGGAAGTGCTGAGAGTGAGAGCAGTCACGGTGGTGAAATCTCGCTTCCGTTGAGTTCTTCGGCCGATGGGGTGGGGCCGGCCGCGCCCGGCGCGACAGTATCCCGGTGGCCCAGCGGCCCGGGGGCCCGGTCCGGATGAGCGCCGGGAACGAGCCTACGCGCGGTTGCCCCGTTCGATCACAGCAGCGAGCAGTTCACTCATCAGAGGTGTCCTTTTCGCGTTTACCGTGCGCAGGATGAGGCCTGCGTCACACTCGTGGCAATCCGGCAAGTGACCATGACCTTGCTTTGCATGATTTCCACAGATCATCCGCGAATACTCCGCGAGGTGATCGACTAGGGGGAGATGCGCCGTGGCGTACAGGATGCGTATGGGCCGAACCGGTGCGGCTGTGCTGGCGGCCGGTCTGCTGGCGGTGGCGGTGCCGCCGACGGGGGCGGGGGCGGCCACCGCGCCGCGTATCGACCTGAGGGTGCTGGTCGTCGACGACGGCGGCAACGCCGTGGACGCGGTCGAGTCCGAGCTGCGCGGCACCGGTGTCCCGTACACCGTGGTGCGGCTCGACCAGCCGGGCCGTCCGGTGATCAACGCCGCCTTCCTCGCCGACACCGTGGACGGGCGGCCCCGCGCCAAGTACCAGGGGGTCGTCCTGCCCAGCGCCGACCCGTTCGGCGCCGGCTCCGCGGAGGCGGACGCCCTGGCCGCGTACGAGAAGACCTTCGGCGTCCGGCAGGTCGACGCGTACAGCTGGGCGCATCCCGGCGTCGGGCTCGACTACACGAACGAGGGCGGGTACGCCGGACCGCTCGACGGCGTGGACGCGGCCGTGACCCCGGCCGGGAAGGCGGGTCCCTTCGGCTACCTGGACGGCGCCGTCGAGTTCGAGGACAACTCGCCGTCCGTCGACGAGAGCTACGGGTACGCGGGCCGGCCCCGCGAGGGCTACACCAGCTACCTCGACATGCCGGTCGGCGGAGAGGGCGCCGGCGGCGGGCGGGCCAGCCTCGTCGGCGAGTACGCCCACGACGGACGCCGCGAACTCGTCGTCACCTTCGCCTACAACCAGCACCAGCGGCAGTTCCGGCTGCTCGCCCGGGGCATCGTCGAATGGCTCACCCAGGGCGTCCACCTCGGGCAGAGCCGCAACTACTTCTCCGTGCACGTCGACGACGTCTTCGCGCCCGACAGCCGCTGGGACACCGAGCTCAACTGCACCCCCGGCGACTTCGACTGCGGGGACGGCGAGGGCGAGGGCACCACCCCGATCCGGATGACCGCGTCGGACGCGCAGTACGCCGCGCAGTGGCAGCAGAGCGCCGGCTTCACCCTCGACATGGTCTACAACGCGGGCTCCGGCGAGGCGTGGAAGACCGAGAACGGCGGCAGCGACCCGCTCGCCGCGCAGCTGCTGGCCGACCGGGCGAAGTACCGCTGGGTGAACCACACCTACACGCACCCCTACCTCGGCTGCGTCCAGGACACCTCGACCGTGCCGTGGCAGTGCGCCAAGGACCCGGCGGGCAACACGCTGTGGATGAGCCGCGCCGAGATCGCCGCCCAGATCAAGAAAAACCGCGACTGGGCCGTGGCCAAGGGCATCACCGTCGACAGGACCGAACTCGTCACCGGTGAGCACTCGGGTCTGAAGGCACTCCCGCAGCAGCCGGTGGACAACCCCAACCTGGCGGGCGCGCTCGCCGACAACGGTGTGAAGTGGATCGCGAGCGACAACTCGCGCGAGCCGCGCCAGCGGCCCGTCGGCGGCGCGCTCACCGTGCCGCGCCACCCGATGAACGTGTACTACAACGTCGGCACCGCCGCCGAGATGACCGACGAGTACAACTGGATCTACAGCAGCAAGGGCGACGGGGGCAGCGGCGTCTGCGAGACCAACCCCGGCTCCACCTGCCTCGACGCCCCGCTCGACCCGGCCACCGGCTACGCGGCGTACATCGCGCCGCAGGAGGCACGCACCGCGCTCGGCCATGTCGTCGCCAACGACCCGCGCCCGCACTACGTCCACCAGTCCAACATGGCGGAGGAGCGGATCCTCTACCCCGTCCTGGACAAGGTCCTCGGCGACTACCGCTCCCTCTTCGCGGACAACACTCCGGTCGTCAACCCGCGCCACCGCGAGGTCGGTTCCGAGCTCGCCCGCCGCGCCGCGTGGGACAATGCGCTCGCGGAAGGCAAGGTCACCGCGTACCGCATCGGTACGACCGTCACCGTCAAGGCGCCGTCGGGGGTCGTGGCGCCGGTCACCGCGCCGGAGGGTACCCGCAAGCAACTGCTCCTGGGCACCAGCGTGTTCGGCACGTCCTACGCGGGGCAGCGCTCGGCCTGGACAGCGCCCGAATCGCTCCAGCGAGCGGTCACGCTGCGGCTTCCGGCCTGACGGGCCCGGCCCGCCCGACCCGCCAGGCCTGCCCGACCAGCAGCGAACCTGGCACCGCACTCGTCCTGGGGGGACACGAACATGAGCCGCGGGCTCCACGTCAGCATGCTCACCGAAGGCACCTATCCGCACGTCCAGGGGGGCGTCAGCACCTGGTGCGACCAGCTCGTCCGGGGCATGCCCGACGTCGACTTCCACGTCGTCTCGCTCACCGGCGGCGACCGCGAGCCCGTCACCTGGGAGCTGCCGGGCAACGTCTACCGGCACACGACGGTCCCACTGTGGGGAGGGGACGCGGCGTTACGAGGTGTACGACGTGGCCCGCGCCCCCTCTTCGGCCGCGAACGCCGCCGCTTTCTCGCCTCGTACGAACGCTTCCTGCTCGCCGTACTCGACCCGGAGGCCGGCTGCGACTTCGGCCATGAGCTGTACGAGCTGGCAACGCTCTCCCGCGCGGGGCGGCTGACCCCCGCCCTGCGCTCGGAGGCGGCCCTGCGGACCCTGACCAGGGTCTGGACCATGCGGCACCTGGCGACGGCCCCCGCCGGACCGACGCTCCACGACGCGCTCACCGCCACCGACCTGCTGGAACACCTGCTGCGGCCGCTGGCCGCCCGCATACCCGCCGACAGCATCGCGCACGCCGTCAGCAGCGGGCTCGCCACCCTCCCCGCGCTCACCGCCAAGCACTTCGACGGCGCGCCCTTCCTCCTCACCGAACACGGCATCTACCTGCGCGAGCGCTACCTCGGCTACCGCACGGCCGCCCAGCGCTGGCCGGTCAAGGCACTGCTGCTCGGCTTCTACCGCGAGCTCAACTCGCTCGGCTACCGGGAGGCCGACCTGATCACGCCCTGCAACCAGTACAACCGCCGCTGGGAGGAGCGGGGCGGCGCCCCGGCCGAGCGCATCCGCACCGTCTACAACGGCGTCGACCCGCACCTCTTCCCGCACGCGGGCCCCGAACCGGCGACCCCCACCCTCACCTGGGCGGGCCGCATCGACCCGATCAAGGACCTGGAGACGCTGGTACGGGCCTACGCGCTCGCCCGCGCCCAGTTGCCGGAGCTGCGGCTGCGGCTCTTCGGCGGCGTGCCGGACGGCGGCGAGGAGTACCGCACGAAGCTGGAGAAGCTGGCGGCCGAGCTCGGCGTCACCGACGGCATCACCTACGAAGGGCGCATATCGGATGTGGCGCGCGCCTATGGGGCGGGGCACATCGTGATGCTCTCCAGCATCAGCGAAGGCTTCCCCTTCAGCATCCTCGAAGCGATGTCGTGCGGCCGGACGACGGTGTCGACGGACGTGGGCGGCGTACGGGAAGCCGTCGGCGACACGGGGGTCGTGGTGCCGCCGCGCGAACCCGGGGCGATGGCGCGGGCGGTGCTGGCGCTGATGGCGGACGACGCCCGGCGGACCGAACTGGGCCGGCTCGCACGGCAGCGGGTGATCGACCTCTTCACGCTGCGCCGCTCGGTCGAAGGCTTCCGTGAGATCTACGGGGAACTGGGCGGCGAACCGGAGCCGGCCTTCCTGACGGCCGCTGTTCCTCCTGCCGACTGGACGACGGAACTCAGGGACCCCTGGTGGAGTGACCTGTCGACGCACGGCGCGGCGTGATGAGCGGCCCGCTGTGGACGGACGCGACGGCACGGCGCGACACGCTGCCGCGCATACCGAGGCAGCGGCCGAGCTGGGCGGCGGACCCGCTGCACGAACTGGCGGACCGGCTCGGGGAGTTGATATCGGCGGCCGTACACCCCGACGAGATCGCCGCGATCCTCGAATCCGACGGCATGACGGACGACCACATCCGGCTGACGTACGGCCGCGACAACTCCTTCGCCCTGGCCGAGGACCTGTTCGCGCGCGTGCCCCGGGCCTACCCGGAACCGGAGGCGCCGCCCGCGTCCGGCGGCCCCTGGCGCATCGGTCTCGCCGGATGCCTGCTGCGCGGCCTGGTGTTCGCGCTGCCGGGACTCGCCTACGTCCTGGGGGCGCCGTTCCTGGCAGGCGCCGCTGGGGACGGGCGCGGCCTGCCCCCAGGGACGGAGGTCCTGCTCGCGGGCACGCTCACCGGCTGGGCGTGGAACCAGGCGCTGGCCCACCGCGCGTACGCCTGGCTCGGCCTCGGCGACCGCCCGTCGGCGGCCCGCGCCCTGCTCGTCGGGGCCCCGGCGGGCGCCCTGCTGGGCACGGCGGTCGCGTTCACCGTCGCGGGGCCGGGGGAGGGCGGGGCGGTGGCGTTCGCCGCGGCCCAGGCGCTGTACCAGGGCGCGGCGACGGCACTGCTGGTCCTGGCCCGCGAACGCCTGCTGCTGTACGCCCTGGCCCCGATGGCACTGGGCGCGCTGCTGACGCTGGCGCACGAGGTCCCCTCCCCGGCACGGGCGGCGCTGCTGCTCGCGTCGGGGCCGGCGGTCCTGACGCTGGCGACCCGCGAGGTGCTGCGGGCCGGGACTTTCTGTTCGAACCCCCGGGCCACTTCGGCCCCTCGGGCGTTCGGAGTGCGGGGACCGGGGCGGAGCCCCCACGCGGCGGAGCCGCGAAGTGTCACCGCGGGAAGGGGCGGGCCGGGGAAAGAAGCCGTCCGCGCCGCGCCCGGCTCGGGATCCCGGGCCCCCGGCCGGGCAGGTGGCGAACCGTCAGGCGTGCCGTGCGGGCCGTCCCTGCTGCGATCCGTGCCGTACGGGGTCTTCGGGCTCGCGACCGGTGTGCTCGTGCTGCACGCCGTGCTCCAGAACGCGCTCGCCTCAGCCGCCTCCGGCGTCGTCGCGGCCCCCGGCGCCGTCGCCCTCACGCTCAGCATGGGGCCCGCCGAGTGGCTCCTGTACCGGTTCCGCCGCCGGTGCGACGCCGGGCTGCGGGGCAGCACCACCCCCCAGGCATTCCGGCGTGCCGCCACCGTCACCCTCGCCCAGTGCCTCGGCGCGTACCTCGCCGTACTGCTCGCCCTTCTTGCCGCGACGACCCTGCTGTGGCTCGGCGCGCCCGTACCCGACGCGAGCCGGGCGACCGGCCTGCTGCTCACCGGTGTCATGCTGTGGACGGGGCTGCTGCTCCAGGCGTTCGGCGCGGTGGCCGTCGCGGCGACCGTCTGCGCGGTGGCCGCGCTCCTCCAGACGGCGGCCCTCTTCGCGGGCCCGGCCGTCGCCGGCACCGCCGCGCTCGCCGTCCCCTGCCTCGCGTCCGCCACGCTGGCCGCCCTCGTCTGCGTACTGCTCGGTCGCGCGACGGCCCACCGTCATTGAGGATGCACACGTGAAGAACCTGCTCGTGCCCTTCTACGAGCACCCCGCCGAACGCCCGGACGCCTGGGAGGCCGTCATCCGGGCGGCCCCCCGGCTGTACGGCGTCGTCCTCAACCCCGACAGCGGCCCGGGCGCCGCGCCCGACCCCGCCTTCGCCGCCGTTTCGTCGCGCCTGCGCGCGGCGGGCGTACGCGTCCTCGGTTACGCCGACACGGACTACGCGCAGCGCCCGCACGCCGCGGTGGTGCGGGACCTGCTGCGCCACCGCGACTGGTACGGCGCGGACGGGGCGTTCCTGGACCAGGTGGCGGCAGGACCGGACGCGCTGCCCCACTACCGGCGTCTCGCCGTCTCCGCGCGCACGGCGGGCGCGGCCACGCTCGTGCTCAACCACGGCGTCCACCCCGACCCCGGCTACATCGAGCTGGCCGACGTCCTCGTCACGTTCGAGGGCACCTGGGACACCTACCGCGGCGCCCCGGACGCCCCGCCCTGGACAGCGGCGTACGCCCACTGCCGTTTCTGCCATCTCGTGTACGCCGCGCCGCCCGCCGCCGCGTTCACCGCCGCCGTCGGTTGCGCCGTACCGGGCGAAGCACCGCACCCGTGGGGGACCTTGCCGCACGACCTGGAGCCGGCCCGGTGAAGCATAAGAGCGCACTCCTCCTGCTGCTTCCGCTGCTGCTGCTCGCGGGCTGCACGGGCGGCCCTCCCGCACCGGACGATCCCGAGCCGAGCGCCCGCTGGCAGCCGGAGCCCGGCCTCGCCTGGCAGTGGCAGCTCAGCGGCAGGCTCGACCCGGCCGTCGACGTACCGGTGTACGACATCGACGGCTTCGACCATCCCGCCTCCGCCGTCGCCGGCCTGCACCGCCGCGGCCGCAAGGTCATCTGCTACCTCTCGACCGGCGCGTGGGAGGACTTCAGGCCGGACGCAGGCGAGTTCCCGAAATCCGTACTGGGCCGGGGCAACGGCTGGAAGGGCGAGCGCTGGCTCGACATCCGCCGTACCGACGTCCTGGAGCCCCTGATGGCCCACCGCATGGACATGTGCCGCGACAAGGGCTTCGACGCGGTCGAGCCCGACAACATGGACGGCTACCGCAACCGCACCGGCTTCCCGCTCACCGCCGCCCACCAGCTCCGCTACAACCGCCTGATCGCCCGCCTCGCCCACGACCGGGGTCTGGCCGTCGGCCTCAAGAACGACCTCGACCAGATCCCGGAGCTCGTGGGGGACTTCGACTTCGCGGTCAACGAGCAGTGCGCGGAGTTCGACGAGTGCGCGAAGCTCACGCCGTTCATCGAGGCCGGCAAGGCGGTCTTCCATGTGGAGTACGAGCTTGCGACGAGCCGCTTCTGCCCCGAGGCGCGCAAGCTGCGGCTCAGCTCGATGCTGAAGAAGTACGAGCTGGGGGTGTGGCGCGAACCCTGCGAGTGACCGCGCCTACTCGTCCTGTGGGCAGTCGTACGACGTACCGCCCTGCTGCCACTCCTTCCCGGCGTCGATGTTCTTCCCGGAGTCCCCGCACATCAGCACCGGCGCCGAGCCGTCCTTCCCGTGATGCAGGACGGTCAGCAGCTTGTTGAGCGGCCGCTGGAGCGAGCCCGCCGCGAACCGCAGCCGGCCGCTGGCCCCCTCCAGGTCGAACGAACCGCTGTTGACGATCTGCTGGACGTTGGGCCGCGTCAGTTCCACACCCGCCGCGTTCGCCTGACTCGTGGCCTGGGCGAGCACCTGCACCGCGTCGTGGGCGAGCGCGGCGTGCCCGTCGTTCAGCCACAGATCGGACCCGGTGAATTTCTCCGTGTACGCGTCGTTGAACGCCTTGGCCGTCGCGCTGCGGTCCGGATGACCGGCGGGCAGCATATGAGCCGTGTGATAGAGGTGCAGCCACGACTTCCCGACGAATCCGCCGGAGAGCGCGGCATTGGTGAGTTCGTTTCCGCCCATCACGGTGAGGTCCTTGTTGGCGCACTTGCTCAGGCTCTGGTACGTCTCCAGGAAATTGTCGAATTCCCTTACCCGCGAGGTCCAGTAGACCAGTGTCTTCTTCTTTCCCGCGACCCTGCTGCACACGGCCTCGGCCACCTCGGACATGCTGAACTTCATGTCGAGGTCGGACTCGGTCGGTACGACGACTCCGCTGTTTCCGCCGGGGATGTAGCCGATACGGCTGCCGGCCGAGCGGAAGTCCTTGGCGAACTCCTTGCCCAGTTCGTCGCTGTACACATCGGTCGGATCGGTCACCACGGCGACGCTCTCGGCGGGCGCGCAGGAATCCTCTCCCGTACGCACCGTGTTGGCCCTCTTCACGAACTCCGCCACGACCCGCGCTTCCCGCCTGTTGTTCGGCGCGGCGCCGTGGTAATAACGCCCGACCTCCATGGCTTTCGCCGTGGCCGTGGAGCTCACAATGGGAATACGGGCCGAATTGAGGACACGCAGTGCGGCGACCGTTTCCTTACGGCTCTCGGTGAATCCCGTGACGCCGATGAGGTGCTGGTCCTTTTGCGCCTCGCGGACGATCTCGGCCGCCACCTCGCGGGCGTTCTTGAACTGCACTCCGGCGTCGTACGTCTTGATCCGCACCCAGATCCCGTTGTCGTTCGCGGGCGCCAGCCGGTGCAGCGACTGCTGGGCCAGGGCCAGCCCGCGCAGCTCGGGGATGGCCCCGCCGGACCGCCGCTCGGCCTCGTTCGGCGCCATGGAGGCCCGGACGTGGGCGATGGTCACGGTCCGCTCCGGCTTCCCCTCGGTTTCGGCGATCTTGTTCTGCTCGGCGATCATTTCGAGCGCGCCGGCGTACTGGGCGGGAAGCGCGGGCCGCTCCGCCCTGGACTGCCGTACATAGTCCGACCCGGTGAGGCACTGCGTGTAGGAGTCGCGTATGGGGCTGGGCAGGAACCCGAACTGCCCGGTGAGCCATAGGGCGACGGCGAGCGCCCCCGCTTCGAGGGCCAGCTCCCCGCCGGGCCGCAGCCGCACCCACGGCGTCCAGACGGGCAGCACGGTGACGCTGCGGCTGCCCGGCTCCGGGCGCGTGAGCCGTACCTCGTAGGGCGTCGGGATCGCACCCTTGGCGGGGTCGAGCCGGCGCGCCGCCTCCTCCAGGGTGCCGCCGCCCGCCGCCGCGTCGTCCGTGTCCGGCAGCGCGGCGATCACCACCGTGGCGGCGTTGGGACTCGGCCGCTGCAGGGCGCCGTACAGCTCGACGAAGCCGGCGACGGCCGCGCTGCCTCCGTCGCCGCCGCCTGCCCCGGGCCGCGTGCCGTTGAGCAGCAGCGCGTGGCGCGGGCGGCGGCGCCTGCGGCCCGGGTGGAACAGGCCCTGGCGCGCGTGGCCGTACAGGTCGGTCATCAGGGCCGCGAGGAGCAGCCCGTCCCACCGATCGGTGTCTCCGGGGCCGCTGCCGTCCCGGGCTGCCGCCTCCCATGTCCGGTTGAACTCGTCGAGCGCCGCGGCGTACGTACGCTTGCCGCGGTAGTTCTCCGGCCACAGCAGGCGGTAGCGCCTGCGCCGCGCGAGACGCCATTCCCAGCGGCGCTCCCAGAGCTTCAGGTAGACCCGTTCCGCCACCGACCAGACGGAGCGGAGCGGGACGGTCATGAACCCCGCATTGATCGTCGGGCCCGTGGTGTCCCTGGCCGGCAGTACGGCGGTCACCCGGCCCCGGTGCCTGGCGAACACCCGGTCCGCCAGCTGCGCGTCGGTTCCCGCCCCGTTGCCGGCTACGTGCTGGAGCAGGTCGTACGCGGGCAGCCGCAGTCTGCCCGCCTCGTCGGGAGCGTTCTTCTTCAGTTCCTCGGCGATTCTCGCGATCAGCTCGGTCCTGGAGCCGCCGCGCCAGTCGACATGGGCGTACGGCGTGCACGGCACCGTGCCCCGCGCCCTCGACGAGCGCTGGAGGCCCAGCTCCAGGGCGCCCAGGGCTTGCTGCGCCTCCTCCACGCCGGTGCGCAGCACGACGGGCGGATGCTTGGGGCCGCGTTTCGACAGCCGTGACCGGCAGCGCACCGCCTTGCGGTAGGCCTCAGTGAATTCGCTGCTGTGGTCCCAGCCAGGAAACTCCGGCATCTTCTGTCTCCCCCGACAGCCGTGGGGGAAGAGCGTGCACCTTGCGGTGACGGGCAGTCAACTACTTTGACTCACAGTGCCGTTATTCCGTCACCCGAGCACCAGTACCACCAGCGCGGCCGTCGCCGCGGTCTCCGCCAGCCCGCCGAAGACGTCGCCCGTGACACCGCCGAAGCGGCGCACACAGTGGCGCAGCAGCACCTGCGCGGCGGCGAGTGCGGCCAGTACCGAAGCGGCGTAACGCAGGGCGGCGTACGGACCGAAAAGCGCACCCGCCACGCCCGCGCCGGCGCCGGCCGCCAGGACCGTGACAGCCACCGCGATCCGTATCGGCACCGTGCCCGCGACCGCAGCGCCGAGCCCCTCGGGACGGGCCGGGGGGACGCCCGTACGGGAAGCGAGGGTCAGGGCGAGGCGGGCGGCGACGGCCGAGACGGCGGCGCCGGCCGCACCGTGCGCCCACCCGGCGGCGTACAGCTCATGGAGAGCGGCGACCTGGGTGAGCAGCACGAACAGCAGTGTGATGACGCCGAACGGGCCGATGTCCGACTGCTTCATGATGCGCAGCGCCTCTTCGGCCGGTTTGCCGCTGCCCAGGCCGTCCGCCGTGTCGGCGAGACCGTCCAGGTGCAGGCCCCGGGTGAGGGCGGCGGGCACGGCCGCGCTCGCCACGGCGGCGAGCAGCGGCCCCGAGCCGAGCAGCAGGAGTACGCCGCCGGCGGCTGCCGCGCACAGGCCCACCGCGAGCCCGGCGAGGGGAGCGCAGAGCATCCCGGCGCGCGCCGCCTCGCGGTCCCACCGGGTCACGCGTACGGGAAGCACGGTGAGCGTGCCGAAGGCGAAACGTATGCCGTCGCTGAGGAGAGAGGTCACGGCGCGCACGCTAGTCGCCGACGGCGGCCGGTAAGTTGCGCACAACGCCCAAAAGCATACAGAGGGGACCGAGTGGCATGGGTCACTGGTGGTATCGCAACATCCTCGAGCCGGGAAAGCTCCCCCTGCTCCTGGCCCTGCTCTCCTTCATCTTCACGTTCGCCATCACCCGCACCATCACAAGGCTGATCCGGGCGGGCCGCGGCCCCTTCAGGAACATCTCACCCGGCGGTCTGCACATTCACCACGTGGTCCCCGGCGTGATCCTGATGACGATCGGCGGTTTCGGGGCGGTGGCCACCGGCGCGCACAGCGTCAGTTCGGCGCTGTGCGCGGTGATCTTCGGAACCGGTGCGGGGCTGGTCCTCGACGAGTTCGCACTGGTCCTGCATCTCGACGACGTCTACTGGAGCGAACAGGGCCGCCAGAGCGTGGAGATCGTGGTCGTGACCGCCACCCTGGTGGTACTGGTCCTCATCGGATCCGTCCCGTTCGGAGTCGACCAGCTGTCGCCGGAGGAGCGGCAGAGCCGCGCCGCACTCATCCTGAACGTGTTCCTCAACTTCTTCCTGGCGCTGGTGGCGGTCAGCAAGGGGAAACTTCTCACCGCGCTCTTCGGCACGGTCGTACCCGTCGTCGCGCTCGTCGGCGCGATCCGGCTGGCCAAGCCCGGCTCCCCGTGGGCCAGGCACCTCTACCGCCGGCGCCCGAAGACCCGCGCCCGGGCAGCGCTGCGCATCTGGCACCACGACCGCCGCTGGTCGGGGCTCAACCGACGGATTCAGGACCTGATCGGCGGGACGCCCACGCCCGAACTGGCGCCGTCGCGCGACGAGAAGTGAGCGAGCACGCAGAGCACCAGCACCGCGGCGATCGCCGCCAGGTGCTCCTTGCCCGCGAGGTTGTTCTTGACGCACACCTCGACGACCATCGCGACGATCACCAGGCCCCCCGTCCAGTACGCCCCGTACCGCCGGCACACATAGACGGCGAGGCCGACGACCGCCGCCGAGGGCCCGGTGTCGACGACCTGCGCGTCGGAGGCGGGCAGCCCGAGCGGGCTGCCGGGGCCGAGCGCGATGCCGGCCCGCGCGTAGAGCGTCCCGGCGAGCGTCGCGACGTACGCGACGACCAGCGTGCGCGGCCGCCCGAGACAGATCTCGGCGATGCCGAAGACGATCAGGACCTGCGCGAGCGCGCCCCACACCGGCAGGTCGAGCGCGGGCACGAACAGCGACAGCGGCGTGCGCAGCAGCGCGAGCCACAGCGGGTCGTCGGCGCGCACGAAGCCGAGGTCGTGGACGGGGCCGTAGCCCCAGGACTGGTTCTGTACGGCGTGGAGGAGCGCCGTGAGGCAGACCGCCCCGAGCGTCAGCGGGACGGCCCGCCACTTCCGGGTGACGAGTGCGGTCCGTACGTCGGCGTACAGCGGACCCCACTCGCGGCGCGCGAAGCGCCGCAGGGCCGTCACCGTCTCGTCTCCAGGTGCTTGCGGTGCATCCACCCGGGCAGGCCGGGCGCTTCGAGGAAGCCCTCGGCGCGGGCCGACGCGAGGCCGATGCGCAGCAGGTCGGAGCTCTTCTCGAACAACATGAACCGGGGCTCCCAGATCGGCCGGTACTTGGCGTTGGCGCGGTACAGCGACTCGATCTGCCACCAGCGCGAGAAGAAGCTGAGCAGTGAACGCCACATCCTCAGTACCGGCCCCGCGCCGAGCTTCGAGCCACGTTCGAAGACCGACCTGAACATCGCGAAGTTCAGTGAGACCTGCGTGATCCCGATCTCCTTGGCGGACTGGAGCAGCTCGATGACCATGAACTCCATCAGGCCGTTCTCGGAGTCGCGGTCCCGCCGCATCAGATCCAGCGACAGGCCGTGCGGCCCCCACGGCACGAAGCTCAGTACGGCCCTGAGCTCCCCCTCCCCGTCCGTGCATTCGAGCATGACGCACCGCCCGTCCGCCGGGTCACCGAGGCGTCCGAGCGCCATCGAGAAGCCGCGCTCGGTCTCCCCGTCGCGCCAGTCGTCCGCCTTGCGCAGCAGCTCCGCCATCTCGCCGTCTGGGATGTCCTCGTGGCGGCGGATACGGACCGTATAGCCGGCCCGCTTCACCCGGTTGTAGGCCTGGCGCACGGTCCGCATCGCGCGCCCCTCCAGCGTGAACTCGTCGATCTCGACGATCGCCTCGTCGCCCAGTTCCAGCGCGTCGAGGCCGTGCCGGGCGTAGACCGTGCCGCCTTCCTCGCTCGCGCCCATCACAGCGGGAATCCAGCCGTGCTCGCGCGCTTGTGCCAGCCACGGCTCGATCGCGCCCGGCCAGGCCTCCGGGTCGCCGATCGGGTCTCCGGACGCGAGCGATACGCCGCCGACGACGCGGTAGGTGACGGCGGCCTTGCCGGTGGGGGACCAGACGGCGCTCTTCTCGCGGCGCAGCGCGAAGTAACCGAGGGAGTCGCGCTCGCCGAACTTCTCGAGGAGGGCGCGGAGTCCGGTCTCGTCCTCCTCGGTGATCGGGTCGACGGTCCTGCGGGAGCGGAAGGCGGCGTACAGCACACCGAGGAGCAGCAGCGTGCTCATGACGTTGATGGTGACGTTGACCCAGCCGGGCGTGGTGATGCCCTGGAAGCGGGCGTCCTCGGGGGCCAGTGACACCAGCCGCATCACGCCGTGACGCCAGCGGTCCAGGAACGAGGACCGGTCGTCGTCGGGCGCGGTGTTGCTGACCGTGACGAGGAGCGCGGCGATCAGCGAGGTGACGAGCAGCCCGCCGAGGGCGACGACGGCGGCCAGCGCGGGATTCGAGCGGTCACCCTTGGCGTAGAACTCGCGCCGGCCGAGCAGCAGGGCCAGGACGAAGGCGGCGGTCAGGATCAGGGAGACCCAGTTCTGCCAGTACTGGCGGACGTCGGGGAAGAGCATCGCGAGGGCGAAGAGGAGCAGGAAGAGCCCGCCCAGTACGAAGTTGAGGATCCAGGCGGCGCGTTTGCGGCGGCGCATGGTGATCGCCAGGAAGAGCGTGAAGGCGCCGGATGCGAAGCCCGCGGTCAGCAGGTAGGGCGTGAAGTAGTCGTCGGTGTTGTGGCGACGCAGGTCCTGGCCGAGCGAAACCCAGACGGCGCTCAGGAAGTTGACGAACGTGACGAGGCGCAGATACCAGACGGCGAACGCCGCGCTGCGGCGCGCGCGGGGGGTGCTGCGCCTGTTCGTCGGGCTCGTTCGGTTCGTTCCTTCGGTGGCCAAGCGGACTTCTCCCATGAAAAGCGATCATATGGGGCATCGCGGCGCGGGGAGTGCGCGTCCGCGGCCGGTGGTCGCCGGCCGCACACGCGGTCAGTCCGTCGCGCTGCCGACGGCCGCGTCGGCCGCCTTCTCGCCCTCGTCCGACGTCCGCTCGGGCAGGTCCGCCGCGAGTGCGGCGGCAGCCTGTACGAGGGGAAGCGCGAGCAATGCCCCCGTTCCTTCCCCGACAGTGACGCCGTGATCGAGCAGAGGGTTGAGTGCCATCCGGTCCAGCGCCTTCGCCTGCCCCGGCTCGCCGCTCACCTGGCCCGCGAGCCACCAGTCGGGCGCCCGGAAAGCGGCGCGCTGGCCCACCAGGGCGCAGGCGGCGGACACCACGCCGTCGAGGATCACCGGCGTACGCCGGACAGCGCACTGGAGGAGGAATCCGGTCATCGCGGCGAGGTCGGCGCCGCCGACGGTCGCCAGCAGCTCCAGCTGGTCGCCGAGGACCGGCCGGGCCCGCCGCAGGGCGTCGCGGATGGCGGCGCACTTGTGCATCCACGCCAGGTCGTCGATGTGGGCCCCGCCGCGGCCGGTGACGACGGAGGCGTCCGTGCCGCACAGGGCGGCGATGAGGGTGGCGGCGGCGGTAGTACCGCCGACGCTCAGATCGCCGAGTACGACGAGGTCGGTCCCGGAGTCGGCCTCTTCGTCCGCGACCGCCATGCCGAGCCGCACGGCCTGCTCGGCCTCGTCGAGCGTGAGCGCGTCTTCGACGTCGATGCGCCCGCAGCCGCGGCGCACGCGATGGCGTACGACGTCCTCGGGGAGCAGCTCCGGGTCGCAGTCGAGCCCCGCGTCGACGATCCGTACGGTCGCGCCGGCACGGCGGGCGAGCACGGCGACGGGGCTCTCGCCGTCCAGCACGGAACGCACAAGCCGGTGGGCGCCACCGGCGGGCCGTGCGGAGACGCCCAGCTCGGCCACGCCGTGATCACCGGCGAAGAGGACCACGCGGGGCCGCTCGATGGGCTTGACCCGTACGGACGCCTGCGCGGCCGACAGCCACTCACCCAGCTCGTCGAGCCGGCCGAGGGCGCCGGGCGGCACGATCAGCCGCTCCCGGCGTTCTTCGGCGTCGCGCCGGACGCCGCCGTCGGGGCGTTCGATCAGGTCGGAGAAGTCGTCGAGGTTAAGCGAGCTCATTCGCCGAACAGTACCGGCACGGCGACTGACGCCCAGTCAGCGGTGGGGCTCCCTGCGGGGCTGTTCCCCTACCGTCCAGCCCGTCCGGCGTTTGAGGACCACGGCCGGAGGGCGTCCGGGGGCTGAGGCCTGCCCCCATGCGGTGGAGGCGCAAAGTGCCACAGCGGGAAGGGCGGGCGGCTCCCGCTCAGCCCCGCAGCACCATCACCTGCCCCGCCACCACCATCAGCACCTGCTCGCACTCGCCCGCGAACGCCGCGTTCAGCCGCCCCAGCTCGTCCCGGAACCGGCGCCCGCTCGCCGTGGCCGGTACCACCCCCGAGCCGACCTCGTTGCTCACCGCCACCACCGTCCGCCGCGTCGCCCGCACCGCCGCGATCAGCTCCGCCGTCCGTTCCCCCAGCGCCCGCCGCCCGTCCGACGCCCACTTCGCGTCGTCCCACGCCCCGACCCGGTCCATCGCGTCGGTCAGCCACAGCGCCAGGCAGTCGATCAGCACCGGCGGCCCGTCCTGGGCCAGCAGCGGAGCCAGCTCGCACGTTTCCTCCGTACGCCACGCGCCCGGCCTGCGCTCCCGGTGCAGGCCCACCCGCTGCGCCCACTCCGCGTCGTCGTCCCGGGTGCCGCTCGTGGCGACGTACACCACCTCCGGAAACGTCTCCAGCCGTCGCTCGGCCTCCACCGACTTGCCCGACCGCGCCCCGCCCAGCACCAGCGTCCTGCGCGGCACGTCCGGCACCGCGTGGTACTCGCCGACGATCACCGTCGTCCCGTCCGGCACCGCCCGCGCGCCCGCCGCCGCCAGCCGCCGCTCCAGTTCGGGCCCCTGCGGCACGTCGTGATCGAGGTGTACGGCGATGACGTCCGTGGTCGCACCGACCGCTCCCGCCGCCCGCAGCCGTGCCAGCGTGTCCGGCCGGCCCGTGATGTCGGCGACGACCATGTCGTACGTGTGGCCGTTGACGCTCTCCCCGGCGGGCGCGCTGCCCGGCGGCAGATACAGCAGCCGCTCGCCCTCCGGGGAGATCACCTCGTACCCCGTGCCGGGCGAGTCCATCGGCACGGCCCGCACCCGGTGCCCGCTGATCAGCGTCAGCTCCCGCCCGTCCGGCACCCGCCCGGCCGCCGGCAGTCCGGCCGGCAGTTCCATCGGCGGCCCGTCGTGCGGATGCGTCAGCAGCACCTGCCGTACGGCGGTGAGCGAGTGCCCGGCGCGGGCGGCGGCCGGCGCCGCCCCCGGCGTCAGATCGAGCAGCAGCGCGCCGTCCACGAGCAGCGCGGTCGCCGCCCGGGCGAGAGGGCCGCGGGCGGTGGCGCACGAGGCGCAGGGGCAGTCGGGGCGGGGCAGGCCGGCCGGGGCCCCGGTGCCGAGGAGAGTCAGTTCCACGAGGAGATCCTCCCGCGTCCCCGCCGGTGATGCGCGCCCGGCTACGCTGCGGGGCAGGCTGTGCTGGACAAAAGCACGGGTGGGACCCGGGAGGCGAACATGGCGTGGACGTGGCGGTTCGAGAAGGCCGACGGTACGGAGGTCCAGCCGGCGGTGGTGCCGGAGGAGTTCACCACGCAGGGCGACGCGGAGTCGTGGATCGGCGAGGTCTGGAAGGACCTGGTCGAGGGCGGCGCCGACCAGGTGGTGCTCTCCGACGACGGCACGAAGATCTACGGCCCGATGAGCCTGCACGCGGAAGAGGCCTGACGGTCTGAACATGTGTCCTCGGCCGCCGGACGGGCTCCGCGTCGAATCCGTCCGGCGGCCGAGGACAGCAGTAGGCCCAAGGAACCTAGATCTCGCCGAGCGTGACCTCCGCCGTGTGCCTGTCGCCGCCCCGCAGGTAGGTCACCCGCACCTTGTCGCCCGGCTTGTGCGAGGCCAGCGCCTCCGCCAGTGAGGTGATCGTGGTGATCGAGGCGCCGTCGAGCTCCGTGATGACGTCCCCGGCCCGCACACCGGACCGCGCCGCCGCGCCGTCCTCCTCGGCCGAGACGACGGCGACGCCGGACGGTTCGAAGTCGTCGCCCACGACCGTGCGGGCCGTGATGTCGAGCGCCGCCCGCCCGGAGTCCGTGACCCGGCCGTCCCGCACGATCTGGTTGGCGATCGTCCTGACCATCGAGGCCGGGATCGCGAACCCGATTCCCGGCGCCGCGCCGCCGCCCATCTCCGGGTCGGTGGCCGCCAGGGTCGGGATGCCGATGACCTCGCTGTCGAGGTTGACCAGCGCCCCGCCGCTGTTGCCCGGGTTGATCGCCGCCGAGGTCTGCACCATGTTCGCGATGGTCGCGCCCGTACCGCCGCCCGAACGTCCCTCGCTCACGGTCCTGCCGACCGCCGAGACGATGCCCTGCGTGACGCTGCTGGAAAGGCCCAGCGGGCTGCCCATGGCCAGGACGATCTGCCCCACCTCGACCCGCGAGGAGTCCGCGAACCTCGCGGGCCTCAGGCCGTCGGGGACGCTGTCCAGCTTGATGACGGCGAGGTCCTGCTCCAGGTAGGCGGCGACGAGCCGCCCGGCGAGCGTGGCGCCGCCCGTGGCCGCCGTGACCTTGAAGTCGCGCTCGCTGCCGACCACGTGGGCGTTGGTGACGACATGGCCGTCGTCGTCGTAGACGACGCCCGAGCCCAGGCTGTCGGACGCGTCGATCTGGACCACCGAGGGCAGCACGTCCCGGATCACCTGCTGGTACTCGCTCTCCAGGTCCTGCCGCGCCACCGGCGCACCCGCCTCCGCGGTGGCCCTGGGCGACGCGGACACCGCTCCGGAGCCGGAGCACCCGCTCAGACAGGCCAGCACGACCGCGCAGGCCGCGGCGGTCATGGGCAGCGGAAGCCGACGGCGCGCACGGCCGTGGTCACGTGAACGTGATCCATCCATGCCTGGAGTGTCCCTTTCGGGGAATTCCAGTGCCCGTGGAGAAGGTCCATCGGTGGAGCGGATGGGAAAGACGTGTGGCGTGGGCTGTTCAGCCCCGCACGCCGCACAGGTGCAGCAGGGCCGCGACCTGCCGGTAGGGGTCGGTCCGACCCGCCCGGTCCTCCAGGGTGAGGATCCGCTCCAGCTCCTCCGCCGGAAGCCGCGACGCGTCGTTGGCCTCGTCCTCGTCCTCGACGTTGTCGGTGAACACCCGCACGCCGTACCACGCGTGCAGGGGCGCGGCGATCCCGGCGAGGGTCGAGGTCAGGGCGCAGAGACGGTCGGCGCGCACCCGCAGACCGAGCCGGCTGGTGTACGAGTCCGAGTCGAACGCGGCGAGCGCCCCGGCCCAGTTCCCGCCGAGCCCGGGCCGCATCGCGAGCGCGTCGGCGTTCCGTACGAGCAGGGACAGCAGTCCGCCGGGTGCCAGCATCCGGGCGAGGCCCGCCACCATGGCGTCGGGCTCCTCGACGTACATCAGCACGCCGTGGCACAGGACCACGTCGAAGCTGCCGGGCAGGAAGTGCACCCCGGTGTCCAGGCCGTCGCCCTCGACCAGGCGCACCCGCTCGCGGATGCCCTCGGGCTCACCGGCGAGCGCGTCGCGTGCCGCGACCAGCATGTCGGGGTCGGACTCCAGGCCGGTCACCTTGTGACCGGCCCGGGCCAGGCGCAGGGCCTGGGTGCCCTGGCCCATGCCGACGTCGAGCACGGCGAGCCGCCGGCCCACCGGGAAGCGGGCCGATATCTGCTCGTCGAGCTGGCGCGCGACCAGTTCCTGGCGAACGGTGTCGCGCAAGGTGCCGACGCCCTTCAGCCAGTCGGCCGCCGCACCGTCGAACCGGGAGATACCCGTCGGATCATCCGCGCTCAGGGCCGTTCCCCGCGCTTGACCTGGGGCTTCGGCAGGCGCAGACGGCGCATCTGGAGCGTACGCATCAGGCCGTAGGCGACGGCGCCGCGCTTCGGCTCGTTCGGGAAGCGCTCGTTCAGCTGCTTCTTGAGCCGGATGACCAGGCCGATCGAGTCGATGACGATCATCACGATCACGCCGAGCCACAGCAGCAGCGCGATGTTCTGGATGTTGCTGATGCGGATCATGCTCAGGACGAGGATCACCACCGCGAGCGGCAGGAAGAACTCGGCCACGCAGAAGCGGGAGTCGACGAAGTCGCGCACGAAGCGGCGGACGGGGCCCTTGTCGCGGGCCGGCAGATAGCGCTCGTCTCCGCTCGCCAGTGCCTGCCGCTGCCTTGCCAGGTCCGCACGGCGGGCCTCGCGCTGACGCTTCATCGCCTCCTTGCGGTTCGACGGAGCCGCCGCCCCGTTGCGGCGCTGCGACTGTGCGACAGCGCGCTTCGGGGTGGGGCGGCCCTTCGGGGCCTGCGGATCACGGGACGCTTTGGAGAGGTCCACCTGCACCTTGTCGGTGGGGGCCTTCTCTTCCTTGGAGGAACGGCTACGGAACACAAAGCCCAAGGGTACGGGGTACGGCGCATGGACCCCAGTCCGGAGGGGAACGATCCCGCAACGGTCGGTTTCCCTGACCGTCACCTACTCCCTGGGCTGGAGCCCGGCGGACGTCAGTCGTCCTGGAGGAGGAGCGCATCGGCCCGCGAACAGTGCGGTAATAGATGCAGGGCCCGTAGTGTGGGTTCAAGTGCTGGAGCTGGTTCCGTAGTCCGTCAGAAGGGGGCGCGCGAAGCCCATGAGCGGTGTCATGAAGCGTATGGGGATGATCTTCCGCGCGAAGGCAAACAAGGCCCTTGACCGGGCCGAGGATCCGCGCGAGACCCTCGATTACTCGTACCAGAAACAGCTGGAGCTGCTTCAGAAGGTACGCCGCGGTGTCGCCGACGTGGCGACGTCGCGCAAGCGGCTCGAACTGCAGCTGAACCAGCTGCAGGGGCAGTCCTCCAAGCTGGAGGACCAGGGCCGCAAGGCGCTCGCGCTCGGCCGGGAGGACCTCGCCCGCGAGGCGCTGTCCCGTCGTGCCGCGTTGCAGCAGCAGGTCACCGACCTGGAGACGCAGCACCAGACGCTCCAGGGCGAGGAGGAGAAGCTGACGCTGGCCGCGCAGCGCCTCCAGGCCAAGGTCGACGCCTTCCGTACGAAGAAGGAGACCATCAAGGCCACGTACACCGCCGCGCAGGCGCAGACCCGGATCGGCGAGGCCTTCTCGGGCATCTCCGAGGAGATGGGCGACGTCGGCCTGGCGATCCAGCGGGCCGAGGACAAGACCGCGCAGCTGCAGGCGCGGGCGGGCGCGATCGACGAGCTGCTGGCCTCCGGCGCCCTGGACGACCAGTCCGGGACGGCGAAGGACGACATCGCCGCCGAGCTGGACCGCATCTCCGGTGGTACAGATGTAGAGCTGGAACTGCAGCGCATGAAGGCCGAGCTGGCGGGCGGCCCGTCGGCGCAGCAGCAGGCGCTCGAAGGCGGCTCGCGGGACGGCGAGCAGCAGTCGCAGTCGCAGACCCAGCCTTCCAAGTTCGACAAGCAGTAGGCCGGCCGCTCACTGGGCGAAGGAGCACGTCGTGATCGTACGGATCATGGGGGAGGGCCAGGTGAAGGTGGCCGACAGCCACTTCGCCGAACTCAACAAGCTGGACGACGAACTGCTCGCCGAAATGGAGAGCGGCGACGAATCCGGCTTCCGGCGCACGCTCGGTGCGCTCCTCGAAGCGGTACGCCGCCTCGGGGAGCCGCTGGCGGACGAGTCCCTCGAACCGTCCGAGCTGATCCTCCCGGCCGAGGACGCGACGCTGGACGAGGTCCGCGAGATGCTGTCCGACGACGGCTTGATCCCGGCAGACCCCGGAACGATGCGCCCTCCCGACTGACCCCCGTCACTTCCAGCCCGTCCGGCGTTTGAGGACCGGGGTCCGGGGCGGAGCCCGGGTTCGGGAAGGGGCGGGTCGGGGAAGGCCCCGCTCAGCGGCCGCACCCGCGCCCCCGCTCCCGCACCGGCCCGCGCCGCTCCCGCACAGGCGCCCGGCTCGCCCCGCACCGGCCCGCGCCCGCCCCGTACCGGCGCCGTGTCGCGCCCGTACGCCGTACCGTTACGGGCTATGACTGCCCTCGGTACGGGATTCACCCGCTCCCGGTGCTGGCTCACCGCACACCCCCTCGCCCTGGACGCCGCGATCGCCCTGGCCGTCCTGGTGACGATGGTGATCGGCTCCTTCGCCGACCCGCACGGCGGCCCCAACGGCCCCACCTTCGGCACCCGGACCCCGGGCACGCTCAGCCTCGTCCTGATGGTGCTCGCCTCCGCCGCCCTGGTCTTCCGCCGCCGCAAGGCCATGGCCGTACTCGCCTTCACCGGTGTGGTCACCATCGTCGAGCTCGTCGCGGGCGACCCGCCGTCCCCCGTCGCCATGAGCGCCGTCGTCGCGCTCTACACGGTCGCCTCCCGCACCGACCGCCCCACCACCTGGCGCGTCGGCCTGCTGACGATGACCGGCCTGACCGCCGCCGCGATGTGCTTCGGCAGCGGCCCCTGGTACTCCCAGGAGAACCTCGGGATCTTCGCCTGGACCGGCATCGGGGCGAGCGCCGGAGACGCCGTACGCAGCCGCCGCGCGTTCGTCGACGCCATCCGCGAACGCGCCGAACGCGCCGAACGCACCCGCGAGGAAGAGGCCCGCCGCCGCGTCGCGGAGGAGCGGCTGCGCATCGCCCGCGACCTCCACGACGTCGTGGCCCACCACATCGCGCTGGTCAACGTCCAGGCGGGCGTCGCGGCCCACGTCATGGACAAGCGCCCCGACCAGGCCAAGGAAGCCCTGGCGCACGTTCGGGAGGCCAGCCGCTCCGCGCTGAACGAACTGCGCGCCACCGTCGGCCTGCTCCGCCAGTCCGGCGACCCCGAGGCCCCGACCGAACCCGCTCCCGGGCTCGCCGTCCTCGACCAGCTCCTTGACACCTTCCGGAACGCGGGGCTCCCGGTGGAGGTGGCCAGGCCCGACAAGGGAGTGGCCGCACCGCTGCCCGCCGCCGTCGACCTCGCGGCGTACCGGATCATCCAGGAAGCCCTGACCAACGTCCAGAAGCACGCGGGCGCCCACGCCAGGGCCGAGGTCAGCGTGGTCCGGGTCGGTTCGTCCGCCGAAGTCACCGTGATCGACAACGGCACGGGGAAGGACAGCGCCGCAGCCGGCCCCGAAGCCGACGGCGGCGGCCACGGCCTCACCGGCATGCGCGAGCGCGTCACCGCCCTCGGCGGGACCCTGACCACAGGGCCCCGCTACGGCGGCGGCTTCCGCGTACATGCGATCCTGCCGTTCAAGGCGCGCACGGGGGAGCGAACGGTGGAGAACGCATGACGACGGCCACGACCAGCATCAGAGTGCTGCTCGCCGACGACCAGGCCCTGCTGCGCAGCGCCTTCCGGGTCCTGGTGGACTCCGAGCCCGACATGGAGGTCGTCGGCGAGGCGGCGGACGGCGCCGAGGCCGTCGAGCTCGCCCGGGCTCTGCGCGCCGACGTCGTCCTGATGGACATCCGCATGCCGGGTACGGACGGCCTCGCCGCCACCCGCATGATCAGCGAAGACCCCGAACTGTCCGCCGTACGCGTCGTGATGCTGACGACCTTCGAGGTCGACGAGTACGTCGTCCAGTCCCTGCGCGCCGGCGCCTCCGGCTTCCTCGGCAAGGGCGCGGAGCCCGACGAGCTGCTCAACGCCATCCGCATCGCCGCGGCCGGAGAGGCGCTGCTCTCGCCCGTGGCGACCAAGGGGCTGATCGCCAAATTCCTCGCGCAGGGCGGCAGTTCGGACGACGACGAAGCCGCGGCAGCCCGCACCGAGCGGCTCTCGGCGCTCACCGCGCGCGAGCGCGAGGTTCTCGTCCAGGTCGCCGGCGGCCACTCCAACGACGAGATCGCCGAGCAGCTCGTCGTCAGCCCGCTCACCGTCAAGACCCACGTCAACAGGGCGATGGCGAAGCTCGGCGCCCGCGATCGCGCCCAATTGGTGGTAATCGCGTACGAATCGGGCCTCGTACGGCCAAGGGTGGAGTGAAGGTGTAGCGGCCACTACTCCGCCTGCGGTATGCGCCGCATAAGAAAGGGACCTGGGAGCGAGGAATCGCCCTCTTCGAATGGCTGATCGTATAAACGGGCCGCCGTGCCAACAGGCGTCGTCGTGCCCGCCTGCCTCGCACGCCACAGAAGAGAGACCACCCATGTCCTGGCTGTCCAGGTTCAGCCTCGCTCAGCGGGCACTGATCGGCCTGATGTCGATCATTGCGATCGTCTTCGGCGCCATCGCGATCCCGCAGCTCAAGCAGCAGCTGCTGCCCACCATCGAGTTCCCGATGGTGTCGGTGCTGGCGCCCTACCAGGGTGCGTCCCCCGATGTGGTCGAGAAGCAGGTCGTCGAACCGCTCGAAAGCACCATCAAGGCAGTCGACGGCATCACCGGCGTCACCTCCACGGCGAGCGAGGGCAACGCCGTGATCATGGCCCAGTTCGACTACGGCAACGACACCAAGCAGCTCGTCGCCGATGTCCAGCAGGCCGTGAACCGTTCCCGCGCCCAGCTCCCCGACGACGTCGACCCGCAGGTCGTGGCCGGCTCGACGGACGACATACCCACCGTTCTGCTCGCCGTCACCTCCGGCCAGGACCAGCAGGCGCTCGCCGACCGGCTGGAGAACACCGTCGTCCCCGTACTCGAGGACATCGACGGCGTCGGCCAGGTCAACATCGACGGTGTCCGCGATCTTCAGGTCGCCGTCACCCCCGACGACAAGAAGCTCGCGGCGGCCGGCCTGAACGCCGCCGCTCTCGGCCAGGCCCTCCAGGCGGGCGGCGCGACCGTCCCGGCCGGCTCCTTCGCCGAGGACGGCAAGAGCCGCACGGTCCAGGTCGGCGGCGGCTACACGTCGCTGAAGCAGATCGAGGACCTGCGCGTCACCGCGACGCCGACGGGCCAGGGCAAGCCGCCGAAGCCGGTACGCCTCGGTGACGTCGCCACCGTCGAGGAGCAGCCCGCCACCGCGGCCTCCATCACCCGTACCAACGGCAAGCCCAGCCTGTCCCTGGCCATCACCATGGACCAGGACGGCAGCGCCGTCGCCATCTCCGACGCGGTCAAGGACAAGCTCCCCGAGCTGCGCGACAGCCTCGGCGCCGGCAGCGAGATCGCGGTCGTCTTCGACCAGGGTCCGGCCGTCTCCAAGTCGATCTCCGGCCTCACCACCGAGGGCGCCCTCGGCCTGGTCTTCGCCGTCATCGTCATCCTTGTCTTCCTCGCGTCGGTCCGCTCGACCCTCGTCACCGCCATCTCCATCCCGCTGTCCGTCGTCCTCGCGCTGATCGTGCTGTGGACCCGCGACCTGTCGCTCAACGTCCTCACGCTCGGCGCGCTGACCATCGCGATCGGCCGCGTCGTCGACGACTCGATCGTGGTCCTGGAGAACATCAAGCGTCACCTGGCGTACGGCGAGGAGCGCCACTCGGCGATCATCACCGCCGTCAAGGAGGTGGCCGGCGCGGTCACCGCCTCGACGCTGACCACCGTCGCCGTCTTCCTGCCGATCGGCCTGGTCGGCGGCATGGTGGGCCAGCTGTTCGGCTCGTTCTCCCTCACCGTCACGGCGGCGCTGCTGGCGTCCCTGCTCGTCTCCCTGACCGTGGTGCCGGTCTTCTCGTACTGGTTCCTGCGCCCGCCCAAGGGCTCCGAGGGCGTCGACCCGGCCGCTCTGCGCCGCAAGGCGGAGGAGAAGGAGGCACGCAGCCCGCTCCAGCGGATGTACGTCCCCGTCCTGCGCTTCGCGACCCGCCGCCGCCTGATGAGCCTGGCGATTGCGGTCGTCGTCCTCATCGGTACGTTCGCCATGGCGCCGCTGCTGAAGACCAACTTCCTGGACGAGGGCGAGCAGGACACCCTGTCCGTCACCCAGGAGCTGAAGCCGGGCACCAGCCTGGCGGCCGCCGACGAGGCCGCCCTGAAGGTCGAGAAGGCGCTCGACTCGATCGACACGATCAAGGACTACCAGGTCACGGTCGGCTCCTCGGGCTTCGCGGCCGCCTTCGGCGGAGGCACCGGCGCCAACCAGGCGACGTACCAGCTGACCCTCAAGGACGCCTCCGCGTCGGAGGCCACCCAGGAGCGGATCGACGAGGAGCTGGGCAAGCTCGACGGCATCGGCGACACCACGATCGGTGCGGGCGGCGGCTTCGGCAGCCAGGACCTGAGTGTCGTGGTCAAGGCCGGTGACGGGGACGTCCTGAAGAAGGCGTCCGAGCAGGTACGGGACGCGGTCGCCAAGCTCGACGACGTCACCGACGTACAGAGCGACCTGGCTCAGAGCGTGCCGCGGATCTCCGTCACGGCCAACGACACGGCGGCCGCCGCCGGCTTCAACCAGCAGACCCTCGGCGCGGCCGTCGCCCAGGCGGTGCGCGGCACCACCTCGGGCAAGGCGATCCTCGACGACACCGAGCGCGATGTCGTCGTGAAGTCGGCCAGGCCGGCGACCACGATGGACGAGCTGAAGAAGCTGAACCTCGGGCAGGTGAAGCTCGGTGACATCGCCGAGGTGAAGCTGGTCGCGGGTCCGGTCTCCAAGACCCGGATCGACGGCGCCCGCGCCGCGACGATCACGGCCAAGCCGTCCGCCGACAACACGGGCGCGGTGACCGCCGCGCTCCAGACGAAGATCACCGAGCTGAAGAAGGAGCTGCCGGCGGGCGCGAGCGTCGAGATCGGCGGCGTCTCCTCCGACCAGAACGAGGCGTTCGTCCAGCTCGGCCTGGCCATGCTGGCGGCCATCGCGATCGTCTTCATGCTGCTGGTCGCGACGTTCCGCTCGCTCGTCCAGCCGCTGATCCTGCTGGTCTCCATCCCGTTCGCGGCGACCGGCGCGATCGGCCTGCTGCTCCTCACCGGTACGCCCATGGGTGTCCCGGCGATGATCGGCATGCTGATGCTCATCGGCATCGTGGTCACCAACGCGATCGTCCTGATCGACCTGATCAACCAGTACCGCGCCCAGGGTCTGGGCGTCGTCGAGGCGGTCCTGGAGGGCGGGCGTCACCGCCTGCGGCCGATCCTGATGACGGCACTGGCGACGATCTTCGCGCTGCTGCCGATGGCACTGGGCATCACCGGAGAGGGCGGCTTCATCTCGAAGCCGCTGGCGATCGTGGTGATCGGCGGTCTGATCACGTCGACGCTGCTGACGCTGCTCCTGGTGCCGACGCTGTACGCGATGGTGGAGCTCCGCAAGGAGCGCCGCGCCAAGAAGAAGGCGGCCAAGCGCGCGGCGAAGGCGGGCGTCCCGGCCCAGTCCGACACCGACGCGTCACAGGAGCCGGCGAAGGTCTGACCGGCGTACGACACCTGATTCCGCACAGCAGCGAGCCCCGGCATCCCTCACGAGGGGTGCCGGGGCTCGCCCCGTTCTCAGCCTTCGGGCACCTCGGGCGGCCCCTCCGGGACGGCGTGCACCTCGACCGGATCGTTTCCGGGCTTGCCCCCGGGGCCGGGGCAGGCCGACGCCCGCGCGGCGATCTCCAGGGCCCGCTCCTCGTCCTTGACGTCGACCACCCAGTAGCCGGCCAGGATCCGCCCGGGCGCCGCGGGCCCGTCGGTCACCTTCGCCCGCCCGTCGTCGGTCGCCCGTACGGTCTTGACCAGGGTGGGCCCGCCGAGACCGCGCGCCTCCACCAGCTCGCCGGCCGCTCCGATCTCCTGGTTGAGCGCGTCCATGTGCGCGAACATCGCCAGCATGTCCTCCTTTGAGAACGACGACATCATGCCGTCCCACTCATCGGCAGGCACGTTCATCTGGATCATGTACTGCATGTTCCTCACCCTTCCCGGCGGCTGTATGGCCTTGTGAAGAGGTAGACGTCCGGACGCCCCGGAACTCATCGCCTCCACGGTGGCAGGTAAGCCAAGGCGCCGCACCCGGTGACGTGACACAGGTAAGGGGCACCCCGCAATGCGGGATGCCCCTTACCGACGACGTACGGGAAAGACCTACGGCAGCGCCAGCATCCGCTCCAGCGCGAGCTTGGCGAACTGCTCGGTCTCGCGCTCGACCTCGATGCGGTTGACCAGGTTGCCCTCGGCCAGCGACTCCAGCGTCCACACCAGGTGCGGCAGGTCGATGCGGTTCATGGTGGAGCAGAAGCAGACCGTCTTGTCGAGGAAGACGACCTCCTTGTCCTCGGCCGCGAACCGGTTGGCGAGCCGCTGGACCAGGTTCAGCTCGGTACCGATGGCCCACTTGGAGCCGGCCGGAGCCGCCTCCAGCATCTTGATGATGTACTCCGTCGAGCCGACGTGGTCGGCGGCCGCCACGACCTCGTGCTTGCACTCGGGGTGCACGAGGACGTTGACGCCGGGGATGCGCTCGCGCACGTCGTTGACGGACTCGACCGAGAAGCGCCCGTGCACCGAGCAGTGCCCGCGCCACAGGATCATCTTCGCGTTCCGCAGCTGCTCGACGGTCAGGCCACCGTTCGGCTTGTGCGGGTTGTAGAGCACGCAGTCGTCCAGCGACATGCCCATGTCCCGCACGGCGGTGTTGCGCCCGAGGTGCTGGTCGGGAAGGAAAAGTATCTTCTCGCCCTGCTCGAAGGCCCAGTCCAGCGCCCGCTTGGCGTTCGACGACGTACAGATGGTCCCGCCGTGCTTGCCGGTGAACGCCTTGATGTCGGCGGACGAGTTCATGTACGAGACGGGCACGACCTGCTCGGCCACTCCGGCCTCGGTCAGCACGTCCCAGCACTCGGCGACCTGCTCGGCGGTGGCCATGTCGGCCATCGAGCAGCCCGCGGCGAGGTCGGGCAGTACGACCTTCTGGTCGTCGGAGGTCAGGATGTCCGCGGACTCGGCCATGAAGTGCACACCGCAGAAGACGATGTACTCGGCCTCCGGCTTGGCGGCCGCGTCCTTGGCCAGCTTGAAGGAGTCCCCGGTGACGTCGGCGAACTGAATGACCTCGTCACGCTGGTAGTGGTGACCGAGGATGAAGACCTTGTCCCCGAGCTTTTCCTTGGCGGCGCGGGCGCGCTCCACCAGGTCCGGGTCGGAGGGCGAGGGCAGGTCGCCGGGGCAGTCGACACCCCGCTCGCTCTTGGCGTCGGCCTCGCGGCCGAGCAGCAGCAGAGCGAGCGGCGACGGCTGGACATCCAGTGGCTGGGCGGTGGTCACGACACGCACCCTTTCTTGTCTGCGAACACGCTTTTCGTCGATTTGACGTTATCTATCATAACCTGCTTCATGTCACTTTGACGATGCCGATGTCGTCGATGTGACGAATTCCCGTCGCCGCCAGGCCCGTGCCCCCACCGAACGGGGTGTGCGAGCATGAATGTGGAAGACAAGCGCTCAGGCCAGGAATGAATCCGCGGCCGCGCCGGTTGCAAACGTCGGCAAGCAGTCCGTACAACCCGGGAGAGATGTAGATGTCCGTTCAGGACGACAAGACCACCGTGAGCGACGGCATTCTCCTGTCCGACGCCGCCGCCTCCAAGGTCAAGGCCCTGCTGGACCAGGAAGGCCGGGAGGACCTGGCGCTGCGCGTCGCCGTCCAGCCCGGCGGCTGCTCCGGCCTGCGGTACCAGCTCTTCTTCGACGAGCGCTCGCTCGACGGTGACGTCGTCAAGGACTTCGACGGCGTCAAGGTCGTCACCGACCGCATGAGCGCCCCGTACCTGGGCGGTGCCTCCATCGACTTCGTCGACACCATCGAGAAGCAGGGCTTCACGATCGACAACCCGAACGCCACGGGCTCCTGCGCCTGCGGCGACTCGTTCAGCTAAGCCTGAACCGCGTACGAAAGAAGGCGGCGGCCCCGGGATCGGGGCCGCCGCCTTCTTTCGTACGTACGGGACCTACCCGCGCGGCACCGTCTCGCCGCTCCGCGCGTCGACGACCTTCCGGCCGTCCAGCGGCTTGTCCAGCGTCACCGTCTCCTTCAGCTCCTTGGCGATCATGATGCAGGCCCTTTCGGGATCGGGGTTGGTCTCGGTGATCTTCACCTTCACCACCCCGTTCTCCTCGTCGGCCTTCGCCGCGTAGTCGCTGCACACGCCGCCCCAGAAGTGCAGGGTGAGCTTGCGCCCGTCGGCGCTGTACGACTGGACCTGGCGCGGCTCGGCCGAGGGGTCACCGCTCCCGGGCGGAGCCGGCGAGGCAGGGGGCTTGGCCAGGTAGTCGGGATCGACCGCGGGGTGCGTGATCGTGAACGGCTGCGCGCCGCCCCCGGGCTTCACCTCGAAGAGCCACGACGGTACGAGCGCCTGCTTCCCGTCGACGTACTGCGCGGCCAGTCCGAAGACCGCACCGCCCACGGTCACGGGCTCCGGCACGGCCGGCGGCTGCCCGCCGTCCGTCTCGCAAGGCGATTCGGCCTTGCCGCCCGCGTCGTTCTTGTCTCCGTGCGGCACGGGCGTGGCGCAACCACCGATGCCGATCTTGCCGGCACCCTCCCCGGCCTTGTTCAGCTGCTTCAGCGCCTCGTCCGCGCTGATCACCGGGTACTCGGCGCCCTTCGTCAGGCTCTTCAGCTGCCCGCTGCCGCCGACCGGTTCCCCGTCCGAGCCGATCTGGATGCCGGTCGCCCAGCCGTACGTCGGCAGGCCGCCCACCTCCGGGTCGGCGTTCACCACCCGTACCGCGCCCATCAGTTGGCGGGCGTCCAGCTTGGCGTCGCCCTGGCCCAGCGCCTTCAGTACGGGCGCCGCCGCCGCCTTCGCGGCCTTCTCGCTCACCGCGGACCCTTCACCGCCGGGCCGGTCGGACACCTCCGGGCACTTCTCGCCCTTGGAGCAGTCGTCGCTGCCGCTCGGGCCGTACTTCGCGAACGTCCAGGTGCCCGGCGCCTGCTTGTTGACCTGAAGCACCGGCCCCGAGCCGTCCTTCGTGCCGCCGGCCTTCCACGCCGTGCCTTCGGCGCGCGGCTTGCCCGGTACGCCGAGCGCCTCCGCCAGCCGCGCCACCTCGGCCTCGGTGACCGTCCCCGAGGCCCGGTACACGGGTGCCGAGCCGGGTCCCTTCGGCAGCTTCCCGTCGGCGCGGTAGGTCACCCCGCCGTTCGGGTCCGGCTCACCGGGCGCGATGCCCGGCGCGTCCCCATCCGTATGACCGTCGAGGTTGAGCGGCGGCGGAGTGCCGTCGCCCGCCGCCGCGCCGCTCCCCGTACCGCTGCCACCGCCCGAGGCGGTCGACGCCCAGTACGCGGCGCCGCCCCCGGCCAGCAGCACCGCTGCGGCCACTGAGGCGGCGACCAGCGGGGAACGCCGCCTGTGGGCGCTGACCGCGTCCTCTTCCGGTCGTTCCGGTCGCTCGGTGCTCACCGCATCGCTCCTTCGGCTGCTCTGCCGTCCTGTGCCGTACGTCGTATCCCCTTTACGGGGGACACCGGTGGGACGGAGCGGGGGAGCGCACGGTTCCCCATGTACTCCCCGCACGCGCCGCAGGGGCCCGGCTCAGCCCCCGTATTCGGACATCCCGCCCACCAGCCGGGCCGAGGCGGGCGGCACGGTGACGCCGTGGATGAGCGGGGCCGGTACGGGAGGGGCCGCTGCGGCGGCGGGTACCGGCCAGTGCGGAACCATCCGGGCGCAGTCCCCGCGCAGTTCCTCCAGGCCGCCGTCCTGCTCGGTCCGGGCGGACGGCGTAACGCTGTGCTTCTGCATGCGGGATGCTCCCGTTGCTATGGGGGCCGCCACACTGCGGACCCGATGTTGGCACCGTAGGCACCAGCGACGTCCGGAAAAAAGACCTACTATTGGGTAGTTTTGCCGCTTAGTGCGAGGGGGCTACGACCAGGTAGCGTGAACTGTCAACGCCACCCCTCCACAGGAGCGTCCTCGTCGTGCGTATCGCAGTCACCGGCTCCATCGCCACCGACCACCTCATGACCTTCCCCGGCCGCTTCGCCGACCAGCTGGTCGCGGACCAGCTGCACACGGTCTCGCTCTCCTTCCTGGTCGACAACCTCGACGTACGCCGGGGCGGTGTGGGCGCCAACATCTGCTTCGGCATGGGCCAGCTCGGCACGGCCCCGATCCTCGTCGGCGCCGCCGGCTCGGACTTCGACGAGTACCGCGCCTGGCTCGACCGGCACGGGGTGGACACCGGCTCGGTGCGCATCTCCGAGGTCCTGCACACCGCCCGCTTCGTGTGCACCACCGACGCCGACCACAACCAGATCGGCTCCTTCTACACGGGCGCGATGAGCGAGGCCCGCCAGATCGAGCTCCAGGCGGTCGCCGAGCGCGTCGGCGGCCTGGACCTCGTCCTGATCGGCGCGGACGACCCCGAGGCGATGCTGCGCCACACGGAGGAGTGCAAGACCCGCTCCATCCCGTTCGCGGCCGACTTCTCGCAGCAGATCGCCCGCATGACGGGTGACGACATCCGCACGCTGCTCGACGGCGCGACGTACCTCTTCTCCAACGAGTACGAGAAGGGGCTCATCGAGTCCAAGACCGGCTGGACCGACGAGCAGATCCTCGCCAAGGTGGGCCACCGCGTCACCACGCTCGGCTCGCGCGGCGTGCGGATCGAGCGCGTGGGGGACGAGCCGGTAGTGGTCGGCTGCCCCGAGGAAGAGGGCAAGGTGGACCCGACCGGCGTCGGCGACGCGTTCCGCGCCGGGTTCCTGTCCGGGCTGGCCTGGGGCGTCGGCCTCGAGCGTGCGGCGCAGGTGGGCTGCATGCTGGCGACGCTGGTGATCGAGACGCTGGGCACGCAGGAGTACACGCTGCGCCGCGCCAATTTCATGGACCGCTTCACGAAGGCGTACGGCCACGAGGCAGCGGAAGAGGTCCGGGTACACCTGGTCTGACCCCCGGGGCGCCCTACGGGCGTGTCCTCGAACGACGGACGGGCTGGATGGCTGCCGCAACGAAATCCAGCCCCTCCGGCGTTTGAGGAGCGGGGTCCGGGGCGGGCAGGGGACAGCGCCGCAGGCACCGCACCCGCACCCGCACCCGTCAGCTCACGCGTCGCACCACGTACGCCACGCCCCGCTCGGCCGGCCGCTCCCCGACGTACTCCTGCCCCCGCATCCCGCACCACGCCGGAATGTCCAGCCGCGCCGCCTCGTCGTCCGACAGCACCGTCACCGTCCCCCCGACCGGCACGTCGCCGATCACCTTCGCCAGCTCGATCACCGGGATCGGACACCGCTTCCCGAGCGAGTCCACGACGAGCGACGGCTCGTCGGACGGACCGGTGGGGGAACCGACCGGCGCCCCCAGCCGCTCCCGCACCCCCGCCACAGCCCCCGGCAGCACCTCCAAGAACCGGTCCACGTCCTGCGCCGTAGTCCCCGGCGGCAGCGAAACGCGGACATTGCCTTCCGTCAGCACCCCCATCGCCCGCAGCACATGGCTCGGCGTGAGCGTGCTGCTCGTACACGACGAACCGGACGATACGGAGAAGCCGGCCCGGTCCAGCTCGTGCAGCAGCGTCTCCCCGTCGACGTACAGGCAGGAGAAGGTGACGACGTGCGGCAGCCTCCGCACGGGATCGCCCACCACCTCCACATCCGGTACGAACTCGGCCACCTCGGACCGGATCCGGTCCACCAGCGCCCGCAGCCGGACCGCCTCGCCGGCCGCCTCCGCCCGTACGGCCCGGAGCGAGGCCGCCGCCGCCACGATCGCGGGCAGGTTCTCGAAGCCGGCCGCCCGCCCGGACTCCCGCTCGTCGGCGGGCCCTTGGGCCGCGAACCGCACGCCCTTGCGCACCACCAGCAGCCCGACCCCCGCCGGGCCACCCCATTTGTGCGCACTTGCCGTAAGCAGCGACCAGTCGCCCTCCACCGGCCCCCACCCCAGCGACTGCGCCGCGTCCACCAGCAGCGGCACACCCACCGCCCGGCACTGCTGTGCGATTTCGGCCACCGGCTGCTCGGTGCCGACCTCGTGGTTGGCGGACTGGAGGCAGGCCAGCGCGGTGTCCTCGCGCAGCGCCCGCGCGTACGTCCCGGGGTCCACCCGGCCCGCCCGGTCCACCGCGACCTGTGTCGTCGTACCGCCCGCCGCCTCGTGCTCGGCGGCCGAGTGGAGCACCGAGGAATGCTCGACGGCCGAGACGGCCAGGTGACGGCCGACACGCCGACGCGCGGCCAGCGCGCCGGAGATCCCGGAGTGCACCGCGCGGGTGCCGGAAGAGGTGAATACCAGCTCGTCGGGGCGGCAGCCCACCGCTTCCGCCGCCGCTTCCCGCGCCGCGTCGAGGAGCATCCTGGCCCGCCGGCCCTCTCGGTAGAGGCGGGACGGATCGGCCCATCCCTCGTCGAGCGAGGCCAGCAGGGCCTGCCGGGCGACGGGGTGCAGCGGGGCGGAGGACGCGGCGTCGAAGTAGGGCACACCGCCACGCTAATCCCCGTCCTCCCGAAATGACCGGCCGGGCGGTCGGGCGGTCGGGCGGATGGCCGGTCAGACGGCGGGCGGAGGCCGGGATTCCGCCGATAAGCCACCCCTTCGGGGAGGGGTGCGGCGCGTTGGGCACCCTCCCCGCGCGACCCCAAATAGCGTCCAGTAGGGTTTGGTCCGCATAAACATCCAAACCCCTGCCCGCGTCAGGGCCGGCGACCGACCAGTGAGACGGCCGCAACCAACCGCGCGGGCGAGACTCTCGGGAAGGCGCTACGTGAGTCCCAACGGCTCCGACCGCTCGTCGCGGCGCCCGATGCGGCGGAAGCTGCTCCAGGTGCTGACCGCGGGCGTGGTCCTGGCGACCGCCTCTGGTTGCTCGTACACATGGGAAGACTTCCCCCGCCTCGGGATGCCTACCCCGGTCACCGAAGAGGCTCCCAGGATTCTCTCCCTCTGGCAGGGCTCGTGGGCGGCAGCGCTCATCACGGGCGTCCTGGTATGGGGCCTGATCCTGTGGAGCGTCATCTTCCACCGGCGTAGCCGCACCAAGGTCGAAGTACCTCCGCAGACCCGGTACAACATGCCCATCGAGGCGCTGTACACCGTGGTTCCGCTGATCATCGTCTCGGTCCTCTTCTACTTCACCGCGCGCGACGAGTCGAAGCTCCTCGCGCTCGAGGACAAGCCGGCCCACACCATCAACGTGGTCGGCTTCCAGTGGAGCTGGGGCTTCAACTACGTGGAGAACGTGGACGGCGACGCCGCCACGGGCGTGAAGCCCCCCAAGGAGCTCGACGCTATCCCGGACAGCTACACCAAGCAGTTCCCCGCGGGCGCCGAAGGCGTCTACGCGGTCGGCACTCCCGGCGAGCGGAACCCGCAGAACGGCAACCCGGGTCCGACCCTGTGGCTGCCGAAGGGCGAGAAGGTCCGCTTCATCCTGACTTCGCGTGACGTCATCCACTCCTTCTGGGTGGTGCCGTTCCTGATGAAGCAGGACGTCATCCCGGGCCACACCAACGCCTTCGAGGTGACCCCCACGCGTGAGGGCACCTTCATGGGCAAGTGTGCCGAGCTCTGCGGTGTCGACCACTCCCGGATGCTCTTCAACGTGAAGGTCGTCTCCCCGGAGCGGTACCAGCAGCACCTCAAGGAGCTGGCGGAGAAGGGCCAGACCGGCTTCATCCCGTCCGGTATCGAGCAGACCGACCCGGCCAGGAATGCGGAGACGAACAAACTGTGAGCATCCTCAACGAACCCAAGGGTGCCGCGGCGGCAGACGGCTCGTACTACGAGAACGAACTGCCGGTACGGCGCAAGGAGCCGGGAAATGTCGTCATCAAGTGGCTGACCACCACTGACCACAAGACCATCGGCTCGCTCTACCTGATCACGTCGTTCGCGTTCTTCTGCGTCGGCGGCGTGATGGCGCTCTTCATGCGCGCCGAACTGGCCCGTCCCGGCACGCAGATCATGTCGAACGAGCAGTTCAACCAGGCGTTCACGATGCACGGCACGATCATGCTGCTGATGTTCGCGACGCCGCTGTTCGCCGGATTCGCGAACTGGATCATGCCGCTGCAGATCGGCGCGCCCGACGTGGCGTTCCCGCGGCTGAACATGTTCGCGTACTGGCTGTACCTCTTCGGCTCGCTCATCGCGGTGGCCGGCTTCCTCACCCCGCAGGGTGCGGCAGACTTCGGCTGGTTCGCCTACGCCCCGCTGTCGGACGCGGTCCGTTCGCCGGGCATCGGCGCCGACATGTGGATCATGGGTCTGGCCTTCTCCGGCTTCGGCACGATCCTCGGTTCGGTCAACTTCATCACCACGATCATCTGCATGCGCGCACCCGGCATGACGATGTTCCGGATGCCGATCTTCACCTGGAACGTGCTGCTGACCGGTGTACTGGTCCTGCTCGCCTTCCCGGTGCTCGCCGCGGCTCTCTTCGCGCTGGAGGCGGACCGTAAATTCGGTGCGCACATCTTCGACGCGGCCAACGGCGGATCGCTCCTGTGGCAGCACTTGTTCTGGTTCTTCGGGCATCCCGAGGTCTACATCATCGCGCTGCCGTTCTTCGGAATCGTTTCCGAGATCATCCCGGTTTTCAGCCGCAAGCCGATGTTCGGTTACATCGGTCTGATCGCCGCGACGATCGCGATCGCGGGCCTTTCGGTCACGGTGTGGGCGCACCACATGTACGTCACGGGCGGCGTGCTGTTGCCGTTCTTCTCGTTCATGACCTTCCTTATCGCGGTACCGACCGGTGTGAAGTTCTTCAACTGGATCGGCACCATGTGGAAGGGCTCACTGTCCTTCGAGACACCGATGCTCTGGACGGTCGGCTTCCTGATCACCTTCGCCTTCGGTGGTCTGACCGGTGTCATCCTGGCGTCGCCCCCGATGGACTTCCACGTCTCCGACTCGTACTTCGTCGTCGCGCACTTCCACTACGTCGTGTTCGGCACCGTGGTCTTCGCGATGTTCGCCGGATTCCACTTCTGGTGGCCGAAGTTCACCGGCAAGATGCTGGACGAGCGCCTGGGCAAGATCACCTTCTGGACGCTGTTCGTGGGCTTCCACGGCACGTTCCTGGTGCAGCACTGGCTCGGTGCCGAGGGCATGCCGCGCCGGTACGCGGACTACCTCGCGGCCGACGGTTTCACCCTGCTGAACACGATCTCGACGATCGCCTCGTTCCTGCTGGGCCTGTCGATCCTTCCGTTCTTCTACAACGTCTGGAAGACCGCGAAGTACGGCAAGAAGATCGAGGTCGACGACCCGTGGGGCTACGGCCGTTCGCTGGAGTGGGCGACTTCCTGCCCGCCCCCGCGGCACAACTTCCTCACGCTGCCGCGGATCCGTTCCGAATCCCCGGCGTTCGACCTGCACCACCCTGAGATCGCCGCTCTCGAGCAGCTCGAGAACCACGGACAGAAGGACACCGCGCTGTTCGGCGGCAAGGAGGTCGGCAAGTGAAGATCCAGGGCAAGATGTTCATCTGGTTGAGCATCTTCATCCTCGCCATGGCGATCGTCTATGGCGTGTGGTCGAAGGAGCCGGCCGGAACCACGGCGCTCTTCCTGGCCTTCGGCCTGAGCATCATGATCGGCTACTACCTGGCCTTCACGGCCAAGCGTGTGGACGCCATGGCTCAGGACAACAAGGAGGCCGACGTAGCGGACGAAGCCGGTGACGTGGGCTTCTTCTCTCCGCACAGCTGGCAGCCGCTCTCGCTGGCCATCGGTGGCGCGTTCGCCTTCCTGGCCGTCGCCCTGGGCTGGTGGCTGCTGTTCTTCTCCCTGCCGCTGCTCCTGATCGGCCTCTTCGGCTGGGTCTTCGAGTACTACCGGGGCGAGAACCAGAACCAGTAGTCCGTACGCGCGACACTCCCGAGGGGCCCGCTCACCTGCACATCAGGTGGGCGGGCCCCTCGTTTGGCATCTCCCGGCGCGCCGTACGCGCGAAATGTTCCTAATGTGTGATCATGACCCACTCTCCTCGAGTCCGGACGGTCCTGAGCTGCTCTTTGCTGATCGCGTCCCTCGCGGCGGCCGGGACGGCGTGCAGCGGGTCCGGCGACGGCCACCCGCTGTCTGCGGCGCCGTACGACGCGGCGGACCAGGTCTCCTTCAACGCGGCCCAGGGCACGGCGAAGGCGGATCCGGAGAAGCCGCTGGAGATCACGGCCAGGAACAACGACGGCCGGATCACCGATGTGACGGCCTCCGACGCCGCAGGGCGCTATCTGGCGGGCGAGCTCTCCGCGGACGGCTCACGCTGGCACAGCACCGCCCCGCTGGCGGCAGGAACGCGCTACACGGTCAAGGTCGCCACCGAGGACGAGGGCGGCGCGCCCGGCGCGCGCACCCTCTCCTTCGAGACCTCCGTACCGCCGAGGAAACGGCTGCAGGTCACCTTCGGCCCCAAGGCGGGCAAGTACGGCGTCGGCCAGCCCGTCACCGCCGAACTCAGCGTCCCCGTCAAGGGCGAGGCCGCCAGAGCGGTCGTGGAGCGGGCCCTGAAGGTGCGCTCCGCGCCGACGGTGCAGGGGACCTGGCACTGGGTGGACGACAAGAAGCTGCATTTCCGCCCGAAGGAGTACTGGCCCGCCAACGCCACCATCACGGTGAGCAGCACCCTCGACGGCATCAAGGTGGCCGACAGGCTCTACGGCGGCCCCACGAAGCCGCTGCGGCTCACCATCGGGGACCGGCTGGAGGCCATCACCGACGCCGGCTCGCACCAGATGACGGTGATGCGCAACGGGCAGGTGATCAACACCATTCCGGTGACCACGGGCAAGCCCGGCTTCTCCACCCGCAACGGCGTCAAGGTCGTACTGGGCAAGGAGTACTTCGTACGGATGCGCGGTACGAGCGTCGGCATCCCGGAGGGCTCGGCCGACTCGTACGACCTGTCCGTGTACTACGCGACGCGGGTCACCTGGAGCGGCGAGTACGTCCATGCCGCGCCCTGGTCGGTCGGCTCGCAGGGGTCCGCCAACGTCAGCCACGGCTGTACCGGCATGAGTACGAGCAACGCCGAGTGGTTCTTCAAAACCGTCCGTGAGGGCGACATCGTCAAGGTCGTGAACAGCGCCGGCACCGAGATGGACCCGTTCGGCAACGGCTTCGGCGACTGGAACGTGCCCTGGGACAAGTGGCGCATGGGCAGCGCCCTGCTGGCCGGTGTCCGGGAAGGCGGAAGCCCCGTCGACATGGCCAGGCTGCGGCCGGAGGTCTGACGGGGCCTCGCGCGGGTGTCACGCCTCTACGGTGAGCCTGCCGCGCAGCAGCGCCGCCAGGGCGTCCGCGAACTCCACCGGGTCGACCGGAAGGGTCACGGCGCTCTCGGCGCGGCTCCAAGTGGCCAGCCAGGAGTCCTGCGGGCGCCCGATCAGCAGCAGCACGGGCGGGCAGTTGAACACCTCGTCCTTGATCTGCCGGCATACGCCCATGCCGCCCGCGGGCACCGCCTCGCCGTCCAGGACGCAGACGTCGACACCGCCCTTGTCCAGCGCCGTAAGGACGGCCGGCAGCGTGGCGCACTCCAGGAACTCGACCGGCGGCACGTCCGCGGCGGGCCTGCGACCCGCCGCCAGCAGCACCTGTTCGCGGGTGTTCGCGTTGTCGCTGTAGACCAGGACCGTGGCGGTCATTGTTCCTCCATGCATCTGAAAGCCCTCGAAGGCTCGGTGTTGGATCAGGAACCGATGCGCGGATGCTACTCCGTCCGACAGCCGGTCAGCAGTGGTTCGTTCATGCCTTCGACGGTACTCCCGATGGGCCGTTCGGCTCAGGTCACAGGGCCTTCCCAGAGCATGGACACACCGAATGGCACCCCCGGGAGTGAGGGCGGGATAAGCGACCGACATAATGTCGGTCGTGGCGACAGCAACGACAGTAGATACCGGGCACGCGCACCCGTCGGTCAATCGACCGAACCTCACCAGCGTCGGAACCATCATCTGGCTGAGTTCCGAGCTGATGTTCTTCGCGGCCCTATTCGCGATGTACTTCACCCTGCGATCGGTGACGGGTCCCGAGTTCTGGAAGCAGCAGGCCGAACACCTGAACTTCCCGTTCTCGGCGACGAACACCACGATCCTGGTGCTCTCTTCCCTCACCTGCCAGCTCGGCGTCTTCGCCGCGGAGCGGGGCGATGTGAAGAAGCTCCGGACGTGGTTCATCATCACGTTCGTGATGGGTGCGATCTTCATCGGAGGCCAGGTCCTCGAGTACACCGAGCTGGTGAAGGACGCGGGCCTCTCGCTCTCGTCCGACCCGTACGGCTCGGTGTTCTACCTGACGACCGGCTTCCACGGACTGCATGTGACGGGCGGACTCATCGCCTTCCTGCTGGTCCTAGGCCGCACATATGCGGCCAAGAGATTCACCCACGAGCAGGCAACCGCCGCCATCGTCGTGTCCTACTACTGGCACTTCGTCGATGTCGTCTGGATCGGCCTCTTCGCCACGATCTACATGATCAAGTAGGTCGGGTCCGTAACCCGGCCCACATCCAGCACCCATCGACGCAGAAGATCCTGACACCGGGGTAATCCGTGAAAAAGCTCTCCGCACGACGACGCCATCCGCTGGCGGCGGTCGTCGTACTACTCCTCGCGCTGGCGGCCACCGGGGGGCTGTACGCCGCGTTCGCGCCCGCGGGCAAGGCCCAGGCCGATGAAACCGCCCAGTCCCTCGCCATCGAGGAGGGCAAGAAGCTGTACGCCGTCGGCTGCTCCAGCTGCCACGGCACCGGCGGTCAGGGCAGCTCCGACGGCCCGTCCCTCGTGGGCGTCGGCTCAGCCGCAGTGGACTTCCAGGTCGGCACCGGACGCATGCCGGCGCAGCAGCCCGGCGCCCAGGTGCCGGAGAAGCCGAAGGTCTACACGCAGGCCGAGATCGACCAGCTCGCCGCGTACGTCGCTTCCCTCGGCGCCGGCCCGATCACGCCGACCGAGAAGCAGTACAGCCCCGAAGGTGCGGACATCGCCAAGGGTGGCGACCTGTTCCGTACCAACTGCGCCCAGTGCCACAACTTCACGGGCGAGGGCGGTGCCCTGACGAACGGCAAGTACGCCCCGAGCCTTGAAGACGTGAGCCCGAAGCACCTCTACGAGGCCATGCAGACCGGCCCGCAGAACATGCCGTCCTTCCCCGACACGACGCTGCCGGAGCAGCAGAAGAAGGACATCATCGCGTACGTCAAGACCGTGAACGGCGAGGAGACGGAGACGCCCGGCGGCTTCGCGCTGGGCGGCCTCGGCCCCGTCAGCGAGGGCCTCTTCGGCTGGATCTTCGGTCTCGGTTCGCTGATCGCTGTCGCCGTCTGGGTCGCGGCCCACACCGCTAAGGCCAAGAAGTCATGAGTAGCCAAGAGATTCCAGAGAAGAACCTGCCCAGTGAGCAGGACACCGCGCACGGCGCGGTAGCCGTGGCGGACGACCCGTTCGCGGACCCGGGGCTGCCGCCCCACAAGCCCCGCATCCAGGACATCGACGAGCGGGCAGCCAAGCGCTCCGAGCGCACGGTCGCCCTCCTGTTCACGCTGTCGATGCTCGCCACGGTCGGCTTCATCGCCTCGTTCGTGGCGTTCCCCGTCGACCAGATCACGTACGTCTGGCCGCTCGGGCACGTCAGCGCGCTGAACCTCTCGCTGGGCCTGACCCTCGGCCTCGCGCTCTTCTGCATCGGCGCGGGTGCGGTCCACTGGGCCCGCACCCTGATGTCCGACCAGGAAGTCGCCGACGACCGCCACCCCATCTCGGCCGAGCCCGAGGTCAAGGCCAAGGTCATGGCCGACTTCAAGGCAGGCGCCGAGGAGTCGGTGATCGGCCGCCGCAAGCTGATCCGCACCACGATGTTCGGTGCGCTGGCCATGGTGCCGCTCTCCGGTGTGGTGCTGCTGCGCGACCTGGGCCCGCTGCCCGAGGACAAGCTGCGCCACACGCTGTGGGGCGCGGGCAAGCAGCTCATCAACATGAACACGAACGAGCCGCTGCGTCCCGAGGACGTCGCGGTCGGTTCGCTGACCTTCGCCAAGCCGGAAGGCCTGGAGGAGGACAACCACGAGTTCAACAACGAGATCGCCAAGGCGGCCCTGATGATCGTCCGGCTTCAGCCGGCGGACATCAAGGACAAGCGCGAACTCGACTGGTCCCACCAGGGCATCGTGGCGTTCTCGAAGATCTGCACCCACGTCGGCTGCCCGATCAGCCTGTACGAGCAGCAGACGCATCACGTGCTCTGCCCGTGCCACCAGTCCACCTTCGACCTCTCCGACGGTGCCCGCGTCATCTTCGGCCCGGCCGGTCACGCCCTCCCGCAGCTGCGGATCGGCGTGAATGACGAAGGATTCCTCGAAGCGCTCAGCGACTTCGAAGAGCCCGTCGGTCCTAGTTTCTGGGAGCGCGGATGAGCACCGTGACTGACGAAAAGCGCAAAGAGGCCCCCGCGGGTGAGCGGGTCGCCGACTGGGCGGACGGCCGGCTGGGCATCTACAGCCTCGCCAAGGCCAACATGCGCAAGATCTTCCCGGACCACTGGTCCTTCATGCTGGGTGAGATCTGCCTCTACAGCTTCATCATCATCATCCTCACGGGTGTGTACCTGACGCTGTTCTTCCACCCGAGCATGAACGAGGTCGTGTACCACGGCTCGTACGTGCCGATGCAGGGCATCCGCATGACGGAGGCCTACGCGTCGACCCTGGAGATCAGCTTCGACGTCCGTGGCGGTCTGCTCATCCGGCAGATCCACCACTGGGCCGCGCTGATCTTCCTCGCGGGCATGTTCGTGCACATGATGCGCGTGTTCTTCACGGGCGCGTTCCGCAAGCCGCGTGAGATCAACTGGATGTTCGGCTTCCTGCTGTTCGTCCTGGGCATGTTCACCGGTTTCACCGGCTACTCGCTCCCGGACGACCTGCTCTCGGGCACCGGTGTCCGCTTCACGCAGGGCGCGATCCTCGCGACGCCGGTCGTCGGCACGTACATCTCGTTCTTCCTGTTCGGCGGGGAGTTCCCCGGCCACGACATGGTGGCCAGGTTCTACTCCATCCACATCCTGCTGCTGCCGGGCATCATGCTCGGCCTCGTGGTGGCGCACCTGATCCTGGTCTTCTACCACAAGCACACGCAGTTCGCGGGCCCCGGCCGTACGAACAAGAACGTCGTCGGCATGCCGCTGCTGCCGGTCTACATGGCCAAGGCCGGAGGCTTCTTCTTCCTGGTCTTCGGTGTCATCGCGGCCATCGCGGGCCTGTTCACGATCAACCCGGTCTGGGCGCTCGGCCCGTACCGTCCGGACCAGGTGTCCACCGGCGCCCAGCCCGACTGGTACATGGGCTTCGCCGAAGGCCTGATCCGTGTCATGCCCGGCTGGGAGATCAACCTGTGGGGCTACACGCTCGCCCTGGGCGTGTTCATCCCGCTGGTGGTCTTCGGTCTGGTCCTCGGCGCGATCGCGGTCTACCCGTTCATCGAGTCGTGGGTCACCGGCGACAAGCGCGAGCACCACATCCTGGACCGGCCGCGCAACGCGCCGACCAGGACCGGTCTCGGCGTCGCCTGGATCACGGCGTACATGATCATGCTGCTGGGTGGTGGCAACGACATCTTCGCCACCCACTTCCACCTGTCGATCAACTCGATCACCTGGTTCGTCCGGATCACCTACTTCGTGGGACCGGTCCTCGCGTTCATCGTCACCCGGCGCATCTGCCTGGGTCTCCAGCGGCGCGACAAGGACAAGGTGCTGCACGGACGCGAGTCCGGCATCATCAAGCGCCTGCCGCACGGTGAGTTCGTCGAGATCCACGAGCCGCTCAGCCAGCAGGCGCTGCACAGCCTCACGGCGCACGAGCAGTACGCGCCGGCCGAGATCGGCCCGAAGGTCGACGAGAACGGTGTCGAGCGCAAGGTGACGCGTGGCCAGAAGCTGCGGGCCAAGCTGAGCAAGGGCTACTACGGCGAGGGGAACCAGATCCCCAAGCCGACCGCCGACGAGTACAAGGAGATCACCAGCGGCCACGGCCACCACTGATCTCCGGCCCGACCCACAGGTCGCCACAGCGAGAGCCCCGTCCATTCGTCGGACGGGGCTCTTCGCTGTCCGTGCGGCTGGATAGGGTGGGAGCCATCCTTACTGGCTGTGGACCCTGGAGCGGACCATGAACGTTGTGACCCCGGTTGGCGGCGACAGCGTGGCGGCCGGCTCCTGGCCGGGTGTCCTGAACGCCCTGCTGCGCCGCGAGGACCTCTCCGCCGACGACACGGCCTGGGCCATGGACCGCATCATGAGCGGCGAGGCGACGGACGCCCAGATCGCCGGCTTCGCGGTCGCACTGCGCTCCAAGGGGGAGACGGTCGACGAGGTCACCGGCCTGGTACGGGCGATGTACGCGCACGCCAACACCATCGAGGTGCCGGGCCGTACGGTCGACATCGTCGGTACGGGCGGCGACCTGGCCAAGACGGTCAACATCTCCACGATGTCGGCGATCGTCGTGGCCGGGACCGGTGCCAAGGTCGTCAAGCACGGCAACCGGGCCTCGTCGTCCGCGAGCGGGGCCTCGGACGTACTGGAGAAGCTCGGCGTCAACCTGGAGCTGACGCCGAAGCGCGTCGCCGAGGTCGCCGAGGAAGCGGGCATCACCTTCTGTTTCGCGGTGAAGTTCCATCCCGCCCTGCGGTACGCCGCCAAGGCACGCAAGGAGCTGGGCGCGCAGACGACGTTCAACATCCTCGGACCGCTGACGAACCCGGCGCGGGTGAAGGCCCAGGCGGTCGGTGTCGCGGACGCCCGGATGGCCCCCATTGTCGCGGGCGTGCTCGCCGAACGGGGGAATTCCGCGCTCGTCTTCCGGGGCGACGACGGCCTCGACGAGCTGACCACGACATCGACCTCGCGCGTGTGGATCGTACGGGACGGGGCGGTCACGGAGCAGGCCTTCGACCCGCGCGACGTGGGCCTGGAGATCGTGCCCGTCGAGGCGCTGCGCGGCGCGGACGCGTCGTACAACGCGGATGTGGCGAGGCGGCTGCTGGCCGGCGAGACCGGCCCCGTGCGGGAGGCGGTGCTGCTCAACACGGCGGCGGCGCTGGTGGCCCTCGACCCCACTGACGCTTCCCTGAACGAGCAGCTCGCGGCGGGGATCGCGAAGGCGGCGGAGTCGATCGACTCGGGGGCGGCGCGGGCGGCCCTGGAGCGCTGGGTGGCTGCCAGCAACAGCTGAGGGCGCGGATGTGTGACGCAAGGCGTAGTCCGAATTCTGGACTACGCCTTGCGTCTTCTTGATCGTGTGGCAAGATGCTTGCCAGGTCATGAGTGACAGCGTTTTGGCCCCGGCTTGCTGTCCGGCAACCCTCCGTCCGTGGCGGGGTGCCCCGGGTGAAGACCAGGTCGTGGACAGAAAGGTCCACGGCAAGCGCGGACCCCTCGAAGCCTTGGGGTCCTGGTTCTCAGGGAGCCTCTTGTGAGCAAGCGAATGCGATAGGGCCTTACGCCCCTTCTTCGCACACCCCTTTTCTCTTCCTCTCCAGCGCTGCCGCGTATCCGCCGGCGCGGGGAATTCGCCTGCCTGTTTCGGGAGTTCGCCATGTCTGTCTCCACCGCTGCCGCCGACCAGACCGTTTGTAGTGACATTTCGGGAGCTCTGCCTGTTCTGGGCCGAGATGTACTCGTCCCGCTCGTCACCGGGGGCGAGGTCACCTACGCCGCTCTCGACTACGCCGCCAGCGCCCCGGCCCTCCAGCGCGTGTGGGACGACGTGGCGGCGTACGCCCCGTACTACGGCAGCGTGCACCGCGGCGCCGGGTACCTCTCGCAACTGTCGACGGACCTCTTCGAAAGCAGCCGCGCCACCGTCGCCGAGTTCCTCGGCTGCCGCGAGAGCGACCAGGTCGTCTTCACCCGCTCCACGACCGACTCGCTCAACCTGCTGGCCGCGGCCCTGCCGGCCGACTGCCAGGTGTTCGTCTTCGAGACCGAGCACCACGCCTCCCTGCTGCCCTGGCGTGACGCGCAGGTCAACTTCCTGAACGCGCCCCGGACTCCGGCCCGGGCCGTCGAGACCCTGGAGCGCGCACTGGCCGCCCGTGACCCCTACGGTCCCGCCCTGGTGTGCGTCACGGGCGCGTCGAACGTCACCGGTGAGCTGTGGCCGGTGAAGGAACTCGCCGCCGCCGCGCACGCCCACGGCGCGCGGATCGTGCTCGACGCGGCCCAGCTCGCCCCGCACCACCCGCTGGACATCGCCGAGCTGGACGTCGACTGGGTCGCGTTCTCCGGGCACAAGCTGTACGCGCCGTTCGGCTCCGGCGTGCTCGCGGGCCGCGCCGACTGGCTGCAGAGCGCCGAGCCGTACCTCGCGGGCGGCGGCGCCTCGCGCAAGGTCGCCCGCCGCGCCGACGGGGGCGTGGACGTCGAGTGGCACACCACGGCCGCCCGCCACGAGGCCGGTTCGCCCAACGTCATCGGCGTGTACTCGATCGCCTCCGCCTGCAAGGCGCTCACCGAGGCCGGTTTCGACTCGCTCGTCGAGCGCGAGCAGCAGCTCGTGACGAAGGTGCTGGACGGGCTGGCCGAGGTCGACGCGGTGAGGGTGCTCTCGCTCTTCGGGGACGACGCCCCGCGCGTCGGCGTCATCTCCTTCGTCGTCGAGGGCTGGAACAGCTCGCACTTCGCCGCCGCGCTCTCCGCCGAGTACGGAATCGGCGTACGGGACGGCCTGTTCTGCGCCCACCCGCTGGTACGCACCCTGCTCGGCAGCGAACCGCAGGAGCCGGGGGAGTGCGGCGCGCCGGAGGCCGAGCCGGGTGAGCGCTCGCTGAACGCGATCCGGGTGAGCTTCGGGGCCGGTACGCCCGACGAGCACGTCGAGCGGTTCGTGGGCGCTGTGAAGGAGCTCGTGCGGGACGGCGCGAAGTGGAACTACCGCACCGAGGAAGGCCGTTGCGTTCCGGCGGTCTGAGCCGCCCGAGTGCCGATCAGGACCATCCGCAGGGCCCGTTCGGTCGCGTCGGTGAGGAACTCGGCCCCGCGGCCGAGCGCTTCGGTCAGTGACATCGGCGCGGGCAGTATCGAGCTGTACGCGTCGACGCCCGCCGCCCGCACCTCGTGCGCGCCCTCCCCGATCGTGCCTGCCAGCGCGAGCACCGGGCGGCCGGACAGCTTGGCGCGGCGGGCCACTTCGGCGGGAATCTTGCCGCGCGGGGTCTGGTGGTCCAGGGCGCCCTCGGCGGTGACGACCAGGTCGGCGCGGGCCAGGCGGGCGTCCAGGTCGATGTGGTCCAGGAGAACGTCGAAGCGGGGGAGCAGCCGGGCGCCGAGCGCGGCGAGCCCGGCACCGAGGCCGCCGGAGGCGCCGGTGCCGGAACCGAAGCGCAGATCGGTGCCGGCGGGGGCGAAAGCGGAACGTTCCAGGACGTACGCCCACTGGTCGAGGGCGGCGGCCAGCTCCTCCACCTGCGCCGGGTTCGCGCCCTTCTGCGGGCCGAAGACGCGGGCCACGCCGCGGGGGCCGCACAGGATGTTGTACGGGTTGCAGGCGACCAGGATCTCGGTGTCCGGCAGACGCGGGTCGAGGCGGCTAGCGTCGATGTCATGGAGCCGGTTCAACTGCCGTCCCCCGGGCGGGAGTTCTCGGCCCTGCGCGTCCAGCAGGCGGGCGCCGAGGGCCTGGAGCGCGCCGGCGCCCCCGTCCGACGTACCGGAGTCTCCGCAGCCGACGAGGATGCGGCGTACGCCCTGATCGAGGGCGGCGCGGATCAGCTCCCCGACGCCGTACGTCGTGGTCGCGCCCGGGTCGCGCAGGGAGCGCGGGACCAGGGACAGGCCGGCCACGGCCGCCATCTCGACGACCGCGCTGCCGTCGCCGAGCAGCGCGAAATGCGCGGCGACGGGCTCACCGACCGGGCCGGTGGCGGACAGCGGGACGAGGCGGCCGCCGGTGGCGGTGGCGAGCGCGCGTGCGGTGCCCTCGCCGCCGTCGACGAGGGGGATCAGGTCGATGTCGGCGTCGGGGACGACGCGGCGTACCCCTGCGGCGATGGCCTCGGCGGCCGACTGCGCGGACAGCGACTCCTTGAAGCCGCTGGGGGCGACGGCGAAACGGTTGAAGGTGCCAGGCATGGCTCAACTTCCTTCGGTGAGGACCGGGACGCCGAACAGCGGCCAGACCAGGAGGGCGAACAGCAGCACCACGGCCGCCGTCAGCGGCGCCAGCACCGCCGAGAGGCGCAGCAGATCGCGTGGCGTGTACGTCGGCGTGTCCGGGATGTGGCTGAAGAGCGCCACGGGCTTCGCGGACGCGGGCAGGGTGTGGCAGAAGCCGGCCGCGGCGGTCGAGGCGAGAGCGGCGGCGACGGGGTTGACGCCGGAGCCGACGGCGGCGGCGACGACCAGTGGCACGAGCACGCTGGAGCGGGCCGAACGGGACTGGAGGACGAGGTGGGCGGCCGTACTGACCGCGATCACGGCGGCCAGGAAGAGCCACGGCGGCACGCTCACCGGCAGCCCCGACACCAGCCAGCGGGCAGCGCCCGAGTCGGCGAGGGCGACGCCCATCGCCATCGTGGCCGCCATGAAGAGCAGCAGCGACCACGGCACGGTGCGCAGGGCGTCCTTGAGACGTACGGTGCCGAGCGCGGGGGAGGACGCGACGACCGCGCCGATGAGAGCGACGACGGCGGGCGGCACCTGGTGCAGGGGCTCGCTGCACCACAGCACCACCACGGTGGCGAGCAGCGCGGCGCACCGGGTCTCGGCGGGGCCGAGCGTGCCGGTGACCGGCTGCTCGCTGTGCTCCTGGATCTGCTCGGCGGTGATACGTACCGGACCCGATCGGTCCTCGCGACGCGTGGTCGTCAACAGCACGGCCTCCGCGGCGAGATGGGAGGACACGGCGGCGAGCGGGAGCCCGAGCAGCAGCCACTGGGTGAAACCGATGCGTTCGCCGGTCGCCTCCCAGAGGACGGAGACGGTGATGAGGTGCGCGCCCGCGCCGATGAGGGTGGCCACGGCGGACAGCAGGATCACCGTCGGGAAGAGCAGCGCCAGCATGACGACCAGGCGGCGGCGGTCCGCGAGGACCTTGGCGAGAGCGAGGAAGACGGGCAGGGCGAGGGCGGCGCGGCCGGAGGTGGCGGGGACGGCGAAAGCGGTGACGACCAGGGCGGCGGTGGTGAGGTGCGTGAGCTGACGTACGGTACGGGCGCCGCTGACCAGGAACGCGGCTGCCCGGCCTGCGAGACCCGTCCTCGCCACGGCTGCGGCGAGCACGAAGGCGCAGATGAGCAGCCAGACGGTCTCGTCGCCCAGGGTCCCGAAGAGCGTCTCGCTGCTGATGACACCGGTCGCGGTGAGGGCGAGCCCGGCGCCGAGGGCGATGTAGGTGTCGTCCACGGGAGTGGCGATCCAGGCGGCGGTGGCGAGGACGAAGACGGCGAGGGTGAGGCGGGCGTCGCCGGGCAGGGCGGCGGGGGCGGTGCCGGGGAGTACGAGGAGTGCGCACGTGGTCAGTGCGGTGCACAGGGTTGCGTACTGCCACGGCTTGAGCGGGGTCGGGGTCACGCCGAGAAGTCTGGAAGACGGGCGTGAGCGTCCAATGAGCCGCACATGAAGGGAACTTCACGCGCAGCGGGGACAGGGGCGGTTACGTCGACGGCAGGCGGTAGCCCATGCCCCGTACCGTTTCCACCCGCTCCGCGCCCAGCTTCTTCCGCAGCGCCCGTACGTACACATCCACGATGTTCGAGCCGGGGTCGAAGTCGTACCCCCACACATGCGAAAGGATCTGCTCGCGCGACAGGACCTGGTCCGGGTGGCGCAGGAACAGCTCCAGCAGCACGAACTCACGCGCTGTCAGGTCCACCGTCCGCTCCCCGGAACGCGCCCTGCGCGTCCGCAGATCCAGCGTCAGCTCCCCACTCCTCAGCACCGTCACCTCCGGCGCCCTCGCCGCCGTACGCAGCCGCAACCGCACCCGCGCCAGCAGCTCCTCGAAGCGGAACGGCTTCGTCATCCAGTCGTCCGCGCCGCCTTCGAGCCCGGCCACCGTGTCCCGCACGGAATCCCGGGCCGTCAGCACGATCACCGGCACCGTCACCCGCGCCTCGCGCATCTCTCGCAGCACCGTGAAGCCGTCCTTGCCCGGCAGTCCGATGTCCAGGACGACCAGGTCGAAGCCGCCGGTGCAGGCGTAGTCGTACGCCGTCTCGCCGTCGGAGGCGACCGTCGTCGTGAAGCCGTTCGAACGCAGGCCCTTCTCCACGAAGGACGCGATGCGCTCCTCGTCCTCGACGATGAGAATCCGGCTCACTGGTCCTCCAGTACGAGTGCGAGTACGAGTGCGAACGTGGCTCCGCCGCCCTCCGTGGGGCGCAGCTCGACACGGCCCCTGTGTCCCTCGGCTATCGCCTTGACGATGGACAGGCCCAGCCCCGCCCCCGTCCCGCGCGCCCCGCGCCGGGCCGTCCCGCGCCGGAACCGTTCGAAGATCACATCGGTGTCCTGTTCCTGTACGCCCGGCCCGCTGTCGGCGACGTACAGCTCATAGCGCCCCTCGTACGACCGCGAACCGATGCGGATCCGCTGCCCCGGCACCGTGTGCTGCACGGCGTTCTGCGCGAGCTGCACCATCGCCTGCGTGATGCGCTGCGGGTCCAGATGTGCCTCGCGGTCGGCGACCGGGTCCAGTACCCACTCGCGGTCGCCCAGCGTGCGTGCCTTCACATAGACGTCCGCCGTCAGCTCGGCCAGCTGCACCGGCTCCGGCGTGACGAAGTCCGGCCGCTCCGACTTGGCGAGCAGCAGCAGGTCTTCGACGATGCGGCTCATCCGGTCGAGCTCGTCGGTGACCAGGCGTACGGTCTCCTCGCGTTCGGCCGGGTCGTCACCCATCAGCTCCAGATGGCCGCGCACGATCGTGATGGGCGTGCGCAGCTCGTGCCCCGCGTCGTCGACGAACTCCCGCTGCGCGGCGAACGCCCGCTCAAGGCGGTCGAGCATGGCGTTGAAGGTCTCGGCGAGGGCCGCGATGTCGTCCCGCCCCTGGACGGGGATGCGCCGGGTGAGGTCCTGCTCGGTGAGCTGCGCCGCTGTTGTACGCACCACCCGTACGGGGGCGAGTATGCGGCCCGCGACCGCCCAGCCGATGCCGGTCGTCATCAGCAGCGCCACCCCCGAGATGGCCAGCAGCGTACGGAACGCCTCGTCGGCCTGGGCCCGTTCGTTGTCCGTGTGGAAGGCGACGACGAACGCGCCGCGCGGCGCCCCGCCGGCCGGGGCGATCTCGACCTTCGCCCAGCGGACCTCGCCCCGGGGCCGCTGCACGGTGCCGGAGGCCGCGTCGGAGGCGAAGATCGCGGCGAGCGACGCGCGGTCGCGGTGGAGGGCGGTGCCGGCGACGATGTCGCGGGGCTGGCGGAGTACGTCGGGCACGGCGCCCCGCGACCGGGTGAGGCCGAGGAGTTCCTCGTCCGGGTCGGAGTACTGGCGCTGCAGGAAGACCTCGAGCAGCCGGCGCGGTGTGCCGAAGCGGCCGCCGGTCCCGGGGTCGACGCCCTGGTCCACGAAGTTCGCGAACTCGCCCGTCTCCTGGGTGAGCAGCCGGCTTACCCGGTGGTCCACGTCCCGCAGGAGTATCGAACGGGTGGTGGTCGCCACGGCGCCCAGCGCCACCGCCATCACCAGCAGCAGCCACAGCAGGATGCGGACCCGCGCGGAGATCCTGCGCGATTCAGTCCTTTTCACCGGGCTCGTCGTCCCGGTCCAGGTCCCGGTCGAGGTCGCGGTCACCGTCGTCGCCGGAGTCGTCGTCGGTGGCTGTCGGGCCCGGGACCACCGCGTCGCTCGGGGTGGTGCCCGGCGTGCCGCTCGGTGCCGGTGTCGGTGTCGTACGGGCCGAGGGGGGTCCGGATTCCGGAGCGGTGCTCTCCAGCTCGACTCTGGACGGCACCTTCGGCGTCTCGGCGCTGTCGGTCAGGGCGTAGCTGGTCGCGGCGATGCCGAGCGGTATCGCGACGACTGCCGCGAGCGTCGCCAAGCGGTGGGAGAAGGCCATGACAGCCATCGTGCCGCCGGTGCGTGGAGCCCGGATGAGGGCCCGATGAAGAATCCTTCATGTGCCGGGAGATGCGCCGGGGGCCCGCGCGCCGGAAGGCGCTACGCGTCGAGACCGATCGCGAAGGCCGCTTCCAGGTCGTGCTGCGAGTACGTACGGAACGCGACGTGCGTGTCGGTGCCCTCGACGCCGGGGATCTTGCTGATCCGGCCGGGGATGACATCCGCCAGGTCGTCGTGCTTGGCCACACGCACCATGGCGATCAGGTCGTACGTACCCGTGACCGAGAAGACCTCGCTGACGCTGTCCAGCGCGGCGATCGACTCCGCGATCTCGGGGATCCGGTCCACGCTGGTCTTGATGAGCACGATCGCGGTGATCACGGTTGGCTTTCTCCCTCGGTGGCCGGCGGCGCTGAGTTCCTCACTCTAGTCGTACGTCGACTACGTCCCCAGGCGAGGAGGAAGCCCGTGCAGAACCCGGCCACATGCGCGAGATACGCCACCCCGGGGCCGGAACCGGCACGCTGAGCCGCCACCCATTGCAGGGCGAACCAGAAGATCAGCACGATCCAGGCGGGGAAGCGCAGCGGCAGGAAGAAGAGGAAGGGGAACAGGCTCGTGACGCGCGCCCTGGGGAAGAGGTAGAGGAAGGCGCCGAGCACGGCCGAGATCGCTCCCGAGGCCCCCACCAGTGTCTGCTCCGAGTCGGCATGGACGACGGCGTACGTCACGAGGGCGAGGTAGCCGCAGCCCACATAGAAGAGGGTGAACCGGACGCGGCCCATGCGTTCCTCGGCCATCGCCCCGAAGACGAACAGGAAGAGCATGTTGCCCAGCAGATGCAGCCAGCTGCCGTGTACGAAGAGAGCGGTGAGCGGGGTGACGAGCGCGGACGGGCCGCCGCTCGGCAGCTCGCTCGGGATCACACCCCAGCGCTCGAAATACGCGCTCTGGGCGGCGAGGAGGATGTCGCCGGTGCCGTAGGCCGGATTGAGTCCCGAGAGGGGCCCGATGAGGAAGATCAGGCAGCAGAGGCCGATCGCGCCGTACGTCACTACGGGGCCCCGGGCCGCTTTTCGCCAATTGATCATGACCAGATCATCTCGTAACGGGACCGGGCAGGACAGAACGCCTCGCCGGACCCCGTCCCGCACCGTGGACGGTCCGCCGCAGGGGGTACCCGTGAGGCCGTAGGGTTACGGGCAGTAGGCACGATGAAAGAGGACGTGGACGCACGATGACGACGGTTCCCCTGCCGACTGCCGAGACCCGGTGGCGCTGCGCCCTGTGCGGCAATCTCACGCGTTTCGATGTGACCCGCTCGTCGAAGGTGATCGAGTACATGCACCTCGACCTGGCCGGAGAGGCGAAGGTCGAGGAACGCGAGGTGGTCAGTGAGACCATCGAGTCCGTGCGCTGCCGCTGGTGCAACGCGGTGGACCAGATCGAACTGGTGGACAGGCCGGGCGCCGGCTCCTGAGAGGACCGGCCCGAACGTAGTGGGGTGACGGATTGTGGAGCATGCAAGCGGCGCTGAACCGGCCGGCTCGGCCGGGGACGCCGCAGAGGTGCTCGACCGCCCGCTGCCCGAAGGCGTACGGCACAAGGTCGTCGCACTGGTCTCGGACGCCTTCGGCGGGCTCACCGTCGCCGAACTTCCGTCCCAGCTGAGGCAGTACGCCCGTTTTACGCCGACCCGGCGCGCCAAGTTCGCGGGCAACGCGATGGCCGCGGCCCTGGAGGGCGACGCGCTGTTCCGCCAGCGCATCGGCGAGCGGCTGCGCGAGGCGCAGCCCGAGCTCTCGCGCGCCCTGGAGTCCAGCTCCCCGCCGGCCGCCGCCGACCCCCTCGACGTGGCCGCCGCGGCGTACGTCCTGCGTCCCGTCGGCTGGGTCAAGCTGGTGGCCGCCGCGGGCGAAGAGGCGCTGCGGGCGGACGCCGAGCGCGCCGACGAGGCGGCCCAGCGGGAACTGGAGCGGCTGCGCGAGGATCTCGCGCACGCGCGCGAGCAGACGAAGAGTGAGACGGAACGGCTGCGCACGGAGCTGGACGCCGCCCGCAAGGAGGCCGACGTACTGAGCCGCAAACTGCGCAGCGCGCTGAGCGACGTGAAGCGCGGCGAGGCGGCCCTGCGTCGTACGAACGCCGAGACCGAGACGCTCAAGTCCGATGCCGCCGCCCGGATCACCGCCGCCGAGAGCGAGGCGCGGCGACTGCGGGCCCGGCTCGGCGAGGCGGAGGCGTCCGTCGAGGCGAGCCGCCGGGCGGTGCGCGAGGGCCGCAGCATCGAGGACATGCGGGTGCGGCTGCTGCTCGACACGGTGCTGGACGCCGCCCAGGGGCTGCGCCGCGAACTGGCCCTGCCGCCCGCGTCCGTGCATCCCGCGGACACGGTGGACGCCGTCGAGCCGGGACGTATGACCCCCAAGGACATCGCGGCCAGGGCGCTGTCGGAGACCGACCCGGCACTGCTCGACCAGCTGCTGGAACTGCCGCAGTGCCATCTGGTCGTGGACGGCTACAACGTCACCAAGACCGGCTATCCGCAGATGCCGCTCGACAAGCAGCGGCTGCGGCTCCTCGGCGGCCTCTCGATGCTCGCGGCGCAGACGGGCGCCGAGGTGACGTGCGTCTTCGACGGGGCGGAACTGGTGGCGCCGGTACTGCTGGCACCGCCGCGCGGCGTGCGCGTGCTGTTCAGCAAGCCGGGGGTGACCGCGGACGAGCTCATCAGGCAGCTCGTACGGGCGGAGCCGCCGGGGCGGCCCGTCGTCGTGGCCTCGACCGACCGCGAAGTGGCCGACGGAGTCGCCAAGTCGGGGGCGAGGCCCGTTGCGTCCGCCTTGTTGCTGAAGAGGCTTTCGCGCGTCTAGTAACTTCGCGGCGTAATGCCCGAATTGGGGAAACGCACCGTCAACTGGTCATTACTGCCAGTGTGATGTAAGTAAAGATTGTGACCACTGGGTGAGTTTTTACACCTGAGGATTTGAACTGATCACAAGAAGGTCACTAAGGTCTGCCCTCGAACCTTCGAACGGTTGATCACCCATCCGGGGTGTCAGCGAAGGTACCGCCGAGTCCATGCAATTCGGTCCATTTCCGCGGGGGAACCGAAGCGTGGAGCCGGGGATCATGTCCCCGACCCCGGTAGGCGGCTCGAGGAAGAAGGAGCTCGCCTTCGTGGCGTCCCACCGTCGTCCCAAGCAGCCGAGCCGCACTCGTGTGACCGTGCTCACCGCGACCGCAGCCGCAGCCGTCGCGCTCACGTCCCAGACCGCTCAGGCCGACCCCAAGCCGACCAAGAGCGAGGTCAAGGCCAAGGTCGACAAGCTCTACCACGAGGCCGAAGCCGCGACGGAGAAGTACAACCAGTCCAAGGAGCGGCAGGACAAGCTCAAGGACGAGGTCGACAACCTCCAGGACAAGGTCGCCCGCGGCCAGGAGGACCTCAACGAGATGCGAGGCGCGCTCGGTTCCGTGGCCAGTGCGCAGTACCGCACAGGCAGCGTCGACCCCTCCGTGCAGCTCTTCCTCTCCGCGGACCCGGACAGCTTCCTCGACAAGGCCGGCGCGATGGACCAGCTGAGCGCCAAGCAGGCCCAGTCGCTCGAGAAGATCCAGGCGAAGCAGCGCACTCTCGCGCAGCAGCGGGCCGAGGCGACGGACAAGCTCGCCGACCTCGAGGACGTACGCCAGGAACTCGGCGACAAGAAGAAGAAGTTCCAGGGCAAGCTCGCCGAGGCGCAGCGGCTCCTGAACACGCTGACCGCCGCCGAGCGTGAAGAGCTGCGTGAGAAGGAGCAGCGCGCCAGCCGCGCGGCCACCGAGCGCGTGAACCTGGGCAACGAGAAGCCGGCCTCCGGCCGCGGCGCCGCCGCGCTGAACGCCGCGGCCACCCAGATCGGCAAGCCGTACATCTCCGGCGCGACCGGGCCCAACGCGTACGACTGCTCCGGGCTGACCCAGTGGGCGTTCGCCCAGGCCGGTGTCTCCATCTCCCGGACCACGTTCACCCAGCACAACGACGGCCAGAAGCTGTACAGCAAGAGCCAGCTCCAGCCGGGCGACATGGTGTTCTTCAACAACCTGGCGCACGTCGGCTTCTACGCCGGCAACAACCAGATCCTGCACGCCCCGAAGCCCGGCACCAACGTGCGCTACGAGTCGATGGACTACATGGGCACCTTCCAGTTCGGCGTGCGTGTCTGAGCTGCGCGGCTGACGCGTATCTAATGCGTATCTGACGAACGCCAATCCCAACGGCCGTTGCCGGCACCGCCCATTCGGGCGAATTCCGGCACCTCCCGCTGACTGTCCGCCCCGCCGGTGACCTGGTTCTCCAGCGGGGCGTCACTGTTTGCGCCCGGTCTCCGCCCGGCGCGGTCTTTGGCCGCCGCGTGATCGCACCGCTACTGTCTGCTCGCGCAGCTCCCCGGTCCATTGGTCCGCCCGCCCGGGCGGCAGGGGGCTGCACGCAGTGGAAGGAGTGCGGCTTCCTGTGGTGACCCATCGGCGTTCCTCACAGTCCGGCCTCACGCAGAGCGCCCGGGTCACAGTGCTGTCCGCCGCGGCGGCGACGGCGGCGGCAGCGCTTGTCGCGTCCCCGGCGAGCGCCGACCCCCACGACGCGTCGTCGGCCATCGCCACGACCACCCAGGCGCGGGTCGACCGGCTCTTCGCGCAGGCCGAGCAGGCGACCGAGCGGTTCAACAAGGCCGACGAGCGCGCCGACCGGCTGCGTGCAGAGGTCGGTCAGGCGCGGGACATGACGGCACGCGGACAGGAGCGCATCAACCACATGCGGGGTGCGCTCGGAGCGGTCGCGGGCGCCCAGTACCGGGCGGGTGGCCTGGACCCGGCTCTCGCCCTCCTGCTGTCCGAGAACCCCGACAGCTACCTGTCCAAGGCCGCCGCTCTCGACCGCATCGGCGCCCGCCAGGTGAGCGCCCTGAGCGAACTCAAGGCCGCGCAGCGCAAACTGGGACAGCAGCGCGCGGAGGCCTCCGCCAAGCTCGGCGAGCTGGAGCGCAGCCGGGCCGCTGTCGCCCGCCACAAGCGCACCGTCGAGGGCAAACTCGCCGAGGCCCGGCGGCTGCTCAACTCGCTGCCGACACAGGAGCGCGAGGAGTTCGACGGCCGGTCCTCGCGCTCCGGCGACCGTGGTGGGACGCCGCCCGCGTTGGAGGGGGCGCCCGCTTCCGGGCGTGCGTCGGCCGCCGTCCTCGCGGCGCAGCAGGCCGTGGGGAAGCCGTACATCTGGGGCGCCAACGGCCCGTCCGGCTTCGACTGTTCGGGCCTCACCCAGTGGTCGTACGCGCAGGCCGGCGTCTCACTGCCGCGCACCTCTCAGGCACAGCGTTACGCCGGACGGCAGGTCTCCCTCGACCAGGCGCAGCCGGGGGACCTCGTCACCTACCGCGACGACGCCAGCCACATCGGCATGTACATGGGCAACGGCCAGGTGATCCACGCGCCCTACCCCGGAGCCCCGGTGCGCTACGACCCGGTCGGCATGATGCCGGTGTCGTCGGTGACCCGGGTCTGACCCGACCCGACCCGACCCGACTCGGCCCGGCCCGGCCCGGCTCGAGCCCGCCGCCTTGCCCGTACGATCGGCGGGGTGGCAGGCAAGCGGCGCGGGACTCGGTGGAGGCGGTGGGCGGGCCCCGTCCTCGTGCCTCTGCTGCTCGCGTCCGCGTCCGCGTGCACGACGCCGGGGAAGCCGGCGGACACCGCCGCCCAGGACATCCAGCGGACGCTGGACCGCAGGGCGGCGGCCGTTGTCTCCCGCGACGAGGCGGCCTACCTGGCGGCGCTCGACCCGGCGGCGACAGAACTCCGGGCGGCGGAGCGCGAGGAGTTCGCGAACCTCGCGGCGGTGCCGCTGCGCTCCTGGGAGTACCGGCTGACCGGCCTCGACCGTACGGGCGCGGGGCGCGCCACCGCGCGGGTCGAGCTGCGGTACCGGTTCGACGGGTACGACGAGGCGCCCACGAAGGTGGCCGAGCGGCTGGACCTGACGCGACGGGACGGGCGCTGGTACGTCTCGGCCGAGCACCAGGAGGCCCGTGGCGGCAGCCCGCTCTGGGAGCAGGGCAAGGTCACGGCCGTACGCGGCGCACGCAGCCTGGTCCTCGGCGCCGGACAGGACGCGAAGCGGCTGCGGGCGATGGCGGACGCCGCCGACCGCGCGGTGCCGGCGGTGGACCGGGCGTGGCCGGGCCGGTGGTCTCGGCGGCTGCTGGTCCTGGTGCCGTCCTCGCTCGACGGCATGGGGTCGCTGCTGGGCGCTCCGGCGGCCGGTTACCGGGGGATCGCGGCGGTCACGACGGGGGAGGCGGGGGGTTCGGGTGCGGCGCCGGCGGACCGGGTGGTCGTGAACCCGGAGGCGTACGGGCTGCTCGGCGACTTCGGGCAGCAGTTCGTCATGACCCACGAGTCCACGCATGTCGCCACCCGCGCCGCCACCTCCGCCGCCACCCCGATGTGGCTCTCGGAGGGCTTCGCCGACTGGGCGGCGTACCGGGGGACGGGACGGACGGCGGCCCAGGCCGCGCCCGAGCTCCGGCGAGCTGTGCGGGCGGGGGACGCCCCCGCGGCCCTGCCGACGGACAAGGACTTCACTTTCGGCCGGGACGAGGGGGCACTGGGCCGGGCGTACGAGGGCGGGTGGCTGGCGTGCGCGCTGATCGCGGAGAGGTGGGGCGAGGAGCTGCTGACCGACTTCTACCGCGCGGTGGGCGGGCACGGGGGGCGAGAGGGCACGGTGGAGAAGGCGATGCGTGACGTGCTGGGCACGACCGTGGAGGACTTCACGGTGCGGTGGCGGGAGTACGCACGGCAGCGGCTGGGCTGAAACCGCTGCGACACTTTGCGGCTCCGCCGCGTGGTGGGGCGAGCCCCGGACGCCCTACGGACGTGTCCTCAAACGCCGGACGGGCTGGATTTGCCCGCTGGTCGGGCAACCTTTCCCTCCCGGCGGCAACTTCCCCCCGAGCGGCAGCTTCTGCTCCGGGGCAACTTCCAGCTCAGCGGGCTCCCTTCGCCCAGTGGCAAGCCTCAGCCCCCGGCACCTCCAGCCCGTCCGGCGTTTGATCAGCGGTGTGTGGGGCGGAGCCCTGCAGCCCTCCGGCACCTCAGCGCCTCCGCGTTTGAGGACCTGGGTGTGGGGCGAGCCCCTGCACCCCCCGGCACCATCAGCCTCTCCGGCGTTTGAGGAGCGGGGTCTGGGGCGGAGCCGCAGTTGTGGGAAGGGGCGGGCAGGGGAACAGCTCCGCAGGACTCGACGGCCCGCACCCTACGACGCCAGTTGCTTCGGCTCCCGGGCCGCCGCACGCTGGGCCGGCAGCGCGCTCGTGTCGCCGCCGCGCGGGGCCGCCACCGTGTCCCGCCACAGCCGCCGGCACGCGAGCATCGTCGCCGCCACCAGCAGCCCATTGCGCACCACCAGCAGCAGCACGCCCAGCCCGTCGCTCGTCACCACGTGCGAGAACCACACCGGGAACTCCAGGAACGTGACCCCGGCAGCCCCCAGCACCAGCAGCGCCGGCAGCCCCATCCGGCTGCCCCGGAAGACCAGACACACCGCGGCCAAGCCGACCAGCCACACCAGGTACTGCGGGCTGATCACCCGGCTCGTCGTGGTGAACAACAGGACGGCGGCGAACGCCGCGTCGCACGGCGTCGACGCCCGGAACCCGCCCGCCCGCATCCGCCACACCACCAGCCACCCGAACGCGAGCGCCGTGAGCCCCATCGCGGCCGTGCTCACGAGCGGCACGTACGGGCCGACGAACTCCACCGAGCCGTAGTTCAGCAGCACCTCGCCCCGCCAGCCGAAGTGCCGGGCCACATGGAAGACGAGAGCGCCGAGCGACTCGACCTCGGTGCCCCGCTCGCGCTGGAAGGTGAGGAAGGCGAGCGCCCCCGGCATCGTCGCGCAGAACACCACCACCAGCCCGGCCCCGGTCGCCGCCGCCGCTGTCCAGGCGGCGCGGGTCACCCGCCCCCGTACCGTGCCGACAAGCACCAGCAGCGGCCACACCTTCAGGAGCGCTCCCAAGCCCGCGAGCGTCCCCAGGACGCGCGGGTGGCGCGTCCCCGCCAGCAGCGCCGCTACGGCGACCGCGGTGACCATCACGTCGTATCTGGCGTACGCCGTCGGGCCGAGCAGCGGCACACCGGCCACCCACACCCACGCGCCCGCGAGCCGCTTGCCGGGGCGCTGTCCGGCGTACAGCAGCAGACCCATGACCAGCGCGTCGGCCAGGCAGGCCAGTACGAAGAAGGCCGTCGCGTAGCCGAGGAACGGCAGCAGGGCGGGGGAGAGGACCGCGAGGGCGGCCGCCGGCGGGTACTGCCAGGTGATGTCGTCCAGCGGGAAGGTGCCGGTCCGCAGGATCTCGTACCAGCCCTGGTAGATCACCGATACGTCACTGGTGACGTCGGGGCCGGGCACAGTGAGTACTTTGAAGACGCACATCAGCAGCACGGTCCGGGTGAGCGCCCACACCGCGATGGGCTTTGTGCTGCCTGCGCCCGTCATGACCACCCTCGTCCGTTTCCTGCGTGGCTGAGGGAGACATGATGCAGGGCCGGACTGTGCGAGCCAAGGAGCTGGGCCGTTCGGTACTGTCGGCGACGATGGACAAGACCTTGATCGTGACCAATGACTTTCCGCCCCGCCCCGGCGGCATCCAGGCGTTCCTCCACAACATGGCGCTGCGCCTGGACCCCGAGCAGCTCGTCGTCTACGCCTCCACCTGGAAGCGCGGCAGCGAGGGCGCCGAGGCGACAGCCGCCTTCGACGCCGAGCAGCCGTTCACCGTCGTACGCGACCGGACGACGATGCTGCTGCCGACGCCGCGCGTCACCCGGCGGGCGGCCGGGCTGCTGCGCGAACACGGCTGTACGTCCGTGTGGTTCGGGGCGGCCGCGCCGCTCGGCCTGATGGCTCCCGCACTGCGCAGGGCGGGCGCGCGGCGGATCGTCGCCACCACGCACGGCCACGAGGCGGGGTGGGCCCAGCTGCCCGCCGCCCGGCAGCTGCTGCGCAGGATCGGCGAGGGTACGGACACGATCACCTATCTCGGTGAGTACACGCGCTCGCGGATCGCCGCCGCGCTCACGCCCGAAGCGGCCGCGCGCATGGTCCAACTCCCGCCCGGTGTCGACGAGAAGACCTTCCACCCCGGCTCCGGCGGCGACGACGTGCGCCAGCGGCTCGGGCTCGCCGACCGGCCCGTGGTGGTGTGCGTGTCCCGCCTCGTGCCCCGCAAGGGCCAGGACACGCTGATCCTCGCGATGCCCCGCATCCTGCGCGAGGTGCCGGACGCGGTGCTGCTGATCGTGGGCGGCGGACCGTACGCCGAGGAACTGAAGAAGCTCGCCGCCGAGACCGGCGTCACGGACTCGGTCCGCTTCACCGGGCCCGTGCCCTGGGCCCAGCTGCCGGCGCACTTCGGCGCGGGTGACGTCTTCGCGATGCCGTGCCGTACGCGCAGGGGCGGGCTCGACGTCGAAGGGCTCGGCATCGTCTACCTGGAGGCGTCGGCGACCGGCCTGCCCGTGGTGGCGGGCGACTCGGGCGGGGCGCCCGACGCCGTACTCGACGGGGAGACCGGGTGGGTGGTGCGCGGCGGGCCCGCCGCCGTCGCCGCCGACGAGTCGGCCGACCGGATCGTCACGCTGCTCCAGGACCCGGAACTGCGGCACCGGATGGGGGAGCGGGGGCGGGAGTGGGTCGAGGAGAAGTGGCGCTGGGACCTGCTCGCGGAGAAGCTCAAGACGCTGCTGTGACGACTGGGGCGCCACGTGGGCGCCTCTGCGGGCGCGGCCACCAGTGACGGATGCGCGGCGACCGGGTCACTGCGGGGGAAGGCCTCTTCGCGGGGAGCCTCCGGGCTGCCGCCCGGGACTGCGTGCCGGCACGTAGGCCGGGCCGCCGCCGGGGCCTCCGCGGCGGCCCTGGCGCCGGGCGCCACCTCGGAGGGTGTGCCGGCACCGGACACGCACCGTCTGCGCCGTGTGGCGGCCGTCTTCGCGGGAGGGGCGGCCCTGACGCTGTGGCGGCCGCCGTCGTGGCGCTCGCCGTCGGGTGCGCTGCCGTGACGTGGCTGTGCCGCCACCGCGCGTGGTGCGCGATGACGGCGGGCCCGCGGGCTCCGGTCCGCTGATGGACCACGTCACACCGTGACGGCCCGTCAGCCCCGGTAGATCGCTTCGATCTCGTCCGCGAAGTCCTTCGCGACCACGTTGCGCTTCAGCTTCAGCGAGGGCGTGATGTGACCGGCCTCCTCAGTGAACTGGGTGGGCAACACCTTGAACTTCCGCACCGATTCCGCCTTCGACACCGCCGCGTTGCCGTCGTTCACCGCCTGCTGGACGACCGCCAGCAGCTCCGCGTCGTCGCGCAGCGAGGCCGCGGTCGAACCGGCCGGCTTGCCGTTCTCGGCGGCCCAGCGGCCCAGGAACTCCTCGTCGAGGGTGACCAGCGCGCCGACGAACGGCCGCCCGTCGCCCACCACCATGCACTCCGCGACCAGCGCGTGCGCGCGGATGCGGTCCTCGATGACAGCCGGGGCCACGTTCTTGCCGCCCGCCGTGACGATGATCTCCTTCTTGCGGCCGGTGATCGCGAGGTAGCCGTCCTCGTCGAGCGTGCCGATGTCACCGGTGTGGAACCAGCCGTCCGTCAGCGCCTCGGCGGTGGCCGCCTCGTTGTTCCAGTACCCCGAGAAGAGATGCTCGCCGTGCAGCAGCACCTCGCCGTCGTCCGCGATCCGCACGACCGACCCCGGCAGCGGCTGGCCGACCGTACCGATCTTCTGCCGGTCCCACGGGTTGAAGGCGGTGGCCGCGCACGACTCCGTCAGGCCGTAGCCCTCCAGGACCGTGAAGCCGATGCCGCGGAAGAAGTGGCCGAGGCGCTCGCCCAGCGGGGCGCCGCCGGAGATCGCGTACTCGCCGCGGCCGCCGAGCACTGCGCGCAGCTTGCTGTAGACCAGCTTGTCGAAGAGCTTGTGCTTGAGCTTCAGGCCCAGCGACGCGCCCTGCGGCGTGCCGATCGCGCGGCTGTAGGCGATCGCGGTGTCCGCGGCCTTGTCGAAGATCTTGCCCTTGCCGTCCGCCTGCGCCTTGGCGCGCGCCGAGTTGTAGACCTTCTCGAAGACGCGCGGCACACCGAGGATCAGCGTCGGCCGGAAGGAGGCGAGCTCGTCCGTGAGGTTCTTGATGTCGGGTACGCAGCCGAGCTTGATCGGCGCCATGACCGAGGCGATCTCGACCAGCCGGCCGAAGACGTGCGCGGCGGGCAGGAAGAGCAGCACCGAGCACTCGCCGGTACGGAACAGCGGCTTCAGGCGCTCCACCGCGTTCCCGCACTCCGCGAAGAAGCTGCGGTGGCTGAGCACACAGCCCTTGGGGCGGCCGGTGGTGCCGGAGGTGTAGACGATCGTCGCCGGGTCGTCCGCCTTGGCGCTCGTACTGCGCTCGTCGACCGTCTCGTCCGTGACCTCCGCACCCGAGGCGCGCAGTTCTCCCACGCAGTCCCGGTCGATCTGCCAGACGTGCTGGAGGGCCGGCAGCCGGTCGCGTACCGACTCGACGGCGGCGGCGTGCCCGTCGCTCTCGACGATGACGGCGACCGCGCCGGAATCACCCAGGATCCACTGCACCTGCTCGGCGGAGCTGGTCTCGTACACCGGTACGGTCACCGCGCCGGCGGTCCAGATCGCGAAGTCCATCTGCACCCACTCGTAGCGGGTACGGGACATCAGGGCGACCCGGTCGCCCGGCCGCACGCCGGCGGCGATCAGGCCCTTGGCGGCGGCGCGGACCTCGGCGAGGAACTCGGTGGCGGTGACATCCGTCCAGACGCCCCCGACCTTGCGGCTCATGACGGCCACATCTGGGTGCTGAGTGGCGTTGCGGCGGATGAGATCTGTCAGGTTGCCGTCCGAGGGGACCTCGTACAGGGCCGGAAGGCTGAACTCGCGCAAGACTGCTGCTCCTCATCGGGCGCCGGCGCCACATCGGTGTGCGCGTCGGTTGCGGTCCAAGACCGGGCAGGTGCTCAGTGGGGTGAGCACGGTTGGACTGCCCGGACGTTACCCACCAGTAGACGGTTCCCGATAGGGGGTTCCGGCCAGATGTTCGCTGCGTCACACGCTGTGGCGGTGCTCCGGGCAGACTAGTCCAATCACCCGGGGACCCGGAAGTATCCGCAGGTCCGGCCCCCTCTACCCACGCTGGGCCCAGGCGTCCTAGGGTGATCGCCATGCGAGTGCATGTGGTCAGCGACGTACACGGGAACGCCAGGGATCTGGCCAGGGCCGGGGACGGCGCCGACGCGCTCGTGTGCCTCGGTGACCTGGTGCTCTTCCTCGACTACGCCGATCATTCGCGCGGCATCTTCCCCGAGCTCTTCGGCATCGAGAACGCGGACCTGATCGTCGAGCTGCGCACCGCCCGCCGCTTCGAGGAGGCCCGGGAACTCGGCCGCAGGCTGTGGGCGGGCGTCGACCGGGCGGCTGCCACCGAAGAGGCCGTACGCAAGCAGTACGCCGAACTCTTCGCGGCGTTCCCCACCCCGACGTACGCCACCTACGGCAACGTGGACATGCCGCAGCTGTGGCCCGAGTACGCCCGGCCCGGGACCACCGTCCTCGACGGCGAGCGCGTCGAGATCGGCGGCCGCGTCTTCGGCTTCGTCGGCGGCGGGCTCAGGACGCCGATGCGCACGCCCTACGAGATCGACGACGAGGAGTACGCCGCCAAGGTCGAGGCGCTGGGCGAGGTGGACGTGCTGTGCTCGCACATCCCGCCCGAGGTTCCCGAGCTCGTGTACGACACCGTCGCCCGCCGGTTCGAGCGCGGCAGCCGGGCGCTGCTGGCGGCGATCCGGCGGACCCGCCCCCGGTACGCGCTCTTCGGCCACGTCCACCAGCCGCTGGCCCGGCGCATGCGCGTCGGCGCCACGGAATGTGTGAACGTCGGTCACTTCGCCTCGTCCGGCCGCCCGTGGGCGATGGAGTGGTGAGCCCGGAGCGGTGAATTGGGGTCCGGCCGGTCACGGTAGCCTTCACGCGGACGTAACCCCTGACATGCCTGACCCCTGACCGGTAACCGCACTGGAGGAGCCACAGCGATGGCGGAACACACCAGCTCGAGCATCACGATCGAGGCGGCACCGGCCGACGTGATGGGCGTGATCGCCGACTTCGCCCGCTACCCCGAGTGGACCGGCGAGGTGAAGGAGGCCGAGGTCCTGGCCACCGACGCCCAGGGCCGCGCCGAGCAGGTACGCCTGCTCCTGGACGCCGGCGCGATCAAGGACGACCACACCCTCGCGTACACCTGGGCCGGCGACAACCAGGTCAGCTGGACGCTGGTCAAGTCGCAGATGCTGCGGGCCCTCGACGGCTCGTACAGCCTCGCCCCGGCGGGCGGCGGCGACCGTACCGAGGTCACCTACCAGCTGACCGTCGACGTCAAGATCCCGATGCTCGGCATGATCAAGCGCAAGGCCGAGAAGGTCATCATCGACCGTGCTCTGGCCGGTCTGAAGAAGCGCGTCGAGAGCGACCCGAGCCAGCCGAAGGGCTGATGTCTGCATGCGTACGGTCCTCGTCACCGGCCCCGGCGGCGCGGGCCGCACCACCGTCGCCGCGGCGACCGCTCTGGCGGCCGCGCGGGACGGCAAGCGCGTCCTGGTCCTCTCCACCGATCCGGCGGACACCCTGGGCGCCGCCCTGGGCATAACCACCGGCTCCGCCCCGGCCGAGGCCGCTCCGCGGCTGTGGGCCGCGAGGGTCGACTCCGGCGCCCAGTTCCGCGCCGAGCTGCTGTCGCTCCAGGAGCGCGCGGGATCCGTACTCGACCTGCTCGGCGCGAACCGCCTGGCCGCCGAGGAACTGACCGAACTCCCCGGCAGCGAACAGTTCGCACTGCTCCGCGCGCTGCGGGCCTGCGGCCAGGGCGCCGGGGACGGTTCTCCGGCGTACGACCTCGTCGTCGTCGACCTGCCGCCGCTGCACGCCGCCCTCGCCGCCCTCGCGCTTCCCGAGCAGCTGCGCCGCTACCTGCGCCGGCTGCTTCCGGCCGAGCGACAGGCGGCTCGCGCGCTGCGTCCCATGATCGCCCAGCTCGCCGGCGTCCCGATGCCCGCCCAGTGGCTGTACGAGACGGCCGCCCGCTGGGACGGAGAGCTGGCCGCCGTCGAGGCGCTGCTCGCGGACCCGGACACGACCGTACGACTGGTCGCCGAGCCGGGCCCCGCCGGAGCCGACGCGCTGGCCACCGCCCGCACCGGACTTGCCCTCTTCGGCCTCCACGTCGAGACGGTGACGGCGAACCGGACGCTGCCGCAGGACTCCCCGGACACCTGGCTCGCGGCGCTCGCCGCCCAGCAGCAGAAGTGCCTGGCCGAGTGGGCCGACGAGTGGCAGCCGACGGCGCCGGTCCGCGAGGTGCGCCACCTCGGCGGCGACCCGCGCGGCCTCGCCGACCTCGACGCCCTGGCCGCCGACGGGGCCCTGGCGGTGGAGCCGGGGCCCGAGGGCGCTGACGAGTCCTGGTCCGTGGAGGACCGCATCGCGCAGGACGGCTTCCTCGTATGGCACCTGCCGCTGCCCGGGGCAGCGAAGGAGGAGCTCGGGCTGATGCGCCGCGGCGACGAACTCGTCCTCGACGCGGGCCCGTTCCGCCGCATCCTTCCCCTGCCGTCGGCCCTGCGCCGCTGCGACGTCTCGGGGGCGGGCCTGACGGGCGGCGTACTGAGGGTGCGATTCACGCCGGATCCCCGGCTGTGGCCGCAGACCAAGTGAACCGCGTGCCGCCGTTCGGGTAACGTCGGTGGTACGAGGCGTACGTGCCGTACGAACCGCCGCCTGCCGCAGGAGTCCGCCATGAGCGATGCCACAGAGCGTCCCTCCCCCGAGCCCGCCGAGGCCCCCGAAGCCGACGCGTGGGCGAAGGCCTGCGCCGAGGACCTCGCCGCCGAGAAGGCCCGCCGTCGCGCCGAGAGCGGCGGGGCACAGCCGGGGTCCGCCGCAGAGGAGCTGCGCAAGCTCCTCGACGCCGTCGCCGACAAGGTCAACTCGTTCCAGTCGTCACTGCCCGGCATGGCCGCGCAGGGCACGGTCAGCCAGCTCATCAACCAGGCGAGGTCCGCGGTCGAGCCCGTCGTGGAGCGCAACCCGGAGGTCTTCGACCACCTGGCCGCCGCGGGCAACGAGCTGCTGGCCGCCTACCGGTCCGCCGTCCAGGGCCAGGAGGGCCGCTGGACCCGAGGTCCGGCGCAGCCGGCGGACCGTAAGAACGCCGAAGACGACGGCCCCGAAGGCCCCTCGTCGAGCACCCACATCGACCTGGACTGAGCTGCGCCTCGGGTACGGTTGGCCTTAGCGGGGCTCGACCGAAAACTGAGGGACACATGGGACTCACCATCGGCGTCGACATCGGCGGCACGAAGATCGCGGCAGGCGTGGTCGACGAAGAGGGCACCATTCTCGACACGCACAAGGTGCCGACGCCGCCGACCGCCGAAGGCATCGTCGACGCGATCTGCGCGGCCGTCTCCGAGGCCGGCAGGGGCCACCAGATCGAGGCGGTCGGCATCGGCGCCGCCGGTTACGTCGACGACAAGCGCGCCACCGTCCTCTTCGCGCCCAACATCGACTGGCGGCACGAGCCGCTGAAGGACAAGGTCGAGCAGCGGGTGGGGCTGCCGGTCGTGGTCGAGAACGACGCGAACGCGGCGGCCTGGGGCGAGTACAGGTTCGGCGCGGGCCAGGGCCACGAGGACGTCATCTGCATCACCCTCGGCACCGGCCTCGGCGGCGGCATCATCATCGGCAACAAGCTGCGCCGCGGACGCTTCGGCGTGGCCGCCGAGTTCGGTCACATCCGGGTCGTCCCCGACGGCCTGCTGTGCGGTTGCGGGAGCCAGGGCTGCTGGGAGCAGTACGCGTCGGGGCGCGCCCTCGTCAGGTACGCCAAGCAGCGTGCCAACGCCACCCCCGAGAACGCCAAGATCCTCCTCGCCCTCGGCGACGGTACGGTCGAGGGCATCGAGGGCAAGCACATCAGCACCGCCGCCCGCCAGGGCTGCCCGGTGGCCGTCGACTCCTTCCGCGAGCTGGCCCGCTGGGCGGGCGCGGGCCTGGCCGACCTGGCCTCGCTCTTCGACCCGTCGGCGTTCATTGTCGGCGGCGGCGTCTCGGACGAGGGCGAGCTGGTCCTCGACCCGATCCGCAAGTCGTTCCGGCGCTGGCTGATCGGCGGTCAGTGGCGTCCGCACGCGCAGGTGCTCGCGGCGCAGCTGGGCGGCAAGGCCGGCCTGGTCGGCGCGGCGGACCTGGCGCGCCAGGGCTGAGGCGGTTGCCTGTGCCCGCTGTGCCCCCTTGGGGTGCGGCGGGCATTTCCGTATCGTGATCACATGGCGACGAGCCCGATCAATACGCTGAGTACGCTGCCCGAGTCCCGTACCGAGGCCGACGGTTCGGCCGTCATCCGTGTCCTCAGCTACAACATCCGCTCGATGCGCGACGACCGCGAGGCGCTGGCCCGGGTCATCAGTGCCTGCGAGCCCGACCTCGTCCTCGTCCAGGAGGCGCCGCGGTTCTTCCGCTGGCGCAAGCGCGCCGCGTGGCTCGCGGCCCACAGCGACCTGGTGACGCTCGGCGGCGGAGCGACCGCTTCGGGCCCGCTGCTGCTGTGTTCGCTGCGGGTGACGGTGGAACGTACGGAGGATGTGCTGTTGCCGCGTACGCCGGGGCTGCACCGGCGGGGGTTCGCGACGGCGGTGGTGCGGATCGGGGGCGCGAGGCTCGGCGTACTGAGCTGCCACCTCAGCCTCCAGAGTCAGGAGCGGTACGCACAGGGCGGGCTGCTGCTCGACCGGCTGAAGGAGATGGACGTGCCGCACGCGGTGGCGGGCGGCGACCTCAACGAACGGCCGGACGGGCGGACTTTCCGCCGGCTGGCGGGGGAGCTGCAGGACTGCTGGGCGGTGAAGCCGTGGGGCGGCGAGTACACCTCGACCCCGGTCAGCCGCCATCAGCGCATCGACGCGGTCTTCGCGACACCGGGGGTCGAAGTCCTGGGCTGCGGCGTCCCGTTGGGCCTCCCGGAGGCGGACGTACGCGCGGCCACGGACCACCTTCCGGTGCTGGCGGCCCTGCGTGTTCCGGCGTCGTAACCGCCGCTGACCGGAGCGGAGCGTTTCTTTCCCCCTCCGAAGCCCACCACCCCAAGGTCCCGACTCCACAGAAACCCCCACCCCGCCCGGGAGCCCGCGCCGGGTGGAAGCCGGGCTCGTGCGGGGGCCGGGGCGGGCCCCTCACGCGGCGGAGGTGCGAAATGGCACCGCCCAGAAGGGGCGGGGTGGGGAAAGCGAGGTCTCTAGACGACCGCGCCGCGGCCCGGGTCGTCGTCCTCGTCGTCGTCGTGCGTCATCCGCGCCACCAGCGTGGCGAACCCGCCCAGGAAGCCGCCGACGCCGAGCGTCGTCAGCCACCACGTCATGTCCCACTGGAGCAGCACCGCGACGAGCAGCAGCACCGGGCCGCCGATGACCGCCAGCCAGGCGAACCTGGCCGTGGTGTCGGCCGGCGGCAGTGGCGGCGGCTCCGGCGGTACGAAGTGGCCCTCGTCGCTCGCGTCGAGGTCGTCCTCGCCCGGCTCCTCGAGCGAGTAGTTGCGCGGGCCGTCGATGCCGGGGGCGAAGACGACGGAACTGCCGAGCGGTCTCTCCCGGTCCGGTTCCGGGGCCGCGTCCGGTTCCGGGCCCGGGGCCGTCGTGTCCGGCTCGGCCGCCGCCGCCTCAGTGTCCTTGTCCGGAGACTTCTTCGGGCGGTCGCCGCCCATGCTGTTGATGTCGCCCTCCGGCAGGAAGAGGTCCTCGATCGACTTGAACGGCTTCGCACCCGGCGGGTCCGGCGGCTCCTCGCCGTACCCCGCGACGATCGCGGCCCACGCCTCTTCCTCGTCGACGGACCTCCCGCCGGACTCCGCGGACTCTCCGGAGGCGGCTGCCCCGGGCGCCCCCGCCGTCTCGTCCGGCTCCCGTTCCTCCTCGCGGCCCGCAGGCTCCGCGTCGTGCTCAGCCACCGGTCGTGCTCCCCTTCTTCCCGACACTCGGAGCGAGGCGGCCGATGAACGCGTAACTCTCGTCGAAGATCCGCTCCGCGTCATGGTCCAACGTCGCGACGTGGTAGCTCTGTTCCAGCAGGATCTCGGTGACGTCCGTCGACGAGACCCGGCTGAGGATGCGGGCCGAGTCCGCCGCCGGCACCACATGGTCCTGCGGGCTGTGCAGCAGCAGCATCGGCTGCGTCACCTGCGGAAGCTCCGCGTCGACGAGCCGGAAGAAGGTCCGCACGGAGTGCGCCGCGTGCAGCGGGACGCGGTCGTAGCCGACCTCCTCGGCGCCCGCCTTCGCGATGTCACTGCGCAGACCCTTTGTCGTACGTACGAGATGGCGGGCCACCGGCAGTGCGTACGCCGACAGGCCGTGCACCTTGTTCGCCGGGTTGACCACGGCGATCCCGGAGATCGCGTCCCCGTGCTTCGCGGCCAGCCGCAGCGTCAGCGCCCCGCCCATCGAGAGCCCGAACACGAAGACCTGGCCGCACTGCTCACGCAGTACGCGCAGCTCGCGGTCGACCTCCGCGTACCAGTCCTGCCAGCCCGTGAGCTGCATGTCCTCCCAGCGGGTGCCGTGCCCGGGCAGCAGCGGAAGGGAGACGGTCAGTCCGCGCTCGGCCAGATGGTCCGCCCAGGGGCGCAGCGACTGCGGGGAACCGGTGAAGCCGTGACAGAGGAGGACGCCGACCTCTCCGCCCTCGTGGCGGAACGGCTCGGCTCCAGGAAGGACCGGCACCGGGGTCTCCTGTTCATGAGTGTGAGTCCGACGCTGAAGTCTTGGACTGCTGAGGGGGCGCGAAGGTGTACTTCACCGTACGCGACCGGACCGACACCGACCAGGTCCGTCGGGCAGCCTTGTTGGGAGAGAGCGCAGGCCCGGCACGGGTTATGGTCATGTCGACAGACAAGGGAAGGCACTCGGTTGATCTACGGCGCTATGAAGTTCTCCATCGGAGGGTCACTGAAGGTCGCCTTCAGGCCCTGGGTGGAGGGCCTCGAGAACATCCCCGCCGAGGGCCCCGCGATCCTCGCGAGCAACCACCTGTCCTTCTCGGACTCCTTCTTCCTGCCCGCGGTCCTCGACCGCAAGGTCACCTTCATCGCCAAGGCGGAGTACTTCACCTCGCCCGGTGTGAAGGGGAAGCTCACCGCCGCGTTCTTCAAGGGCGTCGGCCAGCTCCCCGTGGACCGCTCGGGTGCGCGCGGCGCGGGTGAGGCGGCGATCAAGGCCGGCATCGACGTCATCGAGGGCGGCAACCTCTTCGGCATCTACCCGGAGGGCACCCGCTCGCCCGACGGCCGTCTCTACCGCGGCAAGCCCGGTGGCCTCGCGCGCGTGGCCCTCGCCACCGGCGCGCCCGTGATCCCGGTCGCGATGATCGACACCGAGAAGATCCAGCCGCCCGGCAAGCTCGTGCCCAAGCTGATGCGCCCGGGGATCAAGATCGGCAAGCCGCTGGACTTCAGCCGCTATCACGGCATGGACGGCGACCGGTTCATTCTGCGGTCGGTGACCGACGAGGTCATGTACGAGATCATGAAGCTTTCCGGCCAGGAGTACGTCGACATCTACGCCACGGCGGCCAAGCGCCAGATCGCCGACGCGGAGAAGGCGGCCAAGGCCGAAAGGGCCGAGCTGGAGAGGGCCGAGAAGGCCAAGCAGGCGGAACGGTCCGGCGCGTAACAGTGTCCGTCACGGGGTGGGGATGATGGCCAAGGCTCAGCGTGAGCATGTCGTGCGCATGTCGGTCGAGCAGCCGCTGTGGCGTGCGCTGACCGGCTATCGCGTCATGACGACGGTGTACGCGGTGCTCCTGTTCGTCTTCACGCGGGAGAAGTTCGAGCGCCCCTGGGTGGCCGTCGCGTTCCTCGCGGTGATGTCCGTCTGGACGCTCGTCACGCTCCCCAAGGTGGCGAACGCGGCCAGCTGCACCAAGCGTTTCCTCGTCTCCGACCTCGCGATCGCCCTCACGGGCATCATGCTCACCCCGCTCGCCGACTTCCACGCGCAGCAGGTCGACGGCCCCACGCTGCCGACGATATGGACCGCGGGTTCCGTTCTCGCGTTCGCGATCAAGGGCGGCTGGCGCTGGGCGGCCTTCGCCTCGTCCTTCGTCGCCGCCGCCAACATCGTCGAGCGCGGCGAGCCCAGCCGGGACACGTTCCACAACGTCCTGCTGGTGTGGGTCGCCTCCATCGCGATCGGTTACGTCGTCGAGGTCGCCCGCGCCTCCGAGCGCACCCTCGCCCGAGCCCTGGAGATCGAGGCCGCCACCCGTGAGCGCGAGCGCCTCGCCCGCGACATCCACGACAGCGTGCTCCAGGTGCTCGCCATGGTGCAGCGGCGCGGCACCTCCCTCGGCGGCGAGGCGGCCGAACTGGGCAGGATGGCCGGGGAACAGGAGGTCGCGCTGCGCACCCTGGTGTCGAGCGGCCTCGTACCGGCCACGCGGGCCTCGGAGGACGCCGCGCTGGGCGCCGTGGTCCGTACGGTCGAGGTGGACGACGAGGAGTACGAGGGTTCCGACGGCGCGCGCCCCTGCGACCTGCGCTCCCTGCTCGCCCCGCACGCCGGGTCCAAGGTCAGCTTCGCCGAGCCCGGCGCCCCGGTCCTGCTGGAACCGGCGGCGGCCATGGAGCTCGCGGCGGCTGTCAGTGCCGCACTGGACAATGTGCGCAGGCACGCCGGGGAAGACGCCCAGGCGTGGATTCTGGTCGAGGACTGGCCGGAAGAAGTGATCGTGACGGTACGGGACGACGGCCCCGGCATCCCGGAGGGCCGGCTCGCGCAGGCCGAGGGGGAGGGGCGCCTCGGTGTCGCTCTGTCGATCCGCGGGCGGCTGCGGGACATCGGCGGCACCGCCGAGCTGATCTCGGTTCCGGGGCAGGGCACGGAAGTCGAATTGAAGGTTCCACGGGGGAAGGCGGGACAGGCGCGATGAGCGACGAACAGCAGACGGGCAAGACGATCCGGGTGATGGTGGTCGACGACCACCCGATGTGGCGGGACGCGGTCGCCCGCGACCTCGACGCGGCGGGCTTCGACGTGGTGGCCACGGCGGGCGACGGGCCGCAGGCGGTGCGCCGCGCCCAGGCCGTCGGCCCCCAGGTCCTCGTCCTCGACCTCAATCTCCCCGGCATGCCCGGCGTCCAGGTCTGCAAGGAACTCGTCGGCGCCGACCCGGCGCTGCGCGTCCTGGTGCTGTCCGCGAGTGGCGAGCACGCCGACGTACTGGAAGCGGTGAAGTCGGGTGCGACGGGCTATCTGCTGAAGTCGGCGGGGCCCGAGGAGCTGATCGACGCGGTACGGCGCACGGCCGCAGGCGACCCCGTCTTCACCCCGGGCCTGGCCGGCCTGGTCCTCGGCGAGTACCGCCGGCTGGCCTCGGACCCGCTGCCCGCCGCCTCCTCGCACGAGCCGAAGGCGCCGCAGCTCACCGACCGCGAGACCGAGGTGCTGCGGCTGGTCGCGAAGGGCCTCTCGTACAAGCAGATCGCCGAACGCCTGGTGATCTCGCACCGCACCGTGCAGAACCACGTGCAGAACACACTCGGCAAGCTCCAGCTGCACAACCGCGTGGAGCTCGTCCGCTACGCGATCGAACGCGGCCTCGACGACGCTTAGTACGACCCGGAATTGCCCGACGCCCCATGTCGCTGTGACCTGGATCACCACTAGCGTGGCGCCACACGGCACTGCTGAATGTGGCGAAGGGACAATTTCATGCGGGTCGGAGTACTGACCGGGGGAGGCGACTGCCCCGGGCTCAACGCGGTCATCCGCGCCGTCGTCCGCAAGGGCGTGCAGGAGTACGGCTACGACTTCACCGGCTTCCGGGACGGTTGGCGCGGACCGCTCGAAGGCGACACCGTACGACTCGACATTCCGGCCGTACGCGGCATCCTGCCCCGCGGCGGCACCATACTCGGCTCCTCGCGGACCAATCCGCTCCAGGCCGAGGACGGCATCCGAAGGGTCAAGGAGAACCTCGCCAAGCGCGAGGTCGACGCGCTCATCGTGATAGGCGGCGAGGACACGCTGGGTGTCGCTGCCCGGCTGTCCGACGAGTACGGCGTCAAATGTGTCGGCGTACCCAAGACCATCGACAACGACCTCTCCGCAACCGACTACACCTTCGGTTTCAACACAGCCGTCGGCATCGCGACCGAGGCGATCGACCGCCTCCACACCACCGCCGAGTCGCACATGCGCGTCCTCGTCGTCGAGGTCATGGGCCGGCACGCGGGCTGGATCGCCCTGCACTCGGGCCTGGCGGGCGGCGCGAACGTCATCCTCATCCCCGAGCAGCGCTTCGACATCGAGCGGGTCTGCGGCTGGATCACCTCCCGCTTCAAGGCGTCGTACGCGCCGATCGTCGTCGTCGCGGAGGGCGCGATGCCCAAGGACGGCGAGATGGTCCTCAAGGACGGCACGCTCGACTCGTTCGGGCATGTGCGGCTCTCGGGCGTCGGCGAGTGGCTGGCCAAGGAGATCGAGAAGCGGACGGGGAAGGAAGCGCGCACCACCGTTCTCGGGCATGTGCAGCGCGGCGGTACTCCGAGCGCCTTCGACCGATGGCTGGCGACCCGGTTCGGGCTGCACGCGATCGAGGCCGTAAGGGACGGCGACTTCGGCAAGATGGTCGCGCTCCAGGGAACGGACATCGTGCGGGTGCCGATCGGGGAGGCGACGGCGCGGCTGAAGACGGTCGATCCGGCCCTGTACGCGGAGGTCGGCGTCTTCTTCGGCTGACCGCGCCGCCGCTGCGCGGGGGGCTTGTTCCCCACCCCGCCCCTTCCCGAACCGGGGGCAAGCCCCCAGCCCCCGACGCCCTCCGGGCATGTCCTCAAACGCCGGACGGGCTGAATTCGGGTAGGGCCGGGTAGGGGGAACAAGCCCCGGGCACCCCGCCTACCGCCGGCCGAGCAGCGACGGCGTCAGCAGGTCAGTGACCATGGCCGCGCCGCGCAGGGTCAGCACCGACTCCGGGTGGAACTGCACCGAGGCGAAGCGGGCCGCCCGCAGGGCGTGCACCTCTCCTGTGGCGGGGTCCCGACTGACCTCTACGCCGTGCGCGGCCAGCTCCGCCGCCTGCTCCTCGTCGCAGCCGGCGACAAAGCTGTTGTAGAAACCGACGGTCTCGGGCCGCCCGAAGAAGTCGATCCGCGCCTGCGCCCCCTGGTACGGCACCCGCTTGCGTACGATCCCCAGCCCCAGCTCGGCCGCCAGCAGCTCGTGTCCCAGACAGACCCCGAGCAGCCCGTGCCGGTGCCCGCGCACCAGCTCCGCCGCGAGTCCCCGCAGGAACCGCATCTTGCCATCGCCCGCGTCGGAGGGATCGCCCGGCCCGGGGCCGAGCACCACGGGGCCCTCGTGCGCGAGCGCGGCAGCCCGCAGGCCCGGCTCGTCGTACCGCCGTACGGACACGTCGAGGCCCGACGAGCGCAGCAGGTGCGCGAGCATCGCCGTGAAGGTGTCCTCCGCGTCGATCACCAGCGCGTGCCCGGTCAGGGACGACGACCGCTCCTGCATCCGCAGCCAGAAAGGCGCGAGGGACGCGCGCCGCGAGTCGAGCGCCTCCCGTACGCGCGGATCGTCCGCGAGCTTCGGCCGTACGCCCTCGTGCGCGGGCCGCGCCGGACGCACGCCCAGCGCCGCCAGCACCCCCGCCGCCTTGGCGTGCGTCTCGGCGACCTCGCTGTGCGGGTCCGAGTCGCGCACCAGCGTCGCGCCGACCGGCACCCGCAGCCCGCCGTCCGGTGCGATGTCCGCGGTACGGATCAGGATGGGCGAGTCCAGGGTCTGGGCGCCGCCCGCGTCCCGGCCGATGAGGGCGAGCGCGCCCGCGTAGTAGCCACGGCCACCGGGCTCGTACCGCTCGATGACGCGGCAGGCGTTCTGCACCGGCGATCCCGTGACGGTCGCTGCGAACATCGTCTCCTTCAGTACTTCGCGCACGTCGAGGGAGGAGCGGCCGCGCAACTCGTACTCGGTGTGCGCGAGATGGGACATTTCCTTCAGGCGCGGGCCGACGACGACCCCGCCCATGTCGCCGACGGTGCACATCATCTTGAGCTCTTCGTCGACGACCATCGAGAGCTCGGCGGTCTCCTTGCCGTCGTCGAGGAAGTCCAGCAGGCCCTCGGCGCCGGGCCCGTCCGAGGGGTAGCGGTACGTACCGCTGATGGGGTTCATCACGACGGTCCCGCCGCTCATCCGGACGTGGACCTCGGGGCTCGCGCCGACGAGCGTGCGCTCCCCGGTGTGCACGACGAAGGTCCAGTACGCCCCTCGCTCTCCGGTGAGCAGCCGCCGGAAGAGCGCCAGGGCGTCGGCCCGCGAGAACCCCGGAATCTCGCCCTCGAAGGTGCGGCGGATGACGAAATTCGCGCCCTCGCCGCGCCCGATCTCGTCGTCGATGACCCGCCGTACGATCCCGGCGTACTCCTCGTCGCCCACGTCGAACGCGCCGCCCTCCACCCGCACGTCGTGGGCGGGAAGCTGCGCCAGGACGTCGTCGAGCGCCAGCGCGTACGTCTCTCGCGCGACCAGCACACTCAGTGGCGTCCCGTCGTCGCGTACGTCGAACCCGCGCTCCCGGATCTGCCGGAACGGGACCAGCGCGAGCACCGGCGTGTCCCCGGCGCCGGCCGGGATGTCGGCCAGGCGTGCGGCCTCGTGCACGTCACCGATCAGCACCTCGACGGTGTCGTGGTCCTGGCCGGGCGTCCGCCTGCGCAGCAGCGCGAAGGGGCGGGTGTCGTCGAGGAGCGTGCTGATCAGCATGGTGGTGTTCCTTCCGGGGGGATGCGGTCGATCCGGGTGGAGAGGAACAGCCCCTGGGAAACACCAAAGGCCGCCCCTCGGGCGGCCTTCGCGATCAGTGTTGCGCGCGATTGTCAGTGGGCCGCCGGATGAGCGGTCCACCACCAGGTCTTAGTCGTCTGCGCGAACATGCATCGCACCCTAGCGGATGCGGCCGTCGGCTTCACGCGTGTCCCGGCGACGTATCAGCGTGTCGAGAGCGGCGTCGAGGCAGGAACGGATGAGGCTGCTGCCCGGCATGCCGGGCGATCCGGAGACCTGGACGGGATCCTGCGGGACGCCTTCCCCGTCGTGGCGTGTGAGGGCGGCGAGCTGCTCGCACTCGCGGCGCCGAGCGCGGGGGAGCGGTCCATGCGAGCGGCCGCCGTCTCATCTGGTGGGCCAGAGAATGGACCGGGGAGCTGACCACGTAATGTTGTCAGGGTGACCGTGAACGCTAAGACCACCCCTAACGGTGGCAACACCTGGCGAGACCTTCCCGCGGCGCAGCAGCCTGAGTACCCCGATGCCGAGGCTCTGCGCGATGTGATCGCGGACCTCGAGTCGTATCCGCCGCTCGTCTTCGCGGGCGAGTGCGACCAGCTGCGCGCCCGACTGGGAGCCGTCGCCAAGGGCGAGGCGTTCCTGTTGCAGGGCGGCGACTGCGCCGAGGCCTTCGACGGCGTTTCCGCCGACCACATCCGAAACAAGCTCAAGACCCTTCTCCAGATGGGCGCGGTACTGACGTACGCCGCCTCCGTGCCCGTCGTGAAGGTGGGCCGGATCGCCGGCCAGTACTCCAAGCCGCGCTCCAAGAACACCGAGACCCGCGACGGCGTGACCCTGCCGACCTACCGCGGCGACTCGGTCAACGGCTTCGAGTTCACCGAGAAGGCCCGGATCCCGGACCCCGAGCGGCTGAAGCGGATGTACAACGCGTCCGCCTCGACGCTGAACCTCGTGCGCGCCTTCACCACGGGCGGTTACGCCGACCTGCGCCAGGTGCACGCCTGGAACCAGGACTTCGTGAAGTCCTCGCCCTCCGGTCAGCGTTACGAGCAGCTCGCCCGCGAGATCGACAACGCGCTGAACTTCATGAAGGCCGCGGGGACCGACCCCGCCGAGTTCCGCACGGTCGAGTTCTACGCCTCGCACGAAGCGCTGCTCATGGACTACGAGACCGCCCTGACCAGGGTCGATTCGCGTACGGGCCACCTGTACGACGTATCGGGCCACATGCTGTGGATCGGTGAGCGCACCCGCCAGCTCGACGGCGCGCACATCGAGTTCGCCTCGAAGATCCGTAACCCGATCGGCGTGAAGCTGGGCCCGACGACCACGGTCGACGAGGCGCTGAGTTACGTCGACAAGCTCGACCCGGACCGTGAGCCCGGCCGGCTGACCTTCGTCGTCCGCATGGGCGCCGACAAGGTCCGCGACAAGCTCCCCGAGCTGGTCGAGAAGGTCACCGCCTCCGGCGCCGCCGTGGCGTGGGTGACCGACCCGATGCACGGCAACACCTACGAGGCCGCCTCCGGCCACAAGACGCGTCGCTTCGACGACGTACTTGACGAGGTCAAGGGCTTCTTCGAGGTGCACAAGGGCCTCGGTACGCACCCGGGCGGCATCCACGTGGAGCTGACCGGTGACGACGTCACCGAGTGCGTGGGCGGCGGCGACGAGATCTTCGTCGACGACCTGCACCAGCGCTACGAGACGGCCTGCGACCCGCGGCTCAACCGCAGCCAGTCGCTGGACCTGGCGTTCCTGGTCGCCGAGATGTACCGCGACCAGTAGGCGGTAGCAGCACAGAACGGCTGTGGGGCGCGGATCGAATGTGATCCGCGCCCCACAGCCGTATCCGGGGCTTTTGCGTGCGGGGGACGGCGGGTAAGGTTAGGTTGACCTTACCGATTAGCCGTCCCCCTCGCCCGTGTCAGGAGGTGTGCCGCGTGTTCGTCTGTTCCTGCTTCGGCGTAACGGATCAGCAGATCAAGGAGCACGCTGCCGCCGGTGCCTGCACACCGCGCCAGATAGCGTCGGTCAGCAAGGCGGGGACGGACTGCGGGTCCTGCGTACGCACGATCCAGGGGCTTCTCGGCCGCGGTGCGTGCCCGCGCCGCGCGTTGATCGAACAGGGCGAGGCGGCACTGGCCGAGACGGCGGTCGCCGAGAGCGTACTCGCCGACTCAAGCCTCTCCGCAGCCGCCTGATCAGCTCTCCGGCTGCTCGATCAGCTGGGCGATGTAGAGCGACTCACCGAGCTTGTCGACCAGCTCCAGCTGGGTGTCGAGATAGTCGATGTGGTGCTCTTCGTCCTTGAGGATGTCCTCGAAGATGTTCGCCGACGTGATGTCGCCCTTCGCCCGCATCACCTCGATGCCGCGCTTGAGGCGGTCGATCGCCTCGACCTCGATCTGCCGGTCGGCCTGGAACATCTCGGTGACGGTCTGCCCGACCCGCACATGGAAGAGCCGCTGGTAATTCGGCAGGCCGTCCAGGAAGAGGATCCGGTCGGTCAGTGTCTCCGCGTGCCTCATCTCGTCGAAGGACTCGGCCCGGGTGTACTTCGCGAGCTTCGTCCAGCCGAAGTTGTCCTGCATCTTGGCGTGCAGGAAGTACTGGTTGATGGCAGTCAGCTCGGCGGTCAGCTGCTCGTTGAGGAATTCGATGACCTCGGGGTCGCCCTGCATCGCAGAGGCTCCTTCCAGGCGTGGTACTGGGCAGGTTTCGCGCATCCTTGCATCGCGGGTGAAGGGCGTCCAGTAAGTGCAGGCTTATCAGGAGTTGCCCCGAATAGGGTCAGACCTGGTCATGACCACCCTTCGCCGTCTGTCACCATGGAGTCATGGGTCAGCCGGAAAGCCGGGAACATCACGAATCAGCGCAGCCCGAGCTTCCGCCGGGGCAGCGGCTGCAGCGTGGCTGGCCCGTCACCCACTACGGCCCTGTACCCAAATTCAAGCCGGAACGCTGGGAGTTCCGCATATTCGGCGCGACGGCCGACGGTGACAAGCACTGCTGGAACCATGAGCAGTTCTCGGCGCTCCCGTTCTCCACGGTCGAGGCCGATCTGCACTGCGTGACGAAATTCAGCATGCTTGGGGCCGAATGGGGTGGCGTACTCGCTCGTACGCTCGTCGAACTCGCGCCTCCCGCGCCGAGCGTCACGCATGTCATGGTCTGGGCCGAGTACGGCTTCAGCGCCAATCTGCGGCTCGCGGACTTCGCTTCCGACCGCGCCATTTTCGCCACCCACAAGGGCGGTGAGCTGCTCACCGCCGAGCACGGCTTTCCGCTGCGGCTGGTCGTACCGCATCTGTACGCCTGGAAGGGGCCCAAGTGGGTCCGGGGCGTCGAGTACATGACGGCGGACCGCCGGGGCTTCTGGGAGGAGCGCGGCTACCACAACGTCGGGGACCCCTGGCGTGAGCAGCGGTACTCCTATCAGGAGGAGCCGGGCGACGGCCCCGAGCTGTAACACCCGGGCCGGCCGGCTGCCCCGAGACCTCAGTGGTGGTACTGGTGGACCACCGCGTGGCCCTTGCCGCGGCCGATCATCCACTTGTTGACGGGTGTGGTGATGAGGAAGGCGGCGAAGAGCGCGAAGGCGAGTACGCCCCAGAACATGACGTCGGTGAGGTGCGCGTCCATCGCGCCCGGCCACAGGGCGAGTACGCCGTTGTCGATCGTTTCCATCACGGCGATCGAGAGCGTGTCGGCGGCGAGGGCGACCCGGAAGGCGGTCTTGAAGTCGACGCCGGCCTTGAGGATGCCGTGGTTCCTGCCTACAGAGGGGACGGTATACCCCCCCCAGGGTATTCCAACGGATTTTCGGATTTCAGCAGCCCTCAGAGATCCCGCAGTTCCTTCAGCCGTGCCACATCGGCCGCATGTCCCTCTTTGCCGCCGGGCGTCTCGATCGTCAGCGGTACGCCCTCGGTCGCCGGGTGCGAGAACAACTCCCGGAACGGCTCTTCGCCGATGTGCCCGGAGCCGATGTTCTCGTGGCGGTCCTTGTGGGCGCCGACGCCTTCCTTGGAGTCATTGGCGTGGATCAGCTTGAGCCGGCCCTCGCCGACCGTGTCCACCAGCAGGTCCAGCGTCTGCTTCATCCCGCCGGGCCCCGCGAGGTCGTGCCCGGCCGCGTAGATGTGGCACGTGTCGAGGCAGACGCCGAGCTTGGGGTGGGCGTCGAGTGCCTCGAAGTACGGGCCGAAGTCCCAGGCGCGCGAGCACAGGGAGGAGCCCTGCCCGGCCGTCGATTCGAGCAGCAGGAACGGGTCGTCGTCGTGCGTCAGCTCGTCGAGGAGCGGCAGCAGGTGCGTACGTACCTGCGCGAGCGCCTCCGAGCGCGGCCGGCCGCCCGTCGCGGAACCGGTGTGCACGACCACGCCCAGCGCGCCGATCTCGCGCCCGCGGCGCAGCGAGTGCCGCAGCGACTCCACGGACTTCTCGACGGTCGCCTCGGTGTGCGAGCCGAAGTTGATCAGATACGGGGCATGGATGTACGCCGGTATCCGCTCGGCGGCGCAGGCCGCGCGGAACAGCTCGTCCTGGGCCGGGTTTCCGGTGGGTGTCGCCCAGCCGCGCGGGTTGGCGACGAAGACCTGAACGACCTCGGCGCCCAGTTCACGGGCGTACGCGAGACCGGTCGTGGACAGGCCGCCGGCCACGGGCACGTGGCTGCCGACAGGGTTTCGGGAGGGGAAAGGTGCGTTGCTCATCGCCGTCAAGGATGCCAGGGCGCTCGTACGCTACAGGCCGCCCTTGGTCCTGATGGTGATCGTGCTGCCCTCCGGGGCCTCGTCGCCCTCCTCGACCGACTGGCTCGCGATCTCGTCGCTGAAGGAGAGGAAGGGACGGTCGACCTCGACCTCGAAGCCCGCCGCCTTGAGCGTGGCCTTCGCGTCGTCGACCTTCTCACCGACGACATCGGGCACGGGGATCATGCGCGGGCCCTTGGAGACGGTGAGCGTGACGGTGTCGCCCCGGGCGAGCTGCGCACCCTCGGCCGCGGACTGGCGGGCGACGGCTCCGGCCTCCTGCGGGGAAGTGATCCGGCCGGGCGCCACCTTGACCTTGAACCCGTCGTCCTCCAGTGCGGAGGTGGCGTCCTGCACGCTCTCGCCGGTCACGTCGGGCACCTCCACGGGGGAGCCCTTGCTGACGACGACGGCGATCGCGGAGTCGGGGTGCCGCTCGGTGCCGGCGCGGGGGTCCGTACTGACGACGGAACCCTGCGGCACCTCCTCGCTGAACGCCCTGCTGACGATGCCGGGGGCCAGGCCGGCCTTCTTCAGCTCGGCCTTGGCCTTGGCCAGCGGCAGCCGCTCGACGTCGGGGACCTTCACCGTCTCCGGGCCGCGCGAGACGACCAGCGTGACGGAGCCGTTGTCGCGGATGCGGGCGCGGGAGGCCGGGTCGCTGTTCATGACGGTGCCGCGGTCGTACGTCTCGCTGTACTTGCGCTGCACGTCCTTCACGTCGAGACCGGCGGCGGAGAGCCGCTTGGCGGCTTCCTTCTCTGTCTGGCCGAGGAGCGAAGGGACGCGGGTGAACTGCCCGGAGTTGATGTACCAGACGCCGGCGCCGACCCCCAGGACGAGCAGGACGGCGGCGACGATCGCGAGCGCGCCACGTCTGGGCGCGAGGGCGCGCCCGGAGGACGGCGCCGGCTGGGGCGCGGGCATCTGGAGGCGGCTGGTGCGGTTGAGGGGCTCTTCGGCGTCGCTGTGGCCGATGGTCATGGTCCTGGGGATGACGCTCGTACGGTCCTCGGCGCCGTTGTGCGTCGCCTCGGGGCGCGCCTGCGGCGGCACGGCGTCGAGCTGCTCGTCGCTCAGGGCGGCGCGCGCTTCCCTCGCCTGCGCGAGGAGGGCCACGGCATCGTACGGACGGATCTCCGGGTTGCGCGCGGTCGCGGCCGCGACCAGTTCGTCCAGCTCGACCGCGAGTCCGGGCGCGGCGGCGGACGGGGCGGGCACGTCCTCGTGCAGGTGCTGGTAGAGCACCTGCGCGGGGGTGCCGCCGGTGTGCGGCTTGGCGCCGGTCAGCATCTCGTACAGCACGACACCGCAGGCGTAGACGTCCGCGCGGGTGTCGGCGGTGCCGTGCTCTATCTGCTCGGGCGCGAGGTACGACACGGTGCCGAGGACGGAGCCGGTGGTGCTGGTGACGGTGTCCACGGCCCGTACGAGACCGAAGTCGGCGACCTTGACGCGGCCGTCGTCGCCGATCAGGACGTTCTCCGGCTTCATGTCCCGGTGCACGAAGCCGGCGCGGTGGGCGGCGCCGAGCGCGGCCAGGACGGGCTCCAGGATGTCGAGGGCGGCGCGGGGCTGGAGAGCACCGCGCTCGCGCAGTACGTCGCGCAGCGTGCACCCGGGGATGTACTCCATCGCGAGGTAGACGTACGACCCGTCCGTCCCCTGGTCGAAGACGCCGACCACATTCGGGTGCGCGAGCCGGGCGACCGACTTCGCCTCCCGGATGAACCGGTCCACGAAGGAGCCGTCGGCGGCGAGGGTGGGGTGCATCACCTTGAGGGCGAGCACGCGGTCGAGGCGGGTGTCGACGGCCCGGTAGACCGTGGCCATGCCGCCGACGGCGATGCGCGCGTCGATGCGGTAGCGGCCGTCGAGCACGTGCCCGACGAGCGGGTCCTGGAGGGTCGTATCCACGGGGCGAGTCTACGAGCCGCCGCTGACACGTCGTGCGGGTGCGGGTTCCGGGGGCGGCATTGCAGCGGAGCTGTGACGCGGGGGCGGGCGTCGGCGCCTGCGGCGGGCTTTCCCCTACCCGCCCCTTCCCGAACTGGGGCGCCGCCCCAGACCCCGCTCCTCAAACGCCGGAGGGGCTGGACTCACTGCGGGAAGGGGCGGGGTGGGGAAAGAGCCCGGCGCAGCGGCCGGCCGGGTCAGAACGCCGGGCGTTCCGGGTCCAGGGCCGCCCTGCCCGCCGCAGGCGACGACGCCTCCGCGAAATGGCGCCGGGGAATCCGCCCGGCCCGATACGCCAGCCGCCCCGCCTCCACCCCGTGCCGCATCGCCTCGGCCATCAGCACCGGCTCCTGCGCCCGCGTCACCGCCGACGCCAGCATCACCGCCGCGCACCCCAGCTCCATCGCCAGCGTCGCGTCCGACGCCGTACCCGCGCCCGCGTCGAGAACGACCGGCACGCGCGCGTGCTCCACGATCAGCTCGAAATTGTGCGGGTTACGGATACCGAGCCCAGAGCCGATCGGCGACCCCAGCGGCATGATCGCCGCACACCCCACGTCCTCCAGTTTCCGCGCGAGCACAGGATCGTCGTTCGTGTACGGCAGCACGGTGAAACCGTCGTCCACCAGCGTCTCCGCCGCGTCCAGCAGCTCGATCGGGTCGGGCAGCAGCGTCCGCTCGTCGGCGACGACCTCCAGCTTCACCCAGTCCGTACCCAGCGCCTCCCGCGCGAGGCGCGCCGTCAGCACGGCCTCGCCCGCCGTGAAGCACCCCGCGGTGTTCGGCAGCACCCGGATTCCGAGCTTCCCCAGAACGGAAAGAACCGATCCCTGGACCGTCGGATCGAGCCGCCGCATCGCGACGGTCGTCAGCTCGGTCCCGGACGCGACAAGCGAACGTTCCAGTATGTCGAGGCTCGGTGCCCCGCCCGTTCCCATGATCAGACGCGACGAGAACGTCGTGCCCGCGATGGTCAGAAGGTCGTCGGCCATGGTTCAGCCTCCCTGGACTGCGGTGAGGACTTCGATACGGTCACCGTCGCCGAGCGCGGTGGCATCCCACTGCCCTCGCGGTACGACGGTCTCGTTGAGGGCGGCGGCGACCCCCGAAGGGGCCCGGGTGAGGGTCGCGACGAGCGCGCCCAGCGTCGTACCGGCGACGACCTCGCGGGTCTCGCCGTTCACGGAGATGGTCATACGGGCTGCTCCTGCGGTACGGAGGCGGGGGAGGCCAGTGAAGCGGGAGGGGCCGGCGCGAAGCGGAGCGGGCTGAAGGGGCGCGCCTCGTCCGGCAGCTCCCCACCGGCCAGCACATCGGCCATCGCATCGCCCGTGACCGGAGTGAGCAGCACCCCGTTGCGGTAGTGCCCCGTGGCCAGATGCAGCCCTGGCAGCGCGGTCGGCCCCAGCAGCGGAGCGTTGTCGGGGGAACCGGGGCGAAGCCCGGCGCGGGTCTCCGTCAGCGGCAGTTCGGTGATCCCGGGCACCAGCTCGTGCGCGTCGCGCAGCAGCTCGTACACGCCGCCCGCCGTGACCGTCGTGTCCCAGCCGAGCTCCTCGCTGGTCGCTCCGACGACCAGCTCACCGTTCTCGCGCGGCACGAGATAGACGTGGCTCCCCCGCACCACCGCCCGCACCGTCCGGCTCAGGAACGGCGCGTACGCCTTCGGTACGGCCAGCCGCAGCACCTGCCCCTTGACCGGCCGTACCGGTGGCAGCACCTCCTCCGGTACGCCGCCGAGCCTGCCGCTGAGGCTGCCGCCGGCCAGCACCACCTGGCCGGCCGCGAGCCGCGTCCCGTCCGCCAGTACGGCCCCGGAGGCCCGTTCCCGTACGACAGAGAGCCGATCCGCCCAGCCGCGATGCCAGATGACCCCGGCCCGCTCGCAGGCCGTCAGCAGGGCAGCGGTCAGCCGCCTCGGGTCAACCTGGTGGTCGCCGTCCACCCGCAGGCCCCCGCGCACGCCCGGCGCGAGCATCGGCTCCAGGCGGCGGCATTCGCGCCCCGTGAGCCACTCCGACTCCAGGCCGGAGCGGCGCTGGAGCGCGTGGAGTTCGCGCAGGTGGGCGCGGTCGTCGGTGTCGAGCGCGACGGCGAGCGTGCCGCACGCGCGATAGCCGGTGCCTTGCCCGCTCGCCGCCTCCAGCTCCGCGACGAATGCCGGATAACGCTCGGCGGACGCGACATTGAGGCCGAGCAGCGTCTGCTCGCCGTAGTGCAGCTCGGTTACGGCGGCCAGCATTCCGGCCGCGACCTGCGCGGCCCCGCCGCCTGGCTCCGGATCGGCGACAGCGACGCGCAGCCCCCGCTGCGCGGCCCGCCAGGCCGTGACCAGGCCGATGATTCCGCCCCCGATGACGAGGACGTCTGATGTACGCGACATGGGCGTCCAGCCCCTCCCTTCGCCGGCATGACCCGGATCAGGTTCGTACGGTCGGAGGCCGCCCAGCCTCCCTCTCAGCCCGGTACGCCCGGACTCCCGCGAGTTGTGTTTCCTGCTGGGGGTCCGGGAGTCGTCCCCCGGATGGCAGCAGTACGTTGGCCACCCTAACGCCCGGCCCCAACGCGCTGTAAGGGAGCAACCGCTGTGGCCCGCTCGCTCGACGGACTCGTTTTCTCGCCGGTCGCCGACCAGGCCCCCGGCCAGGTCGGGACACGGACCCGCTTCACGTACCACGAGGAGAACGGCCGGATCTGGGCCGAGTACGCGGGCGGCGACGTCGTACGCGGTCACCTCGTCGGCACGCGCGAGGGCGACGCGCTGGACTTCCGTTACGTACAGCTGAAGCAGGACGGCACCACTTCGTCGGGCCACTGCGCCTCCACCGTCGTCGGCCTCCCCGACGGGCGCGTACGGCTGGAGGAGACCTGGTCCTGGGAGTCCCAGGAGGGCAGCGGGACGAGCGTCGTCGAGGAGCTGCCGCCGGCCGCCCTGTGACGGTGTGTCAGAGATCTCCCCTTCGTGGCCTTGAGAGCAGTGGGACCCGCCGCCCTAGAGTGACCGGGTGAGTGAGCAGAAGCAGACAGAGCGGCGCGTCGTCATCGTCGGTGCGGGAATGGCCGGCGTGCAGACCGCCGTCGCCCTGCGGGAGCAGGGCTGGACCGGCACCGTCACGCTGATCGGCGCCGAGCCGCATCAGCCGTACGACAGGCCGCCCCTGTCCAAGGCGGTGCTGCTCGGCCAGGCCGAGGAGTCGGCCTTCGACGTCGACTTCGAGGCACTGGGCATCGAACTTCATCTGGGGCGCGAAGTGACGGGCGTGCGCCCCGGGGCGCACGAGATCGACACCCCCTCGGGCCCGGTCCCGTACGACGTACTGGTCGTCGCCACCGGAGCGCTGCCCATCACGCTGCCGGGCGGCGAAGGCGTCCAGGGAGTCCATCTCCTGCGCACGCTCGACGACGCGGCCCGGCTGCGGCCCGTGCTCGAGCGGAAGCACGACATCGTGGTCGTCGGGGCCGGCTGGATCGGCGCGGAGTTCACCACGGCGGCCCGCGAGGCGGGCTGTGCGGTGACCGTCGTCGAGGCGGCCGACCGGCCGCTCGCGGGCACCATGCCCGCCGAGATCGCCGTCCCCATGGCCGCCTGGTACGCCGAGAGCGGCGCCGAACTGCTCACCGGCGCGCGCGTCGCACGGATCGAGCCCGGCACCGTCGTCCTCGCCGACGGCCGGCGGCTCGCGGCCGGCGCGGTGGTCGTCGGCATCGGCGCCAGGCCCGCGACGGCCTGGCTCGCGGGCTCCGGCATCGCACTCGGCCCGGACGGCTCCGTCACCGCCGACGCGCGCCTGCGCACCTCGCAGCCCGACGTGTACGCCGTCGGGGACTGCGCGTCCTTCCCCTCCGCCCGCTACGGCGAACGCCTGCTCGTCCACCACTGGGACAACGCGCTCCAGGGACCGCACGCGGTCGCGGCGAACATCGTCGGCGAGACACCGCAGGACTACGACCCCGTCCCGTACTTCTGGTCCGAGCAGTTCGGCCGCTTCGTGCAGTACGCGGGCCACCACGCGCACGCCGACGCGACGGTGTGGCGCGGCGACCCGGCCGGCGCCGCTTGGTCGGTGTGCTGGCTGCGCGAAGGGGCACTCGTCGCGCTGCTCACCGTGGCGCGGCCGCGTGACCTCGCACAGGGGCGCAGGCTCATCGCGTCGGGCCTCCGGCTGGACCCGGAGCGGGCCGCGGATCCGTCCGTCCCGCTCAAGTCCGCCACCCTTTAGGCGGTCACCGCGGCCCGGACGGCAGGCCCCGACTACCGGCTGTCAGTCCCAGATGGCACGCTTGTCCCGTGACCGAGATTGACGCAAAGATCGATGCTCTCGTCCCCGCCTGGCTCAACCTCCCCGACATCGCGGAAATGCTCGATGTCGAGGTGACGCGCGTCCGGCAGCTGGTCAAGGAAGGCCAGCTGATCGCCGTACGCCGCGGAGAGAACAGGGTGCTTCAGGTGCCTGCCGCCTTCATCGACGGCGACAAGGTGGTCAAGGGTCTCGCAGGGACCCTGACACTCCTGAGGGACGACGGCTTCTCCGACGAAGAGATGCTCGACTGGCTCTTCACTCCCGACCCGACCCTGCCCGGTACCCCCGCGCAGGCGTTGAGTGAGAATCGCGGCACGGAGGTGAAGCGGCGCGCCCAGGCGCTCGCCGTCTGACCTCAGCCGACACAACCGATGCGGTGTACGGGCCCCAGCCGGCCCGTGCACCGCCCATCAACGGGGGGACACACCGCCATGCCCACGCCCACGTCGTCCACGTACCCGCCGACCGACGGCTCCACCGCGCGCGAGCGGCTCGCCGATGCCCGGTTGTACCTGTGCACGGACGCGCGCAAGCGCCAGGGCGACCTCCCTGACTTCCTCGACGCCGTGCTGTCCTCCGGCGTGGACATCGTGCAGCTGCGCGACAAGGGCATGGAGGCCGGCGAGGAGCTTGAGCACCTCCAGGTCTTCGCCGACGCCTGCCGCAGGCACGGCAAGCTGCTCGCCGTGAACGACCGCGCCGACGTGGCCCACGCCATCGGTGCGGATGTGCTGCACCTGGGACAGGGCGACCTGCCCGTCCCGGCCGCGCGGGCGATCCTCGGCGCCGACGTGCTCGTCGGCCGCTCCACGCACGGCGAGTCCGAGGTCGACGCGGCCGTCGCGGAGCCCGGCGTGGACTACTTCTGCACGGGGCCCTGCTGGCCCACCCCCACCAAGCCCGGCCGGTACGCCCCGGGCCTCGGCCTCGTCCGGTACGCCGCGGGGCTGCGCCAGGACCGGCCCTGGTTCGCGATCGGCGGCATCGACGCGGGCAATCTCGACGAGGTGCTGGACGCGGGTGCCCGCAGGGTGGTGGTCGTGCGCGCGATCACCGAGGCCGACGATCCGGGCGCTGCCACGGCGGCGCTCGCGAAGAGGGTCAGGGCGTACACCGGCTGACCGCCCTTGCCCGTACACGGCTGTCCACGGCTGTCCGATAGGTGGACAATAATCCGGCAATCTGGACAAAACCCTCTCTTTTATTGGGTCCCCGCCCGGCCCTGGTTAACCTGCGGGTATGGCCCTTGGCACAGCTTCGACCAGGACGGATCACGCACGCACCGTGCGTGATCTGCTCGCGACCGGCAAGACTTCGTACTCGTTCGAGTTCTTCGCGCCCAGGACCGAAAAGGGCGAGCGGAACCTCTGGAACGCGTTGCGCCGGGTCGAAGCGGTGGCCCCCAGCTTCGTCTCCGTGACGTACGGAGCGGGCGGATCCACTCGCGCCGGCACCGTCGGGGCCACCGAGCAGATCGCCTCCGACTCCACGCTCACCCCGGTCGCGCACCTCACGGCGGTGGACCACTCCGTCGCCGAACTGCGCAACATGATCGGCCAGTACGCGGACGCCGGAATCCGGAACATCCTTGCCGTGCGCGGAGACCCGCCCGGCGACCCGATGGGCGAGTGGGTCGAGCACCCGCAGGGCGTGCGGTACGCCGCCGACCTGGTCCGGCTGATCAAGGAGTCCGGCGACTTCTGCGTGGGCGTCGCGGCCTTCCCCGAGATGCACCCGCGCTCGACCGACTGGGACACCGACATCGCGCACTTCGTGGACAAGTGCCGCGCCGGCGCCGACTACGCGATCACACAGATGTTCTTCGATCCGGAGAACTACCTGCGGCTGCGCGACCGGGTCGCGGCCGCCGGCTGCGAGACGCCGATCATCCCCGAAGTCATGCCCGTGACGGGTGTCAAGCAGCTCGACAGACTCCCGCAGCTCAGCAACGCGCACTTCCCGCCGGCCGTGAAAGAGCGGATCCTCGCAGTCAAGGACGATCCAGCCGCTGTACGCTCCATTGGCATCGAGTTCGCCACAGGGTTCTGCGCGAGGCTGCTCTCCGAGGGAGTACCCGGATTGCACTTCATCACGCTCAACAACTCCACGGCGACACTTGAGATCTACGAGAATCTCGGACTGCACGAGCAGTCCTGACCGGCCGTACCCGCCTCTGTTCACGGGAGCGGCCGTAGGAGAGGGGCGGGCATGGGCTGGGCGGTCCTCTACATCGCGTTCGGAGTTGTCGCACTGTGGCTGCTCGGCGAAGTGCTGCTGCAGTACAAGGCGCGGCTGAGGTGGCGGCTGCTGGCCTTCGCCGGCTTCATGGGCGTTGTCCTCGGTGTGCTGATGCCGTCCGTGTTCGTGATCGCGGGCGGCGCTGTCGCCTTCGCGATCGGCCAGACGTACGTCACGCTGTCGTTCCGCCGCGGCTTCTCGACCGGCTGGGCGATCGGCGGCAAACCGGGCGAGAGCCGCCGCCGCAAGCGCGGTGCGCGGCCCGTCGAGCAGGAGCCGACACTGGAGGTCTCGGACCTCGAGTACGAGCCCGCCGCTCCCGCTGAGCCGGTGTACGCGCCGGTGGAGCCGCTGCCGGACGAGACCGGGCAGTACGGCGTCTACGACGTGGCGGCGTACGCGGCCGCCCAGCAGTCCCAGAGCGACGCTTTCGGGGCCGGCTACGGCGCGTACGACACCTACTCGGGCTACGACCAGCCGAATCAGGCCACGTACACCGGCGACCAGTACGACTACCCGCAGGGCCAGCAGCAGTACGCCGCCTACTCCGACCCGTACATCGGCACCCAGCAGTACGACACGCAGCAGTACGGGGGCCAGGAGTACGGCGGTCAGGCCTACGACAACCAGAATTACGGCAACGAGACGCCGCCCGGCGGTGTCTGGGTCCCGCAGCAGCGCGACGGCGAACAGCCCTTCGGCGGCGATCAGCCCGCCCAGGAGCCCTACCAGGGCGGCTACGACACCACCGGCTACAACGAGCAGTACCGCTACTGACCCGACGGACGCCCCGCCCCTGCCGCTGCCGCTACTGCGAGCCCCGGAAGCCTTCGCCCTCGACGACGAGCCCCGCGACCAGGGCCCCGGACATTCCCGCGTGCGCCGGCCCGCCGCCGGGATGCGCCCAGCCGCCGGCCAGCAGGAGGCCGGGCAGCCGCGTGCTGTTGGCCGGGTGCAGCAGTCGGCCCCCGGCGCCCGCCAGCGAGGGCGGTGACACGGAACCTCCCGGAGCGCCGGTCGCGGCGGCCGTGTCGGCCGGGGTGCGGACCTCGCGCCACAGCAGGCGCTCCCGCAGGTCCGGCACGGCCGCGAGCGCCGCCTCGACGACCAGGTCGGCGTACCGCCCGACCAGTGCCTCGTCCGTCCAGTCGAGGGGCCCTTGCGGGGCGACGGTCGCTGTCAGCGTGACGGCCTCGTGCGCGTCGTCCGGGCGGGTGAGCGGGTCGTCGGGGCGCAGCACGGTGACGGTGGGACGCCCGGCGTGCTCGCCGGCGAACGCCGCTGACGCCTCCGCACCCGCGTCGGGGGAGTGGACCACCGTCCGGTGCACGGCCCCGTCCGGGCGGCCGCCGCGCAGCGCCAGGAAGACCGTGAGCCGGCCCGGGGGCACGGGGCCCGGCACGACGTCATCCCCGGCCCACACCTCGCGCCCAGGCGTCATACCGCCGAGAAGACGCGGGTCGCCCCCGAAGACCACCGAATCCGCCTCGGCGACCGTGCCGGCGGCCAGCTCCACGCCCGCCGCGCGGCCGTCCTTCTCCGTGATCGCGACGACCTCGGCGCCGAAGGCGAACTCCACCTTCCGGGCCAGGCACCGCTCGTACAGCGCCCGCGCCAGCTCCCGCATCCCGCCGCGCACGTACCAGCTGCCGAAGGTCTGCTCCATGTACGGCAGTACGGCGGCCGCCGCGGGTGCGGTGCGCGGATCAAGTCCGTACGCCAGGGCGTAACCGTCCAGCAGGGCGGCCAGGCGCGGGTCCGCCAGCTCCCACTCGCCGATCTCCGCGATGCTCGCCGCCAGGCGGTCGCGCCGCAGCACCCTGCGCCGGCGCACCGACGGATAAGGGTCGCGGCCGAGCACCTGCCAGTCGGGCCACAGCGGCTCTTCGAGCAGAGGGCGCCTGGTCCGGTCCCACGCGTCGCGGGCCCGGTTCAGGAACTCGCCCCAGCGTTCACCGGCTCCGGCGCCGAGCGCCGCGTCCAGCGCGGAAACGGCCCCGGCGCGCGAGGCGTTGGGCAGGGACACGTCCGTACCGTCGGCGAACAGGTGGCGGCTCGCCGGGTCCACGGGGTCGAGCCCGACGCACTGCTCCAGGGACTCCTTGCCGGTCTTGGCGAACAGGTCCCGGTAGACGGCGGGCAGGTGCAGCAGGCCCGGTCCCGTATCGAAGACGAAGCCGTCCCGCTCGTACCTGCCGAGCGCGCCGCCGTACGTCGCCGCGCGCTCGTACACCGCCACGCGGTGGCCCGCGACGGCCAGCCGGGCGGCGGACGCCATCGCGCCCATCCCGGAGCCGATCACCACAATCCGTGCCATGACAGGGACTTTATCCGCCGCCACTGACAGCCCGGCCGGGGGAAGGGGGGCCAGGGGGAGTACGGACGCGGACGCGATCGTCACCAGGCGCCGTCCGGCGGGGCTGGGTCTGAGCACGCAGGAGTGAGTATCCGTACCTAGTACAGGAGATGAGTAGTTACGCGGATGGGCTCTCACCTGCGCAGACGGAAGAGTGGGGACCACGGAAGGGGCGCGGCGCCCGCACCGCCGACACGGGGCGGCGGAGCGGCGCGGCTCCCCTGCCGGAGCGGGGGTGTACGACGGGGGTCGGGGGACCCGCGGGGGAGCAAGGAAACGCCGGTCCGGCGGGGCTCGGGGGGATCGAGCCTCGCAGGACCGGCGTTTTCGCTGTGCGTCGGCGGCTGTCCGCCGGCGGGCGTTCCCCGGCGGGCGTTTCCTAGCGGCGGCCGCTCACCCGGCCGTGCAGCAGCAGCGACAGCGCGGAGTGCACGTCGTCGATCGTCCGCTCGCGCTGGAACGCCTGCCAGTCCAGCGCCGCCACCAGCACCATGCCGACCAGCGCGGCCGCCGTCAGCGGAATGTCGATCTCCTTGCTGAGCTCGCCGTTCTCGACGCCCTCGCGCAGCACGGTCTCGACGACGGCGACGGCCTCCTGACGTACCACCAGGAGTGTCGACTGCCAGGCCCTGTTGGTGCGCCACAGTTCGGCGACGTACAGCTGCGTGAAGGCCGGATAGCGGTCGATGAAGCCCAGTCCGGCCCGGATCATCGCGTCGAGGGCTTCCACCTTGGTGCCGTCGCGTTCCGCCGTCTCGTCGGCCGCGGCCTGGAGGGAGGCGGTGAGCAGTCCGACTCCGTGCCGCAGCAGCTCTTCGAAGAGCTCGGTCTTGCTCTTGAAGTTGTAGTAGACCGTGCCTTTGGCGACCCCGGCGCGCTCCGCGATCTCATCCACCGTCGTCGAGGAGAAACCCTGCTCCGCGATGAGAGTGACGGCCGCCTCGTAGAGCTTCTGCCGGGTGACCTCGCGGCGCGTTCTGGTGCTGTCCATGGTCACGATTCTCACAGGCTGAGCTCCGGGTGGAGACGATCGAGGGTCCACACCTGCTTGCGCCGCGCGGACACCGCCGTCAGCGCAAGCGCTCCCGCGGTGAAGGCGAGGAGCACCACGCTGCCCGTCCAGACCGGTTCCAGGCCGCCGCCCGTGATGAGCCGGCGCAGGCCCTCCACGACGTAGGTCATCGGCAGGAAGGGGTGGATGGCGTTGAAGAAGCCCGGACTGGTCTGGACGGGGTAGGTGCCGCCCGCGGAGGTCAGCTGGAGCATCAGCACGGCGAGGACCAGGATGCGGCCGGCCGCGCCGAACCGGGCGTTGAGCCACTGCACGATCGCCGCGAAGCAACCCGTCACCAGCACCAGGAAACCGACCGTTCCCGCGGCCCGCTCCATCTGCAGACCGAGCCCCCAGTGCAGTACGGACATGAGCGCGCCCACTTGCAGCACCCCGAGCGCCGCCACCGGCAGCCAGCCCGCGAGGGCGATCCGCCAGGCCGAGGCTCCCGCCGCGAGGGCGCGGCGGTTCAGTGGCTGGATCAGCATGTACGCCACCATCGCGCCGACCCACAGGGACAGCGGGATGAAGTACGGCGCGAACCCGGTGCCGTAGTTGGGCGCCTGGTGCATCGACTGGGACGCGAGCTGAACCGGGTCGGCCATCACGCCGGTGCGCTGGTCACGGTTCTTCTTGTCGTAGTCCGGGATCTTGCCGACACCCTTGTGCAGGCCGCTGGCGAGATCGCCCGAGCCGTCGACCAGCTTGACCAGGCCGCCGTTCAGCTCCCCGGCGCCCGTCTTGAGCCTGCCGAGCCCGTTGTCCAGGTCGGTGGCGCCCGTGTGGAGCCGGCCGATGCCGCTGTCGAGGTCGACCGCGCCGGTCTTCGCGGAGCCCAGGCCGGTATTGATCTTTCCGGCTCCCTCGGCGACCTTCTTGGCGCCACTGTTGAGCGCGTTGACCTCGCTGACGGCGGCGTCGAGGTCTTCGTCGAGGTGGGGAGCGCGCGCCGAGAGCTTGCGCGCCTCCTCCTGGAGCTTGGCCAGGTCCTTGTCGAGCTGGTTCAGATCACCGCGCTGGTTCTTGACGAGACCGTTGACGTCCGCGGCGATCAGAGCCGCGTCCGCCGCGGCCTTGTCGGCCTTCTTCAGCTGCGGGCAGGCGGGGTCGTCGAGCGGCTGGTTCACACAGCGCGCCTCGTAGACGGTGTGCAGTTCGTCGGCGGCCACACGGGAACCCTCGGCCGCGACAGGCGCGGTCTTCACGAGCGTGCCGAGGTTCTCGCGGACGATCCGGGTGCTGTCGGCGACGAGCTTCGCCGTGTCCCCGACCGTCTTGCCGTTGTCCTTGAGGTACGGGCTGACCGATCCCGCGATGCCGTTCACCTTGTCGGCGAGTGTCTGCGTGCCGTCCGCGACCCCCTGCGCGCCGGTCTTCAGCTTGCCCATTTTCGTGTGCAGGGTTTTCAGGCCGCCGGACAGTTCGCTGCTGCCCTTCTTGGCGTCCTTGAGCCCCTTGGCGAGGTCGTGCGAGCCGGTCTTGGCCTCGTTGAGGCCGCCCTTGAGATCGCCGGCGCCCTTCTTCGCCTTCCCGATCCCGCCCTTGATGTCGTCGGCGCCCTTGGCCGCCTTCTGGGTCGAGTCATGGATGTCGGAGAAGGAGATGAAGATCTTGTCGAGGAACGAACGGGAGGCGTTCTTCGAAGCGGCGGTCCGTACCTCGGAGAAGACCGTTCGCGAGATCTGCCCGACGATGTAGTTGTTCGCGTCGTTGGTGCGCACCTGAAGGGCGCTCGTCTCGGGAACGTCGCCCGAGCTGGACGCGATCCGTTCGCTGAAGTCCGCCGGCATGGTCAGGGACAGGTAGTACGCGCCGTCCTCGACGCCGCTGCGGGCCTCTGTGGCGCTCACCTCGTGCCATTCGAAGACCTTGCTGTCGCGCAGCTTTCCGGTGATCTCGTCACCGGCGGCGATCTTCTTGCCGCCCGCGGTGGCGCCCTTGTCGTCGTTGACGAGTGCGACGGGTATCCGGTCGAGCCTGCCGTACGGGTCCCAGAAGGACCACAGGTACAGCGCGCCGTAGAGCAGCGGAAGCAGCAGCAGCGCGACGAGCGCGGCCCGCGGCAGCCTCCCCCTGCCGAACCGCTTCAACTCAAGCGCGGCCAGCTTCGGCGATCGCATCGTCCGCCCCCTCCTCGATGTCGTCGTTCTCTGCGTCTGTGATGTCGGCTGCGGTGGTGGTGACCCGCAAGGCGTCGTCCGGTGCCTCACTGCACACAGCGACGACCGTCGTCCCCCCTCGGGCGACGGAGCGCAGCAGCTCCCAGGCCAGCGCGCGCTCCGCGTCGGAGAGCTTGAGGTCCATGTCGTCCACGGCGAGCAGCCGGGGGCCGCCCATCAGCGCCAGTCCGACGGACAGGCGCAGCGCCTCAAGGCGTTCCAGGTCCCGTACGGACGTACGCGCCCCCTTGGGCAGCGTGTCCAGGTCCAGGCCGGCGGCGTCGAGCGCGGCGTCGATCCTGGCCCGCGCCGCGGCGGCGCGCTCGGCGCGGGGCCTCAGCAGGGTGCGCAGCGAGCCGCCGTAGCGGCGCTGCAGGAGCGCGCGCTCCCGCAGATGCTCGGCGACCGTGAAGGCCGGATCGAGCTCGCTGACACCGGTGACCGGGCCGAGCGCGCTCAGGCGGCGTACGGCGGCCATCTTCTTCGGCAGGCGCAGACCGCCGACCTCCGCGTGACCCTCGGTGGCGCGCATGCGGCCGGTGAGGGCGAGCAGGAGACAGGTGCGGCCGGAGCCGGACGGACCCTCCACCGCGATGAGCGCGCCGGGCTCCGCCGTGACGCGCACGCCGCGGAACGTCCAGCCGCGCGGGCCCTTCAGCCCGAAGTCCTCCGCGACGACAGCTGCCCCGTGCGTGTTGCTCGGGCTGTCCACGAGCCCTCCCCTTTTGAACTGACCAGTCAGTGCAAAAACTATCCCGAACTCGCGATCGAGGCAAAAGGCCAGGTCAGGGCCGATTGTCAGTGGTGCCCCTCACGATGGACACATACGGCTACAGAGCCGTCACGCGACGAAGGAGGTTCGTCATGGCTCGCACGTCTCGCACGTCCTCAGCTGCCGCACACCGGCGCCGCACCACCGGCCCCGCCCCCTCCCCGGCCGGCCCAGCAGGCGACGTCCACCCGGTGCTGCGCAGGGCCGGTGCGCCGCCCGCGGCCCTGGACCTGCTCGCCCAGGCCCGCAGCGGGCTGGACGAGGCCGCAGGCCTCGAGGTGCCCAACGAGCGGTACGCCACGGCCCACCTCGCCGCCCTGCGCACCGCCGCCGCCGTCCTCGCGGCCCGCGGCCGGCCGGAGACCACCGCGCCCCGGCGCCGGCGGATCCGCAGCGCCTGGGAGGTCCTCCCGGAGATCGCGCCGGAACTGACCGAGTGGAGCGCCCTGTTCGCCTCGGGCGCCCGCCGGCGGGCGCTGGCCGAGGCGGGCATACAGGGAGCGGCGAGCACCCGGGACGCCGACGACCTGCTGCGCGACGCGGTGATGTTCCTGCGCCTGGTCGAGCGGCTGCTCGTACTCGATCCGGTGCTGCCCCAGCCCCGGCCCGGGAGTACGGACCGCACGGACGCGGGATGACGGGACCGGTTCCCGGAGGCAATAGGGTGGGCAGGGCTTTTTTGTCGCCCACACCGTTCGCCCGCACCGTTCACCGCCCCGCCGTCCGCGGCGGCACCGCGCCGAGGAGTCAACTGCCGTGTCGGACCCGATGCGCCCCCGCGCCTCCCTCCGTACCGCCGTGGTCTGGGAGGTCCTCAAGGACGCTCTCGACCGCAAGGCCAAGGCGGCCGGGAGCGAAGCCCTGGACGTCCTCGACACCGGCGGCGGCACGGGCAACTTCGCGGTACCCGTCGCCCGCCTCGGCCACCGCGTCACCGTCGTCGACCCCAGCCCCAACGCGCTGTTCGCGCTGGAGCGCCGGGCCGCCGAGGCCGGCGTCGCCGACCGCGTGCGCGGCGTGCAGGGCGACATCCACGGCCTCTTCGACGTCGTCGAGCGCGGCGGTTACGACGCGGTCCTGTGCCACGGCGTCCTCGAATACGTCGACGACCCGGCCGAGGGCGTGCGCAACGCCGTCGACGCCCTGCGCCCCTCCGGCACCCTCAGCCTGCTCGCCGCGGGCCTCGGCGGCGCCGTCCTGGCCAGGGCGCTGGCCGGGCACTTCACCGAGGCCCGGCAGGCCCTCACTGATCCGGCCGGCCGCTGGGGCGAGGGCGACCCGGTGCCCCGCCGCTTCACCGCCGGTCAGCTCACCGAGCTGGTCGGCAAGGCCGGCGTCGAGGTCGGCGCCGTCCACGGCGTACGGGTCTTCGCCGACCTCGTACCCGGCGCCCTGGTGGACACCGAGCCCGGCGCTCTGGACGCCCTGCTCAAGCTGGAGGCCGCGGCGGCCGAGCTTCCCGCCTTCCACTCCGTCGCGACCCAGCTGCACGTCCTCGGTGAGAAGCAGGAGCCCGCGGAGCGCTGAGGAACCGTCCCACGGGGCGTGAAAAGCGGCTGATCAGCAACGCAGTGGCACATGGAGTCCGCCACAGGCCCCCCGATCGGCCGCCTGGCCCCGTATGATCGGAGCACACCGTGCGCATGGCGGATCGGCCAATGGGGAATGTCTTCCTCAGGCAACCGAGACGGCATGGCGGCCCGGATTGTGAATTGGCGTAGAGGGCGGGTTTCACGGGGGCGATTCCCTGCCTATTCTGAAAGGGCCGCAAACGGTCGCCCCCCGCGACCGACGAGTAGGAGGACTCCCGTGCCGCTCTCGGAGCACGAGCAGCGAATGCTCGAGCAGATGGAGCGAGCGCTGTACGCCGAAGATCCCAAGTTCGCGACAGCGCTTGAGGGAAGCGGGCTGCGTACGTACACCCGACGACGGGTCTACCAGGCAGTCGCAGGCTTTCTGGTGGGTATCGCGCTCCTCATGGCCGGAATGGTCGCACAGCAGGTCTGGCTAAGCGTGGTGGGCTTCCTCGTGATGCTCGGCTGCGCGGTGCTCGCGGTCACCGGCTGGCGCAAGGCCCCGAAGCCGGGTGAACAACCGGCTCCCGGTACTGCTACCGACACGGCTGCTCGCAGCCGGCCCCGGCAGCGACGGTCCGTCATGGACCGCATCGAGCAGCGGTGGCAGCGCCGCCGCGACGAGGGTCAAGGACACTGACACCGGCCGCGTTCGCTGACCGGACACCGGTCGATCGCATCCAACACTTGCTGACGAGTGAGGGGTGACCGCTTCCATGCGGTCACCCCTCATTTCGTTCCCCCCTGATTCCGTTCTCCGTGCCGCCTCGTCAGCCGCGCTGCCGGAACGGGCGGCGCCGCAGGGCGCCCGCCCACCGCTCCAGGTTCCCGCGGCCCGCACGCCACCGGTTCCCCACGGCGGCCCAGCGCGCCGACACCGCCCAGACCACCCGGACAGCCGAGCGCGGCGCGAGAACCGCCCGCACACGCGCCCCCCGCCCCGCCGCGGCCCACAGCCCCGTCCGTACGCGCCGGGCCTCCTCGGCGAGGCTGCCCGAGACGGCGGGCCGCGGGGAGTAGAGCACCTGCTCCACCGCGCCCGCCGCCCGGTGCACCGCATCGGCCGACGAACCTTCCAGCCCGCCCAGACGCACGATCCGCGCCGCGGACTTCCGCGGCGTCTGCGACTCGTCCGGCGCGATGCCGTAGTCCCACGCCGAATCGGTGATCTCACGCCAGCCGGCGAGCGTACGGGCGGCCAGGTCCGCGGGGGTACGTCCCCCGGCCGGATCCGCGGGGGCGCGCCCCACGGACTCCGGCAGGCCGGTGAGCACGAGGGCGGCCGCGTCAGCGGGCCTGTGCCCAACGAACCCCAGCCGTCGCGCCCGGACCCGGATCCGCCAGAGCAGCGGCAGCAGCACCACCAGCACCACGAGCACCACACCCAGCGCCACCAGCAGCACCGGGCCGAGCGGGAATCCCGTGTCGGTGGGCCCGGCCCCGCCCTGCTGCGCGGTAGCGCCGCACTCGCCCAGCCTGCGCATCTGGGGCGAGCAGCTGTCCGTGACGCTGGGCGCCGCCGAAGGAGCCTGTGACGTGCTCGGCTGCGCCTGCGCGGGGTTGGACGCGCTGTCGGAGGGTGTCTGGTCGCGGGTGTACTCCGGCACCGAGCCACGGGTCGGCGTCGGCTCGAACCGCGTCCACCCCACACCCTCGAAGTACAGCTCCGGCCAGGCGTGCGCATCGCGCAGCCCGACCGCCATGGTGCCGTCGGGCTGCGGGGCGCCGGGCGTGAAGCCCACCGCCACCCGCGCCGGGATGCCGAGCGTCCTGGCCATCGCGGCCATCGAGAACGAGAAGTGGACGCAGAAGCCTTCCTTGTCCCTGAGGAAACGGGCGATCGCGGCCGTGCCGCTGCCGGACTGCACCTGTGTGTCGTACGTGAAGCCGCCGTCCGAGGCGAACCAGTCCTGGAGCGCGACCGCCCGCTCGTAGTCGTTCGAGGCGCTCTTCGTCACTCGGAGCGCGGTCGACGCGACCACCTCGGGCAGTGAACCGGGGACCTTGGTGTACTCGCGCAGCAGGCGGGCCGGCGGCGTGCCGGCCGCGGCCAGCTGCTCGGCGGTCGGCTGGACTATCAGGCTGCCGGCCGTGTAGCGCACACCCCGGGTGGTCTGGCCCTGGTCGCCGACCAGGGTGCGGCCGGCCGGTTCGTAACGCCAGCGGCCGCCGATGTCCACCCGCGTCGCCGGGTAGGGGAGCGGCAGATAGCTCTGCGCATACCAGCCGGCGGCCGAGACACTGGAGTTGATCTCGGTCGTACGGACACCGGGGCTGAGCCCCTGCGGGCGGGGCAGCCGGTCCGGTACGCCCTCGATCCGGCGCTCCGAGGACTTCCAGGCGGCGCCGTCGAACTGGTCCAGCGCGACGATCCGCAGATAGAGGTCCTTCGTGTTGTCCGTGTTCGTGCGGTACCGCAGCACCTCGCGGTCCTCGGGCTGGTTGAGGCTGTTCTGCAGCGACACCAGCGGATTGACCGCCGAAATCGTGCCGCCCCCGGAACCGCCGCCGACGCCGGTGCCCGTGCCGCTCAGCAGCCCGCCGTCCAGGGCGGGCAGCGAGGCGGGGACGACCAGGGCGATGCCCAGTGCCAGTACGCCGATACGCCGGCCGGTACGGACCGGCGCAAGCGCGGAGCCGTCCGCCGTCTCGAACCCGGAGGCCGGGCGCCCCTGGGCCCGCGGCGCACCGCCGAAGACGCGCCCCCACTGGGAGAGCCGGTCCCGGCCCTCGGACAGCAGGAGGAGCAGGTAGCCGGAGGCCGCCAGCAGGAACCACAGCCAGCCGGCGCCGCCCGGCGAAAGCCCCGCGGCCACCGAGTAGAGCGCGAGCAGCGGCAGCCCGGCCGGCGCCGCGCTGCGGAACGTCACCGCGATGGCGTCCACCGCCAGGGCGATCAGCAGGACACCGCCGATCAGCATCAGCCTGATGCCCTCGGTCGCCGGAGCCGGGATGGCGTACCGCCCGACATCCTCGGCGCCCGTCGTCAGCAGCCTCACGAACTCCTGGAACGTCTCGGGCCCCGGCAGTACGCCGCCGACCGCCACGTCCCTGGCGAACACCACGGTCAGCATCACCAGCGCCACGAAGGCCTGGACCGCCACGGTCAGCGTCCGGGCCAGGGGTACTCGCCGGGCGAGCGCTCCCACCCCCGCCTGGACCGTCACCAGCAGGACGGCCGTCAGGAACCACGACGCGCTGTTGATCAGCGGCAGCAGCGCGCCCGCCGCCATCAGGGTGGCTGCCGTGGCGCACAGCGCCAGCCGTCCGCGACCGCTCATGACCAACCCCCAGTTGTGCCCGCCGCGCCGCCCGCGGGGGAGGCCCCCGAGCCGGTGTGCTGTCGTTCGGCCATCCGCCACAGGTCGGCGAGCGGCATGCCGGGCGGCACGGTCAGCACCGTCCACCCCGCCTCGCGCAGCGGCCTGACCCGTTCCTCGGCCGCGGCCGGAACGCGCGCCATGAGGCCCGCCGCGTCCACTGCCCTGCCCTGCCCCGCCGCCCGCCCCTGCGTCCAGGTCTCGCTGTCCAGTACGAAGGCGACGGCGGCCCCGCTGCGCTGACGCATGCGCGCCGCCACAACCGACTGCTCCTCGTCCAGATCACCGAAGAAGGCGACCAGAAGCCCTTCGTTCCCGCCGCGCAGCACGTCGTACGACGCGGAGAGCCCAGCGCCGTCCGAGTGCCCGACGACGGCGAGTGTGTCCATCATCAGTCCGGCGGAGTCGGCCGTCTCCTGGGTGGCCCCGGCAAAACCGCCGGACCCCTCACCGGGCACCGAATTCCCGGTGTCGGTCAACAGCCGTACCGAAAAGCCCCGTTCGAGCATGTGCGCCAGAGCGGAGGCCGCTCCCGACACCGCCCACTCGAAGGCCGAGTCGGGACCGGCCCCCTGGTACGCGGACCGCCGGGTGTCGAGCAGCACCGTGCACCTGGCCCGCTGGGGCTGCTCCTCGCGGCGCACCATCAGCTCGCCGTAGCGCGCGGTGGAGCGCCAGTGCACGCGGCGCAGGTCGTCGCCGTGCCGGTATCCGCGCGGGATCACGTCGTCCTCGCCGGCCAGCGCCAGTGAGCGGTTGCGCCCGTCGCCGTACCCCGACGCCTCGCCGGTCATCCGCACGGCGGGCAGCGCCTCGACGCGCGGGATCACGGTCAGGGTGTCGTACGCGCTGAACGAGCGGGTCAGCTCGCACATGCCGAAGGGGTCCGTCAGCCGCAGCTGGAGCGGACCGAGCGGGTAGCGCCCGCGCAGGTCGGAGCGGACCCGGTAGGACACCTCGCGCCGCCCGCCCGCCTCCACCCGGTCCAGGACGAACCGGGGCCGCGGCCCCAGGACGTACGGCACCCGGTCCTGGAGCATCAGCAGACCGGTGGGCAGCCGCGAGACGTTGTCCAGCCGCAGATGTACGCGTGCCTCCGAGCCCGTCGGCACCCGCGAAGGCGTCAGCCGCCTGCTGCCCGCGACCTGGTAGCGCGTGCGGTACAGCACGGCCACGCAGACCAGCGGCAGCACCGCGAGCAGCAGCCCGACCCGCAGCAGGTCGCCCTGGCCGAGGACGTACGCGCACACCGCCGCGGCCACGCCGGCCGCGAGGAACGAGCGCCCGCGCGTGGTCAGCCCGGACAGCGCGGCCCGCAGCCCGCCTTTGTCGCCGTCGCTGTCCCCGCCGCCGTCGGCCGAGGCGCTCCCCTCGGTCGCCGGCACAGCCTCCATCACAGTCGCCGTAGGCCGGGCTGCTGAGCGCCGCCGTACGCCGGAGCGGCGGCAGGCGGCGTCACCCTGCGCTCCGCCGTCGGTACGGCGGTGCGCTGGAGGATTTCCAGTACGACCTGCTCAGAGGTACGCCGGTTCAGCTGGGCCTGGGCCGTCGGCAGCAGCCGGTGCGCCAGCACCGCCCCCGCGAGGGCCTGTACGTCGTCGGGGAGCGCGTAGTCGCGACCGCTCAGCGCGGCGGAGGCCTTGGCGGCGCGCAGCAGGTGCAGCGTGGCGCGCGGCGAGGCGCCGAGGCGCAGGTCGGGGTGGTTGCGGGTGGCGCCCACCAGCTCGACCGCGTAGCGCCGTACCGCGTCGGCCACATGCACCGAACGGACCGCGTCGATCAGCTTCAGGATCTCGTGCGCGTGTGCCACCGGCTGAAGGTCGTCCAGCGGCGAGGCCGCTCCGTGCACGTCCAGCATCTGGAGCTCGGCCTCGGCGCTCGGGTAGCCGATGGAGACCCGCGCCATGAAGCGGTCGCGCTGGGCCTCGGGCAGCGGGTACGTGCCCTCCATCTCCACCGGGTTCTGCGTGGCGACCACCATGAAGGGCGACGGCAGTTCGTACGTCTGCCCGTCGATCGTGACCTGGCGCTCCTCCATCGACTCCAGGAGCGCGGACTGCGTCTTCGGCGAGGCGCGGTTGATCTCGTCGCCGATCACGATCTGGGCGAAGATCGCGCCCGGTTTGAATTCGAAATCGCGCCGCTGCTGGTCGTAGATGCTCACGCCGGTGATGTCCGAAGGCAGCAGGTCGGGCGTGAACTGAATGCGCCGTACCGAGCAGTCGATGGATCTCGCGAGCGCCTTGGCGAGCATCGTCTTGCCCACGCCCGGCACGTCTTCGATCAGCAGATGTCCCTCGGCGAGGAGCACGGTCAGCGAAAGCCGTACGACCTCCGGCTTGCCCTCGATCACACCCTCCACCGACCTGCGCACCCGCTCCGCTGTGGTGGTCAGATCTGTAAGGCTCGCTCGATCGTCATAGGTCGTCACCCGGCCCTCCTCGGCCCCGTTCCACAGGCCGACGCCACGACGACGGAACGGCCCACCCCGAAACACGGACATCACGCCGGACGGTCCCGGCGCGATGTCACACCCGCATTGTTGTTGCCGTTACCGCTTCGTGTCACTCGCCTGTGGACAACGGGGAGGGATATGTCGGGGGTTGTCGCGTTTTTGTTCGCTCGACTGCCGCTGCGGCCGCTACTTCACCGGGTCGATCTCCCGCAGCAGACCGGTGGTCACGTCGAAGACGAAGCCGCGCACGTCATCGGTGTGCGGCAGGAAAGGCGAGGTCCGCACGCGCTGCATCGACTGGCGAACGTCCTGGTCGACGTTCCGGAACGCCTCCACGGCCCAGGACGGACGCTGCCCGACCTCGTCCTCCAGCTCCTGCCTGAAGTCCTCGGTGAGGCTTTCCAGGCCGCAGGTGGTGTGGTGGACGAGTATGACGCTGCGGGTGCCCAGCGCGCGCTGGCTGATGGTCAGCGAGCGGATCACATCGTCGGTGACCACGCCGCCCGCGTTGCGGATGGTGTGGCAGTCGCCCAGTTCGAGGCCGAGCGCGTCGTGGAGGTCCAGGCGTGCGTCCATGCAGGCGACCACGGCGACGTGCAGCACGGGCCGCGCCTCCATTCCCGGATCCTGGAACCCTGCGGCGTATGCCCGGTTCGCTTCTACGAGACGGTCGGTGACCGTACCCCCGGTGCGCGCCGCGACGGGCTTGGCTGCGGTGGGTTCGGCGGGGTGGTGCGCGGAAGTCGACATGCCTTAGACGTTAATGCGCGCCTGCGGGATGGGCCCGCTGTGAGATGGGACAAAGAACGTCAACAAGGCTTGTTGTGAGGTAACCCACAGGCGTCACGGGTCATCCTCCGTACGGGTGAAAACAAGGCCGCGCGACGCGCTGGCCCGTTGATTGACCGCAAGGACGAGTCGACTAAAGTGACGCGAAGTGGGTGGCGTGACGCGTCCCTTACTGCTTTACGGACACATCTCGCACATTTCGAATTACTCCCGCGTGCGCGGCGTACGTACGGCCCGGCCTCCTCCCGCTCGCCGGTCGGCCGACGCCACTTCCCCGGCGCCGGCAGGCCGTCCCCTTCCGAGCGGGTGGGGACCAGGCCGTACATACAGAACCGCGCCGGTAACTGAGAGGGCGCATGAGCCAGTCCCGACACGTCCCGGTGATGCTCCAGCGATGCCTGGACCTGTTGGCCCCGGCGCTCGGCGAACCGGGAGCGGTGGTCGTGGACTGCACCCTGGGCCTCGGCGGACACAGCGAGGCCCTGCTCACCGCCTTCCCCTCGGCGCGGCTCATCGCGCTCGACCGGGACAAGGAGGCGCTGCGGCTCTCCGGCGAGCGGCTCGCCCCGTTCGGCGACCGGGCCACCCTGGTGCACGCCGTGTACGACGAGCTGCCCGAGGTACTGGAACGCCTCTCCGTCCCGCGCGTGCAGGGCGTCCTCTTCGACCTCGGCGTCTCCTCGATGCAACTCGACGAACGCGAGCGCGGTTTCGCGTACGCCCACGACGCCCCGCTCGATATGCGCATGGACCAGACGACGGGCGTCAGCGCCGCCGAGGTCCTCAATACGTACCCGCCGGGCGAGCTGGTGCGGATCCTGCGTCAGTACGGCGAGGAGAAGCAGGCCAAGAGAATCGTCTCCGCGGTCGTGCGCGAGCGCGACAAGGAGCCGTTCAGCAACAGCGCCCGGCTCGTCGAGCTGATCCGCGACGCGCTGCCGCAGGCCGCCAAGCGCACCGGCGGCAACCCCGCCAAGCGCACCTTCCAGGCGCTGCGCATCGAGGTCAACGGTGAGCTTTCCGTACTGGAACGGGCGATTCCGGCAGCGGTGAAGACACTCGCCGTGGACGGCCGGATCGCGGTCCTCTCGTACCACTCGCTCGAAGACCGCCTGGTCAAGCAGGTCTTCGCGGCGGGCGCCGCCAATACGGCGCCGCCCGGTCTGCCGGTCGTGCCCGAGCAGTACCAGCCGAGGCTGAAGCTGCTGACACGCGGCGCGGAACTGCCGACCGAGGAAGAGGTCGCGGAGAACCGCCGCGCCGCACCGGCCCGGCTGCGCGGGGCGCAGCGCATCCGGGAGGACGTGCTGTGACCAAGCCGGCCAAGCAGCTGAAGGGGCGGGCCGCGCGGTTGTCGCGGCTGCTGCCGTCCGGCCCCCACCAGGCGGCCAGAACCCCCTTCGTGCTGCTGGTCGTGCTGCTGCTCGGCGGCGGTCTCATCACCCTCCTGCTGCTGAACTCCTCGCTCAACGAGGGCTCGTTCAAGCTGAGCGAGCTGAAGAAGCGGACCACCGAGCTGACCGACAAGGAACAGGAACTCCAGCAGTACGTCGACGACCGGTCCGCCCCCGGCGCGCTGGAGCGCAGAGCCCGCGAACTCGGCATGGTGCCCGGCGGCAGCCCCGCCTTCCTCGAGCCCGACGGTACGGTCCGGGGCGTGCCCTCCCAGGCGTCTGCCGACGCAGTGACCCGCCGCGCGCCGCTCGGTCTCCCGGCGGCCGGCCCGCCCCCTGTGGCGCCTCCCGCACCGCCGGTTTCAGCCACTCCGGCCGCGACCGCCACTCCGGCCGCGACCGCCCCGCCGGTCGAGTCCGCCCCGTCACCGCCCCCGTCACCGCCCGCCCCGGCTCCGGCCGGCCCGCCCGCCCCCGCCCCGGTCCCGTAACCCGCCGCAGCCCGTCCGACCGCCCCAGCCCGTCCAACCGCCCCAGCCCGTCCGCGAAGCCGACCCCGACCCCCGGCAGGTGACGCAGTGCCCCCCCAGGAACCACCGCGCCGTCGCGTGCCCGGCCCCGGGCGCCCGCACAGCGGCGGGCGCCCCAAGCCCTCCGCGCGGCCCAAGGCACGCCCCCCGGTCGGGCGGCCGCGCCCCGCCCCCAAGGCCGCGCGCTCCCTGGTGCTCGGCAGCCCCAGGCCCCGGCTGCGGCTGGTCGGCGTCGGACTCACGCTCGTCATGCTGGCCTTCGTCGTACGGCTGCTCCAGGTCCAGGCCGTCGACGCGAGTACGTACACCGCCAAGGCCGAGAAGAACCGGTACTCCAGCTCCACGCTGGCCGCCGAGCGCGGCGAGATCACCGACCGCAGCGGCATCGCGCTGGCCACCAGCGTCGACGCGCACGACATCACCGCCGACCCGTCGATGTTCACCGCCGAGTTCACGAAGGCCCCGGACGCGCCCGAGCAGGCGGCGGCGCTCCTCGCGCCGATCCTCCGCAAGGACGCGGACGACCTGGCGAAGAAGCTCAAGAAACCCAAGAGCAAGTACGCCGTCCTGGCCCGCCGCCAGACGCCGCAGATCTGGAACCAGATCAAGGACCTCAAGAGCGTCTTCGCCGAGAAGGCCAGGGAGGACAAGGCCAAGGGCGGCAAGGGCGTCAACGTCCTCGCCGGCGTCTTCCAGGAGGCCAGCAGCAAGCGCGTCTATCCCAACGGCGATCTCGCCGCCGGGATACTCGGTTACGTCAACGCCGAGGGCAAGGGTGCGGGCGGCCTGGAGACCCAGCTGGACGAGGAGCTGGCGGGCAAGGACGGGGAGATCAAATACGCCCAGTCCGGCGGCCGCAGGGTCCCCACCGTCGGCGCCCGCGAGGTCCCCGCAGTCCCCGGCTCCGACATCGAGCTGACCATCGACCGCGACATCCAGTGGGCCGCCCAGGACGCCATCAGCGAGCAGGTGCAGAAGTCCGGGGCCGACCGTGGCTACGTGATAGTCCAGGACACCCGCACCGGTGAGGTCCTCGCCATGGCCAACGCCCCCGGTTTTGACCCCAACGACCTCTCGCAGGCCGACGCCACCGCCATGGGCAACGCCGCTCTCCAGGACGCGTACGAGCCCGGCTCCACCGCCAAGGTCATGTCCATGGCCGCGGTACTGGAGGAGAACGCCGCCGCGCCGGGCACCCATGTCGTCGTACCGAACCGGCTGCACCGGGGCGACCGGCTGTTCAAGGACGACATCGACCACCCCACCTGGTACCTGACGCTCAACGGCGTACTCGCCAAATCCAGCAACATCGGCACCATCCTGGCGACCGAGCAGCTCGGCAAGACCCGGGCGCAGGCCAACCGGGTCCTGCACTCCTACCTGCGCAAGTTCGGCCTCGGCAGCCCCAGCGGCCTCGGCTATCCCGGCGAGACGTCGGGCATCCTCGCCGCGCCCAAGGACTGGAGCACCTCGCAGCAGTACACGATCCCGTTCGGGCAGGGACTGTCCCTCAACGCCATGCAGGCCGCGTCCGTCTACTCGACGATCGCCAACGGCGGCGTACGGATCCAGCCAACGCTCGTACGCGGCACCAAGGGCCCCGACGGCCGCTTCACCCCCGCCCCCGCGCCCAAGAAGACCCGGGTGGTCAGCGAGAAGACCGCCAGGACCGTGGCCACCATGCTGGAGTCGGTCGTCGACGACGAGGAGGGTACGGGCACCAAGGCCCGCATCCCCGGCTACCGCGTCGGCGGCAAGACCGGCACGTCCAACCGGGTGGATCCGGCCACCGGACGCTACAAGGGCTACACCGCGTCCTTCGCCGGCTTCGCGCCCGCGGACAAACCGCGGGTCACCGTCTACTGCGCCATCCAGAATCCGACCAGGGGCAGCTACTTCGGCGGCCAGATCTGCGGCCCCATCTACAAGAAGGTTATGGAGTTCGCACTGAAGACCCTCCAGGTCGCACCGACCGGCAGCAAGCCCGCCCGGCTGCCGGTGTCCTTCACACCCGGCGAGTGACTCAGGACCACCAGTGACAACCATCACCCGGAACCCCGGGAACCAAGAAGACCCTCCCCCCTCGTTTCGCGGGGGGCCGGGTACGCCCGGTACGCTCACCGCCGTGCCACACGCTGATCAGTCCCAAACCACCCAGAAGGACGCAACGGTGACGTACCCCGGAGCGCCCCGGCCGGTCCAGGTCCGCCCGACACCCCTCGGGGAGCTGGCCGAGCGCCTGGGTATCGACCCCCCGGGCGCGACCGAGGTCACCGGTATCACGCACGATTCCCGCGCGGTCAGGCCCGGTGATCTGTACGCCGCCCTGCCCGGGGCGCGCCTCCACGGCGCCGACTTCGCCACGCAGGCGGCGGGACTCGGCGCGGCCGCGATCCTCACCGATCCCAGCGGCGCCGCGAGGGCCGAGGCCACGGGCCTGCCGGCCCTGGTCGTCGACGACCCGCGCGGCCGGATGGGTGAGCTCGCCACCGAGATCTACGGCCACCCCGGCGACGCCCTGCTCCAGCTCGGCATCACCGGGACCTCCGGCAAGACCACCACGGCGTACCTCGTCGAGGGCGGTCTGCGGGCGGCCGGGAGGCTGCCCGGCCTGATCGGTACGGTCGAGATGCGCATCGGCGACGAGCGCATCAAGTCCGAGCGCACCACCCCCGAGGCCACCGACCTCCAGGCCCTCTTCGCCGTGATGCGCGAACGCGGTGTCGACGCGGTCGCCATGGAGGTCTCCAGCCACGCGCTGGTGCTCGGCCGGGTCGACGGCTGCGTCTTCGACGTCGCGGTCTTCAACAACCTGAGCCCCGAGCACATGGAATTCCACTCCGACATGGAGGACTACTTCCAGGCGAAGGCTCGTCTCTTCACCCCGGAGCGCAGCAAGGTCGGCGTCGTGAACTTCGACGACGAATACGGCCGGCGGCTCATCACCGAGTCGGGCGTCCCGGTCACCTCCTTCTCCGCCGAGGGTCACCCGGACGCCGACTGGCGCGCCGAGGGCGTCGAGGTCGGCCCCTTCACCAGTACGTTCACGGCGATCGGCCCCAAGGGGGAGCGCGTCACCGCGACCGCCCCGCTGGCCGGCCCGTTCAACGTCGCCAACACGCTCGCCGCGATCGTCACCCTCGCCGTCGCGGGCGTCGACCCGCAGACCGCCGCCGACGGCATCGCCGCCGTCCCCGGCGTACCGGGCCGTCTGGAGCGCGTGGACGCGGGCCAGCCGTACCTCGCCGTCGTCGACTACGCCCACAAGACGGACGCCGTCGAATCGGTCCTGCGCGCGCTGCGCAAGGTCACCGAGGGCGAACTGCACATCGTGCTCGGCTGCGGCGGCGACCGCGACAAGCAGAAGCGGCCCTCGATGGGCGCCGCCGCCGCCAGGCTCGCCGACACCGCCGTACTGACCTCCGACAACCCGCGCTCCGAGGACCCCCTCGCGATCCTCGCCGCGATGCTCGCGGGGGCCGCCGAGGTCCCCGCGCACGAGCGCGGCGACGTCCTGATCGACGCCGACCGGGCCTCGGCCATCGCGACGGCGGTCGCCCGCGCCAAGCCCGGCGACACCGTGCTCGTCGCGGGCAAGGGGCACGAGCAGGGCCAGGACATCGCCGGAGTGGTACGCCCCTTCGACGACCGCCAGGTGCTGCGGCACGCGATCCGCGCCGCCGCACTGACCCCGGACGGCGGGGTGGCCAAGTGATCGCACTCTCCCTCGCCGAGATCGCCGAGATCACCGGCGGGCAGTCGCACGACATACCGGACAGCGCCCTGCGGGTGGCCGGCCCCGTCGTCATCGACTCCCGCGAGGTGAAGCCCGGCAGCCTCTTCGCCGCCTTCGCGGGCGAGAAGGTCGACGGCCACGACTACGCCGAGCGGGCCGTCGCCTCCGGCGCCGCAGCCGTGCTGGCCACCCGACCGGTCGGCGTACCCGCCATCGTCGTGGACGACGTCACCGAGGCGCTGGGCGCCCTGGCACGCGCCGTCGTCGGACGGCTCGGCACGAAGGTCGTCGCGCTCACCGGCTCAGCCGGCAAGACTTCCACCAAGGACCTCATCGCCCAGCTCCTGGAGCGCAAGGGCCCCACGGTCTGGACGCCCGGCTCCCTCAACAACGAGATCGGCCTGCCGCTCACCGCGCTGCGCGCCACCGAGGACACCGAGCACCTGGTCCTCGAAATGGGCGCGCGCGGCATCGGGCACATCCGGTACCTCACCGGGCTGACCCCGCCGCGCATCGGCCTCGTACTGAACGTCGGCACCGCCCACATCGGCGAGTTCGGCGGCCGCGAGCAGATCGCCGAGGCCAAGGGCGAGATGGTCGAGGCGCTGCCGTCGGCCAACGCCGGCGGTGTGGCCGTGCTCAACGCCGACGATCAGCTCGTCCGGGCCATGGCGGCTCGTACAAAAGCCCGTGTGGTGCTCTTCGGTGAGGCCGCAGATGCGGACGTACGGGCCGAGAACGTCCGGCTAACCGAGAACGGCCGGCCGGCGTTCAGTCTTCGCACACCCACCGGGTGCAGTGACGTGACCATGCGGCTGTACGGTGAGCACCACGTGTCGAACGCGCTCGCCGCGGCCGCCGTCGCCCATGAGCTGGGCATGTCCGTGGACGAGATCGCCACCGCGCTCTCCGAGGCGGGCACGCTGTCCCGCTGGCGCATGGAGGTCACCGAGCGTCCTGACGGCGTGACAGTCGTCAACGACGCCTACAACGCGAACCCCGAATCCATGCGAGCCGCCCTGCGTGCGCTCGCGTCCATGGGCACGGGGCGTCGTACGTGGGCGGTGCTCGGTCACATGGCCGAGCTGGGTGACGATTCGCTCGCCGAGCACGACGCGGTCGGACGGCTCGCCGTCCGGCTCAACGTCAGCAAGCTCGTGGCAGTCGGGGGCAGGGAAGCGTCCTGGCTGCAGCTGGGCGCTTACAACGAGGGTTCGTGGGGTGAGGAGTCGGTGCACGTGTCCGACGCGCAGGCGGCGGTCGACCTGTTGCGCAGTGAACTGCGTCCGGGAGACGTCGTGCTGGTGAAGGCTTCCAGGTCGGTCGGTCTCGAGCGGGTCGCGCTTGCGCTCCTCGACCACCGCACCGAGGGCGAGGTCGCCGGCCGATGAGGCAGATCCTCTTCGCGGGAGCCATCGGGCTCTTCCTGACCCTGATCGGTACCCCGCTGCTCATCAAACTGCTGGCCCGCAAGGGTTACGGGCAGTTCATCCGGGACGACGGCCCGCGCGGCCACCACGGCAAGCGCGGTACGCCGACCATGGGCGGCATCGCCTTCATCCTGGCCACGCTCATCGCGTACGCCATGGCGAAGGTGATCACCGGCGAGAAGCCGAGCGTCTCCGGCCTGCTGGTGCTCTTCCTCATGGCGGGCATGGGCCTGGTCGGTTTCCTCGACGACTACATCAAGATCGTCAAGCAGCGTTCGCTGGGCCTGCGGGCCAAGGCGAAGATGGCCGGACAGCTGATCGTCGGTATCGCCTTCGCCGTGCTGGCCCTGCAGTTCAAGGACATCCGAGGCAACGCCCCGGCCTCCACCAGGCTCTCCTTCGTCCAGGACTTCGGCTGGTCGATCGGCCCGGTGCTGTTCGTGGTCTGGGCGCTGTTCATGATCCTGGCGATGTCGAACGGTGTGAACCTCACCGACGGCCTCGACGGACTCGCCACCGGCGCCTCCGTGATGGTCTTCGGTGCGTACACCTTCATCGGTCTGTGGCAGTTCCAGGAGTCCTGCGCCGACGCGCCGAGCCTGACCAACCCGGAAGCCTGTTTCGAAGTACGAGATCCACTCGACCTCGCGGTCGTCGCCGCCGCCCTGATGGGTGCCTGCTTCGGCTTCCTGTGGTGGAACACCTCGCCCGCCAAGATCTTCATGGGTGACACCGGCTCGCTCGCCCTCGGCGGCGCGCTCGCGGGTCTGGCGATCTGCTCGCGCACCGAGTTCCTGATGGCGCTGCTCGGCGGTCTGTTCGTCCTCATCACGATGTCCGTCGTAATCCAGGTCGGCTCGTTCAAGATGACCGGCAAGCGGGTCTTCAAAATGGCGCCGCTCCAGCATCACTTCGAACTCAAGGGCTGGTCCGAAGTCCTTGTGGTGGTCCGCTTCTGGATCATCCAGGGCATGTGCGTGATCATCGGCCTCGGGCTCTTCTACGCGGGCTGGGCGGCCGACAAGTGACAGAAGTGACCTGGACCGGCAAGCGGGTGACCGTCGCGGGTCTTGGCGTCTCCGGGATCCCCGCAGCACGTGTGCTGCGGGGGCTCGGGGCCCACGTCACCGTCGTCAACGACGGCGACGACGAGCGCTCCCGCGCCCAGGCCGCCGAACTTGAAGCCCTGGGCGTCACCGTGCGCCTCGGTGACGGCGCGACCCTCCCCGAGGGCACCGAGCTGATCGTCACCGCGCCCGGCTGGAAGCCCGACAAGCCGCTCTTCCGGGCCGCCGCCGAGGCGGGCGTGGAGATCTGGGGCGACGTAGAGCTGGCCTGGCGGCTCCGGGGTCCGGACGCCGCACCCTGGCTCGCGGTGACCGGCACCAACGGCAAGACCACGACCGTACGCATGCTGGCCTCCATCCTGGAGGCCGCGGGCCTGCGTACCGCCGCCGTGGGCAACATCGGCGTATCCCTGCTGGACGCGGTCCTCGGCGACGAGCCGTACGACGTACTGGCCGTCGAGCTCTCCAGCTACCAGCTGCACTGGGCGCCCTCGCTGCGCGCCCACTCCGCGGCCGTGCTGAACCTCGCCCCCGACCACCTCGACTGGCACGGCTCGATGGAGGCGTACGCCGCCGACAAGGGCCGGATCTACGAGGGCAACCAGGTCGCCTGCGTCTACAACGCCTCCGACCCGGCCACCGAGGACCTGGTCCGCGAGGCCGACGTCGAGGAAGGCTGCCGCGCGATCGGCTTCACCCTCGGCCCGCCCGCGCCCTCCCAACTCGGCGTCGTCGACGGCATCCTGGTCGACCGTGCCTTCGTCGCCAACCGCCAGAAGAACGCGCAGGAGCTGGCGGACGTCTCCGACGTCAATCCGCCGGCCCCGCACAACATCGCCAACGCCCTCGCGGCCGCCGCCCTCGCCCGCGCCTACGGCGTGGAGCCCGCCGCCGTACGCGACGGACTGCGGGCCTTCCGCCCCGACGCCCACCGCATCGAGCACGTCGCGGACGTGGCCGGAGTCGCGTACGTCGACGACTCCAAGGCCACCAACACCCACGCCGCCGAAGCCTCCCTGGCGGCGTACGACCCCATCGTGTGGATCGCGGGCGGCCTCGCCAAGGGCGCCACCTTCGACGAGCTGGTCGAGAAGTCGGCAAAGCGACTGCGCGGCGTCGTCCTCATCGGCGCCGACCGCGCGCTCATCCGCGAAGCCCTCGCGCGACACGCCCCCGAAGTACCGGTGGTCGACCTCGACCGGACCGACACTGGGGCGATGTCGGCGGCGGTCCGCGAAGCGGCGCGGCTCGCACAGCCCGGGGACACGGTCCTGATGGCCCCGGCCTGCGCCTCCATGGACATGTTCACCAACTACAACAAGCGGGGCGAGGCATTCGCCGACGCCGTACGCGAGTTGGCTCCGGAGCGCGACTAGCGAACCGGTCCCCGCGCCACGGACCGGTCCGGCGCAGCGCACGAGTGGAGGGGACACCGAGATGTTGGCCGACGACAGTGCCCCGCGCGGCCGCACCGTGCTGCGCGGGCGCGCCGGGACGGCCGGGGCGAGGTCGGCCGCGACGCGGACCACCACCCGCCGCCCGGCCGCCGTACGCCGCCGCGCGCCGCGCCTGCCCGGACCGCCCGGTGAGAACCGTCTGCGCCGGCTGTACGAGCAGGCGCGCCGCACCTGGGACCGGCCTCTGACGGCGTACTACCTCATCCTGGGCAGCGCCCTGCTGATCACCGTGCTCGGTCTCGTGATGGTCTACTCCGCCTCGATGATCAAGGCGCTGGAGCTGTCACTCCCCGCCTCGTACTTCTTCCGCAAGCAGTTCGTCGCGGCGGTCATCGGAACGGCTCTGCTGCTCGCCGCCTCCCGGATGCCCGCCAAGCTGCACCGCGCGCTGTCCTACCCGCTGCTGGCCATGACCGTCTTCCTGATGGTGCTCGTCCAGATCCCGGGGATAGGAGTCTCCATCGGCGGGAACCAGAACTGGATCTCGCTCGGCGGCCCCTTCATGCTCCAGCCCAGCGAGTTCGGCAAGCTGGCCCTCGTCCTGTGGGGGGCCGACCTGCTCGCCCGCAAGCAGGAGAAGCGGCTGCTGACCCAGTGGAAGCACATGCTGGTGCCGCTCGTCCCCGTCGCCTTCCTGCTGCTCGGCCTGATCATGCTCGGCGGCGACATGGGTACGGCGATCCTCCTCACCGCGATCCTCTTCGGCCTGCTGTGGCTCGCGGGAGCGCCCACCCGGCTCTTCGCCGGCGTACTGGCCTTCGCCGCCTTCGTCGGCTTCGTCCTCATCAGCAGCAACGCCAACCGGATGTCACGCCTCGCCTGCACCGGCGCGACCGATCTCGGTCCCAAGGGTGAATGCTGGCAGGCGGTGCACGGAATCTATGCTCTCGCCTCGGGCGGTTGGTTCGGTTCGGGACTGGGTGCAAGTGTGGAAAAATGGGGTCAACTCCCCGAGCCGCACACGGACTTCATCTTCGCCATCACCGGGGAGGAACTGGGTCTGGCGGGGACGCTGTCGGTACTCGCCCTCTTCGCGGCTCTAGGCTATGCGGGTATCCGCGTGGCCGGACGCACGGAGGACCCCTTCGTGAGGTACGCAGCGGGAGGTGTGACCACCTGGATCACGGCTCAGGCCGTGGTCAACATCGGTGCGGTGCTCGGCCTGCTGCCGATCGCCGGTGTCCCGCTCCCGCTGTTCTCGTACGGGGGCTCCTCCCTGCTGCCGACCATGTTCGCCGTAGGGTTGCTGATCGCCTTCGCGCGAGAGGATCCCGCCGCGAAGGCCGCCCTCGCCATGCGAAGGACAGTCCTTGGCAAAGGGGCCGGGGTGAGATGGAAGACGATGAGACGGCGCGTCAAGAAGCGTCCGTCCGGAGAGCGGTGAATTTCGGTGCATGTCGTACTCGCCGGTGGGGGGACCGCCGGCCACATCGAGCCCGCGCTTGCCCTCGCGGACGCACTGCGGAGGCAGGACCCTTCCGTGGGCATCACAGCCCTCGGCACGGAGCGCGGACTTGAGACCAGGCTCGTACCCGAGCGCGGCTACGAACTCGGGCTGATCCCCGCGGTCCCGCTGCCCCGCAGGCCCACCCCGGAACTGATCACCGTCCCCGGGCGGCTGCGCGGCACCATCAAGGCCGCCGAGCAGATCCTGGAGCGTACGAAGGCGGACTGCGTCGTCGGCTTCGGCGGTTACGTCGCCCTGCCCGGCTACCTCGCGGCCAAGCGCCTCGGCGTACCGATCATCGTCCACGAGGCCAACGCCAGGCCGGGTCTGGCCAACAAGATCGGCTCGCGCTACGCGCACGCCGTGGCCGTCTCCACCCCCGACAGCAAGCTGCGCGGCGCCCGCTACATCGGCATCCCGCTGCGCCGCACCATCGCCACCCTCGACCGGGCCCGGGTCCGCCCGGAGGCGCGCGCCGCCTTCGGCCTCGATCCGAACCTGCCGACGCTGCTGGTCTCCGGCGGCTCGCAGGGCGCGCGGCGCCTCAACGAGGTGATCCAGCAGGTCGCGCCGGTGCTCCAGCGCTCCGGCATCCAGATCCTGCACGCGGTCGGCCCCAAGAACGAACTGCCGCGCGTGGACAACATGCCGGGTATGCCGCCCTACATCCCGGTACCGTACGTGGACCGGATGGACCTCGCGTACGCCGCGGCCGACATGATGCTCTGCCGCGCGGGCGCGATGACCGTCGCCGAACTCTCCGCCGTCGGGCTGCCCGCCGCGTACGTCCCGCTGCCCATCGGCAACGGCGAGCAGCGGCTCAACGCCCAGCCGGTGGTCAACGCCGGCGGCGGCCTGCTGGTCGACGACGCGCAGCTGACGCCCGAGTGGGTGCAGAGCCAGGTGCTCCCGGTCCTCGCGGACCCGCACCGGCTGTTCGAGATGTCCCGCGCCGCCGCCGAGTTCGGCCGCCGGGACGCCGACGACCTGCTCGTCGGCATGGTGTACGAGGCGATCGCCGCACGCAGGGCCGGCTGAACGGCCCACCGACGCAGGTGCCCAGGAGGCGACAGGGAGTGGCCGGACCGACGACCGCCCAGCGCGGTGAACGACAGGCGCAGGGGTCGTCGGCGGCCCGCCCGCCGTACGGCCGTCCCGGTCGGGGTGGAGCCGGTCGCCGGTTCCGGCTGCCCGGGCGCGGGGTCCTGATCCTGGGGCTCGTCCTGGCGGTGCTGCTCACGGCAGGCGGAATCTGGGTGCTTTACGGCTCTTCCTGGCTGCGGGTGGAGCGCGTGAAGGCGTCGGGCACCCAGGTTCTGACGCCCGATGAGGTACTGGACGCCGCGGCCGTGCCGGTCGGGGCGCCACTGATTTCAGTCGACACGGATGTCATTGAGGACCGGCTGCGGCAGAAATTGCGCCGTATCGACTCGGTGGAAGTCGTTCGCTCATGGCCGCACGGCATTGGTCTGAAAGTGACCGAGCGAAAGCCGGTACTGCTCATCGAGAAGGGCGCAAACTTCATCGAAGTGGACGACGAGAGTGTGCGGTTCGCCACGGTCGCCAAGGCGCCCGACGGTGTCCCGTTGCTGGAATTGGCGCCCGGCGACTCCCCGAGCCTGCGCCGCTTCGGCGCGGACCGGCTGGTGCGTGAGGCGGTACGCGTCACCGGCGACCTGCCGCAGTCCGTCGTCGGCCACGTGCGGACGGTTCAGGTCGGCTCGTACGACTCCGTAACCCTGGGGCTCACCGGGGACCGTACTGTTGACTGGGGCAGTGCCGAGCAGGGCGAAGCGAAGGCGCGTGCGCTGAAGGCGCTCATGAAAGCAGTTCCGACGGCCGTGCACTTCAATGTGAGTGCGCCCACGGCCCCCGCCGCATCAGGGAGTTGACGGTCATACGCGCTGGCCAGCACCCTGGTTGGCCAGCGATATGGGTGATCACATAGGGTGAAAAGAAAAACGGGAGGTTCGGCGTGTTCGTTGAACGTGCGCCACTTGTCGACTTAGTGTCCTGTTCGGAGAGTCCAAGGAACAGACACACTGGTAACCCTAAACTTCACCGTTAGGGTTCGGGTCGGCGTTCGGACCGTCCCAATCGGCATCAGTCGTCGCGGCGCTGCAACCCCGCGGCGGCACGTAACTCGAGGCGAGAGGCCTTCGACGTGGCAGCACCGCAGAACTACCTCGCAGTCATCAAGGTCATCGGTGTCGGCGGCGGTGGTGTCAATGCCATCAACCGGATGATCGAGGTCGGTCTCAAGGGCGTCGAGTTCATCGCGATCAACACCGACGCGCAAGCTCTGTTGATGAGCGACGCCGACGTCAAGCTCGACGTCGGACGCGAACTGACCCGCGGCCTCGGCGCCGGAGCCAACCCGGCAGTCGGCCGCAAGGCGGCAGAGGACCACCGCGAGGAGATCGAGGAGGTCCTCAAGGGGGCCGACATGGTCTTCGTCACCGCGGGCGAAGGCGGTGGCACCGGAACCGGTGGCGCACCCGTCGTCGCCAACATCGCGCGCTCGCTCGGCGCCCTCACGATCGGCGTGGTCACCCGCCCGTTCACCTTCGAGGGCCGGCGCCGCGCGAACCAGGCGGAGGACGGCATCGCCGAGCTCCGCGAAGAGGTCGACACCCTCATCGTCATCCCGAACGACCGGCTGCTGTCCATCTCGGACCGTCAGGTCAGCGTGCTGGACGCCTTCAAGTCGGCGGACCAGGTCCTGCTGAGCGGCGTCCAGGGCATCACCGACCTCATCACCACCCCCGGCCTCATCAACCTCGACTTCGCCGACGTCAAGTCGGTCATGTCCGAGGCGGGTTCGGCGCTCATGGGCATCGGCTCGGCGCGCGGCGACGACCGCGCGGTGGCGGCGGCCGAGATGGCGATCTCCTCGCCGCTCCTGGAGGCGTCCATCGACGGCGCCCGTGGCGTGCTGCTCTCCATCTCGGGTGGTTCGGACCTCGGCCTGTTCGAGATCAACGAGGCCGCGCAGCTGGTGAGCGAGGCCGCGCACCCCGAGGCCAACATCATCTTCGGCGCGGTCATCGACGACGCGCTGGGCGACGAGGTACGGGTCACCGTCATCGCCGCGGGCTTCGACGGCGGACAGCCGCCGGCCCGCCGCGAGAACGTGCTCGGCGCCGGTGCCGGTTCGGGCGCCAAGCGCGAGGAGCCCGCGCCGTCCCGGCCCGCGGAGACCTCGCGGCCCGTCGGCGGCATCGGCACCGTCCCCCCGCGCGAGCGCGAGGAGCCGGCTCCGGTCCAGGCCGAGGCCGCGCCGGTCAGCGAGCTGCCGAACACGCCGGTCTCGCCGCCGCACGTACCGCCGGCCCGTCCGTACGACAGCCAGGCCGAAGAGCTGGATGTCCCGGACTTCTTGAAGTGACAGTGCGGCACGACGCGATACACGAGAACGGCGCGCACTTCGCCTTCACCGACAGGTGGGGCGGGGTGAGCGCCGTTCCGTACGAGGCGCTCAATCTCGGCGGCGCGGTCGGCGACGACCCGGCCGCCGTACGCGGCAACAGGGAACTGGCGGCCAAGTCGCTCGGCCTCGACCCGGACCTGGTCGTCTGGATGAACCAGGTGCACGGGCGGGACGTGGCCGTGGTCGACGGACCGTGGGGCGACGCCGAAGTTCCTTCGGTGGACGCGGTCGTCACCGCACGGCGCGGGCTCGCCCTCGCCGTGCTCACCGCGGACTGCACACCCGTTCTGCTCGCCGACCCCGTCGCCGGTGTCGCGGCCGCCGCACATGCCGGACGCCCCGGCATGGTCGCGGGGGTCGTTCCCGCCGCCGTCGAGGCGATGATCACACTGGGCGCCGATCCTTCCCGTATCACCGCGCGTACGGGGCCCGCGGTCTGCGGGCGCTGCTACGAAGTCCCGGCGGGGATGCGGGACGAGGTCGCGGAAGCGGTGCCCGCCGCCTGGTCGGAGACCAGCTGGGGAACACCGGCCGTCGATGTGACCGCCGGGGTGCATGCCCAGCTCGAAGCACTCGGCGTACGCGACCGGCGGCAGTCGCCGGTCTGCACGCTGGAGTCGGGCGACCACTTCTCGTACCGCCGCGACCGCACCACGGGGCGGCTCGCCGGATATGTCTGGCTGGATAGGTAGGACATGACAGACCGTAAGACTCAACTCGCCGCAAATCTGGCGCAGGTGGAGGAACGTATCTCCGCCGCGTGCTCGGCGGCGGGGCGGGCGCGTGACGAGGTGACCTTGATCGTGGTCACCAAGACGTACCCCGCGAGCGATGTGCGCCTGCTCGCCGAGCTCGGCGTACGCCACGTCGCGGAGAACAAGGACCAGGACGCGGCCCCCAAGGCGGCCGAGTCGGCGGACCTGCCGGTCAGCTGGCACTTCGTCGGACAACTCCAGACGAACAAGGTCCGTTCTGTGGCAGGTTATGCCGACGTGGTGCAGTCCGTGGACCGGTCGAAGCTCGTTACGGCGCTGTCGACGGCGGCGGTACGGGCCGGGCGCGAGCTCGACTGCCTCATCCAGGTCGCCCTCGACGCCGAGTCGGGCGAGCGGGGGGAGCGGGGCGGTGTCGGACCCGACGGCATCGAGGAGTTGGCCGCGAAGGTGGCCGGAGCCCCGGGGCTCCGGCTCGGCGGGCTGATGACGGTCGCGCCGCTCGCCGGGCCGTACGCGGGGCGCGAACAGGCGGCGTTCGAGCGGCTGATGGAATTCTCATCAAGCCTGCGCGCGGCTCATCCTGCTGCGAACATGGTCTCGGCAGGGATGAGTGCGGATCTCGAGCAGGCCGTGGCCGCCGGAGCGACACATGTACGCGTCGGTACTGCGGTGCTCGGAGTCCGACCCCGGCTCGGGTAACGTCGCGAAGCAAGTCGGACCACAGCAGAAAATATGGTCATTCCCACTGATAGGTGGGCGGGCCGAGTGGATCGCGGGCACTTGGTGACGCTGCACGTTGGCAACAAGGGCGATCCACCACAGAGCGGAGGACTCAGAGAATGGCCGGCGCGATGCGCAAGATGGCGGTCTACCTCGGCCTCGTGGAGGACGATGGGTACGACGGCCGGGGTTTCGATCCCGATGACGATTTCGAACCCGAGCCGGAGCCCGAGCGGGAGCACCGCCGGCACCAGCCCCCGCACCAGGAGCGGCACGAAGAGCCGGTCCGTGTGGTGCAGCCGCCCGCGCAGCGCGAGCCGGTGCCCCACTCCGCTCCGCTTCCCGTAGAAAGCGGACGACCGGCACGTATCGCCCCCGTGGCATCCATCACACCTGAACGTCCGAACATGGAGAAGAACGCACCGGTGATCATGCCCAAGGTTGTGTCCGAGCGGGAGCCCTACCGCATCACCACGCTGCACCCGCGGACCTACAACGAGGCCCGTACCATCGGGGAACACTTCCGTGAGGGCACTCCGGTGATCATGAACCTGACCGAGATGGACGACACGGACGCGAAGCGACTTGTCGACTTTGCGGCGGGTCTCGTCTTCGGTCTGCATGGCAGCATTGAACGAGTGACGCAGAAGGTGTTCCTGTTGTCGCCTGCTAACGTCGATGTCACGGCGGAGGACAAGGCCCGTATTGCAGAGGGCGGATTCTTCAACCAGAGCTGAGACACGACACCGGGAACGAACCCGGCCGGGAGGCCGGAACCATGAGAGCACGGGGAGAGGGAAGCGCGAGATGAGCGTCGCACTACAGGTGATCTACATCGCGCTGATGTGCTTCCTGATCGTCCTGATCTTCCGGCTGGTCATGGATTACGTCTTCCAGTTCGCGCGCTCATGGGAACCCGGCAAGGCGATGGTGGTCGTTCTGGAGGCCACTTACACTGTCACCGATCCACCGCTCAAGCTTCTGCGGCGGTTCATTCCGCCGCTGCGTCTCGGGGGCGTGGCACTCGACCTGTCCTTCTTCGTTCTGATGATCATCGTCTACATCCTGATCAGCATTGTGATCAGACTGTGAGCGATACGGTCTTGCCGACTGCCGACGACTACGTAGAGGTGAAGAAGAGATGCCGTTGACCCCCGAGGACGTGCGGAACAAGCAGTTCACGACCGTCCGCCTCCGAGAAGGCTATGACGAGGACGAGGTCGATGCCTTCCTCGACGAGGTCGAAGCTGAACTGACGCGCCTGCTCCGCGAGAACGAGGATCTCCGCGCGAAGCTGGCCGCCGCGACGCGTGCCGCCGCGCAGAACCAGCAGCAGCAAGGTATGCGCAAGCCGCCGGAGCAGCAGGATCGTCCCGGCGCGCCCGTGCCCGCGGCCATATCCGGCCCGCCGGTCCAGCAGCAGCCCCCGCAGATGGGTCCGCCCCAGCTGCCCGGTGGCGCTCCGCAGCTGCCCGCCGGTCCCAGCGGTCACGGACAGCAGGGCCAGCACGGTCAGGGTCAGCACGGCCAGGGCCAGCTGGGCCAGGGTCAGCACGGCCAGGGTCAGCAGGGCCAGCACGGTCCCGGTCCGATGGGACAGGGCGGCCCGATGGGCCAGGGCCAGATGCAGGGCCAGATGGGCCAGCAGATGGGCCAGGGTCAGATGGGCCAGGGCATGGGTGGCCCGATGGGCGGCCCCATGGGCGGCCACGGTCCGCAGCTCCCGCAGCCCGGTCAGGGCCCCGGCGGCGACAGCGCCGCTCGTGTGCTCTCGCTGGCCCAGCAGACCGCCGACCAGGCGATCGCCGAGGCCCGTTCCGAGGCCAACAAGATCGTCGGTGAGGCTCGTAGCCGCGCCGAGGGTCTGGAGCGGGACGCCCGTGCGAAGGCTGACGCGCTGGAGCGGGACGCGCAGGAGAAGCACCGCGTAGCGATGGGCTCGCTGGAGTCGGCCCGCGCGACGCTGGAGCGCAAGGTCGAGGACCTGCGTGGCTTCGAGCGCGAGTACCGGACCCGGCTGAAGTCCTACCTGGAGAGCCAGCTGCGTCAGCTGGAGACCCAGGCGGACGACTCGCTGGCTCCGCCGCGTACCCCGGCGACCGCGTCGCTGCCGCCGGCTCCGCAGATGAGCGGGTCGATGGCGCCGGCCGGTGCGGGTGCGATGGGGCACTCCATGGGTGGCAACCCGTCGATGGGCGGCCACGGTGGCCAGTCCTCGAACGGTCCGTCGTACGGCGGCCAGCAGCAGATGTCGCCGGCGATGACTCAGCCGATGGCTCCGGTTCGGCCGCAGGCGCCGCAGCCGATGCAGCAGGCTCCGTCGCCGATGCGCGGGTTCCTGATCGACGAGGACGACAACTGACAGCGGTGCGCGCGCTGAGCGCGTAGCCGTCGGCAGGCTGAGGGCCGGGCCCCGGGGATTCCTTCCCCGGGGCCCGGTCCTTTTGCGTACGAGTGCGCGCGCACGGGCGGGTGCGGGTGTGCGACGCCTGCGGCGGGCTCTTTCCCCACCCCGCCCCTTCCCGAACTGGGGCGCCGCCCCAGACCCCGCTCCTCAAACGCCGGAGGGGCTGGAGAGTGCCGGGCAGGGGAACAAGCAAAGGCCCGGCCGACGAGGTCGGCCGGGCCCGGTTGCCGGGGTGGGCGTTACGCCTCGGTCTTGCGGAGGCGGAAGGTCAGGGACAGGCCCTCGTCCGTGAAGGGGGTGCCGTACGTGGCGTCCGCTTCCGCCTTGGTGAAGTCCAGGGCCAGAACCTCGTCCGCGATCAGGGCCGCGTGCTCGGACAGGGCCGCCGCCGTCTCCTCGGAGGTGGTGGTCCAGCGGACCGCGATGCGGTCGGCCACGTCCAGGCCGCTGTTCTTGCGCGCCTCCTGGATCAGACGGATCGCGTCACGGGCCAGGCCCGCCCGCCGCAGCTCCGGGGTGATCTCCAGGTCCAGGGCGACCGTCGCGCCCGAGTCGGAGGCGACCGACCAGCCCTCACGCGGCGTCTCGGTGATGATCACCTCGTCGGGCGAGAGGGAGACCGTCTCGCCGTCCACCGTGACCGTCGCCGTTCCCTCGCGCAGGGCCAGGGACAGCGCCGCCGCGTCCGCCTCCGCGACCGCCTTGGCCACCGCCTGCACGCCCTTGCCGAAGCGCTTGCCCAGGGCGCGGAAGTTCGCCTTGGCCGTCGTATCGACCAGGGAGCCGCCGACCTCCGAGAGAGACGCGAGCGAGGAGACGTTCAGCTCCTCGGTGATCTGGGCCTGGAGCTCGGGAGTCAGGGACTCGAAGCCCGAGGCCGCCACCAGGGCGCGCGAAAGCGGCTGGCGGGTCTTCACGCCCGACTCCGCCCGCGTCGCGCGGCCCAGCTCGACCAGGCGGCGTACCAGCGCCATCTGCCGGGAGAGCGTCGGGTCGATCGAGGGGAGGTCGGGCTCCGGCCAGGTCGAGAGGTGGACCGACTCCGGGGCGTCGGGGGTGACCGGGACGATCATGTCCTGCCAGACCCGCTCGGTGATGAACGGGGTCAGGGGGGCCATCAGGCGCGTGACCGTCTCCACCACGTCGTGCAGCGTGCGCAGCGCGGCCTTGTCGCCCTGCCAGAAGCGCCGGCGCGAGCGGCGTACGTACCAGTTCGAGAGGTCGTCCACGAACGCGGAGAGGAGCTTGCCCGCTCGCTGCGTGTCGTACGACTCCAGGCCCTGCGTGACCTGGTCCGTCAGCGCGTGGAGCTCCGACAGGAGCCAGCGGTCCAGCACCGGGCGGTCCGCCGGGGCCGGGTCGGCGGCGGACGGGGCCCAGTTCGACGTACGGGCATACAGGGCCTGGAAGGCGACCGTGTTCCAGTAGGTCAGGAGCGTCTTGCGCACCACCTCCTGGATCGTGCCGTGGCCCACCCGGCGCGCCGCCCACGGCGAGCCGCCCGCCGCCATGAACCAGCGCACTGCGTCCGCGCCGTGCTGGTCCATGAGCGGGATGGGCTGGAGGGTGTTGCCCAGATGCTTCGACATCTTCCGGCCGTCCTCGGCGAGGATGTGGCCCAGGCAGACGACGTTCTCGTACGACGACTTGTCGAAGACCAGGGTGCCGACCGCCATGAGCGTGTAGAACCAGCCGCGCGTCTGGTCGATCGCCTCCGAGATGAACTGCGCCGGGTAGCGCTTCTCGAACAGCTCCTTGTTCTGGTACGGGTAGCCCCACTGCGCGAACGGCATCGAGCCCGAGTCGTACCAGGCGTCGATGACCTCGGGGACGCGCGTCGCCGTCTGGCGACAGGTGGGGCACGGGAAGGTGACCGCGTCGATGTACGGGCGGTGCGGGTCCAGGTCCGACTGGTCGGTGCCCGTCAGGTCCGAGAGCTCGGCCAGCGAGCCCACGCACGTGAGGTGATCGTCCTCGCAGCGCCAGATGGGCAGCGGGGTGCCCCAGTAGCGGTTGCGGGACAGCGCCCAGTCGATGTTGTTGTTCAGCCAGTCGCCGAAGCGGCCCTGCTTCACCGAGTCCGGGAACCAGTTCGTCCGCTCGTTCTCGCGCAGCATCGCGTCCTTGACCGCGGTGGTCCTGATGTACCAGGACGGCTGTGCGTAGTAGAGCAGCGCCGTGTGGCAGCGCCAGCAGTGCGGGTAGCTGTGCTCGTACGGGGTGTGGCGGAAGAGCAGGCCGCGGGTGTCGAGGTCGGCGGTGAGAGCCTCGTCGGCCTTCTTGAAGAACTGGCCGCCGACGAGGGCGAGGCCGGGGGCGAATGTGCCGTCCGGGAGGACCGGGTTCACCACCGGGAGGCCGTACGCCCGGCAGGTCTTGAGGTCGTCCTCACCGAAGGCCGGAGCCTGGTGGACCAAGCCCGTGCCGTCCTCCGTGGTGACGTAGTCGGCGTTCACCACGAAGTGGGCCGGCTTTTCGAACTCCACCAGGGCGAAGGGGCGCTCGTACGTCCAGCGCTCCATCTCCGCGCCGGTGAAGGTGGGGCCGGTCGCCTCCCAGCCCTCGCCGAGGGACTTCTCCAGGAGCGGCTGGGCCACTACCAGCTTCTCCTCGCCGTTCGTGGCCACCACGTATGTGACGTCGGGGTGGGCCGCCACCGCCGTGTTGGAGACGAGGGTCCAGGGCGTCGTCGTCCAGATCAGCAGCGACGCCTCGCCCGCGAGCGGTCCCGAGGTGAGGGGGAAACGGACGAAGACCGAAGGGTCCACGACCGTCTCGTAGCCCTGTGCCAGCTCGTGGTCGGACAGGCCCGTGCCGCAGCGGGGGCACCAGGGGGCGACGCGGTGGTCCTGGACCAGCAGGTCCTTGTTGAAGATCTCCTTCAGGGACCACCAGACCGACTGGACGTACGACGGGTCCATGGTGCGGTACGCGTTGTCGAGGTCCGTCCAGTAACCCATGCGGGTCGTGAGCTCGGCGAAGGCGTCGGTATGGCGGGTCACCGACTCGCGGCACTTCGCGTTGAACTCCGCGATGCCGTACTTCTCGATGTCCTTCTTGCCGTTGAAGCCCAGTTCCTTCTCGACGGCGAGCTCGACCGGCAGGCCGTGGCAGTCCCAGCCGGCCTTGCGGGCGACGTGGTAGCCGCGCATCGTGCGAAAGCGCGGGAAGACGTCCTTGAAGACGCGGGCCTCGATGTGGTGCGCGCCCGGCATGCCGTTGGCGGTGGGCGGACCCTCGTAGAACACCCACTCGGGGCGCCCCTCGGACTGTTCGAGACTCTTCGAGAAGACCTTGTTCTCGCGCCAGAAATCGAGCACGGCGTGCTCGAGCGCGGGCAGGTCGACCTGGGCGGGCACCTGGCGGTACAGCGACATCGATTCCTCCGGCGGACTGTGACTTCCGTCGGAGGGACGAGAGCGCTGATCTGCTCCCGCGGTACCACCCTCCTTGGCCCCGGGCGGCGCCCGTGACCCCCTCATTGGGGCAGCGATGCCGGTTCTACTTGCTTTGCGCCCGTGGGCGGAGCCCACTGTCCAAAGCTTTCTTCCGGCGGCTCAGGGGTGATGCTTCACGCCGGGCTCGCCGCCGGGCTCACACCGTCCCCGGATCGCTCTTGGCTGCGTACGACGCTACTCGTCCCCTTCGAGGCCTTTCGCTGCGCCCAGTGTACGGGCCGGGGGGCCGGACGGCCGCCCGGTTTTCGCGCGGCGCCGGAGCGTACGCCGATAACCCGAATGGCCATACGCCGTCCTGCGGACTCCGCCCGCGCCCCCCGGAGCGGATTACCGGGCGGAGAGCTGGGCACAACCGATGCAGGCTCATCGCGTACGGCGCGCGGTAGGGCCGAACCGGCGGCGTGCCCCGTTGCCGCGGGGCTGGGGTCGACTTATCGTCCCAGCACGATGCGCGAGCAAGATCACAATATGTGAAGGGGCCGCGGCCATGGTGGCTAAGAAGACCGCCGCACGGAGCGCAGACGGGACCGGCACGGCGGAGAACGACCCCGTCGCGGAGCAGGCCGCTGCCGAGAAGACCGCCGCGAAGAAGACCGCTGCCAAGAAGACCGCCGCGAAGAAGACCGCTGCGAAGAAGGCCGCACCGGCCAAGAAGGCACCTGCCGAGAAGGCGGCTGCGAAGAGGGCCGTTCCCGCGGCCAAGGGGGCGGCCCAGGCCGCGGAAGAGACAGGAGCCAAGACGGTGGTTGCGAAAAAGACCGCAGGCAGGACCACGGCCGCCAAGAAGGCGGTCCCGGCGACGGCGGTACCCAAGTCCCGCACGGTCGCCCCGGCCGCCCCCGACGAGCTCGCGGTCAGGCCGGGGGAGAACCCCTGGACCCCGGAAGAGGTCGCCGAGGCGCGGGCCGAGCTGGAGAAGGAGGTGTCCGGTCTGAGGGCGGAGATCATCGCGTCGGAGGAGGCGGTGACCGGGCTGATGCGGGACTCCGGGGACGGCGCGGGCGACGACCAGGCCGACACCGGCACCAAGAACATCTCCAGGGAGTACGAGCTGGCGCTGGCGGCCAGCGCCCGCGAGCGCCTGGAACAGACCGAGCGGGCCCTGGAGCGGCTGGACGCCGGGACGTACGGGCTCTGCGAGGTCTGCGGCAAGCCGATCGGCAAGGCGCGCATGCAGGCCTTCCCGCGCGCCACGCTGTGCGTGGAGGACAAGCAGAAGCAGGAGCGCCGCTACTGACACCACAAGTTTGTCCGTACGTGTGTGCCGTACCCTCATCCTCAGTCAGGCACCTAGGTTGAGGGACTCACGTGGCAGAGGCGGAGCGCATCATCGGTACGCCGGATACCCCTGATGAGGTCGGGGGAAGCGAGCCGGAGGAGATCTCCGATGCGGCGGCCCCCGACGAGCAGCCGGCGGGCAGGGGCAAGCGGAGGATCGCTGTGCTGTTCAGCGTGGCCCTCGTGGCGTACGTGCTCGATCTGAGCAGCAAGATGCTCGTGGTGGCCAAGCTGGAACACCATGAGCCGATCGAGGTCATCGGTGATCTGCTGAGGTTCGAGGCGATCAGGAACGCGGGCGCCGCGTTCGGTATCGGCGAGGCCTTCACCGTCCTCTTCACGGCCATCGCGGCCTCCGTGATCGTGGTGATCGCCCGGCTCGCGCGCAAGCTCTACAGCCTGCCCTGGGCCATCGCTCTCGGGCTGCTGCTCGGCGGCGCGCTCGGCAATCTCACCGACCGCATCTTCCGCTCGCCCGGGGTCTTCAAGGGCGCCGTGGTGGACTTCATCGCTCCGGCGAACTTCGCGGTCTTCAACCTCGCGGACTCGGCGATCGTGTGCGGCGGCATCCTGATTGTGATCCTGTCGTTCCGGGGGCTGGACCCCGACGGGACCGTTCACAAGGACTGACAAGGCATACTCGACGGGTGAGTACCATTCCCGAGTTCCGCACCCTGCCCGTTCCCGATGGCCTTGAGGGCGAGCGCGTCGACGCCGCCATTTCCCGGATGTTCGGGTTCTCCCGTACGAAGGCGGCCGAGCTTGCCGCCGCCGGGAAGGTTCAGGTCGACGGGTCGGTGGTCGGGAAGTCCGAGCGGGTCCGGGGCGGCGCCTGGCTCGAGGTGGAGATGCCGCAGGCCGCAGCGCCCGTACAGATCGTCGCCGAGCCCGTCGAGGGCATGGAGATCGTGCACGACGACGACGACATCGTCGTCATAGACAAGCCGGTCGGCGTCGCCGCCCACCCCAGCCCCGGCTGGACCGGCACCACCGTGATCGGCGGCCTCGCCGCCGCCGGGTACCGCATCTCGACCTCGGGCGCCGCCGAGCGCCAGGGCATCGTGCACCGCCTCGACGTCGGTACGTCGGGCCTCATGGTCGTGGCCAAGTCGGAGCGGGCGTACACGCTGCTCAAGGCGCAGTTCCGGGACCGGGTCGTCGTGAAGAAGTACCACGCGCTGGTCCAGGGCCACCCGGACCCGATGAGCGGCACCATCGACGCCCCGATCGGGCGCCACCCCAACCACGACTACAAGTGGGCCGTGACGGCCGAGGGCAAGCCCTCCGTCACGCACTACGACCTGATCGAGGCCTTCAGGGCCGCGTCGCTCCTCGACATCAAGCTGGAGACGGGGCGTACGCACCAGATCCGCGTGCACATGTCCGCGCACCGCCACCCCTGCGTGGGCGACCTGACATACGGCGCCGACCCGACGCTGGGCAAGCGGCTCGGCCTGACGCGGCAGTGGCTGCACGCGATGCGGCTCGGCTTCGAACATCCGTCGGACGGTCAGTGGGTCGAGTTCGAGAGCTCGTACCCGGCTGACCTGCAGAAGGCGCTGGACGTGATCCGCGCCGAGAGCGAGTGACGCGCGGCCGATGAGTACGCCTTCTTCGTCCTCTTCGCCGTACGACGTCCGGATCGCCGAGGGGCCCGCCGACATGGAGGCCTGTTTCGCCGTCCGCAAGCAGGTGTTCGTCGTCGAGCAGCGGGTGCCCGCCGACATCGAGTACGACGCGTACGACGCCGACGCGGTGCACGTCCTGGCCGTGACCGGTGAGGGAGTGCCGCTGGGTACGGGACGGCTGCTGTACGGCGCCGCCGCGGCCGGCAGGACCGGCGGGGACGCGACGGTCGGCTCGCTCGGCCGGCTGGCCGTCAGCCGCGAGGCGCGCGGGCTCGGCGTCGGGGCGGCGCTGGTGCGGGCGATCGAGGACGCGGCCAGGGAGCGCGGTCTGAGCGCGGTGGACCTGCACGCGCAGACGCACGCGCTCGGCTTCTACGAGCGTCTCGGGTACGTGGTGTACGGGCCGGAATTCCCGGATGCGGGGATTCCGCACCAGGCGATGAGGCGCGGGTTGTAGTCGCAGCTCAGCGGCGCCCATGGGGTCACAGCTCAATGCTGTGGCCCCATTTTGTGGGCCGGGTAACTGTTAGGAAAGTTTCCCAACACTCTTGACGCTAACTGGAAACAACCCTAACTTTCTCGCGAACTCCCGTACCGGAACCCCCACCCGAAGGGAGCACCACCCATGCGCAAACCCCTGCTCTTCGCCTCGGCGCTCGGAGTTGTGATCGCACTCCAGTCGCCTGTCAGCGCCACCCCCACCGCCCCCACTCCCTCCCCCTCCCTCTCTGCCGTCTCCGCCAACGGACAGCTCAAGGTCTGCGGCCGCCAGCTCTGCAACGAGCAGGGCCGGGCCGTCCAGCTGCGCGGCATGAGCACCCACGGCACCCAGTGGTACGCCCAGTGCGTCACCGACGGATCGCTCGACGCCCTCGCCGGTGACTGGCGCGCCGACGTCCTGCGCGTCTCGACGTACGTCCAGGAGGGCGGCTACGAGACCGACCCGCAGCGCTTCACCGCCCTCGCCCAGAAGTTCGTCGACGGGGCCCACCGGCGCGGGATGTACGCCGTGATCGACTGGCACATGCTCGACCCGGGCGACCCGGACTTCAACTTCTCGCGCGCCAAGACCTTCTTCACCGCGATGGCGAAGAAGTACAAGGACAACCCCGGCGTTCTCTACGAGATAGCCAACGAGCCGTCAGGCACGAGCTGGTCGAAGATCAAGTCGTACGCCGAGAAGATCATCCCGGTCATCAGGGCACAGGACCCGGACGCCGTGGTCCTGGTCGGCACGCGCGCGTGGTCGTCGTTCGGGGTCTCGGAGGGCGCTGACGAGCAGGAGGTCGTCCGAAACCCCGTGAACTCGTCCAACATCATGTACACCTTCCACTTCTACGCCGCCTCGCACCGGGGGGAGTACCTGGACGCCCTCGACCGGGCTTCCGACCGGCTCCCCGTGTTCGTCACCGAGTTCGGGACGCAGAACTACGCCGGCGAGGGCGCCAACGACTTCGCCCAGTCCCAGCGCTTCCTCGACCTGATGAAGCGCAAGAAGATCTCCTGGACCAACTGGAACTACTCCGACGACAACCGTTCCGGAGCCGTCTTCAAGACCGGCACCTGCGACGGCGACACGTGGGCGGGAACCGGTGTGCTGAAGGAAGCCGGCGTCTGGATCCGACAGCGGATCCGCGAGTAGTGGCACCCTTGGGGTCTTGATCATCGAGACTCCGAACCGCCGGATGGTGCACCGTGGATCAATTGGCCCTGCTGTTCCTGCTGTTGCTGGGGGCCGTCGTCACGGTGCCGCTGGGGGAGCGCCTCGGGCTGCCGGCGCCGGTACTGATGACGGTCGCCGGGATCGTACTGGCGCTGCTGCCGTTCGTACCGAACGTCGAGGTCCCGCCCGAGTACATCCTGCCGCTGGTCCTGCCGCCCCTGCTGTACGCCGCCGTACAGCGCACCTCCTGGCGGCAGTTCACCGCGAACATCAGACCCATCCTGCTGCTCGCGGTGGCGCTCGTCTTCGTGACGACGGCCGCGGTGGCCGCGGTCGCCAACGCCGTCGTCCCGGGGCTGCCGCTCGCCGCCGCCATCGCGCTCGGCGCGCTCGTCGCCCCGCCGGACCCGGTCGCGGCCACCGCCGTGGCCGGGTCGCTGGGGCTCCCGCGGCGGCTCGTGTCGATCCTGGAGGGCGAGGGGCTGTTCAACGACGTGACGGCCATCGTGCTCTACCACGTGGCGATCGCGGCGGCGGTGAGCGGGACGTTCTCCTGGCCGGTCGCGGTCGGGGAGCTCTTCCTCTCCGCGCTCGTCGCCGTCGTCGTCGGGTTCGGGCTCGGCTGGGTCACCGACAAACTGATGGGTTTCCTCGGCGACGCGACCCTGCAGATCAGCCTGACGCTGCTGGCGCCCTTCGTCGCGTACGTGCTGGCGGAGGAGTTCAAGGGGTCCGGCGTGCTCGCCGTGCTCGTCATCGCGCTGTATCTCGCGGAGCAGGCCGTCGACGCCGACGACGTACTCGGCCGCCTCGCCGGACAGACCTTCTGGCAGATCGTCGACACCCTGGTCACCGGTATCGCCTTCGGCCTGATCGGTCTCGAGCTGCACAACGTCTTCGGTACGGCCGAGGACCGCCTCGGCGAGATGCTCGGCTGGGGCGCAGCGATCGTCGGAGTCGTCGTCGGCGTACGGCTGGTGTGGCTGCTGCCCGCCACCTGGCTGGCCAAGCGGCTGCACACGCTCCGCGACTACGACGAGGACATTCCCGTCAGCTGGCGCGAGACGGTCGTCATGTGGTGGTCGGGGATGCGGGGGGTGGCGTCCGTCGCGCTGGCGCTGGCCATTCCGCTCAGGACGGACGACGGCTCGCCCTTCCCGGCGCGGGACGAGATCGTGTTCATCGCCTTCTCCGTCATCATGGCCACCCTCCTCGTCCAGGGACTCACGCTGCCGTGGCTGGTACGGAAGCTCGGCGTACGCGCGGACACCGGAGCGGAGCGCGAACTCGAACGCGATCTGGCGGTACGGGCCGCCAAGGCCGCCAAGCGCAGGCTCAAGGAGATCCAGGATGTCGAGGACCTGCCTGACGACGTCGTGGACCGGCTGCACCGCGGCGTGGTCGACATCGGAATCAGGATCAGCCCCGAGATCGTGGACGACGAGCGGCGCGAGGCGTTCGCGCAGCGCGCCCAGCGGGTCAAGTCGGTGCAACGGATCCAGCGCGAGATGATGTCGGCCGCCCGGCGCGAGGTGCTGTCGGCCCGGAGCGAACCCGGCGTCGATCCCGAGGTGGTGGACCGGGTGCTGCACCATCTGGACGTGCGAAGCCTCAAGTAGCGGTCCGCGCTACCCGCGTCCGGTGCGCGGCTCTTCGTCGGGCACCGGCGGCTTGCCGTTCGGGGGCCGGTCCGCCGGGGCGGTCGCTATGCGCGGGAGCGCGTAGGAGTGCTTCTCGGCCAGCCAGGCGATCAGCTGCTCGCGCACGGTGCACCGGACCGTCCACACGTCGTCCGCGTCCTTGGCCGTGACGACCGCCCGTACCACCATGGTGTTCGGCGTCGTGTCGGTGACCGCCAGACTCCAGTCGCGGCCGTCCCAGGCCTTGGTCGTGCCAAGGATCTCCTGGAGCTTCTCCCGCATCAGGTCCACCGGCGCGCTGTGGTCGAGGTGGAGGAAGACCGTGCCGGTCATCTGGGCGCCGCCGCGCGACCAGTTCTCGAACGGCTTGCTGGTGAAGTACGACACCGGCATGGTGATCCGCCGCTCGTCCCAGGTCCGTACGGCCAGGAAGGTCAGCGTGACCTCCTCCACCACACCCCACTCGCCGTCCACGACCACCGTGTCCCCTATGCGCACCATGTCGCCGAAGGCGATCTGGAAGCCGGCGAAGAGGTTGCCGAGGGTCGACTGGGCCGCCACACCGGCGACGATGCCGATGATTCCCGCCGAGGCGAGCATCGACGTACCGATCGTCCGCATGCCGGGGAAGGTCATCAGCATCGCGCCGGCCGCCACCACCGCCACGACCGCGGTCACGATCCGCATGATCAGCGTGACCTGGGTACGGACGCGCCGTACCCGGGCCGGATCACGCGTCGTGGACGCGTAGCGGGCGTACGACGACTCCACGACGGCGGAGGCGATCCTTATCACCAGCCACGCGCCGGCGCCGATCAGCACCAGGGAGAGCGTCTGGCCGATTCCTGCCCGGTGGTCCTGCACGATCCCGAGAGCGGTCGTCTCGTACGCCCCTCTGAGGACGGCGGCGAGGATCAGGACCTGAAGCGGCACACGGCAGCGGCGCAGCAGGCCCCACAGCGGGGTCTCGTGGTGGCGGGCATCGGTCCGGCGCAGCAGAAGGTCGGCGGCCCAGCCGACGACCAGCGTGAGCACGACCGAGCCACCAATGACGATCAACGGACGCAGTACGTTCTCCATGACTCCGACGCTCAGTGGGAGGATGACGGGATGGACATCATGCTTTTCCACTCCGTCTACGGTCTGCGCCCGGCGGTGCACGCCGCAGCAGAGCGGCTGCGTGCCGCCGGGCACCAGGTGCACGTGCCCGACCTCTTCGAAGGGCAAACCGCCGAGACCGTGGAGGCCGGTATGGCGATCAAGGACGGCATCGGCCGGGACGAGCTCCTGCGCCGCGCCGTTCTCGCCGCCGCCCCGCACTCCGAGAGCGGTCTGGTGTACGCCGGTCTCTCCTTCGGCGGGTCCGTGGCACAGAACCTCGCGCTCGGCGACGAGAAGGCCCGTGGCCTGCTGCTTCTGCACGGAACGTCGGACATCGCGGACGACGCCACAGGGCACGATCTGCCCGTACAGCTGCATGTCGCGGACCCGGATCCCTTCGAGTCCGACGACTGGCTGAACGCCTGGTATCTGCGGATGCGGCGGATCGGTGCGGACGTGGAGATTTATCGCTATCCGGGAGCCGGGCACATCTACACCGACCCTGACCTGGCGGACTACGACGCCGATGCCGCCGCACAGACGTGGAAGGTCGCGGCCGGGTTCCTGGCGACGCTCTAGCTCCCTACGGGCGGGTGCAGCGACCTGTCGGGGCGCCCGCCGGCGGGCGGCACAGGTAGGCCAGGTCGGCGGAACGGTCGCTCACCCAGCGGCCGACGCACTGGTCGGGAGTCGTACGGCCGCGTTCGGCGCAGAAGGACAGCGCCGCGCGACCGTCGGCGAACGGGCCCGGGGCGTAGATCACCCAGTAGCCGGACCGGAACGAGCGGAAGTCGTCACTCCGCAGCACCTGGGCCTCCGGCACCTGCTGACGGACGGCGGCGAGGCGGCGTTCGAGTGCGGCGCGGCCGGCGGACAGCGGCTCCGAGTGGAGCTGCGCGACCCAGCTGTCGGCCACGGCCGGCTGTCGCGGCGACGAGGACTTCGTGGCCGGAGTGGACGGGGTGGCGGACGGGGGCGGCGTGGGCGGGGACGTCGTCCGGTTCCCGGTGGCCGTCGGGGTCGCGCTCGCCGTGGCCGTGGGGGTGCTGCCGCCCCCTCCGGCCGTCGTGTCCGGTTTCGCCTCCGGCTTCAGCACGGCGTACGCCCCCGCCCCCAGCAGCGCCAGGGCGACGACCGCTGCCGCGGCGGCCAGCGGCGCCCGGCCGCGGTGCGGTCGCGTGGTCACCGTCGCGGGCACGCTCCCCGGGCCGACGGTCGGCAGCGCGTGCGGCGTCGGCGGCGGCCCGACGGGCCGCGGTGTGTCGATCCGGGTGGGCGACGGTGGTACGGGCATCGGAGGCGGCGCCGGAAAGTGTCCCGCCTCCGCGGCCGCCAGCAGCGCGTCGAGCCGGTCGGCGGACGGGCGCGCGGCCGGGTCCCGTACCAGCAGCTCCGCCAGCACGGGACCGAGCGGCCCGGCCTGCCGGGGCGGCGGAACGGGATCGTCGAGTACGGCGGCCAGCGTGGCGAGGGTGCTGCCGCGGCGCATGGGGCTCACGCCCTCCACACAGACGTACAGCGTCATGCCCAGCGACCAGAAGTCGGACGCCGGGATGTCCGCCGCCCCGCGGATGCGCTCCGGCGCCATGTACTCGGGGGAGCCGATCACCTCGCCGGTCATGGTCAGGGACACCGATCCCTGGACGGCGGCGATGCCGAAGTCGGTGAGCACCGCCCGGCCGTCGGCCCGCAGCAGGACGTTGGCGGGTTTCACGTCCCGGTGGTGGATTCCGGCGACGTGGGCGGCGCGCAGGGCGGCGAGGACCTCGCGGCCGGTGCGCGCCGCCTCCTGGGGCGGCAAGGGGCCCTGCTCCAGGCGGTGCTGAAGGGTGCGGCCCGGCAGGAGCTCCATCACGAGCCAGGGGTGCGGCTCCTGGTCGATGATGTGATGGATCATCACCACGTGGGGGTGGTTGATCCTGGCCAGCGCTCTGGCCTCGCGCATCACCCGCTCCCGCAGGACGCGCGACGCCTCGGCGTCACCCGCCGACGCGGGGCCGGAGGACAGGACTTCCTTCAGGGCGACCTCACGGTGGAGGACGGCGTCGCGGGCACGCCACACCGTGCCCATGCCCCCGCTGCCGAGCCGCTCCAGCAGCTCGAACCGCCCGTCGACGATGTCCCCGATGTCCCCCGGCCCGCTCATGGCGTCAGGGTAGGGGACCCCTGGGTCAGCCCGCGCGGTAGGCGGTCCAGTTGTCCGTCATCCGCGCGGTCTGGCCGGCGGTGAACTGGTACATGCAGTTGTCGTACGTGTAGTCCATGAAGTTGTGGACCGGGTCGACGCCGGTCTTGTTGGCGCAGGAGTCGCGGCCGGTCGGGCACTGGTACGCGGCGCTCTTCTCGGCCGGGGTGTCGGTGACGTAGTCGCCGTTGCCGTTACAGCCGCCCTGGAAGGTGTGGTAGAGCCCCAGCCAGTGGCCGACCTCGTGGGTGGCGGTGTCGCCCTCGTTGTAGTTGGCGGCGCTGCCGCCGGGGAGCGAGGTGTCGAGGACGACGACGCCGTCCATCGTCGGGTTGGAGTTGTACGAGCTCGGGAAGGTCGCCCAGCCGAGCAGGCCGCCGCTGAGGTTGGCGGTGTAGAAGTTGAGCGCGCCCGCGCCGCCCTTGCGCAGGGCTGCCTTCATCTGCTTCTCGGCGGTCGAACCGGACGCCAGGTTGTACCAGGAGGCGTTGTCCGTGTAGTCCGTGGCGGCCAGCGTGAACTGGAAGTTGGAGTTCACGTTGCCGGTGCCCTGGCCGCCGAACGCCGAATTGAGGACCGCCATCTGGTTGTTGATGTCGGTCGTCGTCAGCTTGCCGGTGGTACCGCTGTGCACGACGTGGAAGTACACGGGGATGTTCGTCACGGCGGTGGCGGAGAAGTCCCTGGCGGCGCCGCCCGACGTGCGCAGCTTGTCGAGTCTCTTGCGCAGGTCCGCGTCCATGGCCTTGGCCTTGGCCTCGGTCACCTCGTTGGGCTCATGGGCGTGCGGGTCGCCGGTCGGGCGCGCCTCACGGGCGGTGCTCGTGGAGGTCTCCTCGACGCACTTCTCGGCGGGCGCCTTGGCCACGGCGATGCCGGCGGGTGCGGAGAGGGTGGACAGGGCCAGGGTTCCGGCCATCACTGCCGTACCGATGAACCGTCTGCGCAGAAGGGGGGATATACGAGCAAGAGCACGCACGTTGACTCCTCGCGGGGGTGGGCGAGGGTGGGTTCCTCGCCGCTGCCCGGAGGTTATGTGTGCATGTCAGATCTCCATGAGAAGCGATCAAGCCCAATCAATCCTCAGATCAATTGGGGCATCGGGACGAAAACTTTCAGCCTGGTCCAGACTTTGAGATGCCGAGGTAAGGCCTGGGGCTACCGCGGCGGGTGGTGTGTCCGCATTCGGATGGCGGATTTACACCACCCGCCTCCTGGCGTGATCTGCTCGTAACAGGCCGCGTGGTGGCTGAAAATCGCCTGTCAGCGGACCGGCTGGTTCACCCGTTCGACCTTCTGCGTTCCGCTGAGCGTGCGGTACGAGCGCGCCCACCGCGCGGTCGCGTCCTGCCGCGTCTTGTCGGAGACGACGAAGTAGTCCATCTGCGAGCGCTCGCTCGTCACGTCGAGAACGCCGTAGCCGTGCGAGTCCATGTCCAGCCACTTCACATGGCGGTTGGCGGCCTTGACCGCGGTGGCCGCGACCAGCGAGACGGTCTGCGGCGCGACGTGCAGGATGTCGTCGAGGTTGTCCGAGGACACCGACGTGACCACGAACTCGGTCGCCGCCGACGGCGAGAGCGGATACGTCGCCGCCCTGACCGGCACATCGTTGGCCCAGGCCATGTGGATGTCACCGGTCAGGAAGACCGTGTTTCTGATCGCCCGGTCCCTCAGGTGCGTGATCAGCTCCTTGCGGTCGTCGGTGTAGCCGTCCCACTGGTCGACATTGACCGCGAGGCCCTCCTTGGGCAGACCGAGCAACTCGGCCAGCGGCTCCAGCAGATGGGCCGGCACGGACCCGAAGGCCACCGGCGAGATCATCACCGACGTACCGACCAGCTTCCAGGCGGCGTCGGAGGAGGCGAGCCCCGACTTGAGCCAGTCCAGCTGGGCGCGGCCCGTGAGCGTGCGCTCCGGGTCGTCGACCGAGCCGCTGCCGATCGCCGCCTGCTGCGAGCGGAACGATCTCAGGTCGAGCAGGTGCAGATCGGCCAGCTTGCCGAAGCGCAGCCGGCGGTAGACGGTGCCCTCGGTGGAGGCGCGGACCGGCATCCACTCGAAGTACGCCTGCTTGGCGGCGGCCACGCGGGCGGACCACTCGCCCTCCGCGCCAGGCGTGTGGTTCTGCGCGCCGCCCGACCAGGCGTCGTTGGCGACCTCGTGGTCGTCCCAGATCGCTATGACCGGGTGCGTGGCGTGCAGGGCCTGGAGGTCGGCGTCGGTCTTGTACTTGCCGTGGCGGGTGCGGTAGTCGGCGAGCGTGAGGATCTCGTGGGCGGGTTCGTGCTGCCGTACGACGTACGGAGGTGTGGGGTAGCCGCCGGTCGCGTACTCGTAGAGGTAGTCGCCGAGGTGGAGCACCGCGTCCAGGTCGGTGCGGGCGGCGAGATGCCGGTACGCCGAGAAGTAACCCGACTCCCAGTTGGCGCAGGAGACCACGCCGAAGCGCACACCGGGCGTGGCGGCGTCGGCGGCGGGAGCGGTACGCGTGCGGGCGGTGGGGGACACGACATCGCCCACGGTGAAGCGGAAGTAATAGGCGGTCGCCGCGGCCAAGCCCCTTACGTCGGCCTTGACGGTGTGGTCGGTGGCCGCGCTCGCGGTCGTCGTGCCGCGGGCGACGGTCTTCGAGAATCCCCTGTCCTCGGCGACCTCCCACGTCACCGCCACATCGGGCCCCTTGCCGGAGCCGGGCAGGGCGTCGGGGGAGGGGGTTATCCGGGTCCACAACAGGACGCCGTCGGGCAGCGGGTCGCCGGAAGCGACTCCATGGAGGAATTCGGGTCCCTGCACGGCGGCGGCAGCGCGCGCACCGGACATGACGGGGACGGCGACAGCGGTGGCGGCAGCGGCCTTGAGAGCCGTACGGCGGCTGGGAGATGAAGCGAATCGACTGGTCACGGCCGTACATTACTGAGCAGTACGGCTCAAGGGTGGGCAAACGCAAGAACGTTCGCCCACCCTCGGGTGAAGTGCCGTGTGTCCGCTACCCCTTGAGAGCCTTCTCGATGGCGGTCTTGAACTCCGCCGGCGTCATGGGCGGGTTCTTGCCGTCCGACCCGGTGACCGTCTTGCCGTCCATCTTGAGCGCCGGGGTGCCCTTCACGTCGCTGGCGTCGAAGACGGCCGACATCTTCAGCGCCCAGGCGTCGAAGGTGCCGTCCTGCACGTTCTGCTGGAACTTCTTGTTGTCCTTGAGGGCGTCCACCTCGTCGGCCACCTTGATCAGGTAGTCGTCCTCGGCGAACTTGTCGTCCTGCTCCTCCGGGTGGTTCTTCTGCGAGTACAGCGCGCCCTTGTACTCCAGGAACGCCTCCGGGCCGACGTCGAGCGCGGCGCCCAGCGCGCTGAGCGCGTTGCGCGAGCCCTCGCCGGGGATGGTCCGGTCGATGAAGGTCGCGCCGATGTACTTGACCTTGTACTTGCCGGCCTCGACGTCCTCCTCGATCGTCTCGCCGTTCGCCTGCTCGAAGGTCGCGCAGACGGGACAGCGCGAGTCCTCGTACAGCTCCAGCGTCTTCTTGGCGTCCTTCTTGCCGACGACGACGGTCGTGCCGTCCTTGCCCTCGGTGTTCGCGGGAGCGGTGACCTGCTTCTCGTTCTTGGCGGCCTCCCAGGCGGACGGCTGGTTCGCCTGCATGACGCCGTATCCGACGCCGCCGGCGACCGCGAGGACGCCGACTATCGAAAGGGCGACGATCAGCTGCCGGCGGGTCCTGTCCTTCTTGGCCTGGCGTTCGCGCTCGGCGCGCAGCCGCTCGCGGGCCGCTGCCTTGTTGGCCTGGTTGTTGCGTGCGCTCATGGTGGTGTTCTCCGTACGGGACTGGGGGAGTGGGGTTGCTGGGCTCAGGCGAAAACGCATGCCGAGCGCGGCGGACCCCTGCGGCCCACGGAGTGCACGAACAGACGGCCGCGAGAAGCGGTACGGACCCGGCGGGCCGGCCGCACCGTGCGGCGTACGGGCAGATGTGCCGCGCCCGTCGCGGCGGCCGCGATCAGCAGCGGCCGGAAGGTGAACGCGGCCACGGTCCGTACCAGGCCCGCGAGCGCCGCCTCACCGCGCCGCAGCCAGGCCGCGGCGAGCAGCCCGACCGCGACATGGGCGGCGAGCAGCACCCAGGGGAGTGCGGGAGCGGGGGAGCTGAGGAGAGCGGCGGCGCTCTCCTGGGTGCCCGTGGCCCGTACGAGCGGGGCGCCGAGCCCGCTCTCGGCCCCGCCACTGCCGCCGCACAGCACGTCGAACCCGACCGAGCGCAGGGAGCCGGCGACCGGCCCGCCCGCCGGCCCGTAACAGAGATGCTGTCCGGTGGTGAAGACGGTGTCGGCGGCCAGCTCCAGCGGTACGAGCAGACCGGCGATGGCGCCGAAGCCGCGCTCCCGCCCCGCCAGGGCGTACGCGACGGCGAACACGGCGGCCGCGATCCCCGCGACCACGGGCAGCGGCAGCGGGACCCGGGACAGGAGCACGTGGGACGCGGTGGAGAGAGTGACGACGAGCGCGGTGAAAACCGCCGCACGCACCGCCCTCAGCTGCGTCCCTGATACGTCCATAGAACGTGAGTTTGCCACGGCTTCCTGTAAGGGAGCCCTAAAGCCGTGGCCGCCCGCCTATCCGAGGCCGGGGATCCGGCCATTGCGGAACAGGTCCACGAAGATCTGGTGGTCGGCCCGCGCCCGCGCCCCGTAGGAGTGCGCGAAGTCCACGAGCAGGTCCTCGAAGCTGTCCTCGTCGCCCGCGATCGCCGCGTCGATCGCCCGCTCCGTGGAGAACGGCACCAGCGAGTGGCCGCTCTCGTCGTCCGCCGCCGAGTGCATGGTGGCCGTCGCCCGGCCGAGGTCGGCGACGACCGCCGCGATCTCGTCGAGGTCGTCTATGTCCGACCAGTCCAGGTCCACGGCGTACGGCGAGACCTCCGCGACCAGCTGCCCCGAGCCGTCCAGCTCGGTCCAGCCCAGCCACGGGTCCGCGTGCGCCTGCAGGGCGCGCTGCGAGATCACCGTGCGGTGGCCCTCGTGCTGGAAGTACTCGCGGACGGTGCCGTCGGTGATGTGCCGGGAGACCGCCGGGGTCTGCGCCTGCTTCATGTAGATCACGACGTCGTTCTCCAGCGCGTCGCTGTTGCCTTCGAGCAGGATGTTGTACGACGGCAGGCCGGCGGACCCGATCCCGATGCCGCGCCGCCCCACCACGTCCTTCACGCGGTAGGAGTCGGGCCGGGTCAGGCTGGACTCGGGCAGCGTCTCCAGATAGCCGTCGAAGGCCGCCAGGACCTTGTAGCGGGTGGCGGCGTCGAGGTCGATGGAGCCGCCGCCGGGCGCGAAGCGGCGCTCGAAGTCGCGGATCTCGGTCATCGAGTCGAGCAGCCCGAAGCGGGTCAGCGAACGGGCCGAGCGCAGCGCGCCCAGCAACGGGCCCTCGGCCGTGTCCAGCGTGAAGGGCGGCACCTCGTCGTTCTTCGCGCCGGTCGCCAGGGCGTGGATGCGCTCGCGGTAGGAGGCGGCGTACGTCCGCACCAGCTCGGTGATCTGCTCGTCGCTCAGCGCCTTGGTGTAGCCGATGAGCGCGACGGAGGCGGCGAAGCGCTTGAGGTCCCAGGTGAAGGGGCCGACGTACGCCTCGTCGAAGTCGTTGACGTTGAAGATCAGCCGGCCCTGGGAGTCCATGTACGTGCCGAAATTCTCGGCGTGCAGATCGCCGTGGATCCACACCCGCCCGGTCCGCTCGTCCAGGTACGGCCCGGCGTTCTGCTCGCGTTCCAGGTCGGCGTAGAACAGGCCGGCCGTGCCCCGGTAGAAGGCGAAGGAGGAGGCGGCCATCTTGCGGAATTTCACCCGGAAGGCGGCCGGGTCGGCGGCCAGGAGCCTGCCGAACGCGGTCTCGAAGACGGCGAGGATCTGCTCGCCGCGCTGAGTTGCGTCTGTCTGCTGGACCGACATCGCCGGTGGCCTCCTGGTGCATGACGTACATGGCAAATGGGACAGGTGATTCCCTGTGTCCAACGCCCGACCGTACTCGTGAGTGCCCCCTCGTTGTCAGTCGGCCGACGTAGACTTCCGAGCTGTCCCCCCAACCCGTCACCGACCGTTTTGCCGGAGGCCTTCGCCGTGACCAAGCCGCCCTTTACGCACCTTCACGTACACACCCAGTACTCGCTGCTGGACGGTGCCGCGCGGCTCAAGGACATGTTCGAGGCCTGCAACGAGATGGGCATGTCGCACATCGCGATGACCGACCACGGCAACCTGCACGGGGCGTACGACTTCTTCCATTCGGCGAAGAAGGCGGGGGTGACGCCGATCATCGGAATCGAGGCGTACGTCGCGCCCGAGTCGCGGCGCAACAAGCGGCGCATCCAGTGGGGCCAGCCGCATCAGAAGCGCGACGACGTGTCCGGTTCGGGTGGTTATACGCACAAGACGATCTGGGCGGCGAACAAGACCGGCCTGCACAACCTCTTCCGGCTGTCCTCCGACGCGTACGCCGAGGGCTGGCTGACGAAGTGGCCGCGCATGGACAAGGAGACCATCTCCCAGTGGTCCGAGGGCCTGATCGCCTCCACCGGGTGCCCGTCCGGCGAGGTCCAGACCCGGCTGCGGCTCGGGCAGTTCGACGAGGCGGTCCAGGCCGCGTCCGACTACAAGGACATCTTCGGCGAGGGCCGGTACTTCCTGGAGCTGATGGACCACGGCATCGAGATCGAGCGCCGGGTCCGTGAGGGGCTGCTGGAGATCGGCAAGAAGCTGAACATCCCGCCGCTGGTCACCAACGACTCGCACTACACCTACGCGGGCGAGGCGACGGCGCACGACGCGCTCCTGTGCATCCAGACCGGCAAGAACCTCTCGGACCCGGACCGCTTCCGCTTCGACGGCACCGGCTACTACCTGAAGTCGACCGACGAGATGTACGCCGTCGACTCCTCCGACGCCTGGCAGGAAGGCTGCGCCAACACGCTCCTGGTCGCGCAGCAGATCGACACGGAGGGCTGGTTCAAGGAGCGGAACCTGATGCCCAAGTTCGACGTGCCCGAGGGCTTCACCGAGGTGACGTGGTTCCGCGAGGAGACTATGCGCGGCATGGCCCGCCGCTTCCCGAACGGCATCCCGGACGACCGGCTCAAGCAGGTCGAGTACGAGATGGGCATCATCATCGACATGGGCTTCCCGGGGTACTTCCTCGTGGTCGCCGACTTCATCATGTGGGCGAAGAACAACGGCATCGCGGTCGGCCCCGGCCGAGGCTCCGCGGCCGGTTCGATCGTCGCGTACGCCATGGGCATCACCGACCTCGACCCGATCGAGCACGGCCTGATCTTCGAGCGGTTCCTCAACCCCGAGCGCATCTCGATGCCCGATGTCGACATCGACTTCGACGAGCGCAGGCGCGGTGAGGTGATCAGGTACGTCACCGAGAAGTACGGCGCCGACAAGGTCGCCATGATCGGTACGTACGGCAAGATCAAGGCCAAGAACGCGATCAAGGACTCCGCGCGCGTCCTCGGCTACCCGTACGCGATGGGCGACCGGCTCACCAAGGCCATGCCCGCCGACGTCCTCGGCAAGGGCATCGACCTCAACGGCATCACCGACCCGAAGCACCCGCGCTACAGCGAGGCGGGCGAGATCCGGGGGATGTACGAGAACGAGCCGGACGTGAAGAAGGTCATCGACACGGCGAAGGGTGTCGAGGGCCTGGTCCGGCAGATGGGCGTGCACGCGGCTGGCGTGATCATGTCCAGCGAGACGATCACCGACCACGTCCCCGTCTGGGTGCGGCACTCCGACAACGTCACGATCACGCAGTGGGACTACCCGAGCTGTGAGTCGCTCGGCCTGCTGAAGATGGACTTCCTCGGCCTGCGCAACCTGACGATCATGGACGACGCCGTCAAGATGGTGAAGTCCAACAAGGCCATCGACCTGGAGCTGCTCAGCCTCCCGCTGGACGACCCCAAGACGTACGAGCTGCTGTGCCGCGGTGACACGCTCGGCGTGTTCCAGTTCGACGGCGGCCCGATGCGGTCCCTGCTGCGGCTGATGAAGCCCGACAACTTCGAGGACATTTCCGCCGTCTCGGCCCTCTACCGGCCGGGCCCGATGGGCATGAACTCGCACACGAACTACGCGCTGCGCAAGAACGGCCAGCAGGAGATCACGCCGATCCACCCGGAGCTGGAGGAGCCTCTCAAGGAGGTCCTCGGCCTCACCCACGGCCTGATCGTGTACCAGGAGCAGGTGCAGAAGGCCGCGCAGATCATCGCGGGCTACTCGCTCGGCGAGGCCGACATCCTGCGCCGCGTCATGGGCAAGAAGAAGCCCGACGAGCTGCAGAAGAACTTCGTGCTCTTCCAGGCCGGCGCGAAGAAGAAGGGGTACTCCGACGCGGCGATCCAGGCGCTGTGGGACGTACTGGTCCCCTTCGCCGGCTACGCGTTCAACAAGGCGCACTCCTCGGCGTACGGACTGGTCACCTACTGGACGGCGTACCTCAAGGCGAACTACCCCGCCGAGTACATGGCGGCGCTGCTGACCTCGGTCAAGGACGACAAGGACAAGTCGGCCGTCTATCTGAACGAGTGCCGGCGCATGGGCATCAAGGTGCTCCCGCCGAACGTGAACGAGTCGCAGTCGAACTTCGCCGCGCAGGGCGACGACGTGATCCTGTTCGGCCTGACCGCCATCCGTAACGTCGGCCAGAACGTCGTGGACTCGATCATCAGGTGCCGCAAGGCGAAGGGGAAGTACAGCACCTTCCCCGACTTCCTGGACAAGGTCGAGGCGGTCGTCTGCAACAAGCGGACCGTCGAATCCCTCATCAAGGCCGGTGCCTTCGACGAGATGGGCCACACCCGCAAGGGCCTCGTCGCGCACCACGAGCCGATGATCGACAACGTGGTGCAGGTCAAGCGCAAGGAGGCGGAGGGGCAGTTCGACCTCTTCGGCGGCATGGGCGAGGAGGAGAGCGACGAGCCGGGCTTCGGGCTCGACGTGGAGTTCTCCGACATCGAGTGGGAGAAGTCCTACCTGCTCGCGCAGGAGCGGGAGATGCTCGGGCTGTACGTGTCCGACCACCCGCTCTTCGGCATCGAGCACGTACTGAGCGACAAGGCCGACGCCGCGATCTCCCAGCTCACCGGCGGTGAGCACTCCGACGGCGCGATCGTCACCATCGGCGGCATCATCTCGGGCCTCCAGCGCAAGATGACCAAGCAGGGCAACGCCTGGGCGATCGCGACCGTCGAGGACCTGGCCGGCTCCATCGAGTGCATGTTCTTCCCGGCGACGTACCAGCTCGTGTCGACCCAGCTCGTCGAGGACACGGTGGTCTTCGTCAAGGGCCGGCTCGACAAGCGCGAGGACGTTCCGCGGCTCGTCGCGATGGAGCTGATGGTGCCGGACGTGTCGTCGGCGGGGACGAACGCGCCGGTGGTCCTCACCATCCCGACGGTGAAGGTGACGCCGCCGATGGTGACCAAGCTCGGCGAGATCCTCAAGCACCACCGGGGCAACACGGAGGTCCGGATCAAGCTCCAGGGGGCCCGCAAGACGACGGTGCTGCGGCTCGACCGGCACCGCGTGCAGCCGGACCCGGCGCTGTTCGGCGACTTGAAGGTGCTGCTCGGCCCGTCCTGCCTGGCGGGCTGAGTCACGTACTGAGAAGGGGCACACCCGTCGTCACGGGTGTGCCCCTTCCGCATTGTGTACTCGCGACGTGCTTACGCCGGTACTCGCGCGGCGTGATCAGTTGTGGCCGAAGCGCCGCTGGTGCTTACGGGCAACATCGGCAGGGCTGCCCTGAGCGTGCGTCTGCGGCTGGGCGTGGGACTCGAAGGCACTGTCCTTGGCCTGCTCGGTTCCACGCGCCACCGAGGACGCGCGGTCCTGTGGAGCGCCCTGCTTGCGATTCTTGTTCTTGGCCATGGTGTTGCCTCCTGTGGGGGTTCTGGGGGCCAGGGCCGGGACCAGATTCACACAGGACGACAAACCGCGCATTTTGGATCATTACCGTGCGTAATTGGGGCTGCTGCGAAGCAACTTCGGCATCCGCCACGCCGATGATCGAGTTCCGGCCGTTAACCCTCACGCAGTCGGGCAGACTCGAAGAAAGCCCGAAGCACTCCCGAACTGCCGAAGCACCTTTCGATCCCGAGGTTCCCGAAAGAGGGTGGAACGCGTGGACCGCTGCGTCGTCCTGGTGGACGCCGGCTATTTGCTGGGCGCCGCCGCGAGCCTGCTCGCCGGGGAACCGGCCCGCTCCCGAATCTCCGTGGATCACGCGGCCCTCATCCAGGGCCTGCGAGAACGGGCCGAAGCGGATACGCAGCAGCCGCTGCTTCGCATCTACTGGTTCGACGGCGCGCCCGACCGCGTTCCGCAGCCCGAGCACCGGCGGCTGCGGGTCATGCCGCGCGTGACGGTCAGGCTCGGCGCACTGACCCGGAGCGACGGGCGGTGGGCTCAGAAGGGCGTCGACGCGGCGATGCACGCGGAGCTGACCGAGCTCGCCAGAAATCGCGCCTGCTCGGACATCGTGCTCGTGACCGGGGACGGCGATCTGCTGCCGGGGCTGATGTCCGCCAAGGAACACGGCGTAGCGGTGCACCTGTGGGCCGTGCAGGCCGCCGACGGGGACTACAACCAGTCCGAGGACCTGGTCGCCGAGGCCGACGAGCGGCGCGTCCTGGACCGGGCCTGGATCACCAAGGCCGTACGGGCCAAGGACCTCACCGGGATCTGCGCGCCGCCGCCGGTACCGCGGCCGGAAATCGCCGCGATTCTGTCGGCTCCACTGCCGGAGTCGGCGCTCGCGGCTTCGGCGGAGCGGGCGGAACGGGCCGAGCGGGCGGCGCGGGCGCAGGCGCAGGCGGCGGCCGGGGACGCGGCGGCGGGTACGGCCGTACGGAACGGCGCCGCGAGGGAGGCGGATCCGGCGGCGGCCCCGCCGGCTGCCGCGTCCACCGCTGCCGCGAACGGGTCCGAGGAGCCGCATCCGGCACACGGCGCCCGGGGCGTGCCGACGCCGAAGGACCTTGCCGGGCTGCGCGGTCCCGGCGCGCAGGCGGCGCAGCACCCGCATCCGAACGGGGCCGGGGCGACGGGCGCGGCTGCCGGGGCGACGCTGCGGTGGTCGTCCGACAAGGGCTGGGCGGAGCGGCCCGGCAACGGCAGCCCGCTCGGCGAGCCGGCCGAGACGGCCTCGCTGCCGACACTGGCGCAGCTGACGAGCGCGGAGCAGCGCTGGGCGGACCGTGAGGAAGACATCACCACGGTCGGCGGCGACCCCTTCGAGGTCGGCCAGGTCTTCGCCCGGCGGTGGATGGAACGGCTCCCGGACCCCGGCCACACCCAGAAGCTCTCCACGATGTATCCGAGGATCCCGCACCGGATCGACGGCGAACTGCTGCGCTACGCGGCACGGTTCGGCCTGCTGGCACACAAGGACGACCAGATCGACGAGCACGACCGGTACGCGATCAGGGCGGGCTTCTGGCGCGAGATCGACGTACGGGCGGCGGCGGAGCACGCGACGGCGGGGGAGTAGGGGCTGCGGGCGGGCGCCCCGCGGGGCTCTTCCCCACCCCGCGCAGCGGGACCCCGCACCGCCCCGGGGACCGCGACCGGCCCGGAACCCCGTAGGCTCGTCCCTCGTGAGTACGGGCACAGCGCAGGCGGGACGCAGTACGGCAGTCGTGTGTGCCGTGCGGGACCTGGTCAAGACGTATCCCGCCGCCCGGGGCCGCCGCGGAGTGCCCGCGACGCCGGCCGTGCGGGCCACCGACGGGATCTCCCTCGACGTACACCGCGGTGAGATCTTCGGGCTGCTCGGACCCAACGGCGCCGGGAAGTCCACCCTCGTACGCCAGCTCACCGGACTCATGCGGCCGGACTCCGGCAGCGTCGAACTGCTGGGGCACGATCTCGTCCGGCATCCCGAGCGCGCCTCGCGGCTCGTCGCGTATCTCGGGCAGGAGTCGACCGCGCTCGACGAACTGACCGTTTCGCTCGCCGCCGAGACGACCGGACGACTGCGCGGGCTCAGCGCGAAGGCCGCACGGGCCGAGCGGGACGACGTACTCGAAGAGCTCGGTCTTGGCGGGATCGCCGGCCGGCCGCTCAAGAAACTGTCCGGGGGACAGCGGCGGCTCGCCTGTTTCGCCGCCGTGCTGGTGGGCGAGCGGCCCGTGCTCGTACTGGACGAACCGACCACCGGCATGGACCCCGTCGCGCGCCGCGCGGTGTGGGCGGCCGTCGACCGGCGGCGGGCGGAGAACGGTGCGACCGTGCTGCTCGTTACGCACAATGTCATCGAGGCCGAGACGGTGCTGGACCGCGTCGCCGTGCTGGAGGGCGGCCGGGTGATCGCGTGCGACAGCCCCGCCGGGCTCAAGTCGCGTGTCGCCGGTGAGGTGCGGCTCGACCTCGTGTGGCGGGAGCGGGCACCGCTGGACGTGCCCGAGGTCGCCGCGCTGCGCGAGTCCGCGCAGGAGTCCGGGCGGCGCTGGGTGCTGCGGCTGGCTCCCGACGAGGCGCGCGCGGCCGTCGCGGCCGTGACCGGGGGCAGGGCGTTCGCGGCGCTCGACGACTTCACGCTGGCGACGCCGAGCCTCGAAGACGTCTACCTGGCGCTCGGCGGAAGCACGAACGGTACGAAGGGGCTGGTCAAGGCGTGAGTGTCGTGCCTGCGGAGGCGAAGGCGGAGACCGGCTCCGTGCGGATCGGGGTGGCGAGGGACACGGCTCCGGCCGGTGTGACCGGCGACGTGCCCGCGCCGCTCGCCCCTCGCGCGCGGCTGTTGCCGTCGCTCGCCGCCGTCTACCGGGCCCAGTTGTCCCGGGCGCGGGTGGCGCGCATCCCGCTGCTCTTCGTGGCGACGTTCCAGTCCGTCGGGATCATGGTCCTGATGCGCGGGGTCGTCGACGGGGGCGACGAGGCGCGGGCGGTCGTCGCCGGGTCGAGCGTGCTTGTCGTTGCCTTTGTCGCCCTGAATCTCCTCGCCCAGTACTTCGGGCAGCTGCGGGCCAGCGGCGGCCTCGACCACTACGCCACGCTGCCGGTGCCGCCGGCCGCCGTGGTGCTGGGGGCGGCCGCCGCGTACGCCTCCTTCACCGTGCCCGGCACGGCCGTCACGGCCGTCGTGGGCTGCGTGCTCTTCCAGCTGCCGCTCACGCATCTGTGGATCCTGGCGGCCGTCGTCCCGCTCGCGGGAGCCGCGCTCGCCGGTCTCGGCGCGGCGCTCGGGCTGCTCGCGCCGCGCCAGGAACTCGCGACGCTGCTCGGGCAGCTGGGCATGTCGGCGGCGCTGCTGCTCGGGGTGCTGCCGGCCGAACGGCTGCCCGTACCCATCTCGTACGCCCGGGACCTGCTGCCTTCGACGTACGGCGTCGAGGCCTTCGCGCGGACGTTCGACGCCCATCCGGACTGGCCCGCCGTGGCGCTCGACCTGGCGGTGTGTGCGGCGGTCGGAGTCGTGTCGCTGGCGGTCGCGACGTGGGCGTACCGGCGGGCAGCGGTCCGGTGAGGCGCACGGCCGGAGCGCCTGGCACGATGGCAGGGTGACCGCTCCTCTGACGCCGCCTCACCAGCAGCCGCCGAACGACCCCTGGCAGAAGTCCGAAGCCGGGGGCGCTCCCCGGCCGCCGTACCAGCCGCACCCCGGCCACGGTGCCGGGCCCGCCGCCGGCGGGGAAAAGGGTGACCCCAGCCTGTCTTCGGAAGTGGTCAGGGCCGCTGTGGTGGTCCTGGCGCTGACGGTCCTGGGTGTCGCGCTCGGGCTGCTGTGGCTGTGGCTGGCGCCGCGGGTGCCGCTGATCTCCACCGACAAGGCCGTCTTCCTCAAGGACACCGAAGGTGAGGAAGCGGTCGGCGCGGACGGCACGTTCGTGCTGCTGGCGCTCGCGTTCGGCGCGGTCGGCGCGGCCCTGGTCTTCTTGTTCAACCGACGCGGCGGTATCCCGCTGGTCGTCGGGCTGGCGCTGGGCGGACTGCTCGGCTCGCTGCTCGCGTGGTGGACGGGCGTCTGGCTCGGGCCGACGGACAACGTGGTCGAGCGCGCGCGGGAGGTCGGCCAGGGCGTGGAGTTCGACGCGCCGCTCCAACTGGGGGCGAAGGGGGCGCTGCTGGCGTGGCCGATGGCCGCGATGCTCGTCCACCTGGGCCTGACGGCGCTTTTCGGACCGCGGGATCCGGAGCCGGAGTGGGTGGCGGGGTGGGGGGAGCCGATGCCGATGCCCGGTGCGGGTTCGGGTTCGGGTGACGGTGCGCCGCCGAGCTGACGCCCGGGGCGGGCCTTCTCCCTACCCGCCCCTTCCCACTGGTGACACTTTGCGGCTCCGCCGCGTGGGGGCTCTGCCCCAGACCCCGGCCCTCAAGCGCCGGACGGGCTGAAAAGACGCAGGGACGCGTCAGGCCGCGCGGCCGATCGGTGCTATGACCGCGTCGGTCAGTGCCGCCAGGTCCGTCGGGGAGAGTTCGACCTCCAGGCCGCGCCGGCCCGCCGAGACGCACACCGTGTCGTACGACGAGGCCGAGGCGTCCAGGACCGTGCGGAGCTTCTTGCGCTGGCCCAGGGGGGAGATGCCGCCCCGGACGTAGCCCGTGGTGCGTTCCGCCGCCACCGGGTCCGCCATCGCCGCGCGCTTGCCGCCCACGGCCGCCGCCAGCGCCTTGAGGTCGAGCGAGCCCGCCACCGGCACGACCGCGACCGTCAACGTGCCGTCGATGTCTGCCACCAGGGTCTTGAAGACCCGGTCCGGCGAGACGTCCATCGCCTGCGCCGCCTCCTCGCCGTACGACGGGGACGCCGGATCGTGCTCGTACGCGTGCAGGATGTACGCCGTCCCCGCCGCCGCCAGGGCGACCGTCGCCGGGGTGCCTCCGGCCTGGTGCTTCTTCTTTGCCACTGCGGTCTGCCTCCGGTCGCTGGTCAGTTGGCGCTGGTGGGCGCCCGGGTCAGTTCCACGGCGGGCAGCGACGGGAGATGGCGGATCACCGCTGTCTCCGCGCGCAGCAGCTTCAGCTCCTCGCGCAGGCGCGTCGCGGTGTCGGGCGCCTGCAGCAGGCGCTGCTTCGTCGGGATGTCCAGTACCGTCGCGGCGGCCACCAGGTACGAGACCACCGACGGCTCGTCCGGCAGCTCCGCGCCCGTGGTCAGCGAGCGCTCCTGCGCTCCCGCCAGCCGCTTCTGGTAGCTGCGGAACGCCCGCAGTACGCCCTCCGCCAGCGCGCCCGCGTCGTCGCCGGGCTCCTCGGTCAGCTCCTCCACCTCGGCGGTGAGGTACGGGCCGCTCGCGTCGACGGAGAGGATCCTGACACGGGTCGTCCCGGTGGCCAGTACTTCGTAGCCGCCGTCCTCGCGCTCACGGATCGTCGCGGCGTCCGCGATGCAGCCCACCCGGTGGAAAGCCTGGACCGGGTCCGGCCCGAAGCCGGCGGCGGGACCCCGCTCGGCCATCGTCGTGGCGTCCGGCATGCCGGGCCCGGTGGTGGCCACCTCACGGCCGTCGCGGATGGCGACGACCACGAAACGGCGCGGTTCGTCGTCCGGGTCACCGGGGCCGGGCGTTCGGGGAGAGTCTGCGGAGCCGCCTGAGTCCGCGCCCTTCGACAGGTCGCGCATCATGGCGCGATAACGCTCCTCGAAGATGTTCAGCGGCAGCACCAGGCCGGGGAACAGCACCGAGTTCAGCGGGAAGAGGGGAAGGCGAGCGGTGGTCACAGCGGTCAAGCGTAATGGCCGCCGGACCTGACCCGGCGGGCCGTCCTGCGCAAAGGCCCTAAAGGCGTGGCCGAGGCGACCTGGAACCTCGCGGTGTCGCGCAGTTCCAGGAAGTGCCCCAGCACGTCCTCGCTCAGATACGCCCAGGGAAACGAGGTCGCGTACGGCCCGATCAGCCGGAACTGTTCCAGGGCGTCGGCCCACCGCCCCCTGGCGACCAGGACGTACGTCAGCAGGTTGCGGACCTCCGCCGGCCACGCGTCGCCCGCCGGGTACTCGGCGGACAGGGCGATCGCGAGATCGGCCGCCGCGTCGACGCGCTCGGGCACCGTCCCCGTGGTGGGCCCGGCCGTGCCGCCGCCGGCGCTCAGCAGGTGCGCGAAGGCCGCTCGTACGGGCAAGGCCTGCACCAACGATCCGGGCAGGGCGTCCTCGGCGGCCTGTTCGGCGAAGTCGAAGCACTCGCGGTGCGAGCCGTACCACTGGGCGCAGAGGTACTGGAGAGCGGAGACGTGGCACCCGTAGTGGTGCGAGGAGCGGCCCACCGCCTCCGCCCACAGCTCCTCGAAGGCGGAATGCGCCGCGTGTGTGCCGCGCGCGTGGTCGAGGGCGATGCGCCACGGCACCGGGTCGCGCGGAGCGGCGTCGGCCGCCGCCTCGATCAGCGGGCCGACGTCACGCAGCTGCTCGGCGCGGGCAGGCGACTCCCAAGCCCTGCGTACGGACAGCTCGGCCTTCACGAGCAGGGCGTCGGGGTCGCGCGGGGAGGCGGCCAGCCAGTCGCTGAGCCAGTCCTCGCGGCTGTGCGCGAAGGTGGCCAGGCGGGTGGTGTACCGGTCACGGTTCTCCCACTCGGCGCCCTCACGGGTGGTGGCGAGCAGCTTGGCCGCGGGCCCGTGGTCGCCGAGGGCGGCGGCGACGAGGGTCGGCCCCAGGCGCTCGTCGGGTACGTCGAGGAGCACCTCGTCGTCGCCGAGCAGACCGGCGCCCAGATCCGAGGTGTGGCGGATCATGCGCGCGGTGCTGATCAGAGCGCGAAGGAATGGCATGGTGCGAACCATTGAAAACCGCAGGTCGGGGCAGCGCCAGGGGATGGCGGTGAAGCTTTCGTATCGGCTGGAAAGGTTGTGCCACCATCAGTCAAGGGACGGTAAAGGAAGCGGAGGGGTGGGGGCTACCGTGGCGCTCCGGTAACCCCCGTCCCGGCTCTCAGCCCCGCCGCAGCAGCCGTGACGCTCCCGCCGCCACCGTCGTCGCCAGGATCCAGCCGAGCAGGATCAGGCCCGCCGCCGCCCATTGCCAGGCGCCTTCCAGCTGCCAGTATCCGTCCTGGCCCAGATTGATCACCGGCAGCAACAGGTCGAGGGCGTACAGGGAGGCGTTCCACCGCGGGTGCTGCTCCGGGTTGATCGCGGGCGGATCGAGCCGCGCGAAAGCCACCGCGCCCGCCGCCCACAGCACCGCCATCCACACCGCCGCCCGGCCCGGACGGTAGCCGTACGCCACCGTCCAGTCCTGCAGGAAGCCCCAGAGCTTCCCGGCGAGCGGCAGCGTCTCGCGCCGTCTTCGCTGCTTGGCCAGCAGCACCTCGCGGGCGTCGGCGTCCTCCCCGCTGTTGCGCAGGACGGCCGCCAGCCGCTCGTACGGCTCGGGTGCGTACTCCGGAGTCGCGGCCGTCACCCACTCCAGCCGCCGCGAGAGCGGGAACAGCCCGCGCGGTACGAGGTTCTCGTACGTGAAGCCGCCCATGGTCAGGCCGCCCGGCCGCGGCCAGCTGTCGGCCTTGTCCACCAGGTTGCCGACCTTCGCGCCGGACAGCACGACCTTCCCCTCCTCGGGCCGTTCGCACAGAAACCGCAGCTCGGGCGTCTGGACCCGGCGCAGCGACAGCTCCTGCCCGAGCGACATGACGAACCGAGCCCCGTCGAAGTCCACCGCGTCGCCGAACCGCCCGTCGTCCAGCCGCAGTCCGCCCTCGCACTCGAACCGCTGCACGCGCGTGCCGCGTACCGGCGTGTTCCCGATGCCGTACGGAGGAGTGGTCCCCGGCGCCGCGCCCCTGGGCCCGATGCCGGCCGGTGTCATGTAGAGCGTGCGCTCCACGGTCAGCTGCGGGGCGTTCAGCGCACGCCGCCCCTCCACGCCGTACGGCCTGCGCAGCCTGCTGCCGCGCAGACTCAGCGAGACCCCGACCTTCGCGCCGCGCAGGCTGAACTCGCCGTGCGACTCGATCATCTCCGCCTGGAGGTCCTGGGCGACGCACAGCCCGTCGGCCGCGATCGAACGGCCGTTGCGGTCCTGGCGTACGACGATCTGGTTGATCAGCAGATCCGTGCCGATCTGCGCGTCGGTGAGCCGGATGCCGCCGGGCACGCTGCAGCGCGGCAGGTGCAGATCGCCCTCGGTGTGCAGCCGGGCCGCCTCCAGCCTGGGAATGGAGCAGCCCACCATGCGCAGCGTGGTGAAGTGGCACTCGGGCAGCAGTACCTCCTTCTCGAAGCGGCAGTTGTTCAGCTCGACGTACGGCTCGACGCGGCCGCCGGCGAGCTTGAGCGTCCCGGTGATCTGTACGCCGCTGAGCTTGAGGGCGGCGACCCGCCCGGGCAGCGCGGGCGGCCCACTGAGCAGCAGCAGCGCGACGACGCGCGCGCGGACACTGCGTTCGGGGGGCCACGGCCTGGCCGCCAGCGGATCGTCGAGTACGGGATTGCGAGTGCGAAGGTCATACGTACTGCCGTTGCGGAACGCCTGCCACATGCCGATTTCCGAGGCACTGAGCCAGTCGGGCGCTTCGACGTCTTGCTGCGGCTCGGTCAAGGCCGCCCCTTTCGCCGATTCGTACAGCCGTTCTTCCCTCTGGGTGACGGGCTGAACGCTAGTGGTTACGAAAGACTCCTGGGGCGTGTATCAGCCAGTGATACGGAGGCTCGGCTGCCGGATGGGGTCTGAGAGAATTGGCAGCGTGATCTCTCGAATCGATCTGCGCGGTGACGCCCTCCCCGAGGGCGCCGACCTGCGCGACCTGCTGCCCCGTGCCGACTTCGACGTCCAGGCCGCCCTCGAAAAGGTGCGTCCGATCTGCGAGGACGTGCATCATCGGGGCACGGCGGCGCTGATCGAGTACGCGGAGAAATTCGACGGCGTGAAGCTGGAGCGCGTACGGGTTCCGGTTGAAGCGCTCAGCACCGCCCTGGAGCAGCTCGACCCCAAGGTCAGGGCGGCTCTGGAGGAGTCGATCCGGCGCGCCCGCATCGTTCACCGCGAGCAGCGCCGCAGCGAGCACACCACCCAGGTCGTGCCCGGCGGCACGGTCACCGAGCGATGGGTGCCGGTCGGACGCGTGGGCCTCTACGCCCCCGGTGGGCGGTCCGTCTACCCCTCCTCCGTGATCATGAACGTGGTCCCGGCGCAGGAGGCGGGCGTCGAGTCCATCGCGCTCGCGTCCCCCGCCCAGAAGGAGTTCGACGGCCTTCCGCACCCCACGATCCTGGCGGCCTGCGCGCTGCTCGGAATCGACGAGGTGTACGCGGCGGGCGGTGCCACGGCCGTCGCGATGTTCGCGTACGGGACCGACGAGTGCGCCCCGGTCAACATGGTCACGGGGCCCGGCAACATCTGGGTCGCGGCGGCCAAGCGGTACTTCACCGGCCTGATCGGCATCGACACCGAGGCCGGCCCGACCGAGATCGCGGTCCTCGCCGACGAGACGGCCGACCCGGCGCACGTCGCAGCCGACCTGATCAGCCAGGCCGAGCACGACCCGCTGGCCGCCGCCGTCCTGGTGACGGACTCCGAGGAGCTCGCGGACGCGGTCGAGAAGGAGCTGGGTCCGCAGGTCGCGGCCACGAAGCACAGTGACGACCGGATCATTCCGGCGCTGGCCGGAAAGCAGTCCTCCATCGTCCTGGTCGACTCCATGGAGGAGGGCCTCAAGGTCGTCGACGCGTACGGCGCCGAGCACCTGGAGATCCAGACCGCCGACGCCGCCGCGCTGGCCAGGCGCGTACGCAACGCGGGTGCGATCTTCGTCGGCCCGTGGGCGCCCGTCTCGCTCGGCGACTACTGCGCCGGCTCCAACCACGTCCTGCCGACCGGCGGCTGCGCCTGCCACTCGTCGGGCCTGTCGGTCCAGTCGTTCCTGCGCGGCATCCACATCGTGGACTACACGCGCGACGCACTCGCCGAGGTCACGCACCACGTGGTGACGCTGGCGGAGGCGGAGGACCTGCCGGCGCACGGGGCTGCCCTGAAGGCGCGCTTCGGATGGAAGGTGCCGACGGAATGACGCGTAACACCGTCCGTATCGACGACCTCCCCATCCGCGACGAGCTGCGCGGCAAGTCCCCCTACGGCGCGCCCCAGCTCGACGTACCCGTACGCCTCAACACCAACGAGAACCCGTACCCGCTCCCCGAGGCGCTCGTCGAGCGCATCGCCGAGCGTGTGCGCGACGCCGCCCGCGAGCTCAACCGCTACCCGGACCGGGACGCCGTCGAGCTGCGCACCGAGCTGGCCCGCTACCTCACCCGCACCGCGGGCCACGAGGTCGGGATGGCCAACGTGTGGGCGGCCAACGGCTCCAACGAGGTCATCCAGCAGCTGCTCCAGACCTTCGGCGGTCCGGGCCGTACAGCGATCGGCTTCGAGCCGTCGTACTCGATGCACGGCCTCATCTCGCGCGGCACCGGCACGGGCTGGATCTCCGGGCCGCGCCACGAGGACTTCACCATCGACGTCGCGGCGGCCGAGAAGTCCATCGCCGAGAACCGCCCCGACGTCGTCTTCATCACGTCGCCCAACAACCCCACGGGCACCGCGGTCGAGTCGGACACCGTCCTCGCGCTGTACGAGGCCGCCCAGGCGGCCAAGCCGTCCCTGGTGGTCGTCGACGAGGCGTACGGCGAATTCAGCCACCACCCGTCCCTGCTGCCGCTGATCGAGGGCCGGCCGAACATGGTGCTCTCCCGCACCATGTCCAAGGCCTTCGGCGCCGCAGGCCTGCGCCTCGGCTACCTCGCGGCCGACCCCGCCGTGGTCGACGCCGTACAGCTGGTGCGCCTGCCGTACCACCTGTCGTCCGTCACACAGGCCACCGCGCTCGCCGCGCTGGAGCACACCGATACGCTGCTGGGGTACGTCGAGCAGCTCAAGACCGAGCGGGACCGCCTGGTCACCGAGCTGCGCGCCATCGGATACGAGGTCACGGACTCGGACGCGAACTTCGTCCAGTTCGGCCGGTTCGACGGCGCGGCAGGCTCCCACCAGGCGTGGCAGCGGATCCTCGACCAGGGCGTCCTGGTCCGTGACAACGGCGTACCGGGCTGGCTGCGGGTCACCGCCGGCACCCCCGAAGAGAACGACGCGTTCCTCGATGCGGTACGCGAACTCAAGAAGGAGCACAGTTCATGAGCCGCATAGGACGCGTCGAGCGCACCACCAAGGAGACCTCGGTCCTCGTCGAGATCGACCTCGACGGCACCGGCAAGGTCGATGTGTCGACAGGCGTCGGCTTCTACGACCACATGCTCGACCAGCTCGGCCGCCACGGCCTCTTCGACCTCACCGTGAAGACCGACGGCGACCTGCACATCGACTCGCACCACACGATCGAGGACACCGCCCTCGCGCTCGGCGCCGCCTTCAAGCAGGCGCTCGGCGACAAGGTCGGCATCTACCGCTTCGGCAACTGCACGGTGCCGCTGGACGAGTCGCTCGCCCAGGTCACCGTGGACCTCTCCGGCCGCCCGTACCTCGTACACACGGAGCCGGAGAAGATGGCGCCGATGATCGGCGAGTACGACACGACGATGACCCGGCACATCCTGGAGTCCTTCGTCGCGCAGGCCCAGATCGCCCTGCACGTGCACGTCCCGTACGGGCGCAACGCGCACCACATCGTGGAGTGCCAGTTCAAGGCCCTGGCCCGCGCCCTGCGGTACGCGTCCGAGCACGACCCGCGCGCCGCCGGCATCCTCCCCTCGACCAAGGGCGCACTGTGACAGGCCTCTCGACGATCCTGATCGTCGTGGGGCTGTTCCTCCTCGGAGGCGTGTACTCCTTCTGGAAGCAGCAGCTGCCCAAGGGCGTCATCGTGCTCCTCGGTATCGGCGCCGTGATGTGCCTGGTCGCCGGTGTCATGCGAATCCAAGGGATCTGGGAATGAGCGACGCGAGCAAGAAGGTCGTCGTCTTCGACTACGGCTTCGGCAACGTACGTTCCGCCGAGCGGGCGCTCGCGCACGTCGGCGCGGACGTCGAGATCACCCGCGACTTCGACAAGGCCATGAACGCCGACGGGCTGCTCGTCCCGGGCGTCGGTGCCTTCTCCGCCTGCATGAAGGGGCTGCGCGAGGCGCGCGGCGACTGGATCGTCGGCCGAAGGCTTTCCGGCGGCCGCCCGGTCATGGGCATCTGCGTCGGCATGCAGATCCTCTTCGAGCGCGGCATCGAGCACGGCGTGGAGACCGAAGGCCTCGACGAGTGGCCCGGCACGGTCGGCCCGCTCCAGGCGCCGGTCGTCCCGCACATGGGCTGGAACACGGTCCGGGCGCCGCAGGGCAGTGAGCTGTTCGCCGGCCTCGACGCCGACGCGCGCTACTACTTCGTGCACTCGTACGCCGTGCACGACTGGAGCCTGGAAGTCACCAACGCCAAGATCCGTGCGCCCAAGGTCACCTGGACCACGCACGGCGAGCCCTTCGTGGCGGCCGTCGAGAACGGCGCGCTGTGGGCGACCCAGTTCCACCCCGAGAAGTCCGGCGACGCCGGCGCCCAGCTGCTGACCAACTGGATCGGAACCCTCTGATGTCCTCCGCGAACACCGCGAAGCTTGAACTGCTCCCCGCCGTCGACGTGCGCGACGGCCAGGCCGTGCGTCTCGTCCACGGTGAGTCCGGCTCGGAGACGTCGTACGGCGATCCGCTCCAGGCGGCCCTCGCCTGGCAGCAGGCGGGCGCCGAGTGGCTGCACCTGGTCGACCTCGACGCGGCGTTCGGCACCGGTGACAACCGGGCCCAGATCGCCGAGGTCGCCCGTTCCATGGACATCAAGGTCGAGCTGTCCGGCGGCATCCGCGACGACGCCTCGCTCGCCGCGGCGCTCGCCACCGGCTGCAAGCGCGTCAACCTCGGCACGGCCGCGCTGGAGACCCCCGAGTGGGTCGCCAAGGTCATCGCTGAGTACGGCGACAAGATCGCCGTCGGCCTGGACGTACGTGGCACGACCCTGCGTGGGCGCGGCTGGACCCGAGACGGCGGCGACCTCTACGAGACGCTGGCACGCCTCGACTCCGAGGGCTGCGCGCGGTACGTCGTCACCGACATCGCCAAGGACGGCACGCTCCAGGGCCCGAACCTGGAGCTCCTGAAGAACGTCTGCGCCGCGACCGACAAGCCCGTCGTCGCCTCCGGCGGCGTCTCCTCCCTCGACGACCTGCGCGCGATCGCGTCGCTCGTGCCCGAGGGCGTGGAGGGCGCGATCGTGGGCAAGGCGCTGTACGCGAAGGCGTTCACGCTCGAAGAGGCGCTCGCGGCGGTGTCCGCATGACGGTTTCCTCTTCCGGTTCCGTACGCAAGGTCACGACCGGCGCCCCGTGGGAGGAGCAGTTCGGCTACTCCCGCGCGGTGGAGCTGGGTAACGGCCTGGTCCTGGTGTCGGGCTGCACGTCGGTCGTGGACGGCGTCATCGACGCCGGTACGCCGTACCAGCAGACCCTCACCGCCTTCGGCGTCGCCTTCGGCGCGCTGGAGGAGCTCGGCCTGGGCCGTGAGGATGTGGTCCGCACCCGCATGTACATCACGCACGCGCGGGACGTAGACGACGTGGGCCGCGCCCACAAGGAGCTGTTCGACGATGTCCGCCCGGCGGCGTCGATGATCATTGTCTCGGGCTTCGTGGACCCGAGCCTGGTGGTCGAGATCGAGATCGAGGCCTACCGAGGAGACCGAGGAGGTCGGGACTCATGACCCTCGCGGTCCGAGTGATCCCCTGCCTGGACGTCGACAACGGCCGGGTCGTCAAGGGCGTCAACTTCCAGAACCTGCGCGACGCCGGTGACCCCGTCGAGATGGCGAAGCTGTACGACGCGGAGGGCGCCGACGAGCTGACGTTCCTCGACATCACCGCGTCGTCCGGCAACCGGGAGACGACGTACGACGTGGTGCGGCGCACCGCCGAGCAGGTCTTCATCCCGCTGACGGTCGGCGGCGGCGTACGCACCACCGAGGACGTCGACAAGCTGCTGCGGGCCGGCGCGGACAAGGTCGGCGTGAACACCGCCGCCATCGCCCGGCCCGACCTGATCCGCGAGATCGCGGAGCGCTTCGGCCGGCAGGTGCTGGTGCTGTCCGTAGACGCGCGGCGTACGGCATCGGGATCCTTCGAGGTCACGACGCACGGCGGCCGCAAGTCCGCCGGCATCGACGCGGTCGAGTGGGCGCACCGGGCGGCGGAGCTGGGCGCGGGCGAGATCCTGCTCAACTCGATGGACGCGGACGGCACGAAGGACGGGTACGACACGGAGATGATCGCGGCGGTGCGCAAGCACGTCACCGTCCCGGTGATCGCGTCCGGCGGCGCGGGGCGCCTCGCCCACTTCCCGCCGGCGATCGCGGCCGGTGCGGACGCGGTGCTCGCGGCGTCGGTGTTCCACTTCGGCGACCTGCGGATCTCCCAGGTCAAGGACACCCTGCGCGAAGCCGGCCACCCGGTGCGGTAAAGGGCGGTAGGGGTGGGGTGCGGTGCCTGCGGCGCTGTTCCCCTACCCGCCCCTTCCCGAACCCGGGGCAAGCCCCGGACCCCGGACGGGCTGGATTTGCCGGGCCGGGCTGGAAAGCCCCGCAGGGCGCGATGGGCCGGTGGCCCGCTACATCGCGATGCCCAGCTTCGCGTCGCGCAGGCGCTCGATCGCGTCCTTGTCGCCCTCCATCTCCACCCGCGCCACGTCCTGCCGCCCGAAGGCGAACAGGACCAGCTCACCCGGCTCACCCGTGACCGTCACCACCGGCGTCCCCCGATGCGCCACCGCCGTCTGTCCGTCCGGGCGTCGCAGCACGACGCCCACCGGCGCCTTGCGGCCGAGGACGCGTGCCGCCTTCTCGAGCCGGGACCACAGGGCGTTCGCGAAGACCGCGTCGAGCTCGCGCGGCGTCCAGTCGGGCTGCGCCCGCCGGACATCCTCGGCATGGACGTAGAACTCGACGGTGTTCGCGGCCTCGTCGAGCTGCTTCAGGGCGTACGGAGACATCCGTGGCGGTCCCGTACGGATGAGCTGGATCAGCTCCTCGTACGGCTTCGCGGCGAACTCCGCCTGCACCCGCTCCAGCCGGCTCTTCAGAGCAGCCAGCACTATCCCGCCCGCCGCGTCCGCGCGGCGCTCGCGCACCACCACATGGGCGGCGAGTTCGCGGGTGGTCCAGCCGTCGCACAGCGTCGGGGCACCGGGTCCGGCCGCCTCCAGCAGATCGGCGAGGAGGAGGCGTTCACGCTTTGCATGGGTCGACATGACGGCCAGCGTACGGCCGTAACCCCCGCCACGGCCACGGCGCCGCGCGTCCAATGACCGGACGGCGTCCGTGGCGTGGCCCGTGGGCGCGGCACAATGGCGGACATGACCAGTACGCCCCCTCCCAGCAGCCTCGACCCCGCCGTCGCCGCCCGCCTCAAGCGGAGCGCCGACGGCCTGGTGCCGGCCATCGCCCAGCAGTACGACACCGGTGAAGTGCTCATGCTCGGCTGGATGGACGACGAGGCGCTCCACCGCACCCTCACCACCGGCCGCTGCACGTACTGGTCGCGCAGCCGCCAGGAGTACTGGGTCAAGGGCGACACCTCCGGTCACTTCCAGCACGTCAAGTCCGTCGCGCTGGACTGCGACGCCGACACCGTGCTGGTCCGGGTCGACCAGGTCGGCGCCGCCTGCCACACCGGCGACCGCACCTGCTTCGACTCCGACGTCCTCCTCCCGCTCGCGAAGTAAGGCGCCGAATCAATGGACATCGAGACCTTCCGCAAGCTGGCCGTCGACCGGCGTGTCATCCCCGTCAGCCGCAGGCTGCTCGCGGACGGCGACACCCCGGTCGGCCTCTACCGCAAGCTCGCCGCCGAGCGCTCCGGAACTTTCCTCCTGGAGTCCGCCGAGAACGGCCGCTCCTGGTCCCGGTATTCCTTCGTCGGCGTACGCAGCGCCGCCACGCTCACCGCCCGCGACGGTCAGGCGCACTGGCTCGGGACGCCCCCCGTCGGCGTACCGGTGGACGGGGACCCGCTCGAAGCGCTGCGTGTCACGATCGAGGCCCTGCACACCCCGCGCGACCTCGCGGGCGGCCTGCCGCCGTTCACCGGCGGCATGGTCGGCTACCTCGGTTACGACGTCGTACGCCGCCTGGAGAAGATCGGGGAGAGCGGCCGCGACGATCTCCAGCTGCCCGAGCTGACCATGCTGCTGACCTCGGACCTCGCTGTACTCGACCACTGGGACGGCTCGGTCCTGCTGATCGCCAACGCGATCAACCACAACGACCTCGACACCGGTGTCGACGAGGCGTTCGCGGACGCCGTCAGCCGGCTCGACGCGATGGAGGCCGACCTCTGCCGGGCCGTGCCGACCGCGCCCGCCGCCCTGCCGCCGTCCGAGCTGCCGCCGTACACGGCGCTGTGGGGCGGCAAGGCGTACCAGGAGGCCGTCGACGACATCAAGGAGCGCATCCGGGCGGGCGAGGCCTTCCAGGTCGTACCGTCCCAGCGCTTCGAGACGCCGTGCACGGCGAGCGCGCTGGACGTCTACCGGGTGCTGCGCGCCACGAACCCGTCGCCGTACATGTACCTCTTCCGCTTCGACGGCTTCGACGTCGTCGGCTCCAGCCCCGAGGCGCTGGTCAAGGTCGAGGACGGGCGCGCCATGGTGCACCCGATCGCCGGGACCCGCCACCGCGGCGCCACGCCGCAGGAGGACCAGGCCCTCGCCGACGAGCTGCTCGCCGACCCCAAGGAGCGCGCCGAGCACCTGATGCTCGTCGACCTCGGCCGCAACGACCTGGGCCGCGTCTGCGAGCCGGGGAGCGTCGAAGTCGTCGACTTCATGTCCGTCGAGCGCTACTCGCACGTCATGCACATCGTGTCGACCGTGACGGGGCGCGTCGCACCGGGTCGTAGTGCCTTCGACGTACTGACGGCCTGCTTCCCGGCGGGGACGCTGTCCGGAGCGCCCAAGCCGCGCGCCATGCAGATCATCGAGGAGCTGGAGCCGTCGCGGCGCGGCCTGTACGGCGGCTGCGTCGGCTACCTCGACTTCGCCGGCGACTCCGACACCGCCATCGCCATCCGCACCGCCCTGCTCCGCGACGGCACGGCATACGTGCAGGCCGGAGCGGGTGTCGTGGCCGACTCGGATCCCGTCGCCGAGGACACCGAATGCCGCAACAAGGCGGCCGCGGTACTGCGCGCGGTGCACACGGCGAACCGCCTCTGAGCGCGATCGGGACGTAAGGGATAGTGGTGTGCGTGAGTGCCGCATCCCCCGTACCCCTTCCGCTTCCGCGCAGCGAGAGCGCGCCGGCCGCCTCCACGGGCCGTCGCAGTCTCGCCGCCGCGCTGCTGCTCGGTGCCGTCGGCGCCGCCGTCGTACTCCTCGCCTCGGGCCGTACCTGGGCCGAGGGCACGGCCTTGGTCCCGGGCGGCGCGCTGCCCCTCCAGGCCGAAGGGCAGGACGTCACCGGCGCGCCCGCGGCGCTGGCCATCGTCGGCCTCGCCGCGCTCGTCGCGGTCTTCGCCGTCCGCAGGGCGGGCCGGCTGCTGGTCGCCGGGCTGCTCACGCTGAGCGGCGCGGGCGCCGCCGTCACCGCCCTGCTCGGCGCCTCCGGCGGCGCGGCGCTCGACGAGAAGGCCGCGAAGATGACCGGCGACGCCGCCGCGACGGCCGGCTCGCTGACGCACACCGCCTGGCCGTACGTGACCGCGGCCGGCGGACTGCTGATCCTGGGCGCCGGACTGCTCGCGCTGTGGTGCGGCAGGAAGTGGCCCGCCATGTCCGGCCGTTACGAGCGCGACGGCAGCCCGCGGCCCCGCAAGGCGCCCGCCGCCCCTGACCCGGACCGGCCCGAGGACCTCTGGAAGGCCCTCGATCGCGGCGAGGACCCGACGCGCGAGGCATGACCCCCGAGATCACGTCGCCCGTCCTCGTACGGGACAATGAGCGACGACGTACGACTCACGGACTCACCACCTCACCACAGAGCAACAGCAACGAGGAGCAACTCATGGCGGGCAGCAGCCACGGACACACCCCGGCCGCCTGGACCGGTGCCACCATCACCTTCATCGGTTTCTGCATTTCGGGCGCCTTCACGGTGCTGGCCAATCCGCTCGGCTTCTGGGCCGGAGTCGTCGTGATACTGCTCGGTGGTGTGGTCGGAATGGCCATGAAGGCCGCGGGTCTCGGCATGGCGAAGGAGTCCGACGAGATGCGCCGGGCCCGCGAAGAGGCCGGCCGGGCGCAGCCCCACAGCCAGATCCAGGCCCGCTGACGGGCTTTCCGGCCCGGCCTTCGCCGGTGCTGATGCGAGGCGCAGCCCCCGACGGGCTGCGCCTTTCCTCATGAGCGGGGACAATCGGCGCGTGGATACCGTGCCTTCGCCCTCCCCGGCCCCTTCGCCGCCGCCCTCGCCGCACCCCGCGGGGCCCGCTCCCGCGTCGCTCGCCCGGCGGCTCGCCGCGCCGGCCGGCGCGCTGGCGGGTGTCATGGCGGCCTTCGCGTACGTCGGCACGGTCGACCCCAACGAGCCGGGCCACTACCCCGTCTGCCCGCTCCTGCAGTTCACCGGCATCTACTGCCCCGGCTGCGGCGGGCTGCGGAGCGCGCACGCCGTCGCCACCGGAGATCTGGCCGCCGCGTTCGGCGCCAACGCCATGGCCGTCGTCGGGTACGGGGTCTGCGCCGTGCTGTGGGCCGTCTGGGTGGTTCGCGCACGCCGGGGAATCCCGATGCGGATCACCCTCGGGCCCGTCTGGTGGTGGAGCATCGGCGCCGTGGCGGCGGTCTTCGGCGTCGTCCGGAACCTGCCGTTCGGCTCAGCGCTCGCGCCGTGAAGTCCCAGGTAGTGGGACTGATCGCGGCTCGATGCGAGACCTGAGGCCACCTGCGGATAGCATTGGTATGGCTGATCCTGGTCCACCATCACCCTCCTGGAAGGGGGCCGCTCGCGTGAGTGTGCTCGACGAGATCATCGAAGGCGTGCTCGCCGACCTTGCGGAGCGGCAGGCAAGCGTCAGTCTCGACGAGCTCAAGGACCGCGCGGCGAAGGCAGCCCCGGCCAAGGACGGGGTCGCCGCACTGCGCGGCGACGGCGTCAAGGTCATCTGCGAGGTCAAGCGCGCCAGCCCGTCCAAGGGCGCACTCGCCGCCATCGCGGACCCCGCGGGCCTCGCCGCCGACTACGAAGCGGGCGGCGCGGCCGTCATCTCCGTACTCACCGAGCAGCGTCGCTTCGGCGGCTCGCTGGCCGACCTCGAGGCCGTACGCGCCAAGGTCGACATCCCGGTGCTGCGCAAGGACTTCATCGTCACGGCCTACCAGCTGTGGGAGGCGCGTGCGTACGGTGCCGACCTGGCGCTGCTGATCGTGGCCGCCCTTGAGCAGGAGGCCCTCGTCTCCCTGATCGAGCGGGCCGAGTCCATCGGGCTCACGCCGCTGGTCGAGGCGCACGACGAGGAAGAGGTCGAGCGCGCGGTCGAGGCCGGCGCGAAGATCATCGGCATCAACACGCGTGACCTCAAGACGCTCAAGGTCGACCGCGGCACGTTCGAGCGGGTCGCCCCCGAGATCCCGGCAGGCATCGTCACGGTCGCCGAGTCCGGCGTTCGCGGCCCGCACGACCTCATCGCGTACGCCAACGCGGGCGCCGACGCGGTGCTCGTCGGCGAGTCGCTGGTCACCGGCCGCGACCCGAAGGGCGCCGTCGCCGACCTGGTCGCCGCGGGGGCCCATCCCGCCCTGCGCCACGGCCGGAGCTGACCGAAGACTCCCATGACCGCCATCCGCCGTACCGTCGCACTCGCCCGGCCGGGTCTTCGCCCGTTCGCCGGGGCGCAGGCGCGCGACCCGCACGCGCCGCTGGCGCGCGGGTGCCGTCCGCGCGGGTGCCGGGCTCCGGCGCGGCGGGTGCGGGGACGGCGGGTGCGGTACCACATCGGTTCCGAGCCCGGGCAGATCAACGGCATGCGATGGCGTCGCGCCGAAGGCGCGCTGTAGCGATTCGTCACGTCCGGACGCCCTGCGAGGCGTACCGGCGCGGACTCGCGCGCGGCGCATACGGTCAAGTCCACCCGTTGATCTTTCATGGGGCGCGAGCCCCTTCTGAGGAGTACGTCGGATGTCTTCTGACTTCTTCATTCCGGACCCCGAGGGCACCGTCCCCAACGCCGAGGGCTACTTCGGCGCGTACGGCGGCAAGTTCATCCCCGAGGCGCTCGTCGCCGCGGTCGACGAGGTCGCCGTCGAATACGACAAGGCCAAGTCCGACCCGGCCTTCGCGGCCGAGCTGAACGAGCTCATGGTCAACTACACGGGCCGGCCCAGTTCACTGACAGAGGTGCCGCGGTTCGCCGAACACGCCGGCGGGGCGCGGATCTTCCTCAAGCGGGAAGACCTCAACCACACCGGCTCGCACAAGATCAACAACGTGCTGGGTCAGGCGCTGCTCACCAAGCGCATGGGCAAGACGCGCGTGATCGCGGAGACCGGAGCCGGCCAGCACGGCGTCGCCACCGCCACCGCGTGCGCCCTGTTCGGCCTCGAATGCACCATCTACATGGGCGAGATCGACACCCAGCGCCAGGCACTCAACGTCGCCCGGATGCGGATGCTCGGCGCCGAGGTCATCGCCGTGAAGTCCGGCAGCCGGACGCTGAAGGACGCCATCAACGAGGCGTTCCGCGACTGGGTCGCCAACGTCGACCGTACGCACTACCTCTTCGGCACGGTCGCCGGACCGCACCCCTTCCCCGCCATGGTCCGCGACTTCCACCGGGTCATCGGCGTCGAGGCCCGCCGCCAGATCCTGGAGCGGGCGGGCCGGCTGCCGGACGCGGCCGTCGCGTGTGTCGGTGGCGGGTCCAACGCCATCGGCCTTTTTCACGCGTTCATCCCGGACGCGGACGTGCGTCTTGTCGGCTGTGAGCCCGCCGGGCACGGCATCGCGACCGGTGAGCACGCGGCCACCCTGTCGGCGGGCGAGCCCGGCATTCTGCACGGCTCGCGGTCGTACGTCCTCCAGGACGAGGAGGGCCAGATCACCGAGCCCTACTCGATCTCGGCAGGCCTCGACTACCCCGGCATCGGCCCCGAGCACGCGTACCTCAAGGACAGCGGGCGCGGCGAGTACCGGGCCGTCACGGACGACGCGGCGATGCAGTCGCTGCTGCTCCTGTCCCGCACCGAGGGCATCATCCCGGCCATCGAGAGCGCGCACGCGCTCGCCGGTGCGCTGGAGCTCGGCAAGGAGCTGGGCAAGGACGGGCTGATCCTGGTCAACCTGTCCGGTCGCGGCGACAAGGACATGGACACGGCCGCCCGTTACTTCGGTCTGTACGACACCGGCGCCGACGCCACGGTCGAGGCCGACGCCTCCGCCGTCAACGGCGCCGCCGAGATCCAGAGGGACACCAAGTGAGCGGGAACATTCAGCTGCTGACCGAGACCCTGGAGCGGGCCAAGTCCGAGGACCGGGCGGCTCTCATCGCCTACCTCCCGGCCGGATTCCCGACGGTCGACGGTGGCATCGACGCGGTCAAGGCCGTCATCGCGGGTGGCGCGGACGTCGTCGAGATCGGGCTGCCGCACAGCGACCCGGTGCTCGACGGGCCGGTCATCCAGACCGCCGACGACATCGCGCTGCGGGGCGGCGTGAAGATCGCCGACGTGATGCGCACGGTCCGGGAAGCGCACGAGGCGACCGGGGCCCCGGTGCTCGTCATGACGTACTGGAACCCGATCGACCGGTACGGCGTCGAGCGCTTCACGGCGGAACTGGCCGAGGCGGGCGGCGCGGGCTGCATCCTGCCCGACCTGCCGGTGCAGGAGTCCGCGCTGTGGCGCGAGCACGCCGAGAAGCACGGTCTGGCCACGGTCTTCGTGGTCGCGCCGAGCAGCAAGGACGAGCGGCTCGCGACGATCACTGCGGCCGGGTCGGGGTTCGTCTACGCGGCCTCGCTGATGGGCGTGACCGGCACGCGTGAGTCGGTGGGCGCGCAGGCGCAGGATCTGGTGCGGCGGACGCGGGCGACGACCGAGCTGCCGGTGTGCGTCGGGCTCGGGGTCTCCAACGCCGTGCAGGCCAAGGAGGTCGCCGCCTTCGCCGACGGTGTGATCGTGGGCTCTGCTTTTGTCCAGCGGCTGCTGGACGCGCCGGACGCGGCGGCCGGTCTCGAGGCGGTACGGGCGCTGGCCGGTGAGCTGGCGGAAGGCGTCCGCAGGAGCGGCGCGCAGGCCTGACGCGAACACCTGAGCGGTGTAGCTCGTACGGGTGGACCTGGACCGGGGAGGCACGCTGGTGCCTCCCCGGTTCGTTGCTGCGGGTGTGAGTGACAAGAACCGTGAGGGAAAACGAACCGCCCGCGAGCGCCTGATCCAGGAGCGCGAGGCGCAGAAGGCGCGTGACAGGCGCAGGCGGACACTGATCGTGGCCGGCGCCGTGGTCGGGGTGCTGGGCCTGGCCGCCGTGGTGGGCATTCTCGCCGCGAACTCGGGCTCGGACGGCGACGGCGACGACAGTGCGAGTGCGGTGGTGGCTCCCCAGGGCGCGGGTGACGAGGGCGGTCCGACGATCCCGGTGGGGGCGAAGGACGCGCCGTCGACGCTCACCGTGTGGGAGGACTTCCGCTGCCCGGCCTGCGCCCAGTTCGAGAACGCCTTCCGGGACACGATCCATGAGCTGGAGGCGGCGGGGCAGATCAAGACGGAGTACCACCTGGCCACGCTCATCGACGGGAACATGGGTGGCTCGGGGTCACTGAAGGCGGCCAATGCGGCGGCCTGTGCGCAGGACGTGGGCAAGTTCGCGCCGTACCACGACGTGCTGTACCAGAACCAGCCGCCCGAGACCGACGACGCCTTCAGCAGGGACAGCCGGCTGATCGAGCTGGCGGGGAAGGTCGACGGGCTCGTCACGGAACCGTTCAAGCAGTGCGTGGCCGACGGGACGCACAACGGCTGGGTGCGGAAGTCCAACGAGGCGTTCCAGAAGGGGAACTTCAGCGGGACGCCGACCGTGCAGCTGAACGGCGAATCGATCTTCCCGAAGAAGGGCAACGAGCAGATCTCGCCGGAGAATCTGAAGAAGTGGGTCGCCGAGGCGAACCGGGGGAAGAAGGCGGGGACGGCTACGGCTACGCCGACGGGTGCCGCGACGCCGACGGGTGCCGCCACACCGCCGGCGCCCGCGCCTCCGGCCTCTTCCGTGCCGCCGGCCGCCGCTTCCCAGCCGCCCGCACCGCCGGCTTCCATGCCTCAGGCTTCCCCGCCGGCCTCCGTGCCCCCGGGGTCTGTGCCCCAGGGGTACGTGCCTCCGGGTGCGCCGTAGGGCCTGGGTGTGGGTGCGGGCCGGTCTGAGCCGTGGGTCTGGCCCGTTATCCAGACGTTGCCGGGTGGGTTGCCGTACGTCCCGCCCGGCAAGGTAGCGTCGACCCTGCCATGGAACTTGCCTATATCCCCAGCCCGTCGACCGGTGTGATCGAGCTCGGACCGATCCCGCTCCGCGGCTACGCGTTCTGCATCATCATTGGCGTTTTTGTGGCCGTCTGGTACGGCAACAAGCGCTGGGTCGCCCGGGGAGGTAAAGCCGGCACGGTGGCCGACATCGCCGTGTGGGCGGTGCCGTTCGGCCTCGTCGGCGGGCGGCTCTATCACGTCATCACTGATTACCAGCTGTACTTCAGCGAGGGTCAGAACTGGGTCGACGCCTTCAAGATCTGGGAGGGCGGCCTCGGTATCTGGGGCGCCGTGGCTCTCGGCGCGGTCGGCGCCTGGATCGGCTGCCGCCGCCGCGGGATCCCGCTCCCGGCCTGGGCCGACGCGATGGCTCCCGGTCTCGCCTTCGCGCAGGCGATCGGCCGCTGGGGCAACTGGTTCAACCAGGAGCTGTACGGGCGGCCGACGGATGTGCCGTGGGCGCTCAAGATCTCCGAGGGCGTGAACCGTGAGGCGGGGACGTACCACCCGACCTTCCTGTACGAGTCGCTGTGGTGCATCGGGGCGGCGCTGGTCGTCATCTGGGCCGACCGTCGCTTCAAGCTCGGGCACGGCAGGGTCTTCGCGCTGTACGTCGCGCTGTACTGCGCGGGGCGTGGCTGGATCGAGTACATGCGGGTCGATGAGGCGCACCATGTGCTGGGGCTGCGGCTCAATGTGTGGACCTCGATCGTTGTCTTCGTGCTCGCCGTCGCGTACTTCGTGATCTCGGCGAAGGTGAGGCCGGGGCGCGAGGAGATCGTTGAGCCGGTTGCTTCGGAGAAGTCGGAGAAGGGCGACGCGGGGGGTTCGGCGGGGGGTGGCGACGGTGACGGCGCTGCCAATTCCGACGCCGGGGCCGAAGCCGATGCTGGTGCTGGTGCCGACAGCGATGCGCCGGGCAAGGCCGACGCCGAGGCCAAGGACTAGCGCGTCCGGCGGATTGTCTCCTTCGCCTGCCAGACCCGGGTCGGAAGGTTCCGCCCGGCCCCGGCCGGGAACTCCGCTCCGTCGGAAAACCGCCGGGACGCCAGGGACAGGGTTCGGTGGGCGGCCGTTACCACCGCCGCGTCTACGAAGCGGCCGTCGGGGAGCGCCAGTGCGCCCCCGTCCGTCGCTGCGGCTTTGACGATTTCCTCTGCCTGCTCGACCTCCTGCGGTGTGGGGAGGAACGCGCGCTCGATCACCGGCAGTTGGCGGGGGTGCAGCGCCGTACGGCCCAGGAAGCCCAGCGCCCGGCCCCGCGCACACGACGCCGCCAGTCCCTCCAGGTCCCGGATGTCGGGGTGCACCGACTGGACCGGCGGCTCCAGACCCGCCGCCCGTGCGGCGACCACCACCCGGCCGCGCGGCCACGCGAGCCCGGTGTCGTCCCGTACGCCCAGATCCGCACACAGGTCCGCCTCGCCGAGAGCGATGCCCCGCAGCGAGGGGTGCGCGCCGGCGATCGCGTGCGCGTACTCGATGCCGAGTGCCGATTCGAGGAGGGCGTACAGGGGGACGTCCGGCATCGTCTTCGCGACGTGGCGTACCTGGGTCGGGTCCGTGACCTTCGGGAGGCGGAGGGCCGAGAGGCCGGGCAGCCGGGCCAGGGCGTGCAGATCCGCCGTGGCGAAGGGGCTGCCGAGGGCGTTCACCCGCACGTGGACCGGGGGCGAATGGCGCTCGGTGAGCAGCTCGGCGGTCGCTGAGCGGGCGTACTCCTTGCGGTCGGGCGCGACCGCGTCCTCCAGGTCGACGATCACTACGTCGGCGCCGGACCGCAGCGCCTTGGTGACGGTTTCCGGGCGGTCACCCGGTACGTACAGCCAGGTCAGGGGCGTCAGCGGTGTTGTCATCGGGTGCCTCCGGTCGCTCGGAGCGTGGCGATCTCGGTTGCCGTGAGCCCCGCTTCGGTGAGCACCGCTTCCGTGTCGGCGTTGTGCGGGCGGCCGGCCCAGCGGATCGCGCCGGGGGTCTCCGAGAGGCGGAAGAGGACATTCTGCATGCGGAGCGGGCCGAGTTCCGGGTCCTCGATTTCGGTGATGGTGTCCAGGGCGCGGTACTGGGGGTCGGTCATGACGTCCTGTACGTCGTAGACGGGGGCGATCGCGGCTTCGGCCTTTTCGAACGCGGCGAGTGCCTCGTCCCGGGTGCGGCGGGAGATCCAGTGGCCGACCGCCTCGTCGAGTTCGTCGGCGTGCTCGGCTCGGCCGCTGCCCGTGGTGAACCACGGCTCGTCGATCAGGTCGGGGCGGCCTACCAGGTGCATCACGCGCTCGGCGACTGACTGGGCCGATGTGGAGACGGCCACCCAGGCGCCGTCGGCGGTGCGGTAGGTGTTGCGGGGGGCGTTGTTGCGGGAGCGGTTGCCGGTGCGGGGCTGGATGTAGCCGAGTTGGTCGTACCAGAGCGGGTGCGGGCCGAGGATGGTGAGGATCGGTTCGATGATGGCCATGTCGACCACCTGGCCACGGTGGGTTGTGGTGCGGGCTGTGAGCGCGGTCATTACCGCGTAGGCGGTGGCGAGGGCCGCGATGGAGTCGGCCAGGCCGAACGGGGGGAGCGTGGGCGGCCCTTCGGGCTCGCCGGTGATCGCCGCGAAACCGCTCATCGCCTCCGCGAGTGTGCCGAAGCCCGGGCGGTGCGAGTACGGGCCGAACTGGCCGAAGCCGGTGACGCGGGCCAGGACCAGGCGGGGGTTCGCCGCGCTCAGCTCGGCTGGGCCGAGGCCCCATCTCTCCAGGGTGCCCGGGCGGAAGTTCTCGATGATTACGTCTGTGGTGGCGGCGAGTCGTAGGAGGGCGTCGCGGCCGGTGGGGGCGGAGAGGTCGAGGGTGATCGTGCGCTTGTTGCGGCCCAGGAGTTTCCACCACAGGCCGATGCCGTCCTTGGACGGGCCGTGGCCTCGGGACGGGTCGGGTTTGGTGGGGTGCTCGACCTTGATCACGTCCGCGCCGAAGTCGCCGAGCATGGTGGCGGCCAGGGGGCCGGCGAAGAGGGTGGCCAGGTCCAGGACGCGGAGGCCGGTGAGGGGGTGGGGTGGCGGCGTTGGTGTTGGCGTTGGCGCTGTTTGGGGGCGGGGTGTTGTGGGTGTGGGCGGCACGGTCATGGGCGGAGTGCCTCCGTGTGAGTGAGCTGGGCCAGGGTGTCGAAGCCGATGCCGTCGAAGCCGGCGATGGAGGTGGCGAGGCGGTTGCGGAGGGGGGCGGTCCACTGGGCGGGGATGGCTTCCGGGGAGCCGGCGATGAGGCCGGCGATGCTGCCGGCGGTGGCTCCGTTGGAGTCGGTGTCCCAGCCGCCGGACACGGCCCGGCAGATCGAGGCGGCGAAGTCGCCGTCGGCGTGGGTGAGGGCGGCTGCGATCAGGGCGGCGTTCGGGAGTACGTGCACCCAGTGGTGGTGTCCGTAGGTGGCGTGGAGGTCGTCCACGACGGTGTCGAAGGCGGCTCTGGGTGCTTTGGCCGCCGTATCGATGCCGTAGCGGACTGCTTGTGCCAGGCGGGACTTCGGGGGGACGACGGTCAGGCCGGTGTGCAGGCAGTGGTGTACGTCGGTTTTGCCGGCGGCGGCTTCGGCGATGGTCGCGGCGATGAACATCGCGCCGTACACGCCGTTGGCTGTGTGGGTGAGGGTGGCGTCTCTGTGGGCCTGCTCGGCGGCGGCGGCCGGGTTGCCGGGGTTCGTCCAGCCGTGGACGTCGGCGCGGATCAGGGCGCCGATCCATTCACGGAAGGGGTTGTGGTGCGTTGCGGTGTGCGGCGGTGCCAGGCCTTGGAGGAGGTTGCGGTAGGCGATGCGTTCGGCGGTGAAGGTGCGGCCGGCGGGGAGTTCGTCGAGCCAGAGGCCGGCCAGGTGGGCGGGGGTGAAGGCCTTGGTGTGGCGTTGGAGGAGGAGCAGGTTCAGGAGGGGGTAGTTCAGGTCGTCGTCCTCGGGCATGCCGTTGATGTTCTCGGCGAGGGAGGTGGGGGCGGAGCGGCGGTTCCAGGGGTGGCGGGTGAGGAGGTCGCGGGGGACGCCCTGCGCGGTGAACCACGTTTCCAGGGGCCAGTTGCCGGTGGCGGCGGCCAGTTGGCGGATGGCGGTGAGGGGGAGCTTTTCGACCGGCTTTCCCAGGAGGCAGCCGGCTGCGCGGCCCAGCCAGGCGGCGTGCAGGCGGGTGAGGAGGGGGGCTTCGTCGGGCTCTGCGGGGCGAGTGCGGCCCGGGTTCGCGGGGGCGTTGCCCGGGTTCGCGGGGGTGCGGCCCGCGCGGTTCGCGGGGGCTTTGGGGTCGGTGCCGCGCCGGGGCGTCTCCTCGGGCGTCGAACGTTCGGGTACGTCGGGGTTCGTTGGGGTGGTTGCGTTCAACGCCCTGCGGGGAGCGCCCCTGCACGTCCCCTCCTGGCACCGCGCATGCGAGACCGGGCCCCTGCGGGCGCGTCCCGGCACGTCCCCTCCCGGCACCGTGGCTTGTTCGGCGGGGCTGGGGCGCGGGGCGGTCCGGTCGGGCCAACCCGGGCACGCTGATCTGATCGCCGGGAGGCTGGTTGGTTCTGTTGGCGGGGTGGGGAGTTGGGAGAGGTCGTTCAGGAGGCGTTCGGCCAAGGTGCGCAGGTGTGGGGGTGCGGGGGTGGGGGACGCGCCTGTGTTCGGTGGGGCCGGGGGGCCGCCTGCTGACTGCCAGCGCTTGCGGATCGTTGTCGCGTCGCGGCCGTCTTCTGCTGCCTGGCGCAGCTCGTGGGTGATCAAGTCCTCGGGCTGTACCCAGGTCAGTCGCATGGTCTGCCTGCCAGCGCTTCGAATGTGGCCTCGTGGGTGCGGCGGCGTTCCGTGTCGCGGGTGTAGATCTCGCGGGTCACGGCCGTGAGGGTGCGGGGCGGGGCGTGCAGGTCGGTTCGGCTGGCCTCCGCGACCGTTTTCGCCCAGTCGGAGGGGATCGCTGATTCGCCGTACAGAGCACCGGAGATCGCGCCACTCATCGTGGCGATCGAGTCGCAGTCGCGGCCGTAGTTGACCGAGCCCAGGACTGTGTGGCGGTAGTCGCCGCCTGCGACCAGGAGCATGCCGAGGGCGATGGGGAGTTCCTCGATGGAGTGGAGGCGGGAGGGGCGGCGGGCGGCGAGGGTCGGTTTGCGGTAGTCCGGGCCGACGGTGTCGAAGGGTGCGACGGCGTTGCGGAGGGGGGTGAGTGCGGATTCGAAGTCGTGGTGGCGGACGGCGGTTTCGGCTACTGCTTCGATTGCTGTGCGGGTGCCGTCCTTCGCCAGGGACAGGCACGTGTCGACGACTGTGGCCGGTGTGGCGCCGGGGGTGCAGGCGGCGGCTACGGCTGCGGCGAAGACGCCGGCTGCCTCGCGGCCGTACGACGACTGGTGAGCGCCGGCCACGTCGATCGCCTCGGCGTACGCCGCGGTGGGATTGCCCGCGTTGACCAGGCCGACCGGGGCCATGTACATCGCCGCGCCGCAGTTGACGATGTTGCCGGTGCCGGCTTCGCGCGGGTCCACGTGGCCGTTGTGGAGGCGGGCGACGATCCACTTCTCGGCGAGGAAGATGCGCTGGAGAGGGAGGGCCTTTGATTCCAACTCCGGGATCCAGACCGGGGATTCGATGAGTTCCGGGACGAGGTGGTCGGCGATCGCGTAGGCGTCCAGGTGGTCGCGTACGGCGTCGTACACGCGGACCAGGGCGTGGGTCATGAGTGTGTCGTCGGTGATGTGGCCGTCGCCCTTGTGGTACGGGGCGATGGGGCGCGCCGTACGCCAGTCTTCGTGGAACGGGCCGACGATGCCGTGGACGCGGCCGCCGTGCCGTTCGGAGATCTGCTCGGGGGACCAGCCTTCGACCGGGCCGCCCAGCGCGTCGCCCACGGCTGCGCCGACCAGGCTGCCGGTGACCCGGTCTTCGAGGGTCAGTGGGGGGAATGTCGTCATGTGGTGTTTCGTCCGTTCGTGGAGTGGGGGTGGAGTTGTGTCAGTTGTGCCGCCAGATCCACCAGGTCCTTGCCTGCCAGGCGGGGGAGCGCGCAGCCGACCAGGGTGCGGCAGGTGTCGCGCCAGCCGGCCGGCAGCGCGTCGCCGCCGCAGAGTGCGCCGGTCAGTGCGCCGGCGAGGGCGGGGGCGGAGTCGGCTACGCGGGACAGGCAGGCCGCCGCGGGTACGGCCTCGGTGACGCGGCCGCGGGCGGCGGTGGCGAGGGCGAGAGCGACGGGGACCGTTTCGGCGGCGGCGATGCCGTAGCTGTAGACGTGGTCGACGATCTGGTGCTCGAGGGTGGGGACCAGGGCGAAGGCTCCGCCGGGTGAGTGTGGGGAAGTGGCTTGGGCTTTACGGGCCAGGTGTACGGCGTGGGCCGCGTTGCGGCCGATCTCGGTGGCTTCCGGGAGCTGGGCCAAAGCGGCGTCCACCGCGTCGTCGACCCCGGCGCCGCCGAGGGCCGCCGCGATTGCCGCGGCCATGGCGCGGGCGCCGTGGACGCCGTCGCCGTCCTGGGTGTAGCGGGCGTCGAACTCGGCCAGCTCGGCGGCGGCGGCCGGGTCGCCGGGGTGGACGGCGGCCAGGACGGCGGCGCGGATACAGGCGGCGTCGTCGAAGTAGTGCGGGTTGTCGTGGCCGGTCGCGGGCGGGCGCAGACCGGTGGCGAGGTTGCCGAGGCCGGCGCGTACGGAGATCCGGGCGCGGAGGGGGAGTACGGCGGACTCGACCTCGGGGGCGCGGTCGGCGGCGGCGGCGACCTCGGCGGCGAGGGCGGTCCAGGCACGGTCGACGGCGGCGCGGATCTTGCCGGGGGCGGCGGCGAGGATCGTACCGGCGGTGAAGGCGGCCCACTCCGCGTCGTCGGAGGGGCCGAGGCGCAGGGGTTCGGGGGGCTGGTTCAGGGCGATGGGGACGGGGAGGGTGGTGGTGGCGTTCTGCTCGGCGAAGGTGTCGAGTTCGCGGGTGAGGCGGCGGGTCCAGTCGGGCATGCGGGCGGCGCGGTGGCGGGCGGCGGGCCATCCGGCGGCGTCCCCTGCGGCCAGCCCGAGGAGGAGCCCTTCGATCCGGCGCGGACCCGCCGCAGGCGTAGGGGTTGGGGTTGCGGTTGGGGTTGGGGTGAATGTGGGCGGGGCTGCTACTGCCAGTGCGACTCCGGCTCGTGGGGGTGGGTCCGCTTCGGTTTCGGGGCTCGGACCGGCTCCGCTCCCGGCCTCGCGCGGGGTCATGAGGCTGCCCGGAGCGTGTGGACGCTCGTGCCTGCGGTTCCGCCGCGTGAGGGCGTGGTGCCCGCAGTGCTGCCCGGTGAGGGGGTGGCCCCCCTGGTGGGGCCGTCGTGCCAAGGCGGGTCGTCGTCCGGGGTCAGTAGGTCCGCCACGTCCAGGACGTGGTGGTTTCGCATCGACGGGAGGCAGCTGCCTCGCGCCGGGGCGATCACCGCCGCCCAGGCCGGGGGGATCGCCCCCGCGCCGCACAGGGCGCCGGCCAGGGCGCCTGCCACCGCTGCCGTGGTGTCCGCGTCGCGGCCCATGTTGACCGCCGTCAGGACTGCGGTGGTGAAGTCGCCGCGGGACGCCGCGAACGCGCCGAAGGCCAGGCCCACCGCCTCCGGGGCCAGGTCCGTCCAGGGGTAGCCGCCGATCACCACCGCCGAGCGCACCGCGCGTTCGCCCTGCGGTGCCGCGGCCACCGCGCGGCGCAGGGAGCGGGCTGTCCAGGAGTCGGACGGGATGACGGAGAGCGCCGCGGCGGTGATCGCTGAAGGGGTGCCGCCCGTCATGGCCACCGCCACGCCCGCCGCCACCGCCTGGCCACCGTAGATGCCTTCGCCCTCGTGACTCACGCAGCCGTCGATCGCCACCAGCCGCGCCGCCTCCGCCGGGCGGCCCGCCGCGAAGACGCCGAACGGGGCGGCGCGCATCGCCAGGCCGTCGCTCCACGCGTGGCGGTGCTGGGCGGAGATGGGGGCGGCCAGGCCCCGGCGGAGGTTTTCCAGCGTGCCGCGCTCGCTGAAGCCCGCGCCACGGAATGGGCCTTCGTCCAGGTCGGCGATCCACAGGTGCCAGGCGTTCTCGACGTGGGCCACGGTGAGCGCCGAGCCGTGGCGGGCCAGGAGGAGGCCCGAGAAGATCGCGTACTCCGTGTCGTCCGTACCGGCGGGGTCGGAGGACACGAAGCCTTCGATACGGCCCCAACGGCGGCGGATCTCGGAGGGTTTCATGTTCTCCGCAGGGGCCCCGAGCGCGTCGCCCACCGCCAGGCCGAGCAGGGCGCCCCGCCCCCTGTCGCGGAGCGCGCGAACGGCGTGAAGTTCGCGCAGGGCCTGCAGCGCGCGGCCGTGATCGGTGCGGGATTGCATGCAATCAACTCCCTGGGCTCGTTCCTGGATCTGTGCCACGCGAGGGCCCGGCAAAGGCTCCGAAACGTCAGCGTCACCCGGTCGGCGTGGGGTCTGAGCTGCAGGTAAGTACGGCCTGCCTTGCTGGCGGGGCGTTTGAATCGTGCGTACTTTCGATGGTGTTGAGGGGGTGGAGGGGCCGCGGACGGCCCCGCCTCCGGCGAGAGGGGAACTGGCGACATGGCCATCATCGAGACCGAGGCGACGCTCCACGAGGCGCACCGCGACAACCACACGCACCGTGACGTCAATGGGGGTTGGCTGCGCCCGGCGGTCTTCGGGGCCATGGACGGTCTGGTGTCCAACCTGGCGCTGATGACCGGGGTGGCCGGTGGGTCGGTGGGGCAGCAGACGATCGTCATCACCGGGCTTGCGGGGCTTGCCGCCGGCGCCTTCTCCATGGCGGCCGGTGAATACACCTCCGTGGCCTCGCAGCGCGAGCTCGTCGAAGCCGAACTCGATGTTGAGCGGATGGAGTTGCGGAAGCATCCCAAGGACGAGCTGGAGGAGCTCGCCGCGCTCTACGAGTCGCGGGGGGTGGAGGCGCGGCTGGCGCGTGAGGTCGCCACGCAGTTGTCCCGGGACCCCGAGCAGGCGCTGGAGATCCACGCGCGCGAGGAGCTCGGTATCGATCCGGGGGACCTTCCCTCACCCCTGGTCGCCGCCGTATCGTCGTTCGGGGCGTTCGCGCTGGGTGCTTTGTTGCCCGTACTGCCTTATCTGCTCGGGGCCTCGACGATGTGGCCCGCGGTGCTGCTGGCGCTCGTCGGGCTGTTCGCCTGCGGGGCGCTCGTGGCGAGGGTGACGGCGCGGTCCTGGTGGTTCAGTGGACTGAGGCAGCTGGCGCTGGGCGGGGCCGCGGCAGGTGTGACGTACGCCCTCGGCGCTCTGTTCGGAACCGCCATAGGGTGAGATGCTATGCGGGGCTCCACATAAGTAATCTGTTACTCGGTGGTTTCGTCTTCGCAACCACCGGGCAAGAGCCCTCGACACCGCAGGCAATGAAGCCTGCTCTGTGACGACCGGATGTTTGTCGGTCCGTCCGCCTTTGAGTCACCTGCACCGCTATGAGCGGTGTCCGCATGCTGGAATGCGCTATCCACTTCGCGAGAAGCCAGCCATCATGTAACCTGCACGAAATTTCGCGGAGGGCCAACGTCGTCCCTCGGTAGTTGCATATGCCACGACGACGACGGGAGTGCCAATGCGTTCCGACGCCTGGTCGCCCATGGACGGTCGCCCCGCCCAGCAGGGGATGTACGACCCCCGTAACGAGCACGACGCCTGTGGCGTCGGCTTTGTGGCCACCCTTACCGGTGTGGCCAGCCATGAGCTGGTCGAGCAGGCGCTGACCGTACTGCGCAACCTCGAACACCGCGGTGCCACAGGATCCGAGCCCGACTCCGGCGACGGCGCCGGAATCCTGCTCCAGGTTCCCGACGCCTTCCTGCGCGAGGTCACCGAGTTCGACCTTCCGGAGGCCGGGGCGTACGCCGTCGGTATTGGTTTCCTCCCCGCAGACGGCTCCGCACAGGCCGTCTCCGAGATCGAGACCATCGCCGCCGAAGAGGGCCTTGAGGTCCTGGGGTGGCGTGAGGTTCCCGTCACGCCGTCGCTGCTCGGCAACGGGGCGCGTGCCACCATGCCCGCCTTCGCCCAGATCTTCGTGGCGGACGGTACGTCGACGGGTCTTGAGCTCGACCGCAAGGCCTTCGTGCTGCGCAAGCGCGCCGAGCGTGAGGCCGGTGTCTACTTCCCGTCGCTCTCCGCACGGACGATCGTCTACAAGGGCATGCTCACCACCGGCCAGCTCGAGCCGTTCTTCCCGGACCTGTCCGACCGGCGCTTCGCGACGACTGTGGCCCTTGTCCATTCGCGGTTCTCGACGAACACCTTCCCCAGCTGGCCGCTCGCCCACCCGTACCGCTTCGTCGCGCACAACGGCGAGATCAACACGGTCAAGGGCAACCGGAACTGGATGAAGGCCCGTGAGTCCCAGCTCGCGTCCGACCTGTTCGGTGCGGACAAGCTGGAGCGGATCTTCCCCGTCTGTACGCCCGACGCCTCCGACTCCGCGTCCTTCGACGAGGTACTGGAGCTGCTGCACCTCGGTGGGCGCTCGCTGCCGCACGCCGTGCTGATGATGGTCCCCGAGGCGTGGGAGAACCACGACTCGATGGACCCGGCCCGGCGGGCCTTTTACCAGTACCACGCCACGATGATGGAGCCCTGGGACGGCCCGGCCTGCGTCACCTTCACCGACGGCACCCAGGTCGGCGCCGTACTCGACCGCAACGGTCTGCGTCCCGGTCGCTACTGGGTGACCGATGACGGGCTTGTCGTGCTGTCGTCCGAGGTGGGCGTGCTGGACATCGACCCGGCGAAGGTTGTCCGCAAGGGGCGCCTGCAGCCCGGCAAGATGTTCCTCGTCGACACCGCCGAGCACCGGATCATCGAGGACGACGAGATCAAGGCCGGTCTCGCGGCCGAGGCTCCGTACCAGGAGTGGCTGGAAGCCGGCGAGATCGAGCTGGAGGACCTGCCCGAGCGTGAGCACATCGTGCACACGCATGCGTCGGTCACTCGCAGGCAGCAGACCTTCGGGTACACCGAGGAAGAGCTGCGCGTCATCCTCGCGCCGATGGCTCGTACGGGCGGCGAACCGCTCGGGTCCATGGGTACGGACTCGCCCATCGCGGCACTGTCCGAGCGGCCCCGGCTGCTCTTCGACTACTTCACCCAGCTCTTCGCGCAGGTCACCAACCCGCCGCTGGACGCCATCCGCGAGGAGCTCGTCACCTCGCTGCGCTCCTCGCTCGGCCCGCAGGGCAACATCCTGGAGCCGACCGCCGCGACCTGCCGCAATGTCACGCTGCCGTTCCCGGTGATCGACAACGACGAGCTGGCCAAGCTCATACACATCAACGCCGACGGCGACATGCCGGGCCTGACGGCCGCCACGCTGTCCGGTCTTTACCGCGTCAGCGGTGGCGGGGACGCCCTGGCCGCCCGTATCGAGGAGATCTGCGTCGAGGCCGACGCCGCCATCGAGGCCGGCGCCCGCCTGATCGTGCTCTCCGACCGGCACTCGGACGCCGAGCACGCGCCGATCCCGTCGCTGCTGCTGACTTCCGCTGTGCACCACCACCTGATCCTTACGAAGCAGCGCACCCAGGTGGGGCTGCTCGTCGAGGCCGGCGATGTGCGCGAGGTGCACCATGTCGCGCTGCTCATCGGCTTCGGTGCGGCCGCCGTCAACCCGTACCTCGCGATGGAGTCCGTGGAGGACCTCGTCCGCGCCGGTACGTTCATCGAGGGCGCCGAGCCCGAGCAGGCCATCCGGAATCTGATCTACGCGCTCGGCAAGGGCGTCCTGAAGGTCATGTCGAAGATGGGCATCTCGACCGTCGCCTCCTACCGGGGCGCGCAGGTCTTCGAGGCTGTCGGTCTGGACGAGGCCTTCGTCGAGAGGTACTTCAACGGTACGGCGACCAAGATCGGCGGCGCGGGTCTCGATGTGATCGCCAAGGAGGTCGCCGCCCGGCACGCCAAGGGCTACCCCGCCTCCGGTGTTCCCTCCGCGCACCGCGCGCTGGAGATCGGCGGCGAGTACCAGTGGCGGCGCGAAGGTGAGCCGCACCTGTTCGACCCGGAGACGGTCTTCCGCCTCCAGCACGCCACGCGTGGCCGCCGGTACGACATCTTCAAGCAGTACACGGAGCGCGTGAACGAGCAGTCCGAGCGGCTGATGACGCTGCGTGGGCTGTTCGGGTTCAAGAGCGGTCGCGAGGCTATTTCGATCGATGAGGTCGAGCCGGTCTCCGAGATCGTCAAGCGCTTCTCCACCGGCGCCATGTCGTACGGCTCCATCTCGCAGGAAGCGCACGAGACGCTTGCCATCGCCATGAACCAGCTGGGCGGCAAGTCCAACACCGGTGAGGGCGGCGAGGACGCCGAGCGGCTGTACGACCCGGCGCGGCGCTCCAGCATCAAGCAGGTCGCTTCCGGGCGATTCGGTGTGACGAGCGAATACCTCGTCAACGCCGACGACATCCAGATCAAGATGGCGCAGGGCGCGAAGCCCGGTGAGGGCGGTCAGCTGCCCGGTCACAAGGTCTACCCGTGGGTGGCCAAGACCCGGCACTCGACGCCGGGTGTGGGGCTCATCTCGCCGCCGCCGCACCACGACATCTACTCGATCGAGGACCTGGCTCAGCTGATCCACGACCTCAAGAACGCCAACCCGGCCGCGCGTATCCACGTGAAGCTGGTGTCGGAGGTCGGGGTCGGCACGGTCGCTGCTGGTGTGTCCAAGGCGCACGCCGATGTGGTGCTGATCTCGGGCCATGATGGTGGTACAGGTGCTTCTCCGCTTACTTCGCTGAAGCACGCGGGCGGGCCGTGGGAGCTCGGGCTCGCCGAGACCCAGCAGACGCTGCTGCTCAACGGGCTGCGCGACCGTATCGTCGTCCAGACCGACGGCCAGCTGAAGACCGGCCGCGACGTCATCATCGCCGCGCTGCTCGGCGCCGAGGAGTTCGGTTTCGCGACCGCGCCGCTCGTCGTCTCCGGCTGCGTCATGATGCGCGTCTGCCACCTGGACACCTGCCCGGTCGGCATCGCCACGCAGAACCCCGTTCTGCGCGAGCGGTTCTCCGGCAAGGCCGAGTACATCGTGAACTTCTTCCAGTTCATCGCCGAGGAAGTGCGCGAGCTGCTGGCCGAGCTCGGTTTCCGTACGCTCGAAGAGGCCGTCGGCCACGCCGAGCTGCTCGACACCGACGCGGCCGTGGACCACTGGAAGGCGCAGGGTCTCGACCTGAAGCCGCTCTTCTACGTGCCCGAGCTGCCGGAAGGCGCTGTGCGCCACCAGATCACGACCCAGGACCACGCGCTGGAGAAGGCGCTCGACAACGAGCTGATCAAGCTCGCCGCCGACGCCCTGGCCGTGGACAGCGCCGAGGCCGCAGGGCCGGTGCGCGCGCAGGTCGCGATCCGCAACATCAACCGGACCGTCGGCACGATGCTCGGTCACGAGGTGACGAAGAAGTTCGGCGGGGCCGGTCTGCCCGACGACACCATCGACATCACCTTCACGGGATCGGCGGGCCAGTCCTTCGGTGCTTTCGTGCCGCGCGGTGTCACGCTGCGGCTCGAAGGCGACGCCAACGACTATGTGGGCAAGGGGCTTTCGGGCGGCCGGATCGTGGTCCGGCCGGACCGGGGCGCCGACCACCTCGCCGAGTACTCGACGATCGCGGGCAACACGATCGCTTACGGCGCGACGGGGGGCGAGCTCTTCCTGCGGGGCAGGACGGGCGAGCGCTTCTGCGTCCGTAACTCCGGCGCCACGGTCGTCTCCGAGGGCGTGGGCGACCACGGCTGCGAGTACATGACCGGCGGTCGCGCGGTGGTGCTGGGCGAGACCGGGCGCAACTTCGCGGCCGGCATGTCCGGCGGTGTCGCGTACGTCATCGACCTCGACCCGGACAACGTCAACTCCGGCAACGCCGGGGCGGTCGAGGCGCTCGACGACGCCGACAAGCTGTGGCTGCACGATGTGGTGCGCCGCCATGAGGAGGAGACCGGTTCGACGGTCGCTTCCAAGCTGCTGGCCGAGTGGGACACCGCCGTGGCCCGCTTCAGCAAGATCATCCCGTCCACGTACAAGGCAGTGCTCGCCGCCAAGGACGCCGCTGAGCTCGCCGGTCTCTCCGAGCAGGAGACCACCGAGAAGATGATGGAGGCGGCGACCAATGGCTGACCCCAAGGGCTTCCTGACCACCGGCCGCGAGGTCGCCAAGACCCGTCCCGCCGGTGAGCGCGTCAAGGACTGGAACGAGGTCTACGTTCCCGGCTCCCTGCTGCCGATCATCAGCAAGCAGGCCGGGCGCTGCATGGACTGCGGCATTCCGTTCTGTCACAACGGCTGTCCGCTGGGGAATCTGATTCCCGAGTGGAACGACTACGCCTACCGCGAGGACTGGGCGGCGGCGAGCGAGCGGCTGCACGCGACGAACAACTTCCCGGAGTTCACCGGGCGGCTGTGCCCGGCTCCGTGCGAGTCGGCGTGCGTGCTCGGCATCAACCAGCCGGCCGTGACCATCAAGAACGTCGAGGTCTCGATCATCGACAAGGCGTGGGGCAACGGCGACGTCACGCCGCAGCCGCCGGAGCGTCTGTCGGGCAAGACTGTTGCCGTCATCGGCTCGGGGCCTGCCGGTCTCGCAGCGGCTCAGCAGCTGACGCGGGCCGGTCACACCGTCGCTGTGTACGAGCGCGCCGACCGCATCGGCGGGCTGCTGCGCTACGGCATCCCCGAGTTCAAGATGGAGAAGGTGCACATCAACCGCCGCATCGAGCAGATGCGCGCGGAGGGCACCAAGTTCCGTACGGAGGTGGAGATCGGCCGCGACATCGACGCCGCGAAGCTGCGGCGCCGGTACGACGCGGTGGTCATCGCCGCCGGCGCGACGGTCTCCCGCGACCTGCCCGTCCCGGGCCGCGAGCTGAACGGCATCCACTTCGCGATGGAGTACCTGCCGCTCGCCAACAAGGTGCAGGAGGGCGACCTGACGGTCTCCCCGATCACCGCCGAGGGCAAGCACGTCGTGGTCATCGGCGGCGGCGACACCGGCGCGGACTGCGTGGGCACCGCCCACCGCCAGGGCGCGGCCTCCGTCACGCAGCTGGAGATCATGCCGAAGCCGGGCGAGGACCGTAACGCCAACCAGCCGTGGCCGACCTTCCCGATGCTCTACAAGGTCACCTCCGCGCACGAGGAGGGCGGCGAGCGGGTCTACTCCGTCTCCACCACCCACTTCGAGGGCGACGAGGACGGCAACGTCCAGTTCCTGCACCTCGTCGAGGTGGAGTTCAAGGACGGCAAGCTGGAGCAGAAGCCGGGCACGGAGCGCAAGATCCCCGCTCAGCTCGTCACGCTGGCGATGGGCTTCACCGGCACGGACCAGGAGAACGGTCTGGTCCAGCAGTTCGGCCTGGAGCTCGACGCGCGCGGCAACGTGGCGCGCGACGGCGACTACGCTACGAACGTCGGCGGCGTCTTCGTCGCCGGTGACGCGGGTCGCGGTCAGTCGCTCATCGTGTGGGCGATCGCCGAGGGGCGGTCGGCCGCTCGCGGTGTGGACCGGTTCCTGACGGGGGCCAGCGAGCTGCCTGCCCCGGTGAAGCCGACGGACCGTGCACTGACTGTCTGACGTACGCCCCCCCAAAAGACGTCCCGTACAACGGCGTACGGAACTGAACGCGGCGCCTGCCCTGTCCCCGACCGGACATTGGGTGGGCGCCGCGGCGCGTTGTCCGACGGCCGCGCTCTTCGCGCGGAGTCGAGGTCCAGCGCCATCTATTGACTAAAAGTCAATTGCGCTCCAGTGTGTCGGGGCATGACAGCGCTGACAGAACTGACCACGGAACTGGGCGGGGCACAGCCGCCCCCGAGTGTCGTCCGGCTGGAGGACAGCCAACTCGCGCGACTGGCCGACGCGTTGCGCCGCGAGCGCGAGAAGCGGGCTTCCGGGCTCGGCGACGCGGCGGAGGAAGCCCTGGGGCTCGTCCCCGCCCTGGCCCGTGGCCCCGTACGCCGCATCCTCTTCAAGTGAGCCGGTGATCTCCGACATGGACAAGCTCCGCAACAGGGCCGAGACCGAGAAGATCGCCGCACTCGTCGGCGAGGCCCCCGAGCGCCTCGCCTTCCTGCGCACCCTCCCCGCCGACGACGTACGCCGCCTGCGCGAACAGGCCGTCGCCTCGCTGTTCGACCGTACGCCCGAGATGCTCGACCGGATCGCGAAAGCCACCAAGCTCGTCCCGGCCGGTGTCGCCGCCGCCATCTCGCAGAAGGCGCTCGGGCCGCGCCTCGCCGCAGCCGTGGCGGGCAAGCTCGAACCGCCGCGCGCCGCGGACATTATCGAGAAGCTGCCGGTGTCCTTCACCGCAGAGTCCTGCGCGCATCTCGACCCGCGCCGCATCCCGGGCATCGTCGACCGGCTGGACGAGGACCTGCTCGTACGGATCGCCGTCACCCTCGCGGAACGCGGCGACCACCTCACCATGGGCCGCTTCGTCGGCCACCTGCGCGACTCGGCGCTGGAGCGGATCCTGCCGCAGGTGCCCGACGACGTGGTACTGCGCACCGGCTTCGCCATCGACATGCCGGAGCGCCTCGGCCGGATCGTCGAGCTGATGGGCGAGGAGCGGCTCGCCGCCGTCATCGCCTCGGCGGCCGAGAGCGGGCTGTGGCCCGAGGCGCTCGCCGTCGCCGGCATGGTCCCGGACGCGCAGCGCGGCCGCATCGCCTCGCTCGCGGCCGCGCAGCCCGAGGAGCGGCTCGACCCGCTGGTGCGGGTGGTGGCGGAGCAGGACCTGTGGGAGTCGCTGCTGCCGCTCGTCGCCCTGCTGGGGGAGGAGGAGCGGCGGGCGGTCGCGGGTCTGCCGTCGCTGCGCTCGGCCGACGTACTGGGACAGGTCGTACGGGCGGTGGTGGCGACGGGGCTGTGGGCGGAGTTCCTGCCGCTGGTGGACGTGCTGCCCGCCGAGTCCCGCAGGACGGTCGCGGACGCGGCGGCGAGCCTCGCGGACGGCGAGCTGGACGCGCTCGCCCGCGAGGTCGACAAGCGTGACCTGTGGGAACTGGTGCTGCCGCTGGTGGAGTTGATGGACGACACCGGAAAGCAGCGGATCTTCGAGCTGCCCGCCTTCCAGGAGCAGGCCGGCTGGTGAGGTGCGTGCCGGTCAGGCGACGAAGGAGGTGAGCGCCGAGGTCTTCATCAGTACGAGCGCGACCAGCAGCACCAGCACCCCGGCGCCCGCGGCCACCTGGATCGCGGTGCGGTTCTTGCGGGGCGCGTACGCCAGGGCCAGGCTGACCAGGCCGCCGGTGAGCAGGCCGCCCAGGTGGGCCTGCCAGGAGGCGAACAGGGCGGAGACCACCATCCAGATCATGAGGCCCGCCATGAAGCGGTTGACGGCCCGCATGTCGCGGCCCAGGCGGCGGCAGATCACGTAGTACGACGCGGAGACGCCGAAGATCGCGCCCGAGGCCCCCACGACGATGGTGTGCGGCGCGATCAGATAGACCAGTACCGAACCGCCGAGCGCGGACAGCAGGTAGAGACCGGCGTAGCGCGCCCGGCCGAGCTGGTCCTCGACCGTCCTGCCCACGTTCCAGAGGCAGAACATGTTCATGATGATGTGCATCACCCCGAAGCTGCCGCCGGTCGGGGGCAGGTGGAGAAACGCTCCGGTGAACAGCCGGTACCACTCGCCCTCGGCCACCCCGACGACGGTCGGGACGGGGTAGACGCCGCCCTCGGGGCCCAGCAGGCCCCAGCCGAGCATGCCGAACCGCTCGACGAGGTCGGGGCGCGCCAGTTCACCGAGGTAGGCGAGGACGTTCAGCGCGATCAGGGTGTACGTCACCACCGGCGCGGCCGCCCCGGCCACCGCGCCGCCGAAGACCGTACGGGCCTGGCGTACGGACTTGTGGCCTTCCCTCACGCACTCGGGGCACTGGTGTCCGACGGCCGCCTCGCGCATGCAGTCGGGGCAGATGAACCGCTCGCAGCGCGTGCAGCTCACGTACGTCTCGTACTTGGGGTGGCGGTAACACGTCGTGACAGCGGCTTCCACGGCCGGCTCCTAGGACTTCTGGGCTAACGGGGGAGAGCCGGTGGGGGTCGGCGCCGATCAAGATAACGCACGGATCGGGACCGGGCGGTCGGTGGTGGTGCCGGCGGCGTCGCGCCGGCGCCGGCCGCCGGGCGCCAGTCACCCCGTCGTCACCCCGTCGTCGCCCCGCCGTCCACTGTGAGCTCGGCGCCGGTGATGTAGGAGGACGCGTCCGACACGAGGAAGCGGACGAGTTCGCCGACCTCCTCGGGCCGCCCCATCCGCCCGAGCGGCAGATGCGACCAGTCCCGGTCCGCGACCGAAGACACCATGGGGGTGTCGATGGCGCCCGGGTGGACGGAGTTGACACGGATCCTGTACGGCGCGAGGTCCAGCGCGCAGGAGCGGGTCAGCCCGCGCAGGCCGAACTTCGTGGACCCGTACGCCGCATGGCCGGGGATGCCGACCAGGCCGGCCGTCGAGGAGACGTTCACGACCGAGCCGCCGCCGGCTTCCTTCATCGCGGGGACGACGGCCTGGATGCCGAGGAACGGGCCGAGGAGGTTGACCCGTACCAGAGCCTCGAAGTTCTCGACGGTCTCGTTCTCCACGGACGCGGTGCGCCACAGGGCGGCGTTGTTCACGAGGGCGTCCATCCGGCCGTACGCGGCGAGCGCGGCCGAGACCGTCTCGGCCCAGCTCTCCTGCGACGACACGTCATGACGTACGAACAGGCCTTGTTTGCCGAGGCCTTTCGCGACCTCCCGGCCCTCTTCCTCCCGTACGTCGGTGACGACCACGCGCGCGCCGGCCTCGGCGAGGAGCCGGGCCGCGGCCGCGCCCTGGCCGCGGCCCGCGCCCGTGATGACGACGACCTTGCCGTCCAGCGAGATGACGCTCACTTGCCCCCCAGTGGCCGCCTGCGCAGTGGGCTATGCCTAATGGAAATACTCCTATCAGGCATACAGCTCAGAGGGGAAGGGCAGCCGTCATGTCCGCCCGTAGACTGCGGCCCGTGACGAAGAAGGAGCAGGGGAGGGAAGAGGAGCGGCCCGCGCTGCCGGCGACGAGCTGGGCCGTGCTCGGACTGCTGTCCTTCGGTGCGGAGCTGTCCGGTTACGACCTCAAGAAGTGGTCGGACGAGTCGCTGCGCTTCTTTTACTGGAGCCCGTCGTTCAGCCAGATCTACAGCGAGCTGAAGCGGCTGGAGAACGCCGGATTCGCGACCTCGCGCATGGTCGCCCAGGACACCGGCACCCGCGACAAGCGCGTGTACAGGATCACCGGCGAGGGCATGGACGCCGTACGCACCTGGGCGCGCGAGGCCCCCGTCGACCCGCCGGTGCTCAAGCACGGGCCGATGCTGCGGCTCTGGCTCGGCCATCTCCTCGAGCCCGAGCAGATGCGCGAAGTACTCGCACAGCACAGGGAGTTCGCGCAGGAGATGCGCCGGCGCGCGCTTACGGACATCGAGAGTGCGAAGGGGGAGGCGGCGTGGGCCTATCCCACACTCACCCTCAAGTGGGCTGAGCGGTACTACGCCTCCCAGCGGGACCTGGCCGACGCCATGCTGGCGGACATCGAGGAGCTGGAAGCGCCGGAACGCGGGCGTGGAACGCAGCCGTAGAGAGGGCGTCTCGGTGCCGTAGCCTCAGCAGGCCTGCTGAGGCTGCCGGTTCGCGTCGGCTTCTCAGCCCCGTGCCCCATAACCCCGTATGAAACGGAGACCTCTCGTGGCGATAGACCTCCACAAGGTCGAGGAGACCGCGCCCGCGCTCGTCAGCTTCTACAAGAGCGCAGGGGTCTCGCTGCGGAAACACGGGCTGAGCGGGCAGCGCGCGGCCGTCTACCTGGTTCTCGACTACTCGGGCTCGATGAGGCCGTACTACCAGGACGGCAGCGTGCAGGCGCTCGCCGACCGGGTGCTCGGGCTCTCGGCCAATCTCGACGACGACGGCAGTGTGCCCCTCGTCTTCTTCTCGACGGACGTCGACGCGATCACGGACATCGCCCTCGACAACCACCAGGGCCGGATCGACAAGATCGTCGCCGGGCTCGGCCACATGGGCAAGACCAGCTACCACCTGGCCATGGACGCGGTGATCGACCACTATCTCGACAGCGGATCGACCGCGCCCGCACTGGTCGTCTTCCAGACCGACGGCGGCCCGATCAACAAGCTCGCGGCGGAGCGGTACGTCTGCAAGGCCGCGAAGCTGCCGCTGTTCTGGCAGTTCGTGGGCTTCGGCAACACGCGCAGCACGCAGTTCGACTTCCTGCGCAAGCTCGACGAGCTGGCCGTCCCGGCGAGGCGTCCGGTCGACAACGCGGGCTACTTCCACGCCGGGCTGGATCCGCGCCAGGTCTCGGACGCGGAGCTGTACGACCAGGTGGTGCGCGAGTTCCCCCTCTGGCTGGCGGCGGCGCGCGCGCAGGGCATCGTGCGATGACGGTGAGGGTGCTGCGGGCGGCCGACCGCGAGGCCGTGGCGTGGAAGAACGGCGGCGGGATCACCCGCGAGGTCGTGGCTTCCCCCGACGGCGCCGGGATGGCCGGCTTCGACTGGCGGATCAGCCTCGCGGAGGTCGAGAAGGACGGGCCGTTCTCGGGGTTCCCCGAGGTGGACCGGATCCTGACGATGGCCGAAGGCGCGGGGATGGATCTCACGGTGGGCGGGGCGCGGCGCCTTGTCGACGAGTGTTACGTCCCGCAGGACTTCCCCGGGGACGCCGCCACCGACTGCCGGCTGCTCGACGGCCGGGTCGTGAACCTCAACGTCATGTACCGCAGGGGCCGCACAGCCGCGCGGGTCGGCGTGCTGCGCGGCAGCCTGAACGTCGCGGTCCCGCCCGGCGGAGCGGTGGTGATCGTCGCACTCGACGGGAGCGCGTCGTTCGCCGGCAACTCCCTTGACCGGTACGACGCCGTGGTGACCGGATCACCGGGCGCCCTGTCCGCCCAGGGGCACGCGGCGGTCGTCACCCTCACCCTTGCCCTCGCGAGCGGCTGAGCCGCGGCCGCATCCGGGCCCCCGGCGGCCGCGTTGAAAGTGGGCGAGGGGGTCGGCGCAGTCCAGCCCCCCCGCACGGAAGTTCGGCGATCATGCGGCGGACCCTATCGCCGGGAGGATTCCGATACCCGACAAGAGGTGTCGGGTATTCCGGGTTCAATAACGCCATGATGGTTGTCAGTTGGGCAGACTTTCAGGCGGCGAAACCGGAGCTCGCGGACGCGGTGCGGCGGCGGTTCCAGCAGTACAGGCATCATGTCCTCGCGACGATCCGCAAGGGCGGATCACCGCGCGTGACCGGGCTCGAAGTGACTTTCCTGCACGGTGAGCTGTGGCTCGGCATGATGCCGAACTCGCGCAAGGCGCAGGACCTCCGACGCGATCCGCGCTTCGCCGTTCAGGCGAATCCGGGAGCGGGGGAGGAGATGCGGGACGGGGACGTGCGGATCAGTGGCCGGGCGGTGGAGGTTACGGATGCCGACGTGATCGCCCGGTTCGCCGGGGAGATCAAGCCGCCGGAGCCGTTCCATCTGTTCCGGGTGGAGCCGACCGAGGTGGTCGGGACGTCGATCGAGGGCGACGCGCTGGTCGTACGGGCCTGGCGGCCGGGCCGCCCGGTACGCACGATCCGCCGGGGCAACGGCGACGGACCGGCCCTGGAGGACTCAGCGGACTGAGAGGACTGAGAGGACTGAGGGGCCTGCGGGGGCGGGTGCCGCGTGGCGTGGGTGGGGATCGCGCCCCTGCGTGCGTCATGCGGCAGCAGCCAGTACCTTCGACCGGCACTCCGACGGTGTCCCCCATGCGTCCCGCAGCGGGCGGGCCTTGCGGAGCCAGAGTGAGAGGTCCAGCTCCTCCGTGTAGCCGACCGCCCCGTGCAGTTGGAGTGCGGTCCGGGCGGCGGCGTACGCGGCCTCGCCCGCCGTGAGCTTCGCGGCGGCGATGTCGGCGGTCGTCATCGACAGCGCGGCGCCGAAGAGCAGCGGCCGGGCGAACTCCAGCCCGATCAGGGTGTCGGCCAGCCGGTGCTTCACCGCCTGGAAGCCGCCGATGGGCGTCCCGAACTGGGTGCGCTGCCCGGCGTACGTCACCGTCCGGTCCAGCAGCGCCAGCCCCGTGCCCAGCGCCTGCGCGGCGGTGGCGAACGCCGCGCGGTCGGCGGCGTACCCGGCGGCTGTTGTCACGGCGGGCCCCGAGGCGAGCAGTTCGCCGCCCGGCTCCGGCCGGTACAGCCGTCGCGCCGGATCCGCGGACGCGTGGAGCGCGCCGTACCCGGGAGCGAGCCGCAGCTCGTCGCCGTGCACGGTGAGGAGGTACGTCGCCGAATCCGCGTCCAGCGCGTACGGCCCGCCGCCCGGAAGCGTGAGCGTCGCGCTCGCCCCGCCCGAGGCCAGCGCCGGCAGCAGCCGCTTCGCGGGGCCGTCCTCGCCGTGCTCGGCGAGGTGGGCCAGCAGGGCGGCGGCTGCGACGGTCTCCACCACCGGACCGGGCACGGCATGCCGCCCGAGTTCCACACAGGCCACCGCCAGTTCGACCGGCAGCGGCCCCACCCCCTCGTACGCCTCGGGAACGGCCAGCGCGAAAACCCCCGCCCCGGCGAGCCGGGCCCACAGTGCGTTCCCGGGAACGGCGTTTTCGGCCGCCCAGGACCGTACGACCGACGGCGTATCGGCAGCCGTCAGCATCGCGTCCAGGGAACGTCCGAAAGCGGCCTGTTCGTCGTTCAACAGGAACCTCATCAGCGGCGGCCCTTCGGGAGGCCGAGCAGGCGCTCGGCGATGATGTCGCGCTGGATCTCGTTCGTCCCCGCGTAGATCGGCCCGGCGAGCGAGAACAGATAACCCTCCGCCCACTCGCCCCGCGCCAGCTCCCCGTCCGCGCCCAGCAGATCGAGCGCTGTCTCGTGCAGAGCGATGTCGTAGTCGGACCAGAAGACCTTGTTGAGGCTGGACTCCGCTCCGATGACCGCGCCCGCCGCGAAGCGCGAAGCGTTGGCGTACGTGAAGAGCTGATAGGCGCGCGCGCCGACGACCGCGTCCGCCACCCGGTCACGCAGGGCCGTGTCCGAAGGGTCCGCCGACGTACGCCACTGCCGCACGAGCCGGTCCGCGGCGGCGACGAAACGGCCGGGGGAGCGCAGAGTCAGCCCGCGTTCGTTCCCGGTCGTCGACATGGCGATCCGCCAGCCCTGCCCCGGCTCCCCGATGACATCCTCGTCCGGTACGAACACCTCGTCCAGGAAGAGCTCCGCGAAGGCGGGCTTGCCGTCGAGCCGGCCGATGGGGCGGACCGTGACCCCGTCCGCCCGCAGGTCGAACATCAGGTAGGTCAGGCCGTGGTGGGGCTTCGCCGCGGCCGGATCCGTACGGAAGATTCCGAAGGCCCGGTCCGCGAAGGCGGCCCGTGACGACCACGTCTTCTGCCCCGACAGCAGCCACCCGCCGTCCGTCCGTACGGCGCGGGACTTGAGGGAGGCGAGGTCCGAGCCCGCCTCCGGCTCGGACCAGGCCTGCGCCCAGATCACCTCACCGCTCGCCATGGACGGCAGCACGCGGGCGCGCTGCCCGGCGGTCGCGTGGTCGAAGAGCGTCGGCGCGAGGAGACTGATGCCGTTCTGCGAGACGCGCCCCGGGGCGCCCGCCGCGAAGTACTCCTCCTCGAAAATCAGCCACTTGAAGATGTCGACGCCCCGGCCGCCGTACTCCTCGGGCCACGACACCACCGACCACCGGTCCGCGTGCAACCGTGCCTCCCACGCGCGATGAGCGGCGAAACCCTCCTGGGTCTCCAGGGAAGGGAGGGGCTGAGCGGGGACGTGCGCCGCCAGCCACGCCCGTGCCTCGACGCGGAAGGCGGCCTCCTCGGGAGTGTGCCGCAGGTCCATCAGGTGCTCGCCTTCTTCATCGCGGACACATCCATCCCGCCGAGCGGATCGGCCGCGGTCTCGGCGTTGTGGGCGTGCGCGAGGTGGTGCAGTCCGAAGACCGAGTCCATGCCGGTGTGCATGCCCTGAAGGTCCTCCGCCTGGTTGACGGCCCGCTTGGTGAGGGCCAGTCCCAGGCGCGGCATCTCGGCGATCCGAAGAGCCAGTTCCTCGGTACGCTCCGCGAGTTCGGCCCGTTCCACGACGCGGTTGACCATGCCGACCTCGTACGCCCTGCGTGCGGGCATCCGGTCGCCCGTGTAGAGGAACTCCTTGGCGATCCGCGGCGGCATCACCCACGGGTGCGCGAAGTACTCGACCCCGGGAATGCCCATGCGCACCACCGGATCGGCGAAGAACGCGTCCTCGGAAGCGACGATCAGGTCGCAGACCCAGGCGAGCATCAGGCCGCCGGCGACGCACGCTCCCTGGACAGACGCGACGACCGGTTTCGGCAGCTCGCGCCAGCGCCGGCACATCCCCAGATAGACCTCCGACTCACGCGCGAATCGCGACTCGGCGCCCTGCTTGTCGCAGTGGTCCCACCAGAGGCCCGCTTTGCGCTCGAAGGGGAGGTGGGCGTCGCGCTCGGGGGTGCCGATGTCGTGACCGGCGGAGAAGTGGTCGCCGGCTCCCGCCAGCACGATCACCTTGACGTCGGAGTCCGCCGCCGCGCGGTAGAAGGCGGCGTCCAGGGCGTAGGTCATCGCCGAGTTCTGCGCGTTGCGGTAGCGCGGGCGGTTGAGGGTGACGTACGCGAGCGGGCCGACACGCTCGTACAGCACGGGTTCGTGGCGCTGGGCGCGTTCCTCGGGGGCAGTGGGCATCAGCTCATCCTTCCCTAACAAGTGTTTGGTAGGTTAACGTACGGGCGTGAGCAGCGTCGAGGGATCAGCGTCGTGGGAGGCACGGGCATGAGGGCACCCGAGTACGTACCGGGACACGGGCTGCTCAAGGGGCGTACCGCTGTCATCACCGCCGCAGCCGGCGCCGGTATCGGCGGCGCCACAGCGCGCAAGTTCCTGGAGGAGGGCGCGCGCATCCTCATCGGCGACGCCCACGCACGCCGCCTGAAGGAGACCGAGGAGGCGCTCGCCGCAGAGTTCGGTGCCGCGAACGTCGCCTCCCTGCCGTGCGACGTCACCGAAGAGGCGCAGGTGCAGGCGCTCTTCGACCTCGCTGTACGTGAACACGGCGGCCCGGACATCGTCGTCAACAACGCGGGCCTCGGCGGCACGGCCGAGCTCGTCGACATGACCGACGAGCAGTGGTCCAAGGTCATCGACGTAACGCTGAACGGCACGTTCCGCTGCACCCGGGCGGCTCTGCGGACCATGAAGGCCGCCGGCCGGGGCGGCGTCGTCGTCAACAACGCCTCCGTCGTCGGCTGGCGTGCCCAGGCGGGCCAGGCCCACTACGCCGCCGCGAAGGCCGGCGTCATGGCGCTCACCCGGTGCGCGGCGGTCGAGGCGGCGGCGTACGGGGTGCGCGTCAACGCGGTCGCCCCCAGCCTCGCCATGCATCCGCACCTGGTGAAGGTGACCTCGGCCGAGCTGCTGGCCGAACTCACCGAACGTGAGGCGTTCGGGCGCTGTGCCGAGCCCTGGGAGGTCGCGAACGTCATCGTCTTCCTCGCCGGCGACTACTCCTCGTACATGACCGGCGAGACGGTCTCCATCAGCAGCCAGCGGGCCTAGGCGGACAATGGCAGCGTGCCTAACAAGAAGAAGAACCAGGTGACCGCCTCGCCCGAGCGCCGCCGCGAACTCCTCGACACGGCGGCCGAGGTGTTCGCCGCCCAGGGCTACAACGCCACCACCGTCCGCAAGGTCGCGGACGCGGCGGGCATGCTCGCGGGCAGCCTCTACTACCACTTCGATTCCAAGGAATCGATGCTCGACGAGATCCTCTCGACCTTCCTGGACGAGCTCTGGGAGGGGTACGACGCCGTCCTCGCCGCCGGGCTTGGGCCGAGAGAGACCATCGAGGCGCTCGTCACCGAGTCCTTCCGGGAGATCGACCGGCACCGCGCCGCCGTCGCGATCTACCAGAAGGAGTCCAGGCATCTGTCCGCGCAGCCGCGCTTCCACTACCTCGCCGACTCGCAGCAGAAATTCGAGAAGGCGTGGCTGGGGACGCTGGAACGCGGGGTCGCGGCGCGGGTCTTCCGCGCCGACCTCGACATCCGGCTCACCTATCGCTTCGTCCGCGACACCGTGTGGGTCGCGGCGTCCTGGTACCGGCCGGGCGGTCTGCACAGCCCCGAGGAGATCGCCCGCCAGTACCTGTCGATGGTCCTGGACGGCATCGCTCTGCGCAGTACGTAACACCGCCCGTCTTCACACCGCCCGTCTTCCGTGAAAGCGAAGGAGCAGCAGACATGGCCGAGGCCTACATAGTCGAAGCGGTACGCACGCCCGTCGGCCGGCGCAAGGGAGGCCTCGCGGCCGTCCACCCGGCCGACCTCGGGGCACACGTCCTGAAGGCTCTCGTCTCGCGCTCCGGCATCGACCCTTCGGCGGTGGAGGACGTCGTCTTCGGCTGCCTGGACACGGTGGGGCCGCAGGCCGGTGACATCGCCCGTACGGCATGGCTGGCGGCCGGGCTGCCCCAGGAGGTGCCCGGGGTCACGATCGACCGGCAGTGCGGGTCCTCGCAGCAGGCCGTGCACTTCGCCGCGCAGGGCGTCATGTCGGGGACGCAGGACCTGGTGGTCGCCGGCGGCGTCCAGAACATGACGCAGATCCCGATCGCCTTCGCCTCCCGGCAGGCGGCCCAGCCACTGGGGCTCACGGAGGGCCCGTTCGCGGGCTCGGAGGGCTGGCGGGCGCGGTACGGCTCGCAGCCGGTGAACCAGTTCCACGGGGCGCAGCTGATCGCCGAGAAGTGGGGCATCTCCCGGCTCGACATGGAGGAGTTCGCGCTCCGGTCGCATCAGCGGGCGGTACGCGCGATCGACGAGGGGCGTTTCGAGCGGGAGACGGTGGCCTACGGGGACGTGACGGTCGACGAGGGGCCGCGCCGCGGCACCACACTGGAGAAGATGGCGGGGCTGAAGCCGGTTCTGGAGGGCGGCACGATTACGGCGGCGTGCTCGTCACAGGTCTCGGACGGGGCGGCCGCGATGCTGATCGCGTCCGAACGGGCGGTCGCGGAGTACGGGTTGACGCCGCGAGCCCGCATCCACCACCTGTCGGTGCGGGGCGAGGACCCAATCCGGATGCTGTCCGCGCCGATCCCGGCGACGGCGTACGCGCTGAAGAAGGCAGGCATGACCATCGAGGACATCGACCTGGTCGAGATCAACGAGGCGTTCGCGCCTGTCGTGCTGGCCTGGCTGAAGGACACGGGCGCGGACCCCGCCCGGGTGAACGTCAACGGCGGCGCGATCGCGTTGGGCCACCCCTTGGGGGCGACCGGAGTCAGGCTGATGACGACGCTGCTCCACGAACTGGAGCGGACGGGGGGCCGATTCGGCCTCCAGACGATGTGCGAGGGCGGCGGCCAGGCGAACGTGACGATCATCGAACGCGTGTGAGCCGTTGCGGCCGGATGGGAAGGGAACGCGCGGAGGGAACGCGCGCCCGGCCCGCGCCGCCCGTACGACGATCTTCCTGCGGCCGAGGGGTGGTGCTCCGGCGCCATCGTGTTAGAGTGGACGAGTTGCAGTTTTGGTACCCATAAACATTATGTGCGCCTGACGGGAATGCTTCCTCAGGCGCATTTTGTTTTCCGGTTCTCCGGATGGGGCTCATTGCGGCGACGTGGAATCCGTACAGTGCGGATTTCCGGATCTGCCCCAGTTTTTAGGAGAATGACATGGCTACTGGAACCGTGAAGTGGTTCAACTCGGAAAAGGGCTTCGGCTTCATCGAGCAGGACGGCGGCGGCGCTGACGTCTTCGCTCACTACTCGAACATTGCCACCCAGGGCTTCCGTGAGCTCCAGGAGGGCCAGAAGGTCTCCTTCGACGTCACGCAGGGCCAGAAGGGCCCGCAGGCGGAGAACATCGTCCCGGCCTAATTCGCCGACGCGATACCTCGCCAGCCGGGGCCCGCACCGTGAAGGTGCGGGCCCCGGCTTGTGCTTGTTTCCAGGAAGGCAAAACCTGAATGACCCGCTCCGAACGCCCCGCCGCCGCCACCAGCACACGCTCCGCGCGTCCCGCCCGCAATCGTTCCCCGCAGGCCGCTCGCGGCAAGGCCCCCGCAAAGGGTCCCGCCCGCAGGGCCACACCTGTGCAGGGTGAATTCGCGATGCCGGAGACGATCACCCCGGCGCTGCCGGCCGTCGAGAACTTCGCCGATCTCGACATGCCCGCAGCCCTGCTCAAGACCCTGGCGGCCCAGGGTGTGACCGAGCCCTTCCCCATTCAGGGCGCGACCCTGCCGAACACGCTCGCGGGCCGCGACATCCTCGGCCGTGGGCGTACCGGTTCCGGCAAGACGCTCGCCTTCGGTCTCGGGCTGCTGGCCCGCACCGCGGGCCGGCGTTCCGAGCCGCGCGCGCCGCTCGCGCTCGTCCTGGTGCCCACCCGCGAGCTCGCGCAGCAGGTCACCGACGCGCTCACGCCGTACGCAACGTCCGTGAACCTGCGGATGGCCACGGTCGTCGGTGGTATGTCGATCACCAAGCAGGCGAACACGCTGCGGCGTGGAGCCGAGGTGCTCGTGGCCACCCCCGGGCGGCTCAAGGACCTCATCGAGCGCGGCGACGCGGACCTCGGCCAGGTGTCGATCACCGTCCTGGACGAGGCCGACCAGATGGCCGACATGGGCTTCCTTCCGCAGGTCACAGCGCTGCTGAAGCAGGTGGAGCCGGACGGGCAGCGGATGCTGTTCTCCGCGACGCTCGACCGCAACGTCGACCGTCTCGTACGGATGTTCCTGACGGACCCGGTGGTCCACTCCGTCGACCCGTCGGCGGGCGCGGTGACGACGATGGAGCACCACGTGCTGTACGTCGCCGACGAGACCGACAAGAAGGCCGTCGCCACGCGTATCGCCGCGCGTGAAGGGCGGGTCATCCTCTTCGTGGACACCAAGCGCGCGGCGGACCGCTTTGCGAAGCGGCTGCTGGCCAGCGGTGTGTACGCGGCGGCGCTGCACGGCGGCCGGTCGCAGCCGCAGCGCAACCGGACGCTCGACCAGTTCAAGACCGGGCAGGTCACGGCGCTGGTGGCGACCAATGTGGCGGCGCGCGGCATCCATGTCGACGACCTCGACCTGGTCGTCAACGTCGACCCGCCGACCGATCACAAGGACTACCTGCACCGTGGCGGGCGTACCGCCCGTGCGGGCGAGTCCGGCAGCGTGGTCACGCTGGTGCTGCCCGACGAGAAGCGCGAGATGACGCAGCTGATGTCGGCCGCCGGCATCGTTCCGCAGACCGCGCGGGTCAAGTCCAGCGACGACGAGCTGACCCGGATCACGGGTGCGCGCGAGCCTTCGGGCGTCGCCATCGTGATCGAGGTCCCGCAGCAGCAGCAGGCTTCCGCGAAGCCGAAGCGGCGTCCGCAGCAGAGCGGTGGCCGTGGTGGTGGCGCGGGTCGCGGTGGCGGCGGTGGCGTGGGTGGAGGCGCTCGTACGCAGGGCGGCGGTCGTACGCAGGGCGAGCGCGCCCAGGGCGGCGGCGGAGGTCGCGGCACTGGTGAGCGGGCGCAGGGCGGTGCGGGTGGTCGTCGTACGCAGGCGGGCGCCGGTGCCGGTGCGGGGGCCGGTAGCCGGGGTGGCGCCGGTGGTCGTGCGCCGGCTTCCGGCGGTCGTGCGCAGGCCGGTGGCGGCGGGCGTGGCCGTGGTGGCCGTGGGCAGGGCGGCGGCCGGAGCGCGGCTGCGTAGTGGCGGCCGGGTAGTGGCGGCTGGGTAAGGGCGGCTGGGTAAGAGCCTTGCCCTGCGGGGCTTTTCGCCGCCCCGCCCCGCCCCTTCCCGCTGGGACACTTTGCGGCTCCGCCGCGTCCGGGGGCAAGCCTGCAAACGCCGGACGGGCTTGATCCGCCGGGCACAGTTTTCGCTTCGCCCGGCCGGGCTGCATTCTTGCCCGGCCGGGTTTGCGCTTTCCCGGGGTGGGTGAGCCGGCGTGTCCATTCCCTTGCGCCGCATTCAGCCCGTCCGGCGTTTGACGGCTGGGGCCCGAGGCGAAGCCACAGTCTCCGGGAGGGGTGGGCGCCTTAGTGGCGCAGCATTCCCGCCCGGAGCTTCGCGAGCGTACTGCGGTCAAGGCCGAGGCCCTTCGTGAGGTAACGGTCGAGGCCGCCGTACTCCGCCTCCATCTGTTCCAGCGCCGAGTCCAGATAGTCCATCCGTACCTCCTGGAGCGGAATCAGCAGATCCGGGTTCTGCATCATCCCGGACTGCTTCAGCCCCTCACGAACCTTGGCGTCGTGCGCCGCGCGATACGTGTTCGACGCCAGATAGTCCCGCTCCGCCGTGCGCGACGGTACGCCGAGCGCCCGAAGCAGTACGTAACTCAGCCAGCCCGTACGGTCCTTGCCCGAAGTGCAGTGGTACAGCAGCGGTGCGCGGTGGTTGCTGTTCGCCGTGTCGCGCAGCGTCTCGGCGAACCGCGCCCGGTTCTCCGCGTTCGTGACGAACGTACGGTAGACGTCCCGCATGAACGCCGCGGCCTTGCCGTCCCCCAGCATCTCCTCCTGCCGTACCGGGTCCCTGGACCCGATGGCGGTGATCAGCTGCGCGAACAGACCGTTGTCGGTGACGGGCCGGGGCGTGGCCGTGAGGCCGGGCGGCAGGCGGTCCGTGCCGTCGTACTGGACCTCAACGGGGACCCGGAAGTCGACGACCTTCGTCAGGCCGAGCCGGCCGAGGGCTGCGACATCGGCTTCCGTCAGCTTGCTGAGCGCGTCGGCGCGGTAGACCTGTCCGTAACGGACGGTGTGTCCTGTGTACGTGCGGTACCCGCCCAGGTCACGGACGTTCGTCGCGCCCTGGAGGGGGATCTGGCGGACCGTTTCGGCATGGGTGACGGCAGCGGTGGTGACCGCCGTGGGCGCGGCGGCAGCCGACGCCGGCAGGCAGCCGATCGCGAGAGCGGAGAAGACCGCTCCGGTGGTCAGGCCGAGGCGGGTTCGGACACGGCTCATCTGACAACTCCTGTGAGGAGAGGGAATCACCCTGGTGTCGGCAGGGTGCGGGGCGAAACCATGGGTGCCTGGAATCGTTCGAGCGTTTCGTTTGCTTCGGCCATGACACGTGCCACCAGTTCCGCGCAGGACGGCAGATCGTCGATCAGGCCCGCGACCTGCCCGGACGCCATTACGCCGAGATCGGTGCGGCCCTCGACCATGGACGCCCTGAGCAGCATCGGAGTGTTGGCGGCCAGCAGGACCTGGCTCCAGGTCAGGTCCTTGCCGTGTTTCATGGCCAGGCCGTCGCGAAGCATCGCGGCCCAGCTCAGGCCGGAGATCCTCCTGAAGCCGGCCGCGTGGCGCACCGCCCGGGCGAGCGCCTTCGTGCGGCCCGCGCGTTCGAGGGAGTTGACGAGGTCCGTACGGAGCATGCGGTGCGGGAGGCCGTCGACGGCCGTCGTGACGGTGACGTCCTTGACGCTCGCTGCCAGGTAGCGGGCCTTGACCGCGTCCGGGACCGTCGAGTCGGACGTGAGCAGGAAGCGCGTGCCCATCCCGATGCCGGCCGCCCCGTACGCGAGCGCGGCGACCAGACCGCGGCCGTCGCAGAATCCGCCCGCAGCGATCACGGGAATGTCCACCGCGTCCACAACCTGGGGCAGCAGCACCGTGGTTGCCACCTCCCCGGTGTGCCCGCCGCCCTCGCCGCCCTGCACCATGACCGCGTCCGCGCCCCACGCGGCCACCTTCTCCGCGTGTCTGCGCGCGCCGATGGACGGGACGACCACGACACCCGCGTCCTTCAGCTCCGCGATCAGGTCCCTGGAGGGCGCGAGCGCGAAGGAGGCGACCTTCACGCCCTCGTCGATGATGATCCGTACGCGCGCCCGCGCATCGTCCGCGTCGGCGCGCAGGTTGACGCCGAAGTGCGAGTCGGTACGGGACTTGACCTCGCGCACGGCGTGGCGGAGCTGCTCGGTGGTCATCGTCGCGGAGGCGAGGATGCCGAGCGCGCCCGCGTTGGCGGCCGCCGAGACGAGACGGGGGCCCGCGACCCAGCCCATGCCGGTCTGGACGATGGGACACCTGACGCCGGTGAGGGTGGTGAGCGCCGTCTCCATCAGGGCTTGACCTCCCTGTCGCGCAGTCCGTCCGGGTCGATGACCTCGCGGATCAGGCGGAGTTCCTCGGGGGAGGGCTCGCGGGTGTGCGGTACGTCCGCGGGGACGGTGAGGGCGAAGCCCGTCGCTTCCTGGATCCGGGCGGCCGTGACGCCGGGGTGGAGGGCGGCGAGGCGCATCGAGTGGTCGGGGGTGTCGAAGTCGAGGACGCCGAGGTCGGTGACGACGCGCGGGATGCGGTGGTAGCGGGTGGCGCTCGGGCCCGCGGCGGCCGCGCTGTCGTAACCGACGCCCGACACCATGTCGACCTTGTCGACGAAGACACGGGTGGAGTGCTTCGGCACCCAGTAACTCGTCGGGTTGTTGAGCGTGTTGACCGGAGCGCCGCGTACGCCGAGGAGCTGACGGGCGGGCTGCTGCCAGTCGCCGATGCAGGAGATGTTCTGGTTGCCGAATCGGTCGATCTGGCTTGCGCCCATCATGACGTGGCGTCTGCCGCCGGTGACCATGGCGAGGTGCCGGCGGTACGGGAGCCAGCCCTCCGGCGTCCCGTCGACGCCGACCAGCATGGCCTCGCCGTCGGTGAGGAGGAGGTCGGGGGAGAAGGTGCGCTTGGCGAGGCGGGCGCCGATGGCGGGGATGGTGCCCATGGGGCCGGCGAGGATCTCGCCGTTGTCGCGCCAGGCTTCGGCGCAGGCGATGACGCAGTACTCGGCGCGGGTGGCTGTGGATGCGGCTGCGCTGGTGTCTGTGCTTGTGCCTGTGCGGGTCACTTCTGCTCCTCGTGCCACGCCTGTACGGCGCACTGGTAGGCCGTCTCGTCACCGGACAGGAAGCGCTCGGCAAACTCGGGCCAGGGGGTGGCGGCGTACACCCGCTGGAAGGCTTCGTCGCGTTCGTAGTCGGGGGCGCAGGAGGTGAAGTGCGCGCCGTTCGGTGTCTCGATCACGCCGGTCACGTAGTGGCGATTGAGGAGGAGGCTCTGCGGTGGCGCCTCCTTCGTCAGTTCCGCCGTCTCGACCACCTGCTCGCACGAGACGTACGCCGTGTCGGCGGCCTCGCAGAAGAGGTCGTCGAAGTACGGGTCGGGGCCGAGGTACTGGCCGTTGCCGAGCCGGTCGGCGCGGTTCATGTGGACCAGCGCGGCGTCCAGGCGCAGGGCGGGTACGGCGACGAACTCCTCTCCGTCGGCGTACGGCGAAGTGACCGTGCGGAGCGATGGATTGACGCGCATTACGTCCGAGCCGACGCCGGCTCGGACGGGCAGGAACGGGAGGCGGTTGGCGGCGGCGTGCAGCCCCCACATGAACATCGCCTCGTCGATCTCGGTGAGTTCGATTGCGCCGTTCTGGCGGGCCGTACGGAAATGTGGCTCCAGGGGGATCGAGTCGAGGGTGACGAAGGCGGTGACGAGCTTGCGGATCTTTCCGGCGGCGGCGAGCAGACCGACGTCCGGGCCGCCGTACGAGACGACAGTGAGATCAGTGATCTCGGAACGGAGCAGTGCTCGGACGAGGGCCATCGGTTTGCGGCGCGAGCCCCAGCCGCCGATGCCGACCGTCATGCCGCTGCGGAGCCGGGCGACGGCCTCTTCGGGAGTCATCGTCTTGTCGGTCACGGTTGTGTGTCCTCCTGGACCGAGGAGTAGGGGGAGGTGTCGCCGAGGTTGTCGCCGAAGGTGTTACGGACGCGGTCCGCGATGCCGGTGAGGTTTGCCTCGAAGGTGAAGCCCTGCTCGAAGCGGTAGCTGCGGCGTACGTCCACGGGGTCGATGCCGTTGATGGCGGCCTTGGCCAGCCGGATGAGGCTGCCGTCCTTCTGCGCGATCTCACGCGCCAGGGCGAGGGCTTCGCCGAGGAGTTCCTCGCGCGGGACGACCTTCCAGACCGAGCCGTGGGCGTGCAGTTCGGCGGCGGTGGCGGTGCGCGAGGTGTAGTACAGCGCGCGCATCAGGTGCTGCGGGACGAGGCGGGCGAGGTGGGTGGCGGCGCCGAGCGCGCCGCGGTCCAGCTCGGGCAGGCCGAAGGTGGCGTCGTCGGACGCGACGATCGCGTCGGCGTTGCCGGCCAGGCCGATGCCGCCGCCGAGGCAGAAGCCGCCCACGGCCGCGACGACGGGCACCTCGCACTCGTAGACGGCGGCGAACGCCTCGGCGCAGCCGCGGTTGGCGCCGACGAGGGAGGCGTGGCCGGTGTCGCGCTGCAGCTCCTTGATGTCCACCCCGGCGTTGAAGCCGCGGCCCTCGGCGGCGAGGACGACGCAGCGGACGTCGGGGTCGCGGCCGGCGGTACGGAGGGCGTCGGCGAGGTCGTACCAGCCCTGCACGGGAAGTGCGTTGACGGGCGGGAAGTCGACGGTGACGACGGAGACGCCCTTGTCCGGGCCTTCGGGGCCTTCCGGGCTTGAGGTGGAGACACCCATGAGCGGATCAGCTACCTTTCCACCAAACATTTGTTAGGTGGGGAAGGTAGCAGCGAATGGAACTGAACGGGAGGGTCGCCGTCGTCACCGGCGGCACGCGCGGCGTCGGCGTCGGCATCGCGCGGGCGTTCCTGGCGGCGGGGGCGCGCGTGGTGGTCTGCGCGCGCCGGCCGCCGGACGAGGTGGTGGAGGCGGCAGGCCGGGAGGCGGAGTTCCGGCCGCTGGACCTGCGGAACGAGGTTGCCGTCCAGGACTTTTTCGCCGGTGTGGTGGCGACGTACGGACGGCTCGACGTACTGGTCAACAACGCGGGCGGGACGCCGTACCGGCTGCTGGGGGAGGCCGATGCCGCCCGCCACGCGCGGGTCCTCGCACTGAACCTGACCGCACCGCTGACGGCCTCCTTGGCGGCGTACGAACACCTTCGGGCGTCCGGGGGATCGGTGGTGATGATCGGCAGCGTCAGCGGGGCCAGACCCTCGCCGGGGACGGCGGCGTACGGAGCGGCCAAGGCGGGGCTGGAGAGCCTGGCCAGGTCGATGGCGGTGGAGTGGGCGCCCGACGTACGGGTGAACACGCTCGTCCTCGGCATGGTCCGCACCGAGCGCTCGCACCTGCACTACGGCGACGAGGCCGGCATCGCGGCGGTAGGCCGGACGGTCCCGGCGGGCCGGCTCGCGGAACCCGGCGAGATCGGCGACGCGGCCGTCTTCCTCGCCTCCGGGCGGGCGGCGTACGTGAGCGGTGCGTCACTCCTCGTCCACGGCGGCGGCGAACGCCCCGCCTTCCTCGACGCGGCAACAGCCAACAGCCGACAAGGAGATGCGAAATGACGCGAATCGGAACCGGAACCGGAACCGGAATGGGAATGGGAACGGGAACGGGAATGGGAACGGGAATCTGCACCGGACGAGTCGTCGTCGTGACGGGCGCGGGGCGAGGGCTCGGCCGGGCGCACGCCCTGGCCTTCGCGGCGGAGGGCGCGAAGGTGGTCGTCAACGACCTGGGGGCCGGGCCGGACGGCGCGGGGGCGTCGGGGGGCCCCGCGCAGCGGGTGGTGGAGGAGATCCTGGCGGCGGGGGGAGAGGCGGTGGCCCACGGCGGGGACATCGCGACGGCGGAGGGTGCGGCGTCGCTGGTGGCCACGGCGGTCGAGACGTTCGGGCGGCTCGACACCCTCATCAACAACGCCGGTTTCCTGCGGGACCGGATGCTGGTCAACCTGGAAGAGGACGACTGGGACGCGGTCATGCACGTACACCTGAAGGGTCACTTCCTGCCGCTGAAGTACGCCGCGGAGTACTGGCGGGCGAAGGCGAAGGCGGGTCGGGAGGTCGTGGCCCGGGTCGTCAACACCACTTCGGGAGCGGGCCTGTTGGGGAGCGTGGGGCAGGGCAACTACTCGGCTGCGAAGGCGGGGATCGTCGGGCTGACGCTGGTCGCGGCGGAGGAGATGCGCCGGTACGGAGTCCAGGTCAACGCGATCGCACCGGCGGCCCGTACGCGCATGACGGAGCGGACCTTCGCCGAGACGATGGCGCCGCCGGGAGCGGACGACGAGTTCGACGCGATGGCCCCGGAGAACGTCTCGCCGCTGGTGGTCTGGCTGGGCTCGGCGGCTTCGGCCGGGGTGACCGGCCGGGTCTTCGAAGCGGAGGGGGGCCGCATCACGGTCATGGAGGGCTGGCGCCCGGGCCCCACGGCGGACAAGGGAGCACGCTGGACCCCGGCGGAGGCGGGCGAGGCGGCATCGAAGCTCCTGACGGAGTCGGCGACACCGGGCGGGGTGTACGGGGCGCGGTAGGGGGCCGGGGGGAAGGTCCCTCACCGGTAGCGCGGCGGTGTTCGCTCCAGTTGGCGCTTCACCGTCGCGTCCTCCACGTACTCCAGCGCCTCGACCGCCGTCGCGTACGCGTACCCCTGCGGGTCCTCGTCCCGCAGCAGCCGGCCCAGCGCCTCCGCCGCCCGCGCGTCCCCGCGCACCGCCAGACCGCGCGCCGCCTCCGCCGCCGTGTCGGGGTCGTGGTCCTCCAGGCGGTCCGCCAGCGCCTCGCGGATCTCCGGCGTATCGGCGTCGAGACCGGCGAGCGCCAGCGTCGCCCAGTCGCGCACCTCGTCGTCCGCGTCGCGGCTGAGCGCGATCAGCGCCGCCGCACCCTCCCGGTGACCGGCGGGGACAAGCCCGATGAGGGAGAGGGCCACCCGGTGACGTACATCGGCGTCGGGGTGGCCTGCGTGGCGCAGGATCTCGGGAAGGGCCGCAGGATCGCCGTGGTGCCCCAGTGCCAGCACCGCCGCCTGCGCCAGCTCGGAATCCGATTCCCGCGCCTCGCGCGCCAACTCCCGCAGCAGCGGCAGGGCGCGCGCGGCGAACGGCTTTCCGCCCTGCTCGAAGCCGAGCTGCGCCAGAACATCGGCGGCGAACGCCTGCCGCAGCGGGTCACCGCTCGCACACCACGCGGCCGCCGCCTGGAACGTCTCCTCGTCACCGCGCCGCCACAGTGCGGCCACGGCCTCCATCCACTCGTCCCGGCCGGGATCACCGCCGCTCAGGGCCCGGTCGGCGAGCTCCTCGAAGGGCGTACGGATGGCGAGCCGCTCCTCCAGGAGAGTGGCGATCGCCGCGTGCCCGGTCTGCTGCTCGGTGCCGGCCGACGGCCTGCCGTCCCGCAGCAGCTCGACGACGACGGTCTCCCCGCCGTCCTTTTCGATGCGGCTGGTGGCCGTCTCGGGCTCGGCCGCACCGTCGGCGAAGGTCTCCAGAAGCCCCGCCCGCAGCTCCTCCTCCACGTCGACTTCGAGCCAGCGCCGCGCCTCCTCCAGCGCCTCCTGTCGCGCGGACGCGCCGTGCCGCAGAAGGGTCCGTACGGTCTCGGTGGACCCGCGCCGCGCGGCGAGCACCAGCGGCGGCTCCGTCCCGGGAGCGAGGAGGTCGGGATCGGCGCCGTACTCCAGAAGCGCCTCGACGGTGTCCGGGTGCCCCTGCCGGACGGCCCAGGCCATCGCGGTGAATCCGAACGCCTCACGCAGGTCGGGCGTCGCACCCGCCGCCAGCAGGGCCTCCACCACCGCTGTGTGACCTCCGACCGCCGCGCCGCACAGCGGCAGGTCGCCGCCCTCCCGGCCGCTCGCCCGGTCGGGATCGGCGCCCGCCGCGAGCAGCAGCCGCACCATGCCCGGGCGGTTTTGCACGGACGCCCTGTAGAGGGCGGTCTCGCCCTCGTCGTTGGTGGTCCCGGCCGGTACGCCGGAGCGCAGCAGCCGTACGACGTCGTCGTCCTCGCCGCTGTACACGGCTTCGGTCAGGGTCTGCGGACCCGCTGCCGGATCGTCTCTCATGCTTCGACCCTACGTGCGCGTGTTCAGGTGTCGCATTCGAGAATCGTGCGGCACAGCGCGCAGCGCGCCCGTACACGGCCGCTCACGGGAACGCGGATGCGCTGCTGGCATGTGGGACACGGGAACGACACGCGCAGCGTCTCGCGCCCGCCGCCCTCGAAGGCGTACGACGAGGAGGACGAGGAACCGTGGTCCGTACGGCTGCCGTTCTCCTGTGCGTGCCGCCGCTCCTTGGCGTACCTCCGACGCCCCGCCCAGCCCGCGGCGGTCAGCGGAGGCTGCCGCTCGTCGTGGCGGGCCTGCGCGAGGCCCTTCGTGTACGCCGTGTAGGCCTGCGCGCTGGTGAACCAGGGCGCGGGGTCCTCGCCGAAGGCGATCGCCCGCTTCGCCAGTACGTACCCGAACTCCTCCGGGGTGAGATAGCCGAGCTTCTGACTGGACGCGCCGTCCTCGCGGAACGCGTCGAGCAGCAGCCAGCCCGCCCCGAGATACGTCGTCACGGTGTCGGTGAGGATCTCGTTGTCGCGGGTGCCGGGGAAGGAGAGGCCGAGCCGGTGCAGCAGCACATGGGTGATCTCGTGGGCGAGCGCGGCCCCGATGTCGCCGCGGTGGGCCCGGAAGCGGGCGTTGAGCTCGATGAAGTACTCCGGACCCGCCGCCAGCTCCACGCTCGCGGCATGCTCCATCTCGCGGAAGCTCACGATCACGCGGGCATCCGGCAGACGCAGGTGCTGGACGATCACGCGGGCCACGCGCTGGGTGCCGAGGTGGAGATCGTCCTGGTCGGAGAAGGCCACGTCGACGGGGAAGACGCTCGGGGCGTAGGAGTGCACGCCGTCGTACGAGAGGCGCTTGTGAAGCGCGGCGAGGGCGGACCGCACGGTGGCCAGATGCGGATAGCCGTGTACGACCGCGCTCCCGCTCCCGGTGGTCACGTCCGCACTCACCCCCACAGATCTGCGGTACGACGGTGAACAGGTCTCCACTGTAGGCGGATTCGGCGAGCTTCGGCGGATCGCGGATCGCGGATCGCGGATCGCGGATCGCGGCGCCCGGCGGGTGCGCGGGGGGCGGCTGGGATCTGGCTGGAATGCCTCCCTTGTCGGGCGGGTGAACAGCTCCACATAATCCAGCAACGCCTTGACGGGCGCATGCCATCTCTTCGTTGGCGTGCGTGCCTTCCGTCGTGCGCGTGCACAACGACCCCCCACGGTTTCCCACGAGAGGCAGTTCGTTGAAGAACCTTCTGCGTGCCTTCAAGAGATGTGCCGCCGCCGGCGCAGTGATCCTCGCCGCGGTCAGCATCCAGCCCGCCGGTGCGTCCGCGGCCTCCGCGGCGACACCGCCCGTCGTCGGCGGAACCCGCGCCGCCCAGGGCGAGTTCCCGTTCATGGTCCGGCTCTCGATGGGCTGCGGCGGCTCGCTCTACGCCAAGGACATCGTCCTGACCGCCGCCCACTGCGTGAACGGATCCGGCAACAACACCAGCATCACCGCCACCGCCGGTGTGGTCGACCTGCGCAGCTCCAGCGCCATCAAGGTCAGGTCCACCAAGGTCCTCCAAGCCCCCGGCTACAACGGCACGGGCAAGGACTGGGCGCTGATCAAGCTCGCCACGCCCATCGAACTGCCCACCCTGAAGATCGCCGACACGACCGCGTACAACAGCGGCACGTTCACCGTCGCCGGCTGGGGCGCGGCCAGGGAAGGCGGCAGCCAGCAGCGCTACCTCCTCAAGGCCCAGGTCCCGTTCGTCTCCGACGCCAGCTGCAAGCGTTCGTACCCCGAGCTGGTGGCGGGTGAGGAAATCTGCGCCGGCTTCACCGCGGGCGGTGTCGACACCTGCCAGGGCGACTCGGGCGGCCCGATGTTCCGCAGGGACAACACCAACGCCTGGATACAGGTCGGGATAGTCAGCTGGGGCAATGGCTGCGCACGTCCCGACTACCCCGGTGTGTACACCGAGGTGTCCACCTTCGCCGCCGCCATCAAGTCGGCTGCCGCGGGTCTCTGACCCGGCCAGTGAACCACCCCTGAACGAGCTTTGACGGGCGGGTGCTGGACGCGTTAGTCCAACACCCGCCCCACCTTTGTCCATAGGCGCACCCGCCCCTCTCGGCGCATGTTGGCGTGCACAGACGACGTCGAGCGACAGGAGAGCGAGCGTGCACGCACAAGACCCCGGACCGAGCCGCAGGACCGTAGTGGCCGCCACCGCCGCCACCGCACTGGCGGGCGCGGGCCTGGCCCTCACCGGGCCCTCCGCCACCGCCCGGGCGGCGCAGGGCGAGACCGTGCTGCGCTCCCGTGAACTGGAGGTGCGCGTCGACCCCCGCTTCCCGCGCATCGTGTCGTACACCGACCGGAGAACGGGCGCCAAGCTGTACGGGCAGGAAGACCCCGTCACCTCGGTACTGATCGACCAAACCGCCCGTACGCCCGAAGTGACCGCCCGCGCGGGACGCGACCAGGCGGCGTACATCCTCACCTTCGACGGCGGAACCGAGATCCACGTGGAGATCCGGGTCACCGGCCGGCACGTCGACTGGCGGGTCACGAAGATCGCCGACACCGCCGCACTGCGCGTCGGCACCCTCCAGATACCCGCGCTCGCGTTCCTGTCGGTACGCAGCGACCAGCCCGGCGCCACGCTGCTCGCCGCGCGCATCCAGCTCGACAAGGCCAAGAGCGGCGACACACTCGTGAAGCCCGCACCGGACACCGTCCCCGACGCCTCGCCGCTCGGCTGCGCGTACGCCGTCGTCGCCCACGACCGGCTCGGCGGCGCCGTCGAGACCAACACGTCGTACGACAAGCCCGACAGCGCCGCGGGCACCACCTGGGAGAACGGCCGGCTGTGGCGGCAGACCCTCAAGAGGGACGGTTACGTCAAGGCGCAGCTGTCGTGCGGACAGTGGACGCACCGCGCCGCGACCGCTCCCGTGAACGCCACCGAGCCGCTCCCGTACGCCACCGTGGTCATCACCGGTGACCGCAACGGCGACGGCGTCGTGGACTGGCAGGACGCCGCCATCGCTTTCCGCGACATCATGGTGACGCCGCTGGGCGCGGACGAGCAGCACCTGCGCGTCGTCCCGCACATCCCTTTCAACTTCGCCAGCCAGGCCACCAACCCGTTCCTCGCGACGCTCGACAACGTCAAACGGGTCTCCCTCGCGACGGACGGCCTGCGCCAGTACACGCTCCTCAAGGGTTACCAGTCGGAGGGCCACGACTCCGCACACCCCGACTACGCGGGCAACCACAACAAGCGCGCGGGCGGCCTCACCGACCTCAACACCCTGGTGCGCGAAGGCCGCAAATGGGGAAGCGATTTCGGCGTTCACGTGAACGCCACCGAGTCGTACCCCGTCGCGAACGCGTTCTCCGAAACGCTCGTCGACAAGACCAACGAACAGTGGGACTGGCTCGACCAGAGCTACCGCATCGACCAGCGGCGCGATCTCGTGTCCGGCGACATCGTCAAGCGCTTCCAGGACCTGCGGGACGAAACCGACCCCGCCCTGAACATGCTCTACATCGACGTCTTCCGCGAGTCCGGCTGGACCTCGGACCGGTTGCAGCGGGCCCTGCGCGAACAGGGCTGGCAGGTCACCACCGAATGGGGGCACGGCCTGGAACGCTCGGCCCTGTGGGCGCACTGGGCCACCGAGGTGGACTACGGCGGTGACACCTCGCGCGGCATCAACTCCCAGCTGATCCGCTTCATCCGCAACCACCAGAAGGATGTCTTCGCCGACAAGTGGCCGACCCTCCTCGGCATCCCGCGTACCGGGAACTTCGAGGGCTGGGTCAACAAGACCGACTGGAACACCTTCTACCAGCTGATCTGGACCGACAGCCTGCCCGCCAAGTACCTCCAGGCGTATCCGGTCAAGGCCTGGGGCGCGCACGAGATCACCTTCTTCGGCCCCACGAAGACGTCCGTGAACGACGCGGACGGCGCGCGGCGCATCACCACCGACGGACGGACCGTGTACGACGCCGGGCGCTACCTGCTGCCCTGGGAGCCCCGTGAGGCCGCCGACCCTTCGAAGCTCTACCACTACAACCCGGCGGGCGGCAGCAGCGACTGGCAGCTGCCGCGCGGCTGGGCGGGCGCGTCGAAGGTGGCGCTCTACAAGCTCACCGACCAGGGGCGGGAGTACGTCCGTGACGTTCCCGTACGCGCCGGAAAGGTCACCATCGACGCCGAGGCGAAGCAGCCGTACGTCGTCTACCGCACCCGGGTGCGGGCAACGGCCGACCCGGAATGGGGGCAGGCGACACCGACGCACGACCCGGGCTTCAACTCCGGCTCCCTGGACGGGTGGACCGTCAGCGGACCGGCCTCCGTCGAGCTGAGTGCGATCGGCGACTACGAGCTGGTCGTCGGCGCGGGCGGAGCCGCCGCCGTCGGCCAGCGGCTCGCGCGCCTCGCACCCGGAACGTACGTCGCGTCCGTGCAGGTCGAGGTCGGCGCGAAGGCGGGGGAGCGGCGCCGGGCGGCGCTCACCGTACGGACCGCCGACGGGACCACGGCCGAGAACTGGACCGACTCCTCCACGGCCGTCAATCTCGTCGCCGCCGACCGCAAGCACGACACCCGCTTCCAGCGGATGTTCACGTACTTCACCGTGCCGGACGGCGGCGGCAGGGTCGACCTCGCCCTGCGGGCAGACGCGGGCGACGCACGGGTGCGCTTCGACAACGTACGGATCGTTCCCGCGAAGCGAAGCACGAAGGCCGGCACAGTCGCCTTCGAGGGCTTCCAGAACGTGCCGCAAGGGTGGGGCGTTTTCGTGAAGGGCGACGCCGGCGGCTCCACCGACCCGCGCACCCACATCGCGCAACGGCACGCCCCGTTCACGCAGCGCGGCTGGAACGGCAAGACGATCGACGACGTCATCGACGGTTCGGAATCGCTCAAGTCGCGCGGTGAGAACGACGGCCTGGTCTACCGGACCGTGCAGCACACGGTCCGTTTCCAGGCCGGCAAGCGCTACCGGGTCTCCTTCCGCTACGAGAACGAGAAGGCCGGGCAGTACGCCTGGATCACCGGCGTCGACGAACCGGCCGCCCGGGAACTGGACCACCAGCCGCTGCCCGCCGCCACCGAACCGACGGTGCTGAGCTACGAGTTCACGGCTCCGGCGAAGGGCGAGACGTGGGTCGGTCTGCGCAAGACCGGTAGCGACGGGACGGCGGAGTTCGTCCTCGACGCCTTCGAAGTGCGTGAGGCGTAAGGGATGTAAGGGGTAACGCCCTGGAGGGCCGGTCCTTACAAAGAGACGGGCCCTCCAGGGCGTTCAGGCTTCGTCAGGAGAACTCCAGGGAGCGCTCACCGGCGCTCTCCAGCTCCAGGACCCACACCTCGTTCGTACCCTCCCGCAGAACGGGCCCGGGAACGTACAGAGTCTCCTGAGGCCCCACCGCCCAGTACCGGCCCAGGCAGAAGCCGTTCACCCACACGAAGCCCCGTTCCCAGCCCGGCAGGCGCAGCGACGCGTCGCCCGCGCCACGGACTTCGAACGTTCCCCGGAACAGCCCCGACGCGCCCGCGCCCGCCGCCGCTTCCAGGGAACGGTACGGAACCTTCCCGACCGCGTCCGCGTCCTCGAACGCGTCCAGGCACAGTCCCCGCGCCCGTACACCGTGCAGGTACTGCCGCTCGTGCAGTACGCCGCCCGTGATGCCCTTCGTCTCGCCGACACGCGGCCCGTAATTGACCCGGCCCAGCGACTCCACCCACAGCTCCACCGAAGCGGGCCCCGCCACGGGCTCGTCCAGCGCCGCGTAATCACCCGCCCCGCCGCCGAGCACCCCCGCCCGCACCCCGTCGACGTACACCACAGCGAGGTCCCTCAGCCCCCTCACGCCCAGCGGATACGCCCGGCGCGGCCCCGGCACGTCCACCCGGTAGCGGACAAGCCCCCGGTCCACCCCCAGCTCCTCGAACGTCGGCGGCATCGCACGCTCCGTCTCCGGGCCGCCGAGCACCTCCAGTACGTCGCCGAGCGGCGCCCACTCCGCGATCTCCGCCCGCACCGGCTCACCCAGCGTGCCGGGCGCGGCCGGCACGTCCGGCAGCGGGGCCTCGTCGTCCCGGTACAGCGCCAGGATGTCCCGGAACAGCCAGAACTTCTCCGTGGGGCGGCCGTACTCGTCGACGGGCGCGTCATAGTCGTACGACGTCACGGTCGGCTGCAGTTGCCCCTCGTGGAGCTGCCCCGAACGGTTCGCCCCCGACCAGCCGGCGAAATTCGTGCCCCCGTGCGCCATATAGATGTTGACCGAGGCGCCGCACTCAAGGATCTCGCTCAGTGCCGCCGCCGCGTCCTCGGGATCCCGTACGACCTGATCCGCACCCCAGTGGTCGAACCACCCGCACCAGAACTCCATGCACATCAAAGGACCGGAAGGCTGGTACCGACGCAGGACCTCGAAGCCCTCGCGCGCCCCCGACCCGAAGTTCGCCGTCGCCGGCACCCCCGGCACCGAACCGCCTGTCAGCATGTGGTCCTCGGGCCCGTCCGAAGTGAACAGGGGGACTCTCACCCCGCACCCCCGCAGGAACTCCGTCAGATGCCGCAGATACACCTGGTCCGAGCCGTAGCTGCCGTACTCGTTCTCGACCTGCACCATGATCACCGGGCCGCCCCGGTCGATCTGCCGCGCCACCACCTGTGGCAGCAGCTGCCCGAACCACCGCTCCACATGCCCCAGATACTCCGCGTCGCGCGTGCGCACGCGCGTGCCGAGCGCTCCCGTCAGCCAGTGCGGCAGCCCGCCGTTCTCCCACTCGGCACAGATGTACGGTCCCGGACGCACGATCGCCCACAGCCCCGCCTCCCGCGCCGCGTCCAGGAACCGGCCCAGCGCGCCCGCGTCCCGCAGCCGCCCGGGCTCCGGCTCGTGCAGGTTCCACGGAACGTACGTCTCGACACAGTTCAGCCCCATGGCACGCAGCATCGCGAGCCGGTGCCCCCACTGCTCCTCATGCACCCGGAAATAGTGCAAAGCCCCCGACAACAGCCGCACCGGCCGCCCGTCCAGCTCAAAATCCTTCTCACCCACCGTGAAGTCAGCCACGGTCCCCGCCTCTCGCTCCACTGCCAGCGCCTTAACCTCACCCTCTGGCGGCGGAGACGTCCATGGACAAAGATCAACGCTGTTTGGACACAACGGATCACCGGCGGAACGCCGCATGAGCAGGGCGGGAGGAAAACGGAAGCGGATGTACCACACCTGGATGCGCTATTTCACCCCCAGCCCCACCCACCACAAGCTCGGCCTGGTGTGCCTCGGAGTCGGCCTCCAGCACGGCGCACTGCCCACCGTCGGCCCCCGCACCCTCGACCACCACGTCGCCGTCGTCATCAGCGCGGGCAGCGGCTGGTACCGCGGCCCCGACGGACGACGCACCGGCGTCACCGCCCCTGCCCTGATCTGGCTCATACCCGGCATACCCCACCATTACGGACCCGACCCCGCCACCGGCTGGGACGAGAGCTTCGTCGACTTCACCGGGCCGGCCACCACCACGTACACCGAACTCGGCTACATAGAACCCGACCGCCCCGTCGTCCCCCTCGCCGACACCGCCGCCGCGCGAGCAGCCGTCGGCCGCATCGCCCGCGCCGCCCGCCGAGGAAACCCCCTCCTCGAAGTCGAGACCGGCGCCGCCGTCCACGAACTCCTCGTCGCCCTCCGCCGCGCCCGCGCCGATGTCGGAACCGACGGAGACCCCGTACTCCAGGCCCTCGCCCGCGACGCCTTCCAGCCGCTGTCCGTCACCGAGCACGCCTCCCGCCACGGCATGACCCCCACCGAGCTGCGCACCGCCGTACGCCGCGCCGCCGGATGCAGCCCCAAGGACTACCTCCTCGGCATCCGCCTCGGCCGCGCCAAGGAGCTCCTCGCCGCCACCGAACTCCCCGTGGCCGCCGTCGCCCGCCGCGTCGGCTACGACGACCCCGCCTACTTCTCCCGCCTCTTCACCCGCCGCGTCGGCATGGCCCCCGTACGCTTCCGGGAACAGCAGGGCCGCGCCGTCCACGGCGGCTGGAGCCACCAGATCCCAGATCCCGAACACCCGCCGACCATCGCGACCCGACCGACGTAAGCTCGCTGACCATGACCTCCAGCGAACCCAGCGAAATCGACGAGTCCGTCATCGCCGAACTGAGCCGGCTGCGCGACAGCATCGACAACATCGACGCCGCCGTCGTCCACATGCTCGCCGAGCGCTTCAAATGCACCCAGCAGGTCGGCCACCTCAAGGCCCAGCACCAGCTGCCGCCCGCCGACCCGGCCCGCGAGGCCCGCCAGATCGTCCGCCTGCGCGAACTCGCGGAAAACGCCAAACTGGATCCGGCCTTCGCCGAGAAACTGCTCAATTTCATCATCGCGGAGGTCATCCGCCACCACGAAACGATCGCGAAGTCCTAGAGGCGGGCTCCGACGGGGTTCAGTGGCTGGCGCACCGGCGGCGCCCGGCGGACGCGGCCGCCGAGCGGGACCTGCCCGTACAGGCGCCGGGGCAGTAGCGCCCGCAGCCGGTCGGCGGTCATACGGCCGACGTACAGCCACCCGCTGTGCCACCCGCGCCCCATCGGGCAGCATGTCCCCATGTCCGTACTGACGCGCGACGAAGCGCAGACCCGAGCCCAGCTCATCGACGTCCACCGGTACACGATCGGCCTCGACCTGACCCGCGGCGAAGAGACCTTCGACTCCCGCACCGTCATCACCTTCACCGCCCGCACGGCCGGTAACACCTTCGTCGAGCTCAAGCCCGCCGCCCTGCGCACCGTCACCCTCGACGGACAGCCCCTGGACCCCGAAAAGCTCGTCGACAACCGCCTCCCCCTCACCGGCCTCACCGCAGGCGAACACGAGCTGCGCATCGACGCCGCCATGCGCTACTCCCGCACCGGCGAAGGCATGCACCGCTTCACCGACCCCACCGACGGCGAGACGTACGTCTACACCCAGCTCTTCATGGACGACGTCCAGCGCGTCTTCGCCGCCTTCGACCAGCCCGACCTCAAAGCCGTCTTCGCCCTCACCGTCACCGCCCCCGAAGCCTGGACCGTCCTCGGCAACGGCATCGCCGAACACCAGGGCGCGGGCCGCTGGAACATCGCCCCCACCCCCCTCATCTCCACCTACCTCGTCGCCGTCGCCGCAGGCCCCTGGCACTCCGTACGCACCGAACACGCCGGCCTGCCCTTCGGCATCCACTGCCGCCGCTCCCTCGCGCCGTACCTCAACACCGACGCCGACGAGATCCTCGGCATCACCCGCGCCTGCTACGACCGCTACCACGAGAAGTTCGAAGAGCCCTACCCCTTCGACTCCTACGACCAGGCGTTCGTCCCCGAATTCAACGCCGGCGCCATGGAAAACCCCGGCCTCGTCACCTTCCGCGACGAATTCATCTACCGCTCCGCCGTCACCGACACCGAACGCCAGACCCGCGCCATGGTCATCGCCCACGAAATGGCCCACATGTGGTTCGGCGACCTCGTCACCCTCCAGTGGTGGGACGACATCTGGCTCAACGAGTCCTTCGCCGAGTACATGGGCTACCAGACCCTCACCGAAGCCACCCGCTTCGCCGACACCTGGACCGACTTCGCCGTCGCCCGCAAGGGCTGGGGTTACGACGCCGACCAACGCCCCTCCACCCACCCCGTCGCCCCCGACCCGGACGCCGTCCCCGACACCGCGTCCGCCATGCTCAACTTCGACGGCATCTCCTACGCCAAGGGCGCCTCCGCCCTGCGCCAACTCGTCGCCTGGCTCGGCGAGAAGGACTTCCTGGCCGGCATCAACACCCACTTCGCCCGCCACAAGTTCGCCAACGCCACCCTCGCCGACTTCATCGACAACCTCGCCTCCGCCACCGACCGCGACGTCCACGCCTGGGCGGACCATTGGCTGCGCACCACGGGCGTCGACACCCTCACCCCCGCCATCGGGGAGGCCGAGGGCATGTGGCACCTCACCGTCGACCAGCGAGGCAGCCGCCCCCACCGCATCGCCGTCGGCGCCTACGACCGCGACCCCCTCGACGGCCGGAGCCTGAACCTGCGCGAACGGTTCGAAGTCGACGTACCGCAGGGCGATTCCGTGACGGTACGCCCCGGCCGCCGACCCGCACTCGTCGTCCTCAACGACGGCGACCTGACCTACGCCAAGATCCGTCTCGACGAGGAGTCCGAAGAGCCGGCCCTGCGCAACCTCTCCGCCCTCCCCGACCCACTCACCCGCGCCGTCCTGTGGAACGCGCTGCGCGACATGGTGCGCGACGGTGAACTCGAACCCGTCGCATACCTGGAAGCCGCCCGCGCCCACCTCCCCGAGGAAACCGACCTCGCGATCGTCCAGGGCGTACTCACCTTCGCCCACACCCAGATCACGGACCGCTACCTCCCCCTGTCCGAACGCCCCACCGCCCTCGCCACCCTCACCACCATCTGCCGAGACCTCCTCCGCCGCACCGAGGACGGCAACGGCACCGGCCTGCGCCTCACCGCCGTACGCCACTTCATCGACTCCGCCACCCAGCCCGACGGCATCCAGGACTGGCTCCACGGCGGCGGCGTCCCCGGCGGCCCCGAACTCGACCCCGAACTGCGCTGGCGCATCCTGCGCCGCCTCGCCGTACTCGGCGCCACCGACGAAGCCGCCATCTCCGCCGAACTCGACCGCGACCCCAGCGCCGCCGGCCAGGAAGGCGCCGCCCGCTGCCGCGCCGCTCTGCCCACACCCGAGGCCAAAGCCGCGGCCTGGACCCGCATGTTCGAGGACGACACCCTCTCCAACTACCTCTTCAGCGCCACCGCCCAAGGCTTCTGGCAACCCGAACAGGCCCCTCTCGTACGCGACTACATCCCCCGCTACTACCGCGACGCCAAGGCCGTCGCGGACCGCCGCGGCCCCGCTATCGCCGAAGCCGCGGGCCGCTACGCATTCCCCCACTTCGCCGTCGACAAGGACTCCCTGCGCCTCGGCGAAGAATTCCTGCACGACACCGAAATGATCCCGGCCCTACGCCGCAAACTGCTGGACCAGCTCGACGACCTGCACCGAGCGCTCCAAGTACGGGACCACTGACCCCAGGCCCCAGGCGGGGTCAACCGAGGCAGGGCCGCTGCCCCCGGGGCCCCGCCGCCGCCCCGTAGGCGCGGCCCGCGCCCCGGACTTCCGGCCCCGCCCCACCCCCGTAGGACCACACGGTGCCGGGAGGGGACGCACCGGGGCGCTCCCCGCAGGGTGTCGAACGCAACCAGCCCGAACAACACCCAGTACCCGAACGTTCGGCATCCGAGGAGACGCCCCGGGGCGGCACCGACCCCATACCAGCTCCGCGCGGACCAACCGCCCTCGCCCGTAAGGCAGTACCACTTTCGGGTTGAGATCGTTGAGCACCCCGGACGCGCCGGCTCATGCCTGTACACGCTGGTGTGCCAGCCCAGCGCACCCGAAGGACCCCGCATGAGTACGCCGCCCCCCGGCACCCCCCTCCCGCCCCTCGCCGGCGGTGCGGGCGGGGCCGCTGCGCTGCGGCCCCTGCTCGCCACCGTCCTCGACGCCCTCCACGAAGGCGCCCTCGCCCGCGGCGGGCCACTCCCCACCGGCGGACCGGACGCCGTCACGGAACAACTCCTTGACACCGCCCGCCCCGTACTGCCCGACATCGGCACCGGAGCCGAAGAAGCCCTGCGTACCCTCGTCCACGCACTCGCCCACGGCGCCGCAGACCCTGCCGACCCCCTGTGCGTCGCACACCTGCACACCCCGCCGCTCGCCGTGGCCGTCGCCGCCGACCTCGCCGCATCCGCGCTCAACCCGTCCATGGACTCCTGGGACCAGGCACCCGCCGCCTCAGCCCTGGAAGCCCTCGTCGCCCGTACGATCGCCGCCGAGGTCTACCCCCACGCCCCCGCACCCGACGCCCTCGTCACCACCGGCGGCACGGAATCCAACCACCTCGCCCTCCTCCTCGCCCGCGAACGCCACGGCCCCGTACAACTCGTCCACGGCGCCAACGCCCACCACTCACTGCCCCGCGCCGCCTGGCTCCTCGGCCTCCCCGAACCGGTGACCGTCCCCGCCCCCACCGGAGTCATCGACCTCGCCGCACTGGACGAAGCCCTCACCGACCTGCACCACCACCCACCCCTCCTGGTCGCCGCCACCGCCGGCACCACCGACACCGGCCGCATCGACCCGCTCCACGAAATCGCCGACCTCTGCGCACGCCACCACGCCGAACTCCACGTCGACGCCGCATACGGCGGCCCCCTGCTCTTCAGCGACGTACACAAAACCCGCCTCGCCGGCCTCGACCGCGCCCACACCATCACCCTCGACCTGCACAAACTGGGCTGGCAGCCCGTCGCCGCAGGACTCCTGGCCGTCCCCGACGCCGCCACCCTGACCCCCCTCGGCCACCAGGCCGACTACCTCAACGCCGACGACGACACCGAAGCCGGCCTCCCCGACCTCCTCGGCCGCTCCCTGCGTACGACCCGACGCCCCGACATCCTCAAGATCGCCGTCACGCTCCGCGCCCTCGGCCGCCAAGGCCTCGCCGACCTCGTCGACCGCACCTGCGCCGCCGCCCAGCACCTCGCCGACCTCATCGAGAACACCCCCGGCCTCGAACTCCACGACCGCCCCGCCATCAGCACCGTCCTCTTCCGCCCCACCGGCGCCACCGACGACGACATCGCCACCATCCGCCGCACCCTCCTCACACAAGGCCGAGCCGTCCTCGGCCGCGCCCGCGCCGACGAACGACTCTGGCTCAAAGCCACCGTCCTCAACCCCCACACCACCCACAGCGACCTGGAAACACTCCTGTCACTGCTCTCCAACCCCTCACCCGTGTCACTCCCGGAAGGCAGCACCCACCGATGACCGCCGCCCCACAGCCCCAAGAACCCGAACAGCCCCACGACCTGGTCGGCATCGGCATCGGCCCGTTCAACCTCTCCCTCGCCGCCCTCGCCGACGGCGTACACGGCGGCCTCACCACCGCCTTCTACGAACAACGCCCCACCTTCCACTGGCACCCCGGCCTCCTCATCGAAGGCGCCACCCTCCAAGTCCCCTTCCTCGCCGACCTCGTCACCCTCGCCGACCCCGCCAGCCCCTGGTCGTTCCTCAACTACCTGCGCACCCGCGAACGCCTCTTCCCCTTCTACTTCGCCGAGCGCTTCCACATCCAGCGCGCCGAATACGACGCCTACTGCCGCTGGGTCAGCGGCAACCTCCCCGGCCTCCACTTCGGCCACCAGGTCGACGCCGTCCGCTGGAACGCCGAACGCGACGCCTTCGAAGTCGACTTCACCCAGCTCGACGCCGACGGCGAAGCCGAAGCCCTCGGCCGCGCCTACACCCGCAACGTCGCCGTCGGTGTCGGCACACAGCCCTACATCCCCGAACCCCTCAAACCACTCGCCGAAGCCCCCACAGTCCCCGTCATCCACTCGTCCGAATACCTCGCCCACCGCCAACGGTTCCTGGCTGCCGAACACATCACCGTCATCGGATCGGGACAGTCCGGCGCGGAAGTCTTCCTCGACCTGCTGCGCGCCCGCCCCACCGGCCGCGAAAAGATCACCTGGCTCGCCAGGACCGAAGCCTTCGCCCCCATGGAGTACTCCAAGCTCGGCCTGGAGCACTTCACACCCGACTACAGCCGCTACTTCCACGCCCTGCCCGAGTCCGTACGCGACGACCTCGGCCCCCGCCAGTGGCAGCTCCACAAGGGCATCGACGCCGAAACCATCGCCGCCATCCACGAAGAGCTCTACCAGCGCAGCCTCCACGGCGGCTGGCCCGACGCGGTCCTCACCCCGGGAGTCTCCGTACGTACCGCAGGACGCGTCGGCACCACCAAGGTCGAGCTCCACCTCGAGCACCTCCAGCAGGGCACCCGCTCCCGCCTCACCACCGACGCCGTCATCCTCGCCACCGGCTACCGCGAACGCCCCCTCGGGCAACTCCTCGCGGGACTCGACGCCCACATCCGCCGTGACGCCGCCGAGCGGCCCAGGATCGACGACCAGTTCCGTATCGTCCTCGACCCCGCCGTGACCGGATCGGTGTACGTACAGAACGCCGAGCGGCACACCCACGGCGTCGGCGCGCCCGACCTCGGCCTCGCCGCATGGCGCAGCGCGACGATCCTCAACTCCCTGACCGGCAAGGACCCCTACCCGCTGCCGAGCCGCACAGCGTTCACCAACTTCGGCCTGGAACGCCGCGAGGCCCCCCGGGTCCCCGCCCAGCAACCGGCCCTGACCCCGCTGGCCCAAGGCCACTAAGCAACTCAGCCACTAGGCCATCAGGCCACATGGTCACGAGGCAACTAGGCCGCAATGTGCGAGAAGCGGGCACCGCGCCCGCTTCAGGCCCCGACGCCTTCCAGGGCCGGCAGGAACTGGTCGTAGAAGCTCTCCTTCAACTGAAGGGACCGCTCCTCCACTTCCCTGAAGCAGTCGGCCGACGCCTCACGGGCAAGAAGCTCGCTCAACCGCGTGGCCAGGCGATCCGAGTGCGTGGTGGACAGCAGAGACACGGTCGCGAGCGAGTTCGCCTTCGCGTCGTGCACATGATGCGGATAGTAGAAGCGCGAGCGGCTCTCACCTTCGCGCGTCAGCACAGGCGCCATCCGCTCCCACAACCGCCCGTACTCGACGGAGACCAGGACCTCTCCCCAGAACCGCAGAATCGTCAACAACCGCACATCGGCGTCGTCACGGGCACCCGCATCAGCGATCAGCTCGAACGTCTCGTCGATGACCCGCTTCGTCGCCGCTGTCGGCCTCGACCCGACAAGGGCCCCCCTGGAGACGCCGAGCCGAAGCAGATCGTCCTTCATGTCCTCGCGGTGCGAGCGCGTGTTCCCCTGACCGTCCGGATACTCCTCACGCAGAATGACCCGCGCGATCCGCAGCCCCGCCTCGTCGCGCAGCAGATCGATCGCCAGGTCGTACGACGGCGTGAACGCCAGCGACACAAACCGCCGCTGCAACAGCATCGCGGCGAAGTCCTCCTCCGCGAGCAACGCGATGTTCGTCAGTACCGGATGCCCTTTGAACCGCTCGATCAGTTCGTCCTCGAACCTGTCCAGCTCTCGCATGACCATCCTCCGTTCTCCGTCCCCCAGATCACAGGCTGATGTTTCTGACCGACTGGCGCCAGTCACGGAGATCCACATTGCGGCCGATGCTCCACAACGTGTCCAGCTCCCGCTGGACCTCCCTGCCCATCACGGTGTCCTCGCCGTCGATCTCGATCTGGGTGGACTCGATGGCGAGCTGGCCGTGCAGAAACGAGCTGACCAGATAATGCTCGTCGGCCTTGAACACGGCAACCGACGGCAAGGAGTTGTACACGCACACCTGAAGCCGCGCCCGCTCCTCCTCCGGAACGTCGTGGAAGACGGACCCGAGGAGCGACAGGCACCGCTCGATGCCTCGCTCCACGTCCTCCTCCTGCGCAGGGTCCCGTACGGTGCGCAACGCCTCGTCGCGCAGCCGCGCCACGGGCGAGTGGGGATGCAACAGCAAGACGCGCACCTGCACCCGCCGGTCGACGATCGCCTTCCTCAACTCACTGTGGAACCTGTGGAGGTTCGGAATCCACGTCTGAAGAATGGTCACCTCGTGACCGGCGTCCCCGACCCACCCGGTGAACGTCGCCTCCGGAAAGCGCTGGTGCACCCGGATCACGCCCCCGTAATGCTCCTGCTTCAGCTCGCGCGCAATGGCATCGATATCCAGCTTGGAAAGCTGCTCGTCGACATGATCGAGCACCTTCAGGCGATCGACCTCCAACAGGAGGAACAACGTGACCGTACTCAAAATGAGCAACGTGATCTTCGGGAGCGCACCACCAGGAGCCAGCTTGTCGAGCCACCCCAGCATGTCGGCGAGCAGAACCCCAACGCCGGCCGCAGCCATGAGGGCAAGAGCGATCCGCTCAGCCCGGTAACGAATGCCGCTCCCCATCCCCCACTCCAGCCTTCGATCCGCTGTCGTCGCGACGACCGTACACCGGCAAAATCAGCCCGTCCGGCGATTGGGAACACACTCCCGAAGATCCCGCACCCACCTAGAACACCGGCACACCGTCGCGCGTCAGCTTCCACCCCACCGCCGCGAACTCCACCGGATCCAGCGTCCCCTTCGCCTTCACCCACGTAATGATCGTGTTCCGGATCTCCTCCGAATTCGCCCACAACTGCTTCGCACCCGCGACATGCGGAAACGCCCCGCCGCCACTCGCCCGGTAATTGTTGACCGCCAGCACGAACTCCGCCGCCGCAACCACCGGCTTGCCCTCGAACGCGAGATTCACGATCCGAGCACCGGCCGGCTTCGCGATGTCGACCTCGTACGTCACGCCCGACACCACGTCGTAGTTGTAATCAGGGGTGTTCCCCGCGTTCGTCAACTTCGCCGTGTCCACCGGAGCCCCCGCCGCAGTCTGCACGTAGTACCGCGCCGAGAACTCCAAGTACTCCTTCAACTGCGCACCGGTGAGCAGCCGCGCCTCAAGCGTGTTCTCGAACGGATACAGACCCGCTGCGTCCTTGATCGTCACTTCGCCCGCAGGGACCTTCGCCGTCCGCGAGAAACACGACGCCTGCGACAGCACCGGCATCGCCGCATACGCCCCGCCCGCCAGCGCCGCCTTCACCGTCTGGGCCTGTACGTGATTGATCAGGTCGATCAGCGGCTCGTCCTTCCACGCCGCCTCAGCCGTCGCCATCGCGGCCGTCGACGTACCGATGACCTGATTGACGTACGCCACGACCCTCTCGTGCTCGTCACCGAGCAGCTTCGTGATCTCCGGGTCCTCGGCGACCGTATTGGAGTTCAGGACCTTCGCCCCGACCTTCTCCACCACCCAACGGCCCTTCGACCACACCAGATCGAAGTCGAACAGCGTCAGCCGCTGCCCCCACTTCAGCGGCTCCGACAGGACGACCTTCTTGCCCGTCTCCTTGTTCTCCACGACGTACTCGGCAATCTCCGTGTGCGCGTGCCCCACGAGGATCGCGTCGATCCCGGGAACCTGCTCGGCCACCAGAGCCGCCGCGTTCTCGACGTACGGAAGCTGGTCACCGTACGACGACGTCCCGCTCGAACCCGAGTGCGCCGACACGACGACAACATCCGCACCCATGGAACGCAGCTTCGGCACCCACTTCGCCGCCTGCTCCTCCAGACCCGGGAACGTCATCTTCCCCTGAACGTTCTGCTTGTCCCAGATCGCGATACCCGGGTTCGTCAGACCGAGCACCGCCACCCGCACATCACGGCCGTGCGGCGTACGCAGCCTCTTCATGAAGTACGGCGGAAACGCCGGACGCAGCGTCTTCGCGTCCAGAGCGTTCGCACCGAGGAGCGGAAAATCGCACTGCTCCTCGAACTTGCGCAACACCGGTATGCCGTAGTTGAACTCGTGGTTCCCGAGAGCGGCCGCGTCGTACCCGATGGCGTTCATCGACTGCGCCATCGGGTGCACAGGGCCGTGCTTCGCGGTGATCGGGTCGACCTTGGCGTAGTAGTACGAAAGCTGCGTTCCCTGGATGGTGTCGCCCGCGTCGATGAGCAGCGTGTTACGGCGGCCCTTCTCCTCGCGGATCTGGTTGACCAGGGTGGAGATCTTCGCCAGGCCCACATCGTTGTGCGCCTTGTCGTCGAACTCCTTGTCCGTGAAGTAGTCCCAGTTGAAGACATTGCCGTGCAGGTCCGTGGTGCCCATGACGGTGAAGGAGTACCGCTTCGGCGGACGGCCTCGCCCGTGCCCGGCGCCGTGCGCTTCGGCAGGTGCGGCGACAGCCCCGCCGGCCATCGCCACACCGGCCCCCGCAGCGGCCGAACGGCCCAGGAACGTCCTACGGTTCAGTGGCATTCTTGTCTCCTTGACTTGATCCAACGCGCAATCCAACGCGCAATGCGACGCGCGTAGATTCTGGCCCAGGAGCCACATCGGGCAACACCCCTGGCGGGTTTCGATCTGATGACCGCCCGTTGTCACACCCGGGTGCGACAGTGGAGAGCGTGACCGACCAACCGAGCCCCGCAGCCGCCCCGTACGGCACCCCCGAAGCCCCCCGCCTCGCCGTCCAAGGCGAAGCACGCCTCGAATTCGAACCCGAAATCGCCCACATCGGCATCACCGTCAGCGCCCGCGGTACAGACCGCCGCACCGCACTCGAAGACCTCACCCGCCGCAACGGCCACGCACTCGACCTCGTCAAGACCTACGGCGACGCCGTCGAAAAGCTGGAAACCGGCGCCTTCTCCATCAGCCCCGAACTCACCAAGCACGGCCGCGGCGACCGCATCCGCGCCTACCACGGCCGCGTCCGCATCACCGCCGTACTCACCGACTTCACCGCACTCGGCGAACTCACCACCCGCCTCGCCGACCTCGAACTCACCCAGGTCGACGGCCCCTGGTGGGCCATGCGCCCCGACTCACCCGCATACGGCGAAGTGCGCCGCCAAGCCGTACGAGAAGCCGTCAAACGCGCCCGCGAATACGCCCAGGCCCTCGGCGCCGACCTCGCAGCCCTCACCGAACTGGCCGACCCAGGCGCCGAAGAAGCCCACCCCGTACACGCCGGCTACGCAGGCGGATTCGCACGCCGGGCCATGAGCTCCGAAATGGCCGAAGACGCCCCCGCCCTCGACCTCGAACCCCAACGCCAGACCGTCCACGCCCTCGTCAACGCCCGCTTCATCATGACCCCGCCCCAACTCTGACTGCTCATCAGAGCACCCCCGTGCACAATTCAACACTTGTCAATAACCTTTCATGCAAAGGTCGTTGGACAGTCACGTGCAGCCAATTGTCTACTGGCTGGTAAGCCCTAGGCTCGACCTATGCGCCGAGCAAAAATCGTTTGTACCCTGGGGCCCGCCACCGACACATACGACCAGATCAAGGCACTGGTCGAAGCCGGAATGGACATCGCCCGCTTCAACCTCAGCCACGGCACCTACGCCGAACACGAGGAGCGCTACCAGCGCGTACGCAAAGCCTCCGACGAAACCGGCCGCAGCGTCGGCGTACTCGCCGACCTTCAAGGCCCGAAGATCCGCCTCGGACGCTTCCGCGAAGGACCCGTACTCCTTGAACGAGGCGACGACTTCACCATCACCGTCGAACCCGTCGAAGGCGACCGCCACACCTGCGGCACCACCTACGAAGGCCTCGCCGGCGACGTCACCACAGGCGAACGCATCCTCGTCGACGACGGCAAGGTCACCCTCGAAGTCACCGGCGTCGACGGACCTCGCGTCCAGACCCTCGTCATCGAAGGAGGCATGGTCTCCGACCACAAAGGCCTCAACCTCCCCGGCGTCGCCGTATCCGTACCCGCACTCTCCGAAAAAGACATCGAAGACCTCCGCTGGGCCCTGCGCACCGGAGCCGACATCATCGCCCTCTCCTTCGTACGCAGCGGACACGACATCGAAGACGTCCACCGCATCATGAAGGAAGAAGGCCGCCACCTCCCCGTCATCGCAAAGATCGAAAAGCCGCAAGCCGTCGAAAACATCGACGACATCGTCGCCGCCTTCGACGGCATCATGGTCGCCCGCGGCGACCTCGGCGTCGAAATGCCCCTCGAACAAGTCCCGATCGTCCAAAAGCGAGCCATCAAACTCGCCAAGCGCAACGCCAAACCCGTCATCGTCGCCACCCAGATGCTCGACTCGATGATCGAAAACTCCCGCCCCACCCGCGCCGAAGCCTCCGACGTCGCCAACGCCGTCATCGACGGCACCGACGCGGTGATGCTCTCCGGCGAAACCAGCGTGGGCAAGTACCCCATCGAGACGGTCAAAACCATGGGCCGCATCGTCGAAGCCGCAGAGGAAGACCTCCTCGCCAAGGGGCTCCCGCCGCTCACCGAACGCAACAAGCCCCGCACCCAGGGCGGAGCCGTCGCCCGCGCCGCCGCAGACATCGGCGACTTCCTCGGCGCGAAGTTCCTCGTCGCCTTCACCCAGTCCGGCGACACCGTCAAGCGCCTCTCCCGCTACCGCTCACCCATCCCACTGCTCGCCTTCACACCCGACCCGGCGACCCGCTCCCAGCTCAACCTCACCTGGGGCGTCGAAACCTTCCTCGGCCCGCACGTCGACTCCACCGACGCCATGGTCGCCCAGGTCGACGAACACCTCCTGCGCATCGGCCGGTGCAAGAAGGGCGACGTCGTGATCATCACCGCCGGCTCCCCGCCCGGCATCTCAGGCTCCACCAACCTCCTCCGCGTCCACCACATCGGCGAGGACGACACCCGCAGCTGACCCACCCTCGTCGGCACGGGATACGGGCCCCCCACCCCAGGGGGCCCTACCCGTACGGAGTCAGTGTTTCGGCCCGATGTGGGCGTCCATCAATGCGACGGACGCGCGTTTGGCGACCGAGATGCTCTGGGCGGCACGGCTTTGACGGGACGGCTTCCACTCGACGCCGACCGCGTCGAGGTTGTCAGTGAAGAGGCGCAGGATGTCGACGGATGTGTTGGTGAAGAAGTACCGCGGGTACTCATAGCGCTTTCGCTCACCGCCGACCTGGCGGGTGGTCCAGTTGGTGATCCGGCACCCGTCCGAGTGGATGAGACCACGGATGAACTCCCAAGGATTGATGTCCACAAGGGCCTGTTGCCAAGGGGCGAGTGAGATCGCGCGTTCGTGCTTCTTGCCCGGGCCGTGCTGCGGGAAAAGGCACAGCCAATGGCGGCTGTAGCTAGTGACCATCGCGCAGCCCTCCCTCTGGAGGACGTAGACGGAATCTTCCGGGCGGACCGCTGTGATGGCTTCGCGGCATAGGTCGATCAGCCCGGGCCAAGCATCAGCGCACGCAATACGAAGGTGGTAGCCGCCGCGACGGTGCGGGCTGATACAGCCGTCGCCGAGGTAGAGGCCCAGCAAGTATGCGTACGCGGAGGTGTCGGCGGGAACTCCGGCTACGGGCAGGCACCTTGGGCATGGTGCCGCTTGTCCGAGCATGCGCGGCGCCGGTTCGATTCGAGTCTGCCACTCTCGAATGGCGGACCGGGATATTCCGGTCCGCTTGCTCACGGAGTTGAGGCTGTGGCCTTGGGCGACAAGTGTCAGAGCCCTCTGGCGCGTGTCAAGGTCGTACATGCGCCCGAGCCTGACTCGATCTTGTCGGCTCGGGGCTGGAACGGCGCAACGTTCACACGTTCACGTGGAAACCGAGGATTCCGCTGCGGCCTTCGAATCCAAGGAAAAGTGCCCCGAGTCGGATTCGAACCGACACTGTATGGGTTTTGAATCCATCGTCTCTCGCCAATTGGACTACCGGGGCTCGTGGAATCGAAGGTTATCCTCGACCCACTGCGCGTCCACCATACCGCAGCTAGGTAGGCTCATGGAGAGCTGCACCTGCCTTTGAACGAGGAGCCCCGTGACCACCCCCGAGTCGCCCCAGCCCGTCGCCGACGACGACAACAAGTCGCACGTCCCGCCGCTGACGACCCGCGTCGTCATCGCCGAGGACGAAGCCCTCATCCGCCTCGACCTCAAAGAGATGCTCGAGGAAGAGGGCTATGCGGTCGTGGGCGAGGCCGGTGACGGGCAGCAGGCCATCGAGCTCGCCCGTGAGCACCGGCCCGACCTCGTCATCCTCGACGTGAAGATGCCGGTGCTGGACGGGATCTCCGCCGCCGAGAAGATCACCGAGGAGTCGATCGCTCCCGTCCTCATGCTGACCGCGTTCTCGCAGCGCGATCTTGTCGAGCGGGCGCGGGACGCCGGTGCGATGGCGTACCTCGTGAAGCCGTTCAGCAAGAGTGACGTCGTACCGGCCATCGAGATGGCTGTCTCGCGGTTCACGGAGCTGAAGGCGTTGGAGAACGAGGTCGCGGACCTCACGCAGCGGCTGGAGACGCGGAAGCTGGTGGACCGGGCGAAGTCGGTATTGCAGACGCAGTACGGGCTGACTGAGCCGGCCGCGTTCCGGTGGATTCAGAAGACGTCGATGGACCGTCGCCTGTCCATGCAGCAGGTCGCGGAGGCGGTCATCGAGGACGCCGAGGAGAAGAAGGCCGCGAAGGGCGAGTAGTACACGTAAGAAGGAGGCCGTCCCCGCACTGCGCGGGGACGGCCTCCTTCCTTATGGACGTACGGTCAGTCCTCGCCGAGGTACGCCTTGCGGACCGACTCGTCGTGGAGCAGGCTCTGGCCCGTCCCCGTGAGGACGATCTTGCCGACCTCCATGACGTGGCCGTGGTCGGCCAGGGAGAGCGCGGCCTGGGCGTTCTGCTCGACGAGCAGGATCGTCGTGCCGTTGGACTTGAGCTCGACGATGGTCTCCATGATCTTCTGCATCATGATCGGGGAGAGGCCCATGGACGGCTCGTCCAGCATGAGGAGCTTCGGCCGGGACATCAGCGCGCGTCCCATGGCGAGCATCTGCTGCTCGCCGCCGGAGAGGGTTCCGGCGGCCTGCTTCCTTCGTTCACCCAGGATGGGGAAGAGGTCGTAGGCCCGCTGGATGTCCTTCTCTATGCCCGCTTTGTCGTCACGGAGGTACGCGCCGAGTTTGAGGTTCTCGGTGATCGTCAGCCGGGGGAAGATGTGGCGTCCCTCGGGGGAGTGGGCGAGGCCCAGTGAGACGATCTTGTGCGCGGGGATTCCGTGGAGCGGCTTGCCCTCGAAGAGGATCTTGCCGGCGAGCGGCTTGAGGAGCCCGGAGAGGGTGCGCAGGGTGGTGGTTTTGCCCGCTCCGTTGGTGCCGATGAGGGTGACGATCTGGCCGGCTTCGACGCTGAAGGAGATGCCCTTTACGGCTTCGATCTTGCCGTAGGCGACCCGGAGGTCTTCGACCTCGAGCAGTGCGGTCACTTGGTTTCTCCTTCCGTGCTGGTGTCGCCGGTCTCGCTGGTGGTGCTGGTGGTGCTGTCGGTGGTGGTGGTGGCACTGTCGGCGCTGGCCGCGCTCGCCGCGCTGTGTGCCTCCGCCGCTTCCACCTCGGCGACCTCCTCCGCCCCCGGTGCGCCTTCGAACGGCGTACCGAGGTAGGCGGCGACAACACGCTCGTCGCCCTGGACGGTGGCCGGGTCGCCTTCGACGAGCTTCTCGCCCTGGACCAGGCAGGCGACGCGGTCGCAGAGGTTGAAGATGAAGCGCATGTCGTGCTCGATGACGAGTACGGCGATGCCCATGTCCCGGATTGCGAAGATGAGTTCTTCGGCGGCGCGGGTTTCCTGCGGGTTCATGCCGGCCGTGGGCTCGTCGAGGAGCAGCAGGCCGGGGTCGCTCGCGAGGGCGCGGGCGATTTCGAGCTTGCGCTGTTCGCCGTAGGGGAGGTTGCGGGAGAGGTGGTCGGCCTTGTGGTCGAGGCCGATGAACTCCAGCAGTTCCATGGCGCGCTTGTGGGAGGCTTCTTCGGCTTTCTTGAAGCCGGGTCCGCGCAGGAGGGCGGACCAGAGGCCTTCCTTGGTCCTGGTGTGGCGTCCGACGAGGACGTTTTCCAGGACGGTCATGTTGGCGAAGAGCCTGATGTTCTGGAAGGTGCGGGCGATGCCGGCCTGGGTGACGAGGTGGGGCTTGGGCGGCAGGACGGTGCCCTTGTAGGAGACCTTGCCTTCGGTGGGGACGTACAGCCCGGTGAGGCAGTTGAAGAAGGTGGTCTTTCCTGCGCCGTTGGGGCCGATGAGTCCGACGATTTCGCCTGCGCGGACGGTGAGGTCCACGGAGCGTACGGCGGTGAGGCCGCCGAAGCGCATGGTGACGCCGCTGGCGTCGAGCACGGTTTCGGCGGTGGTTCCGCTGGTGTCCGTCTTGGTTGTGGTGGTGGGTGTCATGTTGTTCACGCCCCTGCCTTGGTGACGCCGGTGGCGCCTTCGGGCAAGCCCTCGTCAGGTACGTCGAGTTGGTCGTTCTCGTGGAATTCGAGCTGCTTCCTGCGGTCGGCCACGAGTCCTTCGGGGCGGAAGCGCATCAGGAGGATGAGCGCGAGCCCGAAGAGGAGGAGCTGGAAGTCCTGCATGAACTGCAGTTTGGCCGGGATGAGGTAGAGCAGTGCGGCGCCGACGAGGGGTCCGCTGAGGGTTCCCATGCCGCCGAGGATGACGGCGGCGAGGAGGAACGCGGAGTTGGGCGGTACCGATCCGGCGAACTGGTACTGCTCGGGTGTCACGGTGTACGAGACGTGCGCCTGTACGGTGCCGGCGAGGCCGGCCAGGGTGGCGCCGAGTGCGAACGCCATCAGCTTGAGGCGGAAGGCGTTGATGCCCATGGCGGTGGCGGCGGTCTCGTCTTCGCGGATGGCGACCCAGGCGCGGCCGATCCTGGATTCGCCGGAGCGGCGGAAGACGAGGACGACGACGGCGGTGAAGAGGAGCATCAGCAGGTAGTAGTTGGCGGACCTGCCGAGGGTGAAGCCGGCGATGCTGTGGCTGATCCCGAAGTCGAATCCGAAGATGTTGAGGTCGGGGATGCTGGGGATGCCCTGGGAGCCGTTGGTGATATCGGGGCCGCTGTTGCCGTTGAGTGCGTTGACGGTGAGGCGGAAGATCTCGCCGAAGCCGAGGGTGACGATGGCGAGGTAGTCGCCGCGCAGCCGCAGGGTCGGTGCTCCGATGACGACGCCGAATATGAGCGATGCGGCGGCGCCGGTGAGGACGGCGGCCCAGAAGGGGAACTGGACGCCGATGGGGGAGAGCGGGGAGCCGGAGACCAGGGCGGCGGCGTAGGCGCCGACGCCGAGGAAGGCGACGTATCCGAGGTCGAGGAGGCCGGCGAGGCCGACGACCACGTTGAGGCCGAGCGCGACGGTCGCGAAGATGAGGATGTTGGCGCCGATGAGGGCGTATTCCTCGTTCTGCTGGGTGAAGGGGAAGCAGAACGCTGCGACGAGTGCGGCGGTGAGGGTGACGTTGCGGTGCTTGGCCGTGAGCGCGGTGACGCGGGAGATGAGTCCGGCGCGGCTGAGTGCTGTGAAGCCGAAGGCGACCGTGATGATGAAGCCGATGAAGAGTTCGGTGTAGTCGGTGTCGATGCCGTACGTGAAGACGTACAGCGCTACTCCGAAGGACGCGGCGATGATCAGGATCTCGGCCCAGGACGGGAGCTCCTTGGCGCGTTCCGGGTCGGGGGCTGTGATGCTGTGCCGCAGGCGCTGCCAGGCGTTGAGTTTGCCCTGGTCTTCCCTGTGGGGCTGGTCGGCGGGGAGGCCGAGGGCCGCGACGGCGGCGATGAGCGCTCCGATGCCGCTGACCCAGGCGCCGGGTTCGAGGTTGACGACGCCGCCGAGCGTTGTGGAGATGGCGCCGATGGTGTAGCCGGTGGTGCCGAGGGTGCCGAGGGTGAGCAGGATGACCGGGCTGTTGGTGCCGCCCGGGGTGAGCCAGCCGAGGCCGCGGACGCCGTATCCGGAGAGGAGGAACAGCAGGGTGAGTGCGGACCCGATGAGGGTGAGGACTTGGAGGCCGCCGGGGTAGCCGGTGACGGTGAGGTCGCCGGGGAACTCGTCGGTCCAGGTCCAGGCGAGGAAGGTGCCTGCCAGGGTGAGGAACGCGCCCGTGGTGGTGGCGAGGCGGGCTGCGGGGGCGGGCAGCGGGATGGCTGCCGGGTGCCTTTGTGCGGGGGCGGTGGTGGTCTTGGTGCTGGTCATGGGTATCACGCCCGATCCGCGACGCGTTCGCCGAGCAGGCCCTGGGGTCGCACGAGGAGGACGACGATGAGAAGCACGAAGGCCCATACGTCCTTCCAGGCGCCGCCGCCGAAGAGTTCCATGCCGGGAACTTCGGCCATGTAGCCGGTGGCGAGGGACTCGGCGACTCCGAGTACGACGCCGCCGAGCATGGCTCCGTAGATGTTGCCGATGCCGCCGAGCACGGCTGCGGTGAAGGCCTTGAGGCCCATGATGAAGCCCATGCGGAAGCCGACTTGGCCTTGCTTGAGGCCGTAGGCGACTGCGGCGATCGCGGCGAACGCGGCACCGATGGCGAAGGCCATGACGATGATGCGGTCGGTGTTGATGCCCATGAGCTTGGCGGTGTCGGGGTCCTGGGCGGTTGCCTGCATGCCGCGGCCGGAGCGGGTCTTCGAGACGAAGAGGCCGAGGGCGATCATGCACAGGGGCGCGGCGATGATCACGAAGAGGTCGCCGGGCTGGATGTTGGCCCCGAGGAGTTCGAAGCCTTCGCCGTCGAACTGGGGGAAGGAGACGTCCTTCTTGGCGTCGGGGTACCACATCCAGATGGCCTGCTGGAGTACGAGTGACAGGCCGATGGCGGTGATCAGTGGTGCCAGCCGGGGTGCGCTGCGCAGTGGTCGGTAGGCGAAGCGTTCAGCTGCGGTGCCGACGGCGACGGCGCATATGACGCCGCCGAGGATCATGAGTGGGATTGCGGCGAGGAGCGAGAAACCGGTCGGCAGCCAGAAGTAGACCGTGAGGGCACCGAAGCCCCCGATCATGAAGATCTCGCCATGGGCGAAGTTGATGAGCTGGACAATTCCATAGACCATCGTGTAGCCGATCGCGATGAGACCGTACATCGCGCCGAGGATGAGTCCATTGGCCAGCTGTTGCGGCAGTTCGTGCACCGCAGGGCCTCCGTGGGGTGGTTCGGATGTGGCGCCGCGCGGGAGCGTTCGTAGCGCTCCCGCGCGGTCTGGTGTCTGTGCGTGATCCGGGGAGTCGGATCAGGGGGACCGGGTCAGCCCTTGTACTCCTCGCTGAGCTTCGACTTCCACACGCCATTGGTGACCTGGTAGGCGGTCATCATGGTGTTGGTGGTGTCGCCGTATTCGTCGAAGGAGACCGGGCCGGTGACACCATCGAACTTGATCTTGCTCATGGCCTCGAGGACCTTGGCGCGGGCATCGTCGGGGAGCTTGCCGTCGTTCTCGGAGACGACGAGCTTGACGGCCTCGATGATCGACCAGGTGGCGTCGTAGGTGCCGCCGCCGTAGGCCTCGTAGGCGTCCTCGTAGCCGGCGGCCTTGTAGTCGGCGATGAACTTCTTGGCCGAGTCGAGCTCCTCGACGGGCTTGCCGACCGAGGTGGCGATGTCGCCTTCGGCCTTCTTGTTGAGCTTGATGAACTCGGCGCTGTACATGCCGTCGCCGCCCATGAGCGGGATCTTGACGCTGGCCTTGAGCTGCTGGCTCAGGGGCCCTGCGGCGGGGTACTCACCGCCGTAGTAGACGGCCTTCGCGCCGGTCTTCTTGACCTTGGTCACGACGGAGTTGAAGTCGCGGTCGTCGGGGTTTACGTTGTCCGATCCGACGATCTTGCCGCCGAGCTTGGTGAAGGTGGTTTTGAAGGAGGCTGCCAGACCGGCGCCGTAGGGCTTCTGGTCGTCGATCAGGTACACCTCCTTGATCTTCGCGTCGTTGAAGAGGTACTTCGCCGCGAAGGCGCCCTGGATCTGGTCCGTGGTGGCGGTACGGAAGTAGGTCTTGTAGCCGCGCTTCTTGTCGCCGGTCTTCCAGTTGTTGCCCTGGGTCAGCTCGGTGCCCGTGTTGGCGGGGGAGACCTGGGTGAGACTGGCGTCGTTGAGGGGCTTCTGCATCGACTGGGCGACGCCGGAGTTCAGCGGGCCGACGACGCCGAGGACGTCCTTCTTGCCGATGAATTTCGTGGCGTTCGCCTGTCCGGTGGAAGGCTGCGCCTGGTCGTCAAGCGCTTCGATCTTGAACTCGACGCCGGGGACGGTCTTGTCCTTGTTGGCGTTCTTCACGGCGAGGTCGGCGGAGTTCTTGATGCCGAGGCCGAGGGCGGAGAGGTCTCCGGTGAGGGGTGCGTCGACTCCGATGACGACGGTGGTGGTGTCGCCGCTGCTCTTCTTGTCGGTGTCGTCTCGCGACCCACAAGCGGTGAGAGTCAGTGCTCCGGTGGTGAGCGCTGTGGTGAGTATGAGCAAAGAACGGTGTCGCACGAAATGTCCTTTCCCTGGCGCGGCCTCCTCTGCTGAGGTGCCGTGACGATCGCCGGGCCGTACTGGGTCGGTACAAGGCCGTGCAGCAGACGCGCCCGGCGGCGCGGTGACTGGCCGTGACTCTAGGCGTAGGTGAAGGACTCGGGGAGCATGCAGCGGTATGTGTGACTGTCTTGTTATGCCATGGGGAACGGTTGGTGTATAAATGCGGACAGAATGGAACTTCTTGCCTGGCCCAACGGCTTCTCACATGCTGAGAATTTGCAGTTCCGCTAAGGCGCTTGGGGCGATCATGCTGCTGACACCTGAGATGTGGAGGTGTCGTGTACGCCGCCGGGTGAAGCGGCGGCTTGTGCGGCTCCGGGGTCTGTGAAGCCTCTCGCGGATCGCCCTATTGTTACGCTCCGTTACTTTCGGGCGGTTGGGATGGAGCTGCCGTACGGGCGGCCCGGAGGTCAGGTGAGCCGGGCGAACGGCACGAGGAAGTCGCGCCCTCCAGGGGTGTCGAGCCGGTGGGCGACGTTGCTGGCGTTGCAGGGGGTGTCGCCGGTGGTGGTGACCGGCGGCGTTCTCCTGTGGCGGTGGGGGACAGTGAACCGGTTGGGCCGAGGGTGGGGCAAGAGGGGTGCCCGTGAAGGGTGTTGGGGTCTGGTGCCGAAGAGGTGGGCGCGGTGGAATGTGTGCGCGCTCTTCGCGTGATCGTCAGCCCCGGGCCCCTTGGAGGCAGCCACGATGGCGAGATCAACCGGTATACGTACGCGCGGTACGGCACTGCGGCGGCTGGGCGTGGCGGCGCTGGCCGCGTCCCTGCTCGCGGCGTTTCCCGCGCCCGCCGCGCAGGCGGACGGCGAGCCCGCCGCCGAACCGGCACCCGTACCCGTACCCGCTCTGAAGATCGTCGGCAATGAGACCCGCCCGGTGTTCTCCCGCGCCGACGCCGTCTACCAGCAGGTGGACATCGAGACGGAGGTGGACAGCGACCGTGACGGCAGGCGGGACACGGTACGGATGCGGATCCTGCGGCCGAAGGAGACGGACGCGGGGCTGAAGGCCGCCACGATCATCGAGGCGAGCCCGTACTGGGGTGGTGGGCCCGATGTCCCGTTCCACAACGTCGACTTGGACGAGGACGGGCTGCCGGAAGGACGAGGCAATCTGCTGGCCCCGGATGTGCGTACGCCGGGTCTGGTCGGGCCTGCCGTTCCGTACGCCGGCTATTACGACAACTACTTCCTGCCGCGCGGCTATGCGGTGGCGCAGGTCGACAGCGTGGGGACGGGCGGTGCGACCGGTTGTCCGACGTCCGGCGGGAGTAACGAGACGCTCGGCGCGAAGGCGGCCGTGGACTGGCTGAACGGGCGCGCGAAGGGCTGGGACCTGGAGGGCAAGCCGGTCGGCGCGGCCTGGTCGACGGGCAACGCGGCGATGATGGGCATCTCGTACAACGGGACACTGCCGACCGCCGTAGCCTCCAGGGGAGTTGAGGGCCTGAAGGCGATCGTGCCGATCTCGGGGATCTCCTCCTGGTACGACTACTACCGGGCCAACGGCGGAGTCGCGGCGCCCGGCGGCTATCAGGGCGAGGACACCGACATCCTCGCCAAGGGCGTCTACAGCCGGGCCGACCAGGAGATCTGCAAGCCGGTGCTGGACGGGCTGACCGCCGAACAAGACCGTAGGACAGGGGACTTCGGGCCGTTCTGGAAGGAACGCGACTACATCAAGGACGTCGGCAGGATCAAGGCCGGGGTTTTCGTCGTCCATGGTTTCAACGACTGGAACGTGAAGACCAAGCACTCCGTCGCCCTGTGGGACGCGCTGAAGAAGCACGGTGTTCCGCGCAAGATGTGGCTGCACCAGGCGGGGCACAGCAACCCGATGCCGCTGCGCATGGAGGAGTGGCTGCGCCAGACGCACCAGTGGTTCGACTACTGGCTCTACGGGTTGAAGAACGGCGCCCTGGACGAGCCGAAGGTGGATGTGGAGCAGGCCGACTTCAGCTGGCAGCGGCAGACGGACTGGCCGGCGCGCGGTACGCGTGCGCTGAAGCTGCGGCTGAACGCGGACGCCGGGCTGTCGTCGAAGCCGGGGCCGCCGGTGCGGCAGGCGTTGACGGATGCGGGCCGTACGGTCAAGGCCGAGCGGCTGGTGGCCGCCCCGGACGTGGCGAACGGGAACCGGCTGGCGTACACGAGCGGACCGCTGGCGGAGGATCTTCGGGTGAACGGTGTGCCGCGCGTTTCGGTGCGCGCCTCACTCACGGGGACGTCACCGTATGTGACGGCGCTGCTGGTCGATTACGGCTCGGACAGCCGGGCGACGGCGGGCACGATGACGGACACCTCGCAGCAGGTCTGTTACGGCGAGGGCGTCCCGGGCTCAGCGGACACGGGGTGCGCATACCGGACGAGGCACCGTATGGAGACGGCCGACTTCAAGATCGTGTCACGGGGCTGGCTGGACGCCCGTAACCGGACATCCGAGGCGCGCCAGGACCGGGTCGTGGAGGGCCGTGAGTACCGGCTGGAGTGGGACATGCAGCCGCAGGAGTACGTCGTCAAGAAGGGGCACCGGCTGGGTGTGGTGCTGATCTCGACGGACTACGACTACACGCTGCGGTACCCGGCCGGGACGCGGATGACGGTCCGGGCCGGGGTCAGCAGTGTGACGCTGCCGGTCGCTCCGTGAGGGGCTGACCGGTCCCGCTCAGCCCTTGACGCCGTCCGCGTCGCGCAGCAGGCAGGTCAGGCGGGCCGTGCAGACCCGCTTGTCCTGCTCGTCCGTGATGACGATTTCGTACGTGGCGGTGGAGCGTCCGCGGTGGACGGGGGTGGCCACACCGGTCACCAGGCCGCTGCGGGCGCCCCGGTGGTGTGTGCAGTTGAGGTCGACGCCGACGGCGAGTTTGGAGGCGCCGCCGTGCAGCATCGAGCCGACGGAGCCGAGGGTCTCGGCGAGCACGGCGGAGGCCCCGCCGTGCAGCAGCCCGTACGGCTGGGTGTTGCCTTCGACGGGCATGGTGCCGACGACGCGCTCCGCGGAGGCCTCGACGATCTGTACGCCCATGCGGGTGCCGAGGTCTCCGGCGGAGAAGAGAGCGGGCAGGTCGACGCCCAGCTGGGCGTACTCGTCGATGACCTCTTGCGGGAACTTCACACCTGCGGTCTGCTCGCCCATGGGGCCCGGCTCCGATCGTCGTACGGCATCCATCGTCCTTAAGCGAACGCTTAGGCGGTGGGTGATTGTTCCAGACGTACGACGACGGACTTGCTGGCGGGGGTGTTGCTGGTGTCCGCGGTGGCGTCGAGAGGCACCAGCACATTGGTTTCCGGATAGTAGGCGGCGGCGCAGCCGCGCGCGGTCGGGTAGTGCACCACCCGAAATCCGGGGGCACGCCGTTCGACGCCGTCCTTCCACTCGCTGACGAGGTCGGTGTACGCCCCGTCGGCGAGACCCAGCTCGCGGGCGTCTTCCGGGTTGACGAGGACGACGCGGCGGCCGCCCTTGATGCCGCGGTAGCGGTCGTCGAGGCCGTAGATCGTGGTGTTGTACTGGTCGTGCGAACGCAGCGTCTGGAGCAGCAGCCGTCCCTTGGGGAGCTCGGGGTACTCGACGGGCGCGGCGGTGAAGTTGGCCTTGCCGGTGGCTGTGGTGAAGCGGCGTTCGTCGCGCGGTCCGTGCGGCAGGGTGAAGCCGCCGGGGCGGGCGACGCGTGCGTTGAAGTCCTCGAAGCCGGGGACGACGCGGGAGATCCGGTCGCGGATCGTGCCGTAGTCCTTCTCGAAGTCTTCCCACGGGGTGTGCGACGCGGGGCCGAGGACGGCCCGCGCGAGGCGGGCGACGATGGCCGGCTCGGACAGCAGATGGGTGCTCGCGGGGGCGAGATTGCCGCGCGAGGCGTGCACCATGCCCATGGAGTCCTCGACGGTGACGAACTGCTTGCCACCCGCCTGTACGTCCTTGTCGGTGCGCCCGAGGGTGGGCAGGATCAGCGCGCGGGCGCCGGTGACGGCGTGCGAGCGGTTCAGTTTCGTCGACACGTGGACGGTCAGGCGCGCCTTGCGCATCGCGGCTTCGGTGACGTCAGTGTCCGGGGTGGCGCCGACGAAGTTGCCGCCCATGGCGAAGAAGACCTTCGCTTCGCCGTCGCGCAGCGCCTGGATGGACCGTACGACGTCGAATCCGTGGTGGCGGGGTGACGTGATCCCGAATTCCTTGTCGAGCGCGTCGAGGAAGGCGGGGGCGGGGCGCTCGAAGATGCCCATGGTGCGGTCGCCCTGCACGTTGGAGTGGCCGCGCACGGGGCACACTCCGGCGCCGGGGCGGCCGATGTTGCCGCGCAGCAGCAGGAAGTTGACGACTTCGCGGATGGTCGGCACGGCGTGCTTGTGCTGGGTCAGCCCCATGGCCCAGCACACGATGGTGCGCTTCGATGCGAGGACCATGGCGAGGGCCTGCTCGATCTTCGCGCGCTCCAGGCCGGTCGCGGCGAGGGTCTCGTCCCAGTCGGCGGCGCGGGCGGCCGCTGCGAAGTCCTCGTACCCGTGGGTGTGTTCGCGTACGAACTCTTCGTCGACGGCGCCTTCGGCTTCGAGGATCAGCTTGTTGAGCAGGCGGAAGAGGGCCTGGTCGCCGCCGAGGCGGATCTGGAGGAAGAGGTCAGTGAGAGCCGCTCCCTTGATCATGCCCTGGGGGGTCTGCGGGTTCTTGAAGCGCTCCAGTCCGGCTTCGGGGAGCGGGTTCACCGAGATGATCTTCGCGCCGGCGGACTTGGCCTTCTCCAGGGCGGTGAGCATCCGCGGGTGGTTGGTGCCCGGGTTCTGCCCGGCGACGATGATCAGGTCGGCCTGGTGCAGGTCTTCGAGGGAGACGCTGCCCTTGCCGATGCCGATGGTCTGCGTCAGGGCCGAGCCCGATGACTCGTGGCACATGTTGGAGCAGTCCGGCAGGTTGTTGGTGCCGAATTCGCGGGCGAAGAGCTGGAGCAGGAACGCCGCCTCGTTGCTGGTGCGGCCCGATGTGTAGAAGACGGCCTCGTCGGGGGAGTCGAGTGCCGTGAGTTCCTCGGCCATGATCTCGAAGGCCCGCTCCCAGGTCACCGCTTCGTACCGGTCGGCACCTTCTGCGAGAGCCCCTCTTTCCAGAAGCATGGGCTGGGTGATGCGGCCCTGCTGACCCAGCCAGTACCCGCTGCGCGTGGCCAGGTCGGCGACGGGGTGCGCGGCGAAGAAGTCCGGGGTGACGCGGCGCAGGGTCGCCTCCTCGGCGACGGCCTTCGCGCCGTTCTCGCAGAACTCCGCCGTGTGCCGCTTGTCCTCCTCGGGCCAGGCGCAGCCGGGACAGTCGAAACCGTCCTTCTGGTTGACCTTGAGGAGGGTCTGCGCGGTGCGGCGAACCCCCATCTGCTGCTGCGCCATCTTCAGCGTGTGCCCGATGGCGGGGAGCCCTGCCGCCGCGTGCTGGGGGGCCGCGACCTGTGGCGCGTCCTGGACCGGGTCACCTGCGGGCGGCTTGGCAGCCATGGCGCTCCCCTTTGAGCGTGCGGTTCTGTTACGTACGTCTCCGATCCTGCCACGCAGCGCTGACAGTCCCGACCGTGCGGGCCGGATTGTCAGTGGTGCCGCCTAGGATCGGAGGCGTGTCAGAGACAGCATCGAAGAAGACCGCAGAAAACCGTCCCCGCCTGCTCCTCATGGACGGGCACTCCCTGGCGTACCGAGCGTTCTTCGCGCTGCCCGCGGAGAATTTCACGACCGCGAGCGGCCAGCCGACGAATGCCATCTACGGCTTCGCGTCGATGCTGGCGAACACGCTGCGCGACGAGGCGCCCACGCATTTCGCGGTGGCCTTCGACGTGTCGCGCAAGACGTGGCGCTCGGCCGACTTCCCGGAGTACAAGGCGAACCGCTCGAAGACCCCTGACGAGTTCAAGGGGCAGGTCGAGCTGATCGGCGAGCTGCTGGACACCATGAACGCGGAGCGGTTCGCGGTGGACGGCTTCGAGGCCGACGACATCATCGCCACCCTCGCCACCCAGGCCGAGGCCGCCGGCTTCGACGTACTGATCGTCACCGGCGACCGGGACTCCTTCCAACTGGTCTCCGACCATGTGACCGTCCTGTATCCGACCAAGGGTGTCTCTGAGCTGACCCGGTTCACTCCGGAGAAGGTCGCGGAGAAGTACGGTCTGACCCCGTCGCAGTACCCGGACTTCGCCGCCCTGCGCGGCGACCCGTCGGACAACCTGCCGGGCATCCCCGGCGTCGGTGAGAAGACCGCGACGAAGTGGATCAACCAGTTCGGTTCGTTCTCGGAGCTGGTCGAGCGTGCCGACGAGGTCAAGGGCAAGGTCGGGCAGGCCCTGCGCGACCACCTGGAGTCGGTCAAGCTCAACCGCCACCTGACCGAGCTGGTCCGTGACGTGGATCTGCCGAAGGCTGTGGCGGACCTGGAGCGCGCGCCGTACGACAGGTCCGCGCTGAAGGGGTTCCTGGAGGTCCTGGAGATCCGCAACCCGAGCCTGCGGGAGCGGCTGCTCGCCGTCGACCCCGGCGCGGAGGAGGAAGAGGCCCCGGCCCCGGACGCCGGTGTCGAGCTGGACGGTACGGTGCTGCGCGCCGGCGAGGTGGCGGCGTGGCTGGAGCAGCACGGCGGGCAGCCGCTCGGCGTGTCGACCGTGGCGACCTGGGCCCTGGGTGTCGGCAATGTCAGCGAGGTCGCGCTGGCGGCCGCCGACGGCAAGGCGGCCTGGTTCGACACGACCGAGCTGGACGAGTCGGACGAGCGGGCCTTCGTCGCCTGGCTCGCCGACGCGGCCCGGCCGAAGGTGATGCACAACGCCAAGGACGCGCTGCGGGTCTTCCCCGAGCACGGCTGGCACATCGCGGGCATCACGATGGACACCGCGCTCGCCGCCTATCTGGTCAAGCCCGGCCGCCGGTCGTTCGCGCTGGACGCCCTGTCCGTCGAGTACCTCCACCGTGAGCTGGCCCCGGCCGCCGCCGACGGTCAGCTGGCCTTCGGCTCGGAGGAGGACGATCAGGCGGAGGCCGATGCCCTGATGGCGCAGGCCCGCGCGGTCCTCGATCTGGGCGAGGCGTTCGGCGAGAAGCTGAAGGAGGTGGGCGCGACCGAGCTGCTGCACGATGTGGAGCTGCCCACGTCCCTGCTCCTGGCCCGGCTGGAGCGGTCCGGCATTCCGGCCGACCGCGCCCATCTGGAGGCGATGGAGCAGCAGTTCGCCGGCGCGGTGCAGCAGGCGGTGAAGGAGGCGCACGCTTCGGTGGGCCACGAGTTCAATCTCGGCTCGCCCAAGCAGCTCCAGGAGGTCTTCTTCGGTGAGCTGAATCTCCCCAAGACGAAGAAGACCAAGACCGGTTACACCACGGACGCGGACGCACTGGCCTGGCTGGCCGCCCAGACCGAGCACGAACTGCCGGTGATCATGCTGCGCCACCGTGAGCAGGCCCGGCTGCGGTCCACGGTCGAGGGGCTGATCAAGACGATCGCCGGCGACGGCCGGATCCACACCACCTTCAGCCAGACAGTAGCGGCGACCGGCCGCCTCTCCTCCACCGACCCGAACCTGCAGAACGTGCCGGTGCGTACGGACGAGGGCCGTGCCATCCGCCGCGGTTTCGTCGTCGGCGAGGGCTTCGAGTCGCTGATGACGGCGGACTACAGCCAGATCGAGCTGCGCGTGATGGCGCACCTGTCGGAGGACGAGGGCCTGATCGAGGCTTTCACCTCCGGCGAGGACCTTCACACCACCGTCGCCTCCCAGGTGTTCGGCGTGGAGCGGTCCGCTGTCGACGCGGAGATGCGACGCAAGATCAAGGCCATGTCGTACGGCCTGGCCTACGGCCTCTCCGCCTTCGGTCTGTCACAGCAGCTGAACATCGACGCGGGCGAGGCCCGGGTCCTCATGGACACGTACTTCGAGCGGTTCGGCGGTGTACGGGACTACCTGCGGCGTGCCGTCGACGAGGCGCGGGCCACCGGGTACACGGCGACGATGCTCGGGCGCCGCCGCTATCTCCCGGACCTGAACAGCGACAACCGTCAGCGCCGCGAGGCGGCCGAGCGGATGGCGCTGAACGCTCCGATCCAGGGTACGGCCGCCGACATCGTGAAGGTCGCGATGCTGAACGTCGACCGGGCGCTGACGGAGGCGGACCTGAACACCCGGATGCTGCTTCAGGTCCACGACGAAATCGTGCTGGAACTGGCCCCCGGCGAGCGCGAGCGGGTGGAGGAGATCGTCCGCCGCGAGATGGCCGGCGCCGTCAGCCTGCGCGCCCCGCTCGATGTGTCGGTGGGCGTGGGAACCGACTGGGAGTCCGCCGCGCACTGACATCCGCCATCCGCGCCTGCGCCCGCACGCGCACTCGCACCCGTTCCCGCTCTCAGGAGGAGTGTCCTCAGCCGCCGGACCGGCCGGAGGTTCCGGCTCGTACGGGCAACTCGCGCCCGTCCGGCGACTGAGGGCCGCCGTCCGTGAGGGCGGCGGCCCGCTGCGGCGCGCCGCGCAGCCACAGCCGCACCCCCACGGCGTACAGCACAAGCCCCACGGCGAGCCCCGCGCCGGCGCCGAAGCACGCTGTCGGGACGAGGTCGAGTGGCGTCAGCTGCACGGTCTGAGCGGCGTACCAGCGAACGCACCGGTGCACGACGCCGGTCAGCACGCACAGCGCGAGCAGTCCCCCGGCGGCCCACCTCCCGCGCGCGTCCAGCAGCGGTACGGAGGCGGGGGCGGGCCCGTCCGGCCTGCGCCGCAGCGCCGAGACCGTGAACCACACGATCACCGCGAGGGCCACCGCCGAGCCGCCGTACTGCGCGTACATGTACATCGGGAAGCCGGCGACGGTCTCGCCGAGCACCGGCAGGACCTTCGTGCCCCACCGGTCGAGATGCGTGAAGCTGTCCCAGAAGACATGCGTGCAACTGCCGATGACGGCCGAGAGGAAGAACCGCCAGGCCAGTGAGGGCAGTTGTGTCCCGTTCCAGTCCCGGCCGCGTACGAAGCCGTGGAAGCGGGCCTGCCGGCGCCGTGGCACCAGCGCGAGCAGGGGTTCGCGCATGAGCAGCCACAGGCCGACGAGCGCGGCCGTGATCAGTACGTCGACAGTGACGAGGCCCGGCAGGGAGTGCGTGACGTCCCCGAAGGCCATCGCGGCCGGTACGGCTGTGGCCGCGAAGTAGGTCATGTCGGGCGCGAACGACCCGGCTACGAGCGCCGATGCGAGCAGCGGTCCGCGAGCGGTGCCATCCCGTCGGATGCCCGGCAGAACCGCAGCCGCGTGGCTGAGCGTGAATGGCAAAAGTCCCCCTTGGGCCGCTTCTGATCAATGACGATCAGATGCTGTCGATGGTTCCGAGTTGAGTTTCGGTGAACAACCAGCAATAAGACGACAGCGGCCGGTGTCCCGGCGCCCGGAGTTGTCGTAGTGTCACCTGAGTCCTCGCGCTGGGGAGCGCGGACAGCCGTTGACGGGAGGGGCCAGACGTATGGCAGCGCAATTCGGTCGCAGGCTGCGCAAGGGGGCGACAGCCACGACGGTGGCAGCGCTCGTAGTGGCAGCGCTCTCCGCCTCCGAGGCGCCGGGCAGTACTTCGGCGACCGTCGGGGAGAGAGCCGCAGAGGCGACCGAGCCGCCCGGCACCGCGGTGACGGGCAACTCGCCGTACTTCACCGACCTCCCGCCCCTGAATACGCCGAACAAGCCGAACAAACCGGGCACTTCGATCGACCTCCCCGCGGCGACCGGCCCCGCCGAAGCCGGCATACCCGCCACGGTCCTGGCCGCGTACAAGCGGGCCGAAGAGACCATCAGGGACATCAAACCCGGCTGCCGTCTCCCGTGGCAGCTGCTCGCCGCCATCGGCAAGGTCGAGTCGGGCCAGGCGCGCGGCGGCCGTGTCAACGCCAACGGCACGACCCTGACACCGATCCTCGGCCCGCAGCTCAACGGCGTCGGCTTCGCCAACATCTCCGACACCGACAACGGTGCGTACGACGGAGACGTGACGCACGACCGCGCGGTCGGCCCGATGCAGTTCATCCCTTCCACCTGGGCGACCTGGGGCCAGGACGGCAACGACGACGGCCGCAAGGACCCGAACAACATCTACGACGCCGCGCTCGCCGCCGGCCGCTACCTCTGCGCCAACAACCGCGACCTGTCGGTGGCGGACGATCTCGAGCAGGCGATCCTCGGCTACAACCGCTCGCGGGAGTACCTGCGTACGGTCATGTCGTGGTTCGACTACTACCGGCGCGGCAACCACGAGGTGCCGGACGGCTCCGGCGTCCTGCCGGGCAGCGGCGAACCCGACAGTCACGGCGACGGCAGCGGACGCGGCGGTGGCAACAGTCGCCCTGGCGTTCCCGGTGGGACGACCCCGCCGTCGAACCCGGACACCTCCAAGCCCGGAAAGCCCGGAAAGCCCGGTGGCGATGGCGTCAAGCCGCCGACCACGCCGCCGGCCAAGCCTCCGACCACCACGCCTCCGACCACCACGCCTCCGCCCACTACGCCTCCGCCCACGCCGCCCCCGGCGTCCGTCGCCGCCCTGGAACGTCTCGGCAGTGCGAGCGTGTCCGCCACCGAGGGGGAGAAGTTCACCGACCGGCTGCGTGTGCGGGCCAGGACCTCCGCCGGCAAGACCGTCGCGAGCGCCAAGGTCCAATTCTGGATCGTCGGCGAGACGGCGGCGCGCTTCCCGGGCGCCGCGACCCGCGTGGTCGTCACCACCGGTATCGACGGCATCGCCACCGCGCCCGCGCTCAGCGCGGGCGGCCGGACGGGCAGGTTCATGGTGCATGCCAAGGCGCTCGGCACCGCTGCCCCTGCCGTGGACTTCGCCGCCACCGTCAAATCCAAGCCGGCCCCCGCCCCGCGGTCCGACGCGCTGGCCCGTACCTCCGACGAGGAACTCAAGGCCCGGACCGGCGGTTCCTTCGCCGACGCGGTCGAGGTGAAGGCGACGTACAAGGGCAAGGCCGCGGCGGGTGTCGGAGTGACCGCGACGATGGTCACGGATGACGCGGACAAGCCCGTCGAGAACGACAAGGGGCCGTACTTCAAGGACGCCGACGGCAAGACGGTCCGTACCCTGACCGCTCTCAAGACCGACGCCAACGGCCTGCTGAAGCTTCCCGAGATCTACACCGACGGCAACGCGGGAACGTACAAGCTGCGTCTCACGACCGCCGACGGCGTGGTCCTCACCGTCGAACTGACCGTCACCGCGGCCACCACCGCACCGGCGGACGACCCGTCGCCGTCCCCGTCCGCCACCCCCACCGCGTAACGGCGCTCCTCACGGACCTGCCGACGCTGCCCCGCCCGGACCGTACTGCGGGCGGGGCAGCGGCATGTCGGTGCAACGTGTTCTCATCTCGCCGCCGCATTGCTACGGTGCCCCCGCCCTGACGCCGTATCAGATCCCGGGAGGCCGAGCATGCGTGCTCTCGTCGCCGCCGCCATCGGGCTGGCAGCCGCCCTGGCGCTCGTCCTCACCGTCACGGCCGTCGGCGCCCCGCCGGGGGAGACCTCGCCCAAGCCGCTCCTGACGACCGTTCCCGGGCCGAAGAAGTAGGGGGACCCGAAGTGCGCCGTAAAGCCAGTCTGGTCCTGCTCGCCTTCGCGGTCTTCTTCGCCGCCCTGTCACCGCTGCTGCGCTGGTACGCCTTCCCCCGCCTCGCCAAGATCCCGGCCGGCCAGTACCAGGAGATGGTGCTCGAGGCGAAGCCCGCGACGCTTCTCGAGTACAGCTCCATGAAGGCGAAGAAGGTCGAGAAGGTCACCATCGTCCAGACCCTCAAGGGCAACGTCGAGGAGTCCGAGAAGATCGAGCGGAGCGCGGGCCGCGACGTGGTCGTCTGGGACTCGCTCTCGTACGTACAGGGCCCCGACGGCAAGATGGTTTCGGCCATTCCCGAGCGATACATCTTCGACGCCCACAGTCAGGCCCCGGTGCACGCCACGGGAGAGATGGTCGACGGCGACCGGGTCAGGCGCGAGGGCATCGAATTCAAGTGGCCGTTCCTCACCGAGAAGCGCGACTACGAGTACTTCGACGCCCAGACCCGCACCTCCGCCCCGATCCACTACAAGGGCGAGCGGACGTTCCGTGGAATGGACGTCTATTACTTCGAGCAGACCATCCCCTGGACGAAGGTCAAGTACCCGAAGAAGATGCCCATGCCGGGGATCGACGCGACGAAGCTGGAGGAGCAGACCGGCACGACACGCTGGTACACCACCAAGCGCATGTTCTGGGTCGACCCCGTTACGGGCGCTCCCGTGAACGGCGAGGAGATCCACCGTGAGGAGCTGCGCGGCGGCAGTCTGCTCGGCGGCCGCGACAAGGTCACCGCTTTCGCCGGTCACGTGAAGATGCGCGAGGACTACATCGACTCCACCGTCGAGCTGGTCAGGACGAACCGCGTCGCGGTGCTCATGCTCACCTCGTACCTTCCCTGGGGCTTTCTGTTCCTCGGCGGGGCCCTGCTCGCGCTCGCCCTGTACCTGGAGGCGCGCAGCCGCCGGCCGGGGGATACGGCCGAAGACGAAGCGCTGCGTCCGGAGCCGGTCGGCGCGTGAGCGTTCCCGCTTCCGCCGGGCTCAGCCCCGCCCGAGACGCGCCTTCGTGTACTTCGTCGCCGGCGCCGCCGCCGGATCCTCCGGCCACGGGTGCTTCGGGTAGCGGCCGCGCAGTTCCGCCCGCACCGCGCGGTAGCCGTCCCGCCAGAAGGACGCCAGATCGGCGGTGACGGCCGCCGGGCGCCCCGCGGGGGACAGCAGGTGCACCAGCAACGGCACCCCGGCCACGCGCGGCGTCTCGGCCAGCCCGAACATCTCCTGGAGCTTCACCGCCAGTACGGGCTGCTCCCCGCCGTACTCCACCCGGATCCGCGACCCGCTCGGCACCTCGATCCGCTCCGGCGCCAGCTCGTTCAGCCGGGCCGCGTCGCCGGACGCCCACGGCAGGAGCCGGTTCAGTGCCTGGCCCGCCTCGATCCGGCCCAGGTCGGCCCTGCGCCGCGCCCGTGACAGCTCCGGCTCCAGCCATTCGCCGGTACGTTCCGTCAGCGCCGCGTGGGACACGTCCGGCCAGGGCTCACCCAGCACCCTGTGCAGGAAGGCGAGGCGCTCCCGCAGCGCCTGCGCGTCGCGTGTCCAGCGCAGCAGCCCGAGGCCCTCGCGCCGCAGACCGTCGAGCAGCGCTTCCCGTACGCGTTCCGAATCCGGCTTTTTGAGCGTCCGTACGGTCAGTTCCACCGCACCGAGGCGCTGCACATGCCGCGCCACGACATCCCCGTCCTCCCAGCGCACCTCTTCGCCGGACACGAGCAGATGCTCGGCCGCCAGCTTCGCGGCGCCCTCGTCGATGACGGCGGCCAGGCGTACGCGCGCCGACGCGGCATGGACGGGACGGTCGGCGACGGCGACCGCCAGCCACGGCGCACTGCGCAGCCGGGACCCGTCGCCGAGTTCGGCACCGGTTCCGGAGGCCATGAGGAAGGCGCCCTCACCCCGGCCCTTCGCGACCCTCTCGGGAAACGCGAAGGCGGCCACGAGGCCGGCAACGGCATCGTCTCCTCCGTCCGCGGGGACCCGGGCGCCCGAACCGCCCGCCGCCGAAGCCAGCCGCCTCGCCTCCTGGCGCCAGCGCGCCCCGTACGCGTCGTTCCCGCGGCGGGCCGCGCGCCAGGCGGCGGCCAGGTCGTCGCCGTACTCCCTCGGCGGCTCCTCGCTGAGCAGGGCGACCACCTCGGCCGCACGGCGCGCGCCGACCTCCCGTGCGCCGTCGACGAGCGCCCGCGCGAGCCGGGGATGCAGGCCGAGGCGGGACATCCGTACGCCCCTTTCGGTCGCCCGGCCGGAAGAGTCCACGGCCCCGATCGCGGCCAGCACCGCACGGGCGGCCGCCATCGCACCGCCCGGCGGCGGGTCCAGCAGCGCGAGACCGCTCGCGTCGGGGTCGCCCCAGCACGCCGCCTGGAGGGCGAACGCGGTCAGGTCCGCGACCTTGATCTCGGGGGACGGGAAGCGCGGCAGCCGTACGTCGTCGGCCTGGTCCCAGCACCGGTAGACCGCACCGGGCGCCTCCCGCCCGGCGCGCCCCGCGCGCTGCCGTGAGGCGGCTTGTGAGGCCCGTACGGTCGTCAGCGCGCTCAGGCCCCGCGCGTGGTCCGTGCGCGGCTCACGCGCGAGTCCCGCGTCCACAACGACCCGTACGCCGGGCACGGTCAGGCTCGACTCGGCCACCGCGGTCGCCAGCACCACCCTGCGCGTACCGGCGGAGCCGGCCAGTACCGCGTCCTGCACGGCGGCCGGCGCCCGGCCGTGCACCTGTAGGACCTCGGCGCCCACCCCCGCCAGCTGGCCGGCCACCCGCGCGATCTCGCCCACGCCCGGCAGGAAGCACAGCACGTCGCCCTCCCGCTCGGCGAGCGCCCTGCGCACCACGGCCGCCACATGCGTCAGCAGCGCCGGATCGACGCGCATGCCGTGCGGCGGACGCACCGGGCGGGCGGGCGGCGCCCATACGGTCTCCACGGGGTGCGAGACGCCCCGCGCCTCCACCACCGGGGCGTCGCCCAGCAGCCGCGCCCAGCCCTCGGCGTCCGTCGTCGCGGAGGCGGCGAGGAGCCGCAGCTCCGGACGCAGGGTCGCCCGTACGTCGAGGAGGAAAGCGGCGACTGTGTCCGCGTCCAGGTGCCGCTCATGGCACTCGTCGAGAACGACGACATCGACGCCGGCGAGTTCCTGGTCACGCTGGAGACGCTGAAGCAGTACGCCCGTGGTCACGACCTCGACCACCGTGTCGCGCCCCACCACCCGTTCGCCGCGCACGGTGAAGCCGACACGCCCTCCGACGCTCTCGCCGAGCAGCCAGGCCATGCGCCGGGCGGCGGCCCGGGCCGCGATACGGCGCGGCTCCGCGACGACGACCCTCCGCACGGGCCGCCCCTCGTCGAGCAGCCCGGCCAGTACGAGCGGAACAAGGGTCGTTTTGCCCGTCCCCGGCGGCGCGCACAGCACCGCGGTTCCGTGCGCGTCCAGGGCGCGCTCCAGAGTGGGCACAGCGGTGCGTACGGGAAGCTGCCCAAGGGCGTCGGTGCGGATCACGCCCCTAGTCTCGTACGCACACGAAAATCGCCGTTCCCGGGATCAGATTCCCGCGCAACGGGGACCAGCCGCCCCACTCCTGCGTGTTCCAGGCGGGCCACTCGGGCTCGACGAGGTCGACCAGACGGAAGCCGCCCGCCACCACGTCCCGTACACGGTCGCCGATCGTTCTGTGGTGCTCCACGTAAACCGCGCGCCCCTGGTCGTCCTGCTCGACGTACGGGGTGCGGTCGAAGTACGAAGCGGCGACCGACAGGCCCTCGGGTCCGGGCTCGTCGGGGAAGGCCCAGCGGATGGGGTGCGTGACGGAGAAGACCCAGCGCCCACCGGGCCGCAGGACACGCCGTACCTCGCGGAAGACATTCACCGGGTCGGCGACGAACGGCACCGCCCCGTACGCCGAGCACGCCAGGTCGAAGGACGCGTCCTTGAAAGGCAGCGTTCCCGCGTCCGCCTGCACCAGGGGCACGCCGGTAACAGCGCCGCCGCCGATCCGCAGCGCGTGCTGGAGCTGCCGATGGGAGAGGTCGAGGGCCACCGGACGGGCGCCCTGTGCGGCGAGCCAGCGCGAGCACTGCGCGGCGCCCGCACCGATCTCCAGAACGTCGAGTCCCTTCAGCGACCCGGCCGGGCCCAGCAGGCAGGCTTCCGCCTCGTCCAGCCCCTCCGGGCCCCACACGAAACGGTCGTCACCGAGGAACGCTCCGTGCTCGCTCTGGTACTCGTCCGCGTTCCGGTCCCACCACCCCCGGCTCGCCCTGCTGCTCTCCGCCTCCCCGGCCTCGCGCCGGGTCGCCTCCCCCTCGTCCGAGTCGTCCGGGACGTAGGTGTCGAGGGCGTCGAAAGCGTCTGCGGCGTCTTTACTGTGGCTCATTGCGCCCGTCTGTCTCGTCTGCGTAGGCTCCGCTCGAGCCTGTAGCGGCAGAGTACGGTGCGGCCCTTGTGGCCTCGCCAAACACTGGTTGTGCCGGGTATGGGGCGATCCGCCCCGGGTGGGCGCCTTCGCGCATTGACCCTGCCCGGCTGCCCCCGTATGCTACAAGTTGCGCTGCGAGCCTGCGCACCTCAGACAGAGCAGGCTGCGCTTGCACCGGTTGTATGTCCCCTCGGTTGTCGAGGCGCTTCCGTTCCCCGGAATCGCGCCTCCTAGGCTGCTCGGCATCAGCAGGTGCCGATACGGGCTCCCGGCGTAGCAGTACCTACGACTTACTGTCCGTACCGGAGCCCTTACCCACATGACGAGCAGCACCGAGACCACCGCCACCACCACCCCGCAGGTAGCGGTCAACGACATCGGTGACGAGGAAGCATTCCTCGCCGCGATCGACGAGACGATCAAGTACTTCAACGATGGCGACATCGTTGACGGCGTCATCGTGAAGGTCGACCGGGACGAGGTTCTCCTCGACATCGGTTACAAGACCGAAGGCGTCATTCCCTCCCGCGAGCTTTCCATCAAGCACGACGTCGACCCCAATGAGGTCGTCGCCGTGGGCGATGAGATCGAGGCTCTTGTTCTCCAGAAGGAGGACAAGGAAGGCCGTCTCATCCTGTCCAAGAAGCGCGCGCAGTACGAGCGCGCCTGGGGCACGATCGAGAAGATCAAGGAAGAGGACGGGATCGTCACCGGCACCGTCATCGAGGTGGTCAAGGGTGGTCTCATCCTCGACATCGGCCTCCGTGGCTTCCTGCCGGCCTCCCTCGTCGAGATGCGCCGCGTCCGCGACCTCCAGCCCTACGTGGGCAAGGAGCTCGAGGCCAAGATCATCGAGCTGGACAAGAACCGCAACAACGTGGTCCTGTCCCGCCGTGCCTGGCTCGAGCAGACCCAGAGCGAGGTCCGTCAGACCTTCCTCACGACCCTGCAGAAGGGCCAGGTCCGCTCCGGCGTCGTTTCCTCGATCGTCAACTTCGGTGCGTTCGTGGACCTCGGTGGCGTCGACGGTCTCGTGCACGTCTCCGAGCTCTCCTGGAAGCACATCGACCACCCCTCCGAGGTTGTCGAGGTCGGCCAGGAAGTCACCGTCGAGGTTCTCGACGTCGACATGGACCGCGAGCGCGTCTCGCTGTCGCTCAAGGCGACGCAGGAAGACCCGTGGCAGCAGTTCGCCCGTACGCACCAGATCGGGCAGGTCGTTCCCGGTAAGGTCACGAAGCTCGTTCCGTTCGGTGCCTTCGTGCGCGTCGACGAGGGCATCGAGGGTCTGGTCCACATCTCCGAGCTGGCCGAGCGCCACGTGGAGATCCCGGAGCAGGTCGTCCAGGTCAACGACGAGATCTTCGTCAAGGTCATCGACATCGACCTCGAGCGTCGTCGCATCAGCCTCTCGCTGAAGCAGGCCAACGAGTCGTTCGGTTCCGACCCGGCCTCGGTCGAGTTCGACCCGACGCTGTACGGCATGGCCGCGTCGTACGACGACCAGGGGAACTACATCTACCCCGAGGGCTTCGACCCCGAGACCAACGACTGGCTCGAGGGCTTCGAGACCCAGCGCGAGGCGTGGGAGGGCCAGTACGCCGAGGCGCAGCAGCGCTTCGAGCAGCACCAGGCCCAGGTCATCAAGTCCCGCGAGGCCGACGAGGCCGCCGCTGCCGAGGGCGCTGCTGCCCCGGCCGCCGGCGCCCCGGCTGCCTCCGGTGGCACCGGTGGCGGCGGCTCCTACTCCTCGGAGTCGGCGGACAACTCCGGCGCCCTGGCGTCGGACGAGGCCCTGGCCGCGCTCCGCGAGAAGCTGGCGGGCGGCCAGAGCTGACGCTCTGACCACCAGCCGGTAACTGGCTGAAAGTAAGGCCCGCTCCCCATGGGGGGCGGGCCTTACTCATGCCCGCCCCTCGAAACGTTCCCGGGAACCGCCGGAAGGCCGCCGGAGAAGGGGCACGAGGCGGGAATGCCTGCGCTCCAGGGCACGTTCTTCCGTAGGAACACGAGGAGGAGCGGTAATCGTGCTTGATCCGCAGGATTTGTATGAGTGGGAGCCGAAGGGCCTCGCCGTCGTCGACATGGCGCTCGCGCAGGAATCGGCCGGACTGGTCATGCTCTACCACTTCGACGGTTACATCGACGCGGGTGAGACCGGCGAGCAGATTGTCGGGAAGCTGCTGGACACACTGCCGCACCAGGTCGTGGCACGTTTCGACCACGACAGGCTGGTGGACTACCGTGCCCGCCGCCCGCTCCTGACCTTCCGGCGCGACAAGTGGTCCGAGTACGAGGCGCCGGAGATCGACGTCCGGCTCGTCCAGGACGCGACCGGAGCGCCTTTCCTGCTGCTCTCGGGACCCGAGCCGGACGTGGAGTGGGAGCGGTTCGCACTCGCCGTACAGCAGATCGTCGAGCGGCTCGGCGTACGCCTCTCCGTGAACTTCCACGGCATCCCGATGGGCGTCCCGCACACCCGCCCCGTCGGCATCACCCCGCACGGCAACCGCACCGACCTCATGCCCGGTCACCGCAGCCCGTTCGACGAGGCGCAGGTGCCCGGCAGTGCGGAGTCGCTCGTAGAGTTCCGGCTCGAGGAAGCGGGACACGACGTGCTCGGCGTCGCGGCGCACGTGCCGCACTACGTCGCGCGTTCCTCGTACCCCGACGCCGCGCTGACCGTCCTGGAGGCGATCACGGCCGCGACCGGTCTCGTGCTGCCGGGCGTCGCGCATTCGCTGCGTACGGAGGCCAGGCGTACGCAGGACGAGATCGACCGGCAGGTGGGTGAGGGCGACGAGGAGCTCGTCTCGCTCGTACAGGGCCTTGAGCACCAGTACGACGCGGTGGCGGGCGCGGCGACACGGGGCAATCTGGTCGCCGAGCCCGTCGATCTGCCGTCGGCCGACGAGATCGGCCTCGAATTCGAACGCTTTCTCGCCGAGCGGGAGGGCGACCTCTAAGGCCCTCCAGGTTCACGTCTAGGCCCCTCCAGGCTCCTCGTCTAGGCTTCCGCGCATGCTGAAAGTGGGTCTGACCGGCGGAATCGGCGCCGGCAAGAGCGAAGTGTCGCGGCTGCTCGTCTCGTACGGAGCCGTGCTGATCGACGCCGACAAGATCGCGAGGGAGGTCGTCGAGCCCGGAACGCCAGGGCTCGCGGCCGTCGTCGAGGCCTTCGGGGAGGACGTCCTCGCCGCGGACGGGACCCTGGACCGGCCGAAACTCGGCTCGATCGTCTTCGCCGACGCCTCCCGTCTGGCGACGCTGAACGCGATCGTCCACCCACTGGTGGGCGCGCGGTCGGCGGAGCTGGAGGGCGCGGCGGGAGCGGACGCCGTGGTCGTCCATGACGTACCACTGCTCGCGGAGAACAGCCTGGCCCCCTTGTACGACCTCGTGGTCGTCGTGGACGCTTCGCCGCCGACTCAGCTGCACAGGCTCGTACGGCTGCGCGGCATGACCGAGGACGAGGCGCGCGCCAGGATGGCGGCGCAGGCGAGCCGGGAGCAGCGGCTGGCGATCGCGGACCTGGTGATCGACAACGACGGGCCGCTGGAGGCGCTCGAGCCGCAGGTGCGCAAGGTGTGGGCGGAACTGACGGAGCGGGCCGCGCGGACGGCTTCCTGACGGAATACGGCATGCTGCCCGGGCCGTTGGAAAGAATTGAGGCGAGCGGAAGGACGTCGGCGTGCCCGAAAGCAGCCCGGAGACCCACATCATCGACTACCGCGCGGCGGAGCACCTGCTGGCCGCGCGCGATCCGCGCGGAGCCGTGAAGCTTCTGGACTCGGTCATCGCGGCCCACCCGGAGAACACGGCGGCCCGGCTGTTGCGGGCCCGTGCCTTCTTCGCGTCCGCCCAATTGCGCTCGGCGGAGCTCGAATTCCAGCTCGTGCTGGAGCGCGAGCCCGACAACGCGTTCGCTCATTTCGCCCTTGCGCGTACCTACGAACGTGCCTTGCGCGCGGACCGGGCGAAACGGCATTTCCGGCTGGCGGCGGCGCTCGATCCGAAGCCCGAGTATCTGGCGGCTGCGCGGTTCGACGCGGACGACTGAGCGGGCGGGCGGGGCTCGTGCGCCCGCCAGCGGCAGGGGTTACTGGCGCGGCGGGTCGTACGGCGGGACGTCGCGGCCGGGCTGGTAGTGCGGGCCCTGACGTATGCGGCGTACGACCATCACCAGGTCGGCGGTGACGACGACGGCGAGGACGCCGCAGGCGACGGCCCAGCCGGCGCGCCCGGTGGCGGCGAAGGCGAGCGTGCCGCCGACGGCCCAGAGCAGGCCCCAGAGGCTCAGCAGGAGCCGGAGCCGTAGGGGACTGCGCGCGGTCCTCGGTTCACTCCCACTACGCATGATCATGACGAATCGCCTCTTCCCATGGGGACAGGTACCCACTGGTCCGGCGGAAATGGCCGCCTCGGATTATGAGTCGGCGGTGATCCGGCGATGAGTTCCGGGGCGCGGCGCGGTCTGTATCCGTGAAAGCACGAGGCCCAGCGCTACCGCTTCCCAGGGAGACCACGATGTCCGAGGCAACGACCACCGTCACCACCGGCACTGAGACGTCTCGGGCGGCGCGGATCACCGTGCGCGTCCTTCAGATCCTGCTGGCCGTGTTCTTCGCCGTACCGAGTGCGTTTCCCAAGCTGGTCGGCCACTCGTCGGCGTCGGAGGGCTTCGACAAGATCGGCTTCGGTGACTGGTTCATGTACGTCGTCGGGGGACTGGAGCTGGCGGGCGCGATCGCGCTGCTGATCCCCGTTTTGTCCGGGGTGGCGGCGCTCGCTCTCGGTGCGCTGATGATCGGGGCGTTCGTCACCCAACTCGCCGTGTTCGACGGCCAGAACGCCGCGACGCCGCTGATCCTGCTGGTGCCGCTCCTGGTCGTCGTGTGGACCCACCGGCACCACAACGCGGAGTTGGTCGCCCTGATGCGACGTCGTGGGTAACCGGGCGCGGACCGGAACGGAACGGGCGCTTCCCGCGCATCCGGCGCGGGAGGCGCCGATTGTGTTCAGCGGAGGGGGACGGCGCGGCGTCGCTCATCAGTCCTCGCGCTCGCGCCGATCCAGGCCCTGGCCCTCGTCCTCGTCGTGGCGGTGAGCGGACTCCTGGGCGCCCACATTGGGCGACGTGGCGTCGCCGCCCTCGCCGTCGTCGTCCCCACGAGCGGAGTCGCGCTCAGCGGTGTGGGGCCCCGACTGCTTGATCTCCTCCGCGAGCTCGTCGGCGGCGGTGCGGGGCTTGGCGTGGTGTTCGCCCACGGGATGCTCCTCTTCCTCGGATGACTGTGCCGGTCCGGGGCGGGTGCCTCATGGCGAGATGTTCATGCGTACGCCGCCGCACCCGCCCGCGCGGCGGGACCCAGGACCAGTGTCAGACCCCGCCCGTAGACTCGCACGTGGACAGGGACACAAGCGCCACGAGCGCACGAGTACAGCGACGCGACCAGCGGGGACGGGGGTGGAGCCATGATCGGCACGGGACGTCGCGCGGCGGTTTTTCTCCCCGCCGAGCTGCCGCGCGAAGGCAGGATCGCCCTGTGGGACCCGGAGGGCGGCGCACTGCCCGACGCCTCCACCGAAATCACGGTCGTACGCCGCCACGGCGCGGGTGGAACCGCCGTACGCCGTCATACCGTGCCCGCCGTCCTCCTCTCCCTCTCCGACGCCCTGCCACTGCTGGTCCGCGCCCGTCACGACCCCGCCGCCCACCCCGCCACCCGCTGCTGGGGCGCGGCGGCGCTGCACGCTCTGCACCTGGCCGCGCGTGGCCGGCTGCTGCCCGGGCTCACCGCCGGGGACCATGACGCGTGGCGGGCCGGACCGCTCGACGCCGACGACATCGCGCAGGTACGGGCCATCGCCGCGGCCATGCCCCCGGAGGCGCACGCCGTCCCGCTGCCCGGACGTACGCCACTCGAGCTGCCTGCCCCCGAGGCCCTGGTGAAGGCGTTCCTCGACGCGGTCGTGGACACCCTGCCCCGGACGCCTTCAGCGGCGTACGCCGTGGGCGCGCCCTTCGCGGCGCGCGCCCCGCAGCACCTTCCGGGCCTGCGGGAGTGGGCGGCGGAGGTCGCGGCCGGGATGGACGCGGGGGTGCGCGTATCACTGCGCCTCGACCTCTCCCAGTTCGAGCTCTTCGACAGCGCGGCGGACGAGACGCCGGACGAGGAATCGCCCGAGAGCGGGGAGAGCACGGGGGGCGGCGGGGCCGAGCGCCGAGCCGGCACGGCCCTGGTACAGGTGCACAGCCTGGTCGACCCCACGCACGTCATCGACGCGGCCGCCCTGTGGTCCGGCGGCGGCAGCGAGGGCTTCGGCCCGCGCGCCCGCATCGACGCCGTGCTGGCGCTGCGCCGCGCCGCGCGCGTCTGGCCGCCGCTCGGCCGTCTCCTCGAGCGCCCGGTCCCCGACGTACTGCCGCTGTCGGAGGGCGAGTTGTACGAGCTGCTGGGCCCCGCGGCCGCCAGGCTCGGCGCGGCCGGCGTCGCTGTCCACTGGCCGAGGGAACTGGCCCGTACGCTCACGGCGACCGCGGTCGTACGCTCCGCGCCCGGGTCCGCGACCGACGGCACCCCCTTCTTCGACGCACAGGAGCTCTTCGCCTTCAGCTGGCAGCTGGCGGTCGGCGGCGAGCCGCTCAGCGAGGCGGACATGGACGCACTCGCCGAGGCGCACCGCCCGATCGTGCGGCTCCGGGACCAGTGGGTGGTGGTCGACCCAGCGCTCGTGCGCAAGGCGCGCAAGCGTGAACTGGGCCTGCTGCAGCCGGTGGACGCCCTGGCGGCGGCCCTCACGGGCAGCGCGGAGGTCGACGGCGAACAGGTCGAAGCGGTCCCCGTGGGCGCCCTGGCCGCACTCCGCGACCGCCTCACGGCCGGCACCGACATCGGAACGGGCTCGCTCGTCGCCCAGCCGCCAGGCCTCGACGCCACCCTGCGCGACTACCAGCTGCGCGGACTCGCCTGGCTGGACCAGATGACCTCCCTCGGCCTCGGCGGCTGCCTCGCCGACGACATGGGGCTCGGCAAGACGATCACGGTCATCGCCCTCCACCTCCGCCGTGCCCGCAGCGCTCCCACTCTCGTCGTCTGCCCCGCGTCCCTCCTCGGCAACTGGCAGCGCGAGATCACCCGTTTCGCTCCCGGTGTGCCCGTCCGCCGCTTCCACGGCACGGCCCGCACTCTCGAAGCCGCCGACGAACCCGACGGCGGCTTCGTCCTCACGACGTACGGCACGATGCGCACCAGCGCGCCCGAACTGGCCGCCCACTCCTGGGGGATGGTCGTCGCCGACGAGGCCCAGCACGTCAAGAACCCGTACTCCTCCACGGCGAAGGCGCTACGCACCATCCCGGCCCCCGCGCGAATCGCCCTGACGGGCACACCTGTCGAAAACAACCTCTCCGAGCTGTGGGCCCTCCTCGACTGGACGACTCCCGGCCTGCTCGGCCCGCTCAAGTCCTTCCGCGCCCGCCACGCGCGCTTGGTCGAGAGCGGCGAGGACGAAGAGGCGTCCGAGCGCCTGGCTCGCCTGGTCCGCCCCTTCCTCCTGCGCCGCAAGAAGTCCGACCCGGGCATCGTGCCGGAGCTGCCGCCCAAGACGGAGACCGACCACCCCGTCTCGCTCACCCGCGAACAGGCATCCCTCTACGAAGCGTCCGTACGGGAATCCATGGCGGCCATCGAGGAGTCGGAGGGCATCGCGCGCCGAGGCCTCGTCATGAAGCTCCTCTCCTCCCTCAAACAGATCTGCAATCACCCCGCGCAGTATCTGAAGGAGGACACGCGGCGCCTCACCGGCCGTTCCGGCAAGCTGGAGCTCCTCGACGAGCTTCTCGACACGATCCTGTCCGAGGGCCGCTCGGTCCTGATCTTCACCCAGTACGTCACGATGGCCCGTCTGCTCGCCGACCATCTGAAGGCCCGCGCGGTCCCGGCCCAACTCCTGCACGGCGGAACGCCCCTCGCCCAGCGCGAGGAAATGGTGGACCGCTTCCAGTCCGCCGAGGTCCCCGTCTTCCTGCTCTCCCTCAAGGCGGCAGGCACCGGACTGAACCTCACCCGGGCCGCCCACGTCATCCACTACGACCGCTGGTGGAACCCGGCGGTCGAGGACCAGGCGACCGACCGCGCGTACCGCATCGGCCAGACCCAGCCGGTGCAGGTGCACCGGCTGATCGCGGAGGGCACGGTGGAGGACCGTATCGCCGAACTGATCGCGTCCAAAAGGGCGTTGGCGGACGCGATCCTCGGCGGCGGGGAAGCAGCCCTGACGGAACTCACCGACCGCGAACTGGCCGACCTGGTCTCGCTGCGGAGGCCGGCATGAGCGCGAGCGGCAGCAATGGCAGCAGCTGGTGGGGCAAGGCCTGGGTCGAGGCCCTGGAAGCACTCTCACTCGACCCGGCCCGCCTGGCCCGTGGCCATACGTACGCCGGCGAGGGCAACGTCGGCGCGATCAGTGTGACGCCGGGAAGGATCATCACGTACGTACGAGGCAGCCGCCCCCGTCCGTACCGTACGGAGATCCGTCTGCGCACTCTCTCCGACGACGGCTGGGACCGCTTCCTGGCCATGGCGGCGGCCAATCCGGCCCACATGGCGGCCCTGCTCGACAAGGACATGCCGCACTCCCTGGTGGATTCGGCGGCCGAGGTGGGCGTGGACCTGCTCCCGGCCCCCGGCGATCTGGTCCCGTCCTGCTCCTGCCCGGATCGCGGCCACCCCTGCAAGCACGCGGCCGCCCTCTGCTACGAAACCGCCCGCCTCCTGGACGCGGACCCCTTCGTCCTGCTCCTGATGCGCGGCAGGGCCGAGCGCGACCTGCTCGACGACCTCGCCCGCCGCAACGCCGCCCACTCCGCCCGCGAGAAGCCCGCACCCCCGCCCTTCCCGGGCGTACCGGCAGCCACGGCCCTCACCCCCCGTACGCTCCCACCCCTCCCGGACCCACTGCCCGTACCCCCGCACCCGGGCCACGCCTCGGGCGCGTACCCGGGCACACGAGGCACCCCGGACCCGCTGTCCCTGGACCTGCTAGTAACGGACGCGGCGGCCCGCGCCCACTCACTCCTCACCACCGGCACGGACCCCATCGCACCCCTCACCCCCTGGCAGGACGCGGTCCGCCTGGCCGCCGCCCAGCCCGGCTCCGGCCTGACCGCCGCGACCCGCAAGCTGTACGCCACCCTGGCCTCCGCGCATGACCGCAGCCCCACCGACCTGGCCCGCGCGGTCGCCGCCTGGCAACAGGGCGGCCTGACGGGCCTGTCGGTACTCGAAACCCCGTGGGACCCCCCAGCCGGCCCCTTCGACCGAGCCCGCCCGGCCCTGCAGGCCGCGGACCTCCCCCGCCTGCGCCCCCACCGCAACCGCCTCACCGACGCGGAACGCGGCATCCAGCTCCGCCTGGGCCACGACGACCGCTGGTACCCCTACGAATCCGACCCGGGCACGGACGACTGGTGGCCAACGGGCCCCCCGGACGAAGACCCGGTGGGCGCACTGACGGCCCTGCTCGACGCCTGACGCCGGACGGCAGCCCACCTGGCATCACGAGCCGCAGCCGCGAGCGGAGAAAGCGCTCGACAACAACAGGTGGCGCGGGCCAGGCTGCCCGCATGCGAACCAAGCGATACGGCCGTTTCGCCACGCTGGAACGACCGGCGGCCCGTCGACAGAGGACCCGATGTCCCGTACCGCCCACCACACTCCACTGAAGCACCGCGACACGAGCTGGTGGTCCACCCCGCCCCCTCCACTTCGTGGACGGCCCACGTGCTCACAGACCTCCGCTACTCCAACGCGGAACTCCGCGCCGCCCCACCCCGGACCACCTGATCCACACCCTTGTTTGCTACACCTTCCCCCGCGCCTCGGGCGCCCCGATCACCGGCCGCTCCCGACAAGAAACCCAGGCCCGCGCCGCCCTCCACCAGTTCACCACCCGAGCCCGCAAACAACTACGCGCCGGCCCCACCACCGCGGAGGACCTCGACCACCCGCCGACCCGCCACCGTCATGCCTGCATCTGGCACGGGTGATGAGGCGTCCCCGCTGCCCGGCGGCTCAGGCCAGGGCGACCTCCGGCGACCGGCGACCGGCCAGAGACTCCAAGTGCACGATCACGCTCGAGTAAAAGCGGTCCACCGCGTCGTCGACGCTGCGGATGAACCCGGTCTCGGCGTTGCCACGCGTGCTGCCCACACTCTTGGAGAGAGACAACCGGAAACCGGAAATCTGTCCGGCACTCCTCGGGACGAGATCTCCTGGTTCGGGCCGGAGCTTCTCCAGCGTGCCGCGCGGGCCCGCTCCCTGACCGTCAAGAAGGGTCTGGACGTGTAGGTCGGCCGGTGCTTCCACGAGCTGTTTCAGCAGACGCTTGACCCTGCTGAGGGGGTACACCTGATCGGGAGCCACGATGTCGATGGAAGTACGTAGCTTGCCCAGCCGGAGGTCGGCGGTGACAGCCAGAACTCCGGCCGCGCCGTCGATCCGGATTTCGGCGTGCAGCCGCCCGTCCTCACAGAAGCGTTCCGCGAGAGCGGTGCGCCGGGACTGCGGGTCGGTGCCGCGCTTGGCGCGCTGGACCGGCATGACCTTTTCGCCGAGTTCACCACCGAGCCTCAGACACACCTGCCGGATGAGCCGTTCCCAACTCTCGACGACGAGTACTGCCCGCTGGTCGCCCGGGCAGAGGGTCTCCTGGTCGATGCCGTTGCGTACGGGTACCCAGGCAGGTCCCATGTTCTGGAAGCCGTGGCAACCGGAGTTCTCGTGCTGGAGGTACTGGAGGAGTTCCTGAAGCATCCAGGCGCGGATCTCGTTCCGTACCCCTTCATGTCGGATCAACATCTGGGCCTGATGGGTGACTTCGGCCCAGGAGAGATGCCACAGGGCGACTTTGTGTTTCCGGCGGCCGTCGATTTTGACATCGACGAGGGGACTGCCTTCGAGCGCCACATCGTTGGAAAGCGTGATCACAGCCTCGTAACCGCGTCGGGCAGCGATGTCCATGTAGTCCTGGACCTGCTGCGCCTTGAGCGGATTGCCGTTGGTCTTGGTCTCGACCAGGGCAGTCCAGAGCTTGCCCGCGCGCTCGATACGGATGACGCCGTCCGGACGTCTCGGGCTGTCCCCGTTCGGCAGAGTGACTTCCGTAAACGTTTCGATGTGGCCGGACGGCGCACCGAAGCCGGCAGTGAGCCTGCGGCCGAACTCCGGTACGTGGGCCATCACGGACAGCAGGATCGAGGTCGCCCGGACCTCGCGTTCCCTGTCGCTCTTGAGGGACGACGCGGGGAACAGCCGGGCGGCTCGCCAGGAGTCGTTCTCCGCCAGCGATTTCCTGGGGACCTTGGGGAGCGTGACCTTCTTCCTGGCGGTACGCAGTCGGCGCGCGGGAGTAGTGGGAGCAGGAGCTACCTGAGCCGGGACGACCACCGGCACCTCAACCACCGGAACGTCCACGACGGGCACGGCCGCCGGCCTCGGCGCCGGAACAACCGCCGAGGACGGCACCGAGCCGGAGACATCGTCCGCCTCCTCCTCTGCGGCCCCGGCGGCCCCGGCGTCCTGTTCATCGTCATCGTCGATCTCGATGCCGTAGTCGGTGGCCAGCCCGGCCAGCCCGGTCTCGTAACCTTGCCCGACCGCCCGGAACTTCCACTCGTCATTGCGCCGGTACATCTCGCCGAAGACGAAGGCGCTCTCCACACTCGCCTCGGAGATCGAGAAGCCGAGGAGCCGCTCGCCGCCCGCGTCGGTCAGTGTGATCCGGAGGTTCTCCAACTGCCCGAATGCGGCCCGCTGATGACGGCTGGCTGCGACCACGGCCCGCTCGACGTCGGAGGGTAAGGCGGTGAGGTCCAGCTGGATGCGGTCCTCATTGCCGTTGCTGGTCGGCGTCTGGCCGAGGAGCTGCACGCTGCCGTTGGCCGCGGCCGGGTTGTTGTAGAAGAAGAAGTCGGCGTTACTGCGCACCTTTCCGTCCGCACCCAGCAGCAGTACGGAAACGTCGGCGTCCCCGTCCCCGTCGGGGCTGCTCCATCCCAGGCTGACGGTGACGGATCCGGTGTTCTCGCTGAGCGCTGTCAGACCGACATTGGCGCCCTTGATCATCTCGTGCACGTGAAGCCCCCCAGGCAGTGCAAGGGCTGCACGGCGGAGCCTGGACAGCCCTCCCTGAACGCTTCCGGGGATGCCCACGGAAGCGGAATGAGAGCGTATCGGCCAACCATGCTCCTATGGCATATGTCTGCATGAACTGTCTCGACCCGGTACGAGGGGCGGAGACACTCCGGAGCGTCAGCCTTCCCGGTCTAGACGGGAAGCGCCGCTGATTCCCTGGGCTGTACGAGCGCCCGAAGCTTGGCTCGGGTCTCGGCGTCGGTGGAATAGATGACGGTCCCGATCATCCCGCGGGTGAGCAGCACCTTGTACGTGTTCCGGATCAACCGGTCGACGTCCGCATCCGGCGTCGACTTCTTGAACACGGGGTCCTTCGACTTCGTACGATCCGTCACCCACCGATCGCCGCGCCACACCAGATCCGGCCCGAGGATCACACCACTCCAGTCGTACTCGAATCCCTGCGCGGTATAGACGCATCCGACCTGGCCGAAGCCTGCCGGATCGGTGGCCCAGAGAGCAGCCGGCGGAGCACCCATCACCGCTCGGGTGCCGTAGACATTCCAGGGTCGTGCCCAGTCACCTATCACCACGTCCGTGGGCAGCGGCTGCCCAGGAGCGACCTTCGTCGTCCACTTCCAGCAGTAACCGGCAGACATCCGCGCTCCGTTCCCCTCCGCTCGGCGCGACTCCAGGAACCCCTCCAACTCCCGCGGAGAGTCGACCACAGTGAGCTGCATCTTGTCGTCCGGCTCCCACTCCACGGGGCCGCCCCCCTCCAGCCCGAGCAGTCGGACGACCCACCGGAGGTACGCATCACTGCCGCCGCACCGGAACTGGCTGTCGAGCGGGATCACGCGTGTCTGCAGTCCCTTGGCCGCCGCGGCGTCCCGGATCTCCTCCACCGTGCCCATTTCGCCGGGACGCACCACCTGATGCTCGTCCAGCAGGAAGACCGGTACCTTCGCTGCGTCGATCAGCTCCTCGACCTGGGGCTTGCCGGTCCGGTGATCAGCGCGCGTGTAGCGGTTGGCGGAGGTCTCCCGCATGCGGTGTGCCTCGTCGCAAATGATCACGTCGAGACTGTTCTTGTCGGCGGTCATGAAGCTGTTGAAGTACTTGAACAGCTCCTGCACCTCGCGCTTGCGCGCACCTGCCACTTTCCGCATGGTCGTCGTAAAGGAGCTCGACCCGGTCGCATGCAGCGCTGTATGCCCGCCGCGGTACAACTCTCCCAGCAGTGAAAGCGCGATGACGCTCTTGCCCGTACCCGGGCCGCCAGTCACGACGACGACTTCTTTGTGGTCGGACTGGCGCGCACGCCGGACGGCCCGCAACACGAGTTCGTACGCGACCTTTTGCTCATCCAAGAGCACGAACTGCTCCTGGTCGCGGACCTCGTCGGCAGCCACAGCCATAAGCTGCTTCGAAGGCCCGATCTTCGCACCCTGCAGCTCATCGGCGGCTGCGGCACCGTTCGCGGGGGAGAGCCGCGACTTAAGAAACTCCAGGAATTGCCCACGTCGTTCCCCCGTGAACAGCCGCCCGTATTCGTCCTGCTCAACTTCGTACAGCCCGCTCACGCCGAACTCGGTGGCATTGTGCAGAAGGGCGGCCCCCGCGATCCGATCGGGATGCGCGGCCACAACCCCGTTGAACGACGCGAGGTAACGGCAGTATCCCCGCACCTGCTCGATGGGATTGAGCACCGGCTGCGCGTACGCGTCCACCCGGCACAGCAACGGCTCCCCGTCCTCGGGCGTCGCGCTGCTCCACTGCTTCAGCTCGATGACGACGTACGACGGCGCGCCCGTCTTCGGGTGAACACCGGCCAGCACCACATCTGCGCGCTTGCTGTTCAACGGCAGGCTGTACTCGATCAGCACCTCCACCTGCCCGAGCCCCGCATCCAGCAGCGCATTCGTCACCGCGGGGAGGCTGCGCTCCCAGGAGCGCACCTCGGAGGCGCTTGGCTTGTATCCGTGCACGTGGACGAACTGCTCAGTCAGTCGGAGGAACAGGGCGCTCGAGTGAATCTCGGCGGCGACCGCGGCGGCGGAGTCGCGGAACAGCAAGGAATGCCCCCAGGCAGCACGAAGTAGCTCGTGCGGGTGGGGGCGTGTCCTGGAACGGAAGCCCGTCGGGCCGCGTGACGATCGATCACACAATATCGCGTGGAGGGCAGACTACGAGGGGTCGAACCCGCCCGGTGGACGAAGTCCTTCGATGTCGAAGACCGGGGCCTTCGACGTGAGGAACTCCTGAGTTTCAGGGTCGACCGAGAAGAGGACCACTCCGCGCCGAGCCCGGGTGAGAAGCACGTGGTAGGCGTTCTGCACGCACTCATGGAAGCGTTCGTTGGGCTTCGCCTTGACCTTGGAGTCGTGTGAGCCTTCGCGTTGCGATAGCCATACGCCGTCCCGCCTGACGTAGTCCTTGCCGAGGATGACGCCGCACCAGTCCCACTCCATACCCTGCGCCGTGTAGACGCAGCCGACCTGATGGACTCCTTCCGGTTGTACGGCCCACAGGTTCTTCGGCGGCGCACCGTTCTCGTAGCGCTTGCGTGTTCCATTGACGTTCCAGGGCCGGCGCCAGCTCCCGATTTCCACATCGGGGACGAGAGTCCCAACCTCATCCCTCAGTGGCTTGCTCCAGGGCCAGCAGTACCCGGCAACCATCCGGGCCGTCGACCCTGCACGGTGTTCCGTCAGAATGATGTCTTCCAGGTCGCGCGGGCTGCCCGCCACTTGAACGTGGATCATTCCGTCGGGCACCCAGTCCCAAGGCGCGTTATCGCTGATACCCAGCAGACTGTGTACCCACTCGATATACGAGTCACTTCCACCGCACCTCCACTGCCGGCGAAGGTCGTACTCGACCGCCTTGATCCCTTTCGCCCGCGCCGCCTTGCGGATCGTACTGACCGTGCCGACCTCGTTACCGCGCACCGACTGCTTCTCGTCGAGGAGAAAGACGGTCACCCGGGCTGCATCGATCAGCTCATCGACCTGAGGTCGATTTCCACGGCGTTCAGAGCGGTACAGGTCGTCGGAGTGTTTCCGTAGCCGATGAGCTTCGTCGCAGATGAGCAGAGTGAGCCCGTCGGGCTGCGCGTGGACGAATTCGTTGAAGTGGACGAGTGAGTCATGGAGTACGGGGTCGGTGCTGCCAAGATGTTGTTTCAACGTGGCCATGAATGCCTCGGCTCCGTTCGCGAGTCTCGCCGTGGCAGGCGGTTCAACGTCGCGTAGTAGCTCGACGGCGATGGCAGTCTTTCCGGTGCCTGCGCCACCGGAGACGATGAAGACGGCTTTGTCGCCCCGGTTCGTAGCGCGCTCGACGGCCGCGAGGATGTCATCCTTCGCTGTTACCTGCACACCACGCAAGGTGAAGACGTGATCCTCGCCGTGCGTTTGGAAGAGGACATCTGCGAGTGGATTGTTGAGCATGACCTCGACCAGGGTCGGATCACGCATCCCCATCTGTGTGAACAGTCGCTCCACAGCGGACTCGCCAGAGGCTTTGGAGAACTGCGTCCTGAGCAGGCTGCGAAGGTCATCGCGCCTGTCGCCGGTGAAATGCACCGTCTTGATCGTCCGAGCGGACTTGTGATTCAACAGGTCTGCCACGTCCGCCTGCACGGCGTTGTGCAGATAGACGGCACCAGCCAGCTCGACCTTCAGCGCGTTGAGGGGCCCCTTCTCGCCAACCAGGAAGTCGCAGAAGGGCTTCACCTGCTGACTCGGATGCTTGGTCGGCGTTGGGTACCCGACTTCGTAGTTACCAGGCTTGCCCGGAGCTTCCCTGGCCTCGGTCCAGCGTTTGAGCTCCACGGGGAGGTACGAGTCGCGGCCACTCTCCGGATGGATGCCCACGAGTACAGCGTCCATCGGCCCCTTGCTTCCGTACCCCGGAGGCCGAAACTCGACCAGGACGCGGACCTCGGACCTGCCGACCGCGACGAGATCACGTGCGAGCTCGATGAGGCTGGTTGCCCACGCCTCCTGCTCGCTTGCCGTGACGTCCTTTTGGTACTTTTTGATGCGCTCGACCAGATGGGGCTTGAGCACACCGCGCTTGTGGAGCGAGAGCAGCGCTCGGGCGGGCGCCTGGAGCAGGAGCACGTAGGGATCCCCCGGACACACGAGAAGACTCGTGCGGGTGGGGGCGTGTCCTGGGGAAATGGAAGCCCGTCGGGCCGCAATGGCTGATCGAAACAGTAGCGCAGGCGGATGTGTCCGACCTCAATCGCATACGGAGCTGTTCCTCCCGGAGCGGATTGTGGCTCAGGACCCCGGAATGGTGAATCGGACCGCCTCACGCAATGCCATTGCCGCGCCGTCCAGGTCTGCCAGACGCACAGCGAGGGTGGCCTCCGCGAGACGTGGAGGGAGAGTAGCGCTGAACTTGAGCCCGTTCAGCGCGCGAGAGTCCACTACCGGGAGACAGAGCTGGTCGGTGGCCTCTTCCTTGGCCTTCTTCCAATCCTGGAGGGCCAAGTCCTCGCGTAGCCTGATGTGCGTATTGGTGGGGCGTTGAAGTGGATCGGCGACACTCGAGAGCGTGGCGGCCAAAGTGGCATTGGCCCGGTGGCCGGCCCATGTCCACCAGCGTACATTTGTGTCACGCCCGCCGCGCGTGAGCACTGTTCCTCCGGGGTGTACCAGCTCCGCGCTCTCCTCGCGAACCTGTGCCAGAGCGCTTTGGGCGCGACGGGTCATCGTGACCGGAGGGTCGGCATCGAGCAGGATCTCGCGCGCCGCGCGTGTTAGTTCGTACGAACTAACACGCGCGGCGCCCAGACCGCCCCACCGAGCCTTGCCCCCGCTCTCGACCGGTTCTACGAAGCAGCGGCGTCGCGACCAATCGATGTAAGTCACCTGCCAGTTGCGCCCGGCCAACAACAGTCGCCGCGGGCCTGCAACTTCCTCGGTCAAAAGAGCAGGGTCCGTGGTTCCAATCTCGGTATGTCCGGACAGCACCTTGAATTCCGGAGCTGCGATGAACACCGCGGTTACGTCCATGAAATGCCGGTAACCAAAGCGCCGTTCGGCCTCAGGTCCGACGAAAAGCAGGCCGCCGTCACGGTTGAGGTAGCCCTCCTCGACGAGATGGCGCACGATCGGCTCGGCAGAAGGCCCGAACGGGCCAAGCCCACCCCACCACTCCTGCCACAACCTGTCCCCGACTGTGTGCTCCTGCAGACAGAGTGCGAGAACCTGCTGGGCCACGATGTGCCGTGGCTCCGGAGGCGCCACGACGGGTTCGACCCAGCCGCGTGACCACAGCAAGAGCAGAGCGGCGGCCGAAAGAAGGCCACTTTCGTCGAGAGCGAGGAACAAGCAGTTACGCGTCGAGCCCGAACGTCGGCCGGTGCGGCCCAGACGCTGCAGGAAGGAGGCCACCGTGGAAGGCGCGTCGATCTGGATGACGCGATCCAGGTCACCGACGTCGATGCCGAGTTCAAGCGTGCTGGTGGAGACAATTACGCAGTCGCGTGCCTCGGCGAACGCTTCCTCCGCCCGCCGCCGTTCGTCGATCGACAGAGACGCGTGCGACAGAAACGTCGTCACACCCTTGGCTCGCAGACTCTCGCCCAGCTGCTCGACCTGCCTCCGCGATTCGCAGAACACCAGCCGCTTCTCGCTGCGGTGCAGGGCAGCGATAACCGTGGCCGCGTTGGCCAAGGAGCCCACATAGTCGAGCTGGATGTCGCCGGGCGGCGGCAGCGTCGGGGTCTCCTCCCGCAAGTGCGGGGCAACGACCTGAGCCGAACGCTTTCCGGCCCCCGACCCTTGCAACCAGGTCAGCAACTGTTCGGGATTGCCGACGGTGGCCGAGAGCCCGATCCGTTGCACAGGCCGTCCGGCGACACGCTCCAGCCGTTCGAGTACAGCCAGCAGATGCCAGCCCCGGTCGTCTCCTGCGAATGCATGCACCTCGTCCACGACAATTGCCTGCAGGCCGGAAAAGAGGGCCCGGTGGTCGACATTGGCACTGACCAGCATCGCCTCCAGCGACTCCGGCGTGGTCAGCAGTACGTCCGGCCGGTCCCGGAGGATCCTCTTGCGGCGCGTCTGCGAGACATCCCCGTGCCATAGAGCAGCGGTCCGGCCCAGCCAGGAAGTGTACGTCTCGAGGCGCGGCAACAGATTGTTCAGCAGAGCTTTCAACGGGCAGACGTACAGCACCGAGGTACCGGCCCAGTTCTCCTGAACCATCCTCGACAGCACAGGGAAGGAAGCGGCTTCCGTCTTCCCGCCGGCCGTTGGGGCGAGCAGGATGGCGTCCGAACCGTCCATCAACGGCGCGATCGACTCCTCCTGAAGCACACGTAGGCCCGGCCACCCCAGGCTGTTGACGATGTGGTGCACGAGCCCGGGATGCAGCCGGTCTAGAGGGTCGGGTAGGCCGGTCACGGCAGCTCCAGCTCGATCTCGTCCGCGCTGGTCGCGGCCGCATTACGCTCGACCTCGCTCAGCTCAGAGGTCCTGACCGTCAGCGCGTAGTGCCGCCGCGGGTCGAAGTCGTCGAACTGGTCGACGCGGTCGAGGACATCACCGACGAGCTTCTTGAGGAACAGTCGGGGCGCCACCCCGACCTTGCCGCCGAGTGCCCCAGCGACCGCCTGCGCCAGGTCAGCGATGTACGCATCATTGGCCACGGCCTTGATGCGCTTCTGTGCCGCCGCGCCGGCCGAGTACAGATCACGGATGGTGATGCCCAGGCCCACCAGCGATTCCTGATTGAACCCGGGCAGCCGCAACTGCACCGCGCGCGGGTTGTCGAATCTCGGATCCGTGCTGAAGTCGGTAGCCAGCCGCTGAGCGAGCGGGGCCAAACGCTGGACGCCCTGCTGCCCTTCAAAAAAGGCAGGAGTCCCCGTGATGACGAGGTAGAGCCCGGGGAAGCGCCCGGAGTGCACGTCGTCGATGAGCTGACGAAGCGCGTTCAAAGCCTTGTCACGTGCGTCTGAACGGACGCGTTGCAGGGTCTCCACCTCGTCCAGTACGACGAAGAGTCCCGGGTGACCGGAGTCGCGCAGCACGGTGAGCAGCCCCTGTAGGAAGCCGAAGGCCCCGAAGTGGTCAAGATCGCCGCGCACGCCGGCGGCCTTGCGGGCAGCGGCCGCCACTTGCGGCTGCCCGCCCAGCCAAGCCATGACTGCTGCGGCGGTCGCCTCGTCGCCCGCGGAGAGAGCGGACCGGTATCCCCGCAGCGCCGTCGCGAAGGACGGGGCATGCCGGGAAACCTCGGCGAGGCGGGCCGTCAGTAGACTCTCGACCTCGCTGGACAGTGCCTCCTCCGATGCCCCGGCGGCGAGTGCGTCCTCCTCCAGCGCATAGAACCAGGCGTCGACCACTGGCCTCAGCGCACTCGGCGGGAAACCGGGCGTGGCCAGCCGCTCCGTGAGCCGACGGTAGACGGTCTCCAGCTTGTGCAGGGGTGTCTCAGTCTCTGAGATCTGCACCTCGGCGACGGCGAAGTTGCGCCGCTTGGCGCGTTCGCCGAGCCAACGCGTGAAGAACGTCTTGCCGGACCCGTACTCCCCGCGTACGGCTTTGAATACCGCGGATCCTGACGCCACGGCGTCCAGCTCCGCGTCGAGCGCTGCTTCGAAGCGGCCGAGACCGGTCGCGAGCAAGTCCAGCCCGCTCTCCGGCACGGCTCCGCGCCTCAGCGCGTCGATCACGCTCCGGCGGCGGGCGGCACTGACGGAGGCGGGGTGGGAAGACTCAGCGGTACTCACCCGGACAGTCTCGCATTGGGCCTCTACTCGTGACCGGCGCCGTAGTGGCACCTGGGGCATCGGGGTGCGACCCGTCAAGACCTGTACGGCGGTCAGGGTGACATCACGCGCGGACAAGCAGCTGTCTGAAGCGGCAGAGACGAATCCGTCCGCCGCGATGTAGCAACTCGCTCTTTCGATCGGACGGCCTGCCTAGTCGGCCATGGATGGCTGGATCTGCTCGGTGTGCATAAGCGGAGGGGGAAGGATTCCTTGACGTTGGTGTGATCAAGTTGATCCAATCGGCGCAACACCGTTCAGGTCCAAGGGTGGGGAACACGCGCGTGGCGCTCGACAGTCCGAAGCTCAAAGAGGTCCTTCGGGACGTGGCATCGGGAGCCATACAACTCCCGGACTTCCAGCGGGACTGGAAGTGGGACGATGAGCGGATTCGAGCACTCATCGCGACCGTGACGCTCGACTATCCACTCGGTGTCGTGATGACGCTCGAGACAGGCGGCACCTCGCCGTTCAAGGCCCGAACGCTGACGGGTGCGGAGAGCGCCAGCGAAAGGACGCCCGATCTCCTACTGCTTGACGGTCAGCAGCGTCTCACCTCACTCTTCCAAGCTCTGCACCGCGACCGTCCTGTCCAAACGGTTGATGCCCGGGGCAAGGACCTGAAGCGCTGGTACTACATCGATATTGCCAAGGCAGTGGGATCGCCGGCGGACCGCGACGACGCAATCGTGTCCGTGCCGGAAGAGCGGGTGTTCAAGGCTGACTTCGCGCGCAGGGTGGTACTCGACCTGAGCACGACCGCACTGGAGTGCGCGGCCGGTTACTTTCCACTCCACATTGTCTTTGACCCTCAGCGGGTGAGCGCCTGGCAAAAAGCGTTCGTGGGCATGGACGAGGCGAACTGGGACCTGTGGTCACAGTTCGTGGAACAAGTGCTGAACCATGTGCAGTCGTTCCAGGTCCCGATGATCCGGCTCGCGGCCTCCACCACTATGGACGCCGTGTGTGCGGTATTCGAGCGAGTGAACACCGGGGGCGTGCCGCTGAACGTCTTCGAGCTGCTCACCGCCACGTATGCCGGCGACCGCAGCCATGTCGAGCAGTTCGGGGACTACTACAGGCTCCCCGTGGAGTGGCAGAGGATCAAGAAGGAACTGGCTGCCTCTTACCCGGTGTTCGGGCGCCTGGAGCAAGGCCTCGAGGATGGGCTGAGCAGCAGCGACTTCCTGCAGGCAGTCGCTCTGGTCCGCACCTGGGAACACAAGCAACAGGGTCTCCGTACCGCGGTTTCCTGCAAGCGCCGCGACCTTCTTGAGCTGCCGCTCGCCGATTTCCGCCGACTGGCCCCCCGCGTGGCCGAAGCCTTCGAGTGGGTGGGTGTGTTTCTTGAGCAGCAGTGCATCGTCCGCGCCGCCGACCTGCCCTACCGCACGCAGCTCGTACCGCTGGCGGCCGTACGCGCCATCCTGGGGGACGCGACCGAAGGGTTCAAGGGCGATGAGATCATCACTCAGTGGTACTGGTGCGGGGTGCTCGGCGAGATGTACGGGGGCTCGACCGAGAGTCGCTTCACCCGCGATGTGGAGCAGCTTGTCGGCTCGGTGCGCGGCGAAGACGGGTCGGTTCCCGATACGACCATGGAGGCTGCCTTCCTCTCCGACCGGCTGGACAGTCTGACCACCCGCAACAGCGCCGCCTACAAAGGGATTTACGCACTCCTCATTAGGCAGGGCGCGGTGGACTGGTACTTCAGTGAGGCACCCCTCAGTCCTGTGCGGCTGACTGAACACAATGTGGACGTACGGCAGATCTTCCCCAAGGGGTGGATCGCCAAGAGATCCCCGCGCCACAGCGTGCGCGCCAACTCGATCGTCAATAAGACCCCGTTGTCCTACCGTGCCAGCCGGAGCATGACCGGTTCGCCTCCCGCGTACCTGAAGTCGCTCGCGTTGGAGTCTGGTATGCGTCCGGAGTGGTTCGACGATGTAATCGCCACCCATCTCATCGACCCTTCCGCTCTGCACGAGGGCGACTTCGAACGCTTCTATGCCGACCGTTCCAAGCAGCTCCTGGAGCTCGTGAGGTCGGCCATGGGCAAGCGAACCGTCCTCCGCGACCCGTCGGATTGGTGAGCGGGACCATGTCAGAGTTGTCAATCGGGGAGCAGCTCCTCAAACTCAAGGGCACGAAGGTCCCCGTGCAGCAGCTCACCCTGCTGTTCGGAGTCCGCGTCCGCAACCCGCAGACCATCCCGGCCATCGACCGGGCGCTGAAGGATGCTGGACTCTCGACGGTGCCGTCGTTCGACACCTGCAGCCAGTGGGCCGAAGTCCATGTTGTGGCACGGGAATCTGTTGTCGCCGACGTCGTCGACGACGGCGAGGAAGCGGTAGCAGCAGAGGAGGAGCTGGCACCGGGGACGCTGCCTCAGCGCCCGCTCAGGATCGGAGACCTACAGGCAGCCCGCAGTGGGGTTGCCTCTGTCAGGTCCGACGACCAGCTGACGCAGGCGACGTATCTTATGCGCACCAACAACTACTCTCAGATTCCCGTCCTCGAAGACCAGTACACTCTGCGCGGCGTCGTCACCTGGAGTTCTGTGGCCCGGATGTACGAGACGGGGGCCGCGCCGGTGCTGGCGAACGCGATGCTGGAGGACATGCTGCCGGTCGCCGAAGTGCACCAGGACTTCTTCGCGTTGTTGCCGCAGGTCAGCGAGCACGGTTACCTGCTGGTCAGGGGTAACCACGGACGCTTCACTGGAATCGTGACCGCGGCGGACATCACCGAGCGGTTCGAGGCGACCGCCCGGCCCTTCTTCCTGGTTGGTGAAATCGAGTCCCGGCTGCGCAAGTGCCTGGGTACGGCGATCGGTGCCGAAGTCATCAAGACCGTACAACCCCGGAAGAAGCAGACCGGCTTGATCTCGGATCTGATGTTCGGCGACTACGTGACGCTGCTCAAGGGGGACCAGGGCAGCGCGGCGCTCTGTGCCCAGGCCGATCAGAACTGGCAGTCTCTCGGATGGACGGGCGTGGACCGCATCCAGTTCGTGAGCCAGCTAGACCGGGTGCGAGCCATCCGCAACAAGATCGCGCACTTCGATCCCGAGCCGCTGTCGGAGAAGCTCAGCGAGGAACTGCGCCAGTTCGCCAGGCTTCTCCGACAACTCACCTGAGCTTGAACTGCTCTTTCAGAAGCCCGGCGTTCAGTTTCAGCGTGCGGCCGTCAGGCAGGGACTCGAGCACCTGGACGCCGTCATGGTTCAGCACCTGGCGCAGTACGGCGGCGAAGCCGGCCGGATTCTGACCGGCGGGCAGGCCGATGCGCTGACCCAGCGCTGTCACCGGCAGAGTGCCGCCGGTCTCCAGGAGCGCGTGTACCGCCTTCTCCACCCGGGGAAGCGGTGGTTTGCGGGTGAGCAGATCCAGCTGGTTCAGGAAGATCTCCGAGGAGAGCAGTCGCCTCACCAAGTCATCGTCGGGGGACACGAGCTGCGGGGTGAGCAGGGCGCTCTCGGTGCTGGGCGCCAGGACCACGTCGAAGAGTGAGTCATGGCTGCTGGCGAACGCAGCATCCGCCTCAGCCTGCTTGGCAGTCTTCTTCTTCGGAGGGGCGGCGGCAGCGTCGGCCGGCCGACGCTCCGGCTGGTCGGCGGCAGAGGTCTGCGGGTGCAGCGACCACCAGGGCGGCTGCTGGCTGCCCAGCTCCCGCCAGCCCTTGGGCGGATTCGCGCCAAAAGGAAGAAAGGCCAGCACGGGGATGGCGAACTCGGCGACTGACGCGCCCCCATGGTGGCCCGCCTTCTGGGCGACGTAACGGGAGTCCGCGTCCCACAGGGCGACGATCTCGTCGCCGGTCTCCGGGGAGACGACCCTGGGTCCGTGCAGCGCGACCTCCGTCTCGGCGAGCGGGCCGCCCGGAGCCCTGTGCCGGGCGGACTGCATGCCGGGGGAGTCGACCTTGGCTCCGTGCCGGTCGATGATGTGCCCGTGGTCACTGGTGAGGATCACCGCGCGGCCCTGTGCCGCGGCTGACCGCATCAGTGCCTGCAGGCTCCCTATGTCGGAGAGCCGCCAGGCGCCGTCGCCGAGTTTCTGCTCCTTGGCGAGCCGGTCGTCGACAGTGTTGAGCACCACCGCGACGTGTGTACGGTCGTCGGCGAGCGCCTCCTGCAGGGCGGGCCCGAAGGTGTCGCCGCCACTCTCGCCGCGCAGATCGTCCTTGTGGAAGACCACGGCACTGTCCTCGCCCCAGAAACGGTGGGCAGGGAAGAGCCGTTTCTCGTCCGCCTGCGAGCCCTTCATGAGCCTGCCCGCGAACAGCGAGGTGCGCGACACCGCGGTGATCGTCGGCAGAGCGGCGGCCATTGCCCGCCGCTGCGGGGTGTCCTTGGTGCCGGGCAGCGGGTCGTACTCGGCCCAGTGCTCGCGCAGCTGCTCACCCAGTTCGGCGGCGATGGCCGCACTCATCCCGTCGAGGACGAGCAGCAGGATCCGGCGATCCCCGGTCTTTGCCAGCTTCCCGACGATGTTCGGCAGGAACGATTCCACGGTCAGCATCGAGCCGGGGGCGTTTCCGTTCGCCGTCCAGGTGGCGAGTGCGCGTGCGAAGGCCCGGTCGATCTCGCGCCGGTGCGTGCGTACCGTGGAGCACAGGGTGCCGTAGGCGGACTTCAGTACGGGATCGGGGTCGCCCCCGGCCTCGATGTGCTGTAGCGCCAGGTCCACCCAGCCGGTCTCGGCGATGTGCCGGCTGATCCCGGCCGCCACGGTCTCTGCCTCTTGCGCGGGAGAGGTCGCCAGCCACGCGATGAGCCGCTGAGCCATGCGCGCCCGCTCTATGCGAGTGCTGGAGTCGGCTTCCGGAGCGAGGCGGTGCCTGCCCAGCTCTTCCAACGTCTGTGCCGTCCGCTGTGGATCGCCGCCGGAGAGCGCCTGCCCGACGCTGGCGAACCGAGCTTCAAGTCCGGCTCTCAGTACGGGGCTTGTCTGTGCAGCCCGTTCCGCACCGAACTGCCGGCTCAGAGTGGCGGCCCGGTCCAGTGTGGAGCCCGTAAGCCGCCGCGCGAGCGCCGAAGCCTCCGCTTCAAGGGTGTTCCGCCCGGTCAGCAGCAGCCCGGAGACGAACTCCTCGCAGGACCGCCCGAAGGTGGCCACCAGAGCGTCCAGGGCCTCGCCGCGCGCGGGCGGCTCGTCGCCGAACCATCGCTCGGCGCGTCCGCGCGCCCGGTAGTTCTCGGCGTCCGCCCCCGCGTCGGCGTGCTCCCACAGTGCAGCGCACACCAGCCCGAACGCGACCGCGTCCGCCCCGTGTTCAGCATCCACCAGCGCCAGCAACGCCCGGCCGGTCAGACCGGTCTGGTCCTCCTCGGCGAGGAAGCGTGCGAGCCCGGAGCGCTCGGGCGCGCGAAGCGCGAGATGGCGATCCGGGCCGCCGGGTGTCAGCGACCATCGCAGCAGGGCGTGTACGTCGAGCCTGTCGCCCCCGGGCGGGGCAGTGTGCGGGTCGCGGTCAGGGTCGTACCGGCCGATGCCGAGCCTGCGGAGCGCCAGCGAGGTCAGGGCCTCGGGCCGGGACAGCAGCCCGCCGGCCAGCGGCGGCCAGCCGCCGGGCGGAGTGGCGTCAAGGAGAGCCTCAGCGGCCCAGTTCTCCTTCAGAAGCCGGTCGTCGGTGGAGCCCGCGCCGAACGCCTCGCGCACGACCTCCCAGATGTCCACGCTGTTGACTCGCTGCCTGTGCACCTTGGCCAGCAGATCGGGGCCGAGTTCAGCTTCCTCGCGGTCGGTGAGCACCACCAGTACCTCGGGCGTACGGGAGCCGGGGGCCAGATGTGCCAGAACCAGCTCGTGCACGGCGAGCGGTGAGGGCGCAGCAGCGACCAGAACCTGCCGCTCCCCGCCCCAGGTCAGCTCGGCCGGTCCCTCCCAGGAGGGCGCGGCACGCAGAAGCACTGCCCGGCGCTTGCCGGGGGTGAGGCCGGACTGTGAGGCCAGGTATTGGGTGATGGTGGCGGTGTTGAGCCGTACCGCACTGGTGATGGCTGCCGTACTCATTTCACGCGCCTCATTCGACTACCCGCCAGCTGATCTCAATCGTTGCGTCCGGTTCGGACTGCGCCAGCTCGGCGAGTTCCGTCCGGAGTTCGGCCAGCGCCTTTGATGCAGTGGTCCGGCCGCCGCCCGATCGCCGCGCGGGCCCGCCGAGGGGCATCCGGGTGGGCACGGCCGGGTGGCTCGTATCGGTGTTCAGGTTCACCGACTCAGGCGTGGTCAGCGGCGGCGAGGCTGATGGCGCGGGCGCTGGCTCGGTCTTCAGGGGAGTGGCGGCGGCCCTGCTGCGCTGGATGACGGAGACGATCCCGTCCCGCGCCTCCTGTAGTGCCTCCCGTAGGTTCTTGGTGAGCTGATCCGTGCCGGCCGCGCCGCGCAGCGCCTCCAGTACTGCCTCGCCCTGGGGCCCGTAGCCGGGGGCGAGTTTCAGCATGTCCCAGGCGGCGGTGGCCAGTGCCGAGGCGACCCGCTCGGCCTGCTTGATCGAGGCGCCGTAGCGGCTGGCCGAGACCGTACCGAGGTCGAAGGCGGCGAAGGCGGTGATGATCTGCTTGGCCGCGGCGGTACCGCCGGCAGCGCCCTGGTCGAGGCCGAGCAGCTCGTTGAGCAGGTCGAGCGATCGCCGGGCGATGGCGAGCCTGCCGGCCTCGTCCGTCCCGTCCAGGGCGAGCAGTACGGAGTGTTTCTCCAGCTCCCGTACAAGATCGGCCGCGTGCGGCTGGAAGGCGCGGGCCTTGCCCGTGATCATCCGGGCGAACTGACTGACCATCCGGCCCCGACGCAGCTTCGGCGGCTGTTCGCCGAAGATCTCCCAGTACCGCTTCCCGGCCTCCTCCCAATCCGTCTCCTCCGGCAGCGGCTGGGCGCGCAGCGCGTCGCCCTGCTTGACGGCGGAGGGCTCGGGAGCCGGGTCTAGTACTGATCCGGCCCGCACCCACACGCGGTCGTCCAGCTCCGCGTAGGAAGCGATGACGAGGTTGGCGAGGAAGGGCTCCAGACCCATCGGCTCGGGCCGGTCCAGCCATTCGGTGAGCCGTACGACGCTCCGGTCGCCGGTGACGCCCTCACCCCGGGCCTGCAGACCGAAGTGGTCCACCCAGCGGGTGGAGAGCCGGAAGTACGCCTCCTTCTGCTGGCCCAGGCCCAGCGGCGCGGCGATCCGGCGCATCGCGGTCCGGTCCTTGGCGGGGATCTCGGCCTGCCGGTCGGGGGCCTCGCTCGCGGTCCGTACGTGTGCGAAGACGGTCCGCGCATCGGCGGGCTTCACGGCGGTCTTGGTGTCGTCCGGGTCGAGGTCCGGGTGGGCCGGGTACTGGTGGGCGAGCAGCTTGCCCGCCACATGCCTGGCGGCGTCCCGCAGCGGCTGCCCGATGGAGACGCGGAGTTCGGGCACGTCGGGCAATGCCTCGAAGTGGTCGTCGAAGGACACGTCCACATCGCTGGCCAGCTTGTCCGCGCAGCCGTACGCCTGCTTGAACGCGGCCTTCACGGTCTTGGTGAGCTGTTCGCGCTGCCCTTCGAGCAGCGCCTTGGCCCGGGCCCGGTTGTCGGCGTTGAGGTGGGCGGCGTACTGAGTGTCGAAGCGCCGGTCGTCGGCGAGCGCGTAGTCGATGGTGACCAGGCGCTCGAAGTCGCGGTAGCGGGAGACCGAGAGATGGGTGGGGATCCAGCCCACGGTGCGCGGCCGTTCGCCGGGCAGTTCACGCATCGCGCGCATCCGGTTGGCGTCCTCGCGGGGGCCGTACTCGCCCTCGTCGTAGGGCAGGTCGATGATGAGCCGCCACAGGCCGTCCTGGCTGGGGGCGAACTCGTGGTCGGGCAGGTCGTCGTCGTCGGCGATGTTGCCGAAGACGACTTCCAGAGTCCGGTTCGAGCCGCGCCAGACGAGCCTGAGGTCGTCGGCGCCCATCCGGTCCTGGAGATCCACGCCCAGCTCCTCGGCGAGGAGGCGCTTGGCGAGAGTGCGGCGGTTGTGGCTGTTGTTGTTGACGTTGGCGTTGGCGATGACGGAGTCCACGTCCACGCCGGCCAGTTCGAGCCGTACACCGGGATTGGCGTCGGTGCCGGTCTTCTTGATCTCGGCGAAGCGGGACGCCCACTCGCCGACCTTGCCCGTGATGACTCCGACATCGGCACCGGGGATCGGGGTGATGACCGAGCCGTGGTTCAGTGCGGCGAGCCGACGGATCGTCAGGTCGCGCAGGGCGGGCACGCTGGGCGCGAGCGCGGACAGCAGCAGCGTGCACATCAGCCGGTTGTCGCCGGTGAAGGCGGTGCACCGCTGTGCGAGCTGCTGGTCGGTGATGGCCCCGCGCCGGTGGCGGTAGCGCTCGATGTCCTCCTCGGTGATCTCGTACACGCCGAGGAGGTACGGCCGCAGCTTGGTCCGGTACAGCTTGTCCGCCGCCTGGAACTCCACCTTCAGGGTGTCCACGAACGGCCTGTCACCGCCGTCCGCGATGACCGGGTAGAGGTCGCCGAGCGGGATCAACTGCTCAAGCGTTGCGTCGTCCCGGTGGTTGGCGAGCAGCTGTCCCATCAGCTTCAGACCGGTCCGGGAGCGCTGCAGCGCGGAGGAGATGTGGACCAGGGTGTCCATGAAGGCGGGCGAGAAGGGGTACGTCAGCCGGAAGGATTCCTCATCGGCGCCGGTGGTCCCCTCGTCCGACCCGAGCAGTACGTCCCAGACTCGCGGCCCGACCCGCTTGATCTTCGCGAACGCGGCGTTCAGCTTGACTGCGGCCTCGTCGTCCTTCGGCTTCAGCAGCCGGGCGTGAGCGATCTGCGGGAGATTGCGGTCCTCCAGCGTGATCTTGTCGAAGCGGCCGGAGGCCAGGTTGAGGCTGTCCTGGATCGCGGTCTCGGCGGCCCCCGAGGTCTCCTCGCCGACCAGTTCGCGCAGGTCGCGCTGGCGGGCGATGAAGGACACGATCGGGATGGCACGGCGAGAGTCCGCGCCCTCGACAAAGTTGGTGATCTTGTCGGCTTCGCGGGAGACGAACTTCTGGTCGTGGATGTGGTTGGCGAGCCAGAGGATGAGCTCGTCCATGAACAGGATCAGCCCGTCGTAGCCGAGCGACTTGGCGTGCTCGGCGATGACGCCGAGGCCGGCGTCCAGGGAGATGAACCCGTGCTCATCCTCGGCGGCGTTCTTGGCGAACCCGGGGAACCAGGTGGCGCTCGCGTCGTGCACCAGCTTGGCGCGCAGCTCAGGAGGGGTGCTTGGGTTGACCAGGTTGAGGTTGACCTCGCCGCCGTCCAGCTCCTCCGCGGCGAGCGCGGTGTCGAGCAGCGCCGGGGTCCAGGCGAACGGCTCGCCCCACTCGTCGTCGTCTTCGTCATCGACGGTGGTGGTGGCTGCGGTGCCCTCGGCTCCGCTGAGCCCTTCGATGAACTTCTCGTCGCCCATCCGGTAGCGATGGGACCGGATGTCTTCGAAGAGCGAGTCGGTGCGGTACACCTGCGGGGTGGGCGCCTCGGGGTGCAGGGCCTTGACATGGCTGACGTATCCGCCGAGGACCCGCTGCTCCAGGGACTTCGCCCCGAGCACGTGATACGGCACGAGCAGGAACCGCCGGCACTCCGAGATCAGCCACTCGTGCTTGGCAAGGACCGAGTCGAATTCAGTACGGGAGCGGGCCGTCTGGTCGCCCCTGAGCAGGGCGTGCAGTACGGCCATGAAGTGCGACTTACCGGAACCGAACGAGCCGTGCAGATACGCGGCCTTCGATGTGTGCCCGTCCAGCGAGGCCTTGATCAGGCCGAGGGCCTCGTCAAAGTTTTCGAGGAGCCGCTCGGTGACGACGTAGTCCTTGAGTGCACGGGCCGCGCCTTCGTCGGTCACCGCCTCGGCGAGCTTCAGAACGAAGTCGGAGGTGGAGATGGACGGCTTGATGTCGATGACATCGCGGAGGAGGGGGGCCGGGGGCGCGGTGGTGGCCATGGTCTGCTGCTTCCGTTCCATTCTCTTTGCCGTCGTACAAGGGTACGAGGCGCTGGGGGGCGGGGAGGAGGGCGATCCGCCCGGGTCACCGGTCGTGGAGCACCTTGGGGCGCGTCACCGGGACCACGGTGAGGAGGTCGTCCAGTCCCTTGAAGGCAGCAGGGTTGGTGGTGAACAGCGGTAGCCCCTCGGCGACGGCGATGGCCGCGATCATCAGGTCCGCGATCCGTCGCGGGGGCTTGCGTCCTGAGGTGATGAGGCCGGCGCAGACCCTGCCGTAGATACGGGCGGCCTCCGCGCCGAAGGGGATCGGATCGAACTCGTTCTCCGCGCGCTGGAGCACGTCGAGCCTGCGGGCCCGCTCGGTGTGCTCGTCGTAGTCGGACTGCTCCTCGTTCCTGCGAACCTCGTGCGGTCCTGCGGACAGCTCGGCAAGCGTGATGGCACTGATCGCCATCTCGGCCGGCAGCTCTGCGGGGTCCACCCACCGGCGCAGGATCATGATGTTGGTGTCGAGTAGGCCCTGCGGGTGTTCCACCAGCTCTTCAACGGGCATGAGGGGCGTCCGTCTCCTGCTCGGCTGTCCGGTCCTGGTCCGCGCGGAACGCGTCCAGCGAGATGTCGGAAGCGGTACGCGACATCGCCGCGAACTCTCCGCGAGAGACGAACCGCCTGCGGCGCCGCAGTGGGATCAGCTCGCCGATTTGGTGCCCGTCGCGGGTAACGGTGAACGACTGACCGCCCTGGACGGCATCCATGATCTCTTTGGACCTGTTGCGGAGGTCGCGCTGGGTGATCTCAGGCTGTGCGGTCATAAGCCCACGCTATCGCGGGTTGTGCCGCACTGTGCTACTTAGTGGCACGGCCTGTCCGGGACTCCACGTTTTCCGCCAGCGGTCGGCAGCCTTTGAACGCAGCGGGCGCGTGCGGCAACCCGCCTCAGCGGAGCTGAGTGACGAATGCGCGCCAGGCGTCGCGACTGACGCCGATCACAGGGCCGGCGGGGCGCTTGCTGTCGCGGACGGGGACGACGTGGGGAATGTTGTCGGCCACCTCAACGCATTCGTTGTTGCCGCCGCTGTACGTGCTGCTGCGCCACCTCGCGCCTGACAGGTCTGGCGTGCCGTGGTGTGCGCTCTTCATGGTCTGTGCTCCTTGGCCCTGCGATGGATGACGGCACGGGATTCCACCGGCGAGAGCGCGGACGTGCGTGCGGCGTCGAACAGGTCCTGGTATCGGGCGACTTCCTCTTCCCGCTCCAGCCACATGGAACCGGTCGGATTGTCCGCCAGCACCACGTCGAGCGCCCCCTCCTCGGCGAATCCCAACACTACGTACGGGCCGAACATACTCGCATGGGCTCCACGGGAGAACGGCAGTACCTGGATGGTCACGTTGGGGTTCTCGGAGGCGGTCAGCAAGTGGTGTAGCTGCGTGTTCATGATCTGTGCTCCGCCGACCTGTTGGAGGAGTACGGCTTCTGACAGGACGACCCAGAGGTGCAGGTGCGAGCCGTCCGCGAGGCGTTCCTGGCGGGCGAGGCGTACCTGGACGAACCTCTCGATCTCGTCTGCGGTCTGCCACTGCCGAGAGGCTACGGTGACGGCCCGGATGTAGTCCGGGGTCTGAAGCAAGCCGGGGACAAGCTGCGCCTGGAACGTGCGGATCGATCCGGCCATGGCTTCCAGTGCGATGTAGTCGCGATACGTGTCGGCGAGGACGGATCCGTACTGGTTCCACCATCCTTCCCTGCGACGGCGGTTCGCCTTTCGAGCCAGTGCGCTAAGTCGACCCTTGAGGTCTGGGTCCGACACCTCGTAAGCGTGCAACATCGCTGTTAGGTCGGGGAGTCGGACTGCCACCCGGCCGTTCTCAATCCGGCTGATCTTGCCCTTGGTGCAGTCGATGGCCTCGGCTGCTTGGGTGGTTGTTAACCCTGACGCCTCGCGCAACCGGCGCAACTCGTCGCCAAGTTGGCGGCCGAGGACGGTTGATGGGTTCGGGGTGGCGCTGTTAGTAGGCATGCCAACACCTTCTAGCAGAGCAGCGGCCGTAGCGGACCGAGATTAACTCGAAATGGGGAACATTGGGTTGGATCTAATCGGCAACGTTGCAGATTCGCGCGGTGCGTGCGCATCCTGCTGGCCGTGGATATCGGCATCCCCGGGCTCAACTGCGCCTCTGACCAAGGGGATTCCGGCCGAACATCAACCCTCTGGGGGATGCCATGGCTGCAGAGAACGAAGTTACCTTCCGGCTGGCACGGCGCCGCAGCAGCGTTCCCAGAGCGCGGGCGCTGCTGCATGCAGTGCTCGGTGGCTGGGGTGCAGATCAAGCTCTCGTGGATGACGCGGAGTTGGCGCTCTCAGAGCTGGTGACCAACGCGCTGCGGGTGCGGGTGCCGAAGGACCGGCTGGTCGGGGTGCGGATTGTGCGCCAGGTGGAAGACGGACTCCTGCGGCTGGAGGTGAGCGACGCGGGGGCGGGTACGCCTGAGGTGCGGGCACCGGGCGAGGGTGAGACGCACGGGCGCGGGCTGCTGCTCGTCGAGGCGGTGGCTCACGAGTGGGGTGTCCAGGAGCGTGAGTGCGGAATCGGCAAGACGGTGTGGGCGACGTTGAAGGCCCCGGACTTCGTGGTCGCGCCCGCCGAAGTGGAGGTTGCGGCGGTCACGGTCCGGGTTGGGCAGTCCGTACGGGTGTGGGGAGTGTGGCGCACGGTCCGCAGCGTGCGGGGGGAGCGGTACGCCTCGGGCGGGCTCGCGGTCGTACTCGGGCTCGACGAGGGGCCGGGATTGCGGGTGCCCGCCGCCGAGCCGCTGACCGTACGGGACGGTGCGTGCCCCTCTCCGGAGGGGGAGGGGCACGCACCGGGGTGATCAGCTTCCGGCCGGCTTCCGGCCGCGACGGGCGGCCGAGGCGGGCAGCCAGGCGCGCAGGTCGTCGTCGGTCAAGCCGTGCTCGCCCTGGATCTGCGAGCGGTAACCGGCGAAGAAGTCCGCGGGGGAGCCGCCGTACAGCGGATCGAACTCGCCATGCCACTGGGTGAGCCAGGGCTGGATTTCCAGCAGGCCCCCCAGGAGCGGGGTCAACTCTTCGGAGGAGAGCCCCTCGTGGTTGGTGAAGTACGTGGTCAGCGCCTGCGCCTGCTCCCGATGATCCCAGCCCGCCCAGCCGAACAGGTCGGGGGTGCCGGAGATTGCGCCAGTGGCATAGGAAATGAACCGCTCCTTCGGCACGTCGAGCTTGCCTCGGGCTCGCCAGTACGACGTCTTGAGGAAGTCGGCGGAGGTGTACTTCGGCGGGACGGGGATCGTGTCACGGATCTTTCGCTTGGCCGGCTCGTCTGGGGCGGCGTCCTCCTGGCGCTGGAGGTCCCAGACGTGCTCCCAGTCGGCGCGCTTCTTCAGGCCGGTGGGCTTGTAGCGCAGGGCGGGGAGGAAGGGCACGTGCTCGTCGGCGAGGAGGTCGGCGACGACGGTCGCGAGCTCCTTGCGGGGCGCGTAGATGGCAGCGACGGACACGAAGTTTTCGTCGCGCGAGAGTGCGTCGGTGAGCTGTGCGCGGGTGAGGAGGGTGGGCTGCTCGCCCTGGAACCACAGCTCGCGCGCCTCGATCTGGTCCAGCAGCCAGGAACGGAGGGCGCGGTCCCGGAGTGCGTCCCAACCTTCGGTTGCCCAGCGGCGTTTGTACTCGGGGCGCTCCATCATACCGATGGCGCGGGACGACTCGATCGCCTCGATCCGCTTCTGGACGGTGGCACTGTAAGCGTCCGACCAGTGCGCGGGCAGTTCGGTGATAGGCGTGGACCCGTGCCTCTTGAACCACTCGGTGGAGGCTTCGCCTTGTTCAACTCTACGCGCCAGTACGATTTCGAATGCCCGCTCCCCAAGGGCGAGTTCGGGTACTTCGATATCGGGCGAACGCAGGTCTTCGCCGTGCAGGTTGTAGAGCGAGTACACCTGCCAGTCCAGCTCCTCCTGGAGTGCGATCATCCGGGCCCGGGTGGACTTCCACTTGGAGTAGGCGTCGCGTAGAGACGTGGCGGTGAGAGTGTCGGTGGCGGCGAGGGCGGAAGGGCTAACGTTTGCTAGCTCCTCGGCGAGGGTGCCGAGACTGGAGCCGAGGGCGGTGGGGTTCTCGACAGGGAGGGGGAACTCCTTCAGCTTGGTTCCGGTAAATTCGTAGCGCTCCTCCCATGCCTCGTCCTGCATTCCACGCCCGTTGCCGCCGCCCGCTTTTGGCTGGCTTACCTGTTTGAGCCAAAAACATGCAGTGGAGCTGTTGAGGATCCCTAGTGTCCCCATTATCGTTGCGAAGGGCCCCTCATTGAGTGTGACAACCGTTGCTGCTTGGGAGTAGATTTCTTCCGCATTTCGCAGAAGGAAATGCTGGTGAGTTGAGACTAGGGTAAATACAAGCAGATTCTTGGTCGTATAGCGTCGAGGTGAGAAGGAGGAATACCCGTACCATGCGAGCCCTCGCTCTTCCTGTGTGCCAGAGAGAGACTTTCTCACGCGCAGTAGCGACTTGGAAGGCCAGAGAGCCTTCAGCTCCTGCAAGCTGAGCTCTCGATGCTCGCCAGAAGGGCCGTATGGAAAAATCACCTCTGCGGACCCTTGGGGAGCCCAGTCGCGAATATCGAACCCTTCGACCATGCGTCGGGTTAGTTCCTCAGGGAGGCCCGCGCGCCTTATTGCTCCACGTGTAATGTACGCGTCATCTTCCCGGGTGTTTAGCATATTACCCGAGTCGGCGACGAATTGTTTAAATGGTCTCGAGTTCCTGGTGAACTCGAGCTGGTCGCGCAATTCGGATGCGCCGCCGCCAGTAAGGCTCCATGGGTGCTTGGACAACTTGACTCGAGGCGTGTCTGCGGAGCTTACCCATTCGCTCTCCGAGCCGGGATTGTCGACTTGGTTGGTAATCGCTCGCCAGACATGGCCATGCGCAGGATCCGTGGGGAACCCTGGCTCTCCTCGCACGCCCATCACTGTTCGGACGGTCGTCGAGCGCCCATACTTATTACGTCGCCCAATGAGGATTACTGTCGGAGTTCCGTGGCCCGGGATGTAGGCCCCTGAGGTATCAATAACCTCCGTAAGCTCGATTGAATTTGCGAAGAACTCATCAATTAGTTTCTTTCCGAACTCTCGCTTCATGAAGCCGTTCGAGGTGATCTGTCCGACTCTTCCGGATTCGCTGCCGTCTACTTTTCCTGTTTTGGCTAGTTGGAAGAATCGTTCAGCGAACGGGACTGAAAGTTGATACTGTCTCGCGCACGATTTGTACAGCTCCTTGTACAAATCGTTTAGGCTCTTGTCCTTGACTGTGATGTACGGCGGGTTCCCCACCACCACGTCGTACCGCCCGGGATCCAGAATCCCTTTGTGTTCATGCCTGTCTTCCGTCGCGTACGCGAACTCCACCAGCGGGTCTCCCGACTCCTCGCCGATGAGCTCCAGCTCAAGCTGTCGGTCCTTGATGAGCGAGTCGCCCACCGCCAAGTGGACTGGCCAGTCGTACTTGTTAGCCTCCGCCAGCGTGCGTACGTTCGCCGCCGCCATCGCAGCCATCAGCAGCCGGAATCGAGCCACAGCCACCGCGAACGGGTTTACGTCCACCCCATGCACCGAGTCGAGCGCCGCCCGTACTCGCTCGTGCAGCTCTTTCCCCGGCTGCTTCTCCGCCCACAACCGCACCATCCGCCGGAACGCGCCCAGCACGAAGTGTCCCGACCCGCATGTCGGGTCGATCATTCTCAGTTCGCCGAACCGGCCGCCCAGCTCCCGTACCGCCGGGTTCATCGTCCGATTGAGGATGAACTCCTCGACAAACTCCGGGGTTTGGAGCAGCGCGTACATCTGCCTCGCTGTCTCCGACAGGTCCTGGTATAGGTCGCCCAGGAATCGCGTGTCCCAGCCCTCCGTGCCGTCCGCGTTCAGCGGGTCGGTGAAATCGTGGACAAGGACGCCCGCTTCGTCCCGCTCGCGCCAGAAGTCGATGATCGCCCGCGCTCCGTCGTGCGACAGCGGGATCTGATACAGAGGGTTGTGCCGCCGGTCGAAGAGCAGCTTCCCGGCCTGGCCCGCGCCCAGCTCCGAGAACGCCCGTTCCAGCCAGCCCCGGTAGGTCGGATCCGCGTCCTCGTCGACGTACTGTGCATACCGGGCTTCCGCGAGGTCCCGGCGCTCAGGCTCCGCGCCAGCCAGATACGGCTCCGGAATGAGCCGGTTGTCCTCGCAGAACCGCACGAACACCGTGCCAAGGACCCACGCCACCGCGACCTGGTTGACGCGGCCAGACACCTTGGGAGCCCCGTACAGCCAGGAGTTCCAGGTCTCCCCTGTGCGACCGAGCTTGAAAGCCAGGTCGTACTCGGCCCGCAGCCGCCCCGCGACCGCCTCTGCCACCCGGACGCGGTCCGCGCGTTCCTCCGACGCCTCGGCCAGCAGCGCCTCGAGCCAGGGACCCCACACCGGTGCGGCCTCCGGCGTCTCGGCGGCCTTACGCGCCTTCTCGTACTCCGCGCGCAGCGGCTTGAGAACCGCCTCGCCGGCCTTGACCTGATTGCCGAGGTCCACCTCGACCGCCTTGACCTGCTTGATCAGGTCCACCAGCAGTGCCTTGCGGTCGATCACGTCGCCACATCTCCAGTTGTCGTTACAGCCATTTCGCCGGCCCGGTGGGCATTCGTCACCCAGGAGTCCGGCAGCACAATCCACTCGCCAAGCCCCGCCTGGTACGGCACAGCCGTCGTCCCCAGCCGCGGCGGCCGCGCAGGGTCGCTCTGCGGGCACAGCAGCCACAGCCCGCGCCCGCCGCCCCGCGCCTGCTCGGCCAGCCGGTCCAGCACGCCCATCGCGTCATACCGCGCGAACGCACCCGCGTCCGTCAGGACCACCGGCATTCGGGGACCCGGGCCCCCCGCCGACAGCAGTGCGCTCACCCGGGGCTCCAGCACACCCCACGCCGTCCGCGCGTACTCGGCGAACTTCATCGCCGCCTTCGACCCGGGCTCCGCTACATCCGCCCGCAGGATCGTCTCCCAGGTCGGCTTGGGCCGCGGGTCCACCTGTTCGTGCATCGCCCGCAGGAACAGGTCGGTCACCGACACCGCCTCGCCGTCGAAGCGTTCGCCCGTCAACTCCCGTACGGCATCCTGCGCACGCCCCGTCCGTACCGTCAGTATCCGGAAGCCGTCCCGTCGCGCCGAGCCGACCAGCCGCTCCTCCGCGGCCACCGCGCCCGCGAGCTGCGGGTCGTCGGAGTAGCGGGTCGCGGGGGCGACGCCGGTCATCTGCCGGCGGGCGCCCGAGGACAGATAGCTGGAGCCGCCGTCCATCTGGCGCGGCAGATACCGCTGCGTACGGGTGGTCTCCCGGGTCGACAGCTCCAGGTCGAATCCGGCCTTCTGGAGCGCCTTGGTCAGTGCGCCGCCCGTGGGCAACGCATGTCCGCCGCGTGCGTCCAGGATCTCTGGGAAGCGCGCCCGCACCCGCTCGTGCACCTCGCTGCCCGTCAGCCCCGGCTGGTGCACCTCCGCCAGCCCGGGGACCAGCCGTACCAGCCCCGCCTGGGTCAGGCGCAGAGCCCGAACCAGAGAGAGATTGCGCGGGTAGATCTCAAGTCGAGGCGTGGCGGCGGCATTTCGGGAGGCAGCCGCAGCCACCTCGACCAGCCGCCGCTCGTCCCACTCCACGACCCCGCTCGGCGCGGGAATCGCCGTGAGCTCGCCGAGTACGGTCGCGGCGGTCGGCAGCGTCTCCAGCTTCGCCAGCCGGTCCGCAGCCCGGCCCAGCTTCTGGGCGTACGTGAGCAGGCCGGGCGCCGACGGGGTGTCCGGGGCGTCGCCGTCGCCGACCTCCAGCGCGAGCAGGCCCGCGCCCATGCCCTCGTCGGCCGCGTCACGGTTGGCCGTATGCTGGAACGGGGCGTCCTCCGGGGCGAGTTGTTCCACCTCCACCACCGCCCGCACTGCGGCCAGTGCCAGGGCTCGGCGCTGTTCCCGCTCCTGGAGGCGCGTGCCGCGCCGTACAGCCAGCGCGTCCGCGATCTCCGCCGCCGAAGCGACCCGGCCGAGATCCCGCAGCAGCTCCAGGATCTCGGAGCGCAGAGCCTGCACGGCCGGCAGCTTCTTCCAGCGAGTGCGCTGCGTCTTCAGCATCTGCGGGATCCGGCCCGCCGACAGGTGCAGCTTGTCCGCGACGTCCTTCTGCTTCGGCCAGACCCCGATCTCGGGTAGGACGCCCTGCCCGTTCGGCAGGCGCAGCAGCAGGCGCACCATCTCGCACTCGTTGTGGTTCCCGCCCTCTTTCCTCAACTCCGGTACGAACAGCGTCGCGAGGGCGTCCAGGCTGAGCGACTGCAACGCTCGCTCGGGCAGCGCGCCCACGCTGCCTTCCGCCACCATCGCGTCGGTGAGCGCGACCTCCGCCGCCGACAGTTCCTCCTTCGCGGCCTTGCGGCCCTCCGCGGTGAGCGGAGCGGCGGGCTGCTCGGACAGTTGCTGCCGCCACTGCTTGATACGGCTCAGGACGTCCTTGCGGGTCCTGGCGCCCAGGCCGGGCGCGTTGACGAGCTGCCGCTGGCTGTAGTCGAGCAGCTCGCCGACCGTGTTCACTCGAAGCCCGTACACGAACGACTCCGCGGCCGGGCTCAAACCCGATGCCGAGATGGGTGTCGTACGGACCGCCTCCGCCGCCTGCCGGTCGCGCTGCTGCTCGGCAGTCTCCTCCTCGGCCTCGGCGATCACCGCGCCCGTGGCCTCGGCCGCCTCGTCCTGAGCCGCAGCGGCCGCCACCGCTGCTCCGTTCCGGGAGCGGCGCGAGGACGGCTTCGCCTCGTCCATCGCGAGGAAGATCTTCTTCCAGGCGTCACGCATCGGCTTCAGGTCACTGAAACGCTGAGCCGCGTCCCGGTGCAGGGCCTTCTTGAAGAACGCGATCAGGCCGTCGCGGACCGCCGGGTCGAACGCCTCGGCCGCGATAGTCGGATACGGCTCCTTCTCCGCGTCCGTCTGTCGCGGCGACACCTTGCCGCCGCCCCACACCGGCAGCTCCCGCGAGGCCATCTCGTGCAAGGTGACGGCGACGGCGTACCGCTCGGCATGGGCGTCGTACACAGACCGGTCGGTGAGGGTGCCGATGAAGGGATCCAAGTAGCCGTCCGTGCCGGCCGCGGTCTCCTTCACCGGATAGCCCGCCAGCGAGAAGTCGATCAGGACCAGCTCGCGGGTGCGGTTCGGGCGGATGCGGATCGCGATGTTGTCCGGCTTGATGTCGCGGTGCCACACCCCCTCGCCCTCAAGGAAGTCCACTGCGCCGAACAGATAGTCGCCGTACGCCTCCAGTTGGTCCACCGACAGCCGGCCGGAATCCCGCAGCTGACGGGCGACCGTCTCCTCACGGCGCTTGCGCTTAGGGGCGCCGGGCGCGGAGGGGGTGGCGTCGGCCTCGCGCTCGTCGCCGACGTACTCCATGATCAGGACCGTGCGGGGCCCGATCCGCTGCGGCTCCGGCTCGATGAGCCGGATGATCCGGGAATCGGCGCGCAGCCGCCCCATCACCTCGGCTTCGCGGGCCAACACCTCGCCCCGGCTGTCCGACAGTGCGACCTTCAGCACCGCGAACCTCTTGGAGGGGGGTGCCTTCGGGTCGGCCTGAAGGTCGCGTACCAGGAACGCCCGGCTCGTCGAACCGGTGCCCAGCCGCCGCCTGACCTCCCAGCGGCCCACCAGCACATCGCCCGCGACCGCCTCCAGGGGGTCTTTCTCAGGGGCGGCCAGACGCGGAGCCGGTGCGGCGGCAGGGGAGGGGGCCGGGGCAGGGGTCGGGGGTGCGGTCAGCGTCTCCTCGACGACTTCGAGCATCTCCAGGAACTCGCCCACCGAGGACAGCCGCTGCTCCGGCTTGAAGGCGGTCGCGGCCTGCACCAGGTCGTCGATGTCCTCCGACAGCCCGTCCACCAGCGCGCTCGGCCGCAGCCCCTCACCCGCCTCATAGCGAGCGAGCAGCTCCGCCTGGCTGGCGGCCGGAGCCTGCCCGGTCGCGAGCAGATAAGCCAGCACTCCCAGGCCGTACACGTCCAGCGCCACCGGATCGGCCTTCAGCGCGGTCAGCTCCGGTGCCAGATACGGGTCCGCGCCCTCGGCGAGATGCGCCCCGGCCCGCGAGAAGGAGGTCGGTGCGAAACGCTCCCTGCCGCCCTGCGCGCCGTGCTCGGAACTGCGCTGCACCGCGACCTGCCAGTCCGAGATCTGCAGGTGCGGAGTGAGCCAGCCGGCCTCGTCGCTGTCCGAGCCCGCCGCGCGGCTCCGGCCGCGCGGCATCACATGGATCGCCCGCGCGGCCAGCGTGCGGTGATAGATCCGCCGGCTGTGCGCCGAGCGCACCGTCTCCGCGAGCTGGCGCACCAGCGCCGTGCGGGCGAGGATGTCCAGCTTCTCGCCGTACTGGACCAGGTACTCGTCCAGCCGCAGCGTCCGCGGATCGTAATCGAAGATCAGCGAGGGGCCTGCCGAGTGCCCGGACGGGTCGTACTGCTTCAGCTGTACGACACCGGGGTGCCGGAAATGCCGCAGCACCGCCGCCTCGCGCCGCGCCGCCCGCTCCACCGAGGCACGCAGCCCCGCGTCGGAACCGCGCTCGCGCAGATACACGCGGATGCGGGCCGCCTCCGGCAGCTCGCTGTGGTGGGCCAGGTAGTCCGCCCAGGTAGGGCCCGAGTCGAAGGACTTCCGGTGCAGCAGATACGGGCCGACCTTGTACTCGGCGTCGCTGCGAGCGATGCCGACCCGCTCCAGCGCCACCTTGATCGCGCGCGACTTCGTGGCGTCGATCCGGCGCCGCTCGTCGCGCGGAGGCTCCTGGAGCATGTCGAGGAGCTGCTTGACGGTGTGGACGCCGTGCTGGTCGTGGGCGGGCAGGCGGTTCTTCAGCGAGGAGTCGGTGAAGCACACCGCCTCCGACACCCACACCCGCTCGCCGTTCTGCGCCAGCAGCCCGGCCAGTTCCTTGGCTTTCTTGTTTGCCAGGTGGAGGGGGTTGCCGTGGGAGATCTGCCGCCCACTGGGCTGGGTCTGCAGCCAGCCGCCGTTACGGGACTCGACCGAACCGTGCCAGTCCTTCAGCTCGACCAGGTGCACCCCGCCGGGCGAGACGACCAGCAGGTCCACTTCGCGGACGTGGCCGGAGTGCGCGGTGAAGGTGAAGTTCGACCAGGCCCGCCACGGCTCAGTGCCCGGCAGTTCCCTGCGGATGGCTTCCAGGCCCCGGCGCTCGTGCTCGAATTCGGAATCGGTGACCGTCGTCCACCGGCCGTCCTGCATGTCGCCGTCCCCGCTTCGTCCGATCCGCGCTGATCGCCGCTGCTCAGAGCGGCAAAAACCCCCAGGTCTGATCGTAACGGGTACGGGTGAGCTGCGGAGGGCTGGTGAGGAAACGCGCAAACACCTTCAGTCCTGGCGCGGTCGGCTCACACCGACGCCACCAGGGTGCTCAGCTCGACTCGGCCCCGTTCGATCACCTCCAGCCAGGGCTGCGGGTCAGTACCGGGAGGCAGCGGCTGGTCGGCGATCAGGTCAAGGGCGCTGTACGGGGCTTCCAGCCAGCGGCGCAGCGACTGCCAGTCGACTGTGCGGTCGCGGCGCAGTTCGGGCTCGGTGGGGGACGCCTCGTAGTCGGTTCTGTCTTGGCCGTTCGCTGCGAGGAGGCCCGAACGGCGGATCAGGCAGGGAAAGCAGATACCGCAATTTGTGTGCTGGGAGTTTCGGAGGCGACGGGGCGGCCTGCCGCAGCTGAGCGTCGCCCCCAGGTCGTACGGCGACAGGCCGCAGGCGCGTGCAGCCTGGCAGACTTCGCCCTTGGTGAGGCTGGACAGCGGATTGTTCACCGTGACGGCGCCGCCGATCGTGCCGATGAGGCGGTTGAGTAGATGCAGGGTCCATGGATGGACGGACCGGGTCGACAGGGCGGATGCGCGAGCCGCGGTCAGGGGCGGGTTCAGGGCGAGCTGCCCGTTCTCGGGGAGGTGGACCGTGGAAACACCGCTCGCGGCAGCGGCCCGGACCGCGGTGGCGGCGTACAGCAGTCCACGGGATCGTGACGAGCGCTCTGCCGACCGACCGTCCCGGCCGCCCAGCACCTGCCGCGCGGTCGCATGGCGGACCCTGCGGCCGGATGCCTCGGCGAGACGGGTCACGGCGTCATGCGCGGCGTGCTGAACGAACTCGAGTTTGGGCTCGGCGAAGGTGACGAAGAGCAGCAACCCGCCTGTGGTGGTCGTGGCCCGCTGCGCCGCCCAGCTGAGAGAGTCCAACCCGCCGGAGAACAGAGCGACTTCGCTGGCCCTCCAGTCCTCGCCCAGCGGGATCGGAGGTTGTGTCGGCGGGGTGCGCAGGGCTCGCGGGCGTATGTCCCAGTGGTCGCCGGTGAGCATCTGCAGCAGGGCGGCGGCCAGGGCGGCGGACGTACCGCTCCAGCGGATGGGATCGCTGACAGGAACGGACAGGGTGAGACGGCGCGTCCAGCGGTCGAAGGCCCGGTCGCGGGAGGCGAGTTTGTCGGCGAGGAAGGCGGCGCGTGCAAGCCGCAGCAGGTCGTCGGACCAGTCCGGCGCCAAGGCGTGCAGGTACTGGTGCCCGGTGATACGGGCTTCCCGCTCCCGGAATCCGGCGCTGCCGATTGTGTGCCACCCCGGTGCGGTGGGCTCCTCGCCCTGGTGCGAGCGCCACCAGAAACGGTACGGAGCGTCGGCGCTCATACGGCTGCCTCCGGGGTGCCGGTCAGGTCCATGGTCAGCCCGAGAGCCTTCCCCAGCGTGCCCGGGACCAGGTCGCGTGCGATCGCCGAGAGCGGGACAGCGGCCTCGGATTCCCCGGTGACGACGGCCTGGGCGCGCGGCTCCAGCCGAGCTGCTTCTTCGCAAGGGTCGGGGACGAGCTCCAGTATCTGATCGGCGATCGCGTCGGTTATCTCTCCGCTGGGATCGACGGCAGGCAGCAGGGGTACGGCGAGGGCGACGTGGCCGGCGATGAAAGAGCGCAGGAACTCTGTCACCAGATCGGCGAAGAACCATTGATAGAGCAGGCACAGCAGGTCACCGGGGAAGCCACGGTTTCGATCGTGCAGGACCTCCGGGTGCACGGAGACGAGGCGATGCCCGCTCTGCGCCGCGGCGCGGCGTACGGCTGCGTCGACGAGGGTCGTGCCGTCGCCGGTCACCCTCCGGCTGAACTCGGAGACGAAAGCGGCGCCCGGATCGGCGAAGGTGACATGGGGAGCCGTGGTCAGGGCCGCTGGACCGTCGGTGACCAACTGATCGAGTACGTCGACGAGCCGTGACCCGGCCTGCCTTGATGCCGCTGCCAGCCCGAACGACTGCGGGTCGCTGCGCAGAGTGTCCTGGAGGACGGAGATGCAAGCGATTGCGGCAGCTTCCTGAGGCTCCGGGCGGCCTTCTGGCGGCCGGCCCAGGCGTCGGCCGAGATCCGCCCACGACCTGCCCGTACCACTGCGTCCGCCAGGCCCTCTCCAGGGCGTCGACGTACCCATCAGGATCCACCTTTGCCCAAGACAGTGATCGTGGTGGTCACTGCTGTGGAGAGGAGAGCGACGATTGCTCCGACGCTGGCCAGGCTGACCTTCGGGTCGGAGAAGAGCTCGCGACCCGTACGGCGTAACTGCGGGTGCACGACGAGGGTGCGCAGGCGCTTCCACTTGTGCCGCTCGTAGTGGCAACCGCGCAGCAGACCGTGGGCGTTGTTCCGGCAGACCTCGCCGGCTCTGCGGATGGGGGCGCCACAGGGAATCGGCGCCTGGAACAGGAACCACAGGAAGCTCAGCGCGAAGAGCACGGACAGACCCGCGGGGCCGATGTCCGACGACAGCCAGGCTGCGATGGCGACGATGAATAAGACGAGCCCCCAATAGGGCCAAATCCTGCGCCAGTTCATGCCACATGAACGTAGGCGTGGCAGCCGCCCGTCAGCAGGGCGCACGCAGGCGCACGGAAGCAAGCCTGTTGAAGGGCGATACCTTCACGTCGGCTCCGGGCAGCCTTTACACTCCCTTCACCAGGGGTGGTAGGGGCCGGGGGAATGGTGAGTTCGCAGGGGTGAGGAACAAAGCTCCTGTTCGTTCGGTGTCCTTGATGTCCAGCCGGTCAGCTGGGTCTCTGTGCTGGCAGCCCCGAAGCGCGACGGCAAGGGTGAAGGACGAGCGTGACATTTGTGGGAGCCAATGACAGCGGTGACGGTTCCGGCGTAAGTGATGTGGAGCGCTTCAGGGCGGTTCTTGCCGGCTGGCGTACGTCGTTGGTGGATTTGAGCGGACGTAACCGCCTGCTGAACTTCCGGCATACCAAGATGTCAACCTTGGAGATCAAGGCGCCGTCCGCCGACGAGGTACTGGCAGGGCTCGCCCGTGGCCGGCTGTTCGCGGAGCTTCCTGATGCCGAGGAAATGCAGGATGACGGCCCGTCCCAGGCGGTGCAGCTCCGCAAGGACACAGACGCGCCTGCTCCCACTCCCGCTCCGGAAGTCCGCGGTGGAGGGCTGGTCACCCAGAAGACCACTTCACCCGCGCTGTACCGGGCGCTGCGCACTCTGCGGACCAGGTCGACCCAGGTCTTCAACGACTACGGTCTGTGGACACTGCACCTGGGTGTCGGCGTACTCAACTGGCGTGAGGACGGCGCCGACTCGGGCAGTGACGCACCGCTGGTGCTGGTTCCCGTGAAGCTTGAGGTCACCAAGACCGGCCAGTTCGTGCTGCTCGCCTCCGAAGACGAGGAGCCGCGGCTCAATCCGGCTCTTCCGGTGAAGCTGGAGCAGTTCCACATCGACTGGACTCCGGTGGCAAAGACCGACCCCGCCGATCTGCCCGCGGTACTCGCCGCCGCACGGGCGGCGACCGCGGGCAAGGCGGCCTGGGATGTCCGTGAGCGGGTCGTGCTGTCACTGTTCACCTCCCACAAGGAGGCCATGTACCAGGACCTGCTCGACAACGAGGACCAGGTCCTCAACAGTAACCTGGTCAGGGCAGTCGCCCTCGGCCCCGCCGCCCGTCTGGCCCCGGAGCGTTTCGACTTCGAGGAGGCCGACATCCGGCGGATCGACAAGCTGTGCCCGCCCGAGGACAGCCCGCTGGTTCTGGACGCCGATGCCTCGCAGCGGCAGGCGGTGGCCGCCGCCGTGGCCGGCCACTCCTTCGTCCTGGACGGCCCGCCCGGTACGGGCAAGAGCCAGACCATCGCGAACATGATCGCCGGTCTGATGCACGCGGGGCGCAGTGTGCTCTTCGTCAGTGAGAAGGCCGCAGCGCTGGATGTGGTGCTCGACCGGCTCAAGTCGGTGGGGCTCGACTCGTACGCACTGGCCCTGCACAGCCACAGCACCAGCCGCAAAGCTGTCGCACAGGAGTTGGGGCGTGCGCTGATTGAGGAGCCGCAGGCGCCGCAGCTGACCGACCATGAACTGGCCCAGGCACGAGAGGTGCGGGAATCCCTCTCTGGTTATGCCGAGGCGATGAACGAGCCACGCCTGCCCCTCGAGCGTTCCCTGCACGACGTCATAGGCCGCGTGAGCCAGCTCGCGGACGCCCCCGTGGCGTACGTCACCGCTGCCGTCCGGGACGACGGCAGCGAAGAGGAGGGCTTCCGTGCGGATCTACTGGGCCCCCGGGACATGGAAGCGATCCTCGACGCCGCGGCCACGGTCCGCGACGCCTGGACGGCGGTCGCTGATCGCAGCTTTCCCTGGCGCGGACTGCGCGCGGACCTCCCGCACCCTGGGCCGGCGCTGGAGCAGGCCATCGCCGCACTGGACGGCCTCACCGAGGCGGTGGCCCGGTACGGGGATCTCAACGACTCGGGCGAGCCGATTACCTGCGCCCCTGAAGTTACCCGCTTGACCGACTTGCTGAGTCTTCTCCACACGCGCAGCCCAGTCCCTCAGGAGTGGCTGACCGTCGACGACATCGCGGGCGAGATCGAAGAGCCGGTTGACGCATTTCTCGCACGGGTGAAGCGAGTGCACCGAGCGCGCGCCGCGGCCGAAGGCGCGGCAGGGCCGCGCTGGGAGGAGCTGTCACCCAGGCTCAGCAGTGAGCCCGGGGCCGCAGAGCGCGCGCTGTCGGAGCTGTCGCCCGCCGGGCTCGATCTTTCCGGCTTCACGCAATCCCGCGCTGTTCAGCTCTCCGGCGCTTTCGAGGCGACGGCGCAGCAGCTGACCGGCGCACACCACACGATGCTCGCGTTGACGCGACAGCTCGGTCTCGACGTACCCGTTGGCGTACCCGCCGCTGCGGCGGTCTGTGACCTCATCGAGCTGGCCGGGGCCGAACACCGGCCGCTCGAGGAGTGGTTTTCCCCCGAAGGGTTGCGCGAGGGGGAGGAAGCCGCAGTCGCGACGGTCGCAGCGGCACTGCAGGGCTTCATCTCCCGGCGGGAACTGGCCTTGTGCGCCCGTGCGACGGCCGCGTCGGTCGTGGGGTCGGCCTGGACGGATCTGCCCCCGGCCCTGACGCCGGAGCCGCCCGCGAGCGAGCGGTCCCTGGAGGGACTGGTGCCCACAGGGCTGGCACTCTCCTATATGACTCAGCATCAGGTAGGCGCGGTCCGCAGTAAGTTCGCCGTAATGCGTGACGCAGTCGAAGCCGCCCGCACTCGCGCTGGAGAAATCGCCGCTCTGCTGTCCTGCGAGCCGCCGGGCAGGGCTACCGAGGCGTACGACCTGTGTGTGCTCGCTGACCTCGCGCAAGCCGTCCACGCCCCGCTGGATTCCTGGTTCGACCCGTCTGTGCTACCTCGCGTCCGCGTTGCGCTCTCGGAGCTCCAGGGGGCGGCCCAGCAGCTCGGTGCTGCCGAGCACGCAGCCAGGGAGACCTTCCGTCCGGACGTGACTGCCGCTGCTGAGCTGCCGGACACCGTACGGCGCCTCAGTGAGGGCCGTCGGGGGGTCGTCGGCGCGATTCTCTCGGCCCGGCACCGCGCCGACCGCAAGTTCGTCGCCGCGCTGACCGTCACCGGAGCGTGGCGCAGCGAGCTGTTCGACAAGCTACCGCTCGCCCTCGACTGGCATGAGAAGTACCGCCACCTCCTCCACCTCACTCGCTCGTACGCCGACCTTCTCGGCCCCTACGCCGCCACTGGCCTGCCCGACCTGCCCGCACTGCACACCGCGCTCGGCCACGCGGAGACGATTCACCGCCTCGCCGCACCGGTAGTGGCCGACCCTTTCCGGCGGCCACTCCTTGCTTCGCGACTCGCGAGGAGCCCGGCCTCGCAGCCGGAGCTGCTGGGACTGAGTGAACAGCTGCGCGCCAACCTCGACACATGGGCGCAGGCTCTTGCTGGACCGCAACTAGCCTCCGTGCAATACGAATTAGCCGAGCTGTCGCTTTCCGAGGCAGCCCAGTGGCTGCGTGCGCACCTTCAGCCGCTCGACGAGGCTGCGCTCGTCCTCGACACGGTCCGCGGTTGCTCCGGCGGCCGAGACGGCGACGGCGAGCCGGACCATACGCTCGCCGGAGCCCGCGCCGGGATAGCCGCGGCCGCGGAAGCCCGCGCGCGGACTGAAGCGTTCGACGCCTGCGAGGCGGCCGACCGGCTCCTGCTCGGCCCCTGGTACCGGGGGCTCGACACTGACCCCGCGCGCATCGGCCACGTAAGCGACAGCAAGGAGGCGGAAGTCCGCGAGGTCGGCGCCCTTCTCATCCGGGCCCTGGCCCATGACACGCGGGAGCAGACCGCCACTGTGTCCCGCACGGCCCTTCTCCTGGGGTCATACGCGCCGGACGGGCACCCGAACACGGCCGCCCTGTGCCGCGCTCTGGATGTCGCCGGGGGCATCCACCGCCTGGCCCCCGCCACCATCGCGGATCCGTCCCGCCGCACCCTGCTCGCCTCCTGTCTCGCCGATGGCAACCCGCCCCAGCCGGAACTGCTGCGCCAGGCGGGCCGCCTCCGTTCGGATGTGACCGATTGGCGGCGGCAGACACAGGAGCCGCATCTCGCCGGGATGGGGCCGGTGCTGGCGCAACGGGCCTTCGACGAGTGCGCCGACTGGTTGCGCGCGCACCTCGAGCCGCTCGACGAGGCGTCCAGATTCATTCGATCCACCGCACGTGTATTCACCGCGGGCGGTCGGACCGCAGACGCTGTCCCCCTCGTCCAAGCCCGGGCAGCGGTACGGGCCGTGGTGGACGCGCGCGCCTGCGAGAGCGACTTCGTGGCCACCGAGGTCTCCGATCGCCGCATCCTCGGCGCCCTGTACGCGGGTAGTGGCAGCGGCACCGACGCTGTCGGTGCCGCGCTCGACTGGGCGCACCAGGTGCGCCGTACCGCCGACGGGCGTCGCTCCGCGCCGCTGACCCCCAAGGCGGCGCACATGATGTGCACCGTTACTCCCGACCCGGCTCCCGCGCGGCGCCACGAGGAGTGGTTGCGCCAGGCCGAGCAGCTCACCAACCATTTCGACGCGGATCGAGCCGAGGAGCTGTCGGCCACTCTGGAGTCGTCCTTCCCCACCGCGGAACGGCTCCTCTCCTCGCTGCGCGACGACACCCAGGGCCCGGACGCCTGGCTGTCCTGCGCCGTCGGTCTGGCGCGGCTGCGCGCCTACGGCCTCGACTCTCTCGCCCGGCAGCTTGCCGATCGTGACGTTCCCGCCGAGGATTTTCCCGCGGCCCTGGAACGGACTGTCCTGCAGGCATGGATCGAGCACCAGCTCGCCACCGACCAGCGGCTGCGCCCGATGCGTGCGAGCGAACGCGACCAGCTCGTGCAACGTTTTCGTGCCATCGACCGGCACCTGGTGCAGGCGTCCCACGCCACGGTCATCGCCGCGTGCAACGAACGCCGCCCGCGCCGTACCAACGCCGGTCAGGCCGCGATCCTGCGTCGCCAGGCCGAACTGCAGCGCCGCCACTGGCCGGTGCGCAAGCTCCTCTCCGGCACGCGTGACATCGTTCGCCTCATCAAGCCCTGCTTCATGATGAGCCCCCTGACCGTCAGCCAATTTCTTCCCGCCGACTTTCGGTTCGACGTTGTCATTTTCGACGAGGCCTCGCAGGTGCTCCCGCAGGATGCCGTGAACTCTGTCTACCGCGGTGACGCCCTCATCGTGGCCGGCGACGAGAAGCAGCTGCCGCCGACCTCGTTCTTCACTGCTGGTGGCGAGAGCGACGAAGACGAGGACTGGGACGATGACGACAGCGCCGGATTCAAGTCGATCCTCAACGCCTGCAAGGCCAGTGGCCTCCTGCGGGAGCTTCCGCTGCGCTGGCACTACCGCAGCCGTCACGAGAATCTGATCGCCTTCAGCAACCGCTCCTTCTATGAAAACTCCATGGTCACCTTCCCCGGCGCCCTGGAGCACGGCGACGACGTCGGCGTGGAGTTCTTCAAGGCCGACGGCATCTACGACCGCGGAGGTCGCCGCGACAACCGCGTCGAGGCCGACCTCGTCGCCCGACGTGTGATCCACCACTTCAGCACCCGCCCGGGCAGCAGCCTCGGCGTGGTCGCCTTTTCCCAGCCCCAGGCCCAGGCCATAGAGGAAGCGGTGCTCAACGCCCGCGCGTCCCACCCCGATCTCAATCGGCACTTCACCGACGACCGCCTCGACGGGTTCTTCATCAAGAACCTGGAGTCCGTGCAGGGGGACGAGCGCGACGTCATCATCCTGTCTGTCGGATACGGCCCCGACGCCCAGGGCCGCCTCCGCTCCACCTTCGGCCCGATCAACAAGGAAGACGGCTGGCGGCGCTTGAACGTTGCGGTCACCCGCGCCCGCCGGCGCATGGAGGTCATCGCCTCCTTCGAGGGTGGCGCGCTCCCCGACAGCCCCAACCCGAGCGTCCAGCACCTCAAGCGCTACCTCCAGTACGCCCAGCAGGGCCCGCAGATCCTGGAACTCGCAGCCGACGACCCGACGGCGGAGCCGGACAGCCCCTTCGAGGAGGCGGTCCTCGACGTCCTGCGCGGCTGGGGGTACGACGTCCAGCCGCAGGTCGGCGTCGCGGGCTATCGCATCGACATGGGCGTACGCCACCCCGCATTGCCCGGTGCGTACGCCCTCGGCATCGAGTGCGACGGGGTCATGTACCACTCCTCGCGCGCGGCCCGCGACCGCGATCGGCTGCGCGAGGCAGTCCTGCGCGACCTGGGGTGGAAGCTGCACCGCATCTGGGGGACCGACTGGTACCGCAACCGCGCCGAGGCCGAACAGCGGCTACGTGCGGCCGTCGAAGCGGCCTGCGAGTCCGCGCTGTCCCAGGTGATCGCGTGCCGCGAGCCGAATGCGTACCCGGAGGCCACTGCCGGTGCGGAGGCGTGCGTGGAGCGGGAGCCCACACCCGTCGTCGACTACGTTCCGGTGGCAGAGCCCAGCCGGTCCGAGTGGAGCCGTCCCTACCGGGCGCTGAGCGCCCGAGAGTTGATGGACTACCGGCAGATCGCATCCTCTGCTCGTGGGGTGCCGGGCGTGGACCTGCGTGAGGAGGAAGGTAGAGGCGTACTGGCCGACGTGATCATGCAGGTTGTACGGACGGAGGGGCCGGTGGAAGAACAGCTGATCCTCGACCGGGCGCGCGACGCCTGGCAGCTCGGCCGTTCCGGCGTGATCGTGCAGGACGCCATCCGGCGCGTACTCAAGTCGCTGAAGCGCTCGCGGCAAATTATCTGGACCGATACCACCGTTGACCTGCCTGAACGTGACGAGGTGTTGGCCCGAACACCAACCGCGGAGTGCGCACGCAAGGTCGCCCTGGTGCCGGCCGTCGAACGCCGTGCCGCGCTGCTCGGTGTTCTCGCCGAAGCGCCCGGCAGCCAGCGCGACGAGGTGCTTCAGGAGACCGCCCGCTTCTTCGGCTGGTACCGCCTCGGCCCCGACATCAGGGCGGCCTTCGAGCAGGACATGACTGTGTTGATCAAGCAGGGTGCCATGGAGGTGACTCCGACGGGTTTGGCCCCCGCACGGTAGAGACTGGGTGCACCCTTGGCAGCAGCGGCAAACGCTCTTCACGCAGCCGAGTTGCGGTGGATCTGACGCTCCCGACTGCCAGCAGATCCGGATGAGAAACTCCTTGGCGATGGCCTGGCGTCACATTCGCGTAGCTGAGCGCTGAGCGGAGAATTCGTCGTGGCAAATGCCGCTTGGCCTGACGACCCGCTAGTGACCGTCATGAGCAGGCGATCTCCAGGCGCCAAGCCGTCAGTACTTCGTCGATACCGGCCGCCACCGTCGTCCGCGCTTTCCATCGTGGTACCCCGCTCATCAGCAGTGCGTCGTACGGCGTGTCCTCGTGGCGTATTGCGGCTCGGACCGCTGCCGTTATTGCCGTCTCGTCCAGGGCTCGGGCCGCCGCGCTGCGGCCCACCCTGCCGCTGCCGCGTTGTGAGGTGTGGGTGGCGATGGCCTGGGCTCGGTGGGGTGGGCAGGAGGGGAAGAGGCGGAGGATATTGGTAGTCAGGGTGGCGGTGAAGCGTACGTCCTCGGTGGCGCGGCGGGCCGCGTCCCGTTCGCGGCGGCGGGCTCGGGCGTCCGCGTCCGCCAGGCAGGCGGTCTCGGCGCGGGCCAGGGCCGGTGCCTCGACGAGGAGGCCCTGGCGTTCGTAGCGTCTGCGGCGCCGGCTGTGGCGGACGACTACCGCCCAGAGCGAACTCGCCTCGCGTGCTCTGCGCGTCAGGGCCGCGTTGCCTCGGGGGAGGTAGACCAGGTGGGCCAGGTCCGCGCAGTCGAGGCAGATGGCGGCGTTGAACTCGAGGAGGTGGAAGCGGAGGGGGCCTTGGCGGCACTCGGCACAGTGTCTCCGCTTGCTCGGTTCTGGTTCGATCGCCACCAGGTCCATGCGGGGAGCGTACCCAGCTGTCAGCGCACGCTCGGGGCCGCCGCGTCGATGAACTTGGCCAGGGCTTCCTTCGCCTGCTCCGAGCGTCGGGCGCGTTCCGGTTCGTCCGTTGCCCCGTGCATGCTGTGCGTGAACTCCAGGGCCGTCTGCGCCAGTCGTACGGCTTCCCTGTCCGCGCAGACGAGCTGCACGCGGATCAGGGCCTGCCGGGCGGCCGAGCGCAGCGGATACGAGTCGAGGCGCGAGTTCTTGGCATCGGCGCTGTCCGGCGCTTCGGCCTTGCGGTGCCAGCGGTCGTTCTGCGCGCGGCGGTAGTCCACGAGGGCGCCGGCGAAGGTGCTGTACGCGGAGATCCGCTCCTGGCGGAGCTGTTCGGCGCGGGTGAGCGCGGCGGTGCGTTCCGCCGTCTGGCGCTGGAAGAAGTGGGTGGCGACCGAGCCGAGCAAGGTGCCTATGACGGCGATGAGGGCTGTCCCCATTACGGTGTGTTCTCCCCGGGCGTTGTGAATAACCGTTCGAGTTCGGACAGTTGATGTTGCTAGCGTCATGGACGTGGCGAAACTCAATCAGATCATCGCAGTCGAGAAAGGCGTCAAGTCCAAGGCGCAGCAGGACCTGACGGCAGCTCAGCACAGCCTCCAGAAGCCCGCTTTGCTCGCGGGCATTTCGCGTACGTACCAGGCGAAGGACGAGGAGGGCGAGCAACTGCCGCCCGAGTCCACGCGTGTTCAGGTCAAGGCCGAGGACGTGCTGCGTGAGACGGCGAAGACGCTGACCCGGCTGTTCGACGTGACCGCCACCAAGGACTGGGCCAACTGCACCGCCCGCGCCGATGTGAACGTCGACGGGCGGGTGCTGGTGAGCGAGGCACCGGTTTCCTATCTCCTCTTTCTGGAGAAGCAGCTGGCGGACATCAACGCCTTCGTACGCAAGCTGCCGGTGCTGGACGCCTCCGAGGCGTGGACGCTGGACCCGTCGACCGACGACTGGAGGACGGATGCGGTACGGACGCTTCGTACGAAGAAGGTGCCGCGCAACCACGTGAAGGCGGAGGCGACCGACAAGCACCCGGCGCAGGTCGAGGTGTACTACGAAGACATTCCGGTCGGATACTGGACGACCGTGAAGTTCTCCGGGGCGCTGACCGCCCGCCGTGTGAACGAGCTGCTCGAGCGGGTGGAGAAGCTCCAGCAGGCGGTGAAGTTCGCGCGGGAAGAGGCCAACGGCGCCGAGGTCACGGACCAGCGAGTGGGAGACGCCGTCTTCGGCTACCTCTTCGGGTAGCCGGGCGAGCAGTAGTTTTATTGACTCCCCGGGCGCCATCGTGCGCTCGGGGTGCGCGAGGAGCGCAAGCTGAAACTGAAGTTCGTCGTGACTGGAGCGGTGCGTGCCGGGATACCGGACACGGGCCGCGATCAATCTCAGACTCTTGCTCCAGACTCAGCATTCGCCGCCGATCGCCGGTTCAACCGGGCCCAGGCCCATGCACGTCGAGATGCCGGTTCAATTCCGGCCCGTGGAGCTCGGTCCGCGGTGGTCTAAAGGCATGACACGGCGACATAACGACTGACCTGGTCCCATTACTGGACGGCGTGCCAGATGGGCGGCATTGAACAGGGCTCGGGGGCCGGCTACGCCCCCGGGCCCGCTTCCATGCGACGGAACGACACCCCACGGCCCGCGAAGAAGCGTTCGAAGGTGGCGAGCGGGAGATCCGCCCCCCGGGTGGCCGCGGTCGTGCCGGACGGGTTGTGGAAGTGGACGCCCCTTCCGTCGGGCGTACGGGCCGTGATCAGGAGCGCCGGGTCTGCCGCCGGGCCGAGGCCGCCATACACGATCTGCTCGGTCAGGTCAGGGGACGCGAACCGGGTGCGGACGGGGACGAGACAGGTGGCGCAAGAGGAGTCGGTCGGGCTGGTCACTGGGGGCACCCACTCCGGAAGCGGCCGGTACGGCTCGTCGCCGCATCCAGATCATCGGCGTACGGGAGAGGCTCCGAAGCCTGTTCCCGATCTTTCGACAACCGTCGTGCGCAACCCCTGGGGGCGTGGGGTGGGTCTCGGATACGGTGAGGCCGTTTCGGCGATTCAGGCGGCGGGGGCTCCGATCGAACCCCTGCCCGCGCCCGGGAGTTGGAGGGGTTCCAATGAGGTTCTTGGGGTTCTTGGGTTTGTCGCGGTTCGTACGGAGCGGTGAGCACGGGTGGGGGCGCAAGGGCATGGTCCTTGGCGGGTGCGTGGCGGCGCTCGGCATGGTGCCTTCCGCCGCACTCGCGACGCCCGGCAGCGGAGTGAGCGGCACGGTGCTCGCCACCGGCACGTCGACCGGGACCATGAAGGTGACGGCCAAGGGGGTCACCGATGTGGTCGTACGCACCATCACCATTGCCCCGGGCGGATCGACCGGCTGGCACCACCACCCCGGGCAGCTCATCGCCGTCGTACAGAAAGGCACACTGTCGCGGACTCTCGACGACTGCTCCGTCGAGACGACGACCGCCGGCCAGTCCTTCATCGAACCGTCCGGAGCCAAGCACCGGCACATAGGGCGCAATCTCGGGAGCGAGCCGGTCGTGCTGTACGTGACCTACATGCTGCCGGCCGGCAGCCCGCTCTCCGTGGACGCCGAAGCGCCGGCGTGCGAGGCGGGGTAGTACGCGGCGGAGCACCTGCCGCCAAGGGCAAGGTCAAGCAGGCCGGCGAGGGAAAGCGGGGATGCGGCTAGGGTCGGTCTCATGACTTCGGATCTCTGGGCCTCGCTGCCCGCCGCCGTACGGGACAAAGTAGACGAACTCGTCGTCCAGGGGCGGTCGGTCCAGGCCGTTTTCGCCGTCCGCTCCTCGGGCGTTACGCCGAGGCCCGGGCTGCGCGCGTGCCAGGACCTGATCGCGGAGCGTGGTGTGGCGCTCGCCGACCAGATCGGACCGCCTGCGCCGCCGCCCCCCGCATGAGGTGACTGTGCGCTTCGAAGCGATCACCTGGGAACGGCTGACCGAAGCCCTCGCCGACCACCTCGACGCCCTGAAACCGGCGGACGACGGGCTGCCGGCGTCGTCCCCGTGGCTCAAGGTGGCCGTCGACGGTGCGCCTGCCGCCCGTACCGGCGAGGCGGCCGGGCGGCTCGCCGAAGCGTTGCGGCTGCGCGGCCGAACGGTCCTGGTGGTCAGTACGGAGGGATTCCTGCGGCCGGACGCGCTCGTACGGGCCGACGACCCCCGCCATCCGGCGTGGTCGGGACTGCGGGGCGGCTAGGGCACTTCCAGGCCACCGCCTCGCCGGTGCGGTGCCAGGAGGGGACGGTGCCGGGGCGCTCCCCGCAGGGTGTCGAACACTGTTCCGCCGAACAGGTCGAGTGCCCGTCCGTTCGGCACCCGAGGAGACGCCGCGGCGGCGGCACCGACCCCAACGCCCCGGCTCCGATCCACCGACGCCCCTCACGGAAGAGGCGGTCTCCCGCCCACGCACGTCACCGCACGCGCCCCCGCCCCGCACCCCGCCGCCAAGGCCGACGCGTCGACCGCCCCGGCGAGGCGCGCCGCGAGGAACGCACCCGCGAACGCGTCACCCGCACCCGTCGTGTCCACCGCCCTCGCAGCCGCCGCCGGAACGCGGCAACGCACCTGGCCGGCGGCGGCGAGCAGCGCACCCCCCGCGCCCAGGGTGGCGGCGACCAGCGGAAAGTGCCGGCTCAGCTTGGCCGCGGCGTCCCCCGCGTCCGGCAGCCCGGTGAGCAGCCTGGCCTCGTCCTCATTGGGCAGCAGCACATCCGCCCCCGCCACGGCCTCCAGAAAGCGGTCCACGCCCAGCTCGGCGATGAACCCCGCCGACGCCGGATCCACGCTCACCGTCACCGCCCGCTCCCGGGCAGCGTGCATCGCCAGCCGGGCCGTCTCCCGGCTCGTACCAGCGAAGAAGAGGTAACCGGAGAGATGAAGATGGCCGACGCCGTCCAGCAGGACAGGGGACCAGTCATCGGGAGAGAGCCGCAGGGCGGCCCCACTGTCGGTGAGGAACGTCCGCTCGGCGGCGGCGTCGACGAGGGAGATCACGGTGGCGGTCGCCGCCGCCCCGTCGAACACCATCTGCGGACGCACACCCGCACTCCGCAGCCGTTCCTCGTGCCAGGCACCCGCGTCCGTACCGACCCGCGCCAGAAGCCGTACGTCCGCCAGTCCCGTGTACGCCGCCCAGCAGGCAACGTTCGCGCCGGCCCCGCCCGGCAGCGTCCTGATCTCCGCCGCCGTGTCGGTCGCCCGCGCCAGCGGCGTGCGATGGCGGGCCACGACATCGGTGACCACATCGCCGACCACCAGCAGCGCACCACCCGAGCCGCCGTCCCCACCCTCACTGGCTCTCCCTCCGGCGCTCGCTCCCAAGCCTCCCCCTCCGGCGCCCGCCCCCACACCTCCTCCCACGTCCTCGCTCATGCCTGCGTCCAAGCGGTCGCGATCTGCCCCGCCAGTCGCACGTTGCCGCGCACCGCAGACAAGTTGGCCTCCAGCGACGCCCCTTCCGTTTTCCGCGCAAGGTAGTCCAGCAGAAACGGCGTGACCCCCTGGCCCGCGATCCCGCGCTTCCCGCACTCCTCCAGAGCCTCGGCCAGCACCCGGTCGTGCAGCGCCGGATCGAGCTGCTCGGCCTCCGGTACGGGGTTGGCGACGAGCAGCGCCGCTTCCGGTCCGCCCAACGCCTCCTGGGCACGCATCACCGCCGCCACCTCACCCGGTGTCCGCACTGTCCAGTCGACCGGCTCGCCCGAGCTGCTCAGGTAGAACCCAGGGAAGTGCCCAGTTCCGTACCCCAGGACCCCGACCCCGAGCGTCTCCAGACGCTGCAGCGTCGCCGGGACGTCGAGTATCGACTTGACTCCCGCGCACACCACCGTGATCCGCGTCCGCGCCAGCAACCCCAGATCCGCCGACTCGTCCTGCGTCTCGGTCCACTCCCGGTGTACGCCGCCGAGCCCGCCGGTGGCGAAGACGCGCAGGCCTGCCCGGGCGGCCAGGAACGCCGTCGCCGACACGGTCGTCGCTCCGCTCGCACCCGTCGCCAGCGCCGGCGCGAGATCGCGATGGCCCAGCTTGCGCACCGAGTCGTCGTTCGCAATGCGATCCAATTGTGCTTTGTCCAGGCCGACATGGGCCCTGCCGTCGAGGACGGCGATGGTTGCGGGAACAGCTCCGACGTTACGTACCACCTCCTCCAGCTCCTCCGCGACCCGCAGATTGCGTGGGCGCGGCAGACCGTGCGCGATGATCGTCGACTCGAGGGCCACGACGGGACGGCGCCGCTCCAGCGCCTCCCGTACCTCTTCGGACAACTGCAGTGCGGTGTCAGGCATGCCCCCATTCCTGGCGCGCCGACCGGGCCGTCAAACGTCGCGCGGCGCGCCCCTTGTGCTCGAAGACGATCACGCCGCAGCCTTTGGGGATGACAGAAACACATCTCGATCACGTCGTGCTCTGGGTCAACGACCCCCTTGCCTCGGTGGAGTTCTACGAGAAGACCGTGGGCCTGACCGGCGTACGCGCCGCCGAGTTCGCCGAGGGCAAAGCGGCCTTCCCCTCCGTGCGCATCTCCGCCGTATCCCTCCTCGACCTCGCCCCGCTCACCATGGCCGGGTCCATGAACGCCATCCCGGGAGCCGAGGGAACCGCCGGCCACCCGGTCAACCATGTCTGCCTCGCCATGGACAAACAGGCCTTCGAGGCCCTGCACGGCCGGCTGGAAGACAGCGGCGTCGCCGTCTCGCCGTACTCCCACAACAGCTTCGGGGCCCGCGGCGCGGCTCCTCGCTCTTTCTACTTCCGCGATCCCGACGGCAACATCATCGAGGCCCGCCACTATGACGAATGAGACAACGCCCCTCGGTGAGGCACTTCGTACGCCCCCGCTAAGGTGACGCGCCATGACAACAATCGATCAGCCGCCCGCATCCTTCTCCGTGCACATCCCGGACGCCGACCTGGAACCGGAGCCGCTCGATCCGGACCAGATCGTGTCCGGCGAACCGGTGGTGACGGGCAAGGTGCTGTGGGAGTCACCCGACGGCAAGCAGCTGCGCGGCATCTGGCAGATCACCCCCGGCGTGGTCACCGACACCGAGGCCAACGAGCTCTTCGTGGTGGTCAGCGGGCGCGCCACGGTCGAGGTGGAGGGCGGCGACACCCTGGAGATCGGTCCGGGTGACGCGTGTGTGCTGCGCGAGGGGGACCGTACGACCTGGACCGTGCACGAGACGCTGCGCAAGGCCTACCACATCAGCCTTTAGCGGTCGGTTCTGTCGGTTCGGTCGCGTCGGCAGGGCCGGCCGGTCCGGTCGCCGCAGTCGGTTCAGCTGCCGCAGCCGCTTCGGCGGGGCGGCTGCGGGCGGCAAGCAGGGCGAGCGCGGCCATCGGCAGCAGCAGGCAGGCGCCGATCGCGTTGAGCCAGCCGTAGCCCGCCTGCGACACGATCAGGCCGGCGGCGGCGCCGCCGATGCCCGCCGCCGAGTTCATGGTCAGGTCGGACAGGCCCTGGACCGCGGCGCGGGCGGGCTGCGGCACCGAGTCGGTGAGCAGGGCGGAGCCCGACACCAGGCCCGCAGACCAGCCGAGGCCGAGCACGAAGAGACCGGCGGCGGTCTGGGCGTGGCTGGAACCCGCCGTACCGGCCAGCAGGGCGGCGAGGCTGAGCAGGCCGGCCGCCAGGCCGATGACCGCGAGACGGCCGACCCGGTCGGACAGCCAGCCCATGACCGGTGAGAAGGCGTACATGCCGGCGATGTGACCGCTGATGACCAGGCCGACAAGCTCCAGACTGGCGCCGTGGTGGCCCAGGTCGACGGGGGTCATCACCATGATCGAGACCATGACGGTGTGACTGACGGCCACCGTCACCAGGGCGAGCCTGGCCCGCGACGAGGCGGCCACCGCCGCGACTCCGGCACGCAGCGAGCGGCTCTGGGGGGACTGCGATTCCGCCGGGGCCAGGGCCCTGGCGGTGAGGAGCGGATCGGGGCGCAGCAGTACGGCGACGATCAGACCGGTGACGAGGAAGATTCCGGCGGCCCACAGGAACGGGCCCGCCGTCTCGGGTATGGAGGTGCCGGTGAAGGCGCGTCCCGCCGGCGCCGCGATGTTGGGGCCGAAGACCGCGCCGATCGTCGTGGCCCAGACGACCGTCGAGATCGCCCGGGCGCGCCGGTCCGGCTCGGCCAGGTCGGCGGCGGCGAAACGCGCCTGGAGGTTGGCCGAGGACGCGGCGCCGAATCCGGCCATGCCGAGCAGCAGCAGCGGGAAGTTCCCGATGACGGCGGCGACAACCACGAGTGCCGCACCGACCGCGCCGATCAGGTAGGCGAGGACGAGTCCCGGGCGCCGGCCGCGCGAGGTCATCAGGGAGGCCAGGGGGATCGACAGCAGGGCCGTACCGGCGACGGAGGCGGTCGGGGCCAGCCCCGACAGGGCCTCGGTGCCGCTGACTTCGACCGCGAGGACGGGCGCGAGAGCGATGCCGATGGGTACGCCGAGCCCGCCGAGGATCTGGCTCACGACGAGCACGACGGACGTACGCCGCTGGAGGGCGCGTAGCGCGTCGGGCCCGGGTACGGCCGCCGCCGCAGCGGACTTGTCGATCGTGGTCACAGCGCGTAGGCCTTTCCCGGGTCGCGGGCCGGCACAGGCTGCCCGTACAGGGTTACGAGGGAACCGTCGGGTATCGGCAGGCTCGCAGCGATCGGCGGAGGGGCGACGAAGGAGCCGGGTCCGGGGTCGTGCGCGGCGATGGTGGTAGTCACCGCCGCAGTGTGCCAGTCCTTACGAAGGTACGGAACTGAGATTGTTCGGCCCCGGCCGACCGGCCCGGCGGGCTCAGAACAGCGGCTGGGGCAGCACCCCTTCGAGCGCCAGCAGCGCCCGCTTGGTCTCCAGGCCGCCGCCGAACCCGCCGAGTCCGCCGTCGCTCTCCACGACCCGGTGGCACGGCACCACCACGGGCAGCGGATTCGACCCCATCGCCGCACCGACCGCCTGCGCCGCCCCGGGCTGCCCGACGCGCCCCGCCAGATCGCCGTACCCGACGACCGTGCCGTACGGAACGCCGGTCGCCAGCTCGCGCAGCACCTGCCGGTTGAACCCGGAGCTCAGCGACCAGTCCAGCGGCAGAGCGAAGTCGCGCAGCCCGCCCGCGAAGTACGCCGCGAACTGCCGTATCGGCTCGGCCAGCCGCACGGAGCCGGGCGCCTCGGCGACCTCGGCGCCCAGCCGCGTCCGCAGCCGGGCGAGCGTCTTCTCCCGTACCGCGGGACCGGCGTGGAACACCACGCACACCAGGCCCGCATCGGTCGCGGCGACGAGCAGCGGCCCGATGCCGCTGTCGCCGCTGTCGATGACCGCCCACTCCACGAACTGCCCGTCGCTGTTCATGCGCACCAGGGTACGACCGGGCACTGACAACGGGGCGAGCGTTACTCGCTGACGGCGTCCCGGACGATGTCGGGGTTGTTGGTGATGATCCCGTCCACGCCGAAGTCGTTCACGCGCGTCGCGGCCGCCGCCGTGTTCACCGTCCAGGTGTTGACCCGCAGCTGCTTGCCGTGCGCGCCCTTCAGCTTGTGGACCGCCGCGACATAGTCGGCCGTGAGCGAGGTGTGCGTCGGATTGATCTGGTCGGTGAACTGCGCGTACTTCGGCAGGTCGGCGACCGCGGGCGTCCCCAGGAAGCCGGTCGTGAGGTCGGGCCGCTGCTCGTGCACGGCCTTCACGCTGTCCGCGCCGAAACTCTGGATGACGAGCTTGTGCTTGACGTGGTGGCGGTTCAGCCAGCCCTCCTCGCGCAGTACGCGCAGGGTGTCCCTCTCGATGCCGGGGTAGAGCTCGGGCTTCTTGATCTCCAGGAGCAGCTTCTGGTGGTTGCGCTCGACCCGGTTCACGTACTGCTTCAGGGTCGGCACGCGCGCGCCCGTGAACTCGGGGCCGAACCAACTGCCCGCGTCCAGCGTGGCGATCTCGGCCGCGGTGAAGTCCTTGATCTTCCACGGCGACCGGCCGGGGAAGGCCTGCTCCACGTTCGTGGTCCTGGCGAGGCTGTCGTCGTGGACGACCACCAGCTCGCCGTCCTTGGTGCGCTGGACGTCGTTCTCCACCCAGTCGAACCCCATCCGGTCGGCCAGGTCGATCGCCGCCAGGGTGTTCTCGGGCGCGTATGCGGACGCGCCCCGGTGGGCGATGACGGCGGGCTCGTCGTGCGGACCGGTGGAGTCGGCCGCCTGGGTGGCCGAGGCGGGCAGCAGCAGTGCGGCGGCGCCCAGGAGCGCGGCGGCCGTGGCCGAGACGGTGCGTGCGTACACAAGGACTCCTCGCATGGAGTGATCACGGACGGTCCGAGAGTGACAGCGAATAGTCAACGATGGACAGGTGAAGGATGGCCACGAAGTGAACGAAACCGACCTGGCCGCGTCACGTGTCAATTTCCCTGCCGCCCAATTGCCGGGAAAGCGTGTACTGATCACCCGGCTCGGCCTACTCTCGCCCGAAACGGGCCTCCGTACCACCAGTGGGGCCCCACCCGCCGGCGACGGAAGCTGAAGGGCGCAAAAGGGCATGCAGGGCACTGTCGACGGATTCAGCTACGGCCTCCTCACCCCGGTCGCGGCGTACGTCATGGCTTGTCTCGGCGGCGCGCTCGGACTGCGCTGCACCGCGAGGTCACTCAAGAACGAGCAGCGCTGGAAGACCGGCTGGCTCGCGCTCGGGGCGACCGCGATCGGGTCGGGGATCTGGACCATGCACTTCATCGCAATGATGGGTTTCGCGGTGAAGGAGACCCCGGTCCGTTACGACGCGACCCTGACGTACGCCAGCCTCGGCGTCGCCATCGTCATGGTGGGCATCGGCGTCTTCATCGTGGGACACCGGGGAGTCACCCCAATGGCGCTGGTCACGGGCGGCACGATAACCGGTCTGGGGGTCGCCACCATGCACTACCTCGGCATGGCCGGAATGCGACTGCGCGGCCAGCTCCAGTACGACACGGTCACCGTCGCCCTGTCCGTGCTGATCGCGGTGGTGGCCGCGACCGTCGCGCTCTGGGCGGCCGTGTCGATCCGTGGCTTCCTGCCGACCCTGGGGGCGAGCCTGATCATGGGCGTCGCGGTGAGCGGCATGCACTACACCGGCATGGCCGCGCTCAGCGTCCATCTCCACGGGTCCGCGACCGGCGCCGGCGGCGGCGAGACGTCCGCCCTGGTACTCATGCCGATGCTGATCGGCCCGGTGATCTTCCTGTTCCTTGCGGGCGTGATCGTGCTGTTCGATCCGCTGCTGATCACGGGCCGGGCCGACGGGCAGCGGCACGGCGGACCCGGCGTCCCGCGCCCGGCCCCGGAAACCTCGTGGCGCCGCTGACCCGGCGGGATCACCACGTGAGTGTCAGTGCCTGGCCGTACGGTTGATGCATGCGGCCCGTTTCAAGCATCGAACGTACGGTGGCGCCCTTCGAGGTCGTCAGTTCCTACCAGCCCAGCGGTGACCAGCCGGCGGCCATCGCCGAGCTGGAGCGGCGCGTTCGCGCAGGTGAGAAGGATGTCGTCCTGCTCGGCGCGACCGGCACCGGCAAGTCGGCGACCACTGCCTGGATGATCGAGAAGCTCCAGCGCCCGACGCTCGTCATGGCGCCGAACAAGACCCTGGCGGCCCAGCTGGCGAACGAGTTCCGCGAGCTCCTGCCGAACAACGCCGTCGAGTACTTCGTCTCGTACTACGACTACTACCAGCCCGAGGCGTATGTCCCGCAGTCGGACACGTACATCGAAAAGGACTCCTCGATCAACGAGGAGGTCGAGCGGCTGCGCCACTCCGCGACGAACTCGCTGCTCACCCGCCGCGACGTCATCGTGGTCGCCTCCGTCTCCTGCATCTACGGCCTCGGTACGCCGCAGGAGTACGTGGACCGCATGGTGCCGCTCAAGGTCGGCGAGGAATTCGACCGCGACCAGTTGCTGCGCCGCTTCGTCGACATCCAGTACACGCGCAACGACGTGGCCTTCGCGCGTGGCACCTTCCGGGTCCGCGGCGACACCATCGAGATCTTCCCGGTCTACGAGGAGCTGGCCGTCCGCATCGAGATGTTCGGCGACGAGATCGAGGCGCTCTCCACGCTCCATCCGCTCACCGGCGAGATCATCAGCGAGGACGAGCAGCTGTACGTCTTCCCGGCCAGCCACTACGTCGCCGGACCCGAGCGGATGGAAAAGGCCGTCAGGGGCATCGAGAAGGAGCTGGAGGACCGGCTCGCCGAGATGGAGAAGCAGGGCAAGATGCTGGAGGCCCAGCGTCTGCGCATGCGCACCACGTACGACCTCGAGATGATGCGCCAGATCGGCAGCTGCTCCGGCATCGAGAACTACTCGATGCACATGGACGACCGCGCCCCCGGCACCGCGCCGCACACCCTCATCGACTACTTCCCCGAAGACTTCCTGCTGGTCATCGACGAGTCGCACGTCACCGTGCCGCAGATCGGCGCGATGTACGAGGGCGACGCGTCCCGCAAGCGCACCCTCGTCGACCACGGCTTCCGGCTGCCGTCCGCCCTGGACAACCGCCCCCTGAAGTGGGAGGAGTTCCAGCAGCGCGTGGGCCAGGCGGTCTACCTCTCCGCCACCCCCGGTGCGTACGAACTCTCGCGCTCCGACGGCTTCGTGGAGCAGATCATCCGCCCCACCGGCCTCATCGACCCCGAGGTCGTCGTCAAGCCCACCGAGGGCCAGATCGACGACCTGGTGCACGAGATCAGGAAGCGCACGGAGCGGGACGAGCGCGTCCTGGTCACCACCCTCACCAAGAAGATGTCCGAGGACCTCACCGAGTACTTCCTCGAACTCGGCATCCAGGTCCGCTATCTGCACAGCGACGTCGACACACTGCGCCGCGTCGAGCTGCTGCGCGAACTGCGGTCCGGTGAGTACGACGTACTGGTCGGCATCAACCTGCTGCGTGAGGGTCTCGACCTGCCCGAGGTCTCGCTGGTGGCCATCCTCGATGCCGACAAACAGGGCTTCCTGCGCTCGGGCACCTCCCTGATCCAGACCATCGGCCGCGCGGCGCGCAATGTCTCCGGACAGGTCCATATGTACGCCGACAAGATCACCCCGGCGATGGAGAAGGCCATCGACGAGACGAACCGCCGCCGCGAGAAGCAGATCGCGTACAACACGGCGCACGGGGTCGATCCGCAGCCGCTGCGCAAGAAGATCAACGACATCGTCGCGTCGATCGCGCGCGAGCAGGTCGACACCGAAGAGCTCCTCGGCTCCGGCTTCCGTCAGGCGAAGGAAGGCAAGGGGGCCAAGGCCCCGGTGCCCGTGCTCGGCGGCAAGGCGGCCAAGGGCGCCAGGGCGGGCAAGAAGGGTGATGTGCTCACCGACCGCCCCGCCGCCGAACTGGCCGCGCTCATCGAGGAGATGACGGAGCAGATGCGTGCGGCGGCCGCCGAGCTGCAGTTCGAGGTGGCCGCGCGGCTCCGCGACGAGGTGGGGGAGCTGAAGAAGGAACTGAGGCAGATGAGGGAGGCGGGGCAGGCCTGACGGCCCCGGCGCCCGCCCGGCACCTGGTGTGTTGCAAGACCGACACAAAGTGCGACGCGGCTGTGGCGGCCCGGGCGTGACTGCGTAGGGTTCTGGGCAGCCGCACGCACACGGGCGGGCCGCGGGGTAAGCATGGAGAGGGGACAGCGCGTGGTGGATGTATCCAAGGGCAGCGCGCCCGGGGGACCTGGCGTCAATCTGACCAAGGGTCAGGCCATCAGCCTGGAGAAGAAGGGCGGCGGTTCGCTCACCGCCGTCCGGATGGGGCTCGGCTGGCAGGCGGCGCCGCGGCGCGGTCTGTTCGGTTCGCGCACCCGGGAGGTCGACCTCGATGCCTCGGCGGTTCTGTTCGCCGACAAGCAGCCGGTCGACGTCGTCTTCTTCCGTCACCTCGTCAGCGACGACGGCTCCGTGAAGCACACCGGTGACAATCTGGTCGGCGGCGCCGGCCAGGGCGGGGACGACGAGGCGATCCTCGTCGACCTCCAGCGCGTGCCGGTGCACATCGACCAGATCGTCTTCACGGTGAACTCCTTCACCGGCCAGACGTTCCAGGAAGTGCAGAACGCGTTCTGCCGCATCGTCGACGAGACCAACGGCCAGGAGATGGCCCGCTACACGCTCGACGGCGGCGGCCAGTACACCGCCCAGATCATGGCCAAGGTGCACCGCGACGGCGCCGGCTGGAAGATGACGGCCATCGGCACCCCTGCCAACGGCCGTACCTTCCAGGACCTGATGCCGTCGATCCTGCCGCACCTGTAGCAGGCGACCGCTGAAGTACGCGCAGCTCCCGGAGGCATCGTGCCGTCGGGAGCTGCACCACATCCACCATTGCGACGCGGGGGAGACAGGCGATGACGGCCGAGCTGGTCCGGGGGCAGAACCACCCCTTGTCCCAGGCCCGTTTGGAGATCCGGGTTTCGGCCGGCAAGCCGGTCGTGGCCGGTGCCACCCTTGGCGACGAGCACGGCACCGTACGCGGTACGGAGTGGGTCGCCCACCCCGGCTCGCCGAACCTTCCCGGGCTCGAAGTGTCCAAGCAGGCCGCGGCCGACCACCGGCTCGCCGTGGACCTCGAGGCCCTGCCCGAGACCGTGCACCGGGTGAACGTCCTGCTCGCCCTGCCCATGGGCGTCGGAGGCCCGGTCCGCTTCGGCGCCGTCGCGGCCCCCTTCGTCTCCGTCACCGGGCTCGACGGCTCCGAGGTCGCCAACTACACCGTGACCGGCCTGGACAGCGAGTCCGCCGTCGTCGCCCTGGAGCTCTACCGCCGGCAGGGCATCTGGAAGGTACGTGCCGTCGGCCAGGGTTACGCCGGCGGCCTCGCCGAGATGCTCGGCGACCAGGGCCTTACGCAGGCACACGAACTCGCCGCCGCCATCCAGGACGCGGTCAGCAGCGGCATGGCCCGCTCTGTCGCGCCGCCCCCGCCCCGCAGCCAGGACGACGACCGGGCCCGGCGTACGACGTCCCACGCCACGAACCTCGGACGCGACGCGCAGACCGACGCTCCGCCGCCGCCCGCGTCGGCACCGGCAGCCACACCCGCATCCACACCCGCCCCACCACTCGTGCCCACACCGCCGGGCGGCCCGATCGACTACGCGCACCCACGCCGCCAGAACACCGCGCCGTCGCCCCCGCCGCCCACCGCGCCGCCCGCACCGCCCGGCCAGTACCCCCAGCCCGTCGCCGGTGACGCGACCGGCTGGTCCATGGAGGAGCGCCTGTACAACCAGGTGTGGGGGATGTTCGAAGACCTGGCCCGCACCACCGCGGCGTACCGCAGCGCGGTCGACTTCGCCGAATCCCGGATGGACCAGGAGCTCGACAAAGCACTCTCCGACCCGCGCAGCCGGATCGGGACCGCGGGCGACACCGCCCGCGCGGCGGCCCAGGCCAAGCACGACAAGCTCGTCGGCCAGGCCCGCGACGTACTGGACCGCGACCTGGCACAGCTCGCCGCCGAGGCCGACGTCGTCGAGCCCGCTCTGCCGCCCGCCTTCGCCTCCTGGGCCAGCCCGGTCTGGCACGGCTACCGGGTCCCCATGGAGATCCCGATGGCCCTGCGCGTCGGCGACCTGCGTCTGCCCGAGCGCCCGGACCTGCGCATCCCCATGCTGGTCCGCCTGCCGCTGGAGCGCGGCCTGTGGATCGACAGTGGCCGTTCCGGCTCCGAGGCCGCGCTGATGATGGAGTCCGACCAGCTGCGTGCGGCGGCCATGGAGACCGCCGCAGCGCACGCGGCACGCCTGCTGGCGGTCTACCCCGCGGGCGAGTTCACCGTTCATGTCATCGACCCGGCGGGCACAGGCGCGCCCGCGCTCGCCCCGCTGACCGAGTCCGGGGTGCTCGACGCGCCGCCCGCGTCCGGCGCTCAGGGCGTGGCCGCGGTGCTGGCCAAGCTCACGCAGCGGGTGGAACTGGTGCAGATGGCGGTCCGGGGCGGGGTGACGGACTCGCTCCCGCCCGACCTGGACACGGCCGAGCAGCTCCTGATCGTCAACGACTTCCCGCACGGTTTCGACGACCGCGCCGTCACCCAGCTCCGCTATCTGGCCGACGAGGGCCCGCCGGTCGGCGTGCACCTGATGATGGTCGCGGACCGCGAGGACGCGAGCGCGTACGGTCCGGTGCTCGATCCACTGTGGCGGGCGCTGCTGCGGGTCACACCGGTGCCCGACGACCATCTGATCGACCCCTGGGTCGGTCATACGTGGACGTACGAGCCGCTGCTGCCGCCACCGGGCAGCCAGGTTTTGCGGCAGGCACTCGCACAAGTGGCGGCCGCGAGGCGGTCACTGCCCCGCTGACCGGCGCTTTTGGGAGTGCTTTACCCATCCCTTTACCTCCTCTTGGTAGTTCCTGTACTCTTCGTGGAGCGGAGGGGAGTACTCCCGGCTGCGACGTACCCGTCAATACGGACCGCCATCGGTCCCGGGGCGTCGGCCCGAGCGCGTGGACGCGCTCGGGTGGAAGAGACCTCCGGCAGCGACGACGCTGAGTGAGTTGCCGTAGCTATCTGCCGGAGGCGCAGTGGACGTTTCAATGACTCTTTGGGTGCTGACCATTCTCGGTCTGGTCGCCCTGATCGGTGTGGATTTCCTCATCGGCCGCAAGCCGCATGACGTGTCGATCAAGGAAGCCGGAATCTGGACGGGCGTCTGGATCGCCCTGGCCGTGCTGTTCGGCCTGGGACTGCTGATATTCGGCACCGCGCAGGCATCCGGTGAGTTCTTCGCCGGCTTCATCACCGAGAAATCGCTCAGCGTGGACAATCTCTTCGTCTTCGTGCTGATCATGGCGAAGTTCTCGGTGCCGTCCCACCTCCAGCAGCGTGTACTGCTGATCGGCGTGCTGATCGCCCTGGTCCTGCGCGCGATATTCATCGCGGCCGGTGCCGCGGTCATCGCCAACTTCTCGTGGGTCTTCTACATCTTCGGCGCGTTCCTCATCTACACCGCCTGGAAGCTCATCCAGGAGGCGCGGGCCGACGACGAGGAAGAGGCGTTCGAGGAGAACCGTCTCCTCAAGTCGATCGAGAACCGCTTCGGCGTCGCGGACAAGTACCACGGCACCAAGCTCTTCATCCGGAACAACGGCAAGCGCGTCCTGACACCCCTGATGGTCGTCATGCTCGCCATCGGCACCACCGATGTGCTGTTCGCGCTGGACTCGATCCCGGCGATCTTCGGTCTCACCCAGGACCCGTACATCGTCTTCACCGCCAACGCCTTCGCCCTCATGGGTCTGCGGCAGCTGTACTTCCTCATCGGCGGACTGCTCAAGAAGCTGGTCCACCTGAGTTACGGCCTGTCGGTCATCCTGGGCTTCATCGGCGTCAAGCTGGTGCTCCACGCCCTGCACGAGTCCGGGGTGCACGTGCCCGAGATTTCCATCCCCTTCTCGCTGACGGTCATCTGCGGCGTGCTGATCATCACCACGATCACCAGCCTCATCGCCAACAAGAAGACGGAACAGCGCGCGGCGGCCGAGGCGGCGGAGGCCGTCGAGGCCGGCGACAAGGAGAGCGTCGAGTCCTGACCGCGTCAGGGACTCACCGGCCGGTGCGAGCGGAGCAGTACCGCTCGCACCGGCCGGTTCGCGTTCGTACGGGTCGGTTTCAGGCAGGGGCCGCTTCCGCCACAGGGGTGCGCGCGGGCCTGGTCTCCGGCAGCAGCGCGAAGCACCCCAGGCTCAGCAGCGCGATGACGGTCAGATACACGGCGACACCCCAGGGCGGCCCTTCGCCGTGCGCCACCGCCGTCGCGACGATCGGGGTCAGCGCGCCGCCGAGTACCCCCGCCAGGTTGTAGCCGACGGCCGCGCCCGTGCAGCGCACCCTCGGCTCGTACAGCTCCGGCAGGTAGGCGGCGACCACCGCGAACATGGTGACGAACGACAGCAGCGCTCCGAGGAAGCCGAGAAACATCAACAGGGGCTCGGCGGTGTGCAGCAGCGCGACCATCGGGAACATCGACAGCGCTGCCGCCGCGCAGCCCAGCAGGCACAGCGGCTTGCGCCCGTGACGGTCGCCCAGCATCGCGACGAACGGCGTGACCACGCCCGTGATCGCCACGGCCCCCATGATGCAGGCGAGGATCACCGTACGGCTGACACCGAGTTGTTCCGTCGCGTACGCGAGGGACCAGGTCGTCACGGCGTAGAAGACCGCGTATCCGACGGCGAGCGCGCCGGCCGTGAGCATGACGAGCCGCCAGTGGTCGCGTACGACCTCGGCGAGGGGGACGGTCGCCCGCTCGCCGGTCTCGGCGAGCTGCTTGAACTGCGGGGTCTCCGACAGGGACGTACGCAGCAGGAGACCGGCCGCGGCCAGCAGGCCCGCCGCCCAGAACGGCACGCGCCAACCCCACGCCGCGAACTGCGCGTCGGTCAGTGACGCCGAGAGGGCGAGCATGACGCCGTTGGCCAGCAGGAAGCCGACCGGGGGGCCGATCTGCGGGAAACTCGCCCACAGTCCGCGCCGGTTCGCGGGGGCGTGCTCGGCGGTCAGCAGAACCGCACCGCCCCACTCGCCGCCGAGCCCGAGGCCCTGCAGAAAGCGCAACACCAGAAGGAGTACGGGCGCCGCTGCTCCGATCGACCCGTACGTCGGTACGCAGCCGACGGCGACGGTCGCGATTCCCGTGAGCAACAGTGAGGCGAACAGGACAGGACGGCGCCCGTAACGGTCGCCGATGTGCCCGAAGACGACAGATCCGAGCGGTCGTGAAATGAAACCGACCGCGAAGGTGCCGAACGCTGCGAGCGTTCCCGCGAGCGGCGAAAACGTCGGGAAGAAGAGCGGCCCGAGAACGAGCGCGGCGGCTGTTCCGTAGACAAAGAAGTCGTAGAACTCGATGGCTGTTCCGGCGAGCGACGCGGTGGCCAGGCGGATCATGGAGGGAGGTCGTTCTTCGCGCATGCGCCCACAACTACCCGACCCGAACAGCGGTTACGGGGCGCACGGAAGCAGTCGTACCGGCTGCTGCGGGTCCCGCGCTCTACCAGCCGCGCTCGCGCCACTCGGGCAGGTGCGGGCGCTCGTTCCCGAGCGTGGTGTCGTTGCCGTGCCCGGGATAGACCCAGGTTTCGTCGGGGAGCCGGCCGAAGAGCTTCTCCTCGACGTCACCGATGAGGCTCGCGAAGGCCTCAGGGTCCTTCCAGGTGTTGCCCACGCCACCCGGGAAGAGGCAGTCCCCAGTGAAGACGTGCGGGTGCCCGTGAGGGTCGTCGTAGACCAGGGCGACGGAGCCCGGCGTGTGGCCTGCCAGGTGACGGGCGGTCAGCTCGATGCGCCCGACCCGGAAGGTGTCGCCGTCCTCGAGCAGTACGTCGGTCGCGACGGGGATGCCTTCCGCGTCGTACCGGCCCGCGTACGTGCGCGCCCCTGTAGCCGCCACGACCTCGGCAAGGGCCTGCCAGTGATCGCCGTGGCGGTGGGTGGTGACGACGGACCCGATGCCGTCGTCACCGATCAGCCTCAGGAGGGTGCGCGGCTCGGCGGCCGCGTCGATCAGCAGTTGCTCTCCGGTGTCCCGGCAGCGCAGCAGGTACGCGTTGTTGTTCATGGACCCGACCGCGACCTTGGAGATCAACAGGTCCGTGAGCTCGTGCACGTGCGCAGGACCGCCGACCTTGACCGCTCCGCTGTACGTCATGGAGCCAGCCTATAGCGGCGGCAGCGCGGGCAGCGGGGCGCCGGCGGTGTCGAGCCCGGCGCCGTCGCGGCGGCCCGCGAGCCAGCCCAGGAGGTCGGGGGCGCTGCCGGTGACGTTCACGGGAACGCCTTCGGTGCTTCCCGTACGCCACTGCCGTCCGCCGGTGGCCGTCAGCGTGATCGCGGGTACGCCGGGGTTCCCCGCGAAGCGGTCCGCGAGGAACGCGATCTCGCGTCCCGTGAACTCCTCCGGCAGGTCCTCCAGCTCGTATCCGACGCCCAGATCGACGTGGTGCAGCTCGACCTCGACGAGGCGGCGGAAGGGGATGCGGGAGGCGGAGTCCGTGACGCCGTTGCGCAGGGCGACCGTACGGGACCAGTCGGCGGGAGCGGCGCCCGCGTCGTCGAAGCGGGCCGCGCTTTCGCGCACGTCCTCCAGCTGTACGACGAGCGGGCGCGGGGCGCCGCGCTCGATGTCGGCGTCGCGCGCTTCGGCGCTCGCGTACATGGGCCGGCCTGCCAGGACGTTCACCAGAGCGTCCGCGTTACGGGCCAGGTGAGCCAGTACGTGCCCGCGCGTCCAGCCCGGCAGCCGTGACGGTTGCGTCACGTCGGCGTTGTCCAGCTTGCCGGTCGCGGCGAGGAGCCGGTCGGTCGCTTCGCGTACAGAGGCCAGGTCGCGCACGTGATCGTTCATGGCGCCGACGATAGTCCGGTCACACGATCGAGTGAAGCCGTCCGGCCGTGGCTCTAATTCGAATGCACGTGCTATACGCTCGTCGGAGGCATCAGGAATCCTTACAACATCGCTGTGGTTACCCCCATAGTCTGAGAACCGGGGGGCTCAGTCCTCTCTGCCTCTCTCAAGAAAGGTGCGGACCGGCGTGGCCGACCGTCTCATCGTTCGTGGCGCTCGCGAGCACAACCTCAAAAACGTCTCGCTCGACCTCCCGCGTGACTCCCTCATCGTGTTCACCGGGCTCTCGGGGTCGGGCAAGTCCTCCCTCGCGTTCGACACGATCTTCGCCGAGGGGCAGCGCCGGTACGTCGAGTCGCTCTCCTCCTACGCCCGTCAGTTCCTGGGCCAGATGGACAAGCCCGACGTGGACTTCATCGAGGGCCTGTCGCCCGCGGTGTCCATCGACCAGAAGTCGACCTCGCGCAACCCGCGCTCGACGGTCGGCACCATCACCGAGGTCTACGACTACCTCCGCCTGCTGTTCGCCCGTATCGGCAAGCCGCACTGTCCCGAGTGCGGCCGGCCGATCGCCCGCCAGTCGCCGCAGGCCATCGTCGACAAGGTGCTCGAGCTGCCCGAGGGCAGCCGCTTCCAGGTTTTGTCGCCGCTCGTGCGCGAGCGCAAGGGCGAGTTCGTCGACCTCTTCGCCGACCTCCAGACCAAGGGCTACAGCCGCGCCCGGGTCAACGGCGAGACCATCCAGCTGAGCGAGCCGCCCAAGCTGAAGAAGCAGGAGAAGCACACCATCGAGGTGGTCATCGACCGCCTGACGGTGAAGGACAGCGCCAAGCGCCGGCTCACCGACTCGGTGGAGACCGCCCTCGGGCTGGCCGGCGGCATGGTCATCCTCGACTTCGTCGACCTCCCCGCGGACGACCCCGACCGTGAGCGGATGTACTCCGAGCACCTCTACTGCACGTACGACGATCTGTCGTTCGAGGAGCTGGAGCCCCGGTCCTTCTCCTTCAACTCGCCCTTCGGCGCCTGCCCGGACTGCACCGGCATCGGCACGCGCATGGAGGTCGACCCGGAGCTGATCGTCCCGGACGAGGACAAGTCCCTCGACGAGGGCGCGATCAACCCCTGGTCCCACGGGCACACCAAGGACTACTTCGCGCGCCTCGTCGGCGCGCTCTCCGACGCACTCGGCTTCCGTACGGACATCCCGTGGGCCGGGCTGCCGCAGCGTGCCAAGAAGGCCCTGCTGCACGGCCACAAGACGCAGATCGAGGTCCGCTACCGCAACAGGTACGGCCGCGAGCGGGCTTACACCACGTCCTTCGAGGGCGCGGTGCCGTTCGTCAAGCGGCGGCACTCCGAGGCCGAGAGCGACTCCAGCAGGGAGCGCTTCGAGGGCTACATGCGCGAGGTGCACTGCCCGACCTGCAACGGCACGCGCCTCAAGCCGCTGGTCCTCGCGGTCACGGTCATGGAGAAGTCCATCGCCGAGGTCGCCGCCATGTCCATCAGCGACTGCGCGGAGTTCCTGGGCCGGCTGACGCTGAACGCCCGTGACAAGAAGATCGCCGAGCGCGTGCTCAAGGAGGTCAACGAGCGGCTGAGGTTCCTGGTCGACGTCGGCCTCGACTACCTGTCGCTCAACCGGGCGGCCGGCACGCTGTCCGGCGGCGAGGCGCAGCGCATCCGGCTCGCCACCCAGATCGGCTCCGGCCTCGTCGGAGTGCTGTACGTCCTGGACGAGCCGTCCATCGGTCTGCACCAGCGCGACAACCACCGCCTGATCGAGACGCTGGTCCGCCTGCGCGACATGGGCAACACCCTGATCGTCGTCGAGCACGACGAGGACACCATCAAGGTGGCCGACTGGATCGTCGACATCGGCCCGGGCGCGGGTGAGCACGGCGGCAAGGTCGTCCACAGCGGCTCGCTCAAGGAGCTGCTGGACAACAAGGCGTCCGTCACCGGTCAGTACCTGGCCGGCAAGCGGTCCATCGCCATGCCGGACATCCGCCGACCCGCGGACCCGACGCGTCAGCTCACCGTCCACGGCGCCCGCGAGAACAACCTGCGTGACATCGCCGTGTCCTTCCCGCTCGGCGTACTGACGGCCGTCACCGGCGTCTCCGGATCCGGAAAGTCGACCCTGGTCAACGACATCCTCTACACGCACCTGGCGCGTGAACTGAACGGCGCCCGTACGGTGCCGGGCCGCCACACGCGCGTGGAGGGCGACGACCTCGTCGACAAGGTGGTCCACGTCGACCAGTCACCGATCGGCCGTACGCCCCGGTCCAACCCGGCGACGTACACCGGTGTCTTCGACAACGTGCGCAAGCTGTTCGCGGAGACGATGGAGGCGAAGGTGCGCGGCTATCTGCCGGGCCGCTTCTCCTTCAACGTCAAGGGCGGCCGCTGCGAGAACTGCTCGGGCGACGGCACCATCAAGATCGAGATGAACTTCCTGCCGGACGTGTACGTCCCGTGCGAGGTCTGCCACGGGGCGCGCTACAACCGGGAGACCCTGGAGGTCCACTACAAGGGCAAGTCCATCGCCGAGGTGCTGGACATGCCGATCGAGGAGGCCCTGGACTTCTTCGAGGCCGTCCCGACGATCGCCCGTCACCTCAGGACGCTCAATGAGGTGGGTCTCGGGTACGTCCGCCTCGGCCAGTCCGCGCCGACGCTGTCGGGCGGTGAGGCGCAGCGCGTGAAGCTCGCTTCCGAGCTGCAGAAGCGGTCCACGGGACGCACGGTGTACGTCCTGGACGAGCCGACCACGGGTCTGCACTTCGAGGACATCTCGAAGCTCATCACGGTGCTGTCCGGCCTGGTCGACAAGGGCAACTCGGTGATCGTCATCGAGCACAACATGGACGTCATCAAGACGGCCGACTGGGTCATCGACATGGGCCCCGAGGGCGGCAACGGCGGCGGCCTGGTCGTCGCCGAGGGCACCCCCGAGCAGGTGGCCGCCGTGCCGACGAGCCACACGGGCAAGTTCCTCAGGGACATCCTGGGCGACCGGGTGAGCGACGCGACCCCGGTGAAGAAGTCCGCCAAGAAGGCGCCGGCGAAGAAGGCGGTGGCAGCGGCGAAGTCGGCCCCGGCCAGGAAGACGGCGACGGCGAGGGCGGCCACCGCGAAGAAGGCCCCGGGCGCGACCGCTCCGGCAAAGGCGGCACGCTCCCGCAAGGCGTGACGCTCGCGCTTCCTGTGCGGCCCCTCACCCGTGCCCGGGTGAGGGGCCGTTCGCGTGGGGCGGTTCGGACGAAACCAAGCCGGACGCGTCGGCCTTACGACGCCAGCTCTGTCGCGTACGGCGGGTTGGCGCCCGGGCGGGAGCAGGTGATCGCGGCCGCGCGGGCCGCGAACGTCAGGGTGTCGCTCCAGGCGGCGGTGTCCAGCGCCGCCACCGCCTCCGCCGCCGCTGCCTCCGCCGAGAGCACCCCGTGCGCCGAAAGCCGGTGCAGCAGTGCCGCGTTCACCGTGTCGCCCGCACCGATCGTGTCGGCCACCTCCACCCGTACCGCCGGGACACTCACGTCCGCCCCGCCGCATCTCGTCCGTACCGTCATCCCCTCCGCGCCCCGCGTCAGCACCACCGCCGCGGGCCCCGCCGCCAGCCACTCCTCCACCGACCCGCCCAGCCACGCCGCGTCCTCCTGCGACAGCTTCAGCAGACAGACGTACGGCAGCCAGCTCCTGAAGCGCGCACGGTAGGCGTTCGCGTCCGGGATCAGGCCGGCCCGGATGTTCGGGTCGAGCAGGGTGAACAGCCCGCGCCCCGCCTCACGCCGCAACAGCGCCTCGTACGCGCTCGCCCCCGGCTCCAGGACCAGCGAGCAGGTGCCGAGAGCCAGCGCCCGTACGTCCGCAGGGAGAGCCGCGGCCGGCAGTTCGAAGAGACGGTCCGCGCTGCCCTCCGTGTAGAAGCCGTAACCGGCCGATCCGTCCGCGTCCAGCGCCGCCACCGCCAGCGTCGTCGGCTCCGCACCGCGCTGGACGAGCGAGGTGTCCACGCCGGCCGTTCGCAGCCCTTCGACGAGGGCTTCGCCGAAGCCGTCCGTCGAGATCCGGGAGCAGAAGGAGGTGCGGGAGCCCAGTCGCCCCAGGGCCACGGCGGTGTTGTACGGCCCGCCGCCCAGCCGCGGCGACAGGGGCGCCAGCGCGCCCGTCCCCTGCGGCACCAGGTCGATCAGGGACTCTCCGGCGACGACGATCACAGGCCCGAACGTAACCCATCGCCGCCCGCCGGGACAGCCCGCGCGAGAGCCGCCGATCTCCGCCGGTATCGTCGGGTCTGTCGTACGAATGTCATACATCCCTTGACCAGTGGAGACCGCATGTCCGGCCAGTCAGCCCCCCGCCGCACCGTGCTGAAGGGCGCCGTACTCGCCGGCGCGGCGGGACTGGGTGTGGCGGCCTGCTCCACCGAGTCGAAGCTCGGCCACGCCAAGCCGCTGCCCTCCACACCCGTGAGCCTCGGTGCGGCGGACGAGGTCCCGGTCGGTGGCGCGAAGCTCTACCGCGAGCAGCGGATCATCGTCAGCTGCCAGGCCGAGGGGAAGTACAAGGCGTTCAGCGCGCAGTGCACGCACGCGGGCTGTGTCCTGGACAAGGTCGAGAAGGGCGAAGGCAACTGCCCCTGCCACGGCAGCCGTTTCGACGTGACGACGGGTGACGTGCTCCAGGGCCCGGCGACCGTGCCGCTGCCCGCGATCCCGGTCAAGGTCGAAGGCGGCAAGCTCGTCGCGGGCCAGGACGCCGGCGCGGCCACCGGACCGGCCACCGGCCCGGACGCCTGACCCCGCAGGTCACTCCCAGTCCCAGTCGATCCCCAGGATGCCCGCCCGCACCCCCTGCTCGACCAGGTGCACCGTCCCGTGCCGGCCGCTCAGCGTGAGGTCTGTGCGGGCGCCGCGCGCCGCGCCCGCCGAGGTCTGGGTGAAGCGCCGGCACCGTACGGGCAGCGCCCGCTCGTCGAAGCGCACCTGGAGCACGTACTGCCCGCCCGTGAAGCTGAAGCCGCGTACGTACTCGCTGCTCGGGCCGCCGGTGCCGTCCTCGACGGAGTAACCGAAGAGGTACGTCTCACCGGCCCGCAGCCGCGCGTCGAAGAGCAGCTCGGCCACGACGACCCCCGAGTCCGCGTCCCACCGCACGCGGCCCGTCCGGCAGTTCTCGCGCGCCCGCACCACCACCCGCGCGGGGTCGCACCCCGGGTCTCCGTGGTGGATGGCCAGGTAGCGGTCGATGCCGTCGCGGTGGGCCCGTACGACGTGCTGCGAGTCGCGGGCGATCAGCTCCCGCGCGGCTCCGATCCGTACGCGCTCGTGGAGGCCCACCGTGTGCAGCCCGCCGTCCGCCGGAAACTCCAGCTCGGCGAGCAGCCCCTCCAGCGCGTCGGACGCCTCGACGAGAGCGCGGTACGAGCGCGCGGCGGGGCGCTCCGCATCACTGCGCACATCCCCGGCGCCGAGCAGCCGGATCAGTGAGTCGCCGGGCAGCCGCAACAGCTCCTCCAGCGCGCGTACGGCGCGCAGCGACTCGGGACGCTGTGGGCGCCGCGCGCCCTGCTGCCAGTAACTGAGGCTCGTGACGCCGACCTTGATCCCGCGGGCGGCCAGATGGTGCTGTACGCGCTGCAACGGCAGCCCGCGCGCGGCGAGCGCGGCACGCAGCGCCAGGTGGAAGGGGCCGGTGTGCAGCGCCTGCTCCAGATCCGCCTGCGCGGCGTCGTCCGTGCTTCCCGGCGCCCGCTGTCCGCGGTCTCGCGCCCCCTTGCCCGTGATCTGCGGCATCGGGATCCTCCAGTGAACGTTCACGACGTGACGGGCGCGACGGTGCGCCTGCGGGGGCCGGTGGCCAGGTGGGCGAAGCGGGAACGTTCACTCCCGGGCCACACCGTTCACAGCGCCGAGCCACCCGCATTGAAGCGTGTTGACCTGCCCCCGACAACACTTGATGCTCCACAACAGCGTCCGGACGCGCTCCTCCATTCACCCCCCGCCTCGGGAGGAACGCGATGCGCAACCGAAAGAGACGGCTCTCCCCGGCCGTCGTGATCGCCGCAGTCCTGCTCAGCATCCCCGCCACCACGGCCACCGCCGCGGCCGCCACCACCGCCACCACCGCCGACCCGTCGGCGGCGCTCGCCGCCAAGCGCCTCGGCATCACCATGCAGGCCCAGCAGAAGACGAACTGGTGCTGGGCCGCCGGCGGCAACACCATCGCCGCCTGGTTCGGCAGGAACCACACCCAGAACCAGTTCTGCAACGCCGCCTTCGGACGCCAGCAGGGCACCGAATGCCCCAACAGCCAGGCCACCCTCGGAAACGTCCAGAAGGGTCTCGACTGGGCGGGCGTCAATCCCGGTTCGTACGTCACCGGCTGGCTGCGCTACCCGACCGTACAGACCGAGGTCAACGCGGACCGCCCCATAGAGACCCGCATCCAGTGGCAGAGCGGTGGCGGTCACATGCACGTCATCTACGGCTACGACACCGCCAACAGCTGGGTCTACTGGGGCGACCCCTGGGCCAGCAGCGACCGCTACAACTGGGCCTCCCACAGCTGGTACGTCGACAACAACTCCTTCTCCTGGACCCACTCGCTCTACCGGATAGGGGCGTGATCGCGATGACCGGACACGTCACCCGGGCCGCCGTCGCCGCCGCGGCCGCGACCCTCCTGCTGGGCCTCGCCCCGCGGGCCGGCGCCGACGAGAACCCGGCGCCGCCCGCCCCGGCTGCCCCCTCCGCCGAGCACCGGGCCGCCGCGCACAAGGCGGCTGCCGCGCCCGCCACCCGTGACACCCTGGCCCGCTTCTTCGCCCGCGAGGGCGCCGTCACGGCAGAGGCGGCCGACCCCCGTGTCGCGGACGCCACAGTGCCCGTCTACACGCTCGCCCCGGACTTCGTGGCGGGCCGGGAGGGCGTACCCATAGCGAAGCTGGAGTACCTCGCGGGAACAGCCGTCTCTTCGGACGGCCGCAGGGCATCCCTGTGGATGGTTCCCGGGAACGGCGAGAGCGGCCCCTGGCAGGTGGTGAACATCGCCACCGGTGACGACGAGGCACGCTTCGCCGCGAAGGGCGCCCGAACGCTCCCGGGAGGGACCGTTTTCCGCGAACCGCAGCTCGACGCCTGGTTCGTGCAGCGCCACGCGCGCGTGCTGCCCCTGGACGAGGACGCGGTACGGGCCGTGGGCGCCGCCGGCACCACTCTCACCGCCTACCGGGACCGCGTACACAAGGCGTACGGCGACAAGCTCCCGGGCTCGGCGTACGCGAAGAAGGGCAAGGCCGGCGGTTACGGGGCCGAGCCGGCGGCGACGGCCACCGGCACCGCCCTCGCCGAGCAGCCCCGTGAACCGTCCCTGGTCGCACCGCTGGCCGCGGGCGCCGGGGGCCTCGCTGCCTTGGCCCTGGCGTCGACGGCGCTCCGGAAGCGCCGCCGCACGGCCCGGGGCGGCTAGCGACGAGGGGGTGGGAGGCCCACGCGCACCTCCCACCCCCGGGTCGCCCCCGGTCGCACCCGCGGCTTCGGCCGCACCCGCACTGTCACTGCCCGCAAGTAGGGTGTGTGGCATGGCAGACCCCTCCAGTTACCGCCCCAAGCCGGGACAGATCCCCGACTCGCCGGGGGTCTACAAATTCCGCGACGAGCACCGCCGGGTGATCTACGTCGGGAAGGCCAAGAGCCTGCGCCCGCGCCTGTCCTCGTACTTCCAGGACCTGGCCAATCTCCACCCGCGCACCCGCACCATGGTCACCACGGCCGCGTCCGTCGAGTGGACGGTCGTGTCCACCGAGGTCGAGGCGCTCCAGCTGGAGTACTCCTGGATCAAGGAGTACGACCCCCGTTTCAACGTCAAGTACCGCGACGACAAGAGCTACCCGTCCCTCGCGGTGACCCTCAATGAGGAGTTCCCGAGGGTCCAGGTCATGCGCGGCCCCAAGAAGAAGGGCGTGCGCTACTTCGGTCCGTACGGGCACGCCTGGGCCATCCGCGAGACCGTCGACCTAATGCTCCGCGTCTTCCCCGTACGCACCTGCTCGGCCGGTGTCTTCAAGAACGCCACCAGGACCGGCCGCCCCTGCCTCCTCGGCTACATCGGCAAGTGCTCCGCACCCTGTGTGGGCCGCGTCACCCCCGAGGAGCACCGCGAATTGGCAGACGAGTTCTGCGACTTCATGGCGGGCCGCACGGGCCAGTACCTCAAGCGCATCGAGCAGCAGATGCACGAGGCCGCCGAGGACATGGAGTACGAGAAGGCCGCCCGTCTGCGCGACGACATAGGCGCGCTGCGCCGCGCTCTCGAGAAGAACGCGGTGGTGTTCAACGACGCCACCGACGCCGATCTGATCGCCGTCGCCGAGGACGAGCTGGAAGCCGCCGTCCAGATCTTCCACGTACGCGGCGGGCGGGTCCGCGGCCAGCGCGGCTGGGTCACCGACAAGGTCGAGGCCGTCGACACGGCAGGCCTCGTCGAGCACGCCCTCCAGCAGCTGTACGGCGAGGAGCGCGGCGACGCGGTGCCCAAGGAGGTCCTCGTCCCCGCGATGCCCGAGGACGCCCCGGCGGTGTCCCAGTGGCTCGCGGAGCGGCGCGGCTCCAACGTGTCGCTGCGCATCCCGCAGCGCGGTGACAAGAAGGACCTGATGGCGACGGTCCAGCGCAACGCCCAGCAGACCCTCGTCCTGCACAAGACCAAGCGCGCCTCCGACCTCACCACCCGCTCCCGCGCACTGGAGGAGATCGCGGAGGCGCTCGGTCTGGACTCCGCCCCGCTGCGCATCGAGTGCTTCGACATCTCCCACCTGCAGGGCGACGACGTGGTGGCCTCGATGGTGGTCTTCGAGGACGGCCTGCCGCGCAAGAGCGAGTACCGCCGCTTCCAGATCAAGACCTTCGAGGGCCAGGACGACGTCCGGTCCATGCACGAGGTGCTCACCCGCCGCTTCAGGCGCTATCTCCAGGAGAAGGAGAAGACGGGGGAGTGGATCGAGGGAAACGGGGCCACGGAGGTACCCGCCGAGCCGGATCCGGGCACGGAGGACGACGGCAGGCCCAAGCGTTTCGCGTACCCGCCGCAGCTCGTCGTCGTCGACGGCGGACAGCCCCAGGTGGCGGCCGCCCAGCGCGCCCTCGACGAGCTCGGCATCGACGACGTAGCCGTCTGCGGTCTCGCCAAGCGCCTCGAAGAGGTCTGGGTGCCCGGCGAGGACGACCCGGTCGTCCTGCCCCGCACGAGTGAGGGCCTCTACCTTCTTCAGCGGATCCGTGACACGGCTCACGATTTCGCCATCCGCTACCAGCGCACCAAGCGCGCCAAGCGCTTCAGGGCAGGCCCGCTCGACGAGGTCCCCGGCCTCGGCGAGACGCGCAAGCACGCACTGGTCAAGCACTTCGGTTCGGTGAAGAAGCTCCGGTCCGCCACAATCGACCAGATCTGCGAGGTGCCGGGGATAGGCCGCAAGACGGCCGAGACCGTCGCCGCGTTCCTCGCACAGGCGGCACCGGCCGCACCCGCCGTGAACACGGCGACAGGAGAGATCATTGATGACGACGAGGACACCGCGACCGCAGTACCCGCGGTCTCCCCGCCGGAACGGGGGCAGCAGGAATGACTGAGTACGACCGAGACGGAGCAGACGTGAGTACGGGCACGACCGGGGAGACCGGCGAGACCGGGCACAACGGCAACAACGGGAGCAACGGCAACAACGGGAGCAACGGCGAGGCGGCCGAGCCGGCCATCCCCGAGCTGGTGATCATCTCGGGCATGTCGGGAGCCGGCCGCAGTACCGCTGCCAAGTGCCTGGAGGACCTCGGCTGGTTCGTCGTCGACAACCTGCCGCCCGCGCTGATCCCGACCATGGTGGAGCTGGGCGCCCGCTCGCAGGGCAACGTCGCCCGTATCGCTGTCGTCGTGGACGTCCGCGGCCGGCGCTTCTTCGACAACCTCCGTGAATCCCTGGCCGACCTGGACGCCAAGGAGGTCACCCGGCGGATCGTCTTCCTGGAGTCGTCGGACGACGCCCTGGTGCGCCGTTTCGAGTCCGTACGCCGCCCCCACCCGCTCCAGGGCGACGGCCGGATCACCGACGGCATCGCGGCCGAGCGCGACCTGCTGCGCGAGCTGCGAGGCGACGCAGACCTGGTCATCGACACCTCCAGCCTCAACGTCCACGAGCTGCGCGCCAAGATGGACGCCCAGTTCGCGGGCGACGACGAGCCGCATCTGCGCGCCACGGTCATGTCGTTCGGCTACAAGTACGGCCTGCCGGTCGACGCCGACCTCGTCGTCGACTGCCGCTTCCTGCCGAACCCCCACTGGGTCCCGGAGCTGCGCCCCTTCACCGGCCTCAACGAAGAGGTCTCCGGTTACGTCTTCAACCAGCCCGGTGCCAAGGAGTTCCTCGACCAGTACACCGAGCTGCTCCAGCTCATCGCGGCCGGCTACCGCCGTGAGGGCAAGCGCTATGTGACCATCGCCGTCGGCTGTACGGGCGGCAAGCACCGCAGCGTCGCCATGTCGGAGAAGCTGGCCGCGCGCCTGTCCTCCGAAGGCGTGGAGACCGTCCTCGTCCACCGGGACATGGGGCGCGAGTGACCGGACGCAACTTCCGCCTGCGCCGGCTGCGCGGCAACGACGCCGCGCGGCCGCAGCGCAAGCGCGGCGCCCAGCCCAAGGTCGTCGCCCTCGGCGGCGGCATGGGTCTGTCCGCGTCGCTCACGGCGCTGCGCCGCATCACCGGCGATCTGACCGCCGTGGTCACCGTCGCCGACGACGGCGGCTCCAGCGGCCGGCTGCGCGACGAGCTCGGCGTACTGCCGCCGGGCGACCTGCGCAAGGCGCTGGCCGCGCTGTGCGGGGACGACGACTGGGGTCAGACCTGGTCGCGCGTCATCCAGCACCGCTTCTCCAGCCGCGGCGACCTGCACGACCACGCAGTGGGCAATCTGCTGATCGTCGCCCTGTGGGAGCAGCTCGGCGACCATGTCCAGGCCCTGGACCTGGTCGGCAAGCTCCTCGGCGCGCACGGCCGGGTGCTGCCCATGTCCGCCGTGCCGCTGGAGCTCCAGGCGCTCGTACGCGGGCACGATCCCCGGCGGCCCGACGACGTGGACACGGTCCGCGGCCAGGCGACCGTGGCGCTCACCCCCGGCGAGGTGCAGTCCGTACACCTCGTCCCGCATGGCCCGCCGGCCGTCCCCGAGGCCGTTGCCGCCGTCCTGGACGCCGACTGGGTGGTGCTCGGACCCGGCTCCTGGTTCTCCTCGGTGATCCCGCACCTTCTGGTGCCCGAGCTGCTCGACGCGCTCGTCGAGACGAAGGCCCGCCGGGTCCTGTCGCTGAACCTCGCGCCGCAACCCGGAGAAACCGATGGGTTCTCTCCGCAGCGTCATTTGGAGGTTTTGGGACGACACGCCCCTAAACTCGCCCTGGACGTGGTGTTGGCCGACGAGGCTGCCGTGCCCGATCGCGAGTCTCTTTCCGATGCCGCCAAGCGGTTCGGCGCGGCGGTCGAGCTGGCGCCGGTCGCCGCGCCCGACGGCTCCCCGAAGCACGACCCGGAGCTGTTGGCCGCCGCGTACGACCGTATTTTTCGGATGCATGGAAGGATCGGCCCATGGCGATGACGGCAGCGGTGAAGGACGAAATCTCCCGGCTTCCCGTCACCCGGACCTGCTGCAGGAAGGCGGAGGTCTCGGCGATTCTTCGGTTCGCGGGCGGGCTGCACCTGGTGAGCGGCCGGATTGTGATCGAGGCGGAGCTGGACGTGAGCTTCGCGGCCCGCAGGCTCAAGAAGGACATCCTGGAGATCTTCGGGCACCACTCCGAGTTGGTGGTGATGGCTCCGAGCGGTCTGCGGCGCGGCTCCCGTTACCTCGTACGGGTGGTGGCGGGCGGTGATCAGCTGGCGCGCCAGACCGGGCTGGTCGACGGCCGCGGCCGCCCCATCCGCGGACTGCCCCCGCAGGTCGTCTCCGGCGCCACGTGTGACGCCGAGGCCGCGTGGCGCGGGGCGTTCCTGGCGCACGGCTCGCTCACCGAGCCGGGCCGTTCGTCCTCGCTGGAAGTCACCTGCCCGGGACCCGAGGCCGCCCTCGCCCTGGTCGGCGCCGCCCGCCGGCTCTCCATCGGTGCCAAGGCGCGCGAGGTGCGCGGCGTGGACCGTGTCGTCGTACGGGACGGGGACGCGATCGGCGCGCTGCTGACCCGCCTCGGCGCGCACGAGTCGGTGCTGGCCTGGGAGGAGCGGCGAATGCGCCGCGAGGTCCGCGCGACCGCCAACCGCCTGGCCAACTTCGACGACGCCAACCTGCGCCGCTCGGCGCGCGCGGCCGTCGCCGCGGGCGCCCGGGTGGGGCGCGCGCTGGAAATCCTCGGCGAGGAGGTGCCCGAGCACCTCGCCGCCGCCGGGCGGCTGCGTATGGACCACAAGCAGGCCTCCCTGGAGGAGCTGGGCGCGCTGGCCGACCCGCCGCTGACGAAGGACGCGGTCGCCGGTCGCATCCGCCGTCTGCTGGCCATGGCCGACAAGCGGGCCCAGGACCTGGGCATCCCCGGTACGGAGTCCACGATCACCGAAGAGATGGCCGACGGCCTGGTCGGCTGATCCGGTCGCCTCGGCCAGGTCCGCCGCCGTCGGTGCCCCTAAGAGGGTGCCGGCGGCGGTTTTCCGTACTCCGTCCGCGCTATTGACATGACCATGGACAGTCATGAGCCTGTCGTCTGTTCACTTACGTGGCACGCAAACGCAAGGGGGGCACATGAGACGCAGAGCGAGATCGATCCTCGCAGCGGGCGCATTGCTGATCGGCGGCGTGACGGTGGCACCGGCCGCCCAGGCCGACGGAGCGGGAGCGGCCGGGGCCGACACGGGCGCCGACGCCGTCAAGGTGTTCAACGCGGACGTCACCAAGGAGCAGGTACCCCTGCTCCTGGCGGCCGGCCAGGACGCCCACGAGATGGGCGAGCGCGCACCGGAGAAGGGCACGGCGCGCGTCGAGCTGTTCCTTACCGACGCCCAGGCCAAGGTCCTGGCCGACAAGGGCGTCAGGAACCTCACGGAGCGCAAGGTCTCGGCGAAGACCGAGTCCCGCCTCGCCGCCGCCGGGGACGGCGTCTACCGCCCGTACAGCGGCAAGGGCAATCTCCAGGAGGAGATCGTCAAGACGGGCCAGGCGCACCCGGACCTCACCAAGGTCGTCTCCATCGGCAAGACCGTCCAGGGCAAGGACATCCTCGCCCTCAAGCTCACCAAGGGCGCGAAAAAGGTCAAGGACGGCGCCAGGCCCTCCGTGCTGTACCTGTCCAACCAGCACGCCCGTGAGTGGATCACCCCGGAGATGACCCGGCGGCTGATGCACCACTACCTGGACCGGTACGGCAAGGACCGCCGCATCACCAAGATCGTGGACTCGACCGAGCTGTGGTTCGTCCTCTCCGCCAACCCGGACGGTTACGACTGGACCCACGACCCGGCGGGCGACCGTCTGTGGCGTAAGAACATGCGCGACATCGACGCCGACGGCAAGTACACCCCCGGTGACGGCGTCGACCTCAACCGTAACTTCGGCTACAAGTGGGGCTACGACAACGAGGGTTCCTCGCCCAACCCCGCCAGCTCCACCTACCGCGGCGCGTCCCCCATGTCCGAGCCCGAGACGCAGGCGCTCGACCGCTTCCAGAAGCGCATCGGCTTCGAGTACGGCATCAACTACCACTCCGCCGCCGAACTGATCCTTTACGGAGTCGGCTGGCAGGTCGCCACTCCGACACCCGACGACGTGCTCTACAAAGCGCTCGCGGGAACGCCCGAAAAGCCTGCTGTTCCCGGGTACTACCCGCAGGTCTCCTCCGAGCTCTACACCACCAACGGTGAGGCCGACGGACACGCGGCGAACGTCAACGGCATCATGATGTTCACCCCCGAGATGACCACCTGCCAGACGGCGTCGAACATCGACCCCAATGACCAGTGGAAGCCCGAGGACTGCCAGTCCGGATTCAACTTCCCCGACGACGAGAAGCTGATCCAGGCGGAGTTCGCCAAGAACATCCCCTTCGCGCTCTCCGTCGCGGAGACCGCCGCCCACCCCGACCGGCCGTCCTCGGCCGTCGGCATGGAGGCCCTCGACTTCACCGTCGACCCCTTCACCACGTCGTACGCCCGGTGGGCCGACCAGGAAATCTCCGTAACCGCCCGCAAGTCGGTGCGCGACAAGGAGCTCAGGTACCGCGTCAACGGCGGCCGCGTCCACGACCAGAAGCTGCGCCCGTGGAGGGGCGGCGAGACCTTCGGCGGCGAGGACAACCTGCACTTCGACGAGTACCGCGCCAAGGTCCAGGACGGCGACGTCGGCGACAAGGTCGAGGTCTGGTTCACTGGGCGCACCAAGTCCGGCAAACGCGTCTCCAGCGAGCACTTCACGTACACCCTCGCCGACCGCCCCAGGGCGGACGTCCTGGTGATCGCCGAGGAAGGGGCCCCCGAACAGCACACCCGGACGTACACCGACACGCTCGCGACCACCGGACACCAGGCCGCCGTGTGGGACGTCGCCACCCAGGGAGCCCCGCACGCGCTCGGCGTGCTGTCCCACTTCCGTACGGTTGTGCACTACACCGGCGCCAAGGCACCCACCGGTCCCACCCAGCTCGCCCTGCGCGCCTTCCTCAACGAGGGCGGCAAACTCCTGGAAGCCGGTGAACTCACGGGCGGCAACGCGGTGGTGGGCCGCGCCTCGACGAACGACTTCAGTCAGTACTACCTCGGTGCCTACGGACGGAGCAGCGCGCCGGGAGCCACCGCGTTCAGCGGTCTCGGCCCGATGGCCGGTACGGCCAGTCCGCTGGCCGGCGCGCCCGGCAACCCGCTGGACGCCCCGGGAGCGTACATCTCCACCTCCTCGGTGCTGCCGGCCGCGCAGTTCCCCCAGTTCGCCAGTGAGCAGGCGGGCCGCTACACCGGCGCCGTCAATCCGTACGCCCCGTACGCGGGTCAGGGCATGGCCGCCGCGACCCACGAGGACAACGACTGGAAGCGGCTCACCAGGACCTTCGACCTCACCGGGGTGAACGCCGCCGACAAGCCGGAGCTGCGCCTCGCCCTCAACTGGAACACCGAGGCCGGTTACGACCACGCCGTCCTGGAGGCCCGCACCGACGGCGGCGAGGACTGGACGACGCTGCCGGAGACGGGCGGCGCCACCACCGCCACCGTCCCGGCGGAGTGCGAGCAGGGCTACCTGCTCAACGGTCACCCGTTCCTGAGGCACTACCTGACCCAGGAGTCCGACTCCTGCAAGGCCGCCGGTAGCTCCGGGGCCTGGAACAGCTTCACCGGGTCCTCCGGCGGCTGGAAGCAGGTCTCCTTCGACCTGAGCGCCTACGCGGGCAAGAAGGTCGAGCTCTCGCTCAGCAGCATCACCGACCCGGGCTCCGGCGGCCGCGGTGTCTTCGCGGACGACGCACGGCTCGTCGTGGGCGGCGCGGAGAAGGAGACGGAGGGCTTCGAGACCTTGCTCGGCACCTGGACGGCGCCCGGCGCACCGGCCGGCAGCCCCGCCGTGGCGGGCGACTGGACCCGCACGGGAGAGCTCTTCGTCCCGTACGGCGCGATCACGACCGGCGACACCGTGCTCCTCGGCTTCGGCCTGGAGCAGGTCCCCGACGCGGTGAAGCGGGCGGAGCTGCTGGGCAGGGTGCTCGGCGTACTGCACGACTGACGTGCCCGGCGTCCCGCACGACTGACACCGCAGGTCCCGGTCCCCGGGACGGGCGGGTCCGGCGGCCCGTATTCCCTACTGGGGAGTAGGGGCCGCCGGGCCGTTTCCGGCCCCGCTCGATGTCACCCACAGCGCCACGTAGAGGTAGGGTCGGAAGCGGTCGGGGACATCCCATACATCTCGCCGGCGTCGAAACCCGGCGTACCAACGAGGAGATCGGTTTCGTGACGATCCGCGTAGGCATCAACGGCTTCGGCCGCATCGGGCGCAACTACTTCCGGGCGCTGCTGGAGCAGGGTGCGGACATCGAGATCGTGGCTGTCAACGACCTGGGTGACACTGCGACCACGGCACACCTTCTGAAGTACGACACCATTCTCGGCCGCCTCAAGGCCGAGGTGTCGCACACGGCGAACACCATCACTGTCGACGACCGCACCATCAAGGTGCTGTCCGAGCGCAACCCGGCGGACATTCCGTGGGGCGAGCTGGGCGTCGACGTCGTGATCGAGTCGACCGGCATCTTCACCAAGAAGGCCGATGCCGAGAAGCACATCGCAGGTGGTGCGAAGAAGGTCCTCATCTCGGCTCCGGCCAAGGACGAGGACATCACCATCGTGATGGGCGTCAACCAGGACAAGTACGACGCGGCCAACCACCACGTCATCTCCAACGCCTCCTGCACCACCAACTGTGTGGCGCCGATGGCCAAGGTTCTCGACGAGAACTTCGGCATCGTCAAGGGCCTGATGACGACGGTGCACGCGTACACCAACGACCAGCGCATCCTGGACTTCCCGCACTCCGACCTGCGTCGCGCTCGCGCCGCCGCGGAGAACATCATCCCGACCACCACGGGCGCCGCCAAGGCCACCGCGCTGGTCCTTCCGCAGCTCAAGGGCAAGCTCGACGGCATCGCGATGCGCGTCCCGGTACCGACCGGCTCGGTCACCGACCTGGTCATCACGCTGGAGCGCGAGGTCACCAAGGACGAGATCAACGCGGCCTTCCAGAAGGCCGCCGAGGGCGAGCTCAAGGGCATCGTCGAGTACACGGCCGACCCGATCGTGTCCTCCGACATCGTCAACGAGCCGGCTTCCTGCACGTTCGACTCGTCGCTGACCATGGCCGAGGGCAACCAGGTCAAGGTCATCGGCTGGTACGACAATGAGTGGGGCTACTCCAACCGACTCGTCGACCTCACGGTCTTCGTCGGCAGCCAGCTCTGATCCGTACGGCAGGCACCTCGATGTGAGTGACAGGGCTCGGGCAGCGCAACGCGGCGCTGCCCGGGCCTTGTCGCGTGTCTTGTCTCCCAAGGAGTCCAGTAACAGATGAAGACGATCGACGAACTTCTCGCCGAAGGGGTCGCGGGCAAGCGGGTATTCGTCCGCGCCGACCTCAACGTGCCGCTCGAAGGCACCACCATCACCGACGACGGCCGCATCCGCGCCGTCCAGCCGACGATCGAGAAGCTCGCCGCCGCGGGCGCCCGGGTCGTCGTGGCCTCGCACCTGGGCCGCCCGAAGGGCGCCCCGGACCCGGCCTTCTCGCTGGCCCCCGCCGCCACGCGGCTCGGTGAACTCCTCAAGACCGACGTCGCCTTCGCGACCGACACGGTCGGCGAGTCCGCCAAGGCCGTCGTCGCGGGCCTGGCCGACGGCGACGTCGCCGTCATCGAGAACCTCCGCTTCAACGCCGGCGAGACCTCGAAGGACGACGCCGAGCGCGGCGCCTTCGCGGACCAGCTGGCCGAGCTCGCCGACGTGTACGTGGGTGACGGCTTCGGCGCGGTGCACCGCAAGCACGCCTCGGTCTTCGACCTCCCGGCCCGCCTCCCGCACGTGGCCGGCGGCCTCATCGCCACCGAGGTCGGCGTCCTGAAGAAGCTCACCGAGGAAGTCGAGCGGCCGTACGTCGTGGTCCTCGGCGGCGCCAAGGTCTCCGACAAGCTCGGCGTGATCGACCACCTGCTGGAGAAGGCCGACCGCATCCTGGTCGGCGGCGGCATGGCGTACACCTTCCTCAAGGCCCAGGGCCACGAGGTCGGCATCTCGCTGCTCCAGGAGGACCAGGTCCCCACGGTCCTGGAGTACCTGGAGCGCGCCGAGGCCAAGGGCGTGGAGTTCGTGCTCCCCGTCGACGTACTGGTGTCGTCGGAATTCCCCGACCTCAGGACGAAGGCTCCGGCCAACCCCACGACGGTCGCCGCGGACGCCATCCCGGCCGACCAGGAGGGTCTGGACATCGGTCCCGAGACCCGCAAGCTGTACGCATCGAAGCTCGCCGACGCGGCCACCGTCTTCTGGAACGGTCCGATGGGCGTCTTCGAGCACCCCGATTACGCCGAGGGCACCAAGGCGGTCGCCCAGGCCCTCGTCGACAGCCCCGCCTTCACGGTGGTCGGTGGTGGCGACTCCGCCGCCGCCGTCCGCACCCTGGGCTTCGACGAGAACGCATTCGGCCACATCTCGACCGGTGGCGGCGCCAGCCTCGAATACCTCGAGGGCAAGACGCTTCCCGGCCTCGCCGCACTGGAGGACTGACCCTCAATGACTGCCCCTACGCAAGAGCGCACCCCGCTGATGGCGGGCAACTGGAAGATGAACCTCAACCACCTCGAGGCCATCGCGCACGTCCAGAAGCTCTCCTTCGCGCTCGCCGACAAGGACTACGACTTCGTAGAGGTCGCCGTCCTGCCCCCGTTCACCGACCTGCGGTCCGTACAGACGCTGGTGGACGGAGACAAGCTCAAGATCAAGTACGGCGCCCAGGACATCTCGGCGCACGAGTCCGGTGCGTACACCGGCGAGATCTCGGGCGCGATGCTGTCCAAGCTCAAGTGCGCGTACGTCGCCGTCGGGCACTCCGAGCGCCGGCAGTACCACAACGAGAGCGACGAGCTCTGCAACGCCAAGGTGAAGGCCGCGTACCAGCACGGCCTGACCCCGATCCTGTGCGTCGGCGAGGGCCTGGACATCCGCAAGGCCGGCAACCAGGTCGAGTACACGCTCGCGCAGCTCGACGGCGGCCTGAAGGACATCCCGGCCGAGCAGGCCGAGTCCATCGTGATCGCGTACGAGCCGGTGTGGGCCATCGGCACCGGCGAGGTCGCCACCCCCGAGGACGCGCAGGAGGTCTGCGGAGCGATCCGCGGGCGTCTCGCGGAGCTGTACTCGCAGGAGCTGGCCGACAAGGTCCGCATCCAGTACGGCGGCTCGGTCAAGTCCGGGAACGTCGCGGCGATCATGGCGCAGCCCGATGTCGACGGGGCCCTGGTGGGCGGCGCGGCGCTGGACTCCGACGAGTTCGTCAAGATCGTCCGGTTCCGCGACCAGTGAGTAGGCCGTAGGGCCGATCCGTCGTACCCTGGCGGGGGCCGTGGTGGCTGTGCGACAGCCGTCCGGCCCCCGTTGTCCGTCTCCGAAGTCCGAAGTCCGAGGAAGTTGGTCCAGCCGTGGTTATGGGGTTCTCAATCACCCTGATCGTCTTCAGCCTGCTGTTGATGCTGCTGGTTCTGATGCACAAGGGGAAGGGCGGCGGTCTCTCCGACATGTTCGGTGGCGGCATGCAGTCGTCGGTCGGTGGGTCCTCGGTCGCCGAACGCAACCTTGACCGCATCACCGTGGTGGTCGGTCTGATGTGGTTCGCCTGCATTATCGTGCTCGGTCTGCTGATGAAGCTGGACAGCTGACCCGTCGTCCGGTACTGAGGCGGGTACGCGGCCTATCATGGGGGCCGGCGGCTCGCGTTCACGGGGCAGGGGTCGTAACTCCGGCCACTGGACACGCGTTGGGCCCTACGTAGACTGGGGCGCTCGCGGCTGAGCTGTTCGACGACTCCGCGGCCGTAGCCGCTGATTGATGCAGTGCAGCACCATCACGCAGGGAGTTACGACCGTGGCAAGTGGCAACGCGATCCGGGGAAGCCGGGTCGGAGCGGGGCCGATGGGTGAGGCTGAGCGCGGCGAGTCCGCACCCCGCCTCCGCATCTCCTTCTGGTGCTCGAACGGGCACGAGACGCAGCCGAGCTTCGCCCATGACGCTCAGGTTCCGGATACGTGGGACTGCCCGCGCTGCGGGTTCCCGGCCGGACAGAACCGGGACAATCCGCCGGCTCCGCCGCGCACCGAGCCGTACAAAACGCATCTCGCGTACGTACGGGAACGGCGCAGCGACGCGGACGGCGAGGCGATTCTCGCCGAGGCGCTCGCGAAACTGCGGGGCGAAATCTAGGAATCGTGGTCCGGCCGGACGCCTTCGGGTGTCCGGCCGAACCGTTTCCCGGGCCGCTCTCAGCCCGATTGTCAGTGGCGCCCTCTACGGTTCTTGAAGCACGGGACCGGAAGGGGGAGTTGTGACGACGAGCGCGGCTGCCGTCTCGAAGCCCGGCGGCTCGCTCCCTGCGGCGCTCTTCGCGGCCGCCATAGCATCGCCGGCCGCTCTGATCAATTAGGTTGGAGCTGCCAGGGGGCATGCACGCAGGTACGAGAAGAAGTGGGCTGATGTCCGGATGAACGCAGAAAGCCGTACGAGGCTCAACCAGATGCCCGAGTGGGCCGCTCTCGCCAAGCACCGTGAGCAGCTGGGCCAGACGCATCTGCGAGAGCTGTTCGCCGCCGATGCCGAGCGGGGCACCGGGTACACGCTCAAGGTCGGCGATCTCTATCTCGACTATTCGAAGCATCTGGTGACGGACGAGACGCTGGGGCTGCTGCGGGAACTCGCCGGCGCGGCCGGGGTCGCGCAGCTGCGGGACGCGATGTTCCGCGGCGAGAAGATCAACACCACCGAGGACCGCGCGGTGCTGCACACCGCCCTGCGCGCGCCGCGCGACGCGGTGATCGAGGTCGACGGGGACAACGTCGTTCCCGCCGTGCATGCCGTTCTCGACAGGATGGGCGCCTTCGCCGACCGGATCAGGTCGGGGGAGTGGACCGGGCACACCGGAAAGCGCATCAAGAACATCGTCAACGTCGGAATCGGCGGCTCCGACCTCGGACCCGCCATGGCGTACGAGGCGCTGCGCTCGTTCACCGACCGGGACCTCACTGTCCGCTTCGTGTCGAACGTCGACGGGGCCGATCTGCACGAGGCCGTGCGGGACTTGGACGCCGCCGAGACGCTGTTCATCATCGCGTCCAAGACCTTCACCACGATCGAGACCATCACCAACGCCACGTCGGCGCGCGACTGGCTGCTGACGAACCTGCGGGCCGACAGCGACGCCGTCGCCAAGCACTTCGTGGCGCTCTCCACCAATGCCGAGAAGGTCGCGGACTTCGGCATCGACACGGCCAACATGTTCGAGTTCTGGGACTGGGTCGGCGGGCGCTACTCGTTCGACTCGGCCATCGGCCTGTCGCTGATGATCGCCGTCGGCCCCGCCCGCTTCCGCGAGATGCTCGACGGCTTCCACCTCGTCGACGAGCACTTCCGCACCGCGCCCGCCGCCGAGAACGCGCCGCTGCTGCTCGGGCTGCTGGGCGTCTGGTACGGGGCGTTCTTCGACGCGCAGGCGCACGCGGTGCTCCCGTACTCGCACTACCTGGGCAAGTTCACGGCGTACCTCCAGCAGCTGGACATGGAGTCCAACGGCAAGTCCGTGGACCGCGACGGCAACCCGGTCGACTGGCAGACGGGGCCCGTGGTGTGGGGCACGCCGGGCACCAACGGGCAGCACGCGTACTACCAGTTGCTGCACCAGGGCACGAAGATGATCCCGGCGGACTTCATCGGCTTCGCCAGGCCGGTCGGGGATCTGCTGCCGGGGCTGGAGGCCCAGCACGACCTGCTCATGGCGAACTTCTTCGCCCAGACGCAGGCGCTGGCCTTCGGTAAGACGCCCGACGAGGTGCGAGCGGAAGGAGCGGCGGAGGAACTGGTGCCGCACAAGACGTTCCGTGGCAACCACCCGACGACGACGATCCTCGCGGACGAGCTCAGCCCGTCGGTGCTGGGGCAGTTGATCGCGCTGTACGAGCACAAGGTGTTCGTCCAGGGCGCCGTCTGGAACATCGACTCGTTCGACCAGTGGGGCGTGGAGCTCGGCAAGGTACTCGCCAAGAAGATCGAGCCGGTGCTCACCGAGGGCAGGGGCGGCGGGCAGCTGGACAGCTCGACGGCGACCCTTGCCGGCAAGTACCGCACACTGCGCGGTCGCTGACCGAGGGACGGGGAGGCGGGCCGATGACCGGGGGGACCGTGCGGCTCAGGCCGCCGAACAACACGCTGGACCGGCGCGTCATCGGCTGGTGGCGGACCCAGTGGCTGCTGCTGACCGTGGTCCTGGTGGCCGTACTGGCGGTGGTGGGCGTGCTCGTCGCGCCCGCACGGCCGTGGCTGCTGCTGTCCGCCGGGGTGGTCGCGGTGCTCGGCGCGGCCATCACGGTGTTCCTGCCGCTGTGGTGGTTCCGCGTGCACCGCTGGGAGGTCACGGAGGACGCGGTGTACGTGCGTACCGGCTTCTTCTGGCAGGAGTGGCGGATCGCGCCGATGTCGCGGATCCAGACCGTGGACACCGTGCGCGGACCGCTGGAACAGGCGTTCAGGCTCGCCACGGTCATAGTCACGACCGCGTCCTCCAAGGGCGCGGTGAAGATCGAGGGGCTCGACCACGAACTCGCCGCGGAACTCGCCGAGCGGCTGACCCTGATCACGCGGGCCACGCCCGGGGACGCGACGTGAGTGTCCCGGGGAGCGGGACGCCACCGGAGAGCGGCGGCTGGCGGCGGCTCGCCCCGCGTACCGTCCTGGTCGCGGCGCTCGTCATGGCGGGCGTCGCGGCGGGCGCGGGGGTGCCGGCCTTCATCGGGCTCGCGGGCGGCAGACCGGTGTGGCAGGCGTTCACCTGGGTGCTTGGCGGAGCCGTGCTGCTGATCGCGGGCGGCTCCGCGCTCGACTACGTGCGGTGGCGAAGGACGCGGTACCGCATCGGCGCCGAGCGCGCCGAACTCCACACGGGACTGCTGCTGGTCAAGCGCCGTTCGCTGGCGCGCGAGCGCATCCGCAGCGTCGACCTGACCGCGAACGTGCTGCTGCGGGTGCTCGGGCTGGTGAAGGTCCGTATCGGTACGGGCGAGAACACCGGAGGCGGCGAGTCCACCCTCGAACTCGACCCCGTTACGCGCGAGGAGGGCGAACGGCTTCGCCGGGAGCTGCTGGACCGCGGGCCGGCCACTGCCGAGCCGGGCCCTCACCGCGAGGGCGAACTGGCGGTACTCGACCCCGCCTGGATCCGGTACGCGCCGGTGTCGTTCGTCGCCCCGGCGCTGGGCGGCGCCGCGGCGGGCGGTCTGATGCAGGTCAGCGAGTGGTTCGGTGCGCAGGGGAAGCTGATCGGCTGGGTGGGGGACCGGTTCCAGGACACGCCGGTCGTATGGATCGTGGTGGTGCTCGTCGTGGGCGCGTGTACGGCGGGGGTCGTGGGAGCGCTCGGTCTGTGGATCGAGATGTGGTGGAACTACCGGCTGGAACGGGAGCCGGGGGGCACGTTGCGGGTCCGCCGCGGGCTGTTCACCACGCGGTCGATCTCCATCGAGGAGCGCAGGCTGCGGGGGGTGGAGCTTGTCGAGCCGCTCGGCGTACGGACACTGGGCGCGGCGCGGGTGGACGCGGTCGCCACCGGGCTGGCTGCGGGGGAGGACAGCCGGCACGCGGATCACAAGACGCTGCTGCCGGCCGCGCCGCGGGCCACGGCGGAGGGGGTGGCGGCGGACGTCCTGCGCGAGGCCGCGTCACCGACGAGCACGGCCCGCCTCACGCCGCATCCGCCCGCCGCCCGCGCGCGCCGGATGCGCTGGGCGTTGGGGGCGGCGCTGCTCCCGGTGCTCGTTCTCACCGTCCTCGGCGCGCTGCTGACCGACGCCCTGCTCGCCTTGCTGTACGCCGCCGGGGCGTGCGCGGTGGTGCTGGTGCCGGTGGCGGTGTTCCTGGGGCGGGACGCGTACCGAAGCCTCGGGCACGGGATCAGTGGTGACTATCTGGTGGCGCGGTCGGGGACGGTGCGGCGTACGACGGTCGCGTTGCAGCGGGGCGGGGTGATCGGGTGGACGGTCAAGCAGTCCGTCTTCCAGCGACGGGCCGGGCTGATCACCCTTACGGCCACCACCGCCGCGGGGGACGGGGCGTACTCGGTGTACGACGCCGCGGAGAGCGAGGGGCTGGGCTTCGGGGAGGAGGCGGTGCCGGGGCTGCTGGCGCCGTTCCTGGAGCGGGTGGAGTAGGGGCTCGCGGGTGCGGAGTGCGTGTGCAGGTGCGGGGTGCAGGTGCGGGGTGCTGCTGCGGGGTGCCGCTGCGGGGTGCTTTCCCCGACCCGCCCCTCCCCGCTGTGACATTTGCGGCTCCGCCGCGTGGGGGCTCCGCCCCAGACCCCCGGTCCTCAAACGCCGGACGGGCTGAAGTCGCCGGGGTGGGTGGCTGGGGGTCTGTTCCGGGCCGGGTTTGTCTTCAGACGTTGGACGGGCTGATGTCGCGGGGATGGGTGGCTGGGGTTCTGTCCCGGGCCCGGTTCGTCTTCAAGCGCCGGACGGGCTGGATGGTTGTCGCAGCGGGAAGCCTGGGCAGGTGGAGGGCGGCGGGCGGGTGGGGCGTTGGGGGTCAGGCTGCTGTGCTCAAGGTGTCTGTCGGGCGGCGGTGGGTTGCCCGGGTGGCGGGGAGGGCCGAGGCCGCTATCGCTCCCAGGAGTGCGGCCGCTACGACCGTCAGCAGGACGAGCGCGTGCGGGGTCTGGGCGATGCCCGCGCCGATTCCGCTCGACCGGCCCTGCGCGTCGATCAGACTGCGGCCCAGGAGCACCCCGAGCGCTGTACCGGCCACCGCGGCGGCCAACGCCGTGAGGGCCGCGGACGTCACGATCATCGACGTGACCTGGCGCGGGGTCAGGCCCATCGCCTTCAGCGCCAGCAGATCCCGCGCCCGCTCTCGCACGCTCGCGCCGATCGTGGTCAGTAGCTCCGTCAGGCCGATCAGGGCCAGCACCGCGATCAGGCCTATGCCGACCCCACGCGCGGCGGTCAGTCCGTCGGCCGGACCCGTTGTGTTGCCGGCCGCCAGCCGGACATCCACGGCGCGCGCCAGTTCGCCGCTCACCGCGTCGGCATCCGCGCCCGCGCGCAACCGCAGCTGGTAGAAGGCCGGTTCCAGAGACGGGTCGCGCTCGCGGAGCGTGTCGAGGTCCGTGGTGACGACCCGGCCGGCGTTCTCCGGTTCGACGACGCGGCCGACGATGTGCAGGATCTGCGGACGGCCGCCGACCGTCATCCGTACCCAGTCGCCGATCTCGATGTTCATGAGATCGAGCAGGCCCTGGCCCGCCACCGCCTCGTCCGGGCCCTGCGGCGCCCGGCCATCGGCAGGTGCGAAGGGGTACGGGTCCGCCCGGGTGCCGAGGCCGCGCAGGGCTATCGTGCCCGTCTGGCCGGGGACCAGCGCCGCGACCTCCACGCCCGGGTGGACCGCGGCGACCTGCGGGTTCGCGTCCAGTACGGTCCGTACCTCGCGGTCCTTCAGGCCGTCCGCCGCGCGAGCGGTCAGCTCACCCGCCGAACCGTTCGCGCCCGCCCGGCTCTGGAAGCTGTCCAGCGTCGACCACGCACTCAGCGCGACCGTGATCAGCAGGACCGGCAGCGCCAAGCGGGCGATCGAGGACAGGGAGCGGGTCCGGCGCCCGAACGCGTTGTGCCAGCCGAGTACCAGAGCGGGCGGGACCTTCAGCCCGAGCGCGCCCCGCGCCAACGCCGGCATCCGGCCGCGCACCGGGTCCGCCGCCCGCAGCGCGGGTACGGGCGGGACGCGGCCCGCCCGCCACGCGGCGAGGCCGGTCGCCGCACCGATGAACAGGACGGTGGCGAGGGGGAGGGACAGGAGTTCGGCCGTGTGGGCGGGGAGGTCCTGCCACACTCCGACCGCTTCGCCGATACGGCCAGGCGTCCGGGCACCCAGCGTCTCCACGAGCGCCGTCCCGAGGACCACACCGGTCAGCGCGAAGGCCAGGTGCTGGGTCAGGAAGATACGTACCACTTGGCCCGGAGTGAAGCCGATCGCCTTCAGGACCGCGATGTCCCGGAGGTGGCCCCGGATCCGGCCGCTGATCGCGCCGCTCACCGCCAGCGCCGCCGCCAGCAGGGCGCCCAGGCCGAAGACGCCCAGGAGCAGGCCGAGCAGCCGGCTGTCGCTCTGTGCCTCCGCGCGCGCCTGATGCCAGTTGGAGACCTCGGTGACCTCGTCGGCTCCGAGCGCGGTGACCGCCCGCTGTACGGCGAAGTCCGTGTCGTCGGGGTGCTCGAGCCGCACCCCCACGACCTGCCCGGTGCGCTCGTCGGGCGCGTCGGTGAGGGCGGGTTCGCCGGGCAGCACCCAGCCGGTGCCGGGCCGGTCGCCCGGCCGGTACGGCGACTCGGCGCTGTCCGCGACCCCGAGGACGGTGAGCCGGCGTACCGATGATCCGTCGGCGTCCGGTACCGAAAGGGTGTCGCCGGGGGCCGCCCACAGGGCGCGGGCCAGGCTGCCCTCCAGGACGATGCCGCCGCCCGCGCCCGCGTCGAGCCAGCGTCCCGAGGTGATCAGGGGGCGGCCCGTCTCCGAGCGGTCGGAGGTGGCGCCGCGCAGTTCCACCGCCGCCTCGGCGCCCTGGGACCGTACGGTCGTACGGGCTGTGGGGTAGGGGCCCGAGAGCGCGTCGACACCGTCGAGCCCCGCCAGTCCGGCCGCGTCGGCGGAAGGGCTGGTGTGGATCCACACATGCGCGCCGCGCGACTCGTGGAACACACGCTGCCAGGGGTTGGCGGCGTAACTGAGGAGCGCGCCGGCCAGGAGCAGCGAGACGATGATCCCGGCGGTCGCGAGAACGATGAAGAGCGCCTCACCACGGTGCGTGCGCAGATCGGCATGTGCCCAGCGCAGAGTGGCCCGCACCGCTGTCAGTCCTTCAGTTCGAGGACGCTGGACACGCCCCGGCCGCCGGACCCGGCGCTGTCGAGTGTCGCGTCGTCGGCCACGCGGCCGTCGAAGAAGCTGACGACCCGGTCCGCCGCGCTGGCCAGCCGGTGGTCGTGGGTGACCAGCAGGATGGTCTGGCCGCGCCGGTGGAAGCCGGACAGCAGCCGCATCACCTCGCGGGTTCCCTTGCTGTCCAGGCTGCCGGTCGGCTCGTCGGCCAGCAGCAGACCGGGGTGATTGACCAGGGCGCGCGCGAGGGCGACGCGCTGCTGTTCGCCGCCGGACAGCTCGCCCGGCATGCTGCGTTCCTTGCCCTGGAGGCCCAGCTCGGCGAGGAGCTTCTCGCGCTCGGTACGGGCCTGACGGGCGTTGCTCCCGGCGAGCAGCGCCGGCAGCTCGATGTTGTCGGCGACGGTCAGGTTCGACACGAGGTTGAAGAACTGGAAGACGACGCCGATCCGGCGGCGGCGCAGTACGGCCCAGCGCGCCTCGCTGTGCGAGTCGACTCGCTCGCCGTCCAGCCAGATGCTGCCGCTGTCCGGCCGCTGAAGACCGCCGAGCAGATGCAGAAGGGTCGATTTGCCCGCGCCCGAGGGGCCCGTGACCGCGATGAACTCGCCCGGGTTGATCGTGAGATCGACGCCTCGTACGGCATGGACGGGGGCGCCTTCGCCCTGGTGGGTCTTGACGAGCCCTTCCGCGCGCAGAAGAGGGGGAGGAGGTGCCGCACTGCTCATTCCAGCTCCTCCTGACAGCGTTCCAGCCATTCGAGGTCGGCCTGCAGATGCAGCATCGCGCCCTCGATCAGCAGCTGGGAGATCCGGTTGTCCCGGTCTTCGGACGCGGCGAGTTTCGACAGGTCCCGGAGGGTGTTGAGGTACTGACGCCGCTGTTTGTTGATGAGCGTGATCTGGTCGGCCATGCCGGCCGCCGGTGCGAGGGCGAGCTTCATGAAGAACTCGTCCCGTACGCGCGGCTCGTCGGCAGGCTCCTCGAACCAGACATGCAGCGCTTCCCGCCCGGCGTCGGTCAGCCGGTAGATCTTCTTGTTGGGCCGGTTCGACTGGGCGATTTCCTCGCCCTCGATGAGGCCTGACTTTTCGAGCCGGCCGAGAGTGACATAGATCTGGCCGACGTTCGGCTGAGGGTACGCGGCACCCAGCAGTTGCTCAAGCCCCTGCTTGAGCTCGTATCCGTGGGCGGGTCCCCGGGCGAGGAGGGCGAGAAGGGGCAGGCGCACGCGTGCTCTCCTCCTCCCCGTTCCGTACGTCTTGCGTACCTGCTCGTCGCGGCCGGCCCGACCGCCGTCGGAGTGTGGCCCGTATCGCCCTGGTGTTGTGCGGCGGGCTCTAGTATCGCCCATGCCTAACGGGTATACATGGCCCCTGACGCCACTCGAGGACGAATGACGCCGGGGCGAACAGGAGCGAACCTATGCGGTGGATACGTGCCGCCGGTAGGGGGCTCCTGGCGGTCGCCGTGGTCATGGCCGGTTACGCGGGTGGCGGCGCGCGCGCCGAAGGGCCGCCCGGCGGGGACGGGCGCGGGCCCATGACGCTGGCCACGGCCGGTGATCTGACCGGTTATCTCGGTCCGCTGCTGGACGGCTGGAACCGTACGCATCCCGCTGAAAAGGTCACCCTCGTCGAGCTGCCGGACTCGGCCGACGAGACCCGGGCGCAGATGATCACCGAACTGCGCGCCGGCAGTGACCGGTTCGACGTACTCAACATCGACGTCGCCTGGACGTCCGAGTTCGCGGCCGCGGGCTGGATCGCCCCGGTCGAGCGCGACCGCTTCCCGCTCGACACCTTCCTGCCGCCGGTGGTGGACACGGCGACTTTCGACGGGCGGCTGCATGCCGTCCCTTATGTCACGAATGCGGGGCTGCTCTACTACCGCAAGGATCTCCTGCGGCGCGAGGGCGAGCAGCCGCCGCGCACCTGGGCGGACCTTGAGCGGCAGGCGCGGGCGATCGCCCCGAAGTACGGGATCGGCGGGTACGCCGGGCAGTTCCTGCCGTACGAAGGACTCGCCGTCAATGTCACCGAGGCGGTGCACTCGGCGGGCGGATCGTTCCTGCGCGACGAGGGCGAGCGGGTCACCGTCGACTCGGCCGCCGCCCGCGCCGGGCTCGGTTTCCTCGCAGGGGGAGTGCGGGACGGCTGGATTCCGCAGGAGGCGCTGCGCTTCAAGGAGGAGGAGTCGCGGCAGGCCTTCCAGGACGGCCGGCTGCTCTTCCTGCGCAACTGGCCGTACGTCCATTCCGCCGCCGGCGGCAAGGACTCCGAGGTCGCCGGGAAGTTCGGCGTGACGCCGCTGCCGGGGCCCGACGGTCCGGGCGCGAGTGTGCTGGGCGGATCGAACCTCGCGGTCAACGCCCACTCGCGGCACAAGGAGTCGGCCACCGATCTGATGGCGTACCTGACCAGTGAACCCGTGCAGCGCAAGGTGCTCACCGAAGGCTCGCTGCCGCCGGTGCGCGCCGCCCTGTACGCCGATCCGGAGCTGGTGCGCGCGTACCCGTATCTGCCGACCCTGCGCCGAAGCGTGCTGGCGGCGGAGCCCAGGCCCAAGAGTCCTCGCTACGACCAGGTGAGCCTGGCGGTGCAGGCGGTGGCGTACGACGCGCTGGCGCTGCGCCAGAGCCCGGAGCAGGCGGTGGACCGGCTGGCCCGGGAGCTCGGGGCGGTGGCCCGCAGGGGCTGAGGGTCTCGCTCTCCGCTCTCGTAGTTACATGTTAGGTAACTGAGCGGCCTCGATTTCTGGGACATTCATACGCAAGCCCGGGCAGCTTTCTGTCTCATCGTTGACACTCTCTCGTCACTCCTACTTAACATGCATGCATAACGGGGGGCCTGCTCTGGGTGCTCCCGCACGCACAAGTAGGAACAGGTCAACGGGTGATGCTCACTGCCCCGGCCGACAACGGCCTCCCCCTTCGCGTCGCGCACCACTGGTGGCGGGACGCGGTGATCTACCAGGTGTACGTCCGCAGCTTCCTGGACAGCACCGGCGACGGCATCGGCGACCTGGCCGGCGTACGGGCGGGGCTTCCGTACCTCAAGAAGCTCGGCGTCGACGGCATCTGGCTGAGCCCGTTCTACCCCTCGCCGCAGCACGACCACGGCTACGACGTCGCCGACTACTGCGACGTCGACCCGGTCTTCGGTGATCTCGCCGAGTTCGACCTGATGGTCACCGCCGCCCGGCGGCTCGGCATCAAGGTGCTCCTCGACATCGTCCCCAACCACTGCTCCAGCGAGCACGTCTGGTTCCGCGAGGCACTGGCCGCCGCCCCCGGCAGCGCGGCCCGCGCCCGCTTCCACTTCGCCGACGGCAGGGGCCCGGACGGTGACGAGCCGCCCAACAACTGGCGCGCGATGTTCGGCGGCCCCGCCTGGACCCGGCTCACGGAGGAGGACGGCACGCCCGGCCAGTGGTACCTCCACATGTTCACCCCCGAGCAGCCCGACCTGAACTGGCGCAACGCCGAGGTCGCCGCCCACTTCGACCACGTCCTGCGCTTCTGGCTCGACCGGGGCGTCGACGGCTTCCGCATCGATGTCGCCGCAGGCCTCTTCAAGCACCCCGAACTCCCCGACTCCCCGGACCCTGAGGCGGACGAGCGGACCCGCGACTCCGTCAACCCGCTCGCCTGGAACCAGCCCGAGGTGCACGACGTGTGGCGCCACTGGCGCGCGGTCTGCGAGGAGTACGCCGCCCGCGACGGCCGGGACCGGCTGCTGGTGGGCGAGGTGTCCGTGCCCACCCCGCGCGAACACGCGCTGTACGTACGCCCCGACGAGCTGCACCAGGCGTTCTTCTTCGACCTGCTCGGCGCCCCCTGGGACGCCGACGCCTTCCAGAAGATCATCTCCGGCGCGATGCAGGACATCGCGGGCACCGGCTCCACTGTCACGTGGGTCCTCAACAACCACGACCAGGTCCGTACGGTCACCCGCTACGGCGAGTCCGGCACCGGGGGCAGCGGCCTCGGCTCGGCGCGCGCCAGGGCCGCCGCGCTCCTGATGATGGCGCTGCCGGGATCGGCGTACATCTACCAGGGCGAAGAGCTGGGCCTGCCCGAGGTCGTGGACCTGCCCGACGACGTCCTCACCGACCCCATATTCCGCCGTACGGGCAGCCGCAAGCGCATCCGTGACGGCTGCCGGGTCCCGCTCCCGTGGTCCGGGCACGCCTCACCGTTCGGCTTCACCTCGGGCGCGGAGGGAGCCAGGCCGTGGCTGCCGCAGCCCGAGTGGTTCGCCGAGCACGCCACGGACCGGGCGCTGGCCGACACCCGGTCGTTCTGGCACCTCTACCGCGACGGGCTGCAACTGCGGCGCGGGCTGCCGCAGTTCGGCGAAGGCGGCCTGCGCTGGCTGGAGAGCCCGCCCCACGTGCTCGCCTTCGTCCGGGGCGACGGGCTGGTGTGCGCGGTCAACTTCGGCACCGGTCCCGTACCCGCCCCGGTCGCCGGCACCCCGCTGCTGGCCAGCGGCCCCTGCGTCAACGGCGTACTGCCCGGGTCCACCGCCGCCTGGTGGATCAGCGACAGCGCCACCCTGTGACCCCTCCCTCTCCACCCCTTCGGAAGGAACAGCCATGATGAGACTGGAACGACGGACCGTGGCGGCCTGCTCCTCGGCGCTCGCCCTCGCGCTCGGCGCGACCGCGTGCGGCGGCGGTGACGTGGCCCCCGCCGGCAGCGGCGGTCAGAACCTCGACGGCAGCAAGGTGGCCGTCGCCGGTGTCTGGTCCGGCACGGAACAGAAGAACTTCCGCAAGGTCCTCGACGCCTTCTCCGAAAAGACCGGCGCCAAGGTCGAGTTCATCTCCACCGGCGACAACGTCTCCACCGTCATCGGCAGCAAGATCGAGGGCGGCAACGCCCCCGACGTGGTGATGGTGCCGCAGGTGGGCGTGCTGAAGCAGTTCGCCCAGAAGGGCTGGCTCCAGCCGCTCGGCAAGAAGACCGAGCAGACGGTCACCGACAACTTCGCCCCGGTCTGGAAGAACTACGGCACCGTCGACGGCCAGTTCTACGGTCTCTACTTCAAGGCCGCCCACAAGTCGACGGTCTGGTACAGCCCCGACGCCCTCGACCAGGCCGGCGTCAAGCCGCCGAAGACGTACGCCGAGATGTTGAAGAGCTCCGCCACCGTCGCCGACTCCGGACTGCCCGCCTTCGCGGTCGCCGGAGAGGACGGCTGGACGCTCACCGACTGGTTCGAGAACATCTACCTCTCCCAGGCGGGCCCCGAGAAGTACGACCGGCTCGCCGCCCACAAGCTGCCGTGGACCGACGCGAGTGTCGTCAAGGCGCTCACCACCCTGGGCGAGCTGTTCTCCGGCAAGGACCTCGTCGCGGGCGGCCGCTCGGGCGCCCTCAGCACCGACTTCCCCAGCTCCGTCGGGCAGGTCTTCGGCGCCGACCCCGAGGCCGCGATGGTCTTCGAGGGCGACTTCGTCGGCTCCATAGCCAAGGAGGAGTATGGCAAGAAGATTGGCGAGGACGCGACCTTCTTCCCCTTCCCGGCCGTGGACAGCGGCAAGGCGCCGGTGGTCAGCGGCGGAGACGCCGCGGTGGTTTTGAAGGACGGCCGCAACCGCAAGGCCGCCATGGCGCTCATGGACTACCTCGCCGGCCCCGAGGCCGCCGAAGTCTGGGCGGCCGAGGGCGGCTTCCTCTCGCCCAACAAGAAGGTCGACCCGTCCGCCTACGGCGACGACACCGCGCGCAGCATCGCCAAGTCGCTCGTCGACGCCGGTGACACCGTCCGCTTCGACATGTCCGACCAGGCCCCGGCCGCCTTCGGCGGGACCAAGGGCATGGGCGAGTGGAAGATCCTCCAGGACTTCCTGCGCGACCCCTCCGACCCGAAGGGCACCGCGGCCGCGCTCGAAGCCGCGGCGGCCAAGGCCTTCAAGAAGAACTGAGGGCGACCGCGATGACCGCCCTCACCAGTCCCTCACCGGCCAAGGCCCGCCCGTCCCCCGCCGGTCAGCCGTCCGCCGATCCCCGGCGCAGAGCCACCCGGCGCCGGTGGTTCGTGGCCGTGGTGTTCGCCCTGCCCGCCCTGCTGCTGCTCGGCGTACTGGTCGTCTACCCGATGCTGTTCTCCGTAGGACGCAGCTTCTTCGACGCCACCGGCACCCGCTTCGTCGGCGGCGACAACTACACCGAGATGTTCCGCGACCCGGCCACGCTCAAGGCCATCCGCAACAGCACCCTTTGGGTGGTCGTCGCGCCCACCCTGCTGACCGGCCTCGGGCTGATCCTCGCCGTACTCACCGAGAAGGTCCGCTGGGCGACCGCCTTCAAGCTGCTGCTCTTCCTGCCGATGGCGGTCTCCTTCCTCGCCGCGGGCATCATCTTCCGGCTCGCGTACGAGGAGGACCCCGACCGGGGTGTGCTCAACGCGGTGGCGGTCGGCGTCCACGACACCTTCCAGGACGCCTCCTCCTATCCCACCGCCCGCGCACGCGACGGGCAGGGACTGGCGAAGGCCGGGGACGGCTCGTTCCGTACGACCGAGGAAGCGCGTACCGGACGTACCGTCACGCTCGGACTCGTCGGCGTACGGCCGGACGAGCTGCCCGCCGGGGCCGCACCCGCCCAACGGGCGGCCACGGCGGAAGCGGCGCCGGACGAGATGCGCGGCGTCGTCTACCTCGACTTCACCCCCGGCGGGGGCGGCGAACAGGGCAAGGTCGACGCGAAGGAGCGCGGACTGCCGCAGATGACGGTCGAGGCGGTCCAGGGTGGCAAGGTGGCCGCGCGGGCCACCACGGCGGCCGACGGCTCGTTCCGCTTCGCCGGCCTGGCTTCCGGTTCGTACGAACTGCGGCTGCCCGCCCAGAACTTCGCCCCGCCGTACGAGGGCATCTCCTGGCTGGGCCCCGCGCTCGTCACGCCGGCCATCATCGGCGCCTACCTGTGGATCTGGACCGGCTTCGCGATGGTGCTCATCGGCGCCGGGCTCTCCGCCCTGCCCCGGGAGACCCTGGAAGCCGCCCGGATGGACGGCGCGAACGAGTGGCAGATCTTCCGCCGGATCACGGTGCCGCTGCTCGCCCCCGTGCTGACCGTGGTCTTCGTGACCCTCGTGATCAACGTGATGAAGGTCTTCGACCTCGTCTACATCATCGCGCCGGGCCCGGTGCAGGAGGAAGCCACCGTACTGGCCACCCAGATGTGGCTGGTGTCCTTCGGCGGCGGTCAGGACCAGGGGCTCGGCAGCGCGCTCGGCGTGCTGCTGCTGGTGCTCGTCGTGCCCGCCATGCTCTTCAATGTCCGCCGCTTCCGCAGGAGTCAGTCATGACCGTCATCACTGACAAGCGCCGGGCCTGGCCGGCGCGGCTGACCCGCAGGCTCAGCAGCGGAGTCGTCCAGGCGGTGCTGATCGTTGTGGGACTGATCTGGATCACACCGCTGGCGGGGCTCTTCCTGTCCTCGCTGCGCTCCGAGCGGGACAACGCCGGCAGCGGCTGGTGGACCGCGCTGACCGGACCCGGACAGCTCTCGGTCGACAACTACACCACGCTGCTCGCCGATACGGGCATCACTCAGGCGTTCTGGAACACCGTCCTGATCTCCGTGCCCGCCACCACCCTGGTCGTCGTACTCTCCGCACTGGCGGCGTACGCCTTCGCCTGGCTGGAGTTCCCGGGACGGGACGCGCTGTTCCTGGTGGTCGTGGCGCTGCTCGTGGTGCCGGTCCAGGTCGGACTGCTGCCGGTGGCCAAGCTGTTCGGGCAGCTCGGGCTCTTCGGCACCATCCCGGGCGTGGTGCTCTTCCATGTCGCGTACGGGCTTCCGTTCGCCATCTTCCTGCTGCGCAACTACTTCGCCGAGATACCGCGCGAGATGCTGGAAGCGGCGCGGATGGACGGCGGCAGCGAGTGGCGGATCTTCGTCCAGCTCGTCCTGCCCGTGGGGCGGCCCGCGCTCGCCAGCCTGGCCATCTTCCAGTTCCTGTGGGTCTGGAACGACATGCTGGTGGCGCTGCTCTTCGCGGACAGCGCCTCGCAGCCGCTCACGGTGGCGCTCCAGTCCCAGATACGGCAGTTCGGCAGCAACATCGATGTGCTGGCGCCCGGCGCGTTCCTCTCACTGGTCGTGCCGGTGGCCGTCTTCTTCGCCTTCCAGCGCCACTTCGTCCAGGGCGTCATGGCGGGTTCGGTGAAGTAACCGCTCCTCATGACGAGGGCCCGGCCGCCGTGTGGCGGACCGGGCCCCCGTCATGGGACAAGCGGCTCCCGCTCAGGCCGAAGCCGGCGGGTACAGCGCGCGCGGGAGCTGGGAAGCCGCCGCGTCGTCCAGCAGCCACAGCGTGCGACGGCGGCCGTACGCGCCCGCCGCCGGGGCCTGGATCTCCCCGGCGCCGGACAGGGCTATGGCCGCGGCCTTCGCCTTGTCCTCGCCCGCCGCCAGGAGCCACACCTCTCGTGCCGCGCGGATCGCGGGCAGCGTGAGGGTGACGCGGGTGGGCGGGGGCTTGGGGGCGCCGTGCACGCCCACCACCGTGCGCTCCGTCTCGCGGACGGCCGGCAGCTCCGGGAACAGCGAAGCGACATGGGTGTCAGGGCCCACGCCCAGCATCAGTACGTCGAACGTCGGCACCGGGCCGTGGTCCTCGGACCCCGACGCAGAGACCAGTTCCTCGGCGTACCCGGCCGCTGCCGCGTCAGCGTCGTCGCCGTACTTTCCGTCCGAGGCCGGCATCGCGTGGACCCGGGCCGGGTCCAGCGGCACCGCGTCCAGCAGCGCCGCGCGCGCCTGGGTGACGTTGCGCTCCGGGTCGCCCTCGGGGAGGAAACGCTCGTCGCCCCACCACAGGTCCAGCCGCGACCAGTCGACCGCGTCCCGCGCCGGCGACGAGGCCAGCGCGGCCAGCAGACCGTTGCCGTTGCGGCCGCCCGTCAGTACGACCGACGCCGAGCCGCGCGTGGCCTGCGCGTCCACGAGCTTCGTGATCAGCCGGGCCGCCGCGGCCTGCGCCATCAGCTCCTTGTCGTGGTGGACGACAAGCTGCGGTGCTCTCACTTCGACGCCGCCTTCTTGGCAGCCGCAGCAGATGCCTGCTTCTTCGCCGGAGCGGACGCGGTTCCGCTCGTGGCCGCGGACTTGTCCGCCGCCGGCTCCGCCGACTCCTTGGAGCCCTGCTCACCGAGCCGGTCGACCCCGTACTTCAGTGCGGAGGCGTACGTGTCGTCCGGGTCCAGCCTGCGCAGTTCCTCGGCGATCAGCTCGGCGGTCTCCCGCCGCTTGAGCGCCACCGCGCGGTCCGGCTGCCCCTCGATGGACAACGACGCCAGCGAACCGTCCGCCCGGCCGAGCTTGATCGGCCCGCAGTTGGTGTCCATCCGCACGCCCGTCAGGCCGGGGCCGGACGACACCGAACGCTTCACCGGTACGCCCAGCCGGTCGGCGAGCCACATGCCGAGCAGCTCGACGCTCGGGTTGAACTCCTCGCCCTCGACCTCGACCGAGGTGACCTCGCACTCAACCTGGTCCAGCGCGGCCGCGAGCATCGAGCGCCACGGCGTGATGCGCGTCCAGGAGAGGTCCGTGTCGCCGGGGGTGTACGCCTCGGCGCGCGCCGACAGCTCCTGGACCGGGTGCTCGGCGGCGTACGTGTCCGTGACCCGGCGCTGCGCGAGTGCGCCGAGCGGGTCGTTCGCCGGATCGAGCGGCGCGTTGGCCGCCCACCACACCACGACGGGCGCGTCGGGCAGCAGCAGCGGCAGCACCACCGACTGGGCGTGGTTGATGGCCTCGCCGTACAGCCGCAGGATGACCGTCTCACCGGTGCCCGCGGCCGTGCCCACCCGCACTTCGGCGTCGAGGCGCGCCGTGGCACGGTCGCGCGGCGAGCGCGAGACCCGCTTGATGACGACGAGGGTGCGCGAGGGGTGCTCGTGCGAGGCCTCGTTGGCCGCCTTGAGCGCGTCGTACGCGTTCTCCTCGTCGGTGACGATGACCAGCGTCAGGACCATGCCCACGGCCGGCGTGCCGATGGCGCGTCGGCCCTGGACCAGAGCCTTGTTGATCTTGCTGGACGTGGTGTCCGTCAGGTCGATTTTCATGGCCGACGCCAGCTCCGTCCGTCTCGTGCGAGCATTTCGTCCGCCTCGCCCGGGCCCCAGGTACCGGCCTGGTACTGCGCGGGCTTGCCGTGCTTGTCCCAGTACTCCTCGATCGGGTCGAGGATCCGCCAGGACTGTTCGACCTCCTCGAGACGCGGGAAGAGGTTGGCGTCGCCGAGCAGGACGTCCAGGATCAGGCGCTCGTACGCCTCGGGGCTGGACTCGGTGAAGGACTCGCCGTACGCGAAGTCCATCGACACGTCCCGCACTTCCATCGCCGTGCCCGGCACCTTGGAGCCGAAACGGACCGTGACGCCCTCGTCCGGCTGGACGCGGATGACCAGGGCGTTCTGCCCCAGCTCTTCCGTGGCCGTGTGGTCGAAGGGGGAGTGCGGGGCGCGCTGGAAGACGACCGCGATCTCCGTGACGCGACGGCCGAGGCGCTTGCCCGTACGGAGATAGAAGGGGACGCCCGCCCAGCGGCGGTTGTCGATCTCCAGCTTCACCGCGGCGTAGGTGTCGGTCTTCGACTTGGGGTCGATGCCGTCTTCCTGGAGGTAGCCGACGGCCTTCTGGCCGCCCTGCCAGCCCGCCGCGTACTGCCCGCGCACGGTCTCCCGGCCCAGGTCCTTCGGCAGCTTGACGGCGCCCAGCACCTTGGTCTTCTCGGCGACCAGCGCGTCCGCCTCGAAGGAGGCGGGCTCCTCCATGGCGGTCAGCGCGAGGAGCTGGAGCAGGTGGTTCTGGATGACGTCACGGGCGGCGCCGATGCCGTCGTAGTAGCCGGCGCGGCCGCCGATGCCGATGTCCTCGGCCATGGTGATCTGCACGTGGTCGACGTACGACCGGTTCCAGAGCGGCTCGAACATCTGGTTGGCGAAGCGCAGCGCCATGATGTTCTGGACCGTCTCCTTCCCCAGATAGTGGTCGATCCGGAAGACCTCGTTGGCCGGGAAGACCTCGTGGACGATCCGGTTCAGCTCCTGCGCGGAGGCCAGGTCGTGCCCGAAGGGCTTCTCGATGACGGCCCGTCGCCAGGACCCTTCCCGCTGGTCGGCCAGCCCGTGCTTCTTGAGCTGCTGGACGACCGCGGGGAAGAACTTCGGCGGTACGGACAGATAGAAGGCGAAGTTGCCGCCGGTGCCCTGCGCCTTGTCGAGCTCCGCGATCGTCGACTTCAGCGTCTCGAACGCGTTGTCGTCGTCGAAGTCGCCCTGGACGAACCGCATGCCCTGGATGAGCTGCTGCCAGACTTCCTCGCGGAAGGGCGTACGGGCGTGTTCCTTGACGGCGTCATGGACGACCTGCGCGAAGTCCTCGTGCTCCCAGTCGCGGCGGGCGAAGCCGATGAGCGAGAAGCCCGGCGGCAGCAGGCCGCGATTGGCCAGGTCGTAGACGGCAGGCATCAACTTTTTACGTGACAAATCGCCCGTGACGCCAAAGATGACCAGGCCCGACGGCCCCGCGATACGCGGGAGCCGTCGGTCCTGAGCGTCACGCAGCGGATTGCTGCTGGACAATGTTTAGCCCTCCGAAGGGGCGAGGCGCTTGAGCTCCGCCTCGGTCGACTTGAGCAGGTCGTTCCAGGACGCTTCGAACTTGTCGACGCCCTCGTCCTCGAGCAGCTGCACCACGTCGTCGTAACTGATCCCGAGCTTCTCGACGGCGTCGAGCTCGGCGCGCGCCTGCTCGTACGTACCGGCGATCGTGTTGCCCGTGATCTGCCCGTGGTCGGCGGTCGCTTCCAGCGTGGCCTCGGGCATGGTGTTCACCGTGCCGGGGGCGACGAGGTCGTCGACGTACAGGGTGTCCTTGTACGACGGGTCCTTGACGCCGGTCGAGGCCCACAGCGGACGCTGCTTGTTGGCGTTGGCCTTGTCCAGCGCGGCCCAGCGGTCGGAGGAGAAGATCTCCTCGTACGCCTGGTACGCGAGGCGGGCGTTGGCCAGCGCGGCCTTGCCCTTGAGGGCCTTGGCCTCGTCCGTGCCGATGCCGTCGAGACGCTTGTCGATCTCGGAGTCCACGCGGGACACGAAGAACGACGCCACCGAGTGGATCTTGGACAGGTCCAGGCCCGCGGCCTTCGCCTTCTCGAGACCGGCCAGGTAGGCGTCCATGACCTCGCGGTAGCGCTCCAGCGAGAAGATCAGCGTCACGTTGACGCTGATGCCGAGACCGATGGTCTCGGTGATCGCCGGGATGCCCGCCCGCGTGGCCGGGATCTTGATCAGCGTGTTCGGACGGTCCACCAGCCACGCGAGCTGGCGGGCCTCGGCCGTCGTCGCCCTGGTGTTGTGTGCCAGGCGGGGGTCGACCTCGATCGACACCCGGCCGTCCTGGCCGCCGGTCGCGTCGAAGACCGGCCGCAGGATGTCGGCGGCGTCCCTCACGTCAGCCGTCGTGATCATGCGGATGGCTTCTTCGACGGTGACCTCACGGGCGGCCAGGTCGCCGAGCTGCTGGTCGTAACCGTGGCCCTCGGAGATCGCCTTCTGGAAGATCGAAGGGTTGGTCGTGACGCCCACGACGTGCTGCTGGTCGATCAGCTCGGCGAGGTTGCCGGACGTGATCCGCTGGCGCGAAAGGTCGTCAAGCCAGATCGCGACGCCTTCGTCGGAGAGGCGCTTGAGTGCGTCTGTCATGAGATTGCATCTCCTACTTGTCGTATATACCGGCGTCAGCGCGCTGCGGCAGCCAGGGATTCCCGGGCGGCGGCCGTCACCGCGTCCGCGGTGAAGCCGAACTCCCGGAAGAGGACCTTGGCGTCCGCGGAAGCGCCGAAGTGCTCCAGCGAGACGATGCGGCCGGCCTCACCGACGTACCGGTACCAGGTCAGGGCAATGCCCGCCTCGACCGCGACACGGGCCTTGACGGACGGCGGCAGCACGCTGTCGCGGTACCCCTGGTCCTGCTCCTCGAACCACTCGATCGAAGGCATCGACACCACACGGGTCGGAATACCGGCCGCCTGGAGCTGCTCGCGCGCCTCGACGGCGAGCTGGACCTCGGAGCCGGTGCCGATCAGCACGACCTGCGGCTGACCGCCCTCGGCCTCGGCGAGCACGTAACCGCCGCGCGCGGCGTCCTCGTTGGCCTCGTACGTCGGCACACCCTGGCGGGTCAGCGCCAGACCGTGCGGAGCGTCGTTGCGCCGCAGGATCTCGCGCCAGGCGATCGCCGTCTCGTTGGCGTCGGCCGGACGGACCATGTTCAGGCCGGGGATGGCGCGCAGGGCGGCCATGTGCTCGACCGGCTGGTGCGTCGGGCCGTCCTCGCCCAGACCGATGGAGTCGTGCGTCCAGACGTACGTCACGGGCAGCTTCATCAGCGCGGCGAGGCGGACGGCGGGGCGCATGTAGTCGGAGAACACCAGGAAGGTGCCGCCGTAGATGCGGGTGTTGCCGTGCAGCGCGATGCCGTTCATCGTCGAGCCCATGGCGTGCTCGCGGATGCCGAAGTGGACCGTACGGCCGTACGGGTTCGCCTCGGGCAGCGGGTTGTCGGCGGGCAGGAACGACGACGTCTTGTCGATCGTCGTGTTGTTCGAGCCGGCGAGGTCGGCGGAGCCGCCCCACAGCTCGGGGATGACCGCGCCGAGCGCCTGGAGGACCTTGCCGGAAGCGGCACGGGTCGCGACGGCCTTGCCGGCCTCGAAGACGGGAAGCGACTTCTCCCAGCCCTCGGGCAGCTTGCCCGCGGCGATGCGGTCGAACGTGGCGGCGCGCTCACTGTTGGCGTTGCGCCACTCCTGGAACTGCTTGTCCCAGGCGGCGTGCGCCTCGCGGCCACGGTCGGCGGCCGCGCGCACGTGCGCGAAGACGTCGTCGTCGACCTGGAAGTGCTGCTCGGGGTCGAAGCCCAGCACACGCTTGGTGGCCGCGATCTCCTCCTCGCCCAGCGCCGAGCCGTGCGAGGCCTCGGTGCCCTGGGCGTTCGGGGCGGGCCAGGCGATGATCGTGCGCGCCGCGATGATCGACGGGCGCTCGGTCTCGTCCTGCGCCGCCTTCAGGGCGCCGTACAGCGCCTTGACGTCGAAGTCGCCGTTGGCGTTCTGCTCGACGCGCTGCACGTGCCAGCCGTACGCCTCGTAGCGCTTGAGCACGTCCTCGGAGAAGGCGGTCTCGGTGTCGCCCTCGATCGAGATGTGGTTGTCGTCGTACAGGGCGACGATGCTGCCGAGCTTCTGGTGGCCCGCGAGCGAGGACGCCTCGGCCGAGATGCCCTCCTCCAGGTCGCCGTCGGAGACGATCGCCCAGATGGTGTGGTCGAACGGGGAGGCGCCCTCGGCGGCCTCCGGGTCGAACAGACCGCGCTCGTAGCGCGCGGCCATCGCCATGCCCACGGCGTTGGCGATGCCCTGGCCCAGCGGGCCGGTCGTGGTCTCCACACCGGTCGTGTGCCCGTGCTCGGGGTGGCCGGGCGTCAGGCTGCCCCAGGTGCGGAACGCCTTCAAGTCATCGAGCTCCAGGCCGTAGCCGGCCATGTAGAGCTGGATGTAGAGCGTCAGGCTGGAGTGACCGGGAGAGAGGACGAAACGGTCGCGGCCGGTCCAGTTGGCGTCACTGGGGTCGTGCCGCATCAGCTTCTGGAACAGCACATACGCGGCCGGGGCGAGGCTCATGGCCGTACCAGGGTGGCCGTTGCCGACCTTCTGTACGGAATCCATGGCCAGGACGCGGACGGTATCGACAGCCCGCTGGTCCAATTCGGTCCACTCGAGATCTGTGGTGGTCGGCTTGGTGCTCACCCTGAGTCAGGGCTCCTCTCCACATGTCGAATCCCGGCGACTGGTAGCGCACCGGGCGTAGTCGAGCCTACCCCCGCCGGAACACGCATCTTTTCGAGTCCAGGGCTTGGACGGCCTTGGATAAAAGCGGACACAGTCCAGCGTGCGGGCGGGTGAGGGAGTTCGCCTCCTGGCGTTCACCTTCGTATGTACGGACCCGCTCCCGGCGGTGCTCAACACGACCCCACCCCGGCGGAGATCGACGTCTGGGCAACGTCTAGAGTGGCGTGGTACGCGCAAGTCTTTACCGGGCCTTCACGTCCGGAGCTTGCTGGATTTCTCTGTCAGGGGTGTGCGTGACGGCCGTCGAGTCCCGACCCGCAGGGGTCGCCTTGACTCCCAGCCCGGGGGGCCATCGGCCGTTCGGAGCCCGGGTCAAAGCGTTCGTGGCACTGACCAAGCCTCGGATCATCGAACTGCTGCTGATCACCACCGTCCCGGTGATGTTCCTGGCGGAGCAGGGTGTGCCCGATCTGTGGCTGGTCCTGGTGACCTGCCTCGGCGGCTACCTGTCGGCGGGCGGCGCCAACGCGCTGAACATGTACATCGACCGCGACATCGACGCGCTCATGGACCGTACGTCGCAGCGTCCACTGGTCACCGGCATGGTCAGCCCGCGTGAATGCCTCGTCTTCGGCATCAGCCTGGCCGTGATCTCGACGCTCTGGTTCGGACTGCTCGTCAACTGGCTGTCCGCCGCGCTGTCGCTCGGAGCGCTCCTCTTCTACGTCGTCGTCTACACGATGATCCTCAAGCGGCGCACCGCGCAGAACATCGTCTGGGGCGGCATCGCCGGCTGCCTGCCGGTCCTCATCGGCTGGTCGGCCGTCACGAACTCCATGTCCTGGGCCGCCGTCATCCTCTTCATGGTCATCTTCTTCTGGACGCCGCCGCACTACTGGCCGCTGTCGATGAAGGTGAAGGAGGACTACGCGCGCGTGGGCGTTCCGATGCTTCCCGTCATCGCGACCAACACGGTCGTGGCCCGCCAGATCGTCGCGTACAGCTGGGTCATGGTCGCCGTCTCGCTGCTGCTGACTCCGCTGGGTTACACCGGCTGGTTCTACACGACGGTCGCTGTCGTGGCCGGTGGCTGGTGGCTCAAGGAGGCGCACGGGCTCCAGTCCCGCGCGAAGTCCGGCGTGACCGGCGCCAAGCTCAAGGAGATGCGGCTGTTCCACTGGTCCATCACCTACGTCTCGCTGCTGTTCGTCGCGGTCGCGGTGGACCCCTTCCTGCGCTAGACCGCTCACCTACCGGTGGGTAGCATCGCTCCCATGGCAGACACGAAGCAGGCAGAGCGCAAGGTGGCGAAGCTCGCCAAGGAGATCACCGCCTTCGCCAAGCAGCACGGCGGCGCCGAGGGACAGCTCGCGTACCTCGGCCAGAGGGGCACCCGCATCGTGCTCGTCGGTGAGGACGGCGGCTGGGGCGACCTGGTGGCCCCCACCCACGCCGTCGCGCAGAGCGCCGCCGAGAAGGCCGGGATCACACTCCACGAGTCCTTCGACGGGGACTTCGCGGCCAAGGTGCGCACCGGACCGTACGAATGGAGCCGGATGGCCGGCATCCAGGTCGGCGGCCCGTCCAACGCCTAGCGGCACTTGAGCAACACCTGACGCGGGGGTCACCCGTTAGAGCCTGTGGAAGTACGTCCACCACAGGAGCCCCGGATGATCGAAACGCCTTCCCTGGTGGACCAGTACTGCCATGGAGTGCTCCGTACGGAGCTGGGCCTCGGCACCTTCGAGACCTACCTCGGCAGGACCCCCGCGCCGCCCGCGCCCGGCACCACGTTCTTCGACACCCAGACGGGCTTCGCCGTACGCCGCTGGTGCCCGCCACTCCTCGGCCTCGAACCGCACTGCCCGCCCGCGCGCTATCTCGCGCGCCGCAGAGAACTGGGCGTACTGGAAACCGGCAGGCGGCTGCTCAGGGGCAGCGGGATTTCCACCTATCTGGTGGACACCGGACTGCCGGGTGACCTCACGGGACCCGTCGAGATCGCCGCCGCCGGCGCGGCCCAGGCCCGCGAGATCGTGCGCCTGGAACTCCTCGCCGAGCAGGTCGCCGACACCTCCGGCACCGTCGACAGCTTTCTCGCCAACCTGGCTGAGGCCGTACACAGCGCGGCGGGGTCTGCCGTGGCCTTCACCTCCGTGGCAGGCGTACGGCACGGACTCGCCCTCGCGCCGCATCCGCCGGGGCCCGGCGAGGTGCGCGGGGCGGTGGGGCGCTGGCTGGGAGGGCGCCGGGCCGGCGGCACGCTGACCGATCCGGTGGTCCTGCGGCATCTGCTGTGGATCGCCGTCGCCTCCGGGCTGCCCCTGCAACTCCAGGCGGGGACGGCGGGCGCCGGGCTGCGCATCGACCGTACGGACCCGATGCTGCTCACCGACTTCGCGGCGGCGACAGCGGGTCTGGGCACCGATCTGGTGCTGCTGCACGGCTATCCGTATCACCGTCACGCCGCGCATCTGGCGAGCGTCTTCCCGCATGTGTACGCCGACCTGGGCCCCGCACTCGCGCACACGGGGGCGCGGGCGGCGGCCGTACTCGCGGAGATCCTGGAGCTCGCGCCCTTCGGCAAGCTGCTCTTCTCCAGCGGCGCCCGCGGCCTGCCGGAGCTGCACGTCGTGGGCGCACGGCTGTTCCGCGAGGCGCTGAGCAGGGTGCTCGGCGGCTGGGTCGGCGACGGCGCGTGGTCGCGGGTGGACGCGGAACGGGTCGCCGGGATGATCGCGGCGGGCAATGCCCGCCGCGTCTACTCACTCGTCGACGGGCTCTCAGACGGCGGCGGACACCGCTGAGCCGGACTCGACGGGCGCCGGGGCCGGGGCTTCGAGCGGGCGCTCGCGCAGGCTGAGCGCCAGGCGCAGTACCGCGATCCACATCAGCGAGGAGCCGAGCATGTGGACGGCGACCAGGATCTCGGGGACCTCGGTGAAGAACTGGACGTAACCGATGGCGCCCTGCGCGAGCAGGACGATCAGCAGGTCGCGGGCGCGCGCCCGGGTGTCGTCGGGGGCGTCCACCACGCGCAGGACCAGCCACATGGCGATGGCCAGCGCGCAGACGACCCAGGCGGCCGCGGCGTGGACATGGGCGGCGTCGATCCAGTCCCACGGCATGCGCGGTACGTCGCTGCTGTCGCCGGCGTGCTTGCCCGAGCCGGTCACCGTCGTGCCCAGGGCGATCAGGAGCGCCGAGGTGATGACGATCGCCCAGGACAGCTTGCGGGCGGGGCGCGGGACGCGCGGGCGGGGCGCGGTGTCGCCCTCGCGGGTGCGCTGCCAGGTGATCACGGCGACCGTGAGCAGGGCGTTGGCGAGGAGGAAGTGACCGGCGACGGTCCACGGGTTGAGGCCCGCCCAGACGGTGATGCCGCCGAGGACGGCGTTGCCCATCACGATCCAGAACTGCGCCCAGCCGAGGCGGGTGAGACCGCGCCGCCAGGGCTTCGTGGACCGGGCCGCGATGATCGCCCAGCCGACCGCGGCCGACAGGACGTACGTCAGCATGCGGTTGCCGAACTCGATCGCGCCGTGAATGCCCTGTTCGGGCGTCGCGAAGAGGCTGTCGTCGGTGCACTTGGGCCAGGTGTCGCAGCCGAGGCCGGAGCCGGTCAGGCGTACCGCGCCGCCCGTGACGATGATGAAGACGGTCATCACGACGGCGGAGAGCGCGGCGCGCTGGAGCGTACGGGGGGTGGGCGTCCAGCGCCGCGCGATGAGGGCGAGGGGGGTCAACACGGGAACCATCGTAAGACGGGGCTTGTGCAGCTTTTCACGAGGGGGTATGGGGGAGTCGTCTCCCCGGAGAAACGGGCGTTCCTTACTCCCAGCGGAAGAAACGGGCGGCCGCGCCCAGGCCCATTACCGCCCACACGGCCAGAATCCCGAGATTGCTCCACGGGACGGCCGCGCCGTGCTGGAGTACGTCACGCAGGCCGTCCGAGAGGGCCGAGATCGGCAGCAGGCCGAGGACCGACTGCACCGCGTCCGGGAACTTGTCGAGCGGCACGATCACGCCGCCGCCCACCAGGAGCAGCAGGAAGACCAGGTTGGCGGCGGCCAGCGTCGCCTCTGCCTTGAGCGTGCCGGCCATCAGCAGGCCGAGGCCGGAGAAGGCCGCCGTACCGAGGACCAGGAGAAGGAACACGGTGAACGGGTTGCCGTGCGGGGACCAGCCGAGGCCGAACGCGATCACCGTCAGCAGGACTACCTGGAGCACCTCGGTGACGAGCACCGACAGCGTCTTCGCCGTCATCAGCGCCCAGCGGGGCAGCGGAGAGGTGCCCAGCAGCTTCAGGACGCCGTAACGGCGCTCGAAGCCGGTCGCGATGGCCTGACCGGTGAAGGCGGTGGACATGACGGCCAGCGCCAGGATGCCGGGGGCCAGGAAGTCCACCGACTTGCCCGTGCCCGTATCGACGATGTCGACCGCCGAGAACAGCACCAGCAGCAGCGCCGGGATGATCACCGTCAGCAGCAGCTGCTCGCCGTTGCGCAGCAGCATCTTCGTCTCGAAGAGGGTCTGCGCCGCGATCATCCGGGGCAGCGGGGCCGCTCCGGGGCGCGGTGTGTAAGTACCGATACTCATGAACGGAGGTCCTTACCGGTCAACTCGAGAAAGACGTCCTCCAGGGAGTGCCGCTCGACAGAAATGCCGTCGGGCATCACGCCGTGCTGGGCGCACCAGGAGGTGACGGTGGCCAGCAGTTGTGGGTCGACCTTGCCGGTGATCCGGTACGTCCCCGGCGTCAGCTCCGCCGCCAGGGTGTCCACGGGGAGCGCCTTGAGCAGGGACGCGACGTCGAGGCCCGGCCGCCCGGTGAAGCGCAGGGTGTTCTCGGCGCCGCCGCGGCACAGCTCTTCGGGGCTGCCCTGCGCGATGACCCGGCCGCCGTCGATGATCGCGACGTCGTCGGCGAGCTGCTCGGCCTCGTCCATGAAGTGGGTGGTGAGGACGACGGTGACACCGTCGGTGCGGAGTTCGCGGACGAGGTCCCAGGTGGAGCGGCGGGCCTGCGGGTCGAGGCCGGCGGTCGGCTCGTCCAGGAAGACCAGCTCGGGACGGCCGACGACGGCCATCGCGAGCGCGAGCCGCTGTTGCTGCCCGCCCGACAGCCGCCGGTACGTCGTACGGCCGCAGCTGCCGAGCCCCAGGCGTTCGATGAGCGCGTCGACGTCCAGCGGGTGGGCGTGCAGTTTCGCCACATGACGCAGCATCTCGTCGGCCCTGGCCCCCGAGTACACGCCGCCGGACTGGAGCATCACCCCGATCCGGGGGCGCAGCTCGGCCGCGTCGGCGACCGGGTCGAGGCCGAGGACGCGGACCGTCCCGGCGTCGGGCCTGCGGTAGCCCTCGCAGGTTTCGATCGTGGTCGTCTTGCCGGCCCCGTTGGGACCGAGCACGGCGGTGACCGCGCCCGGACGGACCTCCAGGTCGAGGCCGTCGACCGCGGTCTTTGTTCCGTACCGCTTGACCAGTCCCGCGACCTGGACGACGGGCTCGCTTCTCATGCCAGGAAGTCTAAGGACGGCGTCGCCGACGGCAGCCGGGGGCTCCGGTCAACGGAGGAAAGCCCCTGGTCAACCGGGTCGTGGTGCCCGAAAGGTCCGTTCTGTTCCTACCGCGCCTGCGGTCGGCCGGGACCCGTCACCGCGCGCCGGTTTGATCATTTCCGCAGGTCAGATTAGGTATACCTAAGTGATGCACCCCACCGGAGCTTGATCAGGACGCGGGTTGTCACGCTCCGCGGAATTACGCAACAATGGCGTTGTGAAATACGGTGTGAGTTCGACTGAGCCTCCCCAGGAGGAGCTCGCGACCGGTGAGCGCTCGACGCGCAACCGGATCGCGCGGTCAGTCCTGGACCACGGCCCGTCCACAGCCGCCGATCTCGCGAAGCGCCTCGGTCTCACCCAGGCCGCCGTCCGCCGCCACCTCGATTCGCTCGTCGCCGAGAACGTCGTCGAGCCCCGCGAGCAGCGCGTGTACGGCACCAGGACCCGGGGCAGGCCCGCCAAGGTCTTCGCGCTCACCGACTGCGGCCGGGACGCCTTCGACCAGTCCTACGACAAGCTCGCGGCCGACGCCCTGCACTGGATCTCCCAGGCGGCCGGCGGCGGCGAGAAGGGCGAGGCGGCAGTCACCGCGTTCGCCCGCGCACGGTTCGCCGCCCAGGCCGGGGCCTACCGCGAGGTGGTCGAGGCCGCTGCCCCCGAGCACCGGACCGAGGCGCTCGCCAAGGCCTTGTCGGCCGACGGGTACGCTGCTACGGCGCGAAACGCACCGGTCGGAGAGCAGCTCTGCCAGCACCACTGCCCGGTCGCCCATGTCGCCGAGCAGTACCCGCAGCTGTGTGAGGCGGAGACCGAGTTCTTCTCCGAACTGCTCGGAACCCATGTGCAGCGGCTGGCGACCATCGCCCACGGCGACGGCGTATGCACGACGTTTATCCCCAAGACCACCAATTCAGCATCTGCAAGTACGGCCGGGAGGAACCCCGCATGACTCTCCCCACGGAGACTGCCCACCCCGAACTCGAGGGCCTGGGTACGTACGAATTCGGCTGGGCCGACTCCGACACGGCAGGCGCCACGGCCAAGCGCGGCCTCTCCGAGGAGGTCGTCCGCGACATCTCGGCGAAGAAGAACGAGCCGGAGTGGATGCTGAAGCTGCGGCTCAAGGGCCTCAAGCTGTTCGGCAAGAAGCCCATGCCGAGCTGGGGCGCGGACCTGTCGGGCATCGACTTCGACAACATCAAGTACTTCGTGCGCTCCACGGAGAAGCAGGCGGCGTCCTGGGAGGACCTGCCCGAGGACATCAAGAACACGTACGACAAGCTCGGCATCCCCGAGGCGGAGAAGCAGCGCCTCGTCGCCGGTGTCGCGGCCCAGTACGAGTCCGAGGTCGTCTACCACCAGATCCGTGAGGACCTGGAGGAGCAGGGCGTCATCTTCCTCGACACGGACACCGCGCTGAAGACGCACCCGGAGCTCTTCCAGGAGTACTTCGGCACGGTCATCCCGGTCGGCGACAACAAGTTCGCGTCGCTGAACTCGGCCGTGTGGTCCGGTGGCTCGTTCATCTACGTCCCCAAGGGTGTGCACGTCGACATCCCGCTCCAGGCCTACTTCCGTATCAACACGGAGAACATGGGCCAGTTCGAGCGGACGCTGATCATCGTCGACGAGGACGCCTACGTTCACTACGTCGAGGGCTGCACCGCCCCGATCTACTCCTCCGACTCGCTGCACAGCGCCGTCGTGGAGATCATCGTGAAGAAGGGCGGCCGCTGCCGCTACACGACCATCCAGAACTGGTCGAACAACGTCTACAACCTGGTCACCAAGCGCGCCGTGGCGTACGAGGGCGCGACCATGGAGTGGGTCGACGGCAACATCGGCTCCAAGGTGACGATGAAGTACCCGGCCGTCTACCTGATGGGCGAGCACGCCAAGGGCGAGACCCTGTCGATCGCCTTCGCGGGCGAGGGCCAGCACCAGGACGCCGGCTCCAAGATGGTCCACATGGCGCCGAACACCTCCTCCAACATCGTCTCCAAGTCGGTGGCGCGAGGCGGCGGCCGGACCTCCTACCGCGGTCTCGTCGAGATCGGCGAGGGCGCCGCGGGCTCGAAGTCCAACGTGCTCTGTGACGCTCTGCTCGTCGACACGATCTCCCGCTCGGACACGTACCCGTACGTCGACGTGCGCGAGGACGACGTGTCCATGGGCCACGAGGCGACCGTCTCCAAGGTCTCCGACGACCAGCTCTTCTACCTGATGAGCCGCGGCATGACCGAGTTCGAGGCCATGGCGATGATCGTCCGTGGATTCGTCGAGCCGATCGCCAAGGAGCTGCCGATGGAGTACGCCCTGGAGCTCAACCGGCTGATCGAGCTGCAGATGGAGGGTTCGGTCGGCTAAGGCCCCGTACCCCCGCAGCGACTGACTTTCGACCCAGAGAGAGAGCACTACGACAGCCATGGCTGAGGCTCAGAACATCCCGGTGGGTTCCACCACCGCCGGCTCGATCGCGGTGGCCGCCGAGTCCACCGTCGCCACGCGCATGAGCGCCCCGCCGTCCTTCGACGTGGCGGACTTCCCCGTGCCGCACGGCCGCGAGGAGGAGTGGCGCTTCACGCCGCTCGAGCGCCTGCGCGGGCTGCACGACGGCACCGCGAAGTCCGGCGGCGTACTCACCGTCGAGGTGACCGCCCCCGAGGGCGTCACCGTCGAGACGGTGGACCGCGCCGACGCGCGGCTCGGCAAGGCCGGCACCCCGGTGGACCGCGTGGCCGCTCAGGCGTACAGCTCCTTCGAGAAGGCCTCGGTCGTCTCGGTGCCCAAGGAAGCCGTACTGACCGAGCCGATCCGCATCGCCGTGCACGGCGAGGGCGGCACCGCCTACGGCCACCAGGTCGTCGAGCTGGGTGCCTTCGCCGAGGCTGTCGTCGTCATCGACCACACCGGTGACGCCGTGCTCGCCGCCAATGTCGACTTCGTCGTCGGCGACGGTGCGAAGCTGACCGTCGTGTCCGTCCAGGACTGGGACGACACGGCCGTGCACGTCTCGCAGCACAACGCGCGGATCGGCCGCGACGCCTCGTTCAAGTCGGTCGTGGTGACCTTCGGCGGTGACCTGGTACGCCTCAGCCCCCAGGTGCAGTACGCCGGCACCGGCGGCGAGGCCGAGCTCTTCGGCCTGTACTTCACCGACGCGGGCCAGCACCAGGAGCACCGCCTCCTGGTCGACCACAACACCCCGCACTGCAAGTCGAACGTCGCCTACAAGGGCGCGCTCCAGGGCGACGGCGCGCACGCCGTGTGGATCGGCGACGTCCTGATCCAGGCCGCCGCCGAGGGTACGGACACGTACGAGCTGAACCGCAACCTCGTCCTCACGGACGGCGCGCGCGTCGACTCCGTACCGAACCTGGAGATCGAGACCGGCGAGATCGTCGGCGCCGGCCACGCCTCGGCCACCGGCCGCTTCGACGACGAGCAGCTCTTCTACCTCATGTCGCGCGGTATCCCGGCCGACGAGGCCCGCCGCCTCGTGGTCCGCGGCTTCTTCGCGGAGCTCGTCCAGCAGATCGGTCTGCCCGACGTCGAGGAACGCCTCCTCGCCAAGATCGACGCGGAGCTGGAGGCGTCCGTCTGATGGCCTTCGTCAAAGCCTGTGCGCTGAGTGAGCTGGAGGACGACACCCCGAAACGGGTGGAACTCGACGGCACACCGGTGTCCGTCGTCCGCACCGAGGGCGAGGTGTACGCGATCAACGACATCTGCTCGCACGCGAACGTCTCCCTCTCGGAGGGCGAGGTGGAGGACTGCATGATCGAGTGCTGGCTGCACGGCTCGAGCTTCGACCTCCGCACCGGCAAGCCTTCCGGCCTTCCCGCGACGCGCCCCGTCCCCGTATACCCCGTCAAGATCCAAGGGGACGATGTGCTCGTCTCCGTCACCCAGGAGTCCTGAGACACCCATGGCAACGCTTGAAATCCGCGACCTGCACGTTTCCGTCGAGGCCGACAACTCCACCAAGGAGATCCTCAAGGGCGTCGACCTGACCGTGAAGCAGGGCGAGACCCACGCCATCATGGGCCCCAACGGCTCCGGCAAGTCCACCCTGGCGTACTCGATCGCCGGTCACCCCAAGTACACGATCACCAGCGGCACCGTCACCCTCGACGGCGAGGACGTCCTGGAGATGTCCGTCGACGAGCGCGCCCGCGCCGGCATGTTCCTCGCCATGCAGTACCCGGTCGAGGTCCCCGGCGTCTCGGTCTCCAACTTCCTGCGTACGTCGGCGACGGCGATGCGCGGCGAGGCCCCCAAGCTGCGTACTTGGGTGAAGGAGGTCAGGACCGCCATGGAGACCCTCCAGATGGACCCGGCCTTCGCCGAGCGCAACGTCAACGAGGGCTTCTCCGGCGGTGAGAAGAAGCGCCACGAGATCCTTCAGCTGGAGCTCCTCAAGCCGAAGATCGCGATCCTCGACGAGACCGACTCCGGCCTCGACGTCGACGCCCTGCGCCAGGTCTCCGAGGGCGTCAACCGCGTCCACTCGACCGGCGAGGTCGGCACCCTGCTGATCACGCACTACACGCGCATCCTGCGCTACATCAAGCCGGACTTCGTCCACGTCTTCGCCAACGGCAGGATCGTGGCGTCCGGTGGCCCTGAGCTCGCCGACGAGCTCGAGGCCGAGGGCTACGAGAAGTACACGAAGGGTGGCCCCGTGAGCGGAGCGAACTCAGAGGAGGACATCGCGTGACACAGCTGCCGGGCCTTCTCGACACCGAGGCGATCCGCAAGGACTTCCCCATCCTGGATCGTGTGGTCCACGACGGGAAGAAGATCGTTTACCTGGACAACGCGGCGACTTCGCAGAAGCCGCGCCAGGTCCTCGACGCGCTGAACGCGTACTACGAGCAGAGCAACGCCAACGTCCACCGCGGCGTCCACGTGCTCGCCGAGGAGGCCACGGCGCTGTACGAGGGCGCTCGCGACAAGGTCGCCGCCTTCATCAACGCGCCGAGCCGCAACGAGGTCATCTTCACGAAGAACGCCTCCGAGTCGCTCAACCTCGTGGCGAACATGCTGGGCTGGGCCGACGAGCCCTACCGCGTGGACGCCGAGACCGAGATCGTCATCACGGAGATGGAGCACCACTCCAACATCGTGCCGTGGCAGCTGCTCTCGCAGCGCACGGGCGCGAAGCTGAAGTGGTTCGGCATCACCGACGAGGGCCGTCTCGACCTGTCCGACATCGACGAGATCATCACCGAGAAGACGAAGATCGTCTCCTTCACGCTGGTCTCGAACATCATGGGCACGATCAACCCGGTCGAGGCGATCATCCGCCGCGCCCAGGAGGTCGGCGCGCTGGTCTGCATCGACGCCTCGCAGGCGGCGCCGCACATGGTGCTCGACGTACAGGCGCTGCAGGCCGACTTCGTGGCCTTCACCGGACACAAGATGGTCGGCCCGACCGGCATCGGTGTGCTGTGGGGACGCCAGGAGCTGCTTGAGGACCTTCCGCCGTTCCTCGGCGGCGGCGAGATGATCGAGACCGTGTCGATGAGCTCGTCGACGTACGCTCCCGCTCCGCACAAGTTCGAGGCGGGTACGCCCCCGATCGCCCAGGCCGTCGGCCTCGGCGCGGCCGTGGACTACCTCACCGCGATCGGCATGGACAAGATCGCCGCGCACGAGCACGCGATCACCGAGTACGCCGTCAAGCGTCTCTCGGAGGTCGAGGGCCTGCGGATCATCGGCCCGACGACGGCCGAGGACCGCGGGGCGACGATCTCGTTCACGCTGGGAGACATCCACCCGCACGACGTGGGCCAGGTTCTCGACGAACTGGGCATCGCGGTCCGGGTCGGACACCACTGCGCGCGGCCCGTCTGCCTGCGGTACGGAATTCCTGCGACCACGCGAGCGTCGTTCTATCTGTACTCCACGCCGGCCGAGGTCGACGCCCTGGTCGAAGGCCTGGAGCACGTCCGGAACTTCTTCGGTTAAGGGCTGGGGATCGTGAAGCTTGATTCGATGTACCAGGAAGTCATCCTGGATCACTACAAGCACCCGCACGGGCGGGGCTTGCGGGACGGCGACGCCGAGGTGCACCACGTCAACCCGACGTGCGGCGACGAGATCACGCTGCGCGTGAAGTACGAAGGTGCGACCGTCGCCGACGTCTCGTACGAGGGCCAGGGCTGCTCCATCAGCCAGGCCAGCGCCTCCGTGCTGAATGATCTGCTGGTCGGCAAGGAGCTTGCCGAGGCGCAGAAGATCCAGGCGACCTTCCTGGAGCTGATGCAGTCCAAGGGCCAGATCGAGCCGGACGACGCGATGGAGGAGGTACTGGAGGACGCGGTCGCGTTCGCCGGTGTCTCGAAGTATCCGGCTCGGGTGAAGTGTGCTCTGCTGAGCTGGATGGCATGGAAGGACGCGACGGCCCAGGCACTGGGCGACGGCGCCGAGAGGAAGACCGCATGAGCGACAACACAGCGACACCGACCGAGAGCGTTACGACCAAGCCGGCCTCCGAGGAGGAGGTCCGCGAGGCTCTGTACGACGTGGTCGACCCCGAGCTGGGCATCGACGTCGTCAACCTCGGCCTGATCTACGGCGTCCACGTCGACGACTCGAACGTCGCCACGCTCGACATGACGCTGACGTCCGCGGCCTGCCCGCTGACCGACGTCATCGAGGACCAGGCGAAGTCGGCGACCGAGGGCATCGTCAGCGAACTGAAGATCAACTGGGTCTGGATGCCGCCGTGGGGCCCGGACAAGATCACGGACGACGGCCGCGAGCAGCTTCGCGCGCTGGGCTTCAACGTCTGAGTGCAGTGCACCACTGGTCGAGAGGCCCCCGGCAGTCTGCTGCCGGGGGCCTCTCGGTGTGTGTGCGGGTGCCGCGTCGGTTGCCGCCTCAGTGCGGGGCCGCTGCTGCCTCGGCGAGTGCGGGGGCCAGATTCTCCCTGCGGATGCGCTGGTCGACGTACAGCAGGCTGTTCGCCAGCTGGGGGAGGACGGCGGCGATGACCTGGGTGATGACGGCCCCGACCATGATGAACGCCATGTAGGTGCCCATCGCGGCGAAGACCTCCGGGAAGCTGGGGTCCGGCCCCAGCGCGGACATGCCGGGCATGCTGGTGATCATGCCGATGATCGTGAGCGGGAGCTGGACGAAGTACCCGATGACCGTGGCGACGACGTAGGCCAGCAGGCTGATGCCGAAGATCCGCCACCAGGAGCCCTTCACCAGCCGGGCCGAGCGCCGCAGAGCGGCGACGGGGCCCTGCGACTCGAAGACCGCGGCGGCCGGGGCCAGGCTGAACAGCACCCACAGCCAGATGCCCACCGGCATGACCGCGAGCATCAGGACGAAGCCGAGTGCGGCCCAGCCCGGGCTCGCGTCGGACGACACGACCGACACGATCAGGAAGATGTAACTGACCACGAAGACGGCCATGACGAGCATCGCGGCGAACCAGGGCAGCAGCATCGCGCCGATCACGGCGGGCACCCGTGGCCGGGTGCGGCGCCACACCGTGCCGAAGGTCGTACGGCGGCCGAGGACGCCGTCCTGGAGTACGGCGGGGCAGGCGGCGTGGACGGTCGCGGTGGCGACGATCATGGCCAGTATCGCCACGATCCACACAGCGCCGAACGAGATGCCGAGCGACCACGCGTCACCGGAGTCGAAACGGTCGTCGTAGGGGCCGGCGTCGGACACCCTGTCCAGGGTGTCGCTCGCGGCGGAGAACGCGATCGCCAGGGCCGCGCCCACCACCAGGAGCGCACCGCCGTACATCAGCGCGGCTATGCCGAACAACTGCTTCCAGTAACGGCCCATCGTTGTGAAGATGCCGCCGAGGATGTCCCCGGCCGTGAGGGGGGCGAGTGGAATCACGCCGGGCTTGGGCGGCGGGGGAGGTGGCGGCATCCAGCCACCGCCCCAGCCGGGTGGCGGGGGCGGCGGGGGGCCTGGGTACGGTCCGCCGCCGTGAGGGGCGTCGTGGGGGCCGCCTTGGGGGCCGTAGTTCCATCCCGAATCATGCGCCACTGTCACTCCGTTGCGTTTCAGGCCCTGACCGGGCGCTACACCGTATCCGGTGGCTGACGCGCGGCGGAACGCAGTGGGGTGTGCGGCGATGCGTACGGTCGTACACAGTGATGTGTACTCTCGTACGCATGCCCCTGCCCTACGTACTGCTGGCCGCGGCCATCGCGGCGGAGGTGGCCGGAACGACGGCCATGAAGTACAGCGACGGATTCACCAAGCTGTGGCCCTCGCTGGGCACGGCCGTCGGCTACCTGCTCGCCTTCACCCTGCTCGCGCAGACCCTCAAGACCATGTCGGTCGGCACCGCCTACGCGATCTGGGCGGGCGTCGGCACGGCCGTCATCGCCGCGATCGGCATCTTCTTCCTCGGAGAGCCGGCGAATGCCGCGAGGCTGGCGGGAATCGCCCTGGTCATCGTCGGAGTCGTGCTGCTCAACCTCGGCGGCGCGCACTGATGGACCGCTACTGATGGCCCGCCGTTACGACCCCGAGCGCCGCCAGCGCATCATCGACGCCGCGATACGGGTCGTCGGGAGCAAGGGCATCGCCGGGCTGAGCCACCGGTCCGTCGCGGCCGAGGCCGATGTGCCGCTCGGCTCGACGACGTACCACTTCAAGACCCTCGACGAGCTGATGGTCGCCGCGCTGCGACAGGCCAACGAAGGCTTCGCGAAGGCGGTGAGCACGCGCGGCGCCCTGGAGGACCCGCAGGCCGATCTGGCGGACGAACTCGCCCAGTTGCTGGGGGAGTGGCTGTCCGGGGACCGTACCGGAGTGGAGCTGGAGTACGAGCTCTACCTGGCGGCGCTGCGCCGGCCGGCCCTGCGCCCCGTCGCCGCCGAGTGGTGCGCGGGGGTGGCCGACCAGCTGGCGCGGCGCACCGACCCGGTCACGGCGCGGGCGCTGGTCGCGCTGATGGACGGGATCTGCCTTCAGGTGCTGCTGACGGGCGCTGAGTACGACGCGGCGTACGCGCGGGAGATGCTGGCGCGCGTCATCGGCCGGCGGATCTGACGGTGCCCAGCGCCCTCTCGACGCTCGCCACGATGTCCGTGACCGGGCCTCGTGCGGGCGGCCGGCGCCCGGCATCCGGGACCGGTTCGCCTCGATGTGCCGGGGCCGGTTAGCGTTCAGGCATGACCGATACGACTGCTACTCGCACCACCGGCGCCGTCGCCGCCGGCCTCGCCACCATCGCCGCTGACGGCACCGTCCTCGACACCTGGTTCCCCGCCCCCGAGCTCGTCGCCGAGCCGGGCCCCGCCGGCACCGAGCGCCTCACCGCCGAGCGCGCCGCCGAGCTGCTCGGCGCCTCCGCGCCGAAGGCCACCGGCCCCGACGCCCGCCGTGGCGTCGAGGTCGTCGCCGTCCGTACGGTCATCGCCTCGCTCGACGACAAGCCGCTGGACGCCCACGACGCGTACCTGCGCCTGCACCTCCTCAGCCACCGCCTGGTCCAGCCGCACGGCCAGAACCTGGACGGCCTCTTCGGCCTCCTCGCCAACGTCGCCTGGACCTCGCTCGGCCCGGTCGCCGTCGACCAGCTGGAGACGGTACGGCTGAACGCCCGCGCCGAGGGCCTGCACCTCCAGGTGACGTCGGTCGACAAGTTCCCGCGCATGACCGACTACGTCGCGCCCAAGGGCGTGCGTATCGCCGATGCCGACCGTGTCCGCCTCGGCGCGCACCTCGCCGAGGGCACCACGGTGATGCACGAGGGCTTCGTGAACTTCAACGCCGGCACGCTCGGCACCTCCATGGTCGAGGGCCGCGTCTCGGCGGGCGTCGTCGTCGGCAACGGCTCCGACATCGGCGGCGGCGCGTCCACCATGGGCACCCTCTCCGGCGGCGGCAACGTCCGCATCACCATCGGCGAGCGCTGCCTGGTCGGCGCCGAGGCGGGCGTCGGCATCGCGCTCGGTGACGAGTGCGTCGTCGAGGCCGGCCTGTACGTCACGGCGGGCACCCGCGTCACGATGCCCGACGGCCAGATCGTCAAGGCCCGCGAACTCTCGGGCGCCAGCAACATCCTCTTCCGCCGCAACTCGGTGAGCGGCGCCGTCGAGGCCCGCCCGAACAACGCGGTCTGGGGCGGCCTGAACGAGATCCTGCACAGCCACAACTGATCACGTCACTGAGTGAGCGCCCTTCCACGGCCCCAGAAGGCCAGGAGGGCGCTCATTCGCATTCCGGCACAGGGTGGGACGAGTTCCGTCCCCCCGCACAACGACCGCGGTACTCGCCGCCGTAAACCGCACTCTGACGGATGACCTTGCGTGACCTCTGGGCCGTTCGGGTGGATAAGCAGGGTGGATAAGCAGGGTGGATAAGCAGGTCGGCACATCGGACGATGAATCAGGGCGAGGGAATGGCATGAAGGCACAGCAGACGCGGGCACTGGCCCGGTGGATCACCGGATGCGGCGCGGTTCTGATGGCAGTGGGGCTGCCCGCCGGGGTGGCGCACGCCGACGAGACGCACAACAACGCGCACAACGCGCCCCGCGTCATGCTGATCTCCACCGGTCAGATCGACGATCCGCTGGAGGACGTCCTGGAGCACGCCACGGTCCTCGGCAGGACCTACGTCATCGGCTGATCCGGCCGGGTCAGCTCTTCATACGCCTTGAGCAGCCCGTCGACCGTCGTACGGTCGGCGGGCCGCAGCGGTTCCCTGACCGGGCCCGCAGGCAGTCCGAGCGCGCCGAGCAGCCCCTTCGTGGTGACGGTGCCGGGCAGGCCCGACGCCATGGTGAGGGTGATGAGAGTCAGCGCGCGCCGGTGGGCGCGGGCGGCCCCCGCCGTGTCCCCGGTGTCGTACGCGTCGAGGACCGCCCGCATCGCGCGGGGTGCGGAGTTGGCGACCGTACTGACATAACCCGCGCCGCCCAGCGCGTAGAGCGGCAGGTTCAGCTCTTCGCTGCCCGAGTAGTAGGCCAGATCCGTACGGGAGATGACGGTGGCGCTGCCCAGCAGGTCGTACGCGCAGTCCTTGACCGCGGTGATGCGCGGATGCCCGGCGAGGCGCAGCATCGTCTCGACCTCGATGCGGGTGCCGGTGCGGCCCGGGATGTCGTACAGCATCAGCGGGACGCCGACCGCGTCCGCGACTCGCCGGAAGTGCGCCTCCACCGCGTCCTGCGGTGGTCGGCTGTAGTACGGCGTCACCACCAACAGCCCGTCCGCGCCCGCCCGTTCGGCCTCCCGCGCCAGTTCGACCGTGTGCCGCGTGTCGGCGCTCCCGACGCCCGCGAGGACCGACGCCCGGTCTCCGACCGCCTCGGACACGGCCCGTACGAGCGCGCTCTTCTCGGCGTCGGTGGTGGTCGGGGACTCACCGGTGGTGCCGTTCAGTACGAGGCCTTCGCAGCCGCCCTCCGACACCAAGCGCTCGGCCAGCGACTGGGCGCCGTCGAGGTCCAGTGCGCCCGTGGCGGTGAAGGGCGTGATCATTGCGCACAGGGCCCGGCCGAAGGGGCCTGAAGCGGATGCGGATGCGGTCATACGGGAAGTCTCGGCGGCCGGAGGGTGAAGGTCCACTTAGATCTTCTTCGTGTGAAGGGTAAGCAGCGCTGAAGAGTGAGGGTGTGGCCGTGTGCCTCAACGCCGCTCGCGCCGCGTGCATCACCGGCGAGGTACTGCTTGTCGACGGTGGCGGACACTTGTGGTGACACCGAAGTGGGGGATGGGGAGCATGGGCATACGCAGGAGATGGCCCGGATTCTCACACGCTTGACCTCAAGCCTGCTTCAGGTTCGAGGATGAGGGGCATGAGAACGCGCCGCACCGGCGCGTCCAGTGAGGAGGCAACGCCATGTCCGTGCAGCAGAGCGCGCAGCTCAACGCCCGTCCCCAGGTGGAGCGTTCGGACGCCGGGGTCGTCATGGTCAGTACCTGGCGGGTCGGTACGCCCGAGCGGCAGCGGGCCACCGTCGAGGCCGTCGCCGCCGCGTGGCAGAGCCGGCCGTGGCCGGACGTCGGGCTGCTCTCGTACAGCGTCTACGAGGGCGAGGACGGCGACACTCTGCTGCACTACTCGCAGTGGCGGAGCGTGGAGGACTACCGGGAGTTCTTCCGTACCTTCAGGGACGATCGCAATGCCGCGATCGACGCGGCCGTGCCCGGGATCGAGCGTGTCGGACTGCATGAGTACGAGCTCTACCGGAGCACGGCGCTCACGCCCGGTGGCGACGGCCGGGTGCCGGGATGCATCGTGATCGTCGACGTCGAGTTCGAGGGGCCCGACGCGGCCCGGCAGCGGGACTGGGTGGACACCGTATTCGAGGCGCTCGGAGCGGACTCCGGCCTGCACCCCGGCGGGATCGCCGGGCACTTCCACGTCAGTACGGACGGGACGCGCGTGCTGAACTACGCGGAGTGGGAGAGCGCCGAGGCGCACATCGAGGCGCTGGGCGGGACCGGCGGAGTGGGCTCGACGACACCGCAGTGGGCGAAGGTGCACGGCTACCCGGGCGTGACCGGCGGCGGGGTGAAGCGGTACACGCCCGCGCTCAGCCTGAGCGCGGGCGTGTAGCGGCCGCTACGGGCGGAAGCGCAGCACCTGCGGGTCGTGGTCGCTGTTCTGCGCCGCGAACTCCGCGTTGATGTGCACGCTGTCGTAACTGAACTTCCCGACCGACGGGCTCGTCAGGATCTGGTCCAGGACCTGGCTGTTGCCCTGGAAGACGTACGAGTAACGCTCCGAGCGACTCAGGGACTTGATCGCCGGGTAGAGCACGCCGTCCGCCGTCAGGGCCTTCGTCGTCGCCGAGAACTCGAAGTCGTTGATGTCGCCGAGGACCAGCACGTCCGCGTTGCGCTGCGCCTTGAGGATGTCCTTGACGAAGGAGTTGACCGACTTGGCCTGCTCCAGCCGCTTGACCTCCGACTTGCGCACCGGCGGCTGGTGGTGCGACGACAGGCCCTCGTCGCCGCCCTTCGAGCCGAAGTGGTTGGCGATGACGAAGACCGTACGGCCACGGAAGGTGAACTCACCGGCGAGCGGCTTGCGGCTGTTCTCCCAGGCCGCGTTCGCCGGGTCGATCCGGCCGGGCGAGTGGGTCAGGGCCGCGCGGCCCTTCTCCCGTACGACACCGGTCGCGGTGGTGGCGTCGCCGGCCGCGCGGTCGGTGAAGGAGACCCGCTCGGGGTTGAAGAGGAAGACCTGGCGGATGTTGCCGCCGGGCTCGCCGCCGTCCTTGTTGTTGACGGGGTCGACGGTGCGCCAGGCGTACGACGGGCCGCCGGCCGCTGCGATCGCAGCCGTGAACTTCTTCAGCGTCTCGTCGGCGGAGACCGTGCCGTCGTTCTTCGCGCCGTTGTCGTCCTGGATCTCCTCCAGGGCGAGGATGTCGGGCGAGGCGAGGTTGTTCACGACCGCCGCCGCCAGCGCGTCGAACTTCGCCTGCGGGTCGCTCGGGTCGAGGTTCTCGACGTTGTACGTCGCCACCGCCAGCTCGCCGCGGCGCTGCGGCCGGGTCGACTCGCGCTCCAGGCCGCGGTCGGTGACCGTGCCGAGGGTGCGGGCGGTCAGCGTGTAGCCGCCGAACTGGTTGAAGTCCAGGGGCCCTTCGGTCGTACCCGACAGCACATCTCCGACGTTCGCTTTCGGGAACGGCTGCTGGGAGATCGGCGCGAGCTGCTGGATCTGGAGCCGGCCGGTGTTCTGCGAGGTGTACGAACCGTAGACCGCGCCGCCGCGCCGGTTGTCGTTCTCGTGCGGCTTGACCGTGACCCACAGCTCCGAGTACGGGTCGGTCGCGCCGACCACGCGCGACGAGCCGATGCGGATGTTGCTGCCCTCCAGCGACTCGTAGTAGTCGAGGGCGTACGCCGACGGGTCCAGCGGCAGCGCGTTGATGCTGCCGTCCGCCGCCGGGTCGCCTTCGGGGGCGTACGTGGACGGAACGGACTTGGCCGAGACGGTGACCGGCGCGGGCAGCGCGTTGCCCGAGGAGACCACGGTCACGGCCGGCTTGGAGATCTGGGTGAGCGACTGGTTGCCGGACGACGTACCGCCGGGGATGTACTCGCCGACCGTGCCCGACACCTTGACGGCGTCACCGACGGCGACGGTGGGCGCGGAACTGGTGAAGACGAAGATGCCCTCGCTGGTGGCGGCGTTGGAGTCGGCCTCGGGGTCCTGGAACCAGAAGCCCCTGGAGCCGTACGTCCGCACACCCGTGACGATGCCGGACACGGCGGTGACCTGCTGTCCCACGAGCGGGGATATCCGGGTGGTGCCCTGGATGTCGTGGATCCGGGCCTCCGCGGCGGCGGTGGCCGACGCGGAGGACGAGCTTGCCAGGAGGCCGCCTGCCAGCGCGGTGGCTACGACGGCCGCGACGGCGGCGGATCTCGGGAGGGAGGAGGAGGAACGGGCAGTCATCACGTGGCTCCGAGTGCGATGGATGAGGGGTAGAGCGTGGTTCCGGACGTAGTTCTACGCGCGTCAATCTCTTGTGTCAGTCAGGGGGTTGTCAAGGGTCGCCGGGTGTACGAGTCCTGACGGGTACATGAACCCGGTGGCATGGGGTCAAATACGTCTACGCTGGGGGCCGCCCGACCCGCATGCCCCAAGGAGAACTCCCAGATGTCCGGTGACCGCCCGACCCTGCCGCCGGTGCGGCTCCACTCCGACGCCGAGCTGGCGCGGGAGGCGCTCACCTCGCCGCTGCTCGCGCGCGCCGCACGGCTCGCCCGGTGGGCGGGGCCCGCGACCCGGGTCGGCGCGGGCGGCGAACTCGTCGACGAGCAGCTGCCCGAGGCCGCCGAGCACCTCGGACTCAGTGCCGACGAGGACGGCGCGGCGGAGGCGAGCGAGGCATGGCGTCTTGCCGTGGACGCGGGGCTTGTCGACGTAACGGATCCCGAGGGCGGCGAGGAGGGTGACGCGGAGACCGGCGGCACAGTCACCGCCGGCGAGAACCTGGCGCTGCTCACCTCCGGAAGCCCCCAGGACGTACTCGCCATTTGGCTCGAAGCCTTCGACGCCGTCTTCGCCGATGCCACCGCACCCGTCCTGGACGACCTCGCGGACGTCATCGACGAGGACGGGCAGATCGACTTCGAGGCGCTGGAGTGGGACCCGGAGGCGGAGGCGGAGTTCCTGGAGGGCGTACTGGGCAATCTGTATCTGCTCACCGTCTCCGAGGGCGCGGCCGAAGGCCCGGTGCCGCTGCCCGCGCTCGCCGCGTCGATGATCGTGCCGGACGACATGGGCGAGCCGACCGACGACGTACTGGAGCAGGTGTCGGACGCGATGATGCGGCTCGACGACCAGTTCCGGGTGCTGGAGCCGATCGGGCTCGTCGCCTACCGGCCGGTCGACGAGGCGCTGATGGCGGAGGAGGGCGCGGAGCCCGAACCGCCCGTCGACGACGAGGACGTGTCGCGGTACGGAATGGTGGGGCTGACCCCGCTCGGTCTGTACGGGGTCAGGGTCCGCATGCTCGAAGCGGGGGTCGACGCGCCCGCGGTCGGCGATCTCGCGGACAAGGGGGCCGAGGCGCTGCTCGACGGCATCGCGTACTTCCCCGAGGCGTCCGCCGGGGCCGAGACGCAGCTGTGGCTCGCCCGGCGCGAACCGGCCGCCGCCGCGCGGGAGTTGCTCGCCGCCGCCCGTGGTGCCGACGGCGGCGCGCCGCTGCGCCGGCTGCGCAGCCAGCAGGCGCTGTCGCTGGTCGGGCCGGAGGCGGAGGACGCGGTGCGCGAAGTGCTCGACGACGCGGAACTGGGCGGGCTGGCGCGGGTCTGGCTCGCCGAGCACGGCGCGTCCGACGTGCCGCCGCCGCCCGAGTCGATGATCTTCTGGCTCGCGATCGACACCATCGCCGCGCAGCTCGACGCGGACGGCGAACCGGAGGAGCTACAGGGGCTGGTGGCGGGGCTGACCGGCCGGCACAGCGGCTTCTTCGACGCGGCGTGGCGGGTGGACCACCCCGCCACGGCGGATGTGCTGGAGGCGATGGGGCGGTTGCATCCGGACAAGAGGGCGGCGAAGGAAGCGCGGAAGGCGGCGTTCAAGGCGAGGTCGCGCAGGGCGGGTTGAGGGGATGGGTGGGGGTGCGGTGCGGGTGGCCCTGCGGGGCTTTCCCCGACCCGCCCCTTCGCCCCTTCCCGAACCGGGGCTCCGCCCCAGGCCCCGGTCCTCAAGCGCCGGACGGGCCGAAGTGGCCGGGGTGGTCAAAACTCAGCCCGTCCGGCGTTTGAGGACACGCCCGTAGGGCGTCGGGGGGGCCTGGGGGCTTGCCCCCGGCTTCGGGAAGGGGCGGGTAGGGGAAACAGCGCCGCAGGCAACCCGCACCACCGCAACCCGCGCCCCCCGCCCTCAAGTCCGCAAATACGACGCCCCGTTCATATCCAGCACCGTCCCCGACGACCACTCCGCCCCCGGCGACGCCAGCCACACCACCGCGCCCGCGATCTCCTCCGCCGTCGCCACCCGCCCGAACGGGCTCTGCGCACGGATCGCCTCGCCCTCCGGCCCGTTCAGCCGGTCCGCGACGCGCTCGGTGCCGAAGAATCCGGGCGCGACGGACGCCACCCCGATGCCGTACGGCGCGAGGGACACCGCCAGCGACTGGCCGAGCGCGTGCACCGCCGCCTTCGTCGCCCCGTACGCCGGGTGGTCGGGCTCCCCGCGGAACGCGCCGCGCGAGCCGATGTTGACGATCCGGCCTCCCGTGCCCTGGTCGATCATGCGGCGGGCCGCGAGATGGCTCAGGTTGGCCGTGGCCAGCAGGTTGACGGACACATGGCGCTGCCATACGGCCGCCCACTCGTCGTACGGCGTCTCCGCGAGCGGGTGGCGTTCGTTCACGGCCGCGTTGTTCACCAGTACGTCAATGCCGCCGAGCCCCTCCGCCGCCAGGTCCGCGACGGCGGCCGCGCCCGCGGGGTCGGACAGATCGCCGCCGGCCGGCACATGGCCCGTACCGGGGAGCCCTTCCAGGGTTCGCAGGGCGTCCTCGCGCCGCGAGTGGTAGTGGACCGCCACGCGGTCGCCGACCGCCGCGAAGGCGTGGGCCACGGCGCGGCCGAGACCGCGCGACGCGCCGCTGACGAGGACGCGACGGCCGGCAGGGGGCAGATGCGGCGGTGAGTGCGGGGGCAGGTGCATGACGGTGGCCTCTCGTACGACGGGCACTGTTCAGCCCCCGTTTATACGCGCGCGCGAGCCTGAGCCCGAAAACACGTGCCCCTCACGGGCCTCAGGAGGTACGCATGACGATCAGCCGCAGGGACTTCGCCAGACGCTCCGCGCTCACGGGCGCCTCGGTCGCGCTCGTCGGCAGCGTCGGCGCGCTCGCCACCGCCCCCGGAGCCCTCGCCGCCGACGACCCGGCGGAAACCGAAGGCGGCGCGGGCGACGAGGCCGGGAAGGGCGGGCACGGCCCCCGATACGGGCCGCTCGTCCCCGACCCGGAGGGCATCCTGGCCCTCCCGGCGGGGTTCTCGTACCGGATCATCACGCACTCCGGCGTCACGAAGCTGGAGTCGGGTGAGTACACGCCGTCCAACCACGACGGCACCGCCGCCTTCGAAGGTCCGCGCGGCACGACGCTCCTCGTCAACAACCATGAGCTCAAGGGCGTGCGGTCGAAGTGGCAGCACCCCGTCCCGCTCGCCGAAGGCCTGGTGTACGACCCGGCCGCGTCCGGCGGCTGCACGGTCGTCGAGGTCCACCGGGGCGGCGAGGTCGCCGAATGGGTCGGCATCGCGGGGACCTCCACCAACTGCGCCGGCGGCAGCACCAGCTGGGGCACCTGGCTGACCTGCGAGGAGAACTCCGACCGGGCCGGCGAGAACGGCATGACCAAGGACCACGGCTACGTCTTCGAGGTCGACCCCTACGACCGCCGGGCCAACCTGGACCCCAAGCCGATCAAGGCGTTCGGCCGCTTCGACCACGAGGCCGTCGTCATCGACCCGAAGCGCGGCCACGCCTACCTCACCGAGGACGACTCGGAGCCCAACGGGCTGCTCTTCCGCTGGGTCCCGCCGCACGGCTTCAAGCACGGCCGCGGGCAGCTCCGCAAGCTCGCCGACGACGCGGGCACCCTGCAGGCGCCCAAGTGCTACGACTCCGGCGGCCGGTTCGTCGACGACCTGTCGCGCGCCACGCGCATCGGCACGGTCTACGGCGTCGACTGGATCGACGTACCCGACCGGGACGGCCGGACGGCCCCGGTGCGCGAGCAGTTCGACGACGGCGACATCACGCGGGCCCGGAAACTGGAGGGCATGTGGTGGGCCGACGGCGGCGCGTACATCGTCTCGTCGTACGCCCGTGACGAGAGTCCGGGTGAGCCGCACGACGGCCAGGTGTGGTTCTACGACCCCAGGCGCCGGACGCTCACGCTGAAGGTCCTGCTCGGGGCCGGTGGGCCGTTCGACGGGCCCGACAACATCACCGTCTCGCCGTACGGCGGCCTGGTCCTCGCGGAGGACGGCGAGGGCGGCCAGCACCTCTTCGGCGCCACCGAGAGCGGCCGTACGTACCCCGTCGCCCGCAATGAACTCAACGTGGGCACGCCCGCCGAGCCGGAGTTCAGCGAGTTCGCGGGGGTCGTCTTCTCGCCCGACGGGAAGACGCTCTACGCCAACATCCAGAGCCCCGGCATCCTGCTCGCCATCACCGGTCCGTGGCGGCGGCGCCACCGCCCTCGCTGACGGCGAGCAGCTCGGCCAGGTCGGCCTCGTGCTCGCCGATCAGGCCTGCCACCAGCTCCTGCTCCCACCACGGCACGGGGGCCGCGCGCTCCGCGCACCAGGCGAGGGCCTCCGGCATGCTCGGCCGGTCGGCGGGGGCAGTGGCCAGGCAGGCGGCGAGGAAGGCGGGCCACTCGGCTCCCGGCACGCCGACGAGGTCGGGGGCGTCGTGCAGGGTCCGGTGAGCCACCTGCTCGGCGCTGCCCGACCCGAACGGATTGCGTCCCGTACTGGACAACGCGAGCAGCGCCCCCAGAGCGAACACGTCGGCGGGTGTGTCCGCCCGGCTGCCGGGCGTCAGCTCCTCGGGGGCGACGAAGCCGAGGAAACCGGAACCGGCGGGATCGAGCCCGGCCGAGCGGCCGACGGTACCGAAGTCGATGATCTTCGGGCCGCGGTGGGTGATCAGGACATGGGCCGGCTTGAGGTCGAGGAGGGCGGGGCCGGCGCCGTGGATGGCGGACAGGGCCACGGCGATCGCGGAGCCGAACGTGCCGAGGTCCGAGGGGCCCAGCGGGCCCCCCGTGGTGATGGCCTCGACGAGCGGCGGCCCCACGCAGAACTCGGCCGCCAGCCACGGCTGCTCGTCCTCCGTACCCGCGTCGAACACCGTGGCGGTGAAGGGCCCGCGGACCCGGAGGGCGGCGGCGGCCTCGCGGCGGAAGCGCTCGCGGAACCTCGGAGCGCCGGTCAGCCGCTCGTGGACGCTCTTGAGTGCGACCAGTCGCCCGGCGGGATCCCGTGCCAGCCGCACACGGCCCGTACCGCCCTCACCGATCAGCGAGACGATGCGGTACTCCGCGCGCTCGGCCATGCCGTGGTCCCTCCGGTCGTACGCGATCGTGATCGTGACCCAGTGTCCCGGACGTCAGCTGCGACGCGTACGGCGGCCGGTTCGGTTGCGCGCCCCGGGGGCCGATCCGCGCTTTCGGTAAAAACCCTTGGCGCCGACGCCAATTGCTCTCCTGAAGTCGTGCACGCGTTCCGGCGTGCCGTCCGCGACTACTTCCTTCCACGAAATCAGGCCGCTGCCGCCATTGCTCTCGAGAGGCCTGGGAAACGGAGTCTCCGGTGCGCGGGCAACGGTTACTTCTAGGGGGCAGTGGGGCGCCCGTCCGAATTCCGTCATCGGCTTCGGATCGGTGCAGATCAGCGGTCAGAGCAGGTGTTTCAGTCCGTCGCCGACTTCTCGAACGGCGTCGGGCACGCCGTTTCCGCTGCGTTCCGCCATGAATTCGAGGGAATCCGCATGTCGCGCTTCAATGCTCAGAAGAATGTGTTCCGGGCCGTGCTCGCGGCCGCCTTCGTGGGCAGGAGTGACCTGCCTGGCCGGCTTCACGACGCGCGGTCGGCGCTTTTTCTGCCCGACGTCGCCAATTTCGTGTCGCAGCAGACCTTTACGGGTCGGGGGGCGCCAGGGCGTCGGCAGTCGTCACCGACGATCAGGCCGCGCCCGACGACCGGTGTGGTCCGGCCTGCCTGATTCCCGGCGAGAATTCCGGTCTGCGCCTGGACTCTCGCCGGGTACCGGGCCGGTCACGCTGCGTCCGGAACACCTGGTCGGCACACCCTCGACGGCCTTACGGACGCGGCCTTGCGCATGGTGCCGCTGCCGCAGGCGGGGAGGGCCGCCGACCGGCCCCTGCTGAAGTGATCATGGACGGGCATGGCGTGGCGGCCTCCCGGGGCGCATACTCTCAACTAATGACAAAGTCAGCCGGAGCCCGGCGCTACCTGCCGTCCAGTCCCTTCAACGTCCCCGCCGCGGACGCCCCCCCGATTGAGGTTTTCGAGGTGGGCGACCGGGTTTCGCATGATCAGTTCGGACTCGGGAGGGTCATCGCAGTCGAAGGTGAAGCAGCAGTTCTCATCGACTTCGCAGGGCGACAAGGCCGCATCCTGAGCCCCTTCACCAAGCTGACCAAGCTCTAGCCCCTCCGGCGCGCGAGCGCTAGAGGGCCTGGGCTGCCGGCTTGACCATGCCGCGAACGGTGCGACTCTTCACGAAGTCGCCCATCGCGGTCATTTCCCATTCTCCAGAGAACTGCTTGATCAGCTTGGCCATCATTACCCCCGTCTGCGGCTCGGCGCCCGTCAGGTCGAAGCGGACCAGTTCCTCACCGGTCGCCGCGTCCAGCAGACGGCAGTAGGCCTTCGCCACCTCGGTGAACTTCTGTCCCGTGAAGGAGTTCACCGTGAACACCAGGCCCGTCGCCTCCGGGGGGATGCGGCCGAGGTCGACGGTGATCACCTCGTCGTCGCCCGCCCCCTCGCCGGTGAGGTTGTCACCGGAGTGCTTGACCGCACCGCTCAGGATCGACAGCTTGCCGAAGTAGCAGCTGTCCAGGTGCTTGCGGTTGCCGTCGTACGCGATGACGGACGCGTCGAGGTCGATGTCCTTGCCCCGGAACGCCGGCTCCCAGCCGAGGCCCATCTTGACCTGGGACAGCAGCGGACGGCCGCCCTTGACCAGCGAGACCGTCTGGTTCTTCTGGAGGCTGACCCGGCCCTTGTCGAGGTTGATCTTGCCGCTCGCGGCGGGGGCCGCGGGCGGAGCGGCGGGGGCGGCAGGGGCCGCAGGGGCGGCCGCAACCCGCGGGTCGGCCACCGGGGCCGCGGGCGGGGCCACGGGCGCCTGAGCGGGCGCGGGAGCGGCCGTGGCGGCGGGCTCCTCCACCGAGACGCCGAAGTCCGTGGCGATGCCGGCCAGCCCGTTGGCGTAACCCTGGCCGACAGCGCGCACCTTCCACGCGCCGTTGCGCAGGTAGATCTCCACGATCACCAGTGCCGTCTCCGAGCCGAGCTGCGGCGGGGTGAAGCTGGCGATCGCGACGCCGTCGTCGGCGCCCCGCACGGTGGCGGTGGGCTCGATGCCCTGGAAGGTCTGGCCCTCGGCGTCGGGGCTCGCGGTGACCACGATCTTCTCGATGCCCGGCGGGACCGCCGAGGTGTCCACCACGATCGCGTCGGGGGCGGTGCCGCCGCCGGAGCGGTAGGTGACACCGGGTCCGGTCGGCTGGTTGTAGAAGATGAAGTCGTCGTCCGAGCGAACCTTGCCGTCGGCGGTGAGCAGCAGGCCCGATACGTCGAGCCGCACCGGGGCGGCAACGTCCACGGCCACGCGGGCGGTGGAAAGCGGGATGTTCGAGCCGGGGGTCATTGCGGTCATGCCAAAGCTAACGACCGACACGCCTTTGCCGTTCCCTCACCCGTCACCCGTTGCGCGGGTGATTTTTCGCCGCCCGCTCGTTGCCGTGTCTGTACGCTCCGCCCGCCGGGGCGCGCGGTTTTTCAGTACGGCCACAGGGGCGGGCTGGTGCAGAACTGGCCGCCCAGGTTCGCGTGGTCGGGGTTGGCCGGGTCGAGTTCGCCCTGGTCCGCGATGAGCTTCTGAGCGTACTGCTCGGAGTCGTCCTGCGGCTCGTACCCGATGGCCCGCGCGGACGTCAGGTCCCACCACAGGCGGGTGTTGGCGGAGGAGCCGTGGACGACGGTGTGGCCCACGTCCTCGGCGGTGAGCGCGGCGTGGAAGAGGCGGGCGCCGTCTCCCGGGCTCAGCCAGATCGACAGCATCCGCACCGAACTGGGCTCCATGAAGCAGGAACCGATCCGCACCGAGACGGTCTCGAGGCCGTGCAGATCCCAGTAGAGCTGCGCCAGGTCCTCGCCGAAGGCCTTGGAGAGGCCGTAGAAGGTGTCGGGGCGGTGCGCGGCGGTGACGGGGATGAGCGGTGCACCCTCGGCCGGGACGGGGGTGAAGCCGACCGCGTGGTTGGACGAGGCGAAGACGATCCGGCCGACACCCTCCTCGCGGGCCGCCTCGTAGAGGTTGTACGTCCCCTCGATGTTGGAGCGCAGGATCTTCTCGAAGGGCGCCTCCAATGAGATGCCCGCGAGATGGATGACCGCGTCCACGCCGCGCACGGCCTCGCCCAGCGCCTGCTTGTCGGCCAGATCGGCGGTGATCGCGTCCGGCTCGCCCTCTATGGGGGTGGCGTCGAAGAGGCGCAGTGCGTAGCCGTACGCCGGAAGGAGGCCGCGCATCAGGGTGCCGAGGCCTCCGGCGGCGCCGGTCAGCAGGAGGGTGCGGGGTGCGGGCATCGGCGGGTCTCCTCGGGGCGCGGTGGGGGGTGCGCGAGCGCGATTCGCGGACAAGTAGGTGAATCTAATTCACATGCGTGGACACGCTATGGAGTGGCGGCGAACCCCGTCAAGTGTCGCGCGGAGGCCCCCAATTCGCCTCCGCATTGGCGTTTCTCGTCTTGACCGGCCCCAGGGGGCTGCCTTAGCGTGACGGCGTTCAGGGATATAGACGCTGATCATAATTGTGCACGCCACAGGGAGCGCCCGTGACCTCAGCCCCGCTCGCCGGCCGACTCGACGGCCTGCTCTTCTTCCCCGTCACCGCGTACGGGCCGGACGGCGGCCTCGACATCGCCGCCTTCCGCGCCCATGTACGCGGCGGCGTCGAGGCCGGCGCCGCCGCCGTCTTCGCCTGCTGCGGCACCGGCGAGTTCCACGCCCTGACGCCGGAGGAATTCGGCACGTGCGTCGCCGCCGCCGTGGAAGAGGCGGCCGGCCGGGTCCCCGTCGTCGCCGGAGCCGGCTACGGCACGGCGCTCGCCGTCCGGTACGCGCGGGCCGCCGAGGAAGCGGGCGCCGACGGGCTGCTCGCCATGCCCCCGTACCTCGTCGTCGCCGACCAGGAAGGGCTGCTGCGCCACTACACCGAACTGGCCGCCGCCACCTCCCTCGACGTCATCGTCTACCAGCGCGACAACGCCGTCTTCACCCCCGAGACCGTCGTCGGACTCGCGCGCGTGCCCGGCGTCATCGGGCTCAAGGACGGTCACGGCGACCTCGACCTGATGCAGCGCATCATCGGCGCCGTACGCCGCGACCTGCCGTCCGGGCACCCCTTCCTCTACTTCAACGGCCTGCCCACCGCCGAACTCACCGCCCTCGCCTACCGGGGCATCGGCGTGACCCTCTACTCCTCCGCCGTCTTCTGCTTCGCCCCGGACATCGCGCTCGCCTTCCACCGGGCGCTCACCACCGGCGACGACGACACCGTCAACCGCCTGCTCGACGGCTTCTACGCCCCGCTCGTCGAACTGCGCAACCTCGGGCATGGATACGCCGTCTCGCTCGTCAAGGCGGGCGTACGTCTCACCGGCCTGGATGTCGGCGAAGTGCGGCCGCCGCTCAGTGAACCCGACCCCGTACACGTCAAGATGCTGGCGGAGCTCATCGAGCGGGGCAGGGCCCTGACCGGCGTCGTGGGCGGCGGCGAGCGCGCGTGAAGGCCGCCGCTTTCCTCTATCCGTGGGACGTCGTCGGCGACCCGGACGCCGCCGCCCGCATCGTGGACCTCGGCGTCCAGCAGGTCACCCTCGCCTCCGTCTACCACTCGACCCGCGCCCTCACGCCGCGCCACCCCCGCCACCGCGTCGTCACAGCCGGTCACTCGGCGGTGCTCTACCCCGTCGACGAGGCCCGCTGGTCGGGGCGGAGTCTGCGGCCGTACGCGGCCGGGGACTGGGCGCCCACCGCCGACCCGTACGGCGAGGCGGCCGAAGCGCTGGCGGCGGCCGGGCTCGACGTGCACTCCTGGGTCGTCCTCGCCCACAACTCCCGCCTCGGCGCCGACCATCCGGACATGTCCGTCGTCAACGCGTACGGCGACCGCTACCCCTGGGCCCCGTGCATCGCCCGCCCCGCCGTCCGTACCTACCTCACCGACCTCGCGGCGGAGGCGGCCGTACGCCCAGGGGCGCGCGGCACCGAGCTGGAGTCCTGCGGCTGGTACGGCCTGGCCCATCTGCACGCGCACGACAAGATCGCGGGGGTGGGGCTCGGCGACGCCGCGCAGTACCTGATGTCGCTCTGCTTCTGCGCGGACTGCCGCGCCGGGTACGCGGAGGCCGGACTGGACGGCGAGGAGTTGAGGGCAGCCGTACGCCGCGCCCTGGAACCCGCGTGGGCAGCCGGGTCGTCCGAGAGCGCCGCATGGCCGGCCGTCGAGAAGCTCATCGGCGCCGAACGCGCCGCCGCGACGCTCGCGTGGCGTACCCGGGCCGCCCGTAGGCTCCAGGAATCGGCCGTCGCGGCGGTACGCGCCGCCGCGCCCCCCGGCTTCCAGGTGCTGCTGCACGCCGATCCGGCGGCATACCACTGCGGGGCGAACGCGGGTGTCGATCCCGGGCACGTCCTCGGGGTGGCGGACGGCGTGGTGGTGCCGTGCGCCGATGGCCCGGAGCTGCTCGCGCCCTTCGTGGAGCACCGCCGTCCCGGCGCCGCGACCGTCGTCGCGGCCAACCTCGGTGTCGTCGCAGGCATGGGCGGAAGCCCCGCCACCCTTGCCGCGGACGCGGCCCGCGCTGCCGCCCTCGGCGCGGACCAACTGCGCCTGTATCACGCCGGGTTGGCCTCCGACGCCGACCTCAGGCTGGTGCGCGAAGCCCTGCGGGGATCCGCTTCGGATCCCGCTCCTCAAGCGCCGGAGGGGCTGGATGGCGCCGCTGGGCGGGGATGTGCCCGCTGAGCGGGGAATTGCCTCGCTTGCGCGGGAAGAGTCAGCCTGGCACGCCACCCGCACCCCCGGCTTGGTTCCGCGACGGTCCATCCACTAGGTTAGGCGAGCCTAACCTACCTACGTACCCGCCCAGCGGCATTCAGATGGGGAACAACTTGAGCACCGAGGTCTTCCGGGACGCCTGGGGGGTCCCCCATCTCCGCGCGGGCAGCGCACAGGAACTCGCCTTCGCGCAGGGCTGCAACGCCGCTACCGACCGCGCCTGGCAGATCGAGGTCGAGCGGCACCGGTCCCGGGGAACCACCGCCGCCTTCCTCGGCGCCGACGCCGTCGGCTGGGACGTCTTCGCCCGCCGGTCCCGGCTGGACGACACCGCCCGGCGCTGCTTCCGCGCACTCGACGAGGACACCGCCGCGTGGATCACGCGTTACGTCGACGGGGTCAACGCCGGTCTGGCCGAAGGGGCGCTGCGGGCGCCCGAGTTCGCCGCCGTGGGGCTGGCCCCGGGGCAGTGGGAGCCGTGGACGCCGCTCGGGATCTGGCTGTCCACGCACATCCTCTTCGCCGGCTTTCCCACCAAGCTGTGGCGCGAGGAGGTCGCCCGCAGGCTCGGCGACGAGGCGATCACCCTCTTCGCCACCGACGGCCCCGGCACCTCCGGCAGCAACGGCTGGCTCGTCACCGGCGAGCGCACCGCCACCGGCGCACCGCTGATCGCGGGCGATCCGCACCGGTTCATCGAAGACCCGGGCGTCTACCAGCAGGTACGCCTCGCCTGCCCCGAATTCGACGTCGTCGGCCTCGCCGTACCCGGCATCCCGGGCATCGCCCACTTCGGTCACACCTCCACCGTGGCGTGGGCGATCACCAACGCCATGGCCGACTACCAGGATCTCTACCGCGAGCAACTGCGGCGCGCCCCCGACGGCGCCGGCGTCGAGGCTCTCGGCCCGGACGGCTGGCGGCCGGCCACCGCCCATACCGAGGTCATCGAGGTGGCGGACGGCGACCCCGTCGAGACCGAGGTGGTCGAGACCGAGCGCGGGACCGTCATCATCGGCGGCCCCGGCGAAGCCGTGACCGTCAGCCTGCGCTGCCCGACGCGCGTGTACGAGGACCTGGGCTTCGCCGCGCTGCCCGCACTGCTCAGGGCGCGCACCGTCGCCGACGTGGACCGGGCCTTCGAGCAGTGGGTCGAGCCCGTCAACGTCGTACAGGCCGCCGACACCGGGGGCGGACTGCTGCACCGGGTCGCGGGCCGGGTGCCGCTTCGCCACCGGGACAACGGGCTGCGCGTCGTACCGGCCTGGGAAGCGGCGTACGCCTGGCCCGGTGAGGACCGGCCAATGCCCCGCGCGGACGTCGACGGCGTCGCGGTGATGGCGAACCAGCGTGGCTTGGCCGCACCGCTCGGCGTCGAGTTCGCACCGCCGTACCGGGCCGACCGCATCGGGCAGTTGCTCGGCGGGTCCGGGGCGTGGACCGCCGGGGGCATGGCGGGCATCCACACCGACACGCATCTCGCGTCCGCCCGGCCCCTGCTCGAGACGGTCGCCGGGCTCGAAGAGCTCAGCGAGCGGGGCGCGCGGCTGCGGGAGCGGCTCCTGGCGTGGGACCGCCGCATGGAGGCCGACAGTACCGACGCCACGGTGTACGCGGCCGTCCGGACCGAGGTGGTGCGGCGGATCGCGGGCCACCCGGACCTGGCCGCACTGACCGAGCCGGTGGCGGATCCGGCGTACCCCGGGATCTTCCTGCCCTGGCTGGTTCTCACCACGCGCGTCGGCTTCGCGCTGGAGACCCTGCTGACCACGGACCTGCTGCCCGGCATCGACAGGCCGGGCATCGTGGCGGCGGCCGTCGAGGCGGTCGCCGCGACTGATCCGGTGCCGACGCCCTGGAGCGACGTACACCGCCTCGCGCCGTGGCAGGCGCTGCCTTCCGACCCGGCCGGTGGTTGGCCCGGAGTGGCCGGCGACCACGACTGTGTGCTGTCCACGTCGAGCGTCCCCGGCGTCACCGACCGCTGCGCGCGGGGGCCGGCCGCCCGCTACGTCTGGGACCTCGCCCGACGCGAGGACAGCCTCTGGGTGGTGCCGCTCGGCGCTTCCGGTGTCCCGGGCGACGCCCACCACCGCGACCAACTGCCGTTGTGGCTGCGGGGCGAACTCGTCCCCGTGACCACCGACTGGAACCGTCTGACCAAGGAGTCCCGATGACCACGAGCACCCCCATCACCGCCGAACCCGTGTACGAGGAGGAGATCGACGGCTTCGGGACGGTCCGTCTCGTCCCCGTGGACCCGGCGCGCGACGCCGGGCTGCTGCACGGCTGGGTCACCGAGGAGCGGGCCAGGTTCTGGGGCATGGGGGAGGCGACCCTCGAACAGGTCGAGGAGATCTACGCGCATCTGAACTCCCTCACCACGCACCACGGCTACCTGGTCCTGCGGGACGGCGCACCTGTCGCGCTCTTCCAGACGTACGAGCCCGAGGCGGACCGGGTCAGCGAGTGCTACGACGCCCGGCCTGGGGACTTCGGGGTGCACATTCTTGTCGGACCCGTCGGCTCGGCGGCCCCGGAGCGTGGCTTCACCGCGAACCTGCTGGCCGTGCTGATCGGCTTCGTGTTCTCGGACCCGGCCCACGAGCGCATCGTGGCGGAGCCGGACGCGGGCAACGGCAAGGCGGTGGCGCGGTTGGAGCGGGCGGGGTTCGAGCTGGGGCCGGAGATCGTGATGCCGGAGATCGACCTCCCGGAGGTCTTCCTGCCGGAGAAGCGGGCACGGCTCATGTTCTTGACCCGGGCGGCCTTCGAGGCGTCTCGCGAGGCGTGACCGCGCTGCGGCGGTCCGGCGTTCGAAGACACGTCCGGAGGGCGGCTGGGGGGTGGGACTTGCTCCCTGTTCGGGTCGGGGCCGGGGTGGGGAGGAGGATCCCCGGCGGCGCGCCGATGAGTTTTCCGGTGGTCGGCAGTCATTACTGCGCAGAGATCGTCCGCTCACCGGAGGCAGCGCCATGACCGCCCATGACCCCACGCCCCACATGCTCGACTTCGAACCGGCCGCCCGCCAGGTCGCCCGACTGCTCGACGGGGTCACGGACGACCGTCTCGCCGGCCCCACCCCGTGCGAGAAGTACGCCGTACACCACCTCCTGGCCCACCTCGTCGGCCTCACCGCGGCCTTCCGCGACGCCGCGAAGAAGAAGCTGGGGCCGACGACCGACACCGCCCCCGGCGCCGCAATGCCCGTACTCGACGACGACTGGCGCACCCGCCTCCCGCGCCGGCTCGACGAACTCGTCGCGGCCTGGCGCAGCCCCGACGCCTGGCAGGGCACCACCCGGGCGGGCGGTGTCACGCTGCCGGGCGCGGTCGCGGGGCAGATCGCCCTCAACGAGATCGTCGTGCACGGATGGGACCTGGCCCGCGCCACCGGCCAGGCGTACACCGTCGACGCCGCGAGCCTTCAGTCGTCGTACGAGCTGCTGGAGCCCACAGGCGATGCCCCGGGCGACGACGGGATCTTCGGGACGCCGGTCGAGGTGCCCGAGGACGCGCCGCTCCTCGACCGGGTCGTGGGGCGCGCGGGCCGCAGTCCGTCCTGGTCGGCCATGTGACCGACCAGGTAATGGACCGTGCGTTCCAAAACGTGCTAGCGTCCAAGTCATGGCCAGGCCGAGGAAGTTCGACGAGGAGCGGGCGGTCGACGCCGCGATGCAGGCGTTCTGGACCGCCGGCTACGAGGCGACGTCCACCCAGGACCTGTGCGAGGCCACCGGCCTGGGGCGCAGCAGCATCTACAACACCTTCAAGAGCAAGCGCGACCTGTTCGACCGGGCGCTCGCCCGCTACATGGAGTACAAGAACGCCGAGCTGACCGAGCTGATGGAGAGCGATCTCCCGGTCCGGGAGAAGATCCGTACACAGTTTCGGCGTGTGATCGACGAGGAGTTCGAGCGCGGTTCCGACGGGCCTGGAGGCCGTGGTTGTCTCGTCGTCAACACGGCCGTCGAAGTGGCCACCCGTGACCAGGGCATCGCGGACGACCTGGCCCGCGATCACCGGCTGCGCCTCGCGGTGATCCGAGCCGCGATCGAGTCGGGACAGCGGGACGGCGACATCGCCCGCGACAAGAACCCCACCGCGCTCGCGCACTTCGTCATCGCGACCATCGCCGGCCTCAAGGTCTCGGCGCGATTCACTCCGCAGCGGTCCGCGCTGGAGAGCGTCGCCGACGCCGCCCTCGCGGCTCTCTGAAGGCAGGAAGGTTGATGGCGCGCCGCCGCGCGCCCGGTTTTTCATGGGCTCATTTTGAAACGCACAGTACAAAACAACATGCCGGCCCACTCACGCGAGCGGAGCACTCCCTCATGCCAATCGCCGTCTACATACTCGGCCTGGGCATATTCGCCCAGGGGACCTCGGAGTTCATGCTCTCCGGCCTGCTCCCCGCCATGGCCGACGACCTCGGCGTCTCCATTCCCGGCGCGGGACTGCTCATCTCCGCCTTCGCCATCGGCATGGTCGTCGGCGCACCCCTGATGAGTGTGCTGACCCTGCGCGTCCCGCGCCGCAGCGCACTCGTCGCTTTCCAGGCAGTCTTCATCGCCGGGCACGTGGTGGCGGCCCTCGTGCCGGAGTACGCCGTGGTGTTCGCGACCCGCGTCGTGACAGCGGTCGCGTACGCCGGGTTCTGGAGCGTGGCCGCCGCGACCGCAGTGAGTCTGGTGCCCGCGACCGCCAAGGGCCGGGCGCTCTCCGTCGTCGCCACCGGTCTGACGCTGGCCACGATCGTCGGCGTACCGGCGGGGACACTGATGAGCCAGCACGTCGGCTGGCGCGCGGCCTTCTGGGGGGTCGCGGCGCTCACCGCCGTGAGCCTGGTCGCCGTCCGGGCCGTGCTGCCGGGCGGTCTCGTCACCGGTCGTGAAGTTCCTTCCGTCCGGCGCGAGTTGAAGGGGCTGGCGCGGCCCGAGCTGTGGGTCTCCTTCGCCGTGACCGTACTGGCCTTCGGGGCGGCCATCGTTACGTTCAGCTACCTGGCCCCGCTGCTCACCGGCGTGAGCGGACTGCCCGAGGGCTGGGTGCCGGCCGTCCTGTCGCTGTACGGAATCGGCGGGCTGATCGGCATCACGATCGGCGGGCGCGTCGCCGACCGTGCTCCGTTCCGTACGCTCTACCTCGGCATCGGGGCCCTCACACTCGCTTCGGCGGCGGTGGCGCTCGCCGCGCCGAACCTGACTCTCACCGTCGTACTGGTCCTCGTCCTCGGCGTGGCCGGTTACGTCACCAACCCCGTACTCCAGTCACGGGTGTTCACCATCGCGCCCGACGCGCCGACGCTGGTCCCGGCCGTCAGTACCTCGGCCTTCAACGTGGGCATCACGCTCACGCCCATGCTGGGTGGCATGACCATCGACGCGGGCTTCGGCTACACCTCGGTCGCGTGGGTCGGCGCCGGCGTCGGTGCGCTCGGCGTCGCGGCGACGGCCTGGGCGGCGTCGCTCGCGCGGCGCGCGGCCCGGGTGGCTCCGGATGTCGTCGTGCCGGCTGTCAGCCCGCCCAGCGTCCCGACAGGAAGGTGATGGTGAGGACGGTCGACAGGGGCGCGACCAGGCACAGGTACGCGCTCCGCACCCAGGGGCGGCGCAGACTCCACGTGGCCAGTAGCACCCACATCGGCCACCACAGGAGCGTGGCGCGGGGGATGGAGGTGTACCAGTACGAGGTGCCGAGAGCCCACAGGCCGAGCCCGATGTACACGGCTTCCGGCCACCGGCGCCGCCTCAGCAGCACCCCCAGCAGGAGCAGTCCGACGGCCATGGTGACGAGTTCGGCCTGGAACATGGCGGCGTAACCGCTGGACTGGGTGTGCGCGAAGGCGGCCTTCCAGGTGTTCTGCCACGCCTCCCAGGGCGCGTGGAAGTCCCGGTACCAGCCGCGCTCCTGGGCGTGGTTCCAGGCCATCCAGTCGCCGGTGTGCGCGTGCAGGAACCAGGTGTAGAGGACGGCGGGGAGCGCGGGCAGCGCGATCCACGGAATCGAACGCCCCTGCTTTCGGAGGTCGGTGGCGGCGACGAAGTGGACCGCGATCGCCGCCGCGAGGAACAGTCCGCTGACCCGTACGCCGGTGGCCAGGCAGGCCAGGATGCCCGCGAGCGGCCAGTTGCCGCGCCGGGCGGCGAGCCAGGCCGGCAGGGCCAGGGCGAGGAAGAGCGACTCGGTGTAGCCCGCGGCCAGGAACACCGCGCACGGCGAGAGGAGGAAGAAGAGCACGGCACGTCGGCCGAGGGCGCTGTCGGTGCCCGGCAGGTGGAGGCGGGCCGGCAGGTGGAGGTGGGCGATGCGTGCCAGGGCCAGGACGGTGACGGCCCCCGAGACGAAGGAGATCAGCAGGCCCGCGACCGTCCAGTCGGGGATCACGACATGGACGGCGCGCAGGACGAGCGGGAAGCCGGGGAAGAAGGCCTCCCTGTTGTCCCAGCCGTCCGTCCATGGCCCCGCCCCGCCCGGGAAGTAACCGTCCTGGGCTATGTGCAGGTAGTGCCACCAGTCCCACTGGCCCCACGACGACAGCGCCGGCTGTACGTCGCGGGCCTTACGGTCCTCGGCGAACAGCCACCGCGTGCAGTAGGCGGTGGTCCAGATGCCGGCCCGGGTGAGCACGTACAGCAGCAGGACGTTCCGGTCGTCGGCCCCGAGCCGGAACGGGAACCGGTGCCGGAGCCGGTGCCCGAGCCGCCGACGGGGCTCGGCCGTGGGGCCGGTGGCTGGGGCCCGGCCCTGTACGGGGGGCCGCAGAGGGGTCGCGGTGGCCATGTTCGTACTCCTGGTGCGGGCATCGGGGCATGCGGGATCGCCCTGCGGCGATGCGGCGGACAGGGGGCGGTACGGCGGGGCTCGGTGCGGGTCAGCCCCCGGGCGGCGCCGTACCTGACGGGGTGTCGGTCGGTGTCTGGGGCGGCGGCGAGGACACCGGGGGAGTGGTGCGCGTAGGAGACGACGAGGAGGAGGGGAAGGGCGAGGAAGAAGGCAGTACGGAAGGAAGGCTGGACGGAAGGCCGGAAGGAAGGCCGGGCGGAGTGGAAGCGGGGACGGTGGTGCCCGTGCCGTTGCTCGGCAGCAACGCCGTCACCGCCACAGCGCCCGTACTGGCGAAGGCCAGGCACGCGGTGGCGGCCGCCACCGCCATGCGCCGTCGGCGGCGTCCTTCGCCGCGCCGCGAGATCACCGAGACGGGTGCGGGCCGCGCGTGGGCCTGCCCGGCCGCGGCCGCCTGCTTGAAAGCGTTCCTCAAAGGGTCGTGGGGCTCAGGCACCGGAGGCCTCCTCAGCGCGCGGATCCTGCAGAAGGTGGGAGAGCGCTGCCCGGCCCCGGGCCAGGTGCGTCTTGACGGTGCCGGTGGAAAGGCCGGTCTCGGCGGCGATCTGGACGACCGTCAGGTCGCACAGGTAGTGCAGGGTCACGGTCCGCCGCTGCTTGGGCGGCAGTTCGCGCAGCGCCGAGACCAGCGCGACCTGTTCGGGGCCGGGCCCCGGCTCGGACGGCGGGCCGCCGCGCCGTTGCCACGCGTCCGCGGAGCGGCGGTGCACACGCCATCTGCTCACCGCCAGACGCCACGCCACCGTACGGATCCACGCCTCGGGTTCGCCGCCGCCGTCGAGCTGTCGCCGCCGGCTCCAGCCCCGGACGAACGCTTCCTGTACGACGTCCTGGGCCTCGTGCAGATCGCCGAGCATCACATACAGCTGCCCGATGAGGCGGGAGGCCGTATGCGCGTAGAACTCTTCAAACTCCTCGACGGTCAACAACCACTCCTGGATCTCTTCGGTCTCACCTGGCATACGCCCGGGAGCCCGCGTCCGGTTGACACGGAATCCAAAGATCCGGAGTGAGGCCGATCACAGTACGAAAGCGCATACCATGCGGCGCGTCGCATCCATCGCATCATCTCCGACCGAGGGGACTTCAGCGTGCGCACCAAGGTCCTGCCTTCCCTGCTCTGTGGCGGCCTCATAGCGGCAACCGGTCTGCTGGCTTCTTCGCCCGCCGCCCTCGCCGCCGAACCGGCCCTCGCCGCCGACGCCGCCGCGAACGATGGCGCCGCAACCGATGTCTCCGCGGCGGCCGACATCCGCGAAAAGCTGGAGCAGATCCCGGGGCTGACGGTCGTTTCGGTGGCCGACAAGGGCGGATTCCCCTTCTACACCCTGACGCTGGCGCAGCCCGTCGACCACCGCGACCCCGGCAGCGGCACCTTCCAGCAGAAGCTCACGCTCTGGCACAAGACCGAGACGGCGCCGGTCGTGCACTACACCGGCGGATACGGACTGTCGTCGGGCACCCGCGAGATCACCACGCTGCTCGGCGCGAACCAGGTCAGCGTGGAGCACCGTTACTTCAACACCTCGCGCCCCGCCGACATCGACTGGGACGACCTGGACGTCTGGCAGCAGGCGAGCGACGAACACGCGATCGTCCAGGCGCTCAAGAGCATCTACAAGGCGAAGTGGCTGGGAACCGGCGCGAGCAAGGGCGGGATGACGCAGGTCTACCACGAGCGCTTCTACCCCGGGGACCTGGACGCGGTCGTCGCGTACGTCGCACCGAACGACGCCAACAACCGCGACGACAGCGTCTACGAGAACTTCTTCAAGACGGTCGGCACGCCCGAGTGCCGGACGGCTCTGGACGCAGTACAGCGCGAAATGCTGGTACGGCGCGACGCGATGCTGCCGCGCTTCGAGGCCACCTCCAAGGAGCAGAAGCTCACCTTCAAGTACCTCGGATCGGCCGACCGGGCCTTCGAGTTCTCCGTACTCGACCAGGTGTGGAACTTCTGGCAGAGCGGCACGTACACCGACTGCCCGGACGTTCCCGACGCGAAGAAGGCGACGGACGACGCGCTGTACACGTGGTCGCTGAACCACGGTCTGAGCATCTACTCGGACCAGGGCAACGGGGCCGAGGGCGCCGGCCCGTACTACCGGCAGGCGGCCGGCCAGCTGGGCTGGGCGGACCTGAAGTTCAAGCACCTGCGCGATGTCCGCAACTACCCGGACATCTACCAGCCCAACTCGGTGCTGCCCGCCGACATGCGCACCTCCTACAACGGCCGGGTCATCAAGGACGTCGACCGCTGGGTGGCGACCCGGGGCGAGCAGATGATGTTCGTGTACGGGCAGAACGACCCGTGGAGCGCCGAGCAGTTCAAGCCCAGCAAGCACGATTCGCACCTCTACGTCGCGCCGGACACCAACCACGGCGCGCTCATCTCCAAGCTGACGCCCGCCGCGCGGGCCGAGGCGGAGGCCACCGTGAAGCGCTGGGCAGGCCAGTAGTCGCAGGCCTCCGAGGGGGCGCCGGGCCGGTTCTTCCCACCGGCCCGGCACCCGCGTTCCGCGTCGTCCGCGTGCTGCGTTCCGTGTTCCGCGTCAGCGGCTGAGCGCCGCCCTCATCGTCTTCTCCGCGATGGGGGCCGCCAGGCCGTTGCCGCTGACCTCCGAGCGCTCCGCTCCCGAGTCCTCGACGACGACGGCGACGGCCACCTCCTTGCCGGTCGACTTGTCCTTCGCGTACGACGTGAACCAGGCGTACGGCGTCTTGCTGTTGTCGACGCCGTGCTGCGCGGTGCCCGTCTTGCCGCCGACCTCGGCGCCGCCGATCCGCGCGTTCGTCCCCGTGCCGTCCTCGACGACCGTGACCATCGCGCTCCGCAGCTGCTCGGCGGTGGAGGACGAGACGATCCGCTCGCTGCCCGCGTCCCCGAGGTCTTCCAGGGTGTCGCCGTCGGCGTCCGTCACCTTGGACACCATGTGCGGCGACGCGAGCTCACCGCCGTTGGCGAGGGCCGCCGAGACCATGGCCATCTGGACCGGGGTGGCCGTCACATCGAACTGGCCGATGCCCGTCAGCGCCGTCTGAGCCTTGTCCATGCCGGACGGGTACACGCTCTCCGACGCCCGGACCGGCACATCAAGCTTGTCGGTGTTGAAGCCGAACTTCTCCGCCATCGCCTTCACCTTGTCCTGGCCGAGGTCGACCGCGAGCTTCGCGAAGACGTTGTTGCACGAGTACTTCAGCGCGGTGCGCAGCGTCGCGTCCTCACAGGGCGCCGACGCGTTCTCGTTCGTGAGGACCGTCCGCGTGCCGGGCAGCGTGTACGGGTCCGGGCTGTCCGTCCGCTCGTCGACCGACCCGAACAACCCGTCCTCCAGCGCCGCCGCGGCGACCACCAGCTTGAACGTCGAGCCCGGCGGCAGCGGCTGCCGCAGCGCCCGGTTCACCATCGGCTTGTCCTCGTCACCGGTCAGCGACTGCCAGGCGTCACCGTCCCTCGTACCGCTGATCTTCGACGGATCGTACGAAGGCGTGGAGACCATGCCCAGGATCCGGCCGGTCTTCGGGTCGATCGCGACCGCCGCGCCCTTCTTGTCGCCCAGCGCCTCGTACGCCGCCTTCTGCACGGCGGGGTCGATCGTCGTCACGACGTCACCGGGGTCGCTCTGCTTGCCCATGATGGCGTCGGCCGGGTTCTTCAGCCGGGGGTCGGTGCCGTCCAGGACGTCGCTGTAGATGCCTTCGAGCTGGGTGGCTCCGTACGCCTGCGAGCTGTAGCCGGTGACGGCCGCGTAGAGCTTGCCGTCCCTGTAGGTCCGCTTGTACTCGAGATCACTGCCCTCCGTCTTCTTCGATCCGGTGACCGGCGAACCGGCCACAATGATGTTCCCGAGCGGCTGCGCGTACTGCGCGATGACGTTCCGCCGGTTGTGCTTGTCGTCTGCGAGGGCCTGGCCCTGGTATGCCTGCACCCAGGTGATCCGCACCAGCAGGGCGAGCACCATCAGCAGGCAGAAGACCGAGGCGTGCCTGATCGTTTTGTTCATCCCGTACGGGAGACGAACAAAGCGGCCGTCCGAGTTCCCATATGTCGCGCTTCTCAGAGAATCTTCATCTCGCGCGGCACCCCTTGCGCGGCACCCTCAGCGCGGGGTGATGAAGCCCGACTCGTACGCCGCGATCACCGCTTGTGTACGGTCGCGCACACCCGTCTTCGCCAACACCGCCGCCACGTGACTCTTCGCCGTCGCCGGGCCGACCCGCAGCCGGTCCGCTATCTCCGCGTTCGTCAGGCCCGTCGCCATCAGCCGCAGCACCTCCGCCTCGCGCTCGGTCAGCCGCGCGACCCAGGGCGGCGGCGGGGCGGGCTGCCGCCTGGCGTGCTCGGCGGCCAGGCCGCGCACGGCGGACGGGAAGAGCAGGGAGTCACTGCGCGCGACCAGCCGCACCGCCTGGACCAGATCCTCGGCGGCTGCGCGCTTGAGCAGGAACCCCGCGGCGCCGGCGCGCAGTGCGTCGTACACATACGAGTCGTTCTCGAAGGTGGTGACGACGACGATGCGCGGGGGCGCTTGCATGCCGCCGAGGATCTGCTCGGTGGCGCGGATGCCGTCGATCTCCGGCATGCGTACGTCCATCAGCACCACGTCGGGCCGCAGCTCACGCACTACCGACACGGCCTCCGCACCGGTCGCGGCCTCACCGACGACCTCCAGGTCGGGCTCGGCGTCGAGGATCACGCGCAGCGCGGTGCGGACCATGCGCTCGTCGTCGGCGAGGACGACCCTGACCGGCGCGTTCATCGTTCCCCTCCCGCGCCGCCGACGGGCAGGCGGGCCGTGAGCCGCCACACGTCGCCGTACGGGCCCGCTTCGGCGTGGCCGCCGAGCAGGGTGGCCCGTTCCGCTATGCCGGGCAGGCCCCGGCCGCCCCCGGGGCGTACCACCGGAGCCCTGTCGGGCAGCGGGTTCTCCATCACGATCTCCAACTCCTCGCCGCACAGGGCGATCCGTAGCGACACCGGCGCGGCGCCGCCGTGCCGAAGGGCGTTGCTCAGCCCTTCCTGGACGATGCGGTACGCCTCACGGGACACCGCTTCGGGGGCCCGGGCGGCCGGATCGCCGTCCTGCGTGTACGCGACCTTCACACCGCTGCGGGACAGCAGGTCGTCCAGTACGTCGAGCGTGGGCCCCGGCAGGTCACCGGCTGCGTCCTCGCCCTGTCGCAACAGGCCCAGTACGGCGTCCAGTTCGCCCACCGTGCGCCGCGTCGTCTCCTCGATCACCGTCAGCGCCTCCCGTACGAACTCCACATCGCTGTCCAGCACCCTGCGCGCCGCGCCCGCCTGGAGCGTGACCGCGCTGAGCGCGTGCCCCACCGAGTCGTGCAGTTCGCGGGCCAGCCGGTTGCGTACGGCGAGATCCGCGGCCCGCCGCTCCGCCGCCGCGAGCCGGTCGGCCGGTGTCGGCCCGAGCAGCACCGGCGCCCAGCGGGCCAGCAGCGCCCCGGCCAGCGCCGCGCACCCCGCCAGCGCCACCAGCATCGCGATCCCGGCAACCGGGGCGAGCGCCAACGCCCAGGTGTGGTCCAGGACTTCGGGCAGACCGGGCGGGCGGTCACGCAGCCAGGTCAGCAGCGGCAGGACGATCAGCGTGCCGGCGAACGGCGGCACCGCGAGCGTCATGCCGCTGATGATGCCGCCGAGCCCGAGATGCAGCGTGAACCAGCCGGCGGTCCGCACCCGCGCCGCCCTGGACCGCGCGGGCCCCTCGGCCAGCCGCTCGCGCCGCACCCCGCACAATGCCCGTACCGCACCCACCGACAGGGGTCTGACGAGCGGGAAGAACGCGGTGAGGGCGGCGACCGGCAGCGCGACGCCGAAGGCGGCGAACTGCAGGGCGGTCGAGGTGAAGACGTTCTGGTTGCCGAGGAACGGGCCGACGAAGACGCTGCCGAGGAGGAAGTACGGCATCGACAGCGCGCCGCCGAGGATCAGATGGATCCAGCGCAGCCGGGCCCGCGCCCCGAACAACCGCTTCACGCCGCGCGTCCCCGCAGGAATGAGGCCCCCATGCCGAGGACGAGGAGACCAGAGATCATCTGGACAGCGTAGGTCAGCAGCATGAGCCCGGTGGCCCGATCGGCTCCGCCGAATGCGGGCATCGCCGAGGCGACGAGCAGCCAGCCGCCCCAGCAGCCCAGCGCGCCCGAACTCAGCCAGCCGAGCGCCAGCGGTGTCTTCAGCGCCAGGCCCCGGCCGCGGCGCAGAGCGAGCGCCAGGACGGAGGCCACGGTGACGACCGCGAACAGGACGTACGTCCCTTCGAGCAGGTAGAAGTCCGTCGTACGCTGCTCGGTCCTCCCGCGGCTGAGACCCGTGACCGAACCGGCGGCCCACATCACGTGCGGTACGGCGGTGAGCGCCGCCAGTACGGACGCCGCCACGGCACCCGCCCTCAGCCGGGGCCCCACGGAGGAGCGGGGCAGCTCCCTGACGGTGCCCTGCCACAGGTGCCCCCACCGCTCGCGGGCGTACAGCGCGAAGAGGGTGCCGAGCGTGAGGCCCTGGACGATGAAGCCGGTGTAGACGACGCCGAAGACCCATTCGTCGAGGAACGGTTCGCTTCCGCCCGGTGCGCTTTCCGATCCGGTGAACACCTTCGCCAGCAGCTGGAGCGGAAACCCGGTCACGATCGGCGTCAGCAGCCCGGTCGCCACCCACATGGGCAGCGCCAGCAGCCACGCCGGGACACGTCGTCCCCAGCTCTGCGTGAGCAGCAGGGCCAGTACGACGACGGTCGCGTCCATCAGAACCGTGACGCCGTTGGCTGCGGCCGTCAGCCCGGGGCGGTCGAGCAGCACGCTGCCGTCGGGGATGCCGACCTGGCTGCCGGCGATCCAGGCGATCTTGAGCGCGACGTAGGGGACGCAGGAGATGACGGCGGCTGCCCGCAGCGCGGAGCGCAGCCGCCGGACGGGGGCCGGACGGAGGCCTTGAGGTGGCGGAGCGAGAGTGGTCTCTGTCATGACACCCACGTTCCGGCACGGGCCGCCGCCGCACCTCCCACGCAGCGGTGATCCGCCTCCCCCATCCGGGGGAGAGCTCTCAGCCGGTGAGGCTGAGGGGTGCGGACCGTGTCAGAGCCTGCGCGTGGCGAGCGTGAGCCGGTCCCGTGCGTCGAACAGGGCGTCCTTGACCGTCTGTTCGTGCGCCGGGGTGAGCCGGGCGACCGGCACCGAGCAGCTGATGGCGTCGCGGGCCGGCGTCCGGTACGGGATCGCGACACCGAAGCAGCGCAGGCCCAGCGTGTTCTCCTCGCGGTCCACGGCGTACCCCTGCTCGCGCACGAGGCGCAGCTCCTCGATCAGCTTCTCGCGGTCGGTGATGGTGTGCTCGGTCAGCGCCGGCAGGGTCTCCGGCAGCAGCTTGCGCACCTGCTCGTCGGTGTGCGTCGCGAGCAGTGCCTTGCCGAGGGACGTGGAGTGCGCGGGGAGCCGGCGGCCGACGCGGGTGAAGGGACGCAGGTAGTGCTGGGACTGGCGGGTCGCGAGGTACACGACGTTCGTACCGTCGAGGCGGGCGAGGTGGATCGTCTCCGTCGTGTCGTCGGACAGCCGGTCGAGGGTGGGGCGGGCGGAGGCCACGACCTCGTCGCCGTCGATGTACGACGTCCCGACGAGCAGGGCGCGTACGCCGATGCCATAGCGCGTGCCCGTCGCGTCCGTCTCCACCCAGCCGAGCTCGACGAGCGTGCGCAGCAGCATGTAGAGGCTGGACTTGGGGTACCCGACGGCTTCTTGGACGGCGGCCAAGGAATGCATGCCGGGGCGGCCGGCGAAGAATTCGAGCAACTCCACGGTCCGCACCGCCGATTTGACCTGCGCCCCGCCCGTATCGGCAGTAGACATTGAGCCCCGCCCCTTCTTGGCCACCCTTGACCGCTCAGAACGTCCGTTAATAGAGTTCCAGCATATTCAGAATCAGGAACTCTGTTCAGAATACCGAACAGCTTGAACGGCTGGAAGGACTCACGGTGGCAGCAACACCAGTCTGGAGTGTCGACCCCCGAACGGGGAAGCCGCGTGAGCAGGTCGCGGTGGAGGCCACGGCGGAGGAGGTCGACCGCGCGGTCCGGGCCGCGCACGCCGTTCGCTCCGCCCTCGCCGACCGTACGGTACGGGCCGCCCTGCTCCGTACCGCCGCCGGGCTCCTCGACGAGGCGGCGCGGCACGTCGTCGAGGCGGCCGACGCGGAGACGGCGCTCGGCCCGACGCGGCTGACCGGCGAACTCGCCCGTACGACCGCGCAGCTGCGGGCCTTCGCGGACGTCGTGGACGAGGGTGCCTTCCTCGACATCAGGATCGACCACGAGGACGGCACGAAGACTCCGCCCTGGCCGGATCTGCGCCGCTACAAGATTCCGTTGGGCGTCGTCGCCGTCTACGCGGCCAGCAACTTCCCGCTCGCCTTCTCGGTGCCCGGCGGCGACACGGCGAGCGCGCTCGCGGCGGGTTGCCCGGTCGTCGTCAAGGCGCACCCCGATCACCCCGCGACGTCGGAGCTCTGCGCGTCCGTACTGCGCAGGGCGGCGGCCCAAGTGGGCGTGCCGCAAGACGTGGTGATCCTGCTCCACGGCTTCGACGCCGGCATCGAGCTGGTACGTCACCCGCTGGTCGCCGCCGCGGGCTTCACCGGTTCGGTGCGCGGCGGACGGGCTCTCTTCGACGCCGCGGCGGCCCGGCCCGCGCCCATCCCCTTCCACGGCGAACTCGGTTCCCTCAACCCGGTCGTGATCACCGCTGCGGCGGCGGAGGAGCGCGCGGAGCAGATCGGGGCGGGGCTCGCGGGCTCGATGACGGTGGGGGAGGGGCAGTTCTGCACCAAGCCCGGCTTCGTACTGGCACCGGCCGGTGCGGCCGGAGACCGTCTGCTGAAGTCCCTCACGGCGGCCGTCAGCGACACCGACCCGGGCGTCATGCTCGACCACCGCATGCGGGACGCGTTTGTCGCCGGTGTACGGGAACGGGCCGGCCTCCCGGACACCGAAGCCCCGGTGACCCCGGGCGCGGGCGGCGAGCACACCGTCAGCGCGGGCTACCTGACCGTACCGGCACGGCTGCTGGCCGCCGAAGGAGCGCACGACCTGCTCCTGGAGGAGTGCTTCGGGCCGGTCACGGTTGTGGCGCGGTACGAGGACCCGGCGGAGATCGGCGCGGTGCTTTCCCGGCTGCCGGGCAACCTCACCGCCACGCTGCAGCTCTCCACGCAGGAGCTGGCGGGCGACGGGGGTACCGGTGCGGATCTGCTTGCGGAGCTCACGCCCCTCGCGGGGCGCGTGCTGGTCAACGGGTGGCCGACGGGGGTGGCGGTGGCGCCGGCGCAGCACCATGGCGGGCCGTACCCGGCGACGACGTCCACCTCCACCTCGGTGGGGGCCACAGCGGTGGAACGGTGGCTGCGGCCGGTCACCTACCAGTCGACGCCGGAGGCGTTGCTTCCGGTGGAACTGCGGGATGCGAACCCGCAGGGGCTGCCGCGGCGGGTGGACGACCGGCGGGAGTAGGGCGGGCCTGACGGGCGGCGTTGCGTACCCCCGACGCGTGCCGCGCCCGCCGCTTGCTGACCTACTGCCGGGAATGAGCCGTGCCCGGAACGTGTTGAGGCGGGAGCGGAGGGGCCCTCCGCACCCGCAGCACGCCCCCTGACCTGGAGCGAAGAAAGACATGCGCGTCGAGATCTGGAGCGACATCGCCTGCCCGTGGTGCTACATCGGCAAGGCCCGCTTCGAGAAGGGGCTGGCCGCCTTCCCGCACCGCGCCGACGTCGAGGTGGTGCACCGCTCCTTCGAGCTCGACCCCGCGAGCCCCAAGGGCGTCACGGACTCCGTGACCGACATGCTGGCCAGGAAATACGGGCGTACGCACGAGGAAGTGCTCGCCATGGAGCAGCAGGTCGCCTCCCACGCGCATGCCGAAGGCCTCGGCTTCCTGGCCGAGGGCCGGGACCACGGCAACACCTTCGACATCCACCGGCTGCTGCACCTCGCCAAGGCGCGCGGCCGTCAGGACGAGTTGCTCGACCTCGCCTTTCGCGCCAACTTCGCCGAGGAGCGGTCCGTCTTCGACCCTCGGGTGTTGCTGGACCTCGCGGTGGAGGCCGGACTCGACGCGCAGGAGGCGCGAGCGGTGCTGGCCGACGAGAGCGCGTACGCCGAAGAGGTGCGCGGCGACGAGCGCGAGGCGGCCGAGCTGGGGGCGGACAGCGTGCCGTTCTTCGTCTTCGACCGGCGTTACGGGATCTCCGGCGGCCAGCCCGCCGAGGTCTTCACCCAGGCGCTCGCCCAGGCCTGGGCGAGCCACGTCGCCGACAGCAGCAAGAGCAACGCATAAGCATTGCTTGGAGATACCTGTCAAATATACGTAATGGACGAGGTGTTGGCGGCGTAGCAGAGTGGGGGCATGAAGCCCCTTACTCTCACCGAAGCCGTGAGCGCGGAGTTCGCGCCGGAGACCACGTACCTCAACACCTCCACCTGCGGGCTGCTGCCCCGGCGCGGCGTCGAGGCCGTCAAGGCCGCGACCGAGCTGAACGCGACGGGCACCCCCGGCGGCGGGGACAGCTTCGACGCGGTGGCCGCCGTGCGCGCCTCCTACGGGCGGCTCGTCGGCGTTCCCGGTGAGCGGGTCGCCGTCGGCAGCGCGGTGGCCGTCCATGTCGGGCTGATCGCGGCCTCGCTGCCCGCCGGAGCCGAAGTTCTGTGCCCCGAGGGGGAGTTCGCCTCGGTGGTCAACCCCTTCGCGGTGCGCGGTGACCTCAAGATGCGGTACGTGCCGCTGGAGGACCTGGCCGAGTCCGTACGCCCGGAGACCGCACTGGTGGCCTTCTCCGCGGTGCAGTCCGCCGACGGCCGCGTCGCCGACCTGTCCGCCGTACGGGCCGCGGCCGCCGCGCACGGCGCCCGTACGCTCGTCGACGCCACCCAGGCGGTGGGCTGGCTGCCCTTCGACGCGGGCAGCTTCGACTACACCGTCGCGGGCGGCTACAAGTACCTGATGGCGCCGCGCGGCGCGTCGTTCCTCACCGTGTCCGAGGAGGCGCAGGAGGGCCTCACGCCGCTCCACGCGGGGTGGATGGCCGGCGAGGACATCTGGACCAGCACCTACGGCCCCGTGCGGGAACTCGCCCGCAGCGCGCGCCGGTTCGACGAGCCGCCGCCCTTCCTGCCGTACGTCGGCGCAGAGCAGTCCCTCGCGTTCCTCGAGGAGGTCGGCATCGAGCACGTGCGGGACCACAACCTCGCGCTCGCCGCGCGCTACCGCGAGGGGCTTGCGTCCCTCGGCCACACGCCGGTTCCCGCCGACTCCGTGGTCGTCGCCACCCCCGGCCTCGACCACCGGCTCGACGCGCTGACCGAGGCGGACATCGTCGTCTCGGTCCGCGCGGGCAACCTGCGGGCGTCATTCCACCTCTACAACACCCGCGCCGACGTGGACCGGGTGCTGGAGGTGCTCGCGGGCTGAGCGTGGCCGCCGCCGGACCGGCCGCGTCTCCGGGCCGTCCGGCGGTGAGGGCCGCGTTCTCGGGCCCGTCCGGCGGCGGTCAGAGGGCCGCCGGCTCGTCGCACGCAGCCGCCGGCTTGTCGCACGCCTCCGCCTGTTCCTCGCACGCCTCCGCCTCGCGCGCCTGCGGGCAGAGGTTGCCTTCCACACGGCCCAGCAGCCTCAGCAGTTCCTTGCGCTCGTGCTCGTCGAGTCCGGCCAGCGTGATCTCCTCGAGCTGCCGCCACGCCTGCTCCACCTGCGTCTTCAGGCCGCAGCTGGCGCCGGTCGCCTCGACGAGCGCAGCGCGCCGGTCGGAGGGGTCGGGGCAGCGGCGCACATGGCCCGACTGCTCCAGGCGCTGGAGCATCTTCGTCACCGTCGACGGATCGAGTCCGACCGCCTTGATCAACTCCGACTGGCGCACCGGGCCCGCGTCCCACAGCTGCATCATCACGATTTCCTGGCCGGGGTAGAGGCCGAGGTCGCGCAGCAGCCTGCCCGCCGCGATGCGGTGGAGCCGCGCCGTCTGGGAGATGGAGTGGCTGACCGGAGCGTCGCGCACGGTGCTCGGCGGCTCGGGACAGGCAGGGGCGGCCTTCATGAGAACTCCTTGTGGGAACTGTCCGGAACAACTTTACCTTGGTCGGCCAAGTAATGCGCTACAGTGGCACTCGTCGGATTACTTGGCCGACCACATATCTCCTTTGGGGGCTCTGCCATGACCATCGCTTTCGATCCGTTCGACCTGTCGGGTACGCCGCTCGCCAACCGCATCGTGATGGCGCCGATGACCCGCAGCCGTGCCGCCGAGGGCGGCGTACCCACCGAGCTCACAGCCGAGTATTACGCCCAGCGCGCCTCCGCGGGGCTGATCGTCACCGAAGGCATCCAGCCCTCCGTCGTCGGCCAGGGCTACCCGTTCACCCCCGGCCTGCACAGCGCGGAGCAGGTCGCGGGCTGGCGCAAGGTCACCGACGCCGTGCACGCCGCCGGCGGCCGGATCTACGCCCAGATCATGCACGCGGGCCGCATCGGCCACCCCGTCCTCCTCCCCGACGGATTGATCCCGGTCGCCCCGTCCGCGGTCGCCCCCGCCGGTCAGCTCTACACGGCCGAGGGCATGAAGGACTTCGTCACCCCGCGCGAGTTGACGGGAGCCGAGGTGCGCGAGGCGATCGCGGACTTCGTGGCGGCCGCCCGCAACGCCATCGACGCCGGATTCGACGGCGTCGAGCTGCACGGCGCCAACGGCTATCTGATCCAGCAGTTCCTCGCCACCAACACCAATCTGCGCACCGACGAGTGGGGCGGCTCCGTCGAGAACCGCATCCGCTTCGCCGTCGAGGTCGCCAAGGCGGTCGTGGAGGCCATCGGCGCCGACCGGACCGGGCTGCGGATCTCGCCCGCCAACCCGTACAACGACATCGCCGAGGCCGACACCGACATCGTGTACCCGGCCCTCATCGAGGCCGTCGCACCGCTCGGCCTCGCGTACCTGCACGCCGTCGAGGTGGCCCCGGAGTGGCGCGGGCTGTTGCTTGAGCTGCGCGCGAAGTTCGGCGGCACCTTCGTCCTCAACCCGGCGACCGAGGCTCCCACGGACCACGGTTCGCTCGGCCTCGTCGAGGAGGGCGCGGCCGACCTCGTCGCCTTCGGAGCGCTCTTCCTCGCCAACCCCGACCTGCCGGCCCGGCTGAGGACCGAGGGCCCGTACAACACCCCTGACCCGGCCTCCTTCTTCGGCGGCGACCACAGGGGTTACACCGACTACCCGGCGCTGGCTGTCTGAACGTCTGAGGCGTCTGAAGGGCCCGAGTCCCCGAAAGCCCAAGACGGGCGGGACCGGTTCCACCGAACCGGTCCCGCCCGTCTGGCCGTCGTACACGGGGCCTCACTTCACCGGCGTAAAGTCCCTCGCTCCGATGAAGTCGGGCCGCGGTACGGGCGCCGCGAACGGCTCTACCGCCGTGTTCTCCACGCTGTTGAAGACGATGAAGACATTGCTGCGCGGGTACGGCGTGATGTTGTCACCCGAGCCGTGCATCGCGTTGCAGTCGAACCAGGTCGCCGAACCGGCCTTGCCCGTGAAGAGCCTGATGCCGTGCCGGTCCGCCATGCGCGTCAGCACCTCGTCCGACGGGATGCCGGCGTCCTGCATCTGCAGCGACCGCTTGTAGTTGTCCTTGGGCGTCTCACCCGCGCAGCCCAGGAACTCCTTGTGCGACCCCGGCATGATCATCAGGCCGCCGTTGGTGTCGTAGTTCTCGGTCAGCGCGATCGAGACGGACACGGTCCGCATGTTCGGCAGTCCGTCCTCGGCGTGCCACGTCTCGAAGTCCGAGTGCCAGTAGAAGCCCGAAGCCCCGAAGCCCGGCTTGACGTTGATCCGCGACTGGTGGACGTACACGTCCGAGCCGAGGATCTGCCGGGCCCGGCCCACGACCCTGGGGTCCCGCACGAGCCGGGCGAAGACCTCACTGATGCGGTGCACCTCGAAGACCGTCCGTACGTCCTGGGACTTCGGCTCGACGATCGAGCGCTCGTCCGCCCGCACCCCCGGGTCGCCGACCAGCCGGTCCAGCTCCGCCCGGTAGACCGACACCTCGTCCGGGGTGATGAGCTGGTCGACGGTGAGGAAACCGTCCCGCTCGAAGCCCGTGAGTCCGGCGGGCTCGATGGGACCCGGCGCGCCGGGCGCGGACCAGACGACCGGGTCCTGGCGGGGGGTGGTCACCTCGGCGGCGCCGCGCGTCGGGTAGAGGTCGGCGCGTGGGGTCTCGGTACGTGGGGTCAGTACGTCGGTCATGGTTCAGACCTCCTCGGTCAGCAGCGGGTAGACACCGTTCTCGTCGTGGTCCTCCCGTCCGGTGACGGGAGGGTTGAAGACGCATACGCAGCGGAAGTCGGTCTTCGGGCGCATGGTGTGGCGCTCGTGGCCGTCCAGCAAGTACATCGTGCCCGGCGAGATCCAGTGGGTCTCGCCGGTCTCGTCGTTGGTGAGCTCGGCCTCACCCTCGGTGCACAGGACGGCCTCGATGTGGTTCGCGTACCACATCGACGTCTCCGTACCCGCGTACAGCACGGTCTCGTGGAGCGAGAAGCCGACCTTCTCCTTGGCGAGCACGATGCGCTTGCTCTCCCAGGTCCCCGATGCGGCCTTCACATGGCGGTCGGTGCCCTCAATGTCCTTGAACGATCGGACGATCACGGTGAGTTGAGCCCTTCTGTGTTACTTCGTTACTGCGATGCAGCGGTCAGGCGGTCTCGCGGACGGAGCGGGCCATGATGCGCAGCCCCTCGTCCAGTTCCTCGGGAGAGATGGTGAGCGCCGGCAGCAGCTTCACGACCTCGCTCTGGGGACCCGATGTCTCCAGCAGCATGCCCAGTTCGAAGGCGCGGCGGCAGACCGCCGTGGCACGCGCCTTGTCGGTGAATTCCATGCCCCAGACCAGGCCGCGGCCGCGGAAGCTCACGCCGGCTTCGGCGTTCTCGTCGGCGATGGCCAGCAGCGCGCGCTCGACCTGCTCGCCGCGCGCCAGCGTCTGCTTCTCCATCTGGCCGTCGGCCCAGTAGGTGTTGAGCGAGGCGGTGGCGGTGACGAACGCCGGGTTGTTGCCGCGGAAGGTGCCGTTGTGCTCGCCCGGCTCCCAGATGTCCAGCTCGGGCTTGAACAGGCACAGCGACATGGGCATGCCGTAGCCGCTGATGGACTTCGACAGGGTGACGATGTCCGGCGTGATGCCGGCCTCCTCGAAGGAGAAGAAGCCACCCGTACGCCCGCAGCCCATCTGGATGTCGTCGACGATCAGCAGCATGTCCTGGCGGTGGCACAGATCCTGCAGCGCGCGCAGCCACTCGGCGCGGGCCACATTGATGCCGCCCTCGCCCTGCACTGTCTCGACGATCACCGCGGCGGGCTTGTTGAGGCCCGAGCCCTGGTCGTCGAGCAGTCGCTCGAACCACAGGAAGTCCTCGACCGTGCCGTCGAAGTAGTTGTCGAACGGCATCGGCGTGCCGTGCACCAGCGGGATGCCGGCGCCGGCCCGCTTGAACGCGTTGCCGGTGACGGCCAGCGAGCCCAGCGACATGCCGTGGAAGGCGTTGGTGAAGGACACGACCGACTCGCGGCCCTTGACCTTGCGGGCCAGCTTCAGCGCGGCCTCGACGGCGTTGGTGCCGGTCGGGCCCGGGAACATCACCTTGTACGGCAGGTCGCGCGGCCGCAGGATCACATTCTCGAAGGTCTCGAGGAATGCGCGCTTGGCGGTCGTCGCCATGTCCAGGCCGTGGGTGATGCCGTCGCGCTCGATGTAGTCGATCAGCGCTCGTTTCAGGACCGGGTTGTTGTGTCCGTAGTTGAGTGACCCGGCGCCGGCGAAGAAGTCGAGGTAGGTGTGCCCGTCCTCGTCGTGGAGGTGGCTGCCCTGCGCGCGGTCGAACACGGCCGGCCAGCCGCGGCAGTAGCTGCGTACCTCGGATTCCAGGGTCTCGAAGACGCTCAGGGCGGGAGGAGTGATGGTCACGGCGGTCTCCTGGGAGAGAGAAGGGGGAAAAGTCCGGGGGAGGGCGGGCCCGTCAGGGCGCGATCGGGCCGATGCGGTACAGCACCTCGGGCAGGTGGGTGCCCTCGGGGAACAGCCCGCCGTCGAAGAGCACTTCGCGCTCCAGGGACGCCCCACGGCGCTCGGCGTACGAAGTGAACAGCCGGTCGGATGCGGTGTTGTCCGGGGTCACGGTCGTCTCGATCGTCTTCACTCCCTGCCGGGCGGCGACCTTCTCGGTCAGTGCCTCCAGGAGCGTGCCGGCCAGCCCGCGGCCGCGGTGCTCGTGGTCGACGGCGACCTGCCAGACGACGAGTGTCTCGGGGCATTCGGGGCGTACGTAGCCCGTGATGAACGCGATCGGCTCGCCGCCCGGGCGGTCCCTGGCCACGACGGACGTTGCCGCGAAATCGCGGCACCACAGCAGATAGCTGTACGAGGAGTTGAGGTCCAGGGCCTTGGAGTCACGGGCAATGCGCCAGATCGCGGCTCCGTCCTCCACTCGCGGAGCTTCGATCTGCAGGAATTCGCTTCGGGCACGTGCAAGGTCTGCTGGTGCGGCGGTCATGCGGATGAAATTTACCGAGCAAATTCAAAAAGTGCATCGTCGGAAGGGGTTGGGTGAGAGCCCCTTCTGTGTTATCGCGCGAGCACGCCCTTCGCTCGAGCAGACTGCAAATTCGGGGTATTTGACCGTATATATCTGGGCAAATCGCCTTCGATGTGGGGTCGGTCACACACTCGAAACGGCGCCGATTTCTTGCCGAAACTCAGGTGTTTAGGGTCGGAGATCCGGGGCAGAAGAGAACGGGAAGCTGTGCTGATAAAGCGGCTTCCCGTTATCCGTCAATTCATTGAATTCAAAGAATTTATGCGCTGGGCCACGTTTCCGCCACGGCCTTTCGGGCAGCTTCGAAGTCGACCCGCAGACCCGATTCGCTCAGTGCCGCGCCCAGCGCGGCGAGCGACGCATTGACCACACTCCGTGTGGCATCGGCTCCATAGTGATTGACCCGGATCATCTCCTTGGACAGCGCCCCGCCACCCGCGATCAGCGGCAGCGACGCGTCGGCGGCCAGCGCCTTCGCGACGACCTCCGACGCGTTCACCCCGGCCGGGGTGCGCAGCGTCGTGGCGACCGGCGCGGCGTCCCGCGCCGCGTGAACGTACGGCTCCAGGCCCCCGCCCAGCGCGATCGCTCCCGCCCGCGTGGCCGATGCGGCAGCCAGATGCCCGGCCTCGACCGCGTCGAGCCCCGCTGCCTCGATACGCTCCAGGCAGGCCTCCAGCGCCAGCATCTCCAGCTGCGCGGGCGCGTGCAGCAAGGCCTTGCGGCCGCCGTCGATCCAGCGCTCCTTCCAGTCCAGGAGGGAGAGGTACGAGCGGCGCGGGGCGGCGGGGTTCGCGGCGAACCGCTCCCAGGCGCGCTCGCTCACCGACACCGCGGAGACCCCGGCCGGCCCGCCCATCGCCTTCTGCGCCCCGATCACGCACAGGTCCACGCCCCAGGCGTCGGGCAGCAGCGGCTCGGCGGCCACCGAGGCCACCGCGTCGAGCATGAAGAGGGCTCCGTGGGCCCGTACGACCTCGCCGATCTCGGCCACCGGGTTGGTGTTGCCGGTCGCCGCCTCCGCGTGCACGAGCGAGACGAAGTCGATCTCCGGGTGCTCGTCGAGCTCCTGCCCGATCTGGTCGGCGGTGACCGCCGTGTGGAACGGGACGGTCAGGTCGAAGACGGCCGCGCCGCAGTCGCGCAGCCAGTTCCCGAAGGTCTGCCCGTACGGCCCGGTGACCACGTTCAGCGCGGCCGAGCCGGGGCGGGCGCCGGCCCGGATGCAGCCTTCGAGGGGCAGCAGCGCCTCGCCCTGCATGATGACCACGTCCTGCTCGGTGGACAGGAGGGCGGCGACCCGGCGTTCGATGGCCGCGAAGCGCGCGGCGGTCAGCGGGGCCAGGTCCAGAAGCGGATGTGTCACGGCGGAGCTCTCTTCGGATCTTCGGGTCTCAGGTTCGGCACGTACGTCGATGGATCAGTGTTCGATCTCTCCCGGCCGAGCGTAGTCGCCCCCTCGTAGAGTGCTGTTCATGAGCGATCGCATGGTGCTGCGGGTGAAGGGGCGGGTGCTCGCCGGGCCCGACGACGTACGGGACGAGCTGTGGGCCGTGGACGGCAGGATCACGTACGAACGGCCCGTGGGCGCACGCGATGTGCGGGTCGTCCACGGCTGGGCGCTGCCCGGACTGGTCGACGCGCACTGCCATGTCGGACTCGACCGGCACGGCCCGGTCGACGAGGCGACGAGCGAGAAGCAGGCGCTCACCGACCGGGAGGCGGGGACGCTGCTGATCCGCGACGCGGGGTCGCCGTCCGACACCCGGTGGATCGACGACCGGGAAGACCTCCCGAAGATCATCAGGGCGGGCCGGCACATCGCCCGTACCCGCCGCTACATCCGTAATTACGCCCACGAGATCGAGCCGGGTGACCTGGTCGCGTACGTCGCCCGGGAGGCGCGGCGCGGCGACGGCTGGGTCAAGCTCGTCGGCGACTGGCTCGACCGGGAAACCGGTGACCTGGGCGCGTGCTGGCCGCGCGGCGAGGTCGAGGCGGCCATCGCGGAGGCGCACCGGCTCGGCGCCCGGGTCACCGCGCACTGCTTCGCCGAGGAGTCGCTGCGCGACCTCGTCGAGGCCGGCATCGACTGCATCGAACACGCCACGGGCCTGACCGAGGACACCATCCCGCTCTTCGCCGAGCGCGGCGTCGCGATCGTCCCCACACTCGTCAACATCGCGACGTTCCCGCATCTCGCGGACGGCGGCGAGGCGAAGTTCCCGCGCTGGTCGGCGCACATGCGGGAGCTGCACGCGCGCCGGTACGACACGGTCCGCGCGGCGTACGACGCGGGCGTCCCCGTCTTCGTCGGCACGGACGCGGGCGGCTCGCTGGCCCACGGACTGGTGGCGGACGAGGTCGCGGAGCTGGTGAAGGCGGGCATCCCGGCGATCGAAGCCCTCTCGGCCACGTCGTGGGGAGCCCGGCAGTGGCTCGGCCGCCCCTCGCTGGAGGAGGGAGCCCCCGCCGACCTGGTGGTGTACGACGAGGACCCGCGCGCGGACGTACGGGTACTCGCGGCGCCGCGGCGGATCATCCTGAACGGCCGGATCGTCGTCGGCTGACGGGAATGGGCGTGCGGAGTGGTACGGCGGATTCGAATGCGGGATCGGAAACCCCACGATGGAGTGAACTCACGTCAGGTTGCTGACCGTTCACTCTAAGTGCGTAAGTATTCCTGTGTCTCAGCCGCCCCGGCGCTCACGTGTCCCCGTGGAGTGCGCCGGGCGGCGCCGTGTCACTTGTGGGGGTTCCACCGTTTTGAACAGCACCTTCTTCAGCATGCCCGCACGCCGGTCCGCAGCCGCTGCGGCTGTCTTCGCCGTGGCCGCGGGCCCCGCCGCCCTGTTCCTCGCCGCTCCCGCGCACGCCACCGGGGGCGGCGAAGGAAAGGCCGCCGCCGTCGTACTCCGTACCGGGCTCGACGTCTCCCTGCTCAACAAGACCGTCAATGTGCCGCTCACGACCGCGCTCAACGAGGTGAATGCCCCCGGGAGCGCCGAAAAGACCGCGCTGACAGTCCAGTTGGACGGGATCGAGCAGGGCAACCCGGTGAGTGTGCTGCGCGCCGACGTTGCCACGGCGAAGGCGACGGCCGACGCGCACAAGGCCGAGGGGTACGTCAACCTCGCGCACGCCAAGGTGCATGTGCCGGGGTTGCCGCTGCTTTCGCTCATCGAGGTCGAGAAGGTCACGTCGAAGGCGCTGTGCGAGGCGGGCAAGCAGCCGGTTGCCGAGTCCAACGTGCTCGGTGCGGTGACCGTACTCGGGAAGAAGGTCACCCTGACGGCGGGAGGGCCGACGCGGGTCGATGTGCCGGCGGTCGGCGTGGTGACGCTGGACCTGTCGAAGACGCACACCACGTCGCGTACGGCGGCTGCCACGGCGCTCGAGCTCAAGGTGTCGGTGAACCCGCTCAAGCTGAACGTCGCCGAGGTCGAGGGCACGGTCACGCTGGCGGGCGCGACGTGCGAGTCCCCGAAGGCGCCGAAGGGGGAGCCCTCCGCCCCCACCGACCCCTCCGCCCCGGACGTGAAGCCGCAGACGGTGCCGGCGACGGAGGCGAACCTGGCGGAGACGGGAGGCAGTTCGACGACTCCGTATCTCGCGGGCGGAGCGGCGCTGCTGCTGGCGGCGGGTGGCGGCGCGCTGGCGGTGGCGAGGAGCCGGCGATCCCGTAACGGGGCGTGACGCGGGGGCGGGGTGGGGCGGTGCCCCAGACCCCGCTCCTCAAACGCCGGAGGGGCTGGATAGTGCCGCCAGACAATTCCAGCCCGTCCGGCGTTTGAGGACACGCCCGTAGGGCGTCCGGGGCCTGGGGCTTGCCCCAGTTCGGGAAGGGGCGGGTAGGGGAAAGGCCCGCCGCAGGCACTCGCCCGCGTCAGCGCCCCACCAGCGTCAGCGCCTGGTCCAGGGCCTGGAGGAAGCGGCCCGTCGTGGCGCGGTCGCGTACGGCCAGGCGGAGCCACTGCGGGCCGAGGCCCGGGAACGTGTCTCCCCGCCGCACCGCGAAGCCCAGGCCGCGCAGGCGTACCCGTACCTCGTCGGCCCGTTCCATTCGTACCAGTACGAACGGCCCCTCGGCCGCCCCCACCGCCCGTACCTCCTCGAACTCCGCCAGCCCGGCCAGCAGATGGGCCCGGTCGGCGGCCACCCGGTGCGCGGCCCGCGTCGCCTCCGCGAGCGCCGCCGGTGCGACGCACGCCTCGGCGGCGGTCAGCGCCGGCGTCGACACCGGCCACAGCGGCTGCGCCCGCTCCAGCGCCGCGATCGTCTCGGGGTCGGCAAGGACGTACCCGATGCGCAGGCCCGCCAGGCCCCAGGTCTTCGTCAGGCTGCGGAGCACGACCAGACCGGGTACGTCCGTACGCCCTGCCAGTGCCTCCGGTTCGCCCGGCACCGCGTCCATGAACGCCTCGTCCACCACCAGCGTCCGCCCGGGGTGGGCGAGGCGGGCGATGGTGTCCGCCGGGTGGAGGACGGACGTGGGGTTGGTGGGGTTGCCGACGACCACCAGGTCCGCATCCTCGGGGACGTCCGCCGGTGCGAGCCGGAAACCGTCCTCCTCCCGCAGCAGGACCCGGCCGACCTCGTGCCCCGCGTCCCGCAGCGCCGCCTCCGGCTCAGTGAACTGCGGGTGTACGACGACGGGCCGCCGCACCGCGAGCGCCCGTGCGAGCAGCACGAAGGCCTCAGCCGCGCCCGCCGTCAGCAGCACTCGCTCCACCGGCAGCCCGTGCCGCTGCGCCACCGCCGCGCGCGCGGCCCGGCCGTCCGGGTAGGCCGCGAGCGTGTCCAGGGACGCGGCGATGCGGGCCTTGAGCCAGGCCGGGGGAGCGTCCGCCCGTACATTGACCGCGAGATCGGTGAGATCGCCCTCGCGGACCTCGGCGTCGCCGTGGTGCCGCAGATCGTGAGAGGCGGCGGCACCGGCGGCGGCACCGGCGGCGGCACCGGCGGCCGTCGCGGCGGACGCGTCAGTGGGCGTGTGCATGGCTGCCTGGGTGGTGGTGATGGTGGTGGCCGTCGTCGTCGGGGTGGAAGTGCGGCTGCTGCGGCGCACCCACCTTGTCCTCGAAGCCGGGCAGTGCGATGCGGTAGACGCAGGAGTCGCAGTTCATGCGGAGGTCACCCTTCACGGCTTCGCGGTAGCGCTCCATCACGAGGTCCATCAACTCCTCGGTGGGGCCGATCACATCGGCCGAAGTCACCCCTGTCGCGGGATGCGCCTCGGCCCAGTCCCGCGTCTGCTTCCGCACCCGGTCCGGCAGGATCCCGGTGAAGAGGAAGTACGGCAGAACCACGATGTGCCTGGCCCCGAGCTTCGTGCAGCGGTCGAGTCCGCTCGGCACGTCGGGCGCGGCGAGCGACACGAATGCGGTTTCCACACCCGCATACCCACGTCCCTCCCAGAACAGTCGTGCCGCCTTGTACACCTCGGCGTTGGCGTCCGGATCGGTCGAGCCCCGGCCCACCAGCAGCACGGTCACCTCGGACCGGTCGAGGTCGCCGAGCACCTCGTCGACCCGGCGCTCCAGCACGGCCAGCAGACCCGGGTGCGGGCCGAGCGGGCGGCCGTAGGTGTACGTGATCCCCGGGTGGCGCTCCTTCTCGCGGGTCAGCGCCGCCGGTATGTCGCCCTTGGCATGACCGGCCGAGACCAGCATCAGCGGCACGGCCGCGAAGCGCGTCACACCCCGCTCGACCAGGCCGGCCACCGCGTCGCCGAGCGGCGGCGGGGACAGCTCGATGAAGCCACCGGCGACGGGCAGCTCGGGGTGACGCCGGCCCAGCTCCTCGACGAAGTCACGGAAGGCTCCGGCTCCCGCTTCGTCCCGGGTGCCGTGGCCGGCGATCAGCAGTGCGGGGGGCGCGGTGGTCACGCGTTCTCCTTGGTGAGGGGGGTGTCGAGTGAGGTGAGAGGGGTGTAGAGGAGGGCGTTCAGCGCGGCCGCCGCGACCGCCGAACCGCCCTTCTCGGAGATGTTGCTGACAGCCGGCAGTCCGCTTTCGCGCAGTGCTGCCTTGGACTCGGCCGCCCCGACGAAGCCGACGGGAAGCCCGATGACGAGTGCGGGTTCGGCGTTCAGGAGCAGCAGCTCCTCCAGCGCGGTGGGCGCGCAGCCGATCACCCACAGGGCGCCGGGCCCGACTTGCTCGTACGCCAGCCTGATCGCGTGCGCGCTGCGGGTCAGGCCGGGGCCCGCCGTGGCTTCCTTCAGCCGGCACACGGTCTCGCGCCGGGTGATGCCCGCCGCGACCATCTCCACGTCCACGACGACCGGCGCACCGGCGTGCAGCGCGGCGTGCGCGGTTTCGAGCGTGCGCTCGTCGCAGACGAGGTCGTCCGCGTACTCCAGATCCGCCGCGGAGTGGATGACCCGCTCCACGACGGCTCGCGTCAGCGGTGCGAAGTGCGAGGTGTCGAGGCGGGAGCGCAGGCGCCGGAACGACTCCTGCTCGATGGGATGCACAACCCTGTCGGCGGTCATCACGAACCCTCCGTCTGCGTCTGCCAGCGGTAGCCGCGCGGCGTCACCATGCGGCCGGCGATCTCGCGGGCTGCGGTGTTGCCGACGACCACGACGGTCATCATGTCGACAGTCGCCGGGTCGAGCGCGGCGATCGTGGTGAGACGGCTTGTGCCGTCCGGGCGCGAGGCGTTGCGTACGACACCGACGGGCGTCGTGGGCTCGCGGTGCTCCGCGAGGATCGACAGCGCCTTGGGGAGCTGCCAGTCGCGGCCCCGGCTGCGGGGGTTGTAGAACGTGACGACGATGTCGGCCTCCGCCGCCGCCCGTACACGCCGCTCGATGACCTCCCACGGCGTGTGCAGATCGGAGAGGCTGATCGAGACGTGGTCGTGGCCGAGCGGCGCCCCCAGGATCGCGGCGGCGGCGAGCGCCGCCGTCACCCCCGGTACGCCGACGACGTCGATGTCGTCGCTCGCCTCGGCGAGCGCGGGCGACGCCATGGCGTACACGCCCGCGTCCCCCGATCCGATCAGCGCGACCGCGTGCCCGGCGCGGGCCTCGGCGACGGCGGTACGGGCCCGCTCCTCCTCGGCGCCGAGCCCCGACTCCAGTACGCGGGTACCCGGCCGCAGCAGGTCGCGGATCTGGTCGACGTACTGGTCGAGCCCGACGAGCACCGAGGCGCGCCGGATCTCGTCGCGGGCGCGCGGCGTCAGCAGATCGCGTGCGCCGGGCCCGAGCCCGACGACGGCAAGCCGCCCACGCGGCTTCTTGCGCACGACGGCGCAGGTGGCCATGGCCGCACGTCCCTCGGGGGCGGACTTCCGCTTGGGCACGAGGAGTTCACCGCCACCGGCGAGCGCGGCGGCTTCCGCGACGGAGGGCGTGCCGACGGCGGCGAGCGGAGCTCCTGAGGGATTGGGCACGTCGATACGGGCCAGCTCCTCGGCGGCGTACGTCCGCAGGGGCACGCCCAGCCGGGCCGCCGCCCCCACGATCCCGGCCTCCTCCGCCTTGGCGTCGACGGTCGCGAGCGCGGCGACCGAACGCACCGACAGCCCGGCGCCCGCCAGCGTCTCCTCGACCAGCCCGAGGACCTCGTCGACGGAGGCGCCCTTGCTCGCCCCCACCCCGACCACCAGCGACGGCGGCCGCAGCACGACCTCGCACTCCCCGATGTCGAGGACCCGGTCGCTGACGCGCAGCACGGCGGGCGCGTCCTGCGCCGGTTCCTCCGCCGCCCTGGCCGCGGCCGCCTCGGCGATCACACCGGCGGCGACGGTCGCGGCCATGGCCCCGGGCAACCCGCCCACCGGCACAGCAGCGGCCGCAGTCGCCTCGGCCAGACTGACGGCGGGCTCTTCACCGCGCCCCGGCCCGCCCATGCGCGCGTCCTCGATCCGGTCGCCGCCCACGTCTACCGGACGGCTACCACCCGCTGCAGAGACCTGCGCGTCGCCCGCGCCCAGCGCCCCAGGGGCAGTTGTCGTCGCGTCGCCACTCGGCGTGCCAGCCGGAGCCACATTCCCCGGCAGCGGCGGCAGCGGCCACACCGCGTCCGCCTCCAGCGTGACCGGGGCGCCGTCCAGGATTGCCCGGGTCACGGCCGCCGTCGCGCCCTCGACCGGCCAGCCGAGGGTGTCCAGGCCGGGGATGTCCGTGGCGTCCGTCGCCGTCGTGATCACCGGGGCGCAGCCCAGGACGCCCGACACCGCGAGCGCCAGCTCGTTCGCGCCGCCGCCGTGGCCGCCGACGAGCGACACCGCGTGGCGCTGCGCCTCGTCGACGCACACCACGCCCGGGTCGGACGCCTTGTCCGCCAGGAGCGGGGCGACCAGCCGTACGACCGCGCCCGTCGCGAGGAAGCACACCAGCTGGTCGCACTCCGCGAAGGCCCGCCCGACCGCCTCCCGTACCGGGCCGTCGTACACCCGTGTACGCCCGGGCCAGGCGGCGGCCAGCCGGTCGCGGGCCATGGCGCCTGCCGCCGTGGCGGAGATGAGGCCGATCACTGAACTGCTCCTTCACTTGCCGGATCCGCGGGGCGATGGCCCCACAGGAGAAAGACTGGGTTGGCGGCCGCGAGCCGGGTCACGTCCCCGGGCAGCGGCGCGAGGCGCGACGACTGCAGCAGTACGCCCTCGGGTTCGAACCCGGCGGACGCGAGGGCCGCCCGTACCGCAGGCACCCGGTCCAGCGCCGCCAGCGCGACGACGACCGTGCGCCGAGCGTTGCGCGCGCACGCCGCGACGATGGCGGGCAGTTCGTGCCCGCCGCCGCCGATGAACACCGCGTCGGGCTCGGGCAGTTGGGACAGCACTGTCGGCGCCGCTCCGTGCACCGTCTGTACGTCGATCCCGTGCGCGGCGGCGTTCGCCCGGATGCGTTCCACGCCGTCGGAGGTCTTCTCCACCGCGATTGCCGCCGCCCCGAGCCGCGCGCACTCCACGGCCATGGACCCCGACCCAGCGCCGATGTCCCACACCAGGTCACCCAGGCGGGGGCCGAGCCTGGCGAGCGCCAGCGCCCGTACCTCGAACTTGGTGATCATCGAGTCGCGGTGCTCGAACGCGGCCTCCGGAAGCGCCCATTGGGCCGGGCCGACACCTCGCCCCGCGACCGTCCGCTGCTCCGGCGCCAGCGCCCGCGACTCGTCCAGGCAGATGACGACGCTGACCGTCGGCCAGTCGCGCGCCGCCGCCTCGCAGGGGGAGAGGCGCTCGACGCTCTCGCCCCCGTCGGCGTCGCCGAGCGCGGACGCCACGACGAGGGTGCGTGCGATGCCGGTACGGGCCAGCGCGGCGCCCAGTTCGGCGGGTCCGGCGCCGGGCCCGGTCAGAACGGCCGTCTTCGGGTGCGCCCGGCACACGTTCACGGCGGTACGCAGCGCCCGCCCGTGCGCGCTCACCACCACCGCGTCGTCCCACGGCAGCCCGAGCCGCGCGAAGGCGACAGCGACGGAGGGTGCCCCCGGCCGTACGTCCAGGGCGTCCGCACCGAACCGCTCCGCCAGCGCCCGCACGATCCCGAAGAACCCGGGGTCGCCCGACGCCAGCACCACAACCCCGCGCGCGATGTCGGCGTCCGCCCGCTTGTCCAGGTGCTCCGCGACCGCGTCCAGCGCGGGCACGAGCGGCCCGAGCACCACGCGGGCCGTGCCGTCCGGCAGCCCGGCGGCGTCCAGGTGGCGTCGCCCGCCGACGACGAGCCCGGCGGCGTCGATCGCCGCACGGGCGTCGGGGGAGAGCGGAGCGCCCGTGCCCGTACCGAAAACAGTGATCATGAGCCGGACTTCCCGGCCCCCGACTCCGCGCTCACCTCTGCGCCCGCCTCCGCGGACTTGCGCGCCTCGCGCAGTGCCGCCCGCGCGGTGCGGTCGGCCCGCCGGAAGCCGTGGAAGTGGCCCGGGTGGTAGAGGTGCGAGCGCGTACCGGAGGCGGAGAGCGCGGGTCCGACCAGGAAGAGCGTGTGCTTCCAGAGCTTGTGCTCCTTCACGGTCTCCTCCAGCGTGGCGATGGTGCAGCGCAGCACCAGCTCCTCGGGCCAGGTGACCTGGTACGCGATGACGACCGGCGTGTCCGTCGGGTAGCCCCCCTCGAGCAGCTCCGCCGTGAGCTGGCCGGACCTGGCCGCCGACAGGAAGATCGCCATCGTCGTGCCGTGCCGCGCGAACTCCCGTACTTCCTCACCGGGCGGCATCGGCGTCTTGCCGCCGCCGAGCCGGGTCAGGATCACGGACTGCGCGACCTCGGGAATCGTCAGCTCGCGCTGGGCGATCGCGGCGACCGCCGAGAACGACGAGACGCCCGGCACGATCTCGACGTCCAGGCCGAGTTCGTCGCACCGGTCGACCTGCTCCTGCGTACCGCCCCACAGTGCCGGGTCGCCGGAGTGCACGCGTGCCACCTTCAACCCGTCCCGCAGCGCCCGCTCGTACACCGCCACCACGTCCTCCAGGGACATCGCGGCGGAGTCCAGGATCTCGGCGCCCTCGCGCGCGTGCTCCAGGATCTCGGCCTGCACGAGGCTCGCCGCCCAGATCACGACGTCCGCGTCGGCGATGGCGCGCGCGGCACGGAAGGTCAGCAGGTCGGCGGCGCCGGGGCCGGCGCCCACGAAGGTCACCTTGCCGGTGGGGGCATCGGCCATGAGTGGGGGTCCTCTCGGGATTCAGGGGTGAAGCAGGTCGGATCCGGGATGTGCGGAGCAGGGGGTCAATCGACTAGCAAGAGCACATGGCGGTGTTCGTCGCGCTCGGCGCGTTCCTCATGACGCTTTTCGGTGGCTGGGTGGCGCTGCGCGTCACCGACCGCCGCCACCTCGTGCTGGGCCTTGCCGGCGGGCTGATGCTCGGCGTCGTCGGCCTGGACCTGCTGCCGGAGGCGATGGAGGCGGCGGGCGGCGAAGTGTTCGGCGTACCGCAGGCACTTCTGCTGTTCGTCGGCGGCTTCCTGGTGGCCCACTTGGTGGAGCGGCTGCTCGCCGGACGCCAGGCGGCGCACGGCGCGGGCGTGGAACGAACGCCTCAGGTGGGGCTGACGGCAGCGGGCGCGATGGTCGGCCACAGCCTGATGGACGGCATCGCGATCGGGGCCGCGTTCCAGATCGGTGAGGGCATGGGAACGACCGTCGCGCTCGCCGTCGTCACTCACGACTTTGCCGACGGATTCAACACGTACACGCTCACCAGCGTGTACGGGAACGCGCGCCGCAAGGCCGTGGCGATGCTGTTCGCGGACGCGCTGGCCCCGGTGGCGGGCGCGGCGTCCACTCTGCTCTTCACCCTTCCGGAGGAACTTCTCGGCAGCTATCTGGGCTTTTTCGGCGGCGCCCTGCTCTACCTCGCGGCCGCCGAAATCCTGCCCGAGGCCCACCACGAACACCCCGCCCGCTCCACACTGCTGTGCACGGTCGCGGGGGTGGCGTTCATCTGGCTGGTGGTGGGCATCGCGCACTGATCTCACAACTTGCCCCCGCGACCGCCGTCGCGCCGCGCGGGCGCGATCAGCGTGGAGAGGTACGGCAGCGTGCCGCCCTCCTCAAGCTCGGCGGCGGGCCGAATCGATTCCTCGGGCAGCCCGAGCGCCGAACCCCACACCGCGTCCCCGGTACGCCCGGTCTCGCGCAGCGCCGTCGCCACCTCGCCCGCCAGCCGCCCGAACTTGTACGCCACGACGGTCCCGGGGCCCTCCAGCGCCTCCTTGAGCACAGCGGCCCCGGCGGTCACGGGCACGAGCGTCAACGGCTCGGTCCCCTCCGTCAGTACGGCCCCGCTGCGGGCGGCCAGATCCTGCATGGCGGTGATGCCCGGCACCGTCACGATGTCGGTCCCCGGCACCAGGTCCGCGATCGTCTGCGCGAGATAGGTGAACGTCGAGTACACATTGGGGTCGCCGATCGTCGCGAAGGCCACCGAGCCGTGCGTACGCAGCAGTTCGGCGACCCGTGTGCCGGCCGCGTCCCACGCGGCCTCGCGCCGCGCCCGGTCCTCACGCTCGTTGAGCGCGAAGACGACCCGGACGATCTTCGCCTCGTCGACGTAATGCAGCACGGTCGCCTCGGCCCGCCCGCGCTCGCCGCTGTCCATCACCGGTACGACCACGACAGCCGCGTCCCGCAGGGCGTTGACGCCCTTCACGGTCACCAGCTCGGGATCACCGGGACCGACACCGACCCCTGTCAGCTTCGTGTTCAACCCGTTCAACCCGGTCGTCCCGTTCAACCCGCTCGCCCCGCTCATCCCGTGCACCTCTCGACAAATCTCTTGGCCATGCCTGGCTCGGCAGCCCAGTGGGTATGCAGATAACTCGCATGCACACCCAGTTGTACGAACCCCTCGACCCGCCGCTCCGGCAGGTGCATCCCCCAGGCGGGAGCCGAACCCGCGCCGGGCTCGATCACGGTCCGGTGAAACTCGTGCCCCCGCAGCCGAGTCCCGACGGCGGCCAGCGAACTGTCCGAGACGGCGACCGCCTCGCGATACCCGAGCGTCAGCCGCTCCGACATCCGCGCCTCGGCGTCGAGCACCCCGCACATGGGCTGCCCGTCGAGGGACCGCGCGAGGTAGAGCAGCCCGGCGCATTCGGCGGCGACGGGCGCCCCCGACAGGGCGAGCTCGGCAACGGCCTCGCGCAGGGGTTCATTAGCGGAGAGCTCCGGGGCGTACACCTCGGGGAATCCGCCGCCGACGACGAGCCCGCGCGTTCCCTCCGGCAGACCCTCGTCCCGCAGCGGATCGAACGGCACGACCTCGGCGCCGGCGGCGGCGAGCAGCTCGCTGTGCTCGGCGTACGAGAACGTGAACGCGGCCCCGGACGCGACGGCGACCACCGGCCGCCCACTCAGCGCACCCGCAACCGCTCCCGCCGGATCCCACACCCTCGCCGGATCCCACACCCCCGCGCCAAGCTCCGGCGCACTCCGGGCCAGGGCGAGCACCGCCTCCAGGTCGCAGCCCGAGCGCACCTGCTCCGCCAGCGCCGCCACCGCGTCCACCGCTTCGGCCCGCCGCTCGGCCACCGGCACAAGACCCAGGTGCCGCGAAGGAGTCCGCACCTGCCGCTCACGCCGCAGCGCCCCCAGCACCGGCACACCGGACGCGTCCAGCGCCTCCCGCAGCAACTCCTCGTGCCGTGCGGAACCCACCTTGTTCAGGATCACGCCCCCGATCCGCACCTCCGGATCCCAGGACGCGAAGCCGTGCACCAGCGCCGCCACCGACCGCGACTGGGACGAGGCGTCGACGACGAGCACCACCGGGGCCCGCAGCAGCTTCGCGATCTGCGCGGTGGAGGCGAGCTCCCCCTGCCCCGAAGCCCCGTCATACATCCCCATCACGCCCTCGACGACGGCGACGTCGCACCCGGCCGCACCGTGCGCGAAGAGCGGCGCGATCAGCTCCGTACCGCACAGATACGCGTCCAGATTCCGCCCCGGCCGGCCGGTGGCCAGCGCGTGATACCCGGGATCGATGTAATCCGGCCCCACCTTGTGCGGCGAGACCCGCAGTCCCCGTTCGGCGAAGGCAGCCATCAGCCCGGTCGCGACAGTGGTCTTCCCACTCCCCGACGACGGCGCGGCAATGACAAGACGTGCTACCACTCGATGCCCCGCTGCCCCTTCTGGCCCGCGTCCATCGGGTGCTTGACCTTGGACATGTCCGTCACCAGATCGGCGGCTTCAACGAGCTTCTCCGGAGCATTACGGCCAGTGATGACCACATGCTGCGTCCCCGGCCGCTCCCGCAGCACGCGCACCACCTCGTCGGTGTCCACCCAGCCCCAGTGCATCGGGTAGGCGAACTCGTCCAGCACGTACAGCTTGTACGTCTCGGCGGCCAGGTCACGCTTGACCTGCTCCCACCCCTCGCGCGCCGCCGCCTCGTTGTCGAGCTGCGCGTCGCGCTGTACCCAGGACCAGCCCTCGCCCATCTTGTGCCAGGCGACGGACCCGCCCTCGCCGCTCGCGCCCAGCACCTTCAGCGCGTTCTCCTCGCCGACCTTCCACTTCGCCGACTTCACGAACTGGAAGACCCCGATCGGCCAGCCCTGATTCCAGGCGCGCAGCGCGAGCCCGAAGGCAGCGGTCGACTTGCCCTTCCCGATCCCCGTGTGCACGACGACAAGCGGCCGGTTGCGCCGCTGGCGCGTGGTGAGACCGTCTTCCGGCACGACACTCGGCTGTCCCTGCGGCATCAGGCTGCCCTCCTGCTGTTCGTTCCCTGTACGTCCTTGACGAGCCCGGCGATGCTGTCGGCCCGCAGCTCGTCGAGCGTGACGGCGGTGCCGCCCAGATCACGCGCCAGCTCACCGGCGAGACCGAGCCGCACCGGACCGGACTCGCAGTCCACGACCACCGAGGCGACACCCTCCACCTCGTGCAGCCGGGCCGCCCGCGCCGCCAGAGCCACCGGCTCGGGCCCGCCCGTCGCCCGCCCGTCGGTCACGACCACGAGCAGCGGCCGCCGCGAAGGGTCCCGCAGCCGCTCCACCCGCAGTACGTCGTGCGCCTTCAACAGCCCGGCGGACAGCGGCGTACGCCCCCCGGTGGGCAGCGTCTCCAGCCGAACGGCGGCCGTGTCCACGGACGACGTCGGCGGCAGAACCAGCTCGGCGTCCTTCCCCCGGAACGTCACCAGCCCGACCTTGTCCCGCCGCTGATACGCGTCCAGCAGCAGCGACAGCACAGCACCCTTCACCGCACTCATCCGCTGCCGGGCAGCCATCGACCCGGACGCGTCCACGACGAACAGCACGAGGTTCCCCTCGCGCCCCTCCCGCGTCGCCTGCCGCAGATCGTCCCGCCGTACGACCAGCCCACGCCCACTGCGCCCGCGCGCCCGCTGATGCGGCGCGGCGGCCTGAACGGTCGCCGCGAGATGCAGCTTGGTGAGCGCCCCCCGCGGCCGACGGGCCCCTGTCGTACGACCGTGCTCGGTACGGGCGCGAGACCGTCGCCCGGCCGCCCCCTCACCCAGTCCGGGCACGCTCAGCATCTTCGTACGGAACGGCTCACCGGCCCGCGCCGCCGCCTGCTCGCCGCCCGACCCGGCGGGAGCCTGCTGCCCCTCCCCGGCCTCGGGCTGCGCGGGGGTGTCGCCCTGCTCGGCGTCGGCCTCGCCCTCGCCCTCGTGCGGTGAATCGGGACCATCGCCCTGCGGCGGCTGCCCGCCTCCACCAGGACCGTCCGGGTCCGGGTCGGAGTCATCGTCGTCGGACCCGCTGTTCTGCTCCAGCGTGTCGTCCAGCTTGTCCTCGTCGAGCCCCGGCGCGTCGAACGGATTGCGCCGGCGCCGGTGCGGAAGCGCGAGCAGCGCGGCCTGACGTACATCCTCGGCGATCACGTCGCCGCGCCCTGCCCACGCGGCCAGCGCGGTCGCGGTGCGGGCCATGACGATGTCGGCCCGCATCCCGTCGACCTCGAAGGCCGCACAGGTGGCGGCGATCTGCCGCAATGCCCCGTCTCCGAGCCGGACTTCGGGCAGCAGTGCCCGCGCGGCCACGATCCGGGCGCGCAGCGCGGCCTCTTCACCGGCCCACTTCGCGGCAAAGGCGGCGGGGTCGTCGTCGTAGGCGAGCCTGCGCCGTACGACCTCCACCCGCTGATCGGTCTCCCGGGAGGCGGCCACCTCCACGGTCAGCCCGAACCGGTCCAGCAACTGCGGCCGCAGCTCGCCCTCTTCGGGGTTCATGGTCCCGACGAGCAGGAACCGCGCGGCGTGCCGCACGGACACGCCTTCGCGCTCGACGTACGACGCGCCCATGGCGGCGGCGTCCAGCAGCAGATCGACCAAGTGGTCGTGCAGCAGGTTGACTTCGTCGACGTACAGAATCCCGCGATGAGCGTCGGCCAGCAGCCCCGGCTCGAATGCCTTCACGCCCTCGGCCAGCGCCCGCTCGATGTCGAGCGCACCGACGAGCCGGTCCTCGGACGCTCCGACCGGCAGTTCGACCATCCGCGCGGGACGCGAAACGCCACCCGCGACCTCGTGCGGCCCGTCGGGACACGCCGGGTCGGGGGAGCCCGGGGCACATGAGAACCGACATCCGGCGACTACCGCCACCTCGGGCATCAGCGCCGAGAGGGCACGCACGGCCGTGGACTTGGCGGTGCCCTTCTCGCCACGTACGAGCACACCGCCGACGGCGGGCGAGACGGCGTTGAGCAGCAGTCCCAGCCGCAGATCGTCCATGCCGACGATGGCGGTGAAGGGGTAGGGGGTACTCACGAGGAAGCCTCCACATCAAGCCTGTTCGGCGTACAGGTCAGCCCGCCGGTGGCGCAGCCCGGCCCGCGGCGGAGCCGCAAGGTGTCACAGCGGGAAGGGGCGGGGTGGGAAGGGGCGGGGTGGGGAAAGAAGCCCGCCGCAGGCGTCGCTCTCACGCGTCACCTTCCAGGTCGCCCTCAAGCTCCAGGTACGTGGCCCGCAGCCGCTCCAGCGTCTGTGCGTCCGGCTCCGCCCAAAGCCCCCGCTCGGCCGCCTCCAGCAACCGCTCCGTAATACCCCTCAGCGCCCAGGGGTTGGACTTCTTCATGAAGTCCCGGTTCTCCGGATCGAAGACGTACTCGCTCGACAACTTCTCGTACATCCAGTCGTCGACCACACCCGCCGTCGCGTCGTACCCGAACAGGTAGTCGACGGTGGCGGCCATCTCGAAGGCCCCCTTGTAGCCATGCCTGCGCATCGCCGCCATCCACCGAGGATTGACCACCCGCGCCCGGAACACCCGGTGCGTCTCCTCGCCCAGCGTCCGCGTCTTCACCTGGTCCGGCGTCGCGCTGTCACCCACATACGCCTCGGGCGACGCACCCGTCAGGTGGCGCACCATGGCGACCATGCCGCCGTGGTACTGGAAGTAGTCGTCCGCGTCGACGAGATCGTGCTCGCGCGTGTCGACGTTTTTCGCGGCCACGGCGATCCGCCGGAACGCCGTCTCCATGTCGCCCCGAGCGGCCTTGCCCTCCAGCCCTCGCCCGTACGCGTAACCGCCCCACACCGCGTACACCTCGGCCAGATCCGCGTCCGACCGCCAGTTCCGCGCGTCGATCAGCGGCAGCAGGCCGGCGCCGTAAGCCCCCGGCTTCGAGCCGAAGATGCGGGCCGTCGCGCGCCGCCGGTCGCCGTGCTCGGCGGTGTCCTCGTCCGCGTGGGCGCGCACGAAGTTGCGGTCGGCGGGCTCGTCCAGGTCGGCCACGGCCCGTACCGCGTCATCGATCAGCCCCACCACATGCGGGAACGCGTCCCGGAAGAACCCCGAGATCCGCACCGTCACGTCGATGCGCGGCCGTCCCAGCTCGTCCAGCGGTACGACCTCGAAGCCCGTGACCCGCCGCGACGCGTCGTCCCACACCGGCCGGCAGCCCAGCAGCGCCAGGATCTCCGCGATGTCGTCGCCCTGGGTACGCATCGCCGACGTACCCCAGACCGTCAGACCCACCGACTTCGGGTAGTCGCCGGTGTCCGTCAGGTAGCGCGCCACGAGCGAGTCGGCGAGCGCCTGGCCGACCTCCCACGACAACCGGGACGGAATCGCCTTCGGGTCCACCGAATAGAAGTTGCGCCCGGTGGGCAGCACATTCACCAGGCCGCGCGTCGGCGATCCGGACGGCCCGGCCGGCACGTAGCCGCCGTCCAGCGCGTGCAGGATGTTGGAGATCTCGTCGGTCGTACGGGCAAGCCTCGGCACGACTTCCTCGCAAGCGAACCGCAGCACAGCCACAGCGTCCGGAAGCTCGACGCCCAGCACCTCGCCCACCAGACCGGCCGCTTCCCGCGCGTCCCAGCGTCGCTCCTCCATGCCCTCCGCGAGCCGGCGGCACAGCTGCTCCAGCAGATCAACAGCATCGGCCCCGGTCCGCGCCGGACCGTCGACCAGCGCCGTCAGCCCGTCCGCCACCTTCACCGGCGCACCCGGCTCGCCCAGCAGCTCCTTCTCGACCAGCCCGAAGTGCTCGGCGAGGCAGGCCCGCAGACCCGGCAGCGCGTTGGCCTTGCCGCCCCACACCTGCGAGGCGCGCAGTACGGCGAGCACCAGGTTGACCCGGGCCTCGGCCTCCGGACCGCCGCCCAGAATGTGCAGGCCGTCGCGGATCTGCACGTCCTTGATCTCGCACAGGTAGCCGTCGATGTGCATGACGAACTCGTCGAAGTCGTCGTCGGTCGGCTGCTCGTCGAGATGCAAGTCGTGGTGCAGCTGGGCCGCCGTCACCAGCGTCCAGATCTGCGCCCGTACGGCAGGTGCCTTGGCCGGGTCGAGGTCGCTCACCAGCGCGTACTCGTCCAGCAACTGCTCGAGCTTCGCGAGGTCTCCGTACGTGTCCGCACGCGCCATCGGCGGCACCAGGTGGTCCACGACCGTGGCGTGCCCGCGCCGCTTGGCCTGCGTACCCTCGCCCGGGTCGTTGACGATGAACGGGTAGATCAGCGGCAGCTCACCGAGCACGGCGTCCGGCCCGCAGCCCGCCGACAGGCCGAGGCCCTTGCCCGGCAGCCACTCCATGGTCCCGTGCTTGCCCATGTGCACGATCGCGTCCGCGCCGAACGAATTCTCGAGCCACCGGTACGCCGCCATGTAGTGGTGCGACGGCGGCATGTCGGGGTCGTGGTAGATCGCGATCGGGTTCTCGCCGAAGCCGCGCGGCGGCTGGATCATCACGACGACGTTCCCGAACTGCAGGGACGCCAGCACGATCTCGTCACCGTCGACGTACAGCTGCCCCGGAGCCTCGCCCCAGTGCTCCAGCATCCCGGCGCGCAGCTCGGGCTCCAGCTTGTCGAACCACGTTTGGTAGTCGGCGAGCGGTACGCGCGCGGGCGCCGCCGCGAGCTGCTCCTCGGTCAGCCACTCCACGTCGTGGCCACCGGCGTGGATGAGCCGGTGGATCAGCTCGTCGCCGTTGTCGGGGTGGCCCTCGACCGCGTAACCGGCATCGCGCAGGGCATCGAGCACCCGGATCGCGGAAGCGGGCGTGTCGAGGCCCACCGCGTTGCCGACCCGCGAATGCTTCGTCGGGTAGGCCGTGAAGACGAGCGCGAGGCGCTTGTCCTTGTTCGGCTTGTGGGCCAGCCTGGCGTGCCGTACGGCGATACCGGCGACGCGCGCGGCCCGCTCGGGATCGGCGACGTACACCGGCACGTCACCCTCGCCCTGCTCCTTGAAGGAGAAGGGCACGGTGATGAGCCGCCCGTCGAACTCGGGGATGGCGACCTGCATCGCCGCGTCCATCGGCGACAGCGCCGCGTCGGACGCGTCCCAGGTGGCGCGCGACGACGTAAGGCACAGCCCTTGCAGAACGGGCACGTCGAGGTCGGCGAGCGCGCCGATGTCCCACGCTTCGTCGTCGCCCCCGGCCGAGGCGTCACTCGCGCGCGTGCCGCCCGCCGCGAGGACGGTGGCGATCAGCGCGTCGGCCTTGCCGAGCTCCCGGTACAGCTCAGCGTCGGCGCTGCGCAGCGAACCGCAGTACACGGGAACGGCGTTTGCGCCCTGCGCCTCGATCTGGTCGCACAGTACGTCGACGAACGACGTGTTCCCGGACAGCTCGTGCGCACGGTAGAAGAGCACGCCGACCGTCGGACGACGATCGTCGTACTTGCGCGACCCGTGCACGCCCCACTCGGGCATCTTCTGCGGCTCGGCGAAGCCGACACCCGTGAGCAGCACGGTGTCGGACAGGAACCTGGCCAGCTCGACGAGGTTGCCGGGGCCGCCCTCGACGAGGTAGCGCAGCGCCTCCGCGACGACACCGGCCGGTACGGACGACTCGGCCATCAGCTCCGCGTCGGGGACGGTCTCACCGCCCAGCAGGACCGTCGGTATCCCGGACGCCTTGAGAACGGCGAGCCCGTCCTCCCAGGCCCGCTTGCCGCCGAGCAGCCGGACGACGGCGACGGTGGCGCCGTCGATCAGCGCGGGCAGCTCCGTCGCCGCGTCGATACGGGTGGGGTTGCCGATGCGGTACGGGGCGCCGGAGGCGCGGGCCGCCAGCAGGTCCGTATCGGCGGTGGACAGCAACAGCACGGTGTTCTCCGTGCTCTCGGTGTGCTCAGTGCTCATGCGGGCGCTCCAGGTGCGATGAAGGGAAGTCCTGAGGGCGCGCCAGACTCGATGAGCCGCAGCAGCGCGTCCGTATCCGCGTGTTCTTCGATGAGGTCGCCGAGGCGGTCGAGCTGCTCCTCGCGCAGCGCCTCGAACGAGGTGTCGGGGGCCGGTACGAAGCGGCGCCCGGCAGCAGCCGCGACTTCGCGCAGGAACGCCCGCCGGAACGCGTCACTCTCCAGCGAGCCGTGCCAGTGGGTGCCCCAGACGGATCCCACCCGGCAGCCGTCCAGAAAGGGGTCACCGCCCAGTACTTCGGCGACCCCGTGATGGATCTCGTACCCCTCGACGGGCTCGCCCAGCGCGCTGCCGACCGGCCGCGCCAGCGTCTTCTCGACCGCGAACCGCACACGCACCGGCAGCAGCCCCAGCCCGTCGACCGCCCCCGCCTTCGACTCGACATCGTCCTCGATGCGTTCGCCCAGCAGCTGGAAACCACCGCAGATACCGAGCACGGGACGGCCCTGTGCCGCCCGCCGCGCCAGCGCGCCGGCCAGCCCGCGCTCGCGCAGCCACTCCAGCGCCTTCACGGTCCCGCGCGTCCCCGGCACGATGACGAGATCGGCGTCGACAAGCTCCTCGGCGCGGTCCACGAACCGCACGACGACACCCGGTTCGGCGGCGAGCGCGTCGACATCCGTGAAGTTCGACATGAGCGGTACGGCGCACACGGCGACCCGCAGCACGTCGTCCCCGACCGGCGGCGCGACGACCGACTCCCGTACGGCTCCCCGAAGCGAGACCCGCAGTCCGTCCTCCTCGTCGATGCCGAGGCCGTGCGCGAAGGGCAGGACGCCGTACGTACGCCGCCCCGTGAGCCCTTCCAGCATGTCGAGACCGGGCTCGAGGAGCGACACGTCACCCCGGAACTTGTTGACCAGATAACCGGCCACCAGCTCCTGGTCCTCCCGGCTCAGCAGCGCGGTCGTACCGAAGAAGGAAGCGAACACCCCGCCCCGGTCGATGTCGCCGACGACGACCACCGGGAACCTGGCCGCTCGCGCGATGCCCATGTTCACGATGTCCGTACGCCGCAGATTGATCTCGGCGGGACTGCCCGCCCCCTCGCAGATCACGGCGTCATACGTGCCCCGCAATTCCCGCAGACAGTCCGTCACCGTTCCGAGGAGCGCTTCCTGCCGCCCCCCGTGGTAGCCCCGGGCACTCATCTCGCCCACCGGCTTGCCCATCAGCACCACCTGGCTGCTGCGGTCGCTGCCCGGCTTGAGCAGCACGGGGTTCATGAGCGCCGTCGGCTCCACGCGCGCCGCCTGCGCCTGCATGGCCTGCGCCCGTCCGATCTCCGCGCCCTCGCGCGTCACGAACGAGTTCAGCGACATGTTCTGCGCCTTGAACGGCGCGACCTTCACACCCGTGCGGACGAGCCACCGGCAGATGCCGGCCGTCACGACGCTCTTGCCGGCGTCGGACGTGGTCCCCGCGACGAGCAGACCGCCCCCCAATGAACCGCTCACGCGTGCCCCTTCCCACCACGTATGCCAGTACGTATCCCACCGCGCGCACCAAGTCCGCGTCGCACCGCGCCGAAAGCCGGCCGCCCCACGACAGCCGTCGCCAGAGCCAGCGCGCCGACGCGCCGCGACAGCCGCGCCGCCCGCTCGATGTCCGGTACGCCGACGGGCCGGCCGGCGGCGTTGAGCACGGGCCGGTGCTCGACCCGGCCCGCGTACGAGAGCGTCCCGCCGAGCCGTACGCCGAGCGCGCCCGCGAAGGACGCCTCCACCGGGCCCGCGTTGGGGCTCGGATGCTTCGAGGCGTCCGTACGCCAGGCCCGCACCGCACCGCGAGGGTCGCCCCCGGAGACGGCCGCGACCGCTGCCAGGGCGGCCGTCAGCCGGGCCCCGGGCCAGCCGGCCACGTCGTCGAGGCGGGCCGAAGCCCAGCCGTAGCGCAGGTATTTGGCGGATTTGTGCCCCACCATGGCGTCAAGTGTGTTGATGGCGCGGAAGGCCACGAGCCCCGGCACACCGCCCAGCGCGCCCCACACCAGCGCGCCGACGACCGCGTCCGAGGTGTTCTCGGCGACGGACTCGACGACGGCGCGGGCGATCTGCTGGGCGTCCAGCGACTGCGGGTCGCGGCCGCACAGGTGGGGGAGGCGTTCGCGGGCGACCTCGATGTCCCCGGCCTCCAGGGCGCTGCCCACGGCACGGGCCTCGCGGCCCAGCGACGTACCTCCGACGACGGCCCAGGTGGCGGCGGCGGTCAGGGCGATCGCGGCGGCGGGGGAGCGGCGTACGGCGCGGGAAGCGAGCGCGGCGGCTCCGGCGGCGCCTCCGGCGCACACCAGGGTGTGCACCGCGCCCCACCCGCGGTGGTCACGCCACAGCAGGGACTCGACGGCGCCCGCGGCCCGCCCGAACGCGGCGACCGGATGCCCACGGCGAGGATCACCGAGGACGAGGTCGCCGATCAGGCCGGCGGTGGCGCCGTACGCGAAGATGCGATCGGCACGCATGGCTCAGCAGGCCGATGCGCCTCGAAGCGAACGCGTCGTGCTCTCAGGGATGTCAGGACTGACAGATCCGGCAGAACGGGCAGGACTGACTGAACGGCAGCCGGGCATGGCGGTATGTCCTCACTCAGGGTCCGCGCCCTGGTTCGACGTGACCGGCGGTGAGAGTTCCTGGCTCCCGGGGATCTCTTCCTCTTCCCCGGTCACAGTGGCGGGACCGCGCCGGATTCGCACCGGGCTTCCTCTCGTGCCGCCGTATTCGGCTCCGGCAGTCCACCACGCTCCGCGAACGCCGTCAACTTGCCGTTGACCTGCGACGGGAGAGTGTGCTGAGGCACACAGAAAGCGCCCCGCCGACGGCTGTTGAAGGCCGACGGCGGGGCGCTTTCTGCAATGGTTCGCGAAGGATCTTACCGGCGCGTCAGACGACGATCAGGTAGATCCCGTACGTCACGGCCGCCGCGCACAGCGCGAAGCAGGTGTACGCGCCGGTGCGGGCCAGGACGGCGGAGCCGCCGCCCTGCGCGGAGGCGCTCTCCTGCTTGGAGAGACCCACGATGCCCAGGGTGAACAGGCCAACCAGTCCCACGGTCGCCACGAGGCTCACGCCGAATACGGAGCCGAGAGCTACCCAGTCGATGTTCATGGTGATGTGTCCCTAGTCCTTACACCGCGGCCGGGCGGGCCGGCTCGGCGGAGCTGCCGGCCGGGGCCGGGATGGTGGTCATGAGGTCCTCGGCGGCGAGGGCCGCGGCCGTGGGCGGCACGCTGACGGCTGCCATGGCGGTCGTGACCACACCGGCGGGCTCGGCCTCCGCGTCCACGTCGTTGACGTTGGTGTGGTCGACCACCTGGCGGCGGGAGATGAACCAGATCGCGATGCAGGAGGCGACCAGGAAGACCGCGACGACCGCGACGCCCCAGTCGCCCTGCTTGGTCACGAACTCCGAGCCCGCGGCGATCAGGCCGGCGGCCGGCAGCGTCAGGCCCCAGGCGACGAACATCCGGGTGGCGGTGGACCAGCGGACCACGCCGCCCTTGCGGCCCAGGCCCGCACCCATCACGGCGCCGGAGCAGGAATGCGTGGTCGACAGGGAGAAGCCGAGGTTGGAGGAGGCGAGGATGACGCTGGCCGCGCTGGTCTGGGCGGCGAAGCCCTGCTGCGGCTGGAGGTCGGTGAGGCCCTTGCCCATGGTCCGGATGATGCGCCAGCCGCCCAGGTACGTGCCCAGCGCGATGGCGACACCGGCGGACATGATGACCCACATCGGGGGGTTGGAGCCGGGGGCGAGGACACCGCCGGCGACGAGCGCCAGCGTGATGATGCCCATCGTCTTCTGCGCGTCGTTGGTGCCGTGGGCCAGCGAGACCAGGCCCGCCGAGGTGATCTGCCCGGCGCGGTAGCCCTTCGCGGTGGCCTTCGGGTCGGCGTTCCTGCCGATCCGGTACGTCAGCCGGGAGCCGAGGTACGCGGCGAGGCCGGCGACGAGCGGGGCGGCGATCGCGGGGATCAGGACCTTGGTGACGACGGTTCCGCCGTTGACACCACTGACGCCGACCGAGGCGATGGTGGCACCGATCAGACCGCCCATGAGGGCGTGCGAGGAACTGGACGGCAGGCCGATCAGCCAGGTCATCAGGTTCCAGAGGATGGCGCCGACGAGCGCCGCGAAGATCACTTCGGGTGTGATGCCGTCTTCGGTCACGATGCCGCTGGAGATCGTTTTGGCGACCTCCACGGACAGGAACGCGCCGACCAGGTTGAGCACGGCGGACATGGCCACCGCCGTCTTGGGCTTCAGGGCGCCGGTCGAGATGGTGGTGGCCATCGCGTTGGCGGTGTCGTGGAAACCGTTCGTGAAATCGAACACTAGAGCTGTCACGATCACAATCGCGAGCAGCAAGGTGATGTGTTCCATTTACCCAGGCAATCGTTCGACGTCAGTGGCACGTGGAACGTAGGCAACCTGAGTGAACGGAAGGTGAACTGGGCCGGGCGGTGCGGTGACCCCAAAGGAGTCGGCGCCATTCCGCTTGTGGCCGCGGCGGCGGGGATCCGGGCAATCGGGGGCCCGTCAGCCCCTCGCGAACCGCTTCGGCGGGTCGTGAATCCGTGGAAGAGATCCTGGTCACCTGCCAGGAGGCGGGCGCACCGCGGTGCGCCCGCCTCCTGGCAGGATCGCCCCATGGCGGAGCAGATTCAGGACACGACGCGGGACGCGATCGAACGGGCATGGGACGACCTGGTGGCCACGGCCCGCAGGACAGTGCGCGAAGGGCTGGTGGTCGGCACCTCGGGCAATGTGTCCGTACGCGTCGGCGAACTCGTCCTCGTCACCCCGAGCGGAGTCCCGTACGACCGGCTGCGGCCGGAGGACGCCGTCGCCGTGGACCTCGACGGCGAGCAGATCCTCGGCGGGCTCACCCCCACCAGCGAGCTCCCGATGCACCTCGCCGTCTACCGCAGCACCGACGCCGCGGCCGTGGTCCACACCCACGCCGTGCACGCCACCGCCGTCTCCACCCTCGTGACCGAGCTGCCCCTCGTGCACTACATGGCCGCGGCCCTCGGCGGCCCCGTCCGCACCGCCCCGTATGCGACGTACGGATCGCGAGAATTGGCCGAAAACATGCTCCAGGCCCTGCGTGACCGCTCGGGCTGTCTGCTCCAGAACCACGGCACCGTGACCTACGGAGACACGCTCGACCAGGCCTACGACCGCACCGCGCAGCTGGAATGGATGTGCAGGCTCTGGCTCACCGCGAGCTCCGTGCCGGGCCGCGAACCGTCCCTGCTCTCCGAGGGCCGGCTGCGCGAAGTACAGGAAAAGCTCAAGGGGTACGGCCAGCGAGGCTGACGCCCGCGCGAAGACCCCGCGCGAAGACCCCGTGCGAAGACCCCCGCGAAGGCCCCGCGCGAACGCCCGCGCCAAGGCCCCGACCCGAAGCCCCGCAACAAAGCTGACGCCCCGCCACGCAGCGTCGTCAAAGGAGCCGTCCGGCCCCCGCCCACTGGCCCCGCGCCCCCCGGATGCGGACACTGGAGCGGTGCGCCCGGCTACAGCGACGGCAGCGGCCGTCACGACACTCCTCGGCGTCGGCGCGGCAGCGGTCGCGATCGGCCGGTACGCCGGCGACGCCGCGCTCAAGGCGTCGGCCGGCAGGCCGCTGCCGTCCGACCCCCGGCTCACCGTGCACGCCACCGCGGCGGGACAGGTCACCCTGACCCGCTGCCTGGCGTCCCTGCGCCCCGGCACGTACGGCATCGAGGGACCGGGCGTCCACGCGGTCGTCGGACCCGTCGTCGAGAACGCGCCGCACACCCCCGACACCGTCGTACGCCGCCTGGAACGCGTCAGCCACGGCACACTCGGCCCCGGCGCCAGAGTCCGGCTCACCCCGCGGCTGTACGTCGGCGATCCGCGCACCGCACTCGGCATCGACCACACCGACGTGGACGTGCCGGGCGAACTCGGCGCACTGCCCGCCTGGTTCCTGCCGGGCGCCCGCAGCACCTGGGTGATCACCGTGCACGGCCTCGGCACCACCCGGGAACACCCCATGAACGTCATGCCGTTCCTGCGGTCCCAGCACCTCCCGGTCCTCGGCCTCGCCTACCGGGGAGACGCCGGCGCCCCCAGGCCGCCGGGCGGCCTCTGCCACCTCGGCGACTCGGAGTGGCGCGACGTGGACGCCGCCATCCGCTACGCCGTGCGCGGCGGCGCCGAGCGCGTCATCCTGCACGGCTGGTCCACCGGCGGCGCCATGGCCGTGCACGCCGCCGTGCGCTCCCCGCTCCGTGACCGCATCAGCGGCCTCGTGCTCGACTCCCCGGTCCTCGACTGGGAGGCGACAGTGCGGGCGCTGGCCGTCGCCCGCCGCACCCCGGGCGCGCTGCTCCCGCTCGCCGTCAGGGCCGTGCAGGGCAGCACGGGACTGCGCGGCGACCGCCTGCGCGAAGCGGCAGGTCCCGAAGGGCTGCGCGTCCCCACGCTGGTCTTCCACGGCCCGGACGACACGGTCGCCCCCTGGCAACCCTCGCGGGCGCTGGCGCGGCTGCTCCCCGACCTGGTCGTACTCCACCCCGTGCCGCAGGCCCCGCACGCGGCCATGTGGAACGCGTCCCCGGCCGGCTACGAAGAGGTTCTGCGCCGCTTTCTGACCCCCTTGATGTAGGCCGCGCCCCCAGCCGCGCCCGGAATATCCGGCCCGTCCGGCGGAGAAAGGTTCCGGCCAGATGGCGTCCATGAACGGCGAGTTCGATTCCGTTTGGGCTTTCGGGGCGTCAGCGGCGAGACTGCTCTCTGTGACGTCCCGTACCCCGCGCGACTCCAGGCTCCGACTTGTCCGCCCGCGACCCCTCGCCGCTGCCCTCCCCCTGGCTTCCCAGGGCGGACCCCAGGCCGTGACGAACCGGCGTACCCGCCCGGCCCCGAGGCCCCCCGAGGGCACTCCGCCCCCCGCGGAACTGGCCCGTCAGGCCAGGACCGTGCTCGCCGACGCCGTACGGGTCGCACGCTGGGCCTCCCCGTCGCCGCGCGGAGCGGCGTCCCGCGTCGAGCCCGGCCGGGACGGCGCGCTCTCCGCCGAGGCCGTCCAACAGGCCTCGTCGGAACTGGACATGACTCCGGCCCAGGTCCGCGCCGGCTGGGACAGGGCCAGGCTCGCCGGGCTGATCGAACTCCACGGCGACCGCACCCGCCCCGGCTGGCGGCTGCGCGCCTGGGACCGTGACGACGCGGCCGTCCTGCGCGGCTGGGTCGCACTCTTCGACGCGTGGTCGATCGTCCACCCCGCGCCCGACGGCATCGCCGCCACCTCCGTCGCCGAGGTCGTGGAAGCCGTCCCCCAGGTGCTCTCCCTCCTCCAGCTCTCGGCCGGTCCCGTGCAGGTGCCGGCGCTGCTCGACCTGCTCGAACAGCGCGTGGCCGAACTCCGCGAGGAGCACTGCGAGGTCCCGTACGGCCCCGAGCCGCTCCCCGCCCCCCTCACTCCCGCCGCTCCGCTCCCACTCCTCCTCGACTGGGCCCTGGCAGGCCAGGCCGCAGTGGGGGCCCTGACCCTCGCCCCCGGCCTCGCCACCCTCACCGCGCTCGGCAACTGGGCGGTGTGGGTCAAGCTGGAGCAGATCTGCGTCGCGGCACAGAGCCCCGCCGGGAACATCGAGCAGTCCGCCGAGGACATGCTGCGCGGCTGCGCCCGCCTGACGCCCGGCCCGGCCCGCGCCGAGTACCGCGCCTGGCTCGCCGCCCGTACCGTCTCCAGCGCCGTCGCCGAGCTGCTCGAAGCGGCCCGCGGCGAGGACGCGCTGCTGCGCGGACTCGCCTTCGACGCGCTGCGGGTGGTCGGGGCCCCGGCGGAGTCCGGCGTACGGGCCGCGGCCGACGACAGCTCGCTGCGTCCCTACGCGCTGCTGTGGCTGGCGGAGTACGAGGGCGCCGATCCCGAGGACGCCCACGAGATCCTCACCCGCGAGGAGTCCACGTGGCTGTGGGTGGACACGGCCGCTGCGGTCGCGGACCACGGCGAGACGCAGTTGCTGGTACGCCACCTGGACGCGGCGGTGCAATCAACCGTGCCCGCACTGCTGGACGAGGTCCGCGCCATCGGCCACCCCCGCACGGTCCAGGTCCTGGTCGCCCTGGCCGCGGCCCACCCGGACCCAGCCCTGGCGAAGGCGGTCCGCAGAGCGGCGTTCCAGGTCCACACGGGCGGCGTGTAGCCCGCCGCTCCGCGGGGGCCTGTTCCTCGACCCGCCCCTCCCCGAACTGGGGCAAGCCCCAGGCCCGGACCCCCTACGGGCCGGACGGGCTGGATGCGGCTGAGCTGGTCTGCCGCGCTCAGCACCTTCCCGCCGTGCGGCACCCTCCAGCCCCTCCGGCGTTTGAGGAGCGGGGTCTGGGGGGCGGAGCCCCAGTGTCCCCGTCTCTCCTCAGCCCCGTCCGGCGCTTGAGGACACGCCCCCAGGGCGTCCCCAGCAGTCGCGCCGTGTCGTGTCAGCCCCCGACCGCCGGGGTGTACGTCCCGAAGCTCCAGAGGTTGCCCTCGGGGTCCCGGGCCATGTAGTCGCGGGAGCCGTAGTCCTGGTCGGTCGGCGGTATCAGGATCTCCACCCCGTGCTCCACCGCCCGCGCGTGATGCGCGTCCACGTCCTCGACCACCACATACACGCCCACCGGCCCCGCATCCGCCATCGCCTTGGCGAAGACGCCCTCCCGGCCGTGCGACCCCACCATCACCGCGCCGTTGCCGTGCGCCAGCTCCGCGTGCTCGACGTACCCGCTCTCGCTCTCGTAGAGGGCGACCTCACGGAAACCGAAAGCGTCCTTCAGCAGCCTGATGGCGGCCTTGGCGTCCTTGTACAGAACCGTCGGGTAAATGCTCGGTGCGCCGGCCATGCCGATCACCTCGTCCTCTCGTCGAGCGTGCCAGGTGTGACGTGGCTCTCAGTCTTGCACCGGCCACTGACAACGCCATTCCTGGTCCGCCGGGGACAAAGCGAGCAGGGCCGCACCAGGCCGGGCGTGGCCGCGCGGGGCCGAACGGGGGACACGTCCGGCCCCGCCCGCCGTGTCGGCCCGGCCCGGAACCCGGCCCCCGACGCCCGCGACTACCTTCTGTGCCTGATCCATGGGCGGCGCCGCAAGGGGGAATCGTGACTGCCAGCACGTCAGCGGCGCCGCCGGCCGGTGGCACCCGCGATTCCGCCGGCCCCCGCAGCGCTCCTCGCAGCTCTCGCGACCGGCACATCGCCCCGAGCGGTCACCGCGCCCCCCGCCGCGTCCTGCGCATCGCGCTCACCCTCGCTGCCGCCGCCCTCGCCCTGCCCCTGGCCACCGCCGCCCACCAGGCCAGGCACGCCCCGTACGGCGACCGGCTCACCGCCCACACCCCCGCGGCCCGCCCCGACCCCGCCCTGCGCATCCGGGGCGAGGCCGTCGAGGCGTACGACAAGGCGAGCGGCCGGCGGCACTGGACGCACACCCGCGCGGGGAGGCGCCCCGTCGCCCTGCGCCCCGCGCCCGGCCACGCCTTCGCGCTGTGGAGCGACGGGCTGGTCACCGACACCGCCCGCACCACCGGCCGTACGGTCCACTGGCACCGCGCCGTCCCCGGCCTCTCGCACCGGCCGGCGACCGGCGGCCCCGACCGCGCCGACGGCGTCCTGCAGCCCCTCGACCCCGGCGCCGGCATGCTCGCCGTCGTCACCCCGCAGCGCATCGCGGCGTACCGCACCGTCGACGGCGACCTGCGCTGGGTGCTGCCCGCCGAGCCCGGATGCGCCTTCGACGCGCGCCGCACGGCCCGCACCGGGGGCGCGCTGCTGGTCGCGCAGCCCTGCGGCGCCGACGCCTCCTGGACGGCCGAACTGGTCGCCGTCGACGGTCTCGGCCGGATCGTGCCGGATCGCACACCCCTCGGCAACGCCCTTCCCGGCGACGGAACCCGCGCCAGAAAAGTAGTTGCGGACGACCGTTAGACTGGGTCTATGGCAACTCTCCTTGTGCATTAGACGGCGTCGAAGAAATCTCCGTCCGTCCCTTCCGCCGTCCATACCGCCTTGGAGTTTTTCCTTGATCACCGCCTCCGGCATCGAGCTGCGCGCCGGCGCCCGTCTCCTCATCGAGTCCGCCTCCTTCCGTATCGCCAAGGGCGACCGCATCGGCCTCGTCGGCCGCAACGGAGCGGGCAAGACGACCCTCACCAAGTGCCTCGCAGGCGAAGGCACCCCCGCCGGCGGCACCATCACCCGCTCCGGCGAGGTCGGCTACCTCCCGCAGGACCCGCGCACCGGCGACCTCGACGTCCTCGCCAGCGACCGCATCCTGTCCGCCCGCGACCTCGACTCGGTCCTGCGCAAGATGCGCGAGAACGAGGAGCGCATGTCGAACGGACAGGGCGCCACCCGCGAAAAGGCGATGAAGAAGTACGAGCGCCTGGAGACGGAGTTCCTCACCAAGGGCGGTTACGCCGCCGAGGCCGAGGCCGCCACCATCGCCGCCGCGCTCGGGTTGCCCGACCGTGTGCTCGGCCAGCCCCTCCACACGCTCTCCGGCGGTCAGCGCCGTCGTGTCGAGCTGGCCCGCATCCTCTTCTCGGACGCCGACACCCTGCTCCTCGACGAGCCGACGAACCACCTCGACGCGGACTCCATCGTCTGGCTCCGGGACTACCTCAAGACGTACCGCGGCGGCTTCATCGTGATCTCCCATGATGTCGAGCTCGTCGAGACGGTCGTCAACAAGGTCTTCTACCTGGACGCCAACCGCTCGCAGATCGACGTCTACAACATGGGCTGGAAGCTCTACCAGCAGCAGCGCGAGGCCGACGAGAAGCGCCGCAAGCGCGAGCGTCAGAACGCCGAGAAGAAGGCCTCCGCCCTCAACTCGCAGGCCGACAAGATGCGCGCGAAGGCCACCAAGACCGTCGCCGCGCAGAACATGGCCAAGCGCGCCGAGCGCCTGCTCTCAGGCCTCGATGCGGTACGGGTCTCCGACAAGGTCGCCAAGCTGCGCTTCCCGGACCCCGCGCCCTGCGGCAAGACCCCGCTGATGGCGGAGGGCCTGTCCAAGTCGTACGGCTCGCTGGAGATCTTCACCGACGTCAACCTGGCCATCGACAAGGGTTCGCGCGTCGTCATCCTCGGCCTCAACGGCGCGGGCAAGACGACCCTGCTGCGCCTGCTCGGCGGCACGGAGAAGCCCGACACCGGCGAGGTCATCCCGGGCCACGGCCTCAAGCTCGGCTACTACGCCCAGGAGCACGAGACACTCGACCCGGAGCGCTCGGTCCTGGAGAACATGCGCTCGGCGGCGCCCGACCTCGACCTCGTCGCGGTCCGCAAGACGCTCGGCTCGTTCCTCTTCACCGGTGACGACGTCAACAAGCCGGCCGGGGTCCTCTCCGGCGGCGAGAAGACCCGTCTCGCCCTGGCCACCCTGGTCGTCTCGTCCGCCAACGTCCTGCTCCTCGACGAGCCGACGAACAACCTCGACCCGGCCAGCCGCGAGGAGATCCTCGGCGCCCTGCGCACGTACAAGGGCGCGGTCATCCTCGTCACCCACGACGAGGGCGCGGTCGACGCGCTGGAGCCGGAGCGGATCATCCTGCTGCCGGACGGCGTGGAGGACCTGTGGGGTCCGGACTACAAGGACCTCGTCGCCCTGGCCTGATCCCGGCTCGATCCGTGGATCCGTGGGCCTGATCCACTTCCACTGGATCATTCGGCTTATGGGTGATCCTTCATCTGAGTGAGTGGCTCTCGTACCCCGGCGTGTCATGCACCGGATTGCGGCCCGTCCCCCGTGGGGCGGGCCGTCCGCGTTCCGCTGCTCCTATACCCGCGCTGACCTGCCGATTCCCTCCAGGGATCGTCCGGACGTACGACGGAAAGTCTGCGGAACCGTGCATTCCGATTGCAGTCGGGGGCTCCTCTCGGGCAAACGTAGTTGTACGGACCTTGCCGAATGGGTGGCCAGGAAGCCCGGGAGGGGTGATCATGAGAGTCCAGAGCGCACTTCCTTGAGGAGGCACGGGTGGCCGAGACTCTGAAGAAGGGCAGCCGGGTAACCGGCGCCGCGCGCGACAAGCTCGCGGCAGACCTGAAGAAGAAGTACGACTCCGGTGCGAGCATCCGGGCGCTGGCCGAAGAGACCGGCCGCTCCTACGGATTCGTACACCGGATGCTCAGCGAGTCCGGCGTCACGCTGCGGGGACGCGGCGGGGCGACACGAGGCAAGAAGGCCACTACGGCCTGACCGCCTCGGGCGGGCCCGGCCCATCGGTTTTTGGGCGGTGGCCACCCGGTCGATCGCAGGATCGCCCGGGTGGTTACTGTGCAGTCACTTACTGACCGCACGACTGCCACCCGAACCGGAGGCGCCACATGGCTTCGCTCGACTCTGTGCTCGACAAGGACGGCGTACGACTCACCGTCGAGGACGCCGTTGCCACGGTGACCCTGACCAACGCGGCCAAGCGCAACGCCCAGTCTCCCGCTCTGTGGCGGGCGTTGACGGAAGCCGGACGGTCTCTTCCTGGCAACGTGCGGGTCGTGGTGCTGCGCGGCGAGGGCAAGTCCTTCTCCGCCGGCCTGGACCGGCAGGCGTTCAGCCCCGAAGGCTTCGACGGTGAGCCCTCCTTCCTTGATCTCGCACGCGGCTCCGACGAAGACCTCGACGCGGTCATCGCCGAGTACCAGGAGGCATTCACCTGGTGGCGGCGCGGCGACCTCGTCACCATCGCCGCCGTACAGGGCCATGCCATCGGCGCCGGTTTCCAGCTCGCCCTCGCCTGCGACCTGCGGGTCGTCGCCGAGGACGTGCAGTTCGCGATGCGCGAGACCAGCCTCGGTCTCGTGCCCGACCTCACCGGCACGCACCCGCTCACCGGCCTCGTCGGCTACGCGCGTGCGCTGGAGATCTGCGCCACCGGACGGTTCGTCCACGCGGCGGAGGCCGAGCGTGTCGGGCTCGCCAACCTTGTCGTGCCCGGCGACGAACTCGACGGCGCCGTACGGGACTTGGCGAGCGCCCTGCTCGCCGCGCCCCGCGACGCCGTGATCGAGACCAAGGCGCTGCTCCAGGGTGCGCCCTCGCGTACGTACGAGGAGCAGCGCGTCGCGGAGCGCGCCGCCCAGGCCCGCAGGCTGCGCGACCTCGCGGGCCTCGGCGACTGACGCGCTGACTCGAGGACCGGCTGATCTGCCGGCCCGTTCACTCCACGCCGGTCACCAGGACGGCCACTGTGGGCCGGCCGTCCTGGGACGCGGCGACGGCCCTGCGTACGGCGATGGCGACCGCCAGCGCGCGGTGGCCCGTCGCCGTCGCGAGCTGGACCTGTACATGGCCGTCCGTGAGCCGGACAGAGGCGCCGAGGGTGTGGGTCAGGCGCGCCACGCCGGGGACGGACGTCGCCGCGGCCGCCGCTGCGGCTGCCCGTTCGGCGGCGCCGCCCGCCTCCGGCCCGCCCGCCTCTTCCCCGGGCTGTTCTCCCTCGGGCCGTGAGGAGTCGTCCTCGTACTCCTCCTCGTAAGCGTCATGACGTCCCTGTCCCCCGTTCGGGGGAGTGGTCGCGGCGGGATCCCAACCCGCTTCCACCAGGTCCGTCACACGCAGGTCCACGGCCGCGACCACCAGTCCCAGCCGGGCCGAGGCCGCCTCCCGCAGTGCGATACGCAGCCGCTCCGCCTGGTGCGGCAGCGGTTCGCCCCCGGCCGTGGCCGTGAGGTTCGCGTCGATGCGCAGCGGCCCGGGCGGCAGCGCGCCCGGCGGCGGTGGAACGGCAGGTGCGGCAGCCGTGTCCGGGTCGGCGAGCGCGATGCGCAGCGGCCCGAGACTGACGCCGGCAACCTCCTCCGCTGCTTGCCGCAGAACCGAATCGGCCGCCTTCTCCGCAAGCCACGCGCCGTCCGACGCCTCACCCAGAGGCAGCAGTCTGCCCAGGCCGAGTCGTTGCCGTACTGCCCGGGTCAATCCGTCAGGTGCCATTGCTCCAGCCTGCCGCATCCCCGGCGCGAGATCGGGCAACCGCACCTAATGTGGGCAGTGGAGTCCAGTACCGCCCGGAAAGGGACGAACGGCTATGAGTGACACCACGCAGCGAAACCGGCCCGGCAACCCCGACAAGGGGTCGCCCGGCGAGGAGGGGAAGAAGCCCTCCATGACGAAGCGCGGCAGCGGTGATCCGTCCTCCCGTGGCCGTACGACGATCGCCGACGGCGTAGTCGAGAAGGTCGCCGGTCTCGCGGCCCGTGACGTACTGGGTGTGCACGCCATGGGAAGCGGACTCTCCCGCACCTTCGGGGCCGTGCGCGACCGGGTGCCGGGCGGAGCGAAGACCGTCAGCCGGGGCGTCAAGGCCGAGGTCGGCGAGGTGCAGACGGCTCTGGACCTGGAGATCGTCGTCGAGTACGGCGTATCGATCGCCGATGTCGCCCGCGCGGTCCGGGAGAACGTCGTATCGGCCGTGGAACGCATGACGGGCCTCGAAGTCGTCGAGGTCAATATCGCGGTCAGCGATGTGAAGCTGCCCGACGAGGAAGAGGACGAGCCGGAGCCACGTCTCCAGTAGAGGGAGTAGCAGGATGAGCATGGCGGTGGTCGGCCTTGTGGCCGGTATGGCGCTCGGGTTCGCCGGATACTTCGGCGGGTTCGGAGCATTTCTCTTGGTGGCGGCGTTGGGCGCGATCGGCTTCGTGGTGGGTAAGTTCGCCGACGGTGACCTCGAACCAGGCGACTTCTTCCGCGTGGGTGAGCGCGGCGGCCGGCCGAGGTGAACCCCGCGATGGCCACCGGTCAGGTCGAGGCCGCCGAGCGCGGCGCGACCCGGATCGCCGACCGGGTCGTCGCGAAGATCGCCGCGCAGTCGGCGCGCGAGGCGCTCGGCAAGGTGCCGGAGGGCGGCAAGGCGCCGCACGCGACGGTGACCGTGCATCACGACAAGGCGCGGGTACGGGTCGTTCTCGAACTCGGCTATCCCAGCGACATCGGCGGTCAGTGCGGTGCGGTACGTCATGAAGTCGCCCGGGGGGTGAGCACGTTGGCCGGCATGGAAGTGTCCGAGGTGGCGGTTCACGTCGAGCGGCTGCATTCGGCGCAGGCGCGGGGCGCGGAGCGGGGGAGGATCCGATGACCGGACCCGACCACGGCGACCTGGGAGACAACGGACGCACGCAGCGGCTTCCGATCATCGGACGCGAGCAGGGCCCGGCCGGCGCCTCCCCCGCTGCGCCCGCCGGGCCCGCCGTGCCCGGTTCGAGTGCCACGGTGCAGGAGCCGGTCCCGACCCTCCATGAGGAGGACGGCGGGAGGGCGGGACGCTTCTGGTCCGCCCGCCGGGTGCCGGCCGCGCTGGTCGCCCTGGTGGTACTCGGCGGCGCCGGTCTGCTGCTGTACGACATCGCGGCGGTACGGGCCGGCCACCCCGCGATGCGCTGGCGCCGCGAGCTGGCGGACGGCCTCGCGACGCGGCCCCTGGACAACGTGTGGGTGCTCATCGGCGCGGGCGTCGCGGCGGCCCTCGGGCTGTGGCTGCTGCTCTTCGCCGTCGCGCCCGGGCTGCGCGCGATCCTGCCGATGCGGCGTACGTCGGCTGACACCCGGGCCGGACTCGACCGGAAGGCCGCCGCGATGATGCTGCGCGACCGGGCCATGGAGGTGTCCGGCGTGCAGTCCGTACGGGTGGCGGTGGGGCGCTCCAGGGTGCGCGTGCGGGCCGTGTCGCACTTCCGCGAACTCGAAGAGGTGGAGGCCGACTTGGAAGCGGTGCTCACCACTGCGATCCAGCAGCTCGGGCTGGCCGGGCGGCCGAGTCTGTCGGTGCGTGTCCTCCGGCCGGACAAGAAGGGGTGACGGAGCGATGCCCAAGAAGGTCAACCGTGTCCTGCTCGGACTCGCGGGCCTGGTGCTCCTCGCCGTCGGCGCGGGGGTGCTCGCCACCGGGCTCGGGATGTCCGTACCGTCGTGGTGGCCGTTCGACGGGCGCGACGATGTGCTGCTGAGCGAGGCGGACCGTACGCGGTGGCGGGACTCGGGGTGGTGGTGGCCGGCCGTCATCGCGGCCCTTGCTGTGCTCGTCCTGCTCGCGCTGTGGTGGCTGCTGGCCCAACTGCGCCGGCACCGGCTCGCCGAAGTGCTGGTCGACAGCGGTGACGGGGAGGGCGCGGTACTGCGGGGGCGGGCGCTGGAGAACGTGCTGGCGGGGGAGGCGCAGACCCTGGACGGGGTGGAGCGGGCGCACGTGACGCTGACCGGGCGCCGGGACGCGCCCCGGGCGCGGATCGCACTGCTCCTCGCGCCCCACGCGGAACCGGCCGAAACGCTGGCCGGGCTCACGCACGGGGCGCTGGCCCATGCGCGGAACTCGGCGGGGCTGGAGTCGCTCCCGGCGGAGGTCCGCCTCCGCGAGGTCAAACACGGGGCGCGCCGGGTGAGTTGAGGCGACCGGGCCTCGGTTCACGGTGGCTTGGCCCTGCCCTTGGGCCCGGTCCCGGCCTACCGGCCCCGGCACCGGCCGACCGGCGCTGGTACGCGCGGGCGGCGCGTTGCGTAACGGCGAAACTTCCCCACCCCGCCCCTTCCCGAAACCGGGGGCAGGCCCCCAGACCCCCGGACGCCCTCCGGGCGTGTCCTCAAACGCCGGACGGGCTGGATTTGCCGGGCGGGGCGGATCGGATGTGCCGCGCAGGACGGATATGCCGCGCAGCGGACACATCCCGCCTCGGCCGGCACAGCCCGCTCAGCGGCACACTCCAGCCCCTCCGGCGTTTGAGGAGCGGGGTCTGGGGCGGAGCCCCACACGCGGTGCAGCGGCGCTCCGCGCCGCGCAACCCGCACCGTCGTCCCGGGGCCGTGGGCCCGGCAAGGTCAGAAGCCGTGACGCGTGCCGCCGTCGACCGGGAGCATGATGCCCGTCAGGTACGACGCCGCCGGTGACAGCAGGAACGCCGCCGCCTTGCCGAACTCCTCCGGCCTGCCGTAGCGCCGCAGCGGGATGCGTGACTCGTTGGCCGCGCGCGCCCCCTCCGCGTCGCCGGACAGCGCGTCCAGCTGCCGTACCCGGTCCGTGTCGATCCGGGCCGGCAGCAGGCCCACGACCCGGATGCCCCGGGGGCCCAGGTCGTCGGAGAGGGACTTGGCGAAGCCCGCCAGCCCCAGCCGCAGGCCGTTGGAGATGGTGAGGCCGTGGATGGGTTCGTGGACCGAGCCGGAGAGTACGAAGCCGATGACGCCGCCCTCGGAGAGTTCGGCCGCCGCCGCACGGGCCAGCCGTACCGCCCCGAGGAAGACGGCGTCGAAGGCCGCCTGCCACTGTTCGTCCGTGTTGTCGGCCGCGACGCCCGGCACCGGGCCGCCGACGCTGATGAGGATGCCGTCGAAGCGCCCGAAGTGCGCCCGGGCAGCGGCGATCAGGCGCTCCGCCGACGCGGGGTCCGCGTTGTCGGCGGCGACACCCACCGCGTTCGGGCCGAGTTCCGCGGCTGCGTCGGCCACCGCCTTCTCGTCCCGGCCGCTCACCACCACCTTCGCGCCGTCGGCCGTCAACTGCCGTGCCGAGGCGAAGCCGAGCCCGCGGCTGGCTCCGGTGACGACGTATACGCGGTCTTTCAGTTCAAGATCCATGGGCCCATCCTGCCGCGTCCTCCCCGCCGAGGGCGAGAGCGGACCCCACAAGTCCGATATGACTGAATGCCTGGGGGAAGTTCCCGAGCTGCCGCCCGGTGGCCGGGTCGTACTCCTCGGCGAGCAGCCCCACGTCGTTGCGCAGGGCCAGCAGCCGCTCGAAGAGCTCCCGGGCCTCCTTCACCCGTCCCGTCATCCGCAACGCGTCGACGAGCCAGAACGAGCAGGCGAGGAACGTTCCTTCGTCGCCGGGCAGCCCGTCGACGGTGAGGCCGTCCGTGCTGTAGCGGCGGATGAAACCGCCGCGGCCGAGCTCGGTCTGCACCGCCTCGACCGTCCCGACGACCCGTGGATCGTCCGGCGGCAGGAAGCCGACCCGGGGGATGAGGAGTGTGGCGGCGTCGAGTTCGGTGGAGCCGTAGGACTGCGTGAAGGTGTTGCGCGCGGGGTCGTACCCCTTCTCGCAGACCTCCCGGTGCACCTCGTCGCGCATCGCCCGCCACCGGTCCGCGTCGCCGCGCAGCGCCGGGTCGTCCTCCAGGGCGCGTACGGCGCGGTCGGCCGCGACCCACGCCATCACCTTGGAGTGCACGAAGTGCCGGCGCGGCCCCCGGACCTCCCACAGGCCCTCGTCCGGCTCGCGCCAGTTGGACTCCAGGAAGCCGAGGAGGCTGAGCTGCAGGTTCCACGCGTGCGGTTTGGACTGCATGCCCCAGGCTCTGGCCAGGTGGAGGGAGTCGATGACCTCTCCGTACACATCGAGCTGGAGCTGTTTGACGGCCGCGTTGCCGGTACGGACGGGCTTGGACCCCTCGTATCCGCTCAGCCACGGCAGTTCCGTCTCGGGCAGCCGGCGCTCGCCGGCCAGGCCGTACATGATCTGGAGGTCGGCGGGGTCGCCCGCGACCGCCCGCAGCAGCCAGTCGCGCCAGGCCGCGGCCTCGTCGATGTAGCCGGCGGCGACGAGCGCGCCGAGCGTGAGGGTGGAGTCGCGCAGCCAGCAGTAGCGGTAGTCCCAGTTGCGTACGCCGCCGAGCTCCTCCGGCAGTGAGGTGGTGGGGGCGGCGACGATGCCCCCGGTCGGGGCGTACGTGAGCGCCTTGAGGGTGATGAGGGAGCGCAGCACGGCCTCACGGTGGGGGCCTTCGTAGCGGCAGCGGGCGGCCCAGTCCTCCCAGTCCTGGAGGCTGTGCTCCAGTCCCTCGTACGGATCGGTGAAGGGCGGCTCCGGCTCGTGCGACGGGTGCCATGTCAGGATGAATGCCACCTTTTCGCCCTCGGCGACGGTGAACGACGAGTAAGTGGTGTACTGCTGGCCCCAGCTCTTCACCCGGTCCGCGGGCTCGGCGCGCAGCCACACGGCATCGGGGCCCGCGACGGCGACCCGGTGCCCGGCCGTGCGGCGCATCCACGGCACGATGTTGCCGTAGTCGAAGCGCAGCCGGAGGGTGGAGCGCATCGTCACCTCGCCGGAGAGGCCCTCCACGATCCGTACGACATCGGGCGCCTTGTCGCGCTGCGGCATGAAGTCGGTGACCTTGACCGAGCCGGAACGGGTCTCCCAGACCGTGTCCAGGACGAGGCTGTCGCCGCGGTACGCGCGGCGCGCGCAGGAGTCGGCGCCTGCGGGGGCCATCCGCCAGTGGCCGTTCTCCTCGTCGCCGAGCAGTGCGGCGAAGCAGGCGGCCGAGTCGAAGCGGGGCAGGCAGAGCCAGTCGATGGAACCGTCTTTGCCGACCAGTGCCGCGGTCTGCAGGTCTCCGATGAGCGCGTAGTCCTCGATGCGTTGGGTCACGCAAACTCGTGTTCCCGCGCGGGCATGGCATTAAGCGGCATTAAGCAGTGCCGCGGGCGGGAGTCGGCTCAGGCGTCCGCGGTGGCCGGCTCGGCGGGTGCGTCGTCGTGGGACCGGGCCGCCTCGGCGCGGTCGCGCAGTTCACGGCGTACGAGAACGAACCAGCCGAACGGCACCGCGGCGGCGAACAGCCACCACTGCACGGCGTACGCCATGTGCGCACCGATCGAGTCGGCGTCGGGCTCGGGCACCAGCTCCGGCTCGGGGCCGGCCGGGACGGGCCCGGTCTGCTCGATGTAGCCGCCGAGGACGGGTCGCGAGAGCGCCTTCGCCTGCTGCTCGCTGTTGATCAGCATGACCTGCCGGGGCGGCAGACCGCTCAGATCCTTGATGCCGCTGCCCGCCGTCGTCTCGTCGGCCTTCAGGCGCCCGGTGACGGTGACTTCGCCCTTGGGGGCGGCAGGGACCTCGGGGTACGCCTGCTGGTCGGCGTCGAAGGGGATCCAGCCGCGGTTGACGAGGACGGCGCGGCCGTCGTCCATGGTCAGCGGGGTGAGGACGTGGTAGCCGACCTTGTCGTCGGCGTTCGTCCTGCGGCGTACGACGACTTCGTGTGCGGTGTCGTACGTGCCGGTGGCGGTTACTCGGCGCCAGTAGTCGGAGCGCGGGACGGTGTGTCCGGGGGAGGTGATGTTGCCGATGGGGAGGGGCTTCGCCCTGAGGTTGTCGGAGATCAGCCTGTTCTGCGCGACCCGGTGCTCGTGCCGGTGGAACTGCCAGAAGCCCAGCTCGACCATGGTGGGAATGAGGACGAGCATCAGGAGGGTGAGGATCACCCACTGCCGGGTCAACAGGAAGCGGTACACGTCGTTGACGTTACCTGGCGCGCGGTGGTCCCCGGCGGGCGGGTCTCCCGCCGGGGCGAGCCCGCGTTCGCGGCTCCGGGGCCCTCAGACCTTGTCGACGATGCCCACCTTCCCCTCCGCGCGGGAGCAGTGCGCGCCGCAGAACCAGTGGCCCTCGACCTCGACGCCCTGGCCCAGGATCTGGACCCGGCAGTGCTCGCAGATGGGCGCCATCCGGTGGATGGCGCAGGAGAAGCAGTCGAAGACGTGCACCGCGCCCTGCGCGTGCACCTCGAAGGACATGCCGTAGTCGTTTCCGCATACCTCGCAACGTGCCATGCGCCACAGGGTGGGACGGTGGGCGCGGCAGGGCGAGTGGTGGGCGGGCGAGTCGCCGCCAATCACCCGTCTGCCGGAGACACGTCCCGCAGCAGCTGGGTGAAGGCGGCCTCGTCGACGACGGGCGTGCCGAAGGACTTGGCCTTGACGGTCTTGGACGTCGCGGAGTCGGGGTCATTGGTGACGAGCAGGCTCGTGAGCCGCGACACACTCGTCGCGATGTGCAGACCCGCCTCCACGGCCCGGTCCTCCAACAGCTCGCGGTCCACGGACGTATCGCCCGAAAACGCCACCCGCATGCCCTGCTTGAGTAGTTTGCCCGGTTCGTACCGTCCGGGGTTCGGGTGCGGGCACGCCGGCCGCTTCCGCGACGGGCGCCAGCTGCCGCCACCTCCCCGGTACGACGCCTGATAGCCGATCCGTGGTGTCGCGGGCGAGTCCGACCACTCGGCGAGCGGCAGGCATTCGAGCAGCGGCAGTCGCACACCGCCCTGCGCCGCCGCGTGCAGGCTCGGGCGGAACGCCTCGGCCAACACGCGCGCGTCGTCGAGCGCGTGGTGAGCGCGTTGCTGTACGACGCCGAAATGCGCGGCCAGCGACTCCAGCTTGTGGTTGGGCAGGGGCAGTCGCAGCTCCTTGGAGAGCGCGATGGTGCACAGCCGCTGCTGGACGGGCGCGGTGCGCTCGGCGCGTGCGTACTCCCGGGCGATCATCGACCAGTCGAACATCGCGTTGTGCGCGACGAGCACCCGGCCGTCGAGCCGCTCGGACAGCTCCGCGGCGATGTCCGGGAACAGCGGGGCGCCCACGAGCACATCACTCGTCAGGCCGTGGATCCAGACGGGGCCGGGGTCACGCTCAGGGTTGACGAGCGTGTACCAGTGGTCCTCGACGTCCCCCCGGTAGTCCAGCCGGTAGACGGCAGCGGAGATTATCCGGTCGTCGCGCGCGAGCCCGGTGGTCTCCACGTCGACGACCGCGTACCCCTTCGGGTAGGCGGTCGGCCACGGCGCTGCTGTCGGTGCTGTCGGCTGGTCTTCGAGCATGGTCACTGAGGATACGGGCCCCCACTGACAGCCCCGCCCGCCCGGGTGAGCAGACCGTCCACGAGAGCCCTCACGGAGTTGACGAAGAGCCGTTCGGGATCGGCGGGCCGGGCCAGGGCGCGGGCGAGGGCCGGGTCGTGTTCCGCGCTCTCGGCGTCCCACAGGTCCTCCTCGCCCGGGTGCTGCGCGGGGGCGCGTTCGCGGTTGCGTTCGACGAGGACGTACCCGACGACCTGGAACTGGACGGCCCGTACGGCCTCGGCGGCCCGAGCCCCGCGCAGGCCCGCCGCGTGCACCTCGTGGACGAGGGCCTGCTGGGCGGGCAGGAACATCCGCTCGGTGAGGCCGCGTTCGTGGACCATCGCGATCAGGTGGGGGCGCTCCCGCAGCTCCCGGCGCAGTCCGCGAGCGACGGAGACGATGCGGGCGGCCGGGGTGCGGCCGGCCGGGCGGACGGCGCCCATCTCCTCCACGGTCCGCTCGACGAGGGCGTCGAGGAGGGACTCGCGGTTGCCGACGTGCCAGTAGATCGAGGTGACCGCCGTGCCGAGTTCGGCGGCGAGCTTGCGCATGGTGAGCATGGCCGGGCCGTGCTGCTTGACGAGCGCCGCGGCCGCGTCCAGGACCTCCTCGCGCGTCAGCGCGGTACGCGGGCTGCGTGGGCTGTGCGGACTGCCTGGGGTGCCTGGAGTGCGTGGGCTGCGTGGCATGGAGCTCCCAAATCCCGTACGTGCACGGCTCTTTCCCCTTCATCGGCGCCGGTGTAACAGTGTTACAGGCTGCGCAGGCTCTCCCGACGAAGGGCGGTACGACATGGCACGCGTACGGTACGGCGCACGGACCGAGGCCGAGATCGCGGCGGCGCGCGAAGCGAGTTCCAGGCTCCCCGACATCTGGTCCACCGGTGTGGTGGCCCTCTGGGAGAGCGACCCGGACGCGGTGGCGGCCGTACTGCCGCCGCCGCTCAAGCCCGCCGAGCGGCCGCTCGTACGGGCCAACATCAGCAAGGTCGATCTGCCGGGCTATCCGCTGGGCGCCGGCTCGGTGTCCGTCGCCGCCGTCCATGACGGCATCACCGGCTGGTACCCCCTCGTCATGCCGATGACCCACGAACGGGCCCTGATCGGCGGCCGCGAGGTCTTCGGTGAGCCGAAGAAGCTCGGCGAGGTCACCGTCGACCGCGACGGCCTCGTCGTACGGGCTGCGCTCGCCCGCCACGGCATCGCCTTCGTCGAGGTGCGCGGCGCGGTCGAGGGACCGCTGCCGCTGCCCGAGCCGACGGAGAAGGTGGACTTCTACTTCAAGTTCCTGCCGGCGGTGGACGGCCGGGGCTTCGACGCCGACCCCGTCCTCGTGCACTGCGTCCGCAACGAGAAGGTGCGCAAGCTGGAGCGGATCACCGGCGACGTGGTGCTGCGCGAGTCGATGTACGACCCGATCGCCGATCTGCCCGTACGCCGCGTCGTGGAGATCACCGTCGGCGAGAAGACCACCGACCAGAAGGGGCGCGTGGTGGAGCGGGTGAGCGCGCAGGCGCTGCTCCCGTACATCCACCAGCGCTACGACGACCCGCAGCAGATCCTCGACGGCCCGCCGGAGGGGAGCGTCTGATGCGGCTGCGGGAGGGGCAGGTCGCCGTCGTCACGGGCGCGGCGAGCGGCATCGGGCTCGCGATGGTGCGCCGGTTCGCCGCCGAGGGGCTCAAGGTCGTACTCGCCGATGTGGAGGAGGAGGCGCTGGAGAAGGCCGCTTCCGAACTCCGGGCGCAAGGCGCGCAGGTGCTCGCGTGCGTCGTCGACGTCAGCGAACGGGAGTCCGTCACCGCGCTCGCGGACGCGGCGTACGACACCTTCGGAGCGGTGCACGTGCTGTGCAACAACGCGGGGGTCGGCTCCGGCGCCGAGGGCCGCATGTGGGAGCACGAGGTGAACGACTGGAAGTGGGCGTTCGCGGTGAACGTGTGGGGCGTCTTCCACGGCATCCAGGCGTTCGTTCCGCGGATGATCGAGGGCGGCGAACCCGGGCACGTCGTCAACACGTCCTCGGGGGACGGCGGGATCGCCCCGCTGCCGACCGCGTCCGTGTACGCCGTCACCAAGGCGGCCGTCGTGACGATGACCGAGTCGCTGTACGCCCATCTGCGGGCGGAGAACGTTCCCGTGAGCGCGTCGGTGCTGTTCCCCGGACCGCACATGCTCCGTACGGGGCTGTGGGAGTCGCACCGCAACCGGCCCGCGCGCTATGCCAAGGAACGGCCGCGCAAGACGCCGTACCGCAGTCTCGGGCAGTGGGAGACGGCGATGGGGAAGGCGGGGCACGCGATCGAGTTCACGCCGGTCGAGGACGTTGCCGGGACCGTCGTGGACGGGATAACCGCGGACCGCTTCTGGATGCTTCCGGCCAGCGAGCACAGCGACCGGCAGATCCGCGCCAGGTCGCAGTCGATGCTCGACCGCTCCGATCCGACGTACCTGGAGAGCTTCATTCTCGACACTCTCGACTGAGGGGGACACACGATGACAGAACAGAGCGACCGTGACCCGTACCTGATCATCTCCTCCGACTGCCACGCCGGTCTGCCGACCGAGCAGTACCGGCCCTACCTGGACAGCGCCTTCCACCGGGACTTCGACGACTTCCTCGGACAGCGGGACGCCCGCCGCGAGGAGATGACACGCCTCGGCGTACGCAACGAGGCCTTCGCCGCCAAGTGGTTCCACGACAACGAGGAGGGACTGCGGGGCGGCTGGGACACCGCCCAGCGCCTCAAGGAGCTGGACGGCGACGGGGTGGCGGCCGAGGTCGTCTTCCCCGACGCCGATGCCGTCGACAGCCGGACCGCCGCGCCCTTCGGAGTCGGCCTCGGCCTCTCCGGGGACCAGGACCCGCGCCTGGGCATGGCGGGCGCGCAGGCGCACAACAGGTGGCTCGCGGAATTCGTGGCGCGCAACCCCGAACGGCACTGCGGCGTGGCGCTGCTGCCCATCACGGGCGAGGTGGAGAAGGTCGTCGCCGAGATCCACCGGGCCAAGGAGTCCGGGCTCGGCGCGCTGATGATCCCTTCGATGTGGGTCGACAAGGCGCCGTACCACGACCGCCGTTACGACCCGGTGTGGGCGGCGGCGGCCGAGACGCGGATGCCGGTCGTGACGCACTCGGGAGCCGCGCCGCGCCACGAGTACGGCGACCACCTCGGCATCTACGTCTCCGAGGTGACGTGGTGGCCGGCCAGGCCGCTGTGGTTCCTGCTCTGGTCGGGCGTCTTCGAGCGCCACCCGGGGCTGAGGTTCGGCGTCGCGGAGTCCGGCTGCTGGTGGCTGCCGAACCAGCTGTGGTTCATGGATCGGCTGTACCTCGGCGCGCACGGCGGCAAGAAACTCTCCCCCTTTGCCGAGCTGAAGCGGCCGCCGAGTGAGTACCTGGACCGGCAGGTCTTCATCTGCGCCACCAACACCAAGCGCCGCGAACTCGCCCAGCGCTACGAGATCGGTGTGGACAACATCCTGTGGGGCAGCGACTTCCCGCACCCCGAGGGCACCTGGCCCGACACGCGCGCGTGGCTGAAGCGAACCTTCCACGACATCCCCGTCGACGAGACCCGCCGCATCCTCGGCGTGGCGGCGGCCGACGTCTTCGGCTTCGACACAGCGAAGCTCACCCCGCTCGCGCGCCGCATCGGCCCCACGCCCGAGGAACTCGGCCAGCCGGACGACCAGGGGCCCGTCGAGGCGTCGTGGGCGAGGTCGCGCGAGGTGGGGCGGCACTGGCTGACCGACCACGACTTCCCTCAGCTGGGAGTTTCGCCATGACCGACCGGACGACCGACCGGACGACCAACCGGACGACCAACCGGACGACCAACCGCACGACCGACCGTTACACCGTCATCACCGCCGACTGCCACGCGGGCGCCGACCTCCTGGACTACAAGCCGTACTTGGAGAAGCGCCACCACGACGACTTCGACGCCTGGGCGGCGACGTACGTCAACCCGTACGAGGACCTCCTCGCCGACACCGCCGACCGCAACTGGAACTCCGCGCGCCGCCTCGCCGAGCTGGAGGCGGACGGTGTCGTGGCGGAAGTGGTGTTTCCGAACACCATCCCGCCCTTCTTTCCCAGTGCTTCCCTGATGGCGCCCGTGCCGACCCGGCAGGAGCTCGAGCAGCGATGGGCCGGTCTGCGCGCGCACAACCGCTGGCTGGCCGATTTCTGCGAGGCCGCGCCGGGGCGTCGCGCCGGCGTCGCGCAGATCCTCCTCAACGACGTCGACGAGGCGGTGCGCGAGATCCGCCGCACCAAGGACGCGGGCCTCACCGGAGGCGTCCTGCTGCCGGGCGCGCCGCCGGGTTCCGGCATACCCGAGCTCTACTCGCGGACGTACGACCCGATCTGGGCGGTGTGTGAGGAGCTGGAGGTCCCCGTCAACCACCACGGCGGGTCGGCCTCCCCGCCCCTGGGCGACGAACCGGCCGCCCGCGCCGTCTTCATGGTGGAGACGACGTGGTTCTCACACCGGGTGCTGTGGCACCTGATGTTCGGTGGAGCCTTCCGGCGCCACCCGGGCCTGAGGCTGGTGCTCACCGAACAGGGCTCCGGCTGGATCCCGGGCGTGATCGAGATGCTGGACTACTACCATTCCCGTCTGGTGGCGGCAGCGACCCGCGCTTCCACCGCCGAGTCGAAATTCGGCGCCGGGCTGGCGGATTCGATGGGCAGCAGTCCGGGTGAGGTCTGGCGCGACAACTGCTACGTCGGCGCGAGCTTCATGCGCCCGCACGAGGTGCCGCTGCGCGACCGTATCGGCCTCGACAAGATCATGTGGGGCAGCGACTATCCCCACGACGAAGGTACGGCGCCGTACTCCCGCGAGGGTCTGAGGATCGCGTACGCCGGACTGCCGAGGGAGGAGATCGCGGCCATGGTGGGCGGGAACGCGGCCCGCGTGTACGGCTTCGACCTCGGTCTGCTCGACGCGATCGCGGCGAAAGCCGGCCCGCTGGTGGACGAGATCGCCCAGCCGCTCACCACGATCCCGCCCGACGCGACGAGTCCGGCCTTCGCACCGGGCGGGTCGGTACGCGTCTGGTGACGGAACGGGTGAGACCCTCCCCGGGTGACTGAGCAGACTCATGACGAAGCCCACGGCGGAGCCCTCGGCGCGCGCCTGAACTGGCTGCGCGCCGGGGTGCTCGGGGCCAACGACGGCATCGTCTCGACCGCCGGCATCGTCGTCGGCGTCGCCGGGGCGACGGACGACCGGTCCGTGCTCCTGACGGCGGGCCTCGCCGGACTGCTGGCCGGGTCCATGTCGATGGCGGCGGGGGAGTACGTATCGGTGTCGACGCAGCGCGACTCGGAGGAGGCGGCGCTGGCGCAGGAACGGCGTGAGCTGCGGGAGGAGCCCGAGGCCGAACTGGCGGAGCTGACCGACCTGTTGGCGGCCCGCGGCCTGTCCGAGGACGTGGCCCGCGAGGCCGCCCAGCAGCTCACCGAACGCGACGCTTTGCGCGCCCACGCGCGCGTGGAGCTCGGTATCGACCCCGAGGACCTCACCAACCCCTGGCACGCGGCGGCCGCCAGCTTCGTCGCCTTCACGGTGGGCGCGCTGCTCCCGCTCCTGGCGATCACCCTCCCGCCCCCGTCGTGGCGGCTCCTGGTCACGGTCGTCTCGGTCCTGGTCGCCCTGGCCCTGACGGGCTGGAGCAGCGCCCGCCTGGGCGCCGCGCCGCCACGGCCGGCGGTGCTGCGGAACATGGCGGGCGGGGCGCTGGCGATGGCTGTGACGTACGGGGCGGGGTCGTTGCTGGGCGCGGCGGGGGTCTAGTTTTGGTGGGCGAGCCGTTCCGGAGGGAAAGCTCCGCTCCATGCACGGTCGTATTGACCTTCCCAGGTGCAACCTGCTCACGTCCTGGTGATGCACCACAGTGCCGAGGTCGAGGGCGGACTGGTCGATCATCTGCAGAACGGTCAGCCGGACCGGAGGACTTCGTCGGGCCATCTGCTCACCTTGCATGTCGCCCGCGATGCTCAGCCCAGGCCGGCGCCCGGGCGGGGAAACAGGAGGGACTTGGCCGCCGCGCCGGCGACCGTTCCCGCGAGCCGGGCGAGGACAACTTCTGGGCCCTGCAAGGGTGTTCCTCCCCGGAACCGGAACGGGTGTCGGCGGACCTGCATCGTATGCCGGACGACCGTCACGGAAGAGGCCGAATTCCGTATCGCGCACCCCGCTGACAGGCCGTCTCGCATACTTGTCGGTAACAACCCCTAGCGGAGCCCTCACCTGCGCCTCTATCGTGCCGTCATGCCGAACCTGCCCGATGTCGTGCTGTGGTCGATACCGGCCTTCGTCCTGCTCACCGTCCTGGAGATCGTGAGCTACCGCCTGCATCCCGACGAGGACGCCGCCGGGTACGAGACCAAGGACGCCGTCACCAGCGTCGGCATGGGGCTCGGCAGCATCGGGTTCGACTTGCTGTGGAAGATCCCGATTGTCGCGATCTACATGGCGGTATACGAGCTGACGCCCGCCCGCGTCCCGCTCCTGTGGTGGACGATTCCGCTGATGCTGCTCGCGCAGGACTTCTTCTACTACTGGTCCCACCGGGGCCACCACGTCATCCGCATCCTGTGGGCCTGCCACGTCGTCCACCACTCCAGCCGCAAGTTCAACCTCACCACCGCCCTGCGCCAGCCCTGGACGAGCCTCACCGTCTGGCCGTTCTACCTGCCACTGATCGCGTGCGGCGTGCACCCGGCCGCGCTCGCGTTCTGCTCCTCCGCGAACCTCGTCTACCAGTTCTGGGTGCACACCGAGCGTGTCGGCAAGCTGCCGCGCCCCTTCGAGTACGTCCTGAACACTCCCTCCCACCACCGCGTCCACCACGCCTCCCAAGGCGGATACCTGGACCGGAATTTCGGCGGCATCCTGATCCTCTGGGACCGGCTCTTCCGTTCCTTCGCGGCCGAGACCGAGCGGCCCGTCTACGGCCTGACCAAGAACATCGAGACCTACAACCCGCTGCGCGTCGCCACCCACGAGTACGCCGCCATCGCCCGCGACGTCCGGGCGGCCACCACCTGGGGCGAGCGCGCGGGCCGGGTCTTCGGCGGCCCGGGCTGGCAGCCGCGCCACCCGGCGGGGCCGCAAGCAACCGGGCCGACGCAGGAAGCCGCCGCGGGACGCACCGCGTGAGCGCCACGGCCACGCCCGGCGCCCGCCCCGGCGACGGCGCCCGCCCCGGCGACGGCGCCCGCCCCGGCGACGGCGCCCGCCCCGGCCGGCGGGCGGGCTGGGAGCGGGGGCTCCTTGTCGCCTTCGGGGTCGCGGCGCTCGCCGACCTCGGCTCGCTCGTCGCCGGGGCCGACCCCGGCCACATGATCGCCAAGCCGCTGCTGATGCCGCTCCTCGCGGCGTACGCGGCCGTGCGCGGCGCGCCGCGTCTGCTGATCGCCGCGCTGCTCTTCGGCTGGGGCGGCGATGTCTTCCTGCTCGCCGACGCGGACTGGGCCTTCCTCGTCGGCATGGGTTCCTTCGCCGCCGGTCACGTCTGCTATCTCGTGCTGTTCGGACGTAGTCGTACGTCCACGCTCCTCGGCGCCGGGTACGCCGTAGCCCTCCTCACCACGGTCGCCCTCCTGTGGCCCGACCTCCCCGCCGACCTGCGCATCCCGGTCGCCGGGTACAGCCTGCTGCTCACCGCCATGGCCTGGCGAGCGAGCGGCATCGGCCTGTACGCCGGACTCGGCGGCGCACTCTTCCTCCTCTCCGACACCCTCATCGCCACCGGCGTCGCCGAGTGGCCCCAGCTGCCCGCCCCCGACTTCTGGATCATGCTCACCTACGTCGCCGCGCAGTTTCTGCTGGTCAGGGGCGTGCTGGGGCGGGAAGAGGTCGCGGCCACCCCATCGGCGTACCGTGAAGGCCGTACAACCGTCTGAGCACCGAGGAACCACCCCATGCGCGCCACCGTCATCCATGCACCGCACGACATCCGCGTGGAGGAGGTGCCGGATCCGCGGGTCCAGGAACCCACTGACGTGGTCGTACGGGTGCTGCGCGCCTGCATCTGTGGCAGCGACCTCTGGGCCTACCGGGGCGAGTCCGCCCGGCAGCCCGGACAGCGCATCGGGCACGAGTTCCTGGGTGTGGTCGAGGAGGCCGGTTCCCGGGTCGCAGGGTTCGTGCCCGGCGATCTCGTGGTCGCGCCCTTCGTGTGGTCCGACGGGTCGTGCGAGTACTGCGCCGAAGGGCTCCAGACCTCATGCCTGCAGGGCGGCTTCTGGGGTTCGGTGGGCTCCGACGGCGGGCAGGGCGAGGCCGTCCGGGTGCCCTTCGCCGACGGCACGCTGGTCAAGCTCCCGGCTGCCGCGGCCTCCGACGACCGGCTGCTGACCGCGCTGCTCGCCCTCTCCGACGTACTGGGCACCGGACACCACGCCGCTGTCGGCGCGGGCGTACGGCGCGGCTCGACGGTCGCGGTCGTCGGCGACGGCGCGGTCGGGCTGTGCGGGGTACTGGCCGCCAAGCGGCTCGGGGCCGAGCGGATCATCGCGCTGGGCCGCCATCAGGCGCGTACCGACATCGCGAAGACCTTCGGTGCCACCGACATCGTCGCCGAGCGCGGCGACGCGGCGGTCGCGGCCGTACGGGAACTCACCGGCGGCCAGGGGGCGCATGCCGTGATCGAGGCCGTCGGCACCGAGCAGTCGATGCGTACGGCAGTCGGGATCACCCGCGACGGCGGCGCGATCGGTTACGTCGGCGTCCCGCACGGCAGCGGCACCGGCCTCGACCTGAGCGACATGTTCAACCGGAACGTCGCCCTGCGCGGGGGAGTGGCGCCCGTGCGCGCGTACATCCCGGAACTGCTGCCGGACGTCCTGGACGGGACGATCGACCCGTCGCCGGTCTTCGACGTCACCGTCGGCCTCGACGGCGTGCCCGAGGGCTACAAGGCGATGGACGGACGCACGGCCCTCAAGGTCCTCGTCAAGCCGTGACGCCGTGACGCCGTGACGCCGTGACGCCGTGACGCCGTGACGCCGTGACATGGGAGCGGGCCGCCCGGATGGAGTCCGGGCGGCCCGCTCTCCGCGTACCGCTTGCTTACTTCTTCGTCACGGCGTCCAGCGCGTCGGCGATGCCGACCCCGTAGAAGCCGTTGTAGTTCTTACCGCCCTCGCACACCGCGTCGATCTTGCCGTCGCCGTCGATGTCGTACGGGTCGGTGCACGGCGCAGCGTCCGCCTGGCTCGCCAGGAGGGCCTTGACGCGCTTCGCCGACGCGTGCGGATGCGTGCTCTTGATGAGCGCCGCCACACCCGCGACGTGCGGGGAGGCCATCGACGTACCGGCCATGTAGCCCCACTTGCCGCCCGGCACCGGACCCAGGATCAGGCCGCTCGTCGCGGGAGGCGCGGGCCGCTGGTACGCCGTGCTGTCGCCGCCCGGAGCCGCGATGTCGATGACACCGTGACCGTAGTTGGAGAACGACGACTTGAGGCCCTTCGCACCCGTCGAGGCGACGGTGACGACGCCCGGCAGCTGCGTCGGCGAGTCGAGGCATTCGCTCGGGTCGATGTCGCGCGGCACCGGCGTGGTGTCGTTCGGGCTCGTCGTGTCATTGATCGAGTCCGCCGCGAGATCGTAGTTCGAGTTGCCGGCCGCGGCGACGTTCACCGCGCCCTTCTTCTCGGCGTACCGCGAGGCCCGGACGATGGCGTCGACGAGCGCCTTCTGGTCCGGGTCGTCCTTGCAGTTGAACATCCACGGGTCGGTGTAATAGCTGTTGTTCGTCACATCGACGCCGTGCTCGGCCGCCCACACGAAGCCGCAGACGACCGACTCCGTGTAGAAGAAGCCGGCCGTCGTGGACACCTTGATGCCCGAGACCTTGACGCCCGGCGCGACACCGGTGACGCCGACGCCGTTCTTCGCGGCGGCGATCTCGCCCGCCACGTGCGTGCCGTGCGGGCTTTCCTCGGCCGACGGGCGCCAGGCGCCGTCCGCCGTGTTGGGCTTGCCGGTCACGCAGTTGACCGACGCCTCGCGGTCGAAGTTCGGCGCGAGGTCCGGGTGGGTGTCGTCGACGCCCGTGTCGATCACGGCGACCGTGACGTCCCTGCTGCCCAGCGTCTTCTCGTGGGCCTTGTCCGCCTTGATGGCGGGCAGGTCCCACTGCAACGGCTGCAGCGGGTCCTCACCGGCGACGGCTTCCGCGGACGCCGCCTTCGCCTGCGCGGCGGTGAGCGCCTTCGGCGTGCCGACGTCCTTCGTCGACTGCGCCGGCAGCGGCGCCGTGCGGGTCGCACCCGCCGACTGGACGCCCTTGACCCTGCGCATCGTCTTCGCGAACCCGTCGTTCGACGAGTGGACGACGATCACGCCGATCTGGTCGTACGCCTGGACGATCGTGCCGCCGGCCCGGCCGATGGCCTTCTTCACCTTGGCCGAATTGCCCTTGCCCGGACGTACGTTGACCACGTAACTCAGCGGCGTGCCGACGGCCTCGGTCACGGCCGGCCTGGTGTCGGCCGAGCCGACCGCGCCGAGCGCGTCGGCCGAGGTGGCCGACGCGGTGCCCGGCAGGAACGCGAGGGCGGCCGTGACGGCCATGCCGGCGGATATGGCCACGGTGCGGCGGGACCGCTGGGTGCGATGCGGCGTCATGAAATCTCCGGTTCGCGTAAGTGGGCGGGACCTTGGACGATCACTTCTTGACGGCGTCGAGGGCGTCGACGACACCGGCGCCGTAGTAACCGTTGTAGTTCTTGCCGCCCTCGCAGGTGGTGGCCTCGACCCAGTTGCCGGCCGCGTCGTAGACGTGGCTCGGGCAGCCCGGGTTGTCCGCCTGCTTCTTGAGCAGCCGCTGGAGCTGCGCGGGGCTCGCCTTCGGGTGCGCGCTCTTGAGCAGCGCGGCTACGCCCGCGACGTGCGGGGTGGCCATCGAGGTGCCCTGCTTGTAGCCGTAGCCGCCGTTCAGGACGGTCGACAGGACGCGGCCGTTGGCGTCCGGGGTGGCCGGGATCTGCCACTTGTCGCCGCCGGGGGCCGCGACGTCGGCGACGCCGTACCCGTAACTGGAGTAGTACGACTTGACGTTCTTGTCGCCCGTCGCGGTGACCGTCATGACGCCCGGCAGCTGGGTCGGGACGTCAAGGCACTCGGACGGGTCGATGATCCGGTCGCCGGGGGTGCTGTCGTTCGGGCTGGAGTCGTCGAGGATCTCGTCGGCCGACAGGTCGAAGTTCGAGTTGCCCGCCGCCGCGACGTTCAGGGCGCCCTTGCGCTCCGCGTACTTCGTCGCGCGCGTGAGGGCGTCGAGCAGCGCCTTCTGGTCCGGGTCGTCCTTGCAGTTGAACATCCACGGGTCGACGTAATAGCTGTTGTTCGTTACGTCGATGTCGTGCTCGGCGGCCCAGACGAAGCCGCAGACGACCGCCTCGGTGAAGAAGAGGCTGGTGCCCGGCTCGCTCACCTTGATGCCCGCGAGCTTCACGCCCGGCGCGACACCGGCGACGCCGAGTCCGTTGCGCGGAGCGGCGATCGTACCGGCGACATGGGTGCCGTGGTCACTGCCGTCGGCGTACGGACGCCAGGCGCCCTCCGAGGAGTCCGCGACGCCGCCCACGCAGTTGGCCGACTGGGACTTGGAGAAGTTCGGCGCGAGGTCCGGGTGCGTGTCGTCGACACCGGTGTCGATCACGCCGACCGTGACCCTGCTGCTGCCGTCATTGACCTTGGCGGCCTTGTCGGCGCCGATGGCGCGGATGTCCCACTGGTTGGCCTCCAGCGGCTCCTGACCCGGCGCCGCGGCGGCCTCCGCCTTCGCGGCCTCGGCCGCGGACAGCTTCTGGGTGGTGCCTTCCTCGGTGATGCCGACCGGGGTGAGCGGGGCGGTGCGGGTCGCGCCCGCCGACGAGACACCCTTGGCCTTGCGTATCTGCTTGCCGAAGTCCGGGTTCTGCGAGTGGACGACGATGACGCCGATCTGGTCGTACGCCTTCACCACCGTGCCACCGGCCTTGGCGATCGCCCGCTTCACCGCAGCGCTCGTGCCGTGGCCGGCCTTGGTGTTGACCACGTACGACAGCTTCGGTCCTGTGGCGGTGGACGCCGCGACGGCGGGGCCGTCGAGCGGCGCGGCCGAGGCGGCCGCTCCGGGCAGGAAGCCGAGCGAAGCCGTGAGAGCCAGTCCGACGGGCAGGGCGAGGGTTCGCTGCCGTCTGGATCCCAGATGAGCCATGGGTTCTCCACATCATCCGTGAGAGCCGCCCCTGCGCGGGTGCACATGAGCGGGTACATGACGAGTGAAGCTAGCGCCGATCATGCGTTCGTATCAACGTGTTGGGAAAAGAATGGCGGATGCCGAACCGAGTCGTGATGCGATCCGTGCCGTTGTCAGGGGGACGAGCAACACCGCCCCCCACCAGTGAGGTCATCTTGTCCAACCCACACACACCCACCCCCACCGCACCCGCGTCGCGAGGAGATTCCGTGGCAACCGATGCACCACCGCCCCAGGGCGGCACGGGCCTGATCCGAACAGGGCACACGACAGAGGAGTTCGTCGAGGTGCAGGAGAGCGCCGAGTTCGGCGCACTGCGCCGTGCCCACCGTTCCTTCGCCTTCCCCCTGACCATCGCCTTCATCGCCTGGTATCTGCTGTATGTCCTGCTGTCCAGCTACGCGGGCGGCTTCATGGGCACCAAGCTCTTCGGCAACATCAACGTGGCCCTTGTCCTCGGCCTCGCCCAGTTCGCCACCACCTTCCTCATCGCCTGGTTCTACTCGCGTCATGCCGCCACGCAGCTCGACCCGAAGTCCGAGGCCATCAAGTCCCGTCTGGAGAGCGACGCATGAGCCCCGCGCTGACCACGGCGACCACGCTCCAGTTCGCCGCCGCCGGTGACGCCAGCGAGCACCGGCCGCTGATCATCACCCTCTTCGGTCTCTTCGTCATCGCCACCCTGTTCATCACGGTATGGGCGGGCCGTCAGACCAAGAGCGCCTCCGACTTCTACGCCGGCGGCCGCCAGTTCACCGGCTTCCAGAACGGCCTCGCGATCTCCGGCGACTACATGTCCGCCGCGTCGTTCCTCGGCATCGCGGGCGCCATCGCCCTCTTCGGTTACGACGGCTTCCTCTACTCCATCGGCTTCCTGGTCGCCTGGCTGGTCGCGCTGCTCCTCGTCGCCGAACCGCTGCGCAACTCCGGCCGCTACACGATGGGTGACGTCCTCGCCTACCGCATGCGCCAGCGCCCCGTGCGCACCGCCGCGGGCACCTCCACCATCGTCGTGTCGATCTTCTACCTGCTCGCGCAGATGGCGGGCGCGGGCGTACTGGTCTCACTGCTCCTGGGCATCACCAGTGACGCCGGCAAGATCCTCATCGTCGCGCTCGTCGGCATCCTGATGATCGTGTACGTCACCATCGGCGGCATGAAGGGCACCACTTGGGTCCAGATGGTCAAGGCCGTGCTGCTCATCGCGGGCACACTGCTGATCACCTTCCTGATCCTGCTGAAGTTCAACTTCAACCTGTCCGACCTGCTCGGTACGGCGGCCTCCAACAGCGGCAAGGGCTCGGCGTTCCTGGAGCCCGGCCTCAAGTACGGCCTCACCGCCACCTCGAAGCTCGACTTCATCTCGCTCGGCATCGCCCTGGTCCTGGGCACCGCCGGCCTGCCGCACATCCTGATCCGCTTCTACACCGTCCCCACGGCCAAGGCCGCCCGTAAGTCCGTGAACTGGGCGATCGGCATCATCGGCGCCTTCTACCTGATGACGATCGTGCTCGGCTTCGGCGCCGCCGCGCTCCTCAAGCCCGGCGACATCATCGCCTCCAACAAGGCGGGCAATACGGCGGCCCCGCTCGCCGCGCTGGAGATCGGCGGCGGCGCCGGCTCCGCGGGCGGCGCGATCCTGCTCGCCGTGATCTCCGCCGTCGCGTTCGCCACCATCCTCGCGGTGGTCGCCGGCCTCACCCTGGCGTCCTCGTCATCGTTCGCGCACGACATCTACGCCAACGTCATCAGGCGCGGCAAGGCCACCGAGAAGGAAGAGGTACGCGCCGCCCGCTGGGCGACCGTGGCCATCGGCGTGGTCTCCATCGCGCTGGGCGCGCTCGCCCGCGACCTGAACGTGGCAGGCCTGGTCGCTCTCGCCTTCGCGGTGGCGGCGTCCGCCAACCTGCCGACGATCCTCTACAGCCTCTTCTGGAAGAAGTTCACGACACAGGGCGCCCTGTGGTCCATCTACGGCGGTCTGACCGCCTCCGTGGGCCTTGTGCTGTTCTCGCCGGTCGTCTCCGGCAAGCCCTCGTCAATGTTCCCGGGCGTGGACTTCGCGTGGTTCCCGCTGGAGAACCCCGGGCTGATCTCGATCCCGCTCGGCTTCCTGCTCGGCTGGGTCGGGTCCGTACTGTCCAAGGACGAGCCGGACAAGGGGAAGTACGCGGAGCTGGAGGTCAAGTCACTCACCGGCATCGGCGCGCACTGAGCGTACTGAGGGCCCGCGCTCTCCACCTTTCCCACAGCTGTGCCCCCGTGGCCGCGTCGTAGAGTCGTACGACGCGGCCACACAGGTCCCGTGGCATCGGGCCCCTGTTGTTGTCAGAGGTGTCGCGTAGGCTCGACAGCGTTCATCAAGGACGAATCCGGATCGGGGAGTGGGTCGACGATGCTTATCGACACTTATGGCCGAGTAGCCACTGACCTGCGCGTTTCCCTCACCGACCGCTGCAATCTGCGCTGTACGTACTGCATGCCCGAGGAGGGTCTGCAGTGGCTGGCCAAGCCGGATCTGCTCACGGACGACGAGATCGTGCGGCTGATCGGCATTGCCGTCACCGACCTCGGCGTGACCGAGGTGCGGTTCACCGGCGGCGAGCCGCTGCTGCGCCCGGGACTGGTCGGGATAGTCGAGCGCTGCGCCGCGCTCGCGCCGCGCCCCAAGATGTCCCTCACCACCAACGGAATCGGCCTCAAGCGCACCGCGACCGCCCTCAAGGCGGCCGGCCTGGACCGGGTCAATGTCTCGCTCGACACCCTGCGCCCCGACGTCTTCAAGACCCTGACCCGTCGCGACCGCCACCACGACGTCATCGACGGCATGGCCGCCGCCCGCGACGCCGGCCTGACCCCGGTCAAGGTCAACGCCGTACTGATGCCGGGGCTCAATGACGACGAGGCCCCCGACCTGCTCGCCTGGGCCGTCGAGAACGAGTACGAGATGCGCTTCATCGAGCAGATGCCGCTCGATGCCCAGCACGGCTGGAAGCGTGACGGCATGATCACCGCGGGTGACATCCTGGAGTCGCTGCGTACCCGCTTCACGCTCACGGCGGAGGGCGAGGACGAGCGCGGCTCGGCGCCCGCCGAGCGCTGGGTCGTCGACGGCGGCCCGCACCGCGTCGGCGTCATCGCCTCGGTCACGCGCCCGTTCTGCCGGGCCTGCGACCGGACCAGGCTCACCGCCGACGGTCAGGTACGCACGTGCCTGTTCGCCCGCGAGGAGTCCGACCTGCGCGGCGCCCTGCGCTCCGGCGCTCCGGACGAGGAGATCGCCCGGCTGTGGAAGCTGGCGATGTGGGGCAAGAAGGCGGGCTCCGGCCTCGACGACCCGTCCTTCCTGCAGCCCGACCGCCCGATGTCAGCCATCGGAGGCTGACCGGGCTGCCCACTCCTCCAGCGTCACCACGTCCTTCAGGAAGCCGCGTACGCCAAGGAATTGGGACAGGTGCTCACGGTGCTCGTCGCACGCGAGCCACGTCTTGCGGCGCTCGGGCGTGTGGAGCTTCGGGTTGTTCCAGGCGAGAACCCACACGGCGGCGGAACGGCAGCCCTTGGCGGAGCAGACAGTGGCCCCGGCGTCGGCCGAACCGGGAAAAAGAAGGGAATCAGGGGAGTTCACGCACTCAACCCTAGGTCACAAGGGCGACGCCGAGCAGCCACGGGGGGAGCTGCCCGGCGTCGGTCCGTCGCTCCGACGGGGGATGCGGAGCGCCTACGAAGTATGTCACGCGACACGGGGTGCGGTGCACCGGAACTTCATGATTGATCTGAGCTTTTCTTGAGCTTTGCAGACCGCAACAGGATCAACTGTGTTCATGCGGCTGTTGCTCACGGCCCTGGCCCGGCGTCTCCGGCGCGGGTTCCGGTGCGGCCGGTTCGTGCGAACTCTCCAGGGCCGGCCGCACGGGCGTCGGAATGTTGGCCGAGGGCAGGGAAGAGGCGTTCTCCCGGCCGCCGTTGGCGATCACCACGGCAATGTAAGGGAGAAGGAGCCCCAACGCCAGGGCCACGATCGCGACGTGCCGCTCCACGTTCCACAGGACGGCCGACAGGATCACGGCCAGGGTCCGTACCGACATCGAGATCACGTACCGGCGCTGGCGCCCGCGCACATCGTCGGCCAGGGCCGGCCGGGCTCCGGTGATCCGGAAGACCTCGGCGTCGCTCTTCTTCCGCATCACGTCGCACCACCCGTTTCCCTGCCGGACGCTCCCTGACCGGACGCCTTCCACGGTACGCCGACGCTGCGACGCCTTCGAGAGCGGGGCGTCCTTCAGCGGGGTGTCCGCCCACCGCCGGACCACGTATGGCGGTGTCCGGCATGCGCCGTACGCGCGGCCGTCGGAGACTGGGCGAACATGCGCACACCGCGCCGATGAGGAGGCGACATGAGTTGGTTGTGGGCAATCATCGTGGGTCTGGTCCTCGGTCTGCTCGCCAAGGCGATCATCCCGGGCAAGCAGCAGATCCCGCTGTGGCTGACGGTCGTCTTCGGCATCCTCGGCAGCATCGTCGGCAACGCCGTCGCCGCGGGGATCGGCGTCGACGACACCAAGGGAATCGACTGGATCCGGCATCTGCTCCAGCTGATCGGCGCCGTGGTGATCGTCGGACTCGGCGACATGCTCTGGGCATCGATGAAGGGCAAGAAACGCCGGGCCTGAGCGATGCGCGGTCGCTTGCGCGACAGAGAAACGCGACAGAGAAGCGGCCGGGACGTGGACGATTCCACGCTCCCGGCCGCTTCTCTGTGCGCGAGTGACTCAGCCGGCCGCGACCTCGATCGCCGCCAGGTTCTTCTTTCCGCGCCGCAGCACCAGCCAGCGGCCGTGCAACAGGTCATCGGTCGCCGGTACGGCGTCCTCGTCGGCGGCCTTGACGTTGTTCACGTAGGCCCCGCCCTCCTTGACCGTACGGCGGGCGGCCGACTTGCTCGGCGCGAGGCCGACCTCCACGAAGAGGTCCACGACGGACCCCAGCTCCGTGACCTTGGCGTGCGGGAGCTCCGACAGCGAAGCGGCCAGCGTTGCCTCGTCGAGACCGGCGAGCTCACCCTGCCCGAACAGCGCCTTCGACGCCGCGACGACCGCCGCGCACTGCTCGGCGCCGTGCACCAGCGTCGTCAGCTCCTCGGCCAGCGCGCGCTGGGCGGCGCGCGCCTGCGGCCGCTCCTCGGTGAGCTTCTCCAGCTCTTCGAGCTCGGTGCGGCTCTTGAAGCTGAGGATGCGCATGTACGGAGAGACGTCCCGGTCGTCCACGTTCAGCCAGAACTGGTAGAACGCGTACGGCGTGGTCATCTCCGGGTCGAGCCAGACGGCGCCGCTCTCGGACTTGCCGAACTTCGTGCCGTCCGCCTTGACCATCAGCGGCGTGGCCAGCGCGTGCACGTTGGCGTGCGGCTCCAGGCGGTGGATCAGGTCGAGACCCGCCGTGAGGTTGCCCCACTGGTCGCTGCCGCCCTGCTGGAGCGTGCAGCCGTAGCGCCGGTACAGCTCCAGGAAGTCCATGCCCTGGAGCAGCTGGTAGCTGAACTCCGTGTAGCTGATGCCCTGGTCGGACTCCAGCCGGCGGGCGACCGAGTCCTTCGCGAGCATCTTGCTGACCCGGAAGTGCTTGCCGATGTCCCGCAGGAACTCGATCGCGGACAGCCCCGCGGTCCAGTCCAGGTTGTTGACCATGGTGGCCGCGTTCGGGCCCTCGAAGGACAGGAAGGGCTCGATCTGGGCGCGCAGCCGCGCCACCCAGTTCGCGACCGTCTCCGGGTCGTTCAGCGTGCGCTCGGCGGTCGGCCGCGGGTCACCGATCTGGCCGGTGGCCCCGCCCACCAGGGCGAGCGGCCGGTGTCCGGCCTGCTGGAGCCTGCGGACGGTGAGGACCTGCACGAGGTGCCCCACGTGCAGGCTGGCCGCCGTCGGGTCGAAGCCGCAATAGAACGTGACCGGACCGTCCGCGAGCGCCTTGCGCAGTGCGTCCTCGTCAGTGGACTGGGCGAACAGCCCGCGCCACTTCAGCTCGTCGACGATGTCCGTCACGGTCTTGACTCTCCTTGAACGATTCTTGAAGGCTGTGGATTGTTCCCGGCCAGTCTATGGGCGTCATACGCCCTGGCTGACCGAACTCATGTTGAAGTCAGGGATGCGCAGCGCCGGCATCGCGGCCCGGGTGAACCAGTCGCCCCACTCGCGCGGCAGCGTTTTCTCGGTACGTCCGGCCTCGGCGGCCCGCGACAGCAGGTCGACCGGCGACTCGTTGAACCGGAAGTTGTTCACCGCGCCGACCACCTCGCCGTTCTCGACGAGATAGACGCCGTCCCGGGTCAGCCCGGTCAGCAGCAGCGTCGCCGGGTCGACCTCGCGGATGTACCAGAGGCAGGTGAGCAGCAGCCCGCGCTCGGTCGCGGCGACCATCTCCGCCGGCGAACGCTCCCCGCCGCCGTCCAGGACGAGGTTGCCGATCGCCGGGGCCACCGGCAGCCCGGTCAGCCCCGCGCTGTGCCGAGTGGAGACCAGGTGCTCGAGCTTTCCCTCCCGCACCCAGTCGGTCGGGGCCAGCGGCAGCCCGTTGTCGAAGACGGAAGAGTCGTCGCCCGAGGCGTGCGCGACGACGAAGGGCGCCGACTCCAGGCCGGGCGCGTTCGGGTCGCTGCGCAGTGTCAGGGGCAGCTCGGACAACGTCTCGCCGACCCGAGTCCCTCCACCGGGCTTGCTGAACACCGTCCGGCCCTCCGCCGCGTCCCTGGCCGCCGACGACCACAGCTGGTAGATCAGCAGGTCGGCGACGGCGGTGGGCGGCAGCAGCGTCTCGTACCGCCCGGCCGGGAGGTCGATCCGGCGCTCGGCCCAGCGGAGGCGCTCGGCCAGCTCGGCGTCGACGGCCGCCGGGTCCACGTCCTTGAAGTCCCGCGTGGAGTGGCCGGCCCAGGCGGAGCGCGTACGGTCCGGCGACTTGGCGTTGAGCTCCAGCGTGCCGTTGGGCTGATCGTGCCGCAGGCGCAGACCCGTCGACGTACCGAGATAGGTGGAGCTCATCTCGTGGTTCGCGAAGCCGTACAGCTCGCGGCCGCCGGCCCTGGCACGGGCGAAGGCCTCGCCGAGCGCGGGCGCGAAGTCGGCGAAGACGCCGGACGAGGTCTCGGCCGGTGCGTCCGTGAAGTCGGGGGACGCGAGCACCCCCGAGACCAGTGGCTGAGCGTCCTCGGCGGGCCCGGCGCCACGCGCGGCGGCCTCGGCGGCCCGTACCAGCGGCTCCAGATCGCCGGCGGTGACGCCGGACCGCGACACGACACCGGACGCGGTCCCCTCGGCACCGTCGACGGTCGCGATGACGGTGAGGGTGCGTCCGCGAGTGACGCCGTTGGTCGTCAGCGCGTTGCCGGCCCAGCGCAGATTGGCGGACGAAGTCTCGTCGGCGATGACGACGCAGCCGTCGGCCGTGGACAGCTCCAGAGCCCGCTCGACGATCTCGTACGGCTTGGCTGTGCGGCTCATCGGCCCGCCTCCTGCGTCGTGTTGAGACTGTGCTTACCCGGGGGGCGACCCCCGGACCCCCGGCCGGAGGCCGTGCGGGAGGGCTGCGGATTCATCGGCCCGCCTCCTGCGTCGTGTTGAGGATGTTCACGCCCCGGAAGAGGGCCGACGGGCACCCGTGCGAGACCGACGCGACCTGGCCCGGCTGGGCCTTGCCGCAGTTGAAGGCGCCGCCCAGGACGTACGTCTGCGGGCCGCCGACCGCCGTCATCGAGCCCCAGAAGTCGGTGGTCGTCGCCTGGTACGCCACATCGCGCAGCTGCCCCGCGAGCCGCCCGTTCTCGATCCGGAAGAAGCGCTGCCCGGTGAACTGGAAGTTGTAGCGCTGCATGTCGATGGACCACGACCGGTCCCCGACCACATAAATCCCGCGCTCGACACCCCCGATCAGATCCTCGGTCGAGAGCCCGCCCGGATCCGGCTGGAGCGACACATTCGCCATGCGCTGCACGGGCACATGGCCGGGGGAGTCGGCGTAGGCGCAGCCGTTCGACCGCCCGAGCCCGGTCAGCTTCGCGATGCGCCGGTCCAGCTGGTAGCCGGTGAGCGTCCCGTTCTTGATCAGGTCCCAGGACTGCGCCTCGACGCCCTCGTCGTCGTACCCCACCGTGGCGAGCCCGTGCTCGGCGGTCCTGTCGCCCGTCACGTTCATGACCGACGACCCGTACGCCAGCTTCCCGAGCTGGTCGAAGGTGGCGAAGGAGGTCCCGGCGTACGCCGCCTCGTAGCCCAGCGCGCGGTCCAGCTCGGTCGCGTGCCCGATCGACTCGTGGATGGTCAGCCACAGATTCGAGGGGTCCACCACCAGGTCGTACGTCCCCGACTCGACACTCGGCGCGCGCATCTTCTCGGCGAGCAGCGAGGGCATTTGCTCCAGCTCGGAGTCCCAGTTCCACCCGGTCCCGAGCAGGTACTCCCACCCCCGCCCGACCGGCGGCGCGATGGTACGCATCGAGTCGAATTCACCACTCGTCGCGTCCACCGCGACCGCCGTGAACTGCGGATGCAGCCGCACCCGCTGTTGAGTGGTGACGGTGCCGGCCGTGTCCGCGTAGAACTTGTTCTCCTGCACGGTCAGCAGCGACGCGTCCACGTGCGCGACCCCGTCGGCCGCCAGCAGCCGCGCGCTCCAGTCGGCGAGCAGCCCCGTCTTCTCCTCGTCGGCCACATCAAAGGGACTGATGTCGTACGACGAGACCCACGTCCGGTCCGCGTGCACGGGCTCGTCGGCCAGCTCCACCCGCTCGTCGGACCCCGCCGCCTTGATCACCTTCGCCGACAGCTTGGCCATGGCCACGGCCTGCCCCGCGACCCGCGCGGCGGCGTCCATGCTCAGGTCCACGCCGGACGCGAACCCCCAGCTGCCGCCGTGCACCACCCGTACCGCATACCCGAGGTCCGTGGTGTCGGAGGAACCCGACGGCTTGGCGTCGCGCAGCCGCCAGGCCGCGCTGCGCACCCGCTCGAAGCGGAAATCGGCATGATCGGCGCCCAGCGCACGGGCACGCGCGAGCGCCGCGTCGGCGAGCGCGCGCAGCGGCAGCGCTGTGAACGCTTCGTCGATGGAATGAGGCACAGATGACTCCTGTCGTCAGAGACCGGTCCCTCAGATCATGTCGCGCCCACAGCTCCCTTGCCCACCACTTTCTGTAGGGACCCGACAGCGACTTCCGCGCGGCGCTGTCAGGGGCCGATTCTCCGTACGTGGCCCGGTACCGATAGTTTCGGTCAGTACCAGACCGCTATCGAAAGGGTGATCCGTTGAGCCGCTCGGTTCTCGTCACCGGAGGAAACCGGGGCATCGGCCTCGCCATCGCCCGCGCTTTCGCCGACGCCGGCGACAAGGTCGCGTTCACGTACCGCTCCGGCGAACCGCCGGCCGCCCTCACCGACCTCGGCTGCCTCGCTGTCAAGTGCGACATCACCGACACCGAGCAGGTGGAGCAGGCCTACAAGGAGATCGAGGAGAAGCACGGTCCCGTGGAGGTGCTGGTGGCCAACGCCGGCGTCACCAAGGACCAGCTCCTGATGCGCATGTCCGAGGAGGACTTCACGTCCGTACTCGACACCAACCTCACCGGCACCTTCCGGGTCGTCAAGCGCGCCAATCGCGGCATGCTGCGCGCCAAGAAGGGGAGGGTCGTACTGATCTCCTCGGTCGTCGGGCTCCTCGGCTCGGCGGGGCAGGCGAACTACGCCGCCTCCAAGGCCGGTCTGGTCGGCTTCGCGCGCTCGCTCGCCCGTGAGCTGGGCTCGCGCAACATCACCTTCAACGTCGTCGCGCCCGGGTTTGTCGACACCGACATGACCGAGGTGCTCACGGACGAGCAGCGCAAGGGCATCGTCGCCCAGGTGCCGCTCGGCCGTTACGCGCAGCCGGAGGAGATCGCCGCCGCCGTGCGCTTCCTCTCCTCCGACGACGCGTCGTACATCACTGGAGCCGTCATCCCGGTTGACGGCGGATTGGGCATGGGTCACTGATCACATGAGTGGAATCCTCGACGGCAAGCGCATCCTCATCACGGGTGTGCTGATGGAGTCCTCCATCGCCTTCCACACCGCCAAGATGGCCCAGGAGCAGGGTGCCGAAGTCATCCTGACCGCCTTTCCCCGCCCCACGCTGACCGAGCGCATCGCGCGGAAGCTGCCGAAGCCGGCCAAGGTCATCGAGCTGGACGTCACCAACACCGAGCACATGGACCGGCTCGAAGGCCTGGTACGTGAGGAGCTCGGCGGCCTCGACGGCGTCGTCCACTCCATCGGCTTCGCGCCGCAGGACGCGCTCGGCGGCAACTTCCTCAACACGCCCTTCGAGTCCGTCGCCACCGCGATGCACGTCTCGGCGTTCTCGCTGAAGTCGCTCACCATGGCCTGCCGCCCGCTGATGGGCAGCGGCAGCTCGGTCGTCGGCCTCACCTTCGACGCCCAGTTCGCCTGGCCGCAGTACGACTGGATGGGCCCGGCCAAGGCCGCGCTGGAGGCCACCTCCCGCTACCTCGCCCGTGACCTGGGCCCGGACAACATCCGGTGCAACCTCATCTCCGCCGGACCGATCGGCTCCATGGCCGCCAAGTCCATCCCCGGCTTCGCCGAGCTGGCGGGCGTCTGGGACGACCGCTCCCCGCTGAAGTGGAACATGGCGGACCCGGAGCCGGCCGGCCGCGGCGTCGTCGCGCTGCTCTCCGACTGGTTCCCGATGACGACCGGCGAGATCGTCCACGTCGACGGCGGCCTGCACGCGGTCGGCGCGTAAGCACGCAGCTCCAGCTCTCACGAAGCCGCGCGACCGTCCAGCAGACGGCGCGCGGCTTCCGTGCGCTCCCGGGTCGATCCGGATGCGTACGCCGTCGAAGTCCGGACCCCCGGTCGCGTCGAGCGCCGTTCGGGACGTCGTGCTCCTCGTCCAGCAGGACCGCGTCGCGCCGCCGCAGAACGGTCTCGACGGTCAGGACTCCGCGCGTGATCCCGTCCTCAAGTCGAAAAGACGGGCGACTCCCCGCAGACTGAGGAAACCGGGACATACCCGGCGCTCTGTGGGGAGGAGGTGGCGCATGTGCGCCCGTCGAACCGTCGAGCGGCAGCCGGCCTGCTGGCGTTGGCCGCCGTGTCCGGACTGGCCGCCCCAGCCGTCGCCGAGCGTGCGGCGGATTCCGGGCGGAAGCCCGCGAAGAAGACCGCCGACAAGGTCGTGCCCTTCGGCTCCACCTGCCGGACGGCCGTCGAGGGCTCACGTGTCGTCGCGTACTGCCACAACCCGTACCCCGAGACCGACCTGGTGCGGCTGCACACCGAGTGCGACCGCTGGTGGGACATCGACGGGGACGGCTCGCCCGTCGAGGTCGGCCCCGCGCAGACGGTGCGGCTCACCGACCGCTGCTGGAAGGGAGTCCGCGCGGCCTGGGTCAGCCACCACCGGATGTAGTCGCCCGCGCGAGGCGGCCGCCTTCCGCGCGGCCTCCTACGCCCGGTCCCCGAGGCACTTGAGCGAGTAACCCGCCGCCTCCGTGGCCGCCGTCTCCGCGTCCCGCGCGCGGATCGCCTCGATCAGCCGCCCGTGGTCCATGTGGTCCTCGGGGCGCAGCTCCTGCCCCACGTCGTCGCGAAGCCAGTCGCGCAGCAGGTCGCCGAGGTCGGCGTACAGCCCGATCAGTACGTCGTTGTGCGAGGCGGCGACCACGGCCAGGTGCAGCGTCGCGTCCGCGCGGACGAACAGCTCCGCGTCGCCCGAGGCCCACGCCTCCTCGCGCCGTACGAGCACCGCGTCCAGCTGCCGCACATCACGCTCGGTACGCCGCTCGGCCGCCAGCCGGGCCGCCGAGGACTCCAGCGTCGAACGCAGCTCCGCGATGTGGCGTGGATCGGCGTCCGCGAACCGGCGGTGCATGACGCCGGCCAGCTCGCTGGTGGCGATGACGTACGTACCGGAGCCCTGCCGGATGTCCAGCAGCCCGTTGTGCGCCAGCGCGCGCACCGCCTCCCGGACGGTGTTGCGGGCCACGCCCAGCTGCTCGACCAGCTCGGGCTCGGTCGGAATGCGTGACCCCACGGGCCACTCGCCCGTGGTGATCTGGGTCCGCAGCTCGGTGATCACCTGGTCGGCGAGAGCCGAACGCCGGGGTGAGGTCAGCGCCATGGTGCTCGTGCTCCTCGTTCAGGATTGGACAACCAATCATCCCATGATTCTATGATGGTTTCCATGTCCCGCGACGAGACCCGAACCCTGAGCCCCGCCCCCGCAGCCGCCGTACAGCCCGTACAGCAGGAGAAGGACGGGGGACAGTCGGGGGCGCAGTCGCGGTCGGTCTGGGTCACCCGGCTCGTGGTCCTGGGACTCGTCCTCGCCGCGCTCAACCTCCGCCCGGCCATCACCAGCCTCGGCCCACTCCTCGAAGAGGTCCGCGCCGGGCTCGGCATGAGCGGCAGCGTCGCCGGCCTCCTGACCTCCGTACCACCGCTGTGTTTCGCGGTCTTCGGCCTCACCGCCCCCCGGCTCGCCCGCCGCTTCGGCCCCGGCGCGATCGTCTGCGCGGGCATGGCGGCCATCGCGACCGGCCTGCTGATCCGCCCTTACCTGGGCGGTACGGCGGGCTTCCTCGCCGCCAGCGCACTCGCCCTCATGGGCATCGCGGTGAGCAACATCCTGATGCCGGTCATCGTCAAGCGCTGGTTCCCCGACCGCGTCGGCCAGATGACCGGCCTCTACTCGATGGCGCTCGCACTCGGCACCGCACTCGCCGCCGCGGCCACCGTCCCCTTGACCCGGGCGCTGGGCGGCAGTTGGCAGACCGGCCTCGCCGTGTGGGGCACCCTGGCCGTCGTCGCCGTACTGCCCTGGCTCGTCCTGACACGCCACCCCAGCACCCGGGCGCCGAAGGCGGACAGCGCCGCCGCCCACCAGCAGAGCGACGCGCCCGCCCTGAGCATCACCCGCAGCCGTACGGCATGGGCGCTCGCCTGCTTCTTCGGCCTCCAGGCCACCGCCGCGTACATCACCATGGGCTGGATGCCGCAGATCTTCCGAGACGCGGGCGTCTCGGCCGGCACGGCCGGTGTGCTGCTCGCCGTCACCATGGCGATGGGCATTCCGCTCGCCTTCGTCATCCCGCGCCTCGCCTCCCGCATGCGCAACCAGGGCCCGATCGTCGTGGCCCTCGGCCTCTGCGGCCTCATGGGTTACGCCGGCCTCTACCTCGCCCCGGCCTCCGGCGCCTGGGCGTGGGCCCTGCTGCTCGGCGTCTCCAACTGCGCCTTCCCGCTCGCCCTGACCATGATCGGCATGCGCGCGAAGAGCGGTGCGGGCGTCGTGCGCCTCTCCGCCTTCGCCCAGAGCACCGGCTACCTGATCTCGATCCCCGGGCCGCTGCTGGTCGGCGTGCTGTACCAGCACAGCGGCAGCTGGGGCCTGCCGATCGGCCTCATGGCGGGCCTGATGCTGCCGCAGATCGTGGTCGGTGTGCTGGCCGGCCGCAACCGTACGATCGAGGACGAGCTCGGCTGACCCGGCCGGGGCCGGGCGTACACGGGCGTACAACGGGTGCGAGACTGGCCGTATGCCAGTACTCGACCCCAATCCCCAGAACGGCCAGAAGAAGCTGCTGCTCGTGCTCGGCACGATGCTCGGCATCGCGGTGATCATCGGGATCATCGCCTCGCTGGCCTCGCCGTAGGCCCCGATGGTGGGGTTGCCCCCACCATCCCCTAGGGGGCCAGGGTCAGGGTGAAGTGGGTGGGTCACCGGATGGGTTCCTGCGCGCGCACTCCGTAGGTTCGACGTACAACAGCCGAACAGCGAAAACGGAGGCGGTCATGGCGGCCCGCGCACACACCCGGACCAACCACCCGGACTCCGGCATCGACACCCGCCTCCCGTGGTGGGCCATAGCCCTCCCCGCACTCGCCTTCGCCGTCCTGCTGCTCCTGATCGCCGGGCCGGGCGAGGCGCACGCTGCGACCGGCGACGCGGCGGTCGCGCACCTCGTGGAGCGCATCCAGCAGACCTTGTCCCACTAGTCGCGGGAACGTCGTTCACCCGTGCTGGGGCAGCCCGTCAACACCCTGCGCCTCGTGGCGCGATCCGTGCGAAGCTGGGATGCATGAGCGTCGATACACCCCGCAGGATCGTCCTACTCCGGCATGCGAAGGCCGACTGGCCGCAGGTGTCCGACCACGATCGGCCGCTCGCCGACCGAGGCCGGACGGACGCCCCGGTCGCAGGCCACCGGCTGGCGGACACGGGCATCACCTTCGACCTGGCTCTGTGCTCGACCGCGACCAGGACCCGCGAGACCTGGAAGCTGGCCGTGCACGAACTGCCGCAGCGTCCCAAGACCGTCTACGAGGAGCGGCTGTACGAAGTCACCCTCGGCGACCTCCTCGCGCTCCTGAACGAGACTCCGGACGAGGTGAACGACCTCCTCGTGATCGGGCACAACCCCAGCATGCACGCGGCCGCCGACGCGCTCGCCGGCAGCAGCGAGGGCAATGCGATGGCCCGCATGACCAAGAGCGGCTTCCCGACCGCGTCGTTCGCGGTCATCGGCTTCACCGGCTCCTGGAAGTCCGTGGAGCACGGCGTGGGCACGCTGCTGGACTACTGGGCCCCGCACGACTGAGGCCGACTCCCTTTTCCGTTACGTACGAACGAGGCCCCGGCGCGAATCCGAATCCGACGAATCGGAATCCGCACCGGGGCCTTTCGCCTGCTCACTCCGCGAGGCCGTCGGCGGCCTCCACCTCTTCACGGGTGATGCCGAGCAGATACAGCACGGTGTCCAGGAAGGGCACGTTCACGGCGGTGTCGGCGGCCTTGCGCACGACGGGCTTGGCGTTGAAGGCGACACCCAGCCCCGCCGCGTTCAGCATGTCGAGGTCGTTCGCGCCGTCGCCGATGGCGACGGTCTGGGACAGCGGTACGCCCGCCTCGGCGGCGAAACGGCGCAGCAGCCGGGCCTTGCCCGCACGGTCCACGATCTCGCCGACGACGCGGCCGGTGAGCTTTCCGTCCACGATCTCCAGCGTGTTGGCGGACGCGAAGTCCAGCCCGAGCCGCTCCTTGAGGTCGTCGGTGACCTGCGTGAACCCACCCGACACGACGCCCACTTGATAGCCGAGCCGCTTGAGCGTACGGATCAGGGTGCGGGCGCCGGGAGTGAGCCGCACTTCCTGCCGCACCTTGTCCACGACGTCCGCGTCGAGTCCGGCGAGCAGCGCGACGCGGGCATGCAGCGACTGCTCGAAGTCCAGCTCGCCGCGCATCGCCCGGTCGGTCACCTCGGCGACCTTGTCCTCGCAGCCCGCGTGGGCCGCGAACAGCTCGATGACCTCGTCCTGAATGAGCGTGGAATCCACGTCCATCACGACCAACCGCTGGGCGCGCCGGTGCAGCCCCGCCGACACCACGGCCACATCGATCCCCAGCTCGGCGGCCTCCAGCGCGAGCGCGGTGCGCAGGGGCTCGGTCTCCGTACCGGAAACCGCGAACTCCACTGCGGTGACCGGGTACTTGGCGAGCCGGAAGATACGGTCGATGTTGCCGCCGGTTCCGGTGATCGTGGCCGCTATGGCGGCGGTCGACTCCGCGGTGAGGGGATGCCCGAGCACGGTGACATGCGAACGTCCGCTGCCGCGCGGCCGGTTGTCGCCCGTACCGGAGATGATCTCGGCCTGGAGCCTGAGGGAGTCGGCCCAGCTGTGCACGGTGGCACGCAGCTCACCGGAGGTGCTCACGGCCGGCTCGGTGACGAGGGCGCACAGGACGATGCGGCCACGGGTGACGACCTGCTCGATGTCGACGACGTCGACGGAGTAGGCGGCAAGCGTGTCGAAGAGCCCGGCGGTGATTCCGGGCCGGTCCTTCCCGAAGATCTTGACGAGAAGGGTGGGTGCAGCGTCAGTGGACTGGCTGGGCTGACTGGGCTGAGATGCGCTCATGATGCCTCTACCGTATCGGGCCCCCACCCCACGCTCACCTCCCGTCCCGAGGACCGGACACCGGTTCCACCGGCCTGCTCCGGAAGGTGGCGGCGGGGGAGGGGAAAGCCCCGCCGGGCTCCGTCAGCGCCGCCGCCCAGGTGCGCCCGGCGGGCCCGGGGGAGGCGGGCCATCCTCGGGCGGCCCCGGCGGCCCCGGCGGCCCCGGCCGCCCCGGCGGGGCCGCAGGAGCAGGCCATCCCGCCTGCGGCCATCGCACCGGCGGCGGAACCACCGGCCCCACCACAGTCGGCGCCCCATGCACATCCTCCGGCGCCCGCAGGTAAGGATTCGTGTCCCGGTGCGACGGCCGATACGCGGGCGAAGGCCGGTACGGCCCCGGTACGTACGCCGGATCCGGGTACGTCCGCCCACCCGTCCCGCCACCGACCGCGAGCGCGGCCCCCCGACTCCCCGCCGCCCCAGCCGCACACGCCACCAGCGCCCCCAAGCCCCCCGCGCCCGCCCCCCACACCGCGCCCAGCAGCAGCGCCACCGGCACGTTCCCGTGCAGCTCGACCCCCGCGTCGACCACGTCGACCCCGAGCACCGAAAGGGACGCGTCGGCGGACACGTCCGCCAGCCACACCAGCAGCGGCAGCGCGACCCCCGCCGCCGCCCCCAGCCGCACCGCGCACCGCCCCGAGAACCCCACCACCGACAGCTCACGCCGAGGCGATTCGGCCGACCGGGCCGACCGAGGCGTCCGCGCCGCCGTGAGCACCCCGGCGTACAACATCATCAGCGCCGCCGCGACGCCCAGCAGCCACACCCGCCCGTCCAGCCCGGCGAGCCCCACCAGCGTCACCGGCTCGTCGGGGTTCACCCGCAGCAGCTCGTCCAGCGGGTCCGGCAGCGATTTCGCCAGGCCACCCGTCGCCTCGCCCTGCCACGGCACGAGCAACCCGAGCGGGATCCCGAGCCACACTCCGTTCGGCGCCCCCAGCAGCGCAGCCCCCGCGATCCGCTTCGGGTTGTCGTCGCCGATCGCCGCGTACGCCGCCGCGGCGAGCCCGGCGAGAACCGCGACCAGTCCCACCGTGACCACCGCGGACGCGGCCGGCCGTACGACCCGGTGCACCGCGTCCCACCCGCGCGGCAGCGGCGTACGACGCGACGCCAGCAGCGCGACGACGAGCACCCCCAGCACCCAGCACGCCCCGCCCACCAACGACTCCCCGGTATTGACGGTGAAACCGACCGACGCCTTCGCGTTCGCCAGGTCCGTCAGCCGGTCGGGCAGGAGACCGCCGATGTCCCCGAGTCCGTCGGGCAGCACATCTCCGACTCCGCCGGGCAGATCGTCGGTCGGCACCTGGCCGAGGTCGAGCCCGAGCTCATCGCCGTCGATCGTGATGACGTCGTGACCCGCCCAGGCGAGTCCGCCCATCGTGGCGACGAAAAGCACGGCCACCGAGACCACCCTGGCGGCCAGTTCACCCCCGGAGATCACTCTGCCCGCACCGCGCAGGGACCGCAGAAAGAAGAAGGAGAGAACAAGGGCGCCGACGAGCCCCACCCCAAGTGGCGTGATGTCGACGGCGGTCGTCGCCTCGGCGCCCTCGAGACCGAACACCGAGACGTTGCCGGACGGGCTGACCGAACCACCCGCCCCCAGGACCACCACAGCCGCAGTCATCGGCCCGAGTGATCCCGCCGAATCGGCGCCCAGCAGGTGAAGTCCGAGAGCCGCCACGCCGGCCATGCCCACCAACGCCCAGCTCACCGCGGCAATCGAGGCAAGCAGTACATCCCCCCACCGCACGCCGCTACCGCCGCTCGCACTCATCAGGGCCCCCCGATCCGTGCCGAACTGTCCTAGGTTGTTCTATTCGCGCATGATCCGTACGCACTCATGCGTGCTTACCACTCTCCGGAGGTATTTCTCCCGCGTCAACGGGCAGCCCGCGCGCGGTCTTCACAGAGCTCGACTTTCTAATTCGGGACCGGGCCTGAAATAGTTCCTCCCGATGTTCAGCATCCCTAGACTCCCTGCGACGGGGGTAACTCGGGGGACAACTAGTGGGGCGCGGAGTGCCGGAACTCGTACTGGAATTGAATGGAAGGACCTGGACGCTCGATCCGTCCAGGTCGTACACCCTCGGGCGCGATCCGCAGGGTGATCTGGTGATCGACGACGCCAGGGTCTCGTGGCGGCATGCCACCGTCAGCTGGGGTGGCCGCAGTTGGGTCATCGAGGACCATGGCAGCACCAACGGCACGTACGTGCAGGGCCAGCGGATTCACCAGATGGAGATCGGCCCCGGATCCGCCGTGCACCTGGGCAACGCCACCGACGGCCCGCGGCTGAGTCTGTCCGGCGCGGGCGTGCCCAGCGGACAGGGCGCCATGGCCCAGCAGCAGACACCTCAGCCCCAGCAGGCACAGCACCAGCAGGGTGCCCCGGGCTGGGCGGCCCAGGCGCCGCACCAGCCCCACCAGCCCCAGCCCCAAGACGCACACAAGCAGCAGCAGCCCCAGCAGGCATGGCAGCCGGCGCCCCAGGCGCAGGTGCCCCACCAGCAGGGCGGTCCGTCCGGCGGTGTCGCGGGGGCTCCGCCGGTGTACGGCGACCGCAGCCCGACGACGTTCCATCAGGTGGCCATGGGCCGCGTGATGCGGATCGGCCGCGCGCTCGAGAACGAACTGGTCGTCTCCGACCTCCAGGTCTCCCGCCTCCACGCCGAATTCACCGCCACACCCGACGGCCGCTTCCAGATCAGCGACCTCGGCAGCCACAACGGCACGTACGTCAACGGTCAGCCGATCCCGAAGTCCGGCACCGCGCTGCTCGGCCCCAGCGACATCGTCGGCGTCGGCCACTCGACGTTCCGCCTCGTCGGGGACCGCCTCGAAGAGTTCGTCGACACCGGCGAGGTCTCGTTCTCCGCCCGCCACCTCACCGTCACCGTCGACGGCGGCAAGCAGATCCTCAAGGACGTCTCCTTCGGCGTACCGGAGAAGTCGCTCATCGCGGTCATCGGCCCGTCCGGTTCCGGCAAGTCCACCCTGCTCAAGGCGCTCACCGGCTACCGGCCCGCCAACCAGGGCGACGTCCTCTACGACAACCGCAACCTGTACAAGCAGTTCGCCGAGCTCCGCCAGCGCATCGGTCTGGTCCCGCAGGACGACATCCTGCACAAGGAGCTGACCGTAAAGAAGGCCCTCAAGTACGCCGCCAAGCTCCGCTTCCCCGCGGACACCACGGAGGCCGAGCGCGAGCAGCGCATCAACGAGGTCCTCGGCGAGCTCAAGCTGGACATCCACAAGGAGAAGAAGGTCACCTCCCTCTCCGGTGGCCAGCGCAAGCGCGTCTCGGTGGCCCTGGAGCTGCTGACCAAGCCGTCGCTGATCTTCCTCGACGAGCCGACCTCCGGTCTCGACCCGGGCATGGACCGCGACGTCATGCAGCTGCTGCGCGGCCTCGCCGACGACGGCCGTACGGTCCTGGTCGTCACGCACTCCGTGGCCGAGCTCGCGATCTGCGACAAGCTCCTCGTCATGGCGCCCGGCGGATCGGTCGCCTACTTCGGTCCGCCGGAGGAGGCCCTCAACTTCTTCGGCTACAGCACCTGGGCCGACGTCTTCTCCGCCTTCGAGAACTACCGCGACTACGACTGGGCGGGCCGCTGGCGCGGCTCTCAGCACTACCAGATGTACGCCGCGGACATCGACGCCGTAGCCGCACAGTCGGTACACATGCCGCCCGCGCAGCAGATGCGCCCGCCCAAGCCGCAGAGCTGGGGCTCACAGCTGTGGACCCTGATCCGCCGCTATGTGTCGGTACTCGTGTCCGACAAGGGCTTCATCGGCCTCATGCTGATCCTCCCCGCCGTCCTCGGCATCGTCAGCACCGTCATCCCGGCGGACAGCGGCCTGGGCTTCGGCCCCGAGAAGAGCCGCCTCGTCAACAAGGACGTCGGTACGATCCTGCTGATCCTCGCGGTCGGCGCGTGCTTCTCCGGCGCCGCCAACTCGGTCCGTGAGCTGATCAAGGAACGGGTCATCTACGAGCGGGAAAGGGCCACCGGCCTGTCCCGCTCGGCGTACCTCATGTCCAAGGTGATCGTCCTCGGATTCATCACCGCGCTGCAGGGCGTGATCATCGCCGCCATCGGTTTCGGCGCCCGCTCGAAGCTGCCGGCCGAGGGCGTCCTCTTCGAGGAGTACCCGGTCGTCGAGATGACGATCGTCATCAGCGCGCTCGGCTTCACCTCGATGATGTTCGGTCTGATCATCTCCGCACTGGTGAAGACCGCCGAGAAGACGATGCCGCTGCTGGTGATGTTCGCGATCGTCCAGGTCGTCTTCACCGGTGTCCTGTTCCAGCTCCACGACAGCCCTGGCATCGAGCAGGTCGCCTGGCTGATGCCGTCGCGCTGGGCCGTCGCGGCCCTGGGCACCACCGCGCAGCTCAACGTCACGATGCCGTGGGACCCGCTGAACCTCGACGGGCTGTGGGACCACACCGCCGGCACGTGGATCCTCGACATGAGCGTGCTGCTCGGCATCGGCGTCCTCTGCGGCTTCGTGGTGGTGCGCCTGCTGCGCCGCCACGAGCCGGAAGTCATGCGCAAGTAACCCCGCGCGACGGCACGACGCCGCGAACCGGCCACGACGCGAAAGGGCGGCACCCGTGCGGGTGCCGCCCTTTCGCGTGCTCAGCCTCTGTCGGACCGGGACCCGACTCAGTAGGCGCTGTCTACGTTGTCGATCGAGCCGTACCGGTCGGCCGCGTAGTTGGCAGCGGCCGTGATGTTGGCGACCGGGTGGTACTGGTCGTGCGGCGTACCGGGGACGTGGTACGCGTCGAAGGTCGGCTTGATGACCTGGAGCAGGCCCTTCGACGGGATGCCGTTCTGGGCGTTGATGTCCCAGTTGTTTATCGCGCGCGGGTCACCGGAGGACTCGCGGATGATGTTGCGGTGCAGCCCCTCGTACGAACCGGGGATGCCCTTCTCCTTCATGATGGCCAGGGACTCACGGATCCAGCCGTCCAGGTTGTTGGCGTAGACCGGCTTGCGCGCGGCGGCGCGGCTCGCGGCCGCGCGCTCGTCGGCGCGCTTCTTGGCGTCGGCCTTGGCCTTCGCCTCCGCCTTGGCCTTCGCGGCTGCCTCGGCCTTCGCCTTGACGGCTGCCTCGGCCTTGGCATCGGCCTTCGCGCGAGCCTCGGCCACAGCCTTGGCCACCTTGTCGGCGCCGACCTGCTGCTGCGTGATGCTCGTGTGCACTGTCTTGGCCTGGGCGCTGTCGGCTGCTGCCGACCACACCACCGGGGCGGCGGCGGCCACGGACTTCGTGTCGGCCTCGGCCGACGCGTTGTCCGGGACGAGCGAGAACGTGAGGGCGGCGGCGCCGAGGGCGGCGACACCAGCGATCGAGAACTTGTGGTTCTTGTTCAGGCGGCTATAGCCAGGGGTGCGAGACGCGGACATGCAGACGTACCTCTTCGAATAGCGGAAGCCGCGGAGTCCGCGACGGCAGCCATTGTTAGCGTCCGCAAAATCCTGTGGCAAAGGTGTGACGTACGATCCCCGGTAGTGGACGTGGCCCTCCGCCTGAGTGCCTGGCGCGGGGCGATACCCAGCCCAGACGGCCCTTATGCAACAACTACGGCCCTTCGTAAGTGACGTGTGTCCTATGCGCGGGCTCACATCGGGCACGTAACGAACTCACCAATAGTTGCTCGTGCGATGCTCAGAGTGAGCGCCCCGTTCCGGTCTCCTCCGGCAGGATGAGGTATACGTCGCCGAACTCGTGCCAGAGGTAGAGGTGCCTCAGCGCCTCGGCGTATTCCCGGCGCAGAGCGGCCCGCCCCGCGACCGCCTCCAGCATCAGCAGATGCGACGCCTGCGGCTCGTGCAGCCCGGTCAGCAGCCCGTCCACGACGCGCACACCGCGCTCCGGCGTCACCACGAGCCCGGTCCAGCCCGCAGCCGCACGCACCACCACGTCGGGCCGGCCGCCGACTCCAGCGCCCGCACCGCCGTCGTCCCCACGGCGACGATCCTTTCACCGCCCGCCCGCGCCGCCCTCCCCGTCCCGGGCCTCCACCTCCCGCAGCAGCGGCAGTGCTTCCCGTACGAGCCCGGACGCCGCCACCACATTCGTCTCCAGCGCCGCCCGCAGTCCCACCGGCGAAAGCTCCTCCAGCCGGCACCCGCCCCAGCTCCTTCGAAGCGCCCGTGATGATCGCAACCGGCATGACAACCGTCCCCGCCACGCGACCCACCGCACCGGGGCACTTCGCCCTACGCCCACCGCACCGGGTATTTCGACCTACGTCCTGCGCCCCGAGCGGGGCCTCCTCAGGCCCGATACGGCCGCCGCACCCCGCCGGTACGGTGATCACATGACCCTTCGAGCAGGGGAGAACACATCCCCCCGCTCCGGCCTGACGGCCGTGAGCACCGCACTGCTCGCCATGAGCCGGCACCTGGAGGTGCGCGACGTCCTCAAGACGATCGTCGCCTCCGCCCGTGAGCTCCTCGACGCCGAGTACGCCGCGCTGGGCGTCCCCGACGACCACGGCGGCTTCGCCCAGTTCGTGGTCGACGGCGTCAGCGACGAACAGTGGAAGGCCATCGGCCCGCTGCCCCGCCAGCACGGCATCCTGGCCGCGATGCTGCACGGCGCCGACACCGAGCGCCTCGCCGACGTACGCAAGGACCCGCGCTTCGAGGGCTGGCCCTCCGCGCACCCCGACATGTCCGACTTCCTCGGCCTGCCCATCCGGGACGGAGACGAAGTCATAGGCGCGCTCTTCCTCGCCAACAAGCGCTGCCCCAAGCCCGACGGAGCCTGCGGCTTCACCGAGGACGACGAGGAACTGCTCGGCATGCTCGCCCAGCACGCCGCGATCGCCCTCACCAACGCCCGCCTGTACGAACGCAGCCGCGAGCTCACCATCGCCGAGGAACGCTCCCGCCTGGCCCACGAGCTCCACGACGCCGTGAGCCAGAAGCTCTTCTCCCTGCGCCTGACCGCCCAGGCCGCCGCCGCCCTCGTCGACCGCGACCCGGCCCGCGCCAAGGACGAGCTCCAGCAGGTGGCCGCGCTGGCGGCGGAGGCGGCCGACGAACTGCGCGACGCCGTGGTGGAGCTGCGCCCCGCCGCCCTCGACGAGGACGGCCTGATCGCCACCCTGCGCACCCAGATCCAGGTCATGGACCGCGCCCACACCGCCCGGGTCACCTTCCACACCACCGGTGTACGGGCACTGCCCGCCGCCCAGGAGGAAGCCCTCCTGCGGGTGGCCCAGGAGGCACTGCACAACGCACTGCGCCACTCCGGCGCGGCCCACGTCGACGTCGTACTGGAAAAGAACGGCCAGGGCGCCCGGCTGCGGATCACGGACGACGGCAACGGCTTCGACCCGAGGACCGTACGCAGAGCGGGCCGCCACCTGGGCCTGGTGTCGATGCGCGACCGGGCCGGCGGCGCGGGCGGCACGCTCACCGTGGAATCGGCGCCCGGCAAGGGCGCCACGATCGAGATGGAGGTCCCCGGTGGCTGAGGCGGCCGCACGACCGGCGAAGAACGGCATCCGCGTACTGCTCGTCGACGATCACCAGGTGGTACGCCGAGGCCTGCGCACCTTCCTGGAGATCCAGGACGACATCGAGGTCGTCGGCGAGGCCGGCGACGGCGCCGAAGGCGTGGCCCGCGCCGAGGAGCTGCGCCCCGACGTCGTACTCATGGACATCAAGATGCCGGGTACGGACGGCATCGAGGCACTCCGCAAGCTCCGCGAACTGGCCAATCCCGCCAGGGTGCTGATCGTCACCAGCTTCACCGAGCAGCGCACCGTCGTCCCCGCCCTGCGCGCGGGCGCGTCGGGCTATGTCTACAAGGACGTGGACCCGGACGCACTGGCCGGCGCGATCCGTTCCGTACACGCGGGGCATGTCCTCCTCCAGCCGGAGGTCGCGGGCGCCCTGCTCGCCCAGGACGAGGGAAACGGCGGCACGGGCCGGGGCAGCACGCTCACCGACCGGGAGCGGGAAGTCCTGACCCTGATCGCCGACGGACGTTCCAACCGGGAGATCGCCCGCGCCCTGGTCCTCTCCGAGAAGACCGTCAAGACGCATGTTTCGAACATCCTGATGAAACTGGATCTCTCCGACCGCACACAGGCGGCCCTCTGGGCCGTGCGACATGGGATTACGGGTTAATCGGACGGTCTACGTCCGGTCCCAGATTCATACTGTCGGGTGTATGTCCCCCGAATGGCGCATCCTGATCGGCCGGTGACCGTTCTTCATGGCGTGCTGCGGCGGCTGGCCGCGGCAACGTCTAGGAGGATCCTGAAGTGAAGAACCTGAAGAAGGCCGCTGCCGTCACCATGGTCGCGGGTGGCCTCATCGCCGCCGGAGCGGGAGTCGCCTCCGCCACCGACAGCGGTGCGCACGCCCAGGGCAAGGCCGTCCAGTCGCCGGGCGTCGGTTCCGGCAACCTGGTCCAGGTCCCGGTCCACGTCCCGGTGAACGCCTCCGGCAACACCGTCAACGTCATCGGCGCCCTCAACCCGGCCTTCGGGAACCACGCCATCAACCACTGACCGACTCCGGTCGAGCGGTGACCACCGGCCCCCAGGCGCCCGCCGCCTGGGGGCCGGTCGCATATCCAGGCCTGCCGGCCCCGTGTGCTGCAGGCCCGCAGGGCCCGCGTGCTCCAGGCCCGCCGGGCCCCGCGTGCGTCAGGCCCCCGGCCCCGCGTGTTTCAGGCCGATTCGTGGCCCCGCCTCGTTTTTCAAGCCCGTCCGGCGTTTGAGGACACGCCCGCAGGGCGTCCCGGGGGCCCCGGGGGCTTGCCCGCACCCGCACCGCACCCGCACCCAGCCTCCATCGCTCAGCCCCGAGCAAGCCGCGAACGCCGGCCCCGCGCAGGGCAACGAACGCCGGCCCCGCGCAAGGGGAACGCTCAGCGCTAGCGCCCCCGCTCCCGCTCCTCCACCCACGCGTTGTACGCCGCCACCTGCGCCCGCCGAGCCACCCGCTCCACCGGCCGCAGCGCCTCCCCCCGAGCCGCCATCTCCGAGGCACTGACCGCGCCCCCGTGCCCGTTCTCGTACGCCACAGAGACCAGCAGCCCCACCCGCTGCGCCAGCTCCAGCACCCGTACCGCCCGTGGCGGATACCCGGGAGCCAGCACCTCACCGCCGCCCCCCTCCACCCGCGCCCGGTACGCGTCGATCGCCGCCTCGGCGACCGGCCCCGACCCCGCCACATCGAGCCGCGACAGCACAGCCGTCGCATCCCGAAGCGCCTCCGCGAGCTCCCGCTCGGCCTCCCCGAGCGAAGGCACATCAGCAGGCGGAGCCTCCCGCACCGCCAGGCAGTGCCACGTCACCTCGACCCGCACGTCCCCGGCCGGCCCCACCTCGTACACCTCCGGCACCAACCCAAGCGCCGCCCCGGAGCAGACCACCGCCTCCTCCGCCTCCAGCGCCCGCGCGTTGAACTCCGGCGGCCCGCTGAGCCCGAGCGGATGCCCCGGCGCCGGCAGCGCCACCCGGAACCCGGTGGCCCCCAGCGCGCGAAGACGCCCCAGGGCCAGCGTGAGCCCGACAGGCCCCGCCTCCCCGGGCACACCTTCCACCCGGTGCACCGCGTCCTCCCCGACAATGGCGAGCGCGACGTGATCCGGCGAAGCAATTCCGGCCAACAGGGCATTTCCCCATGCGGCCAGTCGTCCTGAGCGAGGTTCGGAAAGCATGGCCCCAGCCTAGGTAATGGACCTAGCAGCCGGACCGCTCGACCGGTGGCGTAGGTTTTCCCCTGGAGCTGTGCCTACAGGCACACCCGACATTCTCGAGACTGCATGGGGAGACAACGCGCTCATGAGCGATGTACTGGAGCTGGTGGACGTATCCGTGGTCCGCGACGGACGCGCTCTGGTGGACGACGTCTCCTGGTCGGTCAAGGAGGGCGAGCGCTGGGTGATCCTCGGCCCCAACGGCGCCGGCAAGACCACCCTGCTGAACATCGCCTCCAGCTACCTCTTCCCGTCCTCCGGCAGCACCAAGATCCTCGGCGAGACGCTCGGCAGCCCCGGCACCGACGTGTTCGAGCTCCGCCCCCGCATCGGCATGGCCGGCATCGCGCTGGCCGACAAGCTGCCCAGGCGCCAGACCGTCCTTGAGACGGTGCTCACCGCGGCGTACGGCATGACCGCCACCTGGCACGAGAACTACGACGAGGTCGACGAGCAGCGCGCCCGCGCCTTCCTCGACCGCCTCGGCATGACCGAGTACCTCGACCGGAAGTTCGGCACGCTCTCCGAGGGCGAGCGCAAGCGCACCATGATCGCCCGCGCGATGATGACCGACCCCGAACTGCTGCTCCTCGACGAGCCCGCCGCCGGTCTCGACCTCGGCGGCCGCGAAGACCTCGTCCGCCGTCTCGGCCGCCTCGCCCGCGACCCGTACGCTCCCTCGATGATCATGGTGACGCACCATGTCGAGGAGATCGCCCCCGGCTTCACCCACGTCCTGATGATCCGTCAGGGCAGGGTCCTCGCCGCAGGCCCCGTGGAGACCGAACTGACCTCCCGCAACCTCTCCCTCTGCTTCGGCCTCCCGCTCGTCGTCGAGCGCAGGTCCGACCGCTGGACGGCCCAGGGCCTGCCGCTCGCCTGACATTCCGGGAGCCCCGCTCCCGCGCCGCCCGCGCCCTGTCCGCGAAGACCCCCCGCACCTACCATGACCATGTGGACATCGATGCATGGGTGTGGTGGCTGATCGGCGCTGTCGGGCTGGGAATTCCGCTCGTGGTGACCGCGATGCCCGAGTTCGGAATGCTGTCGGCAGGCGCGGTCGCCGGCGCCGTGACCGCGAGCCTGGGCGGCGGAATGGTCGCCCAGGTGCTGGTCTTCGCCGCCGTCTCGGTCGCGTTGATCGCGGTCGTACGCCCGATAGCCGCCCGTCACCGCTCCGAACGGCCCGAACACCGCACCGGAGTCGACGCCCTGAGGGGCCGTCAGGCAGTAGTGCTGGAACGGGTCGACAGCAACGGCGGCCGCATCAAACTCGCGGGCGAAGTCTGGTCCGCACGCGCCCTCGACGCGGGCCAGAGCTTCGAACCCGGCCAGCAGGTCGACGTCATCGAGATCGACGGAGCGACGGCCGTAGTGATGTAACCCGGCCAGGTAATCCGAACGCACCGCACACCGACCGGCGTTCTGGGAAGATTGATCATCAGATCGTCCGCGCACGGCCCACGGGCCCGGCCGGTCTCCCGAGAAGCACAACACGAAGGGCACGGGAAACGCGATGTCATCCGTCATCATCGTCCTGATCATTCTGGTGGTGCTGGTATTCATCGCCCTCATCAAGACGATCCAGGTCATCCCGCAGGCCAGCGCCGCCATCGTGGAGCGCTTCGGCCGCTACACGCGCACCCTCAACGCCGGCCTGAACATCGTCGTCCCGTTCATCGACTCGATCCGCAACCGGATCGACCTCCGCGAACAGGTCGTGCCCTTCCCGCCCCAGCCGGTGATCACTCAGGACAACCTCGTCGTCAACATCGACACCGTCATCTACTACCAGGTCACCGACGCCAGGGCCGCGACGTACGAAGTCGCCAGCTACATCCAGGCGATCGAGCAGCTCACTGTCACCACGCTGCGCAACATCATCGGCGGCATGGACCTGGAGCGGACCCTGACCTCCCGCGAGGAGATCAACGCGGCCCTGCGCGGTGTCCTCGACGAAGCCACCGGCAAGTGGGGCATCCGCGTCAACCGCGTCGAGCTCAAGGCGATCGAGCCGCCCACCTCCATCCAGGACTCGATGGAGAAGCAGATGCGCGCCGACCGCGACAAGCGCGCCGCGATCCTCACCGCCGAGGGCATCAGGCAGTCCGCGATCCTCACCGCCGAGGGCGAGAAGCAGTCCGCGATCCTGCGCGCCGAGGGTGAGGCCAAGGCGTCCGCGCTGCGCGCCGAGGGCGAGGCCCAGGCCATCCGTACGGTCTTCGAGTCCATCCACGCGGGCGACCCGGACCAGAAGCTCCTCTCGTACCAGTACCTCCAGATGCTCCCGAAGATCGCCGAGGGGGACGCCAACAAGCTCTGGATCGTCCCGAGCGAGATCGGTGACGCGCTCAAGGGCCTCAGCGGCGCCTTCGGCAACTTCACCGGTGGCGCCCCGGGGTTCAACACGGGCCAGGAGCGCAGCCCGGAGCGCCGCCAGGATCCCCCCATCGACTGACCCCTGACCCCTGACCCCCGTCCCTGGGCGCGGGCCCGCCGTCGTGCATGATCGGTGCATCAAGCAACGATCACGCACGAAGGGCACACCGTGACCATCTGGGAGATGCTCGCAGTCTTCGCGGCGGGCGTGGGCGCCGGAACCATCAACACCATCGTCGGTTCCGGAACCCTCATCACCTTCCCGGTACTGCTCGCAACCGGCCTGCCGCCGGTAACCGCGACCGTCTCCAACGCCCTCGGCCTGATCCCCGGCTCGATCAGCGGCGCCATCGGCTACCGCAAGGAACTCGCCGGCCAGCGCCGCCGCATCCTGCGCCTCGGCGCGGCCGCCGCCGTCGGAGGCATCTGCGGAGCCGTACTGCTCCTAGCCCTCCCAGCCACCGCCTTCGAGACGATCGTGCCGGTCCTGGTCGGCCTCGCCCTCGTCCTGGTGATCCTGCAACCCCGAATCACCAAGGCCGTCCAGCGCCGCCGCGAACGCAACGGCACCAGCACCGACGCCGACGGCGGCCCACTCCTCATCACCGGCCTCCTGCTCGCCAGCGTGTACGGCGGCTACTTCACCGCGGCCCAGGGAATCATCTACGTCGCCCTGATGGGCATGCTGCTCACCGACCACCTGCAACGCCTGAACGCAGCCAAGAACGTCCTCGCCGCCATCGTCAACACCGTCGCCGCGGCCTTCTTCCTCTTCGCCGCGGAATTCGACTGGACGGCCGTAGCCCTCATCGCGGTCGGCTCCACCCTCGGCGGCCAGCTCGGCGCCAAGATCGGCCGCCGCCTGCCACCCACCGCCCTGCGCGCACTGATCGTGGCCGTGGGCACGGTCGCGATCGTCCAGCTGCTGATGCGATGACGCGGCACACAGAAGCCCGCCTCCGGACGAAGGCGGGCTCACTACTGAGGGGCGTCAGGCGGACTGCGCCAGCCACCCCCACGCTCTCGACTCCGTTCGAGCAGGGGCGACCCCGTCCGGCAGCGCCGACCTCTCATCCGCTCCCAGCGCCAGCAGCATCGCGTCGGCGGGCGAAGGAACGAACGGCCGGCGCAGCAGCGGCATCCCCGCCTCGTCCGGCGTACGGTCCGCTTTGCGGTGGTTGTCCTCCGCGCACGACGCCACCGTATTCAGCCAGCCGTCCCCGCCGCCCTGCGCCTTCGGCACCACATGGTCGACGGTGGTGGCCCGCCGCCCGCAGTACGCGCACCGGTGCTGGTCCCGTATCAGCACACCGCGCCTCGACCACGGTGCGTGTCTTCGGAATGGCACCCGGACATAACGGCACAGCCTGATCACCTGCGGCACCGGAAGCTCCACGGCGGCCGCACGCATCAGAAGTCCGGGGCGGGCCTGTTCGACGACGGCCTTGTCCGTCAGGACAAGCACCACCGCCCGGTTCAGTGTCACCGTAGACAGCGGCTCGAAGCTCGCGTTCAGTACCAGCGTGTCCCGCATCCCGCCCACCCTCCTTGCGCCGGCCCACCCCGTGGCGGGCTTGGATCAACTCTGACCGGGCACACCGAGATGGACAACGCAATAAAAAGATGCCCGTCCCTGATCTCTTCCAAGACCAGGGACGGGCAAACAGAAAGTGAACGGTCAACTCGCCGCGGGAGCCTCGTATTCGGCGACCAGCTGCGCACGCCCGAGCGTGTGGAACCGCAGGTTGAATCCCACAGCAGCGGGGGAGGTGTCGGCGTCGGGACCGAGCTTCTCCGTGTCCACCGCGTACACGGTGAACACATAGCGGTGCTTCTCACCGGCCGGCGGCGCCGCCCCGCCGAAGTCCTTCGACCCGTAGTCGTTACGAACCTGAACGGCGCCCTGCGGCAACCCCTCGAACTTCCCGCTGCCCGCCCCCGTGGGCAGCTCCGTCACCGACGCCGGAATGTCAAAGACGGTCCAGTGCCAGAACCCGCTGCCGGTCGGCGCGTCCGGATCGAAGCACGTCACGGCGAAACTCTTGGCCTCGGCGGGAAACCCTTCCCATCGCAAGTGCGGCGACGTATTGCCGGCGGCGTACACCTGGGCGTCCTTCAACACCGCCCCGTCCGCGACATCCCCACTCACCACAGTGAACGAGGGCACGGGCGGATGGAAGTCATGGGGAAGCGGCGGCCTCTTCGCCTCGGACACGTCTGAACCTCCGGTTTGCACTGTGCTGTCTGACGGCTCCCGAGCCTAGAGCCAGTTGCGCTGGCCGCCGACCTGGGCGAGCCACTGGTTGAGGTAAGCAACCCAATCGGTTCCCTGGAAGTCGTTCAGCCCGACCTTGAAGGCCCGGTACGAGTCGCTGCTCTCGCTGAAGAGCCCCGGCTTCTTGTCCATTTCCAGGACGACATCCATCTCGCGGTCGTCCGCGATGAAGGTCAACTCGACCTGGTTCAGCCCGCGGTACTGCTGCGGCGGCTGGAACTCGATCTCCTGGTAGAAGGGCAGCCGCTGGCGCGTTCCCCGGATGTGCCCGCGCTCCATGTCCGCGCTCTTGAAGCGGAAGCCCAACTGCACGAAGGCGTCCAGCAGCGCCTGCTGCGCCGGCAGCGGGTGCACGTTGATGGGGTCCAGGTCGCCCGAGTCCACGGCTCGCGCGATCTCAAGCTCGGTCGTCACCCCGATGTTCATGCCGTGCAACTGCTGGCCGGCAATGCTGGTGATCGGCGTCTCCCAGGGAATCTCGAGCCCGAACGGCACCACATGCACCGCGCCGGCCTTCACCTCGAAGGCACCACCGAGCCGCTGCTTCGTGAACTCGATGTCCTGCTTGACCTCCTGGTCACCGCCCTCGACCTCGACGCGTGCCTGCAGGCCGACGGAGAGCCCCTCGATCTGCTGATCGACCGAGCCGCCCTGAATACGCACCTCGCCCTGCACCACACCGCCAGGTACGACGTTCGCCTCGGTCAGCACCGTCTCCACCGAAGCGCCACCCGCGCCCAAGCTCGCAAGCAACTTCTTGAAGCCCATATCTTCTCCCCAGAACTTTGGTTCTTACTCTGACCAGTACAAACGCGGAACGACCGCTCCCGGTTCCGCGGCCCTCACCCTGGCAAAGCGCGCGCCTCAAGGCCAGCTACCCGAACGGACGACTTCCACTACGCTCGGAGGGCATGATCACCGACCCCGACCGCACGCCGCTCCGCAGGCCGTTCTTCGACCGCCCCGTACTGGAGGTCGCCCCCGACCTTTTGGGGCGCACTCTTGTACGACTGACCGACGACGGACCGATCGAGCTCCGCATCACCGAGGTCGAGGCCTACAACGGCTCCGGCGACCCGGGGTCGCACGCCTACCGCGGAAAGACCCAACGCAACGCATCGATGTTCGGCCCGCCCGGTCATGCGTACGTCTACTTCATCTACGGCATGTGGTTCAGCCTCAACCTGGTCTGCGGCCCGGAGCACACCGCGAGCGGCGTGCTCCTGCGCGGGGGAGAGGTGATGCGCGGCCAGGAGATGGTGCGTAAGCGACGACTCTCGGCCCGAAGTGACAAGGAACTGGCCAAAGGCCCCGCCCGCCTCGCCACGGGACTCGCCATCGACCGAACCCTCGACAGCACAGACCTCTGCGCCGGCCCCGACTCCCCTCTGTCTGTACTGCACGGCACACCGGCACCCGCTGACCTGGTACAGAACGGACCACGTACCGGCGTAGGCGGGGAGGGCGCGGACCACCCCTGGCGATTCTGGATCGACGGAGACCCCACGGTGAGCCCCTTCAGGGCCCACACACCGCGCCGCCGACGAACTTGACGCGGCCCCGACGGACGCCTAATGTGGCCCGAGCCGCTTGACACGGGCACTGCTGTCGGTACGGGTTTTCGAGCCAGCCGAAGCACCTCGAAGCGGCCAACCACTACCTACGACTTCCCTGACGGGTTCGATTTCGGCATGCCCGAATTCCTGCCCAGCGGCTCGATTATGAGCCGCAAGGGGAATCCGCTAAAGTGGTGAACACGCCGGAAAGGGAAACGCAAAAGCGAAAACCTGGAAAGCGCCGAGGAAGTCGGACACGAAAGAGTCTGATAGAGTCGGAAACACGAAATACCGAACGAAAGCCCGGAGGAAAGCCCGAGAGGGTGAGTACAAAGGAAGCGTCCGTTCCTTGAGAACTCAACAGCGTGCCAAAAGTCAACGCCAGATATGTTGATACCCCGGCCCACTTCGGTGGGTTGGTGGTTCCTTTGAAGAAGACCTGGCTGTCCTAGTGATAGTGCAGTCCAGGCAAACACAGCGAGGACGCTGAGAACAGCGGGCCATATTCCGGCCCGATCTGTTCCGCTCTTTCGTGGTGCTAGCTCGATTACGAGCAAACATTCATGGAGAGTTTGATCCTGGCTCAGGACGAACGCTGGCGGCGTGCTTAACACATGCAAGTCGAACGATGAAGCCCTTCGGGGTGGATTAGTGGCGAACGGGTGAGTAACACGTGGGCAATCTGCCCTTCACTCTGGGACAAGCCCTGGAAACGGGGTCTAATACCGGATAACACTCCTCCCTGCATGGGGAGGGGTTAAAAGCTCCGGCGGTGAAGGATGAGCCCGCGGCCTATCAGCTTGTTGGTGGGGTAATGGCCTACCAAGGCGACGACGGGTAGCCGGCCTGAGAGGGCGACCGGCCACACTGGGACTGAGACACGGCCCAGACTCCTACGGGAGGCAGCAGTGGGGAATATTGCACAATGGGCGAAAGCCTGATGCAGCGACGCCGCGTGAGGGATGACGGCCTTCGGGTTGTAAACCTCTTTCAGCAGGGAAGAAGCGAAAGTGACGGTACCTGCAGAAGAAGCGCCGGCTAACTACGTGCCAGCAGCCGCGGTAATACGTAGGGCGCAAGCGTTGTCCGGAATTATTGGGCGTAAAGAGCTCGTAGGCGGCTTGTCACGTCGGATGTGAAAGCCCGGGGCTTAACCCCGGGTCTGCATTCGATACGGGCAGGCTAGAGTGTGGTAGGGGAGATCGGAATTCCTGGTGTAGCGGTGAAATGCGCAGATATCAGGAGGAACACCGGTGGCGAAGGCGGATCTCTGGGCCATTACTGACGCTGAGGAGCGAAAGCGTGGGGAGCGAACAGGATTAGATACCCTGGTAGTCCACGCCGTAAACGTTGGGAACTAGGTGTTGGCGACATTCCACGTCGTCGGTGCCGCAGCTAACGCATTAAGTTCCCCGCCTGGGGAGTACGGCCGCAAGGCTAAAACTCAAAGGAATTGACGGGGGCCCGCACAAGCAGCGGAGCATGTGGCTTAATTCGACGCAACGCGAAGAACCTTACCAAGGCTTGACATATACCGGAAAGCATCAGAGATGGTGCCCCCCTTGTGGTCGGTATACAGGTGGTGCATGGCTGTCGTCAGCTCGTGTCGTGAGATGTTGGGTTAAGTCCCGCAACGAGCGCAACCCTTGTCCTGTGTTGCCAGCATGCCCTTCGGGGTGATGGGGACTCACAGGAGACCGCCGGGGTCAACTCGGAGGAAGGTGGGGACGACGTCAAGTCATCATGCCCCTTATGTCTTGGGCTGCACACGTGCTACAATGGCCGGTACAATGAGCTGCGATGCCGCGAGGCGGAGCGAATCTCAAAAAGCCGGTCTCAGTTCGGATTGGGGTCTGCAACTCGACCCCATGAAGTCGGAGTTGCTAGTAATCGCAGATCAGCATTGCTGCGGTGAATACGTTCCCGGGCCTTGTACACACCGCCCGTCACGTCACGAAAGTCGGTAACACCCGAAGCCGGTGGCCCAACCCCTTGTGGGAGGGAGCTGTCGAAGGTGGGACTGGCGATTGGGACGAAGTCGTAACAAGGTAGCCGTACCGGAAGGTGCGGCTGGATCACCTCCTTTCTAAGGAGCACTTCTTACTCGGTTCGCCGGGTCAGAGGCCAGTTCATCGGCGAACGTCCGGTGCTGGTTGCTCATGGGTGGAACGTTGACTACTCGGCACGGTTTGGTGGGTTCACAAGTACTGCTTCGGCGTGGAAAGTGAGCACAGTAAATCGGGTCGGGCACGCTGTTGGGTATCTGAGGGTACGGACTTCGGTCCTTATCTTCGCGATGCCGGCCCCAGTGCACTCGCCCGTAAGGGTGGGGTGATGGGTGGCTGGTCGTTGCTTGAGAACTGCACAGTGGACGCGAGCATCTGTGGGCAAGTTTTTAAGGGCGCACGGTGGATGCCTTGGCACCAGGAACCGATGAAGGACGTGGGAGGCCACGATAGTCCCCGGGGAGCCGTCAACCAGGCTTTGATCCGGGGGTTTCCGAATGGGGAAACCCGGCAGTCGTCATGGGCTGTCACCCATACCTGAACACATAGGGTATGTGGAGGGAACGCGGGGAAGTGAAACATCTCAGTACCCGCAGGAAGAGAAAACAACCGTGATTCCGGGAGTAGTGGCGAGCGAAACCGGATGAGGCCAAACCGTATGCGTGTGATACCCGGCAGGGGTTGCGCATACGGGGTTGCGGGATCTCTTTGTCACAGTCTGCCGACTGTGAGACGAGTCAGAAACCGTATGGATAGGCGAAGGACATGCGAAAGGTCCGGCGTAGAGGGTAAGACCCCCGTAGCTGAAATTCATACGGCTCGTTTAAGAGACACCCAAGTAGCACGGGGCCCGAGAAATCCCGTGTGAATCTGGCGGGACCACCCGTTAAGCCTAAATATTCCCTGGTGACCGATAGCGGATAGTACCGTGAGGGAATGGTGAAAAGTACCGCGGGAGCGGAGTGAAATAGTACCTGAAACCGTGTGCCTACAAGCCGTGGGAGCGTCGCGCATTGAGTTTACTCAATGCGTCGTGACTGCGTGCCTTTTGAAGAATGAGCCTGCGAGTTAGCGGTGTGTAGCGAGGTTAACCCGTGTGGGGAAGCCGTAGCGAAAGCGAGTCCTAATAGGGCGATTGAGTTGCACGCTCTAGACCCGAAGCGGAGTGATCTAGCCATGGGCAGGTTGAAGCGGCTGTAAGAGGTCGTGGAGGACCGAACCCACCAGGGTTGAAAACCTGGGGGATGACCTGTGGTTAGGGGTGAAAGGCCAATCAAACTCCGTGATAGCTGGTTCTCCCCGAAATGCATTTAGGTGCAGCGTCGTGTGTTTCTTGCCGGAGGTAGAGCACTGGATAGGCGATGGGCCCTACCGGGTTACTGACCTTAGCCAAACTCCGAATGCCGGTAAGTGAGAGCACGGCAGTGAGACTGTGGGGGATAAGCTCCATGGTCGAGAGGGAAACAGCCCAGAGCATCGACTAAGGCCCCTAAGCGTACGCTAAGTGGGAAAGGATGTGGAGTCGCAGAGACAACCAGGAGGTTGGCTTAGAAGCAGCCACCCTTGAAAGAGTGCGTAATAGCTCACTGGTCAAGTGATTCCGCGCCGACAATGTAGCGGGGCTCAAGCGTACCGCCGAAGTCGTGTCATTCACACATATAGGGCCAACGCCCGTGTGGATGGGTAGGGGAGCGTCGTGTGCCGGGTGAAGCAGCCGCGGAAGCGAGTTGTGGACGGTTCACGAGTGAGAATGCAGGCATGAGTAGCGATACACACGTGAGAAACGTGTGCGCCGATTGACTAAGGGTTCCTGGGTCAAGCTGATCTGCCCAGGGTAAGTCGGGACCTAAGGCGAGGCCGACAGGCGTAGTCGATGGACAACCGGTTGATATTCCGGTACCCGCTTTGAAACGCCCAGTATCGAATCCATTAATGCTAAGGCCGTGAAGCCGTCCTGGAGCCTTCGGGCAAAGGGAAGTGGTGGAGCCGCCGGCCCAAGGTGGTAGTAGGTAAGCGATGGGGTGACGCAGGAAGGTAGTCCAGCCCGGGCGGTGGTAGTCCCGGGGTAAGGGTGTAGGCCGAGGGGTAGGTAAATCCGTCCCTCATTGAGGCTGAGACCTGATGCCGAGCCGATTGTGGTGAAGTGGATGATCCTATGCTGTCGAGAAAAGCCTCTAGCGAGTTTCATGGCGGCCCGTACCCTAAACCGACTCAGGTGGTCAGGTAGAGAATACCGAGGCGTTCGGGTGAACTATGGTTAAGGAACTCGGCAAAATGCCCCCGTAACTTCGGGAGAAGGGGGGCCATCACTGGTGATCCGTTTTACACGGTGAGCTGGGGGTGGCCGCAGAGACCAGCGAGAAGCGACTGTTTACTAAAAACACAGGTCCGTGCGAAGCCGTAAGGCGATGTATACGGACTGACGCCTGCCCGGTGCTGGAACGTTAAGGGGACCGGTTAGTGCGCTTTCGGGCGTGCGAAGCTGAGAACTTAAGCGCCAGTAAACGGCGGTGGTAACTATAACCATCCTAAGGTAGCGAAATTCCTTGTCGGGTAAGTTCCGACCTGCACGAATGGCGTAACGACTTCTCGACTGTCTCAACCATAGGCCCGGTGAAATTGCACTACGAGTAAAGATGCTCGTTTCGCGCAGAAGGACGGAAAGACCCCGGGACCTTTACTACAGTTTGATATTGGTGTTCGGTTCGGCTTGTGTAGGATAGGTGGGAGACTGTGAAGCATGCACGCCAGTGTGTGTGGAGTCAATCTTGAAATACCACTCTGGTCGTGCTGGATGTCTAACCTCGGTCCGTGATCCGGATCAGGGACAGTGTCTGATGGGTAGTTTAACTGGGGCGGTTGCCTCCTAAAGAGTAACGGAGGCGCCCAAAGGTTCCCTCAGCCTGGTTGGCAATCAGGTGTTGAGTGTAAGTGCACAAGGGAGCTTGACTGTGAGACCGACGGGTCGAGCAGGGACGAAAGTCGGGACTAGTGATCCGGCAGTGGCTTGTGGAAGCGCTGTCGCTCAACGGATAAAAGGTACCCCGGGGATAACAGGCTGATCTTCCCCAAGAGTCCATATCGACGGGATGGTTTGGCACCTCGATGTCGGCTCGTCGCATCCTGGGGCTGGAGTCGGTCCCAAGGGTTGGGCTGTTCGCCCATTAAAGCGGTACGCGAGCTGGGTTTAGAACGTCGTGAGACAGTTCGGTCCCTATCCTCTGCGCGCGTAGGAATATTGAGAAGGGCTGTCCCTAGTACGAGAGGACCGGGACGGACGAACCTCTGGTGTGCCAGTTGTCCTGCCAAGGGCATGGCTGGTTGGCTACGTTCGGAAAGGATAACCGCTGAAAGCATCTAAGCGGGAAGCCTGCTTCGAGATGAGTGTTCCCACCCCCTTTGAGGGGTTAAGGCTCCCAGTAGACGACTGGGTTGATAGGCCAGATGTGGAAGCCCGGTAACGGGTGGAGCTGACTGGTACTAATAGGCCGAGGGCTTGTCCTCAGTTGCTCGCGTCCACTGTGTTGTTCCCGGGTTGCGAACAGTTATCGCACCGGTTGAACAGATCCACTTACTTAATTGAAGAGTGTGCTTGTTCGCTAAGCCCGATAGGGTTTCGGTGGTCATAGCGTTAGGGAAACGCCCGGTTACATTCCGAACCCGGAAGCTAAGCCTTTCAGCGCCGATGGTACTGCAGGGGGGACCCTGTGGGAGAGTAGGACACCGCCGAACAATCTTTCAGGACCCTTGGTCCAGCGTTCATGCTGGACCAAGGGTCCTTTTTGTTTTTCCGAAGCGCGTCGGATGGCCGACTGCGCGAGAATGACTGCGTTACCCCAAGACAGGAGCCAACCGATGTCCACCAACTCTTCCGACGATCGTCCGGAGCGCGAGCCGCGCCGGCGAGACGGCGATGACAGGGGCGGATACCGCGGCGGTCGCGACGACCGTGCGCCGCGCCAGGACAACGATCGCGGTGGGTTCCGTCGTGACGACCGCCCCACCGGTGGAGCGCCCCGCGGCGGTCGTGACGACCGCTCCGCCGGGCCTCGCCGTGATGATGACCGAGGCGGGCGTCCGAGCGGTGGTGGCGGTGGCGGCGGTTACCAGCGTCGTGACGACCGGCCGAGCAGCGGCCCTCGCCGTGACGACAGCCGAGGCGGCCGTCCGGCCGGTGGTGGTGGCGGTGGCTTCCAGCGTCGTGATGACCGGCCGAGCAGTGGGCCGCGTCGAGATGACGAGCGTGGTGGGTTCCGTGGTGGTCGTGATGACCGTGCGCCGCGTCGTGACGACCGTCCCAGCAGTGGTGGCGGTGGGTTCCAGCGTCGTGACGATCGGCCGAGCGGTGGTGGCGGTGGCTATCAGCGTCGTGACGACCGTCCCAGCGGTGGTGGCGGCTTCCAGCGCCGTGACGACCGCCCCAGTGGCGGCCGTGACGATCGCGGGCCTCGTCGTGACGACGACCGTGGTGGGTTCCAGCGTCGTGACGACCGTCCCAGCGGTGGTGGCGGTGGGTTCCAGCGTCGTGACGATCGGCCGAGCAGTGGGCCGCGTCGAGATGACCAGCGTGGTGGGTTCCGTGGTGGTCGTGATGACCGTGCGCCGCGTCGCGACGACCGTCCCAGCAGTAGTGGTGGTGGTGGCGGCTTCCAGCGTCGTGATGACCGTCCCAGCAGTGGCGGCGGTGGGTTCCAGCGTCGTGATGACCGTCCGAGCGGTGGCGGTGGCGGCTTCCAGCGTCGTGATGACCGTCCGAGCGGTGGCGGTGGTGGCTACCAGCGTCGTGACGATCGGCCGAGCAGCGCCCCGCGTCGGGACGACGAGCGTGGTGGGTTCCGTGGTGGTCGTGATGACCGTGCGCCGCGTCGCGACGACCGTCCCAGCAGTGGTGGTGGTGGGTTCCAGCGTCGTGATGACCGTCCCAGCAGTGGTGGTGGTGGGTTCCAGCGTCGTGATGACCGTCCCAGCAGTGGCGGTGGTGGGTTCCAGCGTCGCGACGACCGCCCGAGTGGTGGTGGTGGCTACCAGCGTCGTGACGACCGGCCGAGCAGCGCTCCGCGTCGTGACGACCGGCCGAGCAGCGCCCCGCGTCGGGATGACGAGCGTGGTGGCGGGTTCCGTGGTGGTCGTGATGACCGTGGGCCTCGTCGGGACGACCGTGCCCCGCGTCGTGACGACCGGGGTGACCGCGGTGGCGACCGCGAGGGGTACCGCGGGCAGCGTGAGGACCGGGAGCGCGAGCCCGTCAAGCGGCTTCCCATTCCCGAGGACGTCACGGGCCACGAGATCGACAAGGACGTTCGTCAGGAGCTCCAGAGCCTGCCGAAGACCCTTGCCGAGGACGTTGCCAAGAACCTCGTCATGGTCGCGAACCTCATCGACGACGAGCCCGAAGAGGCGTACGCCTACTCGCGCATCGCGCTGAGGCTCGCCTCGCGAGTGGCTGCCGTGCGTGAGGCCGCGGGCTTCGCGGCGTACGCGACTCAGCGGTACACGGAGGCGCTCGCGGAGTTCCGTGCGGCCCGCCGTATGACCGGGAGCGTGGAGCTGTGGCCCGTCATGGCGGACTGCGAGCGTGGGCTCGGGCGGCCGGAGCGGGCGATGGCGATGGCCGGTGAGCCGGAGGTGCTGAAGCTCGACAAGGCCGGCCAGGTCGAGATGCGTATGGTCGCGGCCGGGGCGCGCCGGGACATGGGGCAGATCGATGCGGCCATCGTGACCCTGCAGGGGCCCGAGCTGGCGTCGAACTCGGTGCAGCCGTGGACCGCGCGACTGCGGTACGCGTACGCCGACGCACTGCTGACCGCCGGGCGTGAGGCCGAGGCGCGTGAGTGGTTCGCCAAGGCCAACGAGGCTGACAAGGACGGTTTGACGGACGCTGCCGACCGGCTTGCCCAGCTCGACGGTGTCGACTTCGTCGATGCCCTCGACGAGGACAGCGAGGAGTCGGGGGAGTCGGCGGCCGAGGAGACCGAGTCTGTTGTTACGGACGACGTCGAGGTTGAGGACGACGACCAGGGCTCCGTGGAGCCTGGTGACGGCGACAAGAGCTGACTGAGTCCGTGTGAATGAGGGCGGCACCCCGGTGGGGTGCCGCCCTTTCGCGTTTCCGGGCGGCTCAGCTCAGGTCGAGGCTGCGCAGCACCAGGCCGGTTGCCGGCTTCGGACCGAACGAGGTGGATTTGCGGGGCATCGTGATGCCCTGGCGGGCCAGCTCCAGGACGACTTCTTCACGTACTGGATGCATCAGGACCGCCGTGCCGCCGTGGCGTTCCGCCTGGGTCACGGCCGCCTCCGTGTCGTGGATGTACGCGATGTCCTCGGGGGCGTCGGGGATCGACCACACGTGGTCGAGGAGAGTGGCGTGCAGGACTGTCGCGTCCAGGGTCTGCCATGCCGCGGGGCGGCCCGCCGGGACCGTACGGGACAGCAGGGCCTCGTCGGGGCGGTCGATGAGGTGGTACGCGCCGTCTCCGGCCAGGAGGAACGCGTTGCCGGCGGTGGCCGCCTCGGCGAGGGCGTCCAGGGCTTGGGGGAGAGCACCCGGGACCTCGCGGATGCGGAAGGTGTCCGCTACCGCGGCGAGGGCGTCCGCGACGGGGAGGCGGTGCAACAGGCGGTGGATGGCGCGGACCTGGAGCGGGTAGCGGGCCGTGTCGATGAGGAGGACCAGGCCGGAGTCCCAGGCTCCGGTGGCCGGGCGCTCCGCCTGGAGGCGCAGGTACGTTGCCCAGCGGTGGTGGCCGTCCGCGATCAGCGCCTGGCGGCGGGACAGGTCGGTCGTGATTTCGGCCAGCTCGGCGGGGTCCGTGATGGACCACAGGCGATGGCTGAAACCGTCCTCTGTGGTGGTGGCCAGGATCGGGGCGCGGTGGATGGCGCGTTCGATGACGGCGGTCGCGCCGGTCGCGTTGCCGCCGCTGCGGTAGGTCAGCAGGAGCGGTTCGAGGTTGGCGGCGGTCGCGCGCATGAGGGCGGCGCGGTCGGCGACGACGTGGGGCATGACGTCCTCGTGGGGGAGAACGATGCCCTCGGCGGGCGGGGTGAGAGTGAGGGCTCCGATGAGCCCGCGCTGGAGGAGGTCGCCGTTGCGCTGCTCGTACACGTAGAGAGCCGGCTCGGGGTCCGGGGCGAGCACGCCTTCCGACAGCCAGCGGTGCAGGGTGTCGGCGGCCTGCTGGTTGCGGGTGGCGGGCGTGGCGGCCTGCGGGAGGATGAGGCGGACGATGTTGTACGGGTCGGCCGATTCCAGGTGGTGGAGGCCGTCGGGCCGCACGACCACGTCGTACGGCGGAGACGTGACAGCGGCCAGGCTGCTCACTCGCTCGGGGACGTAGCGCAGTCCACGGAACGGGGCCAGGCGCAGGCCGTGGTCCTCCTCGGGCCGACCAGGTGTACTCATTGGTGCATGGTAAGTGGGGTCGCCCGATGAGCAATGATCGGGGGACAAGCACGGATCTAGGAGCGATACGGAATGAGCCAGCAGACCAGGACCCGGCCCGACGCGAGCGCGCGTGCGCTGAGGGAGGCGTACGACACGGCTCTGCTGGATCTCGACGGTGTGGTGTACGCGGGCGGCGAGGCCATCGCGCACGCGGTGGACGCGCTCGAGGTGGCCCGGGAGGGCGGGATGCACCTCGCGTACGTGACCAACAACGCGCTGCGCACGCCCGGTGCGGTGGCGGAGCATCTGACGGAGCTCGGGGTGCCGGCGGCGGCTTCCGATGTCATTACGTCGGCGCAGGCTGTTGCCCGGCTGATCGCCGATCAGGTTCCCGCGGGCGCCCGGGTGTTGGTCGTGGGTGGGGACGGTCTGCGGGTCGCGCTGCGTGAGCGCGGGCTGGTGCCGGTGGAGTCGGCCGACGACGATCCGGTGGCCGTCGTGCAGGGGTACGGCGGGCCCGATCTGGCGTGGGGGCGGTTCGCGGAGGCTTCGTACGCCGTCGCGCGGGGGCTGCCGTGGTTCGCGTCCAACACCGATCTGACGATTCCGAGTGCGCGGGGGATCGCGCCGGGCAACGGCGCGGCGGTCGAGGTCGTACGGATCGCCACGGGCGCCGAGCCGCAGGTGGCGGGCAAGCCGTTGCCGCCGATGCACCGGGAGACGATTCTGCGGACCGGCGCCGAGCGGCCGCTGGTCGTCGGGGACCGGCTGGACACGGACATCGAGGGTGCGAACGCGGGCGGCGTGGACTCGCTGCTCGTACTGACCGGGGTGACGGACGGTGCGCAGCTGCTGGCGGCGGCACCGAAGTACCGGCCGACCTATGTGGACGCGGACCTGCGGGGGTTGCTCACCGGGCAGCCGGAAGTGACGGAAGTGGCCGAAGGGACCGAAGTGTCCGGGAGCGGCGGCGGGTTCGCGTGCGGCGGGTGGACCGCTTCCGTGCGGGGTGGCGAGCTGGTGGCCGACGGGGAGGGCGCGGCGCTGGACGGGCTCCGGGCGCTGTGCGCTGCGGCCTGGACGTACGCCGGGGACGGGGCGTGCGGGCTGGATGCGAGCAAGGCGCTGGACAGGGTGGGGCTTTAGGGCGCGTGCCGCCGCGCCGGCAGGTAAAAACCATGGGGGCAGCGGCCGTTTGTCGCGATGCGAGGGTAGGCTAACCTAACTCCGTGTTGGTCGAGAGTTCCCCCAAGCAGAGCGCGGTGCAGGCCCCGCAGGTCCCCGCGTCCCCCAAACGCAATGCCGTACGTGCCGTGGGACTGTTCGTCTCCATCGGCGTGCTGCTGCTGGTCGTCGTCGCGAGTATCGCGATCGGTGCCAAACCCCTTGCGCTGGGCGACGTGTGGCACGGCCTGTTTCACGCCTCCGGCACCGGCAATGACGTGATCGTCCGGGACGTGCGGGTGCCCCGCACCATCCTGGGCGTGCTCGTCGGTGCGGCGCTCGGGCTCTCGGGCGCGGTCATGCAGGGGCTCACGCGCAACCCGCTCGCGGAGCCTGGAATCCTCGGGGTCAACGCGGGTGCCGCGGCCGCTGTCGTCTCCGCCATCAGTTTCTTCGGCATCACCTCCCTGAGCGGATTTGTCTGGTTCTCGTTCGTCGGTGCGGGAGTGGTCTCCGTGCTGGTGTACATCCTCGGCGGCAGCCGCGGCGCGACACCCGTACGGCTCGCGCTCGCCGGCACCGCCGCTACCGCCGCGCTCTACGGCTACGTCAACGCCGTACAGCTGATGGACTCGGCGGCGCTCGAGCAGATCCGCTTCTGGACCGTCGGCTCGCTGGCCTCCGCCGACATGGAGATCATCGGCAAGGTGTGGCCGTTCATCGCCGTCGGAGTGGTGCTCGCGCTGGTGATCGCGCGGCCGCTCAACGCGATGGAGATGGGCGAGGACACGGCGCGGGCGCTGGGCGCGCATCTGACCCGTACGCGCGTCCTCGCGATGGTCGCCGTGACGCTGCTGTGCGGCGCCGCGACCGCCGCGTGCGGGCCGATCGTCTTCATCGGGCTGATGGTGCCGCACCTCGTGCGAACGCTGACCGGACCCGACATGCGCTGGATCCTGCCGTACGCCGCAGTGCTCGCGCCGGTGCTGCTGCTGGGCTCCGACGTCATCGGGCGGGTCGTCGCCCGGCCCTCCGAACTCCAGGTGGGCATCGTGACCGCGCTGGTCGGCGGGCCCGTGTTCATCCATCTCGTACGCCGCCGGAAGATGGCTCAACTGTGACTGTTACTTCACCTTCGAGGACTCCATCGAGGACTCCTTCGCGGACGCGGACCTCGCGCGCGATACGCACCCGCGGCGGCTTCTCCTTCCGTGTCGAGCCCAGGGCGCTCCTCGCCACGCTGCTGCTCACCGCCGCGGCGCTGGCCGTGGGAGTCGTGCTCATCGGCAGTGGCGACTTCCCCATGTCGCCGGGCGATGTCGTACGTACCCTCCTCGGAAACGGCACCGCGTCGCAGGAATTCATCGTCACCGAGCTGCGGATGCCGAGGGCCGTCGTCGCGCTGCTCGTCGGTGCGGCGCTCGGGATGTCCGGGGCGGTCTTCCAGTCCATCTCGCGCAACCCGCTGGGCAGTCCGGACGTGATCGGGTTCGGGCAGGGTGCGACGGCCGGTGCGCTGGCCGTGATCGTGCTGTTCAAGGGGAACGCCGTCGCGGTGACGGCCGGTGCGCTCGTCGGCTGTCTGCTGACGGGAGCCGCCGTCTACTTCCTCGCGTGGAAGCGGGGCGTGCACGGCTTTCGGCTGGTGCTCGTCGGAATCGGCGCGGCCGCCATGCTGACGGCCCTCAACCACTACCTGATCACCAAGGCCAGCATCGTCGACGCGACCCGGGCCACGGTGTGGATGACGGGCTCGCTCGACGGGCGTGGCTGGGAGCAGGCGTGGCCGCTGCTCGGCGTGTGTGTCGTCTTCATTCCGCTGGTACTGGCGCACGGGCGGGCGCTGCGCATGATGGAGATGGGCGACGACGCGGCGTACGCCCTGGGGGTGAGCGTCGAACGCGGGCGGCTGGTGCTGATGCTCTCCGCCGTACTGCTCATCGCGGTGGCCACCGCCGCCGCCGGGCCCATCGCCTTCGTGGCGCTGAGCGCGCCGCAGCTCGCCCGCAGGCTCACGCGGTCGCCGGGGCCCAACCTCGGGGCCTCGGTCTGCATGGGCGCCACGCTTCTCGTGGTCGCCGACTGGATCGCCCAGCAGGGCTTCGGCGACACCCAGCTGCCGGTGGGCGTGGTGACCGGGGTGCTCGGCGGCTGCTACCTGCTGTGGCTGCTGGTCACCGAGCGCAAGGCGGGACGTATATGACGACCGAGAAGAATCCCAGGAGCAAGCCAGTGCAGCGTCAGCGCCTCAGTGCGGAATCGGTGACCCTCGCGTACGACCAGCGAGTCATCGCGGAGGATCTGTCCGTCGAGATACCGGACAACTCGTTCGCGGTCATCGTCGGGCCCAACGCGTGCGGCAAGTCGACGCTGCTGCGCGCTCTCTCACGGATGCTCAAGCCCACGCAGGGGCGGGTGCTCCTGGACGGGAACGCCATCGGCTCCATGCCCGCGAAGAAGGTCGCCAGGACGCTGGGGCTGCTGCCGCAGTCGTCCATAGCGCCCGACGGGATCACGGTCGCGGACCTGGTGGCGCGCGGGCGCTACCCGCACCAGGGGGTGCTGCGGCAGTGGTCGCCGCAGGACGAGCGGATCGTCGGGGAGTCGATGGACGCGACGGGTGTCGGGGAGCTGGCCGACCGTTACGTCGACGAGCTGTCCGGCGGGCAGCGGCAGCGCGTGTGGATCGCGATGGCGCTGGCCCAGCAGACGCCGCTGCTGCTGCTCGACGAGCCGACGACGTTTCTCGACATCCAGCACCAGATCGACGTGCTGGATCTGTGTGCGGAACTGCACGAGACGCAGGGCCGCACCCTCGTCGCCGTACTGCACGACCTGAACCATGCCGCGCGATACGCCACGCACCTGATCGCCATGCGCGACGGCGAGATCGTCGCGCAGGGGCCGCCGGCCGAGGTGGTCACGGCGGAGCTGGTGGAGCGGGTCTTCGGACTGCGCTGCCAGGTCATCGAGGACCCGGAGACGGGGACGCCGCTGGTGGTGCCTGCGGCGCGGAAGGCGCGCGGGGGGCGGACGGTGGCCGAGGCCGTGCCGGCCTCCTGAGGCGGGGCGGGACGGGGACCCGCGGCGGGATCGGCCGCGGCTGCTTCCCCGAGGCGGAACGGGACGGTCGGCTACAGCAGCTTCCTGAGGCGGATCAGGTCGCGGAAACCGGCCTCGAGGCCGACCCGGCCCGAGGCCCAGGCCCTGGCGAAGTTCAACTCGCCGCCCACCATGGCGACCAGGTCGTCGCCGGTCATGGCCAGGCGGATCTCGGCGCGCTCGCGCGGGGGCCCGTCGAAGGTGTCCCGTACGTCGATCCGGCCGTCCGCGAGGCGGCCGGTGAACGTGGCGTCCAGATCCGTGATGTGACAGCTCAGGGAACGGTCGAGCGAGGCGGCACTGCGTACGCCGTCCTCGGCCTGAGCCAGGTTGTCCGAAAGTTTGTCGAGTGCGCTGCGGCACTCTTCCATCGTTGCCATCGGGATCGACGGTACCCCAGGGCTTCGGGGTAGCGTCGGGGCATGAACCATGAGGTCGAGGACGTCCAGGCCGTCGAGGACGTCGAGGACAACGCCGAGGAGCCGGCGGGGGGCGCTGCCGCCGCGGTGCACGACCCGGCCGCCTTGGCGCCCCTCGGGGTGGAGCGCACCCCCACCGGGCACGCCGACGTCGACGCGCTGCTCGAGCGGCTGGGTGACGCCGACCACCTCCCGGCGGACGGGCACATCGAGGTGTACGAGGATGTACACGGGGGACTGCGCGAAGCGCTGACCGCGCTGGACGCACGACCGGGACCCCCGGTGCCCCCTTCCTCGTACGACAACAGGAGCTGAACCGATCGTGGCAGGAGTCGCGCGCCGACGCCTCGACGCCGAGCTGGTCCGCCGGAACCTCGCACGCTCACGGGAGCACGCGAGCCAGCTGATCGCCGCAGGGCGGGTGAAGGTGGGCGGCGCCGTCGCGACCAAGGCCGCCACGCAGGTCGAGACGAGCGCCGCAGTCGTGGTGCTCAAGGACGACAACGACCCCGACTACGTCTCGCGGGGCGGCCACAAGCTGGCCGGCGCGCTGGAGGCGTTCGTACCGCTGGGGCTGAAGGTCGAGGGGCGGCGGGCGCTCGACGCCGGGGCTTCGACCGGTGGATTCACCGATGTGCTGCTGCGCGCCGGGGCCCGGCAGGTCGTCGCCGTCGACGTCGGATACGGCCAGCTCGCGTGGTCGCTGCAGTCCGATGAACGCGTGAGAGTCAAGGACCGTACCAACGTGCGGGAAATGACACTCGAGACGATTGACGGGGAGGCGGTCGACCTGATCGTCGGTGATCTGTCCTTCATCCCTTTGGGGCTGGTGCTGCCGGCGCTGGTGCGGTGTGCCGCGCCGGACGCCGATCTCGTGATGATGGTGAAGCCGCAGTTCGAGGTGGGAAAGGACCGCCTGGGCAGCGGCGGCGTCGTACGCAGCTCCGAGCTGCGGGCCGAGACGGTACGGGCCGTGGCGGGGCAGGCCTGGGGGCTCGGCCTGGGCGTACGGGGCGTCACCGCCAGTCCGCTGCCCGGGCCTTCGGGGAATGTCGAGTACTTTCTGTGGCTCCGGGCCGGAGCTCCCGAGCTCGACCCGGCGGATGTTGACCGTGCAGTGGCGGAGGGGCCGAGTTGACAACGACGACAACGACAGCGACGACGACAGACAGATCTGCCGCGTCTTCCGGAGAAGCACGAACCGTCTTCCTGCTCGCGCACACCGGACGCCCCGCGGCGATCCGCAGCGCGGAACTGGTCGTACAGGGGCTGCTGCGCAGCGGCATCGGCGTGCGCGTGCTGGCGGCGGAGGCGGCCGATCTGCCGCTGCCACCGTCCGTCGAGACGGTGGCGGAAGCCTCGCCCGCCGTACTCGACGGCTGCGAACTGCTGATCGTCCTCGGGGGGGACGGGACGCTGCTGCGCGGCGCCGAGTTCGCGCGCGCTTCCGGGGTGCCGATGCTCGGCGTCAACCTCGGTCGCGTCGGCTTCCTCGCGGAGGCGGAGCGGGACGACCTCGACAAGGTCGTCGACCGGGTCGTCACGCGTGCGTACGAGGTCGAGGAGCGCATGACGCTCGACGTCCTCGTGCACAACAACGGCGACATCGTGCATGAGGACTGGGCGCTCAACGAGGCCGCCGTGCAGAAGGTCTCGCCGGAGCGGATGCTGGAAGTCGTCCTGGAGATCGACGGCCGGCCGGTGACCGGGTTCGGCTGCGACGGCATCGTCTGCGCCACCCCGACCGGCTCCACGGCGTACGCCTTCTCGGCCGGCGGGCCCGTGGTGTGGCCGGAGGTGGAGGCGCTGCTGATGGTGCCGATCAGTGCGCACGCGCTGTTCGCCAAGCCGCTGGTTACGTCGCCGAATTCGGTGCTCGCGGTGGAGGTGCAGCCGCACACGCCGCACGGCGTGCTGTGGTGCGACGGCCGCAGGACCGTGGAACTGCCCGCCGGGGCGCGAGTGGTGGTGCGGCGGGGCGCCGTGCCCGTACGGCTGGCGCGGTTGCACCACGCGTCGTTCACCGACCGGCTCGTCGCCAAGTTCGCCCTTCCTGTGTCGGGGTGGCGGGGGGCGCCGCACTGAGCGTGGGTGCCGGGTGCTGGGCCACCGCCGTACCCATCGTGGCCGCGCTCACCACCGCCGCCGCGCAAAGCTGATCGTGTCAATCCGGAATTCATGAATTCATGGCGGAGGGCGGGGCGCGTGGTGCGCCATGGGGTGATCGCCCGGGCTGGGGTGGGGTTTTCCGCACCCCGGCGAAGACAAACGCGGGGCAGTGAGGGGGCGTGCGGGGGAGTGTCGGTGCGGGGGCCGTCGCAATGGGGGCCCGGGACCTCGTAAGGTCGTGTCCGTGTTGGAGGAGATGCGGATACGGTCGCTGGGCGTCATTGATGACGCCGTCGTCGAGCTGTCACCTGGGTTCACGGCGGTGACGGGTGAGACCGGCGCGGGCAAGACCATGGTCGTCACCAGCCTCGGGCTGCTGCTCGGCGGGCGCGCCGACCCTGCCCTCGTACGGATCGGGGCCAAATCGGCGGTCGTCGAGGGGCGGATCACCGTCCCGGCAGACGGGCCGGCCGCCGTACGGGCCCAGGAGGCCGGCGCCGAACTGGACGACGGGGCGCTGCTGGTCAGCAGGACCATCTCGGCCGAGGGGCGTTCGCGTGCCCATGTGGGCGGTCGGTCGGTTCCGGTGGGGCTCCTCGCGGAGCTGGCCGACGACCTCGTCGCCGTACACGGGCAGACCGATCAGCAGGGCCTGCTGCGGCCGGCCCGGCAGCGGCAGGCGCTGGACCGGTACGCGGGTGACGCCGTCGCCGTCCCTCATGCGAAGTACGCGGCCGCGTACCGGCGGCTGCGGGCGGTCGCGGTGGAACTGGACGAGCTGACCACGCGGGCGCGTGAGCGTGCGCAGGAGGCGGATCTGCTGCGTTTCGGGCTGGATGAAATCGCGGCGGTCGAACCGCTGGCGGGCGAGGACGTCGAACTCGCCGCGGAAGCGGAGCGGCTGGGCCATGCCGAGGCGCTGGCCTCGGCGGCGTCCGTCGCGCACGCCGCGCTCGCCGGGAATCCGGAGGACCTCGAGAGCCTCGACGCGAACACGCTCGTCGCCGGGGCGCACCGGGCGCTGGACGCGGTGCGTGCGCATGATCCGGCGCTCGCTGTGCTCGCTGAGCGGATCGGTGAGATCGGGATCCTGCTGGGTGACGTGGCCGGGGAGCTGGCCGGGTACGCCGACAACCTCGACGCCGATCCGCTGCGGCTGGCGGCGGTGGAGGAGCGGCGGGCGGCGCTCACTCAGCTCACGCGCAAGTACGGCGAGGACGTCGGGGCGGTGCTCGCGTGGGCCCAGGACGGTGCCGCGCGGCTGACCGAGTTGGAGGGTGACGACGACCGCATCGGTGAGCTGACGGCTGAGCGCGACGGGTTGCGGGACGAACTGGGGGCGCTGGCGCAGGCATTGACCGACGCTCGTACGGAGGCGGCGGAGCGGTTCGCCGATGCCGTCACCGGTGAGCTGGCGTCGCTTGCCATGCCGCATGCGCGGGTCACGATCGATGTCCGGCAGACCGAGGACCCTGAGGGGGTGGAGGTCGGTGGGCGGCTGGTGGCGTACGGGGCCTCCGGGGCCGATGAGGTCGAGCTGCTGCTCGCGCCGCATCCTGGCGCCCAGGCCCGGCCGATCGCCAAGGGGGCTTCCGGGGGTGAGCTCTCCCGGGTGATGCTGGCGGTGGAAGTTGTCTTCGCCGGGTCCGATCCGGTGCCGACCTATCTGTTCGACGAGGTCGACGCGGGTGTGGGCGGCAAGGCGGCGGTCGAGGTCGGGCGGCGGCTGGCGAAGCTGGCGAAGTCGGCGCAGGTGGTCGTCGTGACGCACTTGCCGCAGGTCGCGGCGTTCGCCGACCGGCAGTTGCTGGTGGAGAAGACCAATGACGGGTCCGTCACCAGGAGCGGGGTGACCGTGCTGGAGGGCGAGGACCGGGTGCGGGAGCTGTCGCGGATGCTGGCGGGGCAGGAGGACTCGGAGACCGCTCGGGCGCATGCGGAGGAGTTGCTGGCCGCGGCTCGGAGTGATGCGTAGCGGGTTGTGCGGCCGGTGAGTTGCGGTTGTGTTGCTCGTGCGGGGGCGTGCCGCTCCGGGGGCGATGTTCGGAACTGCATGATTCAGGCGCCGCGCGGGGTTTGGTGAGGAACCGGCGCCCTGCCCACAAATCACGCTTTACGTTCCGAACACCGCCCCCTGCGCGTCCCGCCTCCTCCCGTGAGTGGTGGTTCCGTCACCGACGTCGTGCGCGGGAGCATTGACCCCTAATCACCCGTGTGGGTGATGGCGGTGAAGTGCGACCAGGGGTTCGACCCTTTCGTGGTGCCGGAACGCACGTGCGGGCTGGCATTCTGGGCGGCGCAGTACGTCCGCCGTTCGACGCCGACTCAGGAGCTCCGACCGACGTGAGCAGCACCCCGGTCCCGCCGTACGGCCAGTCGCCGCTGAGCGTGGTCCAAGTCCTCGGTGGCGGCAGCGCCGGCAGCAGCGCGCACGTCAGGTCGCTGGCCGAAGGCCTTGTCGCGCGTGGGTTGCGAGTGAGTGTCTGCGCTCCCGCGGGGCTTGAGCCGGCGTACGACTTCGGTGGTTCCGGGGCACGCTTCGTTTCCGTACCCCGGCGCAGTGATCCCGCCGCTGTGGCGGCGCTGCGCGCGGCCTGTTCCGGGGCCGACCTTGTGCACGCGCATGGTCTGCACGCCGCCGTGCGGAGCACGCTGGCGCTGCGGGGGCGACGGATTCCGCTCGTGGTCACCTGGCACACCCGGGCGGACGACGACGGTCCGCGCGGTCACCTCGTGCGGCTGCTGGAGCGGAGGGCGGCCAGGGCGGCCGCCGTGGTGCTGGGGACGTCGTCCGATCTCGTCGACCGGGCCCGCAGCCGGGGTGCGCGTGACGCGCGGCTCGCGCCCGTCACCGTGCCCGCCCCGCGTCCGCCCGTGAACGCTCCGGAGAGCAAGGCGCGAGCCGACCTCGGGGCCGTGGACCGACCTTTGATCATGGCCGTCGGGAGTCTTGTACGGGGCCGAGGGTACGGGGACCTCCTCGACGCGGCTCGGGCATGGCGTGACCTGGTTCCTACGCCCCTGCTGGTCGTGGCCGGTGAAGGGAGCGAGCGGGGCGCCCTGCAGCGGCGTATCGAGGCCGAATCGCTGCCCGTACGGCTCATCGGCAGGCGTGAGGACATCGGGGAGCTGCTCGCGGCCGCCGATGTCGCGGTGCTCGCCAGCCGGTGGGAGGGGCGGTCTGTACTGGCCCAGGAGGCGCTGCGGGTTGGGGTTCCGCTTGTCGCCACGGCGGTCGGTGGGGTGCCGGAACTGGTGGGTGACGCGGCCGAGCTGGTTCCGTACGGGGACAGTGAGGCGCTCGCGAGCGCCGTTGTCCGGCTGCTGGGCGACCCGGCCAGGCGGACTTGGCTGGCCGAGGCGGGCAGGGCAGAGGCCGCCACCTGGCCGACCGAGGACGAGACGGTGGCGCAGGTGCTGAGCGTGTACGACGAGTTGACTTCCTAAGTGGTGTGGCGGCGCGCGCGCAGGGCGAGACTCAGGGCCAGGACCGTCTGGGGGTCGTCCAGGTCCGTGCCGAGGAGTTCGGAGATGCGGGCCAGGCGGTTGTAGAGGGTCTGACGGTTGAGGTGCAGTTCGCGGGCTGTTTCCGCCTTGCGGCCCGCGTGTGCGAGGTACGTCTGAAGGGTGGGGAGCAGGGGCGGGCGGGACGTGCGGTCATGGTCGCGGAGGGGGCCGATCGCCCGGTCGACGAAGGCCGCCAGGTCCGGGTGCTCGCGCAGACGCCAGAGAAGCAGGTCGATGTCGAGGCGGCGGGCGTCGTACCAGGGGCGGTCGGTGAGGCCCTGCGCCGCTGTTGCGGTTTCCGCCGCGTGGCGAAGGCCCGCCGACGCCGCTGTCCAGCTGCCGGCTACGCCTACGACGACCACGGGAGGATGCGCGCCCGCGCGTTCCAGGCCAGCTCGTTCGACACCTGCGCGCAGGGCCGCTGCCACGCGGTCGGCGACCGCCGTACGCTCCGATTCGGAGCGCAGGCCCAGGAGGAGGGGCACCCGGCCCTCTACGGGGCGTACGCCCAGGAGGACCGGCACGCCGACCGCGGAGAGCTCCTCCAGGACCGCCCGCGCCAGCACCGCCCAGTTGCCCGCCGGTGCCAGTTCGGCCGCGAGCCGCATCACGACGGGGAGGAGGGGGCCCTCGCCCGGCTTGAAACCGAGCACCCTGGCCTGCGCGGGTGCGTCCTCGGCGGCGATGCGGCCCTCCGCGAGGTCGGTGAGGAAGTCGCCGCGGCCGCGAGCGGCCAGCTCCTCCTCCTGCCGTGCCTGCATCAGGACCACCGCGAGAATTCCGGCCGCCCGCTCGGCCGCGATCCGGTGGACGGGGAGGAGCGGGGCAGAGACCGCGAGGAGCGCGATCCTGGCCCGTACGGCGGCTGCGCCGTGGCCGCCGCCCGGTACGTCCACCAGCACGCCGTTCGCCGGCGGGCCCTCCTCGCGCGCCTCCCGCTGACCGCGCAGGCCCTCCCACACCTGGAGGGGGTCGGCGCACGCCTCGCCCGTCTCGGGCGCCGCCGCGTAGAGCAGCTGGCCGTCCGCCGTCTCCAGGAAGACCGGGTTGGCGGTGAAGTCCGCGAGGATGCCGAGGACCTGGGGAATCCCGCCGCCGCCGAGCAGCGCCTCCGTACAGCGCCGGTGTACCTCCTCGGCGCGCCGCAGAAGTGTGTAGTGGCCGTTCACGATCTCGGTGTGGACCTCTTCGGTCACCGATACGAACGCCACCTCGCGGTGCAGCTGCACGAGCGGCAGTCCGGCCGCCCGCGCGGTCTCCACGATGGTTGAGGGGAGCCGGCTGAAGCGCGGGCCCAGCTCCACGACGAGCGCGGCGATGCCCCGGTCGGCCAGGCGGCGTACGAAAGCGCGCTGCTCGGCCGGGCGCGTACCGAGGCCTAGGCCGGTCGTCAGGAGCAGCTCGCCGCCCTTGAGCAGCGAGGCGATGTTCGGCACCTCGCCCGCGTGCACCCAGCGCACCGTGCGGTTCAGCCGGTCGGCGCAGGCGACGACCTCGGGAAGACCGCCGCGGAGCCCCGGCAGCTCCAGCGCCCGCTGCACGGTGATGCCGCCTTGCGTTTCCACTGCGATGTACCTCGTGACGTTGTTCCCGCCGTGCCCCAGGAAGGCACCGCATTCGGTGGACGCTACCCGCGTGTCCGTTCCAGGAACATCACCCTGCGGTTACGGGACACATCGCGTCGTCCCGCGGCCCGACAAGTCGTCGCCCCTGCACGGCTTTTGAGTGACCCCATGTCGATTGTGGTCTACGTCACTCGGACCAAGACTGTCGCCCCCGTACATAGAGAGAGGGCGCGGCATGTCTGACAAACCCGCACGTGAAGTCCAGCGGCTCAAGGCGAATTCCGTCGGACTGGTGGGCGTGGTCTTCATGGCGGTCGCCACCGCGGCGCCGATCACCGCGATGACCGGAAATCTCCCCATCGCCGTCGGCTTCGGCAATGGGACCGGCGCTCCCGCCGGTTATCTCTTCGCGACGCTGGTCCTGACCGTCTTCTCGGTCGGATACGTCGCCATGGCCAAGCGCATCACCGCCGCCGGCGCCTTCTACGGCTACATCTCGCACGGCCTCGGCCGCATCGCGGGCATGGCGTCCGGGATGCTCGCCGTTCTCGCGTACATCGTCTTCGAGGCCTCGATCGTCGGCATCTTCGCCTACTTCGGCCAGACGACCGTCGCCGACCAGCTCGGTGTCGACATTCCGTGGATCGTGTACGCCGCCGGAATGCTCGCCGTGACGGGCGTTCTCGCGTACTTCGACATCAACATCACGGCCAAGGCCCTAGGCATCATGCTCGTCGCCGAGATAGCCGTTCTTTTCGCTGTGGCCACCGCCGTACTGTTCGCGGGCGGCGGTCCGGACGGCATTCCCGTGGAACCGATCAATCCCGTGAACGCCTTCACCGGCACGTCGGCGGGGCTCGGTCTCTTCTTCGCCTTCTGGTCGTGGGTCGGCTTCGAGTCGACGGCGATGTACGGCGAGGAGTCCCGCGACCCGAAGCGCGTCATCCCGCGCGCGACCCTGATCTCGGTGGTCGGAGTGGGCCTCTTCTACATCTACGTCTCCTGGATGACCATCGCCGGCAACGGACTCGACGGCTCGGTCAAGGTCTCGTCGTCGGCTTCCCCGCTCGACCTCTTCTTCGATCCCACGGAGGCCTTCATCGGGGCGTGGGCCGTCGACGCCTTCCAGTGGCTGCTGCTCACGGGTTCGTTCGCCTGCGGCATGGCGTTCCACCAGTGCGCGTCGCGCTACCTGTACGCGATCGGCCGCGAGGGCTTCCTGCACCCCGCCCTCGGGCGTACGCACCGGTCGCACGGGTCGCCGTACATCGCGTCGTACGTCCAGTCAGGTATTGCCACCCTTCTTGTGGCCGCCTTCTGGCTCGCCGGTGAGGACCCGTACATCCACCTGTACACACTGCTGGCGATCCTCGGCACGATGGCGATCCTCATCGTCCAGACGCTGTGCTCCTTCGCGGTGATCGGCTACTTCCGCAAGAACCACCCGGAGGACCGGCACTGGTTCAAGACCTTCACCGCTCCGCTCCTCGGCGGCATCGGCATGATCGCCGTCGTCGTACTGCTCGTGATCAACATGGAGACCGCGGCCGGACTCGCCGCCGACTCCCTCTTCTTCGACCTGATCCCGTGGATCGTCGGCCTGGTCTTCTTCGGCGGCCTCGGACTCGGCTTCTACCTCAAGGCCAAGAGGCCCGAACGCTACGAGATCATCGGCCGGATCGTCCTCGAGGACGCGGCCGAGCGCACCGACGACAGCCACACCAGTCAGCCAGCCGCGACCGTCTGAGGAGCTCTCCCATGTCCCGTACGCAGATGATGCACGCACTGCGGCAACTCGCCGCGCAGCACGCCGCCGCCCGCAGGCTGCGCATGCCCGCCGCCGAGGTGCGCGGCTCCAGCCGCCGTGAGCTGCTCGGCCGGGCCGCCGCTCTCGGCCTCGGTACGGTCCTGGCCGGTCCCGTGGTCTCCGCCCGGGCGGCGCCTGCCCGGGCCGCCGTACAGGCCGCGGGGACGCCCAGAATCGCCGTGGTCGGCGCGGGCATAGCCGGCCTCACGGCCGCGCTGACCCTCAAGGACGCCGGCCTCGGCTGCACGCTCTACGAGGCGAACCCGGACCGGGTCGGCGGCCGGATGTGGACCCAGCGCAGCCATTGGGCGTACGGCCAGACCTCCGAGATCGGCGGGGAGCTGATCGACACCAGCCACAAGAAGATCCTCGAACTGTGCCGCCGTTTCGGTCTCCCGACGGAGGACTTCCTGGGCGGCGGGCCGAACGGCGCGGAGGAGGTGCTCTGGTTCAACGGGGCGTACTACCCGCGTAAGCAGGCCGACGAGGACTTCAAGGACGTCTTCCAGGCCCTCCACCGGGACCTCCAGGAAGCGGGCGAGGTGAAGTGGAACCAGACCACCCCGGTCGGCACCGCCCTCGACAACATGTCGATCTATGAGTGGATCGACTCACGTGTGCCTGGCGGGCACTCCTCGCCGCTCGGGCGGTTCATCGACGTCGCCTACAACGTCGAATACGGCGCCGAGACCAGCGAACAGTCGGCGCTCGCGCTGGTGCTGCTGATGGGCTACCAGCCGAACCCCGGTCACTTCAATGTCTGGGGGCTGTCCAACGAGCGGTACCACATCACCGGCGGCAACGATCAGCTCCCGCGCGCCATCGCGAAGTGCCTGCCGGCGGGCACGATCCAGATGGGCAAACAGCTCACGGCGGTAAGGGCCAACGGCAATGGCACCCAGACCCTTACATTCACCGACGCGGGAACCACGACCACCGTCACCGCGGACCACACGATCCTGTGCGTGCCGCTGCCCGTACTCCAGCGCCTCGATCTGTCCGCCGCCGGCTTCGACCCGCTCATGACGAACCTGGTGCGCGATGCCCGGATGGGCAACTGCACCAAGCTCAACATGCAGTTCTCGGCGCGCCCGTGGCGCGGCGAAGGGGCCTGGCCCGGGGTGTCGGCGGGCGACTGCTTCACCGACACCGACGTACAGCAGACCTGGGACACCACCAAGCTCCAGCCCGGGACCGGCGGCATCCTCATCCAGTACGGCAGCGGCCGGCTCGCCAAGGCGCTCGTCCCGGGCACGCCCTTCGCCACCGAGTCCGACCCGTACGTACGCGACCTCGCCGCGCGCCGTTCCCGTGAAGTCGACGCGTTCTTCCCGGGAACGTCGAGAACGTGGACCGGGAAGGCCCAGCTGTCCGCCTGGCACCGCGACCCGTACGCCCTCGGTGCGTACTCCTACTGGCCCATCGGCTATCTGCACCGGTACGCCGGCTACGAAGGCACCGCACAGGGGAACGTTCACATCGGCGGCGAGCACTGCAGTTACGACTTCCAGGGCTTCATGGAGGGCGGCGCGACCGAAGGGGAACGCGCCGCCCGTCAGGTGATCGGCAAGATCGCCTAGTCAGCCGCCGTACGCACCACTCGCCGTCAGCCGCAGTGCCGTGTCGATCAGCGGCACGTGGCTGAAGGCCTGCGGGAAGTTGCCGACCTGGCGCTGCAGCCTGGAGTCCCACTCCTCGGCGAGCAGCCCCAGGTCGTTCCGCAGTCCCAGCAGCTTCTCGAAGAGCTTTCGTGCCTCGTCGACCCGCCCGATCATCGCCAGGTCGTCGGCCAGCCAGAACGAGCACGCCAGGAACGCGCCCTCGTCGCCCTCCAGGCCGTCCACGCCCGCGTCGTCGCCCGACGTCGGGTAGCGCAGTACGAAACCGTCCTCCGTGGACAGCTCGCGCTGGATCGCCTCGATCGTGCCGATGACCCGCTTGTCGTCGGGCGGCAGGAAACCCATCTGCGGAATGAGCAGCAGAGAGGCGTCGAGCTCCTTCGAACCGTACGACTGCGTGAAGGTGTTGCGCTCCGGGTCGTAGCCCTTCTCGCACACATCGCGGTGGATCTCGTCGCGCAGCTCGCGCCACTTCTCGACCGGACCGTCCGCGTCGCCCATCTCGATCAGCTTGATGGTCCGGTCGACGGCGACCCAGGCCATCACCTTGGAGTGCACGAAGTGGCGGCGCGGGCCGCGAACCTCCCAGATGCCCTCGTCCTTCTCGTTCCAGTGGTCCTCCAGGTAGCGGATCAGCTTGAGCTGGAGAAGGGAGGCGTAGTCGTTGCGGGTCAGGCCGGTCATATGGGCCAGGTGCAGCGCCTCGGTGACCTCGCCGTACACGTCCAGCTGCAACTGGTGCGCCGCGCCGTTCCCGACCCGTACCGGAGTCGAATTCTCGTAGCCCGGCAGCCAGTCCAGCTCGGCCTCGCCCAGCTCGCGCTCGCCCGCGATCCCGTACATGATCTGCAGGTTCTCCGGGTCGCCCGCGACCGCGCGCAGCAGCCACTCGCGCCACGCGCGCGCCTCTTCGCGGTAGCCGGTGCGCAGCAGCGACGACAGGGTGATCGCGGCGTCGCGCAGCCAGGTGTAGCGGTAGTCCCAGTTGCGTACGCCGCCGATCTCCTCCGGCAGTGACGTCGTCGGCGCGGCGACGATGCCGCCCGTCGGGGCGTACGTCAGCGCCTTCAGGGTGATCAGTGAGCGGATCACGGGCTCGCGGTAGGGCCCGTGGTACGTGCACTGTTCGACCCAGTCGCTCCAGAACTCGGCGGTCGCCTCCAGCGAGGCCTCGGGCTCCGGAAGCGGCGGCTCCGCCTTGTGCGAGGGCTGCCAGCTGATGGTGAAGGCGATCCGGTCACCGGGCGCGACGGTGAAGTCGGAGTACGTCGTCAGGTCCTTGCCGTACGTCTCGACGTCGGTGTCGAGCCAGACCGAGTCGGGTCCGGCGACGGCGACCGTGCGCTTGTCGACCTTGTGGACCCAGGGCACCACACGTCCGTAACTGAAACGCATGCGCAGTGCGGAGCGCATCCGCACCCGGCCGCTGACGCCCTCGACGATCCGGATCAGCTGGGGCGCGCCGTCGCGCGGCGGCATGAAATCGGTCACCTTGACCGTGCCGCGGGGGGTGTCCCACTCGGATTCGAGGATGAGGGAGTCCCCGCGGTAGCGGCGGCGGGCAGCCGCCGGTGGTCCCGCGTCGGCCGCGTGAGCGGGGCCGATCCGCCAGAAACCGTGTTCCTCGGTGCCGAGCAGTCCGGCAAAAACGGCGTGTGAGTCGAAGCGGGGGAGGCACAGCCAGTCGACCGTGCCGTCCCTGCAGACCAGTGCCGCGGTCTGCATGTCTCCGATAAGTGCGTAGTCCTCGATGCGCCCGGCCACGTTGCAATCTCCAGTCGAACGGCCACGTTCGCCCCATTGGGGCACTTGCGGTCAGGGGATTTTCGACGAGCTCTTGGTCCCGGGAGCGGGCGGGGATGGTGCCTTCGCCGGCCGGCTCGCAGCGATGTATCCGAGCAGGATACGTCGCAGCCAAGTGCTCTGCGCGACGGTACCGGCAACACGAGTCGGCCGAACGGGTGAGCCAAGGGTGAGTTCTGTGTGGGGTTCGGACGAGCGGCAGGGGGACGGCGGGTGCGGGGGCGCCACGTGCGGCGGGAGACGCGGCGCGTGGCCGGAAGCGGCCTCCTCCCGTCGCTGATACCCTGGTACCCCGTGGACCGGTGGCCAGTCTGTGACGATCAGGCGCCCCGAAACCGCAGCGACGGCGCCACCCGGATTCCGGGCCGGCAGCCGGTACGCACCTCACCTCGCGACCACGGGAGCCCCCTCTTGGCGATGCCGCCCAAATCCATGACGACCAAGCACATCTTCGTCACCGGGGGTGTCGCCTCCTCCCTCGGTAAGGGCCTGACGGCCTCCAGTCTGGGTGCGCTGCTCAAGGCGCGGGGCCTGCGGGTCACGATGCAGAAGCTCGACCCGTACCTGAACGTCGACCCCGGCACGATGAACCCGTTCCAGCACGGTGAGGTGTTCGTCACCAACGACGGCGCCGAGACCGACCTGGACATCGGCCACTACGAGCGCTTCCTCGACGTCGACCTCGACGGCTCGGCCAACGTCACCACCGGCCAGGTCTACTCGCAGGTCATCGCCAAGGAGCGGCGCGGCGAGTACCTCGGCGACACCGTGCAGGTCATCCCGCACATCACCAACGAGATCAAGCACCGCATCCGGCGCATGGCGACCGACGACGTCGACGTCGTCATCACCGAGGTCGGCGGCACGGTCGGCGACATCGAGTCGCTGCCGTTCCTGGAGACGGTCCGTCAGGTACGACACGAGGTCGGCCGCGACAACGTCTTCGTCGTACACATCTCGCTGCTCCCCTACATCGGCCCGTCCGGTGAGCTGAAGACCAAGCCGACCCAGCACTCGGTCTCGGCGCTGCGCAGCATCGGTATCCAGCCGGACGCCATCGTGCTGCGCGCCGACCGTGAGGTGCCGCTGTCCATCAAGCGCAAGATCTCGCTGATGTGCGATGTCGACGAGGGCGCGGTGGTCGCCGCGATCGACGCCAAGTCGATCTACGACATCCCGAAGGTGCTGCACACCGAGGGTCTGGACGCGTACGTCGTCCGCAAGCTGGACCTGCCGTTCCGCGATGTGAACTGGACCCAGTGGGAGGACCTGCTGGACCGCGTCCACAACCCCGACCACGAGGTCACGGTCGCGCTCGTCGGCAAGTACATCGACCTGCCCGACGCCTACCTGTCGGTGACCGAGGCCATGCGCGCCGGCGGTTTCGCCAACAAGGCCCGCGTCACGGTCAAGTGGGTCACCTCGGACGACTGCAAGACGCAGGCGGACGCCCAGAAGCAGCTCGGTGACGTCGACGCGATCGTCATTCCGGGCGGTTTCGGCGAGCGCGGCGTCAACGGCAAGGTCGGCGCCATCCAGTACGCCCGCGAGAACAAGATCCCGCTGCTGGGCCTGTGCCTCGGCCTCCAGTGCATCGTCGTCGAGGCCGCGCGCAACCTCGCCGGCATCGAGGACGCCAACTCCACCGAGTTCGACGCGGCGACCTCCCACCCGGTGATCTCCACCATGGAGGAGCAGCTCGCGTACGTAGAAGGCGCGGGCGACCTGGGCGGCACCATGCGCCTGGGCCTCTACCCGGCGAAGCTCGCCGAGGGCTCCATCGTGCGTGAGGTCTACGGCGACCAGCCGTACGTCGACGAGCGCCACCGCCACCGCTACGAGGTGAACAACGCCTACCGCGCGGAGCTGGAGAAGAAGGCCGGCCTGGTCTTCTCCGGCACGTCCCCCGACAACAAGCTCGTCGAGTACGTCGAGTACCCGCGCGAGGTGCACCCCTACCTGGTCGCCACCCAGGCGCACCCGGAGCTGCGGTCGCGTCCGACCCGCCCGCACCCGCTCTTCGCGGGCCTGGTCAAGGCGGCTGTGGAGCGCAAGACCGGCACGTCCGGCAAGTAGTCGCAAGAGATACGGTTGCCGGGGTACGGGCCTTTCGGGGCCGGTACCCCGGTTTTCTGCTTTCTGCTTTGGGAGGACGCTTCATGGCCATCAAGGACACCCCCGAGGAGTGGCAGGTCACCGCGACCGCGGTTCCCTTCAAGGGCAACAAGACGAGCGTCCGTACCGACGACGTGGTCATGCCCGACGGCAGCGTGGTGCGTCGCGACTACCAGGTGCACCCCGGCTCCGTGGCGGTCCTGGCCCTCGACGAGCACGACCGTGTCCTGGTCATCCGCCAGTACCGGCACCCCGTACGCCACAAGCTCTGGGAGATCCCGGCCGGCCTGCTCGACGTACCCGGTGAGAATCCGCTGAGCGCGGCTCAGCGGGAGCTGTACGAAGAGGCGCACGTCAAGGCGGAGGAGTGGCGCGTACTGGCCGATGTCTACCCGACACCGGGGGGCTGTGACGAGGCTGTACGGATCTTCTTCGCCCGCGATCTCTCCGACGTCGAGGGCGAGCGTTTCGAGGTCGAGGAGGAAGAGGCGGACATGGAGCACGCGCGCGTGCCGCTTCCGGAGCTCGTCCGGGGGGCGCTCGCGGGGGAGCTGCACAACACCTGCCTGGTGGTGGGGGTTCTGGCGCTGACCGCCGTGCTCGCGGGTGAAGGGGTCGAGGCACTGCGCCCGGCCGACGCGCCGTGGCCGGCACGCCCGTTCGAGGCCTAGGCGAGGTCCTGTGGGGGCACTGCCTCTGAGCGGGAAAGTCCAGCCCGTCCGGCGTGTGAGGACACGCCCGTACGGCGTCCCGGTCCGGGGCTCGCCCCCACGCGGCGTAGCCGCCAATGTCACAACGGGAAGGGGCGGGGTGGGAGTGAAAAACAGCTGATCCGATCGGGGGACGACCCCGCCGCGCTCCGCACGGTTCGTAGCAGAGCGTGAACTACGCTCGAAGCCCCGACCGCAGTCGCGGGCGGGCTTGTGCGCAGGCGGACGGGAGCGTGGCCCGTGACGGATCAGGTGGTGGACACCAGCGGCACGGCGGCGGGCTCCGCGGCTGAGCGGACAACGGGCGAGTTCTTCGGCAGAGCGCGTGAGCTGAAGGAGTTGCGGGACGACATCGAGCGGGCCGGCCTCGACACCCTCGCCGGCCGCAAGGCCCCCAGGGCCCGCGTGCTGCTGATCGCGGGCCGCCCGGGCTCGGGCCGTACCGCCCTCGCCGCCGAACTCGCCGGGGGCCTCGCCGACGACTACCCCGACGGCACGCTCCGTGCCCGGCTGACCGACCCCGGCGGCGAGCGCGTACCCACCGAGCGCACCGCCCGCGCGCTGCTCGACGACCTCGCGGTCCCGGTCCCGCCCGGAGCCGGTGACGACGAGCTGTCCGAGATGGTCCGCGCAGCACTCGGCGTACGGCGCGTGCTGCTCGTCCTCGACGACGCCGCCGACGCCGAGCAGGTCGATCCGCTGCTGCCCGACAACCCGGACTGCCTGGTCGTGGCCACGGCCCGCGGCCCCCTCACCGGCATCCCGGGCGTCCGGCCCTGCACCATCGGCGGCCTGGACACAGGCTCGGCCGTCGAACTGCTCGGCCGTTTCACGGGCGCGGTAAGGATCACCGTCGACCCCACGGCGGCCGACTCGCTCGCCGAGGAGTGCGGGGGGCAGCCCGCCGCGCTGACGCTGATCGGCGGCTGGCTCTCCGCCAGCCCCAAGGCGTCGGTCGCCGATGTGACGAAGCGGCTGCACGACATGCCCGTCGACCCAGGGCAGCCCACCGGCGGCAGGCCGCTGGCCCGCACGTTCCGGTTCGTGTACGAGTCGCTGCCGCAGCCCACGGCACGGATGCTGCGGCTGCTCGCCCTCGCCCCCGCTGGCGTCGTGGACGCGCACACCGCGTCCGCGCTGGCCGGCTGCTCGGTGTCCGGGGCCCAGACGGCACTGGACGATTTCGCCGCGCTCGGCCTGCTGCGAAGGGCGGGCGATCGGCAGTACGAGGTGCCCGGCTGCCTCGCGCCCATGTTGAAGGCGCTGATGGCGGACCGGGACCGGCCCGCCGAGGTGCAGCTGGCCCGGGCCAGGATGCTGGAGCGGACCGTACGGCTGCTCCAGTCCTGCCGGGCGATCACCGAGCCCGACGGCTCCGCGGCCCGGAAAAACCTGGCGGGACTGCCTCGCGCCCTGCGCTTCCCGAACGTCCCGGCCGCCGCCGAGTGGCTGCGGATCCGGCAGCCCGCGCTCCTCGCCTCGGCCCGGATCGCGGTCGAGGACGGTGAGCTCGACACCCTGGCGAGGCGGCTGGTGGCCGCGCTGGTACGGGCGCTGGCGGCGCACCGGGGCACCGAAGCGGCGGCACCCGAGCTGTACGGGCTGCACCGGCTCGTACTCGACGTGGCCGAGCGGTGCGGTCTGCACCGGGAGAAGGCCGCCGCGCTGCTGAATCTCGCGGATCTGGACGCGCGGACCGGGCGTGCGGAGGAGGCGCTGACGCGCTACCGGGCGGCACTGGACGCAGGCCGGGCGGCCGGTGACCCCTACGCCACGGGCCGCGCGATGGAATCCGTAGGCGGTACGTACCAGGAACTGGGTGACTGGCAGCGCGCCTCCGACTGGTACGGCCGGGCGCTGGAACAGCGGCTGTCGCGGGGCGAACGCGCGGACGCGGCACGGCTGTACGGGCGGCTCGGGGCCGTACACACCTATGCCGGGCGTTACGGCGAGGCGCTGCGCAACTGGCGGGCTTCGGCGGCGGGCCACCGCCGGGTCGGTGATCTGCCGGGCCACGCAAGGGCGTTGAGCGAAGTGGCCAGGGTGCAGGAGTACGCGGGGCGGCCCGAGGAATCGCTGCGTACCTGCCGGGAGGCCGTGGAGTGGGCGCGACAGGCCGAGGACGTACGGCTGCACGCGGCACTGGAGTTGCGGCTCGCGGACACACTCGACCGGCTGGGGGACCCGGCGGCGGCCCGGCTGCACAGGAACGCTGCGGAAAGACTGCTGGGAGACGAGGGTTCCGCCTACGAAATCCGCAGTGGTTCGCCGAGAGATTGATGCTTTGTAAGGCTAGACAGCGGGAAATCCTTCATTAGACTGGCTCTGCCGCGTCATGCTGCGGTGTTGCCCGGGTGTGCCGTGCGTACCTGGGTATGTATGGCATTGACCCATTTATTCCCCCTGAGCCAAGGACCGTGATCGACGTGAAGGTCGGCATCCCCCGCGAGGTCAAGAACAACGAGTTCCGGGTGGCCATCACCCCCGCAGGCGTGCACGAGCTGGTGCGCCACGGCCACCAGGTCTTCGTCGAGCAGAACGCCGGCGTCGGATCTTCGATCACGGACGGTGAGTACGTCGCCGCCGGTGCGCAGATCCTGGCGACCGCCGATGAGGTCTGGGCCACCGCTGACCTGCTGCTGAAGGTCAAGGAGCCGATTGCCGAGGAGTACCACCGCCTCCGCAAGGACCAGACGCTCTTCACTTACCTGCACCTGGCCGCTTCCCGTGAGTGCACGGACGCCCTGCTGGAGTCCGGCACCACGGCGATCGCGTACGAGACGGTGGAGACCGCGAACCGCGCCCTGCCGCTGCTCGCCCCGATGTCCGAGGTCGCGGGCCGGCTGGCCCCGCAGGTCGGCGCGTACCACCTGATGCGCTCGGTCGGCGGCCGTGGTGTGCTCCCGGGCGGCGTCCCGGGTACGGCGGCCGGCGAGGCCGTCGTCATCGGCGGCGGCGTCTCCGGCTGGAGCGCCACGCAGATCGCCGTCGGCATGGGCTTCCACGTGACCCTGCTCGACCGCGACATCAACAAGCTGCGCGAGGCCGACAAGGTCTTCGGCACCAAGGTCAAGACGATCGTCTCCAACTCCTTCGAGCTGGAGAAGGCCGTCACCGAGGCCGACCTCGTCATCGGCGCGGTCCTGATCCCCGGCGCCAAGGCCCCGAAGCTCGTCACCAACGAGCTCGTCGCCAAGATGAAGCCCGGAAGTGTCCTTGTCGACATTGCGATCGACCAGGGCGGCTGCTTCGAGGACTCGCACGCGACGACGCACGCCGAGCCGACGTTCAACGTCCACAACTCGGTCTTCTACTGCGTCGCCAACATGCCGGGCGCCGTTCCGAACACCTCGACGTACGCGCTGACGAACGCCACGCTGCCGTACATCGTCGAGCTCGCGAACCGCGGCTGGGTCGAGGCGCTGCGCCGCGACGCCGCCCTCGCCAAGGGCCTCAACACCCACGACGGCCAGGTCGTTTACCGCGAGGTCGCCGAGGCCCACGCGCTGCCGCACGTCGAACTGGGCACGCTGCTCGGCTGACGCGTCAACGAAAGTCGTCAACCTCACGCAACCGGCCGGACCTTGTCGACCAAGGTCCGGCCGGACGCGTGTCCGCACCCTTGCGCGGACCGGTTCAACTCGCCGCGAACGTAACCCTTTAACCGTTTCGCGACCCTGTGAAACGCGCGGTCAGTGCCTCTGTTTTACGCCCGTGCACCCTTGACACAGGGGTGTTCCGTTGCCGACACATCGGGCCGTGTCCGGCCGATTGTGTTGCTGCGGACCGGTGACACGCCATAGAGTCGCCAACCGTCGGCATGGTGCCACGCTGACCTATCGATAAGTTTCCTGGTCACGTCCAAGGAGGTAAGACGACTTGTGAATGAGTCGACATTTACTCCCGGGGGTGGTCAACCAGGAATGCCTGCACGGGGCCAGGGCCCATCGGGGCTCGAGGCTGTCGGCTCCGTCGCTGTCCGCACCTTCGCCACCCATCAGCACATGACGACAGCCCACCAGAGCATGGACGGCCTACACGTGAACGCCATGGCCGGCGACCAGAGTGGGGACAAGTCCACCACCCGCTTCGCCGACTTCGACGAGGTGCCCGAGGGGCACTTCTACGATCCCGATGCCGAGTACGAGCCCGACCCCGAGTACGCGGCCACTCTCGCCCCCGACGCTGCCCGCCAGCGCCGTGAGCGGATCGGCCCGACCGGACGGCCGCTGCCGTACTTCCCGATCCCGGGCCCGCTGACCGATCACGGCCCCGCGAAGATCATCGCCATGTGCAACCAGAAGGGCGGCGTCGGCAAGACGACGTCGACCATCAATCTGGGTGCGGCTCTCGCGGAGTACGGACGCCGGGTCCTGCTCGTCGACTTCGACCCGCAGGGAGCCCTGTCGGTCGGTCTCGGCGTGAACCCGATGGAGCTCGACCTGACGGTCTACAACCTGCTCATGGAGCGGGGAATGTCGGCCGACGAGGTGCTCCTGAAGACCGCGGTGCCCAACATGGACCTGCTGCCGAGCAATATCGACTTGTCGGCGGCAGAAGTGCAGTTGGTCAGCGAGGTCGCCCGTGAGTCGACACTTCAGCGGGCGCTCAAGCCGCTGATGGCGGACTACGACTACATCGTGATCGACTGTCAGCCTTCGCTCGGTCTGCTCACCGTGAACGCCCTGACGGCGGCTCACAAGGTGATCGTGCCGCTCGAGTGCGAGTTCTTCGCGCTGCGCGGTGTGGCCCTGCTGACCGAGACGATCGAGAAGGTCCAGGAGCGGCTCAACCCCGACCTGGAGCTCGACGGCATCCTCGCCACGATGTACGACTCCCGTACGGTGCACAGCCGTGAGGTGCTGGCCAGGGTCGTCGAGGCCTTCGACGAGCACGTCTACCACACGGTGATCGGGCGTACCGTCCGCTTCCCGGAGACCACGGTCGCCGGTGAGCCCATCACGACGTACGCCTCCAACTCGGTCGGTGCGGCCGCTTATCGCCAGCTCGCCAGGGAGGTGCTCGCCCGGTGTCACGCCGAGTGAGTCTGCCGGGGGCCGACGAACTGTTCCGCACGACCGGGGGAATGGCGCTGCAGTCGTCGTCCCCGCGGCGCCCGCCCGTCAACGGTGAGGCGCGGGTACCGGCGCCGGCGTCGGAGGGCGACTCCGGGGCGGCGGCCGAGCAGTCCGAGGGTGCGCCGGCCGCCAGCGGTGTAAACGGTGCAGCCGCCGGAGGCCGTGCCGGAACGGAGCACGCCGCCGCCGACGCGGAGGCCGGCGGGCATCGCAGCAGGGCCGTGGAGGGCGACCAGGCGGCCGCTGCCGCCGCCAAGGCCCGTCGCGCACCCGAAGGTCAGGCGCCCTCACAGTCGGCCGCCCAGCAGCGTTCTGCGGGCCCGGCGACGGGGGCCCAGCCGCGGCGCCGGGGCGGGCGCGGGGCGAACCGCCGCCCCAGTGGCCGCGAGCGGCACGACGAGAAGATCACGGTCTACGTCTCGGCCGAGGAACTGATGGACCTCGAACACGCGCGGCTGGTGCTGCGCGGGGAGCACGGGCTCGCTGTCGACCGGGGCCGGATCGTGCGGGAGGCGGTCGCCGTCGTACTCGCGGACCTGGAGTCGCGCGGCGACGCGAGCATTCTCGTACGGCGCCTGCGCGGGCGCTGACCGGTCCGGAGGGTAGCCTGCGCTGCCCCCTGTTCGTCTTTCCGTACCTGGACCCGCGATGCACCCCACCGACGACGCTGACGACCCCGCCCAGCCCGCCAGCGCCCCACGCCGTCGTCTGGGGCGCGGGCCGGGAGCGTCCCGCGCGGCGGAGCCGCGGCAGTCCGGTGGGCCGTCCCCCGTACCGGAGACGGCTGTTCCCGTATCGGCGCCGGGCAAGCCCCCGGGCACCCAGGACGCCGGCCCTTTCGGTGCAGCGCCCGTGACCGGCCCGGCCACCGGGGACGCCGATTCCTCCGGAGCGGCGGCCGTCGCGGCGGGGGACGGGCGGTTCACCGTTCGGCTGGTCAACTTCGAAGGACCCTTCGACCTGCTGCTTCAGCTCATCTCGAAGCACAAGCTCGACGTCACCGAGGTCGCCCTCTCGAAGGTCACCGACGAGTTCATGGCGCACATCCGCGCCATGGGGCCCGACTGGGACCTCGACCAGACCACCGAGTTCCTCGTGGTGGCCGCCACGCTCCTCGACCTCAAGGCCGCGCGGCTGCTGCCCGCCGCCGAGGTGGAGGACGAGGGGGACCTCGCGCTGCTGGAGGCGCGGGACCTGCTGTTCGCGCGGCTGCTGCAGTACCGCGCGTACAAGCGCATCGCCGACATCTTCAGCGAGCGGCTGGACACCGAGGCCCGGCGGTACCCGCGCACCGTCGGTCTGGAGCCGCACCACGCCGCACTGCTGCCCGAGGTCGTCATCAGCATCGGCCCTGACGGCTTCGCCAAGCTCGCCGTGAAGGCCATGCAGCCCAGGGCCGAGCCGCAGGTGTACGTCGATCACATCCACGCGCCTCTCGTGTCCGTACGGGAACAGGCCGAGGTGGTCGTCGCGCGGCTGCGCGAGGTGGGGGAGGCGACGTTCGAGTCGTTGACCGAGGACGTTTCCGACACCCTTACCGTGGTTGCCCGCTTTCTCGCGTTGCTCGAGCTCTACCGGGAAAAGGTCGTCGTCCTGGACCAGGAGGAGGCCCTCGGGGAGCTCATGGTGCGGTGGACCGGCGGAGAGGCGGCGCAGCCCGTCGTCACGGACGAATTCGATCAAGTGGTGGAGGAGACATCGTGAGCGAGCCCGGTGCGGTCGCGGACCTCGGCCTCAGGCCCGCCCTGGAAGCGGTCCTCATGGTCGTCGACGAGCCCGCCACCGAGGAACACCTCGCGAAGGTGCTGGAGCGGCCCCGCAGAGCCGTCGCGGACGCGCTGCGGGAGCTCGCCGACGAGTACGCCGTACAGGGGCGTGGGTTCGAGCTCAGGCTGGTGGCCGGGGGATGGCGCTTCTATACGCGGCCCGAGTACGCGGCGGCGGTGGAGAGCTTCGTACTGGACGGCCAGCAGGCCCGTCTCACTCAGGCCGCCCTGGAGACCCTCGCGGTCGTCGCGTACCGCCAGCCGGTCAGCCGGTCACGGGTCTCGGCCGTACGCGGCGTGAACTGCGACGGCGTGATGCGGACCCTCCTCCAGCGGGGTCTGGTCGGGGAGGCGGGCACGGAACCTGAAACAGGTGCGATCCTGTACAGGACGACGAACTACTTTCTGGAGCGGATGGGCCTGCGTGGCCTGGACGAGCTCCCGGAGCTCGCGCCATTCCTCCCGGAGGCGGACGCGATCGAGGCTGAGACGCTAGAGGGTGTGCCGTCGTTCGATGCGGACGCCCCGTACGCCTCGGACACAAACGCAGACGACAAGACGGAATTTTGATGCGAAGCAGCAGCGGCAGGAACAGCGGAAGCGGCAACGACCGGAATCAGCGGGGCGCGGGCAAGGGACGCGACGACAAGCAGAAGCGCACCGACCGTCCGGACAGTCCCCGTCCGGAGGAGCGCCGTTACGACGTCGGCCGTGACGCCCCCGGCGCCCGCGACGGCGGCGGAGCGGGCGGCGGCGGTCGCGGCGGCAGCGGCGCCGGCCGTGGTGGCAGCGGTGCGGGTGCGGGGCGTGGTGGCAGCGGCGCCGGTCGTGGCGGCAGTGGTGGCGGTGCGGGCCGTGGTGGAGCCCCCGCTGGTCGCGGCGGCAGCAGTGCGGGTGCCGGTCGCGGTGGCGCCGGAGCCGGTCGTGGTGGCAGCGGTGCGGGCGCGGGGCGTGGCGGCAGCAGCAGCGCCGGCGGCGCCTCCGGTACCGGCAGCCGTGGCGCGTCCGCGCGCGGTGGCGCCAAGGGCGGCCCCAAGGCCCCGCAGGGCGGCTTCAGGACCCCCGGTCTGCGCCGTGGCCCGCAGAGTGCCCCTTCCCGGCCGCGCGAGCTCGACGCCAAGCTCGAGGAGCGCGTACGGGAGCGGCACAGCAAGCCCCAGGTGAAGACGCCCAAGACGTTCCCGGGAGCCGAGCAGGAGGGTGAGCGCCTGCAGAAGGTTCTCGCCCGTGCCGGCATGGGTTCGCGGCGTGCCTGCGAGGAGCTGATCGAGCAGGCCCGCGTCGAGGTCAACGGCGAGATCGTGACCGAGCAGGGCCGCCGCGTGGACGTGCACAAGGACGAGGTCAAGGTCGACGGCCTGACGGTCGCCACCCAGTCGCACCTCTTCTTCGCGCTCAACAAGCCGGCCGGTGTCGTCGCCACGATGGGCGACCCGGACGGCCGCCAGAACCTCAACGACTACGTGAACAACCGTGAGACGCGTCTCTTCCACGTGGGCCGGCTGGACACCGAGACCGAGGGCATCATCCTGCTCACCAACCACGGCGAGCTGGCCCACCGTCTCACGCACCCGAAGTACGGCGTGAAGAAGACCTACCTCGCCGCCATCCAGGGGCCGCTCCCGCGCGACCTCGGCAAGCGGCTCAAGGACGGCATCGCGCTGGAGGACGGGTACGCCCGCGCCGACCACTTCCGGGTCGTCGAGAACACCGGCAAGAACTACCTGGTCGAGGTGACCCTCCACGAGGGCCGCAAGCACATCGTCCGCCGCATGCTGGCCGAGGCCGGCTTCCCGGTCGAGCGGCTCGTGCGGACGTCCTTCGGGCCGATCCCGCTGGGCGACCAGAAGTCCGGCTGGCTGCGCCGCCTAACCAACACCGAGGTCGGCATGCTGATGAAGGAAGTCGGCCTGTAACCGACGCCCCGTTTTCGCCGAAGCCCCGGCCGGTTCCCGTACGCACAGGAACCGGCCGGGGCTTTTTGCCGCTTGTGGAGCGGGGCTTCAACCCTTTATAGTCACCATGACCATAAAGGAGGCGGGCGTGAGTCTCGCGGACATACTCGAACCCCTGCAGCGGCCACTGGTGACCGTCCTGGACACCCCGGTGAGCTGGACGGAAGTCCTCGGGTTCGGCAGCGGCGCGCTCTGTGTCTGGCTCGTCGCCCGGCAGCACATCGCCAACTGGCCGATCGGCATCGCCAACAACCTCTTCTTCGTCCTCCTGTTCACCCAGGCGGGCCTGTACGCCGACGCCGGCCTGCAGGTCGTCTTCATCACCCTCGCCGCCTACGGCTGGTGGACCTGGACCCACGGGGGTGGACCAGGCTCCTCGTCCCTCCCGGTACGGCGCACGAGCCGCACCGAGTGGACCTGGCTGCTGGCGGCGGGGGCGGTGGGGACCGTCACCCTCACGCTGCTGCTCGACCGTGCCACCGATTCGACCGTTCCCTTCTGGGACGCCCTGACGACAGCGCTGTCCCTCATGGCGACGTACGGACAGTGCAGGAAGCGCCTCGAATCGTGGTGGCTGTGGATCGCGGCCGACGTCGTGTACGTCCCGCTGTACGCCCACAAGGAGCTGTATCTGACGTCCCTGCTGTACGTCGGTTTCATGGCACTGTGCGTTCTCGGGCTGCTCAACTGGCGGCGTGACGAGCGTTCCAGGGAACAGCACGTTGTGCGGGCCGCGGCATGACCGCGTACAAGCACGGACTCGTGCTCGGGAAGTTCTATCCGCCGCACGCGGGTCACCACCATCTCGTGCGCACCGCACAGGAACACTGCGAACGGCTCACCGTTCTCGTGTGCGCCTCGTCCGTCGAGTCCGTACCGCTCGCCGACAGGGTGGCGTGGATGAGGGCCGTGCACCCGGACGCCGATGTCGTCGGCGCCGTGGACGACATCCCGGTCGACATCACCGACCCCGCCGTGTGGGACGCGCACATGGCCGTCTTCCTGGCGGCCGTTCCCGAGCCCGTCGACGCCGTCTTCACCTCGGAGGCGTACGGCGAAGAGCTGGGCCGGCGCTTCGGTGCGGAGGCCGTGTGCGTCGACCCGGGCCGTGCGGCCTTTCCGGTCTCGGGAACGGCCGTACGCGCCGATCCTGCCCGTCACTGGGGCCACCTGGAGGCGCCTGTACGAGCCGCACTCGCGCGGCGCGTGGTCGTCCTGGGGGCCGAGTCGACCGGGACGACGACCATGGCGCGGGCGCTCACGGAGCACTACCGGGGCCGCGGCGGCGTCTGGGAACGGACACAGTGCGTTCCCGAGTACGGCCGGGAGTTCAGCGAGCGGAAACTCGCCGCACTGCGCGAACAACGGCCCGGAGCCGACTGGACGGACGTCGCGTTCGGTACGGACGACTTCCCGCTGATCGCACAGAGGCAGTTCGACGACGAGGACACGGCAGCCGGGACGGGCTCGCCCGTGGTGTTCTGCGACACCGACGCCTTCGCCACCACGGTGTGGCACGAGCGCTACCTTGGTGGCCCCAGTACGGACGTCGCACGGATCGCCGCCCGGGGACGGCAGCACCTGTGGCTGCTCACCGACCACGCGGGCGTGCCCTTCGAGGACGACGGCCTGCGCGACGGCGAACACCTGCGGCCCTGGATGACGGAACGCTTCCGCGAGGAACTCACCCGTACAGGGCGCACATTCCTCACCCTCGGCGGACCGCACGAGGAGCGGCTCGCGGCCGCCGTCGCCGCCGTGGACGCGCTGCTCGCCGAGGGGTGGGGCTTCACCGACCCTCTTCCGGAGAAGCGATGAACGAAGAGACGAACGAAGAGACGAACCACGAGACGAACCGAACGCCGAGGTACGACCCGCACGCCTTCGAGCCGTTCGCCGTCACTGTCGACCTGGCCGTCTTCACCGTGCGCGAGAACCGGCTGCACGTCCTGCTGATCCGGCGCGGACAGGACCCGTACGCCGGGGCGTGGGCGCTGCCCGGCGGATTCATACTGCCCCGCGAGTGCGCGGAGGACGCCGCCCGGCGCGAACTGGCCGAGGAGACCGGCCTGTCGCAGGAGTCCGCCGCCGCGCTGCACCTGGAGCAGCTGCGTACGTACAGCGATCCCGACCGCGACCCGCGGATGCGCGTCGTCTCCGTCGCGTACACAGCGCTCGTGCCCGGCCTGCCGGAACCGCGCGGCGGCGGCGACGCGGCGCACGCGCAGTGGATGCCCGTCGGCGGCGTGCCGGACCTCGCCTTCGACCACGCGCGGATCATCTCCGACGCGGGGGAGCGCATCCGCGCCAAGCTCGAATACACGTGCCTGGCCACGGCCTTCTGCCCGCCCGAGTTCACCCTGGGCGAGCTCCAGCAGGTGTACGAGACGGTCTGGGGCGTGCAGCTCGACCGGCCGAACTTCCGGCGCAAGGTGCTCGCCTCGCCCGGCTTCGTCGAGCCGGTGGAAGGGGCGCCCCGGCGTACCGGCGGACGGGGGAAGCCAGCCGCGCTCTACCGGGCCGGAACCGCCGCCGCGCTGCACCCACCACTTCTGCGCCCCGAACGCCCCGAACGACGACCCGAACGACGACCCGAAGGAGAACGGTCCATATGAAGCAGGCAGCCACCGGTGCCCTCGTGGGGCTGGCGCTCGGGGACGCGATGGGCTTCCCGACCGAGTTCAGCGACGTACCTTCGATCCTCGCGAAGTGCGGCCCGTGGCGGGAGATGGAGCTGCCGTCCCCCGCGATCGTCACGGACGACACGCAGATGACGCTCGCGCTCGGACGCGGGATACGCGCGACCTCGGAGCGCGGGGTCGCGGGTCCGGAGCGGTTCGCGCAACTCGTGCGCAACGAGTTCGTCGCGTGGTACCACTCGCCGGAGAACAACCGGGCCCCCGGCAACACCTGTCTCGTCGCCTGCGGGCTGCTCGACAGCGACCTGCCCTGGCAGCAGGCCAGCCAGCTGGGCTCGAAGGGTTGCGGGGCCAATATGCGGGTCGCGCCGGTCGGGCTCGTACCGGGGATCAGCGATGAGCAGCGCGCGGGGGCCGCGCAGTTGCAGTCGGCGCTCACGCACGGGCATCCGACGGCGCTGGCGGCGAGCGACCTGACGGCCCGCGCGGTGTATCTGCTGGCGCAGGGCGCGGAGCCGACGGGTCTGGTGGGGCTGCTCCGTTCGTACGCGTACGAGAACCGCACCCGGTACCACGAGCGCTGGCTCGGCGACCTGTGGACGTACGCCCACGACGCCTCACCGGAGGCGTTCATGGCACGCGGCTGGGACGAGTGCCTGGCCATACTGGAACGCCTCGCGGAGGCACTGCGCTCGCCGTCCCCCGAGACCGATCCGTGCCTGGCGACGGGCGACGGATGGATCGCGGAGGAGGCCCTCGCGACCGCCCTCCTGTGCTTCCTGCAATTCCCGGAGGAGCCGGTCACCGCGCTGCGGCGGGCCGCGTGCACGAAGGGCGACTCGGACTCGATCGCCTGCCTCGCGGGGGCGTTCGCGGGAGCGCACCTGGGCGCCGGGGTGTGGCCCGCCGAGTGGGCGGAGCGCATCGAGTACGGAAATGAGCTGCTGGCCCTCGGCGCGCTCTGGGACGCTTGATCCATGAGCGCGTACGAGAAGCGTCTGCGGCGTACCTGGCTGAGCTGATCGCGGCCAAGGCGGAGGCGGTGGCGTACGAGCGGCTGAACGGCTTGTCGTACGGGCGCGGCTCGGGCGCGGCGCGGGCGTGCCGGTGCCCGTCTCAGCAGGCTGAAGCGCGGCGCGTGCGGATCAGGAAGTCCTCCACGCGGGGGCGGTCCGGTTCCGCCGGGAGGGGGCTCTTCGCCTCGGCCGCCTCCGCCTGCGCCGCGAGATCCTCCATCCGGCGCTCGACCTCCCGCCACGCCACCTCGCCGCGCTTCACCGCCAGCAGCCGCTCGCGCTCCTCGCCGACGTCGACGACCAGCTCGCCCGTACGCAGCAGATCGCGGCAGCTGCCGAGCAGCCGCAGCAGGTGCATGGCGTGCTTCCAGCGCGGGGCGCCGTACTGCCGTACGTCCGCCTCCAGCTTCTTGCGCCGGCCGGCGGCGTACCGGGCGAACGTCTGGTGGGCCCGGCGGGAGAGGAACGCGTCGCGCAGCGCGAGCAGCTCGCGGCCGGTCGGGTCCACCTGCTCGACCAGCGGGGAGTGCAGGCACTCCAGGATGTTGGGATTGGCGCGCAGGGCCAGCTCGCAGAAACGTTCCAGCTCCCAGGAGAACTGTTCGTCCGCCGGTCCCTCGACATGCGTCGGAGGCTTCTCGAAGCGCCAGTACAGCGGTGTCGGTGCGACGAAGACGCCGCGCCGGTCCGTGTCGCTGCCGTCCGTCGCCAGGCCGAAGGCGCGCGAGCCCATCACGCAGGAGTACACCGTGTGATGGCGTACGAGGTCTTCGGGCGTCGGCGGGATCATGCTCGGGATTGTGCCGCAGTCAGGGCAGCCGGATCGAACCACTTTCCACAGTGATCTGCCGCGGCGGGAGCGGCTTGCGGGCCGGGCCCTGCGCGACCGATGCGTCCGCGATCCGGAACTTGCTGCCGTGGCAGGGGCAGTTGATCGTGCCGCCCTCGACGCTGCCGACCGTGCACCCCTGGTGGGTGCAGACCGCGGAGAAGGCCCTGAAGGTCCCCTCCTCCGGCTGCGTGACCACGACCTTCTCGTCCTTGAAGATCGTGCCGCCGCCCACGGGGATCTCCGAGGTACTGGCGAGCGCCCGCCCGCCGCCCGGCGTCTCCTCGGCGGTCGGTGAATCCGCGGACGGCGCGGACGGCTCCGAGGGCGCCGGGGTCTCCTCGCCGCCGCCGTTCTCGTCGCCGTTCCCGCCGCAGCCAGTGGCCAGTGCGGCCACCGCGGTGGCGGCCGCGAGGACCGTCCGGCGGCTCGTGCCCTTGCCCATCACGTGCTCCTCAAGTCGTCCCATGAAGCAGCAGCATCTTCGCGCCGAAAGCCCCGGAGAAGAAGCACCGGAGGAGCGAATGCCACATCACGCGGCGGCTGTACGTCTGACAGCCCAGTCCGTACGGCCGCCCGCGCAGCCGTCCGCGCAGCGGGAAGGGCGGGGAGGGCGGGGACCAGCCCCGCGACCCAACTACGCTGAATCATGCAGGGGTGGATGAGGTACGGAGCGAGGAGCACGACGTGGCAGTACGAGCGGTGCGTGGGGCCGTCCAGCTGGAGCGGGACGAGTCCGGGCACATGAACGAGCAGGTCGGTGAGCTGCTCTCGGCCATCCTGGAGCGCAACGGGCTCACTCCCGACGACCTCATCAGCATCTGGTTCACAGCCACCCCCGATCTCCACAGCGACTTCCCGGCCGCCGCCGCACGCAAGCTCGGCATCGTCGACGTACCGCTGATCTGCGCACAGGAACTGGACATAGCGGGCGCCATGCCCCGTGTCGTACGGATTCTCGCGCATGTCGAGTCGGACCTGCCCAAGTCCGCGGTCTCGCACGTCTACCTCGGTGCCGCAGCCGCCCTCCGCAAGGACATCGCCCAGTGAGAACCGCACTCGTCATCGGAACCGGCCTCATCGGCACCTCCGCGGCCCTCGCCCTCGCCGGGCGCGGCGTCACCGTCCACCTCACCGACCACGACCCGGCGCAAGCCCACACCGCCGCGGCCCTCGGTGCCGGCACCGACGAGGCGCCCGAGGGCCGCGTCGACCTGGCCGTCGTCGCCGTACCGCCCGCGCTCGTTGCCGCCACGGTGGCCGACGCCATGCGGCGCGGGGTCGCCCGCGCGTACATCGACGTCGCCAGCGTCAAGGGCGGACCGCGCCGCGAGCTGGAGGCACTGGGCTGCGACCTCACGGCGTACATCGGTACGCACCCGATGTCCGGCAAGGAACGTTCGGGCCCGCTCGCCGCGACCGCCGATCTCTTCGAGGGCCGCCCCTGGGTCCTCACCCCCACCCGCGACACCGACACCGAGGTCCTGAACCTCGCGCTGGAGCTCGTCGCCCTGTGCCGGGCCGTCCCGGTGGTCATGGACGCGGACGCCCACGACCGCGCGGTCGCGCTCGTCTCGCACACCCCGCAGCTCGTCTCCTCGATGGTCGCGGCGCGGCTCGCGGACGCGGACGAGACGGCGGTACGGCTGTGCGGTCAGGGCATCAGGGACGTCACCCGCATCGCCGCCTCCGACCCCCGCATGTGGGTCGAGATCCTCTCCGCCAACCCCGGGCCCGTCGCGGACGTGCTCACCGGGGTCGCGGCCGACCTGGAGGAGACCGTCCAGGCGCTGCGGGCGCTCCAGTCCGCCGACGACGACAAGCGGCGGGGCGGAGCCGACGGCATCGAGGACGTCCTGCGGCGCGGCAACGCCGGCCGCGAGCGGGTACCGGGCAAGCACGGGGCCGCCCCGGCGGCGTACGAGATCGTCGCGGTCCTCATCAGCGACCGTCCCGGCGAGCTGGCCAGGATCTTCGCGGACGCGGGCCGTGCGGGCGTCAATATCGAGGACGTACGCATCGAACACGCGACAGGGCAGCAGGCGGGCCTGGTCCAGCTGATGGTGGAACCGGCGACCGCGCCGGGGCTGAGCGCGTCGCTGCGCGAGCGGGGCTGGTCGATCCGCCAGTAGCGGCCTTCGCGCACCGATGCGGTGTCCGGTTTGTGGTGGCTTCGTAGGGGCGTCGAGGGCGGGCCCGGGGACTCGGTAACCTTGTGTGGGGTCCCTTGGGTCCTCGCCCGCCTCAGCCCGTGTACCAGGAAGGTGTCCTACACCGTGGAAACCGCCGCCCGGACCGCCCCGGCAGCAGTGATTGTCGCCATCGACGGCCCCTCCGGCACGGGCAAGTCCAGCACCTCCAAGGCCGTCGCCGCCAAGCTCGGCCTGAGCTACCTGGACACCGGCGCCCAGTACCGGGCGATCACCTGGTGGATGCTGAACAACGGCATCGACGTCACGGACCCCGTCGCCATCGCGGACGCCGCGGGCAAGCCCGTGATCGTCTCCGGCACGGACCCGTCCGCTCCCACGATCACGGTCGACGGGATCGACGCCTCCGGGCCGATCCGCACCCAGGAGGTCACCTCCAGGGTGAGCGCCGTGAGCGCGGTGGCCGAGGTGCGCGCCCTGATCACCGACCTCCAGCGCTCCATCGCCAAGGGCGCTGCGCTCGGCATCGTCGTCGAGGGACGCGACATCGGTACGACCGTGCTGCCGGACGCGGACCTCAAGATCTTTCTGACCGCCTCTCCCGAGGCGCGCGCCGCCCGCCGCAGCGGCGAGCTCAAGGGCGCGGACGTGTCCGCGACCCGTGAGGCCCTGCTGAAGCGGGACGCGGCCGACTCCAGCCGCAAGACGTCGCCGCTCGCCAAGGCGGACGACGCGGTCGAGGTCGACACCAGCGACCTCACGCTGGAGCAGGTCATCGAGTGTGTCGTTACCCTGGTCGAGGGGAAGCGGGCCGCGAAGTGACCGCACCCACACTGCGTGGTGCGGCCGTCGGACGCGGCATCGGCATCGGGCTCATGTACGGGCTGTGGAAGCCCCGTGTGCTGGGTGCCTGGCGAGTGCCCATGAGCGGTCCGGTGATCCTGGCCGTGAACCACTCGCACATGATCGACGGCCCCATGCTGATGGGGACCGCCCCTCGTCCGGTGCACTTCCTGATCAAGAAAGAGGCGTTCGTCGGCCCCCTCGACCCGTTCCTGCGCGGAATCGGTCAGCTGAAGGTGGACCGCACGACCGCCGACCGTACGGCGATCTCGAACGCGCTGGGCGTGCTGGCGGACGGCGGTGTCCTCGGGATCTTCCCGGAGGGCACCAGGGGCGAGGGCGACTTCGCGTCGCTGCGCGCCGGTCTTTCGTACTTCGCCGTACGCAGCGGGGCGCCGATCGTCCCGGTGGCGGTGCTCGGCAGTACGGAGCGCCGCGGCCGGCTGATACGGGGGCTGCCGCCACTGCGCAGCCGCGTGGACGTCGTCTTCGGTGATGCCTTCGAAGCCGGGGACGGCAGCGGACGGCGCACGCGCAAGGCGCTGGACGAGGCCACCGTACGTATCCAGGAGCGGCTGACCGTCCACCTGGAAAGTGCCAGGCGCTTCACCGGGCGCCGGGCGAGACTTGAGTAGTGGACCGCGCGAATCGGGTGGTCCATCGATGATGATGAACGAGGAACGGACTTCATGAACGACCAGAATCACTCCGGCGACGAGCACGGAGCACTTGGCGACGCCGAGTACGCGGAGTTCATGGAGCTCGCCGCGCAGGAGGGCTTCGACCCCGAAGAGGTCGAAGGCGCGATCGGTGAAGCCGGTCACGGCCCGCTGCCGGTCCTCGCCGTCGTCGGCCGCCCCAATGTCGGCAAGTCGACCCTGGTGAACCGCATCATCGGCCGCCGCGAGGCCGTCGTCGAGGACAAGCCGGGCGTCACCCGTGACCGCGTCACCTACGAGGCCGAGTGGGCGGGCCGCCGCTTCAAGATCGTCGACACCGGCGGCTGGGAGCAGGACGTCCTAGGCATCGACGCGTCCGTCGCCGCCCAGGCGGAGTACGCGATCGAGGCCGCCGACGCGGTCGTCTTCGTCGTCGACTCCACCGTCGGCGCCACCGACACCGACGAGGCCGTCGTACGGCTGCTGCGCAAGGCCGGCAAGCCCGTGGTGCTGTGCGCCAACAAGGTCGACGGTCTGAGCGGCGAGGCGGACGCGACCGCCCTGTGGTCGCTCGGCCTCGGCCAGCCGCACCCCGTCTCCTCGCTGCACGGCCGTGGCACCGGCGACATGCTGGACGCCATCCTGGAGGCCCTGCCGGAAGCCCCGGCCCAGTCCTTCGGGACGGCCATCGGCGGCCCGCGCCGTATCGCGCTCATCGGCCGTCCGAACGTCGGCAAGTCGTCGCTGCTCAACCGGGTGGCGAACGAGGACCGTGTCGTCGTCAACGAGGTCGCGGGCACCACCCGCGACCCGGTCGACGAGCTGATCGAGCTCGGCGGCATCACCTGGAAGTTCATCGACACGGCCGGCATCCGCCGCCGCGTCCACCTCCAGGAGGGCGCGGACTACTACGCCTCGCTGCGTACCGCCGCCGCCGTCGAGAAGGCCGAGGTCGCGGTCGTACTGATCGACGCCAGCGAGTCCATCAGCGTGCAGGACCAGCGGATCATCACGATGGCCGTCGAAGCGGGCCGCGCACTGGTCATCGCGTACAACAAGTGGGACACCCTCGACGAGGAGCGCCGCTACTACCTGGAGCGCGAGATCGACACCGAGCTCGCCCAGGTCGCGTGGGCGCCCCGGGTGAACGTCTCGGCGCAGACCGGCCGTCACATGGAGAAGCTGGTCCCGGCGATCGAGACGGCGATCGCGGGCTGGGAGACGCGCATCCCGACCGGCAGGCTCAACGCCTTCCTCGGTGAGATCGTCGCCTCCCACCCGCACCCGGTCCGCGGCGGCAAGCAGCCCCGCATCCTCTTCGGGACCCAGGCGGGAGCCAAGCCGCCGCGGTTCGTGCTCTTCGCCTCCGGCTTCCTGGAGGCCGGCTACCGGCGGTTCATCGAGCGCCGGCTGCGCGAGGAGTTCGGCTTCGAGGGCACGCCGATCCACATCTCGGTGCGGGTGCGCGAGAAGCGCGGCCGCAAGAAGTGACGCCGGACGGCATGTAGGCGGGCCTAGAACCCCCGACGGGGAGCGGGCGGCAGCGCGGCCGGGAAGTGATTCCCGGTGTGCTGCCGCCCGTTGCTGTTGGGGGTGCTGCTGCTGTCGGTGCTCGTGACGCGCCAGAAACCGGTGTGCCCGCCGTGCGTTCCCTGACCGGTGTGACTCGTGGTGCCGGGGCCCTGACCGTGGCGCGCCCCCTGGGCAAAGCCCGTGAACCCCAGTTCCTCCTCGCCGCTGCGGTCGCCGGGCAGTGCCCGGAACGACCTGAGGTACTCCGAGTAGAGCGCGTCGTAGATCGGGGTGTGCGAGGGCTCGGTCCGGGTCTCCCGCGAGGGACGCATCGCGGGGATCTGGCTCTGGTACGGCTGATGGCGTGAGGGGTCGTATGAGTGCACGTATGTGCCAACGACCCCAGCGCCCGTCGGATGCGGGCCGAGCAGGGAATTCCCTGCTCGGCGGGGGTGCGCGCTGCCCGTGGGCCCGTTGTGCCGGCCCGTGACTGTCAGGTGCCGGCCAGCGGCATGGCGGCGGCGGCCAGCACACCACGGGCGGCGGCCCGCTCCAGCGCGTTGCGCAGCAGGTCCTCGCGCGGCTGCTGGCCGATCGAGCCGGCGGGGGCGGTGTAGACGAGGACGGTGCTCGACTTGTTGGCCGCCGTCCGCCAGCCCTCGGTGACCTGGAGCGGCTGGTGGGCCTGCCACCAGGAGACCGGGTTTCCGCCGCCGGTCCCGGGCTGGAGTACGGCGTGCAGCTGGCCCATGGCGAGCAGGACCGACCAGCCGGGCAGCGCGGCGGGCACCTCGGACATGTCGGTGACCGGCTGGAACCCCTGCTCGGTGACGAGCGGCAGGAACTCGTCGGTGGTGCCGTTGGAGCCGGGACGGGCGACCGGGCCGGTCGGCTCGACCACCAGAGCCGGGTGCAGCTGGTCGTCGATCAGTACGAGACCGCTGGTGATCCCGAGCACGGCCTGACCGGGCGAGCCGCCGTACTCCTCGGCGCTCGGAAGGTCGGGGCCGCCGCCGGTGATGCTGCGTACGGCGCCCTGGAGCTGATCCTCGGCCACCTTGACGACCTGCGAGGGGATGCAGGTGGCGTGGGCGAACGCGAGCACGGCTGTCTCGTCTCCGACGAACAGGACGGTGCTCGTGCGCTCCAGTTCGGAGTCGCCCTGCGTGCGGCAGGAGGTGCAGTCGTAACTGCCCGGGGCGTTCTCGCCGGCGAGCAGGCGGTCGGCTTCTTCGTTGCCGATCTCGGCGCGTACGTCGTCGCTGACGTCGAGCATGCGCGGCACGGGGGACTCCTCGGACTCGGTGCGGGTGCCGGGAGGTTCCCGGCTCGTCAAGAAGACAACGGGTGATCTGTCGCCGGGGTCACGCGAAGAGGGGAACGGAATCGAACCAACCAGCCGGGGCGGCGTCCCGTCAACGCCCGTCGGCCGACCGGGTGGGGCTTCGGGGTCCGCCGCGCGGCACGTGAGCCGATGCGAACGTGCCTGCTTAGCGTGGCGCGATGCCGAAGCTGCCGCAGTCCCGTTACGTGCCGGTCGCCCTGCTCGCCGTACTGCTGGCCCTGGGCCCGGCGGAGGCCCAGGCCGCTCTGCCGTCGCCCGCGCCCGGCCCTCGAACACCGCCCGTGGGCGACTGCGCTGCCACTCAGTGGCCCTGGAACTGCCTCGCCGAGTGCGAGAGCGGCGGCGACTGGCACATCAACACGGGGAACGGTTACTACGGCGGACTGCAGTTCTGGCAGCCGACGTGGGTGGAGCACGGCGGGCTCGCGTACGCCCCGCGCGCGGACCTCGCCACCCGGGCGGAGCAGATCGCGGTGGCGGAAGCGGTGCTCGCCACTCAGGGGTGGAGGGCGTGGCCCGCCTGCTCGAAGCGCTACCACCTCGCCGGCCGCGCCCATGTGGTGAAGGCCGGTGACACGCTCGCCTCGATCGCCCGCCGCTACCGTGTCAAGGGCGGCTGGAAGGCGCTGTACCGGGCAAACGCGAAGGTGATCGGGCGTAATCCGGACCGGATCCGCACCGGTGTCATGCTGGTGATTCCGTCGGACTGAACACGACCGCTGAACACGACGGCTCCGCCGCGCAGTTCATGCCCTGATGCATGGAACAGCGGTTTGGTTGCCTGCTCGCGCTATCGATGTCACAACCGTATTGGAACGATTCGATGCGGCCCAGACCAATCAGTTTCCGCCCAGTACAGTCCATTTCTGAAAGCAGGCGGACGCAGACCAGTCCGCCGAAGATCTGGGGGTCGGCGTCGGCGTATGCACATCTCTTTCCTGCTCCACAACGCGTACGGCATCGGCGGGACGATCCGTACGACGTTCAACCTCGCCCAGGCACTGGCCGAGCAACACGATGTCGAGATCGTCTCGGTCTTCCGCCACCGCGACGAGCCGGCGATGGGGGCTCCCGCCGACGTACGGCTGGACTACCTGGTGGACCTGCGGAAGAAGAGCCACGGGTACGACGGCGACGACGAGCGGTTCGCCCTCCCGGCCAGAGTCTTCCCGGCCGGCGACGGCCGCCACAAGCAGTACAGCCGCCTCACCGATGCGCGTATAGCCACGCATCTGAAGTCCACGGAGGCGGATGTCGTCGTCGGCACCCGTCCCGGACTCAACGTGCACATCACCAGGCAGACCAGGCGCGGCCCCGTGCGCGTCGGCCAGGAGCACCTCACCCTCGCCGGCCACAGCTACCGCCTGCGCCGCGAGCTGAGCCACCGTTACGGCCTGCTGGACGCCATCACGACCGTCACCGAGGCCGACGCCCACGCCTACCGCAGCCGCCTCAAGCTGCCGGGCGTACGGATCGAGGCCGTGCCCAACAGCGTGCCCGCGCCCCTCGTCGCGCCGGCCGACTCCAGCGCCAAGTGGGTCGTCGCGGCCGGCCGGCTGACCAAGGTCAAGCGGTACGACCTGCTCATCGAGGCCTTCGCGAAGGTCGTCGCCGCCCGCCCCGACTGGCGGCTGCGCATCTACGGCAGCGGCGACGCGAGCGGCAACGAGAAGGCCGCCCTGCACGCCCTCGTCGGTGAACTCGGGCTGCACAACCACGTCTTCCTGATGGGACCGGCCAATCCCATCGAACCCGAGTGGGTCAAGGGCTCGATCGCCGCGGTCACCTCCAGCCACGAGTCCTTCGGCATGACCATCGTCGAAGCGATGCGCTCCGGCCTGCCGGTCGTCTCCACCGACTGCCCGCACGGGCCCCGCGAGATCATCACCGACGGTTCCGACGGACGGCTCGTGCCGGTCGGTGACACCGACGCGGTCGCCGGCGCGCTCCTCGGCCTCATCAACGACGACGAGCTGCGGCGCGCCATGGGCGCGGCCGCGCTCGAGAGCTCGGCCCGCTTCGACCCGGGCCACATCGCCGAGCGCCACGAGGCGCTGTTCACCGAACTGGTCTCGCGCGGCGCCCACGGCCGCTCGCGCAGCCGGGTCCACGACGCGCTGTACCTCTCCCGCGGAGCGGTGCTCGACGGGGCGTACTCCCTCCGCTACAAGGCCGCCTCCGTGCTCCGGAAAGGGCAGACCGCATGACCAGCACCTCGACCCGCGCGGAGCCGCCGCGCGCCGACTGCATCGCGGACTCCGCGGGCGGCGTCACCTTCGACATCGTGGGTGACGCGTCGCCGGGCGCGGTGCTCGTGCTGCGGCGGCGCGGCGGGAAAACGGCCGCGGACGTCATGCGCCTGCCGCTCACGCCCACGGGGGAGGGCCGGCTGCGGGCGGTGCTGCCGAGCACGGTCGAGCTGGCCGAGGGCCGCTGGGACGCCTTCACCGCCCACGGCGACGAGACCGGGGAACAGCGTCTCGTCCCCGGCATCAGGGACCTGCGCTCGCTCGTCGACCGCGCCCCCGACCCCGGGCGCGCCCAGGTCGCCGTACGCATCCCGTACCCGACCGTCGACGGCAAGCTCGCCGTGCGCAGCTGGCTGCGCGCGCCGCACGCGGAGGCCGGGGCCATCACCTTCGCGCACGGTGAGATGACGCTGGAGGGGCGGCTGTACGGCGCCGGGCTCGGCGGGGGCGCGGTCGTCGAGGCCAGGCTGCGCGGCGCCAAGAAGGACGTGCACCGGGCGCCGGTGACGGTCCGGGAGGACGGCACGTTCACCTTCACCCTGGCGTACGAGCCGCTGGCCGAGGGGCGCGGCGACGAGCAGCGGCTGTGGGACCTGTGGCTGTGCCAGGCCGATGCGGAGCCGGGCCAGGCGGCCGGGATACGGGTCGGGCGCATCCTGGACGACGTCTGGGACAAGAAGGCCGTCTTCCGCTATCCGGTGCTGCCGGTCGAGGGCCCGAGGGTGTCCCGGCCGACCACGGCCTGCCCGTACTTCACCGTCGACAACGACCTCAGCGTGCGGCTCGACACCCCCAAGTGACGGGAGCGCGGGGGCTTGCGGACACTGACTGTCCGCAAGCCCTGGCAGACTCGCCTCCATGTTGGAGACCTCGGCACGTCTGCTGCGCCTGCTCTCGCTGCTCCAGGCCCACCGCGACTGGTCGGGACCCGACCTGGCCGAGCGGCTCGGCGTCACGCCGCGCACCGTGCGCCGTGACGTCGACCGGCTGCGCGAGCTCGGCTACCCCGTCAACGCCAGCCCCGGCACGGGCGGCGGCTACCAGCTCGGCGCGGGCGCCGAACTGCCGCCGCTGCTGCTCGACGACGAGGAGGCGGTGGCCGTCGCCGTCGGTCTGCGCACGGCCGCGGGCCAGGGCATCGAGGGCATCGGCGAGACGTCCGTACGCGCGCTGGCCAAGCTCGAACAGGTGCTGCCGAACCGGCTGCGCCGCCGCGTCGGGGCGCTCAACGCCTTCACCGTCCCCATGCTGCGCGGCCCGGGAGCGTCCACCGTCGACGCCTCGGTGCTCACCGAGCTGGCCAACGCCTGCCGGGACAGCGAGCGGCTGCGCTTCGAGTACCGCGATCACGGCGGCAGTTCGTCGCGCAGAACCGTCGAGCCGCACCGCCTGGTGTGCACCGAGCGGCGCTGGTACCTCGTCGCCTGGGACCTGGACCGCTTTGACTGGCGTACGTTCCGGGCGGACCGGATCACCCCGACGCCCCCGCACGGGCCGCGCTTCGTCCCGCGCGATCCCCCGGCCGAGGACCTCGCGGCGTACGTCTCCGAAGGCATCTCCACCGGGGCGTACGCCGCGACGGCCGTGGTCCGGCTGCGGGTGCCTCTGGACGAGGCGCGGCAGGTGGTCTCGCCGAGCGCCGGTGCGCTCGAAGCGGTCGACGAGCACAGCTGTCTGCTGCGCACCGGGGCGGCGAGCCTCGATGTGCTGATCATTCACATCATGCTGACGGGCTTCGACTTCGACGTGGTCGAGCCGCCGGAGCTCACCGACCGGATCAGGTGGGCCCGTGATCTCCTCGCGCGCTCTCTGGATCGAGGGGCGCCGGAGTGACCTGGCCGGCTCGTTGGATCGCCGCGAACTCGGGGTGGTGCAGGTCGAAGGCGGGCGACTCGGAGCGGATGCGGGGGAGGGTGACGAAGTTGTGGCGGGGCGGCGGACAGGAGGTCGCCCACTCCAGCGAACGGCCGTAGCCCCACGGATCGTCCACGTCGACCTTCGTCCCGTACTTCGCCGTCTTCCAGAGGTTGTAGAGGAACGGCAGCGTGGACAGGCCGAGCAGGAACGCGCCGATGGACGAGATGGTGTTGAGGACCGTGAAGCCGTCGGCCGCCAGATAGTCGGCGTACCGGCGCGGCATGCCCTCGGCGCCCAGCCAGTGCTGGACCAGGAACGTGGTGTGGAAGCCGATGAACAGGGTCCAGAACTGAATCTTGCCGAGCCGCTCGTCGAGCATCTTCCCGGTGAACTTCGGCCACCAGAAGAAGAAGCCCGCGAAGGTCGCGAAGACGACCGTGCCGAAGACGACGTAGTGGAAGTGCGCGACGACGAAGTACGAGTCGGTGACGTGGAAGTCGAGCGGCGGTGAGGCCAGGATGACACCGGTCAGGCCGCCGAAGAGGAAGCTCACGAGAAAGCCGACGGCCCACAGCATCGGCGTCTCGAAGGAGAGCGAGCCCTTGAGCATCGTCCCCGTCCAGTTGAAGAATTTCACTCCGGTCGGGATGGCGATGAGGAACGACATGAAGGAGAAGAAGGGCAGCAGCACCGCGCCCGTCGCGAACATGTGGTGCGCCCAGACGACCAGCGAGAGTCCGGTGATGGCCATGGTCGCGCCGACCAGCATCACGTAACCGAAGATCGGCTTGCGGGAGAAGACCGGGATGATCTCGGTGATGATGCCGAAGAACGGCAGCGCGATGATGTAGACCTCGGGATGGCCGAAGAACCAGAAGAGGTGCTGCCACAGCAGCGCCCCGCCGTACTCCGCCTCGAAGACCATCGATCCGAAGCGCCGGTCCGCCTCCAGGACCAGCAGGGCCGCCGCCAGCACGGGGAAGGCGACCAGCACCAGGATCGAGGTGAACAGGACGTTCCAGGTGAAGACCGGCATACGGAACATGGTCATGCCGGGGGCGCGCATCCCGATGATGGTGGTCAGGAAGTTGACCGCGCCGAGGATCGTGCCGAAGCCGGAGAGCGCCAGGCCCATGATCCACAGGTCGGCGCCGATGCCCGGGGACCGCTCCAGGCCGTTGAGCGGGGCGTACGCGAACCAGCCGAAGTTCGCCGGGCCGCTGGGGACGAGCAGCGAGCCGAGCACGATGAGGCCGCCGAAGAGGAACAGCCAGTACGAGAGCATGTTCAGCCGGGGGAACGCGACATCGGGCGCGCCGATCTGGAGCGGCATGATCTCGTTGGCGAAGCCGGCGAAGGTGGGGGTCGCGAAGAGCAGCAGCATGATCGTGCCGTGCATCGTGAAGGCCTGGTTGAACTCGTTGTTGCTCATCAGCTGGAGACCCGGCCTGGCCAGCTCGGCGCGCATCATCAGCGCCATCAGCCCGGCGACGAGGAAGAAGACGAACGACGTGATCAGGTAGAGATGCCCGATTTTCTTGTGGTCCGTGGTCGTCAGCCAGTCCACGATCACGCGGCCGCGCCGCCGCTCCCGTGCGGGCCCCGCGACCGCCGCGGCGGTGTCCGTCTCCGTCCCCATCGCTTTGCCCCCATCGGGCTTCAGGCAGCAGGCTGGAGACACATCATGCTCGCGTCGGGCCCCGGTCCGACAGGGTGCGTACGCGGCCGGATACGCCCCCGGGGGTCCGGGGGCGCACTCCGCCCGGTGCGGATTCTGTGGGGAAACCGTGAATTCGCGACGGCCCGTCAGTTCTCCCGGGGGAGTCGCCGGGGGAATTGTCGCTGAGCGCCCTCCGGGAAGCCGGGAATGAATTCAGAACCTGTTATTGCGTGATCATTCCAGAGGTCCGCAATTAATCTCCCGCGGGCACCCGACTGCCCTTTCGGGTGAAGGCGTTGATGTCAAACGCCCGTCGTGATCCTGTGACACAAGTGTGACCGCTGAGGTATGTGGTGCGGTGACACACAGCTCGGCCCCCGCGCTTCCTTCCCCGTCCCGGGCGGCCTACGGTGAGTCTCATGGCACCCCTACCGACTCCTTCCGCACAGCCCGACGACGCCCCGGAGGCGTACGTCGGCCTCGACGCCACCAGCGCAGAGCGGCTGGCCCGCGAGCGAGGCTGGACCACTGTCAGGGCGCTTCCGCCGGGCTCGATCATCACCATGGAGTTCCTGACGGGACGCCTCAACTTCGAGGTCGAGGAGAACCGGGTCATCCGCTGCTGGAAGGGCTGACCCGGACCCGACCGGACCCGACCAAACCGGCCCGGACCGGACCTGGAACGCGACGAAGGCCCTGGCCGCTCCATGGGAGCCGCCGGGGCCTTCGTGTGCGGGGCGAGGCCTGTGCGTACCGTCCCCGCCGTCCTTCGGGCGGTCAGCTGCCGGCCACCGGCCGGGGCGATGTGCCGGGGCGCGCCGCGCCCGTACGGTCGGCGTGCGGCGGGCGGCGGCTGCCGGCCGGGGTGACGGGGGTCCGCTCCGAGCGGACCGGGTGGGGCCGCTGGGTGAGGTGAACGGTGGTCCTCGTGCTGCTCGTGGAGCGGCCGCTGCCCGCGCCCACCGGCTCGCGGGCCGGCTGGTCGCCCTGCCTGGTGGGGTGGCGCTGCGGGAAGAGAGCCGGGGACAGCCGGCCGCCGGCCGGTGCGGGCCGCGCGGCGCCGAGCCTGCGACTCGCGCGCCAGGCCTCGCGCACCGCGAAGACCCAGGCTTCGGTGCGGCCGATCAGCGGCTCGAACCAGGGCAGGCTCAGCAGGATCAGCAGCCCCGCCGCCCAGCCGAGCAGCACGTCGCTCACCCAGTGCGTGCCCAGGTAGACGGTCGTCGCGCCGACGCCCAGGGCGACGACGGCGGAGAGCACCGAAAGCCAGCGCCTGGCCCGTGGGGTGGTGGCCAGGTAGGCCAGGATGCCCCAGGTGACCACGGCGTTGGCGGTGTGACCGGAAGGAAATATATCGCCGCCCGCGAACATCTCGGCCGAGCCGATCTCCGTCGCGTAGTGCGGGCCCAGGCGGCCGAGGCCCAGCTTGACCGCGCCCACCGTCACGTTCAGCAGGAGGAGCGAGGCGCCCAGCGTCAGCAGCGGGCGCAGTGTGTGCTGACGCCAGGAGCGCCAGCCGAGCCACGCCGCCACCATCACGGCGGTGGGTCCGCGCTGCCCGAGCACCACGAAGTAGTCCAGGAAGGCATGGAGCTCCGGCCACTGCTCGTACGGCCGGAACAGCATGATCTTCCAGTCGAGGGCCACCAGCCAGGACGTGATCAGCACGGCCCAGACGATGGCGATGTAGAACGCCAGCGTCGAACCGAAGAGGGCCGTACGGGTACGGCTCATCCCGGGGATCTCTATCTTCGGCGGCTCCGGTTCCCGGTCCAGCCGGGCAAAGATTTGGTCGGTACGCACTGAATCGACGTTACAGCGGGTGAGTGACAAGCCCGGCCCATCCGGCATCTTTGTGATGACGATGTGATGTGGGGTGTGTCTCATCGAGAGGGTAATTCCAGGCCGTTCGGGAATGCGGGGCGGCCTGGTGCGCAATTCATTCGGAGGCCCGCTCGTAAGAGTGAATGTACGCCGATGAATTGTGTTCACCGGAACTCAACATGGAATTTCCCGCTCCCTCATGAGGCCCTCAAGATCACTGGTGGCCCCCCGGCAGGTCCCCGGCGCGCTCCCGGCCACGTGGCGCACGCCACACCCCGCCGCCCGCCCCGGTGAGAGGTGCACCACGCGGCACAGGTGTGAACTCGCGTACTCTGACGGCTCACTCGCCCGTCGATGCCGGGCCCGCAGGGACGTTGGACAACGCCGTCCCGCCGGTCCGCCGAGCGCGAGGGATGTCACTGGGAGGGACGTGCATGTCAGGGACGACCACGGCCGGAACACAGCGGTCTGCGGGCGCCCCCGGGCATCGGCCGCACGTGAGGAACGTGCGGGCCGTCGCCGGAAACCGCTGGTCCGTGCTGGTCGTCCTGTGCGTCAGCCTTCTGATGGTCGCCCTCGACGCGACGATTCTGCACATCGCCGTCCCGGCCGTCTCGGAGGACCTGCGCCCCGGCGCGATGGAACTGCTCTGGATCGTGGACGCCTATCCGCTGGTCTGCGCCTCGCTGCTGATCCTCTTCGGCACGCTGGGCGACCGCGTCGGGCGTCGCCGCGTCCTCCTGCTCGGTTACGGACTCTTCGGCGGCGCGTCGGCGCTCGCCGCCTTCGCCGACTCCCCGCACGTCCTCATCGCGGCCCGCGCCCTGCTCGGCGTCGGCGGCGCGATGATCATGCCCGCGACGCTGTCGATCCTCCGCCAGGTCTTCCCCGACCGGCGCGAGCGCGCCGTCGCCATCGGCATCTGGACGGCGGTCGCGGCCATAGGCGCGGCCACCGGGCCGGTACTCGGCGGCTTCCTCATCCAGCACTTCTGGTGGGGCTCGGTCTTCCTCATCAACATCCCGCTGATGGCACTGATCCTGCCCGTCGGCCGCTGGCTGCTGCCCGAATCCCGGGGGAGCGGCCAGGGTCCCTGGGACGTACTCGGCGCGCTGATGGCGGCTGCCGGTGTGCTCGGCGTGGTCCTCGGAGTGAAGCGGGCCGGCGGCGGCGAGGGCATCGCCGACGCCAAGACGCTGCTGCCGCTGCTCGTCGGCGCGGCCCTGCTCGTCCTCTTCGTACGGCGGCAGAAGTCGCGGACGCATCCGCTCATCGACGTGACGATGTTCGCCAGGGCCGCCTTCTCCACCTCCGTCGGATGCATCGTCCTGGCGATGCTGGCGCTGGTCGGTCTGGAGCTGATCGCCGTCCAGTACCTCCAGCTGGTGCTCGAACTGAGCCCGCTGGAGACCGGGCTGCGGCTGCTGCCGCTGACCTTCGCCGCGATGGCGGCCGGCGCCACCGGCTCGTACACGCTCCAGCGTCTGGGTCCGCGCACCATGGTGTCGTGCGGCTTCGCGCTGACCGCCGCCGCCGTGCTCGTACTGACGCTGATGGGAGAGCACGACCGGCCCGCCCTGCTGGCCGTCGGCTTCGTGCTGCTCGGCTTCGGGCTCCAGACCACGCTCTTCGGGGCGTACGAGTCGATGCTGAGCGAGGCCCCGGCCGAGCACGCGGGCGGCGCCGCCGCCATCGGCGAGACCTCCTACCAGCTCGGCGCGGGCATGGGCATCGCGCTGCTCGGCAGCGTCATGAACGCCGCCTACGCGCCCGGGGTCGCCGCGATCCCCGGGGTCTCCTCGGCCGAGAGCGCGGGCGCGGCGAACTCGCTCGGCGAGGCGTACACGGTCGCGGACCGGATCGGCGGAGCCGCCGGCGACGCGCTGCGCTCCACCGCGCGGCACGCATTCGTCCACGGCCTGCATGTGACGCTCTTCGTCAGCGCGGGCCTGCTGCTGCTCGGCGCGCTGGCCGCGCTGAGACTGCCGCGGCTGATGGACTGCGGAGCACGGGAAGAGGGACGGGAAGCGGGGAAGGGGCCTTCGCCGCAGGTGAAGGTGCCGGCGTCCCGGGAGCACGTCGAGCGGGCCGGGTCTGGACGGGCCGCGCGGTGACCCCGTAACGTCGGCGGCGAGCAGTAACTAACACTGCTAGTTTTACGCGCATCGCATCGCCGCGCATCGTGAGCCGAGCAGCCGCCGGAGGGCCAGGAATGTCCGCAACCTCGAAGCTTCCGCCGTTCGACCCCAGCGACCCGATCGGCATCGACGATCTGCTGGCGCCCGAAGACCTCGCGATCCGCGAGACCGTACGCACGTGGGCCGCCGACCGCGTCCTGCCGCACATCGCCGACTGGTACGAGCGCGGCGAACTCCCCGGCATCCGCGAACTGGCCCGCGAGCTCGGCTCGATCGGCGCGCTGGGCATGTCCCTGGAGGGCTACGGCTGCGCGGGCGCGTCCGCCGTGCAGTACGGCCTGGCCTGCCTGGAGCTGGAGGCCGCCGACTCCGGCATCCGCTCCCTGGTCTCCGTGCAGGGCTCGCTCGCCATGTACGCGATCCACCGCTTCGGCTCCGAGGAGCAGAAGCAACGCTGGCTGCCCGGCATGGCCGCGGGCGAGATCATCGGCTGCTTCGGCCTGACCGAGCCCGACCACGGCTCCGACCCGGCCGGGATGCGGACGTACGCGAAGAAGGACGGCACCGACTGGGTGCTGACGGGCCGCAAGATGTGGATCACGAATGGGTCGGTGGCCGGCGTCGCCGTCGTCTGGGCACAGACGGACGACGGGATTCGCGGCTTCGTCGTACCGACCGACGCCCCCGGCTTCTCGGCGCCCGAGATCAAGCACAAGTGGTCACTGCGCGCCTCGGTCACCAGCGAGCTGGTCATGGACGAGGTGCGGCTGCCCGCCGACGCCGTACTGCCGGATGTCACGGGGCTGAAGGGGCCGCTGAGCTGCCTGAGTCACGCGCGGTACGGAATCGTGTGGGGTGCGATGGGCGCCGCCCGCGCCAGCTTCGAGGCGGCGGTGGACTACTCGAAGACGCGTGAGCAGTTCGGAAAGCCGATCGGCGGCTTCCAGCTCACCCAGGCCAAGCTCGCCGACATGGCGGTCGAACTCCACAAGGGCATCCTGCTCGCCCACCACCTCGGGCAGCGCATGGACGCGGGGCGGCTGCGGCCCGAGCAGGTCAGCTTCGGCAAGCTCAACAATGTGCGCGAGGCGATCGAGATCTGCCGTACGAGCAGGACGATTCTCGGCGCGAACGGGATCTCGCTGGAGTACCCGGTGATGCGGCACGCGACGAACCTCGAATCGGTGCTCACCTACGAGGGGACCGTCGAAATGCATCAGCTCGTACTGGGCAAGGCGCTCACCGGCCTGGATGCCTTCCGGTGAGCGGCCCCGCCCATTAGCTCTGGTTGAAGAAGCCGCTCGACTCGCGGCCCGCGGCCTCACCGCTGACGACCTCGGTGTCGGCGGGACTCAGCAGGAAGACCCGGTTCGCGACGCGCTCGATCGAACCGCGCAGGCCGAAGGTGAGGCCGGCGGCGAAGTCGACGATGCGCTTGGCGTCGGAGGGCTCCATGGACGTGAGGTTCATGATGACCGGGACCCCGTCCCGGAAGAGTTCGCCGATGCCACGCGCGTCCCGGAAGCCGTCCGGGGTGACGGTGGCGATCCTGGGGGCCTTGTCGTCGGCCGGCTCGGAGACGGCCCTGATCCTCGGGTCCGTGACCCAGGGCTCGGCCCTCTCGTTGTTTCCCTCGGCGTACTCGTCGTCGTAGTAGCGGTCGTCGTCGCTGTCCTCGACGAGCCCGAGCCAGGCACTGGCCTTGCGCACCGATCCCATGGGACGCCTCCTTTCACCGCGGTCGGTCTGTGTACCGCTCCCCCTATGGTCGTCCATCATGCGGATTCCGCGCCAAGTGGATAGTCGCCGCGCAGGGGATTCGTGACGGTACTGGTGCAGAAGTTGTGGCGATTCGTCAAGGTTCCTACTGTGTCCGGCTGCTGACAGAGTGAAAAATACGACCGTCGGGCCACACGGGTGACGAGGGGGACGGACGGGTGAACGCGGGCCACCGAAACCGCCTCGATACGATGCGGGCCGCACCCTCTCATGCCTCCTGGAGAAGCGCCTTGTTCGGAATAGTCAGGCCTTGCAGTCATCGGCTCTCAGAGGGGCTCAGGACCGAGTGGATGGCTCATCTGTGCGGGCTCTGCCTGGCACTTCGCGGGGATCACGGGCAGCTCGCGAGGGTCGTGACCAACTACGACGGCCTGATCGTCTCGGTTCTGACGGAGGCTCAGTCCGAGCGCGCAACGGGGTGGCGGCGCACCGCCGGTCCTTGTCCACTGCGCGCGATGCGCACCGCTCCCGTGGCCCAGGGCGAGGGAGCCAGGCTCGCGGCGGCCGTCTCGCTCGTACTGGCCTCGGCGAAGGTACGGGACCACGTCGCCGACCGGGACGGGGTGTTGGCCCGCAGGCCGGTGGCCGCGGCCGCGCGGCGGGTCGCCGCGAGCTGGGACAGGGCGGGCGCGCGTACGGGCGCCTCGCTGGGCTTCGACACCGCGCTGCTGGTCGACGCGGTGGACCGGCAGACCGGGATCGAGGCGCTGGCGGGGCCTGGCACCTCCGTCCTCACGGTCACCGAGCCGGCCGAGACGGCGACCGCCGCTGCCTTCGCGCACACCGCCGTACTGGCGGGCCGGCCGGAGAACGCGGCGCCGCTCGCGGAGGCGGGCCGCCTCTTCGGGCGGCTCGCACATCTGCTGGATGCCGTGGAGGACCTGGAAGCTGACGCCGCGTCGGGTGCGTGGAACCCGCTGACCGCGACCGGCACGGGGCTGGTGGAGGCGCGACGGCTGTGCGACGACGCGGTGCGTGGAGTGCGGCTGGCGCTGCGGGACGCGCGATTCACGGACGCCAGGCTGGCGCACGTACTGCTGGCGCACGAGCTGGGGCGGTCCGTGGACCGGGCGTTCGGCGCGACGTGCGCCCACCAGCCGGGGCCCTACGGCCCGCCCGGCCCGCACGTCCCGAATCCGTACGCCCCGCCTGGTCCGTACGCCCCGAATCCGTACGCCCCGGGTCCGGGGGGACCCGGCCCGCAAGGCCCACCGCCCCCGGAGCCGCCGCGGCGTGACCGGCGCGGCACTCTCGCCGGCTGCGCTGTGTGGCTGGGCCTCGCCTGTACGTGCCAGCTGTGCTGCGGCACTTATCAGGACCCGTGGTCCCGCGAGAACCGCCAGGCGCCCTTCCAGAGCTGTGGGGACTGCTGCGGATGCTGCGGGGATTGCGGGAGCTGCGGTGAAGGCTGCTGCGGGTGCTGTGAGTGCTGCGGCTGCGACTGCTGAAGCCGGCGCTGCGCGAGCACCTCGGGCTCCCCCTGCCCGTAGCGCCCGTGTGGAAAGGTTGGGCGCATGAGCACAGATCCTCAGCAGGACTGGAAGCACTGGCACGAGCAGCGCACCGAGACGGTTTCCGCGCCGTACGGTCCGCTCTCGCTCACCGGCACCCACTGGCTCTCCGACTACCCGGAAGGTCGAATTCCGGACGTGCCGGGCCAGTGGACGGCCGACGGCGACGAGGTGGTCCTGTCCGCCTCGCCCGAGGACAAGATCACTGTCGACGGGGAGGCCCTGGCCGGCGAGGTCCCGCTGACCGCCGACACCGGGCCCATCCCGGAGTCCCGCGTCGAGGCCGCCGGACGGCGGCTGGTCGTGCTGCGCCGCGAAGGACTGTGGGCGGTCCGCGTCTTCGACCCCCAGTCGCCGGCGCGGCGTGCTTTCACGGGCATGGAAGTGACGCCGTACGACGCGAAGTGGGTGCTGCCGGGCCACTTCCGTCCGTACGCCGAAGGGCGCACGACCATCCAGATCGAGAACGCGGACGGGCGCGAGCGCGGGCTCGGTCTCGCCGGGGAGATCGCCTTCGACATCGACGGCGGCGAGCACACGCTCCAGGTCGCCATCGAGGACGACGGCTCGCTCTGGGCCGTCTTCGCCGACGCGAGCAGCGGAGACGGTACGTACCGCTTCCGCTTCCTGCGGCCGCCCGCGCCGGCGGCCGACGGCACGGTGACCGTCGACTTCAACCGGGCGCTGCTGCCGCCGTGCGCCTTCGCCGACCACTTCATCTGTCCGTTCCCGCCGCCGGGCAACACGCTGTCGGTCGCGCTTCCGGCGGGGGAGCGGCGCCTCCGTGCGGGGGGCGATCGCTGACCCTCCCGGGGGCCTCGCGACGTACCGGCGACATACCGACGTACCGGCCGCGTACCTACGACCGCCGCCCCGCCCCGGCAGCCCCGCGCCGCCGGGGCCGGGTGCCGTGTGGGGCCCGTCGGCCGAAAGGCGCCCTTGCGCGAGCAGTTGACGGCCCCAATACTCCCGAGCAGCGCTTGTCAGGGGCACAACGTGTCCGTAATGCGGACCGGTTCACTGACTGCGCCTCACGGGCCCGTCTCACCCCACGAGCGGGCTCCCTACTTCCCCTCGGGAGGAACGAAAAGTGAGGATCAAGCGCACTACCCCCCGCAGCGGCATCGCGAGACGATCCCGCCTGATCGCCGTCACGACAGGGTTCGTCGCCGCAGCCGCGCTCGCCGTACCGAACGCGAGCGCCGACACGACCCGTACGTACAGCGCCAACCAGCTCACCTCCGCGAGTGACGCGGTCCTCGAAGCCGATGTCGCCGGTACCGCCTGGCATATCGACAAGGCGAAGAACGCCCTGGTCGTCACGGTCGACAGCACGGTCTCCGCCGCCGAGATCGCCAAGATCAGGCGCGAAGCCGGGGCGAACGCAGGCGCCCTCCGCGTCGAGCGCACCCCCGGCAAGTTCTCCAAGCTTCTCGCCGGCGGCGACGCGATATACGCCACCAGCTGGCGCTGCTCGGCGGGCTTCAACGTCCGCAACAGCGCGGGTACGTACTTCTTCGTGACCGCCGGCCACTGCACCGACGGCAACCCGCCCTGGTACACCAACTCCTCCCGTACCACGAGCATCGGCCCGACGGCCGGATCCAGCTTCCCGGGCAACGACTACGGCCTCGTGCGGTACAGCAACACCTCGCTCTCGCACCCGGGCACCGTCGGCAACCAGGACATCACCAGCGCGGCCAACGCGACCGTCGGCATGTCCGTCACCCGCCGCGGCTCCACCACCGGCACCCGCAGCGGTTCCGTCACCGGCCTCAACGCCACGGTGAACTACGGCGGCGGCGACGTCGTCTACGGCATGATCCGCACCAACGTCTGCGCCGAGCCCGGCGACAGCGGCGGCCCGCTCTACTCCGGCACCCGCGCCATCGGTCTGACCTCGGGCGGCAGCGGCAACTGCTCCTCCGGCGGTACGACCTTCTTCCAGCCGGTCACCGAAGCCCTGAGCGCGTACGGCGTCAGCGTCTATTAGGAGGACCTGAGCCCGCATACTGCAGCCAGCAGCAGACGAGTCCCCGCCCGGTCGACCGGGCGGGGACTCATCGTTGCGTGCGGGCACCACAACCGCCCCTGGCGCCACATGAGTTGCCGCAATTCGCACCCGTGCCGCCGGAATCCGGTCCGCAGGGGCGAATACCGGACAGGACTAGTCCTCACCCGCTGCTGCCCGGGTGGTCGCACGCGGTGTTCGCGAACGTGACCGGCACAGGCTGTGCCCGGCTTGTAAAGACATGGGGCGCGCGCGGAGGTTGTCGTGTGCGCGTCCTGAAGTCGACCTTGTGTGCTACCGATCAGCCTCGGAATAGTGGGCGTACTCGGACCTGCCCCCCACTTTGCAGGGCCGAACCCCCCACAGGAGGTCATTACGTGAAGCACCGACGCATAGCCAAGCGGCGTGTGGCAATCGCGGGAGCGGGTATCGCGGCCATGGTGGCAGCGGGAGTCACCTTCCAGACTGCGAACGCCAGCGAGGAAACCCCTCAGTACACCGTCAAGACGCTGTCGGCGACAGGAGCCGGCCGGCTCGCCTCGGACCTCGACTCGATCCTGGGCGGCGACGCGGCAGGGGCGTACTACGACAGCAAGTCCAAGGCGCTCGTGGTCAACGTCGTGGACGAGGCGGCCGCCCAGGGCGTACGGAAGGCGGGCGGCAAGGCCAGAATCGTCGAGAACTCGCTGGCCGAGCTGACGGCCGTACGGAGCACCCTCACCGACAAGGCCACCATTCCCGGCACCGCGTGGGCCACCGACCCGGTCACCAACAAGGTCGTCGTGACGGCCGACCGTACGGTCAAGGGCGACGCGTGGGCGAAGCTGGAGAAGGTCGTCGGCGCGCTTGGCGAGAAGGCGGAACTGAAGAAGTCGGCCGGGGAGTTCAAGCCGCTCATCGCGGGCGGTGACGCGATTCTCAGTGGCGGCGGGCGGTGTTCGCTCGGCTTCAACGTGGTCAAGGACGGGGCCCCGCACTTCATCACGGCGGGTCACTGCGGGCAGGCCGGCAGCCGGTGGACCGACTCCACGGGCGGCGCGCTCGGCACGATGGCCGCGTCCACCTTCCCAGGCAACGACTTCGCGCTCGTGAAGTACGACGACGGGGTCGAGCACCCGAGCGAGGTCAACCTCTACAACGGCAGTACGCAGCCGATCACCAAGGCGGGCGAGGCGACCGTCGGCATGGCGGTGACGCGCAGCGGCTCCACCACGCAGGTGAGCGACGGCGCGGTCACGGCGCTCGACGCGACCGTCAACTACGGCAACGGCGACATCGTGAACGGGCTCATCCAGACCACGGTCTGCGCCGAGCCCGGCGACAGTGGCGGCTCGCTCTTCGCGGGTGACACGGCGATCGGGCTCACGTCGGGCGGCAGCGGTGACTGCACGTCGGGCGGGGAGACGTTCTTCCAGCCGGTGCCGGCGGCACTTGCTGCGCTGGGGGCGGAGATCGGCTGAGCGTCTGGCTCCGGCCCGGGCTCCGGCCCTGGCTCGGTCGGCTGACCGGGGCCCCGTTCGGTGCGCGTGCGTGCGTGCCGGGCGGGGCCTTTCGCGGCTGCGCCGCATCCCGGGGCTCCGCCCCGAACCCCGGTTCTCAAACGCCGGGTGGGCTGGATCAAGTGCCGACGGGGTGGGAATCGGATGCGTCCGGGCTGCGGCGCAGGGAGGCCATCACCAGGGTGACGGCGCTGCCGACCACCGCCCAGGCGGCCAGCACCATGAAAGGTCCGAAGACCGCGTTTCCCTTGAAGTACGCGATCGAGCGCGCCGCCCACGTGCCCGCGCCCGGCGGCAGGGCGGGCCCGATCGCCTCCCAGAACGGTGGCAGCATCGGCAGCGGGAACGCGCCGCCCGCGCTCGGGTTGCCCGCGATCACCACGAGCAGTACCGCCAGGCCGATGCCCACGATGCCGGTGAGCGCCTGGAGTGCGAGCGTGATCGCCCCGACGGCGAAGACGACCAGGGCGCCGAGGCCCCACAGCGCCATGATGCTGCCGGGCAGGGCGCCCAGGATCGGGCCGACGACGATCGCTCCGCCGATCCCGCCCGCGATCGAGTACAGCGCCATGACGCCGAGCCGGATCACGGCCCGCTGTCCGTTGGCGGGCCGTGAGCCCGCGCTGATCGCCAGGATCGAGGCGCAGAGGTAGCCGCCGACGCACCACCCCACGACCAGGTAGAACGCGGAGAGCCCGTCGAAGTCCTGCGCGGAGGCCGGGGCCACGTCCACGGTCCGTACTTCCCGCTGCTGGGACGCCTCGACCTTGGTGACGAGCGCGGTCAGGGCCGAGGACAGCACGGTGCCGCCGCCGGAGGCGACCAGCAGGGTGTCGGTCTTCGAGGCCGGGTCGACGATCAGGGCGCCGTCGATGTCCCGGTTCATGATCTGCCGCCGGGCCGCGGCCTCGTCCGCGACCGTACGGGGATCCAGCGGATCACCGGGCAGGGTCCGGAGCTGCTCGACGAGCCGTGCGGCCGACTGCTCGGGCGCGACGACGGCGAAGGGGACGTCCTTCGGCTTCGGATTGTGCAGCGCTCCCACGTAGGACGCGATGAACAGCAGCTGCAACGCCAGCACACCGATCACGAGCAGTGCGGCCCGTGGCGTGACGGCGTTCTTCACCTCGTCGACGAAAGTCATGCCCCCACGCTCGGCGGCCTGAGGAGTTTGCGCAGGTGGGGCCGGGCCGAATGGCTGAGGACACGGGTATCGCACGCACGTTCGAAACTTGGTCTATGGTGGAGATGGGGGAGGTGAGAGCAGGATTGATTCAGGGGACTCAGGAGGTGCGATGCCCGCGTTCACGCATCTGCACACCGTTTCGGGGTTCTCCCTGCGCTACGGCGCCTCTCACCCCGAGCGGCTGGCCGAGCGCGCCGCCGAGCACGGCATGGACGCTCTCGCCCTCACCGACCGGGACACCGTCGCCGGCGCGGTCCGCTTCGCCAAGGCCTGCGCGAAGGCGGGCATCCGGCCGCTCTTCGGCGCGGAGCTGGCACTGGGGCCGGGGGAGCGTAGCCGCGAAGAGGGGCGTACGCAGCGGCAGCGCACGCCGGTACGCGGCGGGGCCTTCGTCGACGAGTCCGCGCCCCGCGCCACCTTCCTCGCCCGGGACGGCGCCGCCGGCTGGGCCGATCTGTGCCGGCTGATCACCGCCTCCCACGAAGCCGGCGGGCGCAACCCCGTCCTCGACCGGGAGCGCAATCACGGCGACGGACTCACCGTGCTCCTCGGCCCCGGCTCCGACGTCGGCCGGGCACTGGCCGCCGGCCGCCCCGACCGCGCCGCCACGCTCCTCGCGCCCTGGCGGGAGATCTACGGCGACGCCCTGCGCCTCGAAGTCGTCCACCACGGCCGTACGGGCACGGGCCCCGGCTCGCTGCGACTGGCCGCCCGCACCCTCGGCCTCGCCGCCGAACAGGGTGTCCCGCCTGTGCTCACCAATGCCGTCCGGTACGCCGAACCGGGGCTCGGTCCGGTCGCCGACGTACTGGATGCCGCTCGCAGACTCGTACCCATCGATCCGCGCGGGCCCCTCGACAGCGGGGAGCGCTCGCTCAAGAGCGCGCAGGAGATGGCGCGCATCGCCGAGCTGGTCGCGGAGGCCGCCGGGTTCCGTCGTGATGTCGCCCACCGGCTGCTGACCCTGACCGAGGAGACCGCCGCCGCCTGCCGCGTCGACCCAGAGGACGACCTCGGGCTCGGCACCGTCCACTTCCCCGAGCCGCACCTCGTCGGCGCCGGCCGCCGCACCGCGCAGCGCGTACTGGAGTCCCGGGCCGCCGCGGGCATGGTGCTGCGCGGCTACGACCGCGGGCCGCGGGCCCGTGAGTACTGGCAGCGGATGCACCACGAGCTGGACATCGTCGCCCACCACGGCTTCGCCTCCTACTTCCTCACCGTCGCCGGGGTCGTCGACGACGTGAAGAACATGGGCATCCGGGTCGCCGCGCGCGGCTCCGGCGCCGGCTCCCTCGTCAACCACCTCATCGGCATCGCGCACGCCGACCCCGTCGAACACCACCTGCTGATGGAGCGCTTCCTGTCCAAACGGCGCTCCGCGCTGCCCGACATCGACATCGACGTCGAGTCCGCCCGCCGCCTGGAGGTCTACCGCGCGATCATCGGCCGCTTCGGCGCCGAGCGGGTCGCGACCGTCGCGATGCCCGAGACGTACCGGGTGCGTCATGCCGTACGGGACGTGGGCGCCGCACTGTCCATGGACCCGGCCGAGGTGGACCGTATCGCCAAGGCGTTCCCGCACATCCGGGCGCGCGACGCCCGCGCCGCGATGGAGGAGCTGCCCGAACTGCGCGAGGTGGCCGCCGAGAAGGACCGGCACGGGCGGATGTGGGAGCTCGTCGAGGCGCTGGACGCGCTGCCGCGCGGGGTCGCCATGCACCCGTGCGGGGTACTGCTCTCCGACGCCTCGCTGCTGCGCCGCACGCCCGTCATGCCGACCAGTGGCGAGGGCTTCCCCATGTCCCAGTTCGACAAGGACGACGTGGAGGAGCTCGGGCTGCTCAAGCTCGACGTACTGGGCGTACGGATGCAGTCGGCCATGGCGCACGCGGTCGCGGAGCTGCGGCGGGCGGCGGACGTGACGCTCGACCTCGACGACCCGGAGCAGGTGCCGCAGGGCGACCCGGCGACGTACGAACTGATCCGCTCGACCGAGACGCTCGGCTGCTTCCAGATCGAGTCGCCGGGCCAGCGCGATCTGGTCGGCAGGCTCCAGCCCGCGACCTTCGGCGATCTGGTCGTCGACATCTCGCTGTTCCGGCCGGGGCCCGTCGCGGCCGACATGGTGCGGCCCTTCATCGAGGCCAGGCACGGTCGCGCGCCCGCCCGCTACCCGCACCCGGACCTGGAGGACGCGCTGCGGGAGACGTACGGCGTGGTCGTCTTCCACGAGCAGATCATCGAGATCCTGCGGATCATGACCGGCTGCGACCGGGGCGAGGCGGACCAGATGCGGCGCGGGCTCTCGGAACCTGACATCCAGGGGCAGATCCGGACCTGGTTCGCGGAGCGGACGCGGCAGCGGGGTTACTCGCCCGAAGTGACCGCCCGTACCTGGGAGATCGTCGAGGCGTTCGGGTCGTACGGCTTCTGCAAGGCGCACGCGGTCGCCTTCGCCGTGCCGACGTACCAGTCGGCGTGGCTCAAGGCTCACCACCCCGCGGCTTTTTACGCCGGACTGCTCACGCACGACCCCGGCATGTACCCGAAGCGGCTGCTGCTCGCGGACGCGCGGCGGCGCGGGGTGCCGGTGCTGCCGCTGGATGTGAACCGGTCGGCGGCCGCTCATCAGATCGAACTGGTGTCTGGCGGAAAGGGAATGAAAGGCGCGAAGGGGGCGTGGGGCATCCGTCTCGGGCTCGCGGACGTCCACGGCATCAGCGAGGCCGAGACCGCGCGGATCGTGGCGGGCCGGCCCTACTCCTCGCTGCTCGACCTGTGGCAGCGGGCCCGCCCCGGGCGGCCCGTCGCCGAACGGCTCGCGCAGGTGGGCGCGCTGGACGCGTTCGGCGCCAACCGCCGCGACCTGCTGCTCCACCTGTCCGAACTCCGCGCCGGGCAGCGGACTTCCGGGGCGTCCGGCGGCCAGCTCTCCCTCGGTGAGGGGCAGAAGGCCGCGTCGGCGGGGCTCCCCGACCTCAGTGAGGCGGAACGGCTCAGCGCCGAACTCGGTGTCCTCGGCATGGACGCCTCCCGCCACCTGATGGCCGACCACTACGACTTCCTCAAGGAGCTGGGCGCGACCTCCGCCAAGCGGCTGCGGATGGCCGGACACGGACAGACCGTCCTGGTCGCGGGCGCCAAGGCCGCCACCCAGACTCCGCCGGTCCGCTCGGGGCGGCGGGTCATCTTCACGACCCTCGACGACGGTACGGGCCTGGTCGACCTCGCCTTCTTCGACGACAGCCACGCGGCGTGCGCCCACACCGTCTTCCACTCCTGGCTGCTGCTGGTGCGCGGAGTGGTGCAGCGGCGCGGGCCGCGCAGCCTCAGCGTGGTCGGCTCGGCGGCCTGGAACCTGGCGGAGTTGGTGGAGTTGCGGCGTACGGGCGGACTCGACGCGGTCGCGGCGCGGCTGGCGGCTCCCGCCGAGCCGGTGGAAGAGGCCCCCGGACAGGGCGAGGTCGACGGCCGGCGCATCCACCTTCCCACCGGTTACGAGATGAACCCCTGGGCGGACCTCCAGCCCGCGGGCGAAGGCGTACCGACCGGCCGCAAGCTGTGGCACTCGAGCCCGGGGAGCGCGGGATGATCCTTTACGTACGCTTCCACACGGCGGGGACCGAGCTGTCCGAGGCCGCGCTTCCCACCCTGCTCGGGCTGATCGAGGACATCACCCCCACCGTCCAGGCGCTCCCGCCCGACGGGGCGCTCGTCGATGTCCGGGGCGCAGAGCGGTACTTCGGGCGGGACGCGGCCGGGCTCGCCGCTCTGCTGCGGGTGCGCGCCCTCGCGCACTGCGGCGCCGACTGCACGATCGGCGTGGGCGCCAACCCCCTGCTGGCCAGGGCCGCCGCGCAGGACGCGCCGCCGGGGAAGACCCTGGCCGTACCCGGTGATCCGGAAGCCGTCGCGGCGTACCTCGGACGCAAACCGGTCGCCTCGCTGTACGGCGTCGGGCCCGCGACGGCCCGCACCCTGTGCTCGTACGGGCTCGACAGCGTCGGCAGGGTCGCCGACGCGCCGCTCGCCACCCTCCAGCGGATCGTCGGCGTACGGGCGGGGCGCGAACTCCAGGAGAGGGCGCGCGGCATCGACCGTACGCCGGTCGTCCCGAACGCGGCCTCCCGCTCGCTCGCCGCCGAACGGCGCTTCGACCGCGACGAGCTGGACCCGGTGCGTCACCGGCGCGCCCTGCTCTCCCTCTCCGAAGAGGTGGGGGTCAGGCTGCGCGGCGAAGGGCAGGTGTGCCGCTCGCTCGCCCTCACCGTGCGGTACGCCGACCGCTCCACCACCACCCGCACCCGGACCGTGGCGGAGCCGACGGCCCACTCGGCGGCGCTGACCGCCACGGCGTACGGGCTCTACGCCTCGCTCGGGCTGCAGCGTGCCAGGGTGCGCGCCGTCGCGCTGCGCGCGGAGGGGCTGACTTCGGCGGAAGGGGCCGCGCACCAGCTGACGTTCGACCCGGCGGACGACAAGGCGCGCCGGATCGAGGCGGTGGCGGACCGGGCGCGGGCGAAATTCGGGCCGCGGGCGGTACTTCCGGGGTCGCTGGCTGCCTGACGGGGCGGCCTGGCGGGTCCGCTGCCTGACGGGGGCAGTCACTCGTAACCGCTCGGTTGACTCTTCGTCAGTTTTTACCGGCGCGTCACTTCACTCTTCGACTACTCGCGCGTAATTTAGCGTGAGCACGACATCTTTGTGATCCGGATCACAGGGCGCACCTCATCGCAACTCCCCTTGAGCCGCAAGGAGATCCCCCGATGCTGCCCTGGAAACGCGCACTCAGACCTGCCGCCGCCCTGCTCCTGGCGATCGCGGCCACCCTCACCCCCACCGCCACCGCGAGCGCCACCACCCAGGCCCCCACCAGCGGGTGGAACAACTACTCCTGCAAGCCGTCCGCCGCCCACCCCCGCCCGGTCGTCCTCGTCCACGGCACCTTCGGCAACTCCGTCGACAACTGGCTCGGCCTCGCCCCGTACTTGGTCAAGCGCGGGTACTGCGTCTTCTCCCTCGACTACGGGCAGCTCCCCGACGTGCCGTTCTTCCACGGCCTGGGCCCGATCGACAAGTCGGCGGCCCAGCTCGACACCTTCGTCGACAAAGTGCTCGCCACGACCGGCGCCCCCAAGGCCGATCTGGTGGGCCACTCCCAGGGCGGCATGATGCCGCGCCACTACCTCAAGTTCCTCGGCGGATCCGACGAGGTGAACGCCCTCATCGGCATCGCGCCCGACAACCACGGCACCACTCTTCTCGGGCTCACCAAGCTCCTGCCCCACTTCCCGGGCATCGGTCACCTGTTGACCACCAAGACCCCGTCCCTCGCCGACCAGGTCGCCGGGTCCGCCTTCCTGACCAGGCTCAACGAGGGCGGCGACACCGTTCCGGGGGTGCGCTACACGGTCATCGCCACGCGGTACGACCAGGTGGTGACCCCGTACCGCTCACAGTTCCTGGACGGTCCCGGCGTACGGAACGTCCTGCTCCAGGACCTGTGCCCCGTAGACCTCTCGGAGCATGTGGCGATCGGCCTGATCGACCGGATCGCGTTCCATGAGGTGGCCAACGCGCTCGACCCGGCCCGGGCCACCCCGACCACCTGCGCGTCAGCCGTCGGCTGAGCAGACGGGGCTGCCGCCCCCACCCGGGAAACGGGGTGAGGGCGGCAGCGGTCTTGTCGGCGCGCGTCAGCGGCGCGCGGCCTTGCGGCGGAGCGAGCCGAACATCACGGCGGCGCCGACGGCGAGCGCGGCGGCGCCGCCGATGGCGATGTACGGGGTGGTGCTGTCGCCACCGGTCTCGGCCAGGTTCTCGTCGGCGGCAGCGGTGACCGGCTGCGCGCCGTCGCTGTTCGCCTCCGGCGCGTTGGCGGCGGGCTCCTCGGTGGCCGCCGGCTTCTCAACAGCCTCGCCGGCATCGTCCTGAGCCGCGTCGTCCTGACCGGCGGCCGGGGCAGTCGCCTCGGCGCCGGTCTCGTGGTCGCTGTCGCCGTGGCCGTTGTGCTCCACCGACGACTCGTCCGCGCCGTCCGCGATGTCCTCCTCGGTGGGCGCGGACGCGACCGGGGCAGGGGCCGTGCCCGAACCGCCGGTGTCCTTGCCGAAGACCACGTCGGAGCAGGTGTAGAAGGCCTCGGGGCTGTCCGAGCGCTGCCAGACGCTGTAGACGAGGTGACGGCCCGACTTGTTCGGGATCGTGCCGTCGAAGACGTAGTCGCCGTTCTCCATCTTCGGGTCGGTGACGTCGGCGAAGGGCTTCTCCTCCAGGTCCGACCACTTCAGCGGCTTCGTCGGGTCGTAGCCGTCCTTGGTGATGTACAGCTCGAACGAGCCCTTGTGCGGGGCGGTGCCCTTGTAGCGGAAGGTGTGCTTGCCGGCGGCGAGCTTCGACGACGGCCAGTCGGCGCGCGGCAGGTCCAGACCCTTGTACTTGTCGTTGCCGGCGCTGCACAGCTTGCCGTCCGGGATCAGCTGCTTGTGGTTCCCGGCGGCGTTCGCGATGTTGACCGCGTTCCAGTCGTAGAACGCCTGCACACCGCTGGCCGCGACCGCCGCCTTGCACGCGGCCGAGTCGGGGCTCTCCGGGCCCTGCGCGTAGCAGGCCGACACACGGGAGACGGGGTCCGTCATCGAACCGTGGGCGGAAGCCGGAGCGGCGGACAGGGCGGTCAGCGCGAGCGGCGCGATGCTGAGGGCGGCGATCGAGGCTGCTGTGCGACGAGCGGTCATCGGGACGTTCTCCTTGCGATGGGGAAGCGTGTGCGGGGATACGGGGCGAAGATCGGGCCCGGCGGCGCAGCCCCCCGAAATGCAGCGGCGCCGACGGGCTGAACTCCGCCCCGGCGATCAGCACGCTAGCCCCAGAAATCTGCGAAACCCCCTGCTGAGGGCGGGTGATGGCCATCCTTATGGTCCCTTTAAGACGACGCTAAGAAGGGCCTCAGGAAGACGGGTCCACACGAGCGCATCCAGCGGCGACGCCGAGTTCGACCGTCCGGGAGAGCCCAGGTGAGGCCACTCGGTGTCGCCCGGGGCGGCGCGTGGACGGCGAGATCCTCGGCCTCGCGCACAGTCTGCGAGACGTGGGGAGTCCTGAGGCGGGCCGGCCTGGAGGGCATTGAAGAGTTCGGACGTTGCGGAGGTAGGTGATCGAGCGAACGATGTCATGGTGACCGGCTATCGGCGGCTCAGCCCCCCACGAACGCCAACCCTCCCTCCTCAAACTCATCGTGCAGAACACGGCCTTAAGGGCCGGCTTTTACGGCCAAAGCTTGATGATTAAGTCTATTTAAAGACATTTGATCATTCTTCAGAGTGCGCAGCGCGTCGTATTTCCCTACGTTGAGGGCTGTCAGGCGGAGAATCTCTCCGCCTGCACAAACCGAAGGAAGTACCTCATGCGCTCCATGCGCACCACGGCCACCGCCCGGACCTTCCTGGTCGCCGCGATCGCCGTAGCCGGCCTCACCGTCACTCCCGCCCTCGCCTCAGCCCAGCCCGGTACGGGCAGCGCCCGGACTCACAACGGCGTCGGGGCCCCCGGCAGTAACGGCGCCAACGGCGTCGGGATCCTCGGCGGTATCGGCGGCCTCGGCGGCACCGGTGGCGCCGCGGGTGCCAACGGCAACGGAGGCAACGGAGGTGCCGGTGGCAACGCCACCGGCATCGCGAGCGTCGGCGGGGCCGGGGGCACGGGCGGCGCCGGCGGCGCCAACGGCAACGGTGGCAGCGGCGGCTTCGGCGGTGACGCCGCGCTCGGCGGCACCGGCGGCAAGGGCGGGGTGGGCGGCGCCGGCAATGCCGGTGCCGGTATCGCCGGTGGCAAGGGCGGCAACGGCGGCGCCTCCAATGCCGGGGGCGGCCACACGGGCGGCACGGGCGGCGCCGGCGGCGCGGCCAGTCCGGTGTGCCCGGGCAAGCCCGGCGGCAACGGCACCGCCGCAACGATGTTCGCGGACGGCACCACCGGCGCCACCGGCGCTGCCGGCAAGACCACTCTCCCCTGTTGAACACCTCCGGTGAGCGGGTCGCCGCGGCAGGACAGGAAGCACCGGGTCCGCGGCATCGCACCGCGTGACTACTGATCGCTGATGGGCAGTCAGTGGAGTGCGGGACCCGGACAAGCGCCCGGCTGAGATTTCTCAGCCGGGCGCTTTCCGTCGTGCCCGGTCTGCTCGCACACCGGCCCGTGCGGCCACGGGCCTTGTAACTAGCTCGGCTTCTTCCCGTAGCGCCGCTCGCAGACCGCGCTGCTGCGGCGGCCATTCTGGGATCCCCGCACAACGGCCGTCGCCTGAATCGGCTTGCGTCCAGCATGATTTCCGGTGGGAGTCGATGAACGCTCGGATCAGAACAACGACAGACTTCTCTGGTACCCCCGCCCGCTGATCCGCCTGACCGAGGGTACTTTGGCCTGCCGGCCGCCCGACCGCTCAGCCGACCCACCGGTAGCGGCGCTCCGGGCGCCCCGTCCCGCCGTACCGCAGCGTCACCTCGGCGCGGCCCGTACCCGCGAAGTACTCCAGATAGCGGCGCGCGCTGACGCGTGACAGCGATCCGGACTCGGCGCACTCGGCGGCGGAAAGGCCTGCGGGGTGCTCGCGCAAGGTGCGCTCCACCAGCTCGGCCGTGTGCGCCGCGAGGCCCTTCGGCAGTTCGCGCGAGCCCGGCGGGCGGGTCCCGAAGATCTGGTCGACATCGGCCTGGCGTGCCTCGCCCAGCTCGGCGAGCTCGTCGAAGCGGGTACGCATCGACGCCATGTGCCGCAGTTGCTCCTGAAGAGCCGCCCGGTTGAACGGCTTGATCAGGTAGTGCAGGGCGCCGGCCCGCAGGGCGGCCCTGATGACCCCCGCGTCCCTGGCCGCCGTGATGAACAGGGCGTCCACGGTGTGCTTGTCCCCGCCCTGCTCCTCCGCCGCACGCAACTCGCGCAGCACACTGATCCCGTCCATATCGGGCAGATATACGTCGAGCAGGACCAGATCGGGACGAAGTCGCTCGGCCGCGCGCAGCGCTTCGGTGCCGCTGTGCGCCACTCCGACGACCGTAAATCCGTCCATCGCGGACACGCAGCGGCTGTGCAGCTTGGCGACCATGAAGTCGTCGTCCACCACCAGCACCTTGGTCACCGCGCAAGGCTAGGGCGCGACCACAACGACCACAACGTCCGTTGATTGCGGAAGGGAGACAGCTTGTTAACGCGCGGGCAACATGTGGGCCACTTCACAAGTTTCCGTGAATCCCCAGTTCAACCCGTTAAAACGGACAGGTGGTGGCCCAGGTGCGCATGCGCACTCCCCTCGCCCTGCTCGGGGCGGCACTGCTCGTACTGGTGGGGCCGCCGCTGCTCACGACAGGCAGCGGCGCCGACACCGGCACGCAGATCCCCGGCCTGCGCTTCATGGTTCCCAACACACCCGGCGGCGGTTACGACATCACGGCCCGTACGGCCGCGAAGAACGCCGAGGACGCCGGGCTCACCCACAACATCGAGGTCTACAACCTGCCGGGCGCCGGCGGCACCGTCGGCCTCACCCGGCTCGTCGGCGAGCACGGCAACGGCAAGCTCGCCATGTCGATGGGCCTCGGAGTCGTCGGCGCCGTACACACCAACAAATCGCCCAAGACACTTGGCGACACGACCCCGATCGCCCGGCTCACCGAGGAGCAGGACATCGTCGTCGTCGGCAAGGATTCGCCGTACAAGACCATCGACGATCTCCTCGCCGCCTGGAAGAAGGACCCCGCCAAGCTCCCCGTCGGCGGCGGCTCCTCACCCGGCGGGCCCGACCACCTCGCCCCGATGCTGATGGCGAAGGCCGCGGGCATCGAGCCGAAGTCGGTCAACTACATCCCGTTCGACGGCGGCGGCGAGCTGCTCGCCTCCATCCTCGGCAACAAGGTCGCCTTCGGCGTCTCGGGCGTCGGTGAGTACCTCGACCAGATCAAGTCGGGCGAGCTGCGCCTGCTCGCGGTCACCGGGCCCAAGCGCGTGAAGGGCCTCGACGCCCCTACCCTGCGCGAGTCGGGCCTCGACACGGACTTCACCAACTGGCGCGGCATCGTGGCGCCGCCGGGACTCACCGACGCCGAGCGCGACAAGCTCGTCACGCTCGTCGAGAAGCTGCACGACTCGCCCGAATGGCAGGAGTCGATGAAGAAGAACGGCTGGGACGACGCGTTCCTGACCGGCGAGAAGTTCGGCGACTTCCTCGACGCGCAGGACGAGCGCGTGGACTCGGTGCTGAAGGAGCTGGGGCTGTGACCACCGAAACCGGAACCGAAACCCCCGCCCCCGCGCGTCGCGGCGGATGGCTGCGCGAGCACTCCGAGATCGGCGTCAGCGTGCTGCTGTTGCTGCTCGGCGTCCTCGTCCTCACCGACGCCCTCACCATGGACGTCGACATCACCCAGCGCGGCCCCGTCGGACCGAAGACCGTCCCGGTCGTCGTCGGCATCGGCCTGCTGCTCGTCGCCGTACTCCTCGCCGTCGACGTGCTGCGCGGCGGCCGCGGCGAGGCCGAGGGCGGCGAGGACATCGATCTCAGCGAGCCCAGTGACTGGCGTACGGTCCTGCTCCTCGCCGGAGTCTTCCTCGGCAACGCCGTGCTCATCGACCCGCTCGGCTTCCCCGTCTCCGGGGCCCTGCTCTTCTGGGGATCGGCGTACGCGCTGGGCAGCCGCCACTACGACCGTGACCCGCTCATCGCGGCCGGTCTCTCCCTCCTCACCTTCTTCGTCTTCAACAACCTGCTCGGAGTCCCGCTCCCCGGTGGCCCCCTGATGGAGGTGCTCTGAGTCATGGACTCCCTCAACTCCCTTGTCGACGGCTTCGGTACGGCCCTCACCCCGATCAACCTGCTCTGGGCCGCGATAGGCGTCCTGCTCGGCACGGCCATCGGCGTACTGCCGGGAATCGGCCCGGCGATGGCGGTGGCCCTGCTGCTGCCGGTGACGTACGGTCTCGAACCCACCGGCGCCTTCATCATGTTCGCGGGCATCTACTACGGCGCGATGTTCGGCGGCTCCACGACCTCCATCCTGCTCAACACCCCGGGCGAGAGCGCGGCGGTGGTGGCGGCCATCGAAGGCAACCCGATGGCGAAGGCGGGGCGCGGCGCGCAAGCGCTGGCGGCCGCCGCCATCGGCCACTTCGCGGGCGGCATGATCGGCACGATCCTGCTGGTCGCGCTGGCCCCGACCGTCGCCTCGCTGGCCGTGGACATCGGCGCGCCCGACTACTTCGCCATCATGGTGCTGGCGTTCATCGCGGTGACGTCGGTGCTCGGCTCGTCCCGCATCAGGGGCGCGGCGTCGTTGTTGATCGGCCTGACCATCGGCCTGGTCGGCCTCGACCAGATGACCGGCCAGCAGCGCCTCACCTTCGGCTCGCTCCAGCTCGCCGACGGCATCGACGTGGTGATCGTCGCGGTCGGCCTCTTCGCGATCGGCGAGGCACTGTGGGTCGCCGCGCACCTGCGGCGCGCGGTGGCCGAGCCCATTCCGGTCGGCCGCCCGTGGCTCGGCAAGGCCGACGTCAAGCGCACCTGGAAGTCCTGGCTGCGCGGCCCGCTGATCGGCTTCCCGTTCGGCGCGATCCCGGCGGGCGGCGCGGAGATCCCGACCTTCCTGTCGTACGTCACCGAGAAGCGGCTCTCCAAGCACAAGGAGGAGTTCGGCAAGGGCGCGATCGAGGGCGTGGCCGGCCCGGAGTCGGCGGCCTCCGCCTCGGCGGCCGGCACCCTCGTATCGATGCTGACGCTGGGCCTGCCGACGACGGCCGTCGCCGCCGTCATGCTGGCCGCCTTCCAGCAGTACGGCATCCAGCCGGGCCCCCTCCTCTTCGAGCGCGAACCCGACCTGGTGTGGGGCCTGATCGCCTCCCTCTTCGTCGGCATGGTGCTGCTGCTCCTGCTCAACCTGCCGCTCGCGCCGCTCTGGGCCAAACTGCTGCGCATCCCGCGTCCGTACCTCTACGCGGGAATCCTCTTCTTCGCGGCGGTCGGCGCGTACGCGGTGGGCGGCGAGGCGCTGGACCTGGTGATCCTGCTGGCCATCGGCCTGATCGGGTTCGGCATGCGGCGCTACGGACTGCCCGTGCTGCCCGCAGTGATCGGCGTCATCCTCGGCCCGGCGGCGGAGCAGCAGCTGCGGCGGGCGCTCCAGATCAGCGACGGAAGCGCGACGGGCCTGGTCAACACCCCCTTCTCGGTGACGGTTTACGCCGTGATCGTGCTCCTGCTGGCCTGGCCCTGGCTGAAGAAGCTGGTGATGCGCTCTCGCCGTAACGTGTCGGCATGACGTTGTCAGTGGCGGCTGCGACGATCGGACGCATGACGACGATCGACTGGGACGCGACCGCGGACTCCTTCGACCAGGAGCCGGACCACGGGCTGCTCGACCCCGCCGTGCGCGAGGCGTGGGCGGCGAGGATGAGGACGTGGCTCCCGGAAGACGGGCGGCCGGCCGATGTGCTCGACCTCGGGTGCGGTACGGGCAGTCTGTCGCTGCTCGCCGCGGAGCAGGGGCACCGTGTGACCGGCCTCGACCGCTCGCCCCGGATGGTGGACCTCGCGCGGATCAAACTGGCGGAGGTGGGGGCCGAGGTCCTCGTCGGGGACGCGTTCCGGCCGCCGGTAGGGGCGCGGAAGTTCGATGTGGTGATGGCCCGCCATGTGCTGTGGCTCCTGCCGGACGCGGACGCCGCGCTGCGCCACTGGTGCTCGCTGCTCAGGCCCGGCGGGCGGCTGCTGCTGGTCGAAGGGGTCTGGGCGGGCGAGGGCGTTCCTGCGGCCGAGGTGATGGAAGCGCTGGCCCCGCTCACCTCGCACGTACGGCATGAACCGCTGTCCGCCGACGCGGCTTTGTGGGGCCGTACGGTCGACGACGACCGGTACGCGCTGGTCGCCCGCCTCGCGCCGCGTCCCCGCCACACCGAAGTGGTCGACGTGCACCTCATCCTCCGCCGGGGGGACGAGGTGCTGCTCGCCCGCCGGGCCGGTACGGGGTATGCGGACGGCCTGTTGCACGGACCCTCGGGACATGTCGAGGACGGCGAGGACGTCCGGGCGGCGATGATCCGCGAAGCGGGGGAGGAGGTCGGCATCTCCCTGGCCCCGGACGACCTGCGGGTGGCCCTGGTCATGCAGCACCGCGGGCCTGGTGGCGACCCGCGAACAGGGTGGTTCTTCGAGGCGGAGTACGGGGCGGGCGGCGAACCGTACAACCGGGAACCGGACAAGTGCTCCGAGCTCGTCTGGCACCCCTTGAGCGCTCTCCCCGCCGACATGGTCGCGTACTGCCGCGCGGGCCTCGACGCGTACCGGGCGGGGGAGCGCTTCGTCGTCCACTGGCACGAGGACGGCGATTCGATCGCCTACGACGAAAAGCGGGAGCGGCGGGCGATTCACCTCCCGGCGACGGACCCGGCGGCCTGAGAACGCGGACGCGTGTACGGCAGGATGTGTGGATGCCTCGTGTCTCGCGTGTACTCGCCGCTCTCTTGCTTCCGGTCCTTCTCGGTGCCTGCGGCGCCCAGAAGGAGAGCGACGCTGCCGCCCCGCCGACGGCGGAACTCAAGGCACGCGCCGGGGAGTCGGCGATGGAGCTGATCTATGTGACCGAGGCGCCGGGGTATGAGCTGGCTGGGCAATCTGTCGGCGTCATAGGGAACGACGGCTTCTCGGCCTCGTACTTCTCCGCGGGTACCGGCGGGCAGATACGGCTGTCGGTCGACCGGGGCAAGCTGAACGAGGCAAGTTGCGCGAAGCAGCCGGTGGATTCCTCCGGGCCCGGTGAGCCTGTCGAGTGCGAGCGCGACGGCGACCTCTGGTACCGCGCGGCAGCCGCCACGCATGAGTACGCGCGGGCATACGACGGCCACGTGGTGCGGATCAGCGGCGACGCGAACGCCGTGGACCGTGCCACCCTGCGTCGCGCCGCCGAGAAGGCGCACCGGGCCGACAACCAGGAGCTGGACAAGGTGCTCCCGGCGAGCGCTGAAGGAACCGGGGCCGACGAGATGCCGGAGCGTGGCGACCTGCCCCCGGTGGGGGACGGAGCCCCCAACAACGATGTGGGCGTTTCCGGCTGAGCTCCCTCAGTGGCCGAGCAGGCCGGCGAAGCCCTCGCCACGGGCGCGCAGTTCGAGGTCGTCGAGGGACCTGCGGGCTTCGGATGCCGCCTGCGGATCCCGGTCCGCCAGGCCGCTCGCCTCGAACTCGTCCTCGTCCAGGCGCAGGACGGTGGCGCCGTCCGCCGACACCCACAGGTCGAGGTCCAGGTCCTCGACCTCCACCCGGCCGTCGACGACGACCGCCGGGCGCGTGACGTCGCAGTACCAGCCCTTCAGCGTGCCGTCACCGGACTTGACCTCTTTCACGGCGTACCACCGGTCCCGCCAGTAGTGCTCCGTGAACACGTCGCCGGGCTCGAACCGTACGAAGCCGAAGTCCCTCACCCCCGGGGCCGCCCACGGCGCGCGGACCACCAGGTGGGTGCCGTCGTCACAGACCACCGACGCCGGGTAGCGGATCTTCGTACGGCCGGCCTTGACGAGGGCGATCTCGACCTCGCTCCTGCCGCTCCCGCCGCTCCTGAACTCAGCCGAGCTTGCGGACATGGCGTACCTCCGTGGCACAGATCTGGTATCCGAACCACCTGTTGACGGTGAGCATGGGCTGGTTGTCCGCGTCGTTGCTCGTGTACGCGTCCGTGTAGCCGGCGGCGCGGGCGCGGTGCAGGGAGTCGTTCTTGGCCAGCTTGGCGAAGCCACGGCCGCGGTGGGCGCGTACGGTGCCGGTCATGCCGGACCAGTAGCGGGTGAGGCCGTCCGTGTGGGCCGCCGTGTACGCCGCGACCCGGCCGTCGGCCACCACGACCGTGGAGAGGCCGTGGTCGAGGAGCGGATGGTTCCAGGTGTGGTTGATCCAGTCGTCGTAGTCCGTGAAGTCCGTGCTGATGTCGCTCGGCTCGTCGGCGGTGGCCTCCGCGTCGGCCTCGAACACCGGCCTCGGGGCGCCCAGGAAGTCGGCGGCGGTACGGAGTTCGACTCCGGCGGGGAGCGTCGATTGACGTGGAGGCAGCTCGCTGTTCGCGAGGTCGAGGCGCTGGAAGTACATGGGGCGGGTCGGCCGGTAGCCGCGCTTCTCGGCGAACGCGCGGGACTCGGGCGCGTCCAGCACCCACGCGTATACGGCCGTGGCGCCCTCCGCGCCGAGATGCTCCTCCGCCGCACGCAGCAGGAGCGAACCACCGCCGTGGCCCCGATGATCCGGGTGGATGTACGGCGTGACGTACGACTGTCCCGGATCGGTGCTGTCGTACGCGATACCGGCGGCGGCGGTGCCGATGATCTCGCCGTCCCGCTCGGCCACCAGCATGCGCATCTTCTTGCCCGGGTGCGCGGTCCTGAGTTCGAAGGCCACGGCCTCCGCGGTCGTCACCATGAAGGGAACGGCGGCGCGACGCACTCGGACCCAGCCCGCTGTGTCGGCCGGGTCGGTGGGAACGAGGTCGCGAACGATCAGCGTCATGGGGCGGACGTTACGGGCAGGCCGTGTGCCGACGCCTCCCATTTTTTTCTGTCCGTGGGGGACAATCGGGCGCGTGACCTTGAAGATCGACATTGACGTGGACGCAGGCATCGCGCCGTACGAGCAACTGCGCGCCCAGATCGCCGAGCAGGCCCGCGCCGGTGCGCTGCCGGTGGGCTACAAGCTCCCCACTGTGCGCGGCCTCGCGGAGGATCTCGGCCTCGCCGCGAACACCGTCGCGAAGGCGTACCGAGCGCTGGAGAGCGACGGGGTGATCGAGACGCGGGGGCGGAACGGGACGTTCGTCGCTGCGGCGGGGGACGCGGCGGAGCGGCAGGCCGCGGCCGCGGCCCAGGGTTACGCGGAGCGCGCCCAGCGTCTCGGCCTCGGGCATGCGGAGGCGTTGGCGGCGGTACAGGACGCGCTACGGGCGGCGTACGGGGGGTAGCGGCCGGGCGGCGCGGGCGGTGCGCGTTGCCTGCGGTGCTTTCCCCCACCCCGCCCCTTCCCGCTGTGACACCTTGCCGCTGCGCCGCGTGTGGGGCTCCGCCCCAGCCGCGGGTAGGGGCGGGTAGGGGAAAAGCCGCCGCCGCAGGTGCCGCTACAGGTACAGCCCCGCGTCCGAGCCGTCCGGCTGGGCCGGGACCGACGCCGGGCCCGTGCCGCGCCGCAGCGCGTACAGTTCCGCCAGGGTCGCCCCGTCGCGGCCGACGCCCTCTTCCGTACCCAGCCAACTCACCGCCTCCGCGCGCGTGAGCGACCCCACCTCGATGCGCGCCATGCAGCGCCCCGGCCGCACCACCGCCGGGTGCAGGCGCTCCAGGTCCTCGTTGGTGGTGACGCCGACCAGGACATTGCGGCCCTGGCCCAGCAGACCGTCCGTCAGGTTCAGGAGTCGGGAAAGCGCCTGGCCCGCCGTGTGCTTGGCCTCGCCCCTGATCAACTCGTCGCAGTCCTCCAGCAGCAGCAGCCGCCAGCGGCCCTTCGCCGAGCCGTCGTCCTCGCCGATCGCGATGTCCATCAGATAGCCGACGTCGTTGAAGAGCCGCTCCGGATCCAGTACGCAGTCGACCTGGCACCAGTCCCGCCACGAGCGGGCCAGCGTGCGCAGGGCGGACGTCTTGCCCGTGCCCGGCGGGCCGTGCAGCAGGAGCAGCCGGCCCGCGATGTCGTCGGGTGTCACCTTCATCAGCCGGTCCATGGCCTCGGCCACCGGCTCGGTGTAGTTGGACCGCACCTCGTCCCACGTACCGGCGGCGATCTGCCGGGTGGTGCGGTGCGGTCCCCGGCGCGGCGAGACGTACCAGAAGCCCATCGCGACGTTCTCGGGCTGCGGTTCGGGTTCGTCCTGTGCCCCGTCCGTCGCCTGCTGCAGGACCTTTTCCGCCAGCTCGGACGTGGTGGCCGTCACCGTGACGTCCGCGCCGCGCGTCCAGCGCGAAATCAGCAGCGTCCAGCCGTTCCCCTCGGCGAGCGTCGCGCTGCGGTCCTCGTCGCGCGCGGCCCGCAGGACCTTCGCGGCCGGCGGCAGGAGCGTGGCGCCGGGCTTGACGCGGTCGATCGACCGGCTGTGGGAGTACGGCTGCTCGCCCGTCGCGAATCGGCCGAGGAACAGCGCGTCGACGACGTCCGACGGGGAATCGCTGTCGTCGACGTTCAGCCGGATCGGCAGAGTGGCCTCAGGGTTCGCGGACATGGCGCCCATGATCCGGCACGCGGCCGTCCCGTGCACCCAGGTTTCGTACGTTCAACCCTTCCACGCGGCTGCGTGCCGTTACGTGCCTGTTCCTGCGATACCTGCCGGAATGGCAACTCCCGCCGATACGCTGGTCGGTGATGGGACGCCATGGATGGGACTCCGGGGGCAAGGCGGTGGCGGTTCACCGCGCTGATCGGCGTGGGCGTGGCCGTGATCGCCCTCGTACTGACGATGTGCGCGACTCTTCCCGACACGAACGGCCGCGACGGCAACGCGGGCACCACCGCCGACGGTGACAAGGTGCACGGCACCCCCGTGCCGCCGACCGCCGCACCGGAGCCCGCGCTCGGCTGGGGCTTCACGCACACGCAGTACAGCGCCGACGAGGGCGAAGCGGACGCCCTGCGCCGTGCCGAGGGCACCCTGTCCGCGCAGTCGCTGCCGCAGATCCAGCACATCATGGGGTGGGGCGCCGAGAACCCGGAGCCGTCTCCCGGCCGGTACCAGTTCGACGCGCTGGACAGCCGCGTCGACCTGATCCGCAAGACGGGCGGCACCCCGGTCATCACCCTGTGCTGCGCGCCCGACTGGATGAAGGGCGGCAAGGCGGGGGCGGACAACACCGACTGGAGCAAGCGGTCCCTGGAGACCGCTCCCCGCCCCGAGCACTACAAGGACTTCGCGAAGCTCGCCGGCACCGTCGCCAAGCGCTATCCCGACGTGCGGCACTTCATCGTCTGGAACGAGTTCAAGGGCTTCTTCGACGACGGCCGCCGACGCTGGAACTACGAGGGCTACACCGAGCTCTACAACCTCGTGCACGCCGAGCTGAAGAAGGTCGGCAAGGATAATCTCGTCGGCGGCCCCTACCTCGTCATGGACAGTTACGAGCCGCGCGACACGACGTACGCCTCCGCGCTCAAGGGGCCCTGGGGGAGTGTCGACCAGCGCGTCCTGGACGCCTACGCCTACTGGAACGAGCACAAGAAGGGCGCCGACTTCGTAGTCGTCGACGGCGCCAGTTACACCCGCGACGACGAGCTGCTGCCCGACGAGTTCCGCGCCACGGACAAGCTCACCGCCGTGAGCGAGTGGGTCCGCGAGAGGTCCGGGGGGCTGCCGGTCTGGTGGGCGGAGTACTACGTCGAACCGGGTGACGACGATGACGACCGCGACGGCTGGAGCGAGCCGCACCGCGCCGCCGTGCACGCCGCAGGGCTGATGGCGATGGCCAGGGGCGGCGCGAGCACCGCCTTCTACTGGAATCCGCAGAACAGGGGCGCCGAGTGCGCCGGATGCCTGTGGCGGTCCACCGAGCTGGCCGACGGCGGCGGGGCGCTGCCGATGATGAAGCTGCTGTCGCGGTTCGCGAAGGAGTTCCCGCCGGGCACCCGGTACGACGATTCGGTGCGGGTCGCCGCCGACGGCGTACCCCATGTCCGCGTCCTCGCCGACGACAGGACCGTCCTCGTCGTGAACACCCTCGACCGGCCCGTCAAGGCCGAGATCGACGGGAAGTCCTTCGGCATGGAGGGGTACGAGGTGAGGTGGCTGGCGCGTCGCTGAGGCGCCGCCCCGCTCCGCCCCCTCCCCTCCTCACGACATCGTCAGGAAGCGCTGCACCAGCGAGGCCAGCAGCACGGCCAGCAGCGGCAGCGAGAACCAGAACGTGCTCTGGAGCCACTGCAACTGCCGTACCCCCGGAGCCACCGCCACCCGTACGACCTCCCGCGCCCCCAGCAGCACGATCAGCGCCAGCGCGGCCAGGGCGCCCACCACCGACCACGGCGTCCAGGTGATCTTCGGGCCCGTCGGGCCGGGGGACGGTTCCTCGACCGGGCCGTCGGGCTGCTCGCGCAGCGCGTACATCGACACGTCCGCGTTCGCCAGGACCTTCTTCAGCTCGGGCCGTTCGTCGAGATTCGCGGTCAGGCGCTTCTCCCAGGTGGGCGAGTAGCCGGCGTCGAGCCGAAGGTACGTCGACTGACTCCGGTTGACCATGAGGTACGAGTTCGGGCCCGCGTCCTTGAGCGACTTGACCAGGCCCGCCACCAGCACCGGGTCCACGGGTGCGAGCGTCGGTAGGTAGCTGACCTTCTCCATGTCCCGCGCGCCCCACGGGATCGCGGGCGTGACCTCGTTGACGGGGTCGTTGCTCATCCACAGCAGCCGCACCGACGGGTCGTCGTGCGCGTACACGAACTCCATCGCGGCGACCTCGCCGCCGCGGGTGCGCTCGAAGGACTCGTTGCCCCAGCGCGAGACCAGGAAGCCGCCCATCAGGAGCAGGCCCGTCACCAGCGCGGCCAGCGGCGCGAGGCTTTTGCGGTCCGCCTCCCGCTCGGCGGCCGTGGCGCCGGTGCGCGGGAACAGCGCCAACCCGGCGAGCAACGCCGCGCCCGGCAGCGCGAACATGAAGACGCGCAGGGCCATTTCGCCGCCGTACGACTGCATGCCGAAGCCCAGGAAGGGCACGAACGCCAGCACCAGCAGCGAGCGCTCGCTGTAGCCGGCGAAGCGCCGCCGCCACCAGCCCCAGCACGCGAAGGCCATCACACCGCCGGCCATCGCCACCCGGACGTACAGCACCAGCTTGTGCGTCGAGCTGCCGCCGTCGATACGGCCGGACACGGACGACGTCACATTGCCGCCCACGCCGCCCACGCCGCCGAACAGCTCGTCGAAGTGCCCCGACCAGTACGGCTCGGCGAAGAAGCCGATCCAGACCGCGACCAGTACGGCGAACAGCATCGGCAGTCCGCGCAGCGTCGAGCGGCCCGCCATCACCAGGACGGCGAGTACCCCGAGCATCACGAACGGCGTGAGCTGGTGGGCGGGGACGGTCGCGGCGAAGAGCCCGGCCAGGACCAGCAGCAGCACCGCCTTCTCGCGCCGCCCGGCCGGCCTGACCTCGGCCTCGCCCGGGCGCCGTTTGGTCCACAGCACCCGTGGCTCACGGAACCAGACCAGCAGGACCGCGACGAAGGCGAGGTACATCCCGTACGTGAAGCCCTGCGGCGAGAAGTAGTCCTGGCCGACCCAGCCGCTCAGTACGAAGATCCACGCGCCGGCCCACTTGGCCCGCCAGCTCGCCCGCATCGAACGCGTCAGCAGGAACAGCGGGGGGAGGTAGAGCAGTTGCATGGCCAGCGGCCACCAGCGGATCACCGACGACATGTCCGATACGCCGCACGCCTCGGCGACGAAGGTGGCCAGGGCGAAGAAGCCGGGCCAGCTCCAGCGCGCGTCGAGGTCGGGGACCGCCGTGCCGGTCCGTTCGATGTAGTCCATGAAGCCGAGGTGCTGCCAGGCCGTCGGGAAGCGCGGTTCGGCCTCCAGTACGGCGGGCAGCGCGTGCAGCGACACGACGGTGGCCAGCAGGGCCGCCGCCAGGAGTACGGTCCTCGGCCGGTCCAGCCACAGCAGCGAGGCGAAGGACAGCGCGAGCAGCCCGGCGCCGAGCAGTGTCGCCGCCGGGAGTACGGAGATCAGCCCGAGGCCGCCCATGCGGTCCAGGCCGGCCTCGCCGATGTCACGCACCGGCAGCCAGTAGAGCGCGAGCGCGGCCAGGAGCAGTAGCCCGACGCCGAGTTCGGGGGCGCGGGTGTGCAGGGCGCGCAGCACGGGAGTGCGACGGGGCGCGGGCGGTGTGGCGGGCGCCGGGCCGGCGGACGCCACGGGTTCCTCGCTCGCCTCGGGAGACGGTGTGGCCGCCGGTACGGACGAGGTGGAACGGAGGGAGGGAAGCGCCCTCGGCAGCGGCGACTTGAGCGCCCACGTCGGCCGGTCGTCGCCCTCACCGGCGGGCGCACCGGAGCTTCCCGGCCGTGCGGACGCGCCGGACGTGGCGGACGTGGCGGACCCGGCGGGCGTGGCGGAACTGTGGGAGCCGTCGGGCCTGTCCGGCTTGCCGGTACCACCGGGCCTGCCCGCCCCGCCGCTCCCCGCCGCAGGCGTACCCGCGGCCGGAGTCTCCGGTCCCGGCCGCACGTCGGGCCTGCGCTCCGGGTGGTCGAAGTCCAGCCGCGCCCCGAGCGGCATCGTGGGCGCGTCGAGTGCCGAGCGCAGTGCCCAGCGCGTACCGAACTCGCCGCCGGACGGCTTCTCCTCGTCCGTACGGTCGCCACCGGGGGAGTCGGCGCCGTCCGCGCGGTCACCGTCGACGGCCAGGTCCGCCAGGTCGCCGTCCGGGGCCGCCGAGTCCGCGCCCGTGGTCCCGGCGGGCGGCGCCGAGCGCACCACCCGGTACAGCATCACGCCCGCGACCGAAGCCACGACCGCCAGGCTGGAGATCTCCGCGATCCCCGCCCCGACGAGCCCCATGCGCGGCAGCAGCAGCAGTGTGAGGCCGAGCACCAGAACGCACAGGCCGCCCTGGAGATAGGCGAGTGGGGACGTACGGCTCTGGGCGCGCAGGACCGCGAAGTACACCTCTATGACGACGCGGAGCAGCGCGCCGACGGCGAACCAGCGCAGCAGCGGCGTCGCCGCGTCCGCGTACCCCTCGCCGAACACGCCCAGGATGTACGGGGCGCCGAAGAACAGGACGGCCGCGACCGGCACCATGATGCGCGCCATGCGGCGCAGCGCGGCCCGACAGTTCTGGGCAAGGGTGCTGAGGTCGTGCGCGCCCTCCACGGTCAGCGAGGCGCCCATGTTGATCGCGAGCAGATTGACCGTGCCGCCGATGGTCGTGGTGATGTAGAAGTACGCGTTGTCCTCGGAGCTGACCTGCGAGGCGACGATCACCGGCACCGCGTAGACGACGGCCAGCGAGAAGAGCGAACCGGTGTAGTCACCGGCCAGGAACCGGCCCATCTGCCGCAGCGTCGGCGGCTGCGTGCGGCCCTCGGTGGCCGTCATGTGTCGCGGCACCAGGCGCCGGAAGACCAGCCACGCCAGCGGGATCACCGACACAGCGATCGCCGCGACCCAGGAGACGAAGACGCCCGCCGTGGGGATCGACGCCGCGATCACGATCAGCAGAACCAGCTTGACCGCGGAGAAGACGGTGTTGCCGACGGGCACCCACAGCGCGCTGCGCAGGCCCGTCAGTACTCCGTCCTGGAGGGTGAGCAACGACCAGCCGACGACGGCGAGTACGAAGAAGAGGCCGTTCAGCGGGCCGTGCAGGAAGCTGTACGAAGGGCCCCACAGGCCGAGCGTGGAGAGGAAGACCAGCGCCGCCACCGCGACGACCACGGAGCTGCCCGCGTAGGTCCGCAGGACCAGCCGCCCCGTTCCGCGCCCCGCCACCGGTATGAAGCGCGCGAGCGCCCCGGTGAGCGTCAGCGCGGTCAGGCCGGCCAGCAGCTTCATCGCGGCGATGGCCGCCGAACCCTGGCCGACCGCGGACTCCGAGTAGTACCGGGCCGCGGCCAGCCAGAAGCTCAGACCGAGCAGCGCGCTGATACCGGTGTTGAGCATCAGCGCGTAGGCGTTGCGGAAGAGCGGATTCCCGCCGCCCTTTCCCGGCAGACGCAGGCGGAGTCCGGACGACGGCTGCCGCGTCGCCGGGCTCTCGGCCCGGTCGGTGGTGGTGGTCGTGGTCGTGTCAGGCACGGCTCCCGCTTACCTTCCGGCCGGCCGCTCGGGCTCTGCGGACCACGGCGTACCCCTTGGTGAGGATCCGGTCCCGCGCGAAGTTACGGGCGACCGACCGGCCCTCCACCAGCCGCTCGAACTCCTCGATACCGGTACGGCGCTGTACGGTCACCCGCTCCAGGGCGTACGGCCCCTGGCACCGCGCCGCGAGCGCGTTCCCCACGGCGAGCGACTGCGCGAAGCCCGCCTCGCGCACCGTACGGCGCACGCGCCGGCTGGAGTAACCGTACGGATAGGCGAAGGAAACGGGCGGGGTGCCCAGCTCCTCCGTGACGATCTCCCGGCAGCGACGGGTCTCGAACCACAGCTCGGTGTCCCCCAGTTGGTCCATCTGCGGGTGGGTGTGGCTGTGGCCGCCGATCTCGGTTCCGGCGGCCGCCAGTTGCCGCACCTGGTCCCAGTCGAGCATGGTGTCGAGGGCGCCCCCGTCGTCGTACGGGCCGCGCAGCCAGCCCGTCGAGACGAAGAGGGTGGCGGAGAATCCGTGCTTGGCGAGGGCGGGGAGGGCGTGCCGGTGCACGCCCTCGTATCCGTCGTCGAAGGTGATCAGCACCGGCCGCTCCGGCAGTTTTCGCCGGCCCCGCCAGGCCGCGCCCAGCTGCGCCGTGGTGAGCGGGGTGAAGCCGCGCCCGTCGAGCAGTTCCATCTGCTCGGCGAACGCCTCGGGAGAGACCGAGAGGCCGTACGCCGCCTTCGCGGGCCGGTGTCCCACCGCGTGGTACATCAGGATCGGGACCGGCCCGTTCACGGTGTCTCACCTCGCGCGTGCGGTCTTTCGGAGGCCGGGCCCGGCACCGAGAACGCGCTCCCGCCCCTGCGGGCGCGGACGCTGCCGAGGACGTACCCGCCCGCCGCTGCCGCCACTCCGGCCACGATGGCCCCGGCCCGCCCCGCACCGCCCGGCCGCCCGAGGGCCGCGTCGCGCAGCCCTCGGGCGACACCGGCCGGCAGGACACGGGTCGTATAGCGGCGTTCGGACTCAAGGCCCTTGCCGGCTCCCACACTTCGCGCCACGAGTGCCTTCGACAGTCCCTCGGCGTACGCCCGCGTGCGGAAGTATCCGAAGCGCTCCCGTACGGCCGGCACCTTGTGGTGGATCACCGAGCGGTCGTCGATCAGCAGCACCGCGTCCGGCATAGCCCGGGTGAGCCTGATGCACAGCTCCGTCTCCTCGCAGCCCAGCGGCCGCTTGTCGCCGTCCCTGCCGATGCCGGTGGCGAAGCCGCCCGCCGTGTCGAACGCCGACTTGCGGAAGGAGGCGTTCCCGCCGAGGACGTTACGGACCCGGACCCGCCCCGGCGGCAGGCCCTTGTACGTACAGCCGACGACCCAGTCGAACTCCTCGGGGAACCAGTCCGGCCGGCGGCCGGACGCCCAGGCGGGCACGGTCCTCCCCCCGACGGCCATCACGCGAGGGTCGTCGTACCCCTGGGCGAAGTGCCGCAGCCACTCGCGCTCGGCCACGGCGTCGTCGTCGAGGAAGGCGACGATCTCGCCGCGGGAGGCGGCGATACCGGTGTTGCGGCCCGCGGACAGGCCGCGGGGGCCCGCGTTGGCGAGCACCCGCACCTCCTCCTGGTCCGCTTTGTACTCCTTGCCGAGCCGCTCGAGCAGCGCCGGATTGTGGTCCACGACCAGCAGTGTCTCGGCGGCGGGCCGTGACTGGCGGCGCACCGAGTCGACGGCCGCGAGGATGTCCTCCCAGCGGTCCTCGGTGTACACGCAGATCACCACCGAGATGTCCAAGTGGCTCAAGACACCTCTCCCCGGCTGGCACCGGGCGCGAAGACCGGCGGGCGGCGGCGTCCGACGCGCCGCTTGCCCTGCTCCTTCAGGATCACTCTGAGGACGCGCAGCCCGTCCCGTACGGCACTGAGATTGCTCATGCCGTGGATACGGACGTACTCGTGGCTGGGTATTTCCTGGACCCGCAGGCCGGCCTTGACGACCCGGATGTTCATCAGGGTCTCGACCTCGAAACCCGTGCAGTCGAGGTCGATCTTGTCGAGGCAGTGCCGCCAGAAGGCGTTGTAGCCGTAGCACAGGTCGGTGTAGCGGGCGCCGAACTTGGCGTTGACCACGGCGCACAGCACCCGGTTCCCGAGCTTGCGGATCGGCGTCATGTCGTCCGTGCCGCCGCCGTTGGCGAAGCGCGAACCCTTGGCGAAATCGGCCCCCGAGACGAGCGCCGACACGTAACTGACGATCTCGTGGCCGTCGGCCGAACCGTCCGCGTCGACCATCACGATGATCTCGCCGGTGCTGGCCGCGAATCCGCTGATCAGTGCGTCGCCCTTGCCTTTTCCGCGCTGTTTCACGACCTTGATTCCCGGCCAGAGATCGCGCGCCACCTGGACGGTGTCGTCGGTGGAATTCCCGTCGACCAGGATCACTTCGTGGATCCACGCGGGAAGGGTCTTGAACACGTACGGGAGATTCTCCGCCTCATTCATGGCGGGGATCACGACGCTCACCGGTGGCGCTATGGCGAGATGTGAAGAGATCGGCCGGTAGGCGTGGCCCGACATTAAAAGATCTTGGCCCTCGATGGGGTCCATCGGGTCAATCGGGTCGATCGGGTCGATCGCAGGACGGAGAAATGAGCTCATGAGTCTTTTCCCTCTCCACCGGTGGACCGCCCGCCCCCGGGCGGTCCGGATGAGTTTCCGGTTCGAAAGGGGGGTTCTCACCCTGCCCATGACGGAATGCGCTCCGTACTGGCCGGGCGAGTTGACACAGCTTTTCCGCGCGGCACGCGACTCGGCACAGTTGTGATCACCGAGCACGGCACCCCCCTACCGCGCCCCGCAACGGACCCCATCGCGACGCTTGAGCCCTCCCCTAGAGCCGCCTTGCATGATGGACCGTTGCGGGTGGATGTACGACGGTATTGATGATTGGGACCGTATGGCAAGACCTGGAACGCTGCCTCGCTTATTTGCGCCTTTGGCCTTACATCGGCGGTCACATACGGAACCGTCCCGATCGGAATTCGCCGATCCGCTTGAGCAGCTTATCCGCGGGCTCGAACAGTTCCGGCCGTTCTACGACGGTATTGCGCAGCGCCCGGGCCGGAGCACGGTGCGCCCAATGTCCGAGTGCGACCGGATGGCGTCGCATCACCCAACCCTCGGAGACCGTGATTTCACGGGTCTTGAGGGAGTCTTTGTACTGTTTCTGTCCTCGGCCGAGGTCGATGTACGCGATTCCTTCGGCGGCGGCCGCTTCGGCGATCCGCAGGTGCATGAGCAGGCCGGGCGAGAATTTCGCGAACTGCGGATCATAGGCCGGGAACCAGCAGCACATGATCCTTTCCGAACGCGGTCCGAAATGGGCGGCGATCGGCCGGCCGTCCGCGTAGAGCACGGAGAGCGGGCAGCCGAAGGACGGCGTCCGGGTGTGGAACAGCCGCTCCGCGAGCCCGACGATCCAGGGCTGGGTGAAGCGGTCGCTGCGCCCGGTCCTGCGGTACTGCGCGGACTTCCAGCGCATGAGCGTGCGCAGGGCCGCCGGATCGCGCTCGTCGTGCACGTACTTCAGTTCGCCGACCGAGCGGATCAGCTTGCGCTCCTTGGCGAAGGTCGACCTGGCGAACTTCGGCGAGTTCTTCCGCAGGTACGCGAGGTACGCCGCGTACCCGTCCTCGATGTCGATCACCGGGGAAGGGAACGACCCCGTGACGCCGGCCCCGAACGCCGTCTGCCCCTGCACCAGATGGTCGAATTCCCACACCGCGAGCCCGCACGCCCGCAGGAGTTCCTGCGCGTCCCACGCGAAGCCGGGTCTGTGCACGAGACCCTGGCTGTCGGAGACGCCCAGACCGACGGCCCGGCCGACGCCGGTGGCGGATCTGTGGTGCGGGAAGAAGGCCGCGGGTTCACCGTCTTCTCGTACGACGGCGACCCGCACCCCGCGCCGGTACCGGCCCAGCGTCAGCGTGAACTCGGGGGAGAGGAAGGGGTTCGCCAGTTCCGGCGAACCGTGGAGGTGGGCCTTGGACTGCATGGCGGTCCAGGCCGCCCGGTCGGCGGCGGTGAGGTCGCCGGGGCGGTGCACGCTGATGTTCATGTCAGGAGGTCCGCCTTCTCGCCGTGAGGCCGCCGGGGGCGCCGTACCCGTACCAGCGCCAGCAGGAAGAGCAGCGCGCTGATTCCGGCGATCGCCGCGACTCCGCCCCTGATCGACCAGGTGTGCGTGGCCAGCATCGTCTGTGCCACCAGGAGGTTGAGTACGACGGCCCCGGCTGCCGACGCCACCAGGCGGCCCAGTGGCTCCAGGCCCCGAAGTCCCGCGCTCACGGCGCAGCCCGGCGCCACGATCAGGAAGAAGAAAGTGAACGGCGCGCGAAAAGGCGACGCGAGGTCCGCGAGCGCCAAGGCGGCGCCGACCGCCGACACGGCGAGCGCCGCGCCCGCCAGAACCGGTAGCGAGTCCGCGACACCTGCTAATGGCTTGTTACCGATGTTCTGCATTGGCGACTTTGCCCCCCGAAGCGCCGGATGCCGGGCTTCAATGTCGCTCAGCCCGCTCGGGTGCGTCAAGGACGCGGAGAGATGTGCGGAAGATCTCTTGCGAAGGTTCTTGGCATGGACACTTCCGGTGATGTATGGGGACTGCTACGACAGTTGTGGCGGAAATCCTGCTAAGGGAGGTTCCATGAAACTGTCCCGAATCGCGGCATTCTCATCCTCACTCCTGCTCACCGCGGCCCTCGCCCTCACCGGGGCGAGCGCGGCGCAGGCGGCCCAACAGGCCGAAGCCCCGGACTATGTGGCCCTCGGCGACTCCTACTCCTCGGGTGTCGGGGCCGGCAGCTACGACAGCGCGAGCGGCAACTGCAAGCGCAGCACACGCGCCTACCCCGTCCTGTGGGCGGCTTCCCATTCACCCTCCACGTTCGCGTTCACCGCTTGCTCGGGCGCTCGTACGGGTGACGTGACAGCTGGTCAGCTCGCCCCGCTCAACCCCTCGACCGACCTCGTCTCCCTCACCGTCGGCGGCAACGACGCCGGCTTCGCGGACGTCATGACGACGTGCGTGACCCAGTCCGAGTCCGCCTGTCTGGCCCGGATCGCCCAAGCCCGCGCCTACGTCGACTCCACCCTGCCCGGCAAGCTCGACTCCGTGTACTCGGCGATCAGAGCGAAGGCCACCACGGCGCACGTCGTCGTGCTCGGCTACCCCCGCTTCTACAAGCTGGGCGGCGGCTGCATCGCCGGACTCACCGAGCGGGAGCGCTCCGCCATCAACGACGCCTCCGACTACCTCAACGACGCCACCGCGAAGCGCGCGGCGGACCACGGCTACACCTTCGCGCAGGTCACTCCGGCCTTCACCGGCCATGAGATCTGCTCGTCGGCGCCGTGGCTGCACAGCGTGAAGTGGACCAACATCGGCGAGTCGTACCACCCGACGGCGGCAGGCCAGTCGGGCGGCTATCTGCCCGTCTTCACCTCCGCTGCCTGACCGGCACGCTCGCGGTACCGCTCGCGGTGTAGGAGGCCCCGCCCGTCGGGGTCTCCTGCTCGCAGGTCACCGAGAACGCCACGGAGTTCGACGTGGCTCCCACCGGGCTCCTGACCTCCACGCTGATCTCGTCGTGGTGGGTCTCGCCGTCCTTGTACGTCAGCTCCGTGTGGTCCACCTGCTTCGTCTTCTCCTCGCCCGCGCCGAAGCTCAGCGTCTTCCACCCGGAGTCCGAGGACTCACCGCTCCCGGTCACCCACCGGTAGCCGACCTCGACGGGGACGCGTCCGACCGTGAACGTCGCGGTGAACGACGGCGCCTCGGCCTCGGGCGGCGGACACGTGCCTGAGTAGCCACTCCTCACCGCCGCGACGGTGACCTTCACGGACTGGTGCGGCGGGGTGGCCGTACCCCCGTTGCCGCCTCCGTCGTCCCCGGACCCGCCGTCGCCCCCGGTGCCGCCGCCGCTGTCGCTGCTCCCGCCGGTAGTGCTGGTGCCGGTGTCGCTGTCCCCGCCGGTGGAGTCGCCGGTACTCGCGCCGCCCTCCGTAGCCTCGTCGTCCGCCCCGCCGTCCGTAGCCCCGCCACCGTCACTGCCCCCGCCGCCGCCGGTGGCGCCGGACGAGGAGGCGGAGGAGGTGCCGCCCGAAGGCGTGCCCGGGTCGTCGTCGGCGTTCATCAGCGCCCACGCGATCCCACCCACGGCGAGCAGCAGCGCGACCACCCCCGCCACCAAGACCAGGAGGCCCCGCCGTGACCCGCCCCGCGTCGTGGTGGCCGTCGTCGCCGCGGTGAAGGGCAGAGGCGGCGGGAGAGGCGTGGGGCTGCCGTACGGCGACGAGCCCGCGACCGGCGTCGAGCCCGTGACCGTCGGGCTGTACGGACCGGCCGCCACCGGCACCGCCCCCGTGCGCGGCGTACCACCGGACCCCACGATCCGCAGCAGGCTCTCCGCCTCCGCGGCGGACATCCGCTCGGCCGGCTCCTTGCGCAGCAGCCCCTCGATCACCGGCGCCAGCGCGCCCGCCCGCACCGGGCGCGGCAGTTCCTCGTCGACCACGGCGCGCAGCGTGGAGAGCGGGGTGTCGTGCCGGAACGGCGAGTTGCCCTCGACCGCGGCGTACAGCAGCACTCCGAGCGACCACAGGTCCGACTCGGGCCCCGGCGTACGCCCCATCGCCCGCTCCGGCGCCAGGAATTCGGGCGACCCGATCAGCTCGCCGGTCATCGTCAGCGCCGAGCTGCCCTCGACCGTCGCGATGCCGAAGTCCGTCAGTACGACCCGGCCGTCATTGGCGATCAGTACGTTGCCGGGCTTCACATCGCGGTGAAGTACGCCCGCCTCGTGCGCCGCGCGCAGGGCCGCCAGGACCTCGGTGCCGATCCGCGCGGCCCGCTGCGGAGGCATCGGCCCTTCCGCGTCCAGTACGTCGGAGAGCGAGAGCCCGCGCACCAGCTCCATCACGATCCACGGTCGGCCCTCCTCGGTCGCCACGTCGTACACGGTGATGACGTTGCGGTGCGAGATACGGGCCGCCGCCCACGCCTCGCGCTCCAGCCGTGCGTAAAGCCGCTGTCCGTCGGTGGCACCGAAGTTGGACGGCGCCCTGACCTCCTTGACGGCGACCTCGCGGCCCAGGACGTCGTCGCGGGCGCGCCACACGACGCCCATGCCGCCTTCGCCCAGCGGTGCCAGCAGGCGGTACCGGCCCGCGATCACCCGCTGCTCGTTGCCCGGCTGTTCAGTCACTGGCGAGCCTCCTGTCCGCAGGAGAGCGGCATCGCGGTGGAAACCACTCAAAGTTAGCTCAACTCCGGCCTGGTGCAGCCCCCTTGGACGTCAATCCGCCCGCGCGGGGTACTGCGGCGCGCAAACTGTCCAACTCACCCTGGAATCGGACGTATTCGGAGAGTAATCGGCAGGAAGGCGTCAACCCCCGTACAGGGGTGGTGAATCACATGGGCGGGATACACGAGTGTCTCGACGGGGCGATAGGGTTAACCTGCCCGGGCCGGGTGCCCTCGTACGGGTGGGGAGTGACATGGAACAGATAACGGTGCGCAGCAGGCCTCGAGTGCCTGCGATCACATGCGGGAGCAGTGCGACCAGCTCGCGCCTCGACCGCCATCTCGCGGTGCTCGGCGGACCAGCCGTCCCGCTCGGAGAGGCAGCTGAGGCGACGCTTCTGATGCGCGAGCTCACGTCACGTGACGTCGCGCACTCGAGGACGAGCAGGAGCGCGCGCGTCTCGCTCTTCGCGCCGCTGCGGCGGCTGCGTCGATCTCTCTTCGGCAGCCGCCACTGACGCGGCGGACAGCGGTTCGGACACGCCCGGCTCAGGCGATCACACCGTCCCGGCGCAGCGCTGACACCTGTACGTCCGTCATCCCCAGGCCGTGCAGCAGCGCGTCGGTGTGCTCGCCGAGCGCGGGAACCGGACCCATCAGCGGGTCCGGTCCGCCCGGCATCGTGATCGGCGGCAGCATCGCCCGCAGCGGACCCACCGGTGAACCGACCTCCCGCCAGCGGTCTCGCGCCGCCAGCTGCGGATGCGACGCCACATCGGCCACCGTGTTCAGCCGGGCGCAGGCGATCCCGGCGGCCTCCAGTGCCGCGATCGCCTCTCGCGCACTCAGCACCGCCAGTGCCTCAGCCACCACCGCGTCCGTCTTGCCCCGGTTGCCCGTACGGGCGGTGTTCGTGGCGAAGGCCGGGTCGTCCGCGAGATCAGGCCGCCGGAGCACCTGCTCGGCCAGCCGTCGCCACTCCCGGTCGTTCTGCACCGACAGCAGCACCGAGCCGCCGTCCGCCGTCGGGTAGGCGTCGTACGGCGAGATGACGGCGTGCGCGACCCCGGTGCGCGCCGGGGCCTCACCCCCATGCATCCCGTGGTGCAGCGGATGCCCCATCCACTCGGTGAGCGCCTCCAGCATCGACACCTCGATCGGCCCGCCGAGCCCGGTGTTCGCGCGCCGCAGCAGCGCCGCGAGCACCCCGGAGAACGCGTACATCGCCGCCGCGATGTCGGCCGCCGGAATGCCGGCCTTGACGGGCTGCTCAGCGGTGCCGGTCACGGACACCAGGCCCGCCTCGCACTGGACGAGCATGTCGTACGCCCGCTTGTCGGCGTACGGCCCGTAAGCGCCGTAACCCGAGATGTCGACGGCGACCAGGCGCGGGTGCGCCGCGCACAGGGTCGCGGCGTCCAGCCCGAGCCGCGCCGCCGCCCCGTTGGCGAGGTTCTGCATGAACACATCGGCCCCGGCGATGAGTTGACGCACCATGTCCAGCCCTCGCGGGTCCTTCAGATCCACAGCGAGAGACTCCTTGCCCCGGTTGCACCAGACGAAGTGCGAGGCGAGGCCGCGGGCGGCGGTGTCGTAACCACGGGCGAAGTCGCCGCCGTCCGGGCGCTCGATCTTGATGACGCGGGCGCCGAGATCGGCGAGCTGGCGTGTCGCGAAGGGCGCCGAAACGGCTTGTTCGACGGCGACGACCGTGACGCCGTCCAGGGGAAGGGGCAGGGGCTGAGTGCTCATGACATCACTGACTATCGTGTACGTCACACCTTTGTCACCCGGACATGGTGGCGGAGACCCCGTTCGCTTTCCGCCGTTCGCGCACTTGCGGCTCGGCGGAGCCGCAAAGTGTCGGCTTCGCCCTTGGGGCTACAGCAGGGCGAACTGGCCCTCCGGGCCCTCCTCCTGGTGGTCCAGGACCGACGCCGGGCGCCGAGCCGCATCCGGCACCGGCAGTACTCCCGCCTCCGTCAGCTCCGCGCGCGTGATCCGCTCGCCGCCCCGCAGCTCCTCCCGCCCCGCGTCCAGCTCGGCCAGCAGCGCCAGGACCGTGATCAGCTCCAGCAGGTCCGACGTCCACTCCTGCGGCCACGCCGAAGGGCGGATCGCCTCCAGGGTGCCCGGCCGGCCCGACGCCGTACGCCGCTCGAACCAGAGGTCCAGCACCCGGGCTCCTCCCGCATGAAAGTCCCAGGCCGCAGCCGGTACGGGCGACACCCGCCCCTCCCCGAGGTGCAACACCTCCGCCTCCGCGTCGTACCGCAGCGCCGAAGGCCACGCCGGCACGGCGGACCGTACGTACGGGCGGCGGCCCCCCGGCAGCCGGGGCCGCGCCCCGCCCCGCGCCCCCCGCACCTGCACCGCGGTCATCCGCCGCCCCAGCTCCACACCCGCCGCCCACACGTCCGGCCCGGCCGGCAGCGGGACCACCGCGCCCGAGGGTGACGGCTCCTCCGCCGCGACCGCCCACGCCAGCACGTCCCCCGCGGCGACCTCGTGCCCGTAACGCCCGCTCAGCAGCGGCAGCAGCCCCGGCGTCAGGTTCGGCTCCCGGCCGCCGGGGCGGCGGTGCAGTGGGCGGATGCGACCGGGGCGGCCGGCGGGGGAGCGGCCGTCCGGGAGCAGGGCGCTGACCAGCAGCGCGGGCCCGGCCGCCGCCCCGGACACGTACCCCTGCTCCACGGCGAAGAGCTGGACCGAGCCGTCGGCGTAGTCGGCCACCCGCCACAGCTCCGGCCGGGCGGCGTCGATCAGCCGGTGGTCGGGAATCAGCCACTGCTCGTCGAAGGGGCCGTGGAGCACGCGTACCGGGTCCGGGCAGGGGCCGCTCTCGCGTGCGAGGCGGCCCGTGCCCGTCCGCTGCCCCGGCAGCGCGGCCACCGAAGTGCGCGTCGTACGCGCCCGCGTGGCCCCGAACAGCTCCTCGCGCCCGGCGCCATCCGCCCGTACCAGCGCGTCCCAACGGGCCCGCAGCGTACGGCTGTCCGGCGCCAGCACCCATCCCCGGCCCAGCCGCAGGGGCGCCACCGACCAGGGCATGAGTTCGCCGAGCAACGGGGCTTCGGGCCGCGTGGCAGTCATGTGGGCATCGTAGCGACGACGGCCACGGCGGGCGGGCGGCCGGTCAGTGCGCGTCCACCGTCACCGAGAAGGAGAAGCGGTCGCCCCGGTAACGGATGCGCGCCACATCCACCACCCGGCCCTCCCGGTCGTACGTCACACCCGTGTAGTGCAGGATCGGGCTGAGCAGCGGGACCTTCAACAGGTCCGCCGTCGCCGGGTCCGCGAGCCGCGCCTCGACCGTGTCCGTGATCTTGCTGATGCGTACGCCCAGCACGTCCCGCAGCACCTTCGTCATCGGCCAGCGTTCGAGATCGGCGAGGTCGAGCCCGGCGGCGACGTCCGGCCGCACCGCGTTCTCCGCCCAGTTGGTCGGCTCGCCGCTCTCGCCGTCGCAGCGCAGCCGCTTGTACGTGACGACTTCGTCCAGGTCCGGGAAGTACTCGACGAGCTCGCCGGGGACAGGCGTCGGGCCGTGCCCCAGGATCGTCGTCAGTTCCCCGGACTGCTGCGCCACGATCGCGTCGATCGAGCCGAGCAGCCGGCGCGGGGCGCCGCGCCTGGCGCCCGGCTCGATGAACGTGCCGCGCCGCCGGTGCCTGCTGATCAGGCCCTCCGCCTCCAGCTCCTTCAGTGCCTGGCGCATCGTGAGCACGCTCACGCCGTAGTGCGTCGCGAGCTGCTCCTCGGTGGGCAGCCGCAGTGACGCGTCGGGCATGCGGCCCAGTATGGAAGCGCGCAGGGACTGCGAGACCTGGTACCAGAGCGGCAGCTTCCGGTTCAGGACCAGCGAGTCGGGGGCGAATGCGGTCACGGTTTCATGTCTCCGAAGGCACGGTACGTACGTACTACGACCTGAAGTGGCGTTGCAGACCTTGCCACACGTCGTCGTACGCCGCCTGAAGGTGGTCGGCGATCGCCGCCTGTCCGGTCGCCGTGACCGGCCAGCGCGTCTCGAACATGAAGGCAAGACCGTCGTCGATCTTCTGCGGCTTCAGCTCGGCGGCGCTCGCCCGGTCGAAGGTCTCGCGGTCGGGCCCGTGCGCCGACATCATGTTGTGCAGCGAGCCTCCGCCGGGGACGAAGCCTTCGGCCTTCGCGTCGTACGCGCCCTCGATCAGGCCCATGTACTCGCTCATCACATTGCGGTGGAAGTACGGCGGCCGGAAGGTGTCCTCGCCGACCAGCCAGCGCGGCGCGAAGACGACGAAGTCGACGCCCGCCAGGCCCGGGGTGTCGGACGGCGAGGTGAGGACGGTGAAGATCGACGGGTCCGGGTGGTCGTAGCTGATGCTGCCGATGACATTGAAGCGGCGCAGGTCGTAGACGTACGGCAGGTGATTGCCGTGCCAGGCGACGACGTCGAGGGGCGAGTGGTCGTACGTCGCCGACCAGAGGTTGCCGCAGAACTTGTTCACCACCTCCACCGGCCCGTCACGGTCCTCGTACGCCGCCACCGGAGCCAGGAAGTCGCGGGCGTTGGCCAGACCGTTCGCGCCGATCGGGCCGAGGTCGGGGAGCTGGAAGGGCTGCCCGTAGTTCTCGCAGACGTAACCGCGGGCCCTCTCGTCGAGCAGTTCCACGCGGAATCGGACCCCGCGCGGAATCAGCGCGATGTGGCCGGGCTCGCAGCGCAGCAGGCCGAACTCGGTGCGCAGGAGCAGACCGCCGTGCTCCGGAACGATCAGCAGCTCGCCGTCGGAGTCGCTGAACACCCGGTCGTTCATGGAGGAGTTGGCGTGGTACAGGTGAATCGCCATGCCGGTGCGCTGCGTCGCGTCGCCGTTGCCGCCCACCGTCCACAGGCCGGCCAGGAAGTCGGTGCCGGGCGCGGGCTCGGGCAGCGGGTTCCAGCGCAGCCGGTTCGGGTCGGGGACGGTCTCGGTGAAGGGCGCGCTGCGCACGTTGCCGTTGTCGGTGCGTACGAACGGGGGGTGCGCGGCCGACGGCCTGATGCGGTACAGCCACGAGCGCCGGTTGTGGGCGCGCGGCTCGGTGAAGGCCGAGCCGCTCAGCTGCTCGGCGTACAGGCCGAGAGGGGCGCGCTGGGGTGAGTTGCGGCCGTGCGGCAGGGCGCCGGGAACGGCCTCCGAGCTGTGTTCGTTGCCGAAGCCCGAGGAGTGGGCCAGTCCCTCAGCCGCTTTCCTCGCCTGCTCGATGCCGTTCATCGTTCGCTCCTGGGGTGCCGAAGGAATCCTGCGGTGAATCCTATGGTTGACAGTAGGATTCACGAGGTCGCTCGTCAACGGTGCCGCCCGCCAATGGGTGCCGCACTCGTGGGGAGTATCGGCATCATGGAGCCCGTGCCCCCGACGAACTCACTCCGCCGAGCCCCCGTGCAGCAGCGCAGCGCCGACCGGCTCGCCCGGATACTGGACGCCTGCGCCCAACTCCTCGACGAAACCGGTTACGAGCAGCTGAGCACGCGGGCAGTCGCGGCCCGCGCGGGCGTGCCCATCGGGTCCGTCTACCGCTTCTTCGGCAACAAGCGCGCCATGGCCGACGCCCTCGCCCAGCGCAATCTCGACCATTACGCCGAGCGGATCGGCGGCCGCATCGCCGCGATGCGGGGCGAGGACTGGCGCGGCGCCATCGACGCCGTACTCGACGAGTACATCGCCATGAAGCGCACCGTCCCCGGCTTCCGCCTCGTCGACTTCGGCGTCCAGATCCCGGTCGGCGACCGGGCGGACGACCCCGGCGCCGACATCGACTACCGCGTCCCCGACCGCCTGACCGACCTCCTGTCGGCCCATCTCGCGCGCACCCCGGACGCGGCCCTGCGCCGGACGGTCCTGGTCGCCGTCGAGGCGGCCGACGCTCTCCTCCAGCTGGCGTTCCGCGTGAGCCCTTCGGGCGACCCGGACCTGATCACCGAAACCCGCGCCGTCCTGCACGCCTACCTGGCCCGGATCTTCGACTGATCCATTCGGCCCGGCCCTCCCCGCCATGCCTACCGGTCGGTATGCTCGCTGTGCCCGCGCGCCACCGTCGCCGCCGCCCCTGGAGGGCCCATGTCCGGTCAAGACGAAGCCACAGCGTCCCGTACCGCCCTGCGTATCTGTCCGCTCTGCGAAGCCACCTGCGGTCTTACCCTCACCATCGAGGGCACAAAGGTCACCGGCGCGCGCGGGGACCGTGACGACGTCTTCAGCCAGGGGTTCATCTGCCCCAAGGGCGCCTCCTTCGGGGAAGCCGACGGCGACCCCGACCGGCTGGCCGGGCCTCTCGTCCGCAAGGACGGCGTCCTTCAGGAAGCGACCTGGAGCGAAGCCTTCGATCTCGTCGCCGCCCGGATGCGGCCGCTGATCGAGGAGTACGGGCCGAACTCCGTGGGCGTCGTACTCGGCAACCCCAACGTCCACACCATGGCCGGCGCCCTCTACCCGCCCGTCCTGCTCTCCCTGCTGCGCACCCGCAGCCTCTTCACCGCCAGCACCGTCGACCAGATGCCCAAGCACGTGTCCAGCGGGCTGCTCTTCGGGGACCCGCTCGCCATCCCGGTGCCCGACCTCGACCGTACGGACCACCTGCTGCTCCTCGGCGCCAACCCGCTGGATTCCAACGGCAGCCTGTGCACCGCCCCCGACTTCCCGGGCAAGCTCAAGGCGCTGCGCCGCCGGGGCGGCACGCTCGTCGTCGTCGATCCGCGCCGCACCCGCACCGCCAAGCTCGCCGACCGGCACATCCCCATCAGGCCCGGTACGGACGCGCTGCTGCTGGCGGCGCTCGCCCAGGTGCTCTTCGAGGAGAAGCTGGCCGCTCCCGGCGTCCTGGAGGAGTACGTCGAAGGGCTGGCCGAAGTCCGCGAAGCCGTACGGGACTTCACGCCCGAGGCCGTCTCGGCGGCCTGCGACATCCCCGCCGACGAGATCCGGCTGCTGGCCCGTGGGCTCGCCGCCGCGCCCACCGCCGCGGTGTACGGCCGGGTCGGCAGCTCCACCGTCGAGTTCGGGACGCTGGCCAACTGGCTCGTCGACGTACTGAACATCCTCACCGGCAACCTCGACCGCCCCGGCGGCGCGCTCTTCCCGCTCTCCGCCACCGCGCCCCCGCCCCGCCCCGCCGGTCCCGGCAAGGGGTTCGCGCTCGGCCGCTGGAAGAGCCGGGTCGGCGGGCACCCCGAGGCCAAGGGCGAACTGCCGCTGGCCGCGCTCGCCGAGGAGATCGACACCCCGGGGGAGGGGCGGGTGCGCGCGCTCATCGCCATCGCCGCCAACCCCGTGCTCTCCGCGCCGGACGGGCTGCGCCTCGACCGCGCCCTGAGCGGGCACCTCGACTTCATGGTGAGCGTGGACCCGTACCTCAACGAGACCTCACGGCACGCCGATGTCGTCCTGCCTCCGCCGCCGCCCTCCCAGAGCGCGCACTTCGACTTCTCCTTCAACGCCTTCGCCGTGCACAACCAGGCGCGGTACACCCCGGCCGCCGTCCCCCTGGAGGACGGACGCATGGACGAGAGCGAGATCCAGGCCCGGCTGATCCTCGCGGTGAGCGGCATGCACGGCGCCGACCCGTCTGCCGTCGACGACCTCGTCATCGAGCGCGCCCTCACCAAGACCGTCGCCGAACCGCTTTCGCCGCTCCACGGCGGCGACCCCGAGCAGCTCGCCGCCGTACTCACCGGGAGCGGCGGACCGCAGCGGCGCCTCGACATGATGCTGCGCACGGGGCCGTACGACCTGGTCCTGGAGGACCTGTTGGCGAAGCCGCACGGGATCGACCTCGGCCCGCTCCAGCCGCGCCTCGCGCAGGTACTGAAGACCCGCAGCGGAAAGATCGAGCTGCTGCCGGAACCCATCGCCGCCGATCTGCCGAGGCTGCGGCGCGCGCTCGACGAACGGCCCGCCGCGCTGGTCCTCGTCGGCCGCCGTCACCTGCGGTCCAACAACAGCTGGATGCACAACATCCCGGCACTGGGCGGCGGCAGCAACCGCTGCACCCTCCAGGTCCACCCGGACGACGCGGTGCGGCTCGGTCTCACGGACGGCAAGAACGCCCGGATCAGCGCGGAAGGAGGGGAACTGCAGGTCCCGGTGGAGGTGACGGACACGGTACGCACCGGAGTCGTGAGCCTGCCGCACGGCTGGGGGCACGACCGGGAAGGCGTCCGGATGACGGTCGCCGCCGCCACCCCCGGAGTCAACGTCAATCAGCTGCTCGACGGGAGCAGGCTCGACCCGCTGTCGGGCACGGCTGTGCTCAACGGATTCCCCGTCGACGTAACACCCATATCGTGACCTGGGGTTTTGCGCTTATTGCTCGCGCGTCAACATCTTGTTAACGCGTCGGGACGGGACCTAACGTCAACGAACCGCCTGGTCTGGTGGGAGTTCAAGGGCGAACGTTAGGTACCCCAAATGCTGACAATCCTCGGATTCGTCATGATCGCGACCTTCCTGGTCCTGATCATGATGAAGAAGATGTCGCCGATCGCGGCGCTCGTGCTGATCCCCGCACTCTTCTGTGTGTTCGTCGGGCAGGGCGCCAAGCTCGGGGACTACGTCCTCGAGGGCGTAGGAAATCTCGCACCCACGGCAGCGATGCTGATGTTCGCCATCGTGTACTTCGGTGTGATGATCGACGTGGGTCTTTTCGACCCGATCGTGCGCGGCATCCTGCGCTTCTGCAAGGCGGACCCGCTGCGGATCGTGGTCGGAACGGCCGTGCTCGCCGCGATCGTCTCGCTCGACGGCGACGGCTCGACCACCTTCATGATCACGGTCTCGGCCATGTATCCGCTCTACAAGCGGCTCGGGATGAGCCTGGTCGTGATGACCGGCGTCGCCGCCACGGCCAATGGCGTGATGAACACGCTGCCCTGGGGCGGCCCGACCGCCCGCGCCGCCACCGCGCTGAAGCTGGACGCGGCGGACATCTTCGTGCCGATGATCCCGGCGCTCGCCGTGGGCCTGGCCTTCGTCTTCGTCCTGGCGTACGTGCTGGGCCGGCGGGAGCGCAAGCGCCTCGGGTACCTCACGCTGGACGAGGCGGTCGAGGCCGAGGCGGAGGTTCTGGTCACGGCCGGTGGCGGTGGCGGAGAGCCGCGCAAGAGCACCGGCGGCACGGGCGACGGCACCGGCACTGACGCGGACGCCGACACGGGTCCCGCGTACGCCGCTGACGGCGAGGGCTTCCAGGGGCTCGACCCCAACCGCCCGACCCTGCGCCCCAAGCTCTACTGGTTCAACGCCGGGCTCACCCTCGTGCTGCTCACCGCCATGATCATGGAGCTGCTGCCGATCCCGGTCCTGTTCCTCATCGGCGCGGCCCTCGCCCTCACGGTCAACTACCCGAACATGGCCGACCAGAAGGCCCGTCTCGCCGCCCACGCCGACAACGTCCTCAACGTCTCCGGCATGGTCTTCGCGGCCGCCGTCTTCACCGGCGTCCTCACGGGCACCGGCATGGTCAAGCACATGGCGGACTGGCTCGTCGGCGCGATCCCCGAGGGCATGGGCCCGCACATGGCGATCGTCACCGGCCTGCTGAGCCTCCCGCTGACGTACTTCATGTCGAACGACGGCTTCTACTTCGGCGTACTGCCCGTCCTCGCCGAAGCCGGCGCGGCGCACGGGGTGTCGTCGCTGGAGATCGCCCGCGCGTCGCTCGTCGGCCAGGCGCTCCACATGTCGAGCCCGCTCGTGCCCGCCGTGTACGTCCTGGTCGGCATGGCCAAGGTCGAGTTCGGCGACCACACCAAGTTCACCGTCAAATGGGCCGCGCTCACCTCGCTGGTGGTGCTCGGCGCCGGAATTCTCTTCGGCATCATCTGATGCCGCGCGGCAGGGGCTGGCTGCTGCGCCTCGTCATCGCCTTCGGCTTCGCGCAGGCGGCGGTGTCGATGGCGCGGCCGGCCGTCTCGTACCGGGCCCTCGCCCTGGGCGCGGACGAGCGCGCGGTCGGCGTGATCGCGGGCGTGTACGCGCTGCTGCCCCTGTTCGCCGCCGTACCGCTGGGGCGCAGGACGGACCACGGGCGGTGTGCGCCTCTGCTGCCCGTCGGTGTCGTCCTGATCGCGGCCGGGTGCGCGGTCAGTGGTACGGCGAACTCCCTCGCGGCGATGGCCGCGTGGAGCGGCGTGATGGGCCTCGGGCACCTGTGTTTCGTCATCGGCGCGCAGTCGATCGTCGCCCGTCAGTCCGCGCCGGCCGAACAGGACCGCAATTTCGGCCACTTCACGATCGGCGCCTCGCTCGGCCAGCTCGTCGGCCCGGTCGCCGCGGGCCTGTTGGTATCCGGCCACGACGGCGCGATGGCCCGCACCAGCGCCCTCGCCCTGGTCGTCTCGGCGGGTGTCGCGGCGGTTTCGTTCACATCGCTCTGGCGGATCGAGCACCGGGTGGAGGGCGCGGCGCGACGCACGGAACGCGCCTCCAAGGTTCCCGTCCACCGCATCCTGGGGACGCGTGGCGTGCCGGCCGGGATCTTCATCAGCCTCGCGGTGCTCTCCGCGACCGACATCCTCACCGCGTACCTCCCGGTCGTCGGTGAGCAGCGGGGCATCGCCCCTTCGGTCGTCGGCCTGCTGCTCAGCCTGCGGGCCGCGGCGACGATCGCCTGCCGGCTCGTGATGACGCCGATGATCCGGCTGCTCGGCCGCGGCGCGCTGATGACCGTCACCTGCCTGCTGGCCGGGCTGCTGTGCGCGGGGATCGCACTGCCGGTGCCGGTATGGGCGCTCGCGCCGATGCTCGCCGTCCTCGGCTTCTGCCTGGGGGTGGGCCAGCCCCTGTCGATGACGACGGTGGTCCAGGCGGCCCCGCCGGAGGCGCGTTCGACCGCGCTCGCCCTGCGCCTGACCGGCAACCGCCTCGGGCAGGTCGCGGCGCCGGCCTCGGCGGGCCTGGTGGCGGGCGTGGCGGGCACGGCGGCACCGTTCCTGATGCTCGGGGTCCTGCTGGCGGGGGCATCGGCGCTGGCGCTGCGTGCGCCGGGGCCGCCCCGAGCCTCCGACGCCTCCGATGCCTCAGACGCCTCCGAGGCCTCCGACGCCTCCTGCGGTGGGGCCGGACGGGGGCGGAAGCGGGCCGTTCGCTCGGGCGGCAGACACTGACTGTCCGCCAGTCAGGTCATATCTGACGTCTTCTCAGCGTTTCTAGGCTTCTTCACGCCCGATATGTGACATCTAATCAGGCGATCGAGTGATCAGTACGACAATCATCTCGGCTTGAAGGAGCCCGCATGACCACCTCGACATCTCCTCGCTCCCACGGTGTCCGCTCGGGCACGGCAGCCCTCGCCACGCTGGCCCTCGCAGGGGTGTCCCTGTGGGGCGCGTCGGCGGCGTTCGCCGTGGAGGGCGACAGCGGTGAAATCAAGATCCACAAGACCGGAACCCGCGCCGCCGACTCCAACGACCACTACGAGGTCTGTACGTTCAAGCTGTCCGCGTCCAACTTCGAATCGGTGAAGCTGGTCAACTGGACGGTCACTCCCCCGCAGCCCAAGACCCCCGTCGAGCCCATCCTGTCGGGAGGTCTCGTCATCATGAACGGCAAGGGGGCCACCGCGGACTACTCGCTCCCGGACGGTCACTACCAGCTCAGCTGGACCTTCCCGGGCGGTGTCCCGAAGCAGAAGATCTTCAAGGTCAACTGCGCGAAGAAGCAGGACGACAAGCCCGCTCCGCGCGGCGCCGTACCCGCGGGTGGGGGCGGGGCCGCGGACATCGGCACGGGCACGGGCACGGGCACCGAGACCGAGGAGGGTTCGTCGGCAGCCATGGCGCCCGCCCTGGTCGCGGGTGCTGCGGGAGTGGCCGGGCTGATCTTCGTCCGTCGGGCCCGCCGCCGCGCAAATGGCGCCGCGTAACAGCCGCCACCGCCGTCAGCGTCGCGGTCCGAGCCGGGGCGTCCGCCTCGCTCTGACCGCGACCGTGACGGTGACGCTGGGGACCGGTTTCGTCCGGGGGTGCGGCGAAGCACCCCCGGACGCACCGGTCACCGCAGCTCACGACACGGCTGCTCACGACACGGCCGCCAAGAATCCGGCGCCGGAACCTGCTGCGGATACCGGGAACGCCGCGCAGGTACGGGAACCGGCGCCGGAACAGGTTCCGAAGCCTGTCCCGTCGCCGGTACGCAAGTCGGTACCGGCGCCGGTTCCCTCGCCGCCGGTTCCGAAGGCGGTCCCCACGCCGGTTCCATCGCCGTCGGTCCCGAAGTCCGCCCCGAAGCCGGTGCGGTCGCCGGTACCCAAGCCGGTTCCGAAGCCGGCCCAGGCGGCGCATCCGCCGCTGCCCACCTCGCGACCGCTGAGTGTGGCCGTCCCCGCCCTCACCATCGAGGCGCCCATCGTCGGCCTCGGACTCGACCCGCAGGGCCGCCTGGCCACCCCGCAGGTCGACAACCCCCGGCTGGTCAGCTGGTACCGGGACGGCCCGACCCCCGGAGAGGCGGGGACGTCCCTCCTCGTCGGCCACCGGGACACCCGGACCGGACCGGCCATCTTCCTCAACCTCAACGCACTCGTCCCCGGCGACGTCATCCACGTCGTACGGGAGGACCGCCGGACCGCGGTGTTCACGGTCGACGCCGTGCGTACGTACAAGAAGGAGGCATTCCCCGACGCCGAGGTGTACGGCGCCAGAGCCGGCCGCCCGGAGCTGCGGGTCCTGACCTGCGGCGGCAGCTTCGACAAGAAGACCGGATACGCCTCCAACGTCGTCGTTTTCGCTCACCTCACGGACGTGAAGTACGCGTAACAGTGCCCCTCGACCGGGCCGTCGGTCCGGTCGGGGGGTTTCCGTTTTCGCGCGGACAGCTCCCTCCGAAGGACTGCACCATGCCTCTCCGGATCACACCTGCCCGCCTGGCCACCGCCACCGCCGGGGCACTCCTCGCCGCAGGCGCCCCCGCCGCGTACGCCACGCTCGGCGACGAGGCCCCGGCCGCCACCGCTGCACGAGGGAAGGCGTACGTGGAAACGCGGCTGTTCTTCGGGACCGAGCGGCCCGACGGCGGCCCGGACGTCACCGACAAACAGTTCATGCGCTTCGTCGACCGGCATGTCACACGCCGCTTCCCGGACGGGCTCACCGTGCAGGACGGCCGAGGTCAGTGGCGGGACGCCAACGGCACGATCGAGCGCGAGCGTTCGTACGAGCTGATCCTCCTGTACCCGGCGTCGCAGGCGAAGGCCCGCGACCCGCACATCGAGCGGATCCGCGACGCCTACGAGCGCGCGTACGCCCAGGAGTCCGTGGCCCGCCTCGACGATCCGATCCGCGCCGACTTCTGATCTCACCCGGCCGCCCCCGCCGTCCGGAGCGTCGCCCACACCCTCTTGCCGACCTGCCGCTCGGTCACGCCCCACGACTCGGCCAGCGCCGAGACGAGCAGCAGACCGCGCCCCGCCTCGGCGTCGCCGGGTGGGGTGATGGGCGGCGGTGCGGGCAGGCGGCGTTCGGTGCGGGCGTCGGTGACCTCGATGCGCAGGAGGCCGCCGGCGTCCAGTGCGAGCCGCAGCTCGAAGTCGCGGCCGTTCACGCGCCCGTGGGTGACGGCGTTCGCGGCGAGCTCGGCGACGATCAGCGCGGCGACGTCGGACGAGTCGCTGCCGTACGGGATGCCCCACTGGTGGAGCTGGTGCGCGGCCAGCAGTCGCGCAAGCCGGGCGGCTTTACGCGTGGCGGAGAACCGCTGCCGGAACACACGTACGGTAGCGGGCGGTTGGGCGGCGGACGGCTGAGTCTCGGTATGCATGGGGCCCACCGTGGCGGTCCGCCACCGCCGTTCACCAGCGGACACGTCCGTACGCTGAGCCACCGTACGGACACGTGGTGTAGACGTACGGTGCGGATGTCGTAACCCTGGGTGAGCTGAGTGCGGGGTGATTCACTCACTGGGAGGTGGCCGGGGACATGGAACACGACGAGCCGGAATCATCGGACAGCCTGAAGACTTTCGGGGCTTTCGTCCAGGGGTTGCGGGAGCACGCGGGCTTCACAAGGGAGGAGTTCGGTCCGCTGGTGCAGTTTTCGAAGCACACGATCGAGTCGATCGAGCTGGGGAGGCGGATGCCGGACAGGGACTTTGTGGAGCGGGCGGAGTTGGCGTTGGGTGGGACGGGGGCGCTGCGGAGGGGGTTCGAGCATCTGTCACGGCAGCCGGGGCTGGCGGCGTGGTTCAGGAAGTGGGCGCGGCTTGAGCAGACGGCGGTCAGTCTGGATACGTACGAGTGCAGGCTGGTGCCGGGGCTGTTGCAGTCAGAGACGTACGCGCGTGCCGTGTTCGGCAACAGCATTCCGCTCCTGCTCGACGAACAGCTGGAGGCGCAGGTCACGGCTCGAATGGAACGTCAGCGCATGCTTCATGAGCGGCCTGACACGTCGTTCAGCTTCATTGTTGAGGAGCACGTCTTCCAGCGCCGCCTGGGCGGTACGGAGGTCACGCGTGGGCTCATCGACCATGTGCTGGCCTGTACTGCGCCACGGAACGTAGGACTTCAAGTCATGCCGACGAACAGTGAGTTTCATGCTTGTCTGGACGGGCCCGTGCAGCTGGTGGAGACGCCGGACGGACAGCGACTCGCCTACTCGGAAGGGCAGGAGAACGGCCGATTGATCGCTGACCCGAAAGCGGTCGCCGTACTCCTCCGGCGGTATGCGACACTGCGCTCGCAGGCCCTCTCGCCCAAGGACTCCAGGGGCCTGCTGGAGCGAATGCGAGGAGCGCTATGAGGACCACTGAGCTTGCCTGGTTCAAAAGTAGTTACAGTGGAACGCAGGGCGACAGCTGCGTCGAAGTCGCCCTGTCCTGGCACAAGTCAAGTTACAGCGGGACCCAGGGCGACGACTGCGTAGAGGTAGCCGCCTGCCCCGGCACAGTCCACGTCCGCGACTCCAAGGACAAGTCCGGCCCCGTACTCGCCCTTCCGCCCCGCGCCTGGACGGACTTCCTCGCCCTCGCCGCGCGAGGCTGATGGACGACGGTCCCGTACCACTGCACCGGCTGGAGGTGCCCGCACCTCACCTCCTGCCGTTCGCCATCGGGTCCTTCGACACCATCGGGCCGCTCTCACGAGCGGGGTTCCCGCACCGGCACACCTTCTACGAGATCGTTCACGTGACGGGCGGGACGGGCGCCCACGTCATCGATCTCTCCCGGTGGGAACTGCGCCCTCCGCACCTGTGCTTCGTCGTGCCCGGACAGGTCCATTACTGGGAGGACGTCTCGGATCTCCAGGGCGTCGTCATCCTCTTCACCGAAGACTTCCTCCTCGATCACCCGGCCGACCGTGACGTCCTGCGCAAGCTCGGCGAACGGCCCTGGCTCAGCCTCTCCCACGCCGACACGGCCGACTTCGCCCCGCTCGTCGCGGACATGGAGCGCGAATACGCCCTGGGCCGCCCGCAGTTCGCCGCCGTACTGCGCGCCTTCCTTCACGTCCTGATACTCCGCGCCGCCCGCATGTCCGAGCTCGGCGGTGGCGACGGTCCCGGCAGCCCGCGTCGGGCGGATGCCGTCGCGCAGGAGTTCGTACGGTTGCTGGCCGGCCCGGGGTCCGGCGTCCGGTCGGTGCGGTCCTGGGCCTCGCAGATGGGGGTGACCGTCGGGTATCTCAACGAGGTCGTCAAACACGTCACCGGCCGTACTCCCGGTCAGCTCGTCCGGCAGACCAGAACCCACGAGGCCAAGCGGCTGCTCGCGCTGACCGACCTGACCGTACGGCAGGTGGCGAGGGAGGTCGGATTCTCCGATCCCGCGTACTTCTGCCGGTACTTCCGGAGGGAGACGGGTCTCAGCCCCAGCGAGTTCCGGCGGGGCAGCGGTGCTTTGCACCACGACTACCGCATTCCGTCCATCGACCACCCCCGGCCTCCTGCGTAGCTTCGAACCGGATCACATCCCCGATCCCGTTCCGATCCGAAGACCTACCTCCTCAAGGAGTCCGTCGATGGACCACGGCAATCACCCCAGCCGCAAGACCGTACTGAAAGCCGCCCTCGCCGCAGGCGCCTCGGTGCCGATCGCGATGGTCGGCGTACCGGCGCTCGCGCGGACCGCGCGCGACAGCGGCGGGCTCCCCGCCTTCACCCCGGCCTGCGACGACGATCCGACCCCCGCGCAGACCGAAGGGCCGTACTTCAAGCCGAACTCGCCGCGCCGTACCTCACTCGTCGACGCCGGCACCCAAGGCGTCCGGCTGTCCGTCACCGGCTTCGTCTTCGGCGCGGCCTGCCGACCGATCGCGAACGCCCTGCTGGACTTCTGGCAGGCGGACACCAACGGGGCGTACGACAACAGCGGCTTCCGCTTCCGTGGGCACCAGTTCACCGACGCGCAGGGGGCTTTCGCGCTCACGACCATCGTGCCGGGACTGTATCCCGGGCGTACGCGCCACATCCACGTCAAGGTGCAGGCGCCCAGCCGTCCAGTCCTGACGACGCAGCTGTACTTCCCGGGGGAGCCGCGCAACAACACCGACGCGATCTTCGACCCCGAGCTGCTGATGACGGTCCGGACGAACGGTCCGGCGCGCGAGGCGAGCTTCGACTTCGTACTGAACGTGCCGCAGTCGCCGGGGCCCGGCGACCCGTCCGACCCGCCGACCGGTGGCGCCTGGAAGGCCGGGGCGGCGTACCGGGCGGGGGACAGGGCCACCTGCACCGGCCGTTCCTACGCCTGCCTCCAGGCGCACACCGCCCAGGCGGGCTGGGAGCCGCCGAACGTCCCGGCCCTCTGGCGGGCGCTTTAGGTCACTCGGTACTTTGGGCCCTGGCGCCCAAAAACTAACAGCGCTAGTTTGGGGTGCGGACGACAACGGCATTTCAGCGGCTCTGGAGGATTGCGATGAAGGCCCACGACGCGATGTACATCGGTGGCCAGTGGCGGCCCGCCGCAGGTCAGGACACGATCACGGTCGTGAACCCGGCCGACGAACAGGTCATCGGCCAGGTCCCGGCCGGTACCGCCGAAGACATCGACACGGCCGTACGGGCCGCACGCGACGCCTTCGCCGGCTGGGCCGCGACCCCGCCCGCCGAGCGCGCCGCGAAGATCGCCGCACTGCGTGACGTGCTGGTGGCCCGCAAGGACGAGATCGCGGAGACCGTCACGGCCGAGCTGGGCGCGCCGCTCGGCTTCTCGCAGATGGTGCACGCGGGCGTGCCGATCATGGTCGCCGGTTCGTACGCCGAGCTGGCCGCGACGTACTCCTTCGAGGAGAAGGTCGGGAACTCGACCGTGCTCCTGGAACCGGTGGGCGTGGTCGGCGCGATCACGCCGTGGAACTATCCGCTGCACCAGATCGTCGCGAAGGTGGCCCCCGCGCTCGCCGCCGGCTGCACGGTCGTACTCAAGCCCGCCGAGGACACCCCGCTGACCGCTCAGCTCTTCGCCGAGGCCGTGGACGAGGCGGGCATCCCCGCCGGTGTGTTCAACCTGGTCACCGGCCTCGGTCCGGTCGCCGGTCAGGCGCTCGCCGAGCACGAGGGCGTGGACCTGGTGTCCTTCACCGGGTCCACGGCCGTGGGCAAGCAGATCGGCGCGACGGCGGGCGCGGCCGTCAAGCGCGTCGCGCTGGAACTGGGCGGCAAGTCGGCCAACGTCATCCTGCCGAGCGCGGACCTGGCCAAGGCGGTGAACGTGGGCATCGCCAACGTCATGGGCAACTCCGGTCAGACGTGCAGCGCCTGGACCCGGATGCTGGTCCACGAGGACCAGTACGACGAGGCGGTGGCAGTCGCCGCCGCCGCTGTGGCGAAGTACACCGTCGGAGACCGCGTCGGCCCGCTGGTCAACGCCAAGCAGCAGGCCCGAGTGCGCGGCTACATCGAGGCGGGTGTCGAGCAGGGCGCACGCGTCGTCGCGGGTGGTCCCGAGGCTCCGCTCGACAAGGGTTACTACGTCGCCCCGACCGTCTTCGCGGACGTCACCCCGGACATGACCATCGCCCAGGAAGAGATCTTCGGCCCGGTCGTCTCCATCCTCAAGTACGCCGACGAGGCCGAGGCGCTCCGGATCGCGAACGGGACTGTCTACGGTCTCGCGGGCGCCGTCTGGGCGGCGGACGACGCGGAGGCCGTGGCCTTCGCACGCCGTATGGACACCGGGCAGGTCGACATCAACGGCGGGCGCTTCAACCCGCTCGCGCCCTTCGGCGGCTACAAGCAGTCGGGCGTCGGCCGCGAGCTGGGGTCGCACGGCCTTTCCGAGTACCTCCAGACCAAGTCCCTCCAGTTCTGAGCCCGGGAGCAACGCACACCATGGCCCGCGTCCGAGTCCGCGCCGCAGTCCTGTCCGCCGTCGGCGCTCCACTGGAGATCACCGACATCGAGCTTCCGGAGACCGGTCCCGGCCAGGTGAGGGTCCGTCTCGCCGCCGCCGGGGTCTGTCACTCCGACCTCTCCCTGTCCAACGGCACGATGCGTGTGCCGGTCCCCGCCGTACTCGGCCATGAGGGCGCCGGCACCGTCGTGTCCGTCGGCGAGGGCGTCACGCATGTCGCTCCCGGCGACCCGGTCGTCCTCAACTGGGCGCCGTCGTGCGGGACCTGCCACCACTGCGGCATCGGCGAGGTGTGGCTGTGCGCCAACGCCCTGTCCGGCGCCGGCAACCTGTACGCCCGTACCGCCGACGGCACCGACCTCCATCCGGGCCTGAACGTCGCGGCGTTCGCCGAGGAGACCGTCGTCGCCGCGAACTGTGTCCTGCCGGTGCCCGACGGCATCCCGCTCACCGACGCGGCGCTGCTGGGCTGCGCGATCCTCACGGGTTACGGGGCCGTGCACCACAGCGCGCGGGTCCGCGAGGGCGAGTCGGTGGCGGTCTTCGGAGTCGGCGGGGTCGGTCTGGCCGTCCTCCAGTCGGCCCGTATCGCCGGTGCGGGGCAGATCGTCGCCGTCGATGTCTCCCCCGAGAAGGAGGAGCTGGCGCGGGCGGCCGGAGCGACGGACTTCGTGATCGCGTCCGAGACCACGGCCAGGGAGATCCGCAAGCTCACGGGCGGGCAGGGGGCGGACGTCGCCATCGAGTGCGTGGGCCGGGCCGTGACGATCCGTACGGCCTGGGACTCGACCCGTCGCGGCGGGCGCACCACGGTCGTCGGCATCGGCGGGAAGGACCAGCAGGTCACCTTCAACGCCCTGGAGATCTTCCACTTCGGCCGTACGCTCTCGGGCTGTGTGTACGGCAACTGTGACCCGGCGCGCGACCTGCCCGTACTCGCCGAGCACATCCGGGCCGGCCGCCTGGATCTCGGCAGCATGGTCACCGAACAGATCGGGCTCGACGGCATCCCGGCCGCATTCGACAACATGCTCGCGGGCAAGGGCGGCCGCGCACTGGTCGTCTTCTAGGACGCTCACTCCCCATCACCCCGGCCGCCTTCGCGCGGCCGGGGTGCTCGTGCTGCGTGCGCGCACGCTGTTGCGGCCCCGGGAGGGGGGCGTCGGAAAGTCTGGATGCCAGACCCGTTGACCTCCGTACCATCCGGTCGGTACGGTCCGGCACATCTCGGAGCCACCCCCCACTTCCGTCCCCGCTCCCGTCCCCTCTTTCACCCCGCACCCACCGGAGTGTGCACCGCATGGACACGGCATCTTCCCCGCTCACGGGCACCACGGCAGCCACGCCGGACGACCGGAACCGGCGCAAGGTGGCAACCGCCGCCGCCCTCGCCTCCGCCGTCGAGTGGTACGACTACTTCGTCTTCGGCATCGCCGCGGCTCTCGTCCTCGGCGACCTGTACTTCCCGTCCGGCAGCTCGTCGGCGGGCGTACTCGCCGCCTTCGCGACCTTCGCCGTCGGCTTCCTCGCCCGCCCTGTCGGCGGCGTCATCGCAGGCCATTTCGGCGACAAGCGCGGCCGCAAGCCGATGCTTGTCCTGGCCCTGACCCTGATGGGCCTGGCCACCACCGGCATCGGCCTCCTGCCGACGTACGAGACCATCGGAATCGCGGCACCCGTCCTGCTCGTCCTGCTCCGCATCGTGCAGGGCATCGCGGTCGGCGCCCAGTGGGGCGGGGCGATGCTGATGGCCACGGAGTACGCCCCCGAGGGCAAGCGGGGCCTGTACGGCAGTCTGGTGCAGCTCGGCGTTCCCATCGGCGTCGTCACGGCGAACACGGTCTTCCTCGTCGCGGGCGCCATGACGAGCGAGAGCGCGTTCACCTCGTGGGGCTGGCGGGTGCCGTTCTTCGTCGGCGTGCTGGTGCTGGTGCTGGCCTGGTACATCCACACGCGGGTGGAGGAGACGCCGGCGTTCCGGGAGGCCGAGCGTGCGCTGGCCGAGCAGGAGAAGGGCGCGGCGCGCTCTCCACTCCGTACGATCCTGACCAAGCACCTCGGCACGGTCTTCCTGGCGGGCGGGTCCTTCGCCGTCAACACCGCGACGTTCTACATCATCATCACCGGGGTCCTGGACTACGCGACCCGCGAACTGGAGATGGAGCGCAGCGCGGTCCTCATGGTCTCGCTGTGCGTCAGCCTGACGCAGCTGGTGCTGATCCCCGCGTCGGCGGCGCTCTCCGACCGCATCGGCCGGCTGCGGATCTACGCGCTGGGCGCGGTGGGGCTGCTGGTGTGGGCCGTTCCGATGTTCCTGCTGATCGACACGAAGTCGCTGCTGTGGCTGGCGGTCGGGACGTTCGTGACGAGCTGCTTCCTCAGCATCATGTACGGGCCCCAGGCGGCGCTGTTCGCGGAGCTGTTCACGGCGGAGATGCGGTACACGGGGGCCTCGCTGGGGTACCAGATCGCGGCGGTGTTCGGGGGTGGGCTGGCGCCGTTCATGATGGTGCTGCTGCTTGAGGCGACGGGTACGTCGATGGCGGTGTCGGCGTACATCATCGGGCTGGCGGTGATCGCCCTGATCTCGATCAGGATCCTGTCGAATCGGGCCCGCGCGGCGGCGGCCGGCTAGGGAGTGGGGCAAGCTCCCAGACCCCCGGACGGGCTGGACGTTGCCGCAAGGAAGTCCAGCCCCTCCGGCGTTTGAGGAGCGGGGTCTGGGGCAGCGCCCCAGTTCGGGAAGGGGCGGGTAGGGGAATGCGCCGCAGTCACCCCCGCCGGCGCACCGGCACCCGCGCACCCGCACCGCACCCGCACACCCGCCCTACGGGCCGACAGGCAGCCGGCGCTTGTGGTCGGTGAGGCGGTAGCGGCGGACGATCGTTTCGAAGGCGCGCTCGTCCACCGGCTTGCCCTCCAGGAAGTCGTCGATCTCCTCGTACGTGACCCCGAGCGCGTCCTCGTCGGCCTTGCCCGGGTCGAGGGTCTCCAGGTCGGCCGTCGGGACCTTCCACACCAGCTCGGCGGGCGCGCCCAGCGCGTCCGCGACGGCGCGCACCCGGCGCTTGGTCAGGCCGGTCAGCGGGACCAGGTCGGCGGCCCCGTCGCCGAACTTGGTGAAGAAGCCGGAGACCGCCTCGGCGGCGTGGTCGGTGCCGACGACCAGGCCGTCGTGCGCGCCGGCCACCGCGTACTGGGCGATCATGCGTTGCCGGGCCTTGATGTTGCCGAGCACGAAGTCCTGGTGGTGGGCGTCGCGGAAGCTCACGTCGGCGGCCAGCGCGGCCTCGAACGCGGCGTCGCTCGCGGGCTTGATGTCCACGGTCAGTACGTGGTCGGCCCGGACGAAGGAGAGCGCGAGCTGGGCGTCGTGCTCGTCGGCCTGGACCCCGTAGGGCAGCCGCATCGCGTAGAACCGCGCCTCGTGCCCCGCGGCCCGGGCCCGCTCGACGGCGAGCCGGCACAGCCGGCCGGCGGTGGTGGAGTCGACGCCGCCGCTGATGCCGAGCACGAGGGAGCGCAGACCGGTGGAGGTCAGTCGCTCGGCGAGGAAGGCCACCCGGCGTTCGACCTCCCGCTCGGCCTCGAAGGTCTCGGCGACCTGGAGTTCCCGGGCGATCTCCTGCTGCAGGGCGATGGACGCCGGCTCGCTCACGTCTGCTCCTTGTTCCGGTTCACGGTGTGCTGTCGCGCCCACCCTACTTAGCCCCGGCAGCCGGCGTGACTGCCCATTCGGCACACTCGCCAAGAACCAGCGCGGCGGGCCCCGGCAGCACCCGGCGCCGCACCGCACTCACGCCCCCCGCCTACCCCCCAACCGCGTCCAGCGCCGCATCCGCCTCCTTCAGCGCAGCCGCCCCCGCCTTCAGCGAGTCGTACACGAAGTGCACCTTCGCATCCTCGATGCCGCAGAACTCCGAGATCCCGACCCGTAGCTGCCGCCCGACCATCTCTTCCCACCCCAGCTCCGTGAACTGCTCCTGCTCGTAAGCGGCCGGCACGAGCTACAGCATCCGCTTGCCGCGCAGCCGGGGCGCGCTGCGCCCGTACGCGAAGCCGTAGTTCCACACCCGGTCGATCCAGCCCTTGAGGATGGCCGGCGGCCCGAACCACCACAGCGGGAAGACCACGACGATCGTGTCCGCCGCCTCGATGCGCCGCATGTGCGCCCGTACCTCGGGGGAGTAGACCTTCTCCCGGTCGTCCCAGTCCGGCTCGTCGGCCGGGGTCATCCGCGGGTCGAAGCCCTCGGCGTGCAGATCGAGTACGTCGACGCCGAACCCGTCCGCCGCGAGGCGGGCACGGGCCCGCTCCGCGAGCTGCGCGGTGAGCGAGTCGGAGCGGGGATGTGCGACGACCACCAGTGCGTGCTTGCTCATCGCCGACCGCCCTCGGCGCCGAGACGGACCAGCATCTTGCCGGTGTTCGCCCCGCGCATCATGCCGAGGAACGCGGCCGGCGCCTGCTCGATGCCGTCGGTCACGGTCTCCTCCGTACGCAGCGAACCGTCGGCGAGCCAGCCCGCCGCCCTGCCGATCCACTCGGGGAAGAGCTGGAAGTAACTGCTGACGAGCATGCCGCGCAAGGTGACTTCCCGGGCGGCGGCCTGGAAGAGGTTGTCGGGACCCGGCGCCGGCTCGGTCGCGTCGTAACCGCTGATCGCGCCGACGAGCGCGATCCGGCCACCACCGCGCATCGCGCCGATCGCCGCCTGGAGATGGTCCCCGCCCACGCTGTCCAGGTAGACGTCGATGCCGTCGGGGGCCGCCTGGGCGAGCTGCTCGGTGAGGGCGCCCAGGCGGTGGTCGACGGCCGCGTCGTAACCGAAGCCGTCGAGCAGCTTCTTGGTCTTGGCCGGGCCGCCCGCCGACCCGATCACCCGGGACGCGCCGAGCTTCCGCGCCAGCTGCCCGGCGACACTGCCGACCGCCCCCGCGGCGGCGGACACGAACACCACGTCGCCCTCGCGGACCGGGGCGACCCGGGTGAGCGCTGCGTACGCGGTCAGGCCGGTGGTGCCCAGTGCGCCCAGGTAGTCCTGCGGGTGGGCCAGGGACGGGTCGACCACGGTCGCCGCCGCCGCGTCGAGGACGGCGTACTCGCGCCACCCCAGGAAGTGCGAGACGGTCGAGCCGACGGGGATCGAAGCGTCGCGGGAGACGACCACTTCACCGATCGCGCTGCCGTCCATCGCGGTGTCGAGGGCGAAGGGCGGGATGTAGGAGGGGACGTCGTTCATCCGGCCGCGCATGTACGGGTCGACGGACATCCAGGTGTTACGGACGAGGATCTGGCCCTCGGCGGGCTCCGGTACGGGGGTGCTGACGAGGGCGAAGTCCTCGGGGACGGGGGCGCCGACGGGGCGGGAGGCGAGCCGGATTTCCCGGGAGACGGTGGAGACGGTCTCGGACATGCTGTGCACTTCCTCTTCGGCTGGTACTGCTTCGGTCGGGCTGATGTGAACACCATGGAGCGGGTCGCGCACGAGCCACTGACGGGCCGCGCACGACCGCCCAACAGCCCCGCGTGCGCACGGATTAGCGTGGGCGCCATGCGATTCGAAGTGCTGGGCCCGCTGAACGTGACGACGGACGACGGCTCATCCGTCGCCGTGCCCGAGCCCAAGGTCCGGGCGCTGCTCGCCTGTCTGCTGGTGCGCCATGGCCGGCCCGTCCCCGTGGACCGGCTGATCGACGACCTGTGGGGCGAGGACGCCATGCCGGGCAATCCCGGCAACTCCCTCCAGACCAAGGTCTCCCAGCTGCGCAGGACCCTGGAGAAGGCGGAGCCCGGCGCCCGCGCGCTGGTGGAGTACGGTCCGGCCGGTTACGCACTGCGCGTCGCGGACGAGGCGGTCGACGCGGCCCGGTTCGGCGCCCTGGCCGCCCGTGCCCGCGCGGCCGGTGACGAGCGCACGAAGGTGGTGTTGCTGGCGGACGCGCTGGGCCTGTGGCGGGGGGACGCGTACGCGGACTTCCGCGACGCCGGGTTCGTACGGGCGGAGGCGGCCAGGCTCGAGGAGCAGCGGCTCACGGTGGGGGAGGAGCTCGCCGAGCTGCGTCTGGCGCTGGGCGAACACCGTTCGCTGGCCGACGAGTTGGCGGGCACGGTCGCGGACCACCCCCTGCGGGAGCGGCTGCGGGCCGTGCACATCCGGGCCCTCTACCGGGCCGGGCGCCCGACGGAGGCGCTGGACTCCTACCACGACCTGAAGCGGCGCCTGGCGGACGAACTGGGCCTGGACCCCGGCGCCGAACTGACCGCCCTGCACCAGGCGGTACTGGAACAGGACCCCGCACTGGCGCCCGGGCCCGACGGCCCGGCCGCCGCCGACGCGCGACCGCCGCGTACGAACCTGCCCGCGCCGGTGACCGGGCTGGTCGGGCGCGAGGACGCGGTGGCCCGGGTGTGCGAGCTGGCCGTCGACGGCCGGCTGGTGACGCTCACGGGCCCCGGCGGGGTGGGCAAGACGCGCCTGGCGCTGGAGGCGGCGGCGCGGCTCACCGATGCCTTCGCGGACGGCGTGTGGCTCGTGGAACTCGCGGGCGCGCGTTCCGGCGAGGCGGTTCCGGCGGCGTCGGCGGCGTCGGCGGCGTCGGCGGTGTCGGTGGTGTCGGTGGTGGAGACCGTGGCAGCAGCTCTCGGCATACGCGACGACACCGCGCCCGGCGTAGGCGTCGGCGTCGCCCCGGGCCCAGCCTCCGCCCCCCGTGCCGCGCTGGACCGTCTCGCCGGAGCGATCGGAACCCGGCGGCTGTTGCTCGTACTGGACAACTGTGAGCACGTCGTCGAGCAGGTCGCCGCCCTCGCCGAACAGCTCCTGCGACGGGCGCCGGGCCTGCACATCATCGCCACCAGCCAGGAGCCCCTGGCCATCGCGGGCGAGATGCTCGACGCGGTGGCTCCACTGGCCGAGGCCGACGCCGTGCGACTCTTCGCGGCCCGCGCGGCGGCGGCCGCCCCCGGCTTCGTACTGGACGACGGGAACACCGAAGCCGTCGCCCTCATCTGCCGCCGGCTCGACGGCATACCGCTCGCCCTGGAACTCGCCGCCACCCGCGTACGCGCTCTGGGCGTCCACGCCCTCTCCGACCGCCTGCACGACCGCTTCCGGCTCCTCAACCAGGTACGCCGAGACGCCCCGGCCCGCCAACGCACTCTGCGCGCGATGATCGACTGGAGCTGGGAACTGCTGACCGGCCCCGAGCGGAGCGTCCTGCGCCGACTGGCGGTGTTCCGGGGCGGGTTCGGCCTCGACGCGGCCGAAGCGGTGTGCGCGGCGGAGGACGTACGTACCGATGAGGTACTCGACATCGTCACCCGCCTCGTGGACCGCTCGCTGGTGGTCACGGTCGACGGAACGTACGACACGTACGACGCCCGCTACCGGATGCTCGAATCCGTGACGGCGTACAGCAGGGAACGGCTGGAGGAGGCGGACGAATCCCTGCCGGTACGGCTGCGTCACGCGGCCCACTGTGCCGACCTGCTCGAACGGACCGAGCCCCGCCTCTACGGCCCCGACCAGCGCCGCTCGCTGCGCACGCTCGACAGCGAAACCGCCAATGTGCGCGCCGCGCTGGACACCGCCGTGGAACAGGGCGACGCGGCGCTCGCGCTGCGGCTGGTCAACGCGATGTCCTGGTACTGGTTCCTGCGCGGGCGCCTCGGCGAGGCGTGCCGGGCGCTGGATCTCGCGCTCGGCTGCGCGGGCGGGCCGGCGCGGGACCGGGCCGGCGCCGGGGCCAGGCGCGCGGCCTTCGCTCTGCTCACCGGGGACGATTCGCTGCTCGGCGAGACCTTCGACGCGGCGGATCCGCGGGCCCGCTGGCTGCTGGAGATCGCGCGGTGCGGATTCGAGGGCGAGGCGGCCGAGGACAACGTGCAACTCGCGGGGCTGTTGGCCGAGTTCAGGTCCGGCGGCGATCGCTGGGGCGTGGCGGCGGTACTGTCCGCCCGTGCGACCAGGGCCGGCTACCGGGGCGACCTGCCCGCGCTGCGCGCCGGCGCGGAGGAGAGCGCGGCACTCTTCGGCGAACTCGGTGACCGGTGGGGTCAGTTGCGCTCCTCGGAGCATCTCGGCGTACTGGCGGAGATCGCCGGGTCGTACGAGGAGGCGGCCCGTCTGCACCAGGAAGGCGTACGCAGCGCGCAGGAACTGGAGCTGTGGACCGACGTGTCCTTCCGGCTGGCCCGGCTGGGCCGCGTCGCGCTGCTGACCGGCGACGACGCGCGCGCCACCGATTATCACGAGCGGGCCCGGCGGCTCGCGGCGGAGCAGTCCCACGGCCCCGCCGAACAGTTCGCCGAGACGGGCCTCGCACTCGGCGCCCGTCGCCGGGGCGATCTCGACACCGCCGAGAAGCACCTGCTCCCGTGGCTGGAGTGGAACCGCCGCCTGGGCGTCGACTCCGGCGCCGCGCTGATCCTGGCGCAGCTCGGTTACGTCGCGGAGCAGCGCGGGGACGCGGAGGGTGCGCTGGCACTCCACCGGGAGGGCTTGGCGGCGGCCCGCAGGACCGAGGACCCCCGTGCGGTGGCTCTGGCCCTGGAGGGCTTGGCCGGCGCGCACGCGGCGGCGGGTGCGGCGACGCCGGCCGCGGAACTCCTGGGCACGGCCGCCGCGCTCCGCGCCTCTGTGGACGCGAGTCTGCCGCCGGCTGAACGCGCCGACGTGGACAGGGCGGCGGCGCGGGCGAGGGCGGTGCTGGGCGAGGCGGCGTTCACCGAAGCGATGTCCCGCGGCCGGACCTCGCCCCCGGAGTCCCACGGCTGACCCTGCGGCGCCTGCCTTTTCCCCTATCCGCCCCTTCCCGCTTACAGCGTCCTCGCGGAGTACGCCGGCTTCGCACACGATGAGTTGAGACCCCAGGAGGTGCCAGGCGCGCTCGAGGCGTTCGGTGTGGCGATCTCGGCCCACGCGGACGATGTCGACGATCTGGAGCAGAGCTACTCGGGCATCCTGAAAGAGGCCGCGGCACTCACCGACGGCGCGGTCACCATCACCGACGTCCGGCTGCGTGAGGACGAGGAGTGCGGCGAGGTCCGAACAGGCGACGGTGCTGGAGAAGGAGCTCGGCCTGGAACTGCGCTGAGCCGAGGGGCCGGTCAGTGCGGCCAGACCGGCGGGTCGGTGACGAACTGGCCGCCGATGTGGGCGTGGTCCGGGTTGCGGGGGTCCAGCTCACCCTGGGCGGCGACGAGCTGGTGCGCGTACCGCTCAGAGTCGTCCTTGGGGTCGTAACCCAGTGATCGGGCCGTCGTCAGGTCCCACCACAGGCGGGTGTTGTCGGAGGAGCCGTAGACCACGGTGTGCCGCACGTCCTCGGCGGTGAGTGCCGCGTGGAAGAGCCGGGCGCCGTCGGCCGGGCTCATCCAGACCGACAGCATCCTTACCGACGTCGGCGCCGCGAAGCAGGAGCCGATGCGCACGGAGACGGTCTCCACGCCGTGCTTGTTCCAGTAGAGCTGGGCCAGGTCCTCGCCGAAGGACTTGGAGAGACCGTAGAAGGTGTCGGGGCGGCGCGGCGTGTCGATGGGGATCAGCGGGTCGCCGGGGAGCGGGCGCGGAGTGTGGCCGATGGTGTGGTTGGAAGAGGCGAACACGACGCGCCGTACGCCCTCCTCGCGCGCGGCCTCGTAGAGGTTGTACGTGCCCTCGATGTTCGCGCGCAGGATCTTGTCGAACGAGGCTTCCAGCGAGATTCCCGCGAGATGGATGATCGCGTCGACGCCCCGCACGGCCTCGCGCAGCGCCTCCCTGTCGCCGAGATCGGCGGTGATCGCGTCCGGTTCGCCCTCGATCGGGGCGACGTCGAAAAGGCGCAACTCGTAACCGTACGCGGGCAACAGCCCCCGCATCAGGGTGCCGAGGCCGCCGGCGGCGCCAGTGAGCAGGATGGTGCACGGACGGGGCACGGCGGGGATCTCCTCGGTGCGGGAGCCAGGGCGCGACGTACAGGCCTGTGGACGGCGTTTATGTACGTGGGCAAGCTATGAAGGTGCGGCCGATCGCGTCAAGTGCCGTGCGTAGTGGGTGATTCGACTACGTCCATCTTCCGAACTTCTTTTGTCAGAAGCGTTGACTAAACATTCCGGACCGCTCTAGCTTCATCGCGTCGTACTTCATACGTCATATATGAGATGCCATACTCCATGCGCCGTACGCGAGATGCGAGAGTCCTTCACCCATGACCTTTGCTCCCACCCAGATTCCGTCCCGCACCCAGTACGTGCTCGAGGCGATCAAGCACGCGATCCTCACAGCGCAGCTGCGACCAGGGCAGGCGCTCGTCGAGACCGAACTCGCCGCGCAGTTCGGGGTGTCGAAGACCCCGGTGCGTGAGGCGCTCAAGACGCTCGCCGGTACCGGACTCGTCGTCATGAGCCAGTACAAAGGGGCCACCGTACGGCTCGTCGACACCACGATGGCGCGAGAGGTGTACGACGTACGTCTGCTCCTGGAGCCTGAGGCACTGCGGCGCTCCATCAGCCGCAAAGCCTCGCTCGACGCGGCCCAGGAAGCCCTGGAACGGGCCGACTCGGCGCTGGACAAGGCGGACAGGTCGCTGGCCAACCGGGACTTCCACCGGGCGCTGTATCTGCCCTGTGGCAATCCCCTGCTCTCGCGGATGCTCGACGAGATCCGTGACCAGGCCGCGCTCGTGTCGACCGTGGCCTGGGCGGCCGTCCCGTCCTGGGAGCGGGAGGCGGCCGAGCACCGGGAGATCCTGCGGCTCGCGCTCGCCGGTGACGCGGCGTCCGCCACGCAGGCCCTGCACGACCACATCGCTTCGTTCGTGCGCCGCGCGTTCCCCCAGGAGGCAGACGGGGGTGACGTGGCGTGAACCGCCCGCACACCGACGAAAGGCCGGTCCGCATGGACCTCTCCCCGCTGAAGGCGGCCCTCGCAGACGTCGTCGCGATCCCGGTGACCCCGTTCGCCGCGGACGGAGGCATCGACACGGCGGCGCACCGCGCCCTGCTGCGACGGCTGCTCGACGGCGGCGTCCGCGTTCTCACCCCGAACGGCAACACCGGTGAGTTCTATGCGCTCACGCCCGAGGAACGGCGCACCGTGACCGAGCTGACCATCGACGAGGCGGGCGGCCGCGCCACGATCCTGGTGGGCGTCGGCCACGACGTTCCGACCGCCGTGGCCGCCGCCGAGCACGCCAGGGACGCCGGAGCCGCGATGGTGATGGTGCACCAGCCCGTTCACCCGTACGTCTCCGAGGACGGCTGGATCGACTACCACCGCGCCATCGCCGAGGCCGTTCCCGGGCTCGGTGTCGTGCCGTACATCCGCAATCCGCTGCTCGGCGGCGACCGCCTGGCCGCCCTCGCCGACAGCTGCCCCAATGTCATCGGCGTGAAGTACGCCGTCCCGGACGCCGCCCGTTTCGGCGCCTTCGCCAGGGACGCAGGCCTGGAACGGTTTGTCTGGATCGCCGGACTCGCCGAGCTCTACGCCCCGTCGTACTTCGCCACCGGCGCCACCGGCTTCACCTCCGGCCTCGTCAACGTCGCCCCCGGCGTCTCGCTGGCCATGCTGGAGGCGCTGCGAGCCGGTGACTACACCGCCGCGATGAAGGTGTGGGAGCAGATCCGCCGCTTCGAGGAACTGCGCGGCGACCGGCAGTCCGCCGACAATGTGACGGTCGTCAAGGAAGCCCTGGCCTCCCTCGGACTCTGCCGCCGCGACGTCCGCGCGCCCAGCCGCGTCCTGTCCGGGGCGCGGCGCGCCGAGGTCGTCGACCAGGTCGCCGGGTGGTCCATATGAGCAGCGAGGACGGCCGCATCGCCCCCGAAGAACTGCGCAGCCACCAGTGGTACGGCACCGAAGGCCTCCGGTCGTTCAGTCACCGTGCCCGCACCCGCCAGCTCGGCTACCTCCCCGAGGAGCACCTGGGCAAGCCGGTGATCGCGGTCCTCAACACCTGGTCCGACATCAACCCCTGCCACGTCCATCTGCGCGACCGCGCCCAGGCGGTCAAGCGGGGAGTCTGGCAAGCCGGCGGCTTCCCCCTCGAATTTCCGGTCTCCACGCTGTCGGAGACCTTCCAGAAGCCCACCCCGATGCTCTACCGCAACATGCTGGCGATGGAGACGGAGGAGCTGCTGCGCTCCTATCCCGTCGACGGCGCCGTGTTGATGGGCGGCTGCGACAAGTCGACGCCCGCGCTGCTGATGGGCGCCGCCTCCGTCGACCTGCCGACGGTTTTCGTGCCGGCCGGGCCGATGCTTCCGGGGCACTGGCGCGGCCAAGTCCTCGGCTCCGGCACGGACATGTGGAAGTACTGGGACGACAAGCGGGCCGGGCTCATCGGCGACTGCGACCTGGCCGAGCTGGAGAACGGGCTCGCCCGGTCGCCCGGCCACTGCATGACCATGGGCACCGCGTCGACCCTGACGGCCGCCGCCGAGGCACTGGGCGTCACGGTGCCGGGGGCCTCGTCCATCCCGGCAGTCGACTCCGGGCACGAGCGGATGGCCGCCGACTCCGGGCGCCGGGTCGTCGACCTGGTGTGGCGGCAGCTGACGCTGTCGAAGATCCTCACCGCCGACGCGTACGACGACGCGGTCGCCACCGTCCTCGCACTCGGCGGCTCCACCAACGCCGTCATCCACCTGATCGCGATGGCCGGCCGCTCCGGGGTGAAGCTCACCCTCGACGACTTCGACCGCATCGCCCGTACCGTCCCGGTCCTCGCCAACCTCCGACCCGGCGGAAAGTACCTCATGGAGGACTTCCACTTCGCCGGCGGGCTGCCCGCGTTCCTGGCCGGGCTCACCGACGTACTGAATCTGGACCGCCCCACCGTCGCGCACGCCACGCTGCGTGAACAGCTCGACGGAGCGCTCGTGCACAACACCGACGTCATCCGCGACCGGTCCAACGCGCTGGCGCCCGAAGGCGGTGTGGCGGTGCTGCGCGGCAACCTCTGCCCGGACGGCGCGGTCATCAAGCACATCGCCGCCGAACCGGGTCTCCTGCGCCACACCGGCCCCGCGGCCGTCTTCGACGACTACCGCGAGATGCAGCGCACCATCAACGACCCGGCCCTGGCGCTGACCCCGGACCACGTGCTGGTGCTCCGCAACGCCGGACCCAAGGGCGGCCCCGGCATGCCCGAGTACGGCATGCTGCCGATCCCCGACTACCTGCTGAAGCAGGGTGTACGGGACATGGTGCGGATCTCCGACGCCCGGATGAGCGGCACCAGTTACGGGGCATGCGTGCTGCACATCGCCCCCGAGTCGTACGTCGGAGGTCCGCTGGCCCTGGTCCGCACCGGCGACCCGATCACCCTGGACGTCGAGGCGCGCAGCCTTCATCTCCACGTCACAGACGAGGAGTTGGAGAAGCGCAGAGCGGTTTGGGCGCCGCCGCCCATGCGTTACGGGCGCGGCTACGGGGCGCTCTACCAGGACCAGATCACCCAGGCCGACACCGGATGCGACTTCGCGTTCCTGGCCCGGCAGGGAGAAGTGCCCGACCCCTACGCGGGCTGAAACGGCCGGAAGAAACTTCCGCACCGCCATGTTCGGCATACCGAACATCGTGCGGCAAGCGCTTGCTCACGACACGCGCCACACCCAGCACTTCACGAGAACGGAGACGTGTCATGGCCCAAGCCGCAGCCGTGGCCAAACCCCCCAAGGTGCCCCGGCACCGCTCGGCGAGCCCGCGCCGACTGCCGTACCTGCTGATCGCGCCCGCGGGGCTGCTGATGCTGGGCTTCATTGCCTATCCGGTGATCAGCGTCTTCTACTACAGCCTGCAGAACTACAACGTCACCAAGCCGTGGCGGAACGGCTTCGCCGGGTTCGACAACTTCACCCGGATCTTCACCGAGGACGAGCAGTTCTGGACGACGCTCGGCTTCAGTGCCCAGTGGGTCGTCACGCAGGTCGCGCTTCAGCTGGCGCTCGGCCTGGCGCTCGCCCTGATCGTCAACCAGAGCTTCATCGGCCGCGGTATCTCCCGCGCCATGGTCTTCTCGCCGTGGGCCGTCTCCGGCGTGCTCACCAGCACCATCTGGATCCTGCTCTACAACTCCTCGACCGGCTTCAGCCGCTACCTCGCGGACGCCGGAATCGGCTCGTACGGCACCTCGGTGCTCTCCGACACCGGGACCGTCTTCTGGGCCGCGACCGTCGCCGAACTCTGGCGCGGGGTGCCCTTCTTCGCCATCCTCATCCTCGCCGACCTGCAGTCCGTGTCGAAGGAGCTGTACGAGGCGGCCTCGGTCGACGGCGCCGGGCGGCTGCGCCAGTTCTTCCACATCACGCTGCCCCACCTCAGGGACGCCATCGTGCTGGCCACCCTGCTGCGCGGCGTATGGGAGTTCAACAACGTCGACCTGCTCTACACCCTCACCGGCGGTGGACCGGCCGGCGTCACCACCACACTCCCGCTCTACGTCGCCAACACCGGTATCGAGGGCCACGACTTCGGCTACGCATCCGCGCTCACCACCGTCGCCTTCGTGATCCTCCTCTTCTGCTCGATCCTCTATCTGCGCCTGAGCAAGTTCGGAGGCGACCACAAGTGACCGCAGCACTTGCCGAGAAGAACCGCACCCCCTCCTCGGCTCTGCCCCCGCACGACGCCCCGCCGCCCGCCAAGCACAGCCGCGGCAAGCGCGAGCGTGCCTTCGACGACGTCCCGCGCCGGCAGATCTATCTGCCCCTGGGCATCTACCTGCTCTTCACGCTCGTCCCGTTCTACTGGATGTTCCTGTTCTCCGTACGGCCCGCGGGCTCCACCTCGCTCGTGCCCTGGCCCATGACCGGCGAGCACTTCTCCAAGGTCTGGAACGAACGCAGCTTCGCGCTCTTCTTCCAGAACAGCATGATCGTCGGCGTCTGCACCCTGATCACCACGACCCTGATCGCCCTGGCCGGCGGCTATGCCCTGGCCCGCTTCAACTTCAAGATCAAGAACGCCTTCATGCTGGCGCTGCTGTGCTCCCAGTTCATCCCGGGCGCACTCATGCTCGTACCGCTCTTCGAGATCTTCAAAAACCTCCAGATGATCAACTCCCTGGGGAGCGTCATCATCGCGGAGACCGTCTTCCAACTGCCCCTGTCCATCATCCTCATCAGCGGCTTCATCAAGAACGTGCCGGTCTCCCTGGAAGAGGCCGCCTGGGTGGACGGCTGCTCACGCTTCGCCGCCTTCCGCGCGGTCGTACTGCCCCTGCTGCGCCCCGGACTGATCGCCGTCGGCTCCTTCGCCTTCGTGCACAGCTGGAACCACTTCCTCTTCGCCCTGATGTTCCTCAGCGAACAGGACAAGCAGACGATCCCGGTCGGCCTCAACACCCTCATCGGCGCCGACAGCGTCGACCTGGGCGCGCTGGCCGCGGGCGGCGTCATCGCCGCCGTACCCGTGGTGATCGTCTTTGCCTTCATCCAGAAGTGGCTGATCACCGGCTTCAGCGCCGGCGCTGTGAAGGGCTGATGAACATGTACGTATCCCGCCTGCGACCCGCGCGTCGCACCGCTGCCGCTCTCGCCCTGCTGCTCGGCAGCCCGGCCCTCCAGCCGGGTGCCGAGGCCGCTGCCGCACCTCAAGCCCCTGCGCCCGGTTCCGGCCGGGACCTCGGCCGGGAGGTCCTCGCCGCCGACGACGGCTGGGCCGCCGAAGGCGCGGGCACCACCGGTGGCTCCACCGCCGACGCGGCCCACGTCTTCACCGTACGCAGCCGTGCCCAGCTCGTCGCCGCGCTGGACGGCGGCAGCTCCGTACCGAAAATCATCCACGTCGAGGGGACCATCGACGCCAACACCGACGACCGGGGCGGCCGCCTGGACTGCGCCGACTACGCCACGGACGGCTACGACCTCGACGCGTACCTCGCCGCCTACGACCCCCGCACCTGGGGCGGCGCCAAGCCCGCCGGGCCGCAGGAGGACGCACGCAAGGCCTCCGCCGCCCGCCAGGCCGAACGCGTCGAAATGCGCGTGGGATCGAACACCACGATCGTCGGTGCCGGCCGCGGCGCCGTGCTCAAGGGCGCGAGCCTCCAGGTCAAGGACGCCGAGAACGTCATCGTCCGCAATCTCGAACTCCGCGACGCCTACGACTGCTTCCCGGCCTGGCAGCCCAACACGGGCGGGCTCGGCGACTGGAAGACCGCGTACGACACCCTGTGGCTGCGCGGCGCCACCCACGTCTGGGTCGACCACGTCACCGCGAGCGACAAGGGGCATCCGGACGACCGGGAGCCGACCCACTTCGGACGCAACTACCTGCGCCACGACGGGCTGCTCGACATCACCAACGGCTCCGATCTCGTCACCGTCTCCTGGAGCCGCTTCACCGACCACGACAAGGCCATGCTGATCGGCAACGGCGATACGGTCACCACCGACCGCGGCAAGCTCCGCGTCACCCTGCACCACAACGAGTTCAACTCCGTCGTGCAGCGCGCACCCCGCGTCCGCTTCGGGCAGGTGCACCTCTACAACAACCGGTACGTGGTTCCCGAGGGCAGCGACCACCGCTACTCCATCGGCGTCTCCACCGAGTCCCGGATCGTCGCCGAGAACAACTCCTTCACCACGCCCGGCCACGTCGAAGCCGCTGACCTGCTGAAGAGCTGGAACGGCAGCGCCCTGAGCCAGCGGGGCACGGACTTCAACGGCTTCCCCGTCGACCTGGTTTCCCTCAACAACGCGTACAACTCCGGCAGCGAGAGGGATCTCACCACCGACGTCGGCTGGACGCCCGCCCTGCACGGCCGGATCGACAGCGCCGAGCGCGCCGCCGCCGACGTCGCACGGGGCGCGGGAGCGGGGAGGGCCGGATGAGTACGAGCGCTGCTTCCGTCCCCGTCCCCGTCGTCCTGGCCGGTGCCCGTGGCCACGGCCGCTGGCACCTCGCCAACATCCGCCGCCTCCAGAACGAGGGCCTCGTCCGGCTCGTCGGGATCTGCGAACCGAACCCGCTGACCGACAACGAACTCGAAGCCTTCGCCGGTGAACTCCCGCCACAGTCGTCAGATTTCGGCGCTCTTCTCCATTCCACCGGGGCCCGCGCCGCCGTCATCTGCACCCCGATCCAGACCCACACCGAACTGGCCCTGACCGCAGCGGCCCGCGGCGTCCACCTCCTCCTGGAGAAGCCGCCCGCCGCGACCTTCGCCGACTACACACGCATGACCGACGGCGTACGGGCGGCCGGTGTCGCCTGCCAGATCGGCTTCCAGTCCTTCGGTTCGCACGCCGTGCCCGCCGTCCGGGAGCTCATACGTACGGGAGCCGTCGGAACCGTACGGGGTATCGGCGCCGCAGGCGCCTGGGTCCGCGACGACGCCTACTACCGACGGGCTCCCTGGGCCGGACGCCGCAGGCTCGCCGCCGTCGACGTCGTCGACGGCGTCCTCACCAACCCACTCGCGCACGCCGTCGCCACCGCCCTCGCAATCGCCGGCCGGGGCGCGGCCGAGGACGTGGCGACGATCGAGACCGAGCTGTTCCGCGCCCACGACATCGAGGCCGACGACACCAGTTGCGTCCGCGTCACCACCGCGGACGGGCTGCCGGTCACCGTCGCCGTGACCCTCTGCGCCGAGCGGGCCGGTGAGCCGTACGTCATCGTCCACGGCTCCCGCGGCCGCATCACCTTCTGGTACAAGCAGGACCGGCTCCTGGTCCAGCGCGCCGGACGCGGTCCCGAAGAGTTCGTGTACGGGCGGACCGACCTGCTGGAGAACCTCGTCGACCACCTGGTACGCGGCACCGGACTTCTCGCACCGCCGCACCGCACCGGCGCCTTCATGCGCGTCGTCGAGGCAGTACGGAGCGCCCCCGAGCCCACCGCACTGCCCCCGGACGCCTGGCACACCGAGGCGGCGGGCACCGGTACCGGCACGCGGCGCGTCGTAGGCGGCATAGACGCGCTGGTCGCCGCGGGCGCCGACACTCTCAGGCTCTTCTCCGAACTCGGCGTCCCCTGGGCGCTTCCCAGCGAGGTGAACGCACCGTGACCACCACAGTTCTCACCTGCGCCGGTCGCCCCGTCGGCCGCTACGGCTACCGGTCCGAAACGGACGGCCGCCCCCGCCTCCATCCCGTCACCACCCTCGCGGGCATCCCCGTCACCGAGGAACGCCCCGCCGACCACGTCCACCACCTGGGCGCCTCCGTCGCCGTCCCCGATGTGGCCGGACACAACTTCTGGGGCGGGCGCACCTTCGTACGCGGCAAGGGCCCCACCGAGCTCGACAACCACGGCGTGCAGCGCCACCTCGGCTGGAAGCTCCGCGATCCGGACGGCTTCGTCCAGGAGCTCAGCTGGGAGGCCGACGGCACCGAGCTGCTGCACGAACACCGCACCGTCGCCGTCGTTCACCTCGGCGACACCGCCTGGGCGCTCGACTTCTCCTTCTCGCTCACCAACCGGGGCACCACCGACCTCTCCATCGGCAGCCCCGCCAGCAACGGCCGGCCCGGCGCGGGATACGGCGGCTTCTTCTGGCGCGCCCCCAAGGAGCCCACCGCACCCGCCGTGTTCAGCGAGAACCGCGACGGAGAGGCGGCGGTACACGGCAGCCCGGCCGAGTGGGTGGCCCTCGCCGGTGACGGCTGGACCCTCGTCTTCGCCGGGGTGACCGACGAGACCCGGGCCGACCCGTGGTTCGTACGGAGCACCGAGTACCCGGGCGTCGGCTCCTCCCTCGCCGCGGACCGGCGGCTGCCCGTCGCCGCGGGCGCCACCGTCGTACGCCGCGTCGTCACCGTCGTGGCCGACGGCCGGCTCGACCGGGACACGGCCGCCGCTCATGTCCGCAAGGTGGTGACGGCATGAGCAGGCCCTGGACCGCCGACCTCGGCGACGGCACGTACCGCAACCCGGTCCTCAACGCCGACTGGTCCGACCCGGACGTCGTACGGGTCGGCGACGACTACTACCTCACCGCGTCCAGCTTCGGCCGCGTCCCCGGACTGCCGCTGCTGCACTCCCGCGACCTGGTCAACTGGACGCTCGTCGGCCATGCCCTGGACCGCCTCGAACCGGCCGCCGACTTCGCCGTGCCGCGCCACGACTGTGGGGTGTGGGCACCCTCCCTGCGTCACCACGACGGACGGTTCTGGATCTTCTGGGGCGACCCCGACCACGGCATCCAGCAGGTCAACGCCGAGGACATCCGGGGGCCGTGGACCGCCCCGCATCTCGTCAAGGCGGGAAAGGGGCTGATCGACGCCTGCCCGTTGTGGGACGAGGAGACCGGCGAGGCGTATCTCGTGCACGCCTGGGCCAAGTCCCGTTCAGGGGTGAAGAACCGGCTCACCGGCCACCGGATGAGCCCCGACGGACGCGAACTCCTCGACGGCGGCAAGACTCTCGTCGACGCCGACCGGATCCCAGGCTGGTTCACCCTCGAAGGCCCCAAGCTCTACCGGCACGAAGGACACTTCTGGATCTTCGCCCCGGCCGGGGGAGTGGAGACCGGCTGGCAGGGCGCCTTCCGGTCGCGGGAGTTCTTCGGCCCGTACGAAGAGAACATCGTTCTCGCGCAGGGCAGCACCGAGGTCAACGGGCCGCACCAGGGCGGCTGGGTCAGGACCACGGCCGGCGAGGACTGGTTCCTGCACTTCCAGGCGCGTGGAGCGTACGGGCGGGTGGTGCACCTCCAGCCGATGCGCTGGGGGGCGGACGGCTGGCCCGTCATCGGCGACGACGGCGAACCCGTCTCCGTACATCTCAAGCCCGCCGCGCCACGGCAGCCCGTCGGGGCCCCGGCCTCCAACGACCACTTCCCCGGCGGGCGGTACGGCAGGCAGTGGCAGTGGACCGCCAACCCCCGGCCCGGCTGGACGGTCGAGCACGCGGGCGACGGGCTGCGCCTCAGCTGCGTACGGACCGCGTACGCACACGATCTGCGGGCCCTGCCCAACGTCCTGGTGCAGCGATTGCCCGCCGAGGAGTTCACCGTCGAGGTCGATGTCGCCCTGAACAGCGACGAACCGGGGGCCAAGACAGGGCTCGCGGTGCTCGGCGACGCCTTCAGCTGGATCGGTCTGGAGGCCGGCGCGGACGGAACGGTGCAGCTCGTGCACCGGTACGCCGAGACCGTCGCCGAGCACGAACGGGACGCCGCGCACCCCCGCCCGGCACCCGGCGCCCGGGCCCGGCTCCGCATCGAGGTCACCCGCGGTGCCCGCTGCCGCTTCTTCGCCGACACCGGCGACGGCACCGGCTTCCGCTCCTCGGGCCAGGTCTTCGCCGCCACGCCCTGGCGCTGGGTCGGTGCTCTCCTCGGACTCTTCGCCACCGCACCGACCGGAACGGGACCCTCCGGAACAGCCGGCTTCACCGACTTCCGCACCAGCGACCGACCGCCACCGAGATTTCCCCAACCGCCTGTATGGGAGCCGCAATGACGCACCTCCGTACCAAGCGCACCAGAGCGAGAACCCTGGTCACGGCCTTCGCCCTTGCCGCAGCGTTCCTTGTACCCTCCGCCCCCGGGACCGCGTCGGCCGCGACTGCTGACCGGTCCTCCGCGCCCGACCGGTCCTCCGCGCACCGCACCTGGTCCGACACACCGCACGGGTTCGCCTCGCTGGCCGGCGGCACCACCGGGGGCCGCGGCGGCAAGGTCGTCACCGTCTCCACCCAGGCCGACCTGGTGAAGTACGCCGGTGCCGATGAGCCGTACATCATCCGGGTGGCGGGCTCCATCGCCGTCGAACCGTTCGGCCACGACATCGACGTGGCGTCGGACAAGACCATCGTCGGCGTCGGCGACACGGGCGAGATCGTCCACGGCGAACTGCATCTGAACCCCGGCACCAGCAACGTCATCATCCGTAACCTCACCATCCGCGACTCGTACGTCGAGGGCGACTGGGACGGCAAGACCAACGACTTCGACGCCATTCAGATGGACTCGGCCGACCACGTCTGGATCGACCACAACCGGCTGACGCACATGGGCGACGGGCTGCTCGACATCCGCAAGGACAGCCAGTACATCACCGTGTCGTACAACCACTTCGACAACCACAACAAGGCACTCGGCATCGGCTGGACCGAGAACGTCAAGACGCAGATCACCATCGACCACAACTGGTTCAGCGGCACCAAGCAGCGCAACCCGTCGGCCGACAACTGCGCCTACGCCCACCTCTACAACAACTACCTCTCGTCTCAGCTCGCGGACGGCGACCCGCTGTGGACGTACGGCAACTGGGCGCGCGGACGCACCAGCATGGTCATCGAGAACAGTTACTACGAGGACGTCCAGCACCCCTACCAGGCCGACGCCTCCGCCCAACTGGTTCAGCGCGGCTCCATCCTGGAGAACACCACGGGGCGCACCGACACCCGGGGCACCGCGTTCGATCCGCGTGACTTCTACCCGTACACCCTGGACCGGGCGGCCGACGTACCGAAGCTGGTGACCCGCCACTCCGGCCCGCAGAAGAAGATCGGCACCGACACCGTCCTGCGCGTCCCGGCCGACTACGCGACCGTGCAGTCGGCGGTCGACGCCGTGCCCGCCGGCAACGACGGCCGGATCACGGTGAAGCTGGCCCCCGGTACGTACCGCGAGCACGTCCGGATCGGGAAGAACCAGCCGTACGTCTCCCTCATCGGCACCGGCAAGCGCCGCGCCGACACGCTCATCGTCTTCAACACCCCGTCGGGCGAGCGGAAGCCGGACGGCACCACCCAGGGCTCCTGGGGCAGCGCGACCGTAGTCGTCGAGGGGCATGACTTCACGGCCCGCAATCTGACCTTCTCCAACGACTTCGACGAGGCCGCCGTCGAGATCAACGGCGAACAGGCCCTCGCGGTGAAGACCACCGGCGACCGGCTGACGTTCGAGAACACCGGGTTCCTCGGCAACCAGGACACCCTGATGACGGACACCCCGGTCCTCACCCAGAAGGCCCGCGTCTACATCAGGGACTCCTACATCGAGGGCGATGTCGACTTCATCTACGGCCGCGCCACCACCGTCGTCGAGCGCTCCGTGATCAAGGCGCTCAGCCGTGGATCACAGACCAACAACGGCTACATCACCGCCGCCTCGACGTGGAAGGACAACCCGTACGGCTTCCTGATCACCCGCAGCCGGATCATCAGCGACGCCCCCGCCAACTCCTACCACCTCGGCCGCCCTTGGCACCCCAGCGGCAACCCGGACGCGATCGGCCAGGTGCTGATCCGGGAGACCGAGCTGCCCGCCGCGGTCAAGGACACGCCGTGGACCGACATGGGCGGCTTCCCCTGGCAGGAGGCGCGGTTCAGCGAATACCGGACGTACGGGCCCGGCGCCGGCGTCACCGCCGACCGGCCGCAGATGTCCGCGTCGGACGCCGCCGACCACCGGGTGTCCGACTACCTCGCGGGCGAGGACGGCTGGGCGCCGTACCGCGCACGCCACTGACCCCCCACGTACGCGTAACAGGACCGAGAGAACCGAGAGAGAAGAGCCGACCATGAACATCTCGAAGACGCGCCGGGGGCGTGCCGCGGCAGCGGTGTCCCTCACGGCGGTGCTCGCCCTGACGGCCACGGCCTGCGGCGACGACGGGACCAGCTCGGGCAACGAGGGCAGCGGCAAGGGCGAGATCACCTTCTGGGACAACAACGGAGGTCCGCGCACCGCCGTCTGGACCGAAATCATCAAGGATTTCGAGAAGCAGAACCCGGAGATCAAGGTCAAGTACGTCCCCATCCCGATCGCCGACGTCCAGTCCAAGTACGACACGGCGATAGCGGGCGGCGGCCTGCCCGACGTCGGCGGCGTCGGCACCGCGTACCTCGCCAACATCGTCTCGCAGGAAGCGCTGGAACCGGTCACCGACCGGATCAAGGATTCGTCGCTGAACGGCAAGCTCGTCGAGACCATGGTCGACAGCGTCAAGGACGCGGGCGGCCGGGGCGAGGACATGTACACCGTGCCGACCTCCGCGAACAACGGTGCGCTCTGGTATCGCACCGACCTGTTCAAGGCCGCGAACCTGGGCGCGCCCACCACCTGGGCGAAGTTCTACGAGGCCGCCGAGAAGCTCACCGACGCGAAGAACAACAAGTTCGGCTACACCATCCGCGGCGGTGCCGGCTCCATCGCGCAGGCCATTGACGCGTCGTACGGCCAGTCCGGCATCACGGAGTTCTGGGACGGCGACCGGACGACGCTAAACGACCCCAAGAACGTCGCCGCGCTGGAGAAGTACGCCGGTCTCTTCAAGAGGACGACGCCGGCAGCCGACGTCAACAACGACTTCACCAAGATGGTCGCGCAGTGGGACACCGGCACCATCGGCATGCTCAGCCACAACCTCGGCTCCTACCAGGACCACCTGAAGGCGCTGGGCAAGGACAAGTTCGCCGGTATCCCCAACCCGATCGGGGACGGTGGCACACGCGTCCAGGTCTCCAACCCGGTCGACGGTCTGGGCTTGTTCAAGTCGAGCAAGAACAAGGCGGCGGCCTGGAAGTTCATCGAGTTCGCCGCCTCCCACGCGTCCAACAGCAAGTGGAACGAGTCGGCAGGTGCCATCCCCGCCAACACCGAGGCTGCCAAGGACCCCTGGATCACCGAGTCCGAGCCGACCGCGCTCGGCGCGAAGGCCCTCACCGACGGCTCCACCGAGATCGTGCAGCTGCCGTACTACCTGCCTGACTGGAACAACATCAGCAAGGCCGACAACGAGCCGGAGTTCCAGAAGCTGCTGCTCGGCAAGGTCACGGCCAAGGCATTCCTGGACAAGATCGCCGACGAGCTGAACGCGGCTCAGAAGGAGTGGAAGGAACGGGACAACAGCTGATCCGGCCCAGACCGTTCCCGTTCGTACGAGAGAGGCAATCCCCGTGTCCCTCACCCGCAGACAGACGGCGGCCGCGCTCGTCGCGCTGCCCCTTGCCCTCAGCGCCGCCCCCGCCCCCGCCGCCGCGCACAGCGGCGGGGGCGGGAGCGGTGGCCGGCCCCGCACGCGGACCCTCCACATCGCGGGCGACTCGACGGCCGCCCAGAAATACACCGACGCCGCGCCCGAGACCGGCTGGGGCATGGCCCTGCCGTTCTTCCTCGGCGGAAGCCTCGATGTCGCCAACCATGCGGTGAACGGCCGCAGTTCGAAGAGTTTCATCGACGAGGGCCGCCTTACCGCGCTCCTGGAGGGCGTCCGCCCGGACGACCTCGTACTCGTCCAGTTCGGGCACAACGACGAGAAGACCGAGGACCCGGCACGCGGCACCGACCCGTACACCACGTACCAGGAGTACCTGCGGCAGTACGTGAAGGGCGCCCGTGCTCGCCGGGGGCGGCCCGTACTGATCACTTCGGTGGAGCGGCGCCGGTTCGCCGCCGACGGCACCGCGAAGCCCACCCACGGGGAGTACCCCGCCGCCATGCGCGCCCTTGCCGCCGAGGAGGGCGTACCGCTGCTCGACGTTCAGGCACTCTCCCTCGCCCGTTGGCAGGAGCTCGGCCCGGACGGGACCGAGGCGTACTTCAACCTGCTGGAGCCGGGGGAGTCCCCGAACTACCCGGACGGCAAGCAGGACAACACTCATTTCCGGCCGCCCGGTGCCATCGAGGTGGCCCGGATGACCGCCCGGGCGCTGCGCGACGGGCAGGTCGTCGCCCCGCGCGAGGTCCGCCGCCTGGACACGCCGGTGCCCGTCGACTGGATTACCTGGCCGCAGGCCTGAGGCAGCGTCCGGACTTCCCCGCCGTACGACAGACAAGGATCACCCATGCCGACACACGCATGTCATGTGCGCGCCATCGCCGTGGTGATGGGCTGCGTCTCACTGGCCCTCACCCCGGCCCTCCCGGCCCAGGCGGCGCCCCGGCCGCCGATCGAGCGCGCCGTACTCCCCGCCGGCGACGGCTGGGCCGCCGCCGGCGGCTCCACCACCGGCGGGTCGACGGCCACCCCCGACCACGTCTACACCGTCACCGACCGCGCCGAACTCGTCGCCGCCTTCGAGGACGCGGGCGACGCGCCGAAGATCGTCAGGATCGCCGGGACCATTCACGGCAACGCGGACGCCGACGGCACCCCGGTCGACTGCGAGGACTACGAGAGCGACGGCTACACCCTGGAGAAGTACCTCGCCGCGTACGACCCGGCCACCTGGGGCAAGGAGCCGCCGGCCGGCCCGCTGGAGGACGCCCGCGCCGCTTCCGCCGCCCGGCAGAGGGCCGCCGTCACGGTCGAGGTCCCCTCCAACACCACCCTGATCGGCGTCGGCAAGGACGCCACCGTCATCGGCGTGAGCCTCCAGGTGAAGAACGTCTCCAACGTCATCGTCCGCAACATCGCCTTCGAGGACACCTACGACTGCTTCCCGCAGTGGGATCCCACCGACGGCGCGAGCGGCGCCTGGAACTCCGAGTACGACAACCTCGTCGTCAGCGGCTCCAGCCACGTCTGGGTCGACCACAACACCTTCAGCGACGGCGACCGGCCCGACGCCGACCAGCCGCGCTACTACGGCGAGTTGTTCCAGCAGCACGACGGCCTCTTCGACATCGTGCGCGGCGCCGATCTGATCACCGTCTCCTGGAACGTCCTCAAGAACCACGACAAGACCATGCTCATCGGCAACAGCGACAGTGCCGGCTCGACCGACCGCGGCAAGCTCCGCGTCACCCTGCACCACAACGTCTTCCAGGACGTGAAGGAGCGCGCGCCCCGAGTGCGTTTCGGAAAGGTCGACTCGTACAACAACCACTTCGTGGCGACCGAGGGCAGCGCGTACGGGTACACGTACGGCATCGGTGCCGAGTCCCAGCTGGTCGCCGAGCACAACGCCTTCTCGGTCGGCCCGGGGTTCAACCCGGCGGCGATCCTGAAGAAGTGGAAGGAAGCCCCGGTCACCGCCGAGAACAACTACGTCAACGGCCGCAGGACCGACCTGATCGCCGTCCACAACGCGGGTGTGCCCGAGGAGCAGCTCACCGAGGGCGCCGGCTGGACCCCGGCCCTGCGCGCGAATATCGACCACCCGCTCGCGGTCCCCGCCCTCGTGGACCGCCGGGCGGGCGCGGGCAGGGTGCCCGGCTGCTGAAGGCACGCTGAAGACACGTGCCCTCCGTCGGACCGGTCCGACGGAGGGCACACATCCATCCCCGGCGCGCCGGCTCGGCGCGCGGCAATGGCGGCCCGCGAGCCGGCCTCGGTGAGCGCGGCGGCGGAGGCGTGGTCCCAGGCGTTGGGGAGGACGAGCGGGGTGCCGGGGCGGTGATGCAGGGCGCGGAACGCGTCGTAACGGTTCATGAGGTCGTCTCTTCCAGGGGTACGTCCAGTTTCAGCGCGCTGCCGGTCCACCGGGGAGCCGTCACGCGCCATGGTGCCCAGGGTGCGTCAGTGATCCTTCGGCGACCGCCGGACCGTACCCAACTGCTCGTACTGCAGCGCCAAGCCCTCGATCAGCGCCCGCAGCCCCGTCTCGAAGGCGCCCTCGTCGACCTGCTGCCGCCGCTGGGCGAGCAGGTGCGCCTGGCCGAGGTGCGGGTAGTCCGCCGGGTCGTACGCCGTCTCGTCGTCCACGAAGCCGCTCGCGAACGAACCGAGCGCCGAACCGGTGATGAAGTACCGCATCAGCGCACCGATGTACGTCGCCTGCGCGGGCGGCCACCCCGCCCTCACCATCGCTCCGAACACGGCGTCGGCGACCCGCAGGCCGGCCGGCCGCCGCCCCGGCCCCCGGGCCAGTACCGGAACGATGTTGGGGTGCTCGGTGAGCGCCGCGCGGTAGGAGACCGCGTAGTCGTGCAGCGCCGTCCGCCAGTCGCGGCCGTCCGCCGGGTCGAACATCGACAGGTCGACCTTGGCGCTCACCCCGTCGGCGACCGCGTCGAGGATCTCGTCCTTGTTGTGGAAGTGGTTGTAGAGGGACGGCCCGCTGACCCCGAGCTCGGCCGCGAGCCGGCGCGTGGAGACCGCGTCGAGACCGTCCGCGTCCACGAGCGCACCCGCCGCGCCCACGATGCGGTCACGGCTGAGGAGGGGCTTGCGCGGTCGGGCCATGCGGCACATAGTAGGCCGTGCAACAGGAAACTAGCAGTGCTAATTAAAAGTGGGGTGCCGGGATGAATCTGGAGCTCAGCGAAGAGCAGAACGCCGTGCGGCAGCTCGCCAAGGACTTCACCGACCGCGAGATCACTCCGCACGTCGTCGAGTGGGACCGCGCCGAGAGCGTCGACCGCGCCATCGTGAAGAAGCTCGGCGCTCTCGGGTTCCTCGGTCTGACCATCCCCGAGGAGTACGGGGGCTCCGGCGGCGACCACCTCGCGTACTGCCTCGTCACCGAGGAACTCGGCCGCGGCGACTCCTCGGTGCGCGGCATCGTGTCCGTATCGCTCGGCCTGGTCGCCAAGACCATCGCGCACTGGGGCACCGAGGAGCAGAAGCGGCAGTGGCTGCCCGGCCTCACCTCGGGCGAGCTGGTCGGCTGCTTCGGGCTCACCGAGCCCGGCACCGGCTCCGACGCGGGCAACCTCACCACCCGCGCCGTGCGCGACGGCGACGATTACGTCATCAACGGCTCCAAGATGTTCATCACCAACGGCACCTGGGCCGACGTCGTGCTGCTCTTCGCCCGCTCCACCGACGCCCCCGGCCACAAGGGCGTCTCCGCTTTCCTGGTGCCCACCGACACGCCCGGCCTCACCCGCCGCGAGATCCACGGCAAGCTCGGCCTGCGAGGCCAGGCCACCGCCGAGCTGTTCCTGGAGGACGTACGGGTCCCCGCCTCCGCCATGACGGGAAGCGAGGGCAAGGGCTTCTCGGTCGCCATGTCGGCTCTGGCCAAGGGGCGCATGTCGGTCGCGGCCGGATGCGTGGGCATCGCCCAGGCGGCGCTGGACTCGGCCGTGAAGTACGCGACCGAGCGCGAGCAGTTCGGCAAGACGATCGCGCACCACCAGCTCGTACAGGAACTGATCACCGACATCGCGGTGGACGTGGACGCCGCCCGCCTGCTGACCTGGCGCGTCGCCGATCTGATCGACCGCGGTCAGCCGTTCGTCACTGCGGCCTCCAAGGCGAAGCTCTTCGCTTCCGAAGCCGCTGTACGCGCCGCGAACAACGCCCTCCAGGTCTTCGGCGGCTACGGCTACATCGACGAATACCCGGCCGGCAAGCTGCTGCGCGATGCCCGCGTGATGACGCTGTACGAAGGCACCAGTCAGATCCAGAAGCTCGTCATAGGCCGAGCACTGACAGGCGTTTCCGCTTTCTGACGGCCGGACCGGCGCCTGAGTACCCCATGACTGATGTGAGTAGGTGAGCGGATGTGACCCTGTGCCGGGCCCGCGCATGCTGTCGGTCATGAGCGACACACCCGTAAAGCAGCAGAACACGACGGCGTACTACGGACAGGCGGTGGCCGCCTTCGTGGTGGCCCTGGGAGCGGTGACTCTCGGCATCCTCTACATGGACGCCGACGCCTGGGTGCGCGCCTTCCTCGGCATCGGCGTCCTGTACCTGGTGACCTCCGCCTTCACCCTCGCGAAGGTGATCAGGGACCGGCAGGAGGCGGGGCAGATCGTGAGCCGCGTCGATCAGGCCCGGCTGGAGAAGCTCCTCGCCGAACACGACCCCTTCCAGAAGCTCTGAGCGAGGTGAGCAAGCTCTAAGCGCTTGCTCACCTTCGGGGTATGGTGTTCGTTCCTGTCGGACGGAAGGGGCGAGCCATGAGTACGGCGGACGAGATGGCCGAGCCACGCGACAACACGGACAAGCCATGGGGCGAGGTCAGCCCCGAGGCGGCCAGGAAGCTGCTGGTCGCCGCCGTCGAGGCGTTCGCCGAGCGCGGCTACCACGCGACCACTACCCGCGACATCGCGGGCCGCGCGGGGATGAGCCCCGCGGCGCTGTACATCCACTACAAGACGAAGGAAGAGCTGCTCCACCGGATCAGCCGCATCGGGCACGACAAGGCCCTGGAGATTCTCCGGGCCTCGGCCGAGGCCCCGGGCACGGCAGCCGAGCGGCTCGACGGCGCCGTACGCTCCTTCGTCCGCTGGCACGCGGAACGGCACACCACCGCGCGCGTCGTCCAGTACGAACTCGACGCGCTGAGCGACGAGCACCGCACCGAGATCGTCGAGCTGCGCCGGCTCAGTGACGCGGCTGTACGCCGCATCCTGAACGACGGTGTGAAGGCGGGGGAGTTCGACGTCCCGGACGTCCCCGGCACCACGCTCGCCGTGCTGTCGCTGTGCATCGACGTGGCGCGCTGGTTCAACGCGCAGGGACGCAGGACGCCCGACGAGGTCGGCGAGCTGTACGCCGACCTCGTCCTGCGGATGGTCGCCGCCAAGAAGTAGCGGCTCGGAAGCCGCCGCTCGGAAGCGGCGGCTCAGAAGTAGTAGCGGGACACCGACTCCGCCACGCACGCCGGCTTGTCGCCGCCCTCGCGCTCCACCGTGACGACGGCCGTCACCTGTACGCCGCCGCCCGCCTCCGTGACCTCCTTGAGCACCGCCGTCGCCCGCACCCGCGAGCCCACCGGCACGGTGGAGGGGAAGCGCACCTTGTTGCTGCCGTAGTTGATGCCCATCTTCATGCCCTCGACCCGCATGATCTGCGGGACGAGCGCCGGCAGCAGCGACAGCGTCAGATAGCCGTGCGCGATCGTCGTCTTGAAGGGGCCCGCCGCCGCCTTCTCCGGGTCCACATGGATCCACTGGTGATCGCCGGTCGCTTCGGCGAACAGGTCGATCCGCTTCTGGTCGACCTCAAGCCACTCGCTGTGCCCCAACTGCTCGCCGACCCCGGCGCGCAGCTCCTCGGGGGAAGTGAAGATCCTCGGCTCTGCCATGTCCCGGCCCCTGCCTCTCATCCAGCTTGTCTAAGCGCTTGCTCAGCATGGTTCGGCTCTTGTGTTCTGTCAACGACGGGCAAGTAGGGTTCGAGGAGTGCCGCAGATACCAGAGAAGATCCACGAGCTCACGGTCGGCCAGCTGTCCGCGCGCAGCGGCGCCGCCGTGTCCGCCCTTCACTTCTACGAGTCCAAGGGCCTGATCAGCAGCCGCAGGACCGCGGGCAACCAGCGACGCTACGGCCGTGACGCGCTGCGCCGCGTCGCCTTCGTGCGCGCGGCCCAACGCGTCGGCATCCCGCTCGCGACGATCAGGAACGCCCTGGCCGAACTTCCCGAGGAGCGCACGCCCAACCGCGAGGACTGGGCCCGGCTTTCCGAGGCGTGGCGTTCCGAACTGGACGAGCGCATCACCCAGCTCGGCCGGCTCCGCGACCACCTCACCGACTGCATCGGCTGCGGCTGCCTGTCACTGGAGACGTGCGTACTGTCCAACCCGGAAGACGCCTTCGGCGAGCGCATGGCAGGCTCCCGGCTGCTCCCGGAACGCCGGGGCGCGCGGGAAGGCAAGCAGAAGCGGAGCGTCTGAGCTACCGCAGGGCCGCGCGCACCAGCTCGGCGTTCGAGGCCGCAGGCCGGCCGTCCGGAAGCAGCAGGGTGTCCTCCAGGCCCGCCCTGGTCGCCAGGCCGAGCGCGCCGGCCAGCCGCAGGACCGGCCAGGCGCCGCCCTCCTCGCCGTGCAGGAGTACGGGCCTGCCGTGCGCGTCGCCCAGCTCGGCCAGGAGTATGCGCGCCGACCCCTCCGCCGTGGCGGGGTCGATGTCCGTCACCTCGGCGAGCACGCGCAGCACGCGGGGCGCGAGCGGCGAGCCGAGGAAGCGGCGTATGCCGTCGGTGCCCGACCAGAGGCCCGCCTCCACGCCGACGCCCCGCTCCATGAGGGCGGCCGCGACCTCCTCGGCGCCCGGCTCGTGCCAGTTCACGGACGCGTGATCCGGCAGCACGGTCCAGGAGCGCACGTACTCCACCCGCCGCCGGGGGTCGGGCTCCGCCCAGGCGCCCGTGGTCACTCCGACCGGGACCGACGCGGGGAGCGCGGCCCGTATCGCCGTGAGCGTCGCCGCCACCGCGCGCGGCGACAACGTGTCCTCACCGCAAGGGGACTTGGGGTGCACATGCACGTCACAGGCCCCGGCCGCGACAGCGGCGGCAGCGGCCTCGGCTATCGCGTCCGGCGACACCGGCACGGCCGCACCGTCACCCGCACCGCGCGTGCCGTTCAGACAGACCTGAACCCGAAACCGACTCATGCGGTCCATGGTGACAGCCACCACTGACAACGCGGCCGCCGACGAGTTGGACAGCGACAGCGGTACCGGCCACGCGGAGGCACGGCGGCCAAAGGAGCGCCGCGCCCCCGCGCGCTCACGCCACCGACGCCAGTTCCCTGCGCCGTACCCTCTTGGACTCCGCCAGCGCCTCGGCCGTCAGAACCGGCTGCGGCACCAGAATGCCGCAGCCCGTACAGACCGGCCCGAACCACGGATCATGCGCCAGTCCCAGCTTCCACACGATCCCGCGCCCCGCGCACACCGGGCAGTTCGCACCGGGTTGCGACTCCAGGGCGGAGATCAGACGGCGCAGTACGTCGCCGAGCGGCGCCACCGGATGGACCGAGGGATCGTCGCACCAGGCCACTCCGCACCCGCCCCAGGTGCGGCGGTGCCAGTCGTCGAAGGAACCGGGCCGCCGCAGCCCGTCGTGCTTCTCGCGCTTGCGGCGGTGGGCGAACTCCACTTCGTACGCGAGCCAGACGGCCCGCGCTTCTTCCAACTCGTCGAGCGCGGCCACCAGCCGCGCCGGATCGGGCGCCCTGTCCTCCGGTTCGATCATGTGCCTCGAACACAGATGGTGCCAGGTCGCCCGGTGCCCATAAGGGGCAAATCGTTCCAGGCATTTGCGCAGCGAATACCGCCGCAGCGCCAGGTCGCACCGCGGGTCGCGCACCTGTCTCGCAAGACTCCGGAAACCGGCCATTGCACTTGCCACCTCCGTCGCTGGTACTTCGGCGTCACAGAGTGGACGTACGGGTGCCCCATTCGGCTCCATCGAAAATCGAATGGACGTCATCAGTGGCGATTTCGAAAAGGTGACGCATGCTCACTTTCCGGCGGGCGCGTACCGCCAGTAACGTCCGTCGCACCGGCCTCCCCTCCAAGAAGCACGCATGCGACGACGACGACGTACCGGTCCCGCACGGCACAGAACAGCCCTGGCAGCGGCGGTGATCGCACTCGCCGCAGGCCTGCTGTCCCCCCTGCCGCACGCCACGGCCGACACCGCCCAAGGCCCCGCCCCGGGCCCCGCCCCGGCCACCGATCACTGCCAGAGCCAGTGCGACGACATCCTGCCGCCCGGTCAGAACGGCAACGCAACTCTGGCCGAGATTCTCGCCCACCGCGTCCTCGGCACCCGCCCCGCGCACAGCTCCGAACAGACAGCGAAGTACGACGCCCTGGTCGCGGGCCACCAAGGCCTCACCGACGACAAACTGACCGATTTCTTCAACGACGCCTCGTTCGGCGTCCCCGAGGGCCCCAGCAGGGGCGGGTGGGAATGGACTCCCGCCGCAGGCGTCCGCCCTAGCCCTTGATCCGGCCCGCGGCCACCACCACCCCCGCCAGCTCCGCGTGCAGGATGTCGCTGTGCGCCCCCGAAGGCACACCCCCGCGCCGCACAACCGCCGCCGCGTCGATGTTCACGCACCCCGACGCGGGGACGCCGTCGCGCAGTGCCTGCGCCAGTGTCAGCACCGGCGTGCCCCGTACCGCCTGAATCCCGTCGAAGCCGACCGCGCCCCACCGACTGCCCAGCCCCGCCAGCCCGGACGAGTCCCCGGCCAGCCGCGACGCCAGCGGGTAGATCACACCGAGCGCCGTGTCGTGACGCGAGTAACACGCCACCACGGGCCCGTCCACCCGCCGCTCCATCTCCCGCAGCGCGCCGCTGTCGCGCACCGCGTGCGGCAGGCGCGTCGCGAACGCGTAGTGCGAGAAGGCACCTTGGAGCAGGGTCACCGACTTCACGTTCCGTACGCCGTCGGGCAGCCCCCGCAGCGCGAAAGCGACCAGCCGCGCCCCCTGGCTGTGCCCGACCAGATGCACCCGCATCGACGGTGACGACCGGGCGAGCTGCCCGAGCAGCGGCCCGAGCCCCTGCCGGCCGACCGTCCCGGCCCGGCGCTTCATCTCGTAGTACGTCGCCTGGCGGAGCAACTCCTTCGCGCCCTGCCACGCCCTCTTCAGACCACCGCCGAGCGCCAGGCTCTGCGCAGCCGGCTCCGCGCCGGTCTCCGTCAGCGCCGCCGTGAAGGCCCGGCACACGGTGAGCGTGTCCTCGTGCAGCATCATCGGTTCGCCCAGCCGCTCGCCCTGCCGCAGCCCCTCCTCCTCTTCCGGTTCCAAGTCCACCGCGTGCGTCGACGCGATCCCGCCCGGTTCCGCGACGGTCAGCTGCCGTACCAGCCGGCCGAATTCATCGAACGCCGCCCGCTCCTCGGGCCGCTCCTCGAGCAGCTCTGCCAGCCGCTCCACGAGCTGCTCGCGGCCGGGGAAGGCCTCGGCCAGCGCCCGCCGGGTGCCCTGGTCGAGGCCGGCGCCGCCCGGACAGCCGCTCCCGGCCGGGACGCCGGCGGCGACGGCACTCGGCCCGAAGTCCGGGATCGGCTCGTCCGCGAACCGCATCGACGGCCACACGATGCCCGCATAGCCGAGCCGTACCCCCGGGGAGCCGGCGAGCAGGCCGGGGAAGGGGGCGTAGAAACGGTCGTACATCCGGGTCGCGACCGAGCGGTCGCTGTTCCAGCCGTGCGCGAACATCACCAGGTCGGTGACATCGAGATCCGCCAGCCGCTCGCGCCGGCGCGCGTCCACATCACCGTCCGCGTCGAAGGTGATCTCCCGGTACGGTTCCACGCCCACATCCACCATGGCGCACCCCTTGGGTCCGTGCGGGCCTGCCCCCGCGGGCTCAGCATCCCGCCGGACCGCAGGACTGGCCATACACCCCGTCAGAGCAGATCACCGGTACAGCAGATACTCCCGCCGTACGGAGCTGAACGCCGCCAGGTCGGACCGCCAGGCGCCCACCACCTCGTCCGTTCCCGCCCCCGCGTTGATCATCGTGCGGACCCGCGTATTGCCCGTCAGCTTGTCGATCCAGTTGTCGGCCCGCCACGCGAAGCCGCTCCAGCTCTTCTTCGCCGTGATCAGCAGCGCGATGCCGGTGCGCACCGGGTCGTAGGCGTCCCGGTCGTGCACATGCAGCTGTACGCCGCCGATCGTCTTCCCCTGGAACTTCGAGAACGTCGGCGCGAAGTACGCCTCCCGGAAGTGCACCCCGGCCAGCCCGGCGGCGTTCGCGGTCTCGGCCCACCCACGGTCGATGCCGTCCGCGCCCAGGAGTTCGAACGGCCGGGTCGTTCCCCGCCCCTCCGACAGGTTCGTCCCCTCGAAGAGGCAGGTGCCGGAGTACACCAGGGCCGTGTCGGGCGTCGGCATGTTGGGGCTCGGCGGCACCCACGGCAGGCCCGTCCGGTCGAAGAAGTCGCCGCGCCGCCAGCCCGACATCTTCACCGTCTCCAGCGCCACCGGCCGCGACAGGAACTCGCCGTTGAAGAGCCGCGCCAGCTCGCACACCGTCATCCCGTGCGCCTGCGCGATCGGCTCGCGCCCCACGAACGTCGCGAACGCCTTGTCCAGCACAGGCCCGAGGGCAGCCCGCCCCGTCACCGGGTTCGGCCGGTCGAGCACCACGAACCGCTTGCCCGCGAGCACGGCGGCCACCATGCAGTCGTACAGCGTCCAGATGTACGTGTAGAAACGCGCGCCCGCGTCCTGGATGTCGAACACGACCGTGTCCACGCCCGACGCCGTGAAGATGTCCGCGAGCGGCTGCCCGCTCTTCAGGTACGTGTCGTACACCGGCAGCCCCGTCGCCGGATCGTCGTAGCGCCCCTGCGAGCCGCCCGCCTGCGCCGTACCGCGAAAGCCGTGCTCGGGCCCGAAGACGGCGACGAGGTTCACCCGGTCGTCGGCGTGCATGACGTCCACGATGTGGCGTACGTCCGAGGTGATGCCCGTCGGATTGGTGACGACACCGACCTTCTGTCCGGCGAGGAGTGCGTAACCGTCGGCGGCCAGCCGGTCGAAGCCGGTCCGCACCCGGAACTGCCCGGGGCGGCCGGCGGCGGCCGAGGGCGCGGCGGCGCCGAGTGCTCCCGCCGCTCCCGCCGCCCCGGTGGCGGCCAGCAATCCGCGTCTGGACAGGTTCATCCCAGTACCTCCGTGATCGACGCCGTCTGTCATGGCCACGCACGCTAGCGCGCGAGGCGGCCGCGGGGAACGAGTCCGGCACGGCGGGTCGATAGCGCTTCACCCCTTCCACTGCTCCATACCGACCGGTTAGTCTGCCGGGGTTGTCGGCAGGAGAGGCGGGCCTCAAAAATGAGCCAGTTCCAGGACGCGGGAGTCGTCGTCACCGGTGCGGGAGGCGGCATCGGAGCCGCCCTCGCCCGCAGATTCGCGGCCGAGGGAGCGCGCGTCGTCGTCAATGACCTCGACGCGCAGAAGATCAAGGCGATCGCCGACGAGACCGGCGCCACGGCCGTCGCGGGCGACGCCTCCGCGATCGTCGAAGAGGCTCGTGAGGCGCTCGGCGGCAAGGTCGACGTGTACTGCGCCAACGCCGGCCTCGCGTCGCCCGGCGACGCCTTCGCCGACGAGGCGGTCTGGGCCGCGGCCTGGGACGTCAACGTGATGGCCCACGTCAGGGCGGCCAGGGCGCTGCTGCCCGACTGGCTGGAGCGCGGCAGTGGCCGGTTCGTCTCCACCGTCTCGGCGGCCGGCCTGCTGACCATGGTCGGCGCGGCCCCGTACAGCGTCAGCAAGCACGGCGCGCTGGCCTTCGCGGAGTGGCTCTCGCTGACCTACCGTCACCGCGGGGTCAAGGTCCACGCGATCTGCCCGCAGGGTGTACGCACCGACATGCTGACCGCCGCGGGCTCGGCCGGCGAACTGGTCCTGGCGCCCACCGCCATCGAGCCGGAGGACGTGGCAGAGGCGCTCTTCGACGGCATCGCGGCCGACCGCTTCCTGATCCTGCCGCACGCCGAGGTCGCCGGGTACTACCGGGCGCGCGCCGGGGACCCCGACCGCTGGCTGGGCAACATGAACCACCTTCAGCAGAAGTGGGAAGAGGCCGGCCGATGAGCGAGTCGACGAAAGAGCCCACCACAGAGTCCACGACAGAGCGCACGAAAGAGCCCGCGACCGGGTCGGTCTACGCGGCCAAGCCCTGGCTCGCCCAGCTCACCGACGCACAGCGGGCCCCCGTGGACCCGCCGGCCACCCTGCTGCACGCGTTCAGCAACGCGGTGACCCGCGCGCCGGAGCACCCCGCCCTCGCCTACTTCGACGGCCGCCTCACCTACCGGGAGACCGACGAGCTGTCGGACTCCGTCGCGGGTCACCTGGCCGCCAAGGGCCTGCGGCCCGGCGACCGGGTCGCGGTCATGCTCCAGAACAGCCCGCACTTCGTCATCGCTCTGCTCGGTGCCTGGAAGGCCGGCGCCGTCGTCGTACCGCTCAACCCGATGTACAAGTCGGCCGAGGTCGGCCACGCGCTCGGGGACGCCGAGGCGACCGCGCTGATCTGCTCGGACCGCGCGTGGGAGGCGTATCTGCGCGACACCGCCGCGGACTCGCCCGTACGCATCGCCCTCACCGCCTGTGAACTCGATCTCCAGACCAGGAACGACACCCGGGTCCTGAACTTCGAGCGGGCGCCGAAGGCCAAGGACGACGCCGACGACCTGGTGACCGTCGCCCGCCAGGGCCTTCCGGCCCCGGCGGACCGCGACCTCACCGCCACCGACATCGCGCTGATCAGCTACACCTCGGGTACGAGCGGCACGCCCAAGGGAGCCATGAACACCCATGGCGGGATCATGTACAACGCCGAGCGCCAGCGCACCGGACACCCCATAGCCGAGGGCTCGACGTACTTCGCCCTCGCGCCCCTCTTCCACATCACCGGCATGGTCTGCGAGCTGGCCGCGTGCGTCGCCAACGCCGGCACGCTCGTCCTCGCCTACCGCTTCCACCCCGGTGTCGTCCTGGACGCGTTCACCGAGCACCGCCCCGCGTACACCGTGGGCCCCTCCACCGCCTTCATGGCGCTCGCGGCCACCCCCGGCGTCACACGGGAACACTTCGAGTCCTTCCAGGTCATCTCGTCGGGCGGCGCGCCGGTGCCACCGGCCCTGGTGGAGAAGTTCCGGGCGGGCTTCGGCCCGTACATCCGCAACGGCTACGGACTCACCGAGTGCACCGCGCCCTGCGCGTCCGTGCCGCCCGAGAAGGAAGCCCCGGTCGACCCGGCCTCCGGGACGCTCTCGGTCGGCGTACCGGGCCCGGACACGGTCGTACGCATCGTCGACGAGCAGGGCGCCGACGTGCCCTTCGGCGCGCAGGGCGAGATCACGGTCAGCGGCCCGCAGGTGGTCCCCGGTTACTGGCGCCGTCCCGAGGCGACTGCGGAGGCGTTCCCCGGCGGGGAACTGCGTACCGGCGACATCGGTTTCATGGACGAGGGCGGCTGGCTCTATGTCGTCGACCGCAAGAAGGACATGATCAACGCGTCCGGCTTCAAGGTCTGGCCGCGCGAGGTCGAGGACGTCCTCTACACCCACCCGTCGGTGCGCGAGGCGGCCGTCGTCGGCATCCCCGACGCGTACCGGGGGGAGAGCGTCAAGGCGTACGTCAGCCTGCGCCCCGGAGCGGAAGTCGCGCCTTCGGAGATCTCCGCGTACTGCGAGGAGCGGCTTGCCGCGTACAAATACCCGCGCGAGGTGGAGATCCTGCCCGAACTTCCCAAGACGACGAGTGGGAAGATCCTCAGGCGGGAACTGCGTTCCCGTTCCTGAACACTCAACCGGTTGTTTCGACGAAAGGCAGGTGGCGGCCCATGGCCAGGACGACGGACGGAAGCGGCATCCCCGTCCCACAGAGGCTGCTGGCCGCCGCCACCCGCCTGTTCGCGGAGCGCGGTTACGACCGCACGTCGGTGCAGGAGATCGTCGAGGCGGCCGGCGTCACCAAGGGCGCGCTCTACCACTACTTCGGCTCCAAGGACGACCTGCTGCACGAGGTGTACGCCCGTGTCCTGCGGCTGCAGCAGGAACGGCTCGACGCGTTCGCGGACGCGGACGCGCCGGTGGAGCGGCGGCTGCGGGACGCGGCGGCGGACGTGGTGGTGACGACCATCGACAACCTCGACGACGCGTCGATCTTCTTTCGGTCCATGCACCACCTGAGCCCGGAGAAGGACAAGCAGGTGCGGGCGGAGCGGCGGCGGTACCACGAGCGGTTCCGGGCGCTGGTGGAGGAGGGGCAGAAGGAGGGGGTCTTCTCGACGGCGACCCCGGCGGATCTGGTGGTGGACTACCACTTCGGGTCGGTGCACCACTTGTCGACGTGGTACCGGCCGGACGGCCCGCTCACGCCGCAGCAGGTGGCGGACCACTTGGCGGATCTGCTGCTGCGGGCGCTGCGCCCGTAGGGGGTGCGGGCGGGCCGCAACCCCCGCCCACCCCAAGCCCGCGCTACACGTACCGCTTGAGCTCGCGCCGGGCCAGCGACCGCTGGTGCACCTCGTCCGGCCCGTCCGCCAGCTTCAGCGTCCGGGCTGCCGCCCAGAGCTCCGCCAGCGGGAAGTCCTGGCTGACCCCACCCGCCCCGTGCAACTGCACCGCCTTGTCGATGATGTCGACGACCGCCCGCGGCGTAGCGATCTTGATCGCCTGGATCTCCGTGTGCGCCCCGCGATTGCCCACCGTGTCCATCAGCCACGCCGTCTTGAGCACCAGCAGCCGCAGCTGCTCGACAGCCACCCGCGCGTCCGCGATCCAGTTGTGTACGACGCCCTGCTGGGCCAGCGGCTTGCCGAAGGCCTCGCGCGACACCGCCCGGCGGCACATCAGCTCGATCGCCCGCTCGGCCATGCCGATCAGCCGCATGCAGTGGTGGATACGCCCGGGGCCGAGGCGGGCCTGGGCGATGGCGAAGCCGCCGCCCTCCTCGCCGACCAGCGCGGACGCGGGCACCCGCGCCCCGTCGAAGACGACCTCGGCGTGGCCGCCGTGGGAGTGGTCCTCGTACCCGTACACCTGCATGGCGCGCCGGATCTCGACGCCCGGCGTGTCACGCGGCACCAGGATCATCGACTGCTGACGGCGGACGTCCGCACCGTCCGGGTCGCTCTTGCCCATGACGATGAAGATCTTGCAGTCGGGGTTCATCGCCCCGGAGATGTACCACTTGCGCCCAGTGACGACGTACTCGTCACCGTCGCGCTCGATCCGGGTCTCGATGTTCGTCGCGTCCGACGAGGCGACCTCCGGCTCGGTCATCGCGAACGCCGACCGGATCTCGCCCGAGAGCAGCGGCTCCAGCCACTGCTTCTTCTGCTCGTCGGACGCGAACTGCGCCAGCAGCTCCATGTTTCCCGTGTCCGGCGCCGCGCAGTTCAGCGCGGTGGGCGCCAGGTGCGGGCTGCGGCCGGTGATTTCGGCGAGCGGCGCGTACTGCAGATTGGTGAGCCCGGCGCCGTACTCCGCATCCGGCAGGAAGAGGTTCCACAGGCCCTGCCTGCGCGCCTCCGCCTTCAGGTCCTCCACGACCTGCGGCGTGTCCCACGGCGACGCGAGCAGCTCGCGCTGCTCGTGCGCGACGGTCTCGGCCGGGTACACGAAGTCCTCCATGAAGGCGAGAAGCTTGCCGCGGAGCTCTTCGGTCCGTGCGTCGTATGCGAAATCCATGGTGGTGTCTCAGCCTTCCTGAAGGGTGGTCAGGCCGTGCTCGATGAAGACGGGCACGAGGTCGCCGATCCGGTCGAAGCCGGCGCCGACGGTCTGCCCGAGCGTGTAGCGGTAGTGGATGCCCTCGAGGATCACGGCGAGCTTGAACCACGCGAACGCCGTGTACCAGGCGATCGACGAGGTGTCCCGGCCGGACCCGGCGGCGTAGCGCTCGACGATCTCGCGCGCCGAGGGGTGGCCCGGGGCGCCGGCCGTCGTGGAGACGGGGGAGTCGGGCAGCCCCAGCTCGGAGCTGTACATCACGAGCAGCCCGAGGTCGGTGAGCGGGTCGCCGAGCGTCGACATCTCCCAGTCGAGGATGGCGTTGATCCGGTCGTCGGCGCCGCCGATCAGGACGTTGTCGAGACGGTAGTCGCCGTGTACGACCGTGGGCGCGGGGGAGTCGGGCAGCGAGCGCCCGAGCGCGGCGTGCAGCTCGTCGATGCCCGCCAGCTCACGGTTGCGGGAGGCGTCGAGCTGCTTGCCCCAGCGCCGCAGCTGCCGGTCCAGGAAGCCCTCGGGGCGGCCGAAGTCGCCCAGACCGACCTCGGCGGGATCCACGGCGTGCAGGGCGACGAGGGTGTCGACCAGGCCGAGTACGGCCGCGCGGGTCCGCTCGGCGCCCAGCGCGGCGAGCTCGTCGGCCGTACGGTACGGAACGCCCTCCACGTACTCCATGACGTAGAACGGCGATCCGATCACCGACTCGTCCTCGCACAGCAGCAGCGGCGCGGGCACCGGCACATCCGTCGGGTGCAGCGCGCTGATCACCCGGAACTCGCGCTTCATGTCGTGCGCGGTCGCGAGCACATGGCCGAGCGGCGGTCGCCGCACCACCCACCGGGACGTGCCGTCCGTGACGGCGTACGTCAGATTCGAGCGTCCGCCCTCGATGAGCCGGGCGCTGAGCGGTCCGTTCACCAGCCCGGGCCGCTCGCGGTCGAGATGACCGCGCAGCTGCTCGGGGTCGAGACCTGGCGGGTGGACTGCGCTCATGGGGGTACCTCCGAGGGCGGACACGGTCGGGACGGACAAGACGTCACGACTCATCATGCCGACCAGTCGGTATGCCGTCCAGTGTGCCGACGTACCCCGAGACGTGGATCACGCGTGGCAGGCGACCGGCTTACCGCCGTTCATGGCCGCCATGTCACCGAAGACGGTCACCGGATCGAGCGGCGAGCCTTCCGGCAGGCCGTCCAGTTCGGCGTACGCGCGGTGCAGATTGGCGACGAGCCGCTCGCTCTCGCGCAGCCCGGCGAAGGGGCCGAGGTCGGCCTGCTGAGCGGTTTCCAGGGGCGTCCGGCCCTTGGCGTGCCCGGCCTCGGCGAGCTCGGCGACGTACCGCAGATAGCGCTCGGTCGCGTCGTACGCCGACGGGTCGGTCACCGGGCCGTGGCCGGGCACGACGGTGTCCGCGCCCAGCGAGCGGAGCAGGTCGAGGGCGCGCAGCGATCCGCTCAGCGATCCCATGGGGACGAAGGGTGTGCCGCCCTGGAAGATCAGATCGCCGGTGAAGACGATTCCGTACTCCGGCAGGTGAACGATCGAATCGCCGGTGGTGTGCGCGACGCCGGGGTGGATCAGGCGCACCTCGGTCCCGCCCGCGTGGACGGTGAGCCGCTCGCTGTAGGTGAGGGTGGGCGCGGTGACGTTGATGTCACCGAAGTCGTTCTGCGGCCACACCAGATGCAGCTGGAGCCCGACGGCGAGCACCTCGGCGCGGCAGGTGTCGTGGCCGACGACCGTGGCTTCGGGGGTGAAGACGCTGTTGCCGTAGGTGTGGTCGCCGTGGTGGTGGGTGTTGACGACGGTACGGGGGAGCGGCGCGCCGGTCGCGAGAAGCGCTTCGCGCAGTGCGTGCGCGCGGCGCTCGGTGGCCGCGGTGTCGACGAGCAGGGTCGAGGCGCCGTCGCTGACGAACCCGGCGTTGTTCAGGCACCACCCGCCGTCCGGCTGGATGTACGCGTGCACTTCGGGCGCGAGCTGAACGGTGTACGGATCCGTGGCAGGCACTGGATTCCCCCGGGTCAATGGCCGAACTGGTCGGGACGAGCCTGCCAGTTGACGCACATCCGGGGGAAGGCGACCCCCTGGAAACGGCGGGTCAGGGGCGGGACCAACGGTGGATCAGTGGTCGTCCCAGTGGTCGTCGTGGGCGGCGTGGCGGTGGCCGTCGTGGACGTAGTCCAGGTGATCGCCGTGAGCGACGGCGCTGTGGCCGCAGTCCTGGCCGTGCTCGTGGGTGTGACCGCTGTGCGTGATGTGATCCGTCGACTCGCACTCGTCCCAGTGTCCGGAGTGCTCACGATGCAGGTGCCCGTTGTGGGCGTAGTCGGTGTGGTCGCCGTGCGGCACCGCGATGTGCCCGCAGGCCGGACCGTGCGCGTGCTCGTGGGTGGGGTGCTCCTGATGGAGGGTGGTCATTGTGCTCACCTCTGGTGCGTTTCCGGATGCTTTGCGGCACCTTCAGGCTAGTCCTGCGCGACCGCTTCGTCCGTCTCCCAGCCCTGCGCCGCGGCGAATTCGTCACCGTGTTCCGCCGACCACCTGCCCCGCGCGCGGATTGGTTCCAGGAAGGTCGCCCCGAGCCCGGTCGGTCCGTACCCGACACCTCACCGGACTATGGGTGAGCGGCGAGGACCCGCGCCGCACGCTGCCGCCGTTCGAGGCGGCCACGGTCCGAGTCGTGTGAGTCGCCTGAGCCGTCTGAGTCAGACAACGATCGCCACGGCGAACCCGGCTAGGGCGATCGTGCAGGCCGTCGCCGTCATCGCGGCGCGCACCGACATCGGCGCCGGCCTGGCCGTGCTGCTGACGGCTCGGATGCGGTGGTGCGCGACCCGCAGGAACCCCAGCCAGACGAGCACGCAGAGCGCCGTGGCGATCGCCCCGGCCACGCTGATCTCGTCATGGACCGCCTGCTTCGCCGCCAGTACGGCCACCACCGTGCAGGCCAGCGTGGTCCTGCGCCAGGCCAGCCGGGTCCGCTCCGGCTGGAGCCCGGGGTCCCTGGCGGGGCCGGGGGCCGGGGTGGTCAATTGCCGCCCTGCCAGCCGAAGATGACGACCACGACCATGACGACGGCGACGACCGCGACCACGAGGCTCAGCAGCGTCGGGAACCGCGTGACCGGCAGATCGTCGCCGCGCCGCATCGCCTGCTCGCAGCGCACCCAGTGGTTGACCGCCCGCAGCGCGCACAGCACACCGGCGGCCAGCAGCCCGAGCGCCATGCCGGCGCGGACGGCCCAGGTCAGTTCCGGCAGGAACTGATCGACCGCGAAACCGCCGCCGATGAGGGCCAGCGCGGTACGGATCCAGGCGAGGAACGTGCGCTCATTGGCCAGCGAGAAGCGGTAGTCGGGGGTCTCGCCCTCTTCCCGGATGCGCTGCGGCGCGAACCAGAGCCGCAGACTCCGTACAAACTCGGTCACCCGCCGCACCCTACCGGGCCGATTGTCAGTGGCCCCGCCTACGCTGCCGTGCATGGACGGAGTGGTGCGTTTCCCCGCGCACCTACTGGGAACGAGCTTCTCCGGCCACGGGGCGTACTGGCACGTGATCAGGCCTGCCCGGAAGCCGCAGTCACGGGGCCCGGGTACGCACGCAGCCGTTCCCACGCCGCGAGGCCGTCCGGCACCCACTCCCACGCGCCCCCGGCGAGCCGACGCTCCAGCTCCGCGCGGGTCAGGAAGCCGTGCCACGCGACCTCCTCCGCCTGCGGATTCACCGGCAGCTCGCAGCGCACCTCGTAGACGTACGACCACCACGTCTGCGCGCCGTCGCCGCTCTCGTACAGGAACTTGAACAGCGGTACGGGCGCGGGCAGCCCGGACACACCCAGTTCCTCCTCGGCCTCGCGCAGTGCCGCCTCGTCGTACGACTCGCCCGCACCGACGACCCCGCCCACGAACATGTCGTACATCGAGGGAAAGACGAGCTTCACCGGCGTCCTGCGGTGCACGAAGTACCGGCCTTCCCCGTCCCGCGCCAGGACGAAAACGCAGCGATGGCGCAGGCCGCGGGCGTACGCCTCACCGCGCGGGGCCTGTCCGACCACCTCGTCGTTCTCGTCGACGATGTCCAGGATCTCGTCCGCAGGAGTCATACGGGCCATCCAACCTCACGGCGGCGAGGCGGTTGACGTGCCGCCCGCCGCTGCCGAAGATCTGACGCACGAGTAACTTCTCGGCCCCACTCGCCCCGGCAAGGACGGAAACCATGGCGTACGACGCTGATGTGATCGTGATCGGGGCGGGCCTGGCAGGCCTGGCGGCCACCGCGGAACTCGTCGACGCGGGCCGCAAGGTGATCCTGCTCGACCAGGAACCCGAGCAGTCCATCGGTGGTCAGGCGCACTGGTCCTTCGGCGGGCTCTTCTTCGTCGACTCTCCCGAGCAGCGCAGGATGCGGATCAGGGACAGCCGCGAGCTCGCCCTCCAGGACTGGCACGGCACGGCGGGCTTCGACCGCGAGGAGGACCACTGGCCGCGCAAGTGGGCCGAGGCGTACGTCGACTTCGCGTCCGGCGAGAAGCGGGCGTGGCTGCACGGGCAGGGCGTGCGCTTCTTCCCGGTCGTCGGGTGGGCCGAGCGCGGTGGTTACGACGCCACCGGGCACGGCAACTCCGTACCCCGCTTCCACATCACGTGGGGCACGGGCCCCGGCATCGTCGCCCCCTTCGAGCGCCGCGTGCGCGAAGGGGTGGCGCGCGGCCTGGTCCAGCTGCGATTCCGTCATCGCGTCACCGGTCTCGCGCGCAGCGCCGGTGCGGTGGACACCGTCAGCGGCGAGATCCTGGAGCCCTCGGCCGCCGAGCGCGGGGCCGCCAGCAGCCGCGAGGCGACCGGTTCCTTCGAGCTGAGGGCACAGGCGGTGATCGTCACCTCGGGCGGGATCGGCGGCAATCACGATCTCGTACGCGCCAACTGGCCCCAGCGGCTCGGCACCCCGCCCGCCTCGATGCTCTCCGGCGTACCCGCGCACGTCGACGGCCTGATGCTCGGCGTCACGGAGGCGGCGGGCGGCCGCATGATCAACCGCGACCGGATGTGGCACTACACAGAGGGAATCCAGAACTGGAACCCGATCTGGGCCAAGCACGGCATCCGCATCCTGCCCGGCCCCTCGTCCCTCTGGTTCGACGCCCGCGGCAAGCGCCTGCCGGTCCCGCTCTTTCCCGGCTTCGACACCCTGGGCACGCTCGACCACATCATGAAGACGGGGTACGACTACACCTGGTTCGTCCTCGACCAGAGGATCATCGGCAAGGAGTTCGCGCTCTCGGGTTCCGAACAGAACCCGGACCTCACGGGCAAGTCCGTCCGTGACGTCATCGGCCGCGCGCGGGCCGATGTCCCCGGCCCGGTCAAGGCGTTCATGGACAAGGGCGCGGACTTCGTGGTCGAGAAGGATCTGGCGTCGCTGGTACGCGGAATGAACGCGCTCACCAAAGAGCCGTTGATCGACGAGGCGGAGCTGCGCCGCGAAATCACCGCGCGGGACCGGGAGATCACCAATACCTTCACCAAGGACCTCCAGGTGATGGCGATCCGCGGCGCCCGCAACTACCTGGGCGACAAGCTGATCCGTACGGCCTCGCCGCACCGCATCCTCGACCCCAAGGCCGGCCCCCTCATCGCCGTACGCCTGCACATCCTGACCCGGAAGTCCCTCGGCGGCCTGGAGACCGACCTGTCCTCGCGCGTACTCACAGAGGGCGGCGGCGTGCTGCCGGGCGTGTACGCGGCGGGGGAGGCGGCGGGCTTCGGCGGCGGCGGCGTCCACGGTTACCGCTCCCTGGAGGGCACGTTCCTGGGCGGCTGCCTCTTCTCCGGCCGCACGGCGGGCCGCGCGGCGGCGAGGGCGGTGGCCTAGGCCCTGGGAGGGGCGCCCGTGCGCGGGTCCAGTCGTTCCACCACCCGGAACCGTTCCGCGACGACCACCGTCGCGTCGTCGACCGTGAACTCCGGGTCGCCCAGCGCGTCCCGCATCTCCTCGCTGTGCCAGAACCTCTCGTGCCCCGCGCGCCAGTCCGCCACCGAGGTGTAACCCTCGCCCTCGTCCAGCGCGTGCTGGAGGTCCACCTCGCCGAGCGGCAGCACCCGTACCTCGGTCAGCTCGATCACCGCCACCTCGCGGCCGTCCGAGCCGATCACCACGGACCGCTCGCCGACGGGCGGCAGCTCCTCCTTCTCGGCCTCGTACTCGGCGAGCAGGCCGGTCGTCGAGACCTTCTCGCCGGACAGCACCGCGGCGACCAGCCGGTCCCGCAGCGGCCCGGGAAAGGCCAGCAGGCACGGCGGCAGCGAAGAGTGTTCAGGCATGGGGCAAGACTAGGCCCTGGAACGGGACCGGCCCCGGAGGAAACCGGGCGCAGGAGGTCGGTGCTCATTCAACTACCTCAAGTCGGCGCAAAGTTGGTCCAGACCGCCCTTGACGTGGACTGCCCCCTACCGCTTTGCTGTGCGTGATCAAACGCTCGCACACTGCGCCGTGGAGGACCCGCGGATGCCCCCACCTCCGCCACCCCTCGGCCGCTCGCGCCGTCGGACCGATCCCTCCTTCGATGCCGCCCTCGACGACGCCGAACTCGTCACCGTACGCGCCCAGTTGGCCCAAGGTCGCTGGACCAGGGCCCGCTCCCTGCTCGCCGCGACCGGCGACGACTGGGACCGCCGCGGCCACCGTCTCGTCGTACTCGCCCAGGCGAACGGCGCCGCCGCCTGGGCCGGCGACTGGCTGCTCGCCGAACCCGAGAGCGCCGACGCCGTCACCCTCATCGCCTGCGCCACCGTCCTCGGCGCGCTGCGCGGCAAGGAGCCCGAGGACCGCGCGCGCGAGGCCTGCCGACGGGCCGCCGAGCGGTCACCCGCCGACCCGACCCCGTGGCTCGGGCTGCTGCTCCTGGCCCGTTCCCTCGGTACGGAGGAAGAGGTCACCCAGCTCTTCGACCAGGTGCGGCTGCGCCACCCCGAGCACCATCACGCCCACCACCTGATGGCCGCCCGCCTCGCCGAACGCCGGCCGGACATAGGAAACGACCCCCTCCACGAGGTGTACGACTTCGCCGCCTGGGCCGCCGAACAGGCCCCCGCCGACTCCCCGCTGGCCGTACTCCCCGTGGTCGCCCACGCCGAGCGCTACCGCGCCCTCGCCCTCGCGGGCCAGGAGCCGAAGGACCCCGCGGCCTCCGGCCACTGGTCGGGCCGCCGCGCCCGGCAGGTGATGAAGGCGGCGTTCGACTGGTGGCTGGAGTGGGAGCACGAGGGTCACCCGCGCCGGCTCGTCGACCTCAACTACCTGGCCCACGCCAAGCTCTGCGAGGGCAGGCCCGCCGAGGCCGCCGCCCTGCTCAACCGCATCGGCCCGCACGCCACCGAGGCCCCGTGGTCGTACCCCGACCGCGACCCGCACCAGGCCTTCCGCGCCGCGCGCAGCGCCGCGCTCGGCATCGCATGACTCAGCAGTTCAACGTCAACCCACCTCAGCGAAGGGACAACCCCCGCCATGTCGACGGGCAGTTCGAGCACGAGCGAGAGAAGCAGAGACACCAGCAGCAGTGAGATCCGTACGTACAAGGGGCAGGACCGGGCGCTGCGAGCCGGCCGCCTAGGCACGACGGGCCTGCTGCTGTCCGTACTGGCCGCGAGCGCCCCGCTCATGGTCGTCGCCGGTGTCATGCCCACCACATACGGCGTGATGGGTATCGTCGGACAGCCCCTCCTCTTCGTCATCCTCGGCGTGGTCCTGATGCTGTTCAGCGTCGGATACGCCGAGATGAGCCGGCACGTCCACAACGCCGGCGCCTTCTACGCCTACATAGCCCGCGGCCTCGGCCCGACCGCCGGCGCCGGAGCCTCCCTGGTCGCCCTCGTCGCGTACAGCGCCATGCAGGTCGGCATCTACGGCATCCTCGGCTTCGAGATCTCCGGGATCTTCGCCACCTACCTGGACATCACCATCGCGTGGTGGATACCCGCGCTCGTCGCCGTGCTCGTCGTCGGCGCCCTCGGCTGGCTCAAGATCGACCTGAACGCCAAGGTCCTCGGTGTCCTGCTGGTCGTCGAGTGCGCCCTCGTCGTGATCTTCGACGTGGCCGCGATCGCCGACCCGGCAAAGGAAGGCCTGTCCCTCCAGGCGTTCAACCCCGAGACCCTCACCGGCGCCGGACTCGGCACCGCGCTCTGCTTCTGCATCGCCGCCTTCGTCGGCTTCGAGCAGGCCCCGGTGTACGCCGAGGAGACCAGCCGCCCGCAGATCGTCGTCTCGCGCGTGATGTTCCTCGCCGTCGGGTACGCCGCGCTGTTCCTGGCCCTCAGCGCCTGGGCGCTCAGCGTCGCAGCCGGGCCCGGCCAGATCGTCAAGGTGGCGGGGGAGCAGGGGCCGGGGCTCCTCTTCACCCTCACCGAGAGCAGGCTCGGCTCCACCTTCACCGACGTACTCCACATCCTTTTCGTGACCGGCATGTTCGCCGCGCTGCTCAGCTTCCACAACGTCGTCGCGCGGTACGCCTTCGCCATGGGCCGTGAGGGCCTGCTGCCGGCCTCCTTCGGCCGTACGAACAAGACGAGTGGCGCCCCCGCCGCCGGCTCGCTGCTCCAGTCCGGCGTCTCCCTGGCCATCGTCCTGGCCTTCGCGTTCACCGACGACAAGCCGGCCGGCGACCCGACCGTGCCCGTGCTGCGCCTGTTCACCTGGATGGGCAACGTCGGCGCGCTCGGCGTCATCCTGCTGATGGCCGCCGCCTCGTTCGCGGTCATCGCCTTCTTCGTACGCCGCGGAGCCGGCCGCGCGCAGGCGGGACGGCTGGTGGCCTCGGCCATCGCCGGGGTCGCTCTGCTGGTCATCGCCTTCTACACGGTGAAGGACTTCGACGTACTGGTGGGCGCGGGTCCGGGCTCCGCCCTCAGCTGGATCCTGCCGGGCATCATCGGCGTCGCGCTGGTCGGGGGACTGGTGTACGGCGCGGTGCTGCGCTCGGCGAAGCCCGAGGTCCACGGGCGGATCGGCCTGGGCAACGAGGCCTTCCAGCTCGAGAAGCAGGCCACCGAAGTCTGACGGAAGTCTGACGGGCACCCGCGGTCGCTGGCCCTTGGTGGCCGCGGGTGTTCGAATTGTTCCGTGACCTCTTCAGCACCGGACAGCGGCGGCTCGCCCGTCGGCCGCCGCGTCGTCCTCGGCATGCTCGGCCTCGGCGCCGCGGGCCTGGCCACCGCGCCGTACCTCCAGAACGGGCTCGAAGCCTTCCTCGGCTCCGCCGCGGACAAGGACCCGACCGGCCTGACCGGCCTCCTCCCCAACGGCGGCGGATTCCGCTACTACTCCGTCGCCCCCTCCGTACCGCGCAAGGGCCCGGAGAACTACCGGCTGAAGGTCGACGGGCTGGTGGACAGGCCCGCCACGTACACCCTCGACGACCTGCGCGCGATGCAGCAGACGCGCCTCGTGCGCGACGTCCAGTGCGTCACGGGATGGCGGGTCCCGGACACTCCGTTCGAGGGCGTACAGCTGTCGCGGCTGCTGGCCGCCGCGGGCGTGCGGCCGGACGCCAAGGCGATCCGCTTCACCTGCTTCGACGGTACGTACAGCGAGAGCCTCACCCTCCAGCAGGCCCGCCGCCAGGACGTACTGGTGGCCCTGCGCATGCAGGACAAGCCGCTCAGCCACGCGCACGGCGGCCCGGTACGGCTGTACGTCGCGCCCATGTACTTCTACAAGTCGGCGAAATGGCTCTCCGGCATCACCGTCACGCCCGAGGTGCGGCCCGGGTACTGGGAGGAGCGCGGCTATGACGTCGACGCGTGGGTCGGCCGCTCGAACGGACGCGACGATGCTCCTACGGTCTGAACTTCCCGCCCGCGTGAGGCGCTTCGGCCGCTCCGAGCGCTGGGTGCACCGCGCCACCGCCGGCCTGACCCTGCTGTGCATCGCGACGGCGGCCTGTCTGTACGTACCGCAGCTGGCCGAACTCGTCGGCCGGCGCCACCTGGTGGTCACCGTGCACGAATGGTCGGGACTGATGATCCCGGCGCCGTTCCTGCTCGGCCTGGCCTCGCGCGCCTTCCGCTCCGACCTGGGCCGGCTCAACCGGTTCGGCCCGCACGACCGGCAGTGGCTGCGGGCCGTGCTGCGCCGGGACAAGAGCCACGCCTCGCGCCCCGCCGGGAAGTTCAACGCGGGCCAGAAGCTCTACGCGGCGTGGATCGCGGGCGCGGTGCTGGTGATGCTCGGGACCGGACTGCTGATGTGGTTCACGAACCTGGCTCCGCTGGTCTGGCGTACGAGCGCCACCTTCGTCCACGACTGGCTCGCTCTCGCCATGGGCATCGTGATCGCCGGACACATCGGGATGGCCCTGAGCCGGCCGGAGTCCCGGCGCGGCATGCGCACCGGGACTGTCGACCGCGACTGGGCGGAGCTGGAACACCCGTTGTGGGCGAAGGAGTTGAAAGACTCCCCCGGACACTCCCCGGACCTAAAGGACGAGTGACAACAGCAGGACGAAGCCCAGCGAGACCACCGAGATGATCGTCTCCATCACCGACCAGGTCTTGATCGTCTGGCCGACGTCCATGCCGAAGTACTCCTTCACCAGCCAGAACCCCGCGTCGTTGACGTGGCTGAAGAAGAGCGAGCCCGCACCGACCGCGAGCACCAGCAGCGCCGCGTGGGACGCCGACATGTCGGCGGCGAGCGGGGCGACCAGACCGGCCGCCGAGATGGTGGCGACGGTCGCCGAGCCCGTCGCGAGGCGGATCGCGACGGCGATCAGCCAGGCCAGCAGCAGCGTCGGGATCGCCCAGTCCTCGGAGAAGTCCAGGATCATCTGTCCGACGCCCACGTCGATCAGCGTCTGCTTGAAGCCGCCGCCCGCGCCGACGATCATCAGCACGCCCGCGATCGGCGCGAGCGACTTCTCGACGGTCGAGGACAGCCGGTCCTTGGTGAACCCGGCGGCGCGGCCCAGCGTGAAGAGTCCCACCAGTACGGCGGCGAGCAGCGCGATCAGCGGCGAGCCGATCACGTCCGTGACCCGCTGGACGGCGTTCTCGGGGTTGTCGACGACGATGTCCACGAGCGCCTTGGCCAGCATCAGCACGACCGGCAGCATCACGGTGGCGACGGTCGCGCCGAAGCCGGGACGGCGCTCCAGGTCCTCGGAGGGACGCTGCAGAACCATCTTCTCGGGCACCGGTACGTCGACCCAGCGGGCGGCGTACTTCGAGAAGAGCGGCCCGGCGATGATCACGGTCGGGATCGCCACGACCACGCCGAGCGCCAGCGTGATGCCCAGGTTGGCGTCGATCGCGTCGATCGCGACCAGCGGACCGGGGTGCGGCGGGATCAGCCCGTGCATCACGGACAGGCCGGCGAGCGCCGGGATGCCGATCCGCATGAGCGAGTAGTTGCCGCGCTTGGCGACGAGCAGCACCACCGGGATCAGCAGCACGATGCCGACCTCGAAGAAGAGCGGCAGACCGATGATGCTCGCGATCAGCACCATCGCCCACGGCATCGCACGGCCGCTCGCCCTCGCGAGGATCGTGTCGACGATCTGGTCCGCGCCGCCGGAGTCGGCGAGCAGCTTGCCGAGGATCGCGCCGAGGGCGATCAGCACGCCGACGCCCGCGACCGTGTTGCCGAGGCCGGTCGAGAAGCTGGTGATGGCCTTGCCGAGCGGGGCGCCCGCGAACGCTCCCAGCGCCAGCGACCCGATGGTCAGCGCCAGGAAGGCGTGGAGCTTGAACTTCGTGATGAGCAGGACGATGACGGCAATGCCGGCGAGGACTGCTATCCCCAACTGGCCGTTGCCCGCCGAGGTGATCGGCTCGACGACGTCCGCTGCCAGCGTCTCGACGCTGAGACTGGTCACGGCTCTCTACTTTCTGAAGTCTTGGGAATCCTGGGAATCTTGGGAAGCCGGGCCCTTGAGCCCGTGCAGGGCCGCGACGGCTCGTTCGGCGATGTCTTCGGGGGACCCCGAGACGTCCACGGACACGCCCGCCTCGTCCTCCTGGAGCGGCTGCAGGGCGGCGTACTGCGAATCGAGCAGCGCGGTCGGCATGAAGTGGCCCCTGCGCTCCCGCATCCGCTCCTCGATCAGCTCCCGGTCACCCGTGAGGTGCAGGAACACGGCGTCGGGGGCGGCCGTGCGCAGCCGGTCGCGATAGGCGCGCTTGAGCGCGGAGCTGCTCACGACGCCGCCGAGCCCGGCCCTGTCGTGCGCCCACCGGCCGATCGCGTCGAGCCAGGGCCACCGGTCCGAGTCGCCCAGCGGGGTGCCGGCCGACATCTTGGCGATGTTGGCCGGGGGGTGGAAGTCGTCACCTTCGGCGTACGGAACGCCGAGCCGGGCGGCGAGCAGGGGACCGATGGTGGTCTTGCCGGTCCCTGCCACGCCCATCACCACGACGACGTGAGGGCTGTTCATGAGTGGAGTGCCTCGCTGTCTTCTTCGACATCGGTCCGTCGCGCTACTGAAACTCATTAGGTACGACGTATTCAAGAGGCTGTGACATAAACGTCGTACTTTTTGTTCGCGAAGGGCGCCCCGTACGCTGAGCCCATGACCAACCAGGCCCGGGGGCTGCACGCCCAGCTGCTGGAAAGCCTCGGTCCCGCGATCACAGCCGGTGAGTATCCGCCCGGCAGCGTGTTGCGTACGGACGAGCTCGCCCAGCGCTTCGACGTCTCCCGCACGGTGATCCGCGAGGCGGTCCGGGTCCTGGAGTCGATGCACCTCGTGGAGTCCCGCCGCCGGGTGGGCGTGACCGTACGCCCGACCGAGGAATGGAACGTCTACGATCCGCAGGTCATCCGGTGGCGGCTGGCCGGCGCCGACCGCCCCCGCCAGCTGCGCTCGCTGACCGTCCTGCGCTCCGCCGTGGAGCCGGTGGCGGCCGGACTCGCCGCGCAGTTCGCGACCCCCGAGCAGTGCGCGGCGCTCACCGAGGAGGCGCTCGGGATGGTCGCGACCTCGCGGGGCCGGCAGCTCGACGCGTACCTCGTGCACGACATCGCGTTCCATCGTGTCGTACTGCGTGCATCAGGCAATGAAATGTTCGCCCGGCTCGGCGACGTGGTGGCGGAGGTGCTCAGCGGACGCACCAGGCACCAGGTGATGTTCGAGGATCCGGACCCCGCCGCGGTCACGCTGCACGTCCAAGTCGCCGAAGCCGTAAGGGAAGGCGACGCGCTACGGGCGGAACGGCTGACTCGCGAGATCGCCGTCGGCGCCCTCCAGGAGCTCGACGTACTGGCCCCCTGAAACGCCCGGAATGTCCGCCTCATTATCCTTTCCTTCACCTCAAATCAACTCTTTGAACACTCTTGACGCTTGCGTGTCCGACCTCGGAGCATTCTCCGCATGGTCTTGTCAGACAGCCGGACAGGTGACGGCGCACCGCGGCGCATCAGCGCGATGGAAGCCGTCCTCACCCACCTCCGGGACGCCATAGAGCGGGGTGAACTCGCCATCGGCGAGAAGCTCCCCACGGAGGCCGAGCTCGGGAAGTACTTCGCCGTCAGCCGCTCCGTCGTACGGGAGGCCCTGCGCGCGCTCCAGGCGCTCGGCCTCACGGTGTCCCGGGCAGGCAAGGGCACGTACGTCGCGGCCAGCGGACCGGACCAGAACCCGATCTTCGGCGCGTACTCCGCCCGGGACCTGCTCGAAGTGCGACGGCACGTCGAGATCCCCGTGGCGGGTTACGCTGCTACGCGTCGCACGCAGGACGACGTAGACCTGCTGACGCACCTGATCGGGAAGATGGAGCAGGAGCCCGACCCCACCGCATGGGTGGCGCTCGACATGCTCTTCCACATCTCCGTCGCCCAGGCGTCGGGCAACCCTGTCTTCCACAAGATCATCGAAGAGATCAGGGACGCCCTTGCCCGGCAGTCCACCTTCCTGAACCAACTCGGGGACCGACGACGCCAGTCGGACCTCGAGCACCGGGCGCTCGTAGAGGCGATCGTCGGCGGCTCCGAGGGAGCGGCGGTGCAGGCCATGGCCGCTCACCTCGAACACGTCGAGATCACCCTCAACACCATCGTGCGGCCCGGTACCGCACAGCACCCCCCGAAATGAAGGCGAAGAAACAGCATGAGCGACCGCACCCTGTCTGCGGCCCCCGCCGGTCCCGCCGATCCCGTATCGACATCCCCACATGTCGACGCGGGTGACGAGGGTTACAGCAAGGACCTGAAGTCCCGCCACATCAACATGATCGCGATCGGCGGGGCGATAGGCACCGGCCTGTTCCTGGGCGCCGGCGGCCGCATGGCAGGGGCAGGTCCTTCCCTGGCCATCGCGTACGCGGTCTGCGGCGTCTTCGCCTTCTTCGTCGTCCGCGCGCTCGGCGAGCTGGTGCTCTACCGCCCGTCCTCCGGCGCCTTCGTCTCCTACGCCCGTGAATTCATGGGTGAGAAGGGCGCCTTCGCCGCCGGCTGGCTGTACTTCCTCAACTGGTCGACCACCGCGGTGGCGGACATCACAGCCGCCGCCACCTACGCCCACTTCTGGGCCATGTTCAGCGACGTACCGCAGTGGATTCTCGCGCTGATCGCCCTCGCGATCGTCCTCACCGCGAACCTGATCTCGGTGAAGTACTTCGGCGAGATGGAGTTCTGGTTCGCGATCGTCAAGGTCGCCGCGCTGGTCGTCTTCATGGCCATCGGCATCTACCTGGTCGCCACCCAGCACCAGCTGGACGGCCACACCCCCGGCTTCTCGACGATCAGTGACGGCGGCGGCCTGTTCCCGGTCGGCATGCTGCCGATGCTGCTGGTCATCCAGGGTGTCGTCTTCGCGTACGCGTCGGTCGAGCTGTGCGGTGTCGCGGCGGGCGAGACCAAGAACCCCGAGAAGATCATGCCGAAGGCGATCAACTCGATCATGTGGCGCGTCGGCATCTTCTACGTCGGCTCGGTCGTCCTCCTCGCGCTGCTGCTCCCGTACACGGCGTACTCCGGCGACGAGAGCCCCTTCGTCACGGTCATGAACAAGCTCGGCGTGCCCGGCGCGGCGGACGTCATGAACCTCGTCGTGCTGACGGCGGCCCTCTCCAGCCTGAACTCGGGTCTGTACTCCACGGGCCGGATCCTGCGCTCGATGGCGCTGTCGGGCTCCGCGCCGAAGTTCACGGGCCGCATGAACAAGGGTCAGGTGCCGTACGGCGGCATCCTGCTCACCGCCGGCTTCGGTGTGCTCGGCGTCGGCCTGAACTACGTGATGCCCGGCGAGGCCTTCGAGATCGTCCTGAACTTCGCGTCGATCGGCATCCTCGGCACCTGGGGCATGATCATGCTCTGCTCGCTGCTGTTCTGGCACCGCTCGAAGGACGGCCGGGTCACGCGCCCGTCCTACCGTCTGCCCTGGGCCCCGTACACGCAGATCGTCACGCTGGCCTTCCTGGCCTCTGTGGTCGTCCTGATGTGGTGGGGCGGTGGAATCGGCCGTACGACCGTGACGTGCCTCCCGCTGATCGCGGCGGCGCTGGTGGGCGGCTGGTTCGTGGTCCGCAAGCGGGTGGCCGCGCTGGCGGCAGAGCGCAAGGACGCCTAGCCCGCACCCCTGCGGGGGCTTGTTCCCCACCCCACCTCATCCGGGCTGTGACACTTTGCGGCTCCGCCGCGTGAGGGGGCCAGGCCCCCGGGCCCCCGGACGGGCTGAACTGGCCGGTGCGACTCCACGCGAGCCGCACCGGCCAATCCGTTCGCGTCGCCCGGGCCGCCCGCTGCGGCAATCGCGTTGCCTGAACCGCACCCCACCAAATCCGGCACTCCGGCCGTATCGGCTCCCCCGGCAGATTCAGCCCGTCCGGCGTTTGAGGACCGGGGCACGGGGCGGAGCCCCAGTTTGGGAAGAACCGCCCCGCAGCCGCGCCTCCGCCGACGCCAGCACCATCTCCAGCGCCGCCGGATACCCACTGCGGCCCATTTCCGCCACCAGCACCGGCGCGGTCGCCGCGATGTTCGGATGGCTGTCGGCGGGCAGTCGCGCGTACGTCTCCCGCCAGGCCCGCGCCTCCGTCTCCCGGGCGGCCGCCGGCAGCGCGAGCGTGGAGGCGTCCAGCGCCGCGAAGGCCAGCGTCTGGTCGACGAAGGCGTGGTAGACCCGTACCGCCTCGGTGTCGGGGAAACCCGCCCCGCGCAGGATGCCCAGGATCGTCTCCACCGAGCGCGTCTCGTTCTCCCGCCCCGTCACCCGCGCGCAGGTCAGCATCGCCGCCTGCGGATGCGCCTGATAGTCGGCGTGCATCATCAGACCCAGCGTCCGCAGATCGGCCCGCCACTCACCCGTCGGCCGGAAGCGCCGGAGCGTACGGCCGATGAGCTCGTCGGCGACCGCGAGCAGCAAATCATCCGTGTCCCGGAAGTACCGGTAGAGGGCACTCGGATCCGCCCCCAGCGCCGCACCGAGCCGCCGCACGGTGAGCGCCGCCGCACCGTGCTCGTGGATCAGCCGCAGCGCCGTACCGACGATCAGCTCCTCCGACAGAACCGTGCCCTGCTTGGTGGGGCGCCTGCGCCGCCGCCCCTCCTCCGACACCACTCGCTCGCTCATGCCGCGCACGTTACGACAACACCGTTGACGTGTGAAGGTCCCGCGGAGTTCGATGTGCCGCCATCGGGGCCGTCGTGGCCCCCCGGTGAAGGAGCCAGCGATGACGCCATCGAAGACCCCGTACGGCAGCGACCCGCCCGCGCCCGGCACGCTCACCAGGAGCCTCGGCGTCATGGACGGCTTCGCCATCGCCGCCTCCAGCACCGCCGCCACCACCAGCATCGGCATCGGCCTCGGCGTCATCGCCGGCGTGGTCGGCCTGCACCTGCCGATCATCATGCTGCTGGCATTCCTCCCGGTCCTCGGCATCGCCCGCGCCTACGCACGGCTCAACAAGGCCGAGCCCAACATGGGCAGCGGCTACGTCTGGGTGGGACGCTCCCTCAACCCGTGGCTCGGCTTCCTCGTCGGCTGGATCAGCCTCGTCGCGACAGTCGTCTTCCTCTCCTACACGACCGCCGTCACCGGCTCCGCCCTTCTCCAGCTCGCCGGCGAGACAGGCATACGCGGCGTCGCCGGCCTCACCCTGGACCCCGACTCCACCGCACAGTCCACCGCCCTCGGAATCCTCGTCCTGATCGCCGTCACCTTCACCGCCGTCACCGGCCTGCGCGCGGCGGCGAACCTGCAGAAGTACCTGCTCGTCTTCGAGTACGCCGTCCTGCTCGCCTTCTGCGGTTACGGACTCGTCGTCGGCCCGCACCCCTTCAGCCTCGACTGGCTGAACCCCTTCACCATCCCCTCCGGCCAGGCCCTCGCCCAGGGGCTGCTCCTCTCGGTCTTCTGCTACTGGGGCTTCGAGTCCGCGTTCAGCGTCAACGAGGAGGTCCGCGACCCGCAGGACGCCTCCAGAGCCGGGATGATCACGCTCTTCACCATGCTGGGCCTCTTCCTGCTCGGCTCCTTCGCCTTCCAGCGCGTCCTGTCCCAGGACGAACTGGCCGGCAACGGCGCACAGGGCCTCACCTTCTTCGGCGACCGCCTCGCCGACCAGCCGATCGCCGCGCTCCCGCTGATCGCGCTCACCTTCTCCGCCGTCGCCTCGCTCCAGGCCGGCGTGATCCCCACCGTGCGCGGCATGTTCGCGATGAGCCGCGACCGTACGATGGGCCCGCTCTGGTCGAGGATCAGCCCCCGTTACGGAACCCCGGCGGCCGGCACGGTCGCGATCGGCTGCTTCGCGGCGGCCGTCGCCTTCCTCTCCCTCGTCCTCCCGAAGATCGCCGACCTGATCCTGGCCTCGGTCAACGCGATCGGCGTCGTCGTCTCCCTCTACTACGCCCTGACCGCGCTCGCCGCCGCCGTGCGGTTCCGTTCCACCCCGCGCGTGGTCGTGGTGCCGGTGCTCAGCGCAGCCGTCCTGCTCGCCCTCGGCGGCTACCTTTGCTGGACCTTCTACACCTCGGCCGACCACTTCGAAATCAGCCCCGACAACGGCTGGTTCATGCTGGCGTGCCCCGCTGTGATGCTGCTGAGCGGCGTCATGGCGGCCTCGTGGGCGAAGTGGGTGCGCAAGTCCCCGTACTTCGACACCGGACGCGGCACCGACCCCGACGCGGTCCCCCTGACCGTCTGACCCTCCCCACTCCATCACTCCTACCGAAGGAACCCGCTCCATGCGCCACAGCCCCGCCGACCTGGTCCTCACCGGCGGCCCCGTCCTCACCCTGGACGCCGCCCGCACCCGCGCCACCACGGTCGCCGTCACCGACGGCCGCATCACCGCCGTCGGCCACGACGACATACGCGACCTCATCGGCCCGAAGACCGAAGTCGTCGACCTGGCCGGGCGGTTGCTCGTCCCCGGCTTCCAGGACGCCCACGTCCACCCGGTGTCGGCCGGCCTGGAACTGGCACAGTGCGACCTGACCGCCGTCCGTACGGCAGCCGAGACCATCGCCGCAGTACGGGCGTACGCCGAGAGTCACCCGGACCGGGAGTGGATCACCGGCGGCGGCTGGTCCATGGAGGCGTTCGCCGGCGGCAGCCCCACCAGGGACCTGCTCGACGCGGTCGTCCCCGACCGCCCCGTCTACCTGCCCAACCGCGACCACCACGGCGCCTGGGCCAACACCCGCGCCCTGCGCCTCGCCGGCATCGACCGCACCACCCCCGACCCCGCCGACGGCCGCATCGAGCGAGCCAACGACGGCAGCGGGGAGCCCACCGGACTCCTCCAGGAGGGCGCCATGGACCTGGTCGCCCGTCTCACCCCGCAGTCCACCCCCGCCGACCGGCTCGCCGCCCTCCTCCGCGCCCAGCGGCTCCTCCACTCGTACGGCATCACCGCCTGGCAGGACGCCATCGTCGGCACCTTCGGCTCCATGGCCGACCCCGCCGACGCCTACCTCACCGCCGCCCGCGACGGATCACTCACCGCCCGCGTCACCGGAGCCCTGTGGTGGGACCGCGAACGCGGCGCCGAGCAGATCCCCGAACTGGTCGCGCGCCGGGCCGAGCTGAGCCACGGCCGGTTCCGCGCCGGATCCGTGAAGATCATGGTCGACGGAGTCGCCGAGACGGGCACCGCCGCCCTCCTCGACCCGTACCTGGACGGCTGCGGCTGCGCCACCGCCAACCGCGGCACCAGCTTCATCGACCCCGCCGACCTGCGCCGGTACGTCACCGAGCTGGACGCCCTCGGCTTCCAGGCCCACTTCCACGCCCTCGGCGACCGCGCCGTACGCGACGCCCTGGACGCGGTCGAAGCGGCCCGCACCGCCAACGGCCACCGTGACACCCGCCCCCATCTCGCCCACCTCCAGATCGTCCACCCGGACGACATCCCCCGCTTCAGGGAGCTGGGCGCCACCGCCAACATCCAGCCCCTGTGGGCCGCGCACGAACCGCAGATGGACGAACTCACCATCCCCTTCCTCGGGGACGAGCGGGCCGGACGGCAGTACCCGTTCGGCGCGCTCCTGCGCTCGGGAGCCACCCTCGCGGCAGGCAGCGACTGGCCGGTCAGCAGCCCCGACCCGATGCACGGCATCCACACGGCGGTCAACCGCGTCGAGCCGAACGGCGACGGCCCCGTCTTCCTCCCGGAGCAGCGCATCGGCCTCAACGACGCCTTCGCCGCGTACACGGCGGGCTCCGCGTACGTGAACCACCTGGACGACACGGGAAGCATCCGTCCCGGAGCTCTCGCGGACCTGGCCGTGCTCGACCGCGACCCGTACGCCGCGCCGCCCGAGGAGATCGCCGAGACCCGCGTCGCCTGCACTTTCGTGGCCGGCCACAAGGTCTACGACTGCGGTCTGTAGAGCGAGTACGGTGCGGGAGCGGGCCCGTACTCGACGCGCGAGGAAGGAAGTTCACGCATGACACAGCAGGTCCAAGGCGTAATCGCCCCAGGGAAGAACGAACCGGTGCGGGTGGAGACCGTCCTCGTGCCGGACCCGGGGCCGGGCGAGGCCGTGGTCAGGATCCAGGCGTGCGGCGTCTGCCACACCGACCTGCACTACAAGCAGGGCGGCATCAACGACGACTTCCCCTTCCTCCTCGGCCACGAGGCGGCGGGCATCGTCGAGTCGGTCGGCGAGGACGTCACCGACGTCGCCCCCGGCGACTTCGTCGTCCTCAACTGGCGCGCGGTGTGCGGCCAGTGCCGGGCCTGTCTGCGCGGCCGTCCCCAGTACTGCTTCGACACTCACAACGCCAAGCAGAAGATGACCCTGCTCGACGGCACCGAGCTGTCCCCGGCGCTCGGCATCGGCGCGTTCGCAGAGAAGACCCTCGTCGCGGCCGGCCAGTGCACCAAGGTCGACCCGTCCGTCTCACCGGCCGTCGCGGGCCTGCTCGGCTGCGGCGTCATGGCCGGCATCGGCGCGGCCATCAACACCGGCCAGGTCGGCCGCGGCGACTCGGTCGCCGTCATCGGCTGCGGCGGTGTCGGCGACGCGGCGATCGTGGGCGCCAGGCTCGCGGGCGCGGCGAAGATCATCGCGGTCGACATCGACGACCGCAAGCTTCGGACCGCCCGCACCATGGGCGCCACCCACACCGTCAACTCCCGCTCCACCGACCCCGTCGACGCCATCCGCGAGCTCACCGGCGGATTCGGCGCCGACGTCGTCATCGAGGCGGTGGGCCGCCCCGAGACGTACAAGCAGGCCTTCTACTCCCGGGACCTGGCCGGCACCGTCGTCCTCGTCGGCGTCCCCACCCCCGACATGCGGCTCGAGCTCCCGCTCATCGACGTCTTCGGCCGCGGCGGAGCCCTCAAGTCGTCCTGGTACGGCGACTGCCTGCCCTCCCGCGACTTCCCGATGCTGATCGACCTGCACCAGCAGGGCCGCATCGACCTCGCCGCCTTCGTCACCGAGACCATCGGCCTCGGCGACATCGAGAAGGCCTTCGCGCGCATGCACGAGGGCGACGTACTGCGATCGGTGGTGGAATTCGCATGACATCCGCATCCGCATCCGCCCGCATCGACCACCTGGTCACCTCGGGCACCTTCTCCCTCGACGGCGGCACCTGGGACGTCGACAACAACGTCTGGATCGTCGGTGACGACAACGAAGCGATCGTCATCGACGCCGCCCACGACGCGGACGCCATCGCCGCCGCGCTCGGCGGCCGTACCCTGCGCGCCATCGTCTGCACGCACGCCCACAACGACCACATCGACGCCGCACCGGCGCTCGCCGCCGCCACCGGCGCCCCGATCCTGCTCCACCCCGACGACCTGCCGCTGTGGAAGCACACTCACCCGGACCGAGCCCCCGACGGCGAGCTCACCGACGGCCAGAGGATCGACGTCGCCGGCACCACGCTGACCGTTCTGCACACCCCGGGCCACGCGCCCGGCGCGGTCTGCCTGTACGCCCAGGACCTGGCGACCGTCTTCACCGGCGACACCCTCTTCCAGGGCGGGCCCGGTGCCACCGGGCGGTCCTTCTCGGACTTCCCGACGATCGTCGGCTCGATCCGCGACCGGCTGCTCACCCTGCCGCCGGAGACCGGGGTACGTACGGGCCACGGCGACCCGACCACCATCGGCGCCGAGGCCCCGCACTTGGAGGAGTGGATCGCCAGGGGGCACTGAGAAACAGAAAAACCCCCAGTTCGACTGGGGGTTTTTCGCTGGTGTCCGAGGGGGGACTTGAACCCCCACGCCCGATAAAGGGCACTAGCACCTCAAGCTAGCGCGTCTGCCATTCCGCCACCCGGACAAGGTGTCTGTCTCGCGGCCCTGGGCCGTTCCGACGTGGAAAACCATAGCAAACATTCAGACCCCCTGATCACACCCCCTTGCCGGGCAGCGGGAGGATGAGAGGGACCACCAGCACAGCCAGTGGGAGGAAGCAGCGTGAGCGAGTCGAAGAGGGCCGGCCAGGACAGGACGGTCCGGGGCGAGGACGAGGTCGTCGATCTCTGCCGGGACCTGATCAGGATCGACACCAGCAATTACGGAGACCACTCGGGGCCGGGGGAGCGCGCGGCGGCGGAGTACATCGCGGAGAAGCTCGCCGAGGTCGGGCTCGAACCGCAGATCTTCGAGTCCCATCCGGGACGGGCCTCCACCGTGGCCAGGATCGAGGGCGAGGACCCGTCCAAGCCCGCGCTGCTCATCCACGGGCACACCGACGTCGTACCGGCCAACGCCCAGGACTGGACCCACGACCCCTTCGCGGGCGAGATCGCGGACGGCTGTGTGTGGGGCCGGGGCGCGGTCGACATGAAGGACATGGACGCGATGACCCTCGCGGTCGTACGGGAGCGGATGCGCAGCGGCCGCAAGCCCCCGCGCGACGTCGTACTGGCCTTCCTCGCCGACGAGGAGGCGGGCGGTACGTACGGGGCGCGGCATCTCGTCGACAAGCATCCCGGGCTCTTCGAGGGCGTCACCGAGGCGATCGGCGAGGTCGGCGGCTTCTCCTTCACCGTCAACGAGAACCTGCGGCTGTATCTCGTCGAGACGGCGCAGAAGGGCATGCACTGGATGCGGCTCACCGTGGACGGCACGGCCGGTCACGGCTCGATGACCAACAACGACAACGCGATCACCGAGCTGTGCGAGGCCGTGGGGCGGCTCGGGCGGCACAAGTGGCCGGTCAGGATGACCAAGACCGTACGGTCCTTCCTGGACGAGCTCTCCGACGCGCTCGGCACCCCGCTCGACCCCGAGGACATGGAGGCGACGCTCGCGAAGCTCGGCGGCATCGCGAAGATGATCGGCGCCACACTGCGCAACTCGGCCGCCCCGACCATGCTCGGCGCCGGCTACAAGGTGAACGTCATCCCGGGGCAGGCGACCGCGCACGTCGACGGGCGCTTCCTGCCCGGGTACGAGGACGAGTTCCTTGCCGACCTCGACCGGATCCTCGGCCCGCGCGTGCGGCGCGAGGACGTGCACGGAGACAAGGCCCTGGAGACCAGCTTCGACGGTGACCTCGTCGACGCGATGCAGGTGGCGCTGAGGGCCGAGGACCCCATCGCGCGGGCCGTCCCGTACATGCTCTCCGGCGGCACCGACGCCAAGTCCTTCGACGATCTGGGGATCCGCTGCTTCGGCTTCGCGCCGCTGAAGCTGCCGCCCGAGCTGGACTTCGCCGGGATGTTCCACGGCGTGGACGAGCGGGTTCCGGTCGACGGGCTGAAGTTCGGTGTACGCGTCCTGGACCGCTTCCTGGACAACTGCTGATGAGACAAGTGCTGATGGGACAAGTGCTGAAACGACTTTCCAACTAATCGGCCGGACGTGCTATTTGACTGAAAAGAGTGAATGAAACCATAGGCTAGTAGCCCCATTGCTTTCCCTTCGTTACAAGGTGTGCGGTCCGCGGCTGGGATCGCATTCGTTGCCTACAAGGAGGAAAAGTAATGATCAAGAAGGTCGTCGCTGCTGCGGCTGCTACTGGTGGTCTGATTCTCGCCGGGGCGGGCATGGCCGTCGCCGATTCGGGTGCCCAGGGTGCTGCGGTCAAGTCCCCCGGCGTGCTTTCGGGCAACGTCGTTCAGGCCCCGATTCACGTGCCGGTGAACGTGTGCGGCAACACGGTCTCCGTGATCGGGCTGCTGAACCCCGCCTTCGGCAACACCTGCGTCAACAAGTGACGTTGCGCATGAACCCGTAAGGGTCTGAGTCCCGGGCGGCCCCGGAGTGCGCTCCATGCACTCCGGGGCCGCTGGGCATTCGGCCCGCGGCAGGCGACAACGTCCCGCGGGCATTCGGTGAAGGCTAAAGGCAGAGGAACGTACCAATGCGTCAGGTAACGCGAAAGAGCCTGATCACCATGGCGGCCGCGAGTGGTCTGCTGGCCATGAGCGGCGGCAACGCGCACGCCGACTCGGGGGCCCAGGGGTCGGCGTCGGACTCCCCGGGCGTACTCTCCGGGAATTCCGTGCAGGCTCCGGTGCATGTCCCGGTCAATGTGTGCGGGAACACCGTGAACGTGATCGGCGTGCTCAATCCGGCCATGGGCAACAACTGCGTCAACGAGTCGAAGGGCTCCGGGCCCGGCAAGAAGCACGGCGGCGGATCGGCGGCCGAGGGCCACACGAGCGACTCGCCCGGTGTCGGCTCGGGCAACAACGTCCAGGCACCGGTCCACGTACCCGTGAACGCCTGTGGGAACACGGTCACCGTCGGCGGCCTCGGCAACACCGCCACGGGCAACGACTGCGCCAACGACTCCACCGGGACCCCGCCGGGTCCCGGCACCGAGCAGCCTCCGGGCAAGCCGGGGAAGCCTGGCAAGCCGGGGAAGCCGGTGGAGCCCACGGAGCCGGGCACTCCGGCAGAGCCCACGGAGCCCGGCGTGCCCGCCGACCCGGACGAGCCCGCGACGCCCGGCAAGCCGGACAGCCCGAACGGCCCGGACACCCAGACCGTCACCCAGCCCAAGGGCAGCGACGTGCTCGCGCAGACCGGCGCCGGCGCTCCGCTCGGCGTGGTGATCCCGGCCGGCGCGGGGCTGCTGCTGGCCGGCGCGGTGCTGTACCGCCGGTCGCGCTCAGCGGCGTAAGGCAGGAAATTCCGCCGGCACGTCGGCACTTCCGGCGCGGGAAACGGAGCGGGCCCCGCGATCGCGGGGCCCGCTCCGTCTTCACCAGGTGGCGCGCACCTGTCGGATGATGCGCCTGCGCAGCCGCACACGGCGGCTGCCGTCCCGGCGCAGACTCAGTCGGTCCAACTCCCAGTGTCCGTACTCGGCATGGTCGGTCAGCAGACGCGTCGCATCCTTGCGGGAGACCCCGCGTGGCACGTACACGTCGACAAATTCGTATTCCGGCATCGCATCTATTGTGCAAGCTGCGCCCCAGTACGGATAGCGTCTGCACTATGTCTGATGCTGCGCAGCCCACCGCTGCCGAGGTACGCGCCGCCGCCGAGGCGGTCAAAGTCGCGCTCGACCGTCACCTCGACGCGGTCGAACGCCGCACCGGGGACGACGACCCCGCCGTCTATGACGCGTTCAACGAGCTTGCCGCGGCCGCCGAGGCGTACGACGAGCGGCTCTACGACCGCTACGACGAGGTCACCCCCTTCGAGATTCCGGGGTCCGACGACTCCCTGCCGCCTTACACCGGGCCCGAGGAGCCCAATGCGGTGAGCGTGCTGATCCGCCGGGACTACGCGGTGGTGGAGACCCAGCGGCTGCTCGCCCAGGCGCAGCGGATCGCCGACCTGGACCCGGACGTCGACGCCCCGGCGATCGAGGTCGAGCTCGATACCGACGTCGACGCCGAGGAGCGCGGCAACGCGGTGGCGATCGTCGGCGGTAGCGTCCATGCCGCGCTCGGCGTGCTCTTCGGCGAGTACGAACCGGATGAAATCGCTTCCCGGCACAAGGAATTCGGCCTGGAGGAGGGCGACTCCACACTGTGGGTGGCAGCCTCGGACGACCTGCCCGAGCCGGGGGAGTGGCTGAGCGCCCCCTTCGACCAGGCCGATCCGCAGCGGGTCGTGTGCCGTTTCGACGTCAGCTCGGTCTTCGACGACGAGTTCGACGAGACCGACGGTCCCGACCAGGTCTGACGAGCTCCGACCAGGCCCGACCGCCGGCCTCTGTCACACCTCTACGGGGCCGGGCTCCTGCGCGCCCGGCGACTCGGCAGGGGGCTGGAGCAGCGTGCGCAGGCGCGTGGTGCGCGGTCGGTCCGGGATTTCGGTCACCGCGCGCGGCAGCGCCTGGTCGACGCCGTGGACCACGGACAGGTGCCGCTCGCCGCGGCTGAACGCGGTGTAGATCCACGGGCGGCTCAGCGCCGGGGCGGCGTCGCCGGGCAGGACGACCACGACGGCGGGCCACCGCATCCCGGTCGCCTGGTGGGCGGTGAGCGCCCACGCGTGCCGCACCGTGGTCTCCACTCTCTCCTTGGCCACGACGACGGGCGTGCCCTCGCAGTCGAGATGCAGGCCGTCGGCGTCCGCCGAAACGACCGTGCCGGGCAGCGTCCTGCCGGGCGCCGGGACGTACGCGATCCGGTCCGCCGGGTCGAAGCCGCCGAACCGGCCCGGGCCGGGGTTGAGCCGCTGCTTGAGCGCGGCGTTCAGCGCGCGGGTTCCCGCGGAGCCGCCGTGTCCGGGGGTGATCACCTGGGTCTGGGCCGGGGACACCCCGAAGGCGCGCGGCACCGAATCGGCGACCAGCTGGACGGTACGGTGCACGGCCTCGCCCGCGTCGCGGACCGGCACGATCACCACCTCCTTGCCGGGCGCCTCGACCTGGTTCAGCTCCCCGATCCCGATGCCGGAGACCAGCTCGCCGATCGGGCCCGGATCGGGCGTACGCGAGACGACGTGCGGACACGCGCGGGCGGCCAGCAGGTCGGCGAAGACCCGGCCGGCGCCGGCCGACGACAGCACGCCGGGGTCGCCGCTGAGAACGAGCCTGGTGCCGTCCGCCAGCGACTCCACGAGGATCGCGGCGTTCTCCACGTCCAGCTGCGGGGCGTCCAGCACGATCAGCACGTCGAGGGCGAGAGCGCCGTCCTCGTCCCGGCCGGGGCCTTCCGTCCCGGCGAGCAGACCGGAGACGGTGACCGAGCCCGACGCGTCGTCGATCGCGGCGGCGAGGCGGCGGCGGCCGTCGGCACTGTGCGACGCGGCGTACGCCCGCAGGCCCAGCCCGCGTGCCACGGCCACCAGCGCGGCCGGTTCGGCGCGGGCGGCCTCGCCACCGCTGTGGGCCACCAGGCCGTTGGCCGCGACGGCGCGGATCAGCTCGGCGGCGGAGGGTGAGACCGGCCCCGGGTCCCAATCGCCCGCCCCTGCCGCGCCGTTGCCGAACGTACTGGCCAGTCGGGCGAGGCCGTCGGCGAGGCTTTCCTCGGCGAGGGCGTACCGGTCGAGCCCGAGCAGCACCTCCACGGCCTCGTCGCTGTCGGCGGCCTCGGAGGCATGGCCGTCCCCGCCGTCGTGCGCACCGTCCTGGAAGACGAGTACCACTCCCTCGGCGACGGCGTGCTGAATGGCCTCGTCCGGGTCGGGCACCTTGTGCTCGGTCAGCGCCTTGCGGACGGCGCCCGACGCCAGGGCGGTGTGGCCCTGGACCGCCGCCCGCTCCAGGAGCCAGCCGACGAGCGCCGAGGTCCGGCGTTCGTCGCCGGGCCCGCACTCCGCCCCGAGCAGGGCGCGCGCGAATCCGTCGGCCTGTTCGGGCCGCACTCCCGGCACGGAGAGCAGCTGCCACGGGTCGTCGCGCAGCACTTGCGCGGCCTGTTCCCCGAGTACGGCCGCGACGGGCCCGGCCAGCGCCTCGGGAGCACCGCCCTCGGCCAGCACGGCCTGTACGGAAGCCACGGCCTCGGGCGCGACGGCGACGGGCTCCGCCGCCTGGGCAGCGCGCGGCGGCGCCGGAGTGGTAGCGGGCGCCACGCGGCGGGGTGCGGGCGCCGGGGACGCGAAGAACGCGTCCCCGGACTTGGCGCCGCTCTCCACGGCCCGTACGGCCGCGAGCAGATCGGCGGCCTGCCCGCTCAGCTTGGCCCCGGCCTCGACGGGCGCGGGCTTCTCGGCCTTGCGTCGCTCGATCCGCTCCCGCAGTGCACGCTGAGCGGCAATCTCAGCCTCGGCCTCGGACAACTGCGGCACGACAGGCGCCTTTTCACCCTCCGCCGCGCCTTCGGTGGTCCCGGCCGGGCGGCTCGCGGCGCCGGAGGGACTGTCGTCGCCGTCGGCGGACAGGTTTCCGGCGTCCACCAGATCCTCGCCGCCACCCTCCGAGGGCTCCTCGCCGTCCGCAGCGCCCGCGCCGGTGTCCGTCGAGCGGCCGGGTGCTTCCGCAGGGCTGTCACCGTCACGGGCGGATGGCCTTTCGTCGCCCGCCGCGTCCTCGTCGGAACCGCGCGCGTGCCCTGCGACCTCGCCCAGGCCCGCGTCATGCCCCTCCGAGGGCTCCTCGCCGTCCGCAGCGCCCGCGCCGGTGCCCTCCGGACGACCTGTGGAGGCGCCGTCGCCGTCGGCGGATGGCGCTTCGGCGTCCGCCGGGTCGGTGCCGGCGCCGGCTGAATGCCCTGCGGTGTCCTCGGCGGCGACCGCCGGATGGCCTTCGCTGTCCGTTCCGTCTGCTGAGTGCGGGGTGTTGTCGGCGTGCACGTCGGTACCTGCGTTCTCAATCGCGTCCGTCGGGGCCGCTGCCGCACGCGCGGCGCTCGCGGCGGCCAAGGCGTCGGATCCGGGGCCGGTCGCCGGCCCCGTGGTGCCGGGCTCGGTGTGCGGCTTCGCGTCGTCCCCGGCGGGGCCCGGTGCCGGGACCGTCGGCTCGGCGGCCGGCTCGGTGCCGACCGCCGCGGTGGTGTCGCGGGGTTCGGCCGGGGGTCCGGGGGTTGCCCCCCGGGGAAGCGCAGTCACAGCGTGCTCCAGTCCTGGTCGGGATAGCGGTGCACGGGCGCCGACACGTCGTCGAGCGCCTGGCAGATCTCGTCTGGAAGACTAAGCGCCTCCACTGACAATGCCGCCGCGAGCTGCTGCGCGTTGCGCGCGCCCACGATCGGGGCGACCACGCCGGGCCGGTCGCGGACCCACGCGAGGGCCACCTGGAGCGGGGTCGTGGCGAGCCCGTCCGCGGCCGTCGCGACCGCGTCCACGATGCGGCTCGCCGCGTCGTCGAGGTACGGCGCGACGAACCCGGAGAGGTGCTCCGACCCGCCGCGCGAGTCCGGCGGAACGGTGCGCCGGTACTTGCCCGTGAGCACGCCCCGGCCGAGCGGCGACGACGGCAGCAGACCGACCCCCAGATCGAGCGCAGCCGGCAGCACCTCCCGCTCCACACCGCGCTGGAGCAGCGAGTACTCCATCTGCGTGCTGGCGAGCCGGGTGCGTACACCGGGCGCCGCGAGCTGCCAGGTCGCGGCCTTCGCCAGCTGCCAGCCGGAGAAGTTGGAGACTCCCGCGTACCGCGCCCGGCCACTGCCGACCGCGATGTCGAGCGCCTGGAGCGTCTCGTCGAGCGGCGTCGCCGAGTCGAAGGCGTGCACCTGCCACACGTCGACGTAGTCCGTGCCGAGCCGCTCCAGCGACCCGTCGAGCGCCGCCAGCAGATGGCCGCGCGAACCGTCGAAGCGCCGGTCGGGGTCGGGCACACTGCCCGCCTTGGTCGCGATGACCAGATCCCGCCGCGGAACGAGCCGCTCGACGAGCTGCCCGAGCAGATACTCCGCCTCGCCGTCGCCGTACACGTCCGCCGTGTCGACGAGCGTGCCGCCCGCGTCCCAGAAAGCCTTCAACACGTCGGCGGCGTCGTGCTCGTCGGTGTCCCGGCCCCACGTGAGGGTGCCCAGCCCGATTCTCGATACGCGCAGGCCCGTGCGGCCGAGATGCCTCTGCTCCATGGGCGCGAGATTACTGGCCAGGGGCCCGGCGGCAGGAGTCCTGTGGACAAGTCCTGTGGACAAGAGTCGCGGGCACCATGTCTCCCAGCGCCCCGCCGTCCGGTGCGGAACGCCCACTGACGGATCGCGGCCCCGCGCGCTAGAGTCCCCGACAACAGGGACGTTACTGATCAGTAAGGGGAGCGGCATGCGGCTCGGCATCAACCTCGGTTACTGGGGCGCGGGGATGGACGGCGACAATCTCGCCGTCGCCCAGGAAGCGGACCGGCTCGGCTACGACGTCTGCTGGGCCGCCGAGGCCTACGGCTCGGACGCCGCCACCGTCCTCTCCTGGGTCGCCGCCCAGACCGAGAGCATCGACGTCGGCTCCGCGATCTTCCAGATCCCGGCCCGTACGCCCGCCATGACCGCGATGACCGCCGCCACCCTCGACTCCCTTTCCGGCGGTCGCTTCCGCCTCGGCCTCGGTGTCTCGGGCCCGCAGGTCTCCGAGGGCTGGTACGGCGTCAAGTTCGACAAGCCGCTGGCCCGCACCCGCGAGTACGTCGAGATCGTCCGCAAGGCCATGACCCGCGAGCGCCTGACGTACGAGGGGCAGCACTGGACGCTGCCGCTGCCCGACGGCCCCGGCAAGCCGCTGAAGCTCACGGTCCACCCGCAGCGCGAGCACATCCCGCTCTACATCGCCGCGATCGGCCCCAAGAACCTGGAGCAGACCGGCGGGATCGCCGACGGCGCGCTGCTGATCTTCCCCTCCGCCGAGCACATCGAGGAGACCGCGCTCCAGCACATCCGCGCGGGCCGCGAGAAGGCCGGCAAGAGCATGGACGGCTTCGACGTCTGCCCCACCCTGCCGCTCGCGGTCGGTGACGACGTCAACGCGCTGGCCGACATGTTCCGTCCGTACACCGCCCTGTACGTCGGCGGCATGGGCAGCCGCAAGCAGAACTTCTACAATCAGCTCGCGCAGCGCATGGGCTACGAGAAGGAAGCCGCCGAGATCCAGGACAAGTACCTGACGGGCGACAAGAAGGGCGCGGCCGCCGCCATTCCGCACCGGCTGATCGACCAGACGACCCTGCTCGGCTCCGTGGAGCGGATCGCCGAGCGGATGCAGGCGTACGCCGCGGCCGGAGTCACGACGCTGACGCTGGCCCCGGCGGGCTTCACGCTCGAGGAGCGGATCACCGCCCTGCGCGCCGGCACCGACGCCCTGGAGCGCTCCGGCCTGGCGTAACCCGGCGGGTGGGAAACCCGGCGGGTTGGGAAAACAGAAGGAAAGTCTGCGGCCGTGGTGGGGGCTCGGGGGGTCTTCCCCGCCACGGCCGTCACGCACAACAACGCCTCACGGCCCGTTGGGGTTACGCGCCCGTACCACCCCCGGGGTTCATTCGTCCGGCTGAGTTGACCGGCGCACCTGTTGCCTGCCGTCCCGTACCGCTCTTGACTTGTTCTTTGCGGACGTCTGCACGGAGGTTCACCGGAGGTATCAGTGATGCTGTCGGCCCGAAGTCTCTTCCAGGAAATTCTCGACAACGACGATTCCTTCCAGCTCTTCTGCTCCATAGCCGCCGGCGGCGAGACCCAGGGCGGCTGGGAGAACGGCCGGATCGCCGCCCTTGCGCCCGAGGGCATGAGGCACCTCGCCCCGAAGATCACCCGGCACGGCGCCGACGAGGACAAGCACGGGCGGCTCTTCAACGCCCTGCTCAAGAAGCGGGAGCTCGGCCCGGTCCCCGTCCCGCCGGAGACCGACTACACGATGCTGCTGGAACGGCGCGGCATCGGCCTCGCCCACGACAAGCTCCGCCGCGACGAGCCGCTGACCGAGGAGGACATCCTCGTCTACCTCTCGCACAGCCGGGTGACCGAACAGCGGGCCGCGGACCAGATGGACATGCTGGTCAAGTACTTCGGCGACCACCCCGAGGCGGGCAGGCCCCTCAGGATGATCTGCCACGACGAGGAGAACCACCTCGCGTACTGCCACGAGGAGCTGCTCGGGCTGGCCCGCGCGGGACACGGCCGTACGATCCAGCGCGTCCTGCGCGAGTGCGCCTTGGCGGAGTGCCGCGTCTACCGGGACGTCAGCCTTGCCGTCATGGCCCACATGGGGCGCATCCTGAAGTGGCCGAAGTCCAAGTCCGCCGTGCTCACCGCCGGCATCCACGCCGTGTACGCGTACGAGCGTCTCGGCGGCTGGCGGCGCATGGTGAGCCTGTCGATGCCGGAGCGGCGCGACGCGCTGGGCGGCCCCGCGACGTCCGCCGCCGGACTCGTCTGAAGGGCGCGGCCGCGGCCGCCCCGCCAGAGAGCCGGCTCAGAGCCAGCCGCGGCGTTTGAACAGCCGGTACAGGCCGATCTCGCACATCACCATCAGCACGATCACGGCCGGATACGCCCACACCCAGGTCAGCTCGGGCATGTGGTCGAAGTTCATGCCGTAGACCCCCGCGACCATCGTCGGTACGGCGGCCATCGCCGCCCACGCCGAGATCTTGCGCATGTCGTCGTTCTGCCGCACGCTCATCTGCGCGAGATGGGCGGACAGGATGTCGGACAGCAGCCGGTCGAGCCCGTCCACCTGCTCGTTCGCTCGCGTGAGGTGGTCACTGACGTCCCGGAAGAACGGCTGCGCTTGCTCGTCGACGAACGGCAGCCCCGGACTCGACAGTCGCAGCATGGGCTGGGCGAGCGGCCCCGTCGCACGGCGGAATTCGAGCACCTGCCGCTTGAACGTGTAGATCCGCGCGGCCGTGTTCTTGGAGTCGCGGCCGACCGGCGCGAACACCTCCGCCTCCAGCTCCTCCAGGTCGGTCTGCAGCTCCGCGCCGACCTCTATGTAGTAGTCGACGACGGCGTCGCTCACGGCGTACAGCACGGCGGTCGGACCGTGCCCCAGGACTTCGGGTTCGGCTTCGAGGCGGTGGCGTACGGCGGCGAGCGGAGCGCCCTCGCCGTGCCGCACCGTCACCACGAACGAGTCGCCCACGAAGACCATCAGCTCGCCCGTCGTCACGGTGTCGCTCTCCGGTTCGTAGATCACCGGTTTCAGCACCGCGAAGAGCGAGTCGTCGTACACCTCCAGCTTGGGCCGCTGGTGGGCGCGCAGCGCGTCCTCGACGGCCAGCGGGTGCAGGCCGAACTCGCTGCTCACGAGAGCGAATTCCTTCTCGGTCGGCTCGTGCAGCCCGATCCACAAGAAGGCGTCGCCGGTGGTCCGCGCCTCGAAGAGGGCGTCGGAGAAGTCGGAGGGGCCTTCGGTGCGGCGCCCTTCCCGGTAGATGGCGCAGTCGACGATCACGGCGCGCATTCTCCCCCGGTACGGGTCCGGGCACACCCCGGAGCGGTCTTCCGCCTAGGCTGGCGGCCATGGCCACGCTGATTCTCGTACGGCACGGACGCTCCACCGCCAACACCGCCGGGCTGCTCGCCGGCTGGACACCGGGTGTCACCCTCGACGAGCGCGGCGCCGCACAGGCGGCCGCGCTGCCCGGCAGGCTGGCCGACGTGCCGCTCGCCGCCGCCGTCACCAGCCCCCTCGAACGCTGCCGCGAGACCCTGCAGCCGCTGCTCGACGCGCGGCCCGGGCTGCCGCTGCACACCGACGAGCGGATAGGGGAGTGCCACTACGGCGACTGGTCGGGCCGCAAGCTCGCCGAGCTCTCCGACGAGCCGCTGATGGCCGCCGTACAACAGCACCCCTCCTCCGTGACGTTCCCGGGCGGTGAGTCGATGCGCGCCATGCAGGCCCGCGCGGTCGACGCCGTACGGGACTGGAACGCGCGCATCGAGGCCGAGCACGGCGAAGACGCGGTCTATCTCATGTGTTCGCACGGCGACATCATCAAGTCCGTCGTCGCGGACGCACTCGGCCTTCATCTTGACCTCTTCCAGCGGATTCACGTGGACCCGTGTTCCCTGACGGCCATCCGGTACACCGGTCTCCGCCCCTTTCTTGTGCGCCTCGGCGACACGGGGGACCTCTCCTCGCTGGCGCCGCGTGAGAGCGCCAGTGACGGGGACGCGGCCGTAGGGGGCGGCGCAGGCGCACCGTGATCGCTCCGCGCAGTAGGGTGGACGCGCCCCAAGACCGCGCATACAGACGATTTCAGGGCAGTGACGAGTTCAAGGGAGATCAGGACGTGTCCCGTCAGGTATTCCTCTACGACCCGCCGGACCGCTTTGTGGCCGGTACGGTCGGGCTGCCTGGACGCCGTACGTTCTTCCTGCAGGCATCCGCGGCCGGCCGCGTCACCAGCGTGGCCCTGGAAAAGACCCAGGTGGCCGCGCTCGCCGAACGGATCGACGAGCTGCTCGACGAAGTGGTACGCCGCACCGGCGGCAACGCCCCCGTGCCGGCGGTGGCTCCCGCCGACGTCACCGACAGCGCACCGCTGGACGCTCCTGTCGAGGAGGAGTTCCGCGTCGGCACGATGGCGCTCGCCTGGGACGGTGAGGAGCAGCGCATGATCGTCGAGGCGCAGGCCCTCGTCGAGCTGGACGTGGAGACGGAAGAGGATCTCGCGGAGGCTGAGGAACGGCTGCTCCAGGACGAGGAGAACGGCCCCCCGATGCTGCGGGTCCGGCTCAGCGGCGCGCAGGCCAGAGCCTTCGCCAAGCGCGCCCTGGACGTCGTCAACGCCGGCCGGCCGCCGTGCCCGCTGTGCAGCCTGCCGCTCGACCCGGAGGGACACGTATGCCCGCGCCAGAACGGATACCGCCGCGGAGCGTGACTCCGGCGCACAACGACCTCCTCACCGTGCTGGCGAAGGGGCAGCTGACGGTGCGCGGACGCGTCCGTGAGGCGTCGAACGCGGTGCTGTACTGCGGGATCGAGTACGACGGTGTATCGGCGTCCTGTGTGTACAAGCCGGTCGCCGGTGAGCGGCCGCTGTGGGACTTCCCCGACGGCACGCTCGCTCAGCGCGAGGTGGCGGCGTACGAGATCTCCGAGGCGACGGGGTGGGGCCTTGTGCCGCCGACCGTGCTGAGGGACGGTCCGTACGGCGAGGGCATGTGCCAGCTGTGGATCGAGACGCCCGGGGAAGGGTCCGACGGCGGTCTGCTGGCGCTGGTGGAAGACGAGGAGCCCGGGGAGGGCTGGAAGGCGATCGCCTTCGCCGAGGTGGGGGAGGGGCGCACGGCGCTCCTTGTGCACGCCGACGATGCACGCCTGCGGCGCCTGGCGCTGCTGGACGCGGTGATCAACAACGCCGACCGCAAGGGCGGGCACCTGCTGCCGACGGCGGACGGCAAGCTGTTCGGCATCGACCACGGGGTCACGTTCAACGTGGAGGACAAGCTCCGGACCCTGCTGTGGGGCTGGGCGGGGGAGCCGCTGACGGCCGAGGCCGTCGAGGCGCTGACCCGGCTGGCGGAGGAGCTGGCCCCGGGGCGCCCGCTCGCCACTCGTATGGCCGAGCTGATCACCCCGGCGGAGGTGGAGGCGCTGCGGGGACGGGTGACGGCGCTGCGGACCACCGGGCGCCACCCGGAGCCGAGCGGGGAGTGGCCGGCCATTCCGTGGCCCCCGGTGTAGGCGCGGGTTGCCTGCGGCGCTGTTCCCCTACCCGCCCCTTCCTTCCCGCTGTGACACGTGCCGCGCAGCGGACACATCCCCGCTCAGCGGCACTGTCCAGCCCCTCCGGCGTTTGAGGAGCGGGGTCTGGGGCAGCACCCCAGTCCGGGAAGGGGCGGGTAGGGGAAAGCCCGCCGCAGGCGGCAAGCGCAGCGCAAGAGTGGCTTACCGGACACGTTCCCGTAGCCGGTTCGTATCCGGAACGTGCGTCCGGTTACGCTCAAGGCATGCATGCCTGGCCCGCTTCTGAGGTCCCCGCCCTGCCTGGCAAGGGCCGCGACCTCCAGATCCACGACACCGCGACCAGTGGGTTGATCACCCTCGACCCCGGTCCCGTCGCCCGTATCTATGTCTGCGGCATCACGCCGTACGACGCGACCCACATCGGTCACGCGGCGACCTACAACGCGTTCGACCTCGTGCAGCGCGTGTGGCTCGACACCAAGCGTCAGGTTCATTACGTCCAGAACGTCACGGACGTAGACGATCCGCTGCTCGAGCGGGCGATCCGCGACGGACACGACTGGACCGAACTCGCGGAGCGCGAAACCGCGTTGTTCCGCGAGGACATGACCGCCCTGCGGATGCTTCCCCCGCAGCACTACATCGGCGCCGTCGAAGCGATACCCGGCATCGTGCCGCTCATCGAGCGGCTGCGGGACGCGGGCGCGGCGTACGAGCTCGAAGGGGATGTGTACTTCTCCGTCGAGGCCGACCCGCACTTCGGCGAGGTCTCCGGGCTCGACGCCGACGCGATGCGGCTGCTGTCCGCCGAGCGCGGCGGTGACCCCGAGCGCCCCGGCAAGAAGAATCCACTCGACCCGATGCTCTGGATGGCCGCCCGTGAGGGCGAGCCGAGCTGGGACGGTGCCTCGCTGGGCCTCGGCAGGCCCGGCTGGCACATCGAGTGCGTGGCGATCGCCCTGGACCACCTGGGGATGGGCTTCGACGTACAGGGCGGCGGGTCGGACCTCGCCTTCCCGCACCACGAGATGGGCGCGTCCCACGCCCAGGCGCTGACCGGTGAGTACCCGTTCGCCAAGACGTACGTACACACCGGGATGGTCGCCCTGGACGGCGCGAAGATGTCGAAGTCCAAGGGCAACCTGGTCTTCGTGTCGAAGCTGCGCCGCGACGGCGTTGACCCGGCCGCGATCCGCCTCACGCTGCTGGCGCACCACTACCGGGCCGACTGGGAGTGGACGGACCAGGTGCTCGAGGACGCCCTGGAGCGGCTCGGGCGCTGGCGCGCGGCCGTGTCCCGCCCCGACGGACCGTCCGCCGACGCCCTGGTCGAGGAGATCCGCGAGGCGCTCTCCAACGACCTCGACGCCCCGGCCGCACTCGCCGCCGTGGACCGCTGGGCCGCTCAGCAGGCGTCCGAAGGCGGTACGGACGAAGGCGCGCCCGGTGTCGTCTCGCGCGCCGTGGACGCGCTGCTCGGCGTGGCTCTCTAGTCGCCTTCCGGCCTTGCCGCCCCCGGTTCTCTCTCGGAGAGTGCCGGGGGCGGTTTCGTTCCGCTGCGGACAAATGCCCTTGTGAGATGAGGAGTTCGCTTTGACAGAGCTCTGAGCTCAGAGCACTCGTCCGACGGCTGCGGGGCAGCGCCGCCCGGCGCTGCCCCGCTTCACTCCTCCGTGGAGCCGTCCGTCCCGTCGGAGCCTTCGGCGCCTTCCGCGTCCTCCGGCGGGGCCTCGGCCTCCGTGCGCGGTGGCTTCGGGGGGCGCGTACGGCCGCTGGAGCTGTCACGCAGGTACGTGCCGGTGCCCTCGCTGCCGTCCGTCGCGTGGCCGGCGCCGGTGCCGCCCGGTCCCGGCCCGCCGTCGCGCCGTCGCAGGTACCGCTCGAACTCGCGGGCGATGGCCTCGCCCGTCGCCTCGGGAAGCTCCGCGGTGTCCCGCGCCTCCTCCAGCGACTGTACGTACTCCGCCACCTCGCTGTCCTCGGCGGCCAGTTGGTCCACGCCGACCTGCCACGCCCGTGCGTCCTCGGGCAGTTCGCCGAGCGGGATCCGCAGGTCGATGAGGTCTTCGAGGCGGTTGAGGAGCGCCAGTGTGGCCTTGGGGTTCGGCGGCTGTGACACGTAGTGCGGTACGGCGGCCCACAGGCTCACCGCCGGCACGCCCGCGTGCGTACAGGCCTCCTGGAGGATGCCGACGATGCCGGTGGGGCCTTCGTACTTGGTCTCCTCCAGATCCATGGTCCGCGCCAGATCGGCGTCCGAGGTCACGCCGCTGACCGGCACCGGCCGGGTGTGCGGGGTGTCGCCGAGCAGCGCGCCGAGGATCACGACCATCTCGACGCCCAGTTCGTGGGCGAAGCCGAGGATCTCGTTGCAGTACGAGCGCCAGCGCATGGACGGCTCGATGCCGCGGACCAGGACGAGGTCACGGGGCTTGTCGCCGCCGATGCGTACGACCGAGAGCCGTGTGGTGGGCCAGGTGATCTTGCGGACTCCGCTGTCGATGAACACCGTGGGCCGGTTGACCTGGAAGTCGTAGTAGTCCTCGGCGTCGAGCGCGGCGAAGACCTCGCCCTTCCATTCCCGCTCCAGATGCGCGACCGCGGTGGAGGCGGCGTCGCCGGCGTCGTTCCAGCCCTCGAACGCGGCCACCATGACCGGGTCGATCAGCTCGGGAACCCCCTCGAGCTCGATCACCCAGTGCCCCCTTTCGAAGTTCCCTTGTGCACGCACCAACCTTACGGCTTCCACCAGGCGCGGTGACGCCTGATGCGCATGCGGGAAGCGTGCCCGGCGCCTGCCGGATCAACCGCCGGACCTTCAGGACGGGTAAGGGGCAGCCACCTGGGCGGCTGCCCCTTACCCGTCGGCTCCGGCCGAAGTGCTTCAGGCCTTGCGGCCCAGTACGTCCTCGACCTTCGCGCGGACCTCGTCCGTGGCCAGGCCCCGGATCGTCAGCGTCGTACGGCGGCGCAGTACGTCGTCCGCCGTCTCGGCCCACTCGTGGTCACGGGCGTACACCACCTGCGCCCAGATCTCCGGCGCGTCCGGGTGGACGCGCTCGGCGAGCGCCGGGTCCTCGTTGGCCATGCGCGCGATGTCGAAGGACAGCGAGCCGTAGTGCGTGGCCAGGTGGCGGGCGGTGTCGGCGGCCATCCGCGGGCCGGGCGTACCGCCGTCGACGAGCAGCCGGTGCGCGACCGCGTTCGGGTTGGAGATGCCCGGCAGCGGCTGCCTCTTCGGCAGTCGCGAGATCGGCTCCATGTCCTCGCCCAGCGGGTGGCCGGGCAGGGCGGCGAGCTTGTTCATGACGGTGCGGCCGATGTGACGGAACGTCGTCCACTTGCCGCCGGCCACCGACAGCATGCCGCCGCGTCCCTCGGTGACGACCGTCTCCCGCTTGGCCTTCGACGTATCGCCCGGACCGCCGGGCAGCACGCGAAGACCCGCGAAGGAGTACGTGATCAGGTCGCGGGACAGCTGCTGGTCGCGGATCGAGAAGGCGGCCTCGTCCAGGATCTGGGCTATGTCCTTCTCGTTCACGGAGACGTCCGCGGGGTCGCCCTCGTACTCCTCGTCGGTCGTACCCAGCAGGAGCTGGTCCTCCCACGGCAGCGCGAAGGTGATGCGGTACTTGTCGATCGGCGTGGCCAGCGCGGCCTTCCAGGGGGCGGTGCGCTTGAGGACCAGATGCGCGCCCTTGGAGAGGCGGATGGAGGGTGCCGCGTCGGGGTTCTCCATCTTGCGCAGGTGGTCGACCCACGGCCCGGTGGCGTTGAGCACCAGGCGGGCCGTCACGCCGAACTCCGCACCGTCCAGGCGGTCCTTGAGGTCCGCGCCCGTGACCCGCCCGTTGGTGAAGCGCAGTCCGGTGACCTCGGCGTGGTTGAGAACGGTCGCGCCCGACTCGGCGGCGGCCCGGACCGTCATCAGGGCCATGCGCGAGTCGTTCATCTGGTCGTCGCCGTACACCGCGACGGCCTTGAGGTTGTCCGTACGCAGCTCGGGCACCTCACGGGCCGCCTTCGCCGGGCTGATGACATGGCCGACGCCGTCACCGAAGGCGGACAGCGCCGAGTAGGCGAAGACGCCCGCGCCGAGCTTGGCCGCGCCGTGCGGACCGCCCTTGTAGACGGGGAGGTAGAAGGTCAGCGGGTTGGCCAGGTGCGGCGCGACGTCCCGGGAGACGGCGCGCCGCTCGAAGTGGTTCTCCGCCACCAGCTTGACCGCGCCGGTCTGGAGGTAGCGCAGTCCGCCGTGGAGCAGCTTGGAGGAGGCGGAGGAGGTGGCGCCGGCGAAGTCGCCGGCGTCCACCAGGGCCACCCGCAGCCCCGACTGAGCGGCGTGCCAGGCAGTGGAGATGCCCAGGATGCCGCCGCCGATCACCAGGAGGTCGTACGTCGCCTTGGAAAGCTGGTCCCGGGTTTCGGCGCGGCTCGTGGTGGAACCGTCGGCCGGGCGCGTCCCGAGTGCCGGGACGCTCTGCAGGGTGGTCATTTTCGTAACTCCTCGTCAGCTCTCGTCGTCGAGCCAGCCCATGGACCGCTCGACGGCCTTGAGCCAGCTCTTGTACTCGCGGTCCCGCGTGGCCGCGTCCATGCGGGGGGTCCACTCGGCCGCCCTGCGCCAGTTGGCGCGCAGTTCGTCCGTGCTGGACCAGAAGCCGACGGCGAGGCCGGCGGCGTAGGCGGCGCCGAGGCAGGTGGTCTCGGCGACCATCGGGCGCACCACCGGTGCGTCCAGGAAGTCCGAGAGGGTCTGCATCAGCAGGTTGTTGGAGGTCATGCCGCCGTCGACCTTGAGGGCCGTCAGCTCGACGCCGGAGTCCTTGGTCATGGCGTCGCTGATCTCGCGGGTCTGCCAGGCGGTGGCCTCCAGCACGGCACGGGCGATGTGCGCCTTGGTGACGTACCGGGTGAGGCCGGCGATCACACCGCGGGCGTCGGGGCGCCAGTACGGGGCGAACAGGCCGGAGAAGGCGGGCACGAAGTACGCGCCGCCGTTGTCCTCGACCGAGGAGGCCAGCGTCTCGATCTCGGCGGCCGACTTGATCAGGCCCATCTGGTCGCGCATCCACTGGACGAGCGAGCCGGTGACGGCGATGGAGCCTTCGAGGGCGTAGACGGCCTTCTGGTCGCCGATCTGGTATCCGACGGTCGTCAGCAGGCCGTTGTACGAGTTGACGGGCGTGTGACCGGTGTTCATGAGCATGAAGGTGCCGGTGCCGTACGTCGACTTGGCCTCGCCCTGCGAGAAGCAGGTCTGGCCGAACAGCGCCGCCTGCTGGTCACCGAGCGCCGAGGCGACGGGCACGCCCATCAGCGGGCCGGCCTTGGCGACGCCGTACACCTCGGCGGAGGAACGGATCTCCGGCAGCACGGCGGCCGGGATGTCCATCGACTGGAGGATCTTCTCGTCCCACCGCATCTCGTGCAGGTTCATGAGAAGGGTGCGCGACGCGTTGGTGACGTCGGTGACGTGTACGCCGCCGTCGGTGCCGCCCGTCAGGTTCCAGATGACCCAGGAGTCCATGGTGCCGAAGAGGATGTCGCCGGCCTCGGCGCGCTCGCGCAGGCCCTCGACGTTGTCCAGCAGCCAGCGGACCTTGGGACCCGCGAAGTACGACGCGAGCGGCAGGCCGGTCTCGCGGCGGAAGCGGTCCTGGCCGACGTTGCGGCCGAGCTCCTTGCAGAGCGCGTCGGTGCGGGTGTCCTGCCACACGATGGCGTTGTGGACGGGCTCACCGGTGTTCTTGTCCCACATCAGCGTGGTCTCGCGCTGATTGGTGATGCCGATCGCCTTGACGTCGGCCGGGGTGATGCCGGCCTTGTCGATGGCGCCGGCGACGACTTCCTGGACGTTGGTCCAGATCTCGGCCGCGTCGTGCTCGACCCAGCCCGGCTTCGGGAAGATCTGCTCGTGCTCCTTCTGGTCGACCGCGACGATCCGGCCGTCCTTGTCGAAGACGATGCAGCGGCTGGAGGTGGTGCCCTGGTCGATGGCCGCGATGAACGGGCCGGTGCTGTGTACGTCGGTCACGGTGTGCTCCCGGAGGTCTGTAGAGGGTCGGCCGGTCGGCTCAGGCGAACGCGATGTTGTAGATACCCGCGGCGAGGGCTCCGCCGATCAGCGGGCCGACGACGGGGATCCAGGCGTAGCTCCAGTCGGAGCCGCCCTTGTTCGGCAGCGGGAGCAGGGCGTGCACGATGCGCGGCCCCAGGTCACGTGCCGGGTTGATCGCGTAACCGGTCGGGCCGCCGAGCGAGAGGCCGATGCCGACCACGACGAGGGCGACCATGAGTCCGCCGACGGCGCCGAGGCCCTTGCCGCTGTCGTTGAGGCCCTGGGTGAGCACCGCGAGGACGAGCACGACGGTGCCGATGATCTCGGTGGCGAGGTTCTGCCAGACGTTCCGGACTTCCGGGCCGGTGGAGAAGATGCCCAGCACGGGTCCGGCCTTGGGTGCGGCCTTCTGGTCGACCATGCCCTCTTCGGCCGGCTGCTCCGCGAGGATCTCCGGGTCCGTGAGATGGGCCTGGAACTGGCCGTAGTACGCGATCCAGACCAGGGCGGCGCCGATCATCGCGCCGAGTATCTGGCCGGCGAAGTAGACCGGAACGTTGCTCCAGTCGCCGTCCTTGATCGCGATGCCGACGGTGACTGCCGGGTTGAGGTGGGCGCCGGAGAGGCTGCCCGTCATGTAGACGGCCGTCATGACGGCGAAGCCCCACCCGAAGGTGATGGCGAGCCAGCCGGCGTTCTGCGCCTTCGAGCGCTTGAGCACGACGGCGGCGACGACGCCTGCGCCGAGCAGGATGAGTACGGCGGTACCGATGATCTCGCCGATGAAGATGTCGGAGCTGGACACCCGCGACTCCTTTGTCCTTCGTTCCAGGGGAAAGGCGAACCCCGGGTCCCTCCGGGTGGTCCGCGCCCTCGGTGAGGGCCTAGCCGGTCCCTTGGCGTTGCCACACTCTAGCGCGTATTGCCGGTAGGTGTTCGGCATTGCCGACCGATGAACGGCAGTTTTGCTCCCGGTTAACTGGCACGTCAAGAGTTCTGTGCCGCGGTATCGCTATCGTTACCAGCGTGACAGGAGGGGGCGGTACGCGCCTCAGAAGCGGCTTGCGCCCAGATCCCGCGACACCGCGCGCGCACAGTCCCGTACGGCCGCGACGAGCTCGGAGCGGAGGTCTTGGCCCTCACGGACGCGCTCGACGGCGCCCGTGATGCCGACCGCGCCGACGGGCATCCGCCGGCGGTCGTGGATGGGGGCGGCGATCGAGGCCACCCCGTCCCAGGTCTCCTCCACGTCGGCGGCCCAGCCGCGCGCACGGGTCAGGTCGAGCACCGCCTCGAAGTCCTGGGCGTCCGTGATCGTGTGCGGAGTGAAGGTCTTGCGCTCGTTCTCGACGACCTCGTTGTGCGCCACCGGGTCGTACGCGGACAGCACCTTGCCCAGCGCCGAGGAGTGCAGCGGCTGCATGGCCCCGACTTCGAGCACCTGCCGGCTGTCGTCCGGACGGAAGACGTGGTGGACGATCAGTACGCCCTTCTGGTGCAGTACGCCCAGATAGACGCTCTCGCCGCTGGAACGGGCCAGATCGTCGGTCCACACCAGCGCGCGGGCGCGCAGCTCGTGCACGTCCAGATAGGTGCTGCCCAGGCGCAGCAGCTCGGCGCCCAGCTGATAGCGGCCGGAGGCGGAGTCCTGCTCGACAAAACCCTCCGCCTGAAGGGTGCGCAGGATGCCGTGCGCCGTACCCTTGGCAAGACCGAGGGACGAGGCCACTTCGGACAGGCCGAGCCTGCGCTCGCCACCCGCGAGCAGGCGCAGCATCGCCGCCGCCCGCTCGAGCGACTGGATGTTCTTCGCCACGCTCGGCCACCTCCACCTCGGTTCGACAATGCTGAACACTATCGGTTCATGTCGACCTGGCGTCACGGTCCGATCCCCGCTCGGCGACCGTGAGCCATCAGAACACGACACGAACGCGACACCGTCCGCCCCGTGGGACACCTTCACGCCACGGACGGGAGCACGGCTACGCTGACCACGTGCGCCCTCCGCCGGGAAGGCGCAAAGCCGACAGCCGTCGCACTCCAGGGAGCAGATCCATGGCCTCGTTGCCGACCCCCACGCCTGCCAGTCACAGCAGCCGCGCAGACGCCCTCCGCGAAGCACTCGCCAGCCGGGTCGTGGTCGCCGACGGGGCGATGGGCACGATGCTCCAGGCGCAGGATCCCAGCCTTGAGGACTTCGAGAACCTCGAGGGCTGCAACGAGATCCTCAACATCACCCGCCCCGACATCGTGCGCTCCGTCCACGAGGAGTACTTCGCTGTCGGCGTGGACTGCGTCGAGACCAATACCTTCGGCGCGAACCACTCGGCGGCGAACGAGTACGAGATCGCCGACCGGATCTTCGAGCTGTCCGAGTCGGGTGCCCGCATCGCCCGCGAGGTCGCCGACGAGTTCGGCGCCAAGGACGGTCGCCAGCGCTGGGTCCTGGGCTCGATCGGCCCCGGCACCAAGCTGCCGTCGCTCGGCCACATCGCGTACGACGTGCTGCGGGACGGCTACCAGAAGAACGCCGAGGGGTTGCTCGCCGGCGGCTCGGACGCCCTGATCGTGGAGACCACGCAGGACCTGCTCCAGACCAAGTCGAGCCTGATCGGTGCCCGCCGGGCGATGGACGCCCTGGGCATCGACGTGCCGCTGATCTGTTCACTCGCCTTCGAGACGACCGGCGTCATGCTGCTCGGCTCCGAGATCGGCGCCGCCCTGACCGCCCTGGAGCCGCTGGGTATCGACCTGATCGGCCTGAACTGCTCGACCGGCCCGGACGAGATGAGCGAACACCTGCGCTATCTGGCCCGCCACTCGCGTACGCCGCTGATGTGCATGCCGAACGCCGGCCTTCCTGTGCTCACCAAGGACGGCGCGCACTTCCCGCTCGGCGCCGTCGGCCTCGCCGACGCCCAGGAGACGTTCGTCCGCGACTACGGCCTGTCCCTCATCGGCGGCTGCTGCGGTACGACGCCCGAGCACCTGCGCGCCGTCGTCGAGCGGGCCCGCGACCTCACCCCGACGCAGCGAGAGCCGCGCCCCGAGCCGGGCGCCGCCTCGCTCTACCAGTCGGTCCCCTTCCGCCAGGACACCGCCTACATGGCGATCGGCGAGCGCACCAACGCCAACGGCAGCAAGAAGTTCCGCGAGGCCATGCTCGAGGCCCGCTGGGACGACTGTGTGGAGATGGCCCGCGACCAGATCCGCGAGGGCGCGCACATGCTCGACCTCTGCGTCGACTACGTGGGCCGCGACGGCGTGGCGGACATGGCCGAACTGGCCGGTCGCTTCGCCACCGCCTCCACGCTCCCCATCGTCCTGGACTCCACCGAACTGCCCGTCATCCAGGCCGGTCTGGAGAAGCTCGGCGGTCGCGCGGTCATCAACTCCGTCAACTACGAGGACGGCGACGGCCCGGAGTCCCGCTTCGCCAAGGTCACCGCGCTCGCCAGGGAGCACGGCGCCGCCCTGATCGCGCTGACCATCGACGAGGAGGGCCAGGCCCGTACCGTCGAGCACAAGGTCGCCATCGCCGAGCGGCTCATCGAGGACCTGACCGGCAACTGGGGCATCAACGAGTCGGACATCCTCATCGACTGCCTGACCTTCACCATCTGCACCGGTCAGGAGGAGTCCCGCAAGGACGGCATCGCGACGATCGAGTCGATCCGTGAGCTCAAGCGCCGCCGCCCGGACGTCCAGACCACCCTGGGGCTGTCCAACATCTCCTTCGGCCTCAACCCGGCCGCCCGCGTCGTCCTGAACTCCGTCTTCCTCGACGAGTGCGTCAAGGCGGGCCTGGACTCCGCGATCGTGCACGCGAGCAAGATCCTCCCCATCGCCCGGCTGGAAGAGGAGCAGGTCCAGGTCGCCCTCGACCTGATCTACGACCGCCGCGCCGAGGGGTACGACCCGCTCCAGAAGCTCATGGCCCTCTTCGAGGGCGTCAACATGAAGTCGATGAAGGCCGGCCGCGCCGAGGAGCTGATGGCTCTCCCGCTCGACGAGCGCCTGCAGCGCCGCATCATCGACGGCGAGAAGAACGGCCTGGAGGCCGACCTCGACGAGGCCCTCCGGAGTCGCCCGGCCCTGGACATCGTCAACGACACCCTCCTGGCGGGCATGAAGGTCGTCGGTGAGCTCTTCGGCTCCGGCCAGATGCAGCTGCCGTTCGTGCTCCAGTCCGCCGAAGTGATGAAGACCGCGGTCGCCCATCTTGAGCCGCACATGGAGAAGACCGACGACGAGGGCAAGGGCACGATTGTGCTGGCCACCGTGCGGGGCGACGTACACGACATCGGCAAGAACCTCGTCGACATCATTCTCTCCAACAACGGCTACACCGTCGTCAACCTCGGCATCAAGCAGCCCGTCTCAGCGATCCTGGAAGCCGCCGAAGAGCACAGGGCCGATGTCATCGGAATGTCGGGCCTCCTGGTCAAGTCGACTGTGATCATGAAGGAGAACCTTCAGGAGCTCAACCAGCGCAAGATGGCCGCCGACTTCCCGGTCATCCTCGGCGGCGCGGCCCTGACACGGGCGTACGTCGAACAGGACCTGCACGAGATCTACGAGGGCGAGGTCCGCTACGCCCGTGATGCCTTCGAGGGCCTGCGTCTGATGGACGCCCTGATCGGCGTCAAGCGCGGTGTCCCCGGCGCGGTCCTGCCCGAGCTCAAGCAGCGCCGTGTCGCCAAGAGGGACACCGCGGTCCTGGAGGTCGAGGAGCCGGAAGGCTCCGTGCGCTCCGACGTCGCCGTCGACAACCCGGTCCCGACCCCGCCGTTCTGGGGCACCCGGGTGGTGAAGGGCATCCAGCTCAAGGAGTACGCACCCTGGCTCGACGAGGGCGCCCTCTTCAAGGGGCAGTGGGGCCTCAAGCAGGTCCGCAACGGTGACGGGCCCACCTACGAGGAGCTGGTGGAGACCGAGGGGCGCCCGCGTCTGCGCGGCTGGCTCGACCACCTCCAGTCCAACAACCTCCTCGAAGCGGCCGTCGTCTACGGGTACTTCCCCTGCCACTCCAAGGGCGACGACCTGATCCTCCTCAACGACGACGGTTCCGAGCGCACCCGCTTCACCTTCCCCCGCCAGCGTCGCGGCCGCCGACTGTGCCTCGCCGACTTCTTCCGCCCGGAGGAGTCCGGTGAGCCCGATGTCGTCGGCCTGCAGGTGGTCACGGTCGGCTCCCGTATCGGCGAGGAGACCGCCAAGCTCTTCGAGGCCAACTCCTACCGTGACTACCTCGAACTCCACGGTCTGTCGGTGCAGTTGGCCGAGACCCTTGCCGAGTACTGGCACGCCCGGGTCCGTTCCGAGCTCGGTTTCGCCGGCGAGGACCCCGACGCCATGGAGGACATGTTCGCCCTGAAGTACCGCGGTGCTCGCTTCTCGCTCGGTTACGGCGCCTGCCCCGACCTCGAGGACCGCGCCAAGATCGCGGAGCTGCTGAAGCCGGAGCGGATCGGCGTCCATCTGTCGGAGGAGTTCCAGCTGCACCCGGAACAGTCCACCGACGCGATCGTCATTCACCACCCCGAGGCGAAGTACTTCAACGCGCGCTAGACCCGGACGAGTCGTACACTGGTCCGTCCAGCGCAGGCCGGTCGCCTTCCCACCTGGGGAGACGGCCGGCCTTCTCGTCCCTTCAGGAGGTGTGCCCGGATGACAAGTACCGTCCCCGCGCCCGGTACCCGTACGGCCGAAGGCTCTGCCCTCCAGGCCGTCTTCCTCGACATGGACGGCACCCTGGTCGACACCGAGGGATTCTGGTGGGACGTCGAGGCGGAGGTCTTCGCGGACCTCGGCCATGTGCTGGACGAGGCGTGGCGCGACGTGGTGGTCGGCGGGCCCATGACCCGCAGCGCGGGCTACCTGATCGAGGTGACCGGCGCGGACATCACGCTGCCCGAGCTCACGGTGCTGCTCAACGACCGCTTCGAGAAGCGCATCGGCCGCGGAGTACCGCTGATGCCGGGTGCGGCGCGGCTGCTCGCGGAACTGGCGGCGCACGAGGTGCCCACCGCTCTGGTCTCCGCCTCGCACCGGCGCATCATCGACCGCGTCCTGGAGACGCTGGGCCCGGAGATGTTCACGCTGACGGTCGCGGGCGACGAGGTGCCCCGTACGAAACCGCATCCGGACCCGTATCTGTACGCCGCGATGCGGCTCGGCGCCGATCCTGAGAGATGTGCGGTCGTCGAGGACACGGCGACCGGCGTGGCCTCCGCCGAGGCGGCCGGCTGCCGCGTGGTGGCCGTCCCGTCCGTCGCGCCGATCGCTCCCGCGCGCGGCCGGGTGGTCGTGGGATCGCTGGAAGAGGTCGATCTCGCTTTTCTCACGACTTTGATCACACGAGTGAACTGACCCGTTCACCGAGCGTGCTTTCGCTATTGGGCGGAAACTCTCGGCATTGGGCCGTGCATTTTCCGTGACAGGCCGAAATACAAATGCGCCGTGGAACAAAAGTATTCATGGGGTGACCTTAGTCACCCCATGGACTCTCTCCGGTGGGGATCGGAGGCCTCAAACCGCCCCCGAAGGGCCGTATTTGCCGCCCTTGTGTCCTGATTGATGGAGTGGTGTACGAATCATTCCCGCCCCACTGCGACGGCCTGCCGGGATTCAAGATCACCGGCCGATAACGGGTCCGCGCGGGCCCGGTCCGGCCTCCCCGGCGATTCCCACTAATCTCAACACGAGAACTTCGCCGCACCATCATGTGCTCCAGCGCTCAACCAGTTGCTGGTACCACAGAACCGATCGCTCTGATCCCGGCCCGATCGCACCGCCCCGACCGGGCGGCCGCGGCGGAGTATCCCGTACACGCTGAAACTCAGTGCCGGATGAGGAGAACGTCCAGGATGAACCGCAAGACTTTGGTGCTGCCGGCCGTAATCGGCCTGCTCGCGCCCGTGCTCGCCGCGTGCGGCGTGCCGGGCAGCGGCGGTAAGGGCGGTGATGCCATTGTCGTGGGCACCACGGACCAGTTCGTGGCCACCAAGGACGCGCCCGCGCCCTTCGATCCGGCGTTCGCCTATGACGCGGGTGCCTGGAACGTTCTCCGGCAGACCGTCCAGATGCTGATGCACGTCCCGCGCGGCGGCGGTGAGCCGGTGCCGGACGCGGCCTCCAAGTGCGGCTTCACCGACACCCAGAACGAGAGCTACCGCTGCACTCTGCGCAGCGGGCTGAAGTTCGCCGACGGCGACGCGCTCACCGCCCAGGACGTCAAGTTCTCGGTCGAGCGGGTGCTGAAGATCAAGAACAACAACGGTCCGGTCGCGCTCCTTTCGAACATCGACATGATCGAGACCAACGGCGACCACGAGATCGTCTTCCACCTCAGGACGCCGGACGCCACGTTCCCGTACAAGATCGCGACGCCTGCCGCGGCGATCGTCGACTCCGACACATACAAGGCCGGCGCGCTCCGGGACGGGTTCTCCGCCGACGGCTCGGGCCCGTACACGCTGAAGACCGAGACCCAGGGCGATCGGGTCGTCAAGGCGGTCTTCACCAAGAACCCCGAGTACAAGGGCGACTTGGAGCTCCAGAACGACAAGGTCGAACTGCGGTCGTTCGCCGACACCGAGTCCATGGAGAAGGCGCTGCGGGACGGCGACATCAGCATGATGACGCGCACCCTGCAGCCCGAACAGATCAAGGACCTGGCGGAGAACCCCACCGAGGGCATCGACCTCATCGAGATGCCCGGGCTGGAAATCCGCTACCTCGGCTTCGACACCGAGGACTCCACGGTGAAGAGCAAGGCGGTGCGCCAGGCCCTGGCCGCCGTCGTCGACCGTGGGGAGCTGGCGAGCGAGGTCTACCCGGCGACGGCCGAGCCGCTGTACTCGCTCATCCCGAACACCATCACGGGGCACCAGAACTCGTTCTTCAACAAGTACGGCGAGCCGAACCGGCCCAAGGCCGCCGGCTTCCTGAGGGCCGCCGGCATCACCACGCCGGTGAAGCTGACGCTGAACTACACGAGCGACCACTACGGACCGGCGACGAAGAAGGAGTTCGAGGTGCTCCAGGAGCAGCTCAACGACACGAAGCTCTTCGACGTCGGCATCAAGGGCACCGCGTGGTCGGAGTTCCGTGACAGCCAGAAGCGCGGCGAGTACGCCGTCTACGGCATGGGCTGGTTCCCCGACTTCCCGGACGCCGACAACTACGTCGCGCCGTTCCTGGACAAGGACAACTTCCTCAACTCCCCGTACGTAAGCAGCGAAGCCAGGAACAAGCTCATTCCCCAGTCGCGCCGCGCGGCCGACCGGGCCTCGGCCGCGGGGCCGTTCGAGCGGATCCAGGAGATCGTCGCCAACGACGTGCCGGTGCTGCCGCTGTGGCAGGGCAAGCAGTACGTCGCCGCGCGCGACGACATCACCGGTGTCGAGTGGGCCCTCAACTCCTCGGCGGACCTGCAGTTGTGGGAGCTGGGCCGCGGCGTCTCCTGACGCCGGCAGGCAGTAGTCCGTCAGAAGCCGGGCCGCGAAGACCGCGTCGCCGGTAGGCAATTCATCGAATCTGTGAGGCAAGGATCCGTGAAAAGGCGTAATCAGTGGCTGACGGCCCCGCTCGCTGCGGGGCTGGCGGCAGGGCTGCTCAGCGGTTGTGGCACCGAGAAGGGCGGCTCGGGGGGCACTGACGGCGGTGTGGTCATCGGAATGTCGGACGAGGTGCTGGCCACCGACCCGGCATCGGGTTACGACCCGGGCTCCTGGCTGCTGTTCAACAACGTCTTCCAGTCGCTGCTGAGCTTCCCCAAGGGCAGCTCCACTCCGCAGCCCGAGGCCGCGGAGACCTGCGACTTCGACAAGGGCGGCAGCACGGTCTTCCGCTGCACGCTGCGCGACGGCCTGAAGTTCAGCAACGGCAACGACCTGACCTCGAAGGACGTCAAGTACTCCTTCGAGCGCTCCCTGAAGATCAACGACCAGACCGGCCCCGCGGCGGTCATGCTCGGCTCCATCGACACGATCGAGACGCCGGACGAGAAGAACATCATCTTCAACCTCAAGGTGCCGGACGCCACCTTCCCGAGCAAGATCGCCTCGGGCGCCGGTTCCATCGTCGACCACCGTGAGTACGACTTCGACAAGCTGCGCACCGACAAGCAGGCGGTCGGCTCGGGCCCGTACAACCTGGACGCCTTCGGCCGGACCGAGGCGGTCTTCTCCGTCAACGAGAACTACAAGGGCACCGCCGAGACGAAGAACAACGGCGTCACCATGAAGTTCTTCCACGGTGACCAGAAGGCGCTGGCCGCGTCCCTCAAGAGGCGCGACGTGGACATCGCCTACCGAGGCCTCATGGCCGGCGACATCGCCGAGCTCGAGCACTCCAAGGCCGACAGCGACAAGGGCATCGAGGTCGTCGAGGGCTCCAGCGCCGAGGTCCAGCACCTGGTCTTCAACGTGAACGACCCGGTCGTCGGCAAGCCCGCCGTGCGCAAGGCGATGGCATTCCTCATCGACCGCGACGCGCTGGTGCGGGACGTCTACCAGTCCACCGCCACCCCGCTGTACTCGATCATCCCGAGCGGTATCGGCGCCCACAACACGGCGTTCTTCGACACCTACGGCGGCAGCCCGCAGCCCGACAAGGCCGAGCGGGCCCTGCGCGGCGCGGGCATCAACGGCAAGGTGAAGGTCACCCTCTGGGCCACGCCGAGCCGTTACGGACCCGCCACGGTCCAGGAGTTCAAGGCGATAGCCAAGCAGCTCAACAAGAGCGGCCTCTTCGACGCGAGCGTCGAGTCGGTCGAGATCGAGCAGTACGAGAAGAACATCGCAGCCGGCAAGTACGGGGTGTACGTGAAGGGCTGGGTCCCCGACTATCCGGACCCGGACAACTTCACCCTGCCGTTCTTCGGCAAGGACAACGTCCTCGCCAACAACTACGAGAACCGCCGGATCACCGAGGGCATCATCCCGGACACCGCCGCCGCGACCGACCGCCCCACGGCCGAGGAAGACTTCGGCAAGCTCCAGGACATCGTCGCCGACGAGGTGCCGATCATCCCGCTCTGGCAGGGCAAGCAGTACGCCGTGGCATACGACGACATCGCGGGCCTGGAGTGGACCCTCGACGCGTCGACCGTCTTCCGGTTCTGGGAGATCAGCAAGGGCTGAGGCAGGACGCCGGCCGCCGGCGAACGCCGACGGCCGGCGTCCGCCGGGCCGGGCCCGGCCGTCCGCTACTGGGCGCCGGGCCTGACCAGGCCGCTCTCGTACGCGTACACCGCGGCCTGGACGCGGTCGCGCAGCCCCAGCTTCGTCAGCACATGTCCCACATGGGTCTTCACCGTCGTCTCGCTCACGAAGAGGTCGGCGGCGATCTCCGCGTTGGACAGCCCGCGGGCCACCAGCTTCAGCACCTCGACCTCACGCTCGGTCAGCGTGTGCAGCGCGTCCGGGACCTGCTCATCGCCGGACGGCAGGTGATCCGCGTACTTGTCGAGCAGCCGGCGCGTGATGCTCGGCGCCAGCATCGCCTCGCCCGCGGCCACCACCCGGATCGCCTGCACGAGCTCGTTGGCGGGCGCGTCCTTCAGCAGGAAGCCGCTGGCCCCGGCGCGCAGCGCCTCCACCACGTACTCGTCGAGGTCGAAGGTGGTCAGCACCAGCACCTTCGCCGGGCCGTCCTTGCCGGGGCCGGTGATCTGACGGGTCGCCTCCACGCCGTCCATCCGCGGCATCCGGATGTCCATCAGGACTACATCGGGCTGCAGCGCCCGGACCTGGTCGAGCGCCTGCAGACCGTCTCCGGCCTCACCGACGACCGCGAGATCCTGCTCGGCCTCCAGAATCATCCGGAAGCCGGTGCGCAGCAGGGGCTGGTCGTCGACCAGTAGGACGCGGATAGCCACGGAGTCTCCTTCTCTAGACCGGGTCCATTCTGCCCTGGCCGGTCTCGGCCGGATCGGCCGGGCGCACCGTGATCGCGACGGGCAGCGGGTACGCCGGGGGAGTGCCGCCGAATTCCGGGCAGACCGCGCGGTGGTCGCACCATCCGCACAGCTTGGTCGGGCGCGGACGCCAGACACCCGTCTCGGTGGCTTCCTTGATGGCCTCCCACAGCGCGAGCAGCTTGCGCTCCACCCGCTCCAGATCCGCCTCGACCGGGTCGTACGTCACCACATCACCGCTGCCGAGGTACACCAGCTGAAGCCGGCGCGGTACGACGCCCTTCCAACGCCAGATCACCAGCGCGTAGAACTTCATCTGGAACAGCGCGCCCTCGGCGTACTCCGGCCGGGGAGCCTTGCCCGTCTTGTAGTCGACGATCCGTACCTCGCCCGACGGCGCCACATCCACCCGGTCGATGATGCCGCGCAGCCGCAGCCCCGACTCCAGCTCCGTCTCGACGAAGAGCTCCCGCTCGGCCGGTTCCAGACGGGTCGGGTCCTCCAGCGTGAACCACCGCTCGACCAGCTCCTCGGCCTCCACCAGCCAGCGCGACAGCCGCTCACCCTCCTGGTCCTCCGCGAACAGCTCCGTGAGCTGCGGCTTCGATTCCAGCAGCCGGTCCCACTGGCCCGGTACCAGCGCCCTGGCCCGCCCGGCCGTGCGCTCCGTGGCCGGGGCGTCGAAGAGCCGCTCCAGCACGGCGTGCACCAGCGTGCCGCGCGTCGCCGCCGCGCTCGGCTTCTCGGGCAGCTTGTCGATCACCCGGAACCGGTAGAGCAGGGGACACTGCATGAAGTCGCTCGCCCGCGAGGGGGAGAGCGACATGGGGCGCTGGGCAGCGTCGGCCCGACCGGAACTCGTAGTCATGTCAAAGACCCTACGGCCCGCCACTGACAGCCGTCCGCATACCATCGACGGCAGACCCCTCTCGCGCTGCGTGGCCGGCGGACGCGGCGGCGAGGACGCTTGCGAACGAAGGGCCCCTGTGAACGAGAGCGGCGAGCGCGACAAGCGCGGCCAGAGCGGCGGGAACGGCGACAAGCCGCAGCGCCCGCGCGAGCCGGGCGGCGGCCTGCTGATGGGCCGCCCTTTCGGTGTGCCGGTGTACGTCGCCCCCAGCTGGTTCCTCGTCGCCGCCCTCATCACCTGGGTCTTCGGCGGCCAGCTCGACCGCGTACTCCCCGAGTTGGGCAACCTCCGCTATCTGGTCTCCCTCTTCTTCGCCGTCGCCTTCTACGCCTCCGTACTGGTCCACGAACTGGCCCACACGGTCGCGGCACTGCGCTTCAAGCTGCCGGTGCGCCGCATCCAGCTCCAGTTCTTCGGCGGCGTCTCGGAGATCGAGAAGGAGTCGGAGACGCCCGGGCGCGAGTTCGTCCTCGCCTTCGTCGGCCCGCTGCTCTCGCTCGTACTGGGCGGAGTGTTCTACGCCGGCATGCGGATCGTGGAGCCCGGCACCGTGCCCGGCGTCCTGCTGGCCGGTCTGATGATCTCCAACCTCATCGTCGCGGCCTTCAACCTGCTGCCCGGCCTGCCGCTGGACGGCGGCCGCATGCTCCGGGCCATCGTCTGGAAGATCACCGGCAAGCCGATGAGCGGCACCATCGCCGCCGCCTGGGTCGGCAGGGCGCTCGCCGTCGCCGTCCTCATCGGCCTTCCGCTGCTCACGCACACCGGCGCCCTCGGCAACGCCACCGAGGACATCGGCGGCATGGAGACCGTCACCGACGCCCTGCTCGCCGCCATCCTCGCCGCGATCATCTGGACCGGCGCCGGCAACAGCCTGCGCATGGCCCGGCTGCGCGAACACCTCCCCGACCTGCGCGCCCGTACGCTCACCCGGCGCGCCGTCCCCGTCGAGTCCGCCACCCCGCTCTCCGAGGCACTGCGCCGCGCCAACGCCGCCGGCGCCCGCGCCCTGGTCGTCGTCGACGGCCAGGGCGAGCCCACCGGCGTCGTCCGCGAGGCGGCCATCGTCGGCGTACCGGAACACCGCAGGCCCTGGGTGGCGGTGAGCGGACTCGCGCAGGATCTCACCGAGGACATGAAGATCGCGGCCGAGCTGGCGGGCGAGGCACTCCTGGAGCGCCTGCGGGCCGCCCCGGCCACGGAGTACCTGGTGGTCGAGGAGACCGGCGAGATCTACGGTGTGCTGTCCACCGCCGACGTGGAGCGCGCCTTCGTGTCGGCCATGGCCCGCCCGCAGTAGCCAGTCCCCGGCGAAGTCCTGGCCCCTCCGACGGCGTACGGCGGCGAATCCGCCCCCCAAAAGACCGGTAGGCTGGTCACATGTCCGAACCGACCGGTGCCGCCCGACGTCGCGGCCCCTTCCAGGTCGGGGATCAGGTCCAGCTCACCGACCCCAAGGGACGCCACTACACGTTCACGCTCGAGGCCGGGAAGAATTTCCACACCCACAAGGGTTCCTTCCCCCACGACGAGCTGATCGGTGCTCCCGAGGGCAGTGTTGTCCGTACCACGGGAAACGTCGCCTACCTCGCGCTGCGCCCCCTGCTCCCCGACTATGTCCTGTCCATGCCCCGCGGTGCCGCCGTGGTCTACCCCAAGGACGCGGGGCAGATCCTGGCCTTCGCAGACATCTTCGCCGGCGCCCGCGTCGTCGAAGCGGGGGTCGGCTCCGGCTCGCTGAGCAGCTTCCTGCTGCGCGCCATCGGTGACCAGGGCATGCTGCACTCCTACGAGCGCCGCCAGGACTTCGCCGAGATCGCCACGCAGAACGTGGAGCGCTACTTCGGCGGTCCGCACCCCGCCTGGCAGCTCACCGTCGGCGACCTCCAGGACAATCTGTCCGACACCGACGTCGACCGCGTGATCCTGGACATGCTCGCCCCGTGGGAGTGCCTGGAGGTCGTACGCAAGGCGCTCGTCCCCGGCGGCATCCTCTGCTGCTACGTGGCCACCACCACGCAGCTGGCGCGCACCGTCGAGTCCATCCGCGAGATCGGCTGCTTCGCGGAGCCGACCGCCTGGGAGTCGATGATCCGCAACTGGCACGTCGAGGGTCTGGCCGTCCGGCCCGACCATCGGATGATCGGCCACACCGGCTTCCTGCTGACCGCCCGCCGCCTCGCGGACGGCGTGGAGGCACCGCTGCGCCGCCGCCGTCCCGCCAAGGGCGCGTACGGCGACGACTACACGGGGCCCGGAAGCGAGAGCGGGTCGGCCTCCCGAGGCTGACCCGACAACGAGCAAGCGCCGCCGCTGAGTTCCCCGACCGACCGGGGAACTCAGCGGCGGCGCTTTTCCGTTACCGCTTCGTCTCCTACGGGTACGGACCCCGCCGTTCCGCGTAGCTGTGACGTGTGGCACGATGCTCGCCACCCACCCGGTACAGCCCCAGGAGACACCCCGCGTGCAGACCTCCGCCGCCCTGGACCTCGCGCACACCCGGCCCCGCCCGGCGCACTGGCTCGCCACCGCCGCCGCGATGGCCGCGGTCGTCGCCGCGGCCGGGCTGCTCCAGCCCGAAGCCGCCACCGCCTCCCAGACCGCCCACGGCGCCGGGCCGGTCAAGGCGGCGGTCGCGGCCGCACCCGACGCGTCGAGCGCGGTGTACCCACTGGACTGCCACGGCGAGAAGCCCGCCGTGGTCAAGCAGGGCTCCGGGGACCTCGATGGCGACGGCCGGCCCGAGACCGTCGCGGTCGTGCGCTGTGTGTCGGGGATCGGCACCCCGCCGAGCGGTGTGTTCGTACTGACCGGGCCCTCGCGCGTCGTGGCGACCCTGGTGGACCCGGCGGACGGGACGGGAGTCACTGACTTCGCTGTCAGCGGTGGCGCGGTCTCCGCGACGCTGCTCGGCTACTCGGCGCCGGACGTGCCGCGCTGCTGCCCCGACCGGCAGGAGAAGGTCAAGTGGCAGTGGAAGGGCGGCAAGTTCGCCAAGACCGTCCTGCCGGACGCGCGCAGTATGTGATCCGTCACTCCGCGTCGGGACCGTAGACCTCGACGCAGTCCGAAACCCGGCGTACGTGGATGCAGTCGCCCGGGCACTCCTTCGCCGAGTCGACGACGTCCCTCAGAAGCGTCAGGGGCACGGGCGTTGTGGCGCCGGGGCTCTGCAGCAGTTCGTCGCCGGAGCTCTTCACGTACGCCAGGCCGTCGATGTCGAGCTCGAAGACCTCCGGGGCGTACTGGACGCAGATGCCGTCACCGGTGCAGAGGTCCTGGTCGATCCACACCTCGAGCGGGTCACCGGTCTGTGCGCCGTCGTCGGTGGGAGCCTTCTGCTGCACGGTCATATCTCCTGCCGTTTTCTGCGCGGTTGTAGCAATTGGAGCCAGCCCTGACGGGTGTTGAACACTTCGACGATACAACCGGCCGCTTTGCCGTGTTGATGGGTGGGTATTCCCCTGGTGTGAGCGAGTACGCAAGGGTGAAGATCGGACACACCCCGCAGTCTTTGTGATCTAGGGGTTTCAACCAGCACCCGCCCAGGTAGGGTCAGGAAGCGTCCAGCTCCCCTTGGAGGAGGTGAGGACCGTGGCAGCCCACGACGACGACATCAACCGCGGCATCCGGCCCGGGCGAGGGTCTGAGGACCCCGCCGGACAGGTTGCCTATCTCGAGCAGGAAATCGCCGTCCTGCGCCGCAAGCTCGCCGACTCTCCGCGCCATACGAGGATTCTCGAAGAGCGGATCGTCGAGCTGCAGACCAACTTGGCCGGCGTGTCCGCACAGAACGAGCGGCTCGCCAATACGCTCCGTGAGGCCCGCGACCAGATCGTGGCCCTCAAGGAAGAAGTCGACCGGCTCGCGCAGCCGCCGGCCGGCTTCGGTGTCTTCCTCGTCGCGAACGAGGACGGCACGGCAGACATCTTCACCGGCGGCCGCAAGCTGCGGGTGAACGTCAGCCCGAGCGTGGAGCTCGAAGAGCTCAGGCGTGGCCAGGAGGTCATGCTCAACGAGGCCCTCAACGTGGTCGAGGCCATGGAGTTCGAGCGCGCCGGGGAAATCGTCACCCTCAAGGAAATCCTTGAGGACGGCGAGCGCGCCCTGGTGGTGGGGCACACCGACGAGGAACGGGTGGTGCGGCTCGCCGAGCCGCTGATGGACGTCACCATCCGCCCCGGCGACGCCCTGCTGCTGGAAACCAGGTCCGGCTACGTCTACGAAGTCATCCCGAAGAGCGAGGTCGAGGAGCTCGTCCTCGAAGAGGTCCCGGACGTCGACTACGACAAGATCGGCGGTCTGGGCGGCCAGATCGAGATGATCCGCGACGCGGTCGAGCTTCCGTACCTCCACCCCGACCTCTTCAAGGAGCACGAACTGCGGCCGCCGAAGGGCATCCTGCTCTACGGTCCGCCCGGCTGCGGCAAGACGCTGATCGCGAAAGCCGTCGCCAACTCCCTTGCCAAGAAGGTCGCCGAGGTGACCGGCCAGCCCGCGGGGAAGAGCTACTTCCTCAACATCAAGGGCCCCGAGCTCCTCAACAAGTACGTCGGTGAGACCGAGCGGCACATCCGCCTCGTCTTCCAGCGTGCCCGGGAGAAGGCGAGCGAGGGCACCCCCGTCATCGTCTTCTTCGACGAGATGGAGTCGCTCTTCCGCACCCGTGGCTCCGGTGTCAGCTCGGACGTGGAGAACACCATCGTTCCGCAGCTGCTCGCCGAGATCGACGGCGTGGAGGGCCTGGAGAACGTCATCGTCATCGGCGCCTCCAACCGTGAGGACATGATCGACCCGGCGATCCTGCGGCCGGGCCGGCTCGACGTGAAGATCAAGATCGAGCGTCCGGACGCCGAGGCGGCGAAGGACATCTTCGCGAAGTACCTCCGCTCCACCCTGCCGCTGCACGCGGACGACCTGGCCGAGCACACGGGCTCCAGGGAGGGCGCGGTCCACGGCATGATCCAGTCGGTCGTCGAGCAGATGTACGCGGAGTCCGAGGAAAATCGCTTCCTCGAGGTCACGTACGCGAACGGCGACAAGGAAGTCCTGTACTTCAAGGACTTCAATTCCGGCGCGATGATCCAGAACATCGTCGACCGGGCCAAGAAGATGGCCATCAAGGCCTTCCTCGACCAGAACCAGAAGGGCCTTCGGGTCTCCCACCTCCTCCAGGCTTGCGTGGACGAGTTCAAGGAGAACGAGGACCTGCCGAACACCACCAACCCGGACGACTGGGCCCGTATCTCCGGAAAGAAGGGCGAGCGGATTGTATTCATCCGCACGCTCGTCACCGGAAAACAGGGCGCGGACACCGGACGCTCCATCGACACGGTGGCAAACACCGGTCAGTACCTGTAGATCGCAGACGGGCTGCGGGTACCCGCTCGGGTATCCGCAGCCTGCTGCTTTCCAGCCACACCGGCTGCCACACCGGCCGCCATACCGACCACACCAGAGCAATGACGGAATTGATCTCCCTACCAGGGCAGAGGCGTTCTAGGCTCTTCGGTACCGCCGAGTCGCGCAGTGCGGGGCCGGGCACCGCACACGCACCGGAGAACCAGCGGTACTTGAGTGCCGCCCCCGTCCGGGGGCGACGCCGGGCAAGGAGGGCCGCATGACCGTACGGCGAGTAATGGGCATCGAGACGGAGTACGGGATCTCCGTCCCCGGCCACCCCAACGCCAATGCCATGCTCACCTCGTCCCAGATCGTCAACGCCTACGCGGCGGCGATGCACCGGGCGCGACGCGCCCGCTGGGACTTCGAGGAGGAGAATCCGCTGCGGGACGCGCGAGGCTTCGACCTCGCCCGGGAGGCCGCCGACAACAGTCAGCTCACGGACGAGGACATCGGCCTGGCCAATGTCATCCTCACGAACGGCGCGCGGCTGTACGTCGACCACGCGCACCCCGAGTACAGCTCCCCGGAGGTCACCAATCCGCTGGACGCGGTGCTCTGGGACAAGGCCGGCGAGCGGATCATGGCTGAGGCGGCGGAGCGGGCCGCCCAGCTGCCGGGCGCCCAGCCGATCCACCTCTACAAGAACAACACCGACAACAAGGGCGCGTCCTACGGCACGCACGAGAACTACCTGATGAAGCGGGAGACCCCCTTCTCGGACATCGTGCGCCACCTGACGCCGTTCTTCGTGTCCCGGCAGGTCGTCACGGGCGCCGGCCGCGTCGGCATCGGCCAGGACGGCCACGAGCACGGCTTCCAGATCAGCCAGCGAGCGGACTATTTCGAGGTCGAGGTAGGCCTCGAAACGACCCTCAAGCGCCCCATCATCAACACCCGCGACGAGCCGCACTCCGACGCCGAGAAGTACCGCAGGCTGCACGTGATCATCGGCGACGCGAACCTCTCGGAGATCTCGACCTACCTGAAGCTCGGTACGACGTCCCTGGTGCTGTCGATGATCGAGGACGGCTTCATCAACGTCGACCTGGCGATCGACCAGCCGGTGCGCACCCTGCACCAGGTCTCGCACGACCCGACGCTGCAACGGCTGATCACGCTGCGCAGCGGCCGGACACTCACCGCTGTCCAGCTTCAGATGGAGTACTTCGAGCTGGCACGCAAGTACGTCGAGGAGCGGTTCGGCGTCGACGCGGACGACCAGACCAAGGACGTCCTGGCGCGCTGGGAGGACGTACTGAACCGGCTCGAGAACGACCCGATGAGCCTGTCGGGCGAGCTGGACTGGATCGCCAAGCGGGAGCTGCTCGAGGGCTACCGCAGGCGCGACAGCCTGGACTGGGACGCGCCGAGGCTTCACCTGGTGGACCTCCAGTACGCCGACGTGCGCCCCGAGAAAGGCCTGTACAACCGCCTGGCGGCCCGCGGGAAGATGAAGCGGCTGCTGGACGAGGACGCGGTGCTGCGGGCCGGTACGAAGCCTCCTGAGGACACCAGGGCGTATTTCCGCGGCCGCTGCCTGGAGCAGTACGCGGACGACGTCGCGGCGGCCTCCTGGGACTCCGTGATCTTCGACCTGCCGGGCCGGGACTCGCTCCAGCGCGTGCCCACCCTGGAACCGTTGCGCGGTACACGTAACCACGTCAAGGAACTCCTCGACCGGTGCAGGACGGCGGAAGACCTGGTCCGGGTGCTTTCCGGCGGCTGAGGGCGGCTGAAAGGGGCGGCGGGTGGGAATCATCGAGGTGATCCCCACGCGTTGTGAAAGTACGGCGCGGATGTCAGACCCCGCTTGTAGGGTCTGATCAAGGACATCGAACCGAGCGAGCGGGGTGAGGTAGAGATGGCGACCAAGGACAGCGACGGCGGACAGCAGAAGGCGACACGTTCCACCGAGGAGACCGAGGAGACCGCGCAGGACGCGCAGGCCTCCGAGGACCTCAAGGAGCGCCAGGAAAAGCTGTCGGACGATGTCGACTCCGTACTGGACGAGATCGACGACGTCTTGGAAGAGAACGCCGAGGACTTCGTTCGCTCCTTCGTTCAAAAGGGCGGGGAGTAAAGCCCGTTGTCCGTCCCGGTGGCCGTGGACCCAGGTCCGGCACACCGGGACGGATGACCGGCGACCGTACGGGTATGGTCCGTGCACAGTTCGAAAGATCGGCCCGGCCTCCCAGTGGCGGGCCGCCGCTTATCCGGAAGGAAACGCGTGGAAGCCAACCCTCGTAGCACCGGGCGTCTGCCGGCTGCCTTCCTGACGCCGGGCTCGTCGTCGTTCATGGACTTTCTGGGCGACCATGCGCCCGACATGCTGCCGGGACGGCGGGTCCTGCCGCCCATGAAGGGCGTCATAGAGGCTCCGCACGGCACGACGATCGTCGCCGCCGCTTTCCCCGGCGGCGTGGTGCTCGCCGGTGACCGCCGGGCGACCATGGGCAACATGATCGCGCAGCGCGACATCGAGAAGGTCTTCCCCGCCGACGAGTACTCGGCGGTGGGCATCGCCGGTACCGCCGGTCTGGCGGTGGAGATGGTCAGGCTCTTCCAGCTGGAGCTCGAGCACTTCGAGAAGGTGGAAGGCGCCCAGCTCTCCCTGGAGGGCAAGGCGAACCGGCTCTCCACGATGATCCGCAGCAATCTCGGCATGGCCATGCAGGGCCTGGCCGTCGTCCCGCTCTTCGCGGGCTGGGACGTCGACCGTGAGAAGGGCCGCATCTTCTCGTACGACGTGACGGGCGGCCGCTCCGAGGAGCACGGGTTCGCGGCCACGGGCTCCGGTTCCATCTTCGCCCGAGGGTCGATGAAGAAGCTCTACCGCGACGATCTGACGGAGCAGCAGGCGACCACGCTGGTCGTCCAGGCGCTGTACGACGCGGCCGACGACGACTCGGCAACGGGCGGCCCGGACGTGGCCCGCCGCATCTATCCGATCGTCACCGTGATCACCGACGAGGGCTTCCGGCGGCTCACCGAGGCGGAGTCCTCCGAGCTGGCCCGCTCGATCCTCGAGCGGCGGCTGGAACAGCCCGACGGTCCCCGGGCCGCGCTTCTCTGACGGCTCCTGTCCTTATGAGATCCGACGTGCCACTGACAGAAAGGGACGGATAGCCGGTGTCGACGCCGTTCTATGTCTCACCCCAGCAGGCCATGGCCGACCGGGCGGAATACGCCCGGAAGGGCATCGCCCGCGGTCGCAGCCTTGTCGTGCTGCAGTACGCCGACGGCATCGTATTCGTCGGCGAGAACCCGTCCCGCGCGCTGCACAAGTTCAGCGAGATCTACGACCGGATCGGCTTCGCCGCCGCCGGCAAGTACAACGAGTACGAGAACCTGCGGATCGGCGGCGTCCGGTACGCCGATCTGCGCGGATACACCTACGACCGTGAAGATGTGACGGCCCGTGGCCTCGCCAACGTCTACGCGCAGACGCTGGGCACGATCTTCTCCAGCAACGCGGAGAAGCCGTACGAGGTGGAGCTGGTCGTCGCCGAGGTCGGGGCCCGCCCCGAGGGCGACCAGATCTACCGGCTGCCGCACGACGGTTCGATCGTGGACGAGCACGGCTCGGTCGCGGTCGGCGGCAACGCGGAGCAGATCAGCACCTTCCTCGACCAGCGCCACCGGGACGGGATGACGCTCGCGGAGGCGCTCAAGCTCGCCGTACAGGCGCTCTCGCGGGACACCAACGGCAGCGAGCGGGAGATCCCCGCCGAGCGGCTCGAGGTGGCGGTCCTGGACCGTACGCGCCCGCAGGAGCGGAAGTTCAAGCGCATCGTCGGCCGTCAGCTCTCACGCCTGCTGGAGGCGGACGGTGACGCGGCCGCGCCGACCGACACCGCTTCGGACACCGAGGAGTAGCCGCTCCGGACGTCACAGCCGGTGCCCCGGGCCGTCCAGCGGCCCGGGGCACCGGCATGCGGTGAATGCGGTGAACCCGCGTCAGACATGTGCGGTGGAGCCGCGGACGACCAGCTCCACGGCGATCTCGCCGCCCTCGGGCCGCCGGCCCTCCAGGACCGCCAGCAGCGCGGCCATGCCCCGCTCGCCGACCTGCTCGGCGGGCAGCCGCACGGTTGTGAGCTCCGGCTCCACGGCGGTCGCCAGGGCCAGGTCGTCGAACCCGGTGACCGAGACGTCCTCGGGCACCCGCAGCCCGAGGCGGCGCACCGCCTTGCAGGCGCCCGCCGCGACGATGTCGTCGTCACAGATCAGCGCCGTCGGCCGCGGCCCCGGGCCGGTCAGCGCCAGCTCGGCGGCCTCTCTGGCGCCGTGTACGTCCAGGGGCGCGGGCACCGTGCGTACGACCGCGTCGGGGGCCCGCCGCAGCTCGTCGTGGAGGGTTGCGGCGCGTACGTCGAACGTCCAGGACGCCACGGCCGACGCGAGGTGGACGAACCGGCGGTGCCCGAGGGCGAGCAGATGGTCCGTCACCTGGCGCATCCCGTCCGCGATGTCGAGATTCACGTGCGCGGCGGCGCCCGGGTCCGCCGGGTCGCTGTCGAGCATCACGAGCGGCAGCCCCGCGCCGCGGATCGCACCGAGGGCGCCGGCGGCCATGGAGGACGCGATGACGCCGTCCAGTGTGGCCTGTGCCGAGGCGAAGGGGTCGCGGGCCGGCCCCGTACCGTCGGGGGAGGGGTAGAGGACGACGCCGAAATCGTGGGCGGCGGCCGTGCGGGCGGCGCCCTCGTAGACCCGGGCGAAGAACTCGTTGGTCAGCGCCGGCACGACGAGCAGCGCCGTCCTGGTCCTGCCGAGCCGCAGGTTTCGGGCGGCGAGATTGGGGCGGTACCCGAGCTCGCGCGCTGCCTCGCGTACGACATCCGCGGTGCGCTCCGACACACGGCCGCGCCACTTGTCGCCGAGTACCAGCGACACGGTCGCCTGCGAGACCCCGGCGGCGCGGGCGACATCCCTGCTGGTGGGCGGCGCGGCGTGCGCCCCGGGACCGGCGGTTTCGTTGGTGTCGTCCGGGGTTTCGTCCGGGCTGGTCACTCGTGCCTCCGCAGCAACGGCTTCTTGCCGCGAGGTGGACCCGCGGACTGGCTCATGGTACGTATGACACAGGACGTTATACGTACAACTTCGGTTCGCGCCGGAGCAGAGAGGGGCGGACATGGCCGCGGGATACGCGGAACTGCTGAGGACGCGGTACGCCGCGCGCCTCCTGGCGGGCACTCTGGTGGGCCGGCTGCCCAACGCCACCGCCCCCATCGCGATCGTGCTCCTCACCCGCGCCGAGGGCGGCAGCTACTCGCTGGCGGGCGGCCTCGCCGCGGTGTACGGGCTGGGCAACGCGGTGGGGCAGCCGCTGCTCGGCCGCGCCGTGGACCTGTACGGGCAGCCGCGCGTGCAGCTTCCCGCCGCGGTCCTGTCCGCGCTCGGCATGGTGCTGCTCACCTTCGCCGGGATCGACCCGCTGCCCCTCGCGTACGCCGCTGTGGCCCTCGCCGGGGTCTTCACGCCGCCCCTCGAAGGCGGCCTGCGAGCCCTGTGGCCGAACGTGCTCGGCCGTGAGGACCGGGTGCACCGGGCGTATGCCATGGACGCGGTGGCGCAGGAAATCATCTTCACCGTGGGGCCCCTGCTCGTCACGCTGCTCGTGGCGCTGTGGTCACCGGCGGCCGCGCTGCTCGTCATCAACGCCATAGGCGTGCTGGGCGCGCTCTCCGTCGTACTCTCCGAGCCTTCGCGGGCCTGGCGTTCGGCGCCCCGCGAGGCGCACTGGCTGGGCGCCCTGCGTTCGCCGGGTCTGCTGGCCCTCCTCGGCTCGTTCTTCTTCGTGGGCCTGGCGCTCGGCTCGATCACGGTCGCGGGTGTCGCGTACGCCGACGACCACGGCCGGGACGCGGTGTACGGCTGGCTGATGGCGGCCCTCGGACTCGGCGCGCTGGTGGGCGGCACGGTGTACGGCGCCCGGCAGTGGGCCGGCGCCCCCGAGCGGCGGCTGCGGTTCATCGTGGCCCTGCTCGCGCTCGGGTATCTGCCGCTGATGCTCACCCCGGGCGTCCCCGCGATGGTCGTACTCGCCGCCGTCTCCGGAGTCTTTCTCGCGCCCGCGCTCGCCTGCGCCTTTATCGTGGTCGACCGGCACGCCCCGCGCGGCACCGTCACCGAGGCGTTCTCCTGGCTGGTCACCACCTTCGGCGTAGGCGCCGCGGTGGGAACCGGCGCCGCGGGACCGGCCGTCGAATACGGCGGCACGGCCGCGAGTTTCGCCGTCGCGGCGGGCGGCGGAGTGGCCGCGCTGCTTGTCCTGCTGGCGACCCGGCGGGTTCTCACGATTCCCGTCGCCGCTCCCCTTCCCCAGGACTCTGTCGTAATCCCTTGCGAAAATGATCGAATCGGTGCGGCCGAACCCGGTTTCAGGACAGGCCATCAGGCGTAATGTTCAGTCATGGACCGCCGCATTTTCGGGCTGGAGAACGAGTACGGCGTCACGTGCACGTTCAGGGGACAGCGCCGACTGTCTCCTGACGAAGTGGCGCGCTACCTCTTCCGCCGTGTTGTGTCATGGGGCCGCAGCAGCAATGTCTTCCTGCGGAACGGCGCCCGCCTCTACCTCGACGTGGGATCGCATCCGGAATACGCAACTCCCGAATGCGACAACGTGACCGAGCTCGTCACCCACGACAAGGCGGGCGAGCGCATTCTCGAAGGCCTGCTCGTCGACGCCGAACGCCGCCTGCACGAGGAGGGAATCGCGGGCGACGTCTATCTCTTCAAGAACAACACCGACTCTGCGGGAAACTCCTACGGCTGCCACGAGAATTACCTGGTGGCCCGGCACGGGGAGTTCTCCAGGCTCGCGGACATCCTCATCCCGTTCCTCGTCACCCGCCAGCTCATCTGCGGCGCCGGCAAGGTGCTGCAGACCCCGCGTGGCGCGGTCTTCTGCGTCAGCCAGCGCGCCGAGCACATCTGGGAGGGCGTCAGTTCCGCGACGACCCGCTCCCGGCCGATCATCAACACCCGCGACGAACCGCACGCCGACGCCGAGCGCTACCGCAGGCTCCACGTCATCGTCGGCGACTCCAACATGTCCGAGACGACCATGCTGCTCAAGGTCGGCGCCACCGACCTCGTCCTGCGCATGATCGAGGCCGGCACGGTCATGCGTGACCTCACCCTGGAGAACCCCATCCGGGCCATCCGCGAGGTCAGCCACGACATCACCGGCCAGCGCAAGGTGCGCCTGGCGAGCGGCCGCGAGGCGTCCGCCATAGAAGTGCAGCGCGAGTACTACGAGAAGGCCGTGGACTTCGTGGACCGCCGCGGCATCCGCACGGGCACGGTCGAGCAGGTTCTCGAACTGTGGGGCCGCGCGCTCGACGCGATCGAGGCCGAGGACCTCGACCGGATCGGCACCGAAATCGACTGGGTCATGAAGTACAAGCTCATCGAGCGCTACCGCGCCAAGCACAACATGACCATGTCGAACCCCCGGGTCGCCCAGATAGACCTCGCCTACCACGACATCCACCGTCGGCGCGGGCTGTACTACCTGCTGGAGAAGAAGGGGCAAGCCGCGCGCATCTGCAACGACTTGAAGATCTTCGAAGGCAAGTCGGTGCCGCCGCAGACCACCCGGGCGCGGCTGCGCGGCGACTTCATCCGCCGGGCCCAGGAACAGCGGCGCGACTTCACCGTCGACTGGGTGCACCTCAAGCTCAACGACCAGGCACAACGCACCGTGTTGTGCAAGGACCCCTTCCGGTCGGTCGACGACCGGGTGGAAAAGCTCATCGCCGGCATGTAGTCGACAGACTGACCCGGTCGTGAACAGTGGTTCGGTCCTCGCCCCGTCCGGGCGGGGACCGAAGCATTTTGTGACGCGAACGATCGACGGCTGAGCCGACGGCACACCGTAGAGTGGCGGCCATTGCCCGTGGCCCCGACTCCCAGTTGGACTGATGAACTACAACACCAAGCGACGTATCGCCTCCCTGCTGGCCGTGCCCGCCCTGCTGCTCACAAGCGCGTGTGGTTCGGACTCGTCAAACGAGTCGGCAGCAGGTGTGGCCGAGGTCAAGGGGAAATTCGGGGAGAAGCCCGAGGTCTCCGTGGCCAAGGACGCAAAGCCCGACGACAAGACCGTCGTCAAGACGGTTTCCGAGGGCAGCGGACCGGAGGCCAAGAAGGGCGACTTCATCCGCGTGGACTACTCCGTGCGGAAGTGGGACGACCCGGCCGACCTCGGCGGTACCTGGGCAGGGCAGGGCGGCGACAAGCAGCCGCACCGGCAGCCCGTGGAGCGCCTCGGCCAGCCGAGCCAGCAAGTGCCCGCGAAAGTCCTCGACTCCGTCTCCGGCCGCAAGACCGGCAGCCGAGTGCTGGTCCAGGGCACCGCGAGCGATCTGATCGGGGAGGGCCTGAACCCCCAGTCGGGTATCACCGCGAAGGACACCCTCGTCTGGGTCGTGGATCTGGTCGGGGCGGCGAAGGTCGACGCCAAGGGTGAGGTCAAGGGAACGCAGGCGGCGCCCGACGCGGGCATGCCCACGGTGAAGGCCGAGCCCCAGAAGGCCGCCACCGTCACCATCCCCAAGGGCGAAAAGGCCCCCAAGGAGCTGAAGCAGCAGGTACTGATCAAGGGCTCCGGCGCGAAGATCGAGGCCGGCCAGGGCCTGATCGGCCAGTACACCGGCGTCAAGTGGGAAGACGGCAAGAAGTTCGACTCCTCCTGGGACCACGGTGGCGCCACGGCCTTCCAGATCGGCACCGGATCCGTCGTACAGGGCTGGGACAAGGGCCTGACCGGCAAGCGCGTCGGTGACCGCGTACTGCTGGTCGTCCCGCCCTCGCTCGGTTACGGCGCGGACCCGAGCAGCCCACTCGCCAAGAACACGCTGGTCTTCGTCGTCGACATCCTCGGCGCCGTCTGACCGGCGATCTGTGAGACTGTCCAGGTTGCCCAGTTCGTAGTACAGAGGAGCATTTTCCGTGAGCATCGAAAAGCCCGAGATCGACTTCCCGGGTGGCGAGGCGCCGAAGGACCTGCAGATCAGGGACATCTGGGAGGGCGACGGCGCGGTGGCCCAGGCGGGCCAGAAGGTCAAGGTCCACTACGTGGGCGTGGCCTTCTCCACCGGTGAAGAGTTCGACGCCAGCTGGAACCGCGGCACGCCGTTGCAGTTCCAGCTCGGCGGCGGCCAGGTCATCGCCGGCTGGGACCAGGGCGTGCAGGGCATGAAGGTCGGCGGCCGTCGCGAGCTGATCATTCCCCCGCACCTCGCGTACGGCGACCAGGGCGCCGGCGGCGTCATCAAGCCGGGCGAGACGCTGATCTTTGTCTGCGACCTCGTCGCGGTCTGATCAACTAGGAGCGGTACGAGGGCCCATGCCGTCCGTCGGCATGGGCCCTCGGCTTTTGCCGCGACACCCCGGGGCGGTACGGTCGAGGGTCGTAGAGCAAGAGAGAGGGTGCCGATGGCGATTGCCAAGGCCGAACGGTTGATGAACCTGGCGTTGTGCCTGCTCGGGACCCGGCGCCCGCTCAGCAAGCGGGAACTGAGAGGGTCCATCGAGGCCTACCTCGAAGCCGGCACCGACGATTCCTTCAACCGGATGTTCGAGCGCGACAAGGACGATCTGCGCGAACTCGGTCTGGTCATCGAAACCGTCGAAAACCTCGACGGCGACGCCGGCTATCTGGCCCGCCGCGACAGCAACCGGCTCCCCGCCATCACCCTCGACGCCGAAGAAGCCGCCGCCCTCACCCTCGCGGCCAAGGTCTGGCAGCAGGCCCGCCTCGCCGGCGCCGCCAGCGGCGCACTGCAGAAGCTGCGCGCGGCGGGCATGCCCGAGGCGGAGGACCCGTTCGAAGGCCACCACAGCGCCCTCGAACCCCGTATCCCGGTGCACGAGACGGCCTTCGAGCCGCTGATGCTCGCCTGCCGCGACCGGCGCCCCGTCGTCTTCGACTACCGCAAGGCCAACTCCGCCCGCGCCGAGACCCGGCACGTGGAGCCGTGGACGCTGGAGTGCTGGCGCGGCCACTGGTACCTGGCCGGCTGGGACCGCGAGCGCGGCGCCGAGCGCGTATTCCGGCTCTCCCGGATCACCGGCAAGGTCCGCTCCCGCGCCGGGTCCTTCACCGCCGAGGTGCCGGACGTCGTGACCGTACGCGAGACCGTCGAGAGCTGGGCGGGCGAGACCGCGACCCGCAGCGCCCTGATCAAGCTGCGCCAGGGCTCCGGCTACCCGCTGCGGGCCAGGGCCACCGCCGTACGGGACCTGGGTGACGGCTGGGACGAGCTGGCGATTCCGTACGGACACGGGCTCGACGCCTGGCTCGTCGAACTCGGCCCCGAGGTCGTCGTACTGGAGCCCGCTGACCTGCGGGCGGACGTCGTGGACCGGCTGCGCGCCGTGGCCAAGGACTGAGAAGGACCGAGGACACAGCCACCATGGCCACGAACGCGATCGACCAGACCCGGCGGATGCTCTCCCTGGTGACGTACCTGCGCGAGCGCCCCGGCGCACATGTCACCGACGTCGCCCGCGCCTTCGGGATCACCGAGGACGAGCTGATCTCCGACCTCGACGTCCTGCCCATGTGCGGAACGAGCTTCCGCGGCGGCGACCTTCTCGACATCGACACCGACGGCGACCGGATCTGGTGGCACAACCCCGACGATGTCGCGGAGCCGCTGCGGCTCGCCGCCGACGAGGCCACCGCGCTGCTCGTCGCCGCCCGCGCCGTCTCCACCCTCCCCGGGCTGCGTGAGGGCGACCGGCAGGCGCTGCTGCGGGCCACCGCGAAGCTGGAGGCCGCGGCGGGTGAAGTGGCGGGCGCCAGCTCCAGGCTCTCCGTGACCTTCGAATCCGAGGGCGGGGTCTTCGCCGACGTCGACCGGGCGATCTCGGAGCGGCGCCGGCTGTGGCTGCGCTACTACTCCCCGGCGCGCGACGAACTCACCGAGCGAGAGGTCGACCCGATCCGGCTCTTCGCCGTCGGCCACACGTACATGGAGGCCTGGTGCAGGCTCTCCGAGGCGCGGCGTACGTTCCGGCTCGACCGGGTCGCCGAGATCAGGCTGCTGGACGAGCCGTCCGTACCGCCGGAGATCGAGCTGCGTGACCTGTCGGAGGGGCTCGTCCAGCCCTCGGCGGACGACCCGGAGGTCGTCGTGGAGGTCGGACCCGGCGGGCGCTGGGTCGCCGAGTACTACCCGCACGACAGTGCGGAGGAACTGCCCGACGGCGGTCTGCGCATCACCCTGCGTACGCCGGAACCGGCCTCGCTGCGGCGGCTCGGGCTGCGGCTGGGCAGGGACGGGCACATCGTGTCGCCACCGGGGCTGGCGGTCAGCGCGCGGGAGGCGGCCCGCGAGGCGCTGGCGGCGTACGAGAGCCCCGGCGGGGCGTAAGGAGATCGGTGGACATGTCGCTACTGCCAGGGATCCCCGCCCAGGGGGCCCACGCCCAGGGGATCCACGCCCAGGTGGGCCCGGTCCTCTTCAAGGCGGGCTGCCCGGACTGCGGTGCCCGCTTCGAACTGTCCGCGGGCTCGCTGCGCCTCGCGATAGGCGCCAGCCGCCGTACGACCTTCTACTCCTTCACCTGCCCCGAGTGCGACGCGGCGGTGCGCAAACCGGCGGGCGAGCGAATCGTCGAGCTGCTCACAGGTGGCGGCGTACGGACGCTGCGACTCCACACCACCGGCTGAACCCCGCCCCCCGACCGTCTAGGCTCTGCGCATGCTCTGGCCGATGCTCGCAATCGCTCTTGGTTTCTGTGGTCTCGCCGTACTGGGCGTGCTGGCGATCCGGGTGTTCGTCGAGGTCCAGCGCCTCGGGCGCCAGGTCGCCGACACCTCGCGGGAGATCAATACGGCCGCGGAGAACCTGGAACGCGCGGCCGAGGACCTGGCTCGCACTGGCGAAGCCTGGCGGTAGGGAGCGCGGGCGCCGTACGGCGCGGGTGAAGGCGTAGGCTGGTTGAGCGGCTCCTGGAGCGAGGCGCGGGCCGCAATCCGGAGTATGCACGGGCATTGCTCTGCGTTTACTCCTACGGGTTACGATCGCAGCCAGCGCGGCGACCGGACAAATGTCCGGCCGGTCGGGCATCAGACTCCCTGTCGCCTCGGTGAAGAAGGTAAAAGCTATGGGTAGGCTCGGCCCCACCGAGATCATCCTCATCCTCGTCATCATCATCCTGCTGTTCGGTGCCAAGAAGCTTCCGGACATGGCCCGTTCGCTGGGCAAGTCGGCCCGCATTCTCAAGAGCGAGGCCAAGGCGATGAAGAAGGACGACGACCAGAGCACCCCCGCGGACCCGCCGCCGCACGCGACGGGCAACGCCCAGGACCCCACCACGCCGGCGCCTCGTACGATCAAGGCCGCGCCCGGTGACGTGACGAGTTCGCGCCCTGTGGCCGAGCCGACCGACACGACCAAGCGCTGACACCTGGGCCGCCGCAGGCGCCGTTTTCGCGAAGAACGGTGATGGCCTGCCGCACGAGATGAGGACGTGGGTTGCTCAAGTCTGCCCCCAAACTGGAGAAGGACCCCGAGGGGCGCATGCCTCTCGTGGAGCACCTGCGCGAGTTGCGCAACCGGCTCGCCAAGGGGCTGCTCGCGATCATGGCGGTCACGATTGTGGCCCTCGTGTACAGCGAGGAGCTCATGTCGTTCCTGACGCAGTCGGTGCCCAAGTGCGGGAGGAACGAGACCAGCGACGGTGGCAACTGCGCGATCGTCTCGTTCAACACGCTGACGGCTCCCTTCACCGTGACGATCCAGGTGAGCCTCACCGCCGGTCTGGTCCTCGCGAGCCCTGTCTGGCTGTACCAGCTCTGGGCCTTCGTGGCGCCGGGGCTGCACAAGAACGAGAAGAAGTACACATACGCGTTCGTCGGCGCCGCGGTGCCGCTGTTCTCGGCCGGTGCCTACCTCGCGTACCTCATCCTTCCCATCAGCGTGAAGGTGCTCATCAGCCTCACTCCGGCGGGCTCGGCGAACATCCTGTCCCTGGGCGACGTCCTCGACTTCACCCTGCGCATGGTGCTCGTCTTCGGCCTCGCCTTCGAGCTGCCACTGGTGTTGATCATGCTCAACCTCACGGGCATTCTTACCGGGCGTCGCATGCTCGGGTGGTGGCGCGGCGTGATCATGGGTGTCTTCCTCTTCGGTGCGGTCATCACACCGACGACCGACCCGATCGGCATGCTCGCCCTGGCCGGGCCGATCACCCTCCTGTACTTCATGGCGGTCGGATTCTCGATGCTGAACGACAAGCGACGGGCCCGCAACGACCCGGACGCCGAGCTGGACGACGACGAGGCCTCGGAGCTCGACCTCACCCCGGAGGCGGTCGGGGAGATCGAAACGGTCCCCGCCGCTCGCGCGCTCCCCGAGCAGACGGGCGCCGAGCGCGCCGGCTCGGGACCGAAGCAGCTGAACGGCTACGACGACGTCACGTGACCTTGTAGGGTCCGCCGGGTGACCAGTGAGATCACCCTTTTCGTCAATCCCACCGCGGGCCGCGGCCGGGGCGCGCACGCCGCGCAGCCGGCCGCTTCTGCTTTGCGGGACGCGGGATTCTCCGTACGCACGGTCCTCGGTCAGGACGCGGACGACGCCCTGCGGCGGGCGCGCGACGCCGTCGAGGGCGGCACCGGGGCGCTCATAGCCGTCGGCGGCGACGGGATGGTCTCGCTCGCTCTGCAGGCCGTCGCCGGGACGCGGACGCCGCTGGGGGTGGTCGCCGTCGGGACCGGCAACGACTTCGCCCGTACGCTCAAGCTGCCCGTACGGGACCCGGCCGGGGCCGGGCGGCTGGTCGCCGAAGCCCTCAAGGGCGGGCAGATCACGGATGTGGATCTGGGGCGGGTGGGGGAGAAGTGGTTCGGGACCGTACTCGCCTCCGGATTCGACTCGCGGGTCAATGACCGGGGCAACCGGATGCGGTGGCCCAGCGGGCGTTTGAAGTACGACCTCGCGATGATCGCGGAACTGGCCTCCTTCAGGCCCGTTGCGTACCGGATCACGCTTGACGACGGGGATGTCCGTGAGGTCGAGGCGACGCTTGTCGCCGTGGGGAACGGGACGTCGTACGGGGGCGGGATGCGGATCTGCGCCGACGCGCGGGCCGACGACGGGCTCTTCGACGTCACGGTGGTCGGGGACTGCTCCCGTACGACGCTGATCAAGGTCTTTCCGAAGGTGTACAGGGGGACGCATCTCAGCCACCCCAAGGTCTCCGTCCATCGGGCTGCCAAGGTCGAGCTGGTGGCGGACGGAATTACCGGGTACGCCGACGGGGAGCCGCTGGGGGCGCTGCCGCTCACCGCCGTGTGCGTACCCGGCGCGGTCAGGGTGCTCGGCCCGCGTATTTAAAGATCGGGCTGACTGTCATACGTGGCGGGTAGGCTCGAAGACAAGATGACAGAGGACCTTTCCCCAGCTGAGCGTTACGCCGCTGCCCGGATCCGCACAGCCGAGCAGGCCACCGCGCTTGCGCCCTTCCGCGAGCTGTACGACTTCGAGCTGGACCCGTACCAGATCGAGGCCTGCAAAGCCCTTGAAGCCGGCAAGGGTGTGCTCGTGGCCGCCCCGACCGGTTCGGGCAAGACCATCGTCGGTGAGTTCGCCGTGCACCTGGCGCTGGCCGAGCGCCGCAAATGCTTCTACACCACGCCCATCAAGGCGCTGTCCAACCAGAAGTTCCAGGACCTCGTGCGGCGTTACGGCGCCGACAAGGTCGGGCTGCTGACCGGTGACAACAGCGTCAACCCCGACGCCCCGGTGATCGTCATGACCACCGAGGTCCTGCGGAACATGCTGTACGCGGGATCGCAGGCGCTGCGCGGGCTCGCGTATGTGGTGATGGACGAGGTGCACTACCTCTCCGACCGCTTCCGCGGAGCCGTCTGGGAAGAGGTGATCATCCACCTTCCCGATTCGGTGACGCTCGTGTCGCTGTCGGCGACCGTGTCCAATGCGGAGGAGTTCGGCGACTGGCTGGACACCGTCCGCGGGGACACCGAAGTGATCGTCTCCGAGCACCGGCCCGTGCCGCTGTGGCAGCACGTGCTCGCCGGACGGAAGATGTACGACCTCTTCGAGGAGTCCGACGACGGCAGGGGCGGCAGGCGCGAGGTCAACCCGGACCTGGTCCGCATGGCGCGGATGGAGAACAGCACGACGTCCTTCGCGCGCGGCCGTGGCCGCGTCCGGGGCAACACACGGGAGGCCGACCGGGAGCGGGAGCGCAGACAGCGCAGCCGCATCTGGACCCCCGCCAGACCCGAGGTCATCGAGCGGCTCGACAGCGCGGGCCTGCTGCCCGCGATCACCTTCATCTTCAGCCGGGCCGGCTGCGAGGCCGCCGTACAGCAGTGCATGTACGCCGGACTGCGCCTCAACGACCAGGACGAGCGCCTGCTGGTGCGCGAGATCGTCGAGGAGCGGACGGCTTCCATCCCGGGCGAGGACCTGCACGTCCTCGGTTACTACGAATGGCTCGAAGGGCTGGAGCGGGGCATCGCCGCGCACCACGCGGGCATGCTGCCGACCTTCAAGGAGGTCGTCGAGCTGCTGTTCGTGCGGGGGCTCGTCAAGGCCGTCTTCGCCACCGAGACGCTGGCGCTCGGCATCAACATGCCGGCCCGTTCGGTGGTGCTGGAGAAGCTCGTCAAGTGGAACGGCGAACAGCACGCCGACATCACCCCCGGCGAGTACACGCAGCTGACCGGCCGGGCCGGACGGCGCGGCATCGACGTCGAGGGCCACGCGGTCGTGCTCTGGCAGCGCGGTATGGACCCGGGCGCGCTCGCGGGACTGGCCGGGACGCGTACGTATCCGCTGCGCTCCAGCTTCAAGCCGTCGTACAACATGGCGGTCAACCTGGTGCAGCAGTTCGGGCGGCACCGGTCGCGCGAGCTGCTGGAAACCTCCTTCGCGCAGTTCCAGGCCGACAAGTCGGTCGTCGGGATCTCGAAGCAGGTCCAGAAGAACGAAGAGGGGATCGAGGGTTACCGGGAGGGCATGACCTGCCACCTCGGGGACTTCGAGGAGTACGCGCGGCTGCGCCGCGAACTCAAGGACCGCGAGACCGAGCTGGCCAAGCAGGGCGCGGTGCAGCGGCGGGTCGCGGCGGCCGCGTCGCTGGAGAAGCTCAAGCCCGGCGATGTCATCCATGTGCCCACCGGCAAGTTCGCGGGGCTGGCGCTGGTCCTGGATCCGGGACTGCCCGCCGGACGGGCCAACGGGCACCGCGGGTTCGATCAGCACGACGGGCCACGGCCGCTGGTGCTGACCGCCGAGCGGCAGGTCAAGCGACTCGCGTCGATCGACTTCCCGGTGCCGGTGGAGGCGCTGGAGCGGATGCGGATCCCGAAGTCCTTCAACGCGCGCAGCCCGCAGTCGCGGCGTGACCTGGCATCCGCGCTGCGGACCAAGGCAGGGCACATCGCGCCCGAGCGGCACCGCAAGCAGCGCGCGGTCGCGGCCGACGACCGTGAGATCGCACGGCTGCGCACCGAGCTGCGGGCGCATCCGTGCCACGGCTGCGACGAGCGTGAGGACCACGCCCGTTGGGCCGAGCGCTACCACCGTCTCCAGCGGGACACGAAGCAGTTGGAGCGGCGCATCGAGGGGCGGACGAACACCATCGCCCGTACCTTCGACCGGATCTACGCCCTGCTGACCGAGCTGGACTATCTGCGCGGCGACAAGGCCACCGAGCACGGCAAGCGGCTCGCCCGGCTCTACGGCGAGCTGGACCTGCTGGCGTCCGAGTGCCTGCGCGAGGGCGTGTGGGAAGGGCTCAACCCGGCCGAACTGGCTGCGTGCGTCTCGGCGTTGGTCTTCGAGGCGCGCCAGGCGGACGACGCGGTCGCGCCCAAGGTGCCGACGGGTCCCGCGACGAACGCGCTGGCCGAGATGGTCCGTATCTGGGGCAGGCTCGATGCCCTGGAGGAGGACTTCAAGATCAACCAGGCGGAGGGAGTCGGGCAGCGCGAGCCCGATCTCGGCTTCGCGTGGGCGGTGTACATGTGGGCCTCCGGCAAGGGGCTCGACGAGGTGCTGCGCGAGGCGGAGATGCCGGCGGGGGACTTTGTCCGCTGGTGCAAGCAGGTCATCGACGTACTGGGGCAGATCGCGGCGGCCGCGCCGTCGTCGGCCGAGGGCAGTACGGTCACGAAGAACGCGCGCAAGGCGGTTGACGCCGTGCTGCGGGGCGTTGTCGCGTACTCGTCGGTGGGCTGACGATCCGTCTCAAGCATTGTTGATGCGCCGCTCCCCCGAGCTTCGGGGGAGCGGCGCATTGATGTGTGGGGTCCCCGGCTCGGAGCCCGGCCGGCACCGAGGAGCCCCTGGCGCCCTCTCAGTCGCCGCCGCCACCTTTGCCCGGCTGCCATCGCCGCCCCGCTACCGGATGCTGCGCCGCGCGGCCCGCTTCCGGTGGATGACCCGGTCCGCCGCTGCCCGGTGATCGAACGGGCCGGTGAATGGCTCGGCCGGCAGCCGCGGGTCGAGACGGAGGAGGGGCTGCGCCGGACGGTGGCCTGGTTCCGCTCCCGGACACCGTCGGCCGGGGTACGCGCAGGCGCACCCCCACCCCGCACCCCGCACCGCCGCGATCAGCGGGGCAGGCGCGGGCTGACGGGGTGCTCACCGGGATCGACCGGGAAGGCGTGTGCGACGATCGGCTCCATGAGCACCACAGGACGACGGGTGGGACGGCCGCGCGCCCAGCAGCGGCCGGACAACGGTCTGTCGCCCCGCGAGGAACTCCTCGAAGCGGCGGCCGAGTTGTTCACCACCCGCGGTTACGCCGCCACGACGACCCGCGCCGTCGCCGAGCGCGCCGGGATGCGCCAGGCGACGATGTACCACTACGTCGCGGGCAAGGAGGAGCTGCTGGCCGACCTCCTGGAGTCCACCGTCGCCCCGTCCCTGGTCCTCGCCCGCCGCCTGCTCGCCGACGAGATGGTGTCGGCCGAAGCCAGGCTGTGGCAGCTCTGCCGCTCCGACGTCGAGCTGCTGTGCGGCGGCCCGCACAACCTCGGCGCGCTCTACTTGCTCCCCGAGGTGCGTACGGAGGCCTTCTCCGGCTTCCGCCGCGTACGGTCCGATCTCAAGGACGCCTACCGGCAGTTGCTGGCCGCGACGAAGGCCTGCGGCGACCTCGGCCAGGGTGAACTGGCGCTCCGTACGGACCTGGTCTTCGGACTCATCGAGGGCGTCATACTGATCCACCGTTGCGCCCCCGACCGCCCGCCCGAGGCCTTCGCCACCGCGACGGCCGACGCGGCACTGCGCGTCGCGGGCATCGCGGAGCGCCCGCAGGGGTGAAGCGCCGGACGTCCGGAACCGGCCGTGGGCGCTCAGTCGCCTCCGGCCGGTCTCGGGACTCAAGTTACTTGGGCATCAGGACCGAGTCGATGATGTAGACGGTCGCGTTGGAGGTCGGGACGTTGCCGCAGACGACCTTGGCGGAGTCGTTGACCCGGTACGACTCACCGGAGCCGGACGTCGTCAGCTTGCCCTTCTGGAGCGTCTCGTACGAGCCGTTCTCGAGCTGCTTCGGCGTGAGCTTCTCGCCCACCACGTGGTAGGTCAGGATCTTGGTGAGCATGGCCTTGTCGTTCAGGACCTTGTCGAGGTCCGCCTTCGGGATCTTCGCGAAGGCGTCGTTGGTCGGCGCGAACACCGTGATGTTCTCGGCGCTGTTCAGCGTGTCGACCAGACCGGCCTTCTTCACCGCTGTGACCAGGGTGGACAGCGCCGGGTTGTTCGAGGCGGCCGTCGCGACCGGGTCCTGCGCCATGCCGTCGAAGCTGCCCGCTCCGTCCTCCGGCACCGAGGCGCACCCGGGGCCGAACGGCTTGTCCGTGGTCGCAGCCTGGTCGCCCGTCGAGGACTCGGAGGACTCCGAGGTCTCCGCCGCAGCGGTCGGCGAGCCCGCGGCGTCGCTGTCGTTGCTGTCGTCACTGCCGCAGGCGGTCAGCGACAGGGGGAGCAGCGCGGCGCCCGCGACGACGACGGCGATGCGCTGGAAGCGGGAGGTCTTCATGGGGTTCTCCTTCAGGGGGACGTACGAAGAGGGCTGCGAAGGCTCCGGACGCGCTGTTCCGCCGCGCGCTGCCATTGCTTCCGGATCTCCGCTCACACCCCCTATTCGGTGCCGCGGGCGCCGCGGATTGGTCGCTCCCCGAACTGATCAATTCCCGTACTGGTGGTCGGTCGCGAGAGGCGCCGAAGTCAGTTCAGACCGCGCGCCCGCTCGAAGCGGGCACGGCCCTCCGCGAGATCCACGATCGGCTCCGGGTAGTCGATCCGGGCCCGGTCCGCCCCTGCCACCGTCCACGGCTGGTGGACGGCCGCGCCCGCGAGCCCCGCGAGTTCGGGCACCCAGCGCCGCACGTAGTCACCCGTCGGGTCGAAACGCCTGGCCTGGGTCAGCGGGTTGAGCAGCCGGTTCGGGCGGGTGTCGGTACCGGTGCCCGCCACCCACTGCCAGTTGAGCTGGTTGTTGGCGATGTCCCCGTCCACCAGCAGATCCAGGAAATGCCGGGCGCCCACACGCCAGTCGACGTACAGCGTCTTGGTCAGGAAGCTCGCCACCAGCAGCCGCCCCCGGTTGTGCATCCACCCCTCGTGGCGCAGCTGGCGCATGGCCGCGTCCACCACGGGATAGCCGGTGCGACCCTCCCGCCAGGCGGTGATGTCCTGCCGGTCCGTACGCCACCGGTCGCCGCGCGCGCGGTAGTCGGACCACGACGCGGCAGGGCGGGCCGCGAGGACCTGGTGGTGGAAGTCCCGCCAGGCGAGCTGCCGTACGAACGCGTCCGCACCGGGGCCGCCCTTGTGCCGCGCGCTGTGGACCAGTTCGGCCGCGGAGAGACAGCCGAAATGGAGGTGGGGGGAGAGCCGTGAAGTGGCGTCACCGGGCAGGTCGTCGTGTTGTTCCTCGTACGTTTCCAAGCCGTCCGCCAGCCAGGCGCGCAGCCGCTTGCGGGCCTCCTGTTCACCGCCTGTCGCGAGGCCGGGCGACGTTCCCGTGACATCTCGGCGTGACGGCAGGGGATCGCTTTCGACCGTGTCCGGGACGCGTACGGACCGGGGAGTCGGCACCGTGCCGCGCGCGCCCGCCGCTTCCCACTTGAGCAAGTACGGCGTGAAGACGGCGAAGTGGTCCTTGCCGGCCGGTGTGACGTGCCCGGGCGGCACCGCCGTGATCACCGCGTCGTGGACGTGCAGCGCGCAACGAACGTTCCCGAGAGCGGCGCGCAGCCGTTCCTCCCTGCGCGCCGCGTAACGGCTGACCCCGGCAGCGAGATGCACCTCCTGGGCCCCGGACCGGGCCACCACCCGGCAGACCTGTTCCACCACATCACCGGTACGGACCACCAGGCGCCCGCCGCGCGCACGCAGCCCCGCGTCGAGGGCGGCCAGGCAGTCGGCCAGGAAGGCGAGACGGTTGGGCGCGTCGAAGCCCGCCTCCGCCACGCCCTGGTCCCGTACGAACAAGGGCACCACCTCGTCGGCCCGGCGCAGCGCCGCGCCGAGCGCCGGATGGTCGTACAGCCGCAGATCGGAGGTGAACAGCACCACGGCGACACTCATACGCGCGCGCTCCTAGTCCTTTGTGTGTGCTCTTGTGCTTTCTCAGGAGTCCTCTGGGCCTTCTCAGGCGGCCGCGAAGTTCATCAGGGCCAGCGGAGCCGTGGTCGGCTGTGGGGAGCCGCCCGCCGGTTCGACGGTGATGCCCATCCCCCGAGCCTCGTCGACGGGGCCGTCCATCAGTACGGCCACGGCCGGCCCAGAGAGCGCCGACCGGTCCATCAGTCCGGCGGAGCGCATCGTGCCGTCGTCGTCGAACCACAGCTGGTAGACCTTGCCGCTCGGCGGCTGAGGCATCCCGGAGACGAGGAAGGCGGCCTTGTTCCGCTCACGGGAGACGACCACCGTGCCGGTCGCGCCGTCCGTCAGCTTCCCCGTGGTGACCTTGGCATCCGGCGCGGCGAGCACCGATGCCAGTGCCTCGGACTGCCGCTCGGACCGCTGCGCCTGTTCCCGCGCGTCCCCCGCCTCCTGGTGCTGCCACACCGCGACCCCGCCGAAGGTGGTGGCCGCCGCCAGACAGGCTGCGAGAACCAGGCGCGGCAGCGCGCGCGCCCGCCGCCCGGTGGCGGATGCCGGGACGGTCTGCGGGACCTTGGGCGGCTCCTGGCGTTCGGCGGTGATCCGGCGCATCACCTGCTCCTTGAGCGCGGCGGGCGGCGTCACGGTCATCGCGAGCCCCAGCCGCGCCGCGGTGGCGGCGAGTTCCCGCACCTCCTGGGCGCAGGGCGGGCAGTCCTTGAGGTGGCGCTCGAACTCCGCGCGCTCTTCGGCGCTCAGTGCGTGCAGTGCGTATGCCCCGGTCAGCGTGTGCAGCTCCGCGGTGTTCATGCGCCGACCCCCAGGCAGTCGCGCAGCCGGATCAGTCCGTCGCGCAGGCGTGTTTTGACCGTGCCGAGCGGTACGGCCAGCAGTTCGGCCACCTCGCGGTAGGCCAGTCCCCGGTAGTACGCGAGCGTGACCGACTGCCGCTGCAGTTCGGTGAGGGTGCGCAGGCAGCGTCGTACCTGCTCGCGCTCGAGACGGCTCTCGACCTCCTCGGTCACCTGGTCGAAGGCGGGTGTCTGTTCCAGCAGCGCCGCCTTCCGTTCGCGGTCCGAGGAGGCCTGCGCGGACCGCACGCGGTCCACGGCCCGGCGGTGGGCCAGAGTGAGCACCCAGGTCATGGCCGAGCCGCGGGACGGCTGGAAGCGCGCGGCGCCCCGCCAGACCTCGATCAGCACCTCCTGGGTGACCTCCTCCGACTGCGCCGGATCGCGGAGTACCGCGCGCACCAGGCCCAGTACGGGCCCGCAGACCGTGTCGTAGACCTGGCTGAAGGCATCACGGTCACCACGGGCCACCTTCCCGAGCAGCTCCTGCAGATCGGACGGTGCCGAGGCGATTCCCCCGATGTGTACGACTTCGTTCACGCGGCTTTCCTCCACGGTGCGGACCGACCGGGCCCGGGACAGGCTTCACCGCACATTCGGAGCCGTCGGCCCCATGGATTGGTCCGGGGTAAAGATCGTTTCTCCTCCCATGGTCGCCTTCGTCGCCTTCGTTCGCACTGCGCGCAGGACCAGGAAGACCGGCAGGGCGAAAGGCGACAGCAGGACCGTCAGCACCAGCAGCGGACCCATCACCAGCGGACGGATGGAGAGCCTGCGCGCTTCGAGGAACATCCACTGGCCGATCAGCAGATCCCACGCGATGATCTGCGCCCAGATCGCCCCCGCCCCGTTCGCCTGCACCGCCAGGTCACGGAAGACGTCGATGTCGGGTGCCCGCACCGCCGCCCACAGCTCGGGGAAGACCGGGAGTGCCATGGCGAAATAGACCACGAGGACCGGAGCGACGGTCCAGGGTGATGCGGCGAGCCGTGCCGTCGGCGGCCAGGAGGGCGCGAAGATCAGCAACAGCCAGACGGGGGCGGCCAGCCAGAAGGTGAGCTCGAAGAGGATTCCGGTCATGCCGCGAGCTCCTTCTCGGTGCGGCCGTCCGACGCTTCCCGTGAGGGACTCGTTCGCAGCGAAACGAGCGTTCCCGTGAACGCTCCGGCAAGGATCAGTGCCGCGGCGGCCAGCGTTGCGCTGTCCGGGTGTATCAGTGCCTGGCCGCGCAGTGCCTGCCAGGTGACCAGGGCGAGCACGGCGGCGTACGAGCCGGACGCGACCAGGACGAGCCGCAGCCGCACGCGGTCGTCCCGCAGCCGGGCCAGGCGCGGGGCCAGGGCGATCAGCGCCAGCAGGAAGAGCGGGATCAGCTGAAGGGCGTGCATGCCGACGAAATGCGGTATCCGCAGGTCGCCGCCGGTCGTCGACCACCCCGTCAGCGGCATCGAAGGGCCTCCCTCCGGTACGCCGACGCTGTGCGCGCCGACCACGTCGGAGGCGCCCCGGCCGCCGGCCGCCCGCTGCTCGGGGGTGGGCTGCGTCATCAGGTTGCCCAGGGCGGCGCCGACCAGGGCGATGACCGCGCCGAGCCGTATCGCCCAGGCGGAGGCGCGGTCGGCCAGCCGTGAGCGGAAGAGCAGCACCGCGATGACCAGGGAGCCGATCCACAGCGTCACGATCGTCACGGCCATGACGTTGAACAGCAGCCCGTCGAAGGCTGTCTCGTAGTTGAAGTGGCTTCGCCTGCCGCGGATCACCTGGCCCACGATGACGACCATCTCGATCGCGCCCGTCAGGGCGACGACCGTGCCGGCCCACCACCCGACCCGGCGGCCGCGGGTGGCGAGCGACAGCATCCAGGCCAGCGTCATCGCGTACATCAGCAGCGACACCGAGAACTTGAGGGGCTTGAACCAGATCGCCGAGCCCGCCAGCACGCGGTCGTCGACGATCATCCCCACAGCCGAGACGACGGCCAGGACGGCCATCACGCCGGAGAAGACGAGCAACGGCCGGTGCCAGGCGAGCCATTGACGCGGTGCAGGCGTGGTGAGCATAGGGGTTCCCCTCCCCGGTTATGGATAGTGGGACTCTCTGCTATCCGATAGCGAAACTATCTATGATGGGATGTGGGTTGGCAAGCACGGAGAGGTGAACGCGAAGTGCGCATCGGTGAGTTGAGTCGCAGAACCGGGGTTCCGGTGCCGACGGTCAAGTACTACGTACGAGAAGGGCTGCTGCCGCCCGGGCTGCTGACCAGCCCGAACCAGGCCAGTTACGACGAGACGCACGAGCGCAGGCTGCGGCTCATCCGCGCGCTGCTCGATGTGGGCGGCCTGAAGGTGGCCGCCATCCGCGAGGTGCTCGCGGCGGTCGACGATCCCGCCCGGCCGGTGCACGACGTACTCGGCGAGGCCACGAACAGCATCATCAAGCGGTACGGCGAGGAGTCGGACGACGAGGCCGTCGCTGCCCGGGCCGAGGTGGACGCCCTCATCGCCCGCCGTCAGTGGCAGGTCGATCCAGGGAATCCGGCCGTGGACGCGCTGGCGGCGGCGCTGGCCGCGCTCGGCCGGCTCGGGCACGGCGGCTTCGCCCGCATGCTCGACGACTATGCCGACGCGGCGCAGACCGTCGCCCGCGCGGACCTGGCGTACGTCGCGCGGCGGGCCGCGATGGACGACCTGGTGGAGAGCGTGGTGATCGGCACGGTGCTGGGGGACGCGGTGCTCATGGCGCTGCGCAGGCTTGCGCAGGTGGACGAGTCGGCCCGTACCTACGGAGGCGACAAGACCCCCCGCTGAATACCGGCGGGGGGCCGAGTCGCGTCCGTACGGACAAGAAAGGGGAGCGGGGGATCAGGCGGCGGACTCCTGCTCGCGCTCCACCTGCTCGTTCCACTCACGCTTGACCGCGCGCCACGCGTCGTCGTCCTGGCCGAGACGCCAGTACCCCGAGACGGAGAGCCGCTCGCGTGCGATCCCGCGGTCCATGCGCAGGTGGCGGCGGAGGTCCTTCACGAAGCCGGCCTCGCCGTGGACGAACGCGTGCACGTCCCCTGCCGGGAAGTCGAGGCCGCGCACGGCGGCGACCAGAGCCTCGCCCACCGGGTTGTGGCCGCGGTGCAGCCAGGTCACCGCCACCCCGTCGGGCGTGACGATCTTCTGCTCCTCCTCGGGGCCCGCCACCTCGACGAAGGCGTGCACCACGGCACGCTCCGGCATCCGTTCCAGGGAAGCGGCGATCGCGGGGAGCGCGCTCTCGTCGCCCACCAGCAGGTGCCAGTCGGCCGCCGGGTCCGGCGCGTAGCCGCCGCCGGGGCCCAGGAAGCGCACCGTCTCGCCGGGTCGCACCCGCGCCGCCCACGGGCCGGCCAGGCCCTCGTCGCCGTGCACGACGAAGTCGACCGTCAGCTCGCGGTGCACGGCGTCCCAGGCGCGCACCGTGTACGTCCTGGTGACCGGCCACTGCTCGGCCGGGAACTCCTCGCGGATCCGCGCCATGTCGAACGGCTCCGGGTAGACCGCGCCGGCCGGGGGAAACAGCACCTTGACGTAGTGATCGGTGAACTCGTCGGCCGCGAAGCCGGCCAGCCCCTCACCGCCCAGGACGACGCGCACCATGTGCGGCGTGATCCGCTCGGTGCGCACCACCTGTGCCTCGCGGGCCTGCGGTGTCTTGCGGGCCGGTCGTTCTGCCACGGCGCTCTCCCCTGACTCTCGCTTGCTGAGACACTTGCTTAGGCTTACCTAAGTTAGCAGTCTAGCCATGGAGAGTGGCGAGCAGCCGCTCCAGCGAACTGCCAAGACCCCAGCGCGCCGCCAGCTCGTCGAGCGAAGCGGGATCGAGCGGCTCGGTGGGGAGGGCCGCGTCGAAGTCCGGCAGCGGTACGTCAGACGCGACGCGGACCACCTTCGGCGCGACGGCGATGTAGTCCCGCGCCTCGTCCAGGCGCTTGCGCTGCGACGGCGTCAGCCCGGACGCCGGGTCGCCGACCGCCGCCATGATCCCGGCCAGGTCGCCGTACGCGGCGAGGAGCTTCGCGGCCGTCTTCTCGCCGATCCCGGGAACGCCCGGAAGCCCGTCGCTCGGGTCGCCGCGCAGGAGCGCCAGATCGACGTACCCGGGACCGTTCACGGCGTACTTCTCGCGAAGCCAGGCCTCATCGGTGACCTGGAGCGTGCCGACACCCTTCAGCGGATACAGCACGCGCACGCGGCGGGCGTCGTCGACCAGCTGGTAGAGGTCGCGGTCGCCGGTGACGATGTCGACGGGCCCGGTGGCCAGGCCCGCGAGCGTGCCGATGACGTCGTCCGCCTCGTACGGCTCGACGCCCACCCGGGCGATCCCGAGCGCGTCCAGCACGTCCTCGATGATCGGCACCTGCGGCGAGAGCGTGTCCGGGATCTCCTCCTCGTCGGGGCCCGTCACCGTCTCCTGCGCGACACGGTGCGCCTTGTAGGAGGGGATCAGCTCCACTCGCCAGTGCGGCCGCCAGTCGGCGTCCATGCAGGCGACGAGGTCGTCCGGGTGGTGGGTCTGGACGAGTTGGGTGATGAAGTTGAGGAGGCCGCGTACGGCGTTGACGGGCGTACCGTCCGGGGCGCGTACGGAGTCCGGGACCCCGAAGTACGCGCGGAAGTAGAGGGAAGCGGTGTCGAGGAGCATCAGGCGTCGCGTCACACCCCGATGATGCCGTACGTCACGCAAGTGACCCGCAGGTGAAGTGGATCACTCTTGTGTTTGGCCCATACAACTAAGGGCAGGCGCGGCCTCGGAGCAGACCCCATTGTGGTTTCAACTTCTCGGTGGGTGAACGGACGGAATCCGTACCGCTCCACGGCTCGCCGCCCGCGGGGGTGTGGCGAGCCGTTTTTCGGTTCAACGCGAGAGGCATATGTGTCCAGGCTGCAAGCCGATCACTTGTACAAGGTGTTCGGCAGACGACCCGAAGAGGCGGTACGCGAGCTCGAGAGCGGAGCGGACCGTGACGAGCTGCGCGCCGACGGGACGACGGCCGCGGTGATCGACGCCTCGTTCTCAGTCGAGCCGGGGCAGATCTTCGTGGTCATGGGACTGTCCGGATCCGGCAAGTCCACGCTGCTGAGGATGCTCAACGGGCTGCTGGAGCCGACCACCGGCAAGGTCCTCTTCGACGGCCAGGACCTCACCGCGATGAGCCCCGCCGAACTGCGCGCCGTACGCTCCTCGAAGATCAGCATGGTGTTCCAGCACTTCGCGCTGTTCCCCCACCGGAGCGTTCTCGAGAACGCCGGTTACGGCCTCGAGGTACAGGGCGTACCGCGCGCCGAACGCGAGAAGCGCGCCACCGAAGCCCTGGAACTCGCCGGCCTCAAGGGCTGGGAGAAGTCCTGGCCCGACGAGCTGTCCGGCGGTATGCAGCAGCGCGTCGGCCTGGCCCGCGCGCTGGCCACCGACGCCGACCTCCTGCTGATGGACGAGTCGTTCAGCGCCCTCGACCCGCTGATCCGCCGCGACATGCAGGACCAGCTCCTCGAACTCCAGAAGCGGCTGAAGAAGACCATCGTCTTCATCACCCACGACCTCAACGAAGCCATGCGCCTCGGCGACCGCATCGCCGTCATGCGCGACGGCCGCATAGTCCAGCTGGGCACCGCCGAGGACATCCTCGTCACCCCGGCCAACGACTACGTCGCCTCCTTCACCCAGGACGTGGACCGCTCCCGGGTGCTCACCGCGGGCGCCGTCATGGCCGATCCCGAGTCGGCCTTCGGTACGAAGACGGACGACGGCCGGGAACTGCGCGACGCGCAGGACGTGCTGGACGCCGCCCCCGCGACCGTCACCGAGGACACCCCGATCATCGAACTCTTCACCCCCTGCTCCACCAGCGGCGTGCCCGTCGCCGTGACGGACGCCGACGGCAAGCTCACCGGCGTCGTACCGCGCGCCCGGCTGCTCGCGGTCCTCGGCGAGCCGATGGCGTCGGCGAAGACCGCCCAGGACACAGCGGCCGAAGACTCCGCGAGCAACACGGACAAGGTGACCGCCGGTGCCTAGGATCCCCATGGGCGAGTGGGTCAACGACGCCGTCGACTGGCTCCAGACCCACCTCTCGCCGGTATTCGACGCCGCCAGCACGGTCATCAGCGGCATGCAGGACGGCATCTACACCGTCCTCGCCGCCCCCGAGCCGCTGCTCCTCGCCGGCATCCTCGCCGTCATCGCGTGCTGGCTGCGCGGCCTGACCGCCGGTGCCCTCGCCTTCGTCGGCTTCGCGCTCATCGACTCGATCGAGATGTGGGACGACGCCATGTCGACCCTCTCGCTCGTTCTCGTGGCGACCATCATCACGCTCGTCATCGCCGTACCACTGGGCATCTGGTCCGCCCGCTCCAAGACGGTCAGCGCCGTGACCCGCCCCGTCATGGACTTCATGCAGACCATGCCGGCGATGGTCTACCTCATCCCCGGCGTGCTCTTCTTCGGCGTCGGCGCGGTCCCCGGCATCATCGCGACGATCATCTTCGCGCTGCCCCCGGCGTTCGCATGACCGAGCTGGGCATCCGCCAGGTCGACGGCGACCTCGTCGAGGCGGCCGAGGCGTTCGGTACGAGTCCGCGCAACACCCTGCTGCGTGTGCAGCTGCCGCTCGCGCTGCCGACGATCATGGCCGGTATCAACCAGGTCATCATGCTGGGCCTGTCCATGGTGGTCATCGCCGGCATGGTCGGCGCCGGCGGCCTGGGCGGCGCGGTCTACCGCGCGCTCGGCAACATCGACGTCGGTCTCGGCTTCGAGGCCGGCCTGTCCATCGTCATCCTGGCCATGTATCTGGACCGGATGACCGGCGCGCTCGGCCACCAGGTCTCCCCGCTCGGCCGCCGCGCGCTCGCCAAGGCCAAGGCCATGGGCAGGTCGGGCGGCCCGAAGATCTGGAACTACCGCCCGCAGCCCGCCGTCGCCATCGCCGGAGTCCTCGTACTGGCGCTGATCGCCGGCGGCATGAGCATGTTCGGCGGCGCCAAGGCCGCCAATGCCGACGACCCCGGCAACGTCGGCAAGGGCAAGAAGATCTCCATGGGTTACATCCCGTGGGACGAGGGCATCGCCTCCACCTTCCTCTGGAAGGAGCTGCTGGAGCAGCGCGGCTACGAGGTGGACGCCAAGCAGTACGAGGCCGGCTCCCTCTACACCGGCCAGTCGACCGGCCAGATCGACGTCCAGACCGACGCCTGGCTGCCCGTCACCCACGAGAAGTACTGGGCGAAGTACCAGGACAAGCTCGAGGACATGGGCTCCTGGTACGGCCCGACCTCCCTCGAGCTGTCCGTCCCCTCGTACATGAAGGGCATCGACTCCCTCGAAGACCTCAAGGGCAAGTCGGACCGGTTCAAGGGCCGCATCATCGGCATCGAGCCCAGCGCCGGAATGATGGGCCTCCTCAAGGACAAGGTCCTCAAGCAGTACGGCCTGGAGGGCGAGTACAAGGTCGTCGACGGCTCCACGCCCGGCATGCTGGCCGAGCTGAAGCGCGCGTACGCGAAGAAGGAGCCCATTGTCACCACGCTGTGGTCCCCGCACTGGGCGTACAGCACGTACGACCTGAAGAAGCTCAAGGACCCGAAGGGGGCCTGGGGCAAGGGCGACGGCGTGCACACGCTCACCCGCAAGGGCTTCTCGGACGAGAACCCGGCCGTCGGCAAGTGGCTCAAGAACTTCAAGATGACCGAGAAGCAGCTCACGGGCCTCGAGGCGAAGATCCAGGCGGGCGGCAAGGGCAAGGAGCAGGAGGCCGTCCGCGCCTGGCTGAAGGACAACCCGGGCCTCGCCGACAAGTGGGCCCCCGTCGCCAAGACGTCCAAGGCGGCCAACGGCAAGGACGAGCGCGACCGGGCCGTCGAGATGGCCTGGTTCCCGTGGGAGGAGGACATCGCCGCCACGTACCTGTGGAAGGAAGTCCTCGAACAGCGCGGCTACAAGATCAACCTCAAGCAGTTCGAGGTCGGTCCGATGTACGCCGCGATGGCGCGCGGCCAGGTCGACGTACAGCTGGACGGCTGGCTGCCGTACACGCAGAAGAACTACTGGGACAAGTACGGCGACAAGCTGACCGACATCGGCTCCTGGTACGGGCCGACGTCGATCGAGGTCGCGGTCCCGTCGTACGTCAAGGACGTCAAGACCCTCGAGGACCTCAAGGGCAAGGGGAAGAAGTTCAAGGGCCGGATCATCGGCATCGAGCCGGGCACGGCGACGATGGAGAACCTCAAGAAGAACGTCCTGCCCGGCTACGGCCTGGACAAGGAGTACGAGGTCGTCGACAGCTCCACGCCCGGCATGCTGGCCGAGCTGAAGCGCGCGTATGCCAAGAAGGAGCCCGTCGCGGTGCTTCTGTGGACCCCGCACTGGGCCTACAACGAGTACCCGATGACCAAGCTCAAGGACTCCGAGAAGCTCTTCGGCGAGGGTGACCGGCTGCACATCATCGGCAGCAAGGAGTTCCCGGCGAACTACCTGCGGCTGACCAAGTGGTTCAAGAACTTCAAGCTGAGTGAGCACCAGCTCGGCGGCCTGGAGAACGAGATCCAGAAGCGCGGCTCGGGGCACGAGGAGGAAGCCGTGAAGGCCTGGATGAAGGAGAACCCGGGCATCGCGGAGAAGATGGCGCCGGCCGCCGGCTGAGCCGCGCGCGGACGCATCACCGCAGCTCCACCGAGGGGTGGGCATCGCCTTGTGGCGAGGCTCGCCCCTCGGTGCTGTCCTGGACAGGGGGCCTTCCCTGACGTATGTACGAAACCGGCGAGCGAAGCTGCGTAGGCTGCACCCAGTGCTGACGACCACGAGACGTTGACGACCACGAGACAGGGAGGGAGCCGGAGCTATGGACGACAAGGAAACTCTTCGGGTCGGTACGGCCGTCCGGAGGCGTCGCAAGTCCCTGGCCCTCACCCTGGCCACGGTCGCGGCCCGCAGTGGGCTCTCCGTGCCGTTCCTGAGTCAGATCGAGAACGAGCGCGCCAGACCCAGCACCCGTTCCCTGGAACGGGTGGCCGAGGCGCTGGAGACCTCCGCGGCGGAGCTGATCGCCGCGGCGGACTCTGGTCGTACGGTGGATGTCGTACGAGCCGGGGAGGACGACGGCGACGGCACGGGTGTGCGGTGCGTCGTACGCGGGAGGCACCAGTTGCGTGCCACCGAGTACACCGGGGAACAGGACACCGGGCGCGAGTTCCAGCACCACGGCGACGAGCTCATGTACATCGCCGAAGGTGCCGCCGAGGTGGAGGCGGAGGGCCGGGCGTACCGGCTGGAGCGCGGTGACACGCTGTTCCTGTCCGGTGGCGTACGGCACCGCTGGCGGGCCACCGAACCCGGCACCCGGATCCTCGTGGTCGCGGCGGCCGGAACCGTCGGTCACGATGCCGAAGCCGACGGCTGACGGGGCGGGCCCGGCCGTGCGCGTCGTCTCGCTCGTACCGTCCCTGACGGAGGCCGTGGCCGTCAGCGCGCCCGGCCTGCTCGTCGGGGCGACCGACTGGTGCAGCCATCCGGCGGACCTCGGCGTCGTACGGATCGGCGGCACGAAGAACCCGGACGTCGAGGCGGTCCTGCGGCTGCGCCCGGACCTCGTGATCGCCAATGAGGAAGAGAACCGCGAAGCCGATCTAGCCGCCCTGCGGCAGGCCGGACTCACCGTCATGGTCACCGTGATCCGGGACCTGCCCGAGGCCTTCGCCGAGCTGGAGCGGGTCCTGGCCGACGGCTGCGGGCTGAACACCCGCCCCGCCTGGCTGGACGCGGCCCGGGCGGCATGGGACGGGATCGAGCCGTCCCCGCGTCTCGCACGTCGTACGGCGGTCGTGCCCATCTGGCGCAGGCCCTGGATGGTCCTGGGCCGCGACACCTTCGCCGGAGACCTGCTGGCCAGACTCGGTGTCGATCACCTCTACGCCGGTCACGCCGAGCGCTACCCGCGCATCCCCCTCGACGAACTGCGCGCCGCCGGGGCGGACCTCGTCGTACTGCCGGACGAGCCCTACCGCTTCACGGCCGACGACGGTCCCGAGGCCTTTCCCGGACAGCCCGCCGCGCTGGTCAGCGGGCGCCATCTCACCTGGTACGGGCCGTCGTTGGCCGAGGCGCCCCGGGGGCTGCGAGCAGCGCTCCGCTGACCAGACCGCGCAGCGTACGTACGCCCGCGACGGCCCAGGCGACGACAAGCGCCGCGTAGAGCCCGGCGGCCAGCCAGCCGAGGGCGTCGAGCCCGGTGTGGCGGGCGAGTCCGGCGGCGCCCGTCACGCACGTACCGACGGGGAAGGTGAAGGCCCACCACGTCATGGCGAACGGCATGCCGTTCCTGGCCGCCCTGACCACCATCGCGGCGGCGAGCGCCAGCCACAGCAGCGCGAAGCCCATCACCGGCACGCCGTAGAGGACGGCGAACGCGCCGAGCGCGTCGGCGTAGGGCTCCGCTATCGCGCCCGGCGCCACGTCCGCGAGCGAGTTGACCGCGGTGGTGGACTGGCCGAGCGGGCCGAGTACGAGAAAAAGCGTCGGAGTCAGCGCGAGCGGCAGCGGGCCCCCGTGGACGAGGCGGCCGAAGATCAGCGGCAGCATCAGCAGCGTCGCGAGCAGGCTGAGCCCGAACATCGCGTAGCAGGCGAGCAGCATCGCCTCCCGCCACTGGCCCTGGGGCAGATGCGGGACGAGCTGCGGGCCGAGCGCCGCCGAGACCATCGGCGCCACCACCGGCAGCAGCCACACGGGCGAGGCACTGCCGGCCTCCACCCTGTGCCGTACGACCATCAGGTACGGGATCGCGACCGCCGCCGCCAGACCGACGGCCGTCCCCACGCCCCACAGCGCCGCACCGGCGGCAAGGGCGGCCTCCGGGCCGATGACGTCGCTGCCCACCGCCACGGTGCCGCCACCGACCGCGAGCAGCGCCATGGCCAGACAGCCGTAGAAGGGGGCGACGGCGGGGTCGAGGAGGTGCGTTCCCGCCTGGTCGCGGTGGTACGCCCAGTGGCCGGCGCGCGCGACGAGCAACGCGCAGAGCAGCACCGCCGACAGCCCCCAGACGACGGTGCACGCGGCGCGCAGGCCGGGGACCGCGAAGGGAAGGGCGACGCCCGCGTTGGCGACGATGGCGGTGCCCATGACGGTGGAGTACCAGTTGGGGCCGAGATGGCGCAGCGCGGGCAGGCGGGGGGCGGCGAGGAGGGGGCTCGGCTGCGCATAGGTGGCCATACGTCCACATTGGATGGACGAGGCGGCCCCCACCAGGGACGGTTCCCCTATGAGGTCATAAACTGACTTTATGAGTTTTCAGGACCCCGGGTCCGACGCGGACCGCACCTCCGGCGACAGGGCCCCGCTCGCCCACCGGGTGCCCGACCTCGGCGCCATGGAGCTGCTGCTGGGGGTCGCCCGGCTCGGGAGCCTGGGGCGCGCGGCGCGGGAGCTCGGCATCAGCCAGCCCGCCGCGAGCAGCCGTATCCGTTCCATGGAACGGCAGCTCGGTGTCGCCCTCGTCGACCGTTCGCCGCGCGGCTCGCGCCTCACCGAGGCGGGCGCGCTCGTCACCGACTGGGCGCGCCGGGTCGTGGAGGCGGCCGAGGCCTTCGACGCGGGGGCGCAGGCGCTGCGCGGGCGGCGGGACTCGCGACTGCGGGTCGCGGCCAGTATGACGATCGCCGAATATCTGCTGCCGGGCTGGCTGATCGCGCTGCACGGACAGCGGCCGGGTACGGCGGTGTCGCTGCTGGCGGGGAACTCCGCCGCCGTCGCGCAGCGCCTGCTCAGTGGCGAGGCCGACCTGGGTTTCGTGGAGGGTCTGGCCGTGCCCGAGGGGCTCGACGGCGTGGTCATCGGCCACGACCGGCTCGTCGTGGTCGCGGCAAAGGACCACCCCTGGGCGCGCAGGCGTCGCCCCGTGGCCCCGCGGGAACTCGCCGAGGCTTCGCTCATCCTGCGGGAGAAGGGCTCCGGCACCCGGCAGGTGCTCGACGCGGCGCTCGCCGGGTACGGCGGCCTCGCCGCCCCGCTCCTCGAACTCGCCTCCACGACAGCGGTGAAGGCGGCGGCGGTCAGTGGCGCGGGCCCCAGCGTGCTGAGTGAACTGGCGGTGCGGGAGGAGCTGGCCTCCCGCCGCCTCGTCGAAGTACCGGTCGAGGGTGTACGGATGAGCCGCGATCTGCGCGCGGTCTGGCCTACGGGACCACGGCCCACGGGGCCCGCCCGTGACCTGCTGGGGCTGACGCGGCCGGCCCTGGAGAAGGACTGACCGTTTGTCACGGCCCTTAGCGGATACCCGAAGGACATGACTGAACAGGACAAGAACACCAAGACCAAGACCAACGCCACAGCGGGCGGTGCTGCCAACGGCGCCACCGGCAAGGCCACGGGCGCGGCGGACTCCGCGAAGGCCGCCACGACGGACGCCTCCGGTAAGGCCACGAACGCGGCGGGCACCGCGAAGGCCGCCGCCGCCGACACCACGACGAAGGTGACGGACAAGGCGACGGACGCGGTCGGCTCCGCGAAGGCCGCCGGAGTCAAGGGAGTCGAGGTGAGCCGTCAGGCCCTGGGGTCCGCGGCCGGCAAGGTCGCGTCGACCGCGTCCACCGCCTGGGTGCTGATCAACGCGCGCAAGGCCGTCGTCGCGGGTGCGAGCGCCGGCGCGGTGGCGATCGGCGCCGCGTCGTTCATAGCGGGCCGCAAGGCGGAGCAGCGCTCCATGGGCCCGATCACCCGCTTGCTGTCGGGTCGTATTTGAGCGCGCGTCCGGGAGTGAAGGGCAGCGGCAGCCGCTGCCCCTCCCGCCATTGCCGGAAGCTCCGGGGGTCGGTGACGCGCCGGGGCGTCTCCTCGGGTGCCGAACGTCCGGGTACTCGCTGTCGTTCGGGGTGGTTGCGTTCGACACCCTGCGGGGAGCGCCCCGGCACGCCCCCTCCCGCCACCGAAGTGTGCGGGGCCGACGGCGCGGGTGCCGGGGCGCGACGTGATCCCCGCCGCGAACAGCCGCGCCTCGTCACGTCTGGAGCTGTCGCTCCCGGCGCGGCGCCCGGCTGACGGCGGCCGCCGCCACCAGGGCTTCCATCACCCGCAGGTCCTCGCCCATCTCCGGATGCCACTGGACGCCGAGCACCCACTGTTCCCCGGGCAGTTCGAGGGCCTCCGGCGTCCCGTCAGCCGCGTACGCCGACACCACGAGGCCGCCGCCGATCCGGTCGGCCGCCTGGTGGTGGTACGTCGGTACGCCCGTCTCCTCCGGTACGACCGAGGCGTATCGCGTGCCCGCGACCGGCCGCACGGTGTGTCGCCCGAAGGCGCCGGGGCCCGCCGTGTGGCCGTCCAGGTGCTGGACGAGCGTGCCGCCGCGTGCCACGTTCAGCAGCTGCATGCCCCGGCAGATGCCCAGCAGCGGCGTACCGGACGTCAAAGCTGCCTCGATCAGGGCGAGTTCCCACGCGTCCCGCTCCCGGGCCGGCGGCCCGGTGCGGGGGTCCGGCTCGACTCCGTACCGTACGGGCTCGACATCCGCTCCGCCTGCGACGACGAGGCCGTCGAGGCGGGCCACCACCTCCTCGGCGTACGACGGTGAGTCGGGCGGCACCATCGCGGCGAGGCCGCCCGCCGCCTGCACGAGGCGCGGATAACCGGCCGGGAGCAGGGCGGCGGGCATGTCCCAGACACCCCACTTGGCGGGCTCCAGGTAGGTGCTGATGCCGATGAGCGGCTTGGACACGGGACCTCCGGTCGGTTGTGCTGAGCGTTAGTTGCGTTCGAGTTCGGCCTCGGCCTCGGCCAGGGCCGCGAACTCCTCCTCGGGGGCCGCCGCGACGAGCCGGTGCCGACTGTAGAACGCGAAGTAGGCGAGAGCGACGACGTAGACGCCCAGCGCGATGAACGCCGCGTCCTTGTCCACCAGGAACGTCGCCACCAGCGCGGACAGCGCCAGCACGAAGGCCACGGACGAGGTGAGGGTGCCACCCGGCGTGCGGTACGGGCGGTGGAGTGCGGGCTCGCGGCGGCGCAGCACGATGTGCGAGAGCGCCATCAGGGCGTACGAGATGGTGGCGCCGAAGACCGCGATGTTCAGCATCCGGGCGCCGTCCCCCGTCCCCGCCGCCAGCGCGAAGCCGATCGCGCCGGGTATGAGCAGCCCGAGGTACGGGGCCTTGCGGCGGCTCGTCAGCGAGAGGAAGCGGGGGAGGTAGCCGGCGCGGGAGAGGGCGAAGAGCTGCCGCGAACCGGCGTAGATGAGGGAGAAGAACGAGGCGACGAGACCGGCCAGGCCCGCGTAGTTGACGAAGCGGCTGAGCGGTGTCGGATCGCCGTCGCCCTGCAGCGCCACGACCAGCGGATTGCCCGCGTCCTGAATGGCGGCCGAGCCGCGCGCGCCGGTGGCGGCGAAGAAGGTGATCAGGGCGAGGAGCGCGAGGACCGCCATGGAGATGGCCAGGGCGCGCGGCATGGAGCGCACGGGGTCCTTGGCCTCCTCGGCGGCCAGTGGAACACCCTCGACGCCGAGGAAGAACCACATGCCGAAGGGGAAGGCGGCCCAGATGCCGAGCAGTCCGAACGGCAGCCAGGAGTTGGCGCCGAACGCGTCCTTGCTGACCGGGATGTCGTTGAGGTTGTCCGAGCTGAATTCGGTGAACGCGCCGACCGCGAAGATCAGCAGCGCGGCCACGGCGATGGCGGTCACGAGGAGGCTGAAGCGCAGCGCCTCGCCGACGCCCCACAGGTGGATTCCGATGAAGACGGCGAAGCAGGCCAGGTAGACCGGCCATCCGGCGGTGAGCCCGAAGAGGTTCAGCGACTCGACGTACTGGCCGATGAAGATGGAGATGGCGGCGGGCGCCAGGATGTACTCGATGAGGATGGCCGTGCCGGTCAGGAAGCCGCCCCAGGTGCCGAGCGCGCGGCGGGCGAAGCCGTAGCCGCCGCCCGCCGTGGGGAGGATGGCGGACAGCTCGGCGAGTGAGAAGACCAGGCAGGCGTACATCACGCCCATCAGGAGGGTCGCGATCGCGAGCCCGCCGAAGCCGCCCTCGGCCAGGCCGATGTTCCAGCCGGAGAAGTCGCCGGAGACGACGTACGCGACGCCGAGTCCGGTGAGCAGCAGCCAGCCGGCGCTGCCCCGGCGCAGGGTGCGCCGTTGCAGATAGCCGACGTCGGCATCGGGGGAGGCCGGTGCCGCAGGGGTCGGTGGGGTGCGCGAGTCGGTGCTGTCGGCCATGAGCCGCTCCTGCCTCGGGTCAATGGTGGGTGGCCATACCTTTGTGGTTCGGCCGGTCCCAGCGCAAGGCCTGTGCGTTAAGCCGCTGTTACGGATCCGCATCGTCCGGGGCCACGTGTCACGTGAGGAAGCCCCGGAGCAGTGCTGCCGTGCCGGAGCAGTGCTCGCGCATCACCTCGCGCGCGCCGTCCGCGTCGCCGTCGAGCACCGCCTCGACCAGGGCGGTGTGCTGCTGCTGAGAGTGCTCCAGGTTGCGTACGAGCAGCGGGATGCAGTCGAGCAGCCCGTTCACCGTGGCCCGTACGGCGGCGTACTGCGCGGTCAGCGTCGGCGATCCGGACAGCTCGGCGAGTGTGAGATGCAGCAGGGTGTCCAGCCGGCGGTAGTCGGCCAGCGGCGCGTCGTGCGTCGCCGCGAGCGCCTCCCGCAGCCGCCGCGCGCCGTCTTCGGTGAGCCCGTGCGCCGCGCACAGCCCCGCCGCACCGACCTCCAGCACTTCACGGAAGCGCAGCGCGTCCTCCACGTCGACGGACTCCACGCGCCGGCGCAGCTCACCCTCGCCGGAGGCGTCCCGGTGCGGCATGACGAACGTACCGCCGTATCTGCCGCGCCGGCTCTCGACCAGCCCCTGGTCCTGGAGGACCTTCAGGACCTCGCGCAGAGTGACCCGGCTGATCCGCAGCCGGTCGGCCAGCTCGCGCTCGGCGGGCAGCCGCTCCCCGACGGGCACCAGGCCGAGACGCAGGACCTGGAGGATCTGCTCCAGCGCCTCCTCGAACCCGTTGCCCGCCCGTACGGGGCGCAGGACGGGCGTCAGGCGGTCCGCAGAATCGATTTCGCTCGCCACGTTGCGGTTTCCCCTTCCCAAGCAATGGTCTTCAGCAATACCTTATGGCTTCCGGCTGACCGAAGGAGGAACTTTCCGTGGCAGACCGCACACCCCCGCTCGCTCTTGAGGAGCTCCGCGCCCTTGTGGCGAGCGGTGAGATAGACACAGTCGTCCTGGCCTTCCCCGACATGCAGGGGCGCCTCCAGGGCAAGCGGTTCGCCGCCCAGTTCTTTCTCGACGACGTACTGGACCACGGCACCGAGGGCTGCAACTACCTCCTCGCCGTCGACACCGAGATGAACACGGTCGACGGATACGAGATGGCCTCCTGGGACCGCGGCTACGGCGACTTCGCCATGCACGCCGACCTCTCCACGCTGCGGCGCGTTCCCTGGAACGACGGAACGGCCATGCTCATCGCCGACCTGGCCTGGAACGACGGTTCACCCGTCGTCGCCGCGCCCCGCCAGATCCTGCGCCGCCAGCTGGAGCGCCTCGCCGAACTCGGCTACACCGCGCACGTCGGCACCGAACTCGAATTCATCGTCTTCAAGGACAGTTACGAGGAGGCCTGGGACCGCGACTACAAGGACCTCGTACCCGCGAACCAGTACAACATCGACTACTCGGTCCTCGGCACCGGCCGCATCGAACCCCTCCTGCGCCGCATCCGCAACGACATGACCGCGGCCGGCCTGACCGTCGAGTCGGCCAAGGGCGAGTGCAATCCCGGCCAGCACGAGATCGTCTTCAAGTACGACGAGGCCCTCGTCACCTGCGACCAGCACGCCATCTACAAGACGGGTGCCAAGGAGATCGCCTCCCAGGAGGGCGTCTCGCTCACCTTCATGGCGAAGTACAACGAGCGCGAAGGCAACTCCTGCCACATCCACCTCTCCTTGCAGTCCACCGAGGAGGCCGGGCGCAACGTCATGGCGGACGAAGCGGCGGCCGACGGGATGTCCCCCGTCATGCGGCACTTCCTCGCCGGACAGCTGGCCGCCCTCCGCGACTTCTCGCTCCTCTACGCGCCCAACATCAACTCGTACAAGCGCTTCCAGCCCGGCTCCTTCGCCCCGACCGCCGTCGCCTGGGGCCACGACAACCGCACGTGCTCGCTGCGCGTCGTCGGTCACGGCCGCTCCATGCGCTTCGAGAACCGGCTGCCCGGCGGCGACGTCAACCCGCATCTCGCCGTCGCGGGCCTGGTCGCGGCCGGCCTCTACGGCATCGAGCACAAACTCGAACTCCCCGAGGTCTGTACGGGCAACGCCTATACCGGCGACTACGCGCACGTCCCCACCTCGCTGCGGGAGGCCGCCGAGCTCTGGGAGAACAGCCCCATCGCCAAGGCCGCCTTCGGTGACGAAGTCGTCGCGCACTACCGGAACATGGCGCGGGTCGAACTCCAGGCGTTCGACTCCGCGGTGACCGACTGGGAGCTCCGCCGCTCCTTCGAACGACTGTGAGGCCCGCTTTGCCCTCCTCCTCATCCCCTTCCTCCTCCTTCGAGCACGACATCCTGAACCCGGCCACCGAAGAGGTCATCGCCACCGTCGCGGCCTCCACCGCCGCCGACGTCGACGCGGCTGTCGTACGGGCCACGGGCGCGCAGCGTGCCTGGGCGGCCGCCGCGCCCGCCGACCGCGCCCGGCTGCTGCGCCGCTTCGCGGCCAAGGTCGACGAGCACATCGAGGAACTCGCCCTGCTGGAGGTCCGCGAGGCCGGCCACACCCTCGGCAACGCCCGCTGGGAAGCGGGCAACGTACGCGACCTGCTCGACTTCGCCGCCGGGGGAGTGGAGCGGCTCAGCGGCCGCCAGATCCCGGTCGCGGGCGGCCTGGACATCACCTTGCTCGAACCGCTCGGAGTGATCGGGGTCATCGCGCCCTGGAACTTCCCCATGCCGATCGCCGCCTGGGGCACGGCGCCCGCGCTCGCCGCCGGCAACGCGGTCATCCTCAAGCCGGCCGAAACGACACCGCTGACCGCCCTGCGCCTGGCCGAACTCGCCCTCGAAGCCGGTCTGCCCGACAACCTGTTCCAGGTCCTGCCGGGAGCCGGCGACGTCGCGGGCAACGCGCTGGTCGAGCATCCGGGCGTAGCGAAGATCGTCTTCACCGGCTCCACCCGCGTCGGCAAGCAGATCATGGCCAGGTGCGCCGACCGAGTGAAGCGCGTGACCCTCGAACTCGGCGGCAAGAGCCCCAACATCGTCTTCGCCGACGCCGACATCGAGGCCGCCGTCGCCGCCACCCCGATGTCCTTCTTGGACAACTCCGGCCAGGACTGCTGCGCCCGTACGCGCATCCTCGTGCAGCGCACGGCGTACGACCGCTTCCTGGAACTGCTCGGCCCCGCGATCGAGAGCGTGGTCGTCGGCGACCCGTCGGACGACAAGACGCAGATGGGCCCGCTGATCTCCAAGTCCCAGCTGGAGAGGGTACGTTCGTACGTCCCCGAGGGCGCGGAGGCGATCCGTGGCAGTGCCCCCGAGGGGCCGGGGTTCTGGTTCGCGCCGACCGTGCTCACGGGCGTCGGCCCGGACGCGGCCGCCGCGACGGAGGAGGTCTTCGGCCCCGTCGCCGTGGTCCTCCCCTTCGACGACGAACAGGACGCGGTCCGCCTCGCCAACGCAACCGACTACGGCCTGTCCGGCTCCATCTGGACGCGGGACGTGGGCCGGGCCCTGCGCGTCTCCCAGGGAGTCAGGGCGGGAAATCTCTCCGTCAACTCCCACAGCAGCGTCCGCTACTCGACCCCCTTCGGCGGCTACAAGCAGTCGGGACTCGGCCGCGAACTGGGCCCCGACGCGCTTGCCGCTTTCACCGAAACCAAGAACATCTTCATCAGCACGGAGGCCTGAGACCATGACCGAGACTGTTGAGACCGCCGGGGCCGACTCCATCGTCTGCCGCCGCCTGGTCGGACGTACCGCCGTCATCACCGGAGCCGGCAGCGGCATCGGCCTCGCCACCGCGCGCCGCCTGGCCTCCGAGGGTGCGCGGGTCGTCTGCGGCGACATCGACGAGATCGCGGGCAAGGCCGCGGCCGACGAGGTGGGCGGCACGTTCGTACGGGTCGACGTCACCGACGCCGAGCAGGTCGACGCGCTCTTCAAGACGGCGTACGACACCTATGGCTCGGTCGACATCGCCTTCAACAACGCGGGCATCTCGCCGCCCGAGGACGACTCGATCCTCACCACGGGCCTGGAGGCGTGGAAGCGCGTCCAGGACGTCAACCTCACCTCCGTCTACCTCTGCTGCAAGGCCGCCATCCCCTACATGCAGCGCCAGGGACGCGGCTCCATCATCAACACCGCGTCGTTCGTCGCGATCATGGGCGCGGCCACGTCCCAGATCTCGTACACGGCGTCGAAGGGCGGGGTCCTCGCCATGTCGCGCGAGCTGGGCGTGCAGTTCGCCCGCGAGGGCATCCGCGTGAACGCTCTGTGCCCCGGCCCGGTGAACACGCCCCTGCTCCAGGAGCTGTTCGCCAGCGACCCCGAGCGGGCGGCGCGCCGTCTCGTACACATCCCGGTCGGCCGTTTCGCGGAGGCGGACGAGATCGCGGCGGCGGTGGCGTTCCTGGCCAGCGACGACTCGTCGTTCATCAACGCGACGGACTTCCTGGTGGACGGGGGCATCGCGGGCGCGTACGTGACCCCGCTCTAAGCGGGCAGGGGCGGGCCGGGCCGGACACCCCCGGCCCGGCGGGCCTTCGTCCTACAGAAACGTCCGCCCCTCACCCCGGTACGTCGGTACGGTCGCCGTCACCACGTCGCCCTCGACGAGGTGAAGCTCGTCGAACCGCTCGCACATCTCGCCGGCCTTCGCGTGCCGGAACCACACCTTGTCGCCGATCAGCAGATCGTCGGCGGCGGAGCCGATCAGTGGCGTCTGCACCTCACCGGCCCCCTCCTGGGGGTCGTACCGCAGTCCCTCCGGGAGATACGGGACGGGCGACCGGTCGAGGCCGGCGACCCCGGAGGCGGGATAGCCGCCACCCAGCACGGTCACCGCTCCCACCCCCGGCCTGCGGACGACGGGCTGGGCGAAGAGGGCGGCGGGCCGTCCCGTGAACGACGAGTAATTGTCGAAGAGCCGCGGTACGTACAGCCCCGAGCCGGCGGCGATCTCGGTCACCGCGCGCTCGGCGGCGGTGTGCTGGACGCTGCCGGTGCCGCCGCCGTTGACGAACTCCAGGTCGGGGGCCACGGCCCGTACCGCCCGCACGACGGCCGCCCGGCGGGCGGCCAGCTCCTTGCGCGCCGCGTTCTGCATGACCCGGATCGCGCGGGAGCGCAGCGGCCGGCCGGCGAGCGAGTCGCCGACGCCGGCCACATGTCCCTCGTACGCCATGATGCCGACCAGGCGGAAGCCGGGGCGTCGGGCCACCGAGCGGGCCAGCTCGGCAAGTTGGGCGGGCTCACGCAGCGGCGAACGCAGCGCCCCTATCCGGACGCGGCCGCCGAGCAGCCGCAACGACGTGTCCAGCTCCAGGCAGACCCGGATCTCCTCCCGGCCGCCGTCCCGCGCCCGCTCGATCAGGTCGAGCTGCGCCGGATCGTCGACCATCACGGTCACGGCGGCGGCGAGCTTGGGATCAGCGGCGAGCTCCGCGAACCCGCTCCTGTCCGCGGACGGATACGCGAGCAGCACGTCCTCGAACCCGGAGCGCGCGAGCCACAGAGACTCCGCCAGCGTGAACGACATGAGCCCCGCGAACCCGTCCCTCGCCAGTACGCGCTCCAGCAGCGCCCGGCAGCGTACGGACTTGCTGGCCACCCGGACCGGCTTGCCGGCCGCCCGGCGGACCAGGTCGGCGGCGTTGTCGTCGAACGCCTCCAGATCGACGACGGCGAGGGGAGCGTCGAGGTGGGCAGTGGCCCGGTCGTACCTGGCCCGGTCAGCAGCGCGCGGTGTCATGGCCAGAGCTTGCCAGAGCGGATTACCGCTGGGTAGGGGGATGATCCGGTCAGATGCCGCGAGCCCGGGGACTGGTTCCCGCCAGGCTCGCGGCAGCCCGTAGAGTGGCGCTCACGCGGTGAGGACGACTCGAACGGACCTGCCCCCAAAGGCGATCGGGGCACAGGCCGGGCGAACCACGAACAGGGGGGCGGATGAGCACCGAGGCACACCGTGCCCCCCTCCGACCCCACCCCTCATCCGCCCCAGACGCCCCTCCGCCGCCCCAGCCACAGCGCCCACCGACCACCCCTTGGGTCGCCACGGCTCCCGGCGCGGGCGCGGGCCGGCCGCAGTCTTCGTCCCCTTCCGGCGCGGGTTCGGGCCGGCCGCAGCTTTCGGCGGGCGCCTTCCGCGCTTCGTCCCCTTCCGGCACGGGCACTCCGCAGCCCCCCGCAGGCAGCCAGTCCCCACCCGCCATGCCGCTCGGCCACGCCCCCATGCCGCCCGAGTCCCCACTCGCGGCCGATGCCACCGCCACCACCCCGGGGCCGCGGCCTGCCGCAGCCGGCCCGGCCGCCGCCACGGCGCAGCGGTACTCCACTCGGCTGCCGCTGCCCGCCGCAGCTACCCACGGCGGGCCGCCCGCCGCTCCGGCACCGGCGCCCGCATCGCCCGGCGCCGCGCGCGTGGGCGATGCGGGCGCGCCCGCTGACGCTTACTCCGGCGCCGCGCGTGCCGCGAGTGGTCCGGGCGGGGCCGGGGGCCCTGCCGGTGAGGGGGCATCGCAGTCCCGATCCCGGTCTTCCGCTGCGGCGGGTGGGGGTGACGTGGCGCCGGCCGAGACCACCGCGCGGCTGCGGCCCGTGCCCGCCGTACCGGGAGCCCTGCCGCCGCAGGCTCCGCCGCCCCCGGTCGCTCCGCCCGTACCGCCGCCGCCCGGCGGCGTCCCCCGGCGCAGGAACGTGGGTGCCGTCGACCTGGGCCCGCAGCCCGGCGCGCCCCGGCCCGCCCACTTCGCCGCGCCGCGGCACTGGGCCATGCCGGAGACGCCGGCCGAGACCACCACCCGGCTGCGGCCCGTCCGCACCCGCCGCCCGGCCCGCGTCGTGGCCGCCGCGACCTGTCTCGTACTCGGCCTCGGGCTGATCGGCGGTGCCGTTACGGGGAGCTGGCTCACCGGCGGCGCGGACGCCGAGGCCGCGGCCGTCACCGGTTACGCCGAAGCACGCGGCCTGTGGCACAGCGTCCCCGTCGACAAGCTCTTCCCGCCGACGATCGAAGGCGACGGCGCGGGCCCCGGCGGCGCCGACCGCGTCTGGACGCGCGTCGCAGTCGCCCCCGACGGCGGCTGCGCGAAAGCCCTCGACCCACTGCTGCTCAAGGCGCTCGAACCGGTCGGCTGCCTGCGCCTCCTGCGCGCCACCTACACCGACGCCACGACCAGCAGCGTCACCACCGTCGGCATGATGTTCGCGGAGGCCGACGCACCGGCCATGAGGACTTTGCGTGCCCGCTTCACCAACGAGGGCCTCGCCGACCGCGCCGACCTCATGCCCCGCACCTACCCCGCCAAGGGCACCGTAGCGGCGGGCTTCGGCGACCGGCAGCGCGCGAGCTGGACGGTGCGCGTGCTCACCGACGTACCTGTGGTCGTGTACGCCGTCTCCGGCTTCGCCGACGGCCGCACCGTCGCCGACCCGCAGCCCGTCGGCCGTGCCACCGTCGCCGGCGCGACGAACGCTCCGGCCCAGGCGGGTCTCGGTCACGAGGCGAAGGGCATCGCCGACCGCGTCGAACGCGGCCTCCGCAAGACCGCCCTCCCGGCCACGGAGCCGCCCCGGTGAACCACGCCTCCAACGCCGTTCCCGGCCGCGCGCCCGGCACCGCACGGGACCGCGCACTCGGCGCCGCACCGGCCGGTGCCGAGCCCCGCCGTGTTCCCGGGCCCGCCTCCGGCGCCGAGCCCCACCCGGCCTCCGGCGCCGAACGCCGCCGCGTGCCTGGCCCCGCTTCCGACCGCGCACCCGGCGCCGACAGCCCCGCACCGGACCGCGCAGCCACCGCCGCTGGGCGCGCATCCGGTGCCGCGTCCCGATCCGCACCCGGCGCTACCACCGCCGCACCCCGAACCCCCCGCCGCACAGGCCCCCGCGCCCTCGTCGCCCTCCTCGTGGCCACCGGTCTCGCCCTGCTGTCCGCGCCGCCCGCGCAAGCCGACAGCCTCCGGGCCCAGCAGTGGGCGCTCGACGCGCTGCACACCGACGAGGCCTGGCGTACGACCAAGGGCGAGGGCATCACCGTCGCCGTCCTCGACACGGGTGTGGACGGCAGCCACCCCGACCTCGAAGGCCGAGTACTGGCAGGCAAGGACCTCATAGGTTTCGGCGCGGGGAAGGGCGACCGCGCCTGGGCCCGCCACGGCACCGCCATGGCCGGGATCATCGCGGGCCACGGAAACGGCCCCGGCCGCGCCGACGGCGTCGTCGGCATCGCGCCCGAGGCCAAGATCCTCCCGGTCCGCGTGATCCTCGAAGGCGGTGACCCCGCCCGCAAGCGGGCCCGCAGCACCCGGGGCAACGCCCTCGCCCAAGGCATCCGCTGGGCCGCCGACCACGGCGCCGACGTCATCAACCTCTCCCTCGGCGACGACAGCAAGTCCGCCCACCCGGAGCCCGCCGAGGACGCCGCCGTCCAGTACGCCCTCGCCAAGGGCGCCGTCGTGGTCGCCTCCGCAGGCAACAGCGGTGAGGACGGCGACCACATCTCGTACCCCGCCGCCTACCCCGGCGTCATCGCCGTGGCCGCCGTCGACAGCGCCGGCACCCACGCCTCCTTCTCCACGAGCCGCTGGTACGCGACCGTCAGCGCCCCCGGCGTCGACGTGATCATCGCCGACCCCGACCGCCGGTACTACGAGGGCTGGGGCACCAGCGCCGCCTCCGCCTTCGTCTCCGGCGCCGCCGCCCTCGTACGCTCGGCGCACCCCGACCTGACCCCCGCCCAGGTCAAGAAGCTCCTCGCGGACACCGCCCGGGACGCACCCGAGGGCGGACGCGACGACGACCGTGGTTACGGCTTCGTCGACCCGGCCGCCGCCATCGAAGCGGGCGGCAAGCTCCGCCCCGCCGGCCTCCGCCCCGCCTCGGCCCCGCACGGCAAGAAGTACTTCGGCGCCGGCCCCGCCCCCCTGCGCGAGGACGACGAACCGGCCGGCTGGCTCGCCCCCGTGACCGGCGGCGTCGGCGCACTGCTGCTGGCCGGCGCGGTCGCCCTGTGGCGCGCCGGCCAGACCACAGGCCCCCGCAACTTCCGCTGAGGGCCGCTGCCAGGGCGCCACCCGGACCACGGCACAACGGTCGCCGGCCGCCATGCCGGCCACACACGCACACCGGCCACTCACACGCCCCGGCCCCTTCCCCCGACCGCCGCCCGCGCCGCCTCCTCCACCACCGCGATCCCCGCCTCCAACGTGGCGTGCCCCTCCGACAGCACCGCGATCAGTCGCCCGCCCCCGTCCGCCGCCCGCACCCGCCCGATGCTGTGCACCGCCCACAGCCCGGTGGCGTCCCGCGGCATCCACCCGTTCTTGAGCGCCGCGCCGGAGCCGGCAGCCGACACGCCCCAGGCCTGGCCCGCGACGACCTGTCCCATCAAGGTCCCGATGTACGTACGGGAATCCTCGTCCAGTACGCCGCTTCCGCTCCCGTTCCCACTCGCGCCCCCGAACACCGCCCCCAGCAGCACCACCTGGTCCCTGGCCGTGGTCCGCGTACGCCCCCACGCCCGGTCCGCCGCCGTCTCCGTGAGCCCGAGCCGCGCCAGGGCCGCGTCCAGTCCGGCGGCGCCGCCGATCGTCGCCCACAGCGCCGACGCGGCCGCGTTGTCGCTGCGCCGGATCATGGCCTCGGCGTACCCCCGCTCCGTCGCACCCGGCGCCCGCCCCTCGTCCTGTGCACGCAGCAGCAGCGCCGTGAGGATGCCGACCTTGACGATGCTCGCGGCGGGAAAGTGCCGCCGCTCCCCGTACGCGGCGCAGCAGTCGCCTCCGGGACCGGCCACGGCGTAGGACACATCCACAGCAAGGGCGGTGCCCGCAGGACCCGTGCGGAAACGCCCGCCGCCCGGCGGCTAGTCTCGTGGCGTGGCGCTCAAGAACATCCCGGACCCCGGTTTCTCCGAAGACGACGGCACCGCCGACCCACGGCTGACGGCGGCCCTCGCCGCCTGGGCCGAGGACCCGGCGGCCGAGCCGCAGGTGCTCGAAGCGCTGGCCGGCGCCCGGCTCCTGGTCCCCGTCGTCGCCGTACTCGGCGAAGTCGAGACCGACGAGAAGAGCGGATTGCGCCGCGAGAAGACCAGCGACATGGCCGTGCCGACCCTCCAGGCGGGCGAGCGCCGCGCCCTGCCCGCCTTCACCTCCATCGAGGCCCTCGCCCGCTGGAACCCCGAGGCGCGCCCCGTCGCCGTACCCCTGCACCAGGCGCTCCAGGCTCTCGCCCACGAGCGGGCCGACACGCTGGTCCTCGACCTCGCCGGTCCCGTCCCGTACCAGCTCACGGGGTCGGCGCTGCTCGCAGCCGCCGAGGGCCGCACCAGCGCGGTGCCGCTCGACGACCCGGCAGTCACCGAGGCCGTACGGGCCGCTGTCGCCGCTGAGCCGGCGGTGCTGCGCGCGCACCTCGGCCCGGGCAGCGCCGACGGCACCCTCGCTCTGGTCCTCGCTCCCGGCGCCGAACCGGCGGAGGCGGCCCGCCGCGTCGCCGGGGCGCTGGCCGCCGACGAAACGCTGAGGGCCCGCCTGGTGCGCGGCCTGGACCTGGCACTGCTGCCGGCCGGCGCCGCGCCTCCCGGCGAGCCCTTGTTCGTACGGGGACAGCGGAACAAGCCGCCGGATCAGCCGTAAACCGGGCCGGTGTACTTCTCGCCCGGCCCCTGTCCCACCTCGTCCGGCACGGCCGAAGCCTCGCGGAACGCCAGCTGCAGGGACTTCAGCCCGTCCCGCAGCGGCGCCGCGTGGAAGGAGCTGATCTCGGTCGTACTCGCGTCCAGCAGACCGGCCAGCGCGTGCACCAGCTTGCGGGCCTCGTCGAGATCCTTGTGGGCGTCGCCGTCCTCGGTCAGGCCGAGCTTCACGGCGGCGGCGCTCATCAGGTTGACCGCCACCGTCACGATCACCTCGACGGCCGGTACTTCCGCGATGTCGCGCGTCATGGCGTCGAAGTCGGGGGCTTCGTCGGGGGATGCATTGGGGGAGGTCGCGTCACTCATGACGCACACGATATGCCCCGGCGAGCAAGGCTTTCCCCACGGGTTCGCCCCGCCCCGGGAGAGCTGCTAACCTTGTGTAACGACCGGCCGGACACCTGTGTGCCCGGCCCACAAGTGGAGGCTCCGATCTCCCACCTGGCTGTCCTCACGGACGGCGGGTCACCGGTCAGGCGGTCCCCATCGTTCCGTACGGACGATGGAGCACCGCTCGATGATGCGCCCCGCGGTTGATGCGCGGTGGTGCTCCGGTACATCCAGGAGCCCCGCCTGTGTTCCCGTCCGGGGCATTTTTCATGGCTCCCTGAGGTTGGTCTCACGAAACAGACGTTACGCGGCTGTCTGCCAGACAGTCGTGTGGTGCTACTGAGGAGGATCCATCAGCGCTGAGCCCCGCATTAACGACCGGATTCGCGTTCCCGAGGTGCGACTCGTCGGACCCAGCGGCGAGCAGGTCGGCATTGTGCCTCTTGCGAAGGCCCTGGAGCTTGCGCAGGAGTACGACCTCGACCTGGTCGAGGTCGCGGCGACCGCCCGTCCGCCCGTGTGCAAGCTCATGGACTACGGGAAGTTCAAGTACGAGTCGGCCATGAAGGCCCGTGAGGCGCGCAAGAACCAGGCGCACACGGTCATCAAGGAAATGAAGCTCCGGCCGAAGATCGACCCGCACGACTATGACACCAAGAAGGGTCATGTCGTCAGGTTCCTCAAGCAGGGCGACAAGGTCAAGATCACGATCATGTTCCGTGGTCGTGAGCAGTCCCGCCCCGAGCTCGGCTTCCGACTGCTTCAGCGTCTGGCTTCGGACGTCGAGGACCTTGGCTTCATCGAGTCGAATCCCAAGCAGGACGGCCGGAACATGATCATGGTTCTCGGCCCGCACAAGAAGAAGACCGAGGCCATGGCCGAGGCGCGCGAGGCCCAGGCGGCCCGCAAGGCCGAACGCCAGGGCTACGCCACCGACGACGCCGAGCAGGCCGAGTCGACGGACGAGGTCGCCGAGGCCCCGGCCGAGGCACAGACCGAGACCCCTTCCGAAGCGTGATCCGGGGGCTGCCATCCAGGCGGCCCCAGGTTCGGCCAGGAAGCCACATACCAACGATCTGACGCTCCCGCTTTCCGGTGTACGCACCGGGGGAGCGCCACTGACGAGGAGAGAACGGCGCTATGCCGAAGAACAAGACGCACAGCGGTGCCAGCAAGCGCTTCAAGGTCACCGGCTCCGGCAAGATCATGCGCGAGAAGGCCGGCAAGCGCCACCTCCTGGAGCACAAGTCCTCCAAGAAGACCCGCTCGCTGACCGGCGCTGTCGTGGTGTCCCCGGCGGACGCCCCGAAGATCAAGAAGCTTCTCGGTAAGTGACGTCGCGGCTCCGGGTGACCGGAGCCCGCCGTCAAAACGACCGAGACCAATTCGTTTCCGGGCCGTGTGAGTTCAACCGCGGCCCCGCTACAAGGAGTTAACAAGTGGCACGCGTCAAGCGGGCAGTCAACGCCCACAAGAAGCGCCGGGCAATCCTCGAGGCGGCCAAGGGCTACCGCGGTCAGCGTTCGCGCCTGTACCGCAAGGCCAAGGAGCAGGTCACCCACTCCCTGGTCTACAACTACAACGACCGCAAGAAGCGCAAGGGTGACTTCCGTCAGCTGTGGATCCAGCGCATCAACGCCGCTGCCCGCCAGAACGGTATGACGTACAACCGCCTCATCCAGGGTCTGAAGGCCGCCAACATCGAGGTGGACCGCAAGATCCTGGCCGAGCTCGCGGTCAACGACGCCAACGCGTTCGCCGCGCTCGTCGAGGTCGCCCAGAAGGCGCTCCCGAGCGACGTCAACGCCCCGAAGACCGCCGCCTGATCTCAGGCAGCACCCTCTTCGTCCACCGGGCCCGCAGGCGTTCGCCGCCTGCGGGCCCGGTGCGTTGTGAGCACGACCACCCTCGTACTTCGTATGCAGAGAAGTGAGCCGCCGACCATGGGCACCCCTGAGCTGATCTCCCCGCGATCCCCGCGCGTCACCGCCGCCAAGCGGCTGGCCAAGCGCAGCTTCCGCGGCAAGGAGCGCAGGTTCATCGCCGAGGGGCCGCAGGCCGTGCGCGAGGCCGTCGAGCACCGCGGGGGCAGCGGCGAGGCGACCCTGATCGAGCTCTTCGCCACCGTCGAGGCGGCCGAGCGGTACGCCGACATCGTCGATGCCGCCCGCGCCACCGGCGCCCGCGTGCACCTGGCGCCCGACGAGGTGCTCGCGGAGGTCTCGCAGACCGTCACCCCGCAGGGCATCGTCGGCGTCTGCCACTTCCTGGACTCGCCCTTCGAGGAGATCCTGGCGGCCAGGCCCCGCCTCGTCGCCGTCCTGGCGCATGTCCGCGACCCCGGGAACGCCGGTACGGTGCTGCGCTGCGCGGACGCCGCAGGGGCCGACGCGGTCGTCCTCACCGACGCGTCCGTCGACCTCTACAACCCCAAGTCCGTCCGCGCCTCGGTCGGCTCGCTCTTCCACCTGCCGGTCGCCGTCGGCGTTCCCGTCGAGCAGGCCGTCAGCGGGCTGAAGAGCGCGGGCGTACGCATCCTGGCGGCCGACGGCGCGGGCGACGACGACCTCGACGACGAGCTCGACGCGGGCACCATGGGCGGGCCCTCGGCCTGGGTCTTCGGCAACGAGGCCTGGGGCCTGCCGGCGGAGACCCGCGCACTCGCGGACGCCGTGGTGCGCGTTCCGATCCACGGCAGGGCCGAAAGCCTCAACCTCGCCACCGCCGCCGCCGTGTGCCTCTACGCCTCCGCGCGTGCGCAGCGTGCTTCCGGAGGGTGCCGCAGCGTCACCTCCAGCTAGTAGGGTGGCGGGCTCGGGGGCCCTCCCCCAAGCTCTCGGCTCTGCTCGAGCAGGGAGGTACCCCCTCCGCTCTTCGGAAGAGGTGGGATACGGGGATGTCTGTCGGCACCAGCGGTCCGTCGCGGGCGAGCGAAGCCTTACTGCGTCCGTACGCGGAGGACGGGCACGGGTTCGATCCCGACGACCTCCCCGACGGCCTCGCCGTCGCCGACGAGAGCGGCCGCGTCATCTGCTTCAACGCCGCCGCGGCGCGGATCACAGCCATCCCCAGGGACGCCGCCCTCGGCAGGCCGCTGGAGATCGCGCTGCCCCTCGAAGACCTCGAAGGCCGGCGCTGGTGGAGCCTGACCGATCCGTACGGCGGACTCGCCATCCGGGGCGGGCAGCCCGAACGCAACCTGCTGCTGCCCGGCGGCCGCGAAGTCCTGGTCTCCGCACGGTACGTACGCCACGAGCCCACCGGGCCCGTGCGGCGGGTCGTCGTCTCCATCCGCGGCACCGATGCCAGGCGCCGCACCGAGCGCAGCCACGCCGAGCTCATAGCCACCGTCGCCCACGAGCTGCGCTCCCCGCTGACCTCGGTCAAGGGATTCACGGCGACGCTGCTCGCCAAGTGGGAGCGGTTCACGGACGACCAGAAGAAGCTGATGCTGGAGACCGTCGACGCCGACGCGAGCCGGATCACCCGGCTGATCGCCGAGCTGCTCGACATCTCCCGCATCGACTCCGGGCGCCTCGAGGTGCGCAGGCAGCCCGTCGACGTCCCGACGGCCGTCGGACGCCACATCCAGGCGCACATCTCCAACGGCCAGCCCGCCGACCGCTTCCTGGTCCGTATCCAGCAGCCGCTGCCCGATCTCTGGGCAGACCCGGACAAGATCGACCAGGTGCTCGGCAATCTGCTGGAAAATGCGGTGCGGCACGGGGAAGGAACGGTCACCATCGAGGTGAGCGCAGCCCCCATGAAGACCGCCGACCACACAGCGAAGGGAACAGCCGTGACCGTGAGCGACGAAGGCACCGGCATTCCCGAGGAGTCGATGGGGCGCGTCTTCACCCGTTTCTGGCGGGGCAGCAAGCGCGGCGGCACCGGTCTCGGCCTGTACATCGTCAAGGGCATCGTCGAGGCGCACGGCGGCTCGATCACCGTCGGCCGCGGACCCGGCGGCGGCGCCGAGTTCCGATTTATTCTGCCCGTCGGCGCTCCGGCCTACCTGGCCTGAGCAGCCCACGGGCTTCTTCACCCCTCGCGGCCTTTAGACTCGACCTTTGGCACCTTTGCGTCCTCAGTCGTCGAGCGGGGGCCACGCCACCAGCCAATCGGAAGTACGGGAAGAGATGTCCGCACCCAATAAGTCGTACGACCCTGTCGAGGTCGAGGCGCTGAAACCGGAAGAGATCGAGCGCATGCGGGACGAGGCGCTCGCCGCCTTCGACGCCGCGGCGGATCTCGACGCGCTCACCCACGCGAAGACCGCGCACACCGGCCCCACCTCGCCGCTCTCGCTCGCCAACCGTGAGATCGGCGCCCTGCCGCCGGCCGCCAAGGCCGAGGCCGGCAAGCGCGTCGGCATGGCGCGCGGCGCGGTGAACAAGGCCCTCGCCGCCCGTCTCGCCGCCCTGGAGGCCGAGCGTGACGAGCGAGTGCTGGTCGAGGAGGCGGTGGACGTCACGCTGCCGTACGACCGCGTACAGCCCGGCGCCAGGCACCCGCTGACCACGCTGATGGAGCGCGTCGCCGACGTCTTCGTGGGCATGGGCTACGAGGTCGCCGAAGGCCCCGAGGTCGAGGCGGAGTGGTTCAACTTCGACGCCCTGAACTTCGTGCCCGACCATCCGGCGCGCCAGATGCAGGACACCTTCTTCGTCCAGGGCGCCAGCGGCTCCAAGACCGACGAGTCCGGTGTCGTGCTGCGCACCCACACCTCGCCCGTCCAGGCCCGCGCGCTGCTCGACCGAGAGCCGCCCGTGTACGTCGTGTGCCCCGGCCGCGTCTACCGCACCGACGAGCTCGACGCCACGCACACCCCGGTCTTCCACCAGATCGAGCTGCTCGCCGTCGACGAGGGCCTCACCATGGCCGACCTCAAGGGCACCCTGGACCACATGGTCCAGGCGCTCTTCGGCGAGGGCATGAAGACCCGGCTGCGCCCGAACTACTTCCCGTTCACCGAGCCGTCCGCCGAGATGGACATGGTCTGCTACGTGTGCCGCGGCGAGTCCGTCGGCAACCCGGACCGTCCCTGCCGCACCTGCGGCAGCGAGGGCTGGATCGAGCTGGGCGGCTGCGGCATGGTCAACCCGAAGGTGCTCACCGCCTGCGGCGTCGACCCCGCGAAGTACAGCGGATTCGCCTTCGGGTTCGGCATCGAGCGGATGCTCATGTTCCGCCACAACGTAGAAGACATGCGAGACATGGTCGAGGGTGACGTCCGGTTCACTCGGCCCTTCGGGATGGAGATCTGATGCGGGTCCCGCTTTCCTGGCTGCGGGAGTACGTCGATCTCCCCGCCACCGAGACCGGCCGTGACGTACAGGCCAAGCTCGTCTCCGCGGGCCTGGAGGTCGAGAGCGTCGAGCAGCTCGGCGCCGGCCTCAAGGGCCCCCTGGTCGTCGGCAAGGTCCTCACCATCGAGGAACTGACGGAGTTCAAGAAGCCGATCCGCTTCTGCACCGTCGACGTCGGCATGGCCAACGGCACCGGTGAGCCGCAGGAGATCGTCTGCGGCGCCCGCAACTTCGCCGTCGGCGACAAGGTCGTCGTGGTCCTGCCCGGCGCCGTCCTGCCCGGCGACTTCGCGATCGCCGCGCGCCAGACGTACGGCAAGACCTCGCACGGTATGATCTGCTCCGGCGACGAGCTGGGCATGGGCGACGACGGCAGCAGCGGCATTATCGTGCTGCCGCCCGAGTACGAGGTCGGCACCGACGCCATCGAGCTCCTCGAGCTCGTCGACGAGGTCCTCGACATCGCCGTCACGCCCGACCGCGGCTACTGCCTGTCGATGCGCGGCGTGGCACGTGAGCTCGCCACCGCGTACGGGCTGCCGCTGCGCGACCCGGCGCTGCTCGACGTGCCCGCGCCCAACTCGTACGGCTACCTGGTGCAGGTCTCCGACCCGCAGGGCTGCGACCGCTTCACGGCTCGTACGGTCGTCGGCCTGGAGCCCGAGGCACGCTCCCCGATCTGGCTGAGCCGCAGGCTCCAGAAGGCCGGGATGCGCCCGATCTCGCTGGCGGTGGATGTCACCAACTACGTCATGCTGGAGCTCGGACAGCCGCTGCACGCGTACGACCGGTCCCGCATCGACGGGCCGATCGGTGTGCGCCGCGCCGAGCAGGGCGAGAAGTTCACGACCCTCGACGGCACCAAGCGGGTGCTCGACGCCGAGGACCTCGTGATCACCGACAACCGCGGCCCGATCGGTCTCGCGGGTGTCATGGGCGGCGCCAACACCGAGATCGCCGACTCGCAGACCGACCCGGAGACCGGCGCCGTCCGCGGCACCACCGAGGTCGTCATCGAGGCCGCGCACTTCGACGCGCTCTCCATCGCCCGTACGGCGCGCCGGCACAAGCTCGCGTCCGAGGCGTCCAAGCGCTTCGAGCGCGGCACCGACCCGCAGGCCACCTCCGCGGCGGCCCAGCGGACCGTCGATCTCCTGGTGCTGCTCGCGGGCGGCACCGCCGAGGCCGGCGTCACCGAGGTCATCGCGCCCACCGCGCCGCGCACGGTCTCCATGCCGGCGAACCACCCCGACCGCGTCGCGGGTGTGGACTACGGCCGCGAGACCGTCGTACGCCGCCTCCAGCAGGTCGGCTGCGACGTGTACGGGCAGGACGAACTGGTCGTGACCGTGCCGTCCTGGCGCCCCGACCTCGCCTTCCCGAACGACCTGGCCGAAGAGGTCATCCGGCTCGAGGGTTACGAGAACCTGCCCTCCACCCTGCCGACGCCCCCCTCGGGCCGCGGGCTCACCGACCGGCAGCGGCTGCACCGCCGCATCGGTCGCGCGCTGGCCGGCTCGGGTTACGTCGAGGCGCTGAACTACCCGTTCATCGCCGAGCAGGTCTTCGACCAGCTGAACATCCCGGCCGAGGACACCTGCCGCCGCGTGGTCAAGCTGGTCAACCCGCTCTCCGAGGAGGAGCCCGCACTGCGCACGGCGCTGCTGCCGGGCCTCCTCGGCGCGCTGCGCCGCAACGACAGCCGCGGCAGCCACGACCTCGCGCTCTTCGAGACGGGCCTGGTCTTCCGGGCGACAGAGGGAGCGGGCGTCGCGGTGCGGCTCCCGGTCGACCGCCGTCCCACGGACGAGGAGATCGCCACGGTCAACGCCGCGCTGCCCGCGCAGCCGCGGCACGCCGCGGTCGTACTCGCCGGGGCGCGGGAGCAGGCGGGCTGGTGGGGAACGGGCCGTCCGGCCGACTGGGCCGACGCGGTCCAGGCCGCACGTACGCTCGCCGCCGAGGCGGGTGCCGAACTGATCGTCCGGCAGGGCCAGTACGGACCGTGGCACCCGGGCCGCTGCGCCGAGCTGGTCGTCGTGACCGACGGTGCGGAGCAGCTCATCGGCTTCGCCGGCGAACTGCACCCGCGCGTCGTCAAGGCGCTGAACCTCCCCGCGCGCACCAGCGCGATGGAGCTCGACCTGGACCGCCTGGAGCGGGCCGGCGCCGGAGCCCTCCAGGCGCCGCGGATCTCCACCTTCCCGGTGGCGACCCAGGACGTCGCGCTCGTGGTCTCCACCGAGGTCGCTTCGGTGGACGTCGAGGCGGCGCTGCGCGAAGGCGCCGGCGCACTCCTCGAATCCCTGCGGCTGTTCGACGTGTTCACGGGTGAGCAGCTCGGCGAGGGCAAGAAGTCGCTCGCGTACGCGCTACGCTTCCGCGCCACCGACCGCACGCTGACCGTCGAGGAGGCCACGGCCGCCCGCGACGCCGCCGTCGCGCTCGCCGGCGAGCGCACGGGCGCGGTGCTGCGCGGGGCATAACACCTGGTGCGGCAGTAGTGCTGAGGGGCGCGTCCGGAGTCACGGGCGCGCCCCTCACTCATTTGGGTGAGAAATGGGGGTGAGGTACGCAAACGGGTACGGACGGTCGACACAATCATTCCGGCCGACGAGGGCCGACGTCGTACAGGCAGGCGTCGTACAGATCCAGGGCCTAGGGGGCCGTCGGGATGATCCGTACAACAACCTGGCGCGGCATCCGCCGTGCGTGCGCTCCGTACGCGCGACGTGCCCTTGTCTTCGGGCTCCCCGCCGTCTGGCTCGTGGCCGCGACCGTCTGGGAACTGGCCTGCCCGTTCGACTCCCACGACGGGATGGCGCCCCGCTTCGTGACGTGCGCGGCCTTCCTCGCGCTGGTCGCCTATCTGCTGACGAGCGTCCGGCTCGGACCCGTGCGGGAGTTGCGCCGGACCCGCGAGATCGCGCGCGCCGCGCAACAGGTGCTGCTGCGGCCCCTGCCGCCCCGGATCGACGGGCTCGCCCTCGCAGCCGGGCAGTTGTCCGCGAGCCGCGGGGCGACGGTCGGCGGCGATCTGTACGAGGCGGTGGCCACCGTGCACGGGGTGCGGGTCGTCATCGGCGACGTACGGGGGCACGGTCTCGCCGCCATCGGGGCGGTGGCCGCGCTGCTCGGCAGCTTCCGGGAGGCGGCGCACGACGAGGCCGAACTCGCCGGCGTCACGCGGAAGCTGGAGCGGGCGCTGCAACGGCACCTGCGCGAGCGGTCGCGGTCCGAGCACCCGTCGGTGAGCGGCACCGACCCGGACAATCCGCTGGCCGAGGAATTCGTCACCGTACTCCTGCTGGAAATCCATGAGGACGGCGAGGTGTTGGCGCTCAACTGCGGCCACCCGTGGCCCTACCGGCTGCGCCGGACCGCCGAACCGCTCGCGGGCGGGGACGTGCTGCCGCCGCTCGGCCTCTTCCCGCTGCCCGACGGCCTGTCCGCCCGCCGCTGTACGCGCCTGCTTCCCGGCGAGGCGCTCGTCCTGCACACCGACGGGGCCGAGGACGCCAGGAACGCCGCCGGGGAGTTCTTCTGCCTGAGGCGCGCCCTCACGGAGGCCGCCGCCCTGGGTTCGCCGGTCTCACCGGCCGTGGTGGTGCAGCGCGTTCACACGGCGCTGCTGCGGCACACGGGCGGGCGGCTCACCGACGACGTCGCGCTGCTCGTCCTGCGCAACGACCGCAGACGCGTGCCGGCGCAGCCCGGGGATCAGGGGCTGCGCCGCTCGTGCGCGGAATCCTCCAATCGGTGACCGGCCGTCGCTCCGGACCCGGTGGAACGGCTCCGTCCGCCCTGCCGCGGAGTGTCGGGCAGACAGGCAGGGCGGACGGTGCACGATCGGGCCGCCGCACTGTACGAGGGGGAGCCGGCGGCCCGGCCGCCTCCTTACGAGGCGAAGTGAAGTCAATCGGACGGGGGGTGCGGTGGGGAGAGCGCGCGGGGCACGAACGCGGGCATTCGGTTCACACCCCGTGTGAAAGCACCTCCACTACGCTGTCTTGACCGAGCCACCGGAGAGGCCCATGCAGCCGAACACTCTGCTCGACGCCCTGCTCGACGAGGCGGGCATCTCCAACGCCGGCCTCGCCGCCCATGTGAACCAGGCGGGCAGCGCGAGAGGTCTGGCGCTGAGGTACGAACACACCGCCGTCGCACGGTGGTTGAAGGGCCAGCGTCCGCGCGGCCAAGTGCCCGACCTGATCTGCGAGGTCCTCGCGGCCCGGCTGCACCGGCCGATAACGCTGGACGACATCGGGTTCGGCATGCCGGGCGAAGCGGCCATGCCGCACGGCTCCCCGCTGACCGGCTTCGTGGAGCGCGCCACCGCGCTGTGGCGCTCCGACGAGCAGCAGCGGCCGCACGTCCTCGGCGCTCCCGCGGTGACCGGGACACCGGCGGTGATGCCCGTATGGGAGTGGGAGAACCCGCCGGAGGACGCTGACGTCTCGCGCAAGGGACAGACGCGCGTCAGCGTCGCCGACATACAGATGCTTCGCGCGGCGAGAGCCCACTACGAGCTGATGTACCGCAAGGCCGGCGGCATCGCGACCCGGGCGCGCGTCGTGGGCTTCCTCAACGCCGAGACCGCCCCGCTGCTGCGCGGCAGTTACTCCAACGCCATGGGCCGCCACCTGCACCGCGCCACCGGCGGCCTGGTGGCGGTGGCCGGCATCTGTGCGTACGACTCGGACGCGCAGGGGCTCGCCCAGCGGTACTTCCACCAGGCCCTGCGACTCGCGAAGGCCAGCGGGGACCGGGGGCTCGGCGCGTACATCATCGCGCTGCTCGTCAACCAGTCGCTGTTCATGGCCGAATACCGGCAGGCGGTGGCCTTCGCGGAGGCGGCGCTGCGCACGGCGGGCAGCCAGATCACCCCGGCACTGGCCGCCGATCTGCACGCGATGCAGGCCAAGGCGTACGCCCATCTCGGCGACAGCAAGGGTGCGTTGTCCTGCATCCGGCGTGCGGAGTCCGAGGCGGAGTCCATCAGACCGGGCAGCGAACCGGACGAGACGGGCTACGTCCAGCCGGGCCTGGTGAACGTCCAGGTGGCCGAGGCTCTGCTGAGCCTCGGCGATCTGCCGGCGGCGCGGGAGCACGCGGACGCGGCGGTCGGATCGCCCGCCCACGACCGGGGCCGGGTGCACCGGCTCGCCATGCTCACCCACATCGAGCTGCGGCAGGGCAAGGCCGACCGGGCCGTGGAGATCGCCACGGAGATGGCGCAGCGGGCCCAGGGGATGGAGTCGCAGCGGATGCGCGACCGCCTGCGGGCGGTCCGTGAGCATCTGGTCGGCAGCGGATGCGCCGGCGCGGAAGAGGCGGCCGAACTGATCGACGGGGCTTTGCGCGTTCCGCTCTGACCGTCCTCCTGCTGCGATGTTGCCATCTACTTGTCGGAAGGTGGCAGAACAATGCAGTGGACGAACTTAAGCGAACAGACTGTGTACAAGAACCGTTGGTTCCGGATCAACCTCGCGGACGTCGAACTCCCCGACGGCCGGCACCTCGACCACTTCGTCATACGACTGCGGCCGGTGGCCGTGGCGACGGTGGTCAACGAGGCCAACGAGGTACTGATGCTCTGGAGGCACCGCTTCATCACCGACAGCTGGGGCTGGGAGCTTGCCGCCGGAGTCGTCGAGGACGGCGAGGACGTCGAGAGTGCCGCGGCGCGCGAGATGGAGGAGGAGACCGGCTGGCGGCCCGGGCCGCTGCGCCATCTCCTCACCGTCGAGCCGTCCAACGGCCTCACCGACGCCCGGCACCACCTCTACTGGGCAGAGGAGGCGACGTACACCGGCCATCCCGAGGACGACTTCGAGTCCTCACGGCGCGAGTGGGTCCCGCTCAAACTGGTCCCCGACATGGTGGCCCGCGGTGAGGTCCCGGCCGCCAACATGGCGGCCGGGCTGCTGATGCTGCACCACCTGCGCCTCGGCTAGTGGCCTACGGCCTGCCAGAGGGTCACCGCGAGCGCTCCGGCCGCGGTGAGCGCCGAGATGGTGGGCAGAGGCCATCGGGTGTGCTCCAGGGCCGTCACACGCGCGGCCAGGTCGGCCAGGTCGTTGCCGGCCTGGTCGCCCCGGTGGGCCAGCAGCGCCAGATGTCCGTCGATCCTGGTGAGCCCCACGTCGAGGCAGCGACGTAACTCGGCGAATTCCTCGACGACCAGGGTCTGGTCGGTGTCGATACTCACGGTCCGCTCCTTTTTCAACAGGGCCGTCCGGCGGCCTTGTGTATGTGACACAGATCCAACTCGTCCTGTGCCCATGGCGGGAGCGTGTGTGCGGGGCATATGCGTGTACGCCCCGCACACTCCGTGCGAATCGCGGATCGCGGATCGACAAGGCTCAGGCGTACGGGTAGAAACCGGAGCCCGTCTTACGTCCCAGCCTGCCCGCGTCCACCATCCGCTGGAGCAGCGGAGGAGCGGCGTACAGCGGCTCCTTGAACTCGTCGTACATCGAGTCGGCGACCGAGGCGACCGTGTCCAGGCCGATGAGGTCCGCGAGCTTGAGCGGGCCCATCGGGTGGGCGCAGCCCATCTCCATGCCGTTGTCGATGTCCTCGCGGCTGGCGATGCCCGACTCGAACATCCGGATCGCCGAGAGGAGGTACGGGATCAGGAGTGCGTTGACCACGAAGCCCGAGCGGTCCTGGGCGCGGATCGCGTGCTTGCCGAGCACGTTCTGCACCACGGCCTCGGCGCGCTTGACGGTCTCCTCGGAGGTGGTCAGCGCCGGGATCAGCTCGACGAGCTTCTGCACCGGGGCCGGGTTGAAGAAGTGGATGCCGATGACCTGGTCCGGGCGGGAGGTCGCGACGGCCAGCTTCACCAGCGGGATCGAGGAGGTGTTGGAGGCGAGAATCGCGTCCGGGCGGGTCACGACCTGGTCGAGGACCTGGAAGATCTCCGTCTTGATCGACTCGTTCTCGACGACGGCCTCGATCACGAGGTCGCGGTCCGCGAACTCGCCGAGGTCGGTCGTGAAGCTGAGACGCGAGAGCGTCTCGTCGCGCTCCTCCTCGGTGATCTTGCCGCGCTCGGCGGCCTTCGAGAGGGAGTTGTAGAGCCGGGTGCGGCCGATCTCCAGGGCCTCGCCCGTGGTCTCGGCGACCTTCACCTCGAGGCCGCTGCGGGCACACACCTCGGCAATGCCCGCGCCCATCTGGCCGCAGCCCACTACTCCGACGCGCTGCACATCCGCCATGGAGTCCGTCACATCGTGCCTTTCGCTGATCAACAGTTCGGCAGGCCCCGGCCGTGCCGGGTGCCCGCCTCAGCCCCCGACGTTACTCCGGACCTACGTGTGCGTGAGGGGGCGGGGCGGGCATGCTCTGCGGATACGACGGGACGTATGCACCTAGTAAGGGGCGACATATGGGTCAGATCGGTCGAAGAGGGTTGTTGGCGGCGGCGGCCGGAGCGCTGTCCGTACTGGCGGTCACCGGGGACGCGGCGGTCGCCGCCCCCGCCCGGCGCAAGGACCCGAAGCGCGAGCTGCGCGGGATGTGGCTGGCGACCGTCGCCAACCGCGACTGGCCGTCCAGGGCCGGCCTGACCGCCGACCAGCAGAAGGCCGAGCTGCTGGCCCATCTGGACACGGCGGTACGGCGCAGGCTGAACGCGGTGGTGTTCCAGGTGCGGCCGACCGCCGACGCCCTGTGGCCCTCGCCGTACGAGCCGTGGTCCCAGTACCTCACCGGCGTACAGGGCCAGGACCCGGGCTGGGACCCGCTGGGGACGGCGGTGGAGGAGGCGCACCGGCGGGATCTGGAGCTGCACGCGTGGTTCAATCCGTACCGAGTGGCGAATCACACGGACCCGTCACGGCTGGTGGCGACGCATCCGGCGCGCGTGCATCCGGAGTGGGTGCTGCCGTACGGCGGGAAGCTCTACTACAACCCGGGGCTGCCGGAGGTCAGGCGCTTCGTGCAGGACGCGATGCTGGACGCCGTGGAGCGCTACGACATCGACGCCGTGCACTGGGACGACTACTTCTACCCGTACCCGGTGGCGGGGCAGGTCTTCGACGACGACGAGGCGTACGCGCGCTACGGCACCGGATTCCCGGACCGGGCCGCCTGGCGGCGCGACAACACCGACCGGCTGGTGAGCGAGACGGCCGAGCGGATCAAGGCGGTCAAGAAGAAGGACAAGAAGGTCCGCTTCGGGATCAGCCCCTTCGGGGTCTGGCGCAACGCCTCGACCGACCCGCTGGGCTCACAGACCCGGGCCGGGGTGCAGACGTACGACGATCTGCACGCCGACACCCGCAAGTGGGTGAAGGAGGGCTGGATCGACTACATCGTGCCGCAGATCTACTGGAACATCGGCTTCGCGGCCGCCGACTACGCCACGCTGCTGCCCTGGTGGGCCCAGACCGTACGCGGCACCGGCGTCGACCTGTACGCCGGTGAGGCGCTCTACAAGGCGGGAGACCCGGCCCAGCCGGCGGCCTGGCAGGACCCGGCCGAACTCTCCCGCCATCTGACCCTCGCCAAGGACCACCCGGAGGCCCGGGGCCATGTCTTCTTCTCGGCGAAGGAGGTCGGGGCCGATCGCATCGGGGCGATGGACCGAGTGGTGGCCGACCACTACCCGTCGCGGGTACGGACGCCCCACTGACGGTCCGGTTTGCCGTTATTACGCTGTTCCGCCGTGCTCCGTGTGCCGTACGACGGAGTCGGGGCCCGGCGCGACCAGCGCCTCGTGCCCGTCGTCGAAACGGACACGGTACGGCGGGGTGCCCTCGGAACCCAGCACCTCGACGATCTTCGCGACCTTGTCCTCGTGACCCACGGTCCTGCCGTGCACCAGCAGCTGGTCGCCCACGCTCGCTTGCATCGGGAGTGCCCTTCTCGAGGCCGGCTCTCTAGGTAGGGCCAGTCTATGACCGTGGGCGGCAGTCGGCGCTTCGCCGCTGCGCCGTTCAGGTCCGTGCCCGCTGGGTGACCGCGATGCACACGAGTACGCCGACGGCCGCCAGTGGGGCCGCGGGGGAGAGGTGCTCACCGAGCAGGGCGACCGACCAGACCAGGGTCAGCAGCGGCTGGGCGAGCTGGAGCTGGCTGGCCTTGGAGACCCCGATCTCGGCCATGCCGCGGTACCAGACGACCAGGCCCAGGAACTGCGAGCCGATCGCGACCCACAGGAGTCCGGTGACGCTGTGCGCCGTGAGGTGCACCGGCTCGAAGCTGAGCGCCACGGCCGCCGCCGGGACGGCGAGCGGCAGACACAGGACCAGCGCCCAGCCGATGACCTGCCAGCCGGGCATTTCGCGCGCCAGCCTGCCGCCCTCGGTGTAGCCAGCGGCGCACACCAGCAGCGCGCCGAACAGGTACAGATCGCCGGTGGACACCGCGCCGCCGCTCTGCTGCACGGTGAACGCGATGACCACGGCGGCGCCGGCCAGGGCCGCCAGCCAGAACGCGCGCGACGGCCGTGCGCCGGTCCGCAGCGCCGAGAGGGCGGCGGTGGTCAGCGGCAGCAGGCCGACCACCACGGCGGCGTGCGAGGTGGTGGAGGTCTGGAGGGCGAGCGTGGTCAGCATCGGGAAACCGAGGACCACACCGCCGCCGACCACGGCGAGCCCGGCCCAGTGGCGGCGGGCCGGTACGGGTATCCGCAGGACGAGCAGGGCGGCGCCGGCGACGAGAGCGGCCAGAACGCTGCGTACGGCTACGAGCGACCAGGGGCCGAAGCCTTCGAGGCCCCAGGCGGTGGCCGGGAAGGTGAGCGAGAAGGCGGTGACGCCTAGGGCGGCCAGGAGGGTTCCGCTGCCGGGCGTGCGGGGCGCGATACCGGAGCTGCTGCCGCTGACCGCTACCGTGCTGGGGTGAGTAGCGCTATTCTGTGCTGTCATGTACGAGCGTAGCAGTGTGGCCGAGCTGGCCGAATGCATTAAGCGCGAACTCAACCACTACTCACCCGGTGGAAAGCTCCCGTCGAGCCGGGTACTGGTGGAGCGCTACCGGGTGAGCCCGGTGACGGTCGCGCGCGCCCTCGCGCAACTCGCCGCCGAGGGCCTGGTCGTCACCCGGCCCGGCGCCGGCGCTTTCCGTACGCAGCCCCGTACGGACACGGCGGCGCCCGGCGACACCTCCTGGCAGGAGGTCGCGCTCAGCGCCGACGGAGCCACCGAACTCGTACCGCGCTCGGTCGACGCGTCCGGGGTGCTGGTCACGCTCGCCGCCCCGCCGCCCGGCGTCATCGAGTTCAACAGCGGCTACCTCCACGCCTCCCTCCAGCCCGAGCGGGCCATGGCGGCCGCCCTCGCCCGGGCGGGCCGGCGTCCAGGTGCCTGGGGGCGGCCGCCCACCGACGGCGTCCCGGAGCTCCGCGAATGGTTCGCCCGGGGGATCGGCGGCGCCGTCACGGCTGCCGAAGTCCTCATCGCCGCGGGGGGCCAGAGCGCGCTGACGACCGCCTTGCGCGCGCTCGCCGCGCCCGGCGCACCGGTGCTGGTCGAGTCGCCGACGTACCCCGGCATGCTGGCGATCGCGCGCGCGGCGGGGTTGCGGCCGGTGCCGGTGCCGGTGGATTCGGACGGTGTACGCCCCGAACTCCTCGCCGCGGCATTCAAGGCCACCGGTGCCCGCGTCTTCGTCTGCCAGCCGCTCTTCCAGAACCCGACCGGCGCGGTGCTCTCGGCCGAGCGCCGCCCGGAGGTGCTGCGCATCGCCCGCGAGGCCGGGGCGTTCGTCATCGAGGACGACTTCGTGCGGCGCCTCGTCCACGACGACGCGGGGCCGCTGCCCCGGCCGCTCGCCACCGACGACCACGACGGCGTCGTCGTCCACGTCTGTTCGCTCACCAAGGCGACCTCGCCCAGTTTCCGGGTGTGCGCCCTGGCGGCGCGCGGCCCGGTGCTGGAGCGGTTGCGGGCCATCCAGGTGGTCGAGAGCTTCTTCGTGCCCCGGCCGCTCCAGGAAGCCGCCCTGGAGCTCGTCGGCTCGCCGGCCTGGCCGCGCCATCTGCGTACGGTCGCGGGGGAGTTGAGGGTACGTCGCGACACCCTGGCCGCCGCTCTGCGTCTGGACCTCCCTGAACTGGCCCTGCCGCACATCCCGGCGGGCGGCTACCACCTGTGGCTGCGGCTGCCGGATGGCGCGGACGAGAACGCCGTGGTCTCGTCCGCGCTGCGAGCGGGCGTCGCGATCGCGCCGGGCCGCCCGTACTTCAGCGCCGAGCCGTCCGCCGGACACATCCGGCTGAGCTTCGCGGGCGTGGCGGGGCCGACGGAGATCACCGAGGGCGTACGTCGGCTGAGGGGCGCGTGCGAGGGGCTGCTGGGCGGGGGGTAGGGGGAGCCCCGCAGGACATCGGACACCGGGCGACGCCGGCGCACCCACCCCCGCCGGGCTATCGCCTGACCGCTCGCAGGACCACGAACTTCGGGTCGCTCGCGACCAGTTCGCTGTTCCCGAAGATCCGGCGCAGCATCACGTGATAACCGAGATGCCGGTTGCCGATGACCCACAGCTCCCCGCCCGCGCGCAGCGCGTCCCGCGCCCCGGTGAACATGCGCCGGGCCGTCGCGTCCGTGGTCGCCTGGTGGCTGTGGAACGGCGGATTGTTCAGTACGAGATCCACCGTCCCCTCCGGCACCCCGGACAGACCGTCGCCCACCAGGAACTCCGCCTTCCGGTCCGCCCCGCCGTTCGCCCGGAACGTGGTCTCCGCCGACGCCACCGCCTGGAACGACTCGTCGGTGAACAGGACCTCGGCCTCGGGATTGGCGAGCGCGGCCGCCGTACCCACCACACCGTTGCCGCAGCCGAGGTCCACGACACGCTCGGGTCCGCGGCGCTGCGGGAGGTGGCGCAGGAAGAAGCGCGTGCCGATGTCGAGGCGCTCCGCGCAGAAGATGCCCGCGTGGTTGGTGACGGTGATCCCGGACACCGCGCCCACGTCGGAGGGCAGCGTGTAGCTGTACGGCCACGGGTCGCTGCCACGGGCGAGACCCGGGTCCGGCGTACAGAAAATGAGCCGCGCCTTGCGCACCGCCAGCGACGTGCGCGTCGTACCGAGGATCCGCTCGAACAGCCTGAGCGTCGAGGTGTGGATCTCCTTGACCATCCCCGTGCCGACGACGACGGTGCCCGCGTGGACGTGCGGGGCGAGCCGGTGCAGCTGGTCCTCGAGCAGCGCGAGGCTCTTGGGCACGCGGATCAGCAGTACGTCGATCCGCTGCGGCGGGGGCTCCTGGGTGGAGAGGAGCCGTACCGCCGAGGCATCGGCCGCGTTGCGCTCCAGGTTCACCCGGGTCGCCTGCTGGGTGAGGTACGAGTCGGTGATCTGCGTGGGGCGGCAGCCGGCCAGGGCGGTGGCCAGGGCGCCCCAGCGGTCGCCGACCACGACGACGGTGCCGGACATGTCCGCGGGAGGAGCGTCGACCGTCCCCTCGAGATGCCGCAGCAGGTACTCGTCGGCTGCGTCCCAGGCGCGCAGCCTGTCGCGGGGGTCCTCGGGGAAGCGAACGAGATCGTACTCGCCCTGTGACGTCGTCAAATGGTTCATTGTGTCCTCAGGCTAACCGAGCGCCCGCACCCCTCATGGCGAAGTACGTGCCCCCGTCAACCGGCCATGACGAAGACGCCGATGACGAAGGCATAGAAAGGGACCACGATCGCGGCCACCACGGCCGCGACGACGAGGATCGCCTTCATAACCCTTTCTGCGGTCCGGTGGTCGCGGGCGGGCCGTGCGGGGACTTGCGAACCGCGTTCGTTCTCACTCATGGAGCCATCGTGCCGACCGCGCCGGCGCCGCACCATCCGTCGAGGTACTCATGCGCGGGGCCCCGACCAGCCGGCACCGAGCAGCTGCCACCGACCGGCCTACCCGGGGCTTTCGCCACTCACCAGCATGTGCAGCGCTCTTTCAAGCCGGACCCGCCTGGTCTCCGGTGCGCGCGCCTGAAGCAACGGCAGGATCACCAGGTAGCGGCCGGTCTTGTCCAGCGCCTCGAAGGCCTTCCCGGCCTCGGGATTCGCATCCAGCGCCGCCGCGAGGTCCGTCGGCACCGTCGCGGTCCTCTGCGACTCGTACGCCGCCGCCCACCGGCCGTCCTCCTGCGCCCTGCGCACCTCGGCCAGCCCGGGTTCGCGCATCCGTCCTGCGGCCGTCAGCATCTCGACCTTGTCGACATTCACCCGCGACCACAGGCTCCGGGGCCGACGCGGCACGTACTTCTGCAGGTAGTACTGATCGTCGTAGGACCGCCGTTGGCCGGAGATCCAGCCGTAGCACAGCCCGATGTCGACCACCTCGTCGTCGGTGACGGTCGGAATGCCGGACTTCTTCTTGGCCATCTTGATCCACACGCCCTCGTGGCGCGTGCAGTGCCCGGCCAGCCAGCTCTCGAACGCCTCGGCGTCGGCGAAGGGGATGATCTCCACTCCGTCGAGCGCATCCAGCTCATCCATGCGGTCAAACTATCGCCGCTGCCCGATCGGCGCGGCCCATTTCTGCCCTGGCCCGCGCGTTCGCTCCGACCTAACCCCCACTGTCCGGCAACTCGGCCTCCTGGCAGCCCTCTTGGGGTCGAATTCCGACTTGTACCGGAGCCGTGCCAGGTGCTTAATGTTCTTCACTCGGCGATCAGGTTTCACCCCAGGGGGAAGCATGCAAACGACAGGAACAGCGCAGCCGTCGGGGAACCCCCCTTCCGCTCCGCCGGGCCCTCCCGCCGGCCCTCCGACGGGGACCCCGACCGGTATCGACTTACGCGTCAGCAAGCGATTGCTCTGGGTGGGCGGGGCCGCGTACCCACTGCAGAACATCGCCCGGGTCTACACGTTCACGCTCCATCCCCGACGCAAGGAAGCCGTGCTGCGCTTTCTGAAGAGGGTGGCGCTCACGCTGTCGGTGACGGCCGTGCTCACCCTGCTCGGCAGCTTCGCGTCCATGGGCAGCAGCGGCGGCGAGTGGGACGGGCTCGTGGGGTTCGTCTGGTTCGTCTGCATGGGGCTCTTGGCCTACTCGCTCGTGGACATGCTCATCGTGCTGGTCGCACAGTCCCACTTCGTGCTGGCGGTCGAGACGTCCGGCCCGTCGACCGCGGTGGTCACCGGCACGAATCCCGAGCAACTGAGGCAGCTCGTCCACTACATCGTCAACGCGATCGAGAACCCGGAGACGGAGTTCCAGGTGCGTGTGGAGATGCTGACGATCAGCAGTCCCAGCAACTACTACTTCGGCGACAACGTCAACATGTACGGCGGAACCGGCAACGTGGGGATGGCAAACGCGTGAGCGGCGACAGCTACTACTACGGCAACAACGTCAACATGCACGGAGGTACGGGCAACACCGGCATGGTCAACCACCAGTCGGGGCCCGTCGGCACCCATGGGACCTCACCCGCCCTGGAGGAGGCCCTGCAGGAGCTGCTCCAGCTACTGCGGGAACTGCGGGGCAACGTGTCTCCCATGGCGGCGCAGTCCATCGACGACTCCCTCCCGGCCCTCACCGCCGACGCCGGAGCGGAACCGCAGGAGCGCCATCGCGCACTGATGGCCATCACGGGCATCGCCGCGACGGCCGGGGCGGTCGGCCAGCCCGTCGTCGAAGCCGTCCGGATGGTCTTGGAACTCCTCGGCGGACAGTGATCGGGCCGGCGGGCGACGGCAGTAGCGGAACGTCCCCGTCCTGCCCGGCAACGCGAATGGTTCAGCCCGGCCGTGTGTCCGGATGTGACAGGGAATCGTCATTGCGGTCATGAGGGCCGGCGGTGAGGATTGACTCATGCCCCTCTCGCACCGGGTCGTCATCGCGGTCTTCCCCGAAGTCGATCTCCTCGATGTCACCGGCCCGGCCGAGGTCTTCGCGCTGGCCAACCGGGAGACCGCCGGCCGGGCCGGCTATCAGGTCCGCCTGGCCGGGCCGGTTGCCGGTGCGGTCCGGACGTCGGCCGGGGTGCGGCTGCTCACCGATCTGGCCTTCGACGAGGTGGGCGGTCAGGTGGACACCCTGCTGGTGCCCGGCGCGGTCGAGCTGACCGACGACGGCCCCCTGGCCCGTACCGACACCGAGATCGTGGACTGGGTGAGAGCGACCGCCCCGCACGCCAAGCGGGTGGCGTCGGTGTGTGTGGGCGCGCACCTGCTGGCGGCGGCCGGCCTGCTGGACGGAAAGCGGGCGACCACCCATTGGTCGACGGCCGCCCAGCTCGCCGCCGACCACCCGGCCGTCACGGTCGACCCGGACCCCATCTTCGTCCGCGCCGACCGTGGCCGGCTGTGGACCGGGGCCGGGATCAGTGCCTGCCTGGATCTCTCCCTGGCCCTGGTGGCGGAGGACCAGGGTGAGGACGTGGCCCTGGCGGTGGCGCGGCAGCTGGTGATGTACCTCAAACGCCAGGGCGGTCAGAGCCAGTTCTCCGTGCCGCTCAGCCGACCCGCGACCTCCCGCCGTGACATCGACGAACTGCGGCTGTGGATCGCCGATCACCTCGACGCCGACTTGTCGGCGGAGGCGCTGGCGGCCCGGATGAGCCTGAGCGAACGGCACTTCGCCCGCGTCTTCAAACAGGAGACGGGCGCAAGCCCCGGCGCCTACGTCGAAGCCGCCCGGGTGGAGGTGGCCCGGCGCCTGCTGGAAACCACCGACTGCCCGCTCGGCCAGGTCGCGGCCGCTGGCGGGCTCGGCTCGGTCGAGACCTTGCACCGGGCGTTCAAGCGGCAACTCGCCACCACCCCAGCCGCGTACCGCCGCCGCTTCCGCACCCAGGCCGCCTGACCTTCTCCCTGCTCCCTGCTCCCTTCCCCACTCTCCATTCGCCGGTCCGGCAGGCATGCGGACCCTGCGTACCCATGCGGCCTCGCCATGCCCGATTTCCCCACCGATTCCTTCCCATTCCCTGCGAACTCAGTATGAAAGGTGCCTCATGAGCACGACCGTCCCGTCCACGACCCTGCGCGACGTGATCGGCCTGGACAACCAGCCGCCCCGGCTGAGCGAGTCCGTCCTGATCATGATCGACTTCCAGAACACCTACCGCACCGGCGTCATGGCCCTGGACGGCGCCGAGGAGGCCCTCGCGGCGGGCGCCCGCCTGCTGGCTCGCGCCCGTGCAGCGGGCATTCCGGTCGTCCACATCATCAATGACGGCGGCGAGAACACCCCGTACGACATCCGCGCCCGCATCGGCGCCATCTGCGACGAAGTCGCCCCGGTGGACGGCGAACCGGTCGTGGTCAAGCAGTTCCCCAACTCCTTCCACGCGACCCACCTGGCGAAGACGCTGCGCGACCTGGGTGCCGCCCCGGAGAGCGGCAAGGATCTCGTGCTGGCCGGCTTCATGACGCACATGTGCGTCAACTACACCGCGCAGGGCGCCTTCAACCTCGGCTACCGGCCCGCCGTCGTCGCCGAGGCCACCGCCACCCGTGCCCTCAGCGCCCCGGACGGAACCGTCCTGAGCGCCGCCACCCTCCAGGCCGCCGCCCTGACCACGATCGCCGACCTGTTCGCCGCCGTCGCCCCGACCGTCGACACCCTCCCCGCCTGACCGGGGGGCCACTGCGGCGCGGCAGGCCCGCTGCCACGCCGCAGTGGCCCGCCCACCCAGGCCTCGGGGGGCGGTGGTGCGACCTGGCGATCCAGCCGGAGACAGGTCCCGTCTTCCGAGCCGCAACTGAACGCTCAGCCGACAGCAGCACCGAACCACTTGGGCAGCCGGCTGAGCAGATCCTGCTGGTCTTCACCGACCCACGCCACGTGGCCGTCCGGCCGCAGCAGCACCGCGGGCACGTCCAGTTCCTCGCTGACGTCGACGACGTGGTCGACCCGATCCGCCCAGCCCCCGACCGAGAGCCGGCCGGTCCGGTCGAGCAGCAGCCCGCGGCCGCCGTGCATCAGCTCGTAGAGGCGGCCTCGCTTCAGTCCCACGTCCCGCATGCGCCGGCCGAGCAGTTCATGGCCCTCGCCGAAGTCGTAGCGGACCCCGACCGCGGTGATCATCTCGGTCACGTACCGGTTCACCTCCTCGAAGTCCATCAGCGTCGAGAACAGCTCCCGCAGCGCGGTCGCACCCGGATCGGTTCCCAGCAGCGTGATCTGCGCGCGGGTGTTGTCCAGCACGCGGGCGCCCACCGGGTGCCGTTCGGCGTGGTAACTGTCCAGCAGCCCCTCCGGAGCCCAGCCGTTGACCGCGGCGGCCAGCTTCCAGCCGAGGTTGAACGCGTCCTGCACGCCGAGGTTGAGCCCCTGCCCGCCGGTCGGCGGGTGGATGTGCGCCGCGTCGCCGGCCAGCAGCACCCGGCCCACCCGGTAGCGCTCGGCCTGCCGGGTGGCGTCGCCGAACCGGGACAGCCAGCGCGGCGAGTGCACGCCGAAGTCGGTGCCCGCGTGGGCCCGCAGCTGCTGCTTGAACTCGTCGAGGGTCGGCTCGGTCGTACGGTCCTCGGCCACTCCGTCGGCGGGTACGACGATGCGGCACACCCCGTCCTCGTTGGGGGCGACGCCGAACCGCAGTTGGGTCTTCTGTACTTCCTTGACGACGGCGGCAATCGTCGCCGGATCCTCGGTCACCTCCATCTCACCCAGCAGCGTCTCGACCTTGGCGGGCTCGCCGGGAAAGTCGACACCGAGCTGCTTGCGCACCGCGCTGCGGCCGCCGTCGCACCCGACGAGGTAGCGCGAGCGCAGCCGCGTGCCGTCCGTCAGCTCGACGGTCACCCCGTCGTCGTCCTGGCTCACCGTCGCCACTTCGCAGCCGCGCCGGATCTCGGTACCGAGTTCGATGGCACGCTCGTTGAGCAGCCGCTCGGTGACCGGCTGCGGGGTGGCGACGCCGTACGGGTGGGCCGTGTCCAACCGGTCGGGCCACGGCTTGACGATGCCACCGAAGAGCCCGCCGACCTGGAACTTCTCACTGACCGCGAGGAACCGGTCAAGGAGCCCGCGCTGGTCCATCACCTCGACGCTGCGCGCGTGCAGGCCCTGCCCGCGGGACTGCTCGGTCGGCTCGGTCAACTTCTCCAGCACGACCACGTGCACTCCGGCCAGCCGCAACTCGCCGGCCAGCATCAAGCCGGTCGGTCCGCCGCCGACCACGATCACGTCAATCATCAGAACGCCCATTCAATGAGATCGGATTTCGGCCGGCCGCTCCGCGCACACTGCGTGCATCTGCCATTTCCGCAGGTCCTGGCCTTGGCCGATCATTCTGCGGCAGCACCCAGGCCTTGCCGCAAGCCCCCCGGTGCGCTATAGGTTGAGAGTGGCAAGGGGTGGGTGCACTCCTTGCCTTTTGTCGTCGCCCGGGCCCGCGGACGCCGCCGCGGAACGAGAAGTTCCGCACCCTCTTCAGCAAGCGGTTCGCAGCAGCGCCGCACGAGCGCAGGGCCACGTCACAGTGACTGGCGTGGATCATCGCCCGGTTGATTGCATAAAACTGCGGTACTGCGTATAGTCATGCCATCGACGAGGAGGAATTCGATGGCGGTACGTGCAGCAGTGGCAGGAGCGAGTGGGTATGCGGGCGGGGAACTGCTCCGACTGCTCCTCGCCCACCCCGGCGTGGAGATAGGGGCCCTGACCGGCCATTCCAACGCGGGGCAGCGCCTGGGCTCCCTCCAGCCGCATCTGCTTCCGCTGGCCGGGCGCGTGCTGGAGCCGACCACCGCCGAGGTGCTCGCCGGGCACGATGTCGTGTTCCTCGCGCTTCCCCACGGCCAGTCCGCCGCCGTCGCCGAGCAGCTCGGTGACCATGTGCTCGTGGTGGACATGGGCGCCGACTTCCGGCTCCAGAACGCGGCCGACTGGGACCAGTTCTACGGTTCGCCGCACGCCGGAACCTGGCCGTACGGCCTCCCCGAGCTGCCCGGCGCCCGCGCCGCGCTCGAAGGCTCCAAGCGGATCGCCGTCCCCGGCTGCTACCCCACCGCAGTGTCGCTCGCGCTCTTCCCGGCGTACGTCGCGCAGCTCGCCGAGCCCGACGCCGTGATCGTCGCCGCCACCGGCACCTCCGGCGCGGGCAAGGCGCTCAAGCCGCATCTGCTCGGCAGCGAGGTCATGGGCTCCATGTCGCCGTACGGCGTCGGAGGCGGCCACCGTCACACCCCGGAGATGATCCAGAACCTCAGCGCCGCCGCCGGGGAGCGCGTCACCGTCTCCTTCACGCCCACGCTGGCGCCCATGTCCCGCGGCATCCTCGCCACGTGCAGTGCCAAGGCGAAGCCCGGCGTGAGCGCGGCGGGCGTACGGGACGCCTATGAGAAGGCGTACGCCGACGAGCCCTTCGTGCACCTCCTCCCGGAGGGGCAGTGGCCCGCCACCGCCTCCGTGTACGGGTCCAACGCCGTCCAGATCCAGGTCGCGTACGACGAGGCCGCCGGCCGCGTCATCGTGATCAGCGCCATCGACAACCTCACCAAGGGCACCGCCGGCGGCGCGGTGCAGAGCATGAACATCGCCCTCGGACTCCCCGAGGACACAGGTCTTTCCACGACAGGAGTGGCTCCGTGAGCGACGCACGCGCAGCCGCCGGGCTGCAGGCAATGACGAAAGCCGCGCCGCTGCGCTGCGCGGGCGACAGTGACATCAGCCGCTACCGCGGCGGGGCGAACGAGGAGATGCAGTGAGCGTCACGGCAGCGAAGGGATTCACCGCGGCGGGCATCGCAGCGGGGATCAAGGACAGCGGCAATCCCGACCTGGCCCTCGTGGTCAACAACGGGCCCCGCCTGGCCGCCGCGGGCGTCTTCACCTCCAACCGTGTGAAGGCCGCGCCGGTCCTGTGGTCCGAGCAGGTCGTCAAGGGCGGCCGGATCTCCGCCGTCGTCCTCAACTCCGGCGGCGCCAACGCCTGTACGGGGCCGAAGGGCTTCCAGGACGCGCACGCGACGGCAGAGAAGGCCGCGCAGGCGCTGGAGGGCCACAGCGCCGGCGAGATCGCCATCGCCTCCACCGGCCTCATCGGCATCACGCTCCCCATGGACAAGCTCCTGCCGGGCATCGAGAGGGCCGCCACCGAGCTCTCCGCGCACGGCGGCGAAAAGGCCGCCATCGCCATCAAGACCACCGACACCGTCCACAAGACGGCCGTCGCGGGCGGCGAGGGCTGGACCGTCGGCGGCATGGCCAAGGGCGCGGGCATGCTCGCACCCGGTCTGGCCACCATGCTCGTCGTGCTGACCACCGACGCCGACGTCGAAGCCGGCGTACTCGACCAGGCGCTGCGCGACGCCACCCGCCTCACCTTCGACCGCGTCGACTCCGACGGCTGCATGTCGACCAACGACACGGTGCTGCTGCTCGCCTCCGGCGCGTCCGAAGTGACGCCCGGACACGACGAGTTCGCGGCGGCCGTACGCACCGTCTGCGACGACCTCGCGCGCCAGCTCATCGGCGACGCCGAGGGGGCCAGCAAGGACATCCGGATCGAGGTCGTCAACGCGGCGACCGAGGACGACGCCGTCGAGGTGGGCCGCTCCATCGCCCGTAACAACCTCCTCAAGTGCGCCATCCACGGCGAGGACCCGAACTGGGGACGGGTGCTGTCCGCGATCGGCACGACGCGGGCCACCTTCGAGCCCGACGAGCTCAACGTCGCCATCAACGGCGTCTGGGTCTGCAAGAACGGCAGCGTCGGCGACGACCGCGACCTGGTCGACATGCGCTACCGGGAGGTCAAGATCACAGCCGATCTCGCCGCCGGCAGCGAGTCGGCCGTCATCTGGGCCAACGACCTCACCGCCGACTACGTCCACGAGAACAGCGCGTACAGCTCATGAGCACTCGCAAGCACACCGCACTGCCCAAGGCGCAGATCCTCGTCGAGGCGCTGCCCTGGCTCACCCGCCACCACGGCCGGACCGTCGTCATCAAATTCGGCGGCAACGCCATGATCGACGACGACCTGAAAGCCGCTTTCGCGCAGGACGTCGTCTTCCTGCGGCACGCCGGTCTCAAGCCGGTCGTCGTGCACGGCGGCGGCCCGCAGATCAGCGCGCAGCTCGACCGGCACGGGCTGGTGAGCGAGTTCAAGGCGGGGCTGCGGGTCACCACCCCGGAGGCCATGGACGTCGTACGCATGGTCCTGGCCGGCCAGGTGCAGCGCGAGCTCGTCGGGCTGCTCAACCAGCACGGGCCGTTCGCCGTCGGCATGACCGGCGAGGACGCCCACACCATCACCGCCACCCAGCACTACCCGCAGATCGACGGCGAGTCCGTCGACATCGGGCGGGTCGGCGAGATCACCGCCATCGACACCGGCGCCATCCAGGCCCTGCTCGACGACGGCCGTATCCCGGTCGTCTCGTCCATCGCCCGCAGCGCCGACGACCACCACGTGTTCAACGTCAACGCCGATACGGCCGCAGCCGCGCTCGCCGCCGCGCTCGGCGCGGAGACGCTGATGGTGCTGACCGACGTCGAGGGTCTTTACGAGGACTGGCCGAACAGCGACGAAGTGATCAGCCGGCTCACTGCCAAGGAGCTGGAGAAGCTGCTGCCCGAGCTCTCCAGCGGCATGGTCCCCAAGATGGAGGGCTGCCTGCACGCCGTACGCAACGGGGTCAACACCGCCCGCGTGATCGACGGCCGCGTGCAGCACTCGATCCTGCTGGAGATCTTCACCGACGAGGGCATCGGCACGATGGTCGTGCCCGACGAGCACGAGGGGGGAGCAGCGAAGTGACCGCGAACCAGGAGCTGACGCAGCGCTGGCAGGGCGCCATGACGGACAACTACGGCACGCCCGGGCTGTCGCTCGTACGCGGCCGGGGCGCGAAGGTCTGGGACGCCGACGGCAAGGAATACGCCGATTTCGTCGGAGGCATCGCCGTGAACGCCCTCGGTCACGCCCACCCGGCGATCGTCGAAGCCGTGACCCGCCAGATCGGCTCCCTCGGCCATGTCTCGAACCTCTTCATCGCCGAGCCGCCCGTCGCACTCGCCGAGCGGCTGATCCAGATCTCCGGCCGCCCCGGCCGCGTCTTCTTCTCCAACTCCGGCGCCGAGGCCAACGAAGCCGCCTTCAAGATCGGGCGCCTGACGGGCCGTACGCACATGGTCGCCACCGAGGGCGGCTTCCACGGCCGCACCATGGGTGCCCTGGCCCTCACCGGCCAGGAGAGCAAGCGAACCCCCTTCCTTCCGCTGCCGGGCGATGTCACGCACGTCCCGTTCGGCGACGTCGACGCGCTGCGCGCCGCCGTGACCACCGACACCGCGCTGCTGATCATCGAGCCGATCCAGGGCGAACTCGGCGTCGTCGTCCCGCCCGAGGACTACCTGCGGGCGGCCCGCGAGATCACCCGGGCCACCGGCACCCTGCTCGTCCTCGACGAGGTCCAGACCGGCATCGGGCGCACCGGCCGCTGGTTCGAGTACCAGGGACACGACGCCGTCGAGCCCGACATCGTCACGCTGGCCAAGGGCCTCGGCGGCGGACTGCCGCTGGGCGCGACCGTCGTGTTCGGCGACGCCGCCGACCTCCTCAAGCCCGGGCAGCACGGCACGACGTTCGGCGGGAACCCCGTCGCGTGCGCCGCCGGACTGGCCGTACTGGACACCATCGCGGCCGACGGGCTGCTCGACCACGTCAAGCGGATCGGGGAGAAGCTGCGCGACGGAATCGAGTCACTCGGGCACCCGCTGGTCTCCCACGTCCGTGGTGCGGGTCTGCTCCTGGGTATCGTGCTCACCGAGTCCCTTGCTCCCCAGGTGCAGCAGGCGGCTCAGGACGCCGGTCTCCTGGTGAACGCGCCCGCTCCCGATGTCGTACGGCTCATGCCGGCGTTCGTTGTCGGAGACGAAGAGGTGGAAGCGTTCCTCCGGGCCCTGCCCGGCGTTCTCGACACCGCACACGGGGACCGACGATCCGGAGAATGACACCGATGACCGAGGCGCAGGCGCAGGACAACGAGCACGGCGGCCAGGCGGTGCCGCAGACCCGCACTGCCAGGCACCGCCGGATCGTGGACATCCTGAACCGGCAGCCGGTGCGTTCGCAGAGCCAGCTCGCCAAGCTCCTCGCCGACGACGGGCTGAGCGTCACCCAGGCGACGCTCTCCCGCGACCTCGACGAGCTGGGCGCGGTGAAGATCCGCAACACGGGTGGCGAGCTGATCTACGCCGTACCGAGCGAGGGCGGCTTCCGCACCCCGCACGCGCCGCTCGGCGAGTCCGCCAAGGAGGAGCGCATGCGGCGCCTCTCCGGCGAACTGCTGATCTCCGCCGAGGCCTCGGCCAACCTCGTCGTTCTGCGTACGCCGCCGGGGGCCGCCCAGTTCCTGGCCTCGGCCATCGACCAGGCCGAGCTGAACGCCATCCTCGGCACGATCGCGGGCGACGACACGCTGCTCCTGATCAGCCGCGACCCGGCGGGCGGCCAGGCGCTGGCCGACCACCTCCTGCGCCTGGCTCAGAACGACCGCTAGCCGCGCACGGCGTCGCGCGTCAGGCGCGGGCCGAACGTCGCTGACGGCCCATCAGTCGCGCGTCCGGCTCAATCGGTGCGCAGCGGCAGTGGCAGTGGGAGTGCGGGCAGGCCGTCCAGGCTCACGCCGATGTAGTCCTTCTTCTCGCAGTACGCCGCGAACTCCTCGTCCGTCTTGCGGGCGAAGTACTCGGCGTGCTGCGTCCGTTCCTCCTGGTACTCCATGTACGGGACGGCGAAACCGCAACTGTCGCTGATCCGCTGCGCCTGGACCAGGACGATGGCGCGGGCGCTCGGGCCGTCGACGTCCTTGAACCGCGTGATGAGATCCGCCCAGCGCGGATCGTCGCGGAACACTGCCTCGCCCTGCCCGTGCACCCGCAGCACCTTGGGCGGCCCGGTGAAGGCGCACCACATCAGGGTGACGCGTCCGTTCTCCCGGATGTGCGCGACGGTCTCGGCGGTGCTGCCGCCGAAGTCCAGGTACGCCAGGCTCATCTCGTCCAGGACGACGAGGGTCCCGGCCCGGCCCTTGGGGGACACATTGACGTGTCCGCCGGGGGCCAGTGGCGCCGTGGCGGTGAAGAAGACGGGCTGATCCTCGATGAAGGTACGGATCCTGCCGTCTATTCGTTCATAAAGTTTTCCCATGCCGACGATTATGCGCGGCGCCTCCAGACCGGGGGCCGGGCCCTACGGCTTGGTCGCCAGCGGCCTGCTGTGCTCACGGACTTGATCCGGGGTCAGGTACACGGAGGTGTTCTCGAAGTCCTGGAGGGTGCCCGGCCGCCGCGCCTGGAAGTCCGTACGGACGAAGTCGTCGCCCGCGACCGCGTTGAGCGCCCAGTTGGTCATGACCCGGGTCCTGGCGGTCATGGTGGGCAGGGCGAGCAGGTGGTAGCCGCGGGCCACGGCCTGGGCGCTGAGGCCGTGCAGCTCCACGCCCAGGGGCTTGGAAACCGCGTCCCGGCCGCCGAGATCCACGACCAGACCGAGGTCCTTGTGGAGGTACGGCTTCAGCGGCATGCCGCGCAGCCGGGCGACGATGTTGTCGGCGAGCGCCTTGCCCTGGCGCTGGGCGTGCTGCGCGGTCGGCGGGCACAGCGTGTCGCCACCGCCCTTCGCGAGGTCGGGGACCGCCGCCGCGTCGCCCGCCGCGAACAGGCCGTCGAAGCCGGGGACCGTCAGCTGCGGCGTGGCCGCGAGACGACCGCGTACCGTCTCCGCTCCCAGCGTGGCGACCAGGGGGCTCGCGGCGACTCCGGCGGTCCAGATCAGGGTGTGCGACGGCAGCGTACGGCCGTCGGTGAGCTTGACCGAGGTCGCGTCGGCCGAGGCGACCGAGGTGCCCAGGGAGAACTCGATCCCCCGGTAGCGCAGGGTCGCCATGGCCTTCTCGCCCAGCTTCTCGCCGAGTTCGGGCAGCAGCCGCGGGGCCACGTCCAGCAGATGCCACTTGATCTGCGCGCGGTCCAGATGCGGGTAGCGCCCGACCGCGGCGGAGGTGAGGCGCTGGAGGCAGGCGGCGGTCTCGGTACCGGCGTAGCCTCCGCCGACGACCACGAACTGCAGCCTTGCCGCGCGCTCGGCGTCGTCCGTCGTGGCGGCGGCGATGTCGAGCTGGGCGATGACGTGGTCGCGCAGCCGGGCCGCCTCGGCGAGGGACTTCATACCGCGTCCGTGCTCCCGCAGGCCGGGGATGTCGAACGTACGGGTGGTACTTCCGGCCGCCAGGACGAGCTGGTCGTACGGCTCGGCGATCACCTCGCCCGTGATCTTCCTGATGACACACACCTTGGCCTTGCCGTCGATGCCGATCGCGCCGCCGGGGCAGATCCGGGTGCGGCGCAGCCGGCGGCGCAGTGACACCGCGACGGACTGCGGGGTGAGGACTCCGGCGGCCACGTGCGGCAGCAGCGGCAGGTAGAGCTGGTAGTCGGACGGTGACACGAGCACCAGCTCGGCTTCACCGGGAGTCAGCTTCCGTTCCAGCCGCTGAAGGCATTCGACCCCGGCGAAACCCGCGCCGACCACGAGGATCTTCGGTCGCGTCATAGGTGTCCACGGCTCCTTACGGCTCCCGGCGGCTGCTTCCTCTTCCACCTTCGGCGTACGAACGAGCGGACGCCCGTCGGCGAGGGGCATTCGGGGGCCCGCTCACCGTCGCACCACCCGGAACCGGACAGTCCGGGCGAACCGCTGAACCACGCGGCCCGCTCCCGTGTCTTCGTATGCGCAAGGCACAACACACCACGCACACCGGCCCCTTGGCCGGACATCACGGGGGTAGACGTCTTGACCGAAATCATCGAGGGGATCACCGACGCGATCATCGACGCGGTACGGACGGGCGCGACCGGCGCGACCGGTCCGACCGGTGAAACCGAGCTCGTACCGTACGTGGACCCGCTGACCGTTCCGCCGGTCCTGCGGCCGGACGCGCCCGACGTCCGCCAGGAGATCGAGATCGCGCTGAAGCCCACCTGGGTCCGCATGCACAGCCAGCTGCCGCCGACCCTGATGTGGGGCTACGACGGAACGGTGCCGGGGCCGACCATCGAGGTGCGCCGGGGGCAGCGCATCCGTATCGCCTGGACCAACCGCATCCCGCGCGGCAGCGAGTACCCGGTGTCCGTCGTCGAGGTGCCGCGCCGCCCCGCCGACCAGCCGCCCGCCTCCACCGAACCGGGGCGCGGCGGTGTCGAGCCGAACAAGGACGTGGCCGCGCTGCCCGCCTGGTCGGTCACGCATCTGCACGGCGCGCAGACCGGCGGCGGCAACGACGGCTGGGCGGACAACGCCGTCGGATACGGCGACGCACAGCTGTCGGAGTATCCGAACGACCACCCGGCCGTCCAGTGGTGGTACCACGACCACGCCATGAACATCACCCGGTGGAACGTCTACGCCGGGCTCGTCGGCACGTACCTGGTCCGGGACGACGAGGAGGACGCGCTGCACCTGCCGTGCGGCGCGCGGGAGATCCCGCTGATCGTCGCCGACCGCAACATCGACACCGACGAGGACGGGCGGCTCAACGGCCGGCTGCTGCACAAGACCGTCGTCCTCGACCCCAGCCACCCGGAGACGGGCAAGTCGGTCACACTGCCCTTCACGGGCCCGTACACCACGGTCAACGGCACCATCTGGCCGCACCTCGACGTCGACGACGCCTGGTACCGCTTCCGCCTGGTCAACGCCTCCAACGCGCGCATCTACGACCTGATGCTGATCGACGAGGACAACAACCCGGTGACCGGCGCCATCCAGCAGATCGGCAGCGACGGCGGTCTGCTGCCCCGCCCGGTGCCGGTCGACTTCGACGCCGCGCTGCCGCAGCTGACGATCGCGCCCGCCGAGCGGATGGACCTGCTCGTCGACTTCCGGGCGCTGGCGGGCAGGCGGGTCCGGCTGGTCAACAAGGGGCGCGGGCAGGCGCCCGGAGTGCCGGACCCGCTGAACAACGTGCGCCGGCCGCAAGTGATGGAGTTCCGGGTACGGGAGACGGCGGAGCCGGACGGGTTCGTACTCCCCGAGGTGCTGTCGGGATCGTTCCGGCAGATCGCCCACGACCGGGTCGACCACGGGCACCGGCTCATCGTCCTGACGCACCCGGCCACCGTCGGCGGCGGCGGTCATCCGGAGATCTGGGAGATGGCGGAGGTCAAGGACGTCGACGTACAGGTGCCGACGGACGGTGTGATCCAGCTGCGCGGCCCCGACGGCAAACTGCGCACGTACCGGCGGACCTCGCGCACCTTCAACGACGGTCTGGGCATCACCATCGGCGAGGGCGCGTACGAGCAGTGGAGCTTCCTCAACCTGGGCGGACCGGTGCATCCGATGCACATCCACCTCGCCGATTTCCAGCTGGCGGGGCGCGACGCGTACCGGGTCGACGGCTTCGACCTGCTGCTCGGCGGGACGCGGAGCCCAGTGGAGTACGACCCTGAGCGGCCGGTGCCGCTCGCCCCGAACGAGCGCGGCTGGAAGGACGTCTTCCGGGTGCCGCCGGGGGAGATGCTGCGCGTGATCGGCCGTTTCGACGGCAGCTACGGGCGCTTCATGTACCACTGCCACCTGCTGGAACACGAGGACATGGGCATGATGCGGCCGTTCGTCGTGATGCCGCCCGAGGCGCTGAAGTTCGACCACGGAGCGGGCCACGGGGGCGGCCACCACGGCTGATCCGCGACCCTCGTGACGGAGCCGCCGGTCCCTGTGACCGGCGGCTTCCGCATGCGGGGGAGGCGCATTGACGAAACATACGGTGGAGTGCATACTTATACCCATCACCGCATGCATCGTAAGGAGAAACCCGTGACCGAGCGCGTCGTACTCGCCTACTCGGGCGGCTTGGACACCTCCGTCGCCATCGGCTGGATCGCCGAGGAGACGGGCGCCGAGGTCATCGCCGTTGCCGTGGACGTCGGCCAGGGCGGCGAGGACCTGGACGTCATCCGCAAGCGCGCGCTCGCCTGCGGTGCGGTCGAAGCCGAGGTCGCGGACGCCAAGGACGAGTTCGCCGAGGAGTACTGCCTCCCGGCGATCAAGGCCAACGCGCTCTACATGGACCGCTACCCGCTGGTCTCCGCCCTCTCGCGGCCGACCATCGTCAAGCACCTCGTCGCCGCCGCCAACAAGCACGGCGCCTCGATCGTCGCCCACGGCTGCACCGGCAAGGGCAACGACCAGGTCCGCTTCGAGGCCGGCATCTCCGCGCTCGGCCCCCACCTGAAGTGCATCGCACCGGTCCGCGACTACGCGATGACCCGGGACAAGGCGATCGCCTTCTGCGAGGAGAAGAACCTCCCGATCGCGACCACCAAGAAGTCCCCGTACTCCATCGACCAGAACGTCTTCGGGCGCGCCGTCGAGACGGGCTTCCTGGAGGACATCTGGAACGCCCCGATCGAGGACATCTACGAGTACACCGCGAACCCGGCGCTCCCGCGCGAGGCCGACGAGGTCGTCATCTCCTTCAAGGAGGGCGTCCCGGTCGCCGTCGACGGCAAGCCCGTCACCGTCCTGCAGGCCATCCAGCAGCTCAACGAGCGCGCCGGAGCCCAGGGCATCGGCCGGATCGACATGGTCGAGGACCGGCTCGTGGGCATCAAGTCCCGTGAGGTGTACGAGGCCCCGGGCGCGATCGCGCTGATCACCGCCCACCAGGAGCTGGAGAACGTCACCGTCGAGCGCGAGCTGGCCCGCTACAAGCGGCAGGTCGAGCAGCGCTGGGGCGAGATGGTCTACGACGGCCTGTGGTTCTCCCCGCTCAAGCGCGCCCTGGACGGTTTCATCAACGAGGCCAACCAGCACGTCACCGGCGACATCCGGATGACCCTGCACGGCGGCCGCGCCGTCGTCACGGGCCGGAAGTCCGACGAGTCGCTGTACGACTTCAACCTGGCGACGTACGACTCGGGCGACACGTTCGACCAGTCCAAGGCGCAGGGCTTCATCGAGATCTTCGGCCTGTCGTCGAAGATCGCAGCACGGCGTGATCTGCGGGCGTAGCCCGACGTGACCTTGCCTAGTCAGTAGCCTTGACACCGCCTTCCCGTCCTCCGTGGCGGGGAGGCGGTCGCACATCCCCACCCTCTGAGGAGCAGTAGCTGTGAGCAGCAACAACGGTGACGTCCGGCTCTGGGGCGGCCGTTTCGCCGACGGGCCGGCCGAGGCCCTGGCCAAGCTGTCCGCGTCCGTCCACTTCGACTGGCGGCTGGCGCCGTACGACATCGCCGGATCGCGCGCCCACGCGCGCGTGCTGCACAAGGCGGGGCTGCTCACCGAGGACGAGCTGCGGCGCATGCAGGCCGGTCTCGACCAGCTGGAGGCCGATGTCGCGGACGGCTCGTTCGTCGGCACCATCGCCGACGAGGACGTCCACACCGCCCTGGAGCGCGGTCTCCTGGAGCGCCTCGGCGCCGACCTCGGCGGCAAGCTGCGCGCCGGCCGGTCCCGCAACGACCAGGTCGCCACGCTCTTCCGGATGTATCTGCGCGACCACGCCCGCGTCATCGGCGGCCTCGTCGCCGAGCTCCAGGACGCGCTCGTCGGCCTCGCCGAGGCGCACCCGGACGTCGCCATGCCGGGCCGTACACACCTCCAGCACGCCCAGCCGGTCCTCTTCGCCCACCACGTCCTGGCCCACGTCCAGTCCCTGTCCCGGGACGCGGAGCGGCTGCGCCAGTGGGACGAGCGTACGGCCGTGTCGCCGTACGGATCGGGAGCCCTGGCGGGGTCGTCCCTCGGCCTCGACCCGGAGGCGGTCGCAGCCGACCTCGGCTTCGAGCGAGGCTCCTCGGGCAACTCCATCGACGGCACGGCGTCGCGCGACTTCGTCGCGGAGTTCGCCTTCATCACCGCGATGATCGGCGTCAACCTGTCCCGGATCGCGGAAGAGATCATCATCTGGAACACGAAGGAGTTCTCCTTCGTCACCCTCCACGACGCCTTCTCCACCGGCTCCTCGATCATGCCGCAGAAGAAGAACCCGGACATCGCGGAGCTCGCGCGCGGCAAGTCCGGCCGCCTCATCGGCAACCTCACCGGCCTGATGGCGACCCTGAAGGCGCTCCCGCTCGCGTACAACCGCGACCTCCAGGAGGACAAGGAGCCGGTCTTCGACTCCTGCGACACGCTCGAAGTCCTGCTGCCCGCCTTCACCGGCATGATGGCCACGCTCACCGTCAACCGCGAGCGCATGGAGGAGCTGGCCCCGGCCGGGTTCTCGCTCGCCACCGACATCGCGGAGTGGCTGGTACGGCAGGGTGTGCCGTTCCGGGTCGCGCACGAGGTCGCCGGTGAGTGCGTCAAGGAGTGCGAGCAGCAGGGCATCGAGCTCGACCAGCTCACCGACGAGCAGTTCGCCAAGATCTCCCCGCACCTCACCCCCGAGGTGCGTACGGTGCTGAACGTCGCCGGCGCCCTCGCCTCCCGCGACGGGCGCGGCGGAACCGCGCCCTCCGCGGTCGCGGTCCAGCTCGCCGAGGTGAAGGCCGACCTGGCGACCCAGCACGCCTGGGCCACCGCCAAGCACTGAACCGCGCGGTCCGGCTGAGTACGGTAGTGAGGGACCGTACTCGACCGAACTCGCGGGGAGGCCACGATGCCCTTTGCCCGTCTGGCGACGGCGACCACTGCCACCGCCCACTTCGGACTCGGCCTCGCGGCCGTCGGCCGTCCGGGGTACATCACGCCCGGCCGGGACCGTGATCTGCCCGGCGGCCGCACCCCCGACGCCCTGCGCGAGCGCGCCCACGAACTGCTGGACGCCGCCTACGCGCAGGGCGTCCGGTATTTCGACGTCGCGCGGTCCTACGGCCGCGCCGAGGAGTTCCTCGCCCAGTGGCTGCGCGCCAGGCCCGACGTCCAGGACGTGGTGATCGGCAGCAAGTGGGGCTACACGTACACCGCCGACTGGCGCACCGACGCCGAGGTCCACGAGGTCAAGGACCACGGCGTGGAGGTCTTCGAGCGGCAGCGCGCGGAGACGGCCACCCTGCTGGGCGAGCGCCTCGACCTCTACCAGATCCACTCCGTCACGCCGGACAGCCCGGCGCTCACCGACCCGGCGCTCCACGCCCGCCTGGCGGAACTGGCCGCCGAAGGCGTCACCGTCGGCATCTCCACGAGCGGCCCCGCGCAGGCCGAGGCCGTCCGGGCGGCGCTCGCCGTCACTGTGGACGGTGAGCCGCTGTTCCGTACGGTGCAGGCCACGTACAACCTGCTGGAGACCTCGGCGGCGCCGGCGCTGGCCGAGGCCCACGACGCGGGCCTCACCGTGATCGTGAAGGAGGCGCTGGCCAACGGCAGGCTGGCCGGTCGGGCCGCCCCGCCCGCGCTGCGAGCCGTGGCCGAGGAGACCGGCTTCGCCTGCGACGCCGTCGCACTGGCGGTGATCCTGCGGCTGCCGTGGGCGGGCGTCGCCCTGTCGGGCGCCGCCACCGCGGTTCAGCTGGCGTCGAACCTGCACGCCGCGGTGGTGGACCTCGACGACGGGCAGCTGGCCCGCCTCGCGGAGCTGCCGGAGGAGCCCGCGACGTACTGGAAGCACCGCTCGGAGCTGCCCTGGAGCTGACCGCGTGAGAGCCTTGCGACGCTCACGGACTCCGACAGGGGTGCAAGCCGAGCCCGTCCTCGTTTTCGAGACGTGAATGTCTCATTCGGGTTAGTGTTGTCTCATGACTGTCGATCGCGAGCAGGTGCTCCGCACCGCGGCCGCCCTCCTCTCCCGCAAGGCGACCGCGACCATGGACGAGGTCGCCAAGTCGGCCGGCATCGGCCGGGCCACTCTGCACCGCCACTTCGCCGGGCGGGAAGCCCTCGTGAAGGCGCTCGAAGTACTCGGAATCCGCGAGTTCGAGGCGGCGCTCGACGCCGCCCGGCTCGACGAAGGACCTGCCGAGGAAGGGCTGCGGCGCCTGATCGCGGAGATCGAGCCCGCCGCCGGTCTGCTCGCCTTCCTCGTCACCGAGAACCAGCTGTTCGAGGGCGCCCACGTCAACGAGGGATGGGGCCGTCTGGACGCGCGCGTCTCCGCGCACTTCCGGCGCGGACAGCAGCAGGGCGAATTCCGGATCGACCTCACCCCGGCCTGGCTGACCGAGGCCCTGTACGGGCTCATCGGCACCGGGGCGTGGGCCGTCCAGGACGGCCGGGTCGCGGCCAAGGACTTCCAGTACATGATCGTCGAGTTGCTGCTCGGCGGAGCACGTCGGAACGTGGAGCAATGACGAGCAGCGGCCGGCACCAGATGGCGCGGAACGCCGTCCACCATCCCGGCCGCTGGCTGGCTCTCGGCGTCCTCGTCCTCGCCGTGCTGCTGGTCGCCGTCGACGCGACCGTACTCGGCCTGGCGACACCCTTCCTGAGCGAGGACCTCCAGCCCTCCGGCACCCAGCTGCTGTGGATCGGCGACGTCTACTCGTTCGTCATCGCCGGTCTGCTCGTCTCGATGGGCAGCCTCGGCGACCGGATCGGCCGGAAAAAGCTGTTGTTGACCGGCGCGGTCGCGTTCGGCGCGGTATCCGTACTCAACGCGTACGCCACGAGTCCCGAGATGATGATCCTCGCCCGCGCACTGCTCGGCGTCGCCGGCGCGACGCTCATGCCGTCCACGCTCGCGCTGATCCGCAACATCTTCCACGACGCCGAGGAACGCAGCTTCGCCATCGGCGTCTGGGGCGCCGCCGCCTCGGCCGGCGCGGCCGTCGGCCCGGTCGTCGGCGGGTTCCTCCTCGAGAACTTCTGGTGGGGCTCGGTCTTCCTCATCAACGTGCCCGTGATGCTGATCCTGGTCCTCGTCGGCATCAAGCTGCTGCCCGAGTCGAAGGACCCCGCGCCCGGCCCGTGGGACCTGCTCAGCGTCGCGCTCTCGCTCGTCGGCATCGTGAGTGTCGTGTACGCCGTCAAGGAGGCGGCGGCGCACGGCTTCCGCTGGGACATCGGACTCACGGCGGTGGCCGGTGTGGCCGCGCTCGTCTGGTTCGTACGGCGCCAGCTCACGCTTCCCGCGCCGCTGCTGGACATGCGGCTGTTCCACCACCGAGGGTTTTCCGGCGCGGTCCTCGCCGACCTGCTGACCATCCTGGGCCTGTCCGGTCTGGTCTTCTTCCTCTCGCAGTTCCTCCAGCTCGTCCAGGAACGTTCGCCCCTGGAATCGGGGCTCATCGAGCTGCCAGCGGCGGCCGGCGCGGTGGCGGCCGGTCTGTCGGCCGGCTACGTGGCGCGCCGGGTCTCGGTCCGCAGCGCGGTGACCGGCGGCCTGGTGGCGCTGGGGCTCGGTCTCCTGACCTGCACCATCGTCACGGCGGACACCGGCGTACCCCTGCTGATCGCGGCCATGATCGTCGGCGGCATCGGGGCGGGCCTGGCCTTCACCGTGACGGCGGACGTCATCCTGTCCAGCGTCCCCAAGCAGCAGGCGGGAGCCGCTTCCGCCGTCTCCGAGACGGCGTACGAACTGGGCGCGGCGCTCGGCATCGCACTGCTCGGCTCGATCGTGACCGGCATCTACCGCGGCTTCGCGGTGCCGCCCGGCATCCCCGCCGATGTGGCGGACGCGGCGCACGACTCGCTCGGCGGAGCCGTGGAGTCGGCGGCGGCGCTCCCGCCCGAACCGGCCGCCGCGCTGATCTTGGCGGCGCAGGAAGCTTTCACCGACGGCTTCCAGGCGGCGGCGTGGGTGGGCTCGGTGGTGCTGTTCGCGACGGCGGTCGCGGCGTGGTTCATGCTGAAGGGCCAGAAGCTGGCGGTGGGCATCGTCGAGGACGTGGACTGAGCGACGACGTACGACAAAGGGGCCGCGCCACCCATCGGTGGCACGGCCCCTTCGTCGTGCTGAGCAAGCGTCGGACGCGGGCTCGGCGCCTCAGGCAGCCTTCGCCTTGGTCGCGGCGTGTTGTCTGCCGTTCTCGCGGGCTCGGCGCCGGGGGCGCCTCGCAAGCTTCGGACGGCTGTGTCGGCCTCCGGCCGCCCGCGGCGCCTCAGGCAGCCTTCGCCTTGGTCGCATACATGTCGACGTACTCCTGGCCGGACAGCCGCATGACCTCGGCCATCACCGAGTCCGTCACCGCGCGCAGCACGTAGCGGTCGCGGTCCATGCCCTCGTAGCGCGAGAACTCCATCGGCTCACCGAAGCGCACCGTCACCTTGCCGGGGCGCGGCAGGCCCGCGCCGCCCGGCTGGAGCTTGTCCGTACCGATCATCGCGAACGGCACCACCGGCGCGCCCGTCATCAGCGTGAGGCGGGCGATGCCCGTACGGCCGCGGTACAGGCGGCCGTCGGGGGAGCGGGTGCCCTCCGGGTAGATCGAGAAGATCTTGCCCTCCTCAAGCACCCGGCGGCCCGTCATCAGCGCCGCGACACCGCCGCGGCCGCCGTCCCGGTCCACCGGGATCATGCCGCAGCTGGTGAAGAACCAGGCCATCAGCCGGCCCTTGAGCCCCTTGCCGGTGACGTACTCGTCCTTGCCGATGTAGTAGACCTGCCGGTCACAGCAGATCGGCATGATCATCGAGTCGATGAACGTCAGATGGTTGCCCGCCAGGATGACCGGACCGGTCCCGGGAATGTTCTGGGCGCCCTCCACCTGTGGGCGGAACATCAGGCGCAGGATCGGTCCGAGCACTGCCTTGATGAGCGCGAGACGGGACAACGGTTCCTCCGGTGTCATGGCCGGGTGGGGCTGGGCGGCCTGTTCTGGATGAAGTCTGTGCAGGTGAGGACGATACTCGCGGCGTCCGCCTGATCGCACATCGGGTTCATCACTTCGATACGCAGTGTTGACGTGTGTTTCCACTGCGTTCCGTCCAGGGCCTCGTCCACGTAAGACGTAGACGCCTACGATCGGGGCCCCTCTCCTCTTGGCAGGTGCGGGGCAGAAGCAGGACAGACGCGGGACATACAGAGGAGCGTTCATGACACAGGGCGGACAGAGAAACCCGGGGCGGCGCACCGTTATCGGCGCGGCCGTGCTCGGCGCGGGCGGCGTTACGCTCGGGCTGCCTGGTACGGCGAGTGCGGCCGCCGGCAAGGGCCACGGCTCGTACCGCGACCTTCCCGTACCGACCGTCGTGGCGCACCGCGGGGCCAGCGGCTACCGCCCCGAGCACACCATCGGCTCGTACCAACTCGCCCTGGACATGGGCGCACACGTCATCGAGCAGGACCTCGTCCCCACCAAGGACGGGCACCTCGTCTGCCGCCACGAGAACGACATCACCGGGACCACGGACGTCGCGGCGCACCCCGAGTTCGCGTCCCGCAAGACGACCAAGTCCGTCGACGGAGTGTCGCTGACCGGCTGGTTCACGGAGGACTTCACACTCGCCGAGCTCAAGACGCTGCGCGCCAAGGAGCGGATACCGGGCACGCGGCAGGAGAACACGCTGTACGACGGCCGCTGGACGATCCCCACCTTCGAAGAGGTACTGCGCTGGGCCGAGCAGGAGGGCCGCGCCCGAGGCCGGCGCGTCTGGCTCCACATCGAGACGAAGCACCCCACGTACTTCCGCGGCCTCGGCCTCGGCCTCGAAGAGCCCCTCGCCAAGCTGCTGCGCAAGTACGGCCGTCACAAGAAGAACTCGCCGAACTTCCTCCAGTCCTTCGAGCCCAGCAGCATGCAGCGCATGGCCAAGCTCGTCGCGGCGCCGCGCGTCGTTCTGCTGGACGCCGCCGACACGCGGCCCTGGGACTTCATCCAGGCGGGTGACCGGCGGACCGTCGCCGACCTGGTCAAGCCCGAGGGCCTGAAGTGGATCGCGGGCTTCGCCCAGGGGCTCGGCCCCTGGGTCGACCTGATCATCCCCAAGGACGCGGCGGGCAAGCTGGGCAAGCCGACGACGCTGGTACGGGACGCGCACGCGCAGGGCCTGATCCTCCACCCGTACACGATGCGCAACGAGAACAGCTTCCTGCCCGCGGACTTCAGGCGCGGCACCGACCCGGCGGCGTACGGGGACGCCTTCGGGGCCTTCAAGGTGTACTTCGAGCAGGGGATCGACGGCATCTTCTCCGACAACCCGGACACGGCCCTGCTGGCGGCGGCGGACTTCGCGCGCGACCGCTGACGGTGCGCGGGGTGTACGGGGAGGCCCTTTTGTCCACGGACGGGTGACTGTCGGCCCGCGCGGCAACCGCCGGCCACCGACGTCACGTCCCGCCTGGCATGACCCTCCCCGTGCCTGCCGCCCCGCCCACGACCGCGTCCTCCGCCCTGTTCAGCACGCTGCGCCCGCTGCTCGCCGCCGAAGCCGTGGCGGAGGCGGCGGGCGGGGGAGTCGAGGCCGGTGACCTCGAACAGGCCGTATGGCTGCGCCTCCTTGAGCTCCTCGACGGGTCGGGCCCGCCGCCCGATCCGGCGGGCTGGCTGCTGCACGCCGTACGGACCGAGGCGAGCCTGGCCCGGCGCGCGACGCGCCGCGAGCTGCCGTACCCCGTCCCGCCGGCCGCGACGACGGACACCGCCTGCCCGGAGCGCGCCGCGCTGAGAGCCGAGCGTCGCCGGGTGCTGCGCGCGGCGGTGGGCAGGCTGCCGGGCAGGTGTCCACGGCTGCTGGACGCGATGCTGTCGCCGACGGACCCGACGTACCGGGAAATCGCAGGGGAGTTGGGAATGTCACAAGGCAGTTTGGGGCCCATGCGTTCCCGTTGCCTGGGATGCCTGCGCAGAATGCTGGCGGCGGAGGTTGCAGCTCCTGGGCAAAGGGGAAAGGAGCGGTAAGCAACCGTCGTATCAGGCGAGCGGGAGGCATGCACACATGGGCATGAGCGTGACCATCTCAGCGGCAGCGGCGCAGGATGCCGAGCAGATCCTGAAGTTGCAGTACCTGTGCTATCAGAGCGAGGCCGAGCTGTACGGCGACTACAGCATCGAGCCGCTCACCCAGACCCTGGACGATCTGCGGGCCGAACTCGGGCGCAGCCACACGCTGGTGGCACGGCTGGGCGACGAGGTGGTCGCGTCGGTGCGCGCGGCGGTCGACGAGGCGGGGACCGCGAGGATCGCCAAGCTCATCGTGCACCCCCGGATGCAGCGGCACGGGCTCGGGGGGCGGCTGCTCGACGCGATCGAGGAGTACTTCGCGGGGGAGCCGGCGGCGAAGCGCTTCCAGCTGTTCACGGGTCACCGGAGCGAGCGCAATCTGCGGCTGTACCGCAGCCATGGATACGCCCCGGTCGCCACGGAGCAGGTCGCCCCCGGCTTCGCCCTGGTGACCCTCCAGAAGGAGACGCCGGCGGAGGCGTACGCCGCGAGCGCGTAGGGGGTGCGCCGGGCCCTGCGGGGCTTTTCCCCTGCCCGCCCCTTCCCGTAACTGGGGCGCTGCCCCAGCGGAGATGTGTCCGCCGCGTGGGATGTGTCCGCTGCGCTGTCACAGCGGGCAGGGGCGGGGTGGGGAAAAGGCCCGCCGGCGCCGCCCTAGCCCCGCCGCGCCTTCCGCAGCCACACGATCCCCGTGACCGGCAGCAGCACGGGGATGAAGAGGTAGCCCATCCCGAACGCCGACCACACCGTCGCGTCCGGGAACGCCGACGGCTCGATCACCGTCCACGTCCCCACCACCAGCACCCCCGCAAGCTCCGCCGCGCAGCACACCAGCGCCGCCCGCCGAGCCGTTTCCCCGCCCCGCACAAGGGTGTACGTAATGAACGCGTAGACCGCAGCGGCCGCAGCGGAGAGCGTGTACGCGAGCGGCGCCCGGTCGTACTCCATCGCGATCTGGTAGATCGAACGTGAAACCGCGCCCACCGACATGACGCCGTACAGCCACACCAGCAGCAGCCCCGGCCCCTTCACCAGCCGAGTGCGAGTGGGAGTGGGAGTGACGGACTCACTCATCCTCAGCCTCCCCAGATGTCGTGCAGCCGGACTTCGAGCACGGCCAGCACGACCGCACCCGCCGCGACCGTCACCGAGCCCCAGCGGGTCCGTTCAGCCAGCGAGAGGAAGCCGGCCGCGGGCACCGCCGCGAGCGCGCCGACGAGATACGAAACGAAGATCACCGCGCCCTCGTCCGGCTTCTCGCCGCGAGCCAGCTGCACGATGCCGACCACCAGCTGGGCGAGCGCGAGCAGGGACACCACGGCCATGCCGATGAAGTGCCAGTCCTTGGTGGGCTGATCGCGGAAGGCGGCGTAACCGCACCACGCGGCGAGTACGAGCGCGGCCACGGAGACCGTGACCGTCAGGGCGTCAAGCATGACGACGAGCGTATTACGGCCGTTTACGTCCGCGACAACGGGTGGGCGTAGGGTCGGTCACCATGAAGATCGACGCCGAAGCCCTCCTGTTCGACAACGACGGAACACTCGTCTCCTCCATGGAGTCGGTGATCCGCTGCTGGACCCGCTGGGCTGCGGAGTACGGCATATCGGCGGAGGAATTCGCGGCCGTCGAGCTGCACGGACGCCCCGCCGCCAAGATCGCCGCGGACCTGCTGCCGGCCGATGTGGTGCCGGGCGCGGTGGCCCGTATCGAACAGCTCGAGGTCGAGGACGTGACCGGGCCCGGGGGAGTCGTACTGCTGCCCGGAACCGCCGAACTGCTCGCGAGTCTGCCCTCCGACCGATGGGCCGTCGTCACCTCCGCCACCCGCAGGCTCGCCGAGGCGCGCCTGGCCGAGGCCGGCATCCGTCCCAAGGCGATGATCGCGGCCGACGACATCACGCGCGGCAAGCCCGACCCGGAGCCCTACTTGCTCGCGGCCCGCAGGCTCGGGGTGGACCCGGCCCGCTGCGTGGTCTTCGAGGACGCTCCCGCCGGGCTCCAGGCCGGGCGCGCGGCAGGCATGAAGACCGTGGCGTTGGCCACAACCCACGACCGGTCCGAGCTGGTCGCGGACATCGTCGTGAACGACCTCTCGGCAGTGTCGGCGCAGGCCACGGACAGCGGCGTGGAGATCGTCGTCACCGCCTGACCCGCGACCGACCGGGGTCCGCTGGCGAGACAGAAGTGTCCGCTATTCGGACTGCGTCGATCGACGCGTACGCACGTCTGGTTTACTCGTCCCATGACCACGACGAGCAGCCGCACCCTTGCGACCGAGGCGACGATGACGCCCGGTGCTCGTTGTATGTGTCGAATGTGCGCCTTCTGAGGGCCCCTGCCTGAGCCTCGCGCCCCGAAGCGAGACCCGACAGCCGCGCCCCGCGTCCACCCGAGTGCGTACGTACTCCGAGGACCGGGCCCGCCTGCCCCGCGCACGCGTTGCCTCCGGTACCCACCGACCCAGCCGTGCCACGTCCACAAGACGAATGCCCCGTGCCCGGCGGACACCTTCGCCGCGCACTCGACAGTGACGGAAACCCTGTGATCACCACTACGGGCCTCACCAAGGTCTACCCATCGCGTGGCCGCGAAGTCACCGCCCTGGACGGCGTCGACCTGCACGTCCGCGAGGGCGAGGTGTACGGAGTCATCGGCCAGAGCGGCGCCGGGAAGTCCTCCCTCATCCGCTGCGTCAACCTGCTGGAGCGCCCCACCGCCGGCACGGTCACCGTCGACGGACAGGACCTCACCGCACTCGCCGGCCGAGGCCGCCGCGCCGGCAAGGAGCTGCGCCAGGCGCGCAGCCGCATCGGCATGGTCTTCCAGCACTTCAACCTCCTCTCCTCACGCACCGTGAAGGACAACGTCGAGCTGCCGCTGGAAATCCTCGGCGTATCCGGCCAGGAACGCTCCCGCAAGGCGCTCGAACTGCTCGACCTCGTCGGCCTCGCCGACAAGGCGAAGGCCTACCCCGCCCAGCTCTCCGGCGGCCAGAAGCAGCGCGTCGGCATCGCCCGCGCCCTGGCCGGCGACCCCAAGGTGCTGCTCTCGGACGAGGCCACCTCGGCTCTCGATCCGGAGACGACCCGCTCGATCCTCCAGCTCCTTCGCGACCTCAACCAGCAGCTCGGCCTGACCGTCCTGCTCATCACGCACGAGATGGACGTCGTCAAGACGGTCTGCGACTCGGCCGCGCTGATGAAGAAGGGCCGGATCATCGAGTCCGGCACCGTGAGCGAGCTCCTGGCGACGCCGGGGTCCGAGCTGGCTCACGAGCTGTTCCCGGTGGGCGGGCAGGCGTCCGGGCCCGGCCGCACGGTCATCGACGTCACCTTCCACGGTGAGGCCGCGACGCAGCCGGTGATTTCCCAGCTCTCCCGTACGTACAACATCGACATCTCGATCCTGGGCGCCGCGATGGACACCGTCGGTGGCAGGCAGATCGGCCGGATGCGCATCGAGCTGCCCGGCCGGTACGAGGAGAACGTCGTCCCCATCGGCTTCCTGCGCGAGCAGGGGCTCCAGGTCGAGGCCGTGGAAGAACCCGACGAGCCCGCAGACGTACCGGTGCAGACCGCCGCTCCCGCCCTGGTGAAGGAAGGTGCCAAGTGAACTGGTCGGAGATGCAGCCGCTGCTGACGCAGGGCACCATCGACACCCTCTACATGGTGCTGTGGTCCACCGTCGTCTCGGTGATCGGCGGCCTGCCGCTCGGCATCCTGCTCGTCCTCACGGACAAGGGCGGACTGCTCCAGAACGTGGCGGTCAACAAGGTCATCGGCGTGATCGTGAACATCGGCCGCTCGCTGCCGTTCATCATCCTGCTGATCGCCCTGATCCCCTTCACCACCTTGGTCGTCGGCACCTTCATCGGCCCCAGCGCGATGATCGTGCCGCTCGCCATCGGTGCCATCCCCTTCTTCGCCCGGCTCGTGGAGACCGCGATCCGCGAGGTCGACCACGGCCTCGTCGAGGCGGTCCAGGCGATGGGCGGCGGCGTACCGACCGTCGTCTTCAAGGCGCTGCTGCCGCAGTCCCTGCCGTCCCTGATCTCGGGCATCACCACCACCGTGATCGTGCTCGTCGGCTACTCGGCGATGGCGGGCGCGGTCGGCGGCGAAGGGCTCGGCAGCAAGGCCGTCACGTACGGATACCAGCGCTTCGAGACCGAGTTCATGCTGGTCACCGTGGTCATCCTGATCGCGCTCGTGACCATCGTGCAGCTGATCGGCGACGGCGCGATCCGGCTCCTGTCGCGTCGCGGACGTACCGCCTCCTGAACTTCCTGTCCCAAGCAAGCCCGCACTCCTTGTCCGGGCGACACCACCGCAACACCCAGAAAGAGGCACTTTTCGTGCGTAAGAACATCAAGATCACCGCGGCTGCCGCCGCCTCCGCCGCCCTCGCCCTCGGCCTCACCGCCTGCGGCACCGCCTCCGACCCGGGCGCCAAGACCGAGTCGGGCGGCAAGGCCGACCCGTCGAAGGCGCTCGTCGTCGCCGCGTCCCCGACGCCGCACGCCGACATACTCAACTACGTCAAGGACAACCTGGCGGCGAAGGCCGGCCTGAAGCTGGAGGTGAAGGAGTTCACGGACTACGTCCTGCCGAACACCGCCACCCAGAGCGGCGAGGTCGACGCCAACTTCTTCCAGCACAAGCCGTACCTCGACGACTTCAACAAGAAGAAGGGCACGACCATCGTGCCCGTCGCCGATGTCCACCTCGAGCCGCTGGCCCTCTACTCCAAGACGGCCAAGGACATCAAGGACATCAAGCCCGGCCAGACGGTCGCGGTGCCCAACGACACCACCAACGAGGGCCGCGCGCTCAAGCTGCTCGCGGACAACGGCCTCATCACGCTGAAGGACGGCGCGGGCCAGGACGCCAAGCTCAGCGACATCAAGGACAAGAAGGGCCTTGAGTTCAAGGAGCTGGAGGCCGCCACGCTGCCCCGCGCCCTGAACGACGTCGACGCCGCCGTCATCAACGGCAACTACGCCATCGAGGCCGACCTCAAGCCCGCGAAGGACTCGCTGGCGATCGAGAAGGCCGAAGGCAACCCGTACGCCAACTTCCTCGCGGTCAAGAAGGGCAACGAGAAGGACGCACGGGTGGAGAAGCTCGCCGAGCTCCTCAACTCCGACGAGGTCAAGAAGTTCATCGAGGACAAGTACGCCGGCTCGATCGTGCCGGCCTTCGGCGCCGTCAAGTCCTGACGCCCGTACGGCCCTTGTGAGTGAAGGCCCCGCCGGCCCGCACCGGCCGCGCGGGGCCTTCGCGTGCCGGGAGCGCCGCCACCCGGCCATGCACACGGCAGGGATGATGCTGCATGCTGTGCCTTTACGTCCTTCACGACGGTCCACGGCATGGAGCTGCGCATGACTACCACCTTCCCGGACATCTCCATCAGCACGGACCGGCTGGTGCTGCGCCCCTTCGACGAATCGGACATCCCGGCGCTCACCGAGATGATGAGCGACGAGATGGTCACCGCCTGGACGTCCGCGCCGTACCCGTACACCACGCTCGACGCCGAGCGCTGGGTCCGCAGGATCGCTCCTGCTGAGCGCACTCAAGGGCGTGGAATCGCGCTCGCCGTCACCGAATTCCTCACCCAGCGGCTCGTCGGGACCGTGCACCTCCAGCACACCGACTGGCGCACCCGGGCCACCGAAGTCGCCTATGTGACGGCCCCGTGGGCGCGCGGCGAGGGCTACGCCACCGAGGCGGTGCTCGCCGTCGCCCAGTGGATCTTCCGCGACCAGCGGTTCGAGCGCCTGGAACTGCGCACCGCCGCCGACAACACCGCTGCCCAGCAGGTCGCGCAGAAGATCGGCTGCATCAGCGAGGGCGTCCTGCGCAACGCGTGGATAGCGCGTACCCGGACCGAGAACGGCACGGACGGCGGCTGGACCGACATCCGTACCGATTTGATCGTATGGAGCCTGCTGCCCGAGGATCTCGAAGGCGTGGCGGACCGGATGGCCGACGCGGGCGGCTACGGGTCGTACAACGACTGGAACTGACCGCCCGGCGGGGGGCGTCGTGGTCTGTACCAGATACGCTCACCCTGCTCGCGCCCCTGTAACCACTGCCACCAGTACAACTCCAGGAGACTGACAAGGATGGCCGACCGGGTCACGGTGATCGGCTGGGACGGATCGCCGCTCACCGCCGCGGCCAGGTCCGCCCTCGCGGCCGCCACCCTCGTCGCGGGCGCCGCGCACCACCTGGCGCTCCCCGAGGTTCCGCCGGGCGCCGAGCGCATCCGCCTCGGCAGCGTCGACCTCGCCGCCCGCCGCATCGCGGGACACCGGGGCACCGCCGTCGTCCTCGCCGACGGAGACCCCGGCTTCTTCGGAGTCGTACGGACCCTGCGGGCCCCCCAGCACGGCCTGGAAGTCGAAGTGGTGCCCGCCGTCTCCTCGGTGGCCACCGCGTTCGCCCGCGCCGGGATGCCCTGGGACGACGCCCAGATCGTCGTCGCCCAGCGCCGCACGCTGCGCCGCGCCGTCAATGTGTGCCGGGCGCACACCAAGGTCGCCGTGCTCACCTCCCCGGGCGCCGGCCCCGCCGAGCTGGCCCTTCTCCTTGAAGGAGTCCACCGCACTTTCGTCATCTGTGAGGAACTGGGCACGGCCCGCGAGCAGGTCACCGTCCTGACGTCCGACAAGGCCGCCGACCACGCCTGGCGTGACCCGAACGTCGTCATAGTCATCGGAGGCAGCGCAGGCCCCACCCCCTCGTCCGGCCCGGGCGGCGGCTGGATCGGCGGCCGCGACCCCGGCTATCCGCCCGCCGTACGGGGCTGGGCGCTGCCCGCCGAGGAGTACGTCGACGGGCAGGGCGCGCGCCCCGGGCAGACGCTCGGAGAGGGCGAGTCCGCCGGGCTGCGGGCCGCCCAGCTGGCCCGCCTCGGGCCGCGCACCGGCGACCTGGTCTGGGACATCGGCTCGGGCAGTGGGGCGCTCGCCGTCGAGGCGGCCAGGTTCGGGGCGGCGGTCATCGCCGTCGATGCCGACCCAGCCGCGTGCGACCGTACGACGGCCGCCGCCCGCCGTTTCGGCGTACAGCTCCACGTCGTGAACGGGCGGGCACCGTACGTCCTGGAGGACCTGCCCGAGCCCGACGTCGTCCGCGTCGGAGGCGGGGGAGTGCCCGTCGTCTCCGCCTGCGCGGACCGCAGGCCCGAGCGCATCGTGACGCACGCGTCCACGCGCGACGAGGCCGAGGCGATCGGCCGGGCGCTCGCCGAGGGCGGATACGCGGTCGAATGCGCGCTGCTCCAGTCCGTCGAACTCGACACCGGGGCCTGGTCGGAACGCGACCGCGCGGTCGTCTTCCTGCTCTCCGGTGTCCAGGAGCGGCGCGAAGCCTCTCGATGAGGCTTGGCGCACCGGCGGAACGGGATGTGCACCTTGGATTGCGCCCCATGATGATGCCGCTGCGCGGCGCGGGGTAGGCTGGCCGATCGTTGTACCGCAGCCGGGCGTTCGGCACTTCGTTCGTCAATGTCCGGAAACGGAGCCCGTTTTGGAGCTCTATGTGGTACGGCGCAGCCGGGGGGCGCGCAGCGTGGCGCAGCCCACAACGGGCCGTGGCGGGACTTCCTGCCCTGGCGGCGAACGGCCGCGAGAATGCATGGTGTCCACGGGGCTTTCGTGCCGCGTGACAGGGACGCTCGTTGTTGTTGAGCGGGTGCCGAACATGCCGCGAGCGGGCGTCCCGGGCGAAGGGCCGAAGGAGCACAAGCGATGGGCGAGGGGTACGCATGACTGACACCGGCCGGGTCCCGGGCGAGGGACTGCCGGAGGACGCAGGCATGGTGGCGCAGCCGGGCATCCCCGCTCCGGACGCGTACACCTTCCACGAACCCTCCGAGAGCGCAGCCGAGGACGACGACCTGCTGCTGATGCCGGGCGCGCAGGGCGCGTGGAGCGACCCTCAGGTCGTTCCGGCGCCGCAGCCCCAGGCGCACGCGCAGCAGGTGGCGCCGCCGATACAGCAGATGCCGCAGGCACAGCCGCTGCCGCAGACGCAGCCGGCGCAGCAGGCGGCAGAGGCTTCCGGGCCGCAGCCCGCGTTCGTCCCGGACACGCAGAGCGTGCCGCAGGCCTCCGAGCCGGCTCAGGCCGTGCAGCCGCAACTCCAGACGGACGAGCCGGGCGCGCACGAGACCGGTGGCCGTGACTCCGGTTCCGTCGACCTCAGCGTCGTACGCGCTCCGCAGCCGGCGCCCGTCGCGGACCGGACGCCGCCCCCCGCACGCCGTCCGCTGCACCTCGGCCCGCCGATGCCCGAGGCGACCGGCGGTGTCGTACGCTCACTGGCCGACCGCGGGCCGGCGGCCGGCGCAGCGCCGCAGAACCCCGCGCCCGTACGACAGCCGGCGCCGGCGACCACTGGTCCCGAATATCTGGACATCCCGAGCGACGAGGCGGCCGCGCTGCCCGGTCCGCAGCTCGGCGTGATTCCGTCGCAGGCCGCAATGCCGTGGCCTCAGCCTCAGGAGTCTCAGGCGCCCCAGGAGGTCCCTGCAGAAACGGTCGTCCCGGAGGCTGTGGCTCCGGAACCGCAGGCCGAGGCGGTGCACGCGGACGAGCAGGTGAGCGTACCGGCGGAGCCTGTCGCCGCCGCCGCCGCCGAGCCGGAGCCCGTCGCCCCGGAACCGCAGCAGCCGCAGCCCGCCAACGAGTTCGTACCGGTAGAAGGCTCCCTCCCGACGACGCCCCGCCTGGCTCCGGCGCCGGCCGAAGAACCGGCCGCCGAACCAGTACCGGAACCGGCCTCCGCCGAAGCACCCGAGCCCGTTGCCGCGCCGGAAGCCGAGCCCGAGCCCGCCGGGACTCCGGTGCCGGAACCCGAGCTCGCCGCGGCAGCGGCACCGGAGGCGCCCGTGGCGGAACCGGCCGCCGCAGCCAACGAGCCGCAGCCCGAGCCGGACGCCGCCCCCATCCCGGAGCAGCTCGCCGAGCCCCCGGTCGCCAGCCCTGCCCCCGTCCTCGTACCCGCGCCGCGCGACGGTGGCCCGGCCGCGGAGCTGCCCGTACAACGCGACGCGCACCCGGAGCCCAAGCCGGCAGCGGCAGCGAGCGCACCCCCCGCGCTGGAGGTAGCGCCCGAGCCGGAGCCGGAAGCCACGCCCGAGCCGGAGGTCGCGCCCGCACTGGAGGTAGCGCCCGAGCCGGAAGCCACGCCCGCACTGGATGTCGCGCTCGCGCCGGACGTCGCGCCCGCACCGAAGGTCACGCTCGCGCTCGCACCCGACATTGCGCCCGCACTCGTACCCGACATTGCGCCCGACATGGCGCCCGCGCCGGACGCAGCGCCCGAGCCCAACATCGCACTCGCACCCGCACCCGCACCCGTGCCCGTGCCCGAGCCGGAGCCCGCACAACTGGTCTCCGAGACTGCACCCGCACTCGAACCCGAACCTGCACCTGCACCCGCGCCCCCATCCGCACCCGCACCCGGCTACGACGACGCCGAGCGCGAAGCGGTCCTTCGCGTGATGCGCGAGCGCCGCGACATCCGCAACGGATTCCGCAGCGACCCCATCCCGCACGAGGTACTCCTGCGGGTGCTCGAAGCCGCGCACACCGCGCCGAGCGTCGGCCACTCCCAGCCCTGGGACTTCGTGGTCATCCGCTCCGCCGAGACGCGCCGGACGATGCACGAACTCGCGGTGCGCCAGCGTGACGCCTACGCAAAGTCGCTGCCCAAGGGCCGGGCCAAGCAGTTCAAGGAACTGAAGATCGAGGCCATCCTCGACACCCCGGTGAACATCGTCGTCACCGCCGACCCGACCCGCGGCGGCCGCCACACCCTGGGCCGCCACACGCAGCCGCAGATGGCGCCGTACTCCTCCGCCCTCGCGGTCGAGAACCTGTGGCTCGCCGCCCGCGCCGAAGGACTGGGCGTCGGCTGGGTCAGCTTCTTCGACGAGCGGGAGATGGTCCGCGCGCTGGGCCTGCCAGAGCACCTCGAAGTAGTCGCGTACCTCTGCGTCGGTTACGTCGACGAGTTCCCGGAAGAACCCGAGCTGATGCAGGCGGGCTGGTCCAAGCGCCGCCCGCTCTCGTGGGTCGTCCACGAGGAGACGTACGGCCGCCGCGCCCTGCCCGGCGAGGAGCCGCACGACCTCCTCCAGGAGACCGTCTCCAACATCCGCCCCCTCGACGCCAAGGCCCTCGGCGAGGCGTGGGAACGCCAGAAGCGCATGACAAAGCCCGCCGGTGCGCTCGGCATGCTCGAAATCATCTCTGCCCAGCTCAGCGGCCTCTCCCGGATGTGCCCGCCCCCCATCCCCGAGCCTGCGGCGGTCGCGATCTTCGCGGGCGACCACGGCGTGCACGCCCAAGGCGTCACGGCCTGGCCGCAGGAGGTGACCTCCCAGATGGTCGCCAACATCCTCGGCGGCGGCGCGGTCTGCAACGCCTTCGCGAGCCAGGTCGGCGCGGAGGTCTGCGTGGTGGACGTGGGCGTAGCGGGCGAACTGCCCGCCACGCCGGGCCTGTTGCCCCGCAAGGTGCGCGCGGGAACGGCCGACTTCACCACCGGGCAGGCCCTCACCCACGACGAGGTGCTCGCCGCGATCGAGGTGGGCATCGAAACGGCGCGCGACCTGGTGGCGGCGGGCAACAAGGCGCTGATCACCGGTGAGATGGGCATCGCCAACACCACGGTCTCGGCCGCCCTCATCGCCGTCTACACGGGCCAGGACCCGGCCGAGATCACCGGTCGCGGTACGGGAATCAACGACGAGATGCACGCCCGCAAGGTCGACGTCGTACGCCGCGCCCTGGAGCTCCACCAGCCGGACCCGGCGGACCCGATCGGCGTACTGGCGGCGGTAGGCGGCCTGGAGCACGCGGCGCTGGTCGGCTTCCTGCTGGGCGGGGCGTCCCTGCGCACTCCCGTCATCCTGGACGGGGTAAGCGCGGGAGCGGCGGCACTGGTGGCCCGCGCGATCGCCCCCGAAGCACTCGCGGCCTGCATCGCGGGTCACCGCAGCGCGGAACCGGGCCACGTGGCCGCCCTCAACAAGCTGGGCCTGCGCCCCCTGGTCGACCTGGACCTCCGCCTGGGTGAGGGCACGGGCGCACTGCTGGCGCTCCCGGTGGTCCAGAGCGCGGCAAGGGCGATGCACGAGGTAGCCACGTTCGACTCGGCCGGAGTAACCGAAAAGTAACCGCGCTGCAGCCCCACCGCCCACCGTGGCCGTGCCCCCGCGCCTCGCGCGGGGGCACGGCTGTACCTGGCCGGCCGGGGCCTCGCCCAGTTCCCGCAGGGCCCGGGCCGGGACGGACCACAAAGGCCCCCGCCCAGCACCCCACCGTGCCGGGAGGGGACGTGTCGGGGCGCTCCCCGCAGGGTGTCGAACGCAACCAGCCCGAAGGAAAACCCAGTACCCGAACGTTCGGCACCCGAGGAGACGCCCCGACGCGGCACCGACCCACGCGCGGGGTCAGCTCCCCCGCCCCCGCCCCACCGCCCCGCCCACCCCCGCCGCCACCCACCGCCCGGCCAGCCGCCGCCCACAACCCGGCCCCAGTCGCCGGTGACCCCGCCGCCCCCGGCCCGTAAGGTATTCGCGAGGGCCCCGAACCCCGCCCCACCAGCCGCTTCACCGTCGCAGCGGCGCCAGGCCCAAGCCGCCGAGCGGCAGGACCGCAAGCCGCACCCACCTCCCCGTCCGAGGAGCCGCACGCCATGACCGCGCCGCACGCCGCCGCAGGCGACCCGTACCCCGCCTACCCCGTAGGACTCCGCCTCGCCGGGCGGCGCGTAGTCGTCATCGGCGGCGGCCAGGTCGCCCAGCGCCGCCTCCCGGCGCTCATCGCGACCGGCGCCGACATCGTCCTCGTATCGCCCTGCGCCACCCCCTCAGTTGAGGCGATGGCAGAGGCAGGCGAGATCCGCTGGGAGCGCCGCCCGTACGCAGAAGGGGACCTGGCCGAAGCCTGGTACGCCCTGATCGCGTCCACCGACACCGCCGCCAACACAGCCGCGTCCGCCGAAGCCGAACGCACCCGCACCTGGTGCGTCCGCTCCGACGACGCCGAGGCCGCCACCGCCTGGACCCCCGCCACCGGCCGCTCCGAGGGCGTGACCGTGGCCGTCCTCACCAGCGGCGGCCCCGACCCCCGCCGCACCGCCGCCGTACGCGACGCCATCGTCGAGGGCCTGCGCGACGGAACCCTCGTGGCCCCGCACCACCGCACCCGCACCGCCGGCGTCGCCCTGGTCGGCGGCGGCCCCGGCGACCCGGACCTGATCACGGTCCGCGGCCGCCGCCTCCTCGCCGAGGCGGACGTAGTCATCGCCGACCGACTCGGCCCGCGCGACCTCCTCGACGAACTCCCGCCGCACGTCGAGGTGATCGACGCCGCGAAGATCCCGTACGGCCGCTTCATGGCCCAGGAGGCCATCAACAACGCGCTGATCGAGCACGCCAGAGCAGGCAAGGCGGTCGTACGCCTCAAGGGCGGCGACCCGTTCGTCTTCGGCCGGGGCATGGAGGAGGCTCAAGCCCTCGCCGAGGCCGGCATCCCGTGCACGGTGGTCCCCGGCATCTCCAGCTCCATCAGCGTCCCGGGCGCGGCCGGAATCCCCGTCACGCACCGAGGAGTCGCGCACGAGTTCACGGTGATCAGCGGCCACGTGGCCCCCGAGGATCCGCGCTCCCTCGTCGACTGGAAAGCAGTAGCCGGCCTGCGCGGAACGCTCGTACTGCTCATGGCCGTCGAACGGATCGGCGCGATCGCCGAGGCCCTGACGGCGTACGGCCGCTCGCCCGAGACGCCCGTGGCGATCATCCAGGAGGGCACGATGGCGGCCCAGCGCCGCGTGGACGCGACGCTGGCGACGGTGGCGGAGAAGGCCAGGGCCGAGGACGTACGCCCGCCGGCCGTCATCGTCATCGGCGACGTGGTCACCGTAGGACCGAAGCAAGCGAAGTAGACCGGCCGGCAAGGGAACGGGCGTAACCTCCGGTAACCAAACCCCCGCTCCACCCGTTGGCACCGCATCCACGACAAGGCAGTATCACCCTGTGGCCGATCTCATCACCATCGACGACCCCGACGACCCGCGCCTGAGCGACTACACGGGCCTGACCGACGTCGAACTCCGGCGCAGGCGCGAGCCCGTCGAGGGCCTCTTCATCGCCGAGGGCGAGAAGGTCATCAGACGCGCCAAGCACGCGGGGTACGAGATGCGGTCGATGCTGCTCTCCGCCAAGTGGGTCGACGTCATGCGCGACGTCATCGACGAGGTCCCGGCCCCGGTGTACGCCGTGAGCCCGGACCTCGCCGAACGCGTCACCGGATACCACGTGCACCGCGGCGCCCTCGCCTCGATGCAGCGCAAACCGCTCCCGACGGCCGAGGACCTGCTCGCGACCGCCCGCCGGGTCGTGGTCATGGAGGCGGTGAACGACCACACCAACATCGGCGCGATCTTCCGCAGCGCCGCCGCGCTGGGCATGGACGCGGTACTGCTCTCCCCGGACAGCGCCGACCCGCTCTACCGCAGGTCGGTGAAGGTCTCCATGGGGGCGGTCTTCTCGGTGCCGTACGCCCGCCTGGAGTCCTGGCCGAAGGACCTGGAGCACGTACGGGAGGCCGGCTTCAAGCTCCTGGCCCTCACCCCCGACGAGAAGGCTTCGGTCATCGACGACGCGGCCCCGCACCGCCTCGACCGGGTGGCCCTGATGCTCGGCGCGGAAGGCGACGGCCTGTCCCGGCAGGCGCTCGTCGCCGCCGACGAGTGGGTCCGTATCCCGATGGCACACGGCGTCGACTCGCTGAACGTCGGCGCGGCGGCCGCGGTGGCGTTCTACGCCGTGGCGACGGGCCGCCCAAAGCCCTGAGCGGCCCACGGCCACGGGAGAGCCGGGCTCCGACCGCCCGCGCCCCGGGGCCCGGGGCTCAGAAACCGTGCGGCCCCTCCAGGGCCGCCTGCCGCTCGACATCAGCGGTTACGCCGAGACTCCTGGCCGGCCCCTGACACCCCTGCGCCGCCGCGATCCCCAGCGCCACCAGCAGCGTCACCACGACGAAGACGACGAGGCGCTGCCGCAGCAGCCTGGGATTCGCCGGACGACGCCCGGCCGACGTCGTCCGGGGCCCCGGTCTCGTCCCCTGGCGCCCGTTCGTACGCCCGCCGGAACGCGTCGTATCGCGCCCGGCCGAGGGGCGTGAACCCGTCCGCGGGGCCGAGGCGCGCGAAGCGTGCCCGCGCGCCGCGGACGTGCCCGACGAGCGCCCCCGCTCGGTGTCCTGCTCGACGTACCGTTCCGCGAGCCGCCCGGTGGGCCGGTCGTGATCGGCGCGGGGAGCGGGAGGCCGGGCCTCGCCGACGCCCTGGGCCTCCCGGGCCGCGATCTCCTTGAGCCGCATCGAGAGCTGAAGCGTGCTGGGACGCTCCTCCGGATCCTTGGCGAGGCAGGCCCGCACCAGCGGAGCCAGCGCGTCCGGCACGCCGTACAGCTGCGGCTCCTCATGCACCACGCGGTACAGCATGACCTCGGAACTGCCCTGCCCGAAGGGGGAGTCGGCGGTCGCGGCGTACGCGAGCGTGGCCCCCAGCGCGAACACGTCCGTGGCCGGCGTGACCGCCGCGCCGCGCACCTGCTCGGGCGCGAGGAAACCGGGGGAGCCCACCGCGGTACCGACATGCGTGAGGGTGCTCGCACCGGTCGCCCAGGCGATGCCGAAGTCGATGATCCGGGGGCCCTTGGGCGACAGCAGGATGTTCGACGGCTTGAGGTCGCGGTGGACGACACCGGCCTCGTGCACAGCCACCAGACCCTCCGACAGCGCCGCACCGATGGCGGCCACGTCGGAGGCCATCAGTGGCCCTTCCTCCGCCACTTTGTCGTGCAGCGAAGGACCCGGTACGTACTGGGTCGCGAACCACGGCCGGTCCGCCTCCAGATCGGCGGCCACCAGCCGGGCCGTACAGCCGCCGCGGATCCGCCGCGCGGCGGACACCTCGCGCGCGAAGCGGGACCTGAACTCCTGATCCTCCGCCAGGTCCGGCCGGATCACCTTCAGGGCGACGCGCTGGCCGCGCCGGTCCGAGCCCAGATAGACGACTCCCATGCCGCCCGCCCCGAGCCGCCGGTGAAGCCTGAACGAGCCGACGACACGCGGGTCCTCGCGCCGGAGCCGCATCATCGCCATGTCCGTCCCCTACCTCTGGTGGGGCCTCCCCCACCCCGCTGCTGACCGGTCCGTTTCGACGTCGCACAGCTTACGTACCTGCGGCCCGGTGTGCTCATAGGCCGCGCCCTCGCGAATCGATCGATTGTCAGTGCCGGGTGGGAAACTTGAAGAGTGGTCAGGGGACGGCCGATCCGCCGTCCCCGGCCCGTGCGAGATCTCAAAGGTCCGTTCGCAGAAGGGGGATTGGATCAATGAAGGGCGATCGCGTGGAGATAGTCGTCGACGCGGGAGACACGACCCGCACGTACGAGGTGGTGGCCAGCCGGGCAGGCCGACGGGTGGAAACAGCGGTCCGCAGGGGAGTGGTGGAAGTGAGTGAAGTCACCCGCAGCGGCTCCGTAGTACGCACAGCGCGCTTCATGGCGACCAGGGTGCTGGCCCTGGTCGAACAGCCGGTCCCGAGGGAGGACGCCTCCGAACACGCCTGAGACTCCGTGCGGCAGAGCGTCCCCTCCGGGAAGACCCCAAGAGGCAAGGCCGCCTCTCCACCCTGGGGAGTACACCGCCGGGCCGTGGCTCATCCTCCGGGAGGCCCGGCAATCAGTACGCGGGCATGACGCCCCGGCCGTGGCACGCACCTAATGTTGAGGTCAAGCGGCGGGTGAAGCACTCGTCCCCCGAGGTCAGACACTCGCCGCTGCCAAAAACGACAGGAGAGGGACCATGGCGGACACGGCATCCCGGACGATGATCCGTACGCAGGGACGCAGGGCATTCGCCTCGTTCGGCGGCCGTTCGTCAGCCACGCGTCACCCGCTGGTGGCGACGGCCATGGTCCTTCCCCTCGCGGCGCTGCTCGTCGTCCTCTTCGGAGGCTGGGAAGCAGTGGTCACACAGGCGTCGTCCGTGGGCGTGATGCTCGGGCGCTGAGCGGCGCCCACGGCCCGGTAGAGCGGACCGGGCCAGGACATCGGGCCGTTTCAAAACCCCGTGGGGACGGGGGTGCGGCGGACGACTGCGTTTGCCCGGACAGCTGGGGAGCTGTCCGGGCAACGCCTTTTTCCCTACCGGGCGGCAGCGCGTAACCCCACACCTGACTGACCGGTGCACGTTCAGGCTTGCCGGGCCTGGCCAAACCGAGCCGGCGGGGAGAATCCAAGGCCGACGCGCAACTGACCCTGTGCGGCAGAGTCCAGCCCGTCCGGCGTGCGAGGCCCGCAGACCGTCCTGGGGCCAAGGGCGTGCCCCCGCGCGGCGGAGTGCTGAAACACCCAGCGCGTAGGCTCCCGATCGGCACCGCACCCGCACCGCACTCCCACCCGCACACTCGCCGCACCCCCACCCGCGCCACACCGCGCCCGCGACGCAGCGCGAACCCGCGCCGCGCCCGCACCCGTGCCGCACCGAGCGCTTCACGACCCCCGGGGAGAGACAGTGACCGCATCCTTCGCGCAAGAGCTGAGCGCCATCGCACACCGCGTCGCAGCCACTCCCGAACCCTCCCGCGTCGACAGTGCAGCACCCGTCTCCCGCGCGGGCAGCGCGACGCCCGCTTCTCAGGCCGGCAGCGCACCACCCGCCCCCCGAACCGGCAGCGCGACGCTCGCTTCCCAGGCCGGCAATGCAGCACCCGCCCCCCGCGTCGACAGTGCAGCACCCGCCCCCCGCGCCGGCAGCGCGACACACGCCCCTCGCGTCGGCAGCGCAGGACCCGCCGTGCCCCGTGTCCGCAGCGCAGCGCCCGCCCCCTGTTCCTGCCAGCGGCCCGACATCCTGGCCGACAGGCCCGACGGCACAGTCGTGCGCCACGGCCGCGTCGTCGCCAAGTGCCACGCCCCCGACACGGATCTCGCCGCCCTCACCGCGCGTATCGCCGTCGCCGCCGACCCGCTCCTCGCCGGAATCCTCCTGCCGCCCCTGCCCGTGCCGGCCGGGAACGGCGACGCCTTCACGACCCTGCTGCACGGCCGGCCACTCAGCCTGTGGCCGTACGGAACGCCCGTCGACCCCGAGGACCCCGACGCCGCCCCGTGGGAAGACGCCGCCGCTCTCCTCGCCCGGCTGCACGCGATCGCTCCCGGCGCGCTCCAACTCCCCGCATCCCTCCCGCCCATGCGCGGCCCCGCGAAGGCCGCCCGCGCCGTCGCGCGGATGCACGCGACAGGCCCGCACCCCGCCACCGTCACGACCCCCGTGCTCCGCGCCTGGGCCGGGCTGCCGGCCTGGGCCCGCGACGAAGCCCCGTCCCCGCGCGCGGCCCTCTGCCACGGTGACCTCCACCTCGGCCAGCTGGTCCGCCGCCCCACGCCGACGGGCCCCACGCCCACGGGGCCCCACGGCCGCTGGCTGTTGATCGACGTGGACGACCTGGGCATCGGCGACCCCGCCTGGGACCTGGCCCGCCCCGCCGCCTGGTACGCCGCCGGCCTGCTCGCGCCCGACATCTGGGACCTGTTCCTCGGCGCGTACCGGGCCGCGGGCGGCAGCGGCGTACGCCCCGACGGCGACCCCTGGCCCGAACTCGACGTACCCGCCCGCGCCCTGACCGTCCAGACCGCCGCCCTCGCCCTCGCCAAGTCCGCCGCCGAGAACCGGCCGTTGGACGAGGTGGAGGAGATGATGATCGAGGCCTGCGGCCGTATCGCCGCCCTACCGCCCGAGTTGGGGTGCGAAGAGTCCGAAGCCGCGTCGTAGGGTGAACGGACCGTCGCCGGGCATGCATTCCGGCGATGCCGAACCGACGGCGAGGAGTTGACCGGACCATGCAGTGCCCCAAGTGCCATGCACCCATGCACACGTACAACCGCAATGGTGTCCAGATCGAGCAGTGCAGCGGTTGCCGCGGGATATTTCTCGACTACGGCGAGCTGGAGTCGCTGACGCGCCTCGAGTCGCAGTGGACGCAGCAGGCCCCGCCCCCGCCGCCGGCCCAGCAGGCCTACCCCGCCGCGCCCGCACCCGCCTGGGGCGCCCCGCAGCACGGTCATCACGGCGGCCACCACGGCGGTCACCACGCCGGCCATCGCCAGAAGGGCTTCGGCCGGATGCTCTTCTCGTCCTGACCGGCCGGACGGCAGAGCACGAAGCAGAGCACGAGAAGCCCCCGGCCGATTCCGCGGCCGGGGGCTTCTTCTCGATGGTGCGCGATACTGGGATTGAACCAGTGACCTCTTCCGTGTCAGGGAAGCGCTCTCCCGCTGAGCTAATCGCGCGAGGGTGTTCAGTTGATCTTGGTCTTTCCGTACTGCGAACTGCGTGCGCGATACTGGGATTGAACCAGTGACCTCTTCCGTGTCAGGGAAGCGCTCTCCCGCTGAGCTAATCGCGCGGGACGGACACCCCGGTCAAGTACAGCCGGGGATCCAGTGGACGATACTGGGATTGAACCAGTGACCTCTTCCGTGTCAGGGAAGCGCTCTCCCGCTGAGCTAATCGTCCTTGGAGGTGGAGACGGGATTTGAACCCGTGTAGACGGCTTTGCAGGCCGTTGCCTCGCCTCTCGGCCACTCCACCAGGAGTGAATGACAGGGGTTCGGGAAGATCCCCCACACCGAGCGGACGACGAGATTCGAACTCGCGACCCTCACCTTGGCAAGGTGATGCTCTACCAACTGAGCCACGTCCGCTTGTCTTACCGGGGCGTTTCCGTGTCCCGGCGACGTGTTGAACTCTAGCGGATACCGGGGCCAGTACAAAAACGCGTTTGTGCAGCGTGCTGCGCTGCCTCCGCCCCGGCGCAGGTCATCGCGGTCCGCTCTACACTCGGGGCCGTGCACGACCTTCCCCCTTTGGCCCGCTTCGGCGGCCTTGTCGCCTCTGATCTGCGCGATGTGACCAGTGATCCCGCCGCACTCGACTCCGCCGGCTTCTGGGCCGTGACCGCGGACTTCGAGGGCGGGCTCGTCTGTGCCCGTTTCGGCGACGTACGCACCGAGCCGGTCCCCCCGCCCGTGGCCGGCGCCTGGCGCGGGCCCGCCGCCGGTGACTGGACGTCGTCGATGGACCGCGCAGCGTACACGGCGGGCGTACGCCGCATCCGCGAGCACATCGCGGCCGGGGAGGTCTACCAGGCCAACCTCTGCCGCGTCCTGAGCGCGCCGCTGCCCGACCGGGCCGGCGCGCGCGCCGACGTCGACGCGCTCACCGCCCTCCTCGCCCGAGGCAATCCGGCGCCGTACGCAGGAACGATCCGCCTCCCCGCGCACGGCGTGGAGATAGCCACCGCGTCCCCCGAGCTCTACCTCCGCCGGGACGGGCGGGCCGTCGAGTCCGGACCGATCAAAGGCACCGGACGGACAGCGGACGATCTCCTGGAGAAGGACCACGCCGAGAACGTGATGATCGTGGACCTCGTCCGCAACGACCTGGGGCGAGTCGCCGTACCGGGCTCCGTGAGCGTTCCGGAGCTGTGCGTCGTCGAACCGCACCCCGGTCTCGTCCACCTCGTCTCCACCGTCCGCGCCGAACTCGCGCCCAGCGCCGGCTGGCCCGCGCTGCTCGCCGCCACGTTCCCGCCGGGCTCGGTGACGGGCGCCCCCAAGTCGAGCGCCCTGACGATCATCGAGGCCCTGGAGACCGCGCCGCGCGGCCCGTACTGCGGAGGCATCGGCTGGGTAGACGCCGACCGAGGCACCGGCGAGCTGGCCGTTGGCATACGGACCTTCTGGATCGACCGCACCCTCCCCGGCGGCCCCGTCCTCAGGTTCGGTACGGGCGCCGGCATCACCTGGGGTTCCGACCCCGAGCGTGAGTGGGAAGAGACCGAACTGAAGGCGGCAAGGCTGCTCGCGGTAGCGTCGGGCACGTACCGGGAGATGGGAAGGACCGCGTCATGAAACTTTGGGTCGACGGCGGGCTGCAGGACGCGGCCACTGCCAGGGTGTCCGTACTCGATCACGGTCTGACCGTGGGCGACGGCATCTTCGAGACGGTGAAGGCGACCGCGGGGCGGACCTTCGCCCTCACCCGGCACCTGGACCGGCTGGCCCGTTCGGCGCGCGGTCTCGGGCTGCCCGAGCCCGATCTCGACGAGGTGCGCCGCGCCTGCGCCGCCGTCCTGGACGCCAACCCGATGGAGCTCGGCCGGCTGCGGATCACCTACACCGGCGGCCTCTCGCCACTCGGCTCCGAGCGCGGCGACACCGGCCCCACCCTGATCGTCGCCCTTGGGGAGGCCGGCCGCCGTCCCGACAGCACCGCCGTGATCACCGTCCCGTGGACGCGCAACGAGCGCGGCGCCCTCACCGGGCTGAAGACCACGTCGTACGCCGAGAACGTCGTCGCACTGGCCCGAGCCCGCGAACAGGGCGCGTCCGAGGCGCTCTTCGCGAACACCGTCGGACAACTCTGCGAAGGCACGGGCTCCAACGTCTTCGTCGTACTCGGCGGCAGGCTGCTCACCCCGCCCGTCTCCTCCGGTTGCCTCGCCGGCATCACGCGCGCCCTCGCCGTCGAATGGACGGGAGCCGAGGAGGCCGACCTGCCGTTCGACGTACTGGAGCGGGCCGACGAGGTCTTCCTGACCTCCACGCTGCGCGACGTGCAGGCGGTGCACCGGGTCTACGGCCGCCAACTGGTGGGCGCGCCGGGGCCCGTGACGGCCAAGGCCATGCGCGTCTTCGACGAGCGCGCCGCGTCGGACCTGGACCCGTAAAGCGCGGGAATTCGGGATGACGGGTGGCCGTCCGGTGGGTACAACTTCCCTGATGACCACAACTCTGCGGCCCACAGCGCCGCTTCAGCAGGGTGCCGACGGCGCCAAGTCGCGTACGTACGACGTGTGCGTGAACAGCCGCCCGGTAGGGGCCGTCGAGCTGTCCACGGACGTTCGCTTCGGGGCCGGCGTCGGCCGCATCGCCGCACTGAGCATCGACGAGGCCGACCGGCGCCGGGGGAGGGCGACGGTCGCCGCGCTCGCGGCCGAGGAGGTGCTGCGCGGCTGGGGCTGCGGCCGCGTGGAGGTGTCCGTCCCGGCCGAGGCGGTGGCCGCGCGGCACATGGCCGCTGCTCTCGGCTACACGGAACGCGGCCGCAGCATGGCCAAACCGCTGCCCGCACACCCTCCCGCGCTGCCCGAAGGCGTCGTGGGCAGACCGATGAGCGAGCGTGAATTCGATAGCTGGCTGGCCCACACCAAGGTGGGGTACATCCGCTCCCTCACCGCGCGCGGCTTCTCCGAGGGGGCGGCCCGGGCCAAGTCCGACGCCGACCACGGCGCCGCTCTCGCCGACGGAGTCGCCACCCCCGACGCCTACCTCGGCGCCCTCGTCCGCGGCGGCGCGGTGGTGGGCACGCTCTGGCTGGCGCTGCGGAACCCGCGCCCGGGTCAGAGCGGGGCGTACGTCTTCGACGTCGAGGTGGCCGAGGCGTACCGGGGCCAGGGGCTCGGGCGCGCGCTGCTGCTGCTCGCCGAGCGTGAGGCGCTGGCAGCCGGGGCCGAGCGCATAAGCCTCCACGTCTTCGCGGACAACACCCCGGCCCTGCGGCTGTACGCATCACTGGGCTACGAGCCCGTGTCGTACCACCTCTGCAAGCAGCTGCTCTGAGGGCCGTGAGGGTCAGGAGAGCAGCCGGTCGACGATCTCCTCGATGCGCTCCCGCAGCCCTTCCTGGCTCTTGCCGCCGTCCAGCCGCTCGCCGTCGATGACGTACGTCGGCGTGCCGGTGACGCCGATGGCCTTGCCCTCGGCCTGGTCGGCGTCGACGATCAGCAGGTGCCGGCCGTCGATCAGGGCGGTGTCGAACTCCTCGGCGTCCAGCCCCAGTCCGGTCGCGACCTCCAGCAGGAGAGGCTCGCCCTTCGTCGCGAGCTCCTTGGTGCGGGCGAGGAGCGCCTCCACGTACGGCCAGCCCTGGCCCTGGTCGACAGCCTCTTCGGCCGCCTGCGCGGCCGCGTAGGCGTGCTTGTTCTTTTCGAGGGGGAAGTGGCGCACGCGTACGTCGAGCCGGTCGCGGTAGCGCTCACACAGGGCGCGCACGTCGTCCAGCGCGGTGTGGCAGTCGGGGCACTGGAGGTCGCACCAGAGGTCGAGGACGACGGGGCGCGCGGGAGAGGAGTCGGTCATGGGACCAGTCTCCCAGCCCGGCCGGCGGGCCCCCAACCGGGACCTGGGGAGGAGAAGCGCCCCCGAGATCTCCCTGAGGTCGTACGGGGGCGTGGCCCCGGCAGCCTCGGCCGGTGCAGGATGGAGGGGAACGTACCCCCCGTACACCCTGGCACTGGAGGACCGGATGCTGGCAGAGACGATCTGTTCCGCGGCGTCCGCGGCCGGTCTGGGCATCGCCGCGATCACCGCGTACCGCAAGCGATTCCTGGCTGCGACGCGCATTGCCGCCTATTCGCTCGTGCCGGTCGGCCTGGTGATGACCGGCGTCGTCGCGTGGGTCGCGGGCATCGCCTTCAAGCCGGGGGTCTGGGCGGGCTTCGGCCTGCTCGGCCTGTCCTGGCTGCTCTTCATGACGACCAGGGCGGTGGAGCGCCGCTCCGGCGGCACCCGCAAGGAGCGCAGGGCGGCGCGCGCCGCGCAGCGCGAAGCGGTCGCGCCGCAGGCGTCCGCGCCGTCGCTCGGGTCGGGCCTGCCGGCGGCCGCGCAGCAGAAGCAGCCTCAGGCTCGGGCGAAGGCGTCGCAGCAGCCGCAGCCGAAGCCGAAGGCCACCGGGGCGGGCGAGGACTTCAGCGACATCGAAGCGATCCTGAAGAAGCACGGCATCTGAGAGGCGCCGCATCTGAAGGGGTGGCGTCTGAAGCGAAAACTGGCAACTCGGACGCCGAAGTGATCACCAGGAGATCACGAAAGGCCAAGATGCGGCGAACTGGCCGCCCATGTGGGCGTGTTGGTCATCGCAGGTGGCTGTGCTGCGTCATCATCGGCCCGAGATGCTGGACACATCCCGGGGCGAAGCCCCCGCACCCACCGAAGAACCGCGCGGTTGCCTCTTCGCGCTTTCCCAGCCACCCCTGATGATCTTCCTCGGGGTGATCGGCTTCCTGCTGCTGATGGCCGCGATGCACGATCTCTTCCTGCTGTGAGACCGGTGAGTGCGTGACGCCCGCGTCGCGTCAGCCCGCCGCTTCCTTGCGTCGGGCCCGGTACGCCGCCACATGCAGCCGGTTGCCGCAGGTGCGGCTGTCGCAGTAACGGCGGGACCGGTTGCGCGACAGGTCGACGAAGGCCCGCCGGCAGTCCGGCGCCTCGCAGCGGCGCAGCCGTTCCTGCTCGCCGGAGACCACGATGAACGCCAGCGCCATCCCGCAGTCCGCAGCGAGGTGGTCGGCGACCGACGCGCCGGGTGCGAAGTAGTGCACGTGCCAGTCGAAGCCGTCGTGGTCGGTGAGCCGCGGTGTGGTGCCGGCCGCCGCCACGAGCTGGTTGATCAGCTCCGCGCAGGTGTGGGGGTCGGGCGCCTTGAACACGTCCGTGAAGCGCCCCCGCACGTCCCGTACGGCCCGCAGGTCCGCCTCGGTAAGCCTGCCCACGTCGCTGACGTCATGGAGCCGCACAAAGCCGTACAGCGCCTCGATGTCGGCGAGCCGGTCGCTCTGGTCGCTCTCCGGCGCCGTGTTCACCAGATCGACGACGACGTCGAGGGCGCGCCTGGTGTCGTGGGGGATCAGCACGATTCGCTCCCTGGCCTGCTGCGGGCGGGCGCCCGCAGATGCCGGTCGACTTTAGCGGCTCGCGCCCTGAGCGCACCGGCGCCGTCCCCGCGGTGGAATCCGCGGAGACGGCGCCGGTGTGTGCCCTATGCAGTTGTCCGCCCCGCGCCGTCGCCCCGAGTCGGACGGCGTTGGGTGGCTCTCGGCCTGGCTCAGTTCTCCGCCAGGATGTGTGAGAGTTCCGTGTCGAGGTCGAAGTGACGATGCTCGGTACCCGGTGGTACCGCGGCGTCCGTCCGCTTCAGGAAGGATTCCAGGGCCCGCGCCGGGGCTTCGAGCAAGGCTTCTCCTTCCGGGGAACTCAGAGCGATGCAGACGACGCCCTGGCCGTGACTGCGGGACGGCCAGACTCTGACGTCGCCGGTACCGGTGGGCCGGTGAAGGCCCTCGGCGAGGAGATCGCGGGCGAACACCCACTCGACGGTTTCCTCGGCTCCGGTGTGGAAGGTGGCATGGACGGCGTAGGGATCGGCCGTGTCATACCGCAGGCCCGCGGGTACAGGCAGTGATGACTCGCTCGACACTACGAGGCGCAGGTGCAGCTCGCAGCTGACCGTGGTGTTCATAAGCGCCAGGGCCTTTCGCTCAGTGTGCGCTCGGGGATTCGCACGTCGGCGAAATCGACATGCCACCTACGGTGTCGTTGTAAACCCCTCTGACCTTTTTGCGGCGCTTCAGGTACCTCGTCCGGCGGAGTGACACTTGATGCGGTACGACCATTTCGGCCACTCGATCCGTTCGGGTAGGTTGGGCCTCATGAATGCGGAGAGTAACGAGCGGGAAGAAGTCGTCGGTCCGGCGACCGCAGCGCCCGCCACGGGGGGCGTGACCGGGGACGAGCGAGAGCTGGGTTCGCGGGCGCCGCAGATCATCAAGCGTCACAGGACGCTGCACCTGAGCTGGCAGGTCGGCGTGTTCGTCATCGGCCTGGCGGTCGTGGTGGCGGGCGTGATCATGCTGCCGCTGCCGGGGCCCGGCTGGCTGGTGATCTTCGGCGGTATGGCGATCTGGGCGACCGAGTTCGTGTGGGCGCAGCTGGTGCTGCGCTGGACGAAGCGGAAGGTCACCGAGGCGGCCCAGAAGGCACTCGATCCCAAGGTCCGGCGGCGCAACATGATCCTCACCACGATCGGTCTGGTGATCATTGCGGTGCTGGTCGGGATCTACGTCTGGAAGTTCGGCATGGCGATGCCGTGGAGCATCGAGCAGTAACCGGTAATCGGTTCGGGGGACGCGCTGACATGGGGTAATGTGTGCGGAGCGCCGGGGCGATTAGCTCAGTGGGAGAGCGCTTCGTTCACACCGAAGAGGTCACTGGTTCGAACCCAGTATCGCCCACCCGGACCGAAGGCCCGGAAGACGAAAGTCTTCCGGGCCTTCGTCGTTCCCGGCCGCCTTCCGGCCGGAAACGACCGCCCTCAGCGCATCCGGCCCAGGGTCTCCCGCAGCCGGCGCGCGTCGCGCAGGCGCTGCTCGTACGTCGCACCCACGGCCAGGAGCAGCAGGCCCGCGAGGGCCGGCGGCAGCCAGCGGGGGAGAGCCCCGACGACCTGGACGACGTACGGCGCGAGCTCGTGGAGAGCGACCAGGGCGAGTACGGCGGAACCGAGCACCAGCAGCGCCTGGAGCCGGTGCCTGGCGCCCGTCAGGGTCACCGCCAGGGCCGCCGCCCCGAGGAGCAGCGGGCGCAGCCAGCCCTGGTCGCCCCAGGCCGCGATCAGGCTCGGCAGCAGAGTCGCGGCGAGCCCCGGTCCGTACGCCGTCCAGGACGAGGCCCGCGGGTCGCGCCGGCGCCGCAGCACCCCGATCACGAGCGCCGGGACGGTGACGGGCAGCGTGTACGCCTCGGGCGTGACGACGTCGGACGCGCCGAGGCGGACCCAGGCTGCCAGTACGCAGAGCACTGCGGCCGCGTATCCCACGGGGCGGCGGTCGGCCCGTACGGCCGTGCCTGCCGTGATGACCCCGCACAGGGCCAGGACCAGCGCGAGGGTGGGCGCGTGGCCCGTCGCGAGCCCGATCGCGAGCAGCGCCGCCCCGGCGCCCGCGACCTCCAGGGGCAGTGCGGTGACGTGCGCGCGAATGCGGGCGGCGAGCGCGGCAGCCGCCGCGGGAACGACGAGGATCGCCAGAGCGGCCTGGTGCGGCGCGAGTTCGAGCGAGGCGGCGCCGGCGCCGGTCAGCCCGGTCGCGAACACGACTGCCGCCGCCGCGGAGGCAGGCGGCGTAATGGATCCCTTGGCGAGCACGGCGGCCACGCCGAAGAGCGCCGCCATGACGCCGAGGACGGGGAAGGTGGCGGCCTCGGCTGCCAGTGACAGCAGCGAGACGGAGACGGCCGACGCGAGAGCGCAGGCCAGTGCGGTGAGGGCGAGGGGTTCGCTCGCCGCGAGCCGTCTGCCGGTGCCGGTCGCCCGGCCGTCTGCGGGCCGGACGGACGCCGGGGCGGACGGGGCAGGGGCTTGGCCGGGCAGGGCGCCGCTGCCGGTGAGGGCCGGGCGTACCGCCAGGAACAGGGGCGCGGCGGTCAGGAGCACGTACAGGGTTACGGCCGCCGGATAGCCCAGGTCCAGCGCGGCCGGGGTGGCGTACGCGGCCGCCCAGGCCAGAGCGAGAGCCACGCATGCCGCCGGGGCGCGCCAGGTGGAGCCGGGCGCGCTCAGGCGCCGCGCTGCCGTGACGACGGCGGCCACGGTCAGCAGGACCAGAGGGGCCGCGGGCGTCCGGGACCAGGGCAGCTCCGAGGAGAGCGCCTCGCGGACGCCGGCCGGGGCACCGGACCAGGCACGCTCCGCCCAGGCGGCCGGGCCCAGCAGCGCGACCGCCACCGGCGGCAGCGCCCACAGAGTGCCCCCGGCCAGCACGGCACCGGACGCACCGGCCAGACCCAGCACCATGGGGCGCGGCAAGCTCGCCCGTACGACGGCCAGCAGGGCCACCGCACACAGCACGTACCCGGGCACGGCCCAGGCGTCCGGCACGGCGGGCCGCAGCACACCACCGACGGCGGCCAGTACAGCGAGCCCGGCCACGGCGGAAGCCGCGACGGCGTGCGGCGACCACGCGGCGGCGCTTGGAGCGGGCGCCGTGCCCGGCGGCGGGGCCAGAACGTGCGGCGGGGCCACTGCGTGCGGCGGGGCCTCGCTGTCCGGCGTCGCTGCGCCGGTCTGCCGCACGGGCGCCGCCTGCGGCAACGGCGCACGCCATGCGGCGAACAGGCCGAGGGCCGCGATCGCCAGCAGCAGTACACCCGGACGCAGCGCCTCGGCGGGGCTGCCCGCCGCCACCGACATCGTGCCGGCGCTCAGCAGCGCCCCCGCGCCCGTCAGCCACGCCCCGGCGCAGGCCAGTGGGCGCACCCCGCGGCCCGTGCCCCACAGAGCCACGGCCACGTCGAGCGCGGCCGTCGCCAGCAGGGCCCAGGTGAGCGTCAGCGGACCCGGGCCGGCGACCAGTGCCCAGAGGAGGAAGGGGAACTGAGCGGCGATCAGCGCCGCCGGCAGCGGCAGCCGGAGCCTGCCGAAGCCCAGGCCGTACGCCGTCCAGAGCGCCGCCAGCGCCGCCGAGCTGATCGCGGCGTACGCGAGACCGTCCGTGTCCGGTGCGGCCACCCGGTGCACGGCGTACGCGTCGAGCACCGTGAGCGCGAGGCCGAGCGCGGCCACCGACTCGGCGGTCGAGACGAGCCCGCGGCGCAGCAGCAGGGCCGGCGCGGCCAGCGCCAGTGCCGTCACGGCGCCCAGTACCGCCGAGCGTCCGCCGATGCCCATGTGGCCCCAGCTGACCAGTGTGAAGGCGACCGCGGCGACCGTCAGCAGGAGGCCGCCGAGCGTCAGCAGTACGTTCTGGGCACTGCGCGGCGAGGCTTCCCGGGGGGCGTGCGGCGCCTGAGGCACGTGCCCGGCGCCGAAAGCAGTCCAGCCGGGCGGCGAAAAGGGGTTCTGCGGGGTGACGGCCTGCTGCATGACACTGAGCAGCCAGGCCCTGCGGGCCAGCAACTGGGCACGGCGAGCTTCGATTTGTACCAGTTCGCGGTCGAGGATCACCAATTCCTCGGCGGGCGGTGGCGCGTTCTCCATGGTTGAGGAGTGTGGCGCCTGACACACGCCGGGGTCATGGGTCCGGATACTCACCGCGTACTCAGACGCCGCCTGAGTACGCATGGACACGCGTCCCGCGCGCAGACTTGAGACATGAACTGGAGTCATTACCGCTTCCGCAGTGTGTGGGACCTGCACGCCCCGCCCGGCGCGGTCTACACCGCCCTGGAACGCGTCGACGCGTACCCGCGATGGTGGCCACAGGTACGTCGGGTCACCCGCGTCGACGACCGTACCGGCGTCGTACGGATCCGTTCCTTCCTGCCGTACGCACTCGAAGTCACCGTTCATCAGAAGCGCCGCGCACCGGAAACCGGCGTACTGGAAGTGGCCATGACGGGCGACATGGACGGCTGGGCGCGCTGGACCGTACAACCGCGCGGCGCCGGCGGCACGCGGGCCGTCTACGAGCAGGAAGTGGAGGTGCGCAAGGCGCTGGTGCGGCGGCTCGCCGTACCCGGGCGCCCTTTGCTCATCGCCAACCACGCGGTGATGATGCGAGCCGGGCGGCGCGCGCTCGCGGCCGCCCTCGCGGTTTGAACCAACCCCGGGAGGGGTTGTATGGTTCAGTCCGTTCCCGGGCGATTAGCTCAGTGGGAGAGCGCTTCGTTCACACCGAAGAGGTCACTGGTTCGAAACCAGTATCGCCCACCTGGGAAGGCCGGTCCGTCGCAGACGGACCGGCTTTTTTGCGTTCCCGTACGCCGTCCGCTCAGGCGGCCGCCGCGGGCATCTCAGGACGCAGCGGCCACGCCGGATTCACCGCCTCCTCCGACCCGTTGCGCGCGAACCACGCCTGGAGGCCGCGCGCCTGAGCCGCGTGCCACACCGCCTGCAGGGTGTGCAGCTCGGCCGGGGAAAGCCGCTCCAGACGCGTGGCGAAACGACGACCCAGCGCCCGTGCGACCTCCAGGGACGCCGTCGCGTCGGCTGCCGCGTCGTGCGCGCCGTCCAGCTCCACCTCGTACTGCGCACACAGATCGGTGAGCGTACGGCGGCCCTTGCGATAGCGGTCCAGATGCTTGTCCAGTACGCGCGGATCCAGCACGCACAGCGGACGGCTGTCCAGATAGCGCGTCAGCGACGACGCCCGGTGACGCCTCAGCTCACGGTCCAGCAGCGTCAGGTCGAACGGCGCGTTCATCACCACCAGCGGCCGCCGGGCGATGCTCTGCTCGGCGAGACTCCTGGCTATCTCCTCCACGACCGGCGCGGGCCAGCGGCCGTTGCGCTGCAGGTGATCGTCCGTCAGGCCGTGGATCCCGGTTGCCTCCGGGGGCACCGGAATGCCAGGATTCACCAGCCAGCGCGTCGCCCGCACCCGCCCGCCCGGCGCGTCCTGCACGACCAGGGCGGCGGAGACGATGCGGTCCTCCTCGACATCCACGCCCGTCGTCTCGGTGTCGAACGCGGCCAGGGGTCCTTCGTACCAGCACGTCATGTCGAACTCCTCTTGCTCCCTTGGCAGATGGCGTGCGTCCCCTGCCCGAACCGGTGATACCCGGCTCGTTTGTGCGGTACGCCGTTTGGAGGAGAGCAGGAGCGGAGACAACACAGGTGACGGCACGGGCGGTTGACGGACCGTCGCGGGGAAATGATCGGCACAGCCCGGAAGGCACTCGTCAGCCATGGCGCTCACGCAGCCCGAACCGGGCGGGCTGCTGCCCGAGCGGACCGCACCGCTGCGCGGCGGACTCGCCACCACCGCCTGCATGGAGACTCTTCAGGTGGGCTATCTGCACGCGGTCGCGGCGGCCGCGGGATGCTCTCTCTCACAGCCGTTTCCGGACAACGGCATCGACTGGCACGTGAGCCACAGCGCTCCCGAGCACACCGTCGATGACGAAGTCACCATCAAGGTGCAGCTCAAGTGCACCTACCAGATACCGCCGCACCCGGCCGGGAGCGCCTTCTCCTTCACGCTCGACAACGCGCATCTGGAGAAGCTCGCCCGCAGCCCGGTGTCGGTGCACAAGATCCTGGTCGTGATGCTCGTACCGCGGACCCAGGAGGACTGGCTGCGCGCCGGCCACGACCGCCTCGACCTGCGCCACTGCTGTTACTGGACCAACCTGGCCGGACACCCGGTGACGGGCAGGCGCAGGACCACTGTGCGGATCCCGACCTCGCGGATATTCGACGACCGGGCACTCTGCGAGATCATGACCCGGGTCGGGGCGGGAGGGAGACCCTGATGCAGAACCGGCCGATCGACGAACCCCTGCGACCACACCCGAGCACGGAGCCCGACGACGCCTTCGCCACGGGCCCCGGTGTCTGGGACGCCGGAGCGGGACCCGACCCCGCGCAGGTCGACCCCGTCGTGCTCGGCGTGCTGCTCGCCCGGCACGGCTGGCGGCGGCGCGGGGGAGCGGCGGGACGCTACGCGCGGTGGACGCCGCCCGGACCTTCCGGCGGCGGTACGAGCCTGCTCGTACCGGAGAGCAGGGCGTTTCCCGACAGCGACGACCTGCTCGGCGAGGCACTGACCGCGCTCGCCCGCTGCGCCGCGCCCTCCGCCCGCGAGGTGCTGGTCTCGCTCGCCGTCCCGAGTGACGAGATCCGGTGGTGGCGCGACGTACCCGAAGGCCCTTCCGGAGCCGCCTCCTGGACCGCGCAGGAGCAACTGCGCTCGGCGGCACGCCAGATGCTGCTCGCGGCGGCGCTCGCCGCGCGGGGCCGCGCCGGGTACTACGGGGCGCGGCACCGGCGGCAGGCGCAGACCTCGCTGGAAGGCGTACTGGTGGGACCGGCGCCCGGCGGACGCGCGCTCACCGCGTTCGTACCGGTGGAGGCGGGGCGAGGGGCCGTCGTACGGCTGCACCACGCCCTGCACGCGGCCCGCGAGGCCGTCGACTACAAGCGGGCGACGGGCGGCATGGAGGCCTTCGACTCGGCCGTCGAGGCCGGGGTGAGCCGCGAGCTGACGGACGCGCTGATCGCGCTGGTGCACGGCTCGGAGGGCACCCGGATCGGGCTCGAGTGGTCACCGGCGGCCGGGGTGCCTCAGGGGTGCGCGGCGCATCCCGAGGCGGTGGAGTTCTCGCCGGGTGACCTGCCGGCGCTGCGCGAGGCGGGCGCGCGCTACATGCTCGACGAGCCGTCCGTCGCGGTACGGATCACGGGCGCGGTCGTCCGCATGCGGCGCTCGGGGCCGCGCGGGACCGGCACCGTGCGGCTGCGCGTCCTGGCGGGCGCGGAGGTGCCGTACGTACGGGTGGTGCTCGACGAGGAGGCGTACCGGATAGCGGGCCACGCCCACCTGGTCGGGCTGCCGATCCGGGTCCACGGCCGGCTGGAGAGCCGGGGCGGCTTCCGGCGGCTCACGGGGGCGGAGAGTGTGGTGCCGGTGCAGGTGGACGACGCGGAGCGGGACCGGCTGATGAAGTCGCTGCAGGAGAACGTGGACTTTTTCGAGGAGGCGTGCGGAGGGGACTAACCGTTTCGCGAGGAGGTCACCCGGCTCGGTACAGTTAGTCGCTACGCGCGCAACGACTTACGCGCGACCCCCTCAGACAGGAGTGACCGGTGTCGGACGTCCGTGTGTTCATCCAACGCGATTCCGAGCGGGAAGAGCGCGTGGTGACGACGGGCACTACGGCGGCCGAGCTCTTCCCCGGCGAGCGCACCGTCGTGGCCGCGCGGATCGCCGGCGAGCTGAAGGACCTGGCGTACGTCGTCGCGGACGGCGAGGAGGTCGAGCCGGTCGAGATCTCCTCGGAGGACGGCCTGAACATCCTGCGCCACTCCACCGCGCACGTCATGGCGCAGGCCGTGCAGGAGCTGTTCCCCGAGGCGAAGCTCGGCATCGGCCCGCCGGTCAAGGACGGCTTCTACTACGACTTCGACGTCGAGAAGCCGTTCACCCCCGAGGACCTCAAGGCCGTCGAGAAGAAGATGCAGGAGATCCAGAAGCGCGGGCAGCGCTTCTCGCGCCGCGTCGTCTCGGACGAGGCCGCCCGCGAGGAGCTGGCGGACGAGCCGTACAAGCTGGAGCTCATCGGCATCAAGGGTTCGGCCTCGACCGACGACGGCGCGAACGTCGAGGTGGGCGGCGGCGAGCTGACCATCTACGACAACCTCGACGCCAAGACCGGCGACCCGTGCTGGAAGGACCTGTGCCGCGGTCCGCACCTGCCGACCACCCGGAACATCCCCGCGTTCAAGCTCATGCGCAACGCCGCCGCCTACTGGCGCGGCAGCGAGAAGAACCCGATGCTCCAGCGCATCTACGGCACCGCGTGGCCGTCGAAGGACGAGCTGAAGGCGCACCTGGAGTTCCTCGCCGAGGCCGAGAAGCGCGACCACCGCAAGCTCGGCAGCGAGCTGGACCTCTTCTCGATCCCCGAGCAGATCGGCTCGGGCCTCGCGGTCTTCCACCCCAAGGGCGGCATCATCCGCCGGGTCATGGAGGACTACTCGCGCCGCCGGCACGAGGAGGAGGGGTACGAGTTCGTCTACACCCCGCACGCGACCAAGGGGAAGCTCTTCGAGACCTCGGGTCACCTGGACTGGTACGCCGACGGCATGTACCCGCCCATGCAGCTCGACGAGGGCACGGACTACTACCTCAAGCCCATGAACTGCCCGATGCACAACCTGATCTTCGACGCGCGGGGCCGGTCCTACCGTGAACTGCCGCTGCGCCTCTTCGAGTTCGGGACCGTGTACCGGTACGAGAAGTCGGGCGTCGTGCACGGCCTGACCCGGGCCCGCGGCTTCACCCAGGACGACGCGCACATCTACTGCACGAAGGAGCAGATGGCGGAGGAGCTCGACCGTACGCTCACCTTCGTCCTCGGCCTGCTGCGCGACTACGGCCTGACCGACTTCTACCTGGAGCTGTCCACCAAGGACCCGGAGAAGTTCGTCGGGTCGGACGAGATCTGGGAAGAGGCCACCGAGACCCTGCGGCAGGTTGCCGAGAAGCAGGGGCTCCCGCTGGTCCCGGACCCGGGCGGCGCGGCGTTCTACGGTCCGAAGATCTCCGTCCAGTGCAAGGACGCCATCGGCCGTACCTGGCAGATGTCGACGGTCCAGCTGGACTTCAACCTGCCGGAGCGCTTCAACCTGGAGTACACCGGTCCCGACGGCAGCAAGCAGCGTCCGGTGATGATCCACCGTGCTCTGTTCGGCTCCATCGAGAGGTTCTTCGCGGTACTGCTCGAGCACTACGCGGGCGCGTTCCCGGCGTGGCTGGCTCCGGTGCAGGCGGTCGGCATCCCGATCGGTGACGCGCACATTCCGTACCTTCAGGAGTTCGCCGCCGAGGCGAAGAAGAAGGGGCTGCGGGTCGAGGTGGACGCTTCCTCGGACCGTATGCAGAAGAAGATCAGGAACCAGCAGAAGCAGAAGGTTCCGTTCATGATCATCGTCGGTGACGAGGACATGAGCGCGGGCACGGTCTCATTCCGTTACCGCGACGGGTCGCAGGAGAACGGCATCGCGCGCGACGAAGCGCTGGCCAAGCTCGTCGACGTCGTAGAGCGTCGCGTTCAGGTCTGACCCTTGCCGCGCGAGCGGCTCCGAGCCCCCGGCGAGCAACTAGCCCGCCGGGGGCTCTCCCGCGTTCTCGTCCTCCCGCGCGAACGTCTGGATCAGCCAGGACGAGAACGAACCCGTCACCGCGCCCAGCAGCGCGAGGCCGCCCGCCATCAGTCCCGCCGCGATGGTCCGCCCGCCCCACGTCACCGGTGACACATCGCCGTACCCGACCGTCGTCAGCGTCGAGCAGACCCACCACACGGCGGCCCCGAAGGTACGGATCGTGGCGCCGGGAGCCGCGTGTTCCTGCTGGTAGACGGCCAGCGCGCCGGCGAAGCCCAGCAGCAGCGCCGTCATTCCCGCGTACGTGATCACGCGCGCGTGCAGGCTGAGCCGGGGCCGCTCGCGCCTGCGCTGCACCGCCGTATACACCCGCACCATGCGCAGCGGGCGCAGCAGCGGCATCAGCAGCACCACGGTGTCCAGCCAGTGCGTACGTACGAAGCCCAGCCGCCGCCCCGCCAGCCTCCACCGCACCAGATAGTCGGCGGCGAAGAGGCTCCACAGGACCACGATCACCGCCACGCACACGGTGCGCCAGGCCGCGGGGAGGTCATGGGCGAGCACCAGGACCGCGTACGCGGTGAGGAAGAGGAGCGATGCGGCGAAGAGCGGGATCTCGCTCCACCGCTGCCAGCGTCGCGCCGGGCTTTCATGATCGGCCTGCATCGCCCCAGCATGGCCGCCAGGCCCCTGGCTGCGCCCCGGCGACACGTTCGGCGGGGGTCAAGTCATATGCTGCACTCCATGACGATTGAGCCGGAGCAGCAGATCGGAGTCGGGACGCCGGACGCGTTCCAGCGACTGTGGACACCCCACCGGATGGCGTACATCCAGGGGGAGAACAAGCCGACCGGTCCGGGGGCCGAGGACGGCTGTCCGTTCTGCTCGATTCCGGCGAAGTCCGACGAGGACGGTCTCGTCATCGCGCGTGGTGAGCACGTGTACGCGGTGCTGAATCTGTACCCGTACAACGGTGGCCACCTGATGGTCGTCCCGTTCCGCCATGTCGCCGACTACACGGACCTGGACGACGCCGAGACCGCCGAGCTCGCCGCCTTCACCAAGCGCGCGATGGCGGCGCTGCGTACGGCCTCCGGGGCGCAGGGTTTCAACATCGGGATGAACCAGGGCGCGGTCGCCGGGGCGGGCATCGCCGCGCATCTGCACCAGCACGTGGTGCCGCGCTGGGGCGGGGACACGAACTTCATGCCGGTCGTCGGGCACACGAAGGTGCTGCCGCAGCTGTTGGGGGACACCCGCAAGATGCTGGCCGACGCCTGGCCGGCCGCCTGATCCACGGGCGCCCCCACTCTGCCCGCCTTACGCGTCGTACACGTCCGCCTTCCTCGGTGCCGCGTCCTGGACCAGGCCGCTGAGGATCAGGGAGCGGTTGCTGAAGCGGTCGGTGTCCACGCCGTGGTCGTCGAGCACGCGGATGGCCGCCGCGTGGACGACGCGCAGTACGGGCGTGGCCGCGCGCATCGCGTCGTCGGCCATGAAGCGGTGCCGCCAGGGCTTCTCGGCCCAGGCGTGCCGCAGGCCGAAGGGCTCCGGGAGCGCGATCTTGCCGCCGAAGTAGTCGAGGAGCGGCGGGAACCAGGTGAACGGTGCGCGGACGGTCAGGCGTACCACCTCGTTCGCGTCGACGAGCGGCTGCTGCTTGTCGACGGTCTCCCAGAACTTGACCGCCTTGCTGACCGTCACCGTCTTGGGCTTCGGCTTGGTGGTGAAGAGCGAGTGGACCGGGCCGAGGGCGTGGCCGGTGACCTCGATGCGCAGTGTCTCGTGCAGCACGGTGACGGTGATCAGCATGGTGATGACCAGCTGGCCGTCCCAGAGTGTGAACTGCACGCCCAGATAGTGGCGGTTTCCCGCGCCGAACTGCTGCTCGTTGCAGATCCGCTGTATCTCGTGGCCCTTGATCTGGAACGCGTCGACGTCCTGGCCGCCCGGCCTGGCCACCTCGTCCGCGTTCTCGCCGATCGGCGCGACGACCCAGTGCCGCACGGAGGGCTTCGGGAAGCCGCCGGTGTGCAGCGGTCCGCGCTCCAGCATGCGCAGCTGGTCGTGGATGACGCGTATGACGTCCCAGCTGCGGAAGCCGTGGATCTCCTTGCCGGGGTCCTTCGATACGAGCTCTTCGGCGAGCTGCCAGCTGCCCCAGCGGGTGCCCATGCCCAGTATTCCCTTGGGGCCCGCGTAGAAGACCGAGTTGCTGTACTGCTCGGCGGTCAGCTTGGCGAGCGACTGGCGCAGCTGCTCCGCGGCGGACTCGTCGGGGTCGCGCGGTACGGCTTCGGGGATCTTCGCGCCCACGCCGCCGCCCGACAGGAGGCCCTCCCAGCGGCTCCGCATGTCCTTGGCCGTGGACTCGCTGATCTGCTTGGCCCACAGCCAGCCGATGACCGGGGCGACGAGCATCGCCCGCAGGTAGATCGCCCAGAAGCCGCCGAAAGGCAGCTTGATGAGGACGATCACGAGAAGCCCGCCGACGGCGACCAGGGCGGCGGTGGCGAGGGCGCCGGCCCGTTTGTCCATGGCGCCGGCGATCGTGCGGCGCAGCTGGAAGACGACCAGCCAGATGAGCAGCCCCGGAAGGAACAGCAGGCCGAAGAGGGCCATGATGCCGGTGAGTTTCGCGTCCCGCTCCTTGCGGATGCGAGTCGCGGCGAGACAGTGCTCGACGACGGTCTGCGGTTCGGTGCCGAAGGACTGGATGAGCGCCTTGCGGGCCCCGCCGAGCATGCGCACCTGCACGGCGCGCGAGAACGCCTCGCCCAGATTCGGCTCCAGCAGGGTGAGCTTGCCCTTCTTCACCTCGGACTTGTGCCATTCGCTGTTGGCCTTGAGGATCTCGGTGACCGGGCTGTCGCGGTACGCCGCCGAGGCGAGGGCCTGTGTCGCCGCGGTCTGCCCCGCCGAGCCCTGGAGCGGGACCTGCGCTCCCGGTGAGAAGTCGAACCCGTCATCCGCCACTGCTGCCCCCATCGCCGCACGCAACCGCTCCTGCGGCCTGTTCCCAACTACTTGTCCAGGGTGTCCCTGCCCGTCATGGGACAGTGAAATGCCGCCCGCCGCAAGGTGATTGGGCGAGCGGCCTGCCAACTATGGGTCCTATGTTCCCTTTTCGGCCTGTTCGCGGATCTTGCCCGCGAGCTGGGGCGGCATCGGTTCGTGGCGGGCGTACGAGCGGCTGAACCGTCCTGTGCCGTGTGAGACCGACCTCAGGTCCACGGCGTACCGCCCGATTTCGATCTCCGGAACCTCGGCCCGTACGAGCGTGCGGCCCTGTCCCGCCTGCTCGGTTCCGACCACCCGCCCCCGCCGCCCCGACAGATCGCTCATCACCGGCCCCACGTACTGGTCGGGCACCAGGACCTGCACCTCGGTGACCGGCTCGAGGAGGTGGATCTTCGCGTCGGCCGCCGCCTCGCGCATCGCCAGCGCGCCCGCCGTCTGGAACGCCGCGTCGGAGGAGTCGACCGAGTGCGCCTTTCCGTCGAGCAGGGTGATGCGTACGTCCACGAGCGGGTAGCCGGCGGCTACCCCCCGCCCGGCCTGGGCGCGTACGCCCTTCTCGACGGACGGGATGAACTGGCGTGGTACCGCGCCGCCCACGACCTTGTCGACGAACTCGATTCCGCTGCCCGGCGGCAGCGGCTCCACCGCGATCTCGCAGATCGCGTACTGGCCGTGGCCGCCGGACTGCTTCACATGCCGCCCGCGCCCCTCCGCCCTGGCACCGAACGTCTCGCGCAGCGACACCTTGTGCGGTACGACGTCCACCCGCACCCCGTACCTGCTGCGCAGCCGCTCCAGCGCCACGTCGCGGTGCGCCTCACCGAGGCACCACAGCACCAGCTGGCGGGTGTCCTGGTTCTGCTCCAGGCGCATCGTCGGGTCCTCCGCGACCAGCCGCGCCAGCCCCTGGGAGAGCTTGTCCTCGTCCGCCTTGCTGTGCGCCTGGATGGCGAGCGGCAGCAGCGGGTCGGGCATGGCCCACGGTTCCATCAGCAGTGGGTCGTCCTTCGCCGACAGGGTGTCCCCGGTCTCGGCGCGCAGCAGCTTCCCGACGCTGGCGATGTCGCCCGCTATGCAGCGGTTCAGGGTGCGCTGCTGCTTGCCGAAGGGCGAGGACAGCGCGCCGATCCGCTCGTCCACGTCGTGGTCCTCGTGGCCACGGTCCGTGAGACCGTGCCCCGACACATGCACCGTCTCGTCGGGCCGCAGCGTGCCGGAGAAGACCCGCACCAGGCTGACCCGCCCGACGTACGGGTCGGACGCCGTCTTGACGACCTCCGCGACCAGCGGCCCGTCGGGATCGCACGTGACCGGCGGGCGCGGGCTGCCCTCGGGGGTCGTGACGGCGGGCGTCTCGCGCTCGGCGGGGGTCGGGAAACCGCCGGTGATCAGCTCCAGCAGCTCGATGGTGCCGATGCCCTCGCGGTTCCCGTCGGCCGCCGGGGCGGCGGCGAGCACTGGATGGAAGGTGCCGCGTGCCACGGCGCGTTCCAGGTCTTCCACGAGCGTCTTGTAGTCGATCTCCTCACCGCCGAGGTAGCGGTCCATGAGGGTCTCGTCCTCGCTCTCGGCGATGATCCCCTCGATCAGCCGGTTGCGGGCCGCCTCGATCCGGGGCAGTTGCTCGCCGTCCGGCGGGGTCTCCTTGCGCTGGCCCGAGGAGTAGTCGAAGATCCGCTGCGAGAGCAGGCCGACGAGCCCCTCGACGGGGGCGTGGCCGTCGGGTCCCTGGGGCCCGTACAGCGGCAGATACAGCGGCAGTACGGCGTCGGGGTCGTCGCCCCCGAAGGTCTGCGCGCAGACCCGGGTCATCTCGTCGAAGTCCGTCCTGGCCGCTTCGAGGTGGGTGAAGACGATCGCCCGCGGCATGCCGACAGCGGCGCACTCCTCCCACAGCATCCGGGTCGCGCCGTCCACACCGTCCGATCCCGAGACGACGAAAAGGGCCGCGTCCGCCGCCCGCAGACCGGCCCTGAGTTCCCCGACGAAGTCGGCGTATCCGGGAGTGTCGATCAAATTGATCTTTATGCCGTCCCATTCGACGGGGACCAGGGACAGCTGCACCGAGCGTTGCTGCCGGTGCTCGATCTCGTCGTAGTCGGAGACGGTCGCGCCGTCCTCGACGCGGCCCGCCCTGTTGACCGTTCCCGTCGCCAGCGCGAGGGCCTCGGCCAGCGTGGTCTTTCCCGAGCCGCTGTGGCCGACCAGCACGACGTTCCGGATGGATGAGGGCCGGTCGGCCGTCGCTGCCCTGCCGGCGGCCCCGGTGTGTGATTGCGTCTTTTCGCCCATGATCCTTGCCTCCCAGTTCGAGCACGGTGAGGAGAGGGGGCGCGGACATGTGGGAGCCGCAATGGCGAGGCGACACCGGTGACGCCCGCGGTCATTCGAGCTTTCCACTCCCGCCACGGCGCGTCCATACGTAGTACGCGATCGACGGGCGGCAGGGGCCCCTGTGGCGGCCCGGCGATGCCCCGGCGGTGCGGGGGCCCGGGCGTCGCTACGATGGGCCAGCCGGTGGCCGTAGGGGCCGCACGGCCCACCGACCCCTCGGGAAGGCCATGCTGAACAAGTACGCGCGTGCATTCTTTACGCGTGTCCTCACGCCGTTCGCCGCGTTTCTCCTCCGCCGTGGGGTGAGCCCCGACGCGGTGACGCTCATCGGTACGGCCGGAGTGATGGCGGGTGCGCTGGTCTTCTTCCCCCGGGGAGAGTTCTTCTGGGGCACGATCGTCATCACGCTCTTCGTCTTCTCCGACCTCGTCGACGGCAACATGGCGAGGCAGGCGGGGGTCTCGAGCCGCTGGGGCGCCTTCCTGGACTCGACGCTCGACCGGGTCGCCGACTCGGCGATCTTCGGCGGGATCGCGCTCTGGTACGCGGGCACCGGCAACGACAACGTGTTGTGCGCGGTCGCCATCTTCTGCCTCGCCAGTGGCCAGGTCGTCTCGTACACCAAGGCCCGTGGCGAATCCATCGGTCTGCCGGTGGCGGTCAACGGCCTGGTGGAGCGTGCCGAACGGCTCGTGATCACGCTCGTCGCCGCCGGACTCGCCGGACTGCACAACTTCGGGGTGCCCGGCATCGACGTACTGCTGCCGGTCGCCCTGTGGGTCGTGGCCGTCGGCAGCCTGGTGACGCTGGGGCAGCGGGTCGTGACCGTACGCAAGGAGGCGGCGGAGGCGGACGCCGCTGCCGCGCCGGGGAGCGAGGCGACGTCGTGAGCGGTTCCAGGGAACGGCTGACGGACACGCTGTACGGCCTCGGCTGGGCCACCGTGAAGAGGCTGCCCGAGCCGGTGTCCGTCGCCCTCGGGCGCACCATCGCCGACACCGTGTGGAAGCGGCGCGGCGCGAGTGTGCTGCGGCTGGAGTCCAACCTCTCCCGCGTCGTGCCGGACGCGGGCCCCGAGCGCCTCGCCGAGCTGTCGAAGGCCGGCATGCGTTCGTACATGCGCTACTGGATGGAATCCTTCCGGCTGCCCGCGTGGAGCGCGCAGCGCGTGAAGGACGGCGTCGAGATCCAGGACATAGACCGCCTCACGGACACGCTCGCCTCCGGGCGGGGCGTCGTCCTCGCGCTGCCGCACCTGGCGAACTGGGATCTCGCGGGCGCCTGGGCCACCACCAAGCTGGAGATCCCGTTCACCACCGTCGCGGAGCGGCTCAAGCCGGAGACGCTGTACGACCGGTTCGTCGCGTACCGGGAGGGCCTCGGGATGGAGGTCCTGCCGCACGAGGGCGGCAGCGCCTTCGGGACGCTGGCGCGGCGGCTGCGGGCCGGCGGTCTGGTCTGCCTGGTCGCCGATCGCGACCTGTCCGCGTCCGGCACCGAGGTGAAGTTCTTCGGCGATACGGCGCGGATGCCCAGCGGCCCCGCGCTGCTGGCGCAGCAGACGGGGGCACTGCTGCTGCCGGCGACCCTCTGGTACGACGACTCGCCGGTGATGCGGGGGCGTATCCACCCGCCCGTCGACGTACCGGAGACAGGTACGCGCGCCGAGAAGACGTCCGTCATGACACAGGCCCTGGCGGACGCCTTCGCCACCGGTATCGCCGACCACCCGGAGGACTGGCACATGCTGCAACGGCTGTGGCTCGACGACCTCGAGCCGCGTCAGGAGAGCTCGTGAAGATCGGCATTGTCTGCCCGTACTCGTGGGACGTGCCGGGTGGCGTCCAGTTCCACATCCGGGACCTGGCCGAGCATCTGACCGGGCTCGGGCACGAGGTGTCGGTGCTGGCGCCCGCCGACGACGAGACGCCGCTGCCGCCGTACGTCGTGTCGGCGGGGCGGGCCGTCCCGGTGCCGTACAACGGCTCGGTGGCCCGCCTGAACTTCGGGTTCCTGTCCGCCGCGCGGGTACGGCGGTGGCTGCACGACGGCACGTTCGACGTCATTCACATCCACGAGCCGACCTCGCCGTCGCTCGGCCTGCTCGCGTGCTGGGCGGCGCAGGGGCCGATCGTCGCCACCTTCCACACCTCCAACCCGAAGTCCCGCGCGATGATCGCGGCGTACCCGATCCTGCAGCCCGCGCTGGAGAAGATCAGCGCGCGCATCGCGGTGAGCGAGTACGCGCGGCGCACGCTGGTCGAGCACCTCGGCGGGGACGCGGTCGTCATCCCCAACGGCGTCGACGTCGACTTCTTCGCGAAGGCCGACGTGAAGGCGGAGTGGCAGGGGCAGACCATCGGCTTCATCGGCCGTATCGACGAGCCGCGCAAGGGCCTGCCCGTCCTGATGCGCGCCCTCCCGCAGATCCTGGCCGAGCGCCCGGACACGCGGCTGCTGGTCGCGGGGCGCGGGGACGAGGAGGAGGCGGTGGCCTCCTTGCCGAAGGAGATGCGGGGCCGCGTCGAATTCCTCGGCATGGTCAGCGACGAGGACAAGGCGCGGCTGCTGCGGAGCGTCGACCTGTACGTCGCTCCGAACACCGGCGGTGAGAGCTTCGGCATCATCCTGGTCGAGGCGATGTCGGCGGGCGCGGCGGTGCTGGCGAGCGACCTCGACGCGTTCGCGCAGGTACTGGACCAGGGGGCGGCGGGCGAGCTCTTCGCCAACGAGGACGCGGCCGCGCTCGCCTCGGCGGCGGTGCGGCTGCTGGGGGACCCGGAGCGGCTGGCGGAGCTGCGGCTGCGGGGGTCGGCGCACGTGCGGCGCTTCGACTGGTCGACGGTGGCGGCGGACATCCTGTCCGTGTACGAGACGGTGACGGACGGGGCGGCGTCGGTGGACACCGATGAGCGCAGTGGGCTGCGGGCACGGTTCGGGCTGGCCCGGGACTGACCGGGGGCGTTGACGGTTCCGGGTGCGGTGCGGTGCGGTGCGGTGCTGTGCTGTGCGGTGCGGTGCCGGAGGTCGTTGATGGTTCCGGGTGCCGGGCCCTACGGGAGCGGCATTCGGGACTGCACGATTTAGGCGCGGAGCCGGGGTGCCTGAAAGCTTCCCCGGCGTCCTGCCCACAAATCACGCTTTACGTCCCGAACACCGCTCCCTACGGGCCCGACCCCCTCCCGTCGGGGATGGGTGCGGTCACAACGGCCGGGGTGGACACCAACCCGCTCGGGCGGCGCGCCGGCGCTACCTCCCGCGCCTTGCGGCGCGCCGCGATGGCTCCGGTCCCTTGGGGCGCCGGGGGAACAGGCCGGCGGGCTCGGCCGGCCCCTTGCCCGCATGTTCTCCGGCCGCAGCGGCGGGGGCGGTCCAGCGAGTGGGCCGCACCGGACCCACCGGCGGGAGGGGGCGGGTCGCGCAGGGGGTGGTGTTCGGGACGTAAAGCGTGATTTGTGCGCAGGGAGTGGGCTTCGTGCAAAGGGCGCTGCTGGGCGGCTAAATCATGCAGTCGCGAACGCCGCCCCCGGAGCGGCCCGCCCCCGGCACCCCCGGCCCCACCGGCACCCAGGCACCCCCGCCGCCCCCGGTAACGTGGCCGCCCCAGGTAACGTGGCCGCCCGTGACCGTAACCCTCATCTGGATCGTCGTAGCCCTCTTCGCGATCGGGCTGTACCTCAGCTGGACCGCGGGCCGACTGGACCGCCTGCACGCCCGTATCGACGCTTCCCGCGCCGCGCTCGACGCCCAGTTGCTGCGCCGCGCCTCGGTCACCCAGGAGCTCGCGACCTCCGGAGTGCTCGACCCCGCCGCTTCGATCCTGCTCTACCAGGCCGCGCACGCCGCCCGCCAGGCCGAGGAGGACCACCGCGAGGTCGCGGAGAGCGAGCTGAGCCAGGCGCTGCGGGCCGTCTTCGGCGAGACGGCGCAGGTCGAGGCGGTCAAGGAGGCGCCCGGCGGCGAGGACGCCACCGGGGAGCTGGCCGCGGCCGTACGCCGCGTACCCATGGCCCGGCGCTTCCACAACGACTCCGTACGTGCCGCCCGCGCACTGCGCCGCCACCGCAAGGTCCGCTGGTTCCGGCTGGCGGGCCACGCCCCGTTCCCGTTGGCGTTCGAGATGGACGACGAGCCCCCCGTGGCGCTGGCCGACCGCCCGGGCAGCTAGCAAAACGATCCACCGGCTGCACATTGGCCCTTGCGGTGGACTGGTCGGGCGATGTTCTCTCGGAGACAGCAAGAACCTTCTTTCTTCGAGTGAGGTCCATCCGTGTCCAGCACCAGCAACTTCCAGGCCCCCGAGACCGGCACCGCACGCGTGAAGCGCGGCATGGCGGAGCAGCTCAAGGGCGGCGTGATCATGGACGTCGTCAACGCCGAGCAGGCGAAGATCGCCGAGGACGCCGGCGCCGTGGCCGTCATGGCGCTGGAGCGCGTGCCCGCCGACATCCGCAAGGACGGCGGCGTGGCCCGGATGTCCGACCCCAACATGATCGAAGAGATCATCGAGGCCGTCTCGATCCCGGTCATGGCCAAGTCCCGCATCGGCCACTTCGTCGAGGCCCAGATCCTCCAGTCCCTCGGCGTCGACTACATCGACGAGTCCGAGGTCCTGACCCCGGCCGACGAGGTCAACCACTCCGACAAGTGGGCGTTCACCACCCCCTTCGTCTGTGGCGCCACCAACCTGGGCGAGGCCCTGCGCCGCATCGCCGAGGGCGCGGCCATGATCCGCTCGAAGGGCGAGGCCGGCACCGGCAACGTCGTCGAGGCGGTGCGTCACCTGCGCCAGATCAAGAACGAGATCGCGAAGCTGCGCGGCTACGACAACAACGAGCTGTACGCCGCCGCCAAGGAGCTCCGCGCCCCGTACGAGATCGTCAAGGAGGTCGCCGAGCTCGGAAAGCTTCCGGTCGTGCTGTTCTCCGCCGGTGGCGTCGCCACCCCCGCCGACGCCGCGCTGATGCGCCAGCTCGGCGCCGAGGGCGTCTTCGTCGGCTCGGGCATCTTCAAGTCCGGCGACCCGGCCGCCCGTGCCGCCGCGATCGTGAAGGCCACCACCTTCTACGACGACCCGAAGATCATCGCTGACGCGTCCCGGAACCTGGGCGAGGCCATGGTCGGCATCAACTGCGACACCCTCCCCGAGTCCGAGCGCTACGCCAACCGCGGCTGGTAGTGCCGGACATGAGCAACCCTGTGATCGGAGTCCTGGCTCTCCAGGGCGACGTACGGGAGCACCTGATCGCCCTGGCCGTGGCCGACGCCACGGCCAGGCCGGTCCGGCGCCCCGAGGAGCTCGCCGAGATCGACGGCCTGGTCATTCCCGGTGGCGAGTCCACCACCATGTCCAAGCTGGCCGTGCTCTTCGGCATGCAGGAGCCGCTGCGTGAGCGCATCAAGGACGGTATGCCGGTCTACGGTTCGTGCGCCGGACTGATCATGCTCGCCGACAAGATCCTGGACCCGCGCTCGGGTCAGGAGACGTTCGGCGGCATCGACATGATCGTGCGCCGCAACGCCTTCGGACGGCAGAACGAGTCGTTCGAGGCGAAGGTCGAGGTCGCCGGCATAGCGGACGGCCCCGTCGAGGGTGTCTTCATCCGCGCGCCGTGGGTCGAGTCGGTCGGCGCCCGCACCGAGGTGCTCGCCGAGCACGACGGCCACATCGTCGCCGTACGCCAGGGCAACGCCCTCGCCACGTCGTTCCACCCCGAACTGACGGGCGACCACCGGGTGCACCAGCTCTTCACAGAGATGGTGCGCGCCGTACGCTGACGGGATCCCGGTAGGATCTCTGCCGAACGCAGCAGTATTTGGTGACGCGAAGGAGACAGGCGGATGTCCGGCCACTCTAAATGGGCTACGACGAAGCACAAGAAGGCCGTGATCGATGCCAAGCGCGGCAAGCTCTTCGCGAAGCTGATCAAGAACATCGAGGTCGCGGCCCGCACCGGCGGGATCGACCCCGAGGGCAACCCGACGCTCGTCGACGCCATCCAGAAGGCGAAGAAGAGCTCCGTCCCCAACAAGAACATCGACTCCGCGGTCAAGCGCGGCGGCGGTCTTGAGGCGGGCGGCGTCGACTACCAGACGATCATGTACGAAGGCTACGGCCCGAACGGTGTCGCGGTGCTCATCGAGTGCCTCACCGACAACCGCAACCGCGCCGCCTCCGACGTGCGTGTCGCCATGACCCGCAACGGCGGTTCGATGGCCGACCCGGGTTCCGTCTCGTACCTCTTCAACCGCAAGGGCGTCGTCATCGTCCCCAAGGGCGAGTTGTCCGAGGACACGGTCCTGGACGCTGTCCTGGAGGCCGGGGCCGAGGAGGTCAACGACCTCGGTGAGTCCTTCGAGGTCATGAGCGAGGCCACCGACCTGGTCGCGGTCCGCACCGCGCTCCAGGATGCCGGCATCGACTACGACTCGGCGGACGCCAACTTCGTCCCGACCATGCAGGTCGAGCTCGACGAGGAAGGCGCGCGGAAGATCTTCAAGCTCATCGACGCGCTGGAGGACAGCGACGACGTACAGAACGTCTTCGCCAACTTCGACGTCTCGGACGAGGTCATGGAGAAGGTCGACGCCTGACGGGTGATCAGCACGTCTTGCACGGACGGGCCGACGGGACACGCTCCCGGCGGCCCGTCCGTGCGTTGTCAGTCCCAGCCGCTACTGTGCTGATCAGGCAAGAGCGCAGGAACAGATGATCGAGAGCGTGAGGGGAGGGGCGCGATGCGTGTACTCGGCGTGGACCCGGGGCTGACCCGGTGCGGCGTCGGCGTCGTCGAAGGTGTCGCCGGCCGTCCCCTGAAGATGCTCGGGGTCGGAGTCGTGCGTACGCCCTCGGACGCGGAGCTCGGGGACCGGCTGGTCGCCATCGAGCGCGGCATCGAGGAGTGGCTGGACGAGCACCGGCCCGAATTCGTCGCCGTGGAGCGTGTGTTCAGCCAGCACAACGTCCGTACGGTCATGGGTACGGCCCAGGCCAGCGCGGTCGCGATGCTGTGTGCCGCCCGCCGCGGACTGCCCGTCGCCCTGCATACGCCCAGTGAGGTCAAGGCGGCGGTCACCGGCAACGGCCGCGCGGAGAAGGACCAGGTCGGCGCGATGGTGACCCGGCTGCTCCGGCTGGACGCCCCGCCCAAGCCGGCCGACGCCGCCGACGCCCTCGCGCTCGCCATCTGCCACATCTGGCGCGCCCCCGCGATCAACCGCCTCCAGCAGGCGCACGCCGCGGCCCGCACGCCCCGCATCCCCGTACGGAAGGTCACGCGATGATCGCGTTCGTCAGCGGCCCGGTCGCCGCGCTCGCCCCCACCACGGCGGTCATCGAGGTCGGCGGCATCGGCATGGCGGTGCAGTGCGCGCCGAACACGCTGTCCACCCTGCGCATGGGCCAGGACGCGAAGCTCGCGACCTCCCTGGTCGTACGCGAGGATTCGCTGACCCTCTACGGCTTCGCGGACGACGACGAGCGCCAGGTCTTCGAGCTGCTCCAGACCGCCAGCGGCGTCGGCCCCCGGCTCGCCCAGGCCATGCTCGCCGTGCACTCGCCGGACGCGCTGCGCCTGGCGGTCTCGACGGGCGACGAGAAGGCGCTCACCGCCGTTCCCGGCATCGGCAAGAAGGGCGCCCAGAAGCTGCTGCTGGAGCTCAAGGGGCGGCTTGGTGAGCCGCTGGGCACCGGCGGTCACGTCGGGCCCCAGCGGGTCGCGTCGGGGCCCGCGCCGTGGGGCGAGCAGCTCCAGGCCGCGCTCATCGGTCTCGGGTACGCGTCGCGCGAGGCCGAGGAAGCGGTCGCCGCGGTCGCCCCGCAGGCCGAGGCCGCCCTGGCCGGGGGCAGCCAGCCGCCAGTGCCGCAATTGCTGCGCGCCGCGCTCCAGACCCTCAACCGCGCCCGCTGATTCGAGAGATCCGTAAATGAACTGGGACGAGACCGGACCCGACATCGACCAGCGGCTGGTCGACTCCGGCCCCGACGGCGAGGACCAGGCCGTCGAGGCCGCGCTGCGCCCCAAGGATCTCGACGAGTTCGTGGGCCAGGAGAAGGTCCGCGAGCAGCTCGACCTGGTCCTGCGGGCGGCCCGCGCGCGCGGCGCCACCGCCGACCACGTGTTGCTGTCCGGGGCCCCCGGCCTAGGCAAGACGACTCTGTCGATGATCATCGCGGCCGAGATGAACGCGCCGATCCGCATCACCTCGGGCCCCGCCATCCAGCACGCCGGAGACCTCGCGGCGCTCCTCTCCTCCCTCCAGGAGGGCGAGGTTCTCTTCCTCGACGAGATCCACCGGATGTCCCGCCCGGCCGAAGAGATGCTCTACATGGCCATGGAGGACTTCCGGGTCGATGTCATCGTCGGCAAGGGGCCGGGCGCCACCGCCATCCCGCTGGAGCTTCCTCCGTTCACGCTGGTCGGCGCCACCACCAGGGCCGGGCTGCTGCCGCCGCCGCTGCGCGACCGCTTCGGGTTCACCGGACACATGGAGTTCTACGAGCCCGCCGAGCTGGAGCGGGTCATCCACCGCTCCGCCCGCCTCCTCGACCTGGAGACAGACGTCGAGGGCGCGGCGGAGATCGCCGGCCGCTCCCGCGGTACGCCGCGTATCGCCAACCGCCTGCTGCGCCGCGTCCGCGACTACGCCCAGGTCAAGGCCGACGGCGTGATCAACCGCGACATCGCCGCGGCGGCCCTCAAGGTGTACGAGGTCGACGCCCGCGGCCTCGACCGCCTCGACCGCGCCGTGCTCGGCGCGCTGCTGAAGCTGTTCGGCGGCGGACCGGTGGGCCTGTCCACGCTGGCGGTGGCCGTGGGGGAGGAGCGGGAGACCGTCGAAGAGGTGGCCGAGCCCTTCCTCGTACGAGAAGGCCTTCTGGCCCGTACGCCGAGAGGCCGGGTGGCCACGCCCGCCGCCTGGGCGCATCTCGGCCTCGTACCGCCGCAGCAGGGTAATGGAGGAAACGGACAACCGGGGCTCTTCGGGACGTGACGGACCTGACGGCGCGGAGGCTCGCACGGTCAGGAACCACGGTGCGATGCTGGGCGTTGTTCCATTGATGCGGACTCGCTTAGACTCCGCCGATGCCGCCCTTCCAGGTCGGCGTACCCACCCCCCGTAGATCAGGCCGCTCCCCGGCGCGGTCGTGCGAAGGAATTTCCGTCCCGTGAATATCGTGACCCTCCTCCCCTTCATCGTGCTCATCGGGGCCATGTTCCTGATGACCCGGTCCGCCAAGAAGAAGCAGCAGGCGGCTGCGCAGATGCGCAACGACATGCAGCCCGGTACCGGCGTCCGGACGATCGGGGGCATGTACGCCACCGTCAAGGAAGTCCACGACGACACGGTCCTCCTCGAGGTCGCGCCGGGCGTGCACGCCGTCTACGCGAAGAACTCCGTCGGCGCCGTTCTCGACGACGAGGAGTACAACCGCATCGTCCACGGCGACGGCGACCTCAAGGTCGACGCTCCGGTCGTCCCGGACGACGCCTCCTCGCTGACCGAGTCCGCGGACTCGGACGCCGACGCGGACGACGTCGCGCGGATCGACCTCGGCAAGAAGACCGAGGTGGACGAGGCGGACAAGACGCACGACGTGGCCGACGCGGCCGGCGACGAGCCGAAGGACAAGAAGACCGACGGCGAGAGCGACGCGAAGTAGTCACGTAGGGGGACCGCGGCGCGCCCACCGGCGTACCCCGGTCCCCGGATCGTGTCGACTTCCGCGGGGCTGGGCCCCACATACTTCGTGGCCGCCTTGGCGCTCACCCGGCGCGGGGGCGGTTGGACAGGGAGAAACGAGAAGGTGGCAGCACCGAAGAAGGGCCGCAGGCCCGCGGGGGCTCCGGGCAGGCCAGGGCGCGCCCTGGTTCTGATCGTGATCGCCATGGTCGCGCTCACCAGCGGGATGTTCGCGACCGGTGAGCTCACACCGCGTCTGGGCATCGACCTCGCCGGCGGCACGAGCATCACGCTCAAGGCCAAGCCCGAGCCCGGCAAGCCGAACGCCATCAACAAGACCAACATGGACACGGCGGTCAACATCATCGACCGCCGTGTCAACGGTCTGGGCGTTTCTGAGGCCGAGGTCCAGACGCAGGGCAGAGACAACATCATCGTCAACATCCCCAAGGGGACGAACGAGAAGCAGGCCCGGGAGCAGGTCGGTACCACCGCTCAGCTCTACTTCCGGCCCGTGGTGACGTACACCGCCGGTACGCCGACGCCCGACGCCACCCCCTCCCCGAAGCCCTCGGCCGGCGGCAAGGACGGCAAGACCACGCCGACCGCCACACCGTCGGCGAGCGCCACCACTCAGGGCCGCGCCGTGACGGACGGGCTGAAGAAGGCCCCGACGCCGACCCCGACGGGCAGCGCGTCCAAGAGCCCGGACAAGAGCGAAAAGCCGTCGCCCACGCCGCCGGCCAACCCCGCGGCCTCCGCGCTGGAGAAGAAGTTCACGGCTCTGGACTGCACCAAGAAGACCGAGCGCGTCCAGGCCAACCAGGGCGTCAAGCCCGAAGACCCGATGGTCGCCTGCGGGAAGAACAATGCGGGTGAGTGGGAGAAGTACATCCTGGGCCCGGCCGAGGTCAACGGCAAGGACGTCGACGACGCCGCCGCGACGCTGGACCCGCAGCGTGGCATCTGGATCGTCACCATGGACTTCACCGACGGTGGGTCCAAGAAGTTCTCGAAGATCACCGGCGAGCTCTCGAAGCAGCAGCCCCCGCAGAACCAGTTCGCCATCGTCCTCGACGGCGAAGTCGTCTCGGCGCCCTCGGTCAACCAGACACTGAGCGCCAACGCCGAGATCTCCGGCAGCTTCACCCAGGAGTCGGCCCAGGACCTGGCCAACATCCTGTCGTACGGCGCGCTGCCGCTCTCCTTCAGCGAGGAGACCGTCACCACCGTCACCGCCGCGCTCGGTGGCGAGCAGCTCAAGGCCGGCCTGATCGCCGGCGCGATCGGTCTCGCGCTGGTCGTCATCTACCTGCTGGCGTACTACCGCGGTCTGGCCTTCGTGGCCATCGTGAGCCTCATCGTCTCGGCGATCCTGACGTACACGATCATGACGCTCCTCGGACCGGGCATCGGCTTCGCGCTGAACCTCCCCGCGGTGTGTGGTGCGATCGTTGCCATCGGCATCACCGCGGACTCGTTCATCGTGTACTTCGAACGCATCCGCGACGAGATCCGCGACGGCCGCACGCTCAAGCCCGCCGTGGAGCGTGCCTGGCCGCGTGCCCGGCGCACGATCCTGGTCTCCGACTTCGTGTCGTTCCTCGCCGCCGCGGTGCTGTTCGCCGTGACCGTCGGCAAGGTGCAGGGCTTCGCGTTCACGCTCGGCCTGACCACCCTGCTCGACGTGGTCGTGGTGTTCCTCTTCACCAAGCCGCTGATGACGCTGCTGGCGCGTACGAAGTTCTTCGGCCAGGGTCACCCGTGGTCCGGCCTGGACCCGAAGCGGCTCGGCGTACAGCCTCCGCTGCGCCGTACCCGTCGCGTCTCCGCCCCCATCGACCCGAAGGAGGCCTGAGATGTCCCGACTCGGAAGTCTCGGCGCCCGCCTCTACAACGGTGAGGTCGGTTACGACTTCGTCGCCAAGCGCAAGATCTGGTACGGCCTGTCGATCCTGATCACCATCACGGCCATCGTCGGCCTGGCGGTGCGCGGCCTGGTCATGGGCATCGAGTTCGAGGGCGGCGCCGTCTTCACGACGGCCAAGACGGGCGTCTCCGTCACCCAGGTCCAGGAGGACGCCGAGAAGGCCTCCGGGCACGACGCGATCGTCCAGGAGCTCGGCAACGGCGGCATGCGTATCCAGATCAGTGGTCTGGACACCACCAGCGCCACGCCGGTCAAGGACGAGCTCGCGAAGGACCTCGGCGTCAAGCCGGGCGACATCACCTCCGAGCTGGTCGGCCCCAGCTGGGGTGAGCAGATCGCCAACAAGGCCTGGACCGGCCTCGCGATCTTCATGGTGCTGGTGGTCATCTACCTCGCCATCGCCTTCGAGTGGCGCATGGCCCTGGCCGCCCTGATCGCCCTGATCCACGACCTCACGATCACCGTCGGTGTGTACGCACTGGTCGGCTTCGAGGTCACACCGGGCACCGTGATCGGTCTGCTGACGATCCTTGGTTACTCCCTCTACGACACCGTCGTCGTCTTCGACGGTCTCAAGGAGGGGTCGAAGGACATCACCAAGCAGACGCGCTGGACATACAGCGAGATCGCCAACCGCAGCCTCAACGGCACCCTGGTGCGTTCCATCAACACCACCGTCGTCGCGCTGCTCCCGGTGGCGGGCCTCCTGTTCATCGGCGGCGGCGTGCTGGGCGCGGGCATGCTCAACGACATCTCGCTCTCGCTCTTCGTCGGCCTGGCGGCCGGTGCGTACTCCTCGATCTTCATCGCCACTCCGCTCGTCGCCGACCTGAAGGAACGCGACCCGCAGATCAAGGCCCTGAAGAAGCGCGTGCTGGCCAAGCGGGCATCCGCAGCGGCACGGGGCGAGTCGACGGAGGCCGACGACGTCACCGGCGAGCCGCAGGACCGGTTCCCGGACGACGCCGCGCCCGCCGGCGCGGTCGTCGGCCAGCGTCCGGCCGACCGGGGCCGCCCCGGCCGCGGAAGGGCGTCGGGCAAGCGGCGATGACGACAACCACGCAGGAGCTCCTGCTCAGCCGCATCCGGGACGTACCGGACTATCCGAAGCCGGGCGTGATGTTCAAGGACATCACCCCGCTGCTCGCGGACCCGGTGGCGTTCACGGCGCTGACCGACGCCCTCGCGGAGCTGTGCGTACGCTGCGGCGCCACGAAGATCGTCGGTCTGGAGGCGCGCGGCTTCATCCTGGCCGCGCCGGTCGCCGTCCGCGCCGGCCTCGGCTTCATCCCCGTACGCAAGGCGGGGAAGCTGCCGGGTGCGACGCTGAAGCAGGCGTACGAGCTGGAGTACGGCACCGCCGAGATCGAGATCCACGCCGAGGACCTGGCCGACGGAGACCGCGTCATCGTCATCGACGACGTCCTCGCCACCGGCGGCACCGCCGAGGCATCGCTGGAGCTCATCCGGCGGGCCGGCGCCGAGGTCGTCGGGGTCGCGGTGCTCATGGAGCTCGGATTCCTCGGCGGCCGAGACCGCCTGGAACCGGCGCTCCGGGGCGCTCCGCTGGAGGCCTTGATCACGGTCTGACCAGCACGGCTGTACGTGAGGGGCGGGTCCCGGAGGAATTCCGGGGCCCGCCTTTCGCGTTGGCCCAGGTATCAGGCCCGGGGCGAACCGGAAGCCAGGCATCGTTACCATGGGCTTTCCGGGCCTGACCGGGGGACCCGGACCCGCACGAGGAGCGCTCTTGCCAGACGAGGCCCAGCCACTGCCCCCCAGCTCCCGTCCGGGGGACCCCGCAGCCGCGCAGCCCGACCAGCAGCAGGCCGCCAAGGCCGCGGCGAGCCCCGCCACGCCCGCGGCGAACCCGCCGGCCCCGCCCGCCAAGCGCGGGACCCCCGGCAGCGGCCCGCCTGCCAACGCGGCGAAGAGCGGCGCTCCGGAGGGCAGCGGTACTCCGGCGGGCAGCGGCGCTCCCGCCAAGAGCGGAACCCCCGCCAAGAACCCCGAGCCCAGCGGCAAGCCGAAGACCGCCCCCGAGCGGGCCGGCGGCCCGACGCCGCCCGTTTCCGCGCCCAAGCCGGCCCAGGGTTCCACTCCGCGCACCGGCAGCGGCTCCTCCAACCGTGTACGGGCCAGGCTTGCCCGGCTGGGCGTACAGCGCTCCAGCCCGTACAACCCGGTCCTCGAACCGCTGCTGCGGGCCGTGCGCAGCAACGACCCGAAGATCGAGACGTCGACGCTGCGCCAGATCGAGCGCGCCTACCAGGTAGCCGAGCGCTGGCACCGGGGCCAGAAGCGCAAGAGCGGCGACCCGTACATCACGCACCCGCTCGCCGTGACGACGATCCTCGCCGAGCTCGGCATGGACCCGGCCACCCTGATGGCGGGGCTGCTCCACGACACCGTCGAGGACACCGAATACGGCCTGGACACCCTGCGCCGCGACTTCGGCGACCAGGTCGCCCTGCTCGTCGACGGAGTCACCAAGCTCGACAAGGTCAAGTTCGGCGAGGCCGCGCAGGCCGAGACCGTACGCAAAATGGTCGTCGCCATGGCCAAGGACCCCCGCGTCCTGGTCATCAAGCTCGCCGACCGCCTGCACAACATGCGCACCATGCGTTACCTCAAGCGGGAGAAGCAGGAGAAGAAGGCCCGCGAGACGCTCGAGATCTACGCGCCCCTGGCTCACCGCCTGGGCATGAACACCATCAAGTGGGAACTGGAGGACCTCGCCTTCGCGATCCTCTACCCCAAGATGTACGACGAGATCGTGCGGCTCGTCGCCGAGCGCGCGCCCAAGCGCGACGAATACCTCGCCATAGTGACCGACGAGGTCCAGTCCGACCTGCGCGCCGCCCGCATCAAGGCCACCGTCACCGGCCGGCCGAAGCACTACTACAGCGTCTACCAGAAGATGATCGTCCGCGGCCGTGACTTCGCGGAGATCTACGACCTGGTGGGGATTCGTGTACTTGTCGACACGGTCCGCGACTGTTACGCCGCCCTCGGCACGGTGCACGCGCGATGGAACCCGGTCCCCGGCCGGTTCAAGGACTACATCGCGATGCCGAAGTTCAACATGTACCAGTCGCTGCACACGACGGTCATCGGGCCCAGCGGCAAGCCCGTCGAGCTCCAGATCCGTACGTTCGACATGCACCGCCGCGCCGAGTACGGCATCGCCGCCCACTGGAAGTACAAGCAGGAAGCCGTCGCCGGCGCCTCCAAGGTGCGTACCGACATCCCCAAGAACACCGGACGCGGCCAGGACACCGTCAACGACATGGCGTGGCTGCGCCAGCTCCTGGACTGGCAGAAGGAGACCGAGGACCCCAGCGAGTTCCTGGAGTCGCTGCGCTTCGACCTCTCCCGCAACGAGGTCTTCGTCTTCACGCCCAAGGGCGACGTCATAGCGCTGCCGGCCGGCGCCACACCCGTCGACTTCGCGTACGCCGTCCACACCGAGGTCGGCCACCGGACCATAGGAGCGCGGGTCAACGGGCGGCTCGTACCGCTCGAATCGACCCTCGACAACGGCGACCTGGTGGAGGTCTTCACCTCCAAGGCGGCCGGCGCGGGCCCGTCCCGCGACTGGCTCGGCTTCGTCAAGTCGCCGCGCGCCCGCAACAAGATCCGCGCCTGGTTCTCCAAGGAGCGCCGCGACGAGGCCATAGAGCAGGGCAAGGACGCCATCGCGCGGGCCATGCGCAAGCAGAACCTGCCGATCCAGCGCATCCTCACCGGCGACTCCCTCGTCACCCTCGCGCACGAGATGCGCTACAGCGACATCTCCTCGCTGTACGCCGCGATCGGCGAGGGCCACGTCACCGCGCAGAGCATCGTCCAGAAACTGGTGCAGGCGCTCGGCGGCGAGGAGGCCGCCACCGAGGACATCGCCGAGACCTCGCCGCCCTCCCACGGGCGCGGCAAGCGACGCGCGAACACCGACCCCGGTGTCGTCGTCAAGGGCGTCGAGGACGTGTGGGTCAAACTGGCGCGCTGCTGTACGCCGGTCCCCGGCGATCCCATCATCGGCTTCGTCACCCGCGGCAGCGGCGTATCGGTGCACCGCGCCGACTGCGTCAACATCGACTCCCTGTCGAAGGAGCCGGAGCGCATCCTCGACGTCGAGTGGGCGCCGACCCAGTCCTCGGTCTTCCTGGTCGCCATCCAGGTCGAGGCGCTGGACCGCTCCCGGCTGCTGTCGGACGTCACCCGCGTCCTGTCCGACCAGCACGTCAACATCCTGTCCGCCGCCGTCCAGACGTCCCGCGACCGGGTGGCCACCTCACGCTTCACCTTCGAGATGGGCGACCCCAAGCACCTGGGCCACGTCCTGAAGGCGGTGCGCGGCGTGGAGGGCGTGTACGACGTCTACCGCGTCACCTCGGCCCGCCGGCCGTAATGCGCTACGCACGAGGCCCCGGTACGGAAATCCGTACCGGGGCCTCGCGCGTCGAAAGAAGCTCAGCCGCCGAACTCCTCCAGGCCCTTCAGCGCCTGGTCCAGCAGCGCCTGCCGGCCTTCGAGCTCGCGGGCGAGCTTGTCGGCCCTGGCGTTGTTGCCCGACGCGCGCGCCGTGTCGATCTGGCCGCGCAGCTTGTCGACCGCGTCCTGGAGTTGGCCCGTCAGACCCGCGGCGCGGGCGCGCGCCTCAGGGTTCGTACGGCGCCACTCGTTCTCCTCGGTCTCCTGGAGCGCCCGCTCCACCGCGTGCATCCGGCCCTCCACCTTCGGGCGGGCGTCGCGCGGCACGTGGCCGATGGCCTCCCAGCGCTCGTTGATGGAACGGAACGCGGCCCTGGCCGCCTTCAGGTCCTTCACCGGCACCAGCTTCTCGGCCTCGACGGCGAGCTCCTCCTTGAGCTTGAGGTTCTCGGACTGCTCGGCGTCGCGCTCCGCGAACACCGCGCTGCGCGCCGCGAAGAAGACGTCCTGGGCGCCGCGGAAACGGTTCCACAGGTCGTCCTCGGCCTCGCGCTGGGCGCGGCCCGCGGCCTTCCACTCGGTCATCAGGTCGCGGTACCGCGCGGCCGTCGTGGGCCAGTCGGTGGAGGCCGAAAGGCTCTCCGCCTCCGCGACCAGCTTCTCCTTGGCCTTGCGAGCCTCCTCGCGCTGGGCGTCCAGCGAGGCGAAGTGGGCCTTGCGCCGCTTGGAGAACGCCGAGCGGGCGTGCGAGAAGCGGTGCCACAGCTCGTCGTCGGACTTGCGGTCGAGCCTCGCCAGGCCCTTCCAGATGTCCACGAGCGCCCGCAGCCGCTCACCGGCCGAGCGCCACTGTTCGCTCTGGGCCAGCTCCTCGGCCTCGACGACCAGCGCCTCCTTGGCGTGCTTCGCCTCGTCGGTCTGCTTCGCCTTCTCGGCCTTGCGCTCCTCGCGGCGCGCCTCGACCGTCGCCACCAGCGCGTCGAGGCGCTTGCTCAGCGCGTCGAGGTCACCGACCGCGTGGTGCTCGTCGACCTGCTGACGCAGGTGGTCGATCGCGGCCTGGGCGTCCTTGGCCGACAGGTCGGTGGTCTTCACCCGCCGCTCGAGGAGGCCGATCTCGACAACCAGGCCCTCGTACTTGCGCTCGAAGTAGGCCAGGGCCTCCTCGGGAGAGCCCGCCTGCCAGGAACCGACGACCTTCTCGCCATCGGCCGTACGCACGTACACGGTGCCGGTCTCATCGACGCGGCCCCACGGGTCGCTGCTCACAGCGCCTCCTCCACATGATGCCTGCGAGGGGCTGTTCACCCCCGGGCATCGTCCACAGTTTCTTTCGCGGGGCCACAGGCGCCCTGCACACCGCCAACATAGGCGAACGGCAGGGCGGCTGTCCGCATCCCGCACTTCCGGATTTACTTGGTGACGGTCGCCTTGTCGATGACGACAGTGGCATTCGGCGCCCCGTCGCCCTGACCGGTCGCCTCACCCGCTCCAGCGATCTTCTTCAGCACGTCCTGACCACCCTTGATGGTGCCGAACGGTGTGTAGTTGGGCGGCAACTTGCTGTCCTGGTAGACGAGGAAGAACTGACTGCCGCCCGTCCCCGGACCCGCGTTCGCCATCGCGACCGTGCCCGCCGGGTAGACGCCGCCCTTGAGCTTCGGGTCCTTCAGGTTCTCGTCCGGCAGCTTGTAGCCGGGCGTACCCGAACCCTGCGCCGTGGGGTCGCCGCACTGCAGGACGTAGATGCCGCTCGTCGTCAGGCGGTGGCACTTCGTGTGGTCGAAGTAGCCCTTGCCGGCGAGGAAGTTGAAGGAGTTCACCGTGCGCGGGGCCTTCGCCGCGTCGAGTCCGAGCGTGATGTCGCCGCAGGTGGTCTGCAGCTTCATCGTGTACGACGCGGACTTGTCGATGGAGAGCGCGGGCTCCTTCTTGTACGACAGCTTCTTGACCGACCCCGGGGCGGGCTTCTCGCAGGGGTCGGGCGCCTTCGAGGGCGTGGAGCTGGGCGTCGCGTCGGCGACGGTGTCGTCCTTGTCGTCGCCGCCCAGCGCGCCCGTGGCGAACGCCGTCGCCCCCGCCGCGAGCACCACGGCGAGCGCCGAGGCGATCACGGCGTTGCGGCGGCGCCCCTTGCGCCGGTTCTCGGCGCGGCGCTGCTGCTGGCGTTCGAACTTTTCCCGGGCGAGCTGCCGCCGCCGCTGATCGCTGCTGACCACCGGTGTTCTCCTCGTACGTCTCGTCTGTCACTGCTGTCCGGCCGAGCCGAGCTTGCCCGTACCGTATATGGGTTCGTTGTGCGTTGAGCGGCGCCGGTAGGCTCTGATCTGCTGCAACCGATCGCAGCATCTCCCGCCGGACGACATATTGAGGACGATCGTGCTTATTGCCGGGTTCCCCGCCGGGGCCTGGGGGACCAACTGTTACCTGGTCGCCCCCGCCGCGGGCGAGGAGTGCGTGATCATCGACCCGGGCCACCAGGCCACCGCGGGCGTCGAGGAAGCGCTCGCGAAGCATCGCCTCAAGCCCGTCGCGGTCGTCCTCACCCACGGCCACATCGACCACGTCGCGTCGGTCGTCCCGGTGTGCGGAGCGCACGACGTACCGGCCTGGATCCACCCCGCCGACCGGTACATGATGAGCGACCCCGAGAAGGCTCTCGGCCGCTCGATCGGCATGCCGCTGATGGGTGAGCTGACCGTGGGCGAGCCCGACGACGTCAAAGAGCTGGCGGACGGCGTGGAGCTGAAGCTCGCGGGTCTCGGCTTCACCGTCTCGCACGCGCCCGGCCATACCAAGGGGTCGGTGACCTTCAGGCTGCCCGAGCAGGCCGACATCCCGTCGGTCTTCTTCTCGGGCGACCTGCTGTTCGCCGGCTCCGTCGGACGCACCGACCTGCCCGGCGGCGACCACGCCGAGATGCTCGAGTCGCTGGCCCGCGTGTGCCTGCCGCTCGACGACTCGACCGTGGTGCTGTCCGGCCACGGCTCCCAGACGACCATCGGCCGTGAGCGCGCCACCAACCCGTATCTGAACGGGCTGGCCGCCGCTCCCCGACGAGGAATGTGACGAGACAAGTCCCCATGAGCACCTTCAAGGCCCCCAAGGGCACGTACGACCTGGTCCCGCCGGACTCCGCGAAGTTCCTGGCGGTCCGCGAGGCGATCTCCGCGCCGCTGCGCAACTCCGGCTACGGCTACATCGAGACGCCCGGCTTCGAGGACGTGGCCCTCTTCTCGCGCGGTGTCGGTGAGTCCACCGACATCGTCAGCAAGGAGATGTACGCCTTCGAGACCAAGGGCGGTGACAAGCTGGCGCTGCGCCCCGAAGGCACCGCGTCCGTGCTGCGCGCGGCCCTGGAGGCCAGCCTGCACAAGAGCGGCAACCTGCCGGTCAAGCTCTGGTACTCCGGCTCGTACTACCGCTACGAGCGCCCGCAGAAGGGCCGCTACCGCCACTTCTCGCAGGTCGGCGCCGAGGCGATCGGCGCCGAGGACCCGGCGCTGGACGCCGAGCTGATCATCCTGGCGGACCAGGCGTACCGCTCGCTGGGCCTGTCGCAGTTCCGCATCCTGCTGAACTCGCTGGGCGACAAGGAGTGCCGGCCGGTCTACCGGGAGGCGCTCCAGGGCTTCCTGCGCGATCTCGACCTGGACGAGGACACCCGCCGTCGCATCGAGATCAACCCGCTGCGGGTACTCGACGACAAGCGCGCCGAGGTGCAGAAGCAGCTGGTCGGCGCGCCGATGCTGCGCGACTACCTGTGCGACGCGTGCAAGGCGTACCACGAGCAGGTGCGCGAGCTGCTGAACGCGGCGGGCGTCGCCTACGAGGACGACGAGAAGCTGGTGCGCGGCCTCGACTACTACACGCGCACCACGTTCGAGTTCGTCCACGACGGTCTCGGCTCGCAGTCCGCGGTGGGCGGCGGCGGCCGCTACGACGGCCTGTCCGAGATGATCGGCGGCCCCGCGCTGCCGTCCGTCGGCTGGGCGCTCGGCGTGGACCGTACGGTGCTGGCGCTGGAGGCGGAGGGCGTAGAGCTCGACCTGCCCGCCACCACCAGCGTGTACGCGGTGCCGCTCGGCGAAGAGGCGCGCCGCGTCCTGTTCGGTACGGTCACCGAGCTGCGCCGGGCGGGCGTGGCGGCCGACTTCGCGTACGGCGGCAAGGGCCTCAAGGGCGCCATGAAGAACGCCAACCGCTCGGGCGCCCGCTACACGATCGTCGCCGGCGAGCGGGACCTGGCCGACGGCCAGGTACAGCTGAAGGACATGGAGACGGGCGAGCAGGTGGCGGTGGCCCTGGACGAGATCACCGCCGAGATCCAGCGCCGCCTGGCCTGAGTCCCGCACACCGCAGGGCCTGACCGCCCAGAGGGAGGGTCAGGCCCTGCGGTGTGCCCGTGGGAGCGCCCGGCCCGACGCCCGCTCGCACAGTTGCTCGTACGGTCAACTCTGTGGGCGCGGATTCGCCCTGGCGGACCGCGCCGGTCGCGGACAGCCCGGCACGGGCCCTCCCGCGCCGGTCACGGCGATGCCGGGGCGAACGCGGCGGGACGTTCGTGCGTACCTCCTTATGTCCATCGAACGGTGGACACGGGTGGCGGTGCGGCAGAATGGCCCTGTCCGGCAGCCCACTCAGCGACGGAACGGCGATATGACGACTGCAGCGGTAGACGACCGCACCTCCAACGGTGCGCAGGAAGGCCCGAAGGGCACGACCGGCAGCGGCCGTCCCTTCGCCCTGCTGCTGGTGATCACGGGTCTGGCCGGGCTGCTGGCCTCCTGGGTCATCACGATCGACAAGATCAAGCTCCTCGAGGACCCGGGCTTCGAACCGGGTTGCAGCCTCAACCCCATCGTCGCGTGCGGCAACATCATGAAGAGCGAGCAGGCCTCGGCCTTCGGGTTCCCCAACCCGATGCTGGGCCTCGTGACTTACGCGATGGTCGTCGCCATCGGCGTGGGCCTGCTGGCCGGGGCGCGCTACCGCAGCTGGTTCTGGCTCGGTCTGAACGCCGGCACTCTCTTCGGCGTCGGGTTCTGCACCTGGCTCCAGTACCAGTCGCTGTACAACATCGGCTCGCTGTGCCTGTGGTGCTGCCTGGCCTGGGTCGCCACCATCGTGATGTTCTGCTACGTCACCACGCACAACGTCAAGCACCGGATTCTGCCGGCGCCCCGCGGACTGCGCAGCGCCCTGGTGGAGTTCCACTGGGTGCCGCCGGTCATGTGGATCGGCATCATCGGCATGCTGATCCTGACCCGCTGGTGGACCTTCTGGACGACCGGCTCGAACTGAGCCGTCCGGGAGCCGGCGGCGTTGTCAGTGGGCTGGCATACGCTTCATGCGTGGAGCCAGACCTGTTCACCGCAGCCGCGGAAGACCGCCAGCTCAAGGATCCGTCCAGCAGCCCCTTGGCCGTACGGATGCGCCCGCGCACCCTCGACGAGGTCGTCGGCCAGCAGCATCTGCTGAAGCCGGGGGCCCCGCTGCGCCGGCTGGTCGGTGAGGGCAGCGGCGGCCCCGCCGGACCGTCCTCGGTGCTTCTCTGGGGTCCGCCCGGCATCGGAAAGACGACCCTGGCGTACGTGGTCAGCCTCGCGACCCAGAAGCGTTTCGTCGAGCTCTCCGCGATCACCGCCGGGGTGAAGGAAGTGCGGGCCGTCATCGACGGCGCCCGCCGCGCCTCCGGTGGCTACGGCAAGGAGACGGTCCTCTTCCTCGACGAGATCCACCGCTTCAGCAAGGCCCAGCAGGACTCGCTGCTGCCCGCCGTCGAGAACCGCTGGGTCACGCTCATCGCCGCGACCACCGAGAATCCGTACTTCTCGATCATTTCTCCCCTTCTTTCCCGCTCCCTCCTGCTCACGCTGGAATCGCTGACCGACGACGATCTGCGGTCCCTGGTGCACCGTGCCCTCACCGAGGAGCGGGGTCTCGGCGGCGCGGTCACGCTCTCCGACGACGCCGAGGGTCATCTGCTGCGGATCGCGGGCGGTGACGCCCGGCGCGCGCTCACCGCGCTGGAAGCGGCCGCCGGAGCGGCCATCTCCAAGGGGGAGGAGGAGATCACCCTCACGACGGTCGAGGAGACGGTCGACCGCGCGGCGGTGAAGTACGACCGTGACGGCGACCAGCACTACGACGTAGCGAGCGCCCTCATCAAGTCCATCCGCGGCTCGGACGTGGACGCCGCTCTGCACTATCTGGCCCGCATGATCGAGGCGGGCGAGGACCCCCGGTTCATCGCCCGGCGGCTCATGATCTCGGCGAGTGAGGACATCGGCCTCGCCGACCCGACCGCGCTGCCCACGGCCGTCGCCGCAGCCCAGGCCGTGGCCATGATCGGCTTCCCGGAGGCCGCTCTCACCTTGAGCCACGCCACGATCGCGCTGGCCCTCGCACCCAAGTCCAACGCCGCGACGAACGCGATCTCCGCCGCCCAGGCCGACGTACGGAAGGGAATGGCCGGCCCGGTCCCGGCCCACCTGCGCGACGGCCACTACAAGGGCGCCGCCAAGCTCGGCCACGCGCAGGGCTATGTGTACCCGCACGACGTTCCCGGCGCGATCGCCGCCCAGCAGTACGCTCCGGAAGCCGTGCAGGGCCGTCATTACTACGAACCCACGCGCTACGGAGCGGAAGCCCGTTACGCCGACGTCGTCGAGAAGGTGCGCGGCCGGCTGCGCGGCGACGGCCAGTCCGAAGCCCGGCCTTGACCCGCCGGCCGCTTCAGTGCGCGGCCGCCTCGAAGAGCTGATGCATGGCGCGGTGCAGACCGACGATGTCGCGCACCGGTTCGCGGAAGTCGAACCGCGCGTCGAAGACGCGTCCGTCCGCGCCGCCGCTGAAGCGCACCCGCAGCCCGAACCGGTCCAGCGCCACAGGCACGGCACCGGCCCCGGCGGCCCGGTCGCCCACCAGGCCGTTGCACAACTCACGCACCTGGTCACCGTGCGCCGCGTGCAGATGCTGGAGCAGCTCGGCCTCGTGTTCGACGAGCGGATCGGCGGCCGCCGCCGCGAACGCCTCGGCATCGACCGTCCCCGTGCCCCACAGATCGTCCACGCGCGCCTCGCCGACCTCGAGCCGCAGCAGCATGTGCCCGGGCTCCGCCACACCGCGTACGCAGGTGAGCCAGCCGGAGACCCAGGCGCGGCCCCGGATACGGTTGGGGACGGACACCGGTGCGACGTCCGTGACCTCCAGCACCACGGGCAGTTCGTCGTCCTGTGCGTGCGTGGCGGCCCGTACGACCGGAGAATCCGCGGGAAAGACCAGCAGCACCTCACCGTCGGGGCCGACGCTCCGTTCCTCGGGCACGAGCTGCTCGGGCCGTGCCAGCACAGGACCGGGGAGAAGCACTACCGCGGAGCAGGTACTCTGTACGAGAGTTCGTGTGCGCTCGGCTGCTGACGGCATCCGTGCGATTTCAAGTCCGCTGGGACGCGGCTGACCACGATCTGATCGGACCTCCGTCGCGTCGACACTTTTGATGTCGGCCTTCTTTGTGTTGTCCGTGACGTGACTGGTGTTCCCCGGACGAGACATGCGATCTCCTTGAGTAAGGTGAGCCTAACCTAACCTACAACGGAGGTCTGGAGAACGTGCCTAACCAGTCGCGTCCCAAGGTCAAGAAGTCCCGTGCGCTCGGCATCGCGCTGACGCCGAAGGCTGTCAAGTACTTCGAGGCCCGCCCCTACCCGCCGGGCGAGCACGGCCGTGGGCGCAAGCAGAACTCGGACTACAAGGTCCGTCTGCTCGAGAAGCAGCGTCTGCGCGCGCAGTACGACATCAGCGAGAAGCAGATGGCCCGCGCCTACGACCGCGCCAAGAAGGCCGAAGGCAAGACCGGCGAGGCCCTGGTCATCGAGCTCGAGCGCCGCCTCGACGCCCTCATCCTTCGTTCGGGCATCGCCCGTACGATCTACCAGGCCCGTCAGATGGTCGTCCACGGCCACATCGAGGTCAACGGTGGCAAGGTCGACAAGCCGTCGTTCCGCGTCCGTCCCGACGACGTCGTGATGGTCCGCGAGCGCAGCCGCGAGAAGCACCCCTTCCAGGTTGCCCGCGAGGGTGGCTACGACACCGACGGTGAGACGCCGCGCTACCTCCAGGTGAACCTGAAGGCCCTGGCCTTCCGCCTGGACCGCGACCCGAACCGCAAGGAAATCCCGGTCATCTGCGACGAGCAGCTCGTCGTCGAGTACTACGCCCGCTGATCCAGCGGCCGCAGTAGTAGTCCGGCAAGCGCCTCAGCCCGTCGTCTCCTCGTTCCGTACGGAACGGGAGGCGGCGGGCTCGCGCGTGCTCGGGGCACTGTTCCGGGGAGCCACGGACGCGGCGCGCGGCTGCGGCGGCGCGGGCACCGTGCGAGGCGGCCCTTCGAGCGCCCTGGCCACCGCCGTGTCCAGCCCCAGCGAGGCACCCTCGCAGCGGAACGTCTCGTACCGGCCGTCTCCGAGCCGCTCCCGTGCCTGCTTCTCGCACAGCGCGTGCGGCGCGTTGTAGTACGCCGAACCGAACAGCGGCAGCCCCACCGACGGCCAGATCCGCTCGGCCGCTCCCTGGAGCACGGCCGCCTCCGCCGGATCGCCGGCGTCCAGCGTGACCAGCGCCAGCAGCTCGAGGGCCAGCACCACACCGAGCAGATCGTTGAAGGCGTGGTCGATCGCGAGGCACTCCACCAGCAGTTCCCGGGCCCGGTCCGGCCGGCCGTTCGTACGTTCCGCATAGGCCCGGACGTACAGCGCGTACGCGAGGGCCCAGCGCTCCCCGTGGTCCTCGCAGACCTCCGTGACCTCCTCGCAGATCGCGACCGCCTGCGCCAGATCGCCCCGGAAGGCCACCGCCATCGCCAGCTCGATCTGCCCCATCAGCACATTGCTGTTGAGCTCGCCGATCTCCGCGTAGCGCGCGAGGGCCTCCCGGAGCAGCTCCTCGGCGCGCGGCATGTCGTCGGAGACCAGCGCGAGGCAGCCCGACCGGTGCACGGCGTACGCCGACGCCAGAGCGTTGGCGCTCAGCTCGGCGCCCTCGCGGCACTCCTGGAGGGCGGCGAGCGCGCCGATCGCGTCGCCCTGCAGGACGGCCACGTAGCCCAGCACCCACAGTGCCTTCAGCCGATGCGCCTCGTGCTCGCTCTCGTACTCCAGTACGTGGTCCAGCCAGTGCCGCCCCTCCGACAGACGCCCGCAGCCGACCCAGTAGAACCACAGCGTGCCCGCCAGGTACTGGCCCAGGTGCACATCCCGCGGATGCTCCAGCGAATACTCCATCGCCCGGCGCAGATTGGGCAGTTCGCTGTCGACGCGGGCCGCCACCTCGGCCTGCCGGGGGCTGAACCAGTCCAGCTCGCACCAGGTCGCGAGCCCCAGGTACCAGTCGCGGTGCCTGCGCCGCACGCGCTCGGCGTCGCCGGTGGCCGCCAGCCAGTCGGCGCCGTACTCCCGGACGGTGTCGAGCATCCGGTAGCGGACGCCCGTCGCGGTGTCCTCGCGGATCACGACGGACTGCGAGATCAGATCGGTGAGTACGTCAAGCACGCTGTCGTCCGGGAATTCGGTGCCGCCGCACACGTACTCGGCCGCCTCCAGGTCGAACTGCCCCGCGAACACGGAAAGCCGCGCCCACAGCAGCCGCTGCTCCGGCGTGCACAGCTCGTGGCTCCAGCCGATCGCGGTACGCAGCGTCTGGTGGCGGGGAAGGGCGCCACGGGTGGAGCCGGTCAGCAGCCGGAAACGGTTGTCGAGCCGGTCGAGCACCTGCTCGACGGAGAGGGCCTTCAGCCGCCCCGCCGCCAGTTCCAGGGCGAGCGGAATCCCGTCCAGCCGACGGCACAGCTCGTGCACGGCGCCGCTGTTGGCGTCCGTCAGCCGGAAGCCGGGCTGCCCGGCGGCGGCCCGGTCGGTGAAGAGCCGTACCGCGTCCGGATCCGGCATCGGCGGCAGGGGAAAGGACTGTTCGCCGTCGACGCACAGCGGCAGCCGCCCTGTGGCCAGCACGGTCAGCCCCGGAGCGTGCCGCAGCAGCTCCCTGACGAGCCCGGCCACGGCGTCGACCAGATGCTCGAAGCCGTCGAGTACGAGCAGCAGCCTGCGCGCCGCGAGATGCTCCAGCAGCACACTGCGCGGCGGCTTGCTGGTGTGGTCGGTCAGCCCCAGCGCCTCGGCGACCGCGTGCTCCAGCAGACCTGGGTCGGTGAGCGCGGACAGCTCGGCGAGCCGGACCCCGTCGAAGTACCGTTCCTGCAGGTCGCAGGCGGCGCGCAGGGCGAATCGTGTCTTGCCGACGCCGCCGACCCCCGTCACGGTGACCAGCCGGGCGTCCTCCAGCAGCGGGCCGATCTCCGCGAGTTCCGTACGGCGCCCGACGAACGGGTTCAGCTCTGCCGGGAGGCTGCTGTGAGCGGGGGAGTGGGACACCGGAGGGGGAGTGCGTCGCATAGGACACGGAGCGTACCGATCCGTAAGCACTCCGTACAATCAGGCCGGACGGCTTCCGCTCCTCGCGCCCGTAATGCGGTACGGACCCTGAGTCCCGGCGCGATAGGCTCGCAGAACGACTTTTCTCGACGGCAGGGAGCGGTGCAAAGTGTCCGGTGGAGAGGTGGCCGGCATCCTGGTGGCCGTCTTCTGGGCGATCCTGGTCTCCTTCCTCGCCGTGGTTCTGGTGAGGCTGGCCCAGACGCTCAGGGCGACGACCAAACTCGTCGCGGACGTGACCGAACAGGCCGTCCCGCTGCTGGCGGACGCCTCCGCGACCGTACGGTCCGCGCAGACCCAGCTCGACCGGGTCGACGCCATCGCGACGGACGTCCAGGAAGTCACCTCCAACGCGTCCGCGCTCTCGACGACCGTCGCGTCGACCTTCGGCGGCCCGCTCGTCAAGGTCGCCGCCTTCGGGTACGGCGTACGCCGGGCGCTCGGCCGCGACAAGGACGCCCCGGCGGAGCAGCCGTCGCGTCGCACTGTGATCGCCGGCCGGACCGTGCCGTCCGCCCGGCGCCGGAAGCGGAAGGGCTGAAGCCGCAATGTTCCGCCGTACGTTCTGGTTCACCGCCGGCGCCGCAGCCGGTGTGTGGGCCACCACCAAGGTCAACCGCAAGCTCAAGCAGCTGACGCCCGAGAGCCTCGCCGCGCAGGCCGCCGACAAGGCGGTCGAAGCAGGTCACCGGCTCAAGGACTTCGCGCTCGACGTCAAGGCGGGCATGGCGCAGCGCGAAGCCGAACTGGGCGACGCCCTCGGCCTCGAAGAGCGGAACGCCCCCAAAGTCATCGAGCACCGACGCGTCGCCGCTCTCGACCACAACAAGCATTCGTACAACCGGAATGAGGACCACTGATGGAGTCGGCTGAAATCCGCCGCCGCTGGCTGCGCTTCTTCGAGGAGCGCGGACACAACGTCGTGCCTTCGGCGTCGCTCATCGCGGACGACCCGACCCTGCTGCTGGTCCCTGCGGGCATGGTGCCCTTCAAGCCGTACTTCCTCGGCGAGGTCAAGCCGCCCGCCCCGCGCGTCACCAGCGTGCAGAAGTGCGTGCGTACGCCGGACATCGAAGAGGTCGGCAAGACCACCCGCCACGGCACGTTCTTCCAGATGTGCGGCAACTTCTCGTTCGGCGACTACTTCAAGGAAGGCGCCATCGAGTTCGCCTGGGAGCTGCTGACCAGCTCCGTGGCGGACGGCGGGTACGGCCTCGACCCCGAGCGGCTGTGGATCACGGTCTACCTCGACGACGACGAGGCCGAGCAGATCTGGCGCGACAAGATCGGCGTACCGGCCGAGCGGATCCAGCGCCTGGGCAAGAAGGACAACTTCTGGTCCATGGGCGTGCCCGGACCGTGCGGCCCGTGCTCGGAGATCAACTACGACCGTGGCCCGGCCTTCGGCGTCGAGGGCGGCCCGGCCGTCAACGACGAGCGGTACGTGGAGATCTGGAACCTGGTCTTCATGCAGTACGAGCGGGGTGCCGGCGACGGCAAGGAAGACTTCCCGATCCTTGGTGACCTGCCGTCGAAGAACATCGACACCGGCCTCGGCCTCGAGCGCCTGGCGATGATCCTCCAGGACGTACAGAACCTGTACGAGATCGACACCTCGATGGTGGTCATCGAGAAGGCCACCGAGCTGACCGGTGTCCAGTACGGCGTCGATCACGCCTCGGACGTCTCGCTGCGCGTCGTCACCGACCACATGCGTACGTCGGTGATGCTCATCGGCGACGGCGTCAGCCCCGGCAACGAGGGCCGTGGTTACGTCCTTCGCCGCATCATGCGCCGCGCCATCCGCAACATGCGCCTTCTGGGCGCCACCGGTCCCGTCGTCGCCGAGCTCGTCGACACCGTGATCACGTCGATGGGCCAGCAGTACCCGGAGCTCCTGACCGAGCGCAAGCGCATCGAGACCGTGGCCCTCGCCGAGGAGGCCGCGTTCGTGAAGGCCCTCAAGGGCGGCACGAACATCCTCGACACGGCCGTGACGGAGACCAAGGCCGCCGGCGGCAAGGTCCTCGCCGGCGACAAGGCGTTCCTGCTCCACGACACGTGGGGCTTCCCGATCGACCTCACCCTGGAGATGGCCGCCGAACAGGGCCTGTCCGTGGACGAGGACGGTTTCCGCCGCCTGATGAAGGAGCAGCGCGACCGGGCCAAGGCCGACGCCAGGGCCAAGAAGACCGGTCACGCCGACGTCTCCGCCTACCGCGAGGTCGCCGACAACTCCGGCACCACCGAGTTCACCGGCTACACCCACACCGAGGGCGAGTCGACCATCGTCGGCCTGCTCGTCGACGGTCTGCCCTCCCCGGCCGCCACCGAGGGCGACGAGGTCGAGGTCGTCCTCGACCGCACGCCCTTCTACGCCGAGGGCGGCGGCCAGCAGGCCGACACCGGTCGCATCAAGCTGGACACGGGCGCCATCATCCAGGTGCGCGACGTACAGCAGCCGGTCCCGGGCGTCTCCGTCCACAAGGGCTCGGTCCAGGTCGGCGAGGTGACCGTGGGCGCCTCCGCGTACGCCGCCATCGACCTCAAGCGCCGCCGCGCCATCGCCCGCGCCCACAGCGCCACGCACCTGACGCACCAGGCGCTGCGCGACGCGCTCGGCCCGACGGCCGCCCAGGCCGGTTCGGAGAACTCGCCGGGCCGCTTCCGCTTCGACTTCGGCTCGCCGAACGCCGTACCGGGCACCGTCCTCACCGACGTGGAGCACAAGATCAACAACGTGCTCGCCCGTGAACTCGACGTCCAGGCCGAGGTCATGTCGATCGACGACGCCAAGAAGCAGGGCGCCATCGCGGAGTTCGGCGAGAAGTACGGCGAGCGCGTGCGCGTCGTGACCATCGGCGACTTCTCCAAGGAGCTGTGCGGCGGTACGCACGTCCACAACACCGCCCAGCTGGGTCTGGTGAAGCTGCTCGGCGAGTCGTCGATCGGCTCGGGCGTGCGGCGCATCGAGGCCCTGGTGGGCGTGGACGCGTACAACTTCCTGGCTCGTGAGCACACGGTCGTCGCCCAGCTCCAGGAGCTGGTCAAGGGCCGTCCGGAGGAGCTGCCGGAGAAGATCTCCGGGATGCTCGCCAAGCTCAAGGACGCCGAGAAGGAGATCGAGAAGTTCCGTGCGGAGAAGGTCCTGCAGGCCGCCGCCGGCCTCGCCTCCGGCGCCAAGGACGTGCGGGGCGTCGCGGTCGTCACCGGCCAGGTGCCGGACGGCACTTCGGCGGACGACCTGCGCAGGCTGGTCCTGGACGTACGCGGCCGCATCCCGTCCGACCGCCCGACGGTGGTGGCGCTCTTCACCACCGCCAACGGCCGCCCGCTGACCGTCATCGCCACCAACGAGGCCGCCCGTGAGCGCGGTCTCAAGGCCGGCGACCTGGTCCGTACGGCCGCCAAGACCCTCGGCGGCGGCGGTGGCGGCAAGCCGGACGTCGCCCAGGGCGGCGGCCAGAACCCGGAGGCCATCGGCGACGCCGTGGCCGCCGTCGAGCGCGCTGTCGGCGAGAGCGCCTGATGCGACGCGGCCGTCGCCTCGCGATCGACGTCGGAGACGCCCGGATCGGGGTCGCCTCGTGCGACCCCGACGGGGTGCTGGCCACGCCGGTGGAGACCGTGCCGGGACGTGACGTCCCGGCCGCCCACCGGCGGCTGAGGCAGCTCGTAGAGGAGTACGAACCGATAGAGGTCGTGGTCGGCCTTCCTCGCTCCCTCAACGGGGGCGAGGGGCCGGCGGCGGTCAAGGTCCGCATTTTCGCCCAGGAGCTCGCTCGCGGCATCGCGCCCGTTCCGGTGCGGCTCGTGGACGAGAGGATGACCACAGTGACGGCCAGTCAGGGCCTGCGCGCTTCGGGCGTGAAGTCCAAGAAGGGCAGGTCTGTGATCGACCAAGCGGCCGCAATTGTCATCCTTCAGAACGCTTTGGAGGCCGAACGGGTCTCCGGCAATCCCCCGGGCGAGGGCGTCGAAGTGGTTGTCTGATCGCGATACGGTAACGTTCCGCGCGATGCGGCGGTGTTCGAACAGCCACCGCACAAAGAAGAGGCGGAACGGATGCCGTGCCCCACGCGCGAAGCAGCCGCCGCCTCGCGGCACACTATGGGGTTTCATGACTGAGTACGGCCGGGGCGCAGGCCACGAACCGTGGCATCCCGAGGACCCGTTGTACGGGGACCAGGGATGGGCAGGACAGCAGGCCGCGCACGGCGGCCGGCAGGGTCCGTACGACGGCCAGCCGCAGCACTACCAGCAGGAGCCGCAGCAACAGCCGTACTACGACGGCCAGCAGCAACCCGGGTACGCGGACCAGCAGCAGTACGGCGACAACGCCGGCTGGGACACGGGCGGGTACCAGCCTCAGTACCAGGCCCAGGAGCCGGTGCCGTACGGCATGAACCCTGCGCCCGACGCCTACGCCGGCCAGCAGCCCGCCTACGGTGCCCCCGAGACCGACTACTACGCCGCGCCCGACGCGTACCCCCCGCCCCAGCCCCCGAACCAGCGCCACGCCCCGGAGCCGGAACAGGCCCCCGAGTGGGAGCCGGAGCCCGAAGAGCGCGAGGAGCACCCGTTCTTCACGGGCGCCGACGACCACGACGACGGCGATCCGCGCGAGTCGCGCAGGGGCCGGGGCAGCGACCGCCGCGGCGGAAAGTCCAAAAAGAAGAAGAGCCGCAACGGCACGGCATGCCTCTTCGTCACGGTGGTCCTGGCCGGCGGTGTGGGCGGCGTCGGTTACTTCGGCTACCAGTTCTACCAAAGCAAGTTCGGTGCTCCTGAAGACTTCGCGGGCACCGGCACCGGGTCCGTCGAGATCGAGGTCCCCAGGGGTGCCGGCCTGGGCCAGATGGGCAGCATTCTGGCGAAGAAGGGTGTGGTCAAGAGCTCGGGGGCTTTCGTCTCGGCCGCGACCAGCAACCCCAAGGCCAAGGGAATCCAGCCCGGCGTCTACACCATGAAGAAGGAGATGTCCGCCCAGGCAGCCCTCGAGCTCATGATCAATCCGGCGAACCTGAATTCCCTCACCGTCGCGGAGGGCCAGCGGAACGTCTTGATCTACGAGAATATCGACAAGAAGCTGAGGGTCGACGTCGGTACGACCAGAGAGGTCGCCAAGGAGGAGTACAAGGACCTCGGGCTGCCCGAGTGGGCCAATGACAATCCGGATATCAAGGACCCGCTGGAAGGCTTCCTGTACCCGTCGCGTTACGACCTCGGCGGTAAATCCACGCCGAAGTCCGTGCTCAAGGAAATGGTGTCGCGGGCCAAGAACGAGTACGCGAAGACGGACCTCTCGGCGGAGGCCAAGAAACTCGGTCTTGAATCGCCGCTGCAGGTCATCACGGTGGCGAGCCTCGTGCAGGCGGAGGGCATCACACACGACGACTTCAGGAGGATGTCCGAAGTCGTCTACAACCGGCTCAAGCCGACGAACACGGACACGAACCAGAAGCTCGAATTCGACTCCGCCTTCAATTACTTGAAGAACGAGAGCAAGATCAATATCGCCACGAACGAAATCCGGAATTACGACGACCCGTACAACACGTACTTCTACCGCGGGTTGACTCCGGGGCCGATCGGAAACCCCGGTAACGATGCGCTGAAGGCCGCGCTGGACCCGGACAATGGCGGCTGGCTGTACTTCGTGTCCGTGGACGGAAAGACCACGAAGTTCACCAAGAACCTGACCGAGCACAACAAGCTGGTAGCCGAGTTCAATGAGCGGCAGGGCAACAATGGATGAGCGGACGCCGGCGCGACGGGCGGCGGTCCTCGGCTCGCCCATCGCCCACTCGCTCTCACCGGTGCTCCACCGCGCCGCGTACGAGGCACTCGGCCTCGCCCACTGGTCGTACGACCGCTTCGAAGTGGACGAGACCGGGCTCGCCGGCTTCTTCGCCGAGCTGGACTCGTCCTGGGCCGGCCTGTCCCTGACCATGCCGCTCAAGCGGGCCGTCATCCCGCTGCTCGACGAGATCAGCGACACGGCGGCGTCCGTGGAGGCGGTCAACACCGTCGTCTTCACCGAGGACGGCCGACGCCTCGGTGACAACACCGACATCCCCGGGATGATCGCCGCCCTGCACGAGCGCGGCGTCGAGAAGGTCGACTCCGCCGCCATCCTCGGCGCCGGCGCCACCGCCTCGTCCGCGCTCGCCGCTCTCTCCCGCCTGTGCGCCGGCCCGGTCACCGCGTACGTCCGCAGCTCCGCCCGCGCGGATGAGATGCGGCAGTGGGGCGAGCGGCTCGAAGTCGACGTACGCGTCGCCGACTGGGCGGAAGCGGCGCGGGCGTTCGACGCCCCGCTCGTCATCGCCACGACCCCGGCCGGCACCACGGACGCCCTCGCCCAGGCCGTGCCCGACCGCCCCGGCACCCTCTTCGACGTCCTGTACGAGCCCTGGCCGACCGCACTCGCCGCCGCCTGGTCCGCGCGCGGTGGCGCGGTCGTAGGCGGCCTCGACCTGCTCGTACACCAGGCCGTTCTCCAAGTGGAGCAGATGACGGGCTGCGCCACCGCGCCGCTCGCCGTCATGCGCGCCGCCGGCGAGAGCGCACTCGCCGCCCCGTAGGAGCCGCGGATTCCTGTCGGACCGGCTCCGTAATGCGCTCGGCTCGGCCGTTCTTCTCCTGCTGCTGACGTACGGCGCTCCCGGGCTGTGGCGTCGGACAGCGGCGCCCACGGACCGAGCCGACGCGTCCCACGCAGTGAGCGGGCCGTCCGTCTGATGGACCGGCGGCCGGGTCGGGGGCCCGGTCGTGGGAGGATCAGGGGTGGCGGGCCAGGGCCGCGCACCCGGTCGCGCCGTCGCAGTTCCAGGCGCGAGCATGAGGAGCACCGTTGAGCAGGTTGCGCTGGCTGACCGCGGGGGAATCCCACGGCCCCGCACTCGTAGCGACGCTGGAGGGCCTTCCCTCCGGTGTCCCCGTCACCACGGAGATGGTGGCGGACGCGCTCGCCCGGCGGCGCCTCGGCTATGGGCGCGGCGCGCGGATGAAGTTCGAGAAGGACGAAGTGACCTTCCTCGGCGGCGTACGGCACGGCCTGACCATGGGCGGACCCGTCGCGATCATGGTGGGCAACACCGAGTGGCCCAAGTGGGAGCAGGTCATGTCGGCCGACCCCGTGGACCCCGAGGAGCTGGCCAAGCTGGCGCGCAACGCGCCGCTGACCCGCCCCCGTCCCGGGCACGCCGACCTCGCGGGGATGCAGAAGTACGCGCTCGACGAGGCCCGGCCGGTCCTGGAGCGCGCCAGCGCGCGTGAGACCGCCGCCCGCGTGGCGCTGGGTACCGTCGCCCGGTCGTACCTGAAGCAGACCACCGGCGTCGAGATCGTGTCGCACGTCGTGGAGCTGGCCGCGGCCAAGGCCCCGTACGGCGTGCTGCCCGTGCCCGCCGACGAGGCGAAGCTCGACGAGGACCCCGTGCGCTGCCTGGACGCCGACGCGTCGAAGGCGATGGTGGCCGAGATCGACCAGGCCCACAAGGACGGCGACACGCTCGGTGGCGTGGTCGAGGTACTGGCGTACAACGTGCCCGTCGGGCTCGGGTCGTTCGTGCACTGGGACCGCCGGCTCGACGCGCGGCTCGCCGCCGCGCTGATGGGCATCCAGGCGATCAAGGGCGTCGAGGTCGGCGACGGTTTCGACCTGGCCCGAGTGCCGGGCAGCAAGGCGCACGACGAGATCGTGCCCACCGCCGAAGGTGTACGTCGTACCACCGGGCGCGCCGGCGGTACCGAGGGCGGCATGTCCACCGGTGAGCTGCTGCGCGTACGGGCCGCCATGAAGCCCATCGCCACCGTGCCGCGCGCCCTCGCCACCATCGACACCGCCACCGGCGAGGTCGCCGCCGCGCACCACCAGCGTTCCGACGTGTGCGCCGTCCCGGCGGCCGGGATCGTGGCCGAGGCCATGGTCGCGCTCGTCCTCGCGGACGCCGTCGCGGAGAAGTTCGGCGGCGACAGCGTGGGCGAGACCCGGCGCAACGTGCAGAGCTACCTCGACACCCTGGTCGTACGGTGAGCGGGACAGGCGGGCCGGTCGTCGTACTGGTCGGGCCCATGGGGGTCGGCAAGTCCACCGTCGGCGCGCTCCTCGCGGAGCGGCTGGGCGTGGCGTACCGGGACACCGACGCCGACATCGTCGCGGCCGACGGCCGGCCCATCGCCGAGATCTTCGTCGACGAGGGCGAGGCTCACTTCCGTGAGCTGGAGCGGCAGGCCGTCGGGGCCGCCCTCGCCGAGCACACGGGCGTACTCGCCCTCGGCGGCGGCGCGGTCCTCGACGACAGCACGCGCGCGGCCCTGGCCGGGCTGCCCGTCGTCTGCCTCTCCATGAACGTGACCGAGGCGATCAAGCGCGTCGGACTCAACACCGCCCGCCCGCTGCTCGCCGTCAACCCGCGCCAGCAGTGGAAGCAGCTGATGGAAGCGCGCCGGCATCTGTACGCCGTGGTGGCCGACGCGGTCGTCGAGACGGACGACCGCACCCCCGAAGAGGTCGCCCAGGCGGTCCTCGACGCACTCGAATTGAAGGAAGCATGACGGAGCAGGCAGTCACCCGTATCCAGATCGGCGGCAGCGAGGGCGCGGAGCCCTACGAGGTGCTGGTCGGCCGGCAGCTGCTCGGTGAGCTTCCCGGGCTGATCGGCGACCGGGCCCAGCGCGTCGCCGTCCTGCACCCCGAGGCGCTCGCCGGCACCGGTGAGACGATCCGTGAGGACCTCGCGGCCCAGGGCTACGAGGTCATCGCGATCCAGCTGCCGAACGCCGAGGAGTCGAAGACCGTAGAGGTCGCGGCGTACTGCTGGAAGGCGCTCGGGCAGACCAACTTCACGCGTACGGACGTCATCGTCGGCGTGGGCGGCGGGGCCACCACCGACGTGGCCGGATTCGTCGCGGCCACCTGGCTGCGCGGAGTGCGCTGGATCGCCGTACCGACGACCGTGCTCGGCATGGTCGACGCGGCCGTCGGCGGCAAGACGGGCATCAACACCGCCGAGGGCAAGAACCTCGTCGGCGCCTTCCACCCGCCGGCCGGTGTGCTGTGCGACCTGGCGGCGCTGGACTCCCTGCCGGTCAACGACTACATCAGCGGTCTCGCCGAGATCATCAAGGCGGGCTTCATCGCGGACCCGGTGATCCTCGACCTGATTGAGGAGGACCCGGCGGCGGCCCGCACGCCCGAGGGGCCGCGCACCGCCGAGCTGATCGAGCGCGCGATCCGGGTCAAGGCCGACGTCGTGTCGAGCGACCTGAAGGAGTCGGGTCTGCGCGAGATCCTGAACTACGGTCACACGCTCGCGCACGCCATCGAGAAGAACGAGCGCTACAACTGGCGTCACGGCGCGGCTGTGTCGATCGGCATGGTCTTCGCCGCCGAACTCGGGCGTCTCGCGGGCCGTCTCGACGACGCGACCGCCGACCGGCACCGCGCGGTGCTGGAGTCGGTCGGGCTGCCGCTGACCTACCGGGGTGACCAGTGGCCCAAGCTGCTGGAGACCATGAAGGTCGACAAGAAGTCGCGCGGCAACGTGCTGCGCTTCATCGTCCTCGACGGGCTCGCCAAGCCGACCGTGCTGGAAGGCCCCGACCCGGCGGTGCTGTTGGCGGCGTACGGCGAGGTGTCCAAGTGACGCGGGTGACACGGCGGGTGCTGGTGCTCAACGGGCCCAACCTCGGCCGTCTCGGCTCGCGCGAGCCCGACGTGTACGGCGCCACGTCGTACGCGGGGCTGGTGGAGGAGTGCGGACGGCTCGGCAAGGAACTGGGCTTCGACGTCGACGTACGCGAGACGAACGACGAGGGAGAGATGATCCGCTGGCTCCACGAGGCCGCGGACGGGTCAATTCCGGTCGTTCTCAACCCAGGTGCGTTCACGCATTATTCGTACGGAATGAGGGACGCGGCGGCCCAGCGCACCGCGCCGCTCATCGAGGTGCACATCTCGAACCCGTACACACGCGAGGAATTCCGGCACACCTCGGTGGTCGCCGCCGTCGCCAGCGGTACGGTCGCGGGCTTCGGGATCGGCTCGTACCGGCTCGCCCTTCGCGCCCTCGCCGAGGAACTCGACGGCTGAGCGGGCACTCTGTACCTGCCCCCGCCGTTCACAGTAGAACGGCGGGGGCAGGTACCTTTCGGTAGGCCCGGGCCGTCCTGGCCCGCATGAATCGCCTGTACGAGACGGAGTGGCACCGGATGCAGCACGCAGTGGGGGCTCCGCTGCCACCACCCCAAGGGCCCGGCGCAGGGTGGGCGCACGGCGCCCCGCACCCCGCCGGGCCGCCCGCGCCCCAAGGGCCCCCGCAGGCCCCTCACGCTCCTGGCGCCGCCCCCGGGCACGCCCCGCCACCCGGCTGGACCGGCCCCGCCCCGCAGCACGCGCCGAGGCCGCCGTCCCGCGAGACCACCGGGCACATCCAGCTGCCGCCCGGCGGCCCTGTCCCGGTTCCCGCGCCGCCGCCCGCCGCCGCGCCCACGGACACCGGCAGCACGACGCTGGCGGTGCTGCTCATCGGCCCCGCGGGCGCGGGCAAGACGACCGTCGCCAAGCACTGGGCGCAGCACCGCCGGGTACCGACCGCGCACATCAGCCTCGACGACGTACGCGAATGGGTTTGCTCGGGATTCGCCGACCCGCAGTCCGGCTGGAACGACCAGTCCGAGGCCCAGTACCGCCTCGCCCGCCGTACCTGCGGCTTCGCCGCCCGCAACTTCCTGGCCAACGGCATCTCCTGCATCGTCGACGACGCCGTCTTCCCGGACCGTCCCGTCGTCGGGCTCGGCGGCTGGAAGCGCCACGTGGGCCCCGGCCTGCTGCCCGTCGTGATACTTCCCGGTCTCGAGATCGTGCTGGAACGCAACGCCCAGCGCAGCGGCAACCGGCGCCTGTCGGACGAGGAAGTGGCCCGCATCCACGGCCGGATGGCCGGGTGGTACGGCTCGGGGCTGCCGATCATCGACAACTCGCAGTACGACGTGCCGACCACGGCCCGGGTACTGGACGAGGTGCTGGCGCGCTCCATAGCCAGCCCGCCGGCCTGGTAGGCGACAGCGCCGCCGCACCTTTCGCACAGAGGGCCGCGCCGCCCGGTCGGACGCGCTGAACCGGCCGGACGGCGCCCGCGCTCGTACGCTCGAAACATGTCAGAGCTGTATGCGGTCCGCCGTGGACGGCTGCGCGACCGGTGCGCCGCTGCCGGCAGCGCCGCCGCACTGGTCTCCCGTCCCGCCAACGTCCGCTACCTCTCCGGCGGGGCACCGCCCGGTGCCGTCCTGCTGCTCGGGCCGGAGGAGGACGTGCTGATCTGCCCCGGCACGTCCGTCATCGACCCCGCCGACGGCCGCCCCGACGAGCAGCTGCGGATCACGGTCCTGCCCGCGCCCGGCGGGGACGCCGTCGTCGCGGCGGCCCGGACGGCCGCGGCGGGCGGCGCGGAGTCGCTCGCCGTCGAGGAGAGCCACCTGACCGTCGCCCGGCACCGGGCGCTCGGCTCGGTCGCGCCCCGGCTGCGTCTGGGCGACCTCGCCGGCGCCGTCGAACAGCTGCGCATCGTCAAGGACGAGGAAGAGATCGCGTCCTTGCGGATCGCGGCCGAGATCACCGACCAGGCCCTCGGCGAGCTGCTCGAATCGATCCTCGTCGGCCGTACGGAACGGCATCTCGCGCTGGAACTGGAGCGTCGCCTGGTCGACCACGGCGCGGACGGGACCGCCTTCCCCACTTCGGTCGCCACGGGACCGAACTCGGGTCTGGGCAGGCACCGGCCGTCGGACCGGCGCGTGGAGGAGGGTGATTTTCTCTCCGTCTGCCTCGGTGCGAACTACCGCGGCTACCGCTGCGAGATCGGCCGTACCTTCGTCATCGGTACGAGCCCGGCCGAGTGGCAGATCGAGCTGTACGACGTCGTATTCGCCGCTCAGCGGGCGGGCCGGGAGGCTCTCCTGCCCGGCGTCGAGTACCGCGAAGTCGACCGCGCGGCACGTCACGTACTCGCCGCCGCAGGCCACGGCGAGGGCCTCTCACCGCAGACCGGGCACGGTGTCGGACTCGAAATCGAGGAGGACCCGCAGCTGGCACCTGCGGCCATGGGTAAACTGGACGCTTGTGTGCCGGTCACCGTCGAACCGGGGGTCCACCTCCCGGGCCGGGGCGGTGTCCGGATCGATGACACGCTCGTCGTGCGCCCCGAGGCGGACGGCGGACCCGAGCTACTCACCATTACGACCAAGGAGCTGCTCGCGCTGTAGCCCTGAGCCGCAGTGCGACCCCCCGAGGTCACAGCAGCCCCACCAGCCTTCAGTCCAGGAGATTCCGCAACCGTGGCTTCCACGAACGACCTCAAGAACGGCATGGTGCTCAAGCTCGACGGGGGCCAGCTCTGGTCCGTCGTCGAGTTCCAGCACGTCAAGCCCGGCAAGGGCCCTGCCTTCGTGCGCACCAAGCTCAAGAACGTGCTGTCGGGCAAGGTCGTCGACAAGACCTTCAACGCCGGTGTCAAGGTCGAGTCGGCCACCATCGACCGGCGCGACATGCAGTTCTCGTACATGGACGGCGAGTACTTCGTCTTCATGGACATGGACACCTACGACCAGCTGATGGTCGACCGGAAGTCCGTCGGCGACGCCGCCAACTTCCTGATCGAGGGCTTCACCGCCTCCGTCGCCCAGCACGAGGGCGAGGTGCTCTACGTCGAGCTGCCCGCCGCGGTCGAGCTGACCATCAAGCACACCGACCCGGGCGTCCAGGGCGACCGCTCCACCGGTGGCACCAAGCCGGCCACGCTGGAGACGGACTACGAGATCCAGGTCCCGCTCTTCATCACCACCGGTGAGAAGATCAAGGTCGACACCCGCACGAGCGATTACCTCGGCCGGGTGAACAGCTAACCGTGGCTGCCCGGAATACGGCGCGCAAGCGCGCCTTCCAGATCCTCTTCGAGGCCGACCAGCGCGGTGAGTCCGTGCAGACGGTCCTCGCGGACTGGATGCGGCACGCCAGGACCGACACCCGTCAGCCGCCGGTCAGCGAGTACACCATGCAGCTCGTCGAGGGGTACGCGCAGTACGCGGACCGCATCGAGGACCTCATGGCCACCTACGCGGTCGACTGGGAGATCGACAGGATGCCGGTCGTCGACCGGAACATCCTGCGGCTCGGCACGTACGAGCTGGTGTGGATGGACGAGACGCCCGACGCGGTGGTGATCGACGAGGCGGTGCAACTCGCCAAGGAGTTCTCCACCGACGACTCCCCGTCCTTCGTGAACGGCCTCCTGGGCCGTTTCAAGGACCTCAAGCCGAATCTGCGTCGCGAGTAGCCTCGCTGGTTTGTTTGACGGCTGAAAGGGCCCGCAGAGCGCTTTACGGCGTACTGCGGGTCCTTTCGTCACGCCCGGGGTCGGGAAAAACGCGGAATGCGCCGGAGAAGACACCAAAAAACGCCGGGGCCGGTGGAAGCGTGAAAGCTTCCGCCGGCCCCGGCGTTACGTTTCTGCTGATGTGGCCCGGACTCAGATGTCCTCGTGCGAGACCGCACGGCGCGCGTCCGCGTCGAGCACACCCCAGCTGATCAGCTGCTCGGTCAGGACCGAGGGCGACTGGTCGTAGATGACGGCCAGCGTGCGCAGGTCGTCCTGGCGGATCGACAGGACCTTGCCGTTGTAGTCGCCGCGCTGCGACTGGATCGTGGCGGCGTAACGCTGGAGCGGGCCGGCCTTCTCGGCCGGGACGTGCGCGAGGCGCTCCAGGTCCAGGCGGAGCTTCGGCGGCGGCTCGGCGGCGCCGCCGGGGGTCGTACCGGGCAGGAGCTCCTGCACCGGGACGCCGTAGAAGTCCGCGAGCTCGGCGAGGCGCTGTACGGTCACGGCGCGGTCGCCGCGCTCGTACGAGCCGACCACGACGGCCTTCCAGCGGCCCTGGGACTTCTCCTCGACACCGTGGAGGGAAAGGCCCTGCTGGGTGCGGATGGCGCGGAGCTTGGCCCCGAGCTGTTTTGCGTATTCGCTGGACATATGGCTCCCCGGACGCTGTGACGACGTGCGGCTCCGCCGCGCGGCTGGTAACTCACTGTGAGGTTACGCAGCGTTACTTGGGTGCGTCAAGCCGAATGGGTCCAGACCACCTACGAGGGGGGTCCCGCAAGGGTTCTCGAATCCTGCTGGTACGGTGGTTGACGCAATTCCGACGTCCTTTAAGGTCCGTCCCGTGAGGCGGAGAAGGAGGTCCGTTTCCTATGGACACGGTTAATTCCGATGCCCCGCGCCCTGTACTCGAGGGCCCTGACATCGAGCGGGTACTGACCCGCATCGCTCACGAGATCGTCGAGCGCGCCAAGGGTGCCGACGACGTGGTGCTTCTCGGCATTCCCACCCGCGGTGTCTTCCTGGCCCGCCGGCTGGCCGCCAGGCTCGAAGAGATCACCGGCCGCAAGATGCCGGTCGGCTCCCTCGACATCACCATGTACCGCGACGACCTGCGCATGCGCCCCGCGCGGGCCCTCGCCCGTACGGAAATCCCCGGTGACGGCATCGAGGACCGGCTCGTCGTGCTCGTTGACGACGTGCTCTTCTCCGGCCGTACGATCCGGGCCGCGCTGGACGCGCTGGGCGACATGGGCCGCCCCCGTGCCGTACAGCTCGCGGTCCTCGTCGACCGGGGTCACCGCGAACTGCCGATCCGCGCCGACTACGTCGGCAAGAACCTCCCCACGTCGTTGCGGGAGACGGTCAAGGTCCAGCTCTCCGAGGAGGACGGCCGCGACGCCGTGCTGCTCGGCCTTCAGCAGACCGCTCCGGCCGGCGAGCAGTAGCGGCATTCCCCGCACGGACCCCGAGACCCTGGGGGCCGCGCGCCGGCCTGCCCTGCTGCCCGCCTCCACACACGCGCCCCTCACGAACCACGGAGCACCAGATGAAGCGTCACCTCATCTCGGCCGCCGACCTCACCCGCGACGATGCCGTGCTGATCCTCGACACCGCCGAGGAGATGGCCCGCGTGGCGGACCGGCCGATCAAGAAGCTGCCGACCCTGCGCGGACGTACGGTCGTCAACCTCTTCTTCGAGGACTCGACCCGCACCCGTATCTCCTTCGAGGCCGCCGCCAAGCGCCTCTCCGCCGACGTCATCAACTTCTCCGCGAAGGGCTCGTCGGTCTCCAAGGGCGAGTCGCTCAAGGACACCGCGCTGACCCTGGAGGCGATGGGCGCCGACGCCGTCGTCATCCGGCACGGCGCCTCCGGAGCCCCCTACCGCCTCGCGACGTCCGGCTGGATCGACGGCGCGGTCGTCAACGCGGGCGACGGTACGCACGAGCACCCCACCCAGGCGCTGCTCGACGCCTTCACGATGCGCCGCAGGCTCGTCGGTGCCGACGCCGGAATAGGGCGTGACCTCGAGGGGCGCCGGATCACGATCGTCGGCGACGTACTGCACAGCCGGGTCGCCCGCTCCAACGTCCACCTGCTGCACACCCTCGGCGCCGAGGTGACGCTCGTCGCGCCGCCCACTCTGGTCCCGATCGGCGTCGAGCACTGGCCGTGCCAGGTCTCGTACAACCTCGACGACGTGCTGCCGAAGTCCGACGCGGTGATGATGCTGCGTGTGCAGCGTGAGCGGATGAACGCAGCCTTCTTCCCGACCGAGCGCGAGTACTCGCGGCGCTACGGCCTGGACGGCGACCGGATGGCCCGGATGCCCGAGCACGCCATCGTGATGCACCCCGGCCCGATGAACCGCGGCATGGAGATCACGGCGCAGGTCGCGGACTCCGACCGCTGCACGGCCGTCGAGCAGGTCGCCAACGGCGTCTCGACCCGGATGGCCGTCCTGTACCTGCTTCTCGGCGGCAACGAGTCCGCCATCAGCCCCAGCTCCACCCAGGCACGCACCGAGGAGAACAAGTAACCATGAGCAAAATCCTGATCCGCGGTGCGAAGGTGCTGGGCGGCGAGCCGCAGGACGTACTGATCGACGGCGAGACCGTCGCCCAGGTCGGCACCGGACTGAGTGCCGAGGGCGCGACCGTCGTCGAGGCCGAGGGCAAGATCCTGCTGCCCGGCCTCGTCGACCTGCACACCCACCTGCGCGAGCCCGGCCGTGAGGACTCCGAGACCGTCCTGACCGGCACGAAGGCGGCGGCCGTCGGCGGCTTCACCGCCGTCCACGCCATGGCGAACACCTTCCCGGTCGCCGACACCGCCGGCGTCGTCGAGCAGGTCTGGCGTCTCGGCAAGGAGTCCGGGTACTGCGACGTGCAGCCCGTCGGCGCCGTCACCGTCGGCCTCGAGGGCAAGAAGCTCGCCGAGCTCGGGGCCATGCACGACTCCGCCGCCGGGGTGAAGGTCTTCTCCGACGACGGCAAGTGCGTCGACGACGCCGTGATCATGCGCCGCGCGCTGGAGTACGTGAAGGCCTTCGACGGCGTCGTCGCCCAGCACGCCCAGGAGCCCCGCCTCACCGAGGGCGCCCAGATGAACGAGGGCATCGTCTCCTCCGAGCTGGGTCTCGGCGGCTGGCCGGCCGTCGCCGAGGAGTCGATCATCGCCCGCGATGTCCTCCTCGCCGCCCACGTCGGCTCGCGCGTCCACATCTGCCACCTGTCGACCGCCGGGTCGGTGGAGATCGTCCGCTGGGCCAAGTCCAAGGGCTGGAATGTCACCGCCGAGGTCACACCCCACCACCTCCTGCTCACGGACGAGCTGGTCCGTACGTACAACCCCGTCTACAAGGTGAACCCGCCGCTGAGGACCGAGGCCGACGTCATGGCCCTGCGCGAGGCCCTCGCCGACGGCACCATCGACTGCGTCGCCACCGACCACGCCCCGCACCCGCACGAGGACAAGGACTGCGAGTGGGCCGCGGCGGCGATGGGCATGGTCGGTCTGGAGACCGCCCTGTCCGTCGTCCAGCAGACGATGGTCGACACCGGCCTCATCGACTGGGCGGGTGTCGCGGACCGCATGTCCTTCCGCCCGGCGGCCATCGGCCGCCTCGAGGGTCACGGCCGACCCGTCTCGGCAGGCGAGCCTGCAAACCTCACGCTCGTCGATCCGGATTACCTTGGAGCAGTGGACCCCTCGGGCTTCGCCTCCCGCAGCCGTAACACCCCCTACGAGGGCCGTGAGCTGCCGGGACGCGTCACCCACACCTGGCTGCGGGGCCGCGCAACGGTCGTCGACGGGAATCTGGCGTGACACCTTTCATCCATCTGGCCGCCGAGGCCGCCGCCGCGGAGCGGAAGTCGGCCGAAGTGACCGACTGGGCCGCCCGCATCGGCTGGGTCGTCGGGCTGCTGCTCTTCATCGCGCTCGTGTACTGGCTGATGCGCCAGGGCTGGAAGTGGCGCGCCACCCTCCAGTCGGACATCCCGGAGCTGCCCACCGCGCCGGAGGAGCCCGGTGAGGCGAAGCTGAGCATGAGCGGCCGCTACCACGGCTCGACGACCGCCGGGCAGTGGCTCGACCGGATCGTGGCCCATGGTCTCGGCACGCGCAGCAGGGTCGAGCTGACGCTCACCGACGCGGGCCTGGATGTCGTACGCCCCGGGGCGGCCGACTTCTTCGTACCGGCCGGGCAGCTGCGCGAAGCCAGGCTCGACAAGGGGATCGCCGGCAAGGTCCTCGCCGAGGGCGGCCTGCTGGTCGTCACCTGGCAGCACGGCGACAAGCAGATCGACTCCGGTTTCCGCTCCGACCGGGCGGCCGAACACACGGCCTGGGTCGAGGCCATCAACTTCATGAACCAGTTCATTACGACGGAAGGCACCGCACGATGACGATCTCCACCCGGGGAGCCGCCAAGGCTCCCGCCGTTCTTGTCCTGGAGGACGGTCGCAGTTTCCGCGGCCGTGCCTACGGGGCCGTGGGGGAGACCTTCGGCGAGGCGGTGTTCAACACCGGCATGACCGGTTATCAGGAGACCCTCACCGATCCGTCGTACCACCGTCAGGTCGTCGTCATGACGGCGCCGCACGTCGGCAACACCGGCGTGAACGACGAGGACGACGAGTCGAAGAAGATCTGGGTCGCCGGTTACGTCGTCCGCGACCCCGCCCGCATCCCCTCCAACTGGCGCTCCAGCCGCTCGCTCGACGAGCAGCTCGTCGAGCAGGGCGTCGTGGGCATCAGCGGTATCGACACCCGCGCCCTCACTCGCCACCTGCGTGAGCGGGGCGCGATGCGCGTCGGCATCTTCTCCGGCGACGCGCTCGCCGACGAGCAGACGCTGCTCGCCCGTGTGAAGGAGGCCCCGCAGATGGTGGGTGCCTCGCTTGCCGCCGAGGTCTCCACCGACGAGCCGTACGTCGTCCCCGCGATCGGTGAGAAGAAGTTCACCGTCGCCGCGATCGACCTCGGCATCAAGGGCATGACCCCGCACCTGATGGCCGAGCGCGGCATAGAGGTGCACGTCCTTCCCGCGACCGCCACAGCCGAGGACGTGTACGCCGTCGCGCCCGACGGGGTGTTCCTCTCCAACGGCCCCGGCGACCCGTCCACGGTTGACCTCACCGTCATCAAGGACGTCCTCGCCCGCAAGACGCCGCTCTTCGGCATCTGCTTCGGCAATCAGATTCTGGGCCGTGCGCTCGGGTTTGGTACGTACAAGTTGAAGTACGGGCATCGTGGGATCAACCAGCCCGTGCAGGACCGTACGACCGGCAAGGTCGAGGTCACCGCGCACAACCACGGCTTCGCCGTCGACGCCCCGCTCGACAAGGTCTCCGAGACCCCGTACGGGCGCGCCGAGGTTTCCCACGTCTGCCTGAACGATGACGTGGTGGAGGGTCTTCGGCTGCTCGATCAGCCGGCGTTCAGTGTCCAGTACCACCCCGAGGCGGCGGCGGGCCCGCACGATGCCGCGTATCTCTTCGACCGCTTTGTATCGCTGATGGAGGCCGAGCGTGCCTAAGCGCACCGATATCCAGTCCGTTCTGGTGATCGGCTCCGGTCCGATCGTCATCGGCCAGGCCGCGGAGTTCGATTACTCCGGTACGCAGGCCTGCCGGGTGCTGAAGGCCGAGGGCCTGCGGGTCATTCTGGTCAATTCCAACCCGGCGACGATCATGACTGATCCGGAGATCGCCGATGCCACGTATGTGGAGCCGATCACTCCTGAGTTTGTCGAGAAGATCATCGCCAAGGAGCGTCCCGACGCGCTGCTGCCGACCCTCGGCGGCCAGACCGCGCTCAACACGGCGATCTCCATGCACGAGCAGGGTGTGCTGGAGAAGTACGGCGTGGAGCTGATCGGCGCGAATGTCGAGGCGATCAACAAGGGTGAGGACCGCGAGCTGTTCAAGGGTGTCGTCGAGGCCGTCAAGGCCAAGATCGGTTACGGCGAGTCCGCCCGGTCGGTGATCTGCCACTCGATGGACGACGTCATAGAAGGCGTCGAGACGCTCGGCGGCTACCCGGTGGTCGTGCGCCCCTCGTTCACGATGGGTGGCGCGGGTTCGGGTTTCGCGCACAACGAGGACGAGCTGCGCCGCATTGCCGGGCAGGGTCTGACGCTGTCGCCGACCACCGAGGTGCTTCTGGAGGAGTCGATCCTGGGGTGGAAGGAGTACGAGCTGGAGCTGATGCGCGACAGGAACGACAATGTCGTGGTGGTCTGCTCGATCGAGAACTTCGACCCGATGGGTGTGCACACCGGCGACTCGATCACCGTGGCGCCGGCGATGACGCTGACCGACCGCGAGTACCAGCGGCTGCGCGATGTGGGTATCGCGATCATCCGCGAGGTGGGTGTGGACACCGGCGGCTGCAACATCCAGTTCGCGATCAACCCCGACGACGGGCGGATCATCGTCATCGAGATGAACCCGCGCGTCTCGCGCTCCTCCGCCCTTGCCTCCAAAGCCACCGGCTTCCCGATCGCCAAGATCGCCGCCCGTCTGGCTGTCGGTTACACGCTGGATGAGATTCCGAACGACATCACGGAGAAGACTCCGGCGTCGTTCGAGCCCACGCTCGACTACGTCGTCGTGAAGGTGCCGCGTTTCGCGTTCGAGAAGTTCCCGCTCGCCGACGCCACCTTGACGACCACCATGAAGTCGGTCGGTGAGGCGATGGCGATCGGCCGCAACTTCACCGAAGCCCTCCAAAAGGCCCTGCGCTCGCTGGAGAAGAAGGGGAGTCAGTTCGCCTTCACCGGTGAGCCGGGTGACAAGGCCGGCCTCCTGGAGATCGCGAAGGTCCCCACGGACGGCCGTATCAACACCGTCATGCAGGCCATCCGGGCCGGCGCGACCCCCGAGGAGGTCTTCGACGCGACGAAGATCGACCCGTGGTTCGTCGACCAGATGTTCCTGATCAAGGAGCACGCGGACGACCTGGCCGCTGCTGACAAGCTCGACCCGGTCCTGCTCGCGGAGGCCAAGCGGCACGGTTTCTCCGACGCCCAGATCGCCGAGATCCGTGGTCTGCGTGAGGACGTCGTGCGCGAGGTGAGGCATGCGCTGGGGGTGCGTCCGGTCTACAAGACGGTCGACACCTGCGCCGCCGAGTTCGCGGCGAAGACGCCGTACTTCTACTCCTCCTACGACGAGGAGTCCGAGGTCGCGCCGCGCACCAAGCCCGCGGTGATCATTTTGGGTTCGGGTCCCAACCGTATCGGTCAGGGCATCGAGTTCGACTACTCCTGCGTCCACGCCTCCTTCGCGCTGAGCGATGCGGGCTACGAGACCGTGATGGTCAACTGCAACCCGGAGACCGTTTCCACCGACTACGACACCTCCGACCGCCTGTACTTCGAGCCGCTGACCCTCGAGGACGTGCTGGAGATCGTCCACGCCGAGACCCTGGCCGGCCCGGTCGCCGGTGTCATCGTGCAGCTCGGCGGGCAGACACCGCTGGGTCTGGCCCAGGCGCTCAAGGACAACGGGGTCCCGATTGTCGGCACCCCGCCGGAGGCCATCCACGCCGCCGAGGACCGCGGCGCGTTCGGCCGGGTCCTGGCCGAGGCCGGTCTGCCGGCCCCCAAGCACGGCACCGCGACGACGTTCGACGAGGCCAAGGCCATCGCCGACGAGATCGGCTACCCCGTCCTGGTCCGCCCCTCCTACGTGCTCGGCGGACGCGGCATGGAGATCGTCTACGACGAGACCCGCCTGTCCTCCTACATCGCCGAATCCACCGAGATCAGCCCCACCCGCCCGGTCCTGGTCGACCGTTTCCTCGACGACGCGATCGAGATCGACGTCGACGCCCTCTACGACGGCACCGAGCTCTACCTCGGCGGCGTCATGGAACACATCGAGGAAGCCGGCATCCACTCCGGCGACTCCGCCTGCGCCCTGCCCCCGATCACCCTCGGCGGCTTCGACATCAAACGGCTGCGGATCTCCACCGAGGCCATCGCCAAGGGCGTCGGCGTACGCGGACTGATCAACATCCAGTTCGCCATGGCCGGCGACATCCTCTACGTCCTGGAAGCAAACCCCCGCGCCTCCCGCACCGTCCCCTTCACCTCCAAAGCCACCGCCGTCCCGCTCGCCAAGGCCGCCGCCCGCATCTCGCTGGGCGCCACCGTCGCCCAGCTGCGCGCGGAGGGCATGCTCCCGAAGACGGGCGACGGCGGCACGCTGCCGCTGGACGCGCCGATCTCCGTCAAGGAGGCCGTGATGCCGTGGAGCCGCTTCCGCGACATCCACGGGCGCGGTGTGGACACCGTCCTGGGCCCGGAGATGCGCTCCACCGGTGAGGTCATGGGCATCGACTCGGTCTTCGGCACCGCCTACGCCAAGTCACAGGCCGGCGCGTACGGGCCGCTGCCGACCAAGGGCCGGGCGTTCATCTCGGTCGCCAACCGCGACAAACGCTCGATGATCTTCCCGGCCCGGGAACTGGTCGCCCACGGCTTCGAGCTGCTCGCCACCTCCGGCACCGCCGAGGTCCTGCGGCGCAACGGCATCAACGCCACCGTCGTACGCAAGCAGTCCGAGGGCGAAGGCCCGCACGGCGAGAAGACGATCGTGCAGCTCATCCACGACGGTCAGGTCGACCTCATCGTCAACACCCCCTACGGCACCGGCGGCCGCCTCGACGGCTACGAAATCCGCACCGCCGCCGTCGCCCGCAGCGTCCCCTGCCTCACCACGGTCCAGGCCCTCGCCGCCGCCGTCCAAGGCATCGACGCGCTCACCCACGGCGACGTGGGGGTCCGTTCCCTTCAGGAACACGCACAACACCTGACAGCGGCCCGCGAGGTCTAGCGGCCCAGGAGGGGGACACCGGTTGCGGTGTCCCCCTCTTCATGAGCCCGGCTCTCCATGAGCCGAGCCCGTCGCCCGAGCCTCCTGAGGAAAGCACCCATGTACAAACTCTTCTTCAACCTCGTTTTCAAGCGCATGGACCCCGAGCAGGCCCACTACACGGCCTTCCGCTGGATCCGCCTCGCCGCCCGCGTCCCGGTCCTGCGCACCTTCGTCGCCGCCGTCCTCGCGCCCCGCCACACCTCCCTCCGCACCGAGGCGCTCGGCCTGCGGATGCACGGCCCGTTCGGTCTCGCCGCCGGCTTCGACAAGAACGCGGTCGCCATCGACGGCATGTCGATGCTCGGCTTCGACCACATCGAGATCGGTACGGTCACCGCCCAGCCGCAGCCCGGCAACCCCAAGAAGCGCCTCTTCCGCCTCGTGAAGGACCGCGCGCTCATCAACCGCATGGGCTTCAACAACGAGGGTTCCGAGGCCGTGGCGGCCCGCCTGGCGGCCCGTAACCCGGTCTTCAGGACGACGGTCGGCGTCAACATCGGCAAGACCAAGGTCGTCCCGGAGGAGGAGGCCGTCGCCGACTATGTCGCCTCGACCGAGCGCCTGGCCGCCCACGCCGACTACCTGGTCGTCAACGTCTCGTCCCCGAACACCCCCGGGCTGCGCAACCTCCAGGCCACCGAGTCGCTGCGCCCGCTGCTGACGGCGGTGCGCGAGGCGGCCGACCGTACGGTCACCGGCCGCCGCGTCCCGCTCCTCGTCAAGATCGCGCCCGACCTGGCCGACGAGGACGTCGACGCCGTCGCCGACCTGGCCCTGGAGCTCGGCCTCGACGGCATCATCGCCACCAACACCACCATCGCCCGCGAGGGCCTGGGCCTGAAGTCCGACCCGGCGCTCGTCAAGGAGACCGGCGGCCTGTCCGGAGCGCCCGTCAAGGCACGCTCCCTGGAGGTCCTGCGCCGCCTGTACGCCCGTGTGGGGGACAGGATCACCCTGGTCGGGGTCGGAGGCATCGAGAGCGCCGACGACGCCTGGCAGCGCATCCTGGCGGGCGCCACGCTCGTTCAGGGCTACAGCGCCTTCATCTACGAGGGCCCCTTCTGGGCCCGCGCGATCCACCAGGGCCTCGCCGAGCGTCTCGCGAACAGTCCGTACGCCACGCTCGCCGACGCCGTCGGCGCCGAGACCCGGGAGACCGCCAAGTGAGCGCCGCGACCGAATCGACCGTCGAACCCTTCGGCGCCCGCCTGCGCCGCGCCATGGACACCCGCGGCCCGCTCTGTGTCGGCATCGACCCGCACGCCTCGCTGCTCGGCGCGTGGGGTCTGAACGACGACATCAAGGGCCTGGAGACCTTCACCCGCACCGTCGTCGAGGCGCTGGCCGACCGGGTCGCCGTACTCAAGCCGCAGTCGGCGTTCTTCGAGCGCTTCGGCTCGCGCGGCATCGCCGTACTGGAGAAGGCGGTCGAGGAGGCCAGGGCGGCCGGTGCGCTGGTGCTCATGGACGCCAAGCGCGGCGACATCGGCTCCACGATGGGCGCGTACGCCGAGACCTACCTCCACAAGGGCTCGCCGCTCTTCTCGGACGCGGTGACGGTCTCGCCGTACCTCGGCTTCGGCTCCCTGCGCCCGGCGCTGGACGCGGCCGTGATCAACGGCTGTGGTGTCTTCGTACTGGCTCTTACGTCCAACCCGGAGGGCGCCGAGGTCCAGCGGGCCACCGCTGCCGACGGCCGGTCGCTCGCGCAGCTGATGCTCGACCACATGGCGGCCGAGAACGAGGGCGCCGAGCCGCTCGGGTCGGTCGGCGCCGTGGTCGGCGCGACGCTCGGCGACGCGGGCGTCGATCTGGCGATCAACGGTCCGCTGCTGGCTCCCGGCATCGGGGCGCAGGGCGCGACGCCGGCGGACCTTCCAGGCGTATTCGGGTCGGCCGTCGGCAATGTCGTACCGAGTGTGAGCCGCGGTGTGCTCCGCTTCGGGCCCGATGTAGCCGGACTGCGAGAGTCCGCTTCTCGCTTCTCCGACGAGGTCAGGGCGGCGGTCTCGGCGGCCTAACGGGGGGTCGGCGATTCATGTTGACGGAATCCTGACCGAAAACCGGGGTGTTATGTCCGATATGCCTTGGTCGACGGAGGCTGACCAGGACTTTTCGCCGCTTCTCGCTGACTGGAGCGGTCCTGGCCGCTAGTCTCCGACGAGAGCAAACGTGCAGCTCGTCGTTTTGCGGCTGGCTGTTCGTTGCTCGCCTGGTGTGGGGCGACTAGGTTCCTCACCGGTCCGTATCCGACAGTTCGACATCCGAGGTGACGTAGGCGTGGCTCTTCCGCCCCTTACCCCTGAACAGCGCGCAGCCGCGCTCGAAAAGGCCGCCGCGGCTCGCCGGGAGCGGGCCGAGGTCAAGAATCGACTCAAGCACTCCGGCGCCTCGCTCCACGAGGTCATCAAGCAGGGACAGGAGAATGACGTCGTCGGCAAGATGAAGGTCTCCGCCCTTCTTGAATCTCTGCCGGGCGTGGGCAAGGTCCGCGCGAAGCAGATCATGGAGCGGCTCGGGATCTCCGAGAGCCGTCGTGTGCGCGGTCTCGGCTCCAACCAGATCGCCTCTTTGGAGCGCGAGTTCGGCGGCGGAGCTGCCTGACGTTCTCGGGCACCCCCGAGAACCTGGATAATCGCATCCATGGCTGCAACATCCCGGGGGACGACCCCCGTACCCCCGGACGTACGTCCGCGGCTGACCGTGCTCTCCGGCCCCTCGGGTGTCGGCAAGAGCACGGTCGTCGCCCATATGCGCAAGGTCCACCCCGAGGTATGGCTCTCGGTGTCGGCCACCACACGCAAGCCGCGACCCGGCGAGCGCCACGGCATCCAGTATTTCTTCGTGGGTGACGAGGAGTTCGACAAGCTCGTCGCCAATGGTGAGCTGCTGGAATGGGCCGAGTTCGCCGGCAACCGTTACGGCACGCCCCGGCGTGCCGTCGTGGACCGGCTCGAAGCGGGCGAGCCCGTGCTCCTGGAGATCGATCTCCAGGGTGCACGGCTGGTCCGTGAATCGATGCCGGAGGCCCAATTGGTCTTCCTGGCCCCGCCCAGCTGGGACGAGCTGGTCCGCAGGCTGACCGGCCGCGGCACGGAGGCGCCCGATGTCATCGAGCGCCGTCTCGAGGCCGCAAAGATCGAACTCGCCGCGGAGGCGGAGTTCGACACCACCCTGGTCAACACCTCCGTCGAGGACGTGGCGCGCGAGCTGCTAGCCTTGGTGGAAGTTGCTTGATCTCTGTTCACTTATCGGAAGGTAGAGCGTGTCCTCTTCCATTTCCACGCCCGAGGGCATCATCAACCCGCCGATCGACGAGCTGCTCGAGGCTACTGACTCGAAGTACAGCCTCGTGATCTACGCGGCGAAGCGTGCGCGTCAGATCAATGCGTACTACTCGCAGCTCGGTGAGGGCCTGCTCGAGTACGTCGGCCCTCTGGTGGACACCCACGTCCACGAGAAGCCGCTCTCGATCGCCCTGCGCGAGATCAACGCGGGTCTGCTGACCTCCGAGGCCATTGAGGGCCCGGCGCAGTAGTCAGCAGGCGCAGGAATCTTTTTCACCACAGGCCCGGCAGTCTCGCTGCCGGGCCTGTGGTGTGTCATAGGGATGCAGGCCGGGACATGGACCGGCCGGACAACCGGACAAGCGGGAGACGCAGTGGACAAGCCGAAGGTCGTGCTGGGAGTCAGCGGGGGCATCGCCGCGTACAAGGCGTGCGAGCTGCTGCGACGGCTGACCGAATCCGGCCATGACGTACGGGTCGTGCCGACCGAGGCGTCGCTCCACTTCGTCGGCGCGGCCACCTGGTCCGCCCTCTCCGGCAACCCGGTCTCGGCCGAGGTCTGGGAATCGGTGCACGAGGTGCCGCACGTGCGGATCGGGCAGGCCGCCGATCTGGTCGTGGTGGCCCCCGCCACCGCCGACATGCTGGCGAAGGCGGCCCACGGGCTGGCCGACGACCTCCTGACGAACACCCTGCTCACCGCCCGGTGTCCGGTGATCTTCGCGCCCGCGATGCACACCGAGATGTGGGAGCACCCGGCCACCCAGGAGAACGTCGCCACGCTGCGGCGCCGCGGCGCGGTCGTCGTCGAGCCCGCGGTGGGACGGCTGACCGGCGTCGACACGGGCAAGGGCCGGCTGCCGGACCCGGACGAGATCTTCGAGGTCTGCCGCCGGGTGCTCGCGCGGGGCGTGGCCGGACCCGATCTCGCGGGCCGGCACGTCGTCATCAGCGCGGGCGGTACGCGCGAGCCGCTCGACCCGGTCCGTTACCTGGGGAACCGTTCCTCCGGTAAGCAGGGGTACGCCCTCGCCCGCACCGCCGTAGCGCGTGGCGCCCGGGTCACGCTCGTCGAGGCCAACACCGGTCTGCCCGATCCGGCGGGCGCCGATGTCGTGCGCGCCGGGACGGCGCTGCAGCTGCGCGAGGCCGTGCTGAAGGCGGCGGCGGACGCCGACGTGGTGGTGATGGCGGCCGCAGTGGCCGATTTCCGGCCGACGGCGTACGCCGAGGGAAAGATCAAGAAGAAGGACGGCCAGGAGCCGGCCGCCGTCGAGCTGGTCCGTAACCCCGACATCCTCGCCGAGATCTCCGCCGAGCGGCGTGGACGGCCCGGTCAGGTGGTCGTCGGCTTCGCCGCCGAGACCGACGACGTCCTGGCCAACGGCCGCGACAAGCTCCGCCGCAAGGGCTGTGACCTGCTGGTTGTCAATGAGGTGGGGGAGCACAAGACCTTCGGCTCGGAGGAGAACGAAGCCGTCGTGCTTGACGCCGGCGGGGGCGAGACTCCGGTGCCGTACGGCCCCAAGGAAGCTCTGGCCGACACGGTCTGGGACCTGGTGACACGTCGGCTCGGTTAATTCTTGGTGGGCTTCGCCGGGTTCCCCAAGTCCTTGCAAATGTGGCGTTTCGCCCTCTGGTGCGGGGTGTTGGCCGTACGGCACAATGCAGTGCCGCTGGTCACAGGGCTCCCACGAAGCGAGACGCGTGGTCCGCCGACCGGATGCGACCGATAAACTGGTCCCGGAACGACGCCGGGCGCAGCTCCCGGCCCGTTCCATCAATGCTCAGCCAGCAGCCGCTGCAACCCCAGGGAGCGATGTGTCCCGCCGCCTGTTCACCTCGGAGTCCGTGACCGAGGGCCACCCAGACAAGATCGCTGACCAGATCAGCGACACGATCCTCGACGCGCTCCTGCGGGAGGACCCGGCTTCCCGGGTCGCCGTGGAGACCTTGATCACCACTGGCCTGGTGCACGTCGCCGGCGAGGTGACGACCAAGGCCTACGCAGACATCCCGACGCTCGTACGCAACAAGATCCTCGACATCGGGTACGACTCCTCGAAGAAGGGCTTCGACGGCGCCTCGTGCGGCGTTTCGGTGTCCATCGGCGCGCAGTCCCCGGACATCGCGCAGGGTGTCGACACGGCGTACGAGACGCGGGTCGAGGGCGACGACGACGAACTCGACAAGCAGGGCGCGGGCGACCAGGGCCTGATGTTCGGTTACGCGTGCGACGAGACGCCCGAGCTGATGCCGCTGCCGATCCACCTGGCGCACCGGCTCTCGCGCCGGCTGTCCGAGGTCCGCAAGAACGGGACGATCCCGTACCTGCGTCCCGACGGCAAGACCCAGGTCACCATCGAGTACGACGGCGACAAGGCCGTCCGCCTCGACACGGTCGTCGTCTCCTCGCAGCACGCGTCGGACATCGACCTGGACTCGCTGCTTGCCCCCGACATCCGCGAGTTCGTCGTCGAGCACGTCCTGAGCGGGCTGCTCGAGGACGGCATCAAGCTGGAGACCGAGGGCTACCGGCTGCTGGTCAACCCGACCGGGCGCTTCGAGATCGGCGGCCCGATGGGCGACGCCGGCCTCACCGGCCGCAAGATCATCATCGACACGTACGGCGGCATGGCCCGCCACGGCGGCGGCGCCTTCTCCGGCAAGGACCCGTCCAAGGTCGACCGCTCGGCGGCGTACGCGATGCGCTGGGTCGCCAAGAACGTCGTGGCCGCGGGTCTCGCCGCGCGTTGCGAGGTCCAGGTCGCGTACGCGATCGGCAAGGCCGAGCCGGTGGGTCTCTTCGTCGAGACCTTCGGCACCGCCACGCTCGACACGGAGAAGATCGAGAACGCCATCGGCGAGGTCTTCGACCTCCGTCCGGCCGCGATCATCCGCGACCTCGATCTGCTGCGCCCGATCTACGCCCAGACGGCGGCGTACGGCCACTTCGGCCGCGAGCTGCCCGACTTCACCTGGGAGCGCACGGACCGCGTGGACGCCCTGCGCGCGGCGGCTGGTCTCTGACCGGACCTGCCCGACTGCTCGGCCGCGAAGGCCCCGGACCGTATCCGCATCGGTCCGGGGCCTTCGCGCTTGCCGCGTTGTCAGTGGTCTCTGGTAGGAATTTGGCTGTGAGCAGGAACGATGAGCGGTCCGAGGAGCAGCCCGGGGGCGGGGTGCCGGAGCAGCTTGCGCTCATTCGGGAGAGTGTGCGGCAGGCGAAGGTTCCGAAGGCCAAGCCGCGGACGTGGCGGGGGGCGCCGCTCGCGAAGGAGCTGCCCGTTGCCCGGGTGATGGTCAACAAGGGGGTGCTGCACCTCGACCAGTACTTCGACTACGCCGTGACCGAGGAGCTGGACGCCGTCGCCCAGCCGGGGGTGCGGGTCCGGGTGCGGTTCGGGGCCGGGGCGCACAACGTGCGTGAGGGGCGTCGTGAGGGCGGGGGCATGATCGACGGCTTCCTGATCGAGCGGCGGGCCGAGTCGGACTACGCCGGGCCGCTGGCGGCGCTCGCCTATGTGGTGTCCCCGGAGCCGGTGCTCGGGCCGGAGCTGCTGGCGTTGTCGCGGGCGATCGCCGACCGGTACGCGGGGAGCCTCGCCGACGTACTGCAGCTGGCCGTCCCCCCCAGGAACGGGCCGGCCGAGGGGAAGCCTTCGCCCGAGCCGCTGCCGCCACCGGACGCTCCGGAGGCCGGGACGTGGGAGCGGTATGTGCACGGGCCCGCGTTCTTGCGGGAGTTGGCGGCGGGCGGAGCGCCGCGAGCCGTGTGGAACGCGCTGCCGGGGCCGCACTGGCCGGACGAGCTGGCCCGAGCCGTGGCGGCGACGCTGGCCTCCGGGCGGGGCGCGCTGGTCGTGCTGCCGGACGGGCGGAGCGCGGCCCGGGTGGACGCCGCGCTCACCGCGCTGGTGGGCAAGGGGCATCACACGCTCCTGACCGCCGATGCCGGGCCCCAGAAGCGGTACCGGCAGTGGCTGGCCGCGCGGCGGGGATCGGTGCGGGCGGTGATCGGGACGCGGGCCGCGATGTTCGCGCCGGTGACGGACCTGGGGCTGGTGGCGATATGGGACGACGGGGATTCGAGCCACAGCGACGACCACGCGCCGTTTCCGCATGTGCGGGAGGTGCTGGAGCTGCGGGCGCAGCACAGTAAATGCGGGTTCCTGCTGGGGGCTGCGAGCTGCACGGTCGAGGCGGCCCAGCTGGTGGAGAGCAAGTGGGCCGCGCCGTTGCGGGCGGGGCGTGATCAGGTGCGGGCCGCGGCGCCGCTGATCCGGACGGTCGGTGACGAGGAGGTGGCCCGGGACGGGGCCGCGCGGGCGGCGCGTTTGCCCAGTCTGGCGTGGCAGACGGTGCGGGACGGGCTCAAGACCGGCCCGGTGCTGGTGCAGGTGCCCCGACGCGGGTACGTACCGAGCCTGGCCTGCGAGCGGTGTCGTACGCCCGCGAGGTGCCGGCACTGCGCGGGGCCGCTCGAGGCCGCCGACCAGCGGGAACTTCACTGCGGGTGGTGCGGCCGGGACGCGGCCGGGTGGCGTTGCGGCGAATGCGCGAGCGTGCGGCTGAGGGCGCAGGTGGTCGGGGCGCGGCGTACGGCGGAGGAGCTGGGGCGGGCGTTTCCCGCTGTGCCGGTGCGTACGTCCGGGCGCGACCATGTGCTGGAGAGCGTGCCGGGGGTGCCGGCGCTCGTTGTCAGTACGCCGGGGGCCGAGCCGGTGGCCGAGGGCGGTTACGCGGCGGCGCTGCTGCTCGATGGCTGGGCGATGCTCGGGCGGCCGGATCTGCGGGCCGGGGAGGACGCTCTGTGGCGCTGGATAAGCGCCTCGGCGCTGGTCAGGGCGCAGGGGGAGGGCGGCACGGTGGTGGTGGTCGCCGAGCCGACGCTGCGGCCGGTGCAGGCACTGGTGCGGTGGGATCCGGTGGGGCACGCGCAGCGGGAGCTGGCGGAGCGGGCGGAGCTCGGCTTCCCGCCGGTGTCGCGGATGGCGGCGGTGAGCGGCCGGCCGGACGCGATCGCCGCGTTCCTGGCGGCGGCGGAGCTGCCGGGCGACGCGCAGGTGCTGGGGCCCGTGCCGCTGCCTGTCGTGGAGCCCGGCCGGCCCCGCAGGCCCGGCGATCCTCCGGTGGGCGAAGTGTGGGAGCGGGCGCTGCTGAGGGTGCCGCCGGGGAGCGGGGCGGCGCTCGCCGCGGCGCTGAAGGCGGCGCAGGCGGCGCGGATGGCTCGCGGAGCCGGAGATCCGGTGCGGATCAGGATCGATCCGCCGGACATCGGGTGACCCGACGCCCCGGCCGTCCCGTCGTGCGTGCCGTGTCGGCGTGCCGGCGGGACGGCCGGGAAGGGGCGCGGGAGGTCAGCCGTTGCGGGGGCCCGGGAAGGCGGTTGGGCGGAACTCGTCGCGCAGCGACTGGGAAGCGGCCGTCGGCTGCGGCGGCATGGAGCGCGCAGCCGGTACCGACGGCGGGGGTGGCGGGACGGGCAGAGTGCGGGTAGCGGTCGCCGTCTCGACCGCCAGGTCGGCTTCGACGGGCGCAGCCGTCTGCGTCGCCGCCCGCCGCGCGCCGTAACGGCGGTGGACCGCCTGCTTGGTCACTCCGAGCGCCGAGCCGACGGCATCCCAGGAGAAGCCGAGCGAACGGTCGAAGTCCACGGCGGCGGTCACCAGTGTCTCGACGCTGTCCCGCAGCTCCTGCGCGAGGCGTACGGTCGGCGCCGGGGCCCGGCCGTAGACGACGAAGCCCGTGGAAGGGCCGGAGCGACGCGGGCGGTAGACGTTGCCGAGCTGGGCGGTGAGGGTGCGCAGTGCGTCCACCTGCCGGCGGACCCGCTCGATGTCCCGTACCAACAGATGCAGGCTGGCCCGTGCTTGGGCGTCGTGGGTTGCGTGGTCGGCCATGAACAAGCCTCTCGAACCGGCGTGAAAGAAGGGGCGGAAGAAGGAAAGCAAGGCAGTGCGAAGGGCGTCGGGGCCGCGTGTGCGGGCCGTTTTGGTCAATCTCTCTTGACCAACGCGTCACCCGGCACCGGGGTCACGCTGCTGGGGGCGTATGCGCATATGCGCGGGGCGCGCGAATGTGCGTACGCCCCCTGGAGCCATGGCCTCCGGGCGCCCATAGACTGGTGCGCCTCCCGCACGCCGCACCCCGTTCCGCCCTTCCTGCCCGAGAGGCCCGCGCCACCGATGAAGCTCGTCTTCGCAGGCACCCCCGAGGTCGCCGTACCCGCCCTGGACGCCCTGATCGCCTCCGGCCGGCACGAAGTTGCCGCCGTCGTCACCCGCCCCGACGCTCCTGCCGGACGTGGGCGCAGGCTCGTCGCCAGTCCCGTCGCCGCGCGCGCCGAGGAGGCCGGTATCGAGGTGCTCAAGCCGGTCAGGCCGCGCGACGAGGACTTCCTCGCGCGGCTGCGCGAGATCGCCCCGGACTGCTGCCCGGTCGTCGCGTACGGCGCGCTGCTGCCCAAGAGCGCCCTCGACATCCCGGCCAAGGGGTGGGTGAATCTTCATTTCTCGCTGCTGCCCGCCTGGCGCGGTGCCGCTCCCGTGCAGCACGCCCTCCTCGCGGGGGACGAGGTCACGGGGGCCTCGACGTTCCTCATCGAGGAGGGGCTCGACTCCGGGCCTGTGTACGGAGTGCTCACCGAGCAGGTACGGCCCACCGACACCAGCGGCGACCTGCTCACCCGGCTCGCCTTCGCCGGGTCCGGGCTGCTCGCCGCGACCATGGACGGCATCGAGGACGGCACGCTCCACGCCGTACCGCAGCCCTCCGAAGGCATCACGCTCGCACCGAAGATCGCCGTCGAGGACGCGCAGATCGACTGGGCGGCGCCCGCGCTGCGCGTCGACCGTGTCGTGCGCGGCTGCACGCCCGCACCCGGAGCCTGGACGCTGCTGCGCGGCGAGCGGCTCAAGCTGGTCGCGGTCAAGCCGCTGCCGGAGCGGACGGACCTGGGCCTGGTTCCCGGCGAGCTGGCCGCAGGCAAGAAGAATGTGTACGTCGGGACCGGATCGCATCCCGTGGAGCTCCTCTGGGTGCAGCCGCAGGGCAAGAAGCCGATGCCCGCCGCCGACTGGGCGCGCGGCGTGCGGATCGCCCCGGGCGAACACCTCGGCCCGGCGGACGTACGCTGAGAGGGTTCGTCCCCCTCTCAAGCGGAGCACCTTTTTCGTGAGTGACCAGCCAAGCAGCAGTCCCGCCAAGCGCCCCGCAAAGCGCCCCGCCAAGCCGCACCGGCGCCCTCAGAAGGACCCGGTCCGCTTCCTCGCCTTCGAGGCGCTGCGCGCCGTCGACGAGCGGGACGCCTACGCCAACCTCGTCCTGCCGCCGCTGCTCAAGAAGGCCCGGGCCAAGGGCAACTTCGACGAGCGCGACGCGGCCCTCGCGACCGAGCTGGTGTACGGCACGCTGCGCCGCCAGGGCACGTACGACGCGGTCATCGCGGCCTGCATCGACCGGCCGCTGCGCGAGGTGGACCCGCCGGTCCTCGACGTGCTGGCGCTCGGCGCGCACCAGCTGCTCGGCACCCGCATCCCGACCCACGCCGCCGTCTCCGCGAGTGTGGAACTGGCGCGCGTGGTGCTCGGCGAGGGGCGCGCGAAGTTCGTCAACGCGGTACTGCGGAAGATCTCCGCGCAGGATCTCGACGCCTGGGTGGAGCAGGTCGCTCCGCCGTACGACGACGACGCCGAGCAGCACCTCTCCGTTGTCCACTCCCATCCGCGCTGGATCGTTTCCGCGCTCTGGGACGCCCTCGGCGGCGGACGCGCCGGCATCGAGGACCTGCTGGAGGCGGACAACGAGCGGCCCGAGGTGACGCTCGTCGCCCGCCCCGGACGTTCCACCGCCGATGAGCTGATGGAAGTACTGGGCGACGACTCGGGGCTGCCCGGCCGCTGGTCTCCGTACGCCGTACGGCTGGCCGAGGGCGGCGAGCCGGGGGCCATCGCGGCCGTCCACGAGGGCCGCGCCGGCGTCCAGGACGAGGGCAGCCAGCTGGTCGCCGTCGCGCTCGCCAACGCGCCCCTCGACGGGCGGGACGAGCGCTGGCTCGACGGCTGCGCCGGGCCGGGCGGCAAGGCGGCCATGCTGGCCGGGCTCGCCGCCCAGCGGGGCGCCGCGCTGCTGGCCGCCGAGAAGCAGCCGCACCGCGCCCGCCTCGTCGAGCGCGCACTCGCGGGCAACCCCGGCCCGTACCAGGTCGTCGCCGCCGACGGCACCCGCCCGCCGTGGCTCCCGGGCACCTTCGACCGCGTCCTCGTAGACGTCCCGTGCTCCGGGCTCGGCGCGCTGCGCCGCCGCCCCGAGGCGCGCTGGCGCCGGCGCGCCGAGGACCTGGAGGGGTTCGCCCCGCTCCAGCGCGGGCTGCTGAGGGAGGCGCTCAACGCTGTCCGTGTGGGCGGCGTCGTCGGGTACGCGACCTGCTCGCCGCACCTCGCCGAGACGCGGATCGTCGTGGACGACGTACTCAAGGGGCGGGGCGGGCACGAGCCGTTCGAGGTCGAGTGGATCGATGCCAAGCCGCTGATGCCCGGTGTCCCGGCGCTGGGTGAGGGGCCCGACGTACAGCTGTGGCCGCACATGCACGGCACGGACGCGATGTACCTGGCGCTGCTGCGCCGGACCGCCTAGGCGGGATCGCGGCCCCCGAGTGGGGGGACCGGCGGTTTTCGGGAACCCTGGGGCGTATGGGAAAGACCGCTCTCATCGTCATCGACATGATCAACACCTATGACCACGACGACGCCGATCTGCTGCTCCCCTCGGCGCGCCAGGCCGTACCGGCGATCGTCGGGCTGCTGAAGCGCGCCAGGGCCAGTGGCGTTCCGGTCGTCTACGCCAACGACAACTTCGGCGAGTGGCGCTCCCACCACGGTGAGATCGTCGATACGGCGCTCTCCGGTCCGCACGCCGAGCTGGTGCGGCCCCTGAGGCCGGACGACGACTCGCTCTTCGTGGTCAAGGCGCGGCATTCGATCTTCTACGAGACACCCCTCGGCTATCTGCTGAGTTCGCTGGGGATCGACCATGTGGTGCTGTGCGGGCAGGTCACCGAGCAGTGCGTGCTGTACTCGGCGCTCGACGCGCACATCCGGCACCTGCGGGTGACCGTGCCGCGGGACGCCGTGGCGCACATCCATCCCCCTCTGGCCGAGGCGGCGCTGGAGATGATGCGGCGCAATCTGCACGCGGAGATCGTGTCCGGCGACGACATCGGATGGTGAGGGGTGCTCGCGCTCACTCCTGCGGGCCGTCCGCGCGGGCCAGGCGGTGCGGCCACCACACCTTGGGACCGATGTCCAGGAACAGTGCGGTCACCAGTACGGACCGTACGACGAAGGTGTCGAGCAGCACACCCAGCGCGACCGCGAATCCGATCTCCGCGAAGGCCACCAGCGGGAGCGTGCCCAGGGCGGCGAACGTGCCGGCGAGGACCAGGCCGGCCGAGGTGATGACCGCCCCGGTCGCCGCCAGGCCGGTCACCACGCCCGCCCTGGTGCCCTGGCGGCGGCCCTCCTCCCGGATCCGGGTGGTCAGGAAGATGTTGTAGTCGATGCCGAGCGCCACCAGGAACACGAAGACGAACAGCGGGAAGTCCGTCGTCTCGCCCGCGTAGTCGAAGAGGTACCGGAAGGCGAGCGCGCTCAGGCCGAGAGCCGCCGCGAACGACAGTACGACCGTCGCGATCAGCAGCAGCGGCGCGACGAGCGAGCGCAGCAGCACCATGAGCACCAGCAGCACCACGGCCAGCACCAGCGGAATGATCAGCCTGTTGTCGTGGGCGGTGGCCTCGTCCATGTCGAGCAGCGCCGCCGTGCCGCCGCCCACCTGGGCGTCCGCGTCCGGGATCGCGTGCACGGCGTCCCGTACCCGCTCCACCGTGTCCTTGGCGGCCGGGCTGTCGCCGCGGGCGGTCATCGTCGCCTCGATCAGCACCCGGCCGTCGTGCAGGGGCTTCGTCCCGGGCGGTACGCCGATGGATCCGGGCACGACCCCGCTCGTCCGCGCCACGGTCTCGCCGACCTGCCCGGCCTGCCCGGCGTTGGACACGATCACCAGCGGATCGCCGCTGCCCGCCGGGAAGTACCTGCCCTGGACCTCCTGCCCGGTGATCGCGTCGGGTTTGCCCGTGAAGGCGTCCGCGTTGCTGACGCCCTCGGCGCGCAGCTGCGTCAGACCCAGGGCGAAGGCGGCGAGGACGAGGGCCGTGGCGGCCCAGACCGCTCGCGGACGGCGGGCGATCCGCCGTCCCGCACGGGCCCAGACCCCGCGCTCGGTGGGCTCCGGCGAGCCGAAGTGCGGGATCACCGGCCAGAAGATCCAGCGGCCGAAGATCACCAGCAGGGCGGGGAACAGCGTCAGCATGGCCAGCAGGGCGACCGCGACGCCGATCGCGGCGACGGGACCGAGCCCGCTGGTGGAGTTCATCTCCGCGACCACCAGCACCAGCATGCCGAGCACCACGGTCGCGCCGCTGGCCAGCACCGCCGGCCCGGCTCGGTGCAGGGCCAGCGCCATCGCCTCGTGCCGGTCCTCGTGGCGGCGCAGCTCCTCGCGGTAACGGGCGACCAGCAACAGGGCGTAGTCGGTCCCCGCGCCGAAGACGAGGACCGTGAGAATGCCGGCGCTCTGCCCGTTGACCGTCAGATCGGCGTGCTCCGCCAGGAGGTAGATGAGCGCCTGCGCGGCCCCCAGCGCGCCGATCACCGCGATCACCGGGAGCACCAGCAGCGTCGGACTGCGGTAGGTGATCAGCAGCATCACGATCACCACACCGAGCGCCGAGAGCAGCAGTGTGGAGTCGATTCCCTCGAAGGCCTCGGAGAAGTCGGCCGAGGTGCCGCCCGGCCCCGTGACATGCACAGCCAGCCCGCCCCCGCCGGTGCCCGTCTCGGCACGCACGGAGTCGACGGCGGGCGCGAGCCGCTCCCAGCCCTTCTCGTCCATCGTGATCGGTACGAAGACCTGAGCGGCCCGCGGATCGTCCGGCCGGTCCAGGACCGGTCCGCGCGTCTCGTCGCCGCGCACCCCGTGAGCCCGCAGTTCCCTGAACGCCGCGACATCCTCGGCGATCCGCGCACGGTCGCCGGCGGTCAGGCCGCTCTCGCGTGCGTACACGACGACCGCGGGGATGACATCGGGCCGGAACTCCTCCGATTCCTGGAGGACTTGGGTGGACTCGGCCTTGCCGGGGAGCCAGGATGCGGCGTCGTTGTCCTGCGCGTCGGTGAGCTTCGAAGCCAGCGGGAAGGCCAGCGTCATCACCGCCAGCCACAGCACCACGACGACCCACTTGCTGCGCCGCCCGCAGACCAACCGGGCGATCCCCTTCCGTGGCGGAGGCCGAAGCTCCTTCCGCGGCGGCGGCTGAAGCTCCTGAGCGTCCGGCATGGCGCCCCCAATGGCCCTTGTCGTGGGCCGAATCGCCAGGATTGCGAGGACTGTGATGATCCTGGGCGCCTTTGGTCCGTACCGAGGGACCTACCGAGGAGAGGAAGCGCCGTGGAACATGGCAGGCTTGGCCCATGGCTGTTCAGATCAATCCCAGTATCCTCTCCGCAGACTTCTCCCGCCTGGCGGAGGAAGCGAAGGCCGTCGAAGGCGCCGACTGGCTCCATGTCGACGTGATGGACAACCACTTCGTGCCCAACCTGACGCTCGGCGTCCCGATCGTGGAGTCCCTCAGCCGGGCGACGGACATCCCGCTGGACTGCCATCTGATGATCGAGGACGCCGATCGCTGGGCCCCGCAGTACGTCGAGGCGGGCGCCGGATCGGTCACCTTCCACGCCGAGGCGTGCGCCGCCCCGGTCAGGACGGCGCGCGAGATCCGCGCCAAGGGCGCCCGTGCCTCCATGGCGCTGAAGCCGGCCACGCCCATCGAGCCGTACGAGGACCTGCTCCCCGAGCTCGACATGCTGCTGATCATGACCGTGGAGCCGGGCTTCGGCGGCCAGGCGTTCCTCGACATCATGCTGCCGAAGATCCGCCGTACCCGTGAGCTGATCTCCAAGCACGGCCTGGAGCTGTGGCTGCAGGTGGACGGCGGCGTATCGGCGTCGACGATCGAGCGCTGCGCGGAGGCGGGCGCGGACGTCTTCGTCGCGGGTTCGGCCGTGTACGGGACGGACGACCCGGCCGCCGCCGTGCGCATGCTGCGGAACCAGGCGACCGAGACCACGGCCACGGCCGGCTGGGCATGCGACCACTGAGCCACGGCTCGGTGAACGCCGCCCTTCGGGGCTGATCAAGGTCTCGCTGATCTGACAGGATGAACAGCGAGCCCAGAGTGTGAACAGCAGTGAGGAGATCGCGGTGTCTGCAATGTCGGCGGGCCGGTCAGCCCTGCGGATGGGACCCGCAGAGCTGGTCCAGGCGGCGGCCATGGCCCGCCGCTTCTACCTGGAGGGCAAGTCCAAGATCCAGATCGCCGAGGAGTTCGGCGTCAGCCGCTTCAAGGTGGCCAGGGTCCTGGAGACAGCCCTCGAACGCGATCTCGTACGGATCGAGATCAGGGTGCCCGCCGAGCTGGACGCCGAGCGCTCCGACGCGCTGCGTGCCCGCTACGGCCTGCGGCACGCGGTCGTCGTCGAGTCCCCGGCCGACGCCACCGAGGACGCGCTCCCCGGATCTCCCGGCTTCGCCGGCAGCGCGCCCACCGATCCGGAGAACCTGGGCGAGGTCGCTGCCGACCTCCTCGGCGAGCTGGTGAACGAGGGCGACGTACTGGGCCTGGCCTGGGGCCGCTCCACGATCCACATGGCGGCGGCGCTGCACCAGCTCCCACCGTGCACCGTCGTCCAGCTGACCGGCGTGTACGACGCGGGCACGGCGGAGCGCGGCTCGGTCGAGGCCGTACGCCGCGCCGCCCAGGTCTCCGGCGGCGAGGCGCACCCGATCTACGCGCCGATGCTGCTGCCCGACCCGGCGACCGCGGCGGCGCTGCGCAGCCAGACCGGCATCGCGCGCGCCTTCGAGTACTTCGACAAGGTGACCGTCGCGGCCGTCTCCATCGGTTCCTGGGAGCCGGGCATCTCCACCGTCCACGACATGCTCTCCGACGAGGAGCGCGCGCACTACGCCTCGCTGGGTGTCGCCGCCGAGATGTCCGCGCACCTGTTCGACGCGCAGGGCCGCCGGGTCGGGCGCGACCTGGGGGAGCGGTGCATCACCGTCGAGGCCGACCGGCTGCGGCGTATCCCCGAGGTGGTGGCCATAGCGGGCGGACTGCGCAAGGCGGCCGCCATCGACGCCGTACTGAGATCGGGCCTGGTCACGAGCCTGGTCACGGACACCGCGGCGGCCGACTACCTGCTGAGCGAGACCGGGACGGCGCCGCGGCCGGCGCTGGACCGGGCGGACCCTGACGACTGAGCCCGGCGCTCGCGTTCGGAGGATCCGACGAATGCACCTCCCCCGGCCTGGATGTTCGGCCCGGAGGGTGTTCCGGCGTGCTCGTGGGACACTGAAGTACGTGCGTTTTTCCCCGGCTGAAATGCCCGGGGGCCAACTCCGAACGACTGGGATGTTCAGCACGTGCGTTTCCTCAACGATCTGAAGCCGCCGTACGACCTGACGTACGACGACGTATTCATGGTGCCGAGCCGTTCGGCCGTCGGTTCCCGCCAGGGTGTCGACCTCGCGGCCCCCGACGGCACCGGCACCACCATCCCGCTGGTCGTGGCGAACATGACCGCGATCGCCGGCCGCCGGATGGCCGAGACCGTGGCCCGTCGCGGCGGGCTCGTCGTCATCCCGCAGGACATTCCGATCGAGGTCGTGACCGAGGTCGTCTCCTGGGTGAAGTCGCGTCACCTGGTGCTCGACACCCCGATCATCCTGGCCCCCTCGCAGACCGTCGCCGACGCGCTGTCGCTGCTGCCCAAGCGGGCGCACGGCGCGGGCGTCGTCGTGGACGCCGAGCGCCGTCCCGTCGGTGTCGTCACCGACCACGACCTGACCGGCGTCGACCGCTTCACGCAGCTGTCCGAGGTCATGTCCCGCGACCTGGTCCTGCTGGACGCCTCCATCGACCCGCGCGAGGCCTTCAACCGGCTCGACCACGCCAACCGCAAGTACGCGCCCGCCGTCGACAAGGACGGCCGTCTCGCCGGTGTCCTGACCCGCAAGGGCGCCCTGCGCGCGACCCTCTACACGCCCGCCACCGACGCGGACGGCCGTCTGCGCATCGCGGCCGCCGTCGGCATCAACGGCGACGTCGCCGGCAAGGCCAAGCAGCTGCTCGACGCCGGTGTGGACACGCTCGTCGTCGACACCGCGCACGGGCACCAGGAGTCGATGATCGCCGCGGTGAAGGCCGTGCGCGCGCTCGACCCGCAGGTGCCGATCGTCGCGGGCAACATCGTCGCCGCCGAGGGCGTGCGCGACCTCATCGAGGCCGGCGCGGACATCATCAAGGTCGGTGTGGGCCCCGGCGCCATGTGCACCACCCGCATGATGACCGGCGTGGGCCGGCCGCAGTTCTCCGCGGTGATGGAGTGCGCCGCCGAGGCGAAGAAGTTCGGCAAGCACGTGTGGGCCGACGGCGGCGTCCGTCACCCGCGCGACGTCGCGATGGCGCTCGCCGCCGGTGCGTCCAACGTCATGGTCGGCTCCTGGTTCGCCGGTACGTACGAGTCGCCCGGCGACCTCCAGCACTCGGCCGAGGGCCACGCGTACAAGGAGTCGTTCGGCATGGCCTCCGCGCGTGCCGTACGCAACCGTACGAGCGAGGAGTCGGCGTACGACCGGGCGCGAAAGGCGCTGTTCGAGGAGGGCATCTCCACCTCGCGCATGTTCCTCGACCCGACCCGTCCGGGCGTCGAGGACCTGATCGACTCGATCATCGCGGGTGTCCGCTCCTCGTGCACCTACGCGGGCGCCGGCTCGCTGGAGGAGTTCGCCGAGAAGGCGATCGTCGGGGTGCAGAGCGCCGCCGGTTACGCCGAGGGCAAGCCGCTGCACGCCAGCTGGAGCTGACGCTCCCCGTTCTCACCGACGGCCGGTTCCCGCTCCCGCGGGGACCGGCCGCTGTGCTGTGCGGCCTGATACGCAGGCCTCGCCGTGCGGCCTAGCACGCCTCGGCCGGTCGCGGCCAGATCGCCCGTACGCGCTTGCCCTCGGGCAGGGGGCGGACCTCGACCCGCCCGGCGAGCCTTTGCACCATGTGCCAGCCGAATCCGCCACCGCCGCCGAAGTCCGGTTCGCGGGGTACGGGCGGCTGGTCGCTGGAGTCGTCGATCTCCACCACCAGCTCCTCCTGGCCCGCGCGGAGGGTCAGGCGCCACCAGCCGGAGGTGTGTCGCACGGCGTTGGCCACCAGCTCGCTCACCACGAGCAGTACGGCGTCGAGGTCCGCCCAGGGGCAGTGCCGGGACACGTAGTCGGCGGCGGCCTCTCTGGCCGTCGCGGTGTCTTGCAGGGGCGAGTCCAGGACAACCATGGGCGACTCCTCAGTCATCTATGGCTCGTTTACCCTGTCTTCGCCGTCCCATGAGCCTCTGGCCCCTCCTGTACTCACGCCGTGGGCGAACACGGCGGGAGTACGGCCGCTAGGCGCCCGGTGGTGCGACGAAGTCCGCCTGCCGCAGGGCGGCGGCGACCGCCTCGGCCATGAGGGCGTGGCCGGAGTCGTCCGGGTGCAGCCCGTCCGCGAGATGTTCCGGGCCGAGGATGTCCCTGCCGGGCAGCAGCGCCAGCCGGTCGTCGCCTTCGGCCGCGCAGGCCAGCGCGGCCTCTTCCAGGGCGGTGCGCAGGTCGGCGAGGGTGGCGCCCAGGGCGTTGCGGGTCCGTTCCGCCTCCGGACGCACGACGGGGGAGAGGACGAGCAGCGGGGTGTCCGGATGGCCCTGGCGTACGAGGCCGACGAAGGCCCGCACCGTCTCGTACAGCAGGGGCGCCGAGAACGGGGCCCGGGACCAGCAGTTGGTGCCGAAAGCGAGGGTCAGCAGATCGGCGGGGAGGCCCGCGATCTGCTGGGCGACGGCCAACTCGCCCCGGCCGGCGCCCGCGTGGCCGAGATTGACGGCGTCCAGGCCGAGGGCGCGGCCCGCCGCCGAGGGCCAGGCGTGGGCGGGGCGGGTGGACCACCAGCCCTCGGTGATGGAGTCGCCGTGCACCAGCCAGCGGGGCTGCGGCGGGGCGGGCGCGATGGATCCGCCGACCGGACGCAGGCCGAGGATCTCGGGGCACTGGCTCTCCGGCGGGTGGACGGTGAACCGGCCCCGCCGGTCCGGCAGGTCGATCCGTACGACCGTCTCCTCCTCCGGCGTCTCGGTGACCTCCGTCACGAGGGCGCCGTCGTGCCACAGCGCGAAGGTGTGGGCGAGGTCGCGCAGGGCGTCGGCGCGGGCGGGCAGGGCGGCGCGGTAGCGGATGTCGAGGGCGGTGGCCCCCCGCGCCGTGAACTCCAGCCGTACGCCGACGGGGACGGCGGCGCGCTCGGCGGTGTCCCACGGCAGCCGGTCCAGGGCGGCGGGGTCGGCGCGCACGACGCGGCCGCCGTCGCGCCAGGCGACGCCGCGCAGGAAGGGGGCGGGGTCCAGCCATCCTTCCGGGTCGGCGCGGGCTGTCTCAGGAGCCCCGGATGCTTGGTCCGTCGTCGTCATGATTCGCCTCCACAAGGGGTCAGTCGTAACGGACAAAAGGGATATCGAAAGGTGAGGCGCAACAAAGAGCCATGTGTCGGCGGTTGTGCGCAATGAACGTCCGTCGGTACGCAAGGTTGCTGCATTACGCATGCGAACGCACACCTCGTAGGCTTCGCGCTGTACGTGGAGTGGCGGGGACCGCCTGCTCGGCGGTTCCCGAGCTCCGGGCTGATTTCTGACGCCCCGAGCGGACCGCTGCGGTCGCCGCCTTCCCGATCGGCAGCGATAAGGAGCCACCCCAGTGTTGGACGCAGCGCCACCCGTCACTCCCCAACCGGAATCCGAGCGTCCGAATCTCGGCACCCGGCTGATGCGGCGCAAGCCCGTCGAGCAGCTCGTCGCGGAAGGCGGCCAGGGCGACGGCGGCTCGCTCCGCCGCTCGCTCACCATGTGGCAGCTGACGATGATCAGCATCGGCGCCACGCTCGGCACCGGCATCTTCGTCGTGCTCGGTGAGGCCACCCCCCTCGCCGGCCCCGCCGTCGCGATCTCGTTCGTCATCGCCGGTCTCACCGCCCTCTTCTCGGCGCTCTCCTACGCGGAACTCGCCGGTTCCATACCGGTGTCCGGTTCCTCGTACTCCTACTCGTACGCAACCATGGGCGAAGTCATCGCATGGATCTGCGGCTGGTGTCTGGTGCTCGAGTACGGCGTGTCCGTCGCGGCCGTGGCCGTCGGCTGGGGTGAGTACCTCAATGAGCTGCTCGACGGCACGCTCGGCTTCACCATCCCCGAGAGCGTCTCCGCCCCGCTCGGCGAGGGCGGCTACATCAACCTCCCGGCGCTCGTCGTCATCATGCTCGCCATGGTCTTCCTGATGGGCGGAGCCAAGGAAAGCGCTCGCGTCAACACGATCATGGTCATGATCAAGATCGCCACGCTGGTGCTCTTCTGCGCGATCGGCTTCATGGGCATCAAGGCCGGCAACTACAGCCCCCTGGCCCCGCTCGGCGTGACCGGGATCAGCGCCGCCGCGGCCACTCTGTTCTTCTCGTACATCGGCTTCGACGCCGCCTCCACCGCCGGTGAGGAGGCCAAGAACCCGAAGAAGGACCTGCCGCGCGCGATCATGCTGTCGCTGCTGATCGTCACCGTGCTCTACTGCCTCGTCGCCCTGGTCGCCGTCGGCGCCATGCCGTGGCAGGACTTCGAGGGCACCGAGGCGGCCCTGGCCCAGATCATGAAGGACGTCACCGGGCACAGCTTCTGGGGCGTCGTCCTCGCCGCCGGCGCGGTCGTGGCCATCGCCAGCGTCGTCTTCGCCGTCCTGTACGGCCAGACCCGCATCCTCTTCGCGATGTCGCGCGACGGCCTGGTCCCCAAGGTCTTCGCCAAGGTCAACCCGAAGACCGGGACTCCGAAGGCCAACGTGGTCATCGTTTCGCTGTTCTGCGGCGTGCTCGCGGCCTTCATCCCGCTCGGCGAGCTGGCCAACGCCACCAGCATCGGCACGCTGTTCGCCTTCGCCCTGGTCAATGTCGCCGTAGCCATCCTGCGGTACAAGCGGCCCGAGATGCCGCGCACCTTCCGGGTGGCGCTGTTCCCGGTGACGCCGATCCTGGGCTTCGCCTTCTGCGCGTACATGATGTACAGCCTGCCGGGCAAGACCTGGGCCTACTTCGGTGGCTGGATGATCGCCGGGCTCGTGTTCTACTTCTTCTACGGCTTGCGCCGCTCCAGTCTGGCCACCGCAGAGAAGTGATCCACCCGTAGTGCGACTGAACGATCTCGACGAACGCATTGTGCACGCCCTCGCGCAGGATGCCCGCCGCTCGTACGCGGACATCGGCTCCGAGGTCGGTCTCTCCGCCCCCGCCGTGAAACGGCGGGTGGACCGGCTGCGCGCCGAGGGAGCGATCACCGGGTTCACCGTACGGGTGGACCCGGCCGCGCTCGGGTGGGAGACCGAGGGCTTCATCGAGATGTACTGCCGCCACAACACGTCCCCCGAGGACATCCGTCGTGGCCTGTCGCGCTACCCGGAGGTGGTGTCCGCGTCGACCGTCACCGGTGACGCGGACGCCGTCGTCCAGATCTTCGCCTCCGACATGCGGCACTTCGAGCGGGTGCTGGAGCGGATCGCGGGGGAGCCGTTCGTGGAGCGCACGAAGTCGGTGCTGGTGCTGTCGCCGCTGCTGAGGCGGTTCTCGTCGGGCTCGCCGGCGTAGGACACGCCCCTGGGCGATACGCCTAGCCCTTCGCGGGGGCCTGCTCGTACTCCGGTTGCCAGGGCAGGACCTTGAAGTCGCCCGAGCCCGGCTCGGTCTTCTCGAACGGGGCTGAGCTCATGCACTTCGGCAGGTTCTGCTTCGCGACATCGCGGCCGATCCAGCTGTAGCCGAGACGGTCGTTCTTGCCCTGGTCGTGGACCGAGATCCCGACCCGCTTGCCCTTGTTGTCCTGATCGGTCTCCGTGATGGTCCCCGTCACCACCGCGACCTTGCCGCCCGTCACGAGGCAGTCGACCTTCCCCTTGGCCCAGCCGGACGTGCCGTCCGGGAAGACGTGCTTGAAGCGGAACGTTCCGTACGCCTGCTCCGGGTCCATGTTGTCCTTCGCCGCCAAGTGCGCGTCGAAGGTGAACGTGATGTCGTCCCCGGCCGGCCGGTACAGCTTCGCCGTGCCGGTCAGCGCCGCCGCCTCGCGCTCCTTGCCGCGCGGGACCTCGTCCCCGGACGCGAGGGCGGTGCCGGCGGCCCCCGCGGTGATCAGCAGTGCGGCGCCGAGTGCGGCGATCTTCGTACGGCGATGGGTGAGACGGTTCATTACGGCTCCTTCAGCAGGCGATCCGGCTGTCGTCCGGACGCCCCTCACTCTTCCGTCGACGGCCCCGGCAGGCATCGCGCCCAGGTCGGCATCGCCGCCCCGCCGGGCGGCGGGGAGCAACGGCGCAGGGGTACTCCCGGCGGCGTACGGTCGTACGACCTCAGGCCCATCGGCGTACGCGCAATGAATCGCCGCATCCCGCGATAATTGCGCAACGGATCGACGGTCGGTCCGCAACGGTCGCGCCTTGTCCCGGTACGAGCGCGGAACGTACCGTCATTACGTCTCCCGCACGCCCCTCCCCACCTGCCCGAGGTCAGCCATGCCGCCGTTGCGCACCGCACTGCTCCAGAGCTCCGGCCGTCCCGGCTCCGTCGACGAGAACCTCAAGGTCCTCGACGAGGCCGCTGGCCGTGCGGCGGCCGCGGGCGCGGGGCTGCTGGTCAGCCCGGAGCTGTTCCTGACCGGCTACGCCATCGGGGCGGACGTGCACCGGCTGGCCGAGCCCGCCGACGGAGAGGCCGCCGACGCCGTCGCGGACATCGCCGTACGTCACGGGCTGGCCGTCCACTACGGCTACCCGGAGCGCGACGGGGAGGTCGTCTACAACTCGGCCCAGCTGATCGGTCCTGACGGCGCCCGGCTCGCGAACTACCGCAAGACCCACCTCTTCGGCTGCTTCGAGCAGGAGTGGTTCACGCCCGGCGAGGACGCGGTCGTCCAGGCGGAGCTCGGCGGTCTGACCGTCGGCCTCATGATCTGTTACGACGTCGAATTCCCGGAGAACGTCCGCGCCCACGCGCTCGCGGGCACCGACCTGCTGCTGGTGCCTACCGCACAGATGCACCCGTTCCAGTTCGTTGCCGAGTCCGTCGTGCCGGTGCGGGCCTTCGAGAACCAGATGTACGTCGCCTATGTGAACCGGACCGGGCCCGAGGGCGACTTCGAGTTCGTCGGGCTCAGCTGCCTGGCCGGTCCCGACGGGGCCTCCCGCGCCCGCGCGGGCCGCGGGGAGGAGCTGGTGTTCGGCGACGCCGACCCCGAGTTCCTGCGGGCCTCGCGCGAGAACAACCCGTACCTGCGCGACCGCCGCCCCGGGCTGTACGCGTCCCTGGCCTGACGCCGCTTCCGCCTCGCCCCTTTCTTTTCGTTTTCGCAAGGAGTCCGACCCCATGACGTCCACGGTGCCCACCGCCGTCCAGCACACCGACGCGCAGCCGCCGATCACCATGTTCGGGCCGGACTTTCCTTACGCGTACGACGACTTCCTCGCGCACCCGGCCGGCCTCGGCCAGATACCGGCGACCGAGCACGGCACCGAGGTCGCGGTCATCGGCGGCGGCCTGTCCGGCATCATCGCGGCGTACGAGCTGATGAAGATGGGCCTCAAGCCCGTCGTGTACGAGGCCGACCAGATCGGCGGCCGACTGCGTACCGTCGGCTTCGAGGGCTGCGACGAGTCGATGACCGCCGAGATGGGCGCGATGCGCTTCCCGCCGTCCTCCACGGCCCTCCAGCACTACATCGACCTGGTCGGTCTGGAGACGAAGGCGTTTCCGAACCCCCTCGCCCCCGAGACCCCGTCGACCGTCGTCGACCTCAAGGGCGAGTCGCACTACGCCGTGACCGTCGACGACCTGCCGCAGGTCTACCGCGACGTCATGAACGCCTGGAACGCCTGTCTCGAAGAGGGCGCCGACTTCACCGACATGAACCAGGCCATGCGGGAGCGCGACGTACCGCGCATCCGTGAGATCTGGGCGCAGCTCGTCGAGAAGCTCGACAACCAGACCTTCTACGGCTTCCTCTGCGAGTCCGAGGCCTTCAAGTCCTTCCGCCACCGCGAGATCTTCGGCCAGGTCGGCTTCGGCACCGGTGGCTGGGACACCGACTTCCCGAACTCGATCCTCGAGATCCTGCGCGTCGTCTACACCGAGGCGGACGACCACCACCGCGGCATCGTCGGCGGCAGCCAGCAGCTCCCCGTCCGCCTCTGGGAGCGCGAGCCGGTCAAGCTCGTGCACTGGCCGCTCGGTACGTCGCTGAAGTCGCTCCACGAGGGCGAGCCGAAGCCCGCCGTGACGCGGATGCACCGCACGGCCGGCAACCGGATCACCGTCACCGACGCCTCCGGCGACATCCGGACGTACCAGGCGGCGATCTTCACCGCGCAGTCGTGGATGCTGCTCTCCAAGATCACCTGTGACGACTCGCTGTTCCCCATCGACCACTGGACGGCGATGGAGCGCACCCACTACATGGAGTCGTCCAAGCTGTTCGTGCCCGTCGACCGGCCGTTCTGGCTGGACAAGGACGAGGAGACCGGCCGTGACGTCATGTCGATGACGCTCACCGACCGGATGACGCGCGGTACGTACCTGCTGGACGACGGTCCGGACAAGCCGGCCACCATCTGCCTCTCGTACACCTGGTGCGACGACAGCCTCAAGTGGCTGCCGCTGTCCGCGAACGAGCGGATGGAGGTCATGCTGAAGTCCCTCGGCGAGATCTACCCGAAGGTCGACATCCGCCGTCACATCATCGGCAACCCGGTGACCGTGTCCTGGGAGAACGAGCCCTACTTCATGGGCGCGTTCAAGGCGAACCTGCCGGGCCACTACCGCTACCAGCGCCGCCTGTTCACCCACTTCATGCAGGACAGCCTCCCCCAGGACAAGCGCGGCATATTCCTCGCGGGCGACGACATCTCCTGGACAGCCGGGTGGGCCGAGGGCGCCGTACAGACCGCGCTGAACGCGGTGTGGGGCGTCATGCACCACTTCGGCGGTACGACCGACCCGACGAACCCGGGCCCCGGCGACCTCTACGACGAGATCGCCCCGGTCGAGCTGCCGGAGGACTGACCCGGGAAACCGGAAGAACGTACCGCTCGGGACCGGCCGCGATCCGGCCGGCCCCGAGCGGTCATCAATCGCCCTGCGCCTGGTCTCCGGCGCAGGGCTTCGCCGCTTCCGGGGCGGCGCACGGCAGATGGCCGTGGGTGCGGATGACGTCCTGGCCGCTGCCACGGGTCAGACAGACGAGGAAGCTGGAGACCAGCGAGTCGGCGGGCGGGCTGCCGTACGTGTAGGCGTACTCGATCTCGTGGTACGGGTGGCCGCCCGCGCCGATGTTCTCGATGCCCGGCGGCCCCAAGGGCCTGCACCACCTGCGCCTGGACGGCCGGGAGTCCTGGGAGGAGTTCGCGGGCTCGCCGCGCCCCAGCACTCTGCGCTGGAAGACCTGGCGGGTGCCCGAGTTGGCGTCCCGGCTTATCAGGCGGACCGGCGGATTCGGGCCGTCGAGCTCTTTCCAGTCGCGGATGTCACCGGCGTACAGCCGCCGTACCTGCGCGGTCGTCAGACCCTTGAGCGGCACCTGGTCATTGAGTACGAGTACGAGTACGAGTGCGAACGCGGACACGGCGACCCGGCTCTCGCGCAACTGGGGATAGCCGTTCGGTTTTGGACCATCGGAGAGGGCGATCAGGGTGGTCTATTGAAGAGGGGCGGCCTGTCGTCCGGGGTCGTGCTCTTGTTGGGCATCACATCGCCGTCCTGGAGGCCGCCAGTCACCCGGACCTCACTGCCTACGCCGCCTTCGCCGAGCAGGTTGAGGAGTTTGTAGTGCTGGCCCCGGCGGTGGCCGAGATGCCCTGCGCGCCGTCGTTCTCGATACGCAGGAGCACGAGGGTGGCGTTGGACATGTCGGGGGAGTCGTCGAACAGGCCCAGCCGTACGGTGTCGTGACCGTTGCGGGCGTCGTCGCCTATGGGGGTGTCCATCTGCACGCGGTAGCCGATGCGCTTGCGGCGGGGTACCCGGCGCTCGTACCAGAAGGGGCCGATCGCGGCCGCCACTCCCACCATGGCGGTGAGCAGCGCCACCACGTTCTCGGGGTTCAACCACTCCACGCGTGTCCTCGCCCAGCCGCCGGAGCACGCCTGTTCGCGCACCTGTGCGGGTCAGGGTAGGGCGGGGCGCGGGGTGCGAACGCGGTCTCGGGCCGGCCGACGGCTGCTGTTCACCACCGCTTCACCGGCGTCGCGCCCGAAGGCTGTGGCTCAGTCGCCGCCGGGCAGCGGCGTCAGCAGCATCCGTCCGACGAGCCCGACCCCCGCGTCCAGCCGCTCCGTGAAGTCCTCGGCCAGATCGGGCAGTTCGCGCAGCCGCCACAGGAGCCGGGCGGCGGACCAGGCGGCGTCGCGGGCCCGTTCCAGGCTCCACGAGCCGAGCAGATGCGTCAGGGGATCGGCGATCTCCAGCAGGTCGGGTCCCGGCATCAGCTCCTCGCGGATACGTTCCTCCAGCGCCACGAGCGTGTCGCCCACCCGGTCGAAGTCCCCCTCCAGATCGGCAGGCCGGCAGCCGAGCGCCTGGCAGGTGTCGACGACGGCCAGCGCCAGATCGTGCCCGATGTGCGCGTTGATCCCGGCGAGCGCGAACTGCAGCGGCCGTACGCCCGGATGGCGCCGGTACTGCAGCAGCGGCCGCCAGCAGGCGGGTCCCCGGCGCCCGGCCGACGAGGCGTCGACGGCGGTCAGGTAGCGCTCGGCGAAGAGCACGTCGAGGGTGGCGGCGGTGCGGGCGTCGGGGAACAGACCGCCGTCGATACGCCGGTCGATCTCCTCGGTGACCGCCAGATAGACCCGGTTGAAGACAGCGAGACCGTCCGACGGCGGCCAGTCGCAGCGGAAGGAACGCATCCGCGCCACGACTGCGTCGACCGAGGTCCGGGAGCGGTCCGCCTGAGCTGGGAAGTACTCGATCTGCGCCATACGGGCAGCGTCGCAGCCCTAGGCTTTTGACCGGGTGCCGTAGGTGAGGGCTTCCCCAGAACGGGGGAACGAACCGAGTCGCAGGCGCCGGGGGACCGGCCATCTGGGGGGAGAGCCAGGGTGCCAGGCTTACGTGCGCAGCGCCGGATCGAGCGCGCCGAGCGGCGGCGCGCCAAGCGCCGCAACGCGATGGCTGTCGCGGCTTCGGCGGTAGTCGCCGTCGGTACGGTGACGGGGGTGATGTCCGCCGTGGCGGGGGAGGGTGACCACAGGGACACCGCGAGGCCGGAGACGACCAGAACGCCGGTTCAGGGGCCGCTGCCCGCGCGGCCGAGCCCCTCGGTGACGCCCTCCTTGCGGGCTTCGGCCCCGGTGTCACCTTCGGCCGCGCCCTCGCGCCCGCCCTCGAAGCCGTCCGGGCCGTCCGCTTCGTCGTCGGTGAAGCCCACGACGAAGCCGGAGTCGCGGCCGCCGGCCTCACCGCCGGGCGCCGCCGGCCTCTACCGGCACCCCGAGTCCCGGGTACTCGACTGGGTCAGGGCCAACCGGGACGACCCGAGACACCCGCTCATCAAGTCCCGGATCGCGGACCGGCCGGCCGCCGTCTGGTTCGCGGCGTACAACCCGGGAGCCGTGACCGCGCAGGTGAGGTCCGTGACCTCGGCCGCCGAGACGGCGGGGCGGGTCCCGGTCCTGGTGCCGTACGCGATACCCGACCGGGACTGCGGAGGCGCGTCACAGGGTGGTGCGCCGGACCTCGGCTCGTACGACGACTGGATCGGCGACTTCGCGGCCGGGCTCGGCGGCGGTGAGGTCATCGTCGTCCTGGAACCCGACTCGATCGCCCTCTCCGACTGCCTCTCCGAGGGGGAGCGGGAGGCGCGTTTCGCCTCGCTGGCGCGCGCGGGCCGCACTCTGCGCGCCGCGAACCCACGGGCGAAGGTCTACTTCGACGCGGGGCACTCCGGCTGGCACTCCGCCGGGAAGCAGGCCGCCGCCCTGCGCGCGGCGGGCGCGAGGTCGAACAGCGACGGCATCTTCACCAACGTCTCCAACTTCCACCGCACCGCCGACGAGGCCGACTACGCCCGGCGCGTGCTCGCCGCGCTCGGCGGCCCCTCGGGTCTCGGCGCGGTCATCGACACCAGCAGGAACGGCAACGGCCCTCCGGCCGAGGGGCAGTGGTGCGACCCGGCGGGCCGGGCGCTCGGCCGCGCGCCGACGACACGGACCGGCGAGGCACGGGTGGACGCCTACCTGTGGATCAAGCTGCCGGGGGAGTCCGACGGCTGCAAGGGGGCGGCGGGTACGTTCACGCCGGACTACGCGTATCAGCTGGCGCGCGGCGACTGAAGCGCGAGAAACACTAGCCATGTACATAGTAGCTATGTATGGTATCTGTCATGAGCGCAGCTTCCGAGGGCCCGACGCCCGGCTTCCTGGTCTGGCGACTGTCGATGAAATGGCGCGTGGCTGTGGACCGGGCCCTCGCGCCGCTGGGGCTGACCCACGCGCAGTACTCGCTGCTGGGCTCGCTGCTCGGCATGGAGCGCGCCGGCCGGCGGCCGAGTCAGCGAGAGCTCGCCGACCACACCGGCCTCGAGGCGCTGTACGTCTCGAAGCTGGCCCGCGCGCTGGAGACCACGGGTCTCCTCGAGCGCACCCGGGACGCGGCCGACACCCGCGCGGTACGGCTGGAACTCACCGGCCGGGGCCGTGAGGTCACCGGCCGCGCGATCAGCGTCGTACAGCAGCTCGTCGACCAGCTCCTGGCGCCGCTCGGCGGTCTGGAGGGGCGGCGTACCGAGGTGCTGGTCCGTGAGCTGACGGCCCTGATCGACGTACCACTGGACGCACGACCGGACGCGTCGCTCGACGCACCACTCGTCTCACCGACCGAGGAGTAGACCAACCATGTCCGCAACCCCGAACGTCAACGGTCAGGTCATCGGCCAGGCCCACTACGCCACGCGCGCCGTCCTGGAACGGCAGCTGGCCCGCACCGGCACCACCTTTCACCAGTCCGTGGCGCTCAACGTCACCGCGGACAGCGGCGCGGGCGTCGATCGCGGCCACCTCGTCAGCCGGATGACGGGGACCCTGAAGACCGACGACGCGACGGCCCTGGCGACGATCGCCGAACTCACCGCGTCGGCACTGGTGGAGGCGGTGCCCGGTGACGAGTGCCGGATCCGCCTCACGGACGCGGGACGGGACCTGAACCGTTCGATCCGTACGGCGGTCGGTGAGATCACTGCTCGGCTGTACGACGGTTTCGAGCCGGACGAGATGGCGGTCGCCGGCCGCCTGCTGACGGTCCTGACGGCCCGCGCCAACGCCGAACTGGCCGCCGCCTAGCCCTTGGAAATGGTCTGTACTGGCTGCGAGGAGCGGAGCGGGGGTGGGGAACAAGCCCGCGCAGCCACCCGCCACTCAGTCCTTCGTCGCGGCGGCCGGGGCCTGCGCGTCGCTACCGGCGCCCGCCGAGACCCGGCCCGCGCCCCGGAGTACCCCCGCCCCCACCACCAGGCCGAACGCCAGCACCGTCACCACCCCGAACGACACCACCAGCGACGTCGCGTCCGCGACCGCGCCGATCGCCGAGGGGGCGATCAGGCCGGACGTGTACGTGATCGTCGCGACGCCGGCGATCGCCTGGCTCGGGTTCGGCCCACTGCGCCCCGCCGCGGCGAATGCCAGCGGTACGACCACCGCGACGCCGAGGCCGAGCAGCCCGAAGCCGGCCATCGCCGGCCCCGGATGGGGCGCCGCGACCACCAGTACGCCACCGGCCGTCGCCGCGACGCCGCCCACCCGGACCGTACGTACCGGACCGAACCGGTCGACCACCCGGTCCCCGGCCAGCCGTGCCACCGCCATCGTCAGCGCGAACGCGGTCGTCGACGCGGCCGCGACGCCCGGCGAAGTGTCCAGCACGTCCCGCAGATAGACCGCCGACCAGTCCAGGCTGGCTCCCTCCGCGAAGACCGCGCAGAACCCGATCGCGCCGATCACCAGCGCCGACTTCGGCGGCAGGGCGAAACGCGGCGGAGCCTGGGCCTCCGGCGCGCTGCGCAGGTCGATCACGCCCTGGCAGGCGACGAGTCCGAGGACGGTCAGCGCGACTGCGGCCAGCGCGTGGTGCAGCCGCGCGTCGCTGCCGAGGTGTGCGGCGACCGTTCCCGCCGCCGAACCGATCAGGGCGCCTGCGCTCCACATGCCGTGCAGCCCGGACATGATCGATTTGTCGAGCCGGTTCTCGATCTCGACGCCGAGCGCGTTCATCGCCACGTCCGACATGCCCGCCGTCGCGCCGTACACGAACAACGCGGCGCACAGCGTCAGCAGATTCGGCGCCAGCGCGGGCAGCGTCAGCGCGAGCGTCCACAGCACCAGCAGCCCGCGCAGCGCGCCCCGCGCCCCGAACCGGTGGCTGATCGTGCCGGCCAGTGGCATCGCCACCGAGGCGCCGATCGCGGGGAAGGCGAGCGCCAGGCCGAGCTGGCCCGCGCTCACGCCGGTGTGGTCCACGATCCACGGGATACGGGTGGCGAAACTGCCGGTGACCGCGCCGTGCACACAGAAGACGGCGGCCACCGCGTATCGTGCTCGCTTCAACTGCTGCCGGCTGAAGACCATTTCGCCCGTCACGCGTAGCGCCCTCCCCGTTCGTCCCGCACTTCCAGCTTGCCGGAGTAAACTATCAGGGAGCCTGCCTGATAAATAGAGCGGACGAGTCTGAGAGGATCCGTGGCATGCCCGCATCACCGAGCACCGCCCGGGCCATCAACGACCGCTCCGCCCTCAAGCTGCTCCAGGACGAGGGCCCGTTGACGGCAGGACAGCTCAAGACGCTGACCGGACTCTCCCGCCCCTCCGTCGCCGACCTGGTCGAACGGCTCCAGGGCGCGGGCCTGATCAGCGTGGTGGGGGAGACCGGCGCGCAGCGCCGCGGCCCCAATGCCCGGCTGTACGGGATCGTCGCGGACCGCGCGCACCTCGCCGCGCTCGACGTACGGACCCAGGGGGTCTCCGTCGTCGTCGCCGACCTGCTCGGTACGACCCTCGCCGAGGCGACGCTGCCGATCGACGCCGACGCGACCGGCACCGAACCCGCCGTCGAGCAGGCGGTGGCGCTCCTGGAGCGCACCGCCCGCGAGGCCGGCGCGCGGCGCCTGCACAGCGTCGGGATCGGCGCGCCCGGCCTGATCGACCCGGCGACGGGGGAACTGCGCCACACCACCGGGCTCCCAGCCTGGCACCGCAGCCTGGTCGCCGTCCTCCAGGAGCGTCTCCCGGCCACGGTGCTCGTGGAGAACGAGACCAACCTCGCCGCCGTCGCGGAGCAGCGGCTCGGCGCGGCCCGCGACCGTGACACCTTCGTACTGCTCTGGCTCGGCCACGGCGTCGGCGCGGCGCTCGTGCTCGACGGCAAGCTGCGCCGGGGGGCGTCGGGCGGCGCCGGCGAGATCGGCTTCCTGCCGGTGCCGGGAACGGTCGGGCTGCCGTCGGCGACGGACTGCGGTGGCGGGTTCCACTCGCTCGTCGGCGGCGCCGCGATCGGCGAACTCGCCGCGCGGCACGGTCTCATGACCGCCGGGGACGCTTCCGCAGCCGCCGGTGTACGGGCGGGTCTCGCGGCGGGCCGGCGCGGCGAGCCGTTCCTGGACGCCCTCGCGACGCGTCTGGCCATCGGCGTGGCCTCCGTGACCGCTGTCCTCGACCCGGGCTGCGTCCTCCTGGGCGGCGAGACCGGCCACGCGGGCGGCGCGGCCCTCGCCGCCCGCGTCGCGGACAGGCTGGCCGCGATGTCGCCGCTGCGCACGGAGGTGCGGGCCGGGGAGCTGGGCGACGCGGCGGTACTCCAGGGCGCGCTGCTCGCGGCGCGGGACGCGGCCCAGGACGACGTATTCGCGCCTCGGAGCTAGCGCCTCGTGGGTAAAGACCCGGCGGCGGGAAGGGCCGGTCACCGCCGCCGGGCGTTCAACTGGGGGTCGGGTCAGCAGGCTCCGAGGTCCTGCCAGACACCCCACTCACCCGTAGTACCCGGCTCTTCGCCCTTGGTCCACCACTTGGACTTCCAATTGTGTGACTTGTGGGACACGGTCGTACCGCTGCCGTACTCGGACGAAGTGCTCCACGCGGGCGCGGTGCACGGCCCGCCGGGGCTCGGCGTGGGACTCGGGTCCGGCCCGGGGCCCGGTCCCGGATCCGTGCCCGGGTCCACCACCGTCGTACCGCGAGCCAAGTCCCCTGCCAAGGCGTAGGACCGGCCGCCGAACGTCACCGTCCAGTTGGACGGTGTCGACGTCGGCAGGTAGTAGACGAAGTCCAGCTCGACCGAGGCGCCCGGTGCCAGCGTCTGCCAGGCCGGCAGCTTCAGCGAGACCCGGTTGTAGTCGCCCTTCAGGCCGCCGATGTTGTGGGCGGCGGTGTGGTCGCTGCGCACGATCTTGGTGCCGAAGCCGGACTGGTCCTTGGCGTTGGCGGGCGCGGAGGTCGCGTAGTCGAACTGGAACTCCGTACCGCCCGGCAGCGTCGCCTTCGAGTTGTTCGTGATCTTCAGCTTGGGGCTGATGGGATAGTTCGAGTCGCCGAGCGGGAACTGCCCGAAGTCCACGCCGATGTCGAGCGCCTTCGCCGGCAGCTCGATGGTGGAGCGCTTCGCGCCGTACGGGGAGGCCGACTTGAACTTGTCGTACATCGCCGTCGTCAGTGAGTCACCGATCTCGTACTGGCCCTTGGCGGCGTTCCAGTCGTAGTCGCCCGCGAGCTCCCAGACCATCGTGCCGCCGATGCCCTTGTCCACCACGTAGTCGGCCTTGGCCTTGACGGACTGCTCGTCCTCCGTCGACAGGAAGACCTTCTTCTCCGCGTTCCACAGCCAGGGTGCGACGAGCGTCGAGTCGTACTTGCGGGCGTACGTGCCGGTCAGTTTGGTGTCGGCGGGGAAGCCGTACTTCGTGACGTAGTCCCCGACGACGCCCTTCTCCAGGTTCTTCGCGTGCCACATCGGGTTGGACCCGGCCGGGGACTCCTTGCCCGCCGTGTCCTTGTCGTGCCACAGGTTGTCGATGCCCGACGCGCCGTCGCCGCACTTGGTCAGACCCGCGCCGGCCGGGCAGTTCGTCGAAGGAGCCTTGCCCCACAGCCCGTCCGTACCGCCCTGCACGTTCTTGTGTCCGCGCGTGTAGTAGGGCAGGCCGATGTTGATGCGGCCCGCCGGCATCGAGCCGCGGAAGTAGTGATAGGCCCAGTCGGTGTTCAGATAACCGACCCCGCCGTACTGCGCCGTCGAATACACACCGGCGGCCGCCAGTTCGGCGTCCTTGCCGTCGTCGAAGAGCGAGGCGTTGGGGCCGACGTATTCGTTCCAGGCGCCATGGAGGTCGTACGACATGATGTTGACGTAATCCAGGTACTTCTGGACCTGGAACGTCTCCATGCCGCGCAGCAGATATCCGGACGAAGGCGCGGCCACCGTCAGCAGGTAGTGCTTCCCGTCGGCCGCGCCCACCCGGTCGAGCTTCTCGCGCAGCGACTTCATCAGCGCCGCGTAGCCCTTGACCAGCCCGGCCCGGCGCGCGTTCGAGAGGGAGAAGTCCAGCGGGTTGCCCGCGTCCTTCATCGTCGTCGGGTACTCGTAGTCGATGTCGACGCCGTTGAAGCCGTACTTCTTGATGAACGCGACCGTCGAATCCGCGAAGGTGTCGATGCCCGCCTGATTGACCGAGCCGTCCGCGTTCGTCGCCATCGAGTAGAAGCCGCCGGAATTCACCCGGTCGCCGTTGTCCGCGAAATACCCGCCGGTCTCGGCCCAGCCACCCACCGAGACGAGTGTCTTGACGTCCGGGTGCTGCTTCTTGAATTTGCTGAGCAGGTTGAAGTGACCCTTGTAGCTGTACGCCGGGTCCATTCCCGCACCGGCCACGCCCGGCCAGGTCATCCCGGTCGCGGCGTTCCTCTCGCCGTCGGAGCCGACCGAGATCTTGTTGTCGCCGCCGATGTGCGCGAAGGCGTAGTTGAGGTGGGTGACCTTGTCCCACGGGATGTCGGAGGCGAGGTACGCGGGCTCACCGTTCTTGCCCGTACGCCAGCCGGTGAAGTATCCGATGACGCGGCGCTGGTGGTCGGCGCCCATCTTCTCGCGGCCCTCGGTGTCGTAGACCGAGCAGTACGGAACGTCTACGCCCGGGGTCTTGTACAGCCCGTCGGGGCGGCAGGACTCGTTGTCGGCGGCGTGAGAGACGCCTCCGGCGAGTGAACTGAGCAGGAGTCCGGCGACAGCGGCGCCGGCGGCGAGCAGGGAGGTTCTCGCTCGGGTGGGGGACAGCACGGTCTGTTCCTCCTGTGGAGGTCGGCCTGGCACAACGAACGATGGGTGATCGTCTTGTGGCGCAGACGTTAAGAGGACTAGACCAGAGCGTCAATAGGTATGGACCAATCTTCTGTGATCCGGCCCACAGGGGATCGTGTGCATGGCATCACGCCGGGCGTGGCACACTGACCGTGTACCAGCAGCAGCGCACTCCGGGGTCGGTGTAATTCCGAACCGGCGGTTACAGTCCGCGACCCGGTCACCTCCAGTGGCCGGTTGAACAGGTGAAATTCCTGTACCGACGGTGAAAGTCCGGATGGGAGGCAGTGCGCGGCGGGCCGTCACAGGTCATCGGTACGCCGCTGTCGGCGGTTCGGCTCGTCCTTCAAGGGCGACCCCTCTTTCCGGCCACGGCGTCCCCGTACGCACCCGTTGGCGTTTTTCCCGCTCTCTGTCGTCATCGACAGCCCCGGAGTCCGTGCCCGAAGAGGCAGGAGGACCCGGTGGCCACCGCAGCCGCATCAGCCACGACCGACGCGAACGCCATGCGCCGGGCCATCGCGCTGGCCGCCCGCGGACTCGGCTCCACCAGCCCCAACCCGGTCGTCGGATGCGTCGTTCTCGACGCCCACGGTCAGCTCGCCGGCGCCGGATTCCACCAGCGCGCGGGCGGCCCGCACGCCGAGGTGCACGCCCTGCGGGAGGCGGGGGAGCGGGCGCGCGCCGGTACGGCGTACGTCACCCTCGAACCCTGCAACCACACCGGTCGCACCGGCCCCTGCGCCCAGGCCCTCGTCGCCGCCGGGATCACCCGCGTCGTCTACGCCGTCGCGGACCCGAACCCGCAGGCCACGGGCGGCGCGGACACCCTGCGCGCGGCCGGGGTCCAGGTCGAACAGGGCCTGCTCGCGGACGAGGCGGAGGCGGGCAACGCGGCCTGGCTGACGTCCGTACGCCTCGGCCGCCCGTACGTCCGCTGGAAGTACGCCGCGACGCTCGACGGCCGTATCGCGGCGGCCGACTCCACCAGCCGCTGGATCAGCTCCGCCGAGTCCCGCGCCGACGTCCACCGGCTGCGCGCCGAGGCGGACGCCGTGATCGTCGGCTCCGGCACGATGCGCGCCGACGACCCGCACCTCGCCGTACGCGGCATCGAGGGCGTCACGCAGCCGCTGCGCGTCGTCGTCGACACCAACGCCACCGCCGTCAAGCCCGGCGCCCGCGTCCTCGACGACGCCGCGCCCACGCTGATCGCCGTCGCCGAGGACGCCGACGCCACGCATCTCGCCGAAGCCGGTGCGGACGTCGTACGCCTGCCACGCGCCGCCACCGGTCTCGACATCCACGCGCTGCTCGCCGCCCTGCACGCCCGGGGCGTCCGTTCCGTACTCCTCGAAGGCGGGCCGACGCTCGCCGGCGCCTTCGTCGCCGCCGGGGCGGTCGACACGGTCACCGGATACCTCGCCCCCGTACTGCTCGGCGCCGGGCCCGCCGCCCTCGCCGACGCCGGAATCACCACCATCACCGAAGCGTTGCGGCTCGACGTGACCGAGACCGTCCGCATCGGCCCCGATCTGCGCATCACCGCCGTCCCCGCCGTCCCCGTATCGAAGGAGCACTGAGTGTTCACCGGAATCGTCGAAGAGCTGGGTGAGGTCACCGCCGTCGAGAACCTCGGTGACGCCTCCCGTTTCCGACTGCGCGGCCCGCTCGTCACCGAGGACGCCAAGCACGGCGACTCGATCGCCGTCAACGGCGTCTGCCTCACCGTCGTGGACTTCGGGGACGGTGAATTCACCGCCGACGTGATGGCCGAGACGCTGACCCGCTCCAGCCTCGGCGCCCTCACCGTCGGCTCCCGCGTCAACCTGGAGCGCCCGATGGCGCTCGGCGGCCGTCTCGGCGGACACCTCGTGCAGGGGCACGTCGACGGCACCGGAACGATCACCGGCCGCGAGCCGTCCGAGCACTGGGAGATCGTCAAGGTCTCGCTCCCCGGGGACCTCGCCCGTTACGTCGTCGAGAAGGGCTCCATCACCGTCGACGGCGTCAGCCTCACCGTCGTAGAGGCCGGGGACGACTACTTCACCATCAGCCTCATCCCCACCACCCTCGCCCTCACCACCCTCGGCATCAAGCAGGCCGGGGACCAGGTCAACCTCGAGGTGGACGTACTCGCGAAGTACGTCGAGCGGCTGCTCGGCGCGGACCGGTCGGGCCGGAAGGAGACCGTGCGGTGAGCGCCGTTTCCTGGCTCAACAGCGAGGCCTTCACGGCCTTCGGTCAGCAGATCCTGTGGTCGGACATGATCGGCAACACCATCGGCCTGATCGCCCTCGGGCTCGGCTGGCGGCGCTCCATATGGACCTGGCCCGCCCAGTTCCTGTCCGGCGTCATCCTCGTCGCCGCGTACTCCTCCGCGAACCTCAGCGGCGGCGTCGGCAAGCAGCTGCTGGTCATCGGTGTCGCCCTGTGGGGCTGGCGGATGTGGCAGCTCGGCAGGCAGCAGGCCCAGGACGGTTCGATCGCCGTCCGCTTCGCCACCTGGCGCGAACGCGGACTGCTGGCGGCCGGAGCGGTCGTCGGCACGCTGGCCGTCGGCGGCCTCTTCACCCTGTATCCGTCGCTGTCCTGGAGCCCCTGGGCCGACGCGTACATCTTCGTCGGCACGCTCGTCGCGATGGTCGCCCAGGCGCGCGGCCTGGTCGAGTTCTGGTTTGCCTGGCTGCTGGTCGATCTGGTGGGCGTACCGCTCGCCTTCAGTAGCGGTCTCGCCTTCTCCGGTCTTGTGTACGTCGTCTACCTCGCCCTCGTCCTCTGGGGTGCCTATGACTGGTGGCAGCGTTCACGCGCAAGCGTGAAGCCCGCCATGGAAGGAGCAGCAGCATGAGCGCCCTGCCCACCTGGTACAGCACCGACAACGCCGAGGACCTGGCCCTCGACCCCGTCGAACTCGCCATCCGCGACATCGCGGCCGGCCGCCCCGTGGTCGTCGTCGACGACGAGAACCGGGAGAACGAGGGCGACCTCGTCATCGCCGCCGAGATGGCCACCCCCGAGATCGTCGCGTTCATGATGAGCGAGTGCCGCGGCCTGATCTGCGCGCCCATGGAGGGCGACGAGCTGGAGCGGCTCGAACTCCCGCAGATGGTGGAGAACAACACCGAGTCGATGAGTACGGCCTTCACCGTCTCCGTCGACGCCTCCGCCGAGCACGGCGTCACCACCGGCATCTCGGCCGCCGACCGCGCCGCCACCCTGCGGCTCCTGGCGGGCGGCCGCTCCACCGCGGGCGACTTCGTCCGCCCCGGCCACATCTTCCCGCTGCGCGCCAAGCCCGGCGGCGTACTCGTCCGCAACGGCCACACCGAGGCCGCCGTGGACCTCGCCAGGCTCGCGGGCCTGCGCCCGGCCGGCGCGATCGTCGAGATCGCCGGCGAGGACGGTGTGATGCTGCGGCTGCCCGAGCTGATCCCGTTCGCCCGCAAGCACGGCTTGACGATCATCTCCATCGAGGACCTGATCGCCTACCGCCGCACCTCCGACCCCAAGGTCCGCCGCGAGGCCACCGTCCAGCTCCCCACGTCCTTCGGGGACTTCACGGCGTACGGCTACCGCTCGACCGTCGACGGCGTCGAGCACGTCGCCCTCGTCCACGGTGAGATCGGCGACGGCGACGACGTCCTCGTGCGGATCCACTCCGAGTGCCTGACCGGCGACATCTTCCACTCGCAGCGCTGCGACTGCGGCCCGCAGCTGGAAGCGTCCATGCAGCGCATCACCGAGACCGGCCGGGGCGTCGTCGTCTATCTGCGCGGCCACGAGGGGCGCGGCATCGGGCTGCTGTCCAAGCTGCGGGCGTACGAACTCCAGGAACTCGGCCGCGACACCCTCGACGCCAACCTGGAGCTGGGCCTGCCCGCCGACGCCCGCGACTACGCGGCCGGGGCGCAGATCCTCGAAGACCTCGGCGTACACAGCCTCAGGCTGATGACGAACAACCCCGAGAAGACGGCGGCGCTCGTCCGGCACGGCCTGACCGTCATTGCACGCGAGCCGATGCCCGTCAAGGCGGGCGAGCACAACCTGCGGTACCTGCGGACCAAGCGGGACCGGATGGGGCACGACCTTCCGTGGCTGGACGGCGCCTCCGCCTCCACCTGCGGCAACCAGTAAATCCGTAACAACCTCGAAGGAGAGAACGCGTGAGCGGCAAGGGCGCACCCGAACTGAGTGTGAAGAACTGCGGTGACCTCCGGGTGGCAGTCATCGCGGCCCAGTGGCACGAGAAGGTCATGGACGGCCTCGTCGACGGCGCGCTGCGCGCCCTCCACGAGCTGGGCATCGACGAGCCGACCGTCCTGCGGGTCCCCGGCAGCTTCGAGCTCCCGGTCGTCGCGAAGGTCCTCGCGGGCCGTGGTTACGACGCGATCGTCGCGCTCGGCGTCGTCATCCGTGGCGGAACCCCGCACTTCGAGTACGTGTGCCAGGGCGTGACGAACGGCCTCACGCAGGTCTCCGTCGACACCGGCGTTCCGATCGGCTTCGGCGTACTGACCTGCGACACCGAGGAGCAGGCGCTCGACCGGGCCGGCATCGAGGGCTCGAACGAGGACAAGGGCCACGAGGCGGTCACCGCCGCCGTCGCCACCGCCACCACACTGCGCACGGTCGCCGAACCCTGGCGCTGAGTGGCAGCCGGCCACCCCGTACTCTTAGGACCATCATGGCCAACAAACCCCCCAAGAGCTTTGAAGAGCTCTTCACCGAGCTCCAGCTCAAGGCCGCCAACGGCGACCCCTCCACCTCCCGCACCGCCGAGCTGGTGGACAAGGGTGTGCATGCCATCGGCAAGAAGGTCGTCGAAGAGGCCGCCGAGGTCTGGATGGCCGCCGAGTACGAGGGCAAGGAAGCCGCCGCCGAGGAGATCTCGCAGCTGCTGTACCACGTCCAGGTGATGATGGTCGCCCGCGGGATCTCGCTCGACGACGTCTACGCCCACCTCTGAGCTGCACCCTTTTTCGTTTACGTACGATCACTCCCACCGCACAGAAGGAACCAGACCTCATGCTGCGCATCGCCATCCCCAACAAGGGCTCCCTCTCCGGACCTGCGTCGGAGATGCTCCATGAGGCCGGTTACCAGCAGCGCAAGGAGTCGAAGGAACTGCGCCTGGTCGACCCCGAGAACGAGGTCGAGTTCTTCTACCTGCGGCCCCGTGACATCGCGATCTACGTCAGCTCGGGCCGCCTCGACATCGGCATCACCGGGCGCGACCTGCTGCTCGACTCCGGCGCCAACGCCGAGGAGATCCTCCAGCTCGGCTTCGCCCGCTCGACCTTCCGTTACGCCACCAAGCCCGGCACCGCGACCGGTGTCAAGGACTTCACCGGCATGACGGTGGCCACCTCCTACGAGGGCATCGTCGCCAAGCACCTCGCCGACGAGGGCATCGACGCCGCGGTCGTCCACCTGGACGGAGCGGTCGAGACCGCCATCGAGCTGGGTGTCGCCCAGGTCATCGCCGACGTCGTCGAGACGGGCACGAGCCTGCGCAACGCGGGCCTCGAAGTGATCGGTGAGCCGATCATGAAGTCCGAGGCGGTCGTGATCCGCCGCACGGGCGCCTCCGCCGAGGAGGCCGTCGACCCGAAGGTGGGCCAGTTCCTGCGCCGCCTCCAGGGCGTCCTGGTCGCCCGCAGCTACGTGATGATGGACTACGACTGCCGCGCCGAGCACCTCGAAGCGGCCGTCGCCCTCACCCCGGGCCTGGAGTCGCCCACCATCTCGCCGCTGCACAACGAGGGCTGGGTCGCCGTCCGCTCCATGGTCCCGGCCAAGGAGTCCCAGCGCGTCATGGACGACCTGTACGAGCTCGGCGCCCGCGCCATCCTCACCACGGCCATCCACGCCTGCCGCCTCTGATCGCCGTACCGCCGCCCGCACCCCTCGAAGGAACCGCGACCGCCGTGTCACAGCCCGAACTCCCCACCCTGCCGGTCACCTTCCGGCCGACCCGCACCCGGGCCGTCCTCCTGACCGTCGGGGTGGCGATGTTCGCCGTCATCACCGCCGTCGCCCTGCTCCTCGAAACGCTCAGCGGCGGGGAGCGGGTGGCATTCATCTTCACCGCGCTGCTCCTCTTCGGCGTACTGCTGCTGCTGAGCCGTCCCAAGGTCGTCGCCGACGAGGCCGGTGTCACCGTGGTCAACCTGACCAACAGGCGCCGGCTGGAGTGGGCCGAGATCGTACGGGTCAACCTGCGCCCCGGTGACGCCTGGGTGTTCCTCGACCTCAGCGACGGCACCAGCCTCCCCGCTCTCGGCATCCAGCCCGGTGTCGCCAAGCAGCAGGCCATCCGCGACGCCCGCGCCCTGCGGGACCTCGCGGAATCACGCGGCACCGGCACACACACCGGCTGAGCCCCTGCCCGGCCCGCCCCGCTCCCGTTTACTCTGTTGCAGGCGGCGCGCCCAGTGCGCCCCGCTCCGCGTTTAAGGGCGCAACACCGGCCCGCGGGGCACCTGCGACCCGAGGAGTGACTCCCTCCAGCAATGGACGGATCGTCCGGCAGTACCTGCGCCGCCCCCTCTGCTGATTCTCCCGAGGCGGCGGCATGACCATCCCCCTCCTGCTGCTCGTTGCGGCATTCCTCCTGATCCTCGCCAACGGCTTCTTCGTGGCCGCCGAATTCGGTCTGGTCACCGTCGAGAAACAGGACGCCGAGCGCGCCGCCGCCGAAGGCGACCGGCGTGCCCGCACCGTCGTAACAGCGCTGCGCGAGCTGTCCTTCCAGCTCTCGGGAACCCAGCTCGGCATCACCATCACCTCGCTGGTGGTCGGCATGCTCGCCCAGCCCGCGCTCGCCCACCTGCTGTCCGGCCCGTTCACCGCGGCCGGCATACCCGCAGGAGTCGTCCCCGGCGTCTCCGTCGCGGTCGGCATGCTGCTCGCGTCCGCCGTCCAGATGGTGATCGGCGAGCTGGTCCCGAAGAACTGGGCCGTCTCCCGGCCACTGCAAGTCGCGCGGTTCGTCGCCGGACCGCAGCACCTCTTCTCGACGGTCTTCCGCCCCGTGATCTCCCTGCTGAACGCGGTCGCCAACCGGCTCGTACGCATGCTGGGCGTCGAGCCCACCGACGAGCTGGCCTCCGCCCGCACCCCGGGCGAACTCGTGTCGCTCGCCCACCACTCGGCGCGGGCCGGCGCCCTGGAACAGGACACCGCCGACCTGTTCGTACGCAGCCTTTCGCTCGGCGGACTCACCGCGCAGCACGTCATGACGCCGCGCGTGAAGGTCATCGCCCTCCAGTCCTCAGCGACCGCGGCCGACGTACTCAACCTCACCCGCGCCACCGGCCTCTCGCGCTTCCCCGTCTACCGGGACCGCATCGACGAGGTCGTGGGCATGGTCCACCTCAAGGACGCACTCGCCGTGCCGGCGCACGCCAGACTGCGGACCCCGGTGGCCAGGGTCGCCGTACCGCCCCTGATGGTCCCGGAGACCCTGCCCGTGCAGCAGCTCCTCGAACGGCTGCGCAGCGAGCAGCCGATCGCCGTCGTCGTCGACGAGTACGGCGGTACGGCCGGGGTCGTCACCCTGGAGGACATCGTCGAGGAGCTCGTCGGCGAGGTCAGGGACGAGCACGACGACGAGGGCGCCGAGCGGCCGGAACTCGCCGCCGCGCCCGCCGAGGACGGCAGCCCCGCCTGGGAGGCCGACGGCAGCTGCCGCGTCCTGACCCTGCGGCGCATAGGCCTCGAAGTGCCCGAGGGGCCGTACGAAACCGTCGCCGGGCTCGTCGCCGATCTGCTGGGGCGCATCCCCGCCCCCGGCGACCGCGCCGAAGTGCCCGGCTGGCGGCTCTCCGTACGGCAGGTGGACCGCCACCGCGCCGAGCGGGTGCGTTTCGTCCGTACCGCGCAGGCCGTCACGGAGGCAGTCCGATGAGCGTTCTCCAACTGCTGTTCGCACTGCTCCTGGTACTGGCGAACGGCTTCTTCGTCGGCGCCGAGTTCGCGCTCGTCTCCGTACGCCGCAGCCAGATCGAACCGCTCGCGGCCCAGGGCTCGGCCCGCGCCCGACAGGTCATGCAGGGACTGGAGAACCTGCCGCAGATGATGGCGGCGGCGCAGTTCGGGATCACCGTCTGCTCGCTGACCCTCGGCGCGGTCGCGGAGCCGACCGTGGCGCACCTCCTGGAGCCGGTCTTCCACGCCGTGCGTCTGCCCGAAGGGCTGATCCATCCGCTGGGGTACGTGATCGCGCTTGCCGTGGTCGTCTTCCTGCACCTGGTCATCGGCGAGATGGTTCCGAAGAACCTCGCCATGGCGGCGCCCGAGAAGACCGCGCTGTGGCTGAGCCCGGGACTCGTCGGCTTCGCCCGGCTGTGCCGTCCGGTGACGGCCGGGCTCGGCGCGTGCGCGCGGGTGGTGCTGCGGATGTTCGGTGTCGAGGCCAGGGACGAGGTCGAGGCGGTGTTCACCAGTGAGCAGCTCAACCGGCTCGTCGAGGACTCGGGCCAGGCCGGGCTGCTGGAGCCGGGGGAGCAGGAGCGGCTGGAGGACGCCCTGGAGCTGGGCAGCCTGCCGGTCACCGACGTGCTGCTCGACCGGGCGTCCCTGGTCACCGTGGAGCCTTCCGTCACGCCCCGCGAGATCGAGGAGCTGACGGTACGGACCGGCTACTCGCGCTTCCCCGTGTGCGTCGGCGGCGGGGCCTTCATGGGGTACATCCACGTCAAGGACGTACTCGACCTGGAGGAGCGGGAGCGGGCCGTTCCGCAGCAGGTCTGGCGTCCGATGGCGACGCTGAGCGCCGAACTGCCCCTGGACGACGCCCTGTCCGTGATGCGCCGCGCGGCGACGCACCTGGCGCAGGTGGCGGACGGGGCGGGGCGGGTGCTCGGACTGGTCGCGCTGGAGGACGTACTGGAAATGCTGGTGGGCGAGGTACGCGACCCGGCTCACCGGGTGGTGGTGCCCCGGCTGCCACAGGACACGACGACGGCGAACGAACCGGCGGCGCTGGTGGGGTGACCGGCGGACCGTCCGCGCCCTTCAGAGCGCGGGCGGTTCCTGCCGGCCCCGGTTCGCCGGGCCGCGGCGTCCCGAAAGGACCTCGCCGTACGCCTGCATCAGGTCGGGCAGGCGCAGCGTCGACAGGTCGTCGCGGGTGGGAGTGGCGGCGTAACCGGAGAGCCTGAGGTCCCGGTACGCGCAGCTCTTCTCGTACAGGGTGCGCAGGAAGCGGCCGTTGCCCAGCTCGTCGATCCAGCCCTGGTCGACGACGTGCCCGCTGATGCTGCGCAGTTCGTCCAGCGCCTCCTCGTCCCATGCGTCGCCGTTCTCGGCGGCCAGTACCTCGCCGATGGACGTCAGCTCCAGCGGGCGGTAGCTGGGGAAGTCCACGCGGGTCGTGAAGCGGGACGAGAGGCCGGGGTTGACGGCGAGCAGGCGGTCCATGCCCTCCGGGTAGCCGGCGAGGATCACGACGAGGTGGTCGCGGTTGTCCTCGGCGCGCTTGAGCAGCACCTGGAGGGCCTCGTCGCCGTACGCGTCGCCCTTGCTGTACCCGGAGTTGGAGAGGGAGTAAGCCTCGTCGACGAAGAGCACGCCGCCGATCGCCGAGTCGATGAGCTCGTTCGCCTTGACGGCTGTCTGCCCCAGGAACTCACCCACCAGGTCGGCTCGTTGGGCCTCCACCAGATGGTCGCCACCGAGCAGCCCGAGCGCGTAGAACACCCGGCCGAGGATCCGGGCGACCGTGGTCTTGCCGGTGCCGGAGGGGCCGGAGAAGACGAAGTGGCGTTTGGGCGGCTGTACGGGAAGGCCCTGCCCTGCCCGCAGCCTGGCCATGTTCAACTGCGCGGACAACGCTTTGACCTGGCGTTTGACCGGTTCGAGGCCGACCATGCGCTCCAGCTCCGCCAGCGCCTCGGCGAGCAGCGCGGGATCGGAGGGACCGGCCGGAAAGGCCTGCGCCACCCCTGGCCGCGGCCCGATGGGCGCCTTCTCGCGTACGCCGCTGTCCCCGGCGACCGGCACCGAGCCACCCAGGAGCGGCTGACTCCCGCCGCCCAGCAGCAGGTCCCGCCCCTCGGGGACCTCCGGCCCCACGAGGCTCTCCGTATCACCGGCCGCGTCCGCCGCGTCCTGGCCGATCCCCGCCAGCGATACGGCGGCGAAGCCGGCGGAGTCCTCGTACCCGTCCCCCTCGGCGATCGCCGCGAGCCGCGCCGAGGTGTCCATGAAGGCGGGGTCCACCCGGTGGACGGCCCGGTAGAGCGGCAGCGCGGCCGCGCTGCGCCCGGTGCCCTCGTGTGCGCGGGCCAGCCAGTACCGCAGCTCCTTGCGCTGCGGTTGCTCGCTGCGGCAGCGCATCAGGGCGGCCGACAGCATCGGCTCGGCCTGCCCGTACATCTCCAGGCGCACTCTCGCCATGCCGCCGAAGAGCCCGGTCTCGATGCCGAGCAGCGGGTCGTCGACGAGCGGATCGGTGTGGCGTACGAGCTGCTCCCAGTCCTTGACCAGGTACGCCCGGCAGGCGTGCAGGAACCGCACCTGCGGATCGGCGTCCACCGGCGGCAGCCCGGCCAGCGCCCGGTCGAGCTCGGGCACATGGCGGCCGTCGAGCCAGTGGGAGGCGTGTGCGAGCAGCAGGTCGCGCGGCTTCTCCAGGACCGGCTGGACCCACCAGCCGAGCCAGTACCAGGAGTTGAGGGTCCGCCGGTGGCGGGCGCGCTGTTCGCCGAAACGCTCGCGGTGGCGGTACATGCGTAAGAGCGCGGTGGTGGTGTCGATGCGCAGCGCGTGGAGGCCCAGCCAGCCGTCGGCCATGCCGGGGTCCATGCGTACGGCAGCCCTGAATTCCTCCTCGGCCTGCGGATACGCGCCCATCGTGTACGCGTCGACACCACGCAGCCAGGCGAGGTCGGCCGGGGCGTTCACGCCCTGCGTGCCGAATTCCGTCACATCCCCCACGAACTGTGCCCCCCGTGATGTGCCACCGGGCCCTCGCCCGCCAGCAGGTCTCAGAACCGCCTTGCCGCGGACGGGAATTGACCGCACCGAAGGGCATCGTACCTGTGCGGGTGGCCCCGGCCTAAGGGTGGCGCAGGCCTGGGAGTGAAGGTGACCGAGGGTGAGCGAATGGCATCACCCGGCGCCCGCAAAGGGGCGCTGCGGGCAGAACGAAGCCCCCGATCACGGGGGAACAACCGGGGGCTTCGCGTCTGCGGCGGCTTCGGAAAGCCGCACATTGAGAACGTAAGACCTGTACGCCCCCTCGGTCAAGCGGAGTTGAGGCACTCCCGGGGGAGGTTTTCAGGCCGTTTCGGAGGGCGGGGCCCAGTGGTCACTCAACGTGACGGATCGGTTCGGCAACGCTGTCGCGGAAGTTCGCGTGCGCCACTCGTACCCCTCCTGACACTGCCGTACCAGCAGATCCGCGTACGGCCGCGAGGGGTCGGTGGCGAAATGGCGCGTCTCCGCCGCTGTCCATCCGTCCCAGAACTCCGCCTGCGCCGGCCCGTCCCTGCGCCGCCCGCGCGCCCACGACTCCTGCGCGCCCATCTCCATCCACAGCAGCCGCGCGAGATCCGGACGGACGGCGGCCCGCCCGGCGCCGACCCCCTCGATCAGTACGACGGGCGCGGGGTCCAGGGGGCGCGCGGGGCCGAAGTGGCGCAGCGTCCAGTCGTACGGCGCGTACCGAGCGCTCTCGCCGCGCGAGAGGGGACCGGTCACCTGCTCGCGCAGCCGACCGGTCCAGTCGAAGAGCGCGTCATGTGTGGCCAGGTCGTCGAGGTGCAGTACGGGCGCCCCGCCGAGGGCCGCCGCGAGCCGCCCGGCGAAGGTGCTCTTGCCCGACCCCGCGTGCCCGTCCACGGCGACCAGCCGCACGGGGCCGCAGGAGGGCGGCAGCGCGCGCAGAAAGTGGGCAAGCTGATCGAGACGTTCCACGCTCCCACCCTAGCCAGATGCCTCCGGCGGACCTTTCCCCTCCCCGCCCCTTCCCGAACCGGGGGCAGGCCCCCAGCTGAGCTGGATTGCCCGGCGCGGCAAGTCCAGCTCTGCGCCCCCTCCAGCCCCTCCGGCGTTCGAGGAGCGGGGTCTGGGGCGGAGCCACATTCGGGAAGGGGCGGGGAGGGGAGGGGTAGGCCTCGCGCAGCGGCCCCCGCGCCCGCCACCGGTCCACACCAATATTGGTGCGGCGACGCGATGCCAGGTGCTGGCAGAAGCCCGCCCCCACCGGCCATAGTTGGCCCACTGTCGCGCACTTGCCCGCCCCAACCGCATCCGACGACTCGGGGGCCACGACCATGACCAGAACCACTTCGCGCCGCACCGTCCTGACCGCCGCGATCGCCGCGGCACTCGGCGCAGGCGCGGCATCCGCGCCCCCGGCAGCCGCTGCCGCCCCGTCCCGCCGCCCCGTGGACAACCGCTTCTGGTCCTCCTCCACGGACTGGCGCTCCGGCACCGCCGCCGGAACCAGGACGGTGGCGGGCCGCAGGCCAGGTGTGGTCATCGGTAAGCCGTCGGGCCGCACCGAGTACACCGACCCGCACACCGGCACCACCTCCACCTGGGAAAGCGCCACGTGGACCTCGCCGGTCCACCGCTCCACCGTCCCGGCGGCCGAGGTCATCGCCTCCTGGAACGCGCACACCCCACCCGGCACCTGGCTGGCGGTCGAGCTGAGCGGCACCTACTCGGACGGCGTCACGACGCCTTGGTACGTGATGGGCCGCTGGGCGGCGGGCGACGCCGACATCAAGCGCACCTCCGTCGACGATCAGAGCGACGGCCGCAGCAGCATCTGGACCGACACGTTCTCCATGAACAGCTCGGCCGGCGCCCTGCGCCTGGCGTCGTACCGGCTGAGGCTGACCCTCCACCGCAAGCCCGGCACGGACCTGACCCCCAGGGTCTGGCGCCTCGGCGCGATGGCCTCCGGCATCCCGGACCGCTTCACCGTGCCCGCCTCCCCGCCCCGGGTGGCCCGGGAGCTCGCCGTCCCGCGCTACTCGCAGAACACGCACATCGGCCAGTACCCGGAGTACGACAACGGCGGCGAGGCCTGGTGCAGCCCCACCTCCTCGCAGATGATCATCGAGTACTGGGGCCGCCGGCCCACCGCCGAAGACCTGGCCTGGGTCGATCCGGCCTTCGAGGACCCGCAGGTCTGCCATGCGGCCCGCTACACGTTCGACTACCAGTACTCCGGCTGCGGCAACTGGCCCTTCAACGCCGCGTACGCCGCGACGTACAAGGACATGAACGCCGTCGTCACCCGCCTCCACTCGCTCACCGAGCTGGAAGCCCTGATCCGCGTCGGCATCCCGGCCATAACGTCGCAGTCCTTCCTCAAGGAGGAGCTGACGGGCGCCGGCTACGGCACGGCGGGCCACCTCATGACCGTCATCGGCTTCACCCCCGACGGCGACGTGATCGCGAACGACCCGGCATCCCCGGACAACCAGGCCGTACGCCGCGTCTACAAGCGCCGCGAGTGGGAAAACATCTGGCTGCGTACGAAGCGCTACAACGCGAGCGGGAAAGTGGTGTCCGGCACAGGCGGCGTCTGTTACGTCTACTGGCCCGCCCACCCGACGGCCGCCCAGCAGCGCGCTCTCGCGGCCGTCGGCATCCGCTGAGCCCACCGGACCGCCCCGGGGGCGTGACGAACGTCATCTACCCCGGGGCCGTTCCCGCGGGCACTGTGGATCCCATGACTGCGACCACTGCCGACATCACCCGCGCCGGGACCAGGGCCGGCACCGGCGGCCCCAAGGAGGACGGCCCCAAGATCCTGGAGCACCTCCTGGGCTGGACCCTCGTCGTGGTCCTGGCCATGTTCGTCACCCAGGCCGGCCTCATGTGACGAGTTCCGCGTCCGCCCTCCAGTGCCTCCGCGGGACGCCCACCAGCCCGTACAGCAGCCGCACCGGACTGCGCCGGGGCAGCAGCACCGCCCCGGCCAGGCCCGCGAAGAGCCCGAGTCCCAGGGGCCACCCCAGCAGGTGTACGAGCACACTCGCCGCCAGCGCACCGGCGAACGGCAGCCCGTACACCCCGGCCGCCGCGACGGCGACGGCCGCCACCCGTGGCACCTTGCGGTCCTCGTCCGCGCCCGGCAGCCGCCAGCCCTCGATCAGCCAGCCGATCTCGGCCGCGAGCATGGTCCCGATGACGGCCGCTCCGAGGATCAGCAGCGCGAGGAACGTCCCCGAGGTGATGAAGTCGAGGACGTTGTTGACGACGCTGTCGCGCGGCCATTCGGCGTACGCGTGGGCGCTGGTGGTCAGCAGCCGCCGGTAGCCGTTGCCGTCCCAGCCGTGGATCAGCGTGCCGAAGAGCAGGAAGTAGCCGCCCACGGTCTGCAGGTACGCCCAGTAGCCCGCCCCCACCAGCACGAACACCCGCGCCGCGAGGAAGCCGAGCAGGGTGGCGACGATGATCCCGGCGGCGTAGAAGAGGACGAAACCGGCCCACAGGCCGCCGTGCCCGCGCGCCACGTGCATGGTCGCCCAGGACGGGTTCTGCCACATCACGAAGAGTCCGGCCGGCACCATCAGGACCGCCGCGAAGAGCAGGGTGAGCGCGAGATAGGGATGGGCCGCGCGGCTGCGCGTCCGTACGCCCTCACCCTGCACCGACCGCTCCCACCACTGGAGCTGGCGTCCGGCCGACAGGGCGAAGGTCGCGCCGATCGCGTACGACCAGAAGAGGGCCGCCTGGATCTGGATCACGACGCCTCCAGGGTCAGTCCGTCCGTGACGATCAAGTCCGAGGTCACCAGAGCCTGTTCGGCGCTGACATCGGTCATGAAGACGAACGGCGGCACCACGGGCGGCACCGGCAGACCGTCCGGGGTGAAGGTGAGGCAGAGAATGCCCTCCAGGCAGCCGCTGAACTTGGTGAGGTAGAGCGTCACGTTGCCGCTCAGGTCCAGGGTGTCCGCCCCCAGTGCGAGTTCGTCGCGGCCGTCGCGGGTCTTGAGGCGGTAGTCGGTGAGGGAGGCGGACCGCATCTTCAGCACCATCGCCTTCACGGGCCCGTCGGCGGTCGGCACCTCCCGGACCCCCGCGATCAGGAACCCGTGCGGCGCGAAGAGCGTCGTGGTCACGGTCGGCGGCGTACGCGCGGCGTGGACCGCCCCGGGCGCCGGTGCCTTCTCGGCAGGCCCCTGCCCGAGTGCCGCCAGCAGCACGACCGGCAGAGCGTACGCGAGCGTACGCGGCCCCTGCCCGTCCCGCAGCGGCGGCACCTCCTCCTCTTCCCGTACGGGCGTCCAGCCGAACCCCATCGCGCTGCCCGCGATCCCGAGCCCCATCCCGACGACGAAGCCGCCGAGATTGGTCGCGGCGAAGGACAGGACGGACAGCAGCAGCGCGTTGATGCTCACGTAGTGACGGGTGTGCGGAAGGAACCACAGGAACAGGCCCGCCGCGATCAGCGCGAGCCCGATGCCGATCGCGGCCAGCCCGCCGAGGCCGAGGCTCACCAGTACCGTCAGCGGCGACAGCGGCACCAGCAGCAGCTCGATGCCGCCGAGCATCAGCAGCAGCCCGCCCCAGAAGGGGCGGGTCCGCCGCCAGGCCCGGAGCCTGCGCCGCTTGTCCGGATACGGCAGCCGCTCCTCCAGCCACCCCTTGGCCGGACGGCGGGCCCGGGTCAGAAGCACTTCTTGCCGTCCAGGCTCACGTCGATGCTGAGCCCCTTCAGCCGGAAGTTCCCGCCGGTCGCGGACCAGGCGTGCGACTTCACGCCCGCGACCTCGATGTCCCCGGCCTGGAGACCGAACTTGCCGACCTCGCCCTTGACCCCGGGCACCTGGTCCAGGGTCGACGCGTCCCGGCCGATCTGTGCCGTGCCGAAGCGGGCGTCACCGACGAGATCCTCGGCGTCGATGACCAGACTGGTGGCGGTCACTTCACCCGCCTTGCCTCCCGCCGTCAGCTTGAAGACGACCTTCCCGACGGGGGTGCCGATCTCGGCGGCCTGGCAGATGTCGCTCAGGCGGGCGTCGCCGATGCCGAGCAGCGCGACGGGATGCCCCTTGCCGTCCGCCGACCGGTCCGTCTGTACGTAACTGGACAGTCCCTGGCTCGTCAGCTTCCCCGACGCCACCTGGAAGCTCGTCCCCGATACGGCGAACGACGCGGCCAGCGCTCCCTGGCCCATCATCGACGCCATCACTCCGACCGCGAGGACCGCCGGCATCGCGACGACCGCCGTCTTCTTCCATGCCGTTCTGCCCTCGGCGGGCGGCGGCTGCTGTTGCTTGGCTGCGCTCACTGGTTCCTCCCGTACGTCGCTGCGGTGCGCAGGGGAAGTGCGTGGCCGATCACCTACAGGACGACGCGGAAAGGGAGTTCGCGCAGGTCTGCCATACTGCGGACATCCTGTGGCAGTTGGAGACTAGGGCCGGTATTGAATATTAGTCAACAGCGCGGTTCCACCGAGCGATCGCAGGTGCGCCGCGCCGAACTCATCGCGACCGGGCGGAAGTTGTTCGCCGACACGTCGTACGACGCCCTGTCGATGGATGACATCGCCCGGCACGCGGGCGTCGCCAAGGGCTTGATCTACTACTACTTCAAGAGCAAACGCGGCTACTACCTCGCCATCGTCGAGGAGTCGGTCGCCGAACTCGTCGCGCGGGCGGGCAGCGAGCGGGATCTTCCGACCGCCGAGCGCGTCCAGCGCACCATCGACGGCTATCTGCGCTACGCCCAGCACCACCAGGCGGCGTACCGCACGATCGTCACCGGCGGCGTCGGCTTCGACACCGAGGTGCAGGCCATCCGGGACGCGGTGCGCGAGGAGCTGATCGCCACCATCGCGGAGGGGGCGTACGGCCGCCGCGACATCCCGCTGACCGCCCGATTGGCCCTCATCGGCTGGATGACCGGCGTCGAAGGGATCACGCTGGACTGGCTCGGTCATCAGGAGCTCGGCCGCGACGCCGTACGCGAGCTGCTCACCAGGCTGCTGCGCGCCACGCTCCGTACGATCGAGGAACTGGAACCGAGCTGCCCGGCGCCGTCCACCACCCCGTGACGGAAGTCCTTCCATCGGGCATACTCAACGCGCCACAGCCGCTGGCCAGCGACTTCCGTGATCCGGAGGGGTGCCGGCGGCCAGGCAGTGAGACCGGCGGCGCCGCCACACCCTGCGCGCGCGACCGTCGCAGCGCCCGACAGGGAGGAGAGCGCCCCCATGCCCGACCGCGCCCCGCAGCCGGTGGAACGTCAGCTGCCCACCGAGGAGTCCCGTGATCTGCTCGCGCTCGTGCGCGACATGATCCAGCGAGAGATCGTCCCCCGGGCCGCAGCCGAGGAGGACGCCGGGCACTTCCCGCGCGAGATCTTCGCGCTGCTCTCCGAATCCGGACTGCTCGGTCTGCCGTACGACGCCGAGCACGGCGGCGGAGACCAGCCGTACGAGGTCTATCTCCAGGTACTCGAAGAGCTCGCCGCCGCCCGTCTCACGGTCGGCCTCGGCGTCAGCGTCCACAGCCTCGCCTGCCACGCCCTCGCCGGCTACGGCACCAAGGAGCAGCAGGCCACGCATTTGCCCGCCATGCTCGGCGGCGGCCTGCTCGGTGCCTACTGCCTCTCGGAGCCCTCCTCCGGATCCGACGCGGCCTCGCTGCGCACCAAGGCCGTGCGCGACGGCGAGGACTGGGTCGTCACCGGCACGAAGGCCTGGATCACCCACGGCGGGATCGCCGACTTCTACACCGTCCTCGCCCGTACGGGCGGCGAGGGCGCCCGGGGCATCACGGCCTTCCTGGTGCCCGGCGACGCCGAGGGGCTGAGCGCCGCGGCGCCCGAGAAGAAGATGGGCATGAAGGGCTCGCCCACCGCCCAGCTCAACTTCGACGGCGTACGGGTCCCGGACTCTCGCCGCATCGGCGAGGAGGGGCAGGGCTTCGCGATAGCGCTGTCCGCGCTCGACTCGGGGCGGCTCGGCATTGCCGCCTGCGCGGTCGGGGTCGCCCAGGCGGCGCTGGACGAGGCCGTCTCGTACGCCACCGGAAGGCAGCAGTTCGGCCGGCCGATCGCCGACTTCCAGGGCCTGCGCTTCATGCTCGCCGACATGGCCACCCAGATCGAGGCGGGCCGGTCGCTGTACCTGGCCGCGGCGCGCCTGCGGGACGCGGGACGGCCGTTCTCGCGGCAGGCGGCGATGGCGAAGCTGTTCTGCACGGACGCGGCCATGCGCGTGACGACCGACGCCGTCCAGGTCCTCGGCGGCTACGGCTACACGCTGGACTTCCCCGTCGAGCGCTTCATGCGCGAGGCGAAGGTGCTCCAGATCGTCGAGGGTACGAACCAGATTCAGCGCATGGTCATCGCCCGCCGTCTCGTGGGTCCCGAGAGCCGCTGAGCCGCCCGTCGGGCCACGTCGGGGACGCCACGAGCCGGGCCCACTCCGGGTCGCGGCGTCCCGGCAGGGTGCGGCCATGGCTGTGCCACTGGCGCAGGAGCGCGCGGTAGAGGGGCGGGTCCGAGGGATGCGGAACCGATTCTGCGGGCATGGAGGGCGGGGGAACGAGACGCCGGCGTCCGTCACCGACCTGTGTGTACGTCAGGGTCATATCGGGCCAACTGCCACAAGGCTGCCGGGGTTATCGCCGGACTCATTCGGGAGTCCGTTCGCGCGGTGAACCGTACCGCCCCGGGCCCTGACGCGCGTATGGCCCTGAGCGCGGTTTCTGACGTACCGTCAAATCTGCCGCCGGGGCCGCACCTCCGGTCGGCTCTGTACGTCGTATGCCGCATCCCGCTACGTCCGCGCCCAGGAGGACCGCCGTGGCCGAGGACCGCCCCGTACCGCTCGACGAATACCCCGTCCACCAGGTCCCGCTGTCGATGAAGCACGTCGCCACGGGCGACCGCAACGCCTACGACCGCTGCATCTTCCACCTCGTCGACCACACCGGCCGCGCCCTGCTCATCGCCGGTCTCGGGGTCTACCCGAACACCGGTGTGATCGACGCCTACGCGACCCTGCGCATCGGAGACCGTCTGCACGCCGTGCGCGCCTCCGACGCCCTCACCGACGACCGTATGAACCTCGCCGTCGGCCCCCTGCGGATCACCGTCGACGAGCCGCTGCGCCGCTTCACCCTCCACTGCGACGCCGATCCCGCCGACCCGGACTCCCTCTCGTACGACGTCACCTGGGTGGCGGACTTCCCCGCCGTCTGGGAGCCGCACCACGTCCAGCGGCGCGGCGACCGCCTGATGCTCGAAGGCCGCCGCTTCGTCCAGGCGGGTGGATGTACGGGGGTGATCCGCGCCGGGGGAGAGGAGATACAGCTGTCCGCGGGGGAGTGGACCGGCACCCGCGACCGGAGCTGGGGCGTACGGCCGATCCCGGGCGAGGACGGCGGCCGGGCCGCCGAGGAGCACCGCCCCGAGGGCTTCCACTGGCTCTGGATACCGGCGCGCTTCGACGACCGCTTCCTGATGGTGATCGCCCAGGAGGACGCCGACGGCCACCGGACCCTGAACGAGGCGCTGCTCGTGCGCGAGGGCGAGCGCGACCTCCAGCTCGGCTGGCCGCACGCCGACATCACGTACCGCCCGGGCACCCGCCACCCCGAGCGCGCCGTCGTCCACCTCGCGGGCCCCGACCGCAAGCCGCTGGAGCTCGGCGTGGAGATCCTGAACTCCTCGCCGCTGGCCGTCGGCGCCGGCTACCCGCCCGCGACGGACTGGCAGCACGGCAGCTGGCAGGGGCGCGGCTGGACGGACCGGCGTACGTACGACCTCTCCGATCCCGCCGCGCACCCCATGGCGGCGTACGGCGTCACCGACCACGCCGCCCGTTTCACGCTCGACGGGCGGACCGGTTATGGCGTCTTCGAGCACGGCACGTTCGGCCGCCACGACCCGAGCGGCTTCACCGGCTACGACTCCGTCGCCCCCTGAGAGTCGCCCTCCCGACAGGAGTTCGGCATGGCAACCGCACCCCGCCCGCGCACCACCACCCGCGATCCGGAGGAACTCGGCCGCCGCCTGGCCGCGTGGCTCGACACCCGGCTGCCCGGCGCGCGCGTCGGCGGCGTCAACGCGCCCGCCTCCAACGGCATGTCGAGCGAGACGCTCCTCTTCGATCTCGACCACCCGGCCGCCCCGGTGTCCGCCTGCGCCCTTCGACTGGCCGCCGACCCGGCCGCGTACAGCGTCTTCCCCGTCTACGACATGGCCCGCCAGCACCGCGTCATGAGCCTCGTCGCCGCGCACACCGACGTCCCCGTGCCGCGCGTCCTGTGGCTGGAGGAGGACGCCCGGCCGCTCGGCGCGCCCTTCTTCGTCATGGAGCGGGCGGAGGGCCGCGTCCCGCCCGACGTCATGCCCTATACGTACGAGGGGAATTGGCTGCACGCCGCCTCGGACGCCGAACGCGCGCGCCTCCAGGACGCGACGCTGACCGTCCTCGCGCGGCTGCACGACCAGTTCCCGTCGAAGGAGGCGGAGTTCCTGATGGCGCCGGGCACGGGCAGCCCCCTGCGGCGCCATGTGGCGGCTCAACGGGCGTACTACGACTGGGTCGTGGACGGCGTCGCCCGCTCACCGCTCATCGAGACCGCATTCGACTGGCTGGAGGCGCACTGGCCCGACGACACCGGGCCCGCCGTACTGAGCTGGGGCGACGCCCGTATCGGCAACATCATTTACGACGGCTTCGAGCCCGCCGCCGTACTCGACTGGGAGATGGCGTCCTACGGCCCGCGCGAACTCGACCTGGCCTGGACGGTCTACCTGCACCGCTTCTTCCAGGACCTGACGGTGGGCTTCGGCCAGAGCGGCCTGCCGGACTTCCTGCGGCGCGAGGACATCGAGCGCCGGTACGCCGAACTCACCGGCCACACACCGCGGGACATGGAGTTCCACACGCTGTACGCCGCCCTGCGGCACGCCGTCGTAATGCTGCGCATCGCCTACCGGCAGGTGCACTTCGGCGAGGTCCGGGTCCCGGAGGACCCGGACGCGATGATCCTGCACCGGGCGTCACTGGAGGCGATGGTGCACGGGACGTACTGGGACGCGGCGTCCTGAGTCCGCCCGGCGCGCCCTAGGCGGCGCGCCGCATCGACCCCTTGAGCAGCGGACGCGAGCCGGGACCGCCCACGTGCGAGAACGGCTGCGTCCGCCAGTCGAGCCCCTGAGGGAGCGTCAACAGCAGGGCCGTTTCCTGCTCCTGGACCTCCAGGGTCTCGTCGGCGGGCTTGGCGTCCGCCGCCGGGCGTCCGGTGCCCGCGCACGCCGTGAGGCCGAACGGGTTCCACGGAGTGGGGCACTTCGCGTGCTCGGGCAGGACGTTCTCGTCCGCCAGGAGTGCGATGGGCTGGGCGCAGTCCGGGCAGATCACCCGGAACATCTCAAAAGTGTCGTACGCGTCGAAATCATCGAGATCGTCGTCGTCGACGGATGCGGGTTCAACAGGATCCGGTTCGGTACGTCCGGCGCGCTTCAGGCTCTGCATGGAGACACTCCCCCTCGGGTGGGCCGACAAGGCGCTGCGGCCTCGACCACAGCAAGCACTTCCCGTCGCGCACGCGCGGTAATCGCGCCTGCCCGACGGACACGGCCATAAGCCTGTGGCATTCGTCACATGCCCGGCGCAGATGCCCCTCCGGAGCGGCCCCGGCTGTGCCTGAGGCCCTCCGGGGCAATAGGTTGACCGGCTATGGAGGAGCTGGATCGTCAGATCGTGGATTTGCTCGTCAAGGACGGGCGGATGAGTTACACCGACCTGGGCAAGGCCACGGGCCTGTCCACCTCGGCCGTGCACCAGCGTGTGCGCAGGCTGGAGCAGCGGGGTGTCATCCGCGGCTATGCCGCGGTGGTCGACCCCGAGGCCGTCGGGCTGCCGCTCACCGCGTTCATCTCGGTGAAACCGTTCGACCCCAGCGCCCCGGACGACATCTCGGAACGGCTCTCGGGCGTTCCCGAGATCGAGGCGTGCCACAGCGTGGCGGGCGACGAGAACTACATCCTCAAGGTGCGCGTCGCGACCCCGCTCGAACTGGAGCACCTGCTGACCCGGATCCGTTCCCTGGCCGGTGTGTCGACGCGTACGACGGTGGTTCTTTCGACGCCGTACGAAGCCCGCCCGCCGCAGGTCTGACCTCACCGGTGGGACCGCCCGCTCCGCCCCCGCGCACGGCACGTCCCGCGCGAGGGGCGAGACTGTTCCCCATGACCGAGCACAACGTCCCCACCCCCCAGGCCGAACACCGCACCGTGCTGCTGCGCGGCGGCGAGGTCCACAGCCCCGCCGACCCCTTCGCCACCGCGATGGTCGTCGAGCGCGGACAGGTGGCCTGGGTGGGCTCCGAAGGGGCGGCCGACGCCTTCGCGTCCGGGGTCGACGAGGTGATCGACCTCGAAGGCGCTCTGGTCACGCCCGCGTTCACGGACGCACATGTGCACACCACCTCCACCGGACTCGCGCTCACCGGCCTCGATCTGTCCGGCGCGCGCAGCCTCACCGCCGCGCTGGAGCTCGTACGGGCGCACGCCGCCGCGGCACCGGCCGGGCAGATCCTGCTCGGGCACGGCTGGGACGCCACGCGCTGGCCGGAGCAGCGGCCCCCGTCCCGCGCCGAACTCGACGAGGCGGCCGGCGGCCGGCCGCTGTACCTGCCCCGGATCGACGTCCACTCGGCCGTCGTCACCACCGCCCTCCTCGACCTGGTCCCCGGCGTCACCGCCCTCGCGGGCTACCACCCGGACGCCCCGCTCACCTCCGCCGCCCACCACGCCGTACGGGGCGCGGCGCACAGCGCCATCACCCCCCGGCAGCGCGCCGAGGCGCAGCGCGCGACGCTCGCCCACGCGGCCTCGCTCGGCATCGGCACGGTCCATGAGTGCGCGGGGCCGGACATCTCCGACGAGGAGGACTTCACCGGGCTGCTGAAGCTGGCGGCCGGAGAGCCCGGCCCGCGCGTCTTCGGCTACTGGGCCGAGCAGGTCGCAGGTGCGAAGGACGCCGAACGTGTGCGCGAACTCGGCGCGGTCGGCGCGGCGGGCGATCTCTTCGTCGACGGCTCCCTCGGCTCCCACACCGCCTGCCTGCACGGCCCGTACGCCGACGCGTCCCACACCGGGGCCGCGTACCTCGACACGGCGGCCGTCGCCGCTCATGTCGCCGCCTGCGCCGAGGCCGGACTCCAGGCCGGTTTCCACGCCATCGGCGACGCCGCCGTCACCTCGGTCGTCGACGGCGTGCGCGCGGCCGCCGAGCGCGTCGGCCTCGCCCGGATCCGCGCCGCCCGCCACCGCGTCGAGCACGCCGAGATGCTGACCCCCGCCACCATCGCCGCCTTCGCCGAGTTCGGCCTGACCGCTTCTGTGCAGCCCGCCTTCGATGCCGCCTGGGGCGGCGAGGAGGGGATGTACGCGCGGCGCCTGGGCGCCGAGCGGGCCCGTACGCTCAACCCGTACGCCGCCCTGCTGCGCGCAGGTGTGCCGCTGGCCTTCGGCTCCGACAGCCCCGTCACCCCGCTCGACCCCTGGGGCACCGTGCGTGCGGCGGCCTTCCACCGCACGCCCGAGCAGCGCATCTCCGTACGCGCCGCCTTCACCGCCCACACGCGCGGCGGCTGGCGCGCCGTCGGCCGCGACGACGCGGGCACGCTGGTCCCCGGGGCGCCCGCCGACTACGCGGTCTGGCGCGCCGACGAGCTGGTGGTGCAGGCGCCCGACGACCGGGTCGCCCGCTGGTCGACCGATCCGCGCTCGGGGACGCCCGGGCTGCCGGACCTCACGCCCGGCGCCGAACTCCCCGTCTGCCTGCGGACCGTCGTTTTCGGACAAACTGTTTACGTGAGGCCGAACGAGTGATGTGGCCGGGCCGCGTACCGCCGATCGGTGTTCCGGCGTGGCCTCGTGTCACCTGCGTACCTTCCGCACTGACCTGGTGATTTGAGTAAACACCCCAGGTCGAACGACTATTGACAGAAAGCGGCCACCGGCGGGTAGGTTCGGCGAGTCCACCGCAGGACGTCCGACCGGCAAACCTCCACGCAGTCGTCGAACGCCGCTGGGTCATGGGGTGGTGTGCCGCACAGGCGCACCAGCACTCGGAGCCAGGTTCAGCGCCCGCGCCTCGGGGGCGAGGGAAGGTTTCAGCCGAGCGGCAGGTGGGACCCGGGTGGGGCCCGGACGTTCAGTAGACAACGGCTCTCGGCCGACCCGCAGCCGGCGGGCCCGGGGCCGGCCCGAAGGACACCGGGCCCCGACCCGCAGATACGACTTGTGGCTTCCTCCGGTCCTCCCGGACGGCATCCGTGCAGGCCGACCGACCACGCTCGCTAGGGTGGGGCAACTGTGTACGGACATTAAGGGGAAGCAGTGAACGACGGCGGTCAGAGGCGTTACGGCCCGCTCGGCAGAGCCTTGGTGATCATCCCGACCTTCAACGAGGCCGAGAACATCAAGCCGATCGTCTCCCGGGTGCGTGCCGCGGTGCCCGACGCGCACGTCCTGGTCGCCGACGACAACAGCCCCGACGGCACCGGTAAGTTCGCCGACGAGCTCGCGGCCGTGGACGACCAGGTCCACGTCCTGCACCGCAAGGGCAAGGAAGGGCTCGGCGCGGCCTATCTCGCGGGCTTCCGCTGGGGCATCGAGCACGACTACGGCGTACTGGTCGAAATGGACGCGGACGGCTCGCACCAGCCCGAGGAGCTTCCGCGCCTGCTGACCGCGCTCAAGGGCGCGGATCTCGTTCTCGGCTCGCGCTGGGTGCCCGGCGGGCGCGTCGTCAACTGGCCCAAGCACCGCGAGGTGCTCTCCCGCGGCGGCAGTACGTACTCGCGGGTGCTTCTCGGCGTACCGATCCGCGACGTCACGGGCGGCTTCCGGGCCTTTCGCGCGCAGACGCTGGAAGGCCTCGGTCTCGAAGACGTCGCCTCCCAGGGCTATTGCTTCCAGGTCGACCTCGCCCGTCGCGCCGTCGAGGCCGGCTACAACGTCGTCGAAGTGCCGATCACCTTCGTCGAGCGGGAGCTGGGCGACAGCAAGATGAGCCGCGACATCGTCGTCGAGGCGCTGTGGCGCGTGACGGCCTGGGGCGTCGGCTCCCGGGCGAACAAGCTGCTGGGGCGCAAGCCCTCCTGATCTCGTCTTTACGCCGCCCACGCGCCCGTACAGGCACACTGGGGGGCATGACGACCGGCTCACCGCCCCCGACAGTTCCCAAGCGCTCACGCGCGCGCACCTTCGTACCGCTCGGCATCGCTGTCTGGCTCGTGCTCGAGGTGTGGCTCCTGACTCTGGTGGCCGGCGCCGCCGGCGGCTTCACGGTCTTCCTGCTGCTGGTCGCGGGCGCCGTGCTCGGCGCCGTGGTCACCAAGCGGGCAGGCCGGCGTGCGTTCAGGAACCTCACCGAGACGCTCCAGCGGCAGCAGGCGGGCGAGACGCCGGCCCAGCGGCAGGGAAGCAGCGGCAACGGCTTCCTGATGCTCGGCGGTCTGCTGCTGATGCTGCCCGGGATGATCTCGGACGCGGCGGGGCTGCTGCTCCTCGTGCCGCCTGTGCGGTCGTTCCTCGGAAGGTACGCCGAGCGTTCCCTGGAACGCAGGATGAGCGCGGCCGGCGCCGGCAGCCTGGGCGACGCCTTCCAGCAGGCTCGCATTCACCGCCCGGACGGCAAGGTCGTACAGGGTGAGGTCATCAGGGACGACGCCCCGTCCGGGCCTCGGCGCGACGACGGCCCGCGGCCCCCGCTCGCCCCCTGAACCCGTTCAGTCCTCATGGCGCGACTGGCACGACCGGCACGACTGGCATGACCGGCACGACTGGCATGACAAGAGCCGCGGGGGTGTGACACAGACTCGCTGTGTCACACCCCCGCGGCTCTTGCCGTGGTGCTGACTGCTGTTGTGCTGACTGCCGTCAGGCGCAACGCCGGGGCGTTACGCGGACTTGCGGCTGTCCCGCGGATGCACCGCAATGTTCATGGCGCCGGATCGCAGTACCGCAAGCCTTTCGGCCAGGACCTCTTCGAGCTCCTCGCGGGTGCGCCTTTCCATGAGCATGTCCCAGTGCGTACGCGCGGGCTTGCCCTTCTTCTCCTCAGGCCCGTCGCCGTCTACCAGGAGTGCCGTGGCGCCGCACGCCTTGCACTCCCACTCCGGCGGAATTTCGGCCTCTACCGAGAACGGCATCTCAAATCGATGTCCGTTCGGGCATGCGTACTCCACCGCCTGGCGCGGGGCCAGATCGATGCCGCGGTCGGTCTCGTAGCTTGTAACCACGAGTCGCGTGCCGCGGAGAGCTCGCTCACTCATGAATCGTGCCTCCCGGGCTTGTCGCCCACAGGACAGGTGTCGCTGTCGTCGTCATCCGGTCAACGTCCGGTCGGCGGTAAAGATTCCCGTTGCGGGTCATGCGTCGCCCGTCGTGCCGCTGCTTTTCCCAAAAACTTGGGTACCCACCAGTGCCCGGTTTGTCACTTCTGGCAGCAGATGTCACCCAGCGTTGTCGATTTCCGAGCGCGCAGTAACGGTCCGCCTGGCAGGCCAAAGGCGTACACTACCGGCCTTTCACTTCAGGTGTCTAAATTCGCTCCGGCACGGGGTTTCCCGCCGCCTCCACAGCCCGCCGTACGGGCACCCGTGCGAGCAGCACGAATCCCAGCGCGAAGAAGGCCACGAGCGAGATGATCGCATCCCGGTAACTCCCGGTCAGCTGGTACGTGAGGCCGAAAACCAGCGGTCCCAGCCAGCTCATGCCCCGGTCGCTCATCTCGTAGACCGAGAAGTACTCCGCCTCCTTGCCTTGCGGCACCAGATGGGAGAAGAGGGAGCGGGACAGGGCCTGGCTGCCGCCGAGGACCAGGCCGATGGCCGAGGCCAGGGCGTAGAACCAGACCGGCTCCCCGGCCGGCAGGAAGTAGCCCGCGCCGATGGTCAGGGTCCAGGCGGCGAGCGAGCCGAGGACGGTGCGCTTGGCGCCGAACCGCTGGGCCAGCCGGCCCATGCCGAGCGCCCCGGCCACCGCGAGCACCTGCACCAGCAGGATGGCCGTGATGAGGGTCGTCTGGTCGAGTCCCAGCTCCTCGGAGCCGTAGATGGACGCCTGGGAGATCACCGTCTGGACGCCGTCGTTGTAGACCAGATAGGCCAGCAGGAAGGACAGCGTCAGCGGGTGGCGGCGCATGTCTTTCACGGTGGCCACCAGTTGACGCCACCCCGCACCGACCCTGCCCGCCGCCTCCCCGCCGCGCGCCGCCACCCTCCGGTCGCGCAGCCGGCGCAGCGGCACGAGCGTGAAGGCGCCCCACCACAGGCCGGCCGACGCCAGACAGATGCGTACGGCCGTGGACTCCGAGATCCCGAAGCTCTGGTGACCGGAGTAGAGGATGAGGTTGAGTACGAGCACCAGGGCGCCGGACGTGTAGCCGAACGCCCAGCCGCGCGAGGAGACCTTGTCGCGCTCGTGCGGCTCCGCGATCTGGGGCAGGTACGCGTTGTAGAGCACCATCGCGACGGACTGGGCGGCGTTGGCGACGATCAGCAGGAACACGCCCAGCAGATAGCGGTCCCCGTCCAGGAAGAACATGCCTGCCGTGGCGGCCGCTCCGACGTACGCGGCGGCGGCCAGCAGTGGCTTCTTGCGGCCCGTACGGTCGGCGACCGCGCCCACCAGAGGCATCACCAGGACCGCCACCACGACGGACACGGAGACGGCGTACGCGAAGACCGAGCCCGCCCGTACGGGGATGCCCAGCGGATGGACGAAGCCGTCCGCGTCCGCCGCGGCCTTCGCGACCGTCGTCAGATACGGGCCCAGGAAGACGGTGAGCACACTCGTCGAGTAGACGGAGCACGCGAAGTCGTAGAAGTACCAGCCGTGTTGTTCGCGCCTGCGGCCGGCCGGCCCGTCGGGACCGTCCGCCTCCTCGGCGCCGTCCGTACGGTCCACGGTGCCAGCGCTCACCGGGTGCCCCCCTTGCTCGTCCCCGTACCGTCGCGGGTCACGGGGCGGGCGTTGTGGGCTCAGGCCCAGGCACCCCGCTCGGTCAGCACCGTGCGCAACGTCTCGATGTGATCCGTCATGATGCCATCCACGCCGAGATCGAGAAGGGCTGCCATCCGCCCGGGATCGTTGACCGTCCACACGTGGACCTGCAGGCCGAGCGCGTGCGCGGTGCGTACGAAGCGGTGATCGACGACCCTGATGCCGCTCTGCGCCTCGGGAACCTGTGCACACACGGCGCTGCGGCGCACCGCGGCGGGCAGGGAGCGCGCCCGCATCCACAGTCCCAGGACGCCCGCCGTACCGAAGGAAGTGGCGAGGCGGGGGCCCGCGAGGCGCTGCGCCCTGGCGACGCGGTTCTCGTTGAACGACCCGACGCACACCCGGTCCCACGCGCCGGTCCTGCGTATCAGGTCGACCAGCGGTGCGAGAGCGGGCTCGGCCTTGATGTCGACGTTCCAGCGCGCGTCGGGAAATTCTTCGAGCAGCTCCTCGAAGAGGGGAAGCGGCTCTTTCCCCGCCACCCGTGCACGGCGGACGACGTTCCAGGGAAGCGCCGAAATCCTGCCCTGCCCGTCCGTCGCCCGGTCCAGGGTCGCGTCGTGGAACGCGACGAGGCGGCCGTCCGCCGTGGCGTGCACATCGGTCTCGAAGTAGCGGTACCCGGCCTCGTCGGCGCGCCGGAACGCCGCCGCGGTGTTCTCCAGGCCGTCCGCGGCCCCGCCGCGATGGGCGAAGGCGAGCGGCGCGGGGTGGTCCAGATAGGGATGGCGTACGAGGTTCACCGGGGGATTATCGCCCGTTCCCGTGTATGGCCGGTGACGGCCGTGCTGCTGCTTTCCGGCGCGGGGACGGCGAAGGCGCGCAGGAAGAACTGGGCGAGCGGTCCGATCGCGAGGGCGTAGACGACGGTGCCCGCGCCGAGTGAGCCGCCCAGGGCGAAGCCGGTGGCGACGACCGCCACTTCGATCGCGGTGCGTACGAGCCGGATGGAGCGCCCGGTGACGCGGTGCAGCCCGGTCATCAGTCCGTCGCGCGGACCGGGCCCGAACCGGGCGGCGATGTAAAGGCCGGTCGCCATGCCGTTGAGCACGATGCCTACGAGCATCAGCGGGATCTGGCCTGCCAGAGCGTGCACGTCGGGTACGAGGGCGAGCGTGCCGTCCATCGCGACGCCGATCACCACGACATTGGAGACCGTGCCGAGCCCCGGGCGCTGCCTGATCGGGATCCAGAGCAGTAGGACGGCGGCGCCGACGATGATCGAGACCACGCCGATCGTCAGCCCCGTCTTCTCGGCGAGGCCCTGGTGCAGTACTCCCCAGGGTTCGAGGCCGAGGCCCGCCCGCACCAGCACCGCCGAGCTCACTCCGTACAGCGCGAGACCGGCGTACAGCTGCAGCAGCCGACGAGTGAGTTCCCTGGACAAGTGATGCTCCTGGATAGAGACAGTGGCGGAAGTGGACCGCCGCATGCCACTCTGTGGCTTGGCACGAGATGCCATCCATGGCCAATTCGAGTTAGGTGGACTGCAAATCATGGTGCAGTGGACTTCGGCGGTTGGTGCGGCCCAGCTTGCCAGGCAGCTCAATGCCCAGCAGACCCGCCCGCAGGGCCCCGGTACGCGCAAGCCGCCGGCCTACCGCGCCCTCGCCGACGGCATAAGGCTGCTGGTCCTCGAAGGGCGTGTGCCGGTCGCCGCGCGGCTGCCCGCCGAGCGCGAGCTGGCGGTGGCCCTGGCCGTCAGCCGTACCACCGTGGCGGCGGCGTACGAGGCGCTGCGCGCCGAGGGCTTCCTGGAGTCGCGCAGGGGGGCCGGCAGCTGGACCGCCGTGCCCGCCGGCAAGCCGCTGCCCGCGCGGGGCCTCGAGCCCCTCCCGCCCGAGTCCCTCGGCTCCGTGATCGATCTGGGCTGCGCCTCGCTGCCGGCGCCCGAGCCGTGGCTTACCCGCGCCGTACAGGGCGCGCTGGAGGAGCTGCCGCCGTACGCGCACACCCACGGCGACTACCCGGCGGGCCTGCCCGCCCTGCGGCAGATGCTCGCGGACCGGTACACCGAGCGTGGCATCCCGACCATGCCCGAGCAGATCATGGTCACCACGGGCGCCATGGGCGCGATGGACGCCATCTGCCATCTCTTCGCGGGCCGGGGCGAACGCATCGCCGTCGAGTCGCCGTCGTACGCCAACATCCTTCAGCTGATGCGCGAGGCGGGTGTCCGGCTGGTGCCCGTCGCGATGGCCGAAGGGCTGACGGGCTGGGATCTGCCGCGCTGGCGGCAGGTGCTGCGCGACTCCGCGCCGCGACTCGCGTACGTCGTCGCGGACTTCCACAATCCGACCGGCGCCCTGGCCGACGAGGACCAGCGGCGCGCGCTCGTCGACGCGGCGCGCTCGGCCGGGACGGTGCTCGTCGTGGACGAGACCATGACGGAGCTGTTCCTGGACGCCGATGTCGACATGCCGCGGCCGGTCTGCGCCTTCGACCCGTCGGGCAGCACGGTTTTGACCGTGGGGTCCGCCAGCAAGGCGTTCTGGGCGGGCATGCGCATCGGCTGGGTGCGGGCGGCGCCGGATGTGATCCGCAGTCTGGTGGCGGCCCGCGCCTACGCGGACCTCGGTACGCCCGTTCTCGAGCAGCTCGCCGTCACATGGCTGATGAGTACGGGGGGCTGGGAAGAGGCCCTGGAGATCCGTCGTACGCAGGCGCGCGAGAACCGCGACGCGCTCGTGACCGCGGTGCGCAGGGAGCTGCCCGACTGGGAATTCGACGTCCCGCGCGGGGGACTGACGCTCTGGGTGCGTACCGGAGGGCTGTCGGGTTCGCGGATCGCCGAGATGGGTGAGCGCGTCGGCGTACGGGTCCCTTCGGGGCCGCGCTTCGGGGTCGACGGGGCCTTCGAGGGGTACGTCCGGCTGCCGTTCACCGTCGGCGGCCCCGTGGCGGACGAGGCGGCGGTGCGGCTGGCCGCTGCCGCCGGGCTCGTGGAGAGTGGCGCGAGCTCCGGCTCCGAAGTCCCGCGTACGTTCGTCGCCTGACGGGACTTCCGAGCTCTCCGTGGATCAGCTCTCGGCAGGCACCGGCTCCGGTTCCTGCGCCGGGGGCTGGATCCGGGCCTGCGCGGGCGGCTGCGTCTCCGCGGGGAGAACGCGCTCGGGAAGCAGCTCGACGACGGCCTGCCGGTGCGCCTCGCTCGTCGCGTCGTCGTACGGATCGGGCGTCGCCGGAACCTGGAGCCGCATCACCGGGCCTGTACCGAGCCGTGCGTAACCGCGCCCGGGCGGGGTGTCGCGGGTGGGTGTCGTGTGCGGTGGCTCTCCGAGGACCGATTCGACGTTCCCGGGAACGGCCGGACCGAGCACCACGCGCGCGCGCGTGTGGGACCGCACGGTCTCGCTGAGGGCGTCCATGGCGTCGAACTGCTCAGCCACCACCACCGTCACATTCGCCGCCCTGCCGTGCCGCAGGGGCACCTGGAGCAGCTGCTGGGGATCGGCGCGCCCTTCGGCGGCCGCCAGGTGACCGAACACGCTCGGGCGGTCCAGCAGGATCCACAGCGGGCGTCTGGTGTCTTCCGGTGTGGGGTGCCCCGCCTGGCGGGCGCGGTTCGCGGCGATCAGCCGCCGCTCGGTCTCGTGCGCCGCCCATTCCAGGCTTGCGAGCGCTCCCGGGAGGCTGCATTCGACGGCCAGTACGCCGCCGCGTCCGGTGAGGCACGCGTACTCGCCGGTTCCGCTGCCCTCGACGATCACCACGTCGCCGTGCTGGAGCGCCTGAAGGGCGATCGAGCGCAGCAGGCTGCTCGTACCGCTTCCCGGCTGCCCCACGGCGAGCAGATGCGGCTCCGTGGAGCGTGTCCCGGTCCGCCAGATCACCGGAGGAGCGTCGTACGTCCTGGCGCCCTCCGTGACCGGAACGGTCCGCTGGACCGCGTCGGCGTCGGTGAAGCCCAGCACGGTCTCGCCGGGGGCCGTGACGAAGCGCTGGGCGGCGATCGAGGTGGGCAGCGGGGGCAGCACGGTCATGACGAGCTTGTTGCCCTCTTCGTCCCAGTCGAAGCGGTACTCGCGCCCGCGGCCCGACTTGGCGTGCAGCAACTGCTCGACGCGGGCCCGGGACGAGGCCTCGCCGTCGGTGAAGTACGCCGGGTATCGGACAAGGAGACGGACGAGCCGGCCGTCGTCGAAGTCGTACTCGGGAAACGCCTTGTCCCACTCACCGCCGTGGGCGAACAGCGGGCTGGGGTCACCGTCCACCGAGAAGTACGGCACCAGAGCCTCGTAGAGGGCCCGGAGCCGCTCCGTCTCGGCCTCGCCCGGGCCGGTCTGCGCCGGGGTGCGCTCCCGCCCCTTCCAGGCGGCCGCGGCCATCACCGTGATCAGGGCGAGCAGCGGCCCGTACGGGATGAGCGCGACCACCAGGACGACGGCCGCCACCAGGAACAGCGCGGAACCACGCCGTTCCTTGGGCGTATCGGTCCACTTGCGCCGGCCGGCGGCGGCCAGCTTCCGCAGACCGCGCGTGAGCGTGATGAGCGGATGGAGAACGTCGGTGGCGCTGTCGGCTGCGGTGCGCGCGATCTCGCGGCTGCGGGTGATCGAGGCACTGCCGCTGCTCAGAATGCGGGGGAGTGGAAGCCGGGCCACTTCGGTCTCCTGGGGGTGTTGAAGCGGTTGTGGCAGGTCAGAACTTGATCCCGCCCAGAAGGCCGGCGAGGCTCGCGCCTCCGGCCTTGATGCTCGGTGCGATCGCTGTGCCCGCGAGATAGAAGCCGAACAGTGCGCAGACGAGGGCGTGCGACGCCTTGAGGCCGTCTTTCCGGAAGAAGAGGAAGACGATGATGCCGAGCAGCACGACGCCTGAGATGGACAGGATCATGAGGTTCTCCTGGTTGAGGGGACAGTCACCATGAGTTCTTCCAGGCTCACAGCATGTATCTATACGGCAAAAGGTGCAAATGGGTTACTTTTCATCTTTTTCACTGGAGTGGCGGATGGTGTCGGCCACGGGTCCGGTTCGCCCTGATCTTTGCCGCCGCCGGGCCGCGTCATGTCGGCGAGCGGGCGCTACCCTGTCGATTCACTCGTACGGCGCTGGTGCCGTACGTACAGGTCACAGCAGTGAAACGGCAGTGAAAGGTGGACCGTCCGATGAACGAAACCCCGGATCCCGAGGTGGTCGAACTGGCCGGCAAGGTCTTCGACCTGGCGCGTCAGGGAGAGACCGAGGCGCTCGCCGCGTACGTCGACGCAGGCGTGCCCGCGAACCTCACCAACGACCGGGGCGACACCCTCGTGATGCTCGCCGCCTATCACGGCCACGCGGCCGCTGTGGAGGCCCTGTTGAGCCGTGGCGCCGACCCGGACCGGGTCAACGACCGGGGTCAGACGCCGCTCGCCGGCGCCGTCTTCAAGGGGGAGGAAGCGGTGGTCCGCGCACTGGTCGCGGGCGGCGCCGATCCGGCTGCCGGAACGCCGTCCGCGATGGACACCGCGCGCATGTTCGACAAGAAGGACCTGCTGGAGCTCTTCGGGGCCCAGTGACCGGGGCGCCGTAAATGTGGTCGCGTCGGTGAAATGGCTGGGTCATCATGACGTCGGATTCACATGCACGCGGTACGGGCAGAAGTTGCCGGATCACGGGGAATGTGAGCGGGCCCGCTCCGGGCCCACCGACGAGAGGCAGAGGAAGATGGTCTACACCGAGCAAGAGATGACGGCGGACGCCGGCCGGACATGTTGTCGCGCGGCCTAGACAGGCACGTATCCGCGTATCCCGGTTGCGTCGACAGCTTGATGTGAGGCTTTTTCCATGTTCGATCCAGTCATAGCGCCGAGCGGCACCTTGCTCGGCCTCCTGCAGAGGGGCCGCGGCGACGGCACGCTGCACGCGCTCGCCGCGCCCCGCCCCGAAGCGCTCGCGGCTCTGAACCACTGCGTTCTCGACGACCCCCGCCACGACTGGCAGGTCGAGAACCGCTCGCTGTACTACGCGCGCCTTTATCTGGATCTCGACGGCGGGCTCGAAGCGATCGAGCAGCACCTCTTCGACGCGGAGGACCTCGTCGACGACGACGAGGGCAGGACCGGCCTCGCGCTCGCCGTGCTGGGCCACCTCGCCTCGTACGGCAGGGACGACGCTCTCGTACTGCTGCGGCGGTACGCCAGGACCGGCGCCAACTGGGCGTGGGCTCTCGACGAGCTCGCCCTGCGCGACGACGACGCCGGCCTGCGCGGCCTCGCCGCGCCCGTCCTCGCCCGGTTCCCCGGCACACCCGAGGGCGAGGCCGAGCTGGCAGCCGCCGTACGGGACGCCTTCGAGCCGCGGCCCTGGCGGCTGTGGTCCGAGGACCTGAGAGAAAGCGTCGGCGCACGGGTGCGGGCGGCGCGGGAACAGGGGTCGTTCGACCGCTGGCAGCGGCAGATGAGGCCGACGGGGCCACGCCCCGGCTGGAGCGTCCAGGCCGTGTTCGACTGGGCCCAGCAGGGCCTGGACCGAGGTACGCCGCTGCACGTCCCGGCCGCCAGGTGTCTGAGCGCCGTCGCCGGACCCGCGGACCGCGCCGCGATCGTCGAGGCGGCACGCGACGGCCAGGACGGTGCGCGCTGCACCGCGCTGCACTACCTCGCCGAATCACGGGACGCCGTCGTGCTCGACCTCATCGAGGCGGCGGCACAGAGTCCCTCCCGTACCGTCGCGGACGCCGCGGTCGCCTCCTTCGAGCGGATGTGCGGCGCCGAGGCGGTCGACCGGGCGCGCGGCTGGGTACACCGTCCGGATGCACTCGGGGCCTCCGCGGCCGGCGTGCTCGCCTGCCGGGGCGGCGCCGAGGACGCCCCGCTCGTGCTGGGCGCGCTGCGCGAGACCGTACGGGCCGACGGGCCCGACGCACCGCTCCTGTGGACCCTGGTCGACGGGGCCGGGCGGCTCGGCATCTGCGCCGCGGCGCCCGTACTGCGCCACGTCTACCGGGAGACGGCCTCCTCGCACCTGCGCGGCCGTGCGGCGCGCGCGCTGGCCGCGACCGACCCCTCGTTCGCCACCGGCTTCGCTGTCGAGTGCCTGTGGGACTGCGAGGAAACCACCAGGGAAGTGGCCGCACTGCACGCCGAGACCGGCGACGCGCGCGTGGCGGAAAGACTGCGGCGACTCGCCGCCGACCCGGCCGAGGAGGCCGAGGTCCAGACCGCCGTACGGAGCAGGATCGGGCCCGACGCGCCCGCCGTCTGAGCGGGCGTGGCGGCGTGGTGGCGGGCGCGAGGGCGGCGTGACGCGCACGGGGGCCAAACGCTCATAGGACGTTCCTCGCCCGGAAAGATCCAAGTCGGCCGGGACACTCATGGCCCGACGACAACACGGATATGCGTATGCGTGTCGTCATCGTCACCGAGTCCTTTCCGCCCGACGTCAACGGTGTTGCCCATTGCGCCCTGCAGACCGCCCGGCACCTTGCCGCCCGTGGTCATGACCCGCTCGTCATCGCCCCGGCCGCGGCGGGGGCGGCGGCCGATCCCGGCTCCGGGGCCTCGTCCGGCTCCTGGAGCGGCTCCGACAACGGATTGCCGTACCCCGTGGTGCGCGTGCCCTCGCTGCCGCTGCCCGGCTATCCGCAGGTGCGGGTGGCACTGCCCAGCCGGAGGGTGGCCGCCGCTCTCATCGCCCACCGGGCCGACATCGTTCACCTGGCGAGCCCCTTCGTACTCGGAGTGCGCGGCATGGCGGCCGCCGCTCGGCTGGGCATCCCAGCCCTTGCCGTCTACCAGACCGACCTCGCGGGCTATGCCCGTACGTACATGGGAGCCGGGGAAGGCACCGCCTGGCGGCGCATACGGGCCGTACACAGTGCGGCGGACCGCACCCTCGCGCCCTCCACGGCGGCTCTGCGCGACCTGGAGGAGCACGGAGTGCCGCGGGTCCGCCTATGGGCACGCGGGGTCGACACGGCGCGTTTCAGGCCCTCCATGCGTGACGAGGAGCTGAGGCGCGCTCTCGCGCCGGGCAGCGAACTGCTCGTCGGGTACGTCGGACGGCTGGCGCCCGAGAAGCAGGTGGAGCTGCTCTCGGGTGTGTGCGGGCTGCCGGGCATACGGCTGGTGGTCGTCGGGGACGGTCCGAGCGAGCCCTCGCTGCGGGCCGCACTGCCCGGCGCCGTCTTCATGGGACGCAGGACGGGCGACGAACTCGCCCGGATCTTCGCCTCCCTGGATGTGTTCGCGCACACCGGACCGTACGAGACCTTCTGCCAGACCGTTCAGGAGGCCATGGCGAGCGGCGTTCCCGTGATCGCTCCGGCGGCGGGCGGGCCACTGGATCTCGTCCGTCACGGGAAGACCGGGCTGCTCGTCGAACCACGTGACGCGGCGGCCGTACGGACGGCCGTTTCGGCGCTCGTCGACGACGCGGGTTTGCGCGCCGCCTATGGACGGGCGGGACGAGAGGCCGTCGAGAGCAGGACCTGGGCCGTCGTCGGTGATCAGCTGCTCGGCCATTACGCGGACGTACTGCGCGACCGGACGGCGGTGGCGGCATGAGAGGGCGCGGGAACGGTGGGGCGCTGCGGATCGTACGGCTGGCCAACTTCGTCACCCCGTCGTCGGGCGGGCTGCGCACCGCCCTGCGGGAACTGGGCCGCGGATACCTGGCTGCCGGGCACGAGCCGGTGCTCGTCGTCCCGGGCGAGCGCGAGAGCGACGAACTCACCGCACAGGGGCGTGTGATCACCCTGCCGGGCGCGGTGCTTCCCGGGACCGGCGGCTACCGGATCCTCGCCGGCCGCCGAAAACTGCGCGGGCTCCTGGAGACGCTCGCACCGGACCGGCTGGAAGTCTCCGACCGTACGTCGCTGCGCTGGACGGGGGAGTGGGCGCGGCGCAACAGGGTGCCTTCGGTGATGGTGTCGCACGAGACGGCGGACGGCGTGCTGCGCACCTGGGGGCTGCCGGAGACGGTCGCCGGACGCACGGCGGACCGGCTGAACCTGCGCAGTGCGTGGGCGTACTCGCGGATCGTGTGCACGACCGAGTGGGCGGAGCGCGAGTTCGTACGCATCGGCGCGCGCAATGTGGTGCGCGCTCCCCTGGGCGTCGATCTGCGCGCGTGCCGGCCGGGGCACCGCAGTACGGTGCTGCGCGCCCGGCACGTACACGGGAACGACGTACTGCTCCTGCTGTGCTCGCGTCTGTCGGTCGAGAAGCACCCGGGAACGGCCCTTGACGCCCTTGCGGCGCTTCGCGGGAACGGCGTAAGAGCGGCACTGGTGGTCGCCGGGGACGGGCCGTTGCGGGACAGGCTGGTGCGCAGGGCGCGTACGGAGCGGCTGCCCGCCGTGTTCCTGGGCCACGTGGCGGACCGAGGCGAACTGGCGGACCTGCAGGCGTCGGCGGACTTCTGCCTGGCACCCGGACCCGCCGAAACGTTCGGACTGTCCGCACTGGAGGCGCTGGCCTGCGGCACTCCGGTCGTCGCCAGTGCGTCCTCCGCGCTGCCGGAGGTGATCGGGGACGCGGGTCTGGCGGCGGCCGATTCCGGCGAGGCCTTCGCCGGCGCCGTACGACAACTGCTCGCCCGCCCCGAAGCCGCGCGCCGCGCGGCGGCGAGGGCTCGTGCGGAACTCTTCGGGTGGCCTGCGGCGGTGGACGCATTCCTGGCGGCGCACGATGCGAGTTCCCGGGTGCGGTGCGCGCAGGTGCCGGCATGACCCTGGAAGCCCATGCCGGCTGCGCCGAAGTCACGCCCGCCACGGCCGTGCCTTTCAGGGCCCCGGTTACTGGAGGCCCCCCAGCCCGCCCCGCACGAGGTCCGGGGCCTAGCCCCGGTTACGGGAAGGGGCGGGCTGGGGACAGTTCCCGCCGGACACGGCCCGGCCCGGCCCCGGGGCCGGGCCGGGCGGTTCGCGGCGCTGGGGGACTCGCTCACCGAGGGCGTCGGCGACCCCGTGGGCGAAGGGTGGCGCGGCTGGGCCGCACTGCTGGCCGGGGGACTCGCGGCGTGCGGGGAAGCGGCCGATTTCCGCAACTTCGCCACGAGCGGGGCGCTCACCCGGGATGTCGCGGAGCGCCAGGCCCCACGCGCCCTCGCCTTCGCGCCCGACATCGCGTCAGTCGTCGTCGGCGTCAACGACACCCTTCGCCGCACGTTCGACATCCATGACCTCACCGTCCGGCTGGACGCGGTCTTCGCCGCCCTGACCACCGGCGGCACCGTACTGCTGACAGCCTGCCTGCCGGACCCCGGCACCAGGCTCGGCCTGCCGGCTCCCCTCGCCCGTCCACTGGCCCGCAGACAGCGCGCCGTCAACGCCGTGGTGCACGCCCTGTCCGCGCGCTACGGCGCCGTACACCTGCACGTCGCCGCGGGGCACTGGGTGGCGGACCGGGGCCTCTGGAGCGCGGACAGGCTGCACCCGGGGGAGCGCGGTCACCGGGTGATCGCCGCCCGTTTTCACGCGCTGCTCGCCGCCGAAGGGCTCGCGACGGGCGCGCCGCCGGGGCACGAACCCGAGCAGCCCCCGCCCACCCGTGCGGCCGCTCTCGTGTGGCTCCTGACAGCGGGCACCGGCTGGCTCGCGCGTCGTTCCACGGACCTGCTGCCGCAACTCCTGGGCCTGGCGGCGGCGGAGGTGGGGCACGGGGCACGCGGCCCCAGCGCGCGGCTCGATCTGCGTGCCTCCCAGGCGCTGTCGGCCGCGCTCGCCGCCGTATCGGCCCCGCCCCTTGCCAGAATGGGGGAATGAGCGGGCGCTGGGAATTCTGGATCGACCGTGGCGGCACCTTCACCGATGTGGTGGGCCGACGGCCCGACGGGCGGCTCGTCACCCGCAAACTGCTCTCGCACAACCCGGAGCGCTACCGGGACGCGGCCGTCGCCGGGATCCGGCTGATGCTGGAACTCGGGGCCGACGAGCCGGTCCCCGCCGACCGGATCAGCGCTGTCAAGATGGGCACGACGGTCGCCACTAACGCGCTCCTGGAACGGCGCGGGGAGCCGACCGTACTGGTCATCACCGAGGGCTTCAGGGACGCACTGCGCATCGCCTACCAGAACCGTCCCCGGCTCTTCGACCGCCACATCGTCCTGCCCGAGGCGGTGTACGAGCGCGTCGTCGAGGTCCCGGAGCGGATCGACGCCCACGGAGCGACCGTACGGCCGCTCGACCTCGCGGCCGTCACCGAGAAACTGCGCGCCGCGCGGGAAGACGGCTTGCGCAGCGCCGCTGTCGTGCTGATGCACGGCTACCGTCATCCGGCGCACGAGTCCGCCGTCGCCGCCACGGCGCGTGAGCTCGGGTTCACCCAGGTGAGCTGCTCGCACGAGGTCAGTCCGCTGATCAAGCTGGTGCCGCGCGGCGACACGACCGTCGTGGACGCGTACCTCTCGCCGATCCTTCGCCGGTACGTCGACGAGGTCGCCGAGGAACTGCGAGGCGTCCGCCTGATGTTCATGCAGTCCAACGGCGGGCACCGCGAGGCGGCGCACTTCCGCGGCAAGGACGCCGTGCTTTCCGGCCCGGCGGGAGGCGTCGTCGGAATGGCCCGTACCTCGGAACAGGCCGGATTCGAGCGCGTCATCGGCTTCGACATGGGTGGCACATCCACCGACGTGTCGCACTACGCCGGCGCGTTCGAAAGGGACTTCGGCACCCAGGTCGCGGGTGTTCGCATGCGCGCTCCGATGATGAACATCCACACCGTCGCTGCGGGCGGTGGCTCCGTGCTGCACTTCGACGGCCGGCGCTACCGGGTCGGTCCCGACTCGGCGGGCGCTGTTCCCGGGCCTGCCTGTTACCGGCGCGGTGGTCCCCTCACGGTCACCGACGCCAATGTGATGCTCGGACGCGTCCAGCCGGACCACTTCCCTTCGGTCTTCGGACCGCACGGCGACCAGCCGTTGGACGCCGGGACAGTGCACCTGGGGTTCGCGCGGCTCGCCGACGAAGTCGCCGAAGCGACCGGAGTGCGACGCAGCCCGGAGGAGGTCGCGTCGGGCTTCCTCGACATCGCTGTGCTCAACATGGCGAACGCCGTCAAGAAGATCTCCGTACAGCGCGGTCACGACATCACGCGTTACGCCCTCACCAGCTTCGGTGGCGCCGGCGGACAGCACGCGTGCGCCGTGGCCGACGCGCTGGGCGTCAACACGGTGATCGTGCCGCCGCTGGCCGGTGTGCTCTCGGCGTACGGCATCGGGCTGGCCGACGCCACCGCCATGCGCGAACAGTCGGTCGAGGCGGAACTCGACGAGCGGACGCTCGGGCGCGTACGCGAACTGTGCGACCGACTGTCCGGACGTACTCGTGCGGAGCTGCGCGCAGACGGCGTCGCTGACGCGGCGATCAGCACGCACGCGCGCGTGCTGATCCGTTACGCAGGTACGGACGCGAGCCTGCCGGTGGCACTGGGCAGCGTCCCGGACATGACCGCGGCCTTCGAAGCGGACCACCGCGCGCGGTACGCGTTCACCATGGACAAGCCACTGGTCGTCGAAGCCGTCTCGGTCGAGGCGGTGGGCACGGCGGGACCGAACGTTCCCGGGAACGTCACGGAAGGACGCTCGCGCACGGGAACGTCGGCTCCCCGTGCGACGGTACGGATGTTCACCGAGGGCCGGAGACAGGACACCCCGTTGTACCGGCGCGACGACCTGCGGCCCATGGACACCGTCGAAGGACCCGCCGTCATCGCCGAGGACGACGCCACCACCGTGGTCGACCCGGGCTGGCAGGCGGCCACCGGAGAACGGGGGCATCTGCTGCTCACGCGCGTGCGCCCGCGCCCCGGCAGGACGGCGGTCGGTACGGACGTGGACCCCGTCATGCTGGAGGTGTTCAACAACCTCTTCATGGCCATCGCCGAGCAGATGGGCGTACGCCTCGAAAACACCGCCCACTCCGTCAACATCAAGGAGCGGCTCGACTTCTCCTGCGCGCTGTTCGACGCGGACGGCAATCTGATCGCCAACGCGCCGCACATCCCCGTACACCTCGGTTCGATGGGCGAGTCCATCAAGGAAGTGCTGCGGCGCAACGAGGGCACCATGCGTCCCGGCGACGTGTACGCGATCAACGACCCGTACCACGGTGGCACGCACCTGCCGGACGTCACCGTGGTGACACCGGTGTTCGACGCCGATGGCGGGTCGTTGCGCTTCCTCGTGGCCTCGCGCGGGCACCATGCCGAGATCGGCGGCATCACCCCCGGTTCGATGCCTGCCTTCAGCCGTACGGTGCACGAAGAGGGCGTCCTTTTCGACAACTGGCTTCTCGTGAGGGACGGCAGGATGCGCGAGGACGAGACGCGCGAACTGCTGAGGACCGCCGCGTATCCGTCGCGCGATCCGGACACCAACGTTGCCGACCTGCGCGCGCAGATCGCCGCGAACGAGAAGGGCATCGCCGAACTGGGCCGGATCGTCGGCGAGTTCGGTATCGGTGTGGTCCAGGCCTACATGCAGCACGTACAGGACAACGCCGAGGAATCCGTGCGCCGTATCGTCGCCGGACTGCGGGACGGCGAGTACCGCTACGAGACGGACAACGGAGCCGTGATCCGCGTCGCCCTGCGGGTGGACCGAGAGGCACGCCGTGCGGTCCTGGACTTCACCGGCACGGCGCCCCAGCAGGCCGGGAACTTCAACGCCCCCAAGTCGGTGGTCACGGCGGCCGTTCTGTACGTCTTCAGGACACTCGTCGCCGACGAGATCCCTCTCAACAGCGGCTGTCTCGAACCGCTGGAGGTGCGGGTCCCCGACGGCTCGATGCTCGCGCCCGTCTTTCCGGCGGCGACCGTGGCCGGCAACGTCGAGACCTCGCAGGCCGTGACCGGCGCACTGTACGCCGCGCTCGGCGTCCAGGCGGAGGGCTCGGGAACCATGAACAACCTCACCTTCGGCAACGACCGCGTGCAGTACTACGAGACCGTGGCGAGCGGCTCGGGTGCGGGCGACGGATTCGACGGGGCCGACGCGGTGCAGACCCATATGACCAACTCGCGTCTCACCGACCCCGAGGTGCTCGAGTGGCGTTACCCGGTGCGTCTGGAGAGCTTTTCCGTACGCCAGGGCAGCGGGGGAGAGGGCCGGTGGCGGGGCGGCTGCGGAGTGGTACGCAGGATCCGGTTCCTGGAGCCAATGACGGTGGCGCTGCTGTCCGGTCACCGCCGTGTCCCGCCCTACGGCATGGCGGGCGGCGGGCCGGGGGCGACCGGCAGCAACCTCGTCGAGCGCGCCGACGGCACGGTGACGCGGCTGGAGGGCTGTGACACGGCCGAGGTCGGGCCGGGGGACGTCCTGGAGATCCGTACGCCGGGCGGGGGCGGATACGGCGCCTCTGAGGGCTCCTGAGGGCCCCCTGAGGCTCCTATGGCGGTCCCTCAGCGCCGTCCCGCGGGGACGAACCGGATGGGCGTACCAGGCGCTGCCTGCGCTGCCGCGGCCAGATCCCCCTCCCTGACGACCGCGATCACCGGATAGCCGCCCGTGGTGGGGTGATCCGCCAGGAAGATCACAGGGCGCCCGTCCGGCGGCACCTGCACTGAGCCGAGAACCATGCCCTCACTGGGCAGTTCGCCGTGTACGGCGCGTTCCAGAGGCGGACCGTCCGTGCGCAGCCCGATGCGATTGCTCGCGGAGGAGACCCGGTAGACAGCCGTGGCCAGGGTGCGCTGTGCCTGTGCGGTGAACCAGTCCGCACGTGGCCCGGGACCGGCCTGCAGCACCAGCTCGCGCGGGGGGCCCTGCCGGGGCACGGCATCGGCGTACACCGGTGAACCCGATTCGCCGCCCAGCGGCAGCACCGCCCCGTCGGTCAGGGGAGCGGGCCCCAGTCCCGACAGGAGGTCGGTGGAGCGGCTGCCCAGCACGGGCTCGCAGGCGATCCCGCCGGCGAACGCGAGGTAGCTCCGTACGCCGCCCGCCACCGGTCCCGCCTCCAGTACCTCTCCCGCGGCCACGCGCACCGGTGCGCCCCAGGCGGCGGGACGTCCGTCCACGGTGACCCGGCACGGCGCACCGGTGACGGCCACGGTGACCGCGCAACGCGGCCGCACCGCACAACCGTTCAGAGTCGTCTCCAGGACGGCCGCCTCCACCGGATTGCCCACCAGTCGGTTCGCGAGATCGCTCGCCGGCCGGTCCAGCGCGCCCGAGCGCGGCACCCCCAGATGCGCGTGACCCGGCCGCCCCCGGTCCTGTACGGACGTCAGGGCGCCGGCTCGCACCACCGCGAAAGCCCGGTCCGTCACAACTCCTCCGGTACGAAGCGCACCCGCGCGCCGGGCGTGAGCAGCGCGGCGGGCACGCGCGCGTGGTCCCACAGCACGGCCCGCGTCGAGCCGATGAGCTGCCAACCACCCGGGGACGAGCGCGGATACACCCCCGTGTACTCGCCGGCCAGTGCGACGGCGCCCGCCGGTACCGCCGTACGCGGCGTGGCCCTGCGCGGTACGGCGTACCGCTCCGCGAGACCGGTCAGATAGCCGAACCCGGGCGCGAACCCGCAGAACGCCACCCGGAACGCGGTCGCCGAGTGGATCCGGCCCACCTCGTCCCGCGGTACGCCCCACAGCTCGGCCACCGCCGCGAGATCGGGACCGTCGTAACGCACCGGAATCTCGATCGCGCTCCGGACACCGGACGCGAGCGGCGGAATCTCCCAGCGGGCCAGCTGTCTCGCGAGGTGCGCGGGATCGTCGAGGCCGTCGAGCAGCACGGTGCGCGCGGCGGGGACGATCTCCCGCACGGCGGGAAGCGTGCCGTCCGCGCGGCGCCGCGACAGCTCGGCGTGCAGTGCCTCCGCTTCCTCACCGCTGCCGAGTTCGACCAGCAGGGCGCGGTCACCGACCGGCAGCACCTTCATGGTGCTCATACGAAGGCCTCCACACGGACGCCTGCCGCCTCCAGACGTTCCCGTACGCGGCGGGCCAGACCGACGGCGCCCGGAGTGTCCCCGTGCAGGCACAGCGAGCGTGCCCGTACGCCGACGGGGCGGCCGCAGTGCGAGGTGACGACGCCGAACCGGGCCATGGAGACGGAGCGTTCAACGACCGTTCCCGGGTCCGTGACGATGGCGTTCTCCTGTCCGCGCGGAACGAGCGTCCCTTCCGCCGTGTACGCGCGGTCCGCGAACGCCTCGGCGACGACCGGCAGCCCGGCTTTCGCGGCGATGTCGAGGAACCGCGATCCGGGCAGTCCCAGGACCGGCCGGGCGCCGCCCGCGAGCAGCACTCCGTCAACAACGGCGGCGGCCTGTTCTTCGTCGTGAACCACACGGTTGTAGAGCGCGCCGTGCGGCTTGACGTACGAGACGGACGAACCAGCCGCTCGCGCGAACACTTCCAGTGCGCCTATCTGGTAGGCGACTTCGGCGGCGAGTTCGTCCGAAGGGACGTCCATCGAGCGCCGCCCGAAGCCGGCCAGATCGCGGTACGACACCTGGGCGCCGATCCGCACCCCGCGCTCGGCCGCGAGGTCGCAGACGCGGCGCATGGTCGCCGCGTCGCCGGCGTGGAAGCCGCAGGCGACGTTGGCACTGGTGACGACGGACAGGAGCTGCTCGTCGTCGGTCAGCTGCCAGCGTCCGAAGCCCTCGCCGAGGTCGGCGTTGAGATCGATCGAAACCGAGGTCATGTACGGATCAGTCTCCTGGTCAGGCCACGCGGAACGCGCACTTCCCCCGGGCTCTTGCACATCGTCCTCCTGGGGGCCGTCGTGACGTTCACTGGAGCTCCTTTCCGCGCGTCTCGGGAAGGCCGAACAGCGCCAGTACGGCGAGCCCGTAACCGACCGCACCGAAGATCAGAGCGCCCCCGACTCCCCAGCTTCCGGCCAGGAAGCCGACGAGGGTCGGGAAGAACGCCCCCACAGCACGGCCCGTGTTGTACGTGAACCCCTGACCGGTCCCGCGAACGGCCGTCGGATAGAGCTCACTGAGGAACGAACCGAAGCCGCTGAAGATGGCGGACATGCAGAACCCCAGTGGGAAGCCCAGGACGAGCACCACGTTGTTAGCCCCGGCGGGGATGTTGGTGTAGGCGAGGATGCAGGCGGCCGAGAAGAACGCGAACAGTGCGATGTTCTTCTTGCGGCCCAGTTTGTCGGTGAGATAGCCGCCGGTGAGGTAGCCGATGAAGGCACCCGAGATGAGGAACGTCAGGTAGCCGCCGGTGCCGACGACGGTCAGCCCCCGCTCGGTCTTGAGGTAGGTGGGCACCCAGGTCGCGAGCGTGTAGTAGCCGCCCTGGACACCGGTGGAGAGCAGCACACCGAAGAGCGTCGTGCGCAGCAGGTCCTTCTTGAAGATCGCCGTGAAGGAGCCCTTGTTGCTGCTCGCGAGACGCCTTTCCGTCGCTTCCGGTGCGTCGCTGACGTGGCGGCGTACCCAGATCACCAGAAGCGCGGGCAGCGCGCCGGTCCAGAACATCACGCGCCAGGCCGTGTCCGGGTCCAGGTACTGGAAGACCACCGTGTAGACGATGACCGCGAGCGCCCAGCCGACTGCCCAGGAACTCTGGATCGCCCCGAGCGTACGGCCGCGGTGCTTCGCGGAGGAGTACTCGGCGACCAGGATCGCTCCGACTGCCCACTCGCCGCCGAAACCGAGCCCCTGGAGCGCGCGGAAGACCAGCAGCGTCTCGTAGTTGGGCGCGAACCCGCACAGGACGGTGAACAGCGCATAGGTGATCACCGTGATCATCAGCGCCTTCACGCGGCCTATGCGGTCGGCGGCGATGCCGGCGATGGCGCCGCCGATCGCGGACACCACCAGCGTGACGGTCGTGAGCAGGCCGGTCTGTCCGGTGCTGAGGCTGAAGTACGCGGAGATCGCGACCATGCTCAGCGGCAGCGTGAAGAAGTCGTAGGAGTCGAGAGCGTATCCGCCGAACGCACCGCCGAAGGCGCGGCGGCCGCGCGGGCCGAGGGCGCGCAGCCAGGCGAACGCACCGTTGTCGCCGGGGAGTTCGTCCTGCTTCGGCTGTGCCTGGGTGGTGCTCATCTGCACCTCGCAGAAGGGGAGGAGGGAGGAGTGCGCTGGAGATCGTGCGGTGACGTCAAGGTAGGGGATTGTTGAACGATCCGACAAGAGTCATGTCGGCTCGTTCTTGCTTCTACGATGGACACCGCGCACCCGGCGATCGCGGCCGGTGCGGAGAGCCGAGGGAGACAGGCGCTGTGAGGACGACGGAGTCCGAGGCCGGCGGGCTGGCCGACGACCGCCCGCTGCTGGGCCGCACCAGCACGGCGGAGCGGGTCGCGGACATCCTCCGCACCCGCATCGCCGAGGGCTACTTCCCACCCGGGGAACGCCTCTCGGAGGACAGCATCGGCAAGGCGCTCGGCGTCTCACGCAACACACTGCGCGAGGCGTTCCGGCTGCTGACCCACGAGCGGCTGCTCGTCCACCAGCTCAACCGCGGAGTGTTCGTCCGCGTCCTCGCCGTAGAGGACGTTGAGGATATTTACCGCATAAGGCAGCTGATCGAATGCGCCGTCGTCCGCGGGCTGGGCGACCCGCCCTTTTCGCTCGACGGCCTGGACAAGGCCGTGAGCGACGGCGAGCGGGCGGCCGGCCGACGTGAGTGGAAGGGCGTATCGACCGCCAACATCCACTTCCACCGCGAACTCGTCGCCCTCGCCGCGAGCCCGCGCACCGACGAGCTGATGCGCAGCGTCCTTGCCGAACTGCGCCTCGCCTTCCATGTGGTGGCCGATCCGCGCCGGCTGCACGAGCCCTATCTCGTACGGAACCGGCAGATTCTGGAATGCCTGCGGGCGGGCGACAGCGCGGCCGGTGAACGGCTGCTCGCCGACTACCTCGACGACTCGCGCACGCAGCTCGCCGAGGTGTACGCACGCCACATCGAGACCGGCGACTGGGGGGCATGAGGGCTGCCGGTCCCGTTGGCCCGAGGGCCTGTGCGAGGGGTCGCTTCTGCGCCGTTTCGACCGTTGTCAGTGCGAGGACCTAATCTGTCCACGTGACTTCGCCTGCATCGACGGAATACGTTCCGCCCCAGCTCAGCGCGGGGCCGCGGCCCGCGCAGGGCCCGGCCGCCGACGAGGGGCTCGCGCGGCGGCTCCGCGCGCTCGCCTGCACGGCGCCGCTGCACGATCTCGACGTACGCAAGGCCAATCTCGCGGGCGAGTACTCGGTCTACGCCATGGCGGAGGTCGCCCTCGCGGCGATCGACCTCGTCACCCTCAACATGGACTTCGACACGGGCGCCGACCACGAGCAGATAGTGGCCAGGCTCCTCCCTCGCGTCGCCGCCCAGGCCCCGCACCGCCCGCCCGCCGAGCACGAGCGCGTCGCCCGCTGGGTCCTGGAGAACCTGATCAACGTCGGAAGCGTGGACCGCGGCTTCCGTGCGGTTTACGGCACATTCGGCCCCGACGGTGCATATGTGCGCAGGGACTACGACTTCAAGCTCATCGAGGAGGTCCCCGGACACGGCGGCAGCGTCTACCTGCGTACCACCGACGAGGCGGTCAACGTCCTGGTCGGCGCTCTCGACACGGATGTCACCAGCGCGCAGATCGCCGCCGAGGTCAAGCTCGAAGTGCTGATCAGCCGTGGCCGGCTCGCCGACGCCCAGCTCGCCGCCGAGCAGGCCCGCTACCGGACCGTGCAGTACGCCGAGACGCTCCGCAGGACACTGGAGGCGACCCGGCGCAATGTGCGCGCCGTCGACTGGCTCAACTCGGTGCCGGACATGATCGCCGAGGCGCTCGACCACGTCGCCGACCGGTACCGGCACGAGAACGCGATCCTCACCAACATCCGCAAGGCACGGGACGAAGCCGAGGAGCCGGAGCACAAGCGGCGCGCGGCCGAGCTCGTCGACATCGTCAAGGACTGCATCCGCAGGCACACGCAGCTGCAGTCGCGGCTGCTGGACGCCGGACCGCTGTTCCGCGCCGAACAGGACCGTCAGGCCTTCGCCACGCCCACGGCGCGGGCCGGGCTCGACCTGTACGGCCAGCTGGTCGCGCCGCTGCTGCCCCTGCCGGTCGAGCAGGCGATCCGCGTCACCGACGCCTTCTTCGCGCAGGGCGCGGGGCTGCGCACGCCCGTGTCCGTCCGCGTCGGGGACCTTGTCGACATACTGCTGACCCCGTCGGTGGAGCGTGAGCATCTGGGCGCGGAGATGCCGGAGCCCGACCTGATCGCCACTCCCGACGACAGCCGGTTCAGTGAGGAGCAGCTGGCGAACGCGATGGAACTGCTGGACCTGCCGCACGACGCGCCGCGCAGGCTGTCCGGACTGCTCGCCGATGCGCGGCGGCGCGACTCCGATCTCCCGTATCTGGTCGCGCTGCTGGCCATCCACGCGGCGAGCCCGCCCGTCGGCACGGCCTACCGGCAGGGCGAGAAGCGGCTGCTTTTCGCCGTGGACGACGGCACCGAGCTCGACGACCCGGAGTTCGGCGGCGCCGACCTGATAGTGGGCACGGCTCTGCTGGACGCGGCCGGGATGACCGCGGACCGGGCGGAGGCGGCATGACCACGAGACACGTCACCGTCACCGGCACCGTCTCTGGCAGGTCTGATACGGCGCGGCCTTCGGCCGGTGACCACAGTGCTGTCGCCGCACTTGCCGGCGCATCTGTGCCGGGGGCCGCCATCCCACCCGTACCCGAAACCGAGACTTTCCGTACCGAGGAGCAGCAGTCGTGAGCGACCACCGCGCAGAGCACGCCGACGCGTGGAGCGAGCGGCCCGTTGGCGAGGGAGCAGTCGCGGCCACTGCGGCGGACTCCGGCGAGGCGTCGGCGGCCGCTCCCCCCTCCACCCCTCAGGGCGCCGTCACGCCTGCGGTCACGCCCGCCGACGCGGCCGACGCCGCGCGGCTCGTGTCCTTCGGGCTCCAGCCCAAGCTGCTGCCGGCCCGCGACATGGAGTACGCCGACCTCCTCCGCCGCTACCGCGAAGAGCCCGCCTTCGCGCGACTCGCCGATGCCGTCGCGACCGGGCTCGGTCTCGTCGTCCTCGAAGTCTCCACGCGCGCCGGCATGGCGGTCTCCGCCGGAGAGGACTCCGTCTTCGCCGTACGCATGGGCGACTACGCCCGGCGCGCCTCCGCGGACTCCGCCGACCGGTTCCTGCACGGCCTCGCCCACCTCGCCGTCGCCGCGCTGGCCTTCCCCCGCCCCGAAGACCTGGCCGACGACGGGTACATCGGCCGCATAACGGTCAACGGCGTCGACGCCTTCGTGCGCCAGGCCTGCCGCCGTCTGGAGGAGCGCGCCGACGAGCAGGGCGAGAACACCGATCCGGCCACCGAGGCCCCCGGTCTCGAAGCGGCCTGGCGGATCTACGCCCGGCGCAGCGCGACCGGCGCCACCAAGGACGCGCGGCGGCTGGCCGGTTCGACCACCGGCATCGTCGGCAAGGCTGTCGCCTTCCTTACCGACTCCGGGTTCCTGCAGCGCACGGGCGACGACGCGGGAGGGGCGTACCGCACCACCGCCCGCTACCAGTTGCAGGTCCGCGACATGGCAGGCAGCGCCGCCATGGCCGAGCTGCTGGAACTGGGCATCGTGCCGGTGACCGACGGCAGCGCGACGCTCGTGGCGCCTTCCGAAGCCGACGACCTGGAACTGACCGCCGAGGCCGGCCTGCCCTTCCACGCCTGACCCCCGGCCCGCCGGCTGCCGAAGACCTCGGCCGACCAGCCGCCCCACACCAGCCGCCCCACACCTGCCGCTTCACGACTTACGACGAGAGTCCGCCGCCATGTACGAGTTGTCCCGGATTCGCCTCTACTCCATCGGGCCCGCCGGTGCGCGCTACGCCGACACCGTGCTTGACCTGCGCGGAGTCGGCAAGCCCGTGCCCAACCCCGCGCCCGCCCAGGCGGAGTTCTTCGAGGACGAGCCGGTCGGCCCGCCGCGCAGGCCCGCGCCGGCCGGCGTGCTCTTCCTGGAGAACGGCGGCGGCAAGTCCGTCCTGCTCAAGCTGATCTTCTCGGTGATGCTGCCGGGCCACCGCAACACACTCGGTGGCGCGAGTTCCGGCGTACTGCGCAAGTTCCTGCTCGCCGACGACTGCGGCCACGTGGCGCTCGAATGGCAGCACACGCTCACCGGTGAATGTGTGGTCGTCGGCAAGGTGAGCGAGTGGCGCGGGCGGCAGGTGTCCAACGACCCGCGCAAGTTCGCCGAGGCCTGGTACTCCTTCCGCCCCGGCCCCGGGCTCAGCCTCGACTCGCTGCCGGTCGCCGAGTCCACCGCCGTGCGTGCGTACGGCGAGGGCGTTTCCGGCGCGCAGGGCCGTCGCCGCACCATGAAGGGCTTCCGCGACGCGGTCACCGACGCGGGCAAGGCCTACCCGCACCTCGACATCCACTGGGAAGAGATCCACGACCGCTGGAACGAGCACCTCGGCGACCTCGGCCTCGACCCTGAACTCTTCCGCTACCAGCGCGAGATGAACGCCGACGAGGGCGAGGCCGCCGGCCTCTTCGCGGTCAAGAAGGACTCGGACTTCACCGACCTGCTGCTGCGCGCCGTCACCGACACCAGGGACACCGACGGCCTCGCCGACCTCGTCCACGGCTTCGGCAACAAGCTCGGCCGCCGGGCCGAGCTCACCGCCGAGCGGGACTTCACGGCGGGCTCCGTCGATCTGCTCGGCCGCATCGTCGACGCCGCCGAGACGCGCGTGCGCGCCCGCGATGTCCACGCGAATGCCGAGCGCAGGACCCGTACGCTCGCCCGCAGGCTCTCCGCCCGAGCCGGTGAGGAACGCGGCCGCACCGCCGAGCTCGCCCAACAGGTCACCGCTACCGCGCACACCGTTACCGAAGCCGAGCAGGCACGCAGCCGCAGCTCCCTGATCGCCAGCGAACTCGCCTACCGACACGCCTCGCTGGCCCTGACCGCCGCCGAGAAGGCGGCAGGCGCGCAGCGCCGCGAGCTCGCCGACGCCCGAACGCTGCACGCCGCCTGGCAGGCCGCCGAGGCCGTACTGCGCCACCGCGCCGCCGCCGACCGCGCCGCGCGCGTGGCCGTGGCCATCCGGGAGGCGGAGCGGGACGCCGCGCCGGCGCTGGCCGCCCGTGCCACGGCCGCAGGTGAGCTCGTACGGGCGCTGCACGCGGCAGCCGAGGACGGCGAGCGCGTCGCCGCCGAGGAGGAGGAGCGCTCGGCAACCCTCCAGGAGTCGGGCGAGGCGGCCCACCGAGATGCCACCACGGCCGCGACCCAGGCGCAGCGGGCCCGCAGCGAGGCCGGCCACCTGCGCCAGCGCCTCTCCGAGGTCGAACAGGAAACGGCGGAGGCGGTACGCGCCGGCTGGCTCGACGACACGGCCCCGGACGCCGACCCGGCGCGCGCGGCACTGGCCGCGACCGACGCGGAGAAGACGGCGGTCGCCGCCTGGGACGCGGCGCGCGAAGCCGCCCGTGGGACGGCCGACCGGGCGAAGGAGGCCGCCGGCACCGAGGCCCGCGCCGAACTGGCGGCGGCCCGCGCGGCGGACGCCGCGCAGAGTGCGGAGCACGCGTACGAAGCGGAGCGCCGCGCGGCTGAATCGCTGGCAGGGGAGGACCGCCTGGCGGAACTGCTCAGCCTGCCGTCGGTGCTGCCGGCCACCGCCGCCTCCGTACCGCAGCCTCGCCGTGGCGCGGCCGCGCCGGACGGCGGGTCCACGGGGGGAGCCGTCGCCGCCGACGGCCGCCCGGCGCGCCAAGGCGTGCACGCCGCCATCGTGGACTTGGCGGAGGGCACCGCAGCGGCGCGGGCCGACGGCGACGCCGGGGACCGCCCGGCGGACGACCGGCCGCTGGGCGGATCCGCCGCTGCGAGCGGTACCGGCGGCAGTGACGCAGCCGGTCAGGGCAGCGCGGCCGACACCTCGGGCACGCGTACGGGCAAGGGCGCAGCCATGGGTATTGCCCATGCGGGGGTCCCGGGGCAGAGCGACGCGGCCGACGGCCCGGAGACCGGCACGCAAGCGGGCACCGGCACGCCAGCGCACACCAGCGCCGACATGCGCCCGGGCACCCACACGCAGACCAGCCCTGACACGCATGCGAGCGCCGACACACGCTCCGGCACGGACACACGCCCCGGCACGGACACGCGCTCCGGCACGGACACGCGCCCACGCACGGACATGCGCCCCGGCACAGAAACCCGCCCCGGCACAGAAGCACACCCCGCCACAAGCACCGCCGGCCACAGCCCCGTCGCCCAGCGGGATTCCGCCGTCCGCCCCGGCGCCGCCAGCCGCGCGGACGCCCCCGGGCGCCCCGGCGCGTCCGCGCACCCGGCCCGCGCCCCCCGGCGTACCGCCGATGGGCCCCTCACCGTCGAGGAGCTGGACCGCAACGCCGAGGACCTCCTCGTCCTCCTCGACCAGGGCATCACATCCTCCGAGCGGCAGCTCTTCGAGCTGCGTACCGCCGCCGCCGACGACGCGCGCATCCTCGGCGCGCTCGGTGACGGAGGCCTGCTTCCCCCCGGCCCCGACGTCCTGGCCACCGTCGAGTTCCTCGGCGAGCACGGCATTCCCGCCCTCCCCGGCTGGCGTTACCTCGCGCAGGCCGTCGACCCGGCAGACCACGCCGCCGTGCTCGCCGCCCGGCCCGAGCTCGTCGACGGCGTCGTCATCACCGACCCCGACGCGCACGTCAGGGCCCGCGAAGCCCTGGCCGGCGCCGCGCTGTTGCCCCGCTCGGCCGTCGCAGTCGGCACCGCCGCCGCGCTGCTGGCGCCCGTACCGGCACCCGGAGACACCCCGTCCGACCGCGCCGACGTCTTCCTCGTACCGCCGAACCCGGCCATGCACGACGAGCACGCGGCCGACGAGGAGCGTCAAGCGCTGCGCGCCAGGGCGACCGCCCGGGACGAGGAGATCCGCCGGCTCGCCGCCCGGCTGACCGGCGACCGTACGCTCGCCGCCCGCCTCGGTTCCTGGCGCGCCGACTGCCCGCCCGGCATGCTCGTCGAACTGGCCGAGGCGGCCAGGACGGCAGGCGAGTCGGCCGAGGCGGCCGAAGCCGTGCTCGCCGAGGCACGTACGGCCCGCGCCGAGGCCGACGAGGCAGCGGCCGACGCCGCCCGCATCAGGGACGAGCGCCAGGACGCCGCCCAGCGCGCCCGCCGCGTCGCCGATGCCCTCGCGGGCCTCGCGTACCGCCTGCGAGAACGCGCCGGGTGGCTGGTCCAGGTACGTGAACTGACCGAGGAGGCCGCGGAGTCGGAGGCCAGGGCCACAGTGTGCCTGGAGCGCGCCAAGGCGGCCGACGAGGACCGCCGCGCCGCCCAGCGCGCCGCCGACGACGCCCACAGGACCGCACGCACCCTGCGCGCCGAGCGGGCTGAGATCGCGGGCGCGCCCGAGAGGCTGCCGGAGCCGGACCAGAACGCACCGCGCGTCGCGCTGCCCGCGCTGCGCGAGGCGTACCGCGCCGCGTCCCAGCTGTACGAGAAGGTCGGCGTCGGCGCCGACCTGCGCTCCGAACAAGCCAGGGCGGAGAGCGACGAGAGCGCCGCTCTCGCCGAGCTCAACCGGCTCAGCAACAAAGTCCGCACGAGGGCCGCTCTGATGCTGGAGGGCACGGACGGAGCCGACGGGCCGTCCCGCCAGGCCGCCGTAGCCCGCGCCGAATCGCTCGTACAGATGCTGGAGTCGCGGGCGTCCGCCGCGAGCGAGCAGCTCGGACGGCTGCGCGGCGAGGCCGAGCGCCTCGCCCCCGAGGACGGCGCGGCGCACACGGAGCTCCCTGACGAGCTCGTGCCCGCCGACGCGGAGCACGCTCAGACCCTCCTGCGCACCGCCACCTCCGAACTCGCTTCCCGCACCGACGCGCTGGACTCCGCCCGCGCCGCCCACGCCGAGCTGCTGCGGGCACACCGCGCGGCCGAGGACGCGGCGGGCGGTTTCGACGAGACGTCGGCGCTGCTGCGCGACCTTCTCAGGGACCACCACCAGGACGACGAGGCAGCGGAGGAGCCCGATCCGTATCCGGGCAGCCTGGAGGAGGCGCGGCAGTCCGCCGCCGAGTCCCGCCGCTTGCTGCGCGGGTGCGCGGCCGACCTGTCCGCCGCTGAGGCATCGGTGCGCGAGGCGAGCGACGTGCTCGTACGGCATGCCAACTCCACACGGTACGAGCAGGTACGCACCCCCGCGCGCCAGCAGATCCGTGAGCTGCCGGCCGCCTCGCTGCCCGAGCACGCGGCGGCGTGGGCGGCGGCGTTCGAGCCCCGGCTGCGTGTGCTTACCGACGAGCTGGCGCAGCTGGAGCGCAACCGCGACAGCATCGTCGACCGGCTCCGGGGCCTCGTGGAGTCGGCGCTGGCGACGCTCCGCTCGGCCCAGCGCCTCTCCCAGCTGCCGGAAGGGCTCGGGGAGTGGTCCGGGCAGGAGTTCCTGCGGATCCGCTTCGAGGAGCCGGACCAGGCGACGCTTGTCGAGCGGCTCGGTGAGGTTATCGACGAGGCGACCAGCACCGCCGTCAAGAAGAACTCCGACCTGCGCAGGGACGGAATGTCACTGCTCCTGCGGGGTGTTCAGGCCGCGCTCCAGCCGAAGGGCATCTCGGTCGAGATTCTCAAACCGGACGCCGTACTGCGCGCCGAGCGAGTGCCGGTGGGGCAGATGGGCGACGTCTTCTCGGGCGGCCAGCTGCTTACGGCCGCGATCGCGCTGTACTGCACGATGGCCGCGCTGCGCAGCAACGACCGGGGACGGGACAAGCACCGGCACGCGGGCACGCTGTTCCTCGACAACCCGATCGGCCGTGCCAACGCCACGTATCTGCTGGAGCTCCAGCGGGCGGTGTCCGACGCACTCGGTGTACAGCTGCTCTATACGACCGGACTGTTCGACACGACCGCGCTCGCCGAGTTCCCGCTGGTCATCCGGCTGCGCAACGACGCCGACCTCCGGGCGGGGCTGAAGTACATCAGCGTGGAAGAGCACTTGCGGCCGGGACTGCCCCAACAGGACCCGGACGGCGAGACGGTGCACGGCGAGATCACGGCCACACGGATGTTCAAGCGCACGCCGGCGTCACCCGAGTAACGCGGCGAACGCCTGCGCGGAGCGGGCGGGGCGGAGCGGGCGCGAGGCGCACTCCCTCCCGCGCCTCGGCTCCGCGCCCCGGGTCGCGGCCCCCCGGGCCTAGGCCTGGGAGAGCCGCCCCGTGCCCCGTCGGGCCCGCTCCTCCTGTTGCCGCGTCCGGACGGACCTGCGGGCCACCCGGCGCGCCTTCCGCCGCTCACGGCGCAGTTGACGCGCCGTACTGCTCGGAACGGACACCACGCCATTGCGCTGGTTCCACACCTGTCGGGTGACCCATACGTCCAGCACGCCCCAGGTGGCGACCACCGTGCTGCCCACGCTGCTCAGGACCATCGGGAAGGCGAGCCAGGACCCCGCGAGGGTGCATAGGTAGGCCACCATCGCCTGAATCATCGTCAGCGACGTGATGATGACGGCCCGGACGGCGGCGGTACGCACCGGATCCGGCAACCGTGGTCGTACCGCTGGCTCGTCGACCCACAATTGCCGCTGAGCCCCAGCCGTCTCGAATTCCCGTGAACCCTCTGCACCTTCGTACGTCACGGGCGCCGCGGACGTCGTCGTACGGCGCTCTTCCGTATCCATCGAACCTTCACTCCCCACCACCGCCTGGCGTGCCCCTCAACTCGGGCGCGGAACATCTGCCTTCACGAGTGGCTGCCCGCCTTGCGCCCTTTTACGCTGTTCCCCGTGTGCCGAATGTGACCGCGTACGGCTTCATCCGCTCCGCTCCCCGCTACAAGCAGGACGAATGGCCGACTTCGAAGATTCCCGCGGAACGAAGAATTCCAGCCATCTGCCCCGATTGGGTGACGGGTGCAAACGCAGGTGTCCTTTGCCACAGTGGCGCCTACCAACTCCCCGAATTCCATGACAACTCATGATCAACGCACCTTGGCGCGGCCGAAAATCGTCCGGACGTCTCTTCGAGTTGCGCGAGTGACAGTAGTAGGCTCACGCCGTTTATTGACGGAACACCACCCCCGCCCGGCGGGGGTCGAGCTGGGGGAGGCCATGCGCTTTCGCGGGAAGTCCATCCGCAGGAAGATCGTGGCGTTGCTGCTGGTGCCGCTCGTGTCCCTCACCTCGCTGTGGGGATTCGCCACCGTGATCACCGGCCGCGAGGCCAACCAGCTGCTGGACGTCGCCTACATCGTCGAGCAGGTGGGCTACCCCATCGACGACACGGTTCAGGTCATCCAGCGGGAGCGCCGACAGACACTGATCTATCTGGCCGATCCCCGCGCCTCCGACGCGCTCACCACTCTCCGCCGGGAACGCGCGGCCACCGACGAGTCCGTCGCGAGGATCAAGGCACGCGCACAGGACCCCGGCGTACGCGACGACCTGCGCCCCCCGGCGGCGAAGCGCCTGGCTTCCCTCCTCGAAGCGTTCGAAGGCATCGAAACGCTGCGCAGCTCGGTCGAGAACAGCACCGTCACCAGACGCCAGGCTCTCGACCGCTACAACCGGCTCATCGACCCCTGCTACTCCTTCTTCACCACCCTCCACGCCCTCGAAGACGTGGAGATGGACAAGCAGGGGCGCGCCCTCGTCGGCCTCACCCGCGCCCGCGAGATGCTCTCCCGGGAGGACGGGCTCGTCGCATCCGGCCTCGTCGCCGGCCAGTTCGAGGCTCCCGAGCTCCGCGAGATCTCGGCCCTCGCCGCGAACCGCAAGCTGCTGTACGACGTCAACCTCGAACTCCTCCCCACTTCCGAGCGCGACGCCTTCGCGGACTACTGGGACAGCCCGGCCACCGAGCCGCTGCGTACCGCCGAGGAAAGCCTCATCACCGCGGGCGCCACCAAGAGCCCGCGCGGCGTCACCGCCAAGAGCTGGAACGAGGCCGCTACCGGCGTGCTCGACCACCTCGCCCGAGAGGGCAAGGAGGCGGACGGCCGATACCAGGACAGCGTCGAGCCCGTCGCCTTCGGCGTCCTCGTCAAGGCGGGCGCGGCCGGCGTGCTCGGCTTCCTCGCCCTGATCGTCTCGCTCTTCCTGTCCGTACGGATCGGCCGCAGCCTCATCCGCGACCTCTCCCGCCTCCGCAAGGAGGCCCACGAGGTCTCCGGTGTCCGGCTGCCCAGCGTCATGCGCAGGCTCGCCGCCGGCGAGGAGGTCGATGTGGAGACCGAGGCTCCCCGTCTGGAGTACGACAAGAACGAGATCGGCCAGGTCGGCCAGGCCCTGAACACCCTTCAGCGCGCCGCCGTCGAATCGGCCGTCAAGCAGGCAGAAATGCGCCGCGGCGTCTCCGAGGTCTTCGTCAACCTGGCGCGCCGAAACCAGGTCCTGCTCCACCGCCAGCTCACGCTCCTCGACACCATGGAACGTCGCACCGAGGACACCGACGAGCTCGCCGACCTGTTCCGCCTCGACCACCTGACCACGCGTATGCGCCGTCACGCGGAGGGCCTGGTCATCCTCTCCGGCGCGGCCCCGTCCCGGCAGTGGCGCAAGCCCGTCCAGCTGATGGATGTCGTACGGGCGGCCGTCGCCGAGGTCGAGGACTACGAGCGCATCGAGGTACGCCGCCTGGCGCGCATCGGCGTCGGCGGCCCGGCGGTCGCCGACGTCACCCACCTGATCGCCGAACTCCTGGAGAACGCGACGGTGTTCTCGCCCCCGCACACCGCCGTGCACGTGCACGGCGAGCGGGTCGCCAACGGCTTCACCCTCGAAATCCACGACCGAGGCCTCGGCATGACACCCGAAGCTCTCCTCGACGCCAATCTGCGGCTCGCCGAAACCCCGGAGTTCGAGCTGTCGGACACCGACCGGCTCGGCCTGTTCGTGGTCAGCCGGCTCGCCCAGCGCCAGAACGTCCGCGTCTCGCTCCAGCAGTCGCCGTACGGCGGAACCACCGCGGTCGTCTTCATCCCGGCCGCTCTGCTCACGGACGCGCCCGAAACGGACGGCACCGGCTTCCGGCTCGACCGTAAGCATGCCGCCGGGGAGCGGGGCACCTCAGCGGCGGGGGAGAGCGGACGCCGCAAGTCCCTTACGACGGTCTCGCGTCTGCCCGCGGAACTTGCCGCTCAGGCGGTGCTGGACGGCCCCGTCGAACTCGAACCGCCGCTGGGCTCACTGGGCCTCGAAGAGGCCTCGCTCGGCGGTGTCCGCGACATCCCCGACATCGACGACCTGGAGAGCGAGCGCGGCGGACTGTTCCGGGCCCGCGACCGTTCCCGGGAACGCTCCAGAGACCGTTCCCGGGAAGCCGCCGGTGAGCAACACCAGCAGGCGTCCGACTACGTTCCCGAGAGCGGCGAAAGCGTACGACCCGGCGGGCCCGTTCCGCTGCCCCGCCGTAACGCGCCGACCCTGGTGGCCGACAACGGCCGCCGCGTCAGCGGCCGCGGGCGCACTCCCACCGATCCCGCGGCATCTTCCGAAGCAGCACGCACAGCACACGCACCCGCGCGGGAACCCGCCCCCGCGGCCGAGGCTTCCGGCCTCCCGCCGGGCGGACTGCCCCGCCGTGTCCGCCAGGCCAATCTCGCCCCGCAGCTGCGCGAAGCCACCACCGGCCGCACCGAACCCGCGAACGACGTACCGGCCACCGAGCAGGAGGCCCGGCGTGAGGCGGAGGAAGTACGCAACCGCATGGCCTCGCTCCAACGCGGCTGGCAGCGCGGCCGGCGGCAGAACGCCGAGGACGAGCCGGGGCCCGGCGGGACAGCACCAGGAACCACACCAGAGAGGGACGGTCGATGACCGCACCGAACGCCACAGCACACGACACCACGGACCGGGGCTCCGGGGAGCTCAACTGGCTCCTCGACGAGCTGGTCGACCGCGTCGGCAGCATCCGTAAGGCCCTGGTGCTCTCCAGCGACGGGCTTCCCACCGGCACGTCCAGGGACCTGACGCGCGAGGACGGTGAACACCTCGCCGCCGTCGCCTCCGGCTTCCACAGCCTCGCCAAGGGCGTGGGCCGCCACTTCGACGCGGGCCGCGTGCGGCAGACCGTCGTGGAACTGGACGACGCCTTCCTGTTCGTCACTGCGGCGGGCGACGGCAGCTGCCTCGCCGTGCTGTCGGACTCCGACTCCGATGTCGGACAGGTGGCGTACGAGATGACGCTGATGGTCAAGCGGGTCGGCGTCCACCTGACGACCGCGCCCCGCTCCGGTCTGCCCGCCGGAGGGTGAGTGGGCTGAGATGAGCGAAGCAGGCCAGCAGGGATCGCCGCACTGGTTCGACGACGACGCGGGCCCCGTAGTACGCCCGTACGCGATGACGCGTGGCCGTACGAGCAGTGCGAGCCGGCACCGGCTCGACCTGATCGCGCTGGTCGTTCCCGAACCGGCGGCCGACGATCCCGGACGCGACCAGACGCTCGCTCCCGAGCACGTCGAAATCGTCGAACTGTGCAGTGAGACGCCGCAGTCGATCGCCGAGCTCGCGGCGGGCCTCGACCTCCCCGTAGGGGTGGTCAGAGTGCTCGTCGGCGACCTCGTCGAGGACGAGCTGGTACACGTGACCCGACCCGTACCTCCGGCCGAGCTGCCGGACGAGAGCATCCTTCGCGAGGTAATCAATGGTCTTCGGGCGCTCTAGCCGCAAGAAGCGACTGGTCGAACCGGTGACGCTCAAAATCCTCGTCGCGGGCGGCTTCGGCGTGGGCAAGACCACCCTGGTGGGCGCCGTCAGCGAGATCAGGCCGCTGCGCACCGAGGAGGCGCTCACCGAGGCGGGGCGCCCCGTCGACAGCACAGACGGCGTCGAGAGCAAGAACACCACCACCGTGGCCATGGACTTCGGGCGGATCACGCTCCGCGAGGACCTGGTGCTCTACCTCTTCGGTACGCCCGGCCAGGACCGGTTCTGGTTCCTGTGGGACGAGCTGGCACAGGGGGCACTGGGCGCGGTCGTGCTCGCCGACACCCGGCGCCTGGAGGACTGCTTCGCCGGCATCGACTACTTCGAGCGCCGGGGCATCCCTTTCGCCGTTGCGGTCAACTGCTTCGAAGGCGCCGACCGCTATCCGGTGGAGACCGTACGCGCGGCACTCGACCTCGACGACGGCGTGCCCCTGTTGCTGTGCGACGCGCGTGACCGCGAGACCGTCAAGGGAGTGCTCATAGCGGTGGTCGAGCACGCCCTGGCCCGCTCCGCGGACCGGCGCCAGGCGGCGGCCAACTGAGCGTTCCCTGGAGCGACGGCCGAGCGGCCCGTACCCCCACCGACAGGGGTACGGGCCGCGGTCATGGGGCCCCCGGGGCACGCTCCCTCAGCCCTGGCCGCCTTCCTCGTCCCAGCCGAAGCTCCGCTCCACGGCCTTGCGCCAGTTGTGGTACTCCCGGTCGCGCTCCTGCGCCTCCATCCGCGGTGTCCATTCGACGTCCCGCTGCCAGTGCGACTTCAGCTCGTCCAGGTCCGACCACACGCCGGTTGCCAGCCCGGCGGCGTACGCCGCGCCCAGACACGTCGTCTCGGAGACTTTCGGTCGTATGACAGGAACGCCCAGGACGTCGGCCTGGTGCTGCATCAGCAGGTTGTTCTTCGTCATGCCGCCGTCCACCTTGAGCGTGGTGATGGCCACGCCCGAGTCCTGGTACATCGCGTCGACGACTTCCCTGGTCTGCCAGCTGGTCGCCTCCAGAACCGCCCGCGCCAGATGCGCCTTGGTGACGTACCGGGTGAGCCCGGTGATCACACCACGGGCGTCGGAACGCCAGTAGGGCGCGTACAGCCCGGAGAAGGCCGGCACGATGTACGCCCCGCCGTTGTCGTCGACGCTTCCCGCGAGCGTCTCAATCTCGTCCGCGGAACGGATGATCCCGAGCTGGTCCCTGAACCACTGGACCAGCGCCCCCGTAATCGCGATCGACCCCTCCAGGCAGTAGACCGGCGCCTCACTGCCGATCTTGTAGCCCATGGTGGTGAGCAGGCCGTTCTTCGAGGGAACCGGTCGGCTACCGGTGTTGAGGAGCAGGAAACTGCCTGTCCCGTACGTGTTCTTCGCCGTGCCCACGTCATAACAGGCCTGCCCGAACACGGCGGCCTGCTGGTCGCCGAGGGCGGAGGCCACCGGCACACCCGAGAGCTGCCCGACAGCCGTCCCGTACACCTCGGCCGACGACCTGATCTCCGGCAGCACAGCCTCCGGAACGTTCATCGCGGAGAGGATCGCCGGGTCCCACTGGAGCGTCCGCAGGTTCATCAGCATGGTGCGGCCCGCGTTCGTCACATCCGTGACGTGTACGCCGCCCTCCGTGCCGCCCGTGAGGTTCCAGATGAGCCACGAGTCGATGGTCCCGAAGGCGATCTCGCCCCGCTCCGCGCGGTTGCGCAGCCCGGGAACGTTGTCGAGCAGCCAGGCCGCCTTGGGGCCGGAGAAGTAGCTGGCGAGCGGCAGCCCGGTCGCCTCCCTGAAGCGGTCCTGGCCGTCCGTGCCGCCCAGCTCGTTGCAGAGGGCGGCGGTGCGCGTGTCCTGCCAGACGATCGCGTTGTGCACCGGCTTGCCCGTCGCCCGGTCCCACAGCACTGTCGTCTCGCGCTGGTTGGTGATACCCAGAGCGCTGAGCTGCCCGGCGCGCAGACCGGCCTTCGCGAGCGCGCCCGCGACCACGGCCTGCACCTTGGACCAGATCTCCGTCGCGTCGTGCTCCACCCACCCCGGCTTGGGGAAGATCTGGCGGTGCTCACGCTGGTCGACTGCGACGATCGCACCGCTGTGGTTGAAGATGATGCAGCGGCTGGAGGTGGTGCCCTGGTCGATGGCGGCGACGTACTTCTCGGCTTGCCCCGCTTGTTCCGTCATGACGTCCCCTCGTCCGAACTCGGCTGAAAGCGCTCAGTGTTCAGCGCGCGGTGTTTCAGTGCGCGGTGCTCAGTGCTCAGAAGGCCGCGTTGTAGATCAGGCCCGACAGGGCTCCGCCGATCAGCGGCCCCGCGACCGGCACCCATGCGTAACCCCAGTCGGACGTCCCCTTGTTCGGAATCGGCAGTGCGGCGTGGACGATGCGCGGCCCCAGATCGCGGGCCGGGTTGATCGCGTACCCGGTGGGCCCGCCGAGCGAGAGACCGATGCCGACAACCAGGAGGGCCACGATCAGCACCTGCGTACCGGACTCACCGAGCCCCTTCGTCATGCCGAACGCGAGGACAGGCAGCACCAGGCCGATTGTCGCGATGATCTCGGTGACGAGGTTGGCGACGGGGCTGCGGATCTCCGGGATGGTGGAAAAGATGCCCAGCGTCGGAAGTGCCGTTTCCTTGTCTCTGTTGGCCGCGAACTGCGCGTAGTACACGAGATACGCCAGTACGGCCCCGAGCATCGCGCCGGCCATCTGACCGAGGACGTAGACCCAGACCTGGCCCCATTCGCCGGTGTCGACGGCGATGCCGATGGTCACCGCAGGGTTGAGATGACCGCCGGACAGCGGGGCGGCGGTATACGCCCCTGCCAGCACGGCCATGCCCCATCCGAAGGAGATGACTACCCACCCCGAGGCCTTCGCCTTCGAGTGGTTGAGGGTGACTGCGGCGCACACACCGGCGCCGAAGAGGATCAGGATCCCGGTGCCGATGACCTCACCGACGAAGACGTCCCCGTTGCTCATGGCGGCTCCTAGGCCCTCGCCCGGGACCGGAGCCCCGGTTCTGAAGTGCAGGGGTGCGTTTCCATGGCTGCTGCGCCGGAGGCAGGAGGTCCCCGTTCCCCGCCCGGCATCCGATACGAGCATGCCGAGCCGGCGGAATCGCCCGTGGGGGAGGCCCCTGAACCGCGACAGGGCGGACCCGGCAGCAGAGATCCCCGCGCCCCCGGGAGCCGTCGTACGGCGACGCCGACTGACAACGGGAAGTGTTCACCGGTGGTGATGGAGCGTCAAGGTCATGGACAGCAACCGCTGGCCGGGACCACCGCGGCACGGAACCGCGGTCAGCGGTTCTCCGCGAGCCATTTGCTGGCGGTCTCCGCCAGCTCCCGGTCGCGGCCGGCCAGCATCATCCGGATCATCTGTACGTCCCCGCGCAGTGACCATGCGGGGTGCCCGAAGGTGGCGGGATTGTTCTTCTCGATCAGGAAGTGCGCGGGCCAGGCGGCGCCGTACCCGATGAGCGGCAATGCTGCGACGTACCGCTTCCGGCCGCGCGCCAGGCCGTACACACTGACCGCGAGCCCAGTGAGAGTGCCCGTGAGGTGTATCCACCGGGTCGCGGCCCTGGAGTGCATCGCGACGTAGTAGGGCCAGAAATCTTCGTACGAATCGAAAGTCGGCTGCTCCATACGCGCACGGTAATGGCTCGGGGGAGAACCGGATACGGCGGGAACGCGTCCGAAGAGAAGGAACCGGACGGGCGGCCGGGACTTACGGGGGGCCCCGGCCGCCCGTCCCTTTCACGGGCCCTGAGAACGCGTCAGTGCCCGGCGACCGACCGGCGGGCGACGGGGAAGTCGAAGTACGTGTCAGGGAAGGGCTCGGGCTTGTACGTGAAGTGCCACCACTCCTCGGCGAGATTCACGAAACCGAGCTCAGCGAGCAGCCCCTTCAGCAGCAGCCGGTTCGCGCGCTGGGTGCCCTGGATACGAGGGTCCTCCGTGTGGGACAGCGTGTCGAAGCAGTCATAGCCGGTCCCCATGTCGACTGAATTGTCAGGGAACCGCTCATTCTTGGGCGCGTAGCAAGCTGCGAGCTGTTCCCCGGGGGTGTACGGCCTGGTGGGCTTCGCGGGAAGCCTCACGATCGCCAGGTCAACAGTGCTGCCCCGGCTGTGCCCCGACTTCTCCGCGATGTAACCGTCGGCGAACAACCGCGACTTGTCGACTTGCGGATAGAACTCCGCCTTCATCGCCTCGTCGTCGAGGTCCTTCGCCCACCGTACGAAGTGGTCCACGGCTCGCTGCGGCCGATAGCAGTCGTACACCTTGAGCGAATAGCCGCGCCGCAGCAGCTTCGTCTGCGCCTCGTGCAGGGCGTTCGCCGCGGGCCTGGTGAGGATGCAGACCGGCTGGCGGTAGCCGTCCACAGGAGCGCCCACGAAATTGTGCGCGGTGGTGTAGCGCATCTCCTGAATGATCGTCGGGTCCACGGACCGCAGGGACACGAATTCCCTGGGGGCCTTCGGTTCGGGCTTCGCCTGCGCCGTGGGGGAGGCGGCTGTGACGGCGAGCAGGGTGACGGCTGCGGTGGCCAGGACGCGCAGTGCGGAGGCGAGTCGTGTCATGGACCCTCCATCTATCAGGTCAACGGCCTGTGGGGGAAGGCTGATCGGATACAGTCCGCGCGTGTCCGCACCCACGAAGAAGCCCGTCAGGGACTCCCACTGCTCCAGCTGCGGAGCGCCGTACCGGCAGGCTGGTGACTGGCCCCGTACCTGCGCCGTCTGCGGCGCCACGGCCTATCGCAACCCCCTGCCCGTCGCAATCGCCCTGCTGCCCGTACGCGACGCACTGGGCGGCGGACTCGTCGTCATCACCCGTGACATCGAGCCGCAGCTCGGCGGAACGGCGCTGCCCGGCGGCTTCATCGACCACGGCGAGGAGTGGCAGCAGGCGGTCGTACGCGAACTGCGTGAGGAGACGGGCATCGAAGCGGCGGCGGGAGAGGTACGCCTCGCCGACGCGCTGAGCTCCCCGGGCGGCCACCTGCTCCTCTTCGGCCTGCTCCCCGAACGCGCCGCCGCCGGCCTGCCGCCTTCCGTCCCCACCGCGGAATCAACCGGCTGGCACCTTCTGCGCGAGCCCGCCGAGCTGGCCTTTCCCCTCCACACAGAAGCGGTACGACGGTGGTGCACGGGAAGCTACAGCCTACCGATGTGAGCGCTCCCGAGTACGTCGAAGTGAACGTTCCCGGGTACGTCGAAGTGAACGTTCCCGGGTACGTCGAAGTGAACGTTCCCGGGTACATCGGAATGAACGTTCCCCGGTACGCCGCCCCAGCAGCCCGCACCCGTGTCAGCAGCCCCGCACGCGCACCGGGAGCCCCACGTCTCCGCCCCCTTCCCGTTCCACCAGCACCCGCCCACCGTTCACCCGCGTAGTGAACCGCTCGACCTCGGCCCGCTCCCAGCCGTCACCCGCGTCCCTCACGACCAGCCCTCCTCCGGTACGCCCGGCAGACGGTGCCCACACCTCGAGCGTGAGCCCGCCGTCGTCACCGCGTACGGGAATCACCGCGCCTGCTCTCGCCAGCACAGGGATGCGCGACAGTGGTGCCTCCAGCAGTACCTGGCCCTGCCCTTCGTACGCAGCGCCGGTAGCCGTGTCGTACCACCGTCCGTGCGGCAGACGGACCGCTCTGCGGTCCGCGCCGTGCTCCAGTACGGGAGCGACCAGCAGACAGTCCCCGAGCAGGAAGGCGTCCTCGCAGTCCCGCAACGCCCGGTCCTCAGGCGCACCCCACCACACGGGACGCACATAAGGCGCACCGGTGAGGCGGGCCAGATGGGACAGTGTCACGAAATACGGCCGCAGCCGCTCCCGTTCGGCGAGCGCGGCCTTCGCGTGCTCGAGCACCCGCGGACCGAACTCCCACGGCTGGCTGGAGCCCGCGGGCCCAGTCGCACGCGTACGGAACAGCGGCAGGTGGGCGCCCAGCTGAAACCACCGCAGATACAGCTCGGCTGAAGGCGTTCCTTTGAACCCCGCGACATCGGTTCCCGAGAACGGCACCCCGCACAACCCGAGACCGAGCACCAGGGAGAGCGAGGCACGCAGTCCCGGCCAACCCGTCGGCACACCCCCCGGACTGGTGCCGCCGTACCTCTGCATGCCGGCCCACCCGGTATGCGAGACGAGAAACGGTCGTTCCCGGGAACGACCGTCTCGCAGCGCCTCGTAACCCGCACGCGCCATCGCCAGGCCATGGACACTGCGGCCCTCCCGGTGATCGCCACCGCGGCCCTCCAGGTCGCGCCGTGCCGAGCGCGACAATGCCGGACCGAAGGGCGAGAAGGCCGCTGTGTCGTTCGTTTCGTGCCAGACCCCGGAGAACCCCTGCGTCAGGCGTTCCTCGTGAAGCGATCCCCACCAGGCACGCGCGCGTGGACCGGTGATATCCGGAAACACGCGCTCCCCGGACCGGAGAACCTCACGCACTTCCCTTCCGCGCACGTCCCGAGCGAACGCCCCCGCTGCCGTTCCGCTGTCGTACAGCGCGCTCCCGGGCTCAGCCCTGACAGCGGGACGGACGACCGACACCAGCCGCACCCCCGACTCCCGGAGATCCGCGGCGAGCCGCGCCAGCCCGGGAGACCGCTCACGTCCGACGGCGAGGCCCTCCTCCCGGTTGCCCTGGTCCACGCCGCCCCGGCCGACGCTCTCGTCCGCGTCCGCGTCCATGTCCAGATGCAGTACGGGCAGCGGCAGCCCCCGCTGCCCATAGCCGGCGACAACCTGCCGCACCTCCCGTTCGCCGCCGACCCCCGGGCAGGCGTGCTGCGGGCCCAGCGCCCACGACGGAGGAAGCACGGGCGCACCCGTGAGCCCTGTCCAGGCCCGCAGCACGCGCGCCGGCGTCCCGGCCACCACCCAGCAGCGCAGCGGCCCACCGTCCATGCGCAGCTCGCTCGAGCCCGGCCGGTCATGCCCCGACCCGGCCCCCTCCTCGCCCTCCCGCAGCGTCACCCGCCCCTCCCACGTGTTGTCGTGGAAAACGAGATGTGTCCCGGCGTCGGAGACGACCAGCTGCACCGGCATCGTCATGGAGAGCGGCTCGTCACCCGGCATGAAGCCGTCACCGGGACCCGAGTTCGACAAGGGGTACGTGCCGTCCCGCAGCCGGACCCCCGAAGTCCGCCCGCCGAGACCGAAGAACCGGGCGTCCGCCGGCACCTCGCTGCGCTGCAGCCAGCGCGCCGTCCCGCCGGCGACCGGCTCCCACCACCGGGGCGGCAGCTCCCGGCGGAGCACCACGCCGCCCGGCGTCCGCACCTCGACGCCACCGTGCCGTGACACGGCGACCGTGAGCCGCTCCGACACCACCTGCCAGCCGCCGTCCTTGTCGGGCTCCAGCTCCGCCCTGGGATCGGGCTCGGGACACGCACCGGCGAGCGCGTACGAAGGCTCCGCACCAGCCCCGTCCCAGCCCCAGAACACCGCGCCACCCGCCGCGACCGTCACCCGCAGCTCGGAACGGGCGAAACGCATCACCCCGCCGCCCGGCTGCGGCTCGGCGCCCGTCACCGCACCAGGCACCCGGGCACGCTCCGCGCCCCGCCGCTGCAGCCCCCAGGCATCCGTACGACGACGCCGCCACGCGGAGCGCGCGAAGCGCAGCCCCTGCACCGTGCCGACCAGTTTCACCGAGCGCACCAGGTCACGACCGTCCATGCGGCTCACCCTGCCACCCGGCCGGACGCGCACGGGGGGCGTTCAACTGCCGTTCACCCGCGGTGTGCGCACACGACCGGCTACGCGACCGTGGGAGGCCCGCCCTGGTGCGCAAGACGATCACATGGCATCGTCCCTGTCAGCCGCCTCGTGCGCACACCCTTCGCACGTGCGCGCGACACACGCACACCACGCGTACAGCCCGGGAGCCGCCCCATGTCCTCAGCAGCGAACACCGCGCCCCTCTGGCAGCCGGACGCGGACCGCATCGCCGCCGCCGCTGTCACCCGTTTCCAGAGCTGGGCGGCCGAGCGGTACGGAGCACCCGCTGACGGCGGGTACCCGGCGCTGCACCGCTGGTCGGTCGACGAGCTCGACACCTTCTGGGAGGCCGTCGCCGTCTGGTTCGACGTGCGCTTCTCCACCCCGTACGAAACGGTACTCGCCGACCGTTCCATGCCGGGCGCCCAGTGGTTCCCGGGAGCCACCCTCAACTACGCGGAACACGCCCTGCGAACGGCCGAAGACGCGTCCCGCGCGGACGACCCGGCCCTCCTGTACGTCGACGAGACCCACGAGCCCACCCCGGTGAGCTGGTCCGAGCTGCGCCGCCAGGTGGGCTCACTCGCCGCCGAACTGCGCGCCCTCGGCGTACGCCCCGGAGACCGTGTCAGCGGCTACCTCCCCAACGTCCCCCAGGCCACCATCGCCTTGCTCGCCACCGCGGCCGTGGGCGGAGTCTGGACCTCCTGCGCCCCTGACTTCGGCGCCCGAAGCGTCCTCGACCGCTTCCAGCAGGTCGAGCCGGTCGTCCTGTTCGCCGTCGACGGCTACCGCTACGGCGGCAAGGAGCACGACCGTACGGACACCGTCGCCGAGCTCCGCCGCGAGTTGCCCACCCTGCGCGCCGTGGTCCACATCCCGCTCCTCGGCACACCGGCCCCCGAAGGCGCCGTCGGCTGGTCCGCCCTCACCTCCGCGGACACGGAACCGGTCTTCGAGCAGGTCCCCTTCGAGCACCCCCTATGGGTCCTGTACTCCTCCGGTACGACCGGTCTCCCCAAGGCCATCGTGCAGTCCCAGGGCGGCATCCTCCTGGAGCACTTCAAGCAGATCGGCCTGCACTGCGACCTCGGCCCCGAGGACCGTTTCTTCTGGTACACCTCCACCGGCTGGATGATGTGGAACTTCCTCGTCTCCGGCCTCCTCACGGGCACCACGGTCGTCCTGTACGACGGAAGCCCCGGCTATCCCGGTACGGGCGCCCAGTGGCGCGTCGCCGAACTCACCGGAGCGACCCTCTTCGGCACCTCGGCCGCGTACGTCATGGCCTGCGCCAAGGCCGAAGTCCACCCCGCGCGCGACTACGACCTCTCCCGCATCACATGCGTGGCCACCACCGGCTCCCCGCTCCCGCCCGACGGATTCCGCTGGCTCCACGACGAGGTCGCGTCCGATCTCTGGATCGCATCCGTCAGCGGCGGTACGGATGTCTGCAGCTGCTTCGCCGGCGCGGTTCCGACGCTCCCCGTCCACATCGGAGAACTCCAGGCAGCGTGCCTCGGCACCGATCTCCAGGCCTGGGACCCCCAGGGAAAACCGCTCACCAATGAGGTCGGCGAACTGGTCGTCATGAACCCCATGCCTTCCATGCCGGTCCACTTCTGGAACGACCCCGACGGCAGCCGCTACCACGACAGCTACTTCGACACGTACCCCGGCGCGTGGCGGCACGGCGACTGGATCACCATCACCGGCCACGGCTCGGTGATCATTCACGGCCGCTCCGACTCCACGCTCAACCGTCAGGGCGTCCGCATGGGATCGGCCGACATCTACGAGGTGGTCGAGCGCCTCCCCGAGATCAGGGAGTCCCTCGTCATCGGCCTCGAAGAGCCCGACGGCGGCTACTGGATGCCGCTCTTCGTCCATCTCGCGGAGGGCGCCACCCTCGACGACGCCCTGCGCGCCCGCATCAAGCAGGCCATCCGCACCGAGCTTTCCCCGCGTCACGTCCCCGACGAGATCATCGAGGTCCCCGGCGTCCCGCACACCCTCACCGGCAAGCGCATCGAGGTACCCGTGAAGCGACTTCTCCAGGGCACGCCGCTCACCAAGGCGGTCAACCCGGGCTCGGTCGACAACCTCGAACTCCTGCATTTCTACGAGGCCCTGGCTCGCACCCGCCCCTGACGAACTCACGGAGAGTGCGTTGTCAGTGCAGTCGGTTACGGTGAGTGAGCAATGATCGACTGCGCTCAGGGGGAAAAATGGCGCACATCAAGTCCACGAAGCACCACAAGAACAAGGCCATGCGCCGTACTCTCCGTCGCGAAGTGCCCAGTACCGTAGGCCTGTTGGCCGACGAGCAGGACTTCGCATCCATGACGGAGTACGGCACCTTCGCCTTCGACGACCACACGGTCTACCTCCAGGAGGTCGAAGGGCTGCTGCGAGCCCTCGCGGCCCAAGGCGTGCACACGACCGTCGCGCTCTTCGACCCCGACGACTTCCTGGAGTTCTGCCGGGCCACCGGAATCGACCCGGACACGGCGCAGAGCCGGACCCGCTTCACCGCGGAAGTCGCGGTCTGCGGCGCCTCCGTTCCCTACACCGGCCAGCCCATCGACAGCCTCGTGCCCATGCTGATCAACGAAGCGGTCCGCCGGGCCACTTGGGAGTACGCGACTCTGCTCCTGGCCCGGCTCGGCAACTGCGCCGAATGCGGGGAGGACATCGGCCGCGAGGCCCTCGACCGAGCGTCGCGCCTGGTCACGAGCCTGCTCGAACAAGCCGGCCCCGGCAGCCACCACCTCGTCTGCAGCGTCCCTGCCGAGGAGGAGCAACTTCTCGCCGTGCTCCACGCGGAGCGCACCGGGAACGAGCCGGTCCACCTGACCGAGGCCGAAGGCGCCGAGTTCGTGACGGTCCTCGCAGCCGGCATCGCCGTGGAAAGCCCCGGTGGAGTGGTACTGAGGACCACCGAGCCCGGGGCGCCGGACCGGCTCCACGGCTGGAGGCTCCACCGGGGCCACCTGGTCGCGCTTACCGCCGGCGAGGTCTTCAGCGCCTACTGCACGGACGCGGACACCGGCGATCCGGTATCCCCTGAGTCCGGCGTCGAGTACTGCCCGGGCTTCGAGATCGCGGAGCCCGACATCCACCACTGAACGCCCGAGGGGCTCCCGGCCTCATGGCCGGGAGCCCCTCGGATCAACGACAGCCGCTGGTCACTCGCCGGACAGCACCGCCTGCGCGGCCGCCCGCGCCTCGTCGGCGGTGTCCGTGGCACGCGCCGCCGCGGCCGCCCGCTCGCACTGGGCGAGCGTGTGCTTCGCCAGCGTCGCACGGACGTAAGGAATGGCCTTCGCGCCCATCGACAGGGAGGTGACACCCAGACCCGCCAGCACGCAGGCGAGCAGCGGATCGGCCGCCGCCTCACCACACACGCCACAGCTCTTGCCCTCGGCCTTGGCGGCGTCGGCCGACGCCGCCACCAGGTCGAGCAGCGCCGGCTGCCACGGGTCCTGGAGCCGCGAAACCGCGCCGACCTGCCGGTCCGCGGCGAACGTGTACTGAGCCAGGTCGTTCGTCCCCAGCGAAAGGAACTCGACCTCCTGCAGGATCGAGCGCGCCCGCAGTGCGGCCGACGGGATCTCGACCATCGCGCCGAACTTCGCCTGCAGCCCGGCCGCACGGCACGCGTCCGCGAACGCCTTGGCATCCGTACGGTCCGCGACCATCGGCGCCATGACCTCGAGGTACACCGGAAGGCCCTTGACGGCCTTCGCCAGCGCGGTCAGCTGTGTGCGCAGTACATCCGGGTGCTCCAGCAGCGACCGCAGCCCTCGAACACCGAGCGCCGGATTCGGCTCCTCGGCCGGCGTCAGGAACTCGAGCGGCTTGTCCGCGCCCGCGTCCAGCACCCGCACGACCACGCGGCCCTCGGGGAACGCCTCAAGAACCTTGCGGTACGCCTCGACCTGCTTCTCCTCCGACGGCGCCTGCTTGCTGTCATCGAGGAAGAGGAACTCCGTACGGAACAGACCAACACCTTCAGCACCGGCCTCGACCGCGGCCGGCACATCCGCGGGACCCCCGATGTTGGCGAGCAGCGGCACCTTGTGGCCGTCGGACGTCGCACCGGGGCCGGTCGAAGCCGAGAGCGCCGCCCTGCGCGCGGCAGCAGCGGCCTCAAGCTCGGCACGCTTATCGGCAGTGGGCTCGACAAAGATCTCGCCCGTACTGCCGTCCACCGCGACGACCGTGCCCTCGGCCAGCTCGCCCGCACCCGGCAGAGCCACCACGGCAGGCACACCCAGCGCCCGCGCGAGAATCGCGCTGTGGCTGGTCGGCCCGCCCTCTTCGGTCACGAAGCCCAGAACCAGCGTGGGGTCGAGCAGCGCCGTGTCGGCGGGAGCGAGATCCCGCGCGATCAGTACATACGGCTCGTCACTGTCCGGCACACCCGGCATCGGCACGCCCAGCAGCCGGGCGACGATACGATTCCGCACGTCGTCGAGGTCCGCGACACGACCGGCCAGGTACTCGCCGGCATTGGCGAGCAGGGCCCGGTAAGCGGCAAAGGCGTCGTACACACCACGCTCGGCCGTGCTTCCCACAGCGATGCGCCGGTCCACGTCGGCCATGAGCTCGGGATCCTGCGCCATCATGGCCTGTGCCTCGAGCACGTGCTGTGCCTCGCCGCCGGCCAGGTTGCCGCGTGCAATCAGGTCGGCCGCCACAGCTTCCACTGCCTGGCGTGCGCGCCCCTGTTCGCGCTCCGCCTCCTCCGCGGGAATCTGCTTGGCCGGCGGCTCGAGAACCGCCGTGCCCATGTGCCGAACCTCGCCGATCGCCACACCGTGGCTCACGCCGACGCCTCGCAGCGTTGTCTCCATTTCACCGTCTCCGATAGTTGCGGTGAGACCCTGTCCAGTCCCCCCGCGATGGATGTCGTACCCGTGGCCGCCCTTACGGCGCCGCCGTCACTGCCAGCTGAAGAGCACGTCGCCGGACTTCACGTCGCCGTCCTCGACCAGATCGGCAAGGGAGTCAGCGGTGGCCTCGAGCGCCACGATCGGGCACACCGGCGACTTGCCGGCCGCTTCGACGGCTGCCGGGTCCCACCGCACGACGGCCTGGCCGCGCGTCACCGTGTCCCCCTTGTTGACGAGCAGCTCGAAGCCTTCACCATTGAGCTGCACCGTGTCGATGCCCAGGTGCGTCAGAACTCCGTGACCGTCGCCGTCCACGACGACAAACGCGTGCGGGTGAAGAGAGACGATGACCCCGGCGACAGGGGCGACGGCCTCCGACGGCTCACGTACGGGGTCGATCGCGGTGCCGGGACCGACCATCGCGCCGGAGAACACCGGGTCGGGGACTGCGGCGAGTCCGATGGCGCGTCCAGCAAGAGGGGACGTCACGCTGGTCATTGGGCCTCCCAGGGGTGGAGAGTTCGTGTGCCGCCGCCACTACCTGTCCAGGGCGGCGTACTGTTCAGAAGGGTAAGTCACTAGAAGTCCCGGTTCCGCACGAGAGCTGCCGCTTGGCGGACCTAGGGGTGCACCGGCAACGGTTTGCCTCGTCTGCCGGAGCGATGTACTGTCGTAGTCCTGCCTGACACCAGCACGCACTCCATTGTGGGTCGCGGGTCGGCAGCTTCTGACAGGTCTAAACCATATCCCGAATCTGAAGCTTCTGCATGCCCGCAGAGCACTGGTCAGGGAAACGGAAAACGACTGGTAGAGTCGGAATCGCCGGAAAGGGAAACGCGAAAGCGAAAACCTGGAAAGCGCCGAGGAAGTCGGACGCGAAAGCGTCTGATAGAGTCGGAAACACGAAATACCGAACGAAAGCCCGGAGGAAAGCCCGAGAGGGTGAGTACAAAGGAAGCGTCCGTTCCTTGAGAACTCAACAGCGTGCCAAAAGTCAACGCCAGATATGTTGATACCCCGGCCCACTTCGGTGGGTTGGTGGTTCCTTTGAAGAAGACCTGGCTGTCCTAGTGATAGTGCAGTCCAGGCAAACACAGCGAGGACGCTGAGAACAGCGGGCCATATTCCGGCCCGATCTGTTCCGCTCTTTCGTGGTGCTAGCTCGATTACGAGCAAACATTCATGGAGAGTTTGATCCTGGCTCAGGACGAACGCTGGCGGCGTGCTTAACACATGCAAGTCGAACGATGAAGCCCTTCGGGGTGGATTAGTGGCGAACGGGTGAGTAACACGTGGGCAATCTGCCCTTCACTCTGGGACAAGCCCTGGAAACGGGGTCTAATACCGGATAACACTCCTCCCTGCATGGGGAGGGGTTAAAAGCTCCGGCGGTGAAGGATGAGCCCGCGGCCTATCAGCTTGTTGGTGGGGTAATGGCCTACCAAGGCGACGACGGGTAGCCGGCCTGAGAGGGCGACCGGCCACACTGGGACTGAGACACGGCCCAGACTCCTACGGGAGGCAGCAGTGGGGAATATTGCACAATGGGCGAAAGCCTGATGCAGCGACGCCGCGTGAGGGATGACGGCCTTCGGGTTGTAAACCTCTTTCAGCAGGGAAGAAGCGAAAGTGACGGTACCTGCAGAAGAAGCGCCGGCTAACTACGTGCCAGCAGCCGCGGTAATACGTAGGGCGCAAGCGTTGTCCGGAATTATTGGGCGTAAAGAGCTCGTAGGCGGCTTGTCACGTCGGATGTGAAAGCCCGGGGCTTAACCCCGGGTCTGCATTCGATACGGGCAGGCTAGAGTGTGGTAGGGGAGATCGGAATTCCTGGTGTAGCGGTGAAATGCGCAGATATCAGGAGGAACACCGGTGGCGAAGGCGGATCTCTGGGCCATTACTGACGCTGAGGAGCGAAAGCGTGGGGAGCGAACAGGATTAGATACCCTGGTAGTCCACGCCGTAAACGTTGGGAACTAGGTGTTGGCGACATTCCACGTCGTCGGTGCCGCAGCTAACGCATTAAGTTCCCCGCCTGGGGAGTACGGCCGCAAGGCTAAAACTCAAAGGAATTGACGGGGGCCCGCACAAGCAGCGGAGCATGTGGCTTAATTCGACGCAACGCGAAGAACCTTACCAAGGCTTGACATATACCGGAAAGCATCAGAGATGGTGCCCCCCTTGTGGTCGGTATACAGGTGGTGCATGGCTGTCGTCAGCTCGTGTCGTGAGATGTTGGGTTAAGTCCCGCAACGAGCGCAACCCTTGTCCTGTGTTGCCAGCATGCCCTTCGGGGTGATGGGGACTCACAGGAGACCGCCGGGGTCAACTCGGAGGAAGGTGGGGACGACGTCAAGTCATCATGCCCCTTATGTCTTGGGCTGCACACGTGCTACAATGGCCGGTACAATGAGCTGCGATGCCGCGAGGCGGAGCGAATCTCAAAAAGCCGGTCTCAGTTCGGATTGGGGTCTGCAACTCGACCCCATGAAGTCGGAGTTGCTAGTAATCGCAGATCAGCATTGCTGCGGTGAATACGTTCCCGGGCCTTGTACACACCGCCCGTCACGTCACGAAAGTCGGTAACACCCGAAGCCGGTGGCCCAACCCCTTGTGGGAGGGAGCTGTCGAAGGTGGGACTGGCGATTGGGACGAAGTCGTAACAAGGTAGCCGTACCGGAAGGTGCGGCTGGATCACCTCCTTTCTAAGGAGCACTTCTTACTCGGTTCGCCGGGTCAGAGGCCAGTTCATCGGCGAACGTCCGGTGCTGGTTGCTCATGGGTGGAACGTTGACTACTCGGCACGGTTTGGTGGGTTCACAAGTACTGCTTCGGCGTGGAAAGTGAGCACAGTAAATCGGGTCGGGCACGCTGTTGGGTATCTGAGGGTACGGACTTCGGTCCTTATCTTCGCGATGCCGGCCCCAGTGCACTCGCCCGTAAGGGTGGGGTGATGGGTGGCTGGTCGTTGCTTGAGAACTGCACAGTGGACGCGAGCATCTGTGGGCAAGTTTTTAAGGGCGCACGGTGGATGCCTTGGCACCAGGAACCGATGAAGGACGTGGGAGGCCACGATAGTCCCCGGGGAGCCGTCAACCAGGCTTTGATCCGGGGGTTTCCGAATGGGGAAACCCGGCAGTCGTCATGGGCTGTCACCCATACCTGAACACATAGGGTATGTGGAGGGAACGCGGGGAAGTGAAACATCTCAGTACCCGCAGGAAGAGAAAACAACCGTGATTCCGGGAGTAGTGGCGAGCGAAACCGGATGAGGCCAAACCGTATGCGTGTGATACCCGGCAGGGGTTGCGCATACGGGGTTGCGGGATCTCTTTGTCACAGTCTGCCGACTGTGAGACGAGTCAGAAACCGTATGGATAGGCGAAGGACATGCGAAAGGTCCGGCGTAGAGGGTAAGACCCCCGTAGCTGAAATTCATACGGCTCGTTTAAGAGACACCCAAGTAGCACGGGGCCCGAGAAATCCCGTGTGAATCTGGCGGGACCACCCGTTAAGCCTAAATATTCCCTGGTGACCGATAGCGGATAGTACCGTGAGGGAATGGTGAAAAGTACCGCGGGAGCGGAGTGAAATAGTACCTGAAACCGTGTGCCTACAAGCCGTGGGAGCGTCGCGCATTGAGTTTACTCAATGCGTCGTGACTGCGTGCCTTTTGAAGAATGAGCCTGCGAGTTAGCGGTGTGTAGCGAGGTTAACCCGTGTGGGGAAGCCGTAGCGAAAGCGAGTCCTAATAGGGCGATTGAGTTGCACGCTCTAGACCCGAAGCGGAGTGATCTAGCCATGGGCAGGTTGAAGCGGCTGTAAGAGGTCGTGGAGGACCGAACCCACCAGGGTTGAAAACCTGGGGGATGACCTGTGGTTAGGGGTGAAAGGCCAATCAAACTCCGTGATAGCTGGTTCTCCCCGAAATGCATTTAGGTGCAGCGTCGTGTGTTTCTTGCCGGAGGTAGAGCACTGGATAGGCGATGGGCCCTACCGGGTTACTGACCTTAGCCAAACTCCGAATGCCGGTAAGTGAGAGCACGGCAGTGAGACTGTGGGGGATAAGCTCCATGGTCGAGAGGGAAACAGCCCAGAGCATCGACTAAGGCCCCTAAGCGTACGCTAAGTGGGAAAGGATGTGGAGTCGCAGAGACAACCAGGAGGTTGGCTTAGAAGCAGCCACCCTTGAAAGAGTGCGTAATAGCTCACTGGTCAAGTGATTCCGCGCCGACAATGTAGCGGGGCTCAAGCGTACCGCCGAAGTCGTGTCATTCACACATATAGGGCCAACGCCCGTGTGGATGGGTAGGGGAGCGTCGTGTGCCGGGTGAAGCAGCCGCGGAAGCGAGTTGTGGACGGTTCACGAGTGAGAATGCAGGCATGAGTAGCGATACACACGTGAGAAACGTGTGCGCCGATTGACTAAGGGTTCCTGGGTCAAGCTGATCTGCCCAGGGTAAGTCGGGACCTAAGGCGAGGCCGACAGGCGTAGTCGATGGACAACCGGTTGATATTCCGGTACCCGCTTTGAAACGCCCAGTATCGAATCCATTAATGCTAAGGCCGTGAAGCCGTCCTGGAGCCTTCGGGCAAAGGGAAGTGGTGGAGCCGCCGGCCCAAGGTGGTAGTAGGTAAGCGATGGGGTGACGCAGGAAGGTAGTCCAGCCCGGGCGGTGGTAGTCCCGGGGTAAGGGTGTAGGCCGAGGGGTAGGTAAATCCGTCCCTCATTGAGGCTGAGACCTGATGCCGAGCCGATTGTGGTGAAGTGGATGATCCTATGCTGTCGAGAAAAGCCTCTAGCGAGTTTCATGGCGGCCCGTACCCTAAACCGACTCAGGTGGTCAGGTAGAGAATACCGAGGCGTTCGGGTGAACTATGGTTAAGGAACTCGGCAAAATGCCCCCGTAACTTCGGGAGAAGGGGGGCCATCACTGGTGATCCGTTTTACACGGTGAGCTGGGGGTGGCCGCAGAGACCAGCGAGAAGCGACTGTTTACTAAAAACACAGGTCCGTGCGAAGCCGTAAGGCGATGTATACGGACTGACGCCTGCCCGGTGCTGGAACGTTAAGGGGACCGGTTAGTGCGCTTTCGGGCGTGCGAAGCTGAGAACTTAAGCGCCAGTAAACGGCGGTGGTAACTATAACCATCCTAAGGTAGCGAAATTCCTTGTCGGGTAAGTTCCGACCTGCACGAATGGCGTAACGACTTCTCGACTGTCTCAACCATAGGCCCGGTGAAATTGCACTACGAGTAAAGATGCTCGTTTCGCGCAGAAGGACGGAAAGACCCCGGGACCTTTACTACAGTTTGATATTGGTGTTCGGTTCGGCTTGTGTAGGATAGGTGGGAGACTGTGAAGCATGCACGCCAGTGTGTGTGGAGTCAATCTTGAAATACCACTCTGGTCGTGCTGGATGTCTAACCTCGGTCCGTGATCCGGATCAGGGACAGTGTCTGATGGGTAGTTTAACTGGGGCGGTTGCCTCCTAAAGAGTAACGGAGGCGCCCAAAGGTTCCCTCAGCCTGGTTGGCAATCAGGTGTTGAGTGTAAGTGCACAAGGGAGCTTGACTGTGAGACCGACGGGTCGAGCAGGGACGAAAGTCGGGACTAGTGATCCGGCAGTGGCTTGTGGAAGCGCTGTCGCTCAACGGATAAAAGGTACCCCGGGGATAACAGGCTGATCTTCCCCAAGAGTCCATATCGACGGGATGGTTTGGCACCTCGATGTCGGCTCGTCGCATCCTGGGGCTGGAGTCGGTCCCAAGGGTTGGGCTGTTCGCCCATTAAAGCGGTACGCGAGCTGGGTTTAGAACGTCGTGAGACAGTTCGGTCCCTATCCTCTGCGCGCGTAGGAATATTGAGAAGGGCTGTCCCTAGTACGAGAGGACCGGGACGGACGAACCTCTGGTGTGCCAGTTGTCCTGCCAAGGGCATGGCTGGTTGGCTACGTTCGGAAAGGATAACCGCTGAAAGCATCTAAGCGGGAAGCCTGCTTCGAGATGAGTGTTCCCACCCCCTTTGAGGGGTTAAGGCTCCCAGTAGACGACTGGGTTGATAGGCCAGATGTGGAAGCCCGGTAACGGGTGGAGCTGACTGGTACTAATAGGCCGAGGGCTTGTCCTCAGTTGCTCGCGTCCACTGTGTTTGTTCTGAAGTAACGAACTGTGCCTTTACCGGTTTGTTCAACTTCATAGTGTTTCGGTGGTCATAGCGTTAGGGAAACGCCCGGTTACATTCCGAACCCGGAAGCTAAGCCTTTCAGCGCCGATGGTACTGCAGGGGGGACCCTGTGGGAGAGTAGGACGCCGCCGAACAATTATTGTGGGAAAGCCCCGCACCTTATGGTGCGGGGCTTTTCTGCGTTCCGGGTCCTTCTGTACCCCTGTGTGCCTGGTGCGGAGGCTGAGGGTAGGGTCAGGGGGCATCATTGGCACCGTTCCCACAGGAGGCCCCCGGGTGGAGGTCCAGGAGACCCGCGTTCAGACGGACCGGGTACTCACCATCCCGAACATCCTCAGCATGGCTCGTCTCGCCGGCGTGCCTTTGTTTCTGTGGCTGATTCTCCTGCCTGTGTTCGGTGGGCCCAAGAGCGACGGCTGGGCGTTGCTGGTGTTGATGCTCAGTGGCATCAGCGACTATCTCGACGGAAAGCTTGCCCGCCGCTGGAACCAGATCAGCAAGCTCGGGCGGCTGCTCGACCCTGCGGCCGACCGGCTGTACATCCTTTCCACCTTGCTCGGCCTCACCTGGCGGGAGATCCTGCCGCTGTGGCTCACCGCTGCCCTTTTGGCGCGTGAGCTGATGCTTCTGGTGATGGTGGGCATCCTCCGCAAGCACGGCTATCCACCGCCCCAGGTGAACTTCCTGGGGAAGGCTGCCACCTTCAACCTCATGTATGCCTTCCCGTTGCTGCTTCTCAGTGACGGAAACGGGTGGTTGTCGTCACTGGCTGCTATTTTCGGATGGGCGTTCGCCGGATGGGGTACAACTCTGTATTGGTGGGCAGGAATCCTTTACGTGGTCCAGGTCCGCCGGCTGGTGAAGGCGGAGACCACGGCCGATTGAGCCTGCCGAATGCGGCACTGTCCCGGCGCCCGATTGTTTGCGCATGATGCCTCTCGGGCAGCCCCGGACGGGCGAAGTCGGCTAGACCGTCGTCTCTTCGAGGAGGACTTTTCCGACATGAAGGCCGTCGTGATGGCTGGTGGCGAGGGCACCCGCCTTCGCCCCATGACCTCGAGCATGCCCAAGCCGCTCCTGCCGGTGGCCAACCGGCCGATCATGGAGCACGTGCTACGGCTGCTCAAGCGGCATGGGCTCAGTGAAACCGTCGTAACCGTGCAGTTTCTGGCCTCGCTCGTCAAGAACTATTTCGGTGACGGCGAAGAGCTCGGAATGGAGCTCACCTATGCCAATGAGGAGAAGCCACTCGGCACTGCGGGCAGCGTAAAGAATGCCGAGGAGGCGCTGAAGGACGATGCCTTCCTTGTCATCTCCGGCGATGCCCTCACAGACTTCGACCTCACTGATCTGATCAGATTCCACAAGGAGAAGGGCGCGCTGGTCACGGTGTGCCTGACCCGGGTGCCGAACCCTCTGGAGTTCGGCATCACGATCGTGGATGAAGCAGGAAAGGTCGAACGGTTCCTGGAGAAGCCCACTTGGGGGCAAGTCTTCTCGGACACCGTGAATACGGGCATCTATGTGATGGAGCCCGAGGTGTTCGACTATGTGGAAGCCGACGTCTCTGTCGACTGGTCCGGCGATGTCTTCCCTCAGTTGATGAAGGAAGGCAAGCCGATCTACGGCTACATCGCCGAGGGCTACTGGGAGGACGTCGGCACGCACGAGAGCTACGTCAAGGCGCAGGCCGACGTGCTCGAGGGCAAGGTCGACGTGGATCTCGACGGTTTCGAGATCTCTCCCGGTGTGTGGGTGGCCGAAGGCGCGGAGGTGCACCCGGACGCGGTGCTGCGCGGGCCCCTCTACATCGGTGACTACGCCAAGATCGAGGCCGGCGTGGAGCTGCGTGAGCACACGGTCGTGGGCTCCAATGTCGTCATCAAGAGCGGGGCGTTCCTCCACCGGGCCGTCGTGCACGACAACGTCTACATCGGGCAGCACAGCAACCTGCGCGGCTGCGTGATCGGCAAGAACACCGACATCATGCGTGCTGCGCGGATCGAGGACGGCGCCGTCATCGGGGACGAGTGCCTCGTCGGTGAGGAATCGATTGTTCAGGGCAACGTACGGGTCTACCCCTTCAAGACCATCGAGGCCGGCGCTTTCGTCAACACCTCGGTGATCTGGGAGTCGCGGGGTCAGGCACATCTCTTCGGTGCGCGTGGGGTCTCCGGGATTCTGAACGTGGAGATCACTCCGGAGCTGGCGGTGCGCCTCGCGGGTGCCTATGCCACGACTCTCAAGAAGGGCGCGACGGTCACCACCGCGCGTGACCACTCGCGTGGCGCGCGTGCGCTGAAGCGGGCGGTTATTTCGGCGCTGCAGACGAGCGCGATCGACGTACGCGACCTGGAGAACGTGCCGCTGCCCGTGGCACGGCAGCAGACGGCGCGGGGCAGTGCCGGCGGCATCATGATCCGTACGACCCCCGGTGTGCCGGACTCCGTCGACATCATGTTCTTCGACGAGCGGGGAGCGGACCTGTCGCAGGGCGGGCAGCGGAAGCTGGACCGGGTGTTCGCGCGGCAGGAGTACCGGCGGGCCTTCCCCGGTGAGATCGGCGACCTGCACTTCCCGGCCAGCGTCTTCGACTCGTACACCGGGTCACTGCTGCGGAACCTGGACGTCACGGGTATTGCCGACTCGGGGCTCAAGGTCGTTGTCGACGCTTCCAACGGAAGCGCCGGTCTTGTGCTGCCGAGCCTTCTCGGGCGGCTCGGGGTCGACGCGCTGACCATCAATCCCGGGCTCGATGAGTCCCGGCCCACCGAGACGATCGATTCGCGCCGTTCCGGCCTGGTGCGGCTCGGTGAGATGGTCGCTTCGGCGCGGGCCGCCTTCGGAGTGCGGTTCGACCCGGTGGGTGAGCGGCTGTCGCTCGTGGACGAGCGCGGCCGGATCATCGAGGACGACCGGGCGCTGCTGGTGATGTTGGACCTCGTCGCTGCGGAACGGCGCAGTGGGCGGGTGGCGCTGCCGGTGACCACCACCAGGATCGCCGAGCAGGTCGCGGCGTACCACGGAACGCAGGTGGAGTGGACGACCACCTCACCGGACGACCTGACACGGGTCGGCCGTGAGGAGTCCACCATCTTCGGTGGTGACGGGCGCGGCGGGTTCATCATTCCCGAGTTCAGCAGTGTCTTCGACGGCGCCGCCGCCTTTGTGCGGCTGATCGGTCTGGTGGCCAGGACACAGCTCACGCTGAGCCAGATCGACGCGCGCATACCGCGAGCCCATGTGTTGAAACGTGATCTGGCCACGCCGTGGGCGGTGAAGGGTCTCGTCATGCGTCGCGTGGTCGAGGCCGCCGGAGACCGGTTCGTGGACACGACCGACGGTGTGCGCGTGGTGGAGACGGATGGGCGATGGGTGATGGTGCTGCCCGACCCGGCGGAGGCTGTCACTCATCTGTGGGCCGAGGGGCCCGATGACGATTCGGCCCAGGCGCTGCTCGACGAGTGGTCCGCGGTCGTGGACAGCGCAGGTCACTGAGGTGTGACCGGTGTGCCGGACAGGGTGTGGCAACGCCGTCCGGCACACCGGTGGGGCCATTCGGCGGTAGCTGCTGCGACGTGCGACGATGTGCGGCATGTCGCAGCAGTCCCCTGATCGGAGTACCTCTCCGCAACCTCGGCGCCCCGACGCGTCCATGTCGCTGCTGACCAATGTGATGGACCACAGCCTCGACGACGGGTACGCGGAGGCGACCGCCCGGCGGAAGGCCGACGGCAGCGCGGGCATGCCGCGCACGCTGCGCGCGAAGCTCGGGCTGGCGGCCGGCCTGGTGCTGGCCGCCCTGATCGTCACCGTGGGTGCGGCGCAGGCGCGGATAGAGGCGCCGGTGATCGCCAAGGAGCGCGAAGAGCTCATCGACCGGGTGGAGGCCGAGACATCGGCGGCCGACAAGCTGGAGCAGGATGTCGACAAGCTGAGGGCCGACGTGGGAGAGCGTCAGCGCAAGGCGCTTCAGCAGCACGGTGGGGACCAGGGCGGGCTGGTGGCTCTGCTTTCCGGTGCGACGCCGGTGCAGGGGCGGGGTGTGAAGCTCGTCGTCGACGATGCGAAGGACACCGATGAGGGCGGCGGTGGGCCGCGGGAGAGCACGAGCTTCTCCGACACCGGCCGACTGCGGGACCGGGACATGCAGCGGGTTGTGAACGGCCTGTGGTCCTCGGGCGCCGAGGCGGTGGCCATCAACGGGCAGCGGCTGACATCTCTGTCGGCGATCCGGGCGGCCGGTGACGCCATACTGGTCGACAACAGGCCGCTGGTGCCTCCGTATACGGTGCTGGCGGTGGGGGACGGGCAGCGGCTGAGCACCGCTTTTCAGGACAGTGCCGATGGCCGGTACCTGCATGTCCTGCAGGAGAGTTACGGCATCAGGACGAGCATTTCCGCTCAGGAGCAGGTCCGGCTTCCCGCCGCGCCGAGCCTGATCGTACGTACAGCAGAGCCGCTGGTCGCGGGCGCCGGGCAGGCCGCGGCCAACACAGGGAAGGGCACATCGTGATCGCCGTACTGGGCCTCGTCGTGGGAGTCGTGGTCGGACTGTTGGTCCGGCCCGAGGTTCCGGCGGTGGTCGAGCCGTATCTGCCGATTGCTGTCGTGGCGGCGCTCGACGCGGTCTTCGGTGGTCTGCGGGCCATGCTCGACGGCATCTTCGTCGACAAGGTCTTCGTCGTCTCCTTCCTCTCCAATGTCGTGGTGGCGGCGCTGATCGTGTTTCTGGGTGACAAGTTGGGTGTCGGTGCGCAGCTGTCCACGGGTGTGGTCGTGGTGTTCGGCATCCGGATCTTCTCCAACGCGGCGGCGATTCGCCGTCACGTGTTCCGGGCGTGAGGCAGATGAGCACAGAAGACAACCCTCAGCGCGACAACCCTCAGCGCGACGAAGAAGCAGCGCAGGCTCAGGAGTGGCCGGCGCAGCGGTCGTCGACGGGGCGTCAGCGACTGCTTGCCGGGCTCTGGCCGCCGCGTGTCACGCGGGCGCAGCTGATCGTCGCGCTGCTGCTGTTCGTGCTCGGGCTCGGACTCGCCATTCAGGTCAGGTCGAACAGCGACGACAGCGCTCTGCGGGGAGCGCGCCAGGAGGACCTGGTGCGCATCCTCGACGAGCTGGACGATCGTACGCAGCGCCTCGAGGACGAGAAGCAGAAGCTCGACGATCAGAAGACCGAGCTGGAGAACAGCTCCGACCAGGCAGAAGAGGCGCGCAAGCAAACGCTGGAGAAGGAGCGTCAGCTCGGTGTGCTGGCCGGCACCGTGGCGGCGCAGGGCCCCGGAATCAAGATGACGATCACGGACCCGCACTCCACGGTCGAGGCCGACATGCTGCTGGACGCGATCCAGGAACTGCGGGCGGCGGGCGCGGAAGCGATCCAGATCAATGACGTGAGGGTCGTTGCGGACACGTACTTCCAGAACAGCGGCGGCGGTATCCAGGTGGACGGGAAGAAGGTCGCCGCGCCGTACCGCTTCGAAGTGATCGGCAAGCCGCAGGACCTGGAGCCGGCGCTCAACATCCCTGGCGGCGTTGTCCAGACGCTGGAGGAGGAGCGGGCCGTCGCCACCGTCACCCGCTCCGACAAGATCGTCGTGGATGCCTTGCGACCGGCGAAGCAGCCTGACTACGCTCAGTCGTCACCCCAGTGAGGCGGGGGCGCATGGGGGCACCGGGACAAGGGCATGAGGTTGCGGGGGGTCGGCGCACCGAAGGCGTGGTGCGTGGTGGAAACTGTTTGGTGGATACGGACGTTGTGAAGATGTCCGGTTCGGCAGGTGTGTTCATTCAGGGTTCGTCCTGCCCCACGGGCGGGTCTGTTTCAGTCAAGGGGAATCGCCCGTGAAGTTGTTTGCGAAGTTGTTCGGCAAGAGTGCACGCGAGGACGGTGCGAACAGTGCTGCGCGCCACCGTGCGCCGCGTGGTGGAGAAGCTGACGAGCAGGGTGGCGAGCGTCCGCTGTTCCGGGACGAGGTCGCTGGTCCGGGCGGAGACATTTCGGGTGGACCGGGCGCGTCGTCTGTTGACCCGGCTGGTCCCGGCCGCATAGGTTTCGGGGAATCAGCCTCAAGTACGGGTGGAGAGTTTGGCTCCGACCCGTACGCATCCCATGCCCCCCAGGGGCAGCCGCGGCAGGAGGATCCGTCCATGTCGGCCTTGCCGGTTTGTACGAGGTGCGGGCACCGCAACGCCGAGGCCAGTCGTTTCTGTTCCAACTGTGGAGCGCCGTTGCGGGCCGGAGTGGCCGCCGAGCGTCCTTCGGAGACGACGTCGACGATCTCCATCTCCGGGCTCGAGGCGTACGAGGCTGAGGCGACAGGACAGACCGCCGCTCCCTCGCTCTCGCCGGAGGCCCAGGCCGCCGTCGATGCCCTTCCGCTGGGTGCGGCGCTGCTCGTGGTGCGTCGCGGCCCGAATTCCGGCAGCCGCTTCCTCCTGGACGGCGAGCTGACTACGGCCGGCAGGCACCCGCAGAGCGACATCTTCCTGGACGACGTGACTGTCTCGCGTCGGCATGTCGAGTTCCGACGGGGTGCGGACGGCGGATTCACCGTCTCTGATGTCGGCAGTCTCAATGGCACCTATGTCAACCGTGAGCGGATCGACTCGGTCCCGCTGTCGAACGGTGACGAGGTGCAGATCGGTAAGTACCGGCTGGTCTTCTACGCGAGCCAGCGGGCCATCTGACCCGTACGGGAAGGTCCATGCAGCGAACACCGACGGGCGGTGCCGGAAACGGCACCGCCACCGCGGGCGACCGGCTGGTGAGTATTGGCACCGTGCTGAACCTGCTGCGAGACGAGTTTCCCGAAGTCACCATCTCCAAGATCCGATTTCTGGAGACCGAGGGACTCGTCGAACCGCAGCGGACGGCCTCCGGCTACCGCAAATTCAGCCCCGACCATGTCGAGCGGCTGGCCCAGGTGCTGCGTATGCAGCGCGATCACTACCTCCCGCTCAAGGTCATTCGCGAGCACCTCGACGCGCTGGAGCGCGGTGAGCAGGTGCGGCTTCCGGCTGCCGGCGGGACGGGCGAACCGAACGACGGCGCGCCCGAGACCGGGGCGGAGCGCCGGACCGCGGCCAGGATCGGACGGGACGCGCTTCTGGCGGCCACAGAGGTCGGCGACGAGGAGCTCGACGTCTGGGAGTCGTACGGCTTGATCTCGCCCCTGCCGGGTGGCGGTTACGACGCCGAAGTCGTCACGGTGGCCAAGCTTGTCGCCGAATTTGGCCGGTTCGGTCTGGAGCCCCGCCATTTGCGAGCGGTGAAAGCCGGGGCCGATCGCGAAGCCGGTCTGGTCGAACAGATCGTCGCACCACTGCGGCGGCACCGGAATCCGCAGACCAGAGCCCATGCGGAGGCGACGGCCAAGGAACTCGCCGAGCTGTCCGTCAAGCTCCATTCGGCCCTCATTCAGGCAGCCCTCGGCGTGCGGCTGCACTGAGCTCGGGGGATCCCGACTACCCAAACCTGCCAGGCACGTCCTAGGGTTGCTGTGTGAACGAGCTCGACGTCGTAGGTGTCCGGGTAGAAATGCCCTCGAACCAACCGATCGTGCTCCTGCGTGAAGTGGGAGGCGATCGGTACCTCCCCATCTGGATCGGACCGGGGGAGGCGACCGCGATCGCCTTCGCCCAGCAGGGGATGGCCCCTGCCAGGCCGCTGACCCACGACCTCTTCAAGGATGTACTCGAAGCGGTCGGCCAGGAGCTCACCGAAGTCCGCATCACCGACCTGCGGGAAGGGGTCTTCTACGCCGAGCTGGTCTTTGCCAGTGGAGTCGAAGTGAGTGCGAGGCCGTCGGACGCCATAGCGCTGGCGCTGCGCACCGGAACGCCGATCTACGGCAGTGACGGGGTGCTGGACGACGCGGGGATCGCGATTCCTGACGAGCAGGAGGACGAGGTGGAGAAGTTCCGCGAGTTCCTCGACCAGATCTCTCCCGAGGACTTCGGGACCAACAGCCAGTGAGCCGCGCGCCAGGGGCTTTTCGCGCATTCGAGTAGCCTTTCCCCGAAGTGGGGCACGGGAAACCACTCTCAGGGTGATTATCACTCGGCGTGCCGAGTGTGGCGATCGTTGACGCACCCCGGGTGACTGCCTACCGTCGACAGGGCAGGTCAAGGACGGAGGTCGGCGTGAGAAGCAGCGGCGACGGTACGGTGGCGGGCGGGCCGTATCCGCTTCACGGCAGTGCGGTCGACCCTCTGGCGGGGCGGCAGGGCGTGACGTCGGCCATGGGCGGGACGACACCGGCCGACAGTACGGAGAGCATCGGGTACCGGGGGCCGACCGCGTGCGCGGCGGCGGGGATCACCTACCGGCAGCTCGACTACTGGGCGCGGACGGGCCTGGTGGAGCCGAGCGTGCGGCCCGCCTACGGGTCGGGCACGCAACGCCTCTACAGCTTCCGCGATGTCGTCGTGCTCAAGATCGTCAAGCGATTCCTGGACACCGGTGTCGCGCTGCAGAACATCCGCGCCGCCGTCCAGCATCTGCGAGCCCGCGGTTTCCAGGATCTCGAGCGGATGACGCTCATGAGCGACGGCGCGACGGTGTACGAGTGCTCGTCTCCCGACGAGGTTGTCGCGCTGCTCCAGGGCGGCCAGGGCGTCTTCGGGATCGCCGTGGGCGTGGTCTGGCGGGACGTGGAGAGCGCGCTGTCCCAGCTGCACGGCGAGCGCGTCGACACGGGCGAGACCCTGGTCGGCCACAACCCCACCGACGAGCTCGCGCGGCGCCGCAACAAGGCAGGCTGAGCCGGCGGTCCGGCCTCCCGCCGCGCCGCCGGCCGCCGATTGTCAGTGCCGTACGGCAGCATCGGTGGTGTGAGATCCGCGCCGACCATCCTGCATCTGGACATGGATGCCTTCTACGCCGCCGCAGAGCAGGCAGCGAAGCCGAGTCTGCGCGGAAAGCCGGTGGTGGTCGGCGGTATCGGGACGCGCGGGGTCGTCGCCACCGCGTCGTACGAAGCCAGGCGTTTCGGGGTGCATTCCGCGATGCCGGTCGCCCAGGCGCGGCGACTGTGCCCGAATGCGGCCTATCTCATGCCGCGCTTCGCCCTTTACCGGTCGGTCAGCGAACAGGTCATGGAGCTGCTCGGGCGGCTTTCGCCACTGGTGGAGCCGCTGAGCCTGGACGAGGCCTTCGTCGACCTGGAGGCGGGCGGGGTGGCCGACGACTCCGCCTCGGCCCGCAGGGCCGGAGAGCTGCTGCGGGCGGACATCAGAGCCGTCACGGGGCTCACGGGGTCCGTCGGTCTCGCGGGGTCCAAGATGCTGGCGAAGATCGCCTCGGAGCAGGCCAAGCCGGACGGGCTGGTGCTCATCGAGCCGGGGACCGAGCGGGAGCTGCTGGGGCCCATGCCGGTGCGGATTCTGCCCGGGGTCGGGCCTGCCACCGGGGAGCATCTGCGACGGGCGGGGATGACGACGGTCGCCGATCTGGCGGAGGCGGGGGAGGACGAGCTTGTACGGCTGCTGGGGAAGGCGCACGGGGTCTCGCTGTACTGGATGGCTGTCGGGCACGACGACCGGCCCGTAGTGGCCGAGCGGGACGCGAAATCGGTGTCGGTCGAGGACACCTTCGAGGTCGACCTGCACGACAGGACCCGGGTCCGCAACGAGGTGGTGCGGCTGTCCGACCGGTGCGTTCAGCGGTTGAGGGCGGCCGGGCGCTCGGGCCGGACCGTCGTACTGAAGGTGCGCAGGTACGACTTCTCGACCCTGACGCGCTCCGAGACGCTGCGCGGACCGACGGACGATCCCGCGGTGGTGCGGGAGGCCGCGGGGCGGCTGCTGGAGTCGGTGGACACGACGGGTGGGGTGCGGCTGCTGGGCGTGGGGGTCACCGGCCTCGCGGACTACACACAGGAAGATCTCTTCGCCCAGGCGGCGGGTGAGCGCGCCGAGGCACAGGACGCGGACGGGGCGGAGGAAGCGGGGAAGCCGGCCACGGGCAGTGGCGAGCCGGTGCCCGTGCCCGAGCCGCCAGCGGAGCGCCGGTGGCTGGCCGGGCAGGACGTGCGGCACACCGAGTACGGGGCGGGGTGGGTGCAGGGCAGCGGCCTCGGGCGGGTGACGGTGCGGTTCGAGGAGCCGACCTCGCCGCCCGGGAGGGTGCGGACCTTCAAGGTGGACGATCCGGGTCTGACGCCGTCGGATCCGCTCCCGCTGGTGAGGGCGCCGGCGGATCGGGACGGGGATCAGGCGGGGTCGTCGCCGGCCAGCCGCCCGAAGTCGCGGTCGGGCGCGGGAGAGGAGATGTCGAGCCCGTAGTGGTGGTAGAGCTGCAGTTCCTGCTCGGGGGAGAGATGGCGGCCCACGCCGAAGTCGGGGGCGTCCCGGATCAGGGCGCGGTCGTACGGCACGCGGAGGGAGTCGTCGACGACCTTGCTCGGCTCCAGGGGGACGAAGGCGTCCCGGCTGAAGAGGCCGGTGCGTACCGCAGCCCATTCGGGCACACCGGTGGCGTCGTCGAGGTACACCTCGTCCACCGTTCCGATCTTGGTGCCGTTGCGGTCGAATGCCTTGCGGCCGATCAGGCTGCGCGGATCGATGTCGGTCTGCACGGTCCCTCCAACTGATCGCAGCTGCTCCGTAATCCCGTAAAGCATACGAAAGTGCACAACTGTGGACTCGGCCACTCGAGGGATCCACGACGGGCCTCGCTGGTAGGCTGGCCAATGGCTGCTGACCCCGTGCGGGAGAGTCTCCGGTGAACATGCCGGAGGCGCCGAAGGAGCAAATCCTCCCCGGAATCTCTCAGGCACCCGTACCGCACGGACGAGGTCACTCTGGAAAGCAGGGTGGGCGTCGGACGGGCATGTGCTTGATGAAGAGCACAGCACCTGTTGCGGATCCCTTCCTCACCGACGGTGAAAGCCGGAACGACCCTCGACGTCAGCGACGTCCGGACGGTCCTCCGGTGAAGCTCTCAGGTTGAGATGACAGAGGGGGAGGCCGTCCGGGTACCCGTGCCGTGGTGCCCCTCGCAGGTCGCGTCAGACCAGGAGGCCTTCCGCAGATGACCGCAAACCGCATTCCGCTCTCACAGCTTGAGCGTGGCATCCCCTTCGAGCAGCGCCACATCGGGCCCGATGCCGAAGCTCAGGCCAAGATGCTCGCCCAGGTCGGTTACGGCTCGCTCGACGAGCTGACCGCGGCCGCGGTGCCGGACGTCATCAAGAGCGCCGAGGCGCTCGGGCTGCCCGACGGGCGTACCGAGGCCGAAGTGCTGGCCGAGCTGCGTACGCTCGCCGACCGTAACCGGGTGCTCGCCCCGATGATCGGCCTCGGTTACTACGGCACCTTCACGCCGCCGGTGATCCTTCGCAACGTCATGGAGAACCCGGCCTGGTACACGGCGTACACGCCCTACCAGCCGGAGATCTCGCAGGGCCGCCTGGAGGCGCTGCTCAACTTCCAGACGATGGTCGCCGATCTGACCGGTCTGCCGACCTCGGGCGCCTCGCTGCTCGACGAGGGCACCGCCGCAGCCGAGGCGATGTCGCTCGCGCGCCGCGTCGGCAAGGTCAAGAACGGCGTCTTCCTGATCGACTCCGACACGCTGCCGCAGACCGTGGCCGTCATCCAGACGCGCGCGGAGCCGACCGGTGTCGAGGTCGTCGTCGCCGATCTGTCCGACGGCATTCCGGCCGAGGTGGCCGAGCGCGGTGTCTTCGGCGTGCTGCTCCAGTACCCGGGTGCGTCGGGCGCTGTGCGGGACATCAAGGCCGTCATCGAGCAGGCGCACGAGCTCGGGGCCATCGTCACCGTCGCCGCGGATCTGCTGGCGCTGACGCTGCTGACCTCGCCCGGTGAGCTCGGCGCGGACATCGCTGTGGGTACCACCCAGCGCTTCGGTGTGCCGATGGGCTTCGGAGGCCCGCACGCCGGGTTCATGGCCGTACGCGAGAAGTTCGCGCGCAGCCTGCCCGGGCGGCTCGTCGGCGTCTCCGTCGACGCGGACGGCAACAAGGCGTACCGGCTGGCGCTCCAGACGCGTGAGCAGCACATCCGCCGGGAGAAGGCCACCAGCAATATCTGTACGGCGCAGGTGCTGCTTGCCGTGATGGCCGGCATGTACGCCGTCTACCACGGTCCGGACGGGCTGCGCGGCATCGCGCTCCGCACGCACCGGTACGCGACGCTGCTCGCGGAGGGGCTGCGCGCCGGTGGCGTCGAGGTCGTCCACGGCACGTACTTCGACACGCTGACCGTGCGCGTTCCGGGCAAGGCGGCCGATGCTGTCGCCGCTGCCCGTGAGGGCGGGGTCAACCTGTACCAGGTTGACGCCGACCACGTTTCCGTCGCCTGTGACGAGACCACGGCCCGTGCACAGATCTCCGCGGTCTGGGCAGCCTTCGGGGTCGACGCCGACATCGAGGCGCTCGACGCGAAGGTGGCCGACGCGCTTCCCGAGGGGCTGCTGCGGAGTGACGAGGTGCTTACGCACCCCGTCTTCCACCAGCACCGCTCCGAGACCGCGATGCTGCGCTACCTGCGCAAGCTCGCCGACCGCGACTACGCGCTCGACCGCGGCATGATCCCGCTCGGCTCGTGCACGATGAAGCTGAACGCGACCACCGAGATGGAGCCGGTCACCTGGCCCGAATTCGGGGCGGTCCACCCCTTCGCGCCGGTCGAGCAGGCGCAGGGGTACCTGACGCTCATTCACGAGCTGGAGGAGCGCCTGGCCGAGGTCACCGGGTACGACGCGGTGTCCATCCAGCCCAACGCCGGTTCGCAGGGCGAGCTCGCCGGCCTGCTGGCGGTCCGGGCGTACCACCGTGCAAATGGTGACGACCAGCGCACCGTGTGCCTGATTCCGTCGTCGGCCCACGGGACGAACGCGGCGAGCGCCGTGATGGCCGGCATGAAGGTCGTCGTCGTCAAGACCCGCGAGGACGGCGAGGTCGACGTCGAGGACCTGCACGCCAAGATCGAGCAGTACCGCGACGAGCTGTCGGTGCTGATGATCACCTACCCGTCCACCCACGGGGTGTTCGAGGAGCACGTCGCCGACATCTGCGCGACGGTGCACGAGGCGGGCGGCCAGGTGTACGTCGACGGCGCCAACCTCAACGCGCTGGTCGGGCTGGCCAAGCCCGGCAAGTTCGGCGGGGACGTGTCCCACCTGAACCTGCACAAGACGTTCTGCATCCCGCACGGCGGCGGCGGCCCCGGCGTCGGCCCGGTCGGCGTACGGGCACACCTCGCGCCGTACCTGCCGAACCACCCGCTCCAGCCGACGGCCGGTCCCGAGACGGGCGTGGGGCCCATCTCGGCCGCTCCGTGGGGCTCGGCGGGCATTCTGCCGATCTCGTGGGCGTACGTCCGTCTGATGGGCGGCGAGGGGCTCAAGCGGGCGACGCAGGTCGCCGTGCTCGCGGCGAACTACATCGCCAAGCGCCTGGAGCCGCACTACCCCGTGCTCTACACCGGTCCGAACGGTCTGGTGGCGCACGAGGCCATCGTCGACCTGCGGCCGCTGTCGAAGGCGACGGGCGTCAGTGTGGACGACATCGCCAAGCGGCTCATCGACTACGGCTTCCACGCGCCCACCATGTCGTTCCCGGTGGCCGGAACGCTGATGATCGAGCCGACCGAGAGCGAGGACCTGGCCGAGATCGACAGGTTCTGCGACACGATGATCGCTATTCGCGGCGAGATCGAGAAGGTCGCGTCCGGCGAGTGGCCCGCGGACGACAACCCGCTGTGCAACGCGCCGCACACGGCGGCCGCGCTGGGCGGCGAGTGGGAGCACGCGTACAGCCGTGAGGTGGCGGTCTTCCCGGCCGGCGTCTCGGCCGCGGACAAGTACTGGCCGCCGGTGCGCCGGATCGACGGTGCGTTCGGTGACCGTAACCTCGTCTGCTCGTGCCCGCCGCTGGACGAGTACGACAACTGACGGAAGCGACAAGCGTCCCAGGGGCGCGGACATGCGTCGGGGCCGGCCCGGAGGATTCCTCCGGGCCGGCCCCTCGTCGTAGCGGCGAACAGGTGTGTACGCCTGTCGCGGCGGGCAGGCCCTAGGCGGCCCTGACCACGTCGAGTGGGCGGTGCGGAGCGATGATCTGGCCGTCCGGCAGCAGCTCACCGGTGTCCTCGAAGACGAGAACTCCGTTGCACAGCAGGCTCCAGCCCTGCTCCGGGTGGTGCGCCACAAGAAGGGCGGCCTCCCGGTCGGCGGATTCGGCAGTCGGGCAGGCTGGCTGGTGCTGGCACATGGAAGGGTTCTTTCGCTGCGTTGTGGTGAGTGTCCTGCGGCTCGATGCGGTGTTCATGGCCGCCCCCCGTATCAGTCGGTCCGGTCCCAGTGTTGCCCCACGGGCGTCGTTCCGCAGGGATTTCACGGCAGCTCTCCTTACTGATTAATGACGCGTCACTCGTGCGGACGGTTCAGCTCAACCGGGGTGCCTCTTCGGGTGGTTCGGAGTGGCCGATACGGGCTAGTCCGGATGGGGGGCGTGCGAGCGGCACTGTGCCCCGTGGCCGGGACGGGCACGGGGCACAGTTGACGCGCAGGGCACCCGCGAACGCGGGCTGCCGCCGTCAGGCGGGCTGGCTGAGGAGCGGGACGGTCGCCGGTGGCGTGAGCCGGTGGGTGAGCAGCGACAGCAGGTCGGCGACCCGGTGCGGGCGGTGCGAGGCGATGCCGGGCGGTGCCGGCGCCAGTGGTACGAGCAAGTCCGTCGGCAGCGGCATCGTCTCGGCGGCGTCGGCGCCGGCTTCCGGGCCGTCGTGCAGCCACAGGGTGAGCATGTAGAGCTCCGGTACGGACAACAGACGTGGCTGGTAGTGCTTCGTCATCGCCTCGGCCTGGCGCAGCGCGAGCTCGCTGGAGGCGATGTACGGGCCCTCACAGAAGTGGGAGAAGGCCCAGCCGTCGGGGGTGAGCATGGTGTCGGCGGCGGCCACCGTACGGTCGCCGCTTCGGATGAGGAACCGCCAGCCGGTAAGCCGGCTGCGCGGCGGCCTGCCTGACGGCATGATCCCGTCCAGTACGTGGAGGGGGAGTGGGAACTCGGGGCGCAGGGGCCCCTGCGCCGTACGGAGGGCCGGCAGACGGGCCTCGCGGACGGCAGAGGGGGAACCGAGTGCCGCGAGGACGCTGCGCAGGGCGGGCGCGGGAGCCGGGGGGACAAGCAGCGGCATGGTGGGTCGCCTCTCACTTGGGAGACACGGTGGTGCGTGGGTGTGCGTGGGCGGTGCGGACGGCGCTGTCTGCGTTCCGGGGTCAGAGGGGGGCCGTACAGCGATGGCCGGGCGCCAACTCTCTGCCTCGTCTGCGGAGTTTATACGAGCCGTGTTCACGCGGTGTTTCTGCTAGCTGTCGACGGCATTGCGGGCAAGGACGTATCCGGACCTTTTCCCGCGGAGAATCCACCCATTTATCTGGGGCGCAGCCCTGTGGCCTGGAAAGTCCCGGCGCCAGCGGTAGGCCGAAACTCGTCGGCTTTTTTCACCAGCGGGCGCCGGGTGGAATCTGCTTTCTGCCGCATGCCGAGTGAATGTGCCACTGAAGCCCCGCAAGGAGGGTACTCGGTCATTGGTGGTCGCGGGGCGTTACGGATCGGCCCGTCTGGGCATCATCGATCGTGACGTGAGTACCCGATGCTGTGAGCCGCCCGCTCGAGGAGGGATGCTTCGATGGGGGAGAAGGTCGTGGCAGGCGGGTTCGACCTGTCGGACCGGCAGAGGTACCGGAGGAAACTCCAGCAGTGCCTCGAGGGGCTGGGGCGACTGCTGGCGGAGAATCGCTTCGACCGTCCCAAGAACTTCATGGGACTGGAGATCGAGCTCAATCTCGCCGGGGCCGACGGTATGCCGATGATGATGAACGCGGAGGTGCTCGAGCGGATCGCCAGCCGGGATTTCCAGACCGAACTCGGCATGTTCAATCTGGAAGTAAATATCGTTCCGCACCGGCTGGGCGGCAGAGTTCTCGATCAGCTGGCGGAGGAACTGCGCACCGGTCTGGGATATGCCCACAGGAAAGCGAAAGAAGTCGAAGCGGGCATCGTGATGATCGGAATTCTGCCGACGCTCGGACGTCATGACCTGGTCTCGGGGAATCTCTCCGACGTCGACCGCTATCAGCTGCTCAATGATCAGATCGTCGCCGCGCGAGGTGAGGACTTCACCCTCGACATCACCGGAGTGGAGCGTCTGACCTGCACCTTCGCCTCCATCGCGCCCGAAGCTGCCTGTACGTCGGTCCAGTTGCACCTCCAGGTCACGCCGGGCCGGTTCGCGGATGTGTGGAACGCGGCGCAGGCGGTCGCGGGGGTGCAGATCGCACTGGGTGCCAATTCGCCGTTCCTCTTCGGCCGCGAGCTGTGGCGCGAGTCGCGGCCGCCCCTCTTCCAGCAGGCCACCGACACCCGCCCGCCGGAGCTGCAGGCCCAGGGCGTACGGCCCAGGACGTGGTTCGGCGAGCGGTGGGTCGAATCGGCGTACGAGCTCTTCGAGGAGAACCTGCGGTACTTCCCGGCCCTCCTGCCGATTTGCGACGACGAGGACCCGCTGCTCGTGCTCGACGACGGCGGGGTGCCGCGGCTCCAGGAGCTCGTGCTGCACAACGGGACGGTCTACCGCTGGAACCGGCCCGTGTACGGGCTGGCCGACGGCGTGCCGCATCTGCGGGTGGAGAACAGGGTGCTGCCGGCGGGGCCGACGGTGACGGACGTGATGGCCAACGCGGCCTTCTACTACGGGCTGGTCCGGGCTCTCGCCGAGGACGCGCGGCCGGTGTGGAAGCGGATGCCTTTCGAGGCGGCGGAGGAGAACTTCGACACCGCCTGCCGGTATGGCATCGACGCGGACATCATCTGGCCGAAGCCGGGCCGAGCCAACGGGACGGCGCGGGTGCCCGCCGTCAAGCTCGTACGCGACGAACTGCTGCCGCTGGCCGCGGCCGGGCTCGACGCCTGGGGCATCGAGCCGGCCGACCGCGACTTCTACCTCGGTGTCATCGAGCAGCGGTGCAAGCGGCGCGTGAACGGTGCTTCCTGGCAGGTGGACACGTACCACCGGGCCGTGGACGCCGGTCTGGAGCGCGAAGCCGCGCTGGCCGCCATGACCCGCCGCTACAGCGAGCTGATGCACCAGGGCGATCCGGTGCACACCTGGCCGGTGGGATTCCCGGGGCGGGCGTGAGGCGACGCCGCACACGAGGGAGCGGGGCCTGATCAGGCGCCCCGGCCCGCCTCCGTGGTGACCCGCAGGATGGCGGCGTGGACGTCGGCCGGCTTCAGACGGACGGCGCAGTCCGAGCAGGAACCGGAGAGGGGCAGAGGTCTCCCCGGGCCGCGAGCGCCGTGCCCGCTGCGACGCTCAGGACGGGCATGATGGCGACGGCGGGCGTACGACGGTGAGCGCATGGGCCGCCGGCCTGGTGCCTGTGCCGCCGGGCCTGGTGCCGTCGTTCGCTTCCTCGTCGGGCAAGCTGTGACGTCCCATGACCGTGGAGCCCCTCCTGGCGGGGCGGACTTGGGGTTGAGGCGAAATTGCCGAACTGGAGGCTGGTGTGCAGGACGCGCGGCGGGTGGCCGAGTTTCCTCCCGGGCCGGGGGTGACGCGGCAGACTTTGCGGGCCGAAGTCCTGATCGTGCTCGCGCTCTCGCTGGGGGCGAGCGGGGTGGCGTCCCTGATCAGGTTTGTCGGAGCTGTCACGAAACCGGGTGGGCTCAGGGACCAGGCGGCGAATCTCAACACGTCCGATACGCCCGGGCGGCCGTGGTTGGATCTCGCCTGGCAGCTGTTCGGCATCACATCGGCGCTGGTGCCTGTCGCGCTCGTCGCGTACCTGCTGATGCGGGAGGGGGCGGGGCTGCGCGCGATCGGGTTCGACCGTACGCGGCCATGGCCGGACCTGGGGCGGGGCACGCTGATCGCGGCGGGCATCGGAAGTGCCGGGCTGGCTTTCTATCTCGTCGCCGTCGAGTCGGGTTTCAACCTGACGGTGGTGCCCGAATCGCTGCCGCCGGTGTGGTGGAAGTTCCCTGTACTGATTCTCTCCGCGATGCAGAACTCCGTACTGGAGGAAGTCCTCGTCGTCGGGTATCTGCTGCGCAGGCTCGACCAGTTGGGGTGGTCGCCGACGGCGTCTTTGGTGGCGAGCTCGGTGCTGCGCGGCTCGTACCACCTGTACCAGGGGATCGGCGGATTCATCGGCAACATGGTGATGGGCGTCGTCTTCGTGCTGCTGTACCGGCGCTGGGGGCGGGTGGGGCCGTTGGTGGTGGCGCACACGCTGCTCGATGTGGGGGCGTTCGTGGGGTACGCGCTGCTGGCGGGCAAGGCGGGGTGGCTGCCGACCCTCGAGGACTGAGGACTGAGGACTCAGGGGTGAGTGGTGAGGGGTGAGTGGGGGCGTACGGAAGGTCCGTACGCCCCCGTCTTGTTGTCGTCCCGGCAGTTGTCAGGCGAGCAGCTCGCCGTCGATGACGGTGAAGGCGCCGCCGGTCAGCAGGGTGCGGTCACCGCGGAGTGTTGTGGCGACGAGGCCTGAGCGGGCTGAGGCCTGGAGGCCGGTCAGTTCGTCGCGGCCCAGGCGGGACGACCAGAACGGGGCGAGGGCTGTGTGCGCGCTGCCTGTCACCGGGTCCTCGTCGATGCCGAGCTGGGGGAAGAAGCAGCGCGAGACGAAGTCGTAGCCGCCGGAGGGGTCTTCGGCGGCGGCCGTGGCGATGATGCCGCGCTTGGAGTGGGCCACGAGGCCGGGGAAGTCGGGAGTGAGCGCGCGTACGGTCTGCTCGTCGGCCAGCTCGACCAGCAGGTCGCCGATGTGCGGTCCGGTGTCGTGGGCCGAGAGGACCTTCGCGCCCAGGGCTTCGCTCACGCCGTCGGGGACCGGGGTCGCGGTGAGCGGCGCGGTCGGGAAGTCGAGGGTGAAGGCGCCGTTGTCCTGCGGGGTGGTCGTGAGGATGCCGCAGAGCGCTGCGAAGCGCACGGTGCCTGCCGTGGCGCCCGTGGAGTGCAGGACGTGGGCCGTGGCCAGGGTGGCGTGGCCGCACATGGCGACCTCGGCAGTGGGGGTGAACCAGCGCAGCGCCCAGTCCGCATCGCCGCCTGGGGGCAGCCGGTGGGCGAAGGCGGTCTCGGAGAGGTTCACCTCGGTGGCCACCTGCTGGAGCCAGGCGTCGTCGGGGAACGCGTCGGTGTCCAGCAGCAGCACTCCGGCCGGATTGCCGGCGAAGGGGCGGTCGGTGAAGGCGTCGACGATTCGAATGCGCATGGACATGAACGTAGGGGAGGGGCAAAGCCGCAGGCCAAGGCCAATTTCGGGTGAGTGGACTCGTTAGTGCTTGTCGGGCGAGCTATTCCGATATATCGTTGGTGTATCGCGACAGATCAACGATGGAAGGAGCGTAGTGATGCGTTCACATGGACATGGGGACTGCGGGCCCGGCCATCACGGTCGGGGTGACTTCGAGGGGCGGCGCGCCGCCTTCGGTCCTTTCGGGCCCCCGTTCGGCGGGCCGTGGGGCGGTGGCGGGCGTGGTCGGGGCGGACCCAGGGGCAGGGCGCGGCGCGGCGACGTGCGCGCGTCGATCCTGGCGCTGCTGGCCGACCGGCCCATGCACGGTTACGAGATGATCCAGGAGATCGGCGAGCGCAGCGGCGGGGCCTGGCGCCCCAGCCCCGGCTCGGTCTACCCGACGCTCCAGTTGCTCGAGGACGAAGGTCTGATCGTCAGTGAGAGCGAGGGCGGCAAGAAGCTGTTCACGCTCACCGACGCCGGGAATACCGAGGCCGAGGCGGGGCCACAGGCTCCGTGGGAGGAAGCGGGACGCGGGGTCGACTGGGAGGCCATGAACGAGGTCCGTCAGGCCGGATTCGGGCTGATGGAGGCGTTCGGGCAGGTCTGGAAGACCGGCTCCGCCGAGCAGCGGCAGAAGGCTCTCGCCGTGATCAACGAGACCCGCAAGAAGCTCTATCTGATCCTTGCCGACGAGGACTGAGGCGGCAGGGACAGCAGGAACGGGAGTGACGGTCGGCGCTCCGCGGACACCGCGGGGCGCCGGCCCGCGTCCGGTGACTCGGGTGGTTCAGGTGGCTCAAACGACCAGGCCGTCGAGCTTGCGCAGCGACTCGCTCAGGGCGGCGCCCGCCGAGTCCTTCAGCTTGCCGGCCATCAGCGAGACGGCGGCGCCGGTGAACTCCCCGTCGATGCGCACCCGGGTGCCGTCGCCTTCGGGCGTGAGGGAGTAGCGCATGGCGAGGCTGACGCCCATCGGGCCCTTCCCTCTGGTCGCGAGCAGCCTGGCCGGCTCCAGCTCTTCGACCGTCCACATGACCTCCGCGGGGAAGCCCATGAGCTTCATGTTCTCCTCGTACGTCGCCGAGACCTCGAGCACCGCGGGGCCGCCATTCGGGAAGCTGGTGTGGGTCGCGTTCCACTCGGCGTACGAGGTGAAGTCCGTCAGTTGCGCCCAGATCTTCTCCGCCGGTGCCCCGATGTGTGCCTCCGCGCTGGCTTCGGCCATGCGACCACCCCTTCTCGTCGGCTGTCGTCGGCTGTCGCCGGTTGTGTGTCGCGGAACGTAGCCGGGCGTGGCGGAACATTCAATACTGATGAAGCGTCAGTCCTGTTGGGGTTCGGGTTGCCCCGATATCCCTGATCTCATCCGTAAGGAGGAGAACCCGGGCGGGGTTGCCCAACTTCGGTGGGATGCGTGAATGCTCCCCGGCGGGGATGTTCGCGCCGACGGCGGCTGATGAGGTGGGAGGTGTGCAAAGCCGTACCCCGCGGGTCCCCCAGCAGCCCGCTCCTCACCGTGCAGACATCGAAGCCAGGCTCACCGCGGAGCTCGCCTCCGTGGTCGCGGGTGCCCGCAGGCGGGCGCTGCGGGACGGGGACCGGCAGATCGACACCGCGCATCTGCTGCACTCGGTGATCGAGACCGACCCGGAGGTGAGGGCGGTGTTCGACGGTGGCCCGCCGCAGGTCGCCAGGGTGCTCGGCTATCTCGTACAGCGCAGCATCGGTTACGGGCTGCGCTGGCAGGGCGCCGTGGAGGATTCGGGCAGAGTGCCGGTCGTTCCGGTCGGGTCCGTCAAGCCGGACCCGGTGGGCGTGGCGGGCTGGTCGCCCGCCGCTGTCACGGCCATGGAGGGCGCTCTGGGGCGCGCCGCGGCGCGCGGCGACCAGCGTGCCTGCGGGCTCGACCTGCTCGCCGCACTCGCGGCGGATCCCGACTGCCGGGCGGTCGAAGTGCTGCGGCGCGGCGGGGTGGAGACGGAGCTGCTGGCCGGGCGCGTCGACGACGTGTCTCGACAGGCGTAACAGTGATGAAGCTCCTGACCGCAACTGGCATGATGTGCCGATGCAAGCGTCTCAGGGGAGGAGCGCCGGCCTGGGACTTGCCCTGGCATCGGCGTTCGCATTCGGTGGTTCAGGTGTCGCGGCCAAGCCGCTGATCGAAGCGGGGCTCGACCCGCTGCACGTGGTGTGGCTGCGGGTGGCGGGCGCCGCTCTCGTCATGCTGCCGGTGGCCTGGCGCCACCGCGATCTGCTGCGGCGCAAACCCGCCCTGCTCGCCGGTTTCGGTCTGCTCGCGGTCGCCGGTGTCCAGGCCTTCTACTTCGCCTCGCTGTCCCGGATCCCGGTCGGTGTCGCCCTGCTCATCGAATATCTCGCTCCGGCGCTGGTGCTCGGCTGGGTCAGGTTCGTACAGCGCAGGCCGGTGACGCGCGCCGCCGCGGTGGGCGTTGTGCTGGCCGTCGGGGGCCTGGCTTGCGTCGTCGAGGTGTGGGCGGGGCTGAGCTTCGACGCCCTCGGGCTGCTGTTCGCGCTGGGTGCGGCCTGCTGTCAGGTGGGTTACTTCGTCCTGTCGGACCAGGGCAGCGCCGGCGAGGACGCGGCCGATCCGCTCGGCGTCATCGCGTACGGTCTGCTCATTGGCGCCGGGGTGCTGACCGTCGTGGCGCGCCCCTGGGGCATGGACTGGGCGTTGATCGCGGGGACCGCGGAGATGGGCGGTGCGGATGTGCCGGCCGCGCTGCTGCTCGGCTGGATCGTGCTGATCGCCACCGTCGTCGCGTACGTCACGGGTGTGGTGTCGGTCCGCAAGTTGTCGCCGCAGGTCGCCGGCGTGGTGGCCTGCCTGGAGGCGGTCATCGCGACCGTACTGGCGTGGGTGCTGCTGCGGGAGCACCTGTCCGCGCCGCAGATCGTCGGTGGGGCTGTGGTGCTCATCGGTGCCTTCATCGCGCAGTCGTCGGCGCCCAAGGCGGCTCCTGGCGGGCCTGTCGCGGGAGGTCCGGCGGTGGCGGGCGGGGTGGCCGCCGACGCCGATCTCCAGCACGTGGATAAGGAGTTGTCCGCGGGGCAGAACGCGCCATAGGGTGACGATCATGCATCTGACTGTGCTTCCGCCTCCCGCCGCGTAACGCGGGCGGCATTGCCGAAGACGAAGACCGGGCTCGGGCAGTCCCCGAGCGGTTCGTCGCTGCCCGCGTGCGGAGCCGAGCGACCACCTGTCCCGTCTTCACGCGGAGAAGTCACGTGTCGAAATCCTCTTGTCCTTCCTCAGGGCTGTCCTCCTCCGGTCTGCCCTCCTCCGGCCTGTCCTCCCCGGGTTTGCCCGTCGGGCGCGGCCTGGTCTATCTGATCGTCGCCGGAACGGCCTGGGGCACCGCGGGAGCGGCTGCCTCTCTCACCTTCCTGGTCAGCGATCTCGGGCCGCTCGCCCTGTCCTTCTGGCGTTGCGCCGGCGGACTCGTGTTGCTGGTTGCGGCCCGTGCTGTGCTACGTCGGCGGCGGGTCGGCGCGGCGTCGTCTGTCGCGCAGTCGCCTGTCGCGCAGTCGCCTGTCGAGCATCGGAGGCGGCGGGTGATGCGCATTCTTGTCACTGGGCTCGGACTCACCGTTTTCCAGAGCGCGTACTTCGCGGCCGTCCAGGCCACCGGGCTCGCCGTCGGGACGGTCGTCACCATGGGCGCGGGTCCGGTGCTGATCGCGCTGGGCGCGCGGCTGACCATGGGGGAGCGGTTGGGGCGCGCCGGCGTGCTCACCGTGGTCGGTGCGGTCGTAGGGCTCGGTGTGATGGTGCTGGGCAGCGGCGGTACGGCTGTGCGGCCCCTCGGCGTCTTTTTCGCCCTGCTGTCGGCGGGTGGGTACGCGGCGATGACGCTGCTCACGCGGCGGCTCGGGCGTGAGGGGGGCGGGGCCGACCCGTTCCATACGACCGCGTGGGCGTTCGCGATCTGCTCGCTGTGCCTGCTGCCGTTCGCGGCTGCCGAGGGGTTGTTGCCGCACACCGCCGATCCGGTGCGGGTGGTGTGGCTGCTGGTGTATGTCGCGGCGGTGCCGACGGCTCTTGCGTACGCGCTCTATTTCGCCGGGGCGGCGGTGGTTCGGTCAGCGACGGTGTCGGTGATCACGCTGCTCGAGCCGGTGAGCGCGGCCGTCATCGCGGTTGTACTGCTGGGTGAGCATCTGACGGTGGCCACTGTGGTGGGGACGTTGCTGCTGCTTGCGGCGGTGGCGGGGCTCGCGCTCGCGGAGGCGAGGACGGTGGCGGTGGGCCGGAAGGCGGCGGCGGTGCTCGTGTAAGGGCACTGGGGTGGGGTGGTGGCGGGTTTTTCTCCGCCCCACCCCTTCCCGAACCGGGGCTCTGTCCCGGACCCCGGTCCTCAAGCGCCGGACGGGGCGTCGGGCAGGAAGTGCGTCGGTGGGCGGACGGGGCCTCGCCGGGGAGCCTCAGAGGGTGGTGAGGTAGTCGGGGAGCGCGATGGCCGGGTCCAGGCCCGGTGCCGGGATCGGGGTGTCGTAGCCGCTGGTCAAGGGGACCACGCCCGTCCAGTGGGGGAGCGAGGCGTCCTCGGGCTCGTCGTTGGGGCCGCCGGTGCGTACCTTCGCGGAGACCTCCTCGAGGTCGAGGCGGATCACGGCCGTCGCCGCGAGCTCCTTGGCGTTGGCCGGGCGCGAGTCGTACGAACGGCCGGGGACCACGTGGTCGACGAGTGCGTCGAGGGCGGTGCGGCGCTCTTCCTCGTCGATGACCTCGTGGGCGATGCCGTGGACCATCACGGAGCGGTAGTTGATGGAGTGGTGGAAGGCGGAGCGGGCCAGGACGAGGCCGTCGACGTGGGTGACGGTCAGACAGACGGCGAGGCCGGGGTCGCTCTGGCCGGCCATGCGCAGGGGGCGGGAACCCGTGGAGCCGTGCACGTAGAGGCGCTCGCCCACGCGGCCGTAGAGCGTCGGCAGGACGACGGGGGCGCCGTCGCGGACGAAGCCGAGGTGGCAGACATAGCCCTCGTCGAGGATCGCGTGCACCAGGTCACGGTCGTACGAGGCGCGTTCCCGGGAGCGGGTCGGGACGGTGCGCTCGGAAGTCGCGTAGAAGGTGGTGTCCGGCATTGCGTTCTCCATTGCACTAGTGCATAGTGGTCTTTGTGCTAGGAGAGTATCGGATCAGTGGGCGGCGTGCATCTGAGATCGCGGCGAGTGTGGAGCGGGCGGTGGGCTCCGGGGAACTGGCCCCCGGCCAACTGCTGCCGCCCATGCGTGAGGTGGCGGTGGAGCTGGGGGTCAATCCGAATACGGTCGCGGCCGCGTACCGCACGCTGCGCGAGCGTGGGGTGATCGAGACCTCGGGCCGTCGTGGCAGCCGGGTGCGCCCCCGGCCGGCCAGTACGGCGCGGGATTCGATCAGGGTCGACGTACCGCCCGGTGTGCGGAACTTGAGCGAGGGCAATCCCGATCCCGCGCTGTTGCCGCCGCTGCACGACGCGTTCGCCGCTGCGGCGCGGCACAATGCGCAGCGGCCTGTGCTGTACGGGCAGGATCCCGTCGACCCGGGGTTCGCGCGGCTCGCGCGGGCCGCGTTCGACGCGGACGGGGTGCCGGGTGGCCCCGTCGCCGTCACCTCGGGGTCCCTGGACGCGATCGAGCGCGTACTTGCCGCGCACCTGAAGCCGGGTGACGCGGTCGCGGTGGAGGATCCGGGGTGGAGCAGCCTGCTCGACCTCATCCCCGCGCTCGGGCTGACCGCCGTACCGGTCGGGCTCGACGACAAGGGGCCGCTGCCCGGTGAGGTGGAGCGGGCGCTTCGGGGCGGGGCTCGGGCGCTGGTGATCACCAACCGGGCGCAGAACCCGACCGGTGCGGCGGTGAGCGCCGCGCGAGCCCAAGAGCTGCGCGGTGTCCTGGTGATGTTTCCGGAGGTGCTGCTCATCGAGGACGACCATGGGCACGGCATCGTCGATCTGCCGCTGCTTCCGCTCGCGGGTGTGACGGACCGCTGGGTGTTCGTCCGATCCGTCGCGAAGGCGTACGGACCTGATCTGCGGCTCGCGATGATGGCAGGCGACCCGGTCACGGTGGACCGGGTCATGGGACGGCAGCGGCTCGGGCCCGGCTGGGTCAGCCGGCTGCTGCAGCGTGCGGTCGTCGAGCTGTGGGAGTCGGGTGCCGTGGATGTCGGGGCAGTCTCGCGTGAGTACGGCAAACGGCGGGACGCGCTGGTGCGGGCGCTGGAGGAGCGGGGCGTCGAGGCGCACGGGCGCAGCGGGCTGAACGTGTGGGTGCCGGTGGCGGACGAGACGGGGGTGGTGGCGCGGCTGCTGCACTCGGGGTGGGCAGTCGCGCCGGGGGCGCGGTTCCGGATGGCGGCGCCGCCGGGGGTGCGCATCACCGTTTCGGCGATGACGGCGGCCGACGTGGGTCCGGTCGCCGAGGCGGTGGCCGCAGCGGCCGGGCCGGCGACCGGGGGGCGGCGCTATGCGTGAGGGTGGTTGATGGCTGATGGCTGATGGCTGATGGCCGAGGGGCGGGGGCTGGGGGCGCCTCCGCTGGGTGGCAGTGGCCGGCAGTGGTGCGCGGGGCGGCCGGCCGTGCGTAGGCCGGCGCCCGCGGGGACCGGCCTACGCCGGGCGGTGGTCGCCCCTGGGGGGCGGGACCGGGGCTTCCAGTTTCAGGCGCGGCTCGTGTCGATGCTCCGGCTTCGGACCCGGCTCTGGGTCAGGGCTGCTCCCGCCAGCACGATGAGGGCGCCCACCGGGGTGTTCCAGCTGAGGTGTTCGCCCAGCAGCGTGACGCCCGCGACCGTGGCGATGACCGGGATGAAGTACGTGACCATCTGGGCGGTGGTCGGGCCTACCTCGGCCACCAGGCCGTACTGGAGCAGCATGGCAAGACCGGTGCCGAGCGCGCCCAGCGCCACCACCGCGAGCAGCGGCACGACCGGGAAGGAGGTCGGCATGGTCGTGAACAGGGGTGTCACAACGGCCAGCTGAACAGTGCCGAGGAGGAGCTGTGCGCCCGTCATGGAGAGGGCGGAGTTGCCGCTGCTCCCGAGCGTACGACGCAGATAGATCCAGCCCACCGGGTAGCTGAACGAAGCCAGCAGTGCCATCGCCGTACCGCCGAAGTCCAGGCCCGAGAAGCCCTGCCAGGCGCCGAGCACGGTCAGTACGCCGATGAAGCCGATGCCCAGTCCCGCCACGCGGCGGCGGGTCGGGCGGTCCTCGGAGAACGCCACCAGTGAGAGCACCATGCCCCACAGCGGCGAGGTGGCGTTGCAGATGCCGGCGAGCGTCGAGGGGATCGTCAGCTCGGAGTAGGCGAAGAGCGAGAACGGCAGGGCGTTGAGGAAGAACGCGGCAACGGCGAGATGACCCCACGTCCGGGCACCGCGCGGCAGCCCCACCCGCTTGACCGCCATCGCGGCGGCGAGCACGGCCGTACCGAAGACCAGTCGCCCGAGGGTGACTTGGAAGGGTGCGTACGCCTGCGTGCCGACCTTGATCAACAGGAAGCTGAAGCCCCAGATGAGCGCGAGCACCCCGAAACGGATGCGCCAGTCCAGGGCCGGGCGCCGGGCGGGTGCCGGAGGGCCGACCGGAGCGTCGGAAGTGGCAGGGGTGGCGGGCAGCGCGCCGCGGGGTGTGGAGACGGGGCTCATGGTGCCCACCCTCGCGCGCTCAACTACGTAGCACAAGCGAGATTTGGTGGAGTCAATCGCTTAGCATTGCTTATATGTTGAATCTGGAGCGCCTGCGTACGCTCGACGCCCTCGCCCGGCACGGTTCGGTCAGCGGCGCGGCCGAGGGCCTGCATGTGACGACCTCCGCCGTCTCTCAGCAGATGGCCAAGCTCGAGCGTGAGGTGGGTCAGCCCCTGCTCGCCAAGAACGGCCGCGGCGTCCGCCTCACCGACGCCGGGCGGCTGCTCGCCGACCATGCCGCCCGCATCCTCTCCCAGGTCGAGCTCGCGCAGTCCGACATCGAGGCGCAGCGCGGACGCGTCGTCGGCGACCTCGCTGTGGCCGCCTTCCCCACCGCCGCCCGTGGACTGCTGCCGGCCGCCCTCGCCGCGATCCGCGTCGAGCACCCGCAACTACGGGTGCTGATGCGTGAGATGGAGCCCGCCGATTCGGTACGCGGGGTGGTGCGGGGCGACTTCGATCTCGCCGTCGTTCTCGACTGGTACAACAGGCCGCTCTCCATGCCCGAAGGGCTCGCGAAGCAGGAGCTGCTCCACGACCCCGCCGATGTCGCCATGCCTGCCGGCCATCCGCTCGCCGGCCGCGCCACCGTGGATCTGGAGGAGTTCGCCGACGACGACTGGGTCACCTGGGCGGAGGGTGAGTTCTGCCACGAGTGGCTGATGTTCACGCTGCGCGGCAAGGGCGTCGAGCCCCGGATCGCGCATGTCGCGGAGGAGCACGCGACCCAGCTCGCCCTGGTCGCCGAGGGGCTCGGGGTGTGCGTGGCGCCCCGGCTGGGGCGCGGTCCCGTGCCGGACGGGGTCCGCGTCGTACCGGTGCGGCATGCGATGCGGCGGCATGTGTACGCTGTCTGGCGCGCCGACGCCGACCGGCGGCCCTCCATCCGTGCGGTGGTCGACGCCCTGTGCGCGGCGGGAGCGGCCGTCGTCAGCTGAATCCGAACGCGGGTTTCCGGGGCGTGGCTGAGGTGTCCGAGGCGTGGCCCGCCGTCTGGACCGGGCTCAGGCGCCGTTGCCGAGCTTGCGGAAGTCCCAGGACGTCACCGCGTCCGGGGTCAGCCGCAGCCAGGCGTGGCGTCCGTCGTGCGGCATCTGTGTCATGCCGAAGTACTTCGGCGGGAAGAGGTGTTCCGGTACGTCGAGTTCGGGGCACGGCTCGCCCGTACGCGGCGCCTCGCCGACGAAGGCGGCCGTGCCGGACAGCTCGACGCCCCGCAGTTCGCCGTACTCCACGCCGTCGTCGACGACCACGGCCAGCCGGGCGTCCTTACGGAGCTGCGCCCAGCGGCGGCTCCGCGTGATCGAGTACAGCCACAGCGACTCGCCGTCCCAGACGAACCACAGGGCACCGACGTGCGGGCTGCCGTCCGCCGAGACGGTCGCCACCCGGCAGGTGCGCTGTTCGGTGAGGAACGCGTCCCGCTCGGCGTCCGTCATCATGATGCGGCGGCCTCTGCGCTGCGTGGCGGTCATCGGCTTCCCTTCATGGATTCTGACTCGGTGTCAGAAAGCATGGGGTCTCTTCCCTCGTCACGCAATGGCCGTTAACCTCGCGCGTCCAGGCCCGAGGGGGACGCCTTGCCGTCGTACGAACAACTCGTCGAGCAGCTCGATCCGGCTACCACCGCGCTGCTCACCGTGGAATGCCAGCAAGGAGTAGTCGGCCCGGACAGCGCCCTTCCCGAACTCGCCAGGGAGGCACGCTCTTCGGGTGCCCTGTTCCGGATCGCGCGGCTGGTCGCCGGTGCCCACGAGGCAGGGGTGCAGGTGCTGCACGCGGTCGCGGAACGGCGCCTGGACGGGCGCGGCGCCGGCGACAACGCGCGACTGTTCCGCGCCGCCGCACGGCTGCCCGTACAGCAGCTCTCGGGAACGACCGCGGTGCGCGTCGCGGAACCGATCGAAGTCGCGGACGAGGATCTCGTCGTACGACGGCTGCACGGTCTCTCGCCGCTCTCCGGTACGGACGTCGACGCCCTGCTGCGCAACCTCGGGTGCCGGACCCTGCTCGTCACGGGCGTATCGGCCAACGTGGCGATTCCCAACGCCGTCTTCGACGCGGTCAACCTCGGCTACACAGCCGTCGTCGCCTCGGACGCCGTCGCGGGAGTGCCTTCCGACTACACCCCCGCGATGATCCGCAACACGCTCGCCCTCGTCGCCACGATCACCACGACCGATGAGGTGCTCGCGTGCTGGAAGCGTCCGCGAGAGGTCAGGCAAGGGTGATCGAGTCGCCCTCGACCTTGATCGCGGCGGCGGGGAGCGGCGCTTTCGCCGGCCCGCCCTTCACGCTGCCGTCCGTCGCGTCGAACATGCTCCCGTGGCAAGGGCAGTTGATCATCCCGTTCGCCACGTCCTTGACCGCACAGCCCTGGTGGGTGCACTTCGACGAGAACGCCTTGAACTGGCCCGCCGTGGGCTGGGTGACAACCAGCCCCTGGTCGGCGAAGACCTTGCCGCCGCCCTCCGGGATGTCAGTGGTCTTGGCGAGCACGGCGCCGGCATCGCCGCCACCACCGCCCGCCGAGCCGGCCCCGTCCGCCGGTTTCTCGGCAGCGGTGCCGGACGGACTGTCACTGTCCGAACCGCCGCACGCCGTCAACGCGGCGGCGACCCCGGCGGCGCCCACCGCTGCGACGACCGTACGGCGGCCGAACAGCCGCCCTGTCTCCTGAGATCCCGTCATGCCGGCACTCCTCTTCGACGTCTTGGTTATGCGCTGTTGTACGGGGGAGCGGACAGCTGTGTTCAGCAGCCGAGTGATTTTTTCAGGAAGTCGAGCTCCAATAGCAGCAATTTGTCCGCCACCCCCTCCTGTGTGACCAGATGGCTCGCTCCCGGGAGCGGCAGGACGCTGTGCGGCCGCCCGGCCGCCAGCAGCGCCGCGGAGAAGCGCAGCATGTGAGCGGGCAGCACGTTGTCGTCGGCCATGCCGTGGACCAGCGTCAGCGGCCGCGTCAGCTTGTCCGCGTGCTGGACCAGGGAACAGCGCGCGTAGTTCTCGGGCAGTACGTCGGGGTGCCCGAGGTAGCGCTCCTTCCAGTGTGTGTCGTAGAGCCGCAGATCGGTGGGCGCCGCGCCCGCGACAGCGGCGTGGAAGACGTCGGGGCGGTGCAGTACGGCGGCCGCTGCCAGGTAGCCGCCGAACGACCAGCCGCGAATTCCCACCCGCCCCAGGTCGAGGTCCGAGCAGTACTCGGCCGCCGCGTGCAGTGCGTCGACCTGGTCGTCGAGCACGGGTGTCAGCTGATCGCCGTGAATGCTCTTCTCCCACACGACGCCGCGCCCCGGCGTACCGCGCCCGTCCGTCATCAGCACGGCGAACCCCTGCTCGGCCCACCACTGGCCCACGGCCGTCCACCACGTGCGGGCCTTGACGACCAGCTGCATCCCGGGACCGGCGTACGGACTGAGAAGAACGGGCAGCCTGCCCGACCCCGGCTCGTGCCATGAGGGGAGGAAGAGCAGGCTGCGCAGCTCCCGCTCGCCGAGCGAGAGACGGACCGGGCGGGGCGTGACAAGGGGCTCCTCGGAGCGTACGGCGATGTGTCCGGCGTGCTTGCCGTCACGCAGCACGCTCACGGTGTGCCCCTCGGGCGTCATGCTGTCGAGTACGACGGTGTCGCCGCCGGCGGCGGCCGTGTGGACGCCGGGACCCTCGCTCAGCCGGACGAAACCGGAGCCCGGTTCGTACGACCAGACATGGACCTCCGTCGGCTCGTCGCTCGCGGTGAACAGCACCCGCTCGCCGAGCGTGCACAACACCTCGCGGACATGCAGTCCTGGCGGCGTGACCGCGCCGTGCCGGGCCATCCTCAGGCCCCGGGCGTCGCTCTGTGGCGGCACGAACGCCAGTACCGGGGAACCGGCCGACGTGCGCGTCGGGGCGCCGGGGACGAACTCCAGCCACGCCCGGTCGCGCTGGTGGTGCAGCAGCGAGGGCTCGCCCGTCGCCGCGTCGATGTCCATCAGATACGCGGTGCGCTGGTCCCTCGTCTGTACGTTCATGGCCGGGCCCGCGCCGTCCCACCAGGCGGTGACGAGGTACTCGAACGCCCGGTCCGTCCACCGGTCCTCCCAGTGGGAGTCCGCGTCGGCCTCGGCAGGCATCCGCACCGCGACCCGCTCGCCGTCCACTCGTACGATGTGCATCGTAGTTTCGGCGTTGGCCGTTCCGGCGGCCGGATACGGGAACGACCGCGGTGCGTTCCCGGGATGCGCCGGATCGCCGATGTACCAGCGCTGCACCATCGAAGTGTCCACGCGCGCGACGAGCAGCGCGTCGCTGTCCGGCGACCACCAGTAGCCGCGCGTCCGGTCGAGCGACTCCGCCGCGACATGGTCGGCGAGACCGTACGTCACATCGGCGTTCTCGGGACCGGCCAACAGCCGGTCACCGGTACCGTCCGTTCCGACGACGCGCAGGGCGCCCCCGGTGACGTACGCGACGAGCGTTCCGTCGGGGGAGGGCCGCGGGTCGACCGCCGGGCCGGCCGTCGGGACGCGACGCGGGACGCCCCCGTCCGTCCGTACGGTCCACAGCTCGCCTCCCAGCGCGTACGCCACGACGCGGACCTCGCGGTCCGTCGAGTACGCCACCACACCCTGGGACGTTTCACGGGCCCGCTCCCTGCGGATCCGCTCGGCCTCGGGAACGTCGTCCACGCCCTCGGGCCCGGCGAGTACCCGCTCGCGCCCGTCCTCGTACAGCCACAGTCTGCTGACCGGATCGTCGCCCGCTTCCGACCGTACGAACAGGACGCGTCGGCCGTCGGGCGAGACGGTGAAGCGACGGGGGACCCCGAGCGAGAAGCGACGCGTACGGGCGAACTGGCGAGGAAGACCCTGGGCATCCATCCGGGCACTCTAGGCACGCCAAAACTGATCGAGAACCCCGCCAGTACGGCAGTAATCTGAGGAAATGCTCTCCGAAGTCACAGCGACCCGCTACGTCACGCCCTTGCGTGAGGGCGGCTCGCTCCCGGGGATCGTCGAGGCCGACGATCTCGGTACGTACGTCATGAAATTCACCGGCGCGGGCCAGGGCCGCAAGACCCTGGTCGCCGAAGTCATCTGCGGCGAACTGGCTCGCGGGCTCGGGCTGCGCGTCCCCGAACTCGTCACCATCCAGCTCGACCCGGTCATCGGCCTCGCCGAGCCCGACCAGGAGGTCCAGGAGCTGCTCAAGGCGAGCGGGGGGCTGAACCTCGGCATGGACTACCTCCCCGGATCGATCGGCTTCGACCCCCTCGCGTACGAGGTGGACCCGGCCGAGGCGGGCCGGGTGGTGTGGTTCGACGCGCTGATCAACAACGTCGACCGCTCCTGGCGCAACCCCAACATGCTCGTCTGGCACGGCGACGTCTGGCTCATCGACCACGGCGCCACCATGATCTGGCACCACAACTGGCCGACCGCGCAGAGCGCGTCCGCGAAGCCGTACAACGCCTCGGACCACGTGCTCGCGCCCTTCGGCCCCGACATCGCAGCCGCGGCCGCCGAGCTCGCACCGCTGGTCACCGAGGAGTTGCTGACCGAGGTCGCCGCCCGGGTCCCCGTCGAGTGGCTGGTCGACGAGCCCGGCTTCGACAGCACCGACGCGCTGCGCCGGGCGTACGTCGACGCGCTGCTGCCGCGCGCCGCGACGATCCACGACCGGATCACCCTCAGCGCACCGACCAAGGACAAGCCGTCGCAGGCCCCCGGCTGGCTGTCGGACCGCCTGACGCCGCGGCCGCGTCCGGCCGAGCAGGAGACGAAGGACGGCGGCAAGTGAGCACGAAGCGGGATGTCTTCGAGTACGCGCTGGTGCGCGTGGTGCCGCGCGTGGAGCGCGGCGAAATGTTCAACGCGGGCGTGCTCGTGTACTGCCGCGCCAAGTCCTTCGTCGCCGCCAGGACACACCTCGACGAGACCAAGCTGAAGGCGCTGGACCCCGGAGCCGACGTGGCGGGTGTACGGGCCGCCCTGCGCGCCGTGGAGGGCGTCTGCGGGGGCGGGGAGGCGGCGGGCCAGGCGGCCGGTGACGACGCCGGGCGGCGCTTCCGCTGGCTGATCGCGCCGCGCAGCACCGTCGTACAGCCGGGCCCCGTGCACACAGGCCTGACGGCGGATCCCCAGGCCGAGGTCGAGCGTCTGCTCGACCTGCTGGTGCGGTGATCTGCGCTACTGATTCCCCGGGTCGTTCCTCGGGCCGTTGACACCGCGTGCCATCGCTTCTAGCGTCACGTCTGCTGAAGCTACTAAGCGGTTGCTCAGTGATCGGGAACTCACTCTCGGTCTACTTTGCCGCCGCATCCAAGGGCGAGGAGAACCAGCATGTCCACCACCGAGCAGCGTGTCGCGATCGTGACCGGGGCGGCGCGCGGCATTGGCGCCGCCACCGCGGTCCGTCTGGCGGCAGAGGGCCGCGCAGTCGCCGTACTCGACCTCGACGAGGCCGCGTGCAAGGACACCGTCGAGAAGATCACCGCGGCGGGCGGCACCGCGCTCGCCGTCGGCTGCGACGTCTCCGACAGTGCCCAGGTCGAGGCCGCCGTGGCGCGCGTCGCCACGGAGCTCGGTGCGCCGACGATCCTCGTGAACAACGCGGGTGTCCTGCGCGACAACCTGCTCTTCAAGATGAGCGAGTCCGACTGGGACACCGTGGTGAACGTGCACCTGAAGGGCGCGTTCCTGATGGCCAAGGCCTGCCAGAAGCACATGGTGGACGCCAAGTTCGGCCGTATCGTCAGCCTCTCCAGCAGCTCGGCCCTGGGCAACCGCGGCCAGGCGAACTACTCCGCCGTCAAGGCCGGTCTGCAGGGCTTCACCAAGACCCTCGCCAAGGAGCTCGGCAAGTTCGGCATCACGGCCAACGCCGTCGCGCCCGGCTTCATCGTCACCGAGATGACCGCGCAGACCGCCGCCCGCGTGGGCATGGGCTTCGAGGAGTTCCAGGCCGCGGCCGCCACCCAGATCCCGGTGCAGCGCGTCGGCACGCCGGACGACATCGCCAACGCCATCGCCTTCTTCACGGGCGACGACGCCGGCTTTGTCTCCGGCCAGGTCATGTACGTCGCCGGCGGCCCGCTCAACTGACGAGGGACTGAGAATCATGGCTGCTGAGGCAGAGGTACGGGACAGCGGGAAGGTCGCGCTCATCACGGGCGCGAGCCGTGGCATCGGATACGGCGTCGCCGAGGCGCTCGTCGCCCGTGGCGACCGGGTGTGCATCACCGGTCGCAACGAGGACGCGCTCAAGGAGGCCGTGGAGGCGCTCGGCGCGGACCGGGTGATCGGCATCGCGGGCAAGGCCCACGACGAGGCGCACCAGGCGATCGCCGTCGAGCGCACCATGGAGGCGTTCGGCCGCGTCGACTTCCTGATCAACAACGCCGGCACGAACCCGGTCTTCGGGCCGATCGCGGAGCTGGACCTGGGCGTCGCGCGCAAGACGTACGAGACCAATGTGATCTCCGCGCTCGGGTTCGCGCAGCAGACCTGGAAGGCGTGGCAGAAGGAGAACGGCGGGGCGATCGTCAATATCGCCTCGGTCGCCGGCATCTCCGCCTCGCCCTTCATCGGCGCGTACGGCATGAGCAAGGCGGCGATGGTCAACCTGACCCTCCAGCTGGCGCACGAGTTCGCGCCGGGCGTACGGGTCAACGCGATCGCTCCCGCCGTGGTGAAGACCAAGTTCGCCCAGGCGCTCTACGAGGGCCGCGAGGCCGAGGCCGCCGCGGCGTACCCGCTGGGACGGCTCGGCGTTCCCGAGGACATCGGCGGCGCGGCCGCCTTCCTCACCTCGGACCAGTCGGACTGGATCACGGGGCAGACATTGGTCGTCGACGGCGGTATCTTCCTGAACGCCGGCGTCGGCTGAGTCGCTTTACCCGCTTTTACTGTGGATTACACCCAAGCGCCCTGCCGGGACTGCCCGTTGACCCGGCAGGGCGCTGCGGTATGGTCTGCCGACCCATGGCTGATCGAGGAGCGTGCACGTGTTCAACCGGACCAGATGTCTGCAGTCCGCTGCAGCCCTTGTGTCCATATCCCTGCTGAGCGGATGCGGGATGCTGTCCAGTGATCAGTCCGACATCGAGCAAAAGCTCGCTGTCGGTACGACGAGCACGCCCAGCACACTCGACCCGGCCGGCGCATGGGACGGTTCCTGGGAGCTGTACAGAAACGTCTTCCAGACGCTGGTGAGCTACCCCACGGGGAGCACCACGCCTGAACCCGACGCCGCCGAGAAGTGTTCCTTCGCGGACAGCTCGAACCAGGTGTACACCTGCACGCTCCGCGAGGGCCTCGTCTTCTCCGACGGGACGGCGCTGGACGCGAAGGCGGCCAAGTACTCGATCGACCGGATTGTCGCGATCGGGCAGAAGGGAGGCCCGAGCGGGCTTCTCTCCAGTCTCGACGAGGTGGAGACGAGCGGCAATCGGAAGATCACCTTCCGCCTCAACAAGCCGGACGCCACCTTCCCGTTCGTGCTCGCGACGCCCGCGATGTCGATGGTGAGCCCCGCGGACTATCCGAAGGACAAGCTCCGCACGGGCAACAAGCTGACGGGTTCGGGTCCGTACAACCTCGCGTCCTATCAGCCGGACAAGATGGCCGAGCTCGTGAAGAACCCGAAGTACGAGGGGTTCGCCGATCTCAAGAACGACGCCGTCACGATCCACTACTACCAGGACTCGGCCGTGATGGTCGCGGCGCTGAAGAAGAAGGAGATCGACGCGACGTTCCGCGGTCTGACCGCGGAGCAGGTCATCGATCTGGAGGGCCAGCCGAAGGAGAAGGAGCTCCAGGTCGTCGAGGCGGTCGGCGCCGAGATCCGCTACCTGGTCTTCAACCCCAAGGACCCGAACGCGCGCAAGCCCGCCGTCCGCCGGGCCATTGCCCAGGTGGTCGACCGGGGCGCTCTCGTCGACAAGGTCTACAAGGGCACCGCCGAGCCGCTGTACTCGATGATTCCGACCGGCGTCGCCGGCCACGCGACCAGCTTCTTCGACAGCTACGGTGAGCCGAGCGTGCCGAAGGCGAGGAACCTCCTCGCCGAGGCGGGCATCACCGAGCCGGTCCCGCTGACCTTCTGGTACACCTCCGACCGGTACGGATCGGCCACCGCGCTGGAGTTCGCCGAGCTGAAGCGGCAGCTGGACGAGTCCGGGCTGTTCAAGATCACGCTGAAGCACCGGCCCTGGAACGAGTTCTACAAGGGCTACCAGAAGGGTGAGTACCCGGTCTTCGGCCGTGGCTGGTCCCCGGACTTCCCGGACCCCGACAACTTCGTCGCGCCGTTCGTCGGTGAGAACAACGCGGTCGGTACGCCGTACAACACCCCGGAGATCACGGCCAGCCTGCTGCCGAAGACGCGGCAGGAGAGCGACCGCGCCGCGGTGGGCGACCAGTTCGGGCGCGCCCAGGAGATCCTGCTCGAGGACGTCCGTCTGCTGCCGCTGTGGCAGGGCAAGCTGTACGTCGCCGCCTCCGACGAGATCGCGGGCGCCGAACGGGCGCTGGACCCGCAGACGATCATGCAGGTCTGGCAGCTGCACAAGAAGACCAGCTGGTAGGAGTCGTTGCGGGGACCGTTGTCAGTGGCCGCGGGTAGGTTCTTTGATGAAGAACTGATCGTTTACCGGAGGTTGTTGACGTGACCGACACCGACATGCTGCCCGAGTCCTGGCGCGGCGTCCTCGGAGACGAGCTGCGGAAGCCCTATTTCCAGCAGCTCACCGAATTCGTCGAGAAGGAGCGGGCGAACGGGCCGGTCTACCCGCCGCGCGAGGAGGTCTTCGCCGCCCTGGACGCCACACCGTACGACCGGGTGAAGGTCCTGGTCCTCGGCCAGGACCCGTACCACGGCGAAGGCCAGGGGCACGGGCTGTGCTTCTCGGTGCGGCCGGGCGTCAGGGTGCCGCCGTCCCTGCGGAACATCTACAAGGAGATGAACGCGGAGCTGGGCACCCCGATCCCGGACAACGGCTATCTGATGCCGTGGGCCGAGCAGGGTGTCCTGCTGCTCAACGCCGTACTGACGGTGCGGGCCGGCGAGGCGAACTCCCACAAGAGCAAGGGGTGGGAGACGTTCACGGACGCGGTGATCCGCGCCGTGGCCTCGCGGCCCGACCCGGCGGTCTTCGTGCTCTGGGGCAACTACGCGCAGAAGAAGCTTCCGCTGATCGACGAGGAACGGCACGTGGTGGTCAAGGGCGCGCACCCCTCGCCGCTCTCGGCGAAGAAGTTCTTCGGGTCCCGGCCGTTCACGCAGATCAACGAGGCGATCGCGGCGCAGGGCCATCAGCCCATCGACTGGGCCGTGCCGAACCTGGGCTGATCAGCCCAGTTCGTAGCTGAAGGTGTACTGGACGGTCGGCTCGCCGTGTCGCGCGGCGTAGCCGCCCGTTCCGCTCAGCCCGGCCAGGGCGCCCGTGCCCGAGCCGGGTACCACCTCGAAAGTGCAGTGGACCGTGCCGTCCTCGCCGAACGTGCCCCGCTCCTCGACGGCGAACGTCCCCTCGCGGCCGCCCACGGAGCCGCTGAACAGCTGGTGACCGACGCAGACGCCGGTCTTGTCGGTCAGGTACGCGATGGAGTACTGGCACGTGGTCGTGGCCGCCTCGATGGCGCCGCTGAACGTGTTGGTGACGCGGGCGCGGGCCAGTCTGCGACCCTCCTCGGCGCCGGCGACCGGGGTCTCGTCCCAGTTGGCGAAGGTGAAGCTTCCGGTGGCCTGTGTGGGCATGGAGGTTCCTCTCAAGAGCCGGCGCGACACTCTCGCGCTCCTGGGAATCAGCATCCCGCTCGTACCTGACACCTTCTGTCAGGTACGGAGGCAGACTTGGCCCATGCGCGCCGACCGACTGCTCTCCCTGCTCCTTCTGCTGCAGAACCGCGGGCGGATGACCGCCCCCGAACTGGCCGCCGAGCTCGGTGTCTCCGTCCGTACGGTCTACCGGGACGTCGATGCGCTCGGTGCCTCAGGGGTGCCGGTGTACGCCGACCGCGGCCCGGCCGGTGGCTACCGCCTGATGGACGGTTATCGCACCCGGCTGACCGGCCTGACCGGTGACGAGGCCGGATCGCTGTACTTCGCGGGCATGCCGGCGGCTGCGGCCGAACTGGGCCTCGCCGCCGACCTGACGACGGCGCGGCTCAAGCTGGAGGCCGCGCTGCCCGACGGCCTGGGGGAGCGCACCCGGCGCGTCCAGGAGCGGTTTCACCTCGACGCCCCCGCCTGGTTCCGGGACGCCGACCCCGCGCCGTACCTCGCGGAGGTGGCAGGGGCGGTCTGGCGGCAGTGGCTGCTGCGAGTCCAGTACCGGAGCTGGCGCGGTGACGTACACCGCCAACTGGAGCCGCTGGGTGTCGTACTCAAGGGCGGCAACTGGTATCTGGTGGCGCGGGCGGACGAGTCGGTGCGTACCTACCGGGTTTCGCGGATGCTGGCGGTGGAAGCTCTGGGCGAGAGCTTCGAGCGGCCGGCCGGGTTCGATCTGGCCGCGTACTGGCAGGAGAGCACGCGGCGGATGGAGGCCGCGGTGCTGCGGGGCGAGGCCCGGCTGCGGGTCTCCCCGCGCGGCGCGAGGCTGCTGCCGGTGCAGTGCGGCGCGGCCGGTGGGGAGGCGGTGCGGGCGTCGGGGCCGCCGGACGCGGAGGGCTGGGTCGAGACCGTACTGCGCGTCGAGACGCTGCCCGTGGCGCTGGGGGACCTGCTGCGGCTGGGGCTGGAGGTCGAGGTGCTGGGACCGCCGGAACTGCGTGCGGAGCTGGCCCGTACGGTCACCGGCCTGGCGGAGCGCTACCAGGACGGCGAGGCCGTGCGCCCGAGCCTGAGCCCGATTGTCAGTGGCGGGGTCTAGCGTCGAGATCGTCGGGATTGGCTTGGGTGTGCGGGCGACAGGAGACACGGCGATGGAGCAGCAGGAGACGTCCGGGGACGTCACGATGACGCGGATCGGGCAGGCGATCATGCTTCTCCATGCCGGCGACCGCGAGGAGGCGCGCAACCGGCTCGGTGAGCTGTGGGCCGAGATCGGCGAGGACGGCGACCCCTTCCACCGCTGCACGCTCGCGCACTACATGGCGGACACGCAGGACGACGCCGGGGACGAACTGGCCTGGGATCTACGGGCGCTGGCCGCCGCCGACGGGCTGACGGACGAGCGCGTGGCCCGGCACGACTCCTCGGTCGCGGTGCGCGGGTTCTATCCGTCGCTCCATCTCAACCTCGCCGCCGACTACCTGAAGCTGCACCGCCCGGACGCCGCGCGTACCCACCTGGGGCGGGCGCGGGCGGCGTCGGACGCGCTGGGGGACGACGGTTACGGGGACGGGGTGCGGGCGGCCATTGACCGGCTTGAGCGGAGGCTGGCGGACGCGGGCTGATCAGGGTCTGTACGCCGTCTGCCTGGTCGGCGTCACCTGCCTGTCGGCGTCACCTGCCTTGAGGGGGTCATCTGCCTGGGTGTCAACGCCCGTACGTCTCGCGGCAGATGCGAGCCTGGGGGCTGTCGTGCTGCCACCCCCCGTAGCCCTCGCCGAGCGCGCACACGTCGGCGCCCGCGCCTGCGGCGGGAGCGGGCAGAGACGGGAGGACGCGCGGTACGGGCACGGCGGCTTTGGGGGGCGCGGGCGCGGCGGGGGCGGGCCGTTCGGGGGCCGGGGGCCCGGCCGGGCGGCGGGCTGCTGAGGGCGGGGCCGTTCGACGTACCGCCGGGGTCTCTCGCGGCTCGCTCCGGGGTGTGGCTCTCTTCGCCGGCCGGAGCGCGGCGTCCAGGGCCTCCAGAGCCTCGCGGGCGGGGGCCTGGACGATCTGCGGCTTCACGTCCTGGCCCCGGGAGAGCGGCGTGACGTCCGCGGAGGGTACGGGGGAAGGGGCATGGGCCGGGAGGGGCTCCACGGCCACGCATCCGGTGACGGTGGCGGAGACGGCCGAAACCGCCACTCCCATGAGGATCTTCGCTGTGGTTCTTGTTCGCTGCACCCGGCAACTTTGGGGGGCGCGGGGTGGTTTGCGGGTGCTCGCGGGGGGAGATTGGCCCACACGAGTGATGCGGTGGGGTGGGTCTTCTTCCCCACCCCACCCCGCCCCTTCTCGTAAGTCACGCTCCGACGCCCGGTGTGCCGAGCATGCCGCGCAGCAACTCGCCGAATCCCCTGCGCAGTTCCTCCTCACTGGGCACGGCGGAGTGGTAGGAACCGGCCGCGCACGAGAACAACAGGCCCTCGCACCAGGCCACCAGCGACAGCGCGTGCCGCTCGGGCTCACGCGAGCCGGCAGCCGCCATCAGCGCGTTGAGCGGCTCGCGGAAGCGGTGCCGGCCCGCCGCGTCGTAGAACTCGCGCAGCTCGGGCCGGCGCGTCGCCTCCAGGCCCAGTTCGTACCGGGCGACGAGCAGCTCCCGGTGGTGCGTCAGGTAGCGGTGGAGGACGAGTGCGAGGGCGCCGACGATGCCGTCGAGCCCGGCCGACGGCGCGGGCATCGCGTCCAGTGCGAGCACCTGGGCCTCGCGCTCGGCCAGTCGGCGCACCGTCGCCTCCAGGAGCGCCTGGCGCGTGCGGGCGTAGTTGGAGGTGGAGCCCTGCGGCAGCCGGGCGCGTTCGTCCACCGCCCGGTGGGTGAGCCCGCGCATGCCGCGCTCCACGAGCAGGTCCAGGGCGGCGTCGGTGATCAGCTCGGGACGGGAGCGGCCCGTGGCGGCGCGTGCGGTCATGGGAACAATCTACCGCGCCGACTACACCTGTAGTACGCTCCAGGAGTCACTACAGGTGTAGTTGCCGAGGAGGAGTCATGGCCCCCATCAGTCCCGAGCCCCAGGCCCAAGCCCAGGCCCAGGCCCAGCCCCACACCAAGCCCCATGCCGTCGTCGTAGGAAGCGGAATCGGTGGACTGACCGCCGCCGTCGCCCTCCACCAGCGCGGCTGGCACATCACCGTCCTGGAGCGCGCGGCGGCCGTGGAAGCGGTCGGCGCCGGGATCGGGCTCGCCCCCAACGGGCACCACGCCCTCGACGTCATCGGCCTCGGCGAGGAGATCCGCGAGCTGGCCGCCTGGCAGGGCGACGGCGGCATGCGTTCCCCCGGTGGCCGCTGGCTTTCCCGTACGAGCAGCTCTGCCGCCACCGAGCGCTTCGGCGGTCCCCTCGTCCTGGTCCACCGTGCCACCCTCATCGACCGGCTCCTCGCCCGGCTGCCCGACGGCGCGGTACGCACCGGGTCCCCCGCGACGCTCGCGGATCCCGGCGTGGCGGGCGGCCGCCCCGCCGTGGTCACCACTCCCGACGGGGGCATCGAGGCGGACCTCGTCATCGGCGCCGACGGCATCAACTCCGCGATGCGCCGCGCCCTCTTCCCGGACCACCCCGGCCCCGTGTACGCCGGGATCACCACCTGGCGCGTGGTCGTACCGGCCCCAGCCGCCCCCTTCGAGCCCCACGAGACCTGGGGCCGCGGCGCTCTCTGGGGCACCCAGCCGCTCAAGGACGGCCGTGTCTACGCGTACGCCGCTGCCGTCGCCCCCGCCGGAGGCCGCTCGGCCGACGGCGAGAAGGCGGAACTCCTGCGCAGGTTCGGCGACTGGCACAACCCTGTCCCCGGGATCATCGAGGCGGCCGACCCCGCCGGCGTCCTGCGGCACGACGTGCACCACCTGATCACCCCGCTGCCCGCCTTCCACCGCGGCAGGACCGCGCTGCTCGGCGACGCCGCGCACGCCATGTGCCCCACCATGGGCCAGGGCGGCAACCAGGCCATCGAGGACGGCATCGTGCTGGCCCACCACCTCCCGGACGCGGCCGACCTCGGGACCGGCCTGGCGGCGTACTCCGCCGACCGACTGCCGCGCACCGCCGGCATCGTCCGCAAGTCCGCCAGGATCGCCCGCCTGATGTCGGTCCGCAGCGCCCCGGCCGTCGCCCTGCGCGACTCCTTGATGCTCCTCGCCGGCTTCGGCCCGGGTCTCGCCCTGCGCACCTTCGACGGCATCGCGGACTGGCTGCCGCCCCAGCGCACGTATGCTGCCGGGGCACGGGACCGCCAGGTCCGCGATCAGGCACATCAGGCACATCAGGCACAGCGTTAGGGAGGCCCCTGTGAAGGTCGGCGTCATCGGGCTCGGAGACATCGCTCAGAAGGCATATCTGCCCGTACTGACCACCCGGCCGGGGCTCGAACTGCACCTGCAGACCCGCACGCCCGCCACCCTGGCGCGGGTCGCCGCCACGTACCGCGTGCCCGGCACGCAGTGCCACACCGGCCTCGACGCGCTCCTCGCCGAGGGCCTGGACGCCGCCTTCGTGCACGCGCCCACCGCCGTGCATCCGGAGATCGTGACCCGGCTGCTGGAAGCGGGCGTACCGACGTATGTCGACAAGCCGCTCGCGTACGAACTCGCCGAGTCCGAACGGCTCGTGCGGCTCGCGGAGGAGCGCGGCGTCAGCCTCGCCGTCGGGTTCAACCGCCGTCTCGCGCCCGGGTACGCGCAGTGCGCCGAGCACCCGCGCGACCTGATCATCATGCAGAAGAACCGCGTCGGCCTGCCCGAGGACCCGCGCACCCTCGTCCTCGACGACTTCATCCACGTCGTCGACACCCTGCGCTTCCTGGTCCCCAGCACTGTCGACCACATCGACGTACGGGCGAAGGTCGTGGAGGGGCTGATACACCACGTCGTCCTCCAGCTCTCCGGCGACGGGTTCACCGCGATCGGCACCATGAACCGGATGAACGGCTCCACCGAGGAGATCCTCGAAGTTTCCGGCCGGGACGCCAAGCGCCAGGTCGTCAACCTCGCCGAGGTCATCGACCACAAGGGCCAGCCGACCGTCCGCCGCCGCGGCGACTGGGTGCCGGTGGCCCGCCAGCGTGGCATCGAGCAGTCCGTCGACACCTTCCTCGACGCCGTACGGGCCGGAAAGCCGCTCAGCGCCCAGGACGCGCTGCTGACTCACGAGCTGTGCGAGCGGGTGGTCCGGGCGGCCGAGGAACAGCGGGCCGCCTGAAAGTCCGTACGCCCCCGGCCACGCACAGCAGGACCAGCACGGCGAGCGCGCCATGGACGGCCCAGTCGCCTGCCCTGACATACGCCGTCGTGCCCTCGGCCAGCGGGATGTCGTACACAGCGGCAGTACTGTCGTCCGTCCCCAGCGGTGAGCCGACGCGCTCGCCACCGGGGCCGAACACCGCGCTGACGCCGGTGAGCGTCGCGTGCACCACCGGGCGACCGCTTTCGGCGGCCCGCAGCGCCGCGAGCGAGGCGTGCTGTTCGGGCGCCCAGCTGTTCTGGAAGGTCGACGTCGCGGACTGGGTGACCAGCACCTGCGCGCCCCGCCGGGTCAGTTCCCTGCTCATGTCGGGGAACGCCGACTCGAAGCACACCAGGGGACCGACCCGCAGCCCGCCGGTGGCGCCACTGCCGGGAAGTGTCATCACCACGGGGCCGGTGCCGCGCCGCCGGTCCTCGCCCGCCGCCTTGCCCACCGAGGTGGCCCAGCCGAGCACGGACCGCGCCGGGACGTACTCGCCGAAGGGGACGAGACGCATCTTGTCGTACCGCTGGCCGGTGACACCCTCGGGCCCGACCAGCACGGAACTCTTGAAGATGCCGGGCCGGTCCGAGCGCCGTGCGTCCACATTGACCAGTACTTCGGCGCCGACCAGCCGGGAGAGGGCGGCGAGCCTGGTCGCGAGGTCGGGGCGTTCGGTCAGATCCTCGCCGACGCTGCTCTCGCCCCACACCACCAGGTCGAGATCCCGTCCCGCCAGGTCGCGGGTGAGGGCCTCGCTGAGCGCGAAGCGCCGCTCCGGGCCGCCCACGCCGTTGACGACTCCGGGCTGTACGACCGCGACGCGTACCCGGCCCGACTGCTCCGGGCGCGGCGCCCACGCCCACACGGCGCCCGCCGCGACTGCGCAGGCCACCAGCGCGGCCGTCACGGGCCTGCGGGCCGAGGGCACGGCGACCAGCGCGACGATCCCGGTGTTGACCGCGACCACCAGCAGGCTCACCAGCCAGACACCGCCGACCGAGGCCAGCCGCAGCGCGGGCGCCACCTCCCACTGGCTCGAGCCGAGCAGCCCCCACGGGCCGCCCAACCCCTCCCAGGACCTGACCAGTTCCGCCATCAGCCAGCCGGAGGGGACGACGGCGAGCGCGGCCGTCGCGCGGCGGGCGGAGGGGGCCCCGCCCAGCATCGACCTGACCAGCCAGCCCCACGGCAGCCACAGAAGCGCCAGCAACGCCGCCAGGACCACGATGAAGACATGCAGGCTGGGCATCAGCCAGTGATGTACGGCGATCATGAAGCCGGTGGCGCCGAGCCAGCCGTCCAGCGCCGCCCGCCGGCCCGTCGGAGCCGAGCGGATCAACAGCATCCACGGCACGAGGGCGACGTACGCGAACCACCAGAGGGAGGGTGCGGGGAAGGCGAGGGCGGGCAGGGCTCCGAGCGCCACCGCGGCGGCGCCGCGCCACCAGGGCGACGTCGGCCAGTGCCACCGGCCGGCCGGAATCCGCATGCGGCGCCTCCTCGTCCTGCCGCTCTGTCCCGTGAGGAGTCCCGGGGCAGTCCCTGCCACCAGTGTGGGGGAGTGCGGCGATCGCGGACAGTGTGCCCGCCGGTTCCCGGATGTAACAGGCGCCCGCTGGTCAGAGGGGTCAGAGGGGGTCAGAGGGTCGTACGCCGCCATTTCTCCCGCACGACCACCGAGCTGAGCCGCCAGCCGTCCGGCGTACGCAGCAGGCCGAACGCGTAGCGTCCGCCGGACATGAAGTTGGGCTCGGTCGACGGCCGCGAGCCGTCGCCGGCCGTGTAGTCGCCGGCCGTGTTGTCGCCGGGCGTCTTGTCGCCGGGCGCGGCTTCCATCCGCATCGGGTTCACGTAGTCGGCCTGGAGCGCCGCGAGGTCCCCGGTGTCGCCGTTGAGATTTTCGAGCCGCAGCCGCCGGTTGACGATGAGGTGCTGACACACGGGAAAGAGCCGCATCGTTTCCGCCAGCCAGGCCGCGACTTCCGCTGCCGGTCCCTCGATGCCGCCGGCGGTGCGGTAGTCGGCCCGGCCGTCCGGGGTGAACAGGGCGCGGTAGTCGGACCAGTTGGCGTCGTCCACGGCCACCGCGTATTCGGTGATCACCGCGTCGATGGCCAGCCTGTCCATTACGGTCGAGAGCTCCACACGCTGCGTCATCGGCTCAGTCTCCGGCAGTGAGCCTCCTGAGCCAAGTGCCCCGCACGGCAAGAGGGGTGCCCCGTGGGACACCGGGCACCCCTGGGCATGACGCAGGGGGTCAGTTCGCGAAGACCTCGCGGAGCTTGCCCTCGGTCTCGCGGTCGAGGTTGCTGTGCACCAGCTCCGCGTGGCCGATGGGGAACGCGTCGCGGACCCGGTCGGTCACCGCGTCCTGCGACAGCAGGAAGAGTGCCGAAGTGCCCGGCGTGACCTTCGCCTTGACCTGCTCGATGAAGTCGTCGTCGATCCCGACGTCGGTCAGCTTGCCGCCCAGGGCGCCGGCCGCGGCGCCGATCGCGGCGCCCAGCAGCGGGACGAAGAAGATCAGGCCGAAGAGCATCCCCCAGAACGTGCCGGAGAGAGCGCCGGTGCCGACGAGGCTGTTGAGCTGCTTGGTCCTCGGCTTGTTGTCGCCGTCGGCCCAGCTCACCACCGCTGCGTCGTTGACCTTGATCAGCCCTTCCTTCTGCAGCGAGAGCAGGGTCGTCTCGACCCGCTCCGCGGTGTCGGGGGCGTCGAACTTCCAGACGGTGAAGGTGGCCATGCATGCCTCCGTAGATCTGTGCGGACAACGCTCATCAGTCAACCGTCGGCGAGAGAAATGCGCGATTTGAACCCGAAGCTCATGACGTCGGAGCCATGGCGCTGGTGAGGGCGGTGAGCATGAGGACCGTGCGGGCGGTCAGATGTCCCTCCGCCCTGCGCCGCGCGGTCTCAACGGCTGGTGACCATGCTGCCGGGGGTGGCGTAGGGGTGTCCTGGCCTGTGCAGGTGAGCGGGACGAGTGACGGGCTCGTCGGACGCGCTAGGCCGCTTCGGCGATCTCGCCGCGTACGGCCGCGGCCCACTGCAGAAGCAGGAGTTCGTACTCGTCCGCAGGCCAGGCCTCGTCCGCGCGCGACTCGACCAGAGCGCGAATTGCCTCATTCGCCTCGGTCAGAGGTCGCACGGAACCAACCGGCGGGGGAGAGCGGTACATGCGACAAGACTACGTCCAGGCACTGACAGTGAGCACCAGAACGGCAGTGGCTTTCCTCGCACTAAAGTTGACCGCCGGGTTCCGAGCAGCGGCGCCCGGACCAGCACCAGGAGAGCCGACACCTTGTCCGAGCAGCGCGTTCATGCGGAATCCGTCCCCGGCCGGGGCAGCCTCGGACTGCGATCCGACTGCGCCAACTGCTTCGGACTGTGTTGCGTCGCACTCGCCTTCACAGCATCAGCCGACTTCGCGGTCGACAAGGACGCCGGGCAGCCCTGCCGCAACCTCCGGACGGACTTCAGCTGCGGCATCCACGAGCGTCTGAGGCCCGAGGGCTTTCAGGGCTGTACGGTGTACGACTGCTTCGGTGCGGGGCAGCAGATCTCCCAGGTCACGTACGCGGGACAGGACTGGCGGCAGGCTCCCGAAACCGCGCGGCAGATGTTCGCGCTGCTCCCCGTCGTGCGGCAGCTCCACGAGCTGCTCTGGTACCTGACCGAGGCGCTGGCGCTGGAGCCGGCCCGCCCGCTCCACGGCAACCTCCGCGGCGCGCTGACCAAGATCGAGGGCCTCGCGCACGGCAGCCCCGACGAGCTCCTCGCCCTGGACGTGGCGGCGCACCGGCAGGAGGTGAACGCGCTCCTTCTGCGTACGAGCGAACTCGTGCGAGCGCGCGTGAGTGCGGGGAAGGGGAAGGAGAAGGGCAAGAAGAAGGACCGCAGGGGCGCCGACCTCATAGGCGCGAACCTCAAGGGCGCAGACCTTGAGGGCGCCAACCTCCGAGGCGCCTACCTGATCGGCGCCGACCTCAGGGGAGCGGACCTGAGAACGGCCGACCTGATCGGCGCCGATTTCCGCGACGCCGATCTCTCGGGCGCCGACCTCACCGGGGCCTTCTTCCTCACCCAGTCGCAGCTGAACGCGGCGAAGGGCGACGCCGGCACGCGGCTTCCGCCCGCGCTGACTCGCCCTTCGCACTGGTGAGGGATGCGGATCAGCCCGCCGACTCCCCGGCGTGCGGGCTGAGGGTGTCCGTGCCGACCAGGATGAACAGCGCGATGCCGAGGATGATCCGGTAGATGACGAACGGCATGAAGCTCTTCGTCGTAATGAACTTCATGAACCATGCGATAACCGCGTAACCGACGACGAACGCGATGATCGTCGCGAAGATCGTCGGGCCCCATGTCACATGGCCGCCCTCGCCCGCGTCCTTCAGCTCGTAGACGCCGGACGCGAGCACCGCGGGGATGGCGAGCAGGAACGAATAGCGCGCCGCCGCCTCGCGGGTGTACCCCATCAGCAGCCCGCCGCTGATCGTCGCGCCGGAGCGCGAGACACCGGGGATCAGGGCCATGGCCTGACAGAAGCCGAAGATCAGACCGTCCCTGACGCCCAGCTCCTTGAGTGTCTTGCGCTCCCTGATCGCGCGGTGCCTGCCGCCGGCCTCGTCGCGGGCCGCGAGGCGGTCGGCGATGCCGAGGACGATGCCCATGCCGATCAGCGTGGTGGCGATCAGCCGCAGGTCGCGGAACGGGCCCTCGATCTGGTCCTTGAAGGTGACGCCGAGTACGCCGATGGGGATGGAGCCGACGATGACGAGCCAGCCCATCTGGGCGTCGTGGTCCCCGCGCATCGACTTGTCGACGAGGGACTTGCACCATGCGGTGACGATCCGGGCGATGTCCTTGCGGAAGTAGATGAGGACGGCCGCCTCGGTGCCGATCTGGGTGATCGCTGTGAAGGCCGCACCCGGGTCGTGCCAGCCGGCGAAGGCGGCCGTCAGCCGCAGGTGGGCGCTCGACGAGATCGGCAGAAACTCGGTGAGCCCCTGGACGAGTCCGAGGATGAATGATTCGAACCAACTCATGGGGCTAATGCCGTCCCGGATGTATGTGTGCAGCGGCGTGCAGCGTGCAGATGCAGTCAAGGTCAGTTGCAGCGCAGCGTATCGCCCGAAGATGTCGGCGCTGCGGGAAGCCCCCGACTGCGTACCCGATCAGGCGGAGACCGGCCCGCCGGGCTTACTCGCCGCGCAGGCGGTGGCGCTTGCGCCAGGCGACCACCGCCGCCGCGAGACCCGACAGGGTGATGAATCCCATCGCGATCAGGAACGCGGGCGACGTCGGGGAAGAGGCGCTGCTTCCCGCGATCACGTACGCGGCCGTGTTCGGGACCGAACCGATCCCGGTGGCCAGGAGGAAGGGGAACCACCCCATGCGGGAAACCGCGGCGCAGTAGTTGGCGGCCGCGAACGGCACACCCGGGAACAGCCGGATGGCGAGCATCGTACGGAAACCGTGCCGGCTCAGCTGACCGTCGGCCGCGAGCAGCGCCCGCCCGCGCAGCAGCGGACGCAGCGCGTCCTGGCCCAGTACCCGGCCCAGGCCGAAGGAGATTCCGGCGCCGACGACCGTTCCCGCGACGGCGGCGACGAGCCCCGCCTGGGAGCCGAACAGGGCGCCGGCGGCCAGATTGAGGATCGGGCGCGGTACGAACGCCGCTGTGCACAGCCCGTACGCGACACCGAACAGCACCACGGCCGCCGCGCCGCTCAGCTGCGGTGGCCAGCCCGCGCTCAGGAGCCGCTGCGGCTCGAAGACCAGCACGGTCGTCACCGCCGCCGCGAGCATCACCACGAGGAGCGACAGCCGCGACCACGGGGAGAGCAACGTCCTGGTGCAGCGGACGGTGAACCCGGCGGGCGCGGGCGGGGCGACGGTGTCGAGCATCCGGGGAGACTAACCGACAAGCACATGTGATCGCCGTAACGCGCACCGCACCAGGCGGTCGGGCGGATAAATCGTTCGACGCGCGGGTGGCCGTCCGCGAGGATCAACGCATGTTCAGGCACGCCTTCCAAGCAGCGCGGACCGCAGTCGCGGCCGCTGCGAAGGCTGCCGTGTTCACCCTCGCAGCATGCGTCCCGGCAGCGGCCGAAGTCGCAGTTGCCGCAGCGCCCTTCGACGGCGCCCGAAGCTGACCCTTCCCGGATCGTCCGGCGGACCCCACAGGGGGAGGGTCGGCAAGGCCCAGGGGTCCCCGTCCCGCTTCGACCTTCCGAGGAAGATCACCATGCCCAAGACGGCATACGTGCGTACCAAGCCGCACCTCAACATCGGCACCATGGGCCACGTCGACCACGGCAAGACCACTCTGACCGCCGCCATCACCAAGGTCCTCGGCGAGCGCGGGACCGGCACGTTCGTGCCGTTCGACCGCATCGACCGTGCCCCCGAGGAGGCGCTGCGCGGCATCACCATCAACATCGCGCACGTCGAGTACGAGACCGACACCCGGCACTACGCCCATGTCGACATGCCCGGCCACGCCGACTACGTCAAGAACATGGTCACCGGAGCCGCGCAGCTCGACGGGGCCATCCTCGTCGTGTCCGCGCTCGACGGGATCATGCCGCAGACCGCGGAGCACGTCCTGCTGGCCCGTCAGGTCGGCGTCGACCACATCGTCGTGGCGCTCAACAAGGCCGACGCGGGTGACGAGGAGCTGACCGACCTGGTCGAGCTGGAGGTGCGCGACCTGCTCTCCGCGCACGGCTACGGCGGCGACGCCGTGCCCGTCGTGCGGGTCTCCGGGCTCAGGGCGCTGGAGGGCGACCCGCGCTGGACGGCGGCGATCGAGGCGCTGCTGGACGCGGTGGACACGTACGTACCGATCCCGGAGCGCTACACGGACGCGCCGTTCCTCATGCCCGTGGAGAACGTGCTGACCATCACCGGGCGCGGCACGGTCGTCACCGGCGCCGTCGAGCGCGGCACCATCCGGGTCGGCGACCGGGTGGAGGTGCTGGGCGCGACTGCGACATTCAAAGCGGGCGAGACGGTGGTGACCGGTCTGGAGACCTTCGGGAAGCCGATGGAGGCCGCCGAGGCCGGGGACAACGTCGCGCTGCTGCTGCGCGGCGTGCCGCGCGACGCGGTGCGCCGGGGTCATGTGGTGGCGGCGCCGGGCAGTATCACGCCCACCAGGCGCTTCACCGCGCAGGTGTACGTGCTGTCGGCGCGGGAGGGCGGCCGTACGACGCCCGTCACGAGCGGGTACCGGCCGCAGTTCTACATCCGTACCGCGGACGTCGTCGGCGACATCGACCTCGGCGAAACGGCTGTCGCGCGCCCCGGTGACACGGTCACGGTGACCGTCGAGCTGGGCCGCGAGGTGCCGGTGGAGCCGGGACTCGGTTTCGCGATCCGGGAAGGCGGACGCACGGTCGGCGCGGGCACGGTGACGGGCCTGGTCGCCTGAGGCGGACGGCCGAGCCCGCCCGGACCGACTCCGCGGTCCGGGCGGGCCGGCCGGCGCCGCACAATGGTGGGGTGGACGAGCCGATACCCGTGATCCGGGACGTGGACGGGGGCACCGCCAAGCTGATGCCCGACGTGGACCGGCGGCGGGCCTGGCTGTTGACGGTCGACGGTGCGCCCCAGTCGTACGTCGACCTGGACGAGCCGGCCCACCTGGAGTTCGAGTACGCGCGCCGGCTCGCCCACGTCGTCGACTGCGCGGCCGCCGAGGGCGTACCTCTGGACGTACTGCACCTCGGCGGCGGCGGCCTCTCGCTGCCCCGCTACACGGAGGTCACCCGGCCGGGCTCGCGCCAGGACGTGGTGGAGGCCGACCGGGGCCTGCTGGCGCTGGTCACCGAGCACCTGCCGCTGCCGGAAGGGTCCGGAGTGCGGGTGCACGGCGCCGACGCGCGCGAGTGGCTCGAAAACGCCCCCGCCGCGTCGGCCGACGTACTCGTCGCCGATGTCTTCGGTGGTTCCCGGGTGCCCGCGCATCTCACGTCCGTCGACTACGCCCGCCTGGCCGAACGTGTCCTGCGGCCGGGCGGGACCTACACCGCCAACCTCGCGGACGGCGCGCCGTTCGCCTTCCTCCGCTCCCAACTGGCCAACTTCGCCGCCGCCTTCGAGGAGGTCGCGCTGATCGCCGAACCGGGCGTGCTGCGCGGACGCCGCTTCGGCAACGCGGTGCTGATCGCCTCGCACGCCCCCATCGACACGGCGGCCCTCGCCCGCAGGACCGCCGCCGACGCCTTCCCCGCGCGCGTGGAGAGCGGCCCTTCGCTGGTGCGCTTCATCGGTGGTACGACGGTCGTACGGGACGCGGACGCGGTGGAGTCACCCGAGCCGCCCGGCGGGGCCTTCAGCATCGGCTGACACGGCCAGAGCCGCGTCCGTCTTCCTCGCCACCTCGTGCGTACGGCGCGTCAGATTCCGTACGTCGGGTACGAACAGCACCGCGGCCGTCACCAGGATCACCAGCGCCGCGCAGCCCCACAGCGCCTCGTGGCGTCCGACGAGGCTCTCGACGGGGCCCGCCACCGCCGTGGCCAGCGGCAGCATCGCGACCGAACCGAACCAGTCGTACGCCGAGACCCGCGAGAACTTCTCCTCCGGGATCTCCTGGTGCAGCGCGGTCATCCAGGAGACGCCGAACACCTCGATCGCGACGCCGCTGAAGAACATCACCGCGGCGAGACCGGCGACCGGCAGCGGCACGGCGAGCGCGGCCGACGGCAGGGCGAGCGGGAAGACACACAGGGTGCCCGCGAGCAGCAGACGCCGGGGCTTCCACCGCATCATCATCAGCGCGCCGCCGAGCGTGCCCGCGCCGAAGGCGGCGAGGGCCAGGCCCCAGGGCGCGGCGCCGCCCAGTTCGTCCCTGGCGACGAGCGGTCCGTACACCGCCTCGGCGGCTCCGACGACGGCGACGACCACCGAGAACTGCAGCACGATGCTCCACAGCCAGGGCCGCCCGACGACCTCCCGCCAGCCTTCGCGCAGGTCGGACAGCATCCCGCCGCCGGGCTCGCGGGGCCGGATGTGGCTCACGTCGAGGAAGGCGCGCAGCGCCCCGGCGAGAGCGAACGCCGCGGCGTCGATGGCGAGAACCCAGCCGGGGCCGACCGCGGCGATCAGCGCGCCGCCGAGCGCCGCGCCGCCGATGGCCGCGCCGTGCATGGCCATCCGGAACAGGGCGAAGGCACGGTTGGCCTGTTCGCCGTTGACGCTCGACAGCAGCATGCCCTCGGCCGCCGGGTTGAAGAAGGCCTGGCCCGCGCCGCAGAGGCCGGTCAGGAGCATCATCTGCCACAACTGGGGGTCGCCCGTCAGGACGAGGAAGGCGAAGGCGGCCTGCGAGACACAGTTGAGCGCGTTGGCGGCGACCATCACGTGATGCCGCGGCAGCCGGTCGGCTATCGCGCCGCCTATGAGGAGGAACAGGACGAGCGGCAGGGTACGGGCCGCGGCCACCAGCCCCACGTCACCTCCGTCGCCGCCCGCTTGGAGAACGGCGAACGCCGCCGCGATCAACGCACCATGGGTACCCAGGTTCGTCACGATCGCGGCGGCGGTCAGCAGTACGTAGTTGCGGCCTGCCCAGTCGGGGCGGCGGGCTCGGCGGCGAGCGGCGGCAGGAGATGTCACCTCGGGACTATCGCTGGCGTCGGCTGTCATTGCCAAACCGTTTTGGGCGACAGGCCGGGGCGGGATTCAGCCGGCCAGCCGGACGGTGCCGAGCATCCGCTCGATGGTCGCGTCGGGCAGCTCGCCCTTGACGCCCTTCGAGGTGAACAGGCACCAGACCGCGAAGTCGCCGTTGGCGTTCTTGAAGGCGAAGGCGATCGACTTGCCGTCGGTGTCGCACTTGCCCTTCTTCTCGACCCCCGTGACGGTGGCGACGGAAACGCTGCCCTTGAGCCCGGACGCGGCGGTGAACGGCTTGGCCTTGGAGACCTTGAACGTACCGGTCTCCTTCTGGTCGAACTTGGCGAAGACCCACCCGGCGGCCACGTTCTCGGCCTCGGGACCCGTCTTGCTCGCCCCGTTGGCGCCCCGGCTCCCGGCCGCTCCGAGCATCCCCCCGTCGCACCAGTCGCTCTTGAAATAGGCCGGTGCCGACATCGAGATCAGCGGCTCGTCCTTGTCGTCCGTGTAGCTCAGGCTCCGGCCGGGCGACTGCACCTCCCACTCCGGCGGTACGTCGAAGCGAGTGCCGTACTTCGGGTTGGTCACGACCTTCCAGCCGGGAATCGTCGGCTTGTCCTGCTCGACCGAGCCGCCGCGCGGATTCTCGGCGGGGGAGGTGGGGGCGGAGGGCTCTTCGGGGGTGGCGGAAGGCGGCGACGTGGACGTCCCCTTGCCGCCTGCCTTGGTGGAGCCGCCCTCGTCGTCCTTTCCCAGGATCACCACGCCGGTGATCACGGCCGCCGCGACGACGGCGGTGGCCACGACGATCGAGACGACAGTGGTCTTCTTCCGGTTGCCGTCCGGCGGCCGGGGACCGCCCGGCGGCATCGCCGCCGCGTACTGGGGCGCGGCCGGCTGCTGGTAGGGGTTGGGCTGCTGGTGACCGGCCTGCTGATACCCCGGTTGCTGGTACGCCGGCTGCTGCTGACCGGGTTGCTGGTACCCCGGCTGCTGCTGGCCGGGTGGCGGATACCCCGGCTGCTGGTAGCCAGGCTGCTGATACGGGTTCTGGTTCGCGTCCTGCGGGTTCTGCTCGCCCCCGGGCGGCTGCTGTCCTGGCCACATGGCCAGTAACGATAGAGGTGCGCGGCCGCAGTTGTTACGTCCGGTCCCCGAGGGATGGCCAAGATTGGCTACTCGTGGGTAACATCGCGTTCATGAGCGCAGATCAGATGTCCGTCGGCGACATGCTCGTCGCCACGGTTCCCATGGCCCGTACCCTCCACCTCGAGTTCCTGGAGACCACTCCGGAGCGCGCCGTGGTCCGCCTGCCGGACCAGGCCGACTACCACAACCATGTGGGCGGCCCGCACGCCGGCGCCATGTTCACGCTCGCCGAGTCGGCGAGCGGCGCCATCGTCATCGCGGCCTTCGGCGACCAGCTGTCGCGCGCCGTGCCGCTCGCGGTCAAGGCCGAGATCGGGTACAAGAAGCTCGCCATGGGCGTGGTCACCGCGACCGCCACGCTCGGCCGCCCGGTGGCGGACGTCGTCGCGGAGCTCGACGCCGGACAGCGCCCCGAGTTCCCCGTCGAGATCTCCATCCGGCGCGAGGACGGCGCCGTGACCGGCGAGATGACCGTCGTCTGGACCCTGCGTCCCAACAGCTGATCCGCCTCCCTGTGTGACGGGTGCGACCACCTGGACGCCGTCACGGCGTGACGAGGTGCGGGTAGGCTGCCCGCCGTGTGCCACGGGGGCGCACGGCGGGCAGCCGCACCTTTTCAGCCGCACTTTTTCGAACGACAGGAACCGGCGTTGCACATCACGGAGTGGCTCGAGACCATCCCCGCGGTCAGCATCTACCTCCTGGTGGGGATTGTCATCGGGCTGGAGAGTCTGGGCATTCCGTTGCCGGGCGAGATCGTTCTCGTCAGCTCGGCCCTGCTCGCCTCGCAGCACGGCGACATCAACCCGTACGTCCTCGGCGCGTGCGCCACGGCGGGCGCCATCATCGGTGACTCGATCGGTTACGCGATCGGGCGCAAGGGCGGCAGGCCGCTGCTGGCGAAGCTGGGCCGCAAGTTCCCCAAGCACTTCAGCGAATCCAATATCGCGATGGCGGAGCGCTCGTTCGAGAAGTGGGGCATGTGGGCGGTCTTCTTCGGCCGCTTCGTCGCTCTGCTGCGGATCTTCGCGGGACCGCTCGCGGGCGTACTGCGCATGCCGTACTGGAAGTTCCTCATCGCCAACGTCTTCGGCGGCATCCTGTGGGCGGGCGGCACCACGGCCGTCATCTACTCGGTGGGTGTGGTCGCGGAGGCGTGGCTCAAGCGCTTCTCGTGGCTGGGCCTGGTGGTCGCCGTACTGTTCGGCCTCACCTCGATGCTCGTACTCAAGAACCGCGCGAAGAAGGCCGCCGCCCAGGCAGAGGCGCAGTCCGAGGCGAATGCTGAAGCGAAGGCCGAGGCCGTGGACCGGTCGGAGGCCGCCGCACCTCAGAAGGTCGCGGCGACCGTCGAATGACGGCCGGCTGGCGCGGCTAGTCCGCGTGCGCGTCGCGGTGGCCCTTGGCCAGCTCCAGGTACATCGCCGCGTTCAGCTTGATGCCCTCGCGCTCCTCGTCGGTCAGCTCCCGCTTCACCTTCGCGGGTACGCCTGCCACGAGCGAGCCCGGGGGCACTCGCATGCCCTGCGGCACCAAGGCCTGCGCGGCGATCAGTGAACCCGCGCCGATGTGCGCGCCGTTGAGCACCGTGGCGCCCATGCCGACCAGTACGTCGTCCTCGACCGTGCACCCGTGCAGTACGGCGTTGTGTCCGACCGAGACGCGGTCGCCGACCGTGACGGGGAAGCCCGGGTCCACATGGACCGTGCAGTTGTCCTGGATGTTGCTGTCGGTGCCGAGGACGATCGGCCCGCAGTCGGCGCGCAGCACGGTGTGATACCAGACGCTGGCGCCCGCGCCCAGCGTGACGTCCCCGATGACGACGGACGTCGGCGCGGCGAAGGCCGACGGGTCGATCCGCGGCTCCTTGCCGCCCACGCCGGTGATCAAAGCCTGCTCTGCCATCGCGTGCTCCTTGGTGCTTCGGTGCTGGTCGGTCGCGCCAGGGGAACCGTAAGCGACGCCCTTCGCCTCCAGGATGCCGGGTGGGGTGAACATCACAGCAGGCCGCTCCGGGCCCTCCACGTCCGGCGGACTACCGTGTGCGGGTGCCGAAGAACAGAAACACGTTCTCATCGCTGTCTGCGTTGTCTGTGGTGTCCGCCTGGCGGCGCCGCCTGGTGACCAGCGCCGTACACAGTGGGTGGCGCTGGGTCCAGCAGGCCGGGGCGGTCAGCGCCGAGCGCCCGGGGCGGCTGCGCTTCGGATCGATCGGCACCGGCACGAAGCTCGCCTTCCCGCAGGGCACCGTGTTCGGCGAGGAGTGGATCCACCTCGGCGACCACTGCATCATCGGGGAACAGGTCACGCTGACCGCCGGCATGATGCCCGGTCTCGACCTCGGCCCCGACCCGATCCTGCGGCTCGGCAACGGTGTGGTCCTCGGCCGGGGCAGTCATGTCATCGCGGACACGACGGTGACCATCGCGGACGACTGCTACTTCGGCCCGTTCGTCTACGTGACGTCCACGAACCACAGTTACGACGATCCGGACGTCCCCGTCGGCAAGCAGTGGCCGCGCATGGACCCGGTGGAGATAGGTCCCGGCTGCTGGATCGGCACGGGCGCCGTGATCCTCCCGGGCGCCCGTCTCGGCCGTAACGTCGTCGTGGCGGCGGGCGCGGTCGTGCGCGGTGAGGTGCCCGACCACGCGGTGGTGGCCGGGGCGCCCGCCCGCGTCGTACGCAGCTGGGACGCGGCGAAGGGCTGGCAGCCGCCGCTGCGGACGCCCGCGCCCGTACCGATCCCCGAGGGCGTCACTCCGGAGCAGCTGCTGGCGCTGGCCGAGCTGGAGCCGCCGGAGCCGCTGGAGACGAAGACCGCCGAGTGAGCCGCTCGGTCACCCGGCGGCGAGGAGCGCCGTGCCCACCACCGCCAGCCCCGCTCCGGCCGCCTGCACGGCGCGCAGCCGCTCCTTCAGCAGGACGAGCGCGCACAGCGCGGTGATCACCGGATAGAGATTCGCCAGTACGGCGGCGACCGTGACGGGTCCGTTCTGTGCGGCGATGGAGTACGTGCCGTTCGCCGCGACGTCGGCGAGACCGACGAACGCGAGAGCGGGCAGGGAGTGCAGGATGACGCGCATTCCGCCGTTCTCGGGAAGGGCCTTCGCGCCGCGCCTGACGGACACGTACAGCGCCGCGCCGCCGACCGCCACGTTGGTCACGCGCTGGACGAACAGCGCGAGGAACAGTCCGGTAAGGGTGGTGGACGCTTCGGCGATCAGGGCCAGCACCGCGCCGAAGCCGACCGCCGCGATCAGTGTCAGTGCGACCGCCTGCCGCTGCACCGGCGCCCCGCGCAGCTGGGGACCGCTCGCCAGCACCACTCCGGCGATCGCCACCGCGATGCCGGCGAACTGCAGCAGTCCGGGGCGCTCGCCGAGGACCAGGCCGACGGTGACGGGTACGGCGACGCCCACCGAACCGAGCGGCGAGACGACGCCCATCGGCCCGAGCGCGAGCGCCTTGTAGAAGCAGAGCATCGCGACAGGCCCGACCGCGCCCGCGGCGACCGCGAACCACAGCTGGGCTCCGGCCTCGCTCCAGCCGCCGATCGCCACAACGACCGCACCAAGGACCACCACGGCGATGGCCTGCGACACGACGACGACCGTCAGCGCGGGCGTACGTCGTGTCAGCAGCCCGCCGCCGAAATCGGCCAGTCCCCAGAGCAGGCTGGTGGCCAGGGCGAAGAGTGCTGTCATGACGGGCCTCGCAGTACAGTGTGGTGAACGATCGGTACACCAGACCGTAGTCCAGTTCATTGAACTATGTCATCCAAAATATTGGACGGAATGTGTCGGACCTCGACCAGCTCACGCAGTCGCTCGCCCGCAACCTCAAGCGCTGGCGGAGTGAGCGCGGCTTCACACTGGACGCGCTGGCAGCCCGCGCGGGCGTCAGCCGCGGCATGATCATCCAGATCGAGCAGGCGCGTACGAACCCGAGCGTCGGCACGACGGTGAAGCTCGCCGACGCGCTCGGCGTCAGCATCACCACGCTGCTCGACTACGAACAGGGCAAGCAGGTCCAGCTCGTACCACGGGAGCAGGCCGTCCGTATGTGGTCCACCGAAGCCGGCAGCCACACCACCCTGCTCGTCGGCACCGAGGCCCGCGGTCCGCTCGAACTGTGGGGCTGGCGGTTGATGCCGGGTGACAGCAGCGCGTCCGACCCGCACCCCGACGGGACCACCGAACTGCTGCACGTCACCTCGGGTGAACTCACTCTCGTGGTCGACGGTGTGCCGCATTCCGTGCCCGCGGGCACCTCCGCGACGTTCGAGGCGAACGTCCCGCACGGGTACCGCAACGAGGGCTCCGAGACGGTCGAGATGACGATGGCCGTGTCCATCCCGCCCGTACGCTGAGACGGCCAACACGCTCGCAGACAACGGCTGTTAGCGTCGGATTCATGCGCGCACCTCTCGGAGACTTCGGCAACGCCACCCCCGCTCCCGACTGCCTCGACCTGCTGACCGCGCCGGTCGCGGACGCTGTGCGCGCATGGAGCCACGACATCCCCGCCGACCAGCTGATCTACGTCGACACCGACCCCGGGATCGCCGACACGGCGGCCTTCGTCGAGCACTACGGCGCCGGTCTCCTCGACGCGTCGGCGAACTGCGTGGTCGTCGCCGGCAAGCGGGGCGGCGAGAGCACGCTGGCGGCGTGTGTGGTGCTCTCCAGCACGCGCGTGGACGTGAACGGCGCCGTCCGCAAGCAGCTGGGCGCGCGCAAGGCGTCGTTCGCCCCGATGGACACGGCCGTCGGCGAGACCGGCATGGAGTACGGCGGCATCACGCCGATCGGACTGCCGGCCGGCTGGCCGCTGCTCGTGGACTCCGCTGTCACCGGCGTTCCATGGGTCCTGGTCGGCAGTGGTCGGCGCAGGGGCAAGCTCATCGTGCCCGGCAAGGCTTTCGCGGGCTTGCCGGGCGCGGTCGTCATCGACGGGCTCGGTGTCTGAGCCCTCCCGGGTCCGCCCCGCCCCGGTCGCCCGTCAGCCGAGCCGGGGAATCTCGATGGCCGGGCAGCGGTCCATGACCATGTCCAGGCCCGCCGCGAGGGTTCGCTCGTGCGCCGCTTCGTCGATCACGCCGAGTTGGAACCACACCGCCTTCGCGCCGATCGCCGTGGCCTCGTCCGCGACGCCGCCCGCGAGGTCACTGTTGACGAACACGTCCACGACATCGACCGGGAACGGGATGTCGGCCAGCGAGGCGTACCCCTGCTCGCCGTGGACCGTCTCGGCCTTGGGGTGTACCGGCACGATGCGCTTGCCGTAGCGCTGGAGCACCTCGGCCACGCCGTACGCCGCCCGTGAACGGTTGCTGGAAAGGCCCACCACCGCCCAGGTGTCACCGGACTGCGTGAGGATCTTGCGGATCGTTGCCGGGTCGCCGTACACGCCCTGCCTCCTGGAGTCGAAAGGTCACTGCTCGTGACCAACAGACGGCGTCGTACGGGCATTCCCGGGAAGGCGCGCGATCTGTTCACTGGAGCGTTGTTGTTCAAGGTTGTACGGATGTGTATCGTCGCCATGCATGACTTGAAGTTTCAAGTAATGCTCAAGTCGGTCCCGCGAAGGCAACAGGCAACAGGAGAGAGCCCCTCACATGACTCCCCCCACCAGCACCCTCGGCGTACCCGTCATCAGTAACGGCACCGCAGCCGGCCGTACCCCCTCGCTCCACGGCTACGACGCGGGCCTGCTCGTGCTCCGTCTCGCCCTCGGCCTGACCATGGCCGTGCACGGCGCGCAGAAGCTCTTCGGCTGGTTCGGCGGCGGCGGGCTCGAAGGAACCGGGCAGTTCTTCACCGCGAGCGGATACCCGGCCGGCGAGGCGATGGCGGCAGTGGCCGGTCTCACCGAGACCCTCGGCGGCCTCGGGCTCGCGCTCGGCCTGCTCACCCCGCTGGCCGGCGCGGCCGTCGCCGGAACCATGGTCAACGTGCTCGCGGTGAAGTGGGGCGGCGGCTTCTTCGCCCCCGAGGGCGTGGAGTACGAAGTGCTCCTCACGGCTGCCGCGGTGGCGCTCACCCTGGCCGGCCCCGGCCGGTACGCCGTCGACCGCTTCCTCCCCGGCCTGCGCGCCCACCGTCTCGCCCACGGCGCCGCCGCCGTGGTGGTCGGCCTGGTGGTCGCGGCCGTGGTCCTGCTGCTGCGGAAGTAACCCCCTCCGGCCTGCGCTTAGGGTGGGCCGAATGCAGGAGCAGTACCGGACCGTCGCCCGCGCGGGCGTGCACGAAGCCGAGATCAACAGGTCGCGCTTCCTCTGCGCGCTCGCGCCCGCCGCGACCGAACGCGAGGCGCAGGAATTCATCGCACGCGTCCGCAAGGAACACCCGACGGCCTCGCACAACTGCTTCGCGTACGTCGTCGGCGCGGACGCCGCCGTACAGAAGGCGAGCGACGACGGCGAGCCGGGCGGCACGGCGGGCGTACCGATGCTCCAGATGCTGATGCGCCGTGAGGTCCGCTACACGGTCGCCGTCGTCACCCGCTACTACGGCGGCGTGAAGCTCGGCGCGGGCGGGCTGATCAGGGCGTACGGGGGAGTGGTCGGCGAAGCCCTGGACGCCGTCGGCACGATCACCAGACAGCGCTTCCGGCTCGCCACCGTCACCGTCGACCACCAGCGGGCCGGAAAGCTGGAGAACGACCTGCGGGCGACCGGGCGCGCTGTGCGCGACGTCCGGTACGCCGAGGCGGTCACGATCGAGGTCGGCCTGCCGGAGGCGGACGTCGGGCCCTTCCGCGCCTGGCTCGCCGACGCGACGGCGGGCACGGCCGGATTCGATCTCGGCGGCGAGGCGTACGGCGACGCCTGAGGACGCCTGCGAAGGCCCACCCAAAACTGAGGTCCGTGGTGGGCGAGGTGCTGAGCGGCGCTAACGTGGTCGGTGCTGAACGACAGGTCCGCGCTGATTCGGTGCAGGCTCAGGGGGCGGAGGAAGTAAGAATGCAGGTCGGAGCCGTCTCTTGAGGATTCTGCACACGTCGGACTGGCATCTGGGGCGGTCCTTCCACCGGGTGAACCTGCTCGACGCCCAGGCCGCGTTCCTCGACCACCTGATCACGACGGTTCGCGAGCGGGACGTGGAAGCCGTACTGGTGGCGGGTGACGTGTACGACAGGGCGGTGCCGCCGCTCGCCGCTGTCGAGCTCTTCGACCGGGCATTGCATCAGCTCGCCGCCGCGGGCGTGCCGACGGTCATGATCTCCGGCAACCACGACTCGGCCCGGCGGCTCGGCGTCGGTGCAGGGCTCATCGACCGGGCCGGGATCCATCTGCGTACCGACCCGGCTGGTTGTGCGACACCCGTCGTACTTCCTGACGCGCACGGCGACGTGGCCTTCTACGGGCTGCCGTATCTCGAGCCCGCCCTGGTGCGCGACGAATTCAAGGTGGCCGGGGTGGGGCACGAAGCGGTCCTCGGAGCGGCGATGGAGCGCGTACGGGACGACCTCGCCGCGCGTCCCGAGAACACACGGTCGGTCGTTCTCGCGCACGCCTTCGTCGCGGGCGGAGAACCGAGCGACAGCGAGCGCGACATCACGATCGGCGGCGTGGCCTCCGTACCCGCCGGGGTCTTCGACGGCGTCGACTATGTGGCCCTCGGACACCTCCACGGCTCCCAGGCCATCACCGCGCGGGTGCGCTACTCGGGCTCCCCGCTCGCGTACTCCTTCTCGGAAGCGGACCACCGCAAGACGATGTGGCTGATCGACCTCGGACCCGGCGGCGAGATCGAGGCGGAGCGGCTCGAGTGCCCAGTGCCGAGGCGGATCGCCCGGATCCGGGGACGGCTGGAGGAGCTGGTCGAAGACCCTTCTCTGGAACGTCACGAGGATGCGTGGATCGAAGCGACGCTCACCGATCCCGTACGCCCCGCGGAACCCATGGCACGGCTCTGCGCGCGCTTCCCGCACACCATCAGCCTCGTCTTCGACCCCGAGCGCGGCCCCGAGGATCCCCTCGCGTCGTACGCCCAGCGGCTCAAGGGGCGCGACGACCAGCAGATCGCGGAGGACTTCGTGGCACATGTGCGCGGCGGCAGCGGGCCGGACGAGCGGGAGCGCACGGTGCTGTACGAAGCCTTCGACGACGTACGCGTGGACGACATGACGCGTGAGGTCGCCCGGTGAGGCTGCACTCGCTGGACATCACGGCCTTCGGGCCCTTCGGTGCCACCCAGGAAGTCGACTTCGACGCGCTCAGCGCCGCCGGGATCTTTCTGCTCCACGGAGCGACCGGCGCGGGCAAGACGTCCGTCCTGGACGCCGTCTGTTACGCGCTGTACGGCGCCGTGCCCGGCGCCCGGCAGAGCCCTGGTGCCTCGCTGCGCAGTGACCACGCCCCGCACGACCTGCCGACCGAGGTGCGCCTGGAACTCACGGTGGGCGGACGGCGCCTGGAGATCACCCGAAGGCCCGCACAGCCGCGCCCGAAGAAGAAGGGCACCGGCTTCACCACGGAGAAGGCGCAGAGCTGGCTGCGGGAGCACGTGCCCGACACCGGGTGGAAGGCGCTCAGCCGCTCCCACCAGGAGATCGGCGAGGAGATCACCCAGCTCGTCGGCATGAGCCGAGAACAGTTCTGCCAGGTGGTACTGCTGCCGCAGGGCGACTTCGCGCGTTTCCTGCGCGCCGACGCGGAGGCGCGCGGCAAGCTACTCGGCCGGCTCTTCGACACCCGCCGCTTCGCCGCCGTCGAGGACCGCCTCGCCGAGCTGCGCCGCTCGGCGGAGCAGCAGGTGCGCGCGGGCGACGAGCGGCTGCTCGCCGTCGCGCAGCGGATGGCTCAGGCGGCGGGCGACAGCGCGGACGCGCGAGCCTGGCCACTGCCGGACGCGCAGCCGGGCGAGCCCGGACTCGCCGAAGCCGTACGGGAGTGGGCGGCGATCGCGCGCAGTGGTGCGCGGGAACGTCTGGACATCGCACAGTCGGCTGTCGCCGCGGCCGGGAGCCGGCAGGCGGCGGCCCGGAGCGTACTGGAGGCCGCGCGCGAACTGGCCGCTCTCCAGCAGCGCTACGCGGACGCGAGCCGGCGCGCCGACGTACTCGAAGCGCGGCGCCCCGAGTACGAGCGGCAGCGTGAGCGGCTGGAGCGCGCCCGTCGGGCCGAGCGCGTCGCCCCGGCCCTGTCGCTGCGCGACGACGCCGAGCGGGAGCACCGCGCGGCGAGCGGTGCCCGGGAACGCTCGCGCGACGAGCTGCCGCCGGACCTCGCCGACACCGGCGCCGAGCAGCTCGCCGCGCTGGAACGAAGGCTCCGCCAGGACCTCGGCGGCCTCGAAGCGGCGCGCAGGGCGGAGCTCCGCAGCGAGGAGATCGGCCGGGAGCGGGTGGCGCTGGAGCGCCAGGCCCGCGCCGACGACGAGCTGCTGCGGGACGCCGCCGACTGGCTGGGCGGCTGGGACGCGACCCGCCGCCGCTGCCAGGAGCGCATCGATGCGGCGCAGGAGGCGGTGACGCGCGCGGAGCACCTGGCGGGCCGCCTCCAACCGGCCCGCCGCAGGCTCGACGCCGCGCGCCGGCGCGACGTACTCGCCGGGCAGGTCACGGCCGCCGAGGAGCGGCTGAGGGCGGCACGTGAAGGGGCGGTCGCGGCGCACGAGACGTGGCTGGACCTCAAGGAACGCCGGCTGCGGGGCATCGCTGCCGAGCTGGCGGCGGGTCTGCGCGACGGTGAGGAGTGCGCTGTCTGCGGTTCCCGGGAACACCCGAAACCCGTACGGGCGGCGGCGGACCAGGTGGACCGTACGGCGGAAGAAGCGGCGTACGAGACGTACACGAGCGCCGAGGCGGCGCGCGGCGGTGAGGAGCGCGCGCTGGCAGCGGTACGGGAGGACCACGCGGCGGCCCGGGCCGAGGCGCGCGGCCCCGCCGTTGGCGGCGACCCGTCCGAAGCCGCGTCCTCGGACGCGCACACCGCCCGGCCGGCGCGGATCGTCGCGACGGGCGCCACCGCCGCGACCGGCCCGGGCGCGGCGTCCGGCCTGGCGGCCGAGGGCGCGGGGCGGCCCGTTGAGGGCGGCTCCGGAGAGGTGCCGTCGGGGAAAGCACGCGGGCCCGCGGACGCACCCCAGGAGCGGAGCGGCGTTGCAAGCGCCGGCGCCGCGCTCCCGCAGCGGGCGGCCTCCGGGCCGGCGGCCGGTGGCGAAGGGGGAGCGGGCGGCGCGGGTAGTCCTGGCGCGGCTGGTGGCGGGGCGGGTCGGGCCGTTGGCTCTGGCGTACCGGTGCGGGAACCGGCGTCGTGCGAGGGTGTTGGTGTCGGCGGCGCCGGTGTTGACGGCTCCGCGGAGGCGGGAGCCGGGATTCCGGCACAGTACGCGGGACCCGCGGCCGAGTCGGACCCTCCCGGCGAAGCCATCAGCGGTGGGCGCGGTACGTCCGCAGACGGGCCGACCGGTGCCGCCGGCCGTCAGCGTGACGCGAGCGTCAGCGAACTGTCGGCCCTGGTCGAGGAGTTGCGGCAGGAGCACGCCCAGGCGCATACCACCGCCGCCGGTCTGCACGCGGCCCGCGAGGCGCTGGACCGGGCCGAGCGCGAATACGCGCTGCGCGTCGACGCGCAGCAGCAGGCCGAGCGGCGGGCCGCCGCCCGTACCTCGCAGCGTGAAGCGCTCGACCGTGAGCAGGCCTCCCTCGAAGCGGACTTGACCGCAGCCCGAGGCGAAGCGCGCACTGTCGCCGAGCATGCCGCGCTGCTGGAGCGCCGCGTCCGGGTGCTCGGTGAAGCCGCCGAAGCCGTACGGGCGGTCGAAGCCACCGCCCATCGCCTCAAGGAGGCCGACGACCGGCTCGCCGACGCCGCCTTCAAGGCCGGGTTCGACACCCCGGCCGCCGCTGCCCAGGCGTTGCTCGGGGAGGCGGAGCAGCGCGACCTCCAGCACCGGATCGACGACTGGCAGCGCGAACAGGCGGCCGTCGCCGACCGGTTGGCGGAGCCCGGGACCGCCGCAGCCGCCGACCGGCCGCAGGCCGCACCGCAGCGGGCCCAGGCGGAGTTCGACGCGGCCGAGCGCGGACTGCTCGAAGCCGCGTCCGCGCTCGACGCCGCCCGCGAGTGCTGCGCCGCGCTCCGGACCCTGTCGCAGCAGGCCGCCGAGGAGACGCGACGCCTGGCCCCCCTGCGCGAGAAGTACGAGCGAGTGGCGCGACTCGCCTCCCTCACCGCGGGCACCTCCGCCGACAACGAACGCAAGATGCGCCTGGAGTCGTACGTACTGGCGGCCCGCCTGGAGCAGGTCGCGGCCGCCGCCACCGCCCGCCTCCAGCGCATGTCGTCCGGCCGCTACACCCTCGTCCACTCCGACGTCAGGTCCGGCGGCCGGGGCCGTTCAGGACTCGGCCTGCACGTTGTCGACGCCTGGACGGGCGTCGAGCGCGACACGGCGACGCTGTCCGGCGGCGAGACGTTCTTCGCCTCACTGGCCCTCGCGCTCGGCCTCGCCGACGTGGTCACCGACGAGGCCGGCGGCGTACGGCTCGACACGCTGTTCATCGACGAGGGCTTCGGCAGCCTCGACGACCAGACCCTGGACGAGGTCCTCGACGTACTGGACTCCCTGCGCGAACGGGACCGCAGCGTCGGCATCGTCAGCCACGTCGCGGACCTGCGGCGCCGCGTCACCACCCAGCTGGAGGTCGTCAAGGACCGGCACGGCTCCGTGGTGCGCCACCGCACGGCCGGGGTCAGCGGCTGAGCGCGCGCCGTGGCAGCGGCGAGGAGTAGACGACGCTGGTGGTGACCGAGCCGAGCGTGCCGAACCGGCCCGAGACCTCTTCGAGGTGCTTCATCGAACGGGCCGCGACCTTCATGACGAAGCAGTCGTCGCCCGTGACGTGATGCGCTTCGAGCACCTCGGTCGTCACTTCGAGCAGGTCGTGGAACGGCTTGTAGTTGCCGTGCGGATAGCGCAGCCGTACGAACGCCAGGATGGGCATCCCGAGCGGCTCCTGTTCGACGACGGCCGTGTAGCCCGAGATCACCCCCGCCTCTTCGAGCCGCCGCACCCGCTCCGTCACGGCGCTCGCGGACATGGACACGGTGCGGGCCAGCTCGGCGAAAGTGGCCCGGCCTTCGCGTTGCAGGGCTTCCAGGATGCGCCAGTCGGTGGCGTCCGGTGAATATCCGGTCATGGCCCCGAGACAACAGGGAATCCACCGGCAGATCAAGAGAAGAGCCGGGGAATCCCACTTCAGCTGGATGATCACTCGTCGTAGGTTTTTACCCATGACCACGACACGGATCACCACCGCCCAGGCCCCCGCCACCAGCGCGAACCCTGTTCTCCGCGTCCCGCCGGCCGCCCCCGCCGCAGCCGCCGCGTACTTCGGCGCCAGCCTCGCCTTCCACGCCGACGTGTCCGACGTCGCCTCGGTCCTCGCGTCCGGCGAGGACCCCGGCTTCGTAGTGATCGACTCGCGCTCCACCGAGTCCTGGGACCAGGGGCACGTACCCGGCGCCCTGCACCTGCCGACGGCGCTGATCCCGGCCCAGGCGGAGCGGCTGCTGGACAAGGCCGTGCCGGTCGTCACGTACTGCTGGGGCCCCGGGTGCAACGGCGGCACCCGCGCCGCCCTCGCCCTCGCCGAACTCGGCTTCCAGGTCAAGGAGATGCTCGGCGGCATCGAGTACTGGATCCGCGAGGGCTTCGAGATCGAGACCTGGGAGGGCCGCGAGCGGCGCGACGCCGACCCGCTCACCGCGCCCGTCGACTCGGACAACTGCGGCTGCTGACGGGCCGGTTCACCGTACGACGTGACGCGCGGGCCGCAGGAACCGCGCGTCCCGAGGCCCCACCTCGGCCACCGGACGCGCCGCCCGCAGCACCACATCGAGCGCGGCGTCGCTGTCGCACGCGTAATGCCCGCTCGCCCAGGCCGCGTTGGAGCCGCCTCCAGAGGCGGTTTTTCGCGCCCTGGAAACCGGATGACAGCAAACCCCGAGACCACCAAGGACGGTGGGCCATGCCGGACGACCCGGCCCGGCTCATCGCTTGGCCGGCTACGGGCTAGGCGGAGTGGGTGACGGGTCAGGTCGTTGATTCCGAGGGCGGCTTGCGGCGCGGGTGAGCGCGTCGAAGAGCGCGGACGGGTCCGCGCCCGCGGGCAGGCCGCTGACCTGCCCGTCGCCGACCTCCACCACCCGCCACACCCCGTCCTCGCGCAGCGCCAGATCGGTCGTCACCCAGCGGCAGCCGAGTGCCCGCACGGCGGGGCGTACAGCGGTGAGGTCGGGCGCGGGAAGCGCGGCGGGGGAGTCCGGATGCGCCGTCGTGAGTACGGGCTCGCCGTCGACCCACCAGACGCGTGCCTCGCCGCCCGGTTCGAAAGGTTCGTATTCGCGCACTACGAGCCCGCCCGCGAGCGAGTCCTCCTGGAGCTCGAAGAAGCGGCGTACCACCGCCGAAAGCTTCTCCGTGTCGGCGAGCGCGGGGACGAAGCAGGCCTCGTCCCACTCGTGCTTGCGGGACTTGACGAAGTCCTTGACGACGGCAGGACCGGGGCCGAGCGGGGCGGTGAGCGCGGCGAGTTCCGGTGCGGAGGGTGGCTCTCCGTACGGCCGTGGGCACCAGACGCTGCGCGGTGTGAGTTCCGCGAAGGCCTTGTACCAGCCGGGGAGTTCATGCGCGCGGCCGAAGTCGGACGCGGGCGTGAGCAGCTCGCAGTCGCGCGCCTGCAGGCCGCTTGCCAGCTGCGCATACCTGGACACCGGGAGCATCCATCCCCGATACCAGTACGGACCGCAGCCGCGCGGCACCCGCGCGAGCGCCGCGTCCGTGTCCCCGGTGAGCAGGGCGTCATGGTCGAGGAGCGCGACTTCCCCGCCCGCTTGCCGCGCGCTCGCCACCTCTTCGGCGAAGGCCGGGTCGGGGCGTCTCGCGCCGAGCGGGTCGGAGCAGAAGAGATATCCGGTGCCCATGGAAGGAACCCCCTGTCAGTACGGTTTCGCATGACGACGGCCGGGCTCATGAAATCGGCTTGAAATCGGCCTGAACCCGGCCGCCGTACCCGCGCACGCGGTGGGCCGTCAGAGCTTCGAAAGCTCTTCCACCAGGTCGTCGAGGCCCAGAGAGCCCTGCGACAGCGCCGCCATGTGCCATGCCTTGGCGTCGAACGCGTCGCCGTGCGCCTTGCGGGCGTTCTCACGGCCCAGCAGCCATGCCCGTTCACCGAGCTTGTAGCCGATCGCCTGGCCCGGCATGGACAGATAGCGGGTCAGCTCGCTCTCCACGAAGTCCGCCGGCCGTCCGCTGTGCATGCCGAAGAACTCGTGCGCCAGCTCCGGCGTCCAGCGCTCGCCCGGGTGGAAGGGGGAATCCGCCGGAATCTCCAGCTCCAGGTGCATGCCGATGTCGACGATGATCCGCGTGGAGCGCATCATCTGCGCGTCCAGGTAGCCGATCCTGCGCTCGGCGTCACCGAGGAAGCCCAGCTCGTCCATCAGCCGCTCCGCGTACAGCGCCCAGCCCTCGGCGTTGGCGCTGACCATGCCGACCGACGCCTGGTAGCGCGACAGCCGGTCCGCGACATGGACCCACTGCGCGAGCTGCAGGTGGTGCCCGGGAACGCCCTCGTGGTACCAGGTCGACGTCAGGTCGTACACCGGGAAGCGGGTTTCGCCCATCGTCGGCAGCCAGGTGATGCCCGGACGCGAGAAGTCCTCGGAGGGAGTGGTGTAGTACGGCGCCGCCGCGCTGCCGGGGGGCGCGATGCGGGACTCCACCTTCCGTACCCGCCCGGCGAGTTCGAAGTGCGTACCGTCGAGCGCTTCGATCGCCTCGTCCATCAGGCCCTGCAGCCAGACCCTGGTCTCCTCGACCCCTTCGATGTGCGTACCGTGCTCGTCGAGCCAGGCCAGCGCCTCCCACGGAGTGGCCGCGCCCGGCAGGATCTTCTCCGCCTCGGTCTTCATCTCGCCGAGCAGGCGGTGGTACTCGGACCAGCCGTACGCGTACGCCTCGTCCAGGTCGAGATCGGTGCCGTTGAAGTAGCGCGACCAGCGGGCGTACCGCTCGCGGCCGACCGTGTCGGGCGCCCCCTTCACGGCCGGGCCGTATACATCGCGCATCCAGTCGCGCAACGCGGCGACCGCCCCGGTGGCGCCGCGGGCCGCCTCGTCCAGCTCGGCGCGCAGCGCATCCGGTCCCGCTGCCGCGAACTCCTCGAACCAGCCGCGCCCGTCACCCGCCCACTCGGTCAGCTGGCCGATGAACGTCTCCGTGGCGCGCGGACCGCCCAGCAGCCCGCGTTCCAGACCGAGCGCGAGCGACGCCCGGTATCCCTCAAGGGCGCCCGGCACCGCGCGCAGCCGCTTGGCCACGGCCGCCCAGTCCTCGTCGGTCTCGGTGGGCGTCACGGTGAACACGCCGCGGATGCTGTGCGCGGGGGAGTGGATGTTGCTGACGGCCCGCAGGCTCTCGTCGGCCTCGTGTACGGCGAGCTCGGCGGTCAGCCGCTCGCGAAGGAGACGGCCGCAGCGGCGCTCCACGTCATTGTCCGCGCCCGGCAGGGCCTGCGCCGCGTCCAGCTCGGCGAGTGTGGTGCGGGCCAGCCCGGCGAGTGCCCGCTGTCCCTCGGGGGAGAAGTCCGGCAGGCTGCGGGAGCTCTCCCTCACCCCCAAGTACGTGCCGGTGATCGGGTCGAGGGCGATGAGTGCGTCGACGTACGCGTCGGCGACCTGGCGGGGGAGGGCGAGCCGGCTGCTCGGAGTGACAGACATGCCGACATCCTCGTACGGGCAAGGGCTCCGCGTCACTACTGTCCGAGGTCAGTGGCCTGACATCGGCGGCTTGATATCAGCGTCCTCCGTGGGCGCCGGCAGCCGGTGGCAGCAGCGGTCCGCAGTCCCACGCCTGGAAGATCAGCCGGGTCTCCACACGGGCGACTTCGCGCCGCGACGTGAACTCGTCCAGAACCAATCGCTGCAGGTCGGCCGTGTCCGTCACCGCCACGTGGACGAGATAGTCGTCCGGCCCGGTCAGATGGAAGAGAGCGCGCGTCTCGGGAAGCGCCCTGATGCGTTCCACGAACGGGCCGATGAGCTCACGGCGGTGCGGGCGCACCTGGACGAGCAGCAGGGCTTCGAGGCCGCGGCCGAGCTTGGCGGGGTCGAGGCGCAGCTGATGGCCGAGAATCACCCCGGAGCGGCGCAGGCGAGCCACCCGGTCCAGGCAGGTGGAGGGTGCGACTCCGACCTCGGCGGCCAGCTCGCGGTAGGTGGTCCGCGCGTCGTTCTGCAGAAGGCGCAGTATGTGCAGATCGACCGGGTCAAGTGCGACAGATTCGGCCATGGCCCGAACGTAACACGGAGTACTGTCCCTCCACTCCGGTAGTTGTTCAGAGTCATGTCATGAACACCGACGCCTCGACCACACCCTGGGCCCTGGCCACCGAAGCCGTGCACGCCGGCCGCGAAGATCTCGCCGCGCTGGGCCTGCACGCCGTGCCGCTCGACCTGTCGACCACTTATCCGTCGTACGACAGCCGGGGGGAGGCGGCGAGAATCGACGAATTCGCCGCCACCGGCGCGCGGCCCGACGGCCCACCCGTGTACGCACGGCTGGACAACCCGACCACCGCCCGCTTCGAGGACGCCCTCGCGCGGCTGGAGGGCGCCGAGAGCGCCGTCGCGTTCGCCAGCGGCATGGCCGCGCTCACCGCCGTACTTCTCGTACGGGCGAGCGCGGGCCTGCGCCACGTCGTCGCCGTACGGCCGCTGTACGGATGCAGCGACCACCTGCTGAACGCCGGGCTGCTCGGCACCGAGGTGACCTGGGTAGATCCGGCCGGCATCGCGGACGCGATACGCCCCGACACCGGCCTCGTGATGGTCGAGACCCCCGCCAACCCGACGCTCGCCGAGGTCGACATCAAGGCGGTCGCACAGGCCTGCGGGCCGGTGCCGCTGCTCGTCGACAACACCTTCGCCACGCCGGTGCTCCAGCGGCCCCTGGAGCACGGCGCGCGGATCGTCCTGCACAGCGCGACGAAGTACCTCGGCGGACACGGCGACGTCCTGGGCGGGGTGGTGGCGTGCGACGAGGAGACCGCGAGGCAGCTGCGCCAGGTGCGGTTCGCGACCGGCGGAGTACTGCATCCGCTCGCCGGGTACCTGCTGCTGCGCGGGCTTTCCACGCTGCCCGTACGCATGCGGGCCGCCTCGGCGACCGCGGCCGAGCTGGCCCGGCGGCTGGCCGCCGACCCGCGCGTGGCGCGGGTGCACTACCCGAAGCTGGGCGGCGCGATGGTGGCCTTCGAGGTGTACGGCGATCCGCATGCGGTGATCGGCGGCGTACGGCTGATCACGCCGGCCGTCAGTCTCGGCAGCGTGGATTCGCTCATCCAGCATCCGGCCTCCATCAGCCACCGCATCGTGGCCGAGGGAGACCGGCGGTCCTCGGGCGTCAGCGACCGGCTGCTGCGGATGTCGGCCGGGCTGGAGGACGTGGAGGACCTGTGGCGGGACCTGTGCGAGGCGCTCAGCGCTGCTGGGGCCGCACGGCCCGCGTCTGTGCCTGGTCCGGTGCCTGTACCGGAGCCGCTGCGTGTGCGGGACGAGGTCGTACGGCCGGCGGCGCAGCCAGCCGCGCGGTGACCACCAGCGTGCCCTCCTCGATCTGGTAGTCGAGGGGCAGGCCGAGCCCGCGCATGGCCGCGACCATGCCGGTGTTGGACGACTGGGTCACGGCGTACACGCTCTCGCAGCCCGCCTCGACGGCGAGCGCCACCAGACGTTCCAGCAGCTCGGAGCCGATGCCGCGGCGCTGCCACGCGTCCTCGACGAGCAGCGCCACCTCCGTTTCGTCGCCGTCCCAGAGCAGATGACCGAGGGCGACGAGGCGGCCGGAGGCCGTCTGGACGGCCAGGGTGCGGCCGAAGCGCGGGCTGAGGAGGTGGCTGAGGTAGCGGTCGGCGTCGCCCACCGGGCCGTGGTAGCGCAGGCTCAGGGTGCGGTCGCCGCAGCGGTCGTGCATGGCGCGGGCGGCTTCGAGGTCGTCGAGTCCTGCCCTGCGGACGGTGATCGCGTTGCCCTCGGGGAGCGTCAGGACGTCCTCGCTGCGGGGGATGCGCGGGCCGAGACGGGCGTCGAGTTCGACGAGCGCGCGGGCGCGCGCGAACTCCGTCGGGGTGAAGGGCAGATAGTGACGCTCGATGGTGATCACCCCGCCGGACGGGTCGCGCAGCTTCATGACCGTACCGTCGAGTACGCCCTCGACCGGAGCGCTCTCGCCGGTGGGCCGGCCGGTGAGGGTGGTCGCGGGAAGCGAGTGGATGGTGCAGCGGCCGAGCAACTGGCGCAGTGCCAGGGGTAGTTCGGCGGCGTCGAGCGCGGTGCGGGTGGCGAGGCCGAGCACCCGGGTGGGGGCGTCGACCAGGTCGTGGGCGTCGGCCCGCTCCAGCCAGGTGTCGCTGCCGCCGGCGCCGGCGATCTCGCGGCTGAGCTGGGCGGCTTGAAGGGTGGCGGGGGCGCGCAGCAGCAGTTCGTCGACCGTGCCTTCGGCGAGCGGGTGGGTCTGCAGGGTGAGGATGTCCACCTGGTGCCGGGCCAGGGCGGTGCACAGCAGCGCAAGGCTTCCGGGCTCGTCCTTGACGGTGGTGCGCATCCGCCACAGGGCGGTTTCGGGCGCGGGCGCCACTGGTTCGGTACCGGTGTCCTTTGTGCCGGTGTCCTTCGTGCCGGCGCCCGTTGAGGCGGCAGCCGGCGGCGGAGCATGGCTGTGCCGTCGCGCCCACCAGGTGTGGAACCCTGCCGTGGCGGTCAGCACCACGGCCGAGATCACCAGGAGGTACGGTCCGTCGGGTCCGTGCACGATCATGTTCGCGACGGCGTCCGCGACGGCCACCGCCGTGAACAGGGCGGCGAGTTCGACGAGGTCCCGCCGCCAGTGGTGCGTGCGGCGGGTCCTCTTCGCGGACCACGTGGACGTCGGCTTGTTCACTTCAGTCATGTCGGTCATGGCACCACTGTGACCGAGCGGTGTTGCGTGATCACGAACGCTTTGTGACTGATGGGTTAAGTATGCTTCTGGGCAGTTTGGGACCGTTTTCAATCACATCACAGGCTCACCCGGCCCGGCTGAAGCACCTTGCTGAACAGCACCACGCCTCCCTCCGCGCGCAGACGTACCGTCAGCTCTCCGCTCCCGCCGTCGATTTCGACCTCGCCGAAGTACTGCGGCGACTCCATCGGGGACACGTTGGCGCGCGTCGGTGCTTTGACGAAGACCTGGTCCGGGCCGAAGGTTGCGTCGAGCCGGCCCGCCGGGAATCCGCCGGCGGCCAGCGGTCCGGACACGAACTCCCAGAAGGGCGCGAAGTCCTTGAACGCCGCGCGCGACGGGTCGTAGTGCTGGGCCGAGGTGTAATGCACATCGGCGGTGAGCCACACCGTGCCGGTGATACGGGCGTACTTGATGTGACGCAGGAGTTCCGCGATCTGGAGCTCCCGGCCCAGCGGCGCACCGGGATCGCCCTGAGCGACGGCCTCGAAGTTGGCCGCTCCGTCGGGGACGACGATTCCCAGCGGCATGTCGGAGGCGATCACCTTCCATACGGCGCGGGAGCGCGACAGTTCCCGCTTCAGCCAGGCGAGCTGCTCGGCGCCGAGGATCCCGGTGGCGTCGTCGGTCTGCCGGCCGGGCGAGTTGGCGTTGCGGTACGTCCGCATGTCGAGCACGAAGACATCGAGCAGGGGGCCCTGTCTGACCACCCGATAAACCCGGCCGGCGTCCTTTCGGCCCTCCACGCGCGCGTGGAGCGTCGAAATCGGGAAGTACTCGCTGAACGCCCGCACCGACCGCGCCGCCAGTACGTCGACGTTCTTCTCCGTGTAGCGGGCGTCGTCGAGGATCTGGCCCGGGTACCAGTTGTTGCGTACCTCGTGATCGTCCCACTGCACGATCGAGGGCACCTGCGCGTTGAAACGGCGCACGTTCTCGTCCAGCAGGTTGTACCGGAAGTTCCCTCGGAACTCGTCCAGCGTCTCGGCCACCTTCGACTTCTCCGGGGTGGTGAGGTTCCGCCACACCCGCCCGTCCGGCAGCGTCACGCTCGGCTGGATGACGCCGTCCGCGTAGACCGTGTCGCCGCTGCACAGGAAGAAGTCCGGGTCGAGGCGGCGCATCTCGTCGTACACCCGGTAGCCGCCGATGTCCGGGTTGATGCCCCACCCCTGTCCGGCGATGTCGCCGGACCACAGGAAGCGCACGCCGTCGCGTCGCTTCACGGGCGCCGTACGGAACGTTCCCTGGAACGCTTCACCGGTACGCCGGGGATCGTCGGGATCGGCGAGGGTCACGCGGTAGTGCACCTGCTCACCGCCGGGCAGACCGCGCAGTGCCGTCGTTCCGGTGAAGTCCGTTCCGGGGCCGAGCAGGGGACCGTGCCATCTGCGCGAGTGGCGGAAGGACTCGGTCGCGGACGTTTCCACGATCATCCGGGCCGGGCGGTCGGACCGTACCCACACGAGCCCCGACGACGAGGTGACATCGCCCGTCTGCACGCCCCAGGCGGCGCGCGGCCGGCCGGAGAGCGCCTGGGCGGGCGCGGCGGACGTTCCGACGCCCAGGGCTGCGGCGCCGGGCAGGGCCAGCGCGGCCGAGGCGGCCAGCGAGCCGCGCAGGACGGTGCGTCGGTCGGGGGACTGACTTTGTGGCCGGCTCTGCGGTCGGCGGTACGGCATCGGTGCGCCTCCAGTGGCGGTTCGGTCCGAGCGTGCGACGCCATGGTTAGTGCCCGGCCACGGCAACCACACGAACCACAAGTGAACAACTGGCCCCCGTTCCGCGGAACCGGTCGGCGGTGTGCGCGTCCTACCGCTCCCGGTAGGCGCCGGCAGCGGCGCAGTGGCCCAGGTCCATGGTCCGCTTGCGCTCGACGAGTCCGTCCGTCAGGCGCGCCGGTACGAGCAGCCGCCCTGGGCTCCGGCGTGTTCGGCGGGCGTCCCCGGGTCGTACTGGCTGCTCGTGTCCAGGATGATCCGGGCGACCAGTGCGGGGTCGTCGTTCATCGGAACGTGGCCGCAGCCCGGCAGCCTGACCAGCCGGGCGCCGGGGATCGCGTGCTTGGCCCTGACGCCCTGCCGGCGCAGCAGCAGCCGGTCACGGCTTCCCCAGGCGACAGTGACAGGTATGCCGGGAACGTCGTCGGTGAACAGGACGCGGCGGCCCGCCGAGAGAGTCTGGGCGAAACCGGTCGCCTCCCGGAGGGCCAGGGTCTCAGCGACGACGGCCTCCGGTGAACGCCACCCGGGCCGCGCGTAGATGGTGCTGGTCAGCGCGATCCGGCCCGCCGCCGTGCGCGCCATCCGCTCTATGACCGGCAGCGGCAGCGTCTGCGCGCCGAGCCGCATCCCGCGCAGCGTGCCGAAGGCGTAGCGGCGCTCGCTCTCGGTCCAGAAACCGGCGGGGGACAGAGCTGTCACCGACCGAACGAGCTTCTCCTGGCCCAACTTCAGGGCGAGCAGGCCTCCGAGGGAGTTCCCCGCGACATGGGGGCGTTCGATGCCGAGCGCCTCGCACAGCGAACCGAGCACGGGAACGACCGTCGACAGGTCGTAGGAGAAGCCGTCGGGGAGCGGCGTCGACCCTCCGAAACCGGGCAGGTCCACGGCGATCACATCGCGTTCGGCGGCCAGCGCGGAGATCACCGGCTGCCACGCCTGCCAGTGATGGCCTATGCCATGCAGGAGCAGGAGCGGCTCGCCGGCGCCCGCCCGTTCGTACGCGACGGAGAGCGGGTGGCTGCCCGTGGGGGACTCGATGCTGAAGGAGACCTTTGCGGTCATGCTGCTGCTCCCTGGGTGGGGTCGGCGCTAGACAATGTGTCAGCAACAATTACCGCTGGGTAGCCTGGAGTTCAAGAGGCCGGACGGTTCCGGATTCCGCCCTGTCCGCCCCCGCTGTGTGTTCGGCGACGCACTCGTGCTGCCTGGACACGGCGGGAACGGTCGGCTGGGATGGACGGGTGACTGCCGACACCGCGACTGACGTCTTCGAAGAGCACCGCCCCGTACTGACCGGGGTGGCATACCGGATGCTCGGCCGGGTCGCCGACGCCGAGGACGTCGTACAGGAGGCGTGGCTGCGCTGGTCGGCCCAGGTGCGCGACGACGTACGGGAACCGCGTCCCTATCTGGTGCGGATCACCACGAGGCTCGCCATCGACCGGCTGAGGCACGTACAGGCGCGGCGCGAGGCGTACGTCGGGCCGTGGCTCCCCGAGCCGCTGGAAACCGACTTCGGCGCGACCGCCGAGGACACCGCGGAACGCGCGGTGCTCGCCGACTCCGTCTCGCTCGCGGTTCTCGTCGTTCTCGAGTCGCTCTCCCCGCTGGAGCGTGCCGTGTTCGTACTGCGGGAGGCCTTCGGCTTCCCGTACGGCGAAATCGCGGCCACCCTGGAACGCTCGGAATCGGCCGTAAGGCAGCTCTCGGGACGCGCCCGCAGGCATGTCGCGGAACGCAGGCCGCGCTTCGACGTGGACCCCGTCGAACGGCGGGACCTCACCGAACGTTTCCTCGCCGCCGCGTCGGGAGGGGACCTCGGCGCGCTGCTCACGCTGCTCGCGCCGGACGTCAGGCTCGTCGGCGACAGCGGCGGCAAGGCCAAGGCGCCGTTGCGTGTCATCGAGAGCGCCGACAAGGTGGGCCGTTTCCTGTTCGGGGCGGCCAAGCAGTCGATCCCCGACAGCGAGTACCGGTTCCTGGAACTCAACGGCGGGCCCGCCCTGCTGGTCCTCGCCGGCGGGAAGCCCGACTCGGTCTTCCAGCTGGACGTCGTGGACGGCCTCATCCAGTGCGTCTATATCGTGCGAAACCCCGACAAGCTCGCCGCACTCGCCCTGTAGAGGCGACGCCTGTCCTGCGCTGATTGGTCTTGACCAAGGCAGACCCCGCACTTATGGTCGCAGTGTTAGTGCAGGAACCTTTAATAAACAAGGGCGCGGAAACTCGCCCCGGGATCAGGCCGATTGCGGAGGATCAGGGTGGGGACCACGCAGCTCGATACGGTGCCGGAGCCGAAGTACTGGCACCTCAAGACCGTGCTCAGCGAGGCACTCGACTCCGATTTCGCGGTCGGTGAGATCCTGCCCAACGAGCGTGAACTCGCCGCGCGCTTCGGCGTCGCACGCGCCACGCTCCGCCAGGCGCTCGAACAGCTGGAGCTCGAAGGCCGGTTGCAGCGCCGTCGCGGCGTGGGCACCACCGTCGCCCCGCCACGTGTGGGCGTGGACGTCGGGACCTCGCAGCACGGCTGGCCGGGCGCGGCAGGCGACTCCTGGCAGCCCGTCGACTGCCTGAGTGCCGTACCGCCGGTGGCAGTTGCCCGCGTGCTCGACGGCGACAGCCAGGACGAGGTGCACACGGTGCGCCGGATCCGCGTGACGCACGGCCAGCCGGTCGCGGCCGAGCTGCTGTACGTCCCGGTGGCATCCGTACCGGACCTCGCGGCCATCGAAGCTCCCTCGGGAGCGGCCCGCGCGCGCAGTGTGCTGCGGGAACTGCAGCGCCTCGGAATGGATGGTCAGGACCGCGCCGTCGAGCTCGGCTCGGCCCGCGCGGACGACGCGAAGGAACTCGACCGCCTGCCGGGCGCGCCCGTCCTCGTCGTCACCACGCGTTATTTCGCCGAGGGCAGGACTGCCGCCGTGTCGGTCGCCACCTACCGGGCGGACACCTGCCGGCTCACCTTCGGCGACTCGGGCGACCTGGAGATCAGCCACCACACCCAGGAGCGCAGGGCGTCCTGATCCCGGCAGCGTCGTACCGTACGGCCCGTCGCACTCAGCGGCGGGCCGTCACCGTTCCCTCGACTGCGAACAGCTGCTCCTCGACATGGTCGAGAGCGAGGCGCAGCGCACCCGTCGCCACGGCCGCCTCACCGAGCAGCGACAGTGCCACCTGCGGCGGGCGCAGGCAGTAACGCGCCAACTCGCCGCGCAGCGGCTCCAGTACGCCGTCGATACCTGCCGCCCAGCCGCCGATCACGACCAGTTCGGGGTCGAGCGCCAGGACCAGCGCCGCCACGTCGTGCACCAGCCGCTGGATGAACCGCCCGACGGCCTCCTGCGCGGCCGTGTCACCCTGCCTGGCGCGCCGGAAGACGGTGGCCACGGCCTGCTCGTCCAGCGGGAGCACCGGCTCGTCCGTCGTCGACAGCAGCATCTCCGGCGTGACCTCGCGGCCCAGCAGATGGAGCGCTCCGATCTCGCCGGCCGCGCCGCCGAACCCGCGATGCAGCCGCCCGCCGATCAGTGAGCCCGCGCCGGGGCTCAGCCCGGCCAGTACGAACACGATGTCGTCGGAGTCGACGGCGGCGCCCTTCCAGTGCTCGGCGACCGCCGCCGCGTTCGCGTCGTTCTCCACCAGCACGGGGCAGCGGAAGGACCGGCGGAGCCGCTCGCCCAGCGGCAGCCCGGTCCAGTCGGGGAGGGCCGTACCCAGCCGCACGGTCCCGTCGGCCTCCACGATGCCGGGGGCTCCGACACCGACGGCGCGCAGCGAGCTCCGCGGGACGCCGGTGCGGCGCAGTACGTCCGCGACCATGGCGCGGACCCTGTCGAGCCGCTCGTCCGCCGAAGCGGTCTCGGACACCGTGCGCGAACCGGCGCCGATGACACGGCCGTCGAGGCCGGACAGCAGGGCGGCGATGCGGTGCGGGCCGATCTCGACGCCCATCAGGTGCCCCGCCTCGGCGCGGAACCGGAACCTCCGCGCCGGCCGTCCCTGCCGTCGCGTCTCACCCCCCTCGGGCGGGGCCTCGACGACGAGCCCGGTCTCCATGAGCCCTTCGACAACCCCCTCGACCGTCGGCCGGGACAGTCCGGTCACGCGGGTCAAATCGGTGAGAGTGGGGGAGTCCGCGCCGCGCAGCGCGTGCAGCACCACCGCGGAGTTGATCCGCCGCAACAAAGAGGGGTCCCCACCGGTCAACCGCCCCACGGTGTGTCCTCCCAGCTCGCGCGCTTGTTCTGCCGGATCGTACTCGCTGCCTCCGAGCACGGCGAGCCGCCCCCGAGCAGGCGCGCGCCCCGCGGTCCGGTCAGCTGGGGCAGACGAATCCGGACTCGTACGCGGCGATGACCGCCTGCGTACGGTCACGAGCGTTCAACTTGGCCAGCACCGCGCTCACATGGGTCTTCACGGTTTCCGTGCCCACGACGAGCTGCGCGGCGATCTCCGCGTTGGACAGTCCGCGTTGCTCGCCGCAGGACTCACGGCTCTGCCGCGCAGCGGCGTCGCCGTCCTCAGTCTGCTCATCCCCTTCATTCTGATCGTCTCGTTCGTGGTCGGGGACATAGCCGGAGGAGTCGCCCAGTATCTGCCGGACCGTGCCGGGCAGCAGGTGCTGCACCTGAACCCGGAGGGTGACCTCGGGGCGTGGACGGGGCTCGCGGTGACAGCGGTCTGGGCGGCTGCCGCACTGCTGGCCGGCTGGTGGGCCGTGCGGCGCCGCGACGCCTGACAGGCAGCCAATTGTCAGTGCCGGGAGGTTTACTGACGACATGAGCACCGCACGGTATCTCGCCCTCATAGACCTGCTGCGCACGAAGGAATTCCCGGCACAGCGCGGCAGGTCGGACACCGGTTTCAGCGGACCCGGCTATCACACGGCGGAGCTGAGCGCGGCCGGCGAGCTGGGGAACTCGGACGCCGCACAGAGCCTGGAGGCGCGGGAAGAGTGCGTGGCCGAGCACGACGCGCTGCTGGCGGTGCTCGGCGGGGAGTGGGGCGAGCCCCAGGTCTTCAGCCTCTGGAGTGTCCTGGAGCGGAGCATTGCGGGCGAGGACATACCGGCGCCCTGGGATGCGTTGAGCGCGCAGTTCGACAGCCTGCACATCTGGCGGGCCCACGGCAGGTGGATCGCGGTGGCGCTGGCGCTGGAAGACGGAGGGCTGTCGTACGAGCTGACGGCGGTGGTCACCGAGATCGATCCGCCCTAGCTACGGGCTGGCTACTAGACCCGACAGCCGGCTTACTCCGGGTCTGCCTGCCGCCGGCTCCTGGCTTCGGGCTCCTGGACGCCGCCCTGCGCCGCGGCTCGCAGCCGGGCGTACTCCTCGGCCATGGTCTGCGCGGTCCAGTGGGCGTTGAGGCCACTGGGGTTGGGCAGGGCCCACACCCGGGTTCCGCCGATTGTCCGCTCCTGCGGCCCGATGACTGCTTTCTTGTCGCCGAAGGCCGTGCGGTAGGCGGTGATGCCGACGACCGCGAGCCACTTCGGCCGCAGCAGTTCGACCTTCGCCGTAAGGAGCCGGCCGCCCTCGCGGAACTCCTCGTCGCTTATCTCGTCGGCCCGCGCACTCGCTCTGGCCACCACGTTGGTGATGCCGAGGCCGTAGGAAAGGAGTTCGTCCTGCTGCGCGGGCTTCAGCTGCCGGGGGGTGAAGCCCGAGAGGTGCAGCACGGGCCAGAAGCGGTTGCCGGGGCGGGCGAAGTGGTGGCCCGTCGCGGCCGACATAAGCCCGGGGTTGATGCCGCAGAAGAGCACCCGCAGGCCGCCCGCCACCACGTCGGGGACGAGGCGGTCGCGGGCGGCGAGGAACTCTTCCGGTGTCATGCCGTGCGGATCAGAGGATCGATCCGGGGGTGTACCCGGCGGCGTCGGGATGCTGCTTGGCGATCTCCTCGATGCGGGAGATTACGGCGCCGGCCTGCTGCGCCGCCGCACCTGTGAAGGACAGCTTGTCGGCCATCAGCTCGTCGAGCTGCGCCCGGTCCAGCGGGATGCGCTCGTCGGCGGCGAGCTTGTCGAGCAGCTCGTTGCGCTCGGCGCCCTGCTCACGCATCGCCAGCGCGGAGGCGACTGCGTTCTCCTTGATGGCCTCGTGTGCGACCTCTCGGCCGACCCCGGCCCGTACTGAAGCCATGAGCACCTTGGTCGTCGCGAGGAAGGGGAGGTAGCGGTCCAGCTCGCGGGCCACGACCGCCGGGAAGGCGCCGAACTCGTCGAGCACGGTGAGGAAGGTCTCAAGGAGACCGTCGAAGGCGAAGAACGCGTCGGGCAGCGCGACACGGCGCACCACCGAGCAGGAAACGTCACCCTCGTTCCACTGGTCGCCCGCCAGCTCGCCCGTCATCGAGGCGTAGCCACGCAGGATCACCATGAGGCCGTTCACACGCTCGCAGGAGCGGGTGTTCATCTTGTGCGGCATCGCGGACGAGCCGACCTGGCCGGGCTTGAAGCCCTCCGTCACCAGCTCGTGCCCGGCCATCAGCCGGATGGTCTTGGCAACAGAGGAGGGAGCGCCCGCGAGCTGCACCAGCGCGGTGACGACCTCGTAGTCCAGCGAGCGCGGGTACACCTGCCCCACCGAGGTGAAGGCCTGAGAGAAGCCGAGGTGACCGGCGATCCGCTGCTCCAGGTCCGCCAGCTTCCCGGCGTCCCCGCCCAGCAGATCCAGCATGTCCTGGGCCGTGCCGACCGGGCCCTTGATCCCGCGCAGCGGGTAGCGGCCGAGCAGCTCCTCCAGGCGCCCGTACGCCACCAGCAGCTCGTCGGCCGCCGTGGAGAAGCGCTTGCCGAGCGTCGTCGCCTGGGCCGCGACGTTGTGCGAGCGGCCCGCCATGACCAGCTCCGCGTACTCACCGGACAGCTTGCCGAGCCGGGCGAGCACGGCGACCGTACGGTCGCGCATCAGCTCCAGGGAGAGCCGGATCTGCAGCTGCTCGACGTTCTCGGTGAGGTCGCGGGAGGTCATGCCCTTGTGGACCTGCTCGTGACCCGCGAGCGCGTTGAACTCCTCGATCCGCGCCTTCACATCGTGGCGCGTGATCTTCTCGCGCTCGGCGATCGACGCCAGGTCGACCTGGTCGAGCACACGCTCGTAGTCGGAGATCGCCTCCTCGGGCACCTCGATGCCGAGGTCCTTCTGAGCACGGAGCACGGCGAGCCACAGCTGGCGCTCCAGCTTCACCTTCTGCTCGGGGGACCACAGGACGGCGAGTTGCGCGGAGGCGTAGCGGCCGGCCAGGACATTCGGGATGCGAGGCTTCGCAGGAGCAGCAGTCACGTGACCAGAGCTTACCTGGCGTTCTCAGCCGCTCGTGAGCGTCCACACAGTCCATAAGGTCCAGGTCAGAGACCCCTAGGCCACCGTGTCACGCGCAGCGTGTGAGACGCGCGTGAGACGGAACGGCCCCGGGAGGTGATTCCAGCACCGCGGGGTCCTTGATCCGAAACCCTTCCGATCAAGGAGGGAGCCGAACCCATGCAAGACCGCACCCTGAGCGCCGAGCTGGGTGGCCTCCTTGCGGCTGGCCTGGAAGCACTGGCCATCCCCACGCCAGCCACCGTCGGCAACAAACAAGTGTGACCGCATCGCGACCGCGTCGTGCACGCCCGGGTTGCCCTGGAGGGGCCAGCAGGGCGACGACCTTGGTTGGCCGCGGACTACCTGCGGCCCGTCTCGCCGAGCACCCTCCTCTGGGTACCGCCCTCTGGGGCGCCGCGGGAACGGAGGCAGTCCGATGAGCGCGCGGCGCACTGTCACGGTGCCGAGCTTTGACCACGGCCCGGTCACCCTCACCTATCCAGCCTGGTGCAGCCGACCATACGGGGTACCAGGTCAGGTACAGGGTCGTCCTGGCCCACGCTGGTGCCGAGGCCGTCACGACCCATGAGGGCGGACCGCTCCACTTTGCCAAGCTGTGGCAGTACCCGTACGGCCGGAGCACCCGTCGGCACGTGGGCGTATACGTCGAGTAGTCCGGGTTCGCCCGGACCCTGGCGTTGGCTGAGCTGGCCTCGGCGCTCGCCGACCACGCCGCGTAGTCCCGGCCCTCGCTCCCCCCTCAGCACCCTCCGCGCTGCTGGGGGATCAGTGAAGCGGATCGGCGCGGTCGCCGCTCTTGCGGCCGCGGCCGTGAGCTCCGTCCTCACCGGTGCCGGATTCTGGCAGAGGGCGTGAGACGACGAAGCCCCGCCGAATATCCAGCGGGGCTTCGTCGCGTGGCAGTCTACGATGGCGTGCATTGTCCGGTGGGGGCAGCGTTGTACTCCGGCTCTCCGGTTTCGAGCACTCGGAGCAGGGATGCGGTGACGACACGTGTCGTACGGCCGATGCGTAGCACACGGCATGGGAACTCCCCGCGGTGGACGAGGTCGTAGCCCTTCGCGCGCGAGAACCCCAACGCCCTGGAGGCGTCCTCTACGCTCCCTGTCCCGTCCCAGGTGGCGCGGATACGCGTAGGACTGTATCGGGCGCCCTGTACTCCGTTAGTTTGTACGTGTATTTCGATTCTCCATTTCTAAATGTCGGACGCACAGAAGTGTGGCTGGAACGCCTGTGGCGAGTGAACAGAGCAAGGTGTTGGGTCGAAAATTGGTCAAGACGGCGGTGACCCAAGTGAGGTCGCCAGGCATCCTGCGCTGAGCCGCATATCGATGGCAGGCCAATCCGGCGCAGTCTCTTTCCCGGTTCGTCCGAGATGCGATATCTCATGTGGCCTCTAGCGCGCACGGTACCTGTCCCGCAGCAGCTCCGTGGCGGTGCAGATCGCTAACGGATACGCGACGAGTTCCATTTATGGGTCTCGGTGATGCCTTTCGACGTACGGGCAGGTCGTGGCGGTGAACTATCAATGATGCGCGGGATCGACGGTTTGGGCTAACCGGCGATCCCACGCTATGTTCCCCCGCTCTGACGTGCCGGCGATCAATGTGTGCGGCTGACTGCGGGGCGGGCCGTGGCTGCCCGGGATGACTGGCGGCGTGGTGCCGGGGCTCGTCCTGAGTTCGCGGGCAGTGGCCTGGGACTGGCGAGTGCCGGTCCCGGGGCGAGGTTAAAGCCGCTCTTTTCTATTCAGGCTCTTATCATGCGCGGCGCACATTTGGGTTTGATAGACGACCGACGCAAGTTGTCACTATTCATGCAACTGTCGGCACGAGGCTGGAGGAAGTCCGAGCCCGTAACTGTCCATGCGGAACAGCCAATGCTGATGTGGAAGCTACTCGCGGCAAAGTATGGCCGAAAGGGCATCTATTCCCGAGCAGGTGACCCGCTTGGAATCCAAGCCCACGTCCTACGGAGTATTGCCCCCGAACCGGTAGCTGCCTAGCCGCTGCTTTGACGGCTGGTCACGCAGGAGCTACGTCGACAGTCCGGTGGACGCGCGGGGCACGCACCACGGAGCTAGTTCCCATGCCAGCGTCCTCTTTGACGGGACGCCGACGGTGTCCCCATGCTAGACGGTCCCGAACCTGCGGCGTGTTCCAGACCGAGCCTCTCGAATAGCAACGGACCGGGGGAGTGGCGTACTGCAAGGCTGGTCGATATGCGCGCGAGCCGCTTTGTGACGCTGTGGGTTGCGGCAAACGGCGGCGGGAGCCTTTGCGGCGTCAGATGCGGCCGGTCTCGTGGGCCCACATGGCGACCTCGACGCGGTTTCGGGCGCCGAGCTTTCGCATGAGGCTGGCGAGGTGGGCTTTGACGGTGCTTGGGGTGATCTGGAGCTCGTTGGCGATCTCATTGTTGGTGCGGCCTTGGGCTACAGGCACGAGGACTTCCTCCTCGCGGGCGGTGAGCGGTTCTATCGGCTGCCTTGGTGGTGGGGTCTGTGCGTGGGCGAACGCTGCGAGCAGTCGGACAGTCACGCTGGGTGCGATCAGTGCGTCTCCGTCGGCGGCGGCGTGGATGGCCTGGGTCAGCAGGGCGGGTCCGGCGTCCTTGAGCAGGAACCCGCGGGCGCCGGCTTTGAGCGCCCCGTGGACATACTCGTCGAGATCGAAGGTGGTGATGACCACGATCGGCAGGGGATCGGTGACGTCGGGGCCGGCGAGGCGTCGGGTGGCTTCGATGCCGTCCATCAGCGGCATTCGGATGTCGAACAGGCCGACGTCGGGGCGCAGCTGGAGCGCCAGGCGGACTGCCTCGCGCCCGTCGGCGGCCGCGCCGACCACTTCGATGTCGGGTTGGGCGTCGAGCAGCATCGTCAGCCCGGTGCGCACGATGGGCTGGTCGTCGGCGATGAGGACCCTGATGCTCATCGTGGCGTCCCGGTTCGGGGCAGGACCGCCTCTACCCGCCAGCCCCGCTCGGCGGCGGGGCCTGCGTGGAAGGTGCCGCCGAGCAGTGAGGCGCGTTCCCGCATGCCCACCAGGCCGTAGCCTGCTGGGGCGCGGCCGCCAGCGGCGGAGCCGTCGTCGTCGATGGTCAGCCGTACCTGGTCGGCGTCGCCTGTGACGGCGACGGTGACCTGGGTCGCGTGGCGGGCGTGCCGTCGAGCGTTGGTGATGGACTCCTGGGCTAGGCGGTAGATCGCGGCCCCGACCGCCGGGCTGAGGTCGTCGAACTCGCCGAATAGCGTCACCTCGACGCAGGGACGCGTCTGGCCATCGGTGGCGAGCTGCTCGACCTCGGCCACGCCGGGCTGCGGCGCGAACTCGGTGTCCTGCGTGGCGCGGAGCACGCCGACGATGGCGCGCAGCTCGGTGAGGGTGCGGGTCGCTGCGTCCTCGATGATGGCCAGGGCCTCGATGGCACGCTCGGGGTGGGAGGCCGCGATGGCACGTCCTGCTTGGGCCTGGATGGCGATGCCCGAGACGTGGTGGGCGACGGTGTCGTGGAGTTCACGAGCGAGCTGTTCGCGTTCGCGGGCCTTGGCTTGGTCGATGTCGCGGATGAGGATCTTCGTGTGATAGCGGATCGCGGCGCCGAGCGCGGCGGCGAACAGGAAGAACCCGTATGCTGCGACCGAATCCGCCAGGCTGGTGGTGTCGGCGACGTTGGTGATGGCCAGCCAGAGCAGGATGACGCCGAGGCCGCTTGCGGCTTCCCGACCGGAGCCCCACCGGAACAGGGCGTAGGCCAGGATCAGCGCCGCGGAGATGCTGTTCAGCAGGGCGCCTTGCGACCCGGTGAGGATTCTGACGATGTCGACGATCGTCAACGTGCCGAAGGAGACCGCAACCGCGACGAGCGGGTGCGTGCGTCGCCACAGCAGGGGGCCGAGGACCGCGAGCACCGCGAGTAGCAGCAGCGGGCGTGGCGCCAGGTCCTGGCGAAGCACCACTTCCAGCAGGGACCAGCAGATCAGTACTGCGACCAAGGCCCAGTCCCGCGGCCTCCGGTCCGGGGCATTCGTGGGTCGAGGTTCGGCCCACAGCGAGCGGAGTGCGTTGGTGGCCATCTGATCAGCCTAGGCGGCCCGCGTGCTCGGTGTATCCGCCGAAAGTACAACAGCTCGGCTGTGCCAACGGCCAGGTCGAATCAGGCTCCGCGGCTGATGTGCCCGCCGCCGGCATCCGTGAAGGTGGAAGCACCCACCCAATCAAGCCAGGGAGCATTGTGATGAGAACGCCTCAACCCCGTACCGCACTAGAGAATCCGCCGTCCCAGAGCACGCTGGAAGATCTGCGCATGCCCGTGCAGGCCAAGCTCGCAGCAGCATGGACCAGCTTCATGTTCCTCTACATCTACGTCGACTACCTCGCCCTGTACAAGCCCGGCTTCGTCGACGACATCCTGGCCGGCATCGTCCACGAGTTCGACATCGGTCCAACCTTTGTCGCCATTGCGCTCACGCTCATGGCCATCCCGATCCTCATGATCCTGCTCTCCGCGACACTGCCCGCCCGTGTCAACCGCACCATCAACCTCGTCGTAGCAACGCTCTACATCCCCGTCTCGATGTTCAACGCGGTAGGGGAGTCTTGGACCTTCTTCTACTTCTACGGCCTCTCCATCGGACTCGAGGTGCTGCTCCTGGCCTTCATCCTGCGCTCCGCCTGGACCTGGCCACGCCGCATCGCATCACCGGCGACCCTGGCAGCCAGCCTCGACAGCGAGCCACTCCGCAGGCCGCAGCAGGCGTGACTGCCCGCCCCGCGCCCGACCATCCTTCGCTCGCGCCACCCGCGGGCACGGTCCATTCAGCGATGACCTGATGGTCATGCCGGTGTGGCGATGCTCCAGGGATCGCCCAGAAAGGCGTTGCGTAGGGCTGTGAAGACCTCGACGCTGTGGGCTTCGGCCGTGGCGATGTAGGAACGGACGCGGCAGAACGCGGTGAGTCCTCGCATGCTGCGCCAGCTCCCGCTGATCTTGGCTTGGAGCTTGGCCATCCTGATCGCCTGCTCGGCTGGGTTGTTGGTCCACTCGACGTGGAAGTCCAGGGTGAAGTTGAGGACTTGATCGACTCGCTCACGCATCCGTTTCGCCAGCTTGTAGGCGTCGTGGCTGCGGCCGGCGGTCCCGGGGGTGTTCGCGTCGATGCCCTGCTGCGCGGTGTTGAGATACAGATCCCGCAGGCTCTGGCTCGTGTTCGTGGACAGGCCGGCCGCGCCCTGCGTGATCGCGGTGTCGACGGTGCTTCCCGCGCGAGGGCGGAGTGGACGTCGCTGTCGACGGCTTCGCGTATATCGTCACCATCAGGCAGGAGTTCCCGGAGTCCACGGATCCGGAGCGCTCCGCACGTCTCGTCGTGGAGCTTGCCCATGGTCTGACCGGTCGGCCCGGTCGCTGGCGGGATCGGAAGAGCCGGACGCTTGAAGAAGCCTTGGGCGTGATCGTTGGAGAGATCGAGGCACGAGCTGTCGAGGACGCTCGGCGGCGGCGGGATGAACAGCAGGCCAGGGCAGGACGCGAACTTCGTTGGCAAGCAGCCATGGACGTGGCGAAGGAACAAGCTGTTCGCGAACAACTTGCCCGGGTGCTACGCGAGGAGGCCGGGTGCTGGCAAGAGGCCGCTGCCCTCAGTGCGTACTGCATGGCATTGGAACGTCGTATCGGCGAGTTGGACGGCGCCGTGGACGACTCGGCTCTGGACTCGGCTCGACGCTGGTTGGAGTGGGCAAGGGGGTACGTTAGGTCGATAGACCCCTTGAGCGGGCTTCCAGAGATGCCGCACACGCGTGAACCCACGCCGGAGGACTCAAGCCGCACCTCAGGGGATGGAGCCCCTACGGACCGGAACGGCGTGGCTGAGGGTGACGTGAGCGGGCTCGGCTGGCCCTGGTGTGGCGCGATGGTGTATTCGTGGTAGTTCTCTCGTGGTACCCCGGCCGCCCCACCGCGGTGTCCCCGGCCCGCGACGCCCGGACGCTGTCGGGCACACTCTCGGTAGCGTGGTCTGTGGCCGCACGCATGCCGAACATGTGATGACTGCTGGGTCCACGTGTTGTCGATGACTCATCATGTGGAGTGCGTGGCGATCCTGGAGCCGGTTAAGTAGGGCGCCTGACCTGCGGTTTTGTGGGTGCGCGTTATGGGCGGTGTGGGCGTTTCAGACGATATCTTGACGCTGAAATGACGCTCGTGACGCTCGTTGATCTTGCTTACTGGCGGTAAGCCAGGCCGGTGGGCAGGTCGGGGCTCTGCTGAGACTCGACCGGACCGGGACTTGTCGAGGGCTTCGGGGAGCCTGTAGCTGCGTTGGCACAGCTGTGATGCCGGAGTCTTGCCATTCGTCAGCGTGCGCCTGGATCTCGATGTAGGCACCGGTGGTCAAGGGCTTGGGGTCGTTTGTGGGCAGCCGTCTCGACAAGGTCATCGCCACCATTGACAGCGACCCTCACATGCGCACTCAGAAAGCCGACGAACTTCGTGCTGATACCGGGTTCAAGCAGGCCGAACGCGTCCGGAGGATGGAGATCCAGCCACCCCGCCATGCTACAACTGGGGCATGACGGGACGTTTTGGTCGCTCCTCGGGCTCGTCGTCCCGGGTACTCCCCGGGATGATTCCACGGTCGACGTCCGGTGGGAATCAGCAACCGGGGCGACGCCTGCGCGCTCTGCTGGGCGTGCGCAGCCTCGCCGGGCAAGTGTTCTGGCTGCAGGTGGCGGTTGTGGTACTGCTCGTCATCGCTGCCGCGGTGGCTCTTGTATTGCAGGCCCGGCGCGACAGTGACAGCGAGGCGCGCCAGAGGTCACTCGCCGTCGCCGTGACGTTTGAGCAGGCCTCAGGAGCGGCAGAAGCGATCGGCAGTCCCGATGCGACTGCGCAGCTTCAGCCGAAGGTCGTGGGAGCCCTGAAGGGCACCAGCGGCGCGTTCCTCGCGGTGTTCGACAAGGACGGGGTCCGCATCGCGCACACCGACCCGAGCAGGATCGGCAAGCGCGTAACCGAACCCGTCGACGCGCGGTTGCTGGCCGGCGAGACAGTGACTACTACCATCCCGACATCCGCCGGCCCTTCTGTGGTGTCGACGGTTCCCGTTATGAGCGCCGACGGCGCATTCCTCGGTGTTGTGGCGGCCGGGATCACGACCGAGCGGGTACGCAACACGGTGGACCGCCAGATGCCGGTCCTGCTGAGCGGCGCGGCCGGCGCCCTGGTCGTAACCGCGGGTGGCACAGCGCTGGTGAGCCGACGGCTTCGGCGGCAGACCCGTGGCCTTGGGCCTTCTGAGATGACGCGAATGTACGAGCACCATGACGCGGTGCTCCACGCGGTACGCGAAGGCGTGCTGATCGTCGCGGCGGACGGGCGGCTGCTGCTGGCCAATGACGAGGCGCGCCGGCTGCTGGATCTGCCGACGGATGCCGAGGGGCGGCACATGGGGGAGCTGGGCCTGGAGGCCGGCGTGACGGAGCTGCTCGCCTCGGAACGGGCCGCCACCGACGAGGTACATCTGGCGGGTGATCGCTTGCTGGCGGTGAACAAGCGGCTCACTGCGGGGTACGGAGGACCGGTCAGCAGCGTGGTGACGTTGCGGGACACCACCGAACTGCGGGCATTGGCGGGCAGGGCCGAAGTGGCCCGCCAACGCCTGCAGTTGCTCTACGAGGCTGGGGTGCGGATCGGCACCACCCTGGACGTGGTGCGCACCGCCGAGGAGCTGGCGGAGGTGGCTGTTCCCCAGTTCGCCGACTTCGTCACTGTCGAGCTGCTGGAGCCGGTCCTGCGCGGAGAGGCACCGGCCGGCAGCCGCATGCGCCGCGCTGCCGTCTTCGGTGTCCGTACCGACCAGCCCCTCCATCCGGTGGGCGAGCTGATCAGCTGGGACCCCAATACCCCAATGGCCGTCGGCGTGGCGGGCGGCCATGCCGTGCTGGAGGCCGACCTGGCGGCCGCCGAAGGCTGGCGGGCTCAGGATCCCGAGCGTGCCCAGCAGGTGTTGGACTACGGCATTCACTCGCTCGTCACGGTGCCGCTGCGGGCCCGCAGCGGCACCCTGGGACTGGTGAACTTCTGGCGCCGAGACACCTCCGAACCGTTCGACGACGAGGACGTGTCCTTCGCCGAGGAGCTGACGGCCCGCGCCGCCCTGGCCATTGACAACGCCCGCCGCTACACGCACGAGCACACCTTGGCGGTCACCCTCCAGCGCAGCCTGCTGCCCAGCGGCGTGCCCCAACAAAGCGGCCTGGAGGTCGCCTACCGCTACCTGCCCGCCCAGGCAGGAGTGGGCGGCGACTGGTTCGACGTCATTCCGTTGCCCGGCGCCCGGGTGGCCCTGGTCGTCGGGGACGTCGTCGGCCATGGCCTGCACGCCGCCGCCACCATGGGCCGACTGCGTACCGCTGTGCACAACTTCTCCACCCTCGACGTGCCGCCGGACGAGCTGCTCGGTCACCTGGACGAGCTCGTGATCCAGATCGACCAGGACCAGGCGGACGAGAGCGACGACGTGTCGGTCACGGGAGCGTCGTGCTTGTACGCCATCTACGACCCCATCGCGGGCCGGGTCACCCTGGCAAGCGCCGGTCACCCCGGGCCCGCGCTGGTTCACCCCGACGGCCACGTCACTTTCCCGGAGGTGCCCGTCTCCCCGCCCCTGGGCCTCGCCGGCAGCCTGCCCATTGAGAGTGTCGACCTGCAGCTGTCCGAGGGATCCCGCCTGGTGTTGTACACCGACGGCCTCATCGAGGGCCGCCACCGGGACGTGGATGCCGGTCTGCACATGCTGCACACGGCTCTGGCCACGGCCGGGGCGGACCCCACCGCGGAGCAGACCTGTGCTGCCGTACTGGAGGCCATGCTGCCCCAGCGCCCCAGCGATGACATCGTCCTCCTGGTGGCCCGCACCCGGCTTCTCGCCCCCGACCAGGTCGCCGCCTGGGACGTGCCCACAGACCCTGCGGCCGTCGGTCCCCTCCGCGCCAACTGCGCCCGACAGCTGGACGCATGGGGGCTGGGGGAGCTGGCGTTCGCCACTGAGCTCATCCTCAGCGAGCTGATCACCAACGCCATCCGGTACGGCGCCCAGCCCATCCGGGTCCGGCTGCTGCACGACCGCACTCTGGTCTGCGAAGTCTCCGACGGCAGCAGCACATCTCCCCACCTGCGTCGGGCGGCCACCACGGACGAGGGCGGACGCGGCCTGTTTCTCGTGGCCCAGTTCGCCGATCGATGGGGCACCCGCTACACCCACAACGGCAAGGTCATCTGGGCTGAGCAACCCTTGCACGGCGGCGCCGGCGCCGCCGACGACGTCCCCACCGAGGCTCTGCTCGACCAATGGGATGACACAGCGTGGTGAGATGGGCCCGGCTGTCCCGTGACCAGCGGATAAGTTACGAAACACTGTGGCGCACCCCCACGAAATGATGTCCGCGCGCTTGTCGGCACCGACGCGTCCCGATCTCTAGGTGGTTGGCCGCGATCCGCTCATCCAGCGAGCAGTGGCGCGCGATCTCTGCCACGAGTCTGCGGCGGAGGCCCGGACCTGCTGAGGCGGGACCGTGATGGTGGTGAAGTTCCTCCGGACCCGGGCCATGTCCGCGATGATCAGGGGCGTCCTCATCCGTCTTTCCCTCGCCGCGGAGCCCTCAGCCGCCCGGCTCACCCTCCGGCCGGCACATACATGATTTGCTGGTCGTGTGCGGTCTCCAGATGTCAGGTGGCTTCGCGCCGCTCTGCCTGCGGCTCCTGGTAGGCGCGTAGTGACGAATTCATCTTCAGCAGCATTTCGTTGAGTTCGTCCACGGGGTCGGAGTCCAGGACGACCGCACCGCCGGCGCCGATGGACAGTTCGTCCCCGTGGCGGATTGCCGTCCGGATAGTGATGCTCAGGTCGGCTGTTCCGTTGATCGAGAAGTAACCGAGCGCCCCGGAGTAGATTCCGCGGGCCGTGGTCTCCAGTGAGTCGATGACTTCCATGGTCCGCACCTTGGGTGCTCCGGTCATGGAGCCGCCGGGGAAGCAGGCGCGGGTGCATTCAACTGGGGAGATATGAGGACGGAGAGTGCCGGTGATCGTTGACACGAGCTGATGGACCGTGGCGTACGTTTCGGTTTCCATGAGGGCCGGCACATGCACGCTTCCCGTCATGCACACACGCCCGAGGTCATTGCGGATAAGGTCCACGATCATGAGGTTTTCGGCACGGGTCTTCGGATCCGTGGTGAGCGCGTTCCTCAGTGCCTCATCCTGGGCCGGGTCGGTTGACCGTGGGGCGGTACCTTTGATCGGCTTGCTTTCGACGGTTCCGTTCTTCTGCACCCGTAGAAATCGTTCCGGGGAGCTGCTGAAGACGGTTACTTCATTGGCTCGGAGCAAAGCCGCGAAGGGGGCAGGGTTAAGGGAGCGCAGACGGCGGTAGAAGTCGAGGTCCCGTCCCCGAAAAGGAACTCGGAGACTGTTCGTCAGGCAAACCTCGTAACTCTCACCCGCGACGAGCTGCCGTTGGCACGCCTCGATGTCGGACAGGTACTGGTGTGGGCTGCGGGACAGTTCGCGAGCGGCTGCGGTCTCCCCTTGCGGAGTCGCCGTTGTTTCTACGGCACTGTCCGGAGTGGGCAGCAGGGTCGCCAAGGTCGTCAGAGTCGTGTCCACCCAGTCAGCTGCGTTCTTACGCGCTGCATCCCCGACCTCATGAATGGCCACCGCGTGAGTGGAACCGGTGGCGTGGTCGACTACCACGAATCGGTCGGAGAAGAGCCAGACTGCGTCCGGGGTGTCGGCGGAGTGCCTGTTCTTCGTCGGGCTCGTGATCGCCTTCAGCTCGTAGCCGAAGTAGCCGACGTACCCCGCGGTGAAGTCGAAGGGCAACTCCTCACTCTCGAAGCGGATTGCGTCGAGACGTCGCTGCAGCACTTCGAAGACATCGCCTGGCTCCTCGGTGTGTGTGGCGTTGCTGTGCGCTATACGCACGAAGGGGTCGGTCACTCGGTAGGTGAGCACTTCGCCGAGTGGGCCGGCTGCGTCGCCGAGGTAGGAGTAGCGGGAGAGCCCCGACTCGACCCGGCTGCTGTCCAGCCAGAACGCGTACGTGCTTTCGCCGTACAGCGCACGGTACGCCGCTTCTGTGTCGACCGTGGTGGGCAGGGTCCGCCATGTGCTGCCGAGCGTTCTCGCCCGTTGGGATGCTGGTGCCCTCGACGTGGAAGAAACGAGGTCGACCGTTTCTCTCGTACGCGGGGGCGTGAGATCGCGGAAGTTTCCGAGCAAGCGCAATCCATGCTCACTCGCAATGGATTCAGGGTGGAACTGGACCCCCCACTGTGGTAGGCGGCGATGCCTCAGCGCCATGAGGACTCCGTCTTCCGCCCATGCCGTGGCCTCTAGGTCGCTCGGCATGCGCCCGTTCACACAAAGGGAGTGATAACGCACGGCTTGGAAACCCTGCGGTATTCCTCTGAACAGTGCACTTCCGTCGTGCTGGATTCGGCTGAGATGTCCGTGCCTGGGCTCGGGAGCAGGATCCACCGAGGCGCCCGCCGCATGGGCGATGGCCTGGTGGCCCAGGCACACGCCGAGCACCGGCAGGGTGGTCTGCCTGACGATCGTCAGAGAATGCCCCAGGTCCGAGGAACGCTTGGGTCGCCCGGGCCCCCGGGAGATCACGACGTTGTCGAACGCGTCCAGTTGGTTGACGCTCCAGGAAGAAGCGTCGTTGGTGATGACAACCGGTTCCTGTCCATTTACTTCCGCGAGGAGCTGCCACAGGTTGTACGTGTACGAGTCGTAGTTGTCGACGAGAAGGATTCTCATACCGATCCTATGGACTGAATCCGAACTCCGTGCCTGACCTCAAGGTGAGCAATGAGAGAAACTCTTGGCGAGAGGGCGGGTTGTCGATGAACTTCCCGCGCAGCGCCGATGTCACCATCACGGCGCCGGCTTCTGAATGCCTCGGATGGAAGGGGATTCCCTTGAGCATCACCATCCCGGTGGTCTCCGGCGAAGGTGACCGCGAGATGCCGACGCGGATTCCCTCGCGCTGGGCTCGCCCAGGGCTTCGAGCAGCTCATGCGTCGTTGCGTACTGCGGTATCGACTGCTGAGGTGATGGCGCTGAGCGTGGGGTCGGTGCCCAGGAGCGTGATGTCGATGTCGCTTCCGGTACTCCGGTTCAACTGCGTGACCAGTCGCATCAAGTCCAGCGAGGTGCCGCCCAGTGCGTAAAAGCTGTCCTGCGAGCTGGGTCGGTCTATGTGGAGAAGTTGTTGCACCGCTTGAATGACCAAGGAGGAGCTCGGGGATTCCGCTGCGCCGGTTCGGGGGGTGACGGCCGCTGGTTCCGGGGCGGGCGGAGGCCTCAACAGCGCGAGTGCCCGGCGGTCGAGTTTGCCGCTGGGGAGCAGGGGCAGTTCCGGCCTCAGGACCAAGCTGCGGGGGTGCATGGGGTTGGGAAGCCTGGACTCGAGGAAGTGGTGCAGTGCAGCAAGGGTGAGACCCGTGTCCGGGGTCTCGGGGACGACGTGAGCCGTGAGCACGGGCTCGCGGTCGCCATGGCCGGGTGGAGCGGCGACGACGGCGGCCGACCGGATCGCTGGGTGTGATTCCAGGGCTCGTTCCACTTCCAGGGGAGATACGCGGAAGCCGTTGACGTTGACCTGGTCGTCCCTGCGGCCCGCGGCGTAGTACACGCCGTCGGCCCCACGCCGCGCGAGGTCGCCCGTGTGAAGGAGGCGTACTGGCGTTCCGTCGGGTGCGGTGATGGAGGTGAACTTCAGAGAGGTGCGCGTGGGGTCCTTGAGGTATCCAAGGGCGAGAGAGGGGCCGCTGACGTGGAGTTCCCCGATTTCGCCATCGGGCACAGGGTTGAGGTTGTCGTCGAGCAGGTGGACTTTGGCGGCCGGGCCGGGGACTCCCAGGGGCACGCGTCTCCTGCTTGTTTGTCGGGTGTACGGCCAGGTGAGGACGGCTGCTGAGCATTCGTTTTGTCCGTAGACGTTGCGCAGTTTCGCAGCGTGCATGGCGAGAAACCGGGAGGCGAGTTCCGGGGTGAGGGGTTCCGCACTGCAGTGGACCAGCCGCAGGCGGTCGGCTTTACCGAAGGCGTCCTGCTCGACCAGGAGCTTCAGTAGTGACGGTGTGACACACAGGACGCTCACCGCTTCTTCGCGCGTGAGCCGGGCGAGGTAGGCGACGTTGCGGTGGCCGCCGGGTTTGGCGAGGACCAGGCAGGCGCCGGCGGCCAGCGGCAGGTAGAGCTCCGGGATGGTCCGCATGGACCCCATGGGAGCCATTCCGAGCACCCGATCGTGCGGTAGTGGGCCGTCGTCGGCGGAAGCGGGCAGCATGGTGGTGCCGGCAGAGCGGTGTGAGTGCACCACGGCCTGTGGGTGGCCCGTCGAGCCGGAGGTGAAGAAGATGAACGCGGGGGAGTCCGCGTCCACAGCCGGGTGCCCGCCGGTCTCCTCCTGTTGTTCGGAACTCCAGTCCTCGGCTGTCACCGCAACGACAGGGGTGTCCTTGGGCAGTACCTGGTGGGGGAGGCCGGCGTTCGTCGTAGCGACAACGGCCCGGGGAGCAGCCGTTTCGACCATGTGCCGCAGCCGGTCGACTGGCTCGTTGGGATCGACCGGGACGCAGACAGCTCCGGCCTTGAGGGTACCCAGAAGCCCCGCGACGCCGTTCGGCGTACGCTCGGCGAGGATCATGACGCGGTCCTCCGGTCCCACTGCGACCGCGGCCAGTTTTCTGCGTATCGCCTGGGCCGCGTTGTCCAGTCCCCAAAGGTGATGTCAGCGCCGTTGCTGCGGATCGCGACCGCTTGAGGGGCCTGGGCGGTTGCCTGCTCGATGAGCAGATGAGGGTGTATGGGCAGTGATGTCATCTGAAGCCTTCTACTGCGGCACGTCGGACGGTGCAGGCTGTGCGGGGGTGTCGAGCTGGTCTTGCGGCACGGCAGTGAGTTCCACTCGGCGGCCGTCCGGATCGATCAGGACGGCGCGCAGGCCCCACGGCCCTGACGTGGGCGGGAACTGGACTTGGGCTCCGGCCTCCTGTGCGGTTGCCGTAGCGAGGTGAACATCCGGCACGGCCATCCCCAGCCGCGTACCGTCGCCGGTGAAGTCGCCCCGAGAGGCCGCGCCGTGCAGTTCGAAGGTCAGGCCGTTGCGGCGCGCGGCGTAGTGCAGCGGTACGCGCTCATGAGTCTCCGGTTGGAAGAGGAAGCCGAGAGAGGTGTAGAACGACAGGCATTCTTCGAGGCGCTCGCATTTGAGTGCCAGGTAGTTGAACATCGGGTCAGTCACCCCTCTCTTCGTGGCGCCGGGTGATGGCGTCGGCCATGCGCGCCACCCGAGTCATCTCCCGTACGTCGTGTACGCGCACGATGTCGGCACCCTGCTGGATACCGATGGCGATGGTGGCCGCTGTCCCTTCGACCCGGTCGTGCACGGGCACGTCAAGGACATGCCCGATGAAGGCTTTGCGGGACGGCCCGTAGAGGATGGGCCGGTGGAGCCGTTTGAAGGCATGGATCGCCGCGCTCAGTTCCAGGTTCTGCTGGGTGTTCTTGCCGAGGCCGATACCGGGGTCGACGATCGTCTGCCGCCGAGGCAGGCCTGCACGGTCCGTCCGCTCGAGCAGCTCCTCCAGCCCGTTGACCACGTCGCTGACGACATCAGCGGTGTCCACGCCTCGGTAGGACCCTCCGAGTCTCGGGTCGTACACCGTCTGTCTGTGGTCCATGCGGTTGTGGGTGAGCACGGCTGCTGCCTGGTGCTCGACGAGGACGTCGAGCAGTCCTGGGTCTCTGGCGAGACCGCTGATGTCGTTGATGATGTCGGCGCCGTGCTCCAAGGCGACACGGGCTGGTAGCCGGCGTGAGGTGTCGACGGACAGCGGGACGGTGATCTCTTCGGCCCGCAGCGCGCTGACGGCAGCCGCGATGCGCTCCGCCTCGAGCTCGGCCGGCAGCTCCTCGCAGCCCGGACGTGTGCTCTCGGCCCCCAGGTCGAGCACGTCGGCACCGGCGGCGAGGAGTTCCCGGGCCCGCCTGACGACCGCTGTCGACAAGTTCTCGCCCGGGCCGAGCACGCCGTCTCCCGAGAAGGAGTCCTCGGTAATGTTCAGGATGCCCATGACATAGGTACGCGAGCCCCACTCGAAGAGGTGGCCGAGGCTCCGGGCCTGCACAGGCATCACAGCGTGTACTCCTTGGCGATGCCGAGCTCTTCCAGGAGGCGGCGCAGGGGGCCTGTGTCGCGCGGCAAGCTCGGTGCCGAGTTCACGGCCTCGGCAAGCTCTCCCTCTTCCACGTGGAGTTCGCCGACTGCGGCCACATTCGTCCATGGAGCGTGGTCGGAAGCCCGGAAAGCCGCGACACCGTCTCTGAGCGCTTCCTTCAGCAGTCCACGCTCGTCGGGGGCGAGCTCCCGGAAGAGGCCAATGGCCAGTTCCCGGAAGACCACGGCGTGTCCGCTTTCGTCCTGGCGGTGCAGTTCGACGGTCAAGCGGTTCATGGGTTGGATGGCGAAGTCCTGCGACACCGTGAGCAGAAAGGCGTTGATGGTCATTTCGGCGGCCAGCGCGTAGCCGAGGGTGACGAGGTCTGCCTCGGTGGCCGACAGTCCGGCCAGCCGGCCGCGCAGCGACCGCACGACGTGCCAAGAATCGGCCGGGAAGTGCAGGTGTTCCAGTTCCCGCCGACGGCGAGTGACACCTGCGGCATTCATGCACATCAGGATGTGGTGGTGCTCGTCGATGACGGTCTGGTGCATGGCTCGGCGCGCAGTCTCGTCGCGGCGGCCTGGTAGCCGGTTGCCCAGCAGCAGCCGGCAAGCCGGGAGGATCACTTCCTCCTCGACTGCGGTCGTCTTGGCGTTGTAGGCAACCCAGGCGGCAGACAGCATCCGGGATTTGGCCTGCTCGTCCGCAGCGGTGAACGACTCCAGTGCGGCCAGTGGCACGAGCCGCTCGGGGAAATCCGGCCGATGGGGGGCGAAGTGCTCGTCCAGGTCCAGCTCGTCACGCTTGACGGACACACGTTGGGACCAGCGACGGGTCAACTGGGACAGCAGGTCCCGTTCCACTCCCGCGACTGGTGGCTGACCAACTCCCGTTGGCATGAACCCCTCCCTCGTAGTTGTGGAGTGCCCCAACCGACGCCCGTACGTTCAGGGTTGATGCCTACCGGCGCCGACATCTCGTGCCGTTCAACCGGCGAGTTGCAGGCACTGCCCGATGCCCCGATCACCGTGCCGTTCGACGATGTCGCGGTGACCGTCGTACGGACTGGAACCGGACTTGCTGCCCAGGCCAGCCGCGGCGCCTGAAGGCGGCGACGCGCTTTCATACGGCTGGCGAAGCGCTCGGTACACACGGAGGGCGTGTGCCCTGCACGCCGGCGCTGCACAGCGCACAACGCTGTCCGCAAGGCCAGAGAGCTCCCACGCGCGGCCCTTGGAGTTCCGCGACCAGCAGGACGTCGCAAGGTTCTTCACGACGGAACCCGTCTCCGCGGTCGAGTGCTTCACGACGCTGGCCGAGCTGACCGCGCACAACGCTGGACGGCTCGGCAGGGTAGGTCAAGATGTGCGACGTCCTGCTGGCCGAGGCGGGCGACTCCGGCCACCGTCATGGATGGCCTCCAGCCCCAGTGGGCGCCCGACTCGTGCGGGGTCGATATGACGGACCGGTTCCGGGCCTACGCGGACCGGACACTGCGGGCGATCACTGTGACCGGGGCCGAGCTGCAGGGCGCCTGACCGAAGGCTCCGGGACGGAGCGGTCGGCCGTACGCGCGGCAAGCTACACGTGTAATCCGCTTTCATGACCACGGGCGGCCTATGTTTCTGTCCAGTAAGCCTGGCGTGAGCAGTTCGTCTGATGTTACACAGTTCCCCACCGGGTAACACGTGTAATTTCGCCATCCTCCTCCCTGCTCCGCGGCGTGCCCAGACACCCGCGCAAGCATGCGCGAAGTCCGTTTCATCCCCTGCTCAGAGGCGTCAAGCCCTCCTTCTGCCGAGGTGTCCCATGAAACAAGCCCCGCCCCGCTCGCCTTCCCCCTCCGAGAGCAGAACGAGCCGAGCCGCCCTGTGGCGGGTCAACGCCCTCGTATTCGCTGTCCTGCTTCTCGACGGGTACGACACGACGTCTCTGGGATTCGTAGCCCCCACAATGGCCAGGGAATGGGGTCTGACGCCGGCGGCGTTCGCGCCGCCCCTGGTCGTGACGAACATCGGAGTCGTCATCGGCTACCTGCTGTGCAGCAGTCTGGCAGCACGGTACGGGCGCCGAAACGTGATCATCGCCGGCACCGCGCTCTTCGCCGCCGGTTCGGCACTGACCGTTCTGGCCGGCGGCATCGGACAGCTCACGCTGATACGCCTGGTGACAGCGCTCGGACTGGGCGTGGTTCTCCCGACGTCCATCTCACTGGCCGCCGACCATGCCCCCAAGGCCCGCCGTGACGTCTTCACTGTCGGTGTCGCCCTGGCGCTCGGTGTCGGAGCAATGACCGGTGGGCTCCTCGGCGGACGCCTGATCGCCGGCTTCGGGTGGGAATCGGTGTTCTGGCTGGGCGCCTTGCTGCCCGTCGCGCTTCTCCCCGCTCTGTTCTGGGGGCTTCCGCGCGAGGATCAGATACCAACCGCCGGGGAGACTGCGGTCGGTCGCCCGAGCCCGAGGAAGGTTCGTGTTGCCGCCCTCTTCAACGGCGATTCAACCGTCAACACGGTGCTGCTGTGGGCTTTCGCATTCCTGGTGTTCACTGCGACCTTCGCCCTCCAGGCGTGGCTGCCTACGATCCTCACCACGAGTTACGGGCTGAGCCCCGAACAAGCGCCGATCGGTTCCGCGGTGCTCGGTATCGGCGGCGTAATCGGGGGCATCATCCTGATCCCCGTCGCGGCACGCATCGGGATTCCGCGGGCTCTCGCCGGAGCTGTCTTCGTCGGCGCCGCGTTCCTGATCGGCTCGAGCCAGATGCAGTCCGCGGGCGCCGGGCTGTTTCTCACTCTGGCCGGCGGCGGAGCGGGCATCACCGCTGGAGTGATCGGCCAGGCCGCCCTCGCCGTCACGATGTACGACCGTGCCGTTCAGACGACCGGCGTCGCGTGGGCTGCCGCACTCGGCCGGGCCGGTTCGGTGGTCGGTCCTGCGGCTGCCGGTGCCCTGATCGGCCTCGCCGTCGACGGCCGGCACATCCTCCTGCTCGCTGCCGCACCGGCGGCCCTGGCGGTGCTTGTCGCCATCGCGGCGGCTGCAAGAATTCGACGCCGTGTCAGCGAGCAGGGGACAAGCAGCTAATTGCCTGCCGCGGCTCCGTAGCTCGCCTTGATTTGGGCGGTGTACTCCTGCGCAGTCAGATACGGCTGGGTCAGCGCGACGAACATCCTCCCCTCGGCCTTGGTGCTGCCGATCAGGATCGGTACTTTGTTCCACTTTCCAGTTGCGATCGCCTGGGAGGGCTGGACAGGCAGCAGACGGTCGCCGACGGCGGGCCCGGACGTGGGGAGAGCGCGTGCGGCCCCCACGAGATCGGATCCGCGCGCGCCACGCAGGCATGCGGCGATCGCCCCCGCACCGTGACATCCCGCCTGTGCCGCGAAGGCGCGGCTCTCTCTCCGCCCGCGCTCGGTCGGGAGCTTGCAGCAGGGTGCACGGTCCGCTCTGCAGGATGGCCGGGGCGAACAGGCCGGTAGTACGGGGCGAGGCGAGCATGGCGCACACCGAGCCGCTGCCGGCGGACTGACCTGAGATGGTGATGTTGGCGGGATTCCCACCGAACGCCGTGATGTTCTTCCGTGTCCACTTCAATGCCGCGATCTGGTCCATCAGCCCCCAGGACCCGGACCGCAGCGCGTTGGCGTCGGTCAGCTCGGGCAGGTTCAGGTAACCGAGCTGTCCCAAGCGGTAGTTGATGGTGACGACAATGCTGTTCGTCGACTCGGCCATGGTGCGACCGCCGAACTGGGTTCCGGTGCCTTGGCTGTATGCCCCGCCGATTTAGCACCCACTCCCCGTGCTCCGCTAGGGGTGGCCACGGGGAATTGAGGGGGTGGGGCCGCGAGGAGAGTCGCGGTGAAGCCGGGTGCAGGCGCCATGGAAGCCTGGATCAGCGGATTCTGGCCGTCCGGACGCTGTCCGTCGCCGCTTTGGCGTGGTTCACTCTGGCGAAAAATATATTGCACTTGTGGCGGCGGCCAGGGGAGCGCAATACTCCCGGGTGCCACCGCGTTACTGCTCGTATCCGGAGCCGGTGATGCGGCCCGCCCCTGGCCTGCCTCGCCGCTGCGCCGATTCGGGCACCGTTCCCCACTGCCACCAGCCGCGCCCGCGCCGTGCACCGCTCCCACAAGGGGCCTCTGCGGCTGGGCCCCCGCCCCCGCGGCGATGGCCCTCGGGCGGCAGCCGCACCTCGCGCCCGTCTCGGGGTGGCCCCTGCGGGAAATCCGTCCCTCGCCGTGCTCCCCGCGCCCGACGCCCGGGGAGGTGACCGTGAAAGGCGTACCGTGCTGAACTCTTCCCCCGGAATCGACCTGCCCCCAAGACCCGCGAAGCCTCCTAGGCACCAGGTGCCCGCCGCCCCGCCCCGGGGCGCGCTCGCAGCGGGAGCGGTGCTCCTGCTGGGGGCCGTTCTGATCGGCCTCATGTTCCAGGAGGGGGTGGTGTCGTCGATCCAGGATCTTGACGATCGCTCGGCCCGGTGGGCGCAGGGCCCCCGGAGCGAGGCGGCTACGGACTTCGCCGGCATCCTCGACCGCCTTGGCGGCCCGTTGGGGCTGATCTTCCCCCTCGCGCTGATGGGATGCCTCTGCGTCTACGGTCGGTGGCGGTCGGGGCTGTTCGTGTTTGTGGCCTGCGTGGTCGCGAACGTACTCGTCGTCCTGCCTCTCAAGGCCATGGTTGACCGGCCGAGGCCGCCGCAGCCCTTGGTCCTGGTCAACGACGGGTCGTACCCCTCCGGCCAGGTGTTCACCGCCGTGGTTCTCGTGACGGTGATTGCCGTGGTGCTTTTCCGGCCGGTTGTACGACGCTGGTGGTGGGTGTTCGGGGTCCTGTACGTCGCGGCCATGATGTGGAGCCGCGTCTGGCTGCACGCCCAGTGGCTCAGCGACACGGTCGCCGGAGCCATGGCCGGTATCGGTACCTGCCTGTTGTTGTGGCGGGCTTTCGCGCCCCTGCTGGAACGCGAGGCAGTACGTGCCGCCGCCAACCGGTTGCTGTAGGTGCCGCCGAGGTCGGCGCGTCACGCATGCAGAAACATTGACGGGCGTCAAACCTGCGGCACAATTGTGTTGAGTCGTCGCCCCCGCGCCGCGAGGCCGGCCGAAACGGCGGCGAGTGAGGAAGGGAAGCTCATGACTATCTCTGATGGCCGGGTTCCGCCCGTGGTCGACCTGCGGGCAGGGCGGCTGCGAGGCACCGTCGACGGCGGGGTCGCCGTTTTCAAGGGAGTGCCGTACGCCGCACCTCCGGTCGGAGCTCTCAGATGGCGCCCGGCGCAGCCGCACCCGGGCTGGAGCGGTACCCGGGACGCCACCGCTTGCGGTCCGAGCGCGCCGCAGATGTTCATGGAAGGCGGCGACCCCGTGATGGGTGGCCACGGGTCGCCGCCGTTCGACGACGACTGCCTGACTCTGAACGTATGGACACCCGCCGCGGACGACGGCCGCCGTCCGGTGCTCGTCTGGATTCACGGCGGAGGCTTCGTATCGGGCTCGGGTTCGCTGCCCAACTACTCGGGGGAGGCCTTCGCTCGCGACGGCGACCTCGTCGTGGTGAGCATCAACTACCGGCTCGGGCCGCTGGGATACCTGTACTTCGATGGCGAGGGGGAAGGCCCCGAGCCTGGGAACTTCTGGCTCACTGACCAGATGGCGGCGCTGCGGTGGGTGCGTGACAACATCGAGCGCTTCGGTGGGGACCCGGCGGCCATCACGGTGGCCGGCCAGTCGGGTGGGGCGATCTCGACCGCCGCACTGGCGGGCCACCCCGAATCCCAGGGCCTGTTCCAGCGCGTCATTCTGCAGAGCCCGCCCCTGGGGCTGCACATCCCGACCCCGGCCGAGTACCTGGAGCGAACAGACGCCTATCTGGAGATCGCGGGCGCCAAGAACGCCACCGAGCTCAGGGAGCTGCCCTGGCCGAAGCTGATCGAGGCGGCCGGAGGGCTGTTCGCGCGCACCATGCGATGGGGCTCTTGGCCCACCCCGTTCCTTCCCGTACGCGATGGCGTGACAATGCTCGAGCACCCCGCCGAGACACTGCTCCATGGCGCGGCCGCCGATCTGGACGTGATGATCGGCTGGACCCGGGAAGAGGCCACCTTCGGCTTCGCCCTGGACAAGGGGTACGACGCGGCGACGCGAGACCAGGTGCTCGCCAGGATCGCGGAGACCTTCGGCGAGGACGAGGCCTCCGAGGTATACGACGCCTATGCGCGAACCCGCCCCGGCTCCCGCCCCGTCGATGTGCTCATGGATCTGATCACTGACGAGCTGTTCCGAGTGCCCTGCGTGGAACTGGCCGAGGCACGGGCGGGCACGGGGAGGCCGGTGTGGGCGTACCAGTTCGACCTGCCGACGCCGTCGCACGGCGGCAGGCTCGCCGCGGCGCATTGCCTGGAACTGCCCTTCGTTTTCAGCAACTTCGGCAACTGGGCTCACGCACCCTTCCTTGAAGGGCTGGATCCCGCGGTCTGCGACGGGTTGGCCCACAGCATGCACGAGTCATGGATCGCCTTCGTTCGCACCGGTGATCCCAACCACCAGGACCTGCCGAACTGGGAGCGATACGAGGCGGACTCGCGGCAAACCATGCGCTTCGACTCGGTGGTGACCGCCGTGGGAGACCTGGCCGGACACTCGCGCCTTCTGCACAGCAGGCTGCACGCGCGAAGGTAAAGCCGCGCGTGAGGTGTCTCGCGGGCGCATCAACCCGTGAACTTCGTCTGTTACACGTGTAATCTGATGGGGTGGTCGCCGCGTGGGCGTGACGACCACCCCAGATCCCGGGCGCCGAGGGGAGCGCCCGGGACCGACCTGCTCGGGGGAGCCGGCCGGCGCTTGCCCAGGTCGACAGCCCGCTCCGGCGAATGCCTCGCATCCACAAGCCGGCCTCCTGGCGAAGGCTGACGCTCCATGAAACGGAACAGGTACTCCATGTCACAGATCCCGGCGGTTCGGCCGCGTACGCTCACCGCCCCCGACGGCACGGCCTTCCGCGACCTGAACGGCAACGGCGTCATGGAGCCTTACGAGAACCCTCGTCTCCCGGTCGCCGAGCGCGTCGCCGACCTGCTTCAGCGCATGACGCCGGAGGAGAAGGCGGGCTTGCTCTTCCAGACCATGATCACCATCAACGCCGACGGAACTCTGGTGGAACCAGAACCCGGCGCTCCGACCGACGACCCCATGCGCGCCTCCACCTCCGCCATGGTGACCGGCAAGCTCATGAACCACTTCAACCTGTTCGGCGCGGCAGCCCCAAGACGCATGGCCGAGTGGAACAACCGGCTTCAGGACCTGGCCGCGACGACACGCCTGGGCATCCCGGTGACGATCTCCACCGACCCCCGCAACGGCTTCGTGGACAACCCGGCCGCCGGCGTGCACACCGAAGGGTTCTCGCTGTGGCCGGAACCTCCAGGCCTCGCCGCCATCGGTGACGAGGACCTGGTTCTCGAGCACGCCGGCATCGTCCGCCGCGAGTACCTCGCGGTCGGCATCCGGCTGGCCCTGGGGCCCATGGCCGACCTCGCCACCGAACCCCGCTGGCCGCGCGTCCTGGGGACCTTCGGCTCGGACGCGAAGACGAGCGCCCGCCTGGTCGCCGCGTACATCCGTGGCCTCCAGGGCGAGACTCTCGGCGTCGGCAGCGTCGCCGCGATGACCAAGCACTTCCCCGGCGCCGGCCCCCAGATGAACGGCGAGGACGCGCACTTCGCCTACGGCCGCGAACAGGTCTACCCCGGCGACAACTTCGACCATCACCTGATCCCCTTCGAAGCCGCCTTCGCAGCCGGGACCTCGCAGATCATGCCGTACTACGCCATGCCGATCGGAACACACCACGAGGAGATCGGCTTCGGCTTCAACAAGGGCATCATCACCGGCCTGTTGCGCGGAAAGTACGGCTTCGACGGCATCGTCTGCACCGACTGGGGCCTGGTGACCGACACCGAGATCTTCGGAGCGCCCTTCCCCGCCCGCGCCTGGGGAGCCGAACACCTTGACCGACTCACCCGAGTCGAACGCATCCTCGACGCCGGAGCCGACCAGCTCGGCGGCGAGGCTGCCCCGAACCTGGTGCTGGAACTACTGTGCACCGGACGGGTGACGTCCGAGAGAATCGACGCCTCGGTGGCACGTCTCCTGCGGGAGAAGTTCGTCCTCGGCCTCTTCGAGGACCCGTACGCGAACCCCGACACCGCGGCCGAAGTCTGCGGAAGCGCCGAGTTCACCAAGGCGGGACTCGCCGCGCAGAGCCGCTCCGTCACTGTGCTGAAGGACCGGCCGGACAACGCCCCGGCGCCCCGACTCCCTCTCACAGGCGATGTACGCGTGTACGTCGAGGGAATCGACCCGGACGTCGCCACGCGGTACGCGACGGTCGTCGCGACGCCGCAAGAAGCCGACGTGGCGATCCTGCGCATCGCCGCGCCTTACGACAAACGACGGACCACGGGGGTTCGAGTCGTTCTTCCGGGCAGGCCGCCTCGACTTCACCGAAGAGGAACTGCGTCCCGTACTCGACATCGCCGCCGCCGTTCCCACGGTCGTGGACATCTTCCTCGACCGCCCGGCGGTCATACCGCGGATCGCCGAGCACGCGGCGGCGCTCGTGGCCAATTACGGCGCCTCGGACACCGCGCTGCTGAACGTTCTCTTCGGTCTCTCAGCGGCCGAAGGACGCCTGCCGTTCGAACTGCCCCGCTCGATGCGGAGCGTCGAGTCAAGTCAGGAAGACGTACCCAACGACTCCGGGGACCCGCTCTTCCCCTATGGCCACGGCCTTCGTCTGGGCTGACCTCAGCCCCCAGCGGGAGGGTGGCAGCTGCCTCGCCGCAGCCGCCACCCTCCATGTGCGAACGGCGGCCTGCGCCGAGTCCTTGATGCCGCACCCGCAACAGCCGTTACCAACCGGACAAAGAGTTCCACCAGCCCCACCGCTGCGGACCAGGACCGTCATCGGTACCCGGGTCCTCCCGCCGTCTGTCCGGTACGTCCATCACGTCAAGGGCGAACCCGGCGACCCCAGCGGCGCCACGCGGCCTGCGCCCGGGCGCGCTGAAAACCGCCGGCAGCCCCGCGGGAGCCGCGCCCCACAACGAGGGCTGCCACTCCAGGGCCGCATCCGGCACGCCAGGGCGGATGTCGATCAGCCGACGCAGCAGGACATCCACCGCGGTCTCGACGATCAATCGCGCCGCGTCCTTGGCGGGACAGGCATGCACCCCAGTGCCCCAGGCGAGGTGCGCACGATTGCCCAGTGTCCCGGCCTCTTGGACGCCCGGGTCGGTGTTGGCGGCGGCAAGGCAGGGAATCAGCAGATCACCCGCTCGAATCCGGCGCCCCGCGAGGGTGACATCGTTCCGCGCCCAGCGTCCGGCCATGTTGGTCATGGGGGAGCCGGCCCACAGTGCTCGGTCGGCAGCCTCGGAAACACTCGTCCGACCCGTGTCCAACGCGGTGCTCAGACGTGCGTCGCTCAGCAGCAATCTCATGATGCCGCTGATCCAGTTCACAGTGCTCGGCACGCCCGCGCGCAGGAACAGTGCCAGATTGTGCGCTACCTCCGCATCCGACAGGCGGGCCGGGTGCGCCAAGAGCCAGGACGTAAGGTCAGGGCCCGGTTCCTGCGCTTTCACCGCGACCAGATGCCGCAGCATCTGCATCAACTCAGCCTCCGCACAAGCCGCTTCGTCGGCACTTGCGACGATACAACCGGCCAGCTCGACCACCTTCCCCGTCCAGGATTCCTCGAGCCCCAGCAACTGACCGAGGACGGACCACACCAGGGGGCGTCCGTACTGTGCCACAAGGTCAGCACCGCTGTGCGTCGCCCATTCGTCCACCAGTGACTCGGCGTGCTCTCTGACGACCGCACCCAGACGCCGCAGGTCGACACGGCCGAGCGTCTCCGCCACAGCCTGCCGCTGACGGCGGTGTGCCGCATCGTCGAGGCGGTCCAGAGCCGGGCGCCACCCCAGAATCGCGAGCAGGGGAGAGTCCTCGGGGAGCAGGCCGTCGGTGAGCGCGGTCCAGCCGCGGGGATCGCTGGAGAAGGCGCGGTCGTTCCATACGAGGTCGAGAACCTCCTGGTAGCCCATCACGAACCAGGCAGCGATTCCCGGGGCGATCTCGACCGGCGCGACGGCTCCCCAGCGCCCGCGCAGCGCCTCGTACAGATCGTGCGGGTCCTGGGCCAGGGCGGCGCCGTGGACAGGGACGGGCCCGTGCGCGTACGGGCATCGGGATGCGGGGCTGCGCGGCTCCATCAGGCTCCTTCGAAGTGCGACTCGGTAACGCTCGGGCCTGTCTCAAAGAGGACTCCGCCGCCGACGGAACAGCGGAAACAGCGCCGGCGGTGGCCAGGCCTCGCCCGCCGACGCGCCAGTAACGCGTGTAACCTGGGGAGTAAGCGGTCAGCAGGCCGAAAGGAGCGGAGAAGGACGTCATGGCCCAAGACGCACGTGCCCAAGCCTCGATCACCAGCGCGGACGTTGCGCGCCTGGCCGGGGTGTCCCGGGCCACCGTGTCCTTCGTGCTCAACGACACCCAAGGACACCGGGTCAGCGAGAGCACCAAAGCCCGAGTGCTTTCCGCGGCCAAGGACCTCGGCTACGTGCCGCACGCGGCCGCCCGTTCCCTGCGCGCGGGGCGGAGCAACCTGGTCCTGATGCCCGCGTCGATCTCCGCGATCGGCCGTCTGGTCAGCGACTGGGTGGACGAACTGCACAGCGAACTCGACCGGCACGGATACACCACCGTCCTGCACGCCGGCCGCTTCCCCGACCCGGTCAGCGCTGCTCGCCAGTGGGCCGAGCTTCGACCCGCGGCGGTGCTCGCCCTGGACGGCGACAGGCTCACCACCCAAGCGGCTGAGATCCTGCGCCGCGCCGGCGTTCGTGGACTCCTCGCCTTCGCGTCTCGCCCGATGGAAGGCATCCACACGGTGGCGTTCGACCACGCCGACATCGGCGCGGCCGCCGCTGGCCACCTCATCGAGCGCGGACGGAGCCGAATCGGCGTGGTCATGCCGCGGGAGCGGGGGCTCGACGCCTTCGCCCGGCCGAGGCTGGCCGGTGCCCAGGGCGTCGCCGCCCAGCACATGGCCACCGTCACACCGCTGGAACTCGCCTACACCCGCGAGTCCGCCGAGGCGTTGGCCAAGCGCTGGAGGACCCTGGACCTGGACTCGGTATTTGCCTTCAACGACGAGTACGCGGCCCTCCTGATGCATGCCCTGCAGGCGGAGGGCATCACCATTCCGGAAGAGGTGGCCATCGTCGGCTCCGACGACCTCGTGCTCTCCGCCCTGCAGCAGCCGCCACTGACCACGGTTCGACTGGACCTGCCGTCGGCGGCGTTCATCGCGGACACCCTGCACGAATTGATCGAGGAAGAGACAGCGCCGCCGGTGCCCGGCATGGAGGCCGTGCTGGTCCACCGCCGGACCTCCTGAGACCGGGAGCCGGAGGCGAGCGGCTGATTCCGCGTCCATCGCTGCCGGCCTAGTCCTCCCGGGCCAGCTTGTGCCGGAAGAACCACCAGGAGAGCAGAGCCGTGCCCGCTCCGGCCGCTGCGCCGGCGACGGTGTCACTGACCCAGTGAGCGTGCAGCCATGTACGGCTCCACATCATCGCCAGGGTGAACAGCACGCCCCCGATCCACCACGCGCGTCGGTAGGCCAAAGGGACCAGGATGGCGCCGATCATCACCACCAGCATGGCTGCCCCGGCAGCGTGCCCGGAGGGAAAGGAGCCGTGGTCGACCCGGACCATCGGGTTCTCCGGGCGGGGACGGTTCACCAGGTACTTGAGGACTTGTACGACCAGCATGCCTCCGCCCAGGTAGGTGGCAAGAAGGTAGAAGACGGACCACCTGCGTCTTCGCATGATCAGGAAGACCAGGAGACCGACGGGCACGACGACCCCCAGCGGCCCGCCGAACCAGTCCAGGACGGCCGCCACGGCGGCGTAGATCCCGTCATGGGGGCCTCCCATCCAGCCCAGCCAGCGCTCGTCCAGTCCCTGGAAGGGCGGCTGTGCGGTGTCCGAATGAACGACGACCCCCAGCAGGGCGGTGACGAGGATGAAGAAGATCCCCAGACGAGGCACGCCGGCCCCGGGAAGAGCGGGCGTGGACCGGCGATGTGTGGCGGCCACCGGAGTGTCAGGTGCGGCCACCGGAGTGTGGGACATGAGAACCTCTCGCGGCCGCGAATGCCCGCGGCCCGGATCTGAGTAACGGGGGACTCGGAACACGAGTCCGAGCGCGGCGGTGGGGGCGCGACAGAGCGGCGCACCCCCACCGCGCGACGGGCGGCAGGTGCCTGTCAGGCGTCGAGGTGACGAGCCAGGAAGGCGACACCCTCGGTGACGATCGGGGTGACGTCCGGGGCGCCGATGAAGATGTGGTCGGCACCGTCCACGGGCTGGAGCGTGACGTCGCCGTCCACCGCCCGGAGCGCCTTGGCCAGCGCCTCACTCTGGCTGTACGGGACGAGAGCGTCCTGAGTGCCGTGAACCAGAAGGAACGGTGGCGGAGTTGACCCTTGCGCGTACGTGACAGGGCTGGCGATCCGCGCCAGCTCCGGCCGCTCCTCGACGGTCCCGCCCAGGAGTGCGGCGTACGGATCGGGGAATTCGACGCCCGGTGGCATCGGGGGCATGGGGTGCGAGAGCAGGGCGCCGACCTCGGAGACCCCGTACCAGTCCACGACCGCCTGTACGGCCGAGTGCCCCTCGCGCACGCCCTCGGCGCCTTCGAGGGCTTGGCCGTTCGGGCTTCCTGGTGTCACGAGCGCGGCGAGTGCGGCGAGATGACCACCCGCCGACTCCCCCCAGACGCCGATGCGCTCGGGGTCGATGCCGAAGGCGCCGGCGTACTGGCGGACATAGCGGATGGCCGCCTTCACGTCGTGGAGCTGGGCCGGGAAGGGGGCCTCGAGACTGTGCCGGTAGTCGATGCACACGAGAGCGAGTCCAGCTCCGAGGACGGAGCCGTGGAGCAAGGTGACGGGGACGGTGGGCGGCGGGTAGCGCCGGTCACCGTCGAGCCACCCTCCACCGTGGATCCAGACGACCGCCGGAACCGGAGCGTCCCCCGGTGGTACGTGGACGTCGAGCAGGCGGGGCCGGTAGCCGGGAGTCGTCGCGTAGGTGATCGCCTCGAAGCGGCGTACGCCGTCCTCGGCTACTACGGGGGGCTCGGGAGCCCGGTAGGGCGGCGGAGGCCACGCCTGGTCGAGGTCGACCGGAGGAGATTGCGTCATGGCAGCCCTTTCCTATCGGTTGGGAGGCAGGAGACGGAGTAGTACGAGAGCGCTCAAGCCGAGGAGCCGGTAGCCCTGCAGGCCTTGGCAAACATCAACTTCAGGGCATTTGTCCGAAATGCTTGCGCTTTCCCGTGGGAGATGCTTAGCATGTTACACGTGTAACAACAACCTGGCGACGCCTCATCCGCCCCTCATCGCTCGATATGGCCGGTTTCATTCGAACTTGGTTACACGAGCAATCTGGCGGTCGTTGCCCTCCTGCTCGGGAGCTCTTCATGCTCACTGCTGCTGTGGTGCACACCCGCCCGTCCTCGGGCCGGCGCACCTTCACTCACTGGTCGTCCAGTCCGACCGCCGCCGCTGTCCCGCTGATCCGGGCTCGGGTTCGTGCCGTCCTCGAAGGGTGGCGGATCTCCGCCGATCTTTCCGACGCCCTGCTGTTGGCTGTCAGTGAGCTGACGACCAACGTGGTGCGGCATGCCGCATCGGTGACCGACAGGCTGCGCGTCACCGTGGCCTTCGGGGAGGGGTGGCTCCGGCTCGATGTGGCTGACGGGGATTCGTCGCTGCCGCACGTCGGCCCGGTCGACCTGGAGGCCGAGTGCGGCCGCGGGCTCGCGATCGTCGGCCTTCTGGCCGCGGAGGCGGGTGGCGAGGTGTCCGTAGTCGCCGGCCTGCGCGGCAAGGCCGTCCGGGTGTGCCTCCCGACGGGCTGAGCCGGCGCGGCGCAACGCACCGTTAACAAAACTGAGTGTCGCGAAATATTGACGACCGGAATATTAGCGAGATACTGGCTCCACTCTCCCTGCTGCCCCGAGACTGAGGTGCCGCCCCATGGAGCTCTCCCCGTCTGCCCATGTCGATTCCTTCTGCCGTGATCGACTCCCGCCCTTCCCTCTCTGGCCCGAACTGCACTTCGATCTACCGGAGTTGCGCTACCCGGACCGCCTCAACGCGGCCCAGCACCTACTCGACGACGCTGTCGAACGCTGGGGGCCCGACCGTGACTGCCTGCTGACTCCCACGGAGCGGTGGACTTACGGCGACCTGTTGACCCGAGCCAACCAGGTCGCCCAGGTGCTGACCCAGGACTTCGGGCTCCGTCCCGGCAACCGCGTCCTGCTGCGCGGACCCAACAACCCCTGGCTGGTCGCTGCCTGGTTCGGTGTGCTCAAGGCCGGCGGCGTCGCCGTCACCACCATGCCGCTGCTGCGTGCGGTGGAGCTCGCCGACCTCTGCGACATCGCCCGGCCGACTGTTGCCGTATGCGACCACCGTTACCTCGACGAACTTGCCGCCGCCGACACACCAGGCCTCGCTGTCGTCTCATACGGCGACACCGCCGCGGAAGCGGATCTCACCGCGCGCTGCGCCACCAAGGACGGACGGTTCACCAACGTCGACACGGCGGCCGACGATGTGGCGCTGATCGCCTTCACATCGGGAACGACCGGTCGGCCGAAGGCGACCATGCACTTCCATCGCGATGTGCTGGCCAACGCCGACACCTTTTCCCGCCACGTCCTCAAGCCGCGGCAGGACGACATATTCACCGGCACGCCTCCACTGGCCTTCACCTTCGGCCTCGGCGGACTCGTGGTCTTTCCGCTGCACGTGGGCGCGGCGACACTGCTGATTGAGCAGGCCGCTCCGCAACAGCTCGCCGATCTGGTGGCAGAACACGGTGTCACCGTTCTCTTCACCGCACCGACCGCCTACCGGGCGATCATGTCTGCCGGCGCGGTGGGCCGGCTGGCCGGACTGCGCCGCTGCGTATCGGCCGGTGAGGCGCTTCCGGCAGCGGTGTGGGAGGAATTCCATGCCGCCACGGGATTGCGCATCATCGACGGCATCGGTGCCACCGAGATGCTGCACGTGTTCATTTCCGCCGCTGACCAGGACATACGGCCCGGCTCCACGGGGAGGCCTGTCCCCGGGTACCGGGCACGTGTGGTGGACGATGAAGGCCGGCCCGTCCCCGACGGGCAGCCCGGCCTTCTCGCGGTAACCGGCCCCACCGGCTGCCGGTACATGCGGGACCCGCGCCAGACCACGTACGTCAGAGGCGGCTGGAACATCACGGGCGACACCTACATCCGGGATGCGGATGGGTACTTCTGGTACGTGGCCCGCAGCGACGACATGATCGTCTCCTCCGGGTACAACATCGCCGGACCAGAGGTGGAGAAGGCACTCGCCGCGCACCCCCACGTCGAAGAATGCGCCGTCGTCGGCGCGCCGGACAGCGAGCGCGGGATGCTCGTCAAGGCGTACGTGGTCCTCCGGGCCGGCGTCGCCGCCGACGAGGCCACCGTCACGGAACTCAAGAACCACGTCAAGCAGTCGATCGCGCCTTACAAGTACCCGCGCGCCATCGAGTTCGTCCCGGAACTCCCGCGTACCAGCAACGGGAAGCTCCAGCGCGGCGAACTGCGCAAGCGAGCCCACTCCGAGGCCGGCCAGAGCCCCCTGGCGCTCTGATGCGACGCAGTCCATCCCCGTGTTGTCACCACTCACGGCTGCCTGAAAGGCATCACCATGACAACTACTCCCGGCCCGCGGCAGGGCACTTCACCGACGGACAGCTGCGCGGCCGGATGCGCTGAAGTCCAGGATCACCAGCTGCCCAGCGTCGTCGTCGAAAGCCGCGTGGAGTGGCAGGACACCGACGCGGCCGGTCACTACCACCACTCCACAGTGGTGCGCTGGGCCGAAGCTGCCGAAGCGGCCCTGCTGCGGCGCCTGGGGCTGGCGCATCTCTTCGGCAGCACCCCCCGCGTCCACTTCGAGGTCGACTACCGGGCCCGCCTGTGGTTCGGCGAGAGGGTGCTTACCGAAATCCGGGTCACCAAGGTCGGCAACAGCTCCCTGCACTACGCCTTCACCGTGAGGGGCGAAGGAGCGGAAGTCGCCGCCGCCGGGCGCATGGTGATCGCCCACTCCGCCCCCCGTGCCACAGGAACCACCCCCTGGCCGGACGACGTGCGGGAGGTCCTCACGAAGGCCGGTCCGCAGGCCCCCGAGCTGTTCGCATGACCCACGCCACACACCTGATGCATATGTTGCTCTCTTGACGGTCGTCGAAAGAACGGCATATGTTGTTGTTCAGAACCACAAGGAGGACGCAGTGCGCGTAGCAGTAATCGGAGGAGGGCCGGGAGGGCTGTACTTCGCGGCCCTGGCCAAGCAGCTCTCCCCGCGATGGGACATCACCGTCTGGGAACGCAACGCGCCGGACGACACATTCGGCTTCGGTGTCGTCTTCTCCGACGAGACGCTCGACGGCATCGCGCAGGCCGACCCCGAGATCTTCGAGGCCATGTCGAAGGACTTCGCCCGGTGGAGCGACATCGACGTCCGGTACAGGGACCAGGTGCTCACCTCCGGAGGTCACGGCTTCGCGGCCCTGGGCCGCAAGCGGCTGTTGCAGATCCTCCAGGAACGCTGTGCCGCACTGGACGTGGACGTTCGCTACCGCACGCAGGCGCCCCCGGTGGAGGAGCTCTCCTCCCAGTACGACCTGGTCGTCGCCGGTGACGGCGTGCGGTCGGCCACCCGTGCGACGTACGCGGACACCTTCGGCCCTGACCTCGACGAGCGGAACTGCCGCTACATGTGGCTGGGTACGGACAAGGTCTTCGAGGCCTTCAACTTCATCGTCGCCGAAGGGGACTTCGGCACGTTGCAGGTCCACGCCTACCCGTACGACGACACCCGCTCCACGTTCATCGTCGAGATCGACGAAGCCTCCTGGCGCCGTGCCGGCTTCGACAAGTTCGCCGCCCGTGACCACCCCGCCGGGGTCAGCGACGAGGACAGCATCCGGCTGTGCGAGGACATACTCGCCGAACACCTCGACGGCCACCGCCTCATCCCCAACAACTCCAAATGGATCCGCTTCACCACCGTCCGCAACAAGACCTGGCAGCACGGCAACGTCGTACTGCTCGGGGACGCCGCCCACACCGCTCACTTCTCCATCGGCTCCGGCACCAAGCTCGCCATGGAGGACTCACTCGCTCTCGCCGCCTGCCTTCATGAGCACCCCGACGTCCCTACCGCGCTCGCCGCATACGAGCGCGAACGCAAGCCGGTCGTCGAATCCACCCAGCGCGCGGCGCAGGCCAGCCTCGAATGGTTCGAGAACGTCGGACGCTACACCGGCCAGCAGCCGCACCAGTTCGCCTTCAACCTCCTCACGCGCAGCCGCCGTGTCACCTACGACAACCTGCGAGTACGGGACGAGGAGTTCACCGCCGCAGTCGGCCGAAGCCATGTCGCTGATGACACGTCGGGGCTCGCCCGTCCCGGAGACGCGAACGTCCCTCCCATGTTCCGCCCCTTCTGCCTGGGCGGACTGCGCCTGCGCAACCGCGTCGTCGTACCCCCCACGGCTCTGTACACCGCGCGCGACGGTGTGCCCGGAGACTTCGAACTCGTCCACCTGAGCACCCAGGCGCTGGGCGGATCCGGACTGGTCTTCGCCGGCATGACGGCTGTCAGCCCGGACGCCCGAGCCACCACCGGCTGCCCGGGGCTGTACACCGACGAACAGGAAGCGGCCTGGCGGCGCATCACCGACTTCGTCCACCGCCAATCAGAAACATGTCTGGGCATCCAGCTCACCCATGCCGGACGCCGCGGCGTCACGCACACACCGCGCCCCGACGGCAGTTCCGTCCCCCTGGACGCGGCGGCCTGGCCACTGCTCGCCGCTTCACCACTGGCCTGGGACGAGCGCAGCGCGGTGCCGCGTGAAGCCACCCGGCACGACATGGACGTCATCACGCGCGACTTCGTCGCCGCGGCACAACGCGCCCACAAGGCCGGCTTCGATGTCCTCGAACTGCAATACGGGCACGGCCACTTGATGTCCGGGTTCATTTCGCCACTGACCAACCAGCGCACCGACTCGTACGGCGGCAGCCTTGCCGGACGACTGCGCTTCCCGCTGGAAGTGCTGCGCGCGGTCCGCGCTGTCTGGCCCGCGGGCAAGGCACTGGTCGTTCGTATCTCCGCCGCCGACTGGGCCCAGGGTGGTACCACTGAAGCCGACGCCGTCGGAATCGCCCGCGCTCTCGCCGAGGCCGGCGCCGACGCGGTGGACGTTTCCACCGGAGAGGTCGTGGCCCATCAGCAGCCTCGATACGGTCGCAGCTATCAGACGCCGTACGCCGACCTGATCCGCAACGCCACCGGAGTTCCGACCATCGCGGTGGGTGCCATCTCGACGTACGACGACGTGAACTCGATCATTCTGGCCGGCCGGGCGGACCTGTGTGCCGTCGGCCGAGCCCAGCTGCACGATCCCCTCTGGACCCTGCACGCCGCGGCCGCCCAGGGTTACGCAGGCCCGGCGGCTCCCTGGCCGGCCTCTTGGAAGGCGGGTAGCGGGCGGCCCCCAGGGGCACGAACGGACCGTGTCCCGCCCAGGCTGCAGCTGCTGCGGCAGGCCCCAGCGCCCGTGCACCAGCGTTGGCTCGCGCCCATCGAAGCCGCAACTGTTCCGACGGCCCGCTGATCAGGGAGACATGATGGAAACTCTGCCCCGCTTCACCGCTGCGGCAGTCCAGGCGGCGCCCGTCTATCTGGACCCCGCCGCGACCGTCGACAAGGCGATCGCACTCATCGCTGAGGCCGCTGCGGGCGGCGCCGAACTTGTCGTGTTTCCCGAGGTCTTCGTCCCCGGATATCCGTACTGGAACTGGACCATGAACCCGGTGCAGGGCTCGCCGTGGTTCGAGCGTCTTTACCGCGCGTCCGTCGACGTACCCGGCCCGCACGTGGACGCACTGCGTGCGGCGGCGCGCCAGTACGGCGTTGTCCTGGTGATCGGTGTCAATGAGCGCGGTCCGCACAGCCTGGGCGTCCTCTACAACACTCTCCTGACGATCGGGCCGGACGGCGAACTGCTGGGCGTGCACCGCAAGTTGGTACCCACCTGGGCCGAGAAGCTGACCTGGACCGGGGGAGACGGCAGTTCCCTGCGGGTGCACTCCACTCCTGTCGGGCCGCTCGGTGCGCTCGCCTGCGGTGAGAACACCAACACCCTCGCCCGGTTCACACTGCTGGCACAGGGCGAACTGGTCCATGCCTCCTGCTACATCGCCCTGCCGGTCGCCCCTGCCGACTACGACATGGCGGACGCCATCGCCGTGCGTACCGCGGCGCACAGCTTCGAGGGCAAGGTCTTCTCCGTCGTGGCCTGTTCGACGATCTCTACGGAGATCATCGACACCATCGCGGGCGACGACGAGGAGGTACGCCGGACCCTCGCCCGTCCACGCAGCGCGCTGTCCGGGATCTTCGGACCCGACGGCCGACCGGTCACCGAACCACTGATCGACGAAGAGGGCATCGTGTACGCCGACATCGACCTGTCCAAGTGCATCCAGCCCAAGCAGATGCACGACATCGTCGGCCACTACAACCGCTTCGACGTCTTCCAGCTCCACGTCGACAACCGCCCACGGACTGCCGTCACCTTCGCGGCCGATCCCGCGCATGCCGCAGCGCCCGCCACCGCACCGCTTTCGACCGAAACCACCGGCACCAAGAAGGAGGAAGCATGAGCACCGACCAGGACGACACCATGCTGGGACGGGCCCGCGTGTCCGACACCCCCGAGCTCACGGCGTACTACGGGGAACTCGCGGAGCTTCAGGCGGGTGCGCTGTGGACAGTCGCCAACGACATCGAACCGTGGTATCCGCAGCCCAAGTCCGTCCCGGTCCTGTGGCGCTACGACGAACTGCGCCCGCTGGTCCACAAGGCCCTTGACCTGGTCAAGGCCGACGACGCCGGCCGGCGGGTCGTCATGCTCGTCAACCCCGGCCGCAAGGACGTCAGCGCCGCCGCGGGCCTCCTCTATACCGGCCTGCAGATCATGGGCCCCGGCGAGGCCATGACCGCCCACCGCCATCAGGCCGCGGCCCTGCGGTTCGTACACGAGGGCACCGGCGCCTGGACGATAGTGGACGGACAGAAGCTGCGCGTGGGACCCGGCGACTTCGCCATCACCCCCAACGGCACCTGGCACGAGCACGGGAACGAATCCGAGGACGCGCCGGTCATCTGGCAGGACGGCCTCGACATCCCTCTGGTCAACGCACTGGACGCCGGATTCTACGAGGTCCACCCCGACCTCTACCAGGTACCGGGAGAAGTGATCAATTCCTCCGTCCTCACCTACGGCGCGAACCTGCTGCCCCACGGAGTGGAGAAGTGGACCCGCCCGTACTCGCCGCTGCTCGCCTACCCGTGGGAGCCGACGTACGAAGCCCTGTGCAGCCTGGCCAAGGCGACCGAGGGATCTCCGTACGACGGTGTGATCGCGGAGTACACCAACCCCCTCACCGGCGGCTCGGTCATGCCGACCATGGGCGCCCACATGCAGCTTCTGCGCCCTGGCCAGGCCACCCAGGCACACCGTCACACCGGCTCGGTCATCTACACCGCTGCCAAGGGGCACGGCGTCTCGGTGATCGCCGGGCAGCGCTTCGAGTGGAAGCAGGGTGACATCTTCTGCGTCCCGTCGTGGGCCTGGCACGAACACCACAACCTCGACCAGTCCGAGGACGCCTGCCTCTTCTCCTTCAACGACTTCCCCGTGATGCACTCGCTCGCCTTCCACCGCGAAGAGGCATACACGGAGAACGGTGGACACCAGCCCACCGCATGAACCGCGGCGCCGTACCCGAACCGCCGGCCCTGACACCGGAACCGGTACGGCGCCGCATCAAGCCGGGGGAGGTCAATCCGCCCCGTACCACCCCCGGAGCGGGGCGGCCTCGGAACGACCTGGTTCCCGGTCGCCCCGTCCCTTCGCCCCACCCGCAAGGAGAACCGATGAGACTCGTGACCTACACCCTCAACGACGGACCGCGCCTCCTCGGCGCCCAGGTCGACGGCGACCACATCGTCGACCTCGCCACCCTGGCCGAAGGGGCCGGCACCCGGATGCCGCTGGACCTCCTGGCGTTCATCCAGGCCGGCGCCCCGGCCCAGGACGCCGCACGGCGCCTGCTGGACAGTGACCCCGCCGGCTGGCCGGCCGATGCCGTGCACCGGGCCGGTGACGTCTCGCTGTGCGCCCCGTTGCGACCGGGCAAGATCATCGGCGTGGGGCTGAACTATGTCGAGCACGTCGAAGAATCCAGTCGTAGCCTCGACACGGACAAGGAACTCCCGCCGCGCCCTGTCCTCTTCAGCAAGCCCGCGACCGCAGTCACCGGCCCCGGGCAGCCGATCCTGCACAACGCCGACCTGACCACTCAGCTGGACTGGGAGTGCGAACTCGCCGTCGTGATCGGACGCACCGCCTTCCGGGTGAGCGAGGAGGACGCGTTCGAGTACGTCTTCGGCTACAGCATCATCAATGACATCAGCGCCCGCGACCAGCGCCGCTCCGGCCAGTGGTTCTTCTCCAAGGGCCAGGACTCGTACGCACCCTTCGGCCCGGCCGTCGTCACGGCGGACGACGTGCCCGACCCGATGGACCTGGACCTCTCCCTGCGTGTCAACGGTGTGACCAAGCAGAAGTCGAACACCCGCCACATGCTGTTCCCCATCGCCCGCCTCATCGCCGACATCTCCTCGGGCGTGACTCTGGAGCCCGGCGATGTGATCGCCACAGGCTCTCCCTCCGGCGTCGGCGCCGGCATGGTCCCGCCGGAGTTCCTCACCCCGGGCGACACGGTCGAAGCCACCGTTGAAGGCATCGGCACGTTGTCCAACCCCGTGACAGACGCCCGCTGATCCCAGCCCCCGTACGAAGGACCATCTGTGTCGCACCCAACCTTTCGCATCGGCCAAATCGTGCCGAGCTCCAACGTCACCATGGAGACCGAAGTCCCGGCCATCCTGAGCGCCCGCGAGACCGTCGCGCCGGAACGCTTCACCTTCCACTCCAGTCGCATGCGCATGACCCATGTGACACCGGAACAGCTCAAGGCCATGGACGCCGACTCCGACCGGTGCGCCGTGGAACTCTCCGACGCCCACGTCGATGTCCTGGGCTACGCCTGCCTGGTGGCGATCATGAGCATGGGACTCGGATACCACCGGACTTCCGAGGAGCGCCTGCACGCGAGGACCGTGGACAACGGTGCGCCCGCCCCTGTCGTCACCAGTGCGGGAGCCCTCGTCCACGGTCTGCACACCCTCGGGGCGAAGAAGGTCGCCCTGATCGCCCCCTACATGCGCCCGCTCACGAAGACCGTCGTGGACTACCTCACCCACGAGGGCATCGAAGTCCTCGACTACACGGCCCTGGAGATCCCCAACAACCTCGACGTCGCCGCGCACGACCCGCGCAAGCTTCCTGGCCTCGCTCGCGCCCTGGACCACACCGACGCCGACGCTGTCGTGCTCTCGGCCTGCGTACAGATGCCCTCATTGGGCGCCATCGACGAAGCTGAGCAGCTTCTGGGCAAGCCCGTGGTGTCCGCGGCCGTCTGCACCGCGCACCAGATGCTGCGGGCCCTCGGCCTCCCGGCGGTGGCACCGCGCGCGGGGCATCTGCTGTCAGGCGCCTACGCGCAGGCGCCGCTCGGGCGGTAGCGGGCAGGCCTGTGCCGGATGCGTACCCGTTGTGTTCACGACTGCCGTCGACGTGACGTGCACCCAGGCGGGGCATCGCCCGCTCCGCTGGGTAGGATCGCGACCGCACACGACGGAAGGCGATCATGTCGGACACCCCCACACGGCCCAGCTCGTTGATCAACACGGTCTACGGAGCATTCCTGCGCCGCCTCGGCGGGTGGATCTCCATCGCCGATCTGATCACCCTGATGTCCGAGCTGGGCGTGGAGAGCCCCGCGGTTCGTTCGGCGATCTCACGGCTCAAGAAGAAGGGGATCCTGGAGCCCGAACGACAGGGAGCCACCGGCTACCGGCTGAGCCCGGCCGTCCTTGACATCTTCGACGAGGGCGACCGGCGTATCTTCGCCAGCCTCGAACCCGCGGATTTGAACGACGGCTGGGCGATGGCCGTCTTCTCCGTGCCGGAAACCGAGCGCGCCTACCGCTACCAGCTGCGCACCCGCCTGACCTGGATGGGTTTCGGGAACATCGCCCCGGGCGTCTGGCTGGCGCCGGGCCGGCTTCTGGACGACGCGCGCGGCACACTCGTACGTCTGGGCCTCAGCGACTACGTGCATCTCTTCGCCGCTGACTACGCCGCGTTCAGCGATCTGCGTACCAATGTGAGTACCTGGTGGGACTTCCCCGCGATCCAGACGCAGTACGCGGCGTTCACCGACGAGTACGCTCCCGTCGCCACACGGCTGGCGCGGCGCCGCAGTGCCGTCGACACCGCCGAAGCGTTCCGTCTCTACGTACCGATGCTCACCCAGTGGCGCCGACTGCCCTACCTCGACCCCGGGCTGCCCTCCGAGTTGCTCCCCACCGACTGGAACGCGGTCGCGGCGCGCAAGGTGTTCCAACAGCTGCACGATGTGCTCGCCGAACCGAGCATGGAACACGTACGGAAAATCACCGGCGCCGAGGTGCGGACTCCCCGGCCGTGAGCCAGCCGTTCAAGGAGGCCATGAAGCCCTCCAGGTCGTCGCGGTGGATGCAGTGTCCGGTGCCCGCCACGACCGTTACCTCGAACCCGCGTTCACGCAGCAGTTCGGCGGTTGAGGAGTCGATCGTCAGGCTCGGATCGGCGAGCTGCACCAGTGAGGGGACTGCGGTATTCGCGGGCAGATAGGCCGTGTCGAACTCGGCGACGCTCTCCAGAAACTTCGGGTCGAAGAGGGCGAACCCGGCCACCTCTGCCGCCACGTCCGCCTCCGACCAGCGTGGATTCGCTGCCCGCACCGTCTCGGGCGTGGCCTGGCCGACCATGGTGCGCATGAAGTCGAGGGCTTCCGCGGGGAGGCCGCCGAGGCGGAACCCGGGGTCGCTGTAGACGGCGCGCTTCGGCCGCAGCCTCTCCGCCGCAAGGGCCAGGGACAGTCCGCCCAGAGAGTGCCCGATCGCGATGTCCGCTCCGGCCGGCAGGTTCTCCACCAAGTCGTCCGCCAGCAGATCCGTGCGGTACGCGGCTCTGCCGCTCTGGCCGTGGCCGCGCAGATCTGGGGCGATCACGCGGTAGCCGCGGTCCACCAGCCGGTCCTCCACGGGGTGCCACGTGCGGTGATCCGCCATACCGCCGTGGATGAGCAGAGCGACCTTGTCGCCCTCGCCTCGCTCGTGAACATTGAGTTTCATGGAGTACCCCCTAGACGCCCTGCGGTAACACGTGTAATCAGTGTCCTTGGATGGAGGAGTCGAGGCAAGGGGTGTGAGGTGAGGGGGTCGGTTACACGATGTTTATCGAATGAATCTGGCGACCGTTAGTCCCGCACGATACTCTCCGAGTCCCCGACCGAACCCCGGGCGAGCGACGGCCAGTCGAAGGCTCGGGCGCGATCCGCCCACCGCCTCGGTACCTCGCCGGTCAGTTCTCAAGTGTCGTCTTCCGTGGTCACGGAACCCATCGCGGGCGCGCCTCGCACTTGCCCCCGCCCCCTGGTCTCGAACGCCCCGCGTGTGCGTCCGTTGCAAGACTCCCGATGAGGTGAGCATGGCAATTCTCCGGCTGGTGGTACGACGGCTGCTGTCGTCGACTCCGCTGCTGTTTCTCGTCTCCGCCCTGACCTTCGTGCTGGTGTCCCTCGTACCGGGTGACCCGGCCCGCACGATTGTCGGCCAGCACGCCACGGTTGACCAGTACAACGCCGTACGAGCCCAGTTGGGCCTCGACGAGCCCCTGCCCGTCCAGTACTGGGACTGGCTGGTCCGCGTCTTCCACGGCGACCTCGGCTCCTCCCTCTTCAGCGGGGAACCGGTGACGTCGGTGCTCAACAGCCGCCTGCCGGTGTCCCTTTCCCTGATCGTCGCGGGCACCGTGCTGTCCGGCATCCTGGGCGTGTCGCTGGGGTTGCTCACCGCCCGGCGCGGCGGCTTCCTCGTCAAGGTCGTGGACGGACTCTCCCTCGCCGGCCTGGCGGTGCCGGCATTCTGGTTCGCACTCGTACTGATCGCCGTCTGGGCGGTGAAGCTGCGCTGGTTCCCGGTAACGGGGTACGTGCCCTTCTCCGAGGACCCGGCACAGTGGGGGCGTTCGCTGGTGCTGCCCGTCGTGTCGCTGTCCCTCGGTGCCGTGGCGATCATCGCCAAGCAGACCCGTGACTCGATACTCGACACACTCGGCCGGGACTTCATCCGGGTGATGCAGGCCAACGGCTTCTCGCGGCGCTCGATTCTCTACCGGCACGTGCTGCGCAACGCCGCCCTGCCGGTGGTGACCGTGCTGGGCGTCGTGCTGATCAGTCTGCTGGCCACCGCCGTGTTCGTGGAGACGGTGTTCGCGATGCCAGGCCTCGGACTCCTGACCCAACAGGCCACCATCCAGCACGACATCCCTGTCATCCAGGGCGCCGTGCTGTACATCACCGTGCTGGTGGTGTTCGTCAACCTGCTCGTCGACCTCGCCTACCGCCAACTCGACCCTCGGGTGCGTACCTCATGAAACATCAGAAGAAGGTGGCCTCGGCGAGCACGGCAGTCGCTGGTCCCGGCCTTGTCCGACGCGTACTGCGACGACCTGCCGGAGCGGTCTCGGTCGGATGGCTGGTGCTGCTGACCGCCGCCACCATCGGTGCGTCTCTGATCGCCCCGCACGGACCGCTAGACCAGGACCTGGGCGCTGTGCTGGCCGGCCCATCGGCGGAGCACCTACTGGGTACCGACAATCTGGGGCGCGACCTGCTGAGCCGGCTCCTGGTCGGCGGCCGTTCCACCCTGCTGGCCGTGGGTGAGGCACTCGCCGTCTACCTGCTCATCGGTGTCACCCTGGGCTTGGCCTCAGGATTTCTGGGCGGCTGGGTGGACTGGCTGACCACACGTGCCGCAGACGTGCTGTTCGCGCTGCCAGGCATCATCATCGTCCTCGTCGTCCTGTCGGTATTTCCCGGCAACCTGCACGCCGCCATGATCACCTTCGGCGTCCTCGGCAGCCCGGGCATGATCCGCGTACTGCGATCGCAGACTCTCAGCGTGCGGGAGGAGTTGTACGTCGCCGCGGCCAAGGTGGCCGGCCTGACGCGCACCCAGATCCTGCGGCGCCACATCCTTCCGCGGATGACCAGCATGGTCATCGTCCAGGCCGCGCTGTTCGCCGCGATCGTCGTCATCATCCAGGCAGGACTCGGTTTCCTGGGCCTGGGAGCCCAACCCCCCAACCCGTCCTGGGGCGGATTGGTCGCGGACGCCTCACAAGCCATCGACCGTGCTCCCTGGATGCTCGTGCCCGCCGGTGTTCCGTTGGTCATCACCGTCATGGCCCTCGGCAAACTGGGCGACGCGATACGCGACGCCGCGACCGAGCGCTGGTCGGTCTCCAGGATGTCCGGCCACCCCGCCACACCCCCCGCACGGGTGGCGACCGCTACGTCTACGACGAACGACGCGGCGAACCCTGATCGGGAAGCGCTCCTGTCCGTGCGCGACCTCTCGATCGAGATCGCCGGAACACCGGTCGTACAAGGCGTCAGCTTCGACGTCCGCGCAGGCGAAACGCTCGGAGTGGTCGGCGAGTCGGGCTGCGGCAAGTCGGTGACGTCACTCGGCATCCTTGGTCTCGTACCGGGCGGCGGCAGGATCACCGGCGGACACGTGGTCTTCGACGGCGTCGACCTGGCGGTTTCTCCCGCCGCTCTCACACAGGTGCGCGGTTCCGGCATCGCGTACGTCTCCCAAGAACCGATGGTGGCCCTCGACCCGACGTACACCGTCGGCCGGCAACTGGCCGAGGCTGTCGGACGGCACCAACGCTGCACCGGCCGCACCGCGCGCGCCCGCGTGAGGGAACTCCTGGAAATGGTCAACATCCCCGACCCGGACGCGGTCGTGAAGCGATACCCGCACCAGCTGTCCGGTGGAATGGCACAGCGCGCAGCGATCGCCCTCGCCCTTGCCGGCCGGCCCAAGCTGCTGATCGCCGACGAACCGACGACCGCGCTGGATGTGACCGTCCAGGCCGAGATCCTCGCACTGCTCCGTACGCTCCAGGACGAGACCGGCATGGCGGTGCTGATCGTCACCCACGACTGGGGAGTGGTCGCCGACCTCTGCCACCGCTCCGTGGTCATGTACGCCGGCCAGATCGTCGAACAGGCAGAAGTCGAGGCCATGTTCACCCGCCCCTACCATCCCTACACCGCAGGTCTACTGGCCGCCAACCCCCATCTCGCCGGCGACGGACGGTCTCTGCCCACCATCCCCGGAACCGTGCCCGCCCCCCGCGACTGGCCGGCCGGCTGCCGCTTCGCGGCCCGCTGCACGCTGGCGACCGACGCCTGCACGAGCGAACCGGTCGCACTCACCGAGCCGGCGCAGGGCCGGCTCACCCGGTGCATCCATTCCCATGAGCTCCTCGTGGAAGGCGCCACCGCATGAACACGCCAGCCATCCTCGACATCCGAGACCTGAACGTCGAGTTCCGACAAGGGCGCCGCGTTCCGCCCCTGCGTGCCGTGGACGGCGTCTCCCTGAGCATCGCCGCGGGAGAGACCCTCGGCCTCGTGGGTGAATCCGGTTCGGGAAAATCCACCATCGGCCGCGCGGTCCTCGGGCTCAACCCCATCCACTCCGGCCAGATCCACTTCGAAGGCACCGACATCACCCGCGCCCGGCCCCGCGTACGGCGAGACCTCAGCGCACGGCTCCAAGTGGTGTTCCAGGACCCGTACTCCTCCCTCAACCCCGCCCGCACCATCGGCCAGACCCTGGCCGAACCGCTGCTCGTCCACGAGCGGCTCGACCACCGGCGGACCACCACCCGCATCGGGGACATGCTGGAACGTGTCGGCATGCCGGCCGACACCGCTGACCGATACCCCGGCCAGTTCTCCGGCGGCCAGCGCCAGCGCATCGCGATCGCCCGCGCCCTCATGCTCAAGCCGAGTCTGGTCATCTGCGACGAGCCGGTCAGCGCTCTGGACCTGTCCATCCAGGCGCAAGTCATGAACCTGCTCGCCGAGTTGCAGAGCGAACTCGCCCTCAGCTACCTCTTCATCGCCCACGACCTCCCCGTCGTACGGCACCTCTCGCACCGCATCGTCGTCCTTTACCGCGGCCAGGTCATGGAATCCGGGCCCGCGAAATCCGTGTACGCGGATCCGGTCCACCCCTACACCCACGCACTGCTCGCAGCTGTCCCCGAACCTGACCCCCGCGCTCAGCGCGCCCGCCGGGCAGCACGCGGCTCGACCCCGCCCGCACGCCCGCCAGGGGCGGACGGGTGTGTGTTCACCCACCGCTGCCCGCACGCCATCGACAAATGTCACAGCGAGCGGCCGCCGTTGCTGCCCCTCACGCGCCCGGGGGCGGACGCCGCGCCTCCGCGCCTTGTCGCCTGCCACCGAGCCACAGACCTGGACCCGACGACCGCCACAGGACCACACCAGCCGCAGGCCAGCCTGCCCACGACCGTGGGCTCCACAGTTAAGGAAGCACCATGTTCAGCAACCGAATAGTCCGTGGGCTGGCGACGCTGGCGGTACTCACCGTCACCGCCGGCGCGTGCACCGGATCCGAGTCCGGCAATTCGTCGCAGTCGGCCGGCGGGCAGGGCGGAACGCTCACCGTCGTATCCCAGGGCGCACCCGCGAGTCTCGACCCGGCGAAGGCCAACGTCGGATCCGACAACTGGTTCGTCAACCTCTCGTACGACACGGTCCTGAGACAGGAGAAGAACGGAAAGACCGGCCCCGGGCTCGCCACGAAGTGGGGGTACGTCGGCACCGGCAACAAGGAGTTCGAGTTCACCCTGCGCAAGGGGCTCAAGTTCGCGGACGGCAGCCCGCTGGATGCCGAAGCGGTGGCAGCTTCACTGAACTACAGCCGGAAGAACGGCCTCAACGTCTCCTGGACGTCAGCCATCGATTCGGTCACAGCGACCGGCCCGCTGACTGTCCGCATCCACTGCTCCAGCGCGAACCCCATACTTCCCCAGCTCCTCACCCAACTGCTGATGGTCGGCTCCGTGATCAGCCCCAAGGGCCTGGCCGACCCGAAGCGAATGGGAACACAGTCCTTCGGTGCGGGCCCGTACGTCCTGGACACCGCGGCCACGGCTTCCGGAAATCACTACACCTACAAGCCCAACCCCCACTACTGGGACAAGAAGAAGATCCACTGGAAGAAGGTGGTCATCAAGGTCATTTCCAACCCCAACTCCGGCCTCCAGGCAGTCAGGACGGGGCAGGCCGACGCGATGGCCATCACAGCCAACCAGGCCGACACCGCCAAGACCGGCGGGCTCAAGGTGATCGGATCCCCGAATGTGTTTCTCGGGGTCAACCTCGCCGACCGTGGCGGCACGCTGGCCAAACCACTGAAGGACGTCCGCGTCCGGCAGGCTCTCAACTACGCCGTGGACCGCGACGCCATCACCAAGGCAGTGGTCCAGAAGTACGGCCACTCCACCAGCCAGATTTCCCTCCCCGGCCTGGACGGCTTCGCTGCCGACTACGACAACCGCTACCCCTACGACCCGGCCAAGGCCAAGAAGCTCCTCACCGAGGCCGGCTACCCGGACGGCTTCTCCCTGAAGGTGGAAACCCAAGGCTTCTTCGGCATCGACCTCGTCACGCAAGCCGTCGTTCAACAGTGGAAGAAGATCGGCGTCACCGCCGACGTCACCACCGACACCAGTGTGGGCCAGTGGCTCACCAACGCCACCTCCAAGAAGTACCCCGTCCTCGGCTTCGGCTACGGCGGAGCGACCAGCTACGCACTTGCCCTCGACTGGATGCTGCCGCACGCCACCGCCTTCAACCCGTTCGCTTCGTCGGATCCCAAGCTGAGCTCCATGCTCGCCGCCGCGGCGGCCGCTGAAGCGGACAAGCAGCCCGCCCTCTACCAGGACGTCATGCGGTACGTCGTCGACAAGGCGTGGTTCGTCTCCGTGATGCGCATGGACGGCCTCTTCGCCTTCAACAGCAAGAAGCTGACTGGCTTCGACACCGCCCCGAGCTACCTTCCCGACCTCGCCTGGGCGGTGGCACCCAAGTAACAAACGAGGCAGTTCAGCCTTCAAAGTTGGGCCGGACCTAATCCGGCCCACCCCCTCTGCCCCTTGCCTTGCATCAGGAGGCTCCAAATGATCATCCACACAGTGAACGGGCCGGTGGAAGGCGTCAGGAGTGAACGGGGAGTCGCCTTCAAGGGAATACCGTTCGCCGCACCACCCGTTGGGCAGCTCCGCTTCCGGCCGCCGAACCCACCTGTTCCGTGGGACGCCGTACGTTCAGCAACGACCTACGGACCCGCTGCTCCTCAGCCGCATGATGTCCTGCTCGAGGCCATGTTCGGCCAGCCGCCGTTCCCCACCGACGAAGCGTCCTGCCTCACCCTCAACATCTGGACACCAAGTCCGCACGGCAAGGCACGCCCCGTCATGGTCTGGTTGCACGGAGGGGCGTTCTTTACCGGCTCGGGGCGCGACCCTGTCTTCGACGGGAGCCGCCTTGCGCACCAGCACGACGTTGTCGTCGTAACGCTCAACTACCGACTGGGTGCGCTGGGATTCCTCTACCTCGCGGAGCTGTTGGGGGAGGGGTATGAGCAGTCCGGAAATCTCGGACTGCTCGATCAGGTCGCCGCGCTCGAGTGGGTCCGCGAGAGTATCTCCGCCTTCGGCGGAAACCCTGGCAACGTCACCCTCTTCGGCCAATCCGCCGGAGCGATGAGCATCTTGTCACTCATGGCGATGCCGGCCGCGACCGGACTCTTCCATAAGGCCATCGCACAGAGCGGAAGCGCTGAGCACGTCTACACACCGGAGCATGCCACCGCGGTGAGCCGCGAAATCCTAGCTGCCCTTTCCATCGCCGAAGACGCGGCCGACACGCTGCTCAACGTCCCGGCTGAACGACTGCTGGAAGCACAACGCTCAGTCAGCGAGGCAATGCAAGTCCGGGGCGAAGGCATGGGGCTCCCCTTCGCTCCGGTCGTCGACGGCACCGTCCTGCCGCAACCACCCATCGAGGCCATAGGGAACGGCGCTGCTGGCGACATCCCACTCATCGTGGGCACCAACTTGGAGGAGGGACGCCTCTGCCTCATTGGCCCCGACGCACCGGAGGTCGACGAAGCATCGTTGGCCACTCTCTTCGGTGCTGTCTACGACAACCCAGCCAAGGCGCTCGAAGCCTTTCGTGCAACGGGGAACGACCCCAGCCCACTGGGGCTGCTTACTGCGATGACAGGTGAGCAGATGTTCAGGGCCCCTACCGCACGGCTCGCCGAGGCTCACCTATCGGCGAGCGGCGACGTATGGCTCTACCTGTTCACCTGGCGATCCACAGCAGGGGATGGCGATCTGGGCGCTTGCCATTCCCTGGAGCTCCCCTTCGTCTTTGACAACCTCGACCAGCCGGGAGTCGATAGGTTTACGGGACACCAACCACCAGCAGGACTCGCCCGCACGATCAGCACCGCATGGGCAACCTTCGCCCGTACCGGTGCCCCTGGCAACGGGTGGGCACCCCTCGATGCCCATACCTACCCAACCATGATGTTCGACGCCGACTCTGGCGTAGTTGATGACCCCCTTCGTGCCACACGAGAGCTACAAACCCATGTCGGCCTAACGTGACTCCACCCGGGTCACAACACAGCAGCCTGACCGCTGCGGGTAGGGACCCCCCGCCTCTGCGCCGTGCGGACGGTGAGATCGCCGAACGGCTCGAAGGGTTCAGGCACTCACCGTCGCCAAGTGGCTGCCGCGCCGCCTGTTCCCGTATCCGTACGTAGGCCCGGACGCGCTCTCATGGAGATCGCCCCGCTCATGGCCCACACGCACAGCCCGCTCTTCGCGGTGATCGAGAGCGAAGCCGACCGCGTACAGGTGGTACGAGGAGGCCAGCGCCCGCGCTCCCAAACCGGCCCGCCGACACCCAGCCGCGCCTTTGATCCCGCCATCCCCTCCCCACGCTGCTCCGCAGTCCCGGCCCCCGTCCGCGACCGCGATCTACCTCTGCCTTGTCCGCTCCACCAGTCAGGAGAGATTCCATGCAACGAAGAGAGTTTCTGGCCCGCACCGCCGTCGTCGCAGGAGGCGCCGCGCTGGCCGCCGGCCCTTTCCAAGGCCTGGTGGCCTCCGCGTCCGGCCCGGCCCGCGGGTCCGGGTTCGGTCCGCTCGAGCCGGTGGCCGACGACCGCGACGGCCAGGTACGCCTGCACCTGCCCGCCGGTTTCCGCTACCGGTCCTTCTCCGCAGTCGGCGACCGGATGGACGATGGCCACCCCGCCCCCGCACGGCCCGACGGCATGGCGGCCTTCCGCGGCCGGGGCGACACCACCGTCCTGGTCCGAAACCACGAAGTCTCAGGGACACCTGGCGCGTTCGGCGACTTGGGGCAGGCCTACGACCCGGTCGGCGGAGGGGGCACGACCACGCTGACCGTCGACCGGCACGGCCGCCTCGTGGACCAGCGGGTGAGCCTGAACGGCACCATCATGAACTGTTCGGGCGGACCGATGCCGTGGGGCACCTGGGTCACCTGTGAGGAGTCCGTCGACGGCCCCGACGTCAAGAGCCCGATACCCGGCGCGGACAACAGCAAGCTCCACCAGAAGCACGGCTACCTTTTCGAGGTCCCCGCCCGCGGCCGTGGCACCGCCCGGCCGATCCGCGCCGCCGGCCGCTTCCAGCACGAGTCGGTCGCCTTCGACCCGGTCTCCGGCGCGCTGTACCTGACCGAGGACAACCCTCTGTTCCCGTCCGGGTTCTACCGCTACCTGCCGCCGATCCACCCGACTCGCGCCGGAGGCATCCTCGACCGGGGCCGCCTCCAGATGCTCGCCGTTGCCGGCAGCCCGCGCGCCCAGCTCCAACTGGGCCAGCCCGAGGGCGCGACCTACAGGACCTCGTGGGTGGACATCGACGACCCCGACCCCACCTTCGCACCCGGCACCACGTGGTTCGACGCCGCGCCCGCCGTCAGCCGTGAAGGCCACGCCAAGGGCGGCGCGGTGTTCTCCCGGCTGGAAGGCGCGGCCTACGAGGACGGGACCGTCTACTTCGTCTCCACCCAGGGCGGCGATGCCGCGCCCGGAGACGAGTTCCCGCCCGGCCCGGGCGGCCTCACCGCGTTCGGCGCCGGCCGCGGCCAGGTCTGGGCGTACGACATTCGCCGTGAACGCCTGCGCCTGGTCTACCAGTCACCGCATTCGAGGGTGCTGGACATGCCCGACAACATCGCCGTCAGCCCCCGCGGCACGTTGATCCTCTGCGAGGACGGCGAGAGCGAGAACTACCTGCGCGGCCTCACCCCGCACGGCTCCCTGTTCGACATCGCCCGACTCGCACCGGTCGCCGGCGACCCCGACGCGGAGTTCGCCGGGACGACGTTCGACCCCGACGGCCACACGCTGTACGTGAACATCCAATCCAAAGCCGGCTGCACCATCGCACTGCGTGGCCCAGCACTGTAGCCCCCCGGCCGCGTGCCCCGGCCGCCGGGGCACGCGGCCCCTAAGATCCAGGGACACCCATGATCTTCGAGACCATCTGACACCGGGACACTACGGCGACGGCCCCCAACTCGAGCGGCGACTCCAGTTGACTGCGGATCGACGAGGATATGACCACGGAAGATCAACGATCATGAGAAGCAACGCCTTGTTTCCGGACAGCTTCAAAGGCTTCCGAGCCGTTGCCATCCGCTACGAGAAGCGGGCCTACGTATACCTCGGCACTGTCACCGTCGCGGCTCTGGCGATCTGGCTCCGAACATGATCCGAGAAACATTGCCGGTGCACCGCGGCAGAGGCGTTCACGGCCGAGCGGCGCAGGGGCCGTACTGCGCCCGGTAGTTGGTGATGCCGCGTAGGAGCGCCCGTACATCCGCCTCGCTGGTGTAGTAGTGCACAGCGAGGCGCAGAACGTCCGCACGGGGACTGGTGACGATGTGCCGCTCCGACAGGAAGGAGGCCATCCGGTCGGGGCGGTCATCCCGCAGAGCGACCTGCGGGCCGCGCTCATCAGCCGATAGGGGTGAACCGATGTGCTCGCCCAGTGCCGTCAATTCAGCCTGAAGGAGCCCGGTCAGCGCACTGACATGACGGGCAACCGCATGAGGGCTGACCCCAGAGAGCAGCCGCATGCCGGCGACCGCACCGTACACGGCCGGTACGGGAGGCGTGCCGGTCTCGTAGCGCCGCGCGGACGGGGCGAAGTCGAGCTCCCGCGGGTCGAAGGAGAACGGGTCGATGCGCCCGAACCACCCGGTGAGCTGCGGTTCGAGGTCACGGCGCGTCCCTTCCCGCACGTACAGGAAGGCCACACCCGGTATGCCCAGCAAGTACTTCAGCGAGCCGGTGACGAGGTAGTCGCAGTCCAGTTCGTGGACGTCGATCGGCTCAACACCCGCTCCTTGATACGCGTCGACGAATACCTGCGCCCCGCGCTGTCGGGCGAGGGACGTGATCTGCCGCAGTGGGAGCCGTTGTCCGTTGCGGTACCCGATCAATGGGATGGAAACCAGGCGGGTCGTATGGTCGATCGCCCTCTCGTATCCCTCAACCGTAGCGAATCCGCCGACGGCCGAGGCGAACTTCACCCGCGCGCCACGGCCCCTCTGAGCCAGCCACACGTGCGCGATCGAGGGAAACTCAACCGGAGTGGTGACTAGGTTTTCGCCCGGGGACCAGTTCATTCCCGAGACCACCTGATAGGCCCCCTCCGAGGCACAGGACACCAGCGCGATCTCATCGGTACGGGCCCCGATCAAAGAAGCGAAGCGGCTGCGGGCCTCCTCGACTCGCCGCGTCCACTCAGGCCAGGGAGCACCGAACTCGACAAGGCTGCTCTGGAACTCGGTGAGCGCCCCCGCCAGTGCGTCGGAAAGGGCACCCTGGCTGCATGTGGCGAAGTAGGTCTTCCGCTCCAGGACGGGGAAGTTGGACCGGAACTGCTCGGCACTGACGGAGATCAGCCGCTTCGACTCCTCACACTCAGGCACTGGCATCGAGCAACTCCCGCAGCCTGTCGAGTGACGCCCGTGCGCTCGTCGCACCTGGCCGTGGCCGGGCGGCACGCAAATCGCTCAGCCGGGACAAGGTCTCGATCACCACGTCCAGCGGTGGTCCGCTTGCTGTCAGATCGGCCTGATGTCCCTGCGGTGCATGGGTGGCCGGCTCCCTCAGGAACGGCCCGACGAGCTGGTGATGGTGGTAGGCATAGACGGCGCCGAATCGCCGGCACACAGCGAGGAAGAGCTCGGCGTTGTCCCGCAGTTGCGGCGTGATGGGTTCGGCAACTGCCTCCTTGGTGAAGGCGTCCAGCAGTGGCTCGGCCATGACGATCGTCCGCAGCAACGCCTGGTCCTCGGGCGGCATATAGGGGTACTTCTCCACCAGCACCGCTTGGTAGAAGGGGTCATGCGGTGAGCACAGGCCGAGCAGTACGTCTATGGAGTTGATCGCCGCGAAGTCACCGGCGTTCGCGCCGCGGTACTCAACACCACTGACCCGGTAGGGCTTGAAGTACGGCCGGATGTTGAAGAAGAACCGTTCGGCGTCCAGTTGCTTGCTCAGCGCCTTGCTGAAATCCAGCACCTCGTCGAGGCCTGCCAGCGCGTCCTGGAGCAGGTACGCCGCCAAGGGGCTGGACACCCCGAACCCGGGGATGCGCCGCAACGACGCGGCCGTCCGCTGGTAAGCCAGGGCGGCCAGCGCGTTGTACGTGATGAAAGTCCGCTCGTCCTCGAGCGAGGTGAACGTACGGAACCTGTCACTTATGGCTCGGTTGTGGAACGCCTGGTGAGCGAAGACAAATCTGGGTGCGACACCGAGCGACGAAGCGAGGAGGCGGGCAAGTGGCCACGCGGCCGACTGTGTCCCGTCGACCTCGTGACGACGGCACGCGCCGAGGTAGAAGCCCACGGAACCCAGCAGTTCGTAACGCACGTGCGGAGCCTCGGGCACGGCGCGGCTCTCGCCGATCCGGCGGATCAGTTCCGCACCTTCCCGCATGATCCTCTGCTTGATGCCGTCGAGCTCCGCGCGATGGAGGAGTATCTGTGTCCTGGCCGCGAAATAGGCCTCTTCCAATTCCGTATTGAGATCGGCGAAGTCATTCCTGATCCACCGGTCGAAGTCGGCAACGGCACTGCTCACCGGACGTACCTCCACAGCCATCGGTCACCGGGGACCAGTGCTGAGCCGGTCCCGAGTGGTGCTCACGTCCATGGTGATCACCTGAGTGGTTCGGTCACCAGTACCATTGAGGTGCTTGCGAACCGGACCAATCCCGGGAGGTGCGGTGGCAGTGGGCGCAAGAGGCGAGGGAACCGACTTCCTCCAGCTGCAAGTCACTTCGGCTCCGGCGAAGGGACTGACGGGCTGGCTGGTGGAGGCCGTGCGCACGGCGATCACCGACGGGCGTCTGAAGGACGGTATGCGTCTGCCGGCCACGCGTCTTCTGGCGGGTGATCTCGGCGTCTCGCGTGGTGTGGTGATCGAGGCGTACCGACGGCTGGCCGAGGAGGGGCTGGTCAGCGCGCGAGTCGGAGCGGGCACCGTGGTCAGCACGTTGCCGACGCCCGCCCTACCTGGGCCGAGGGAGCGACGGCCCCGTCCCGCGACGCGGATCCCGCGCCTGCCGCTTCCACCGGCGGACGCACTGGTGGACGTGGATCTGTCGCCGGGCATACCGGACCTTTCAGCGTTCCCCCGAGCCTCCTGGCTGCGCGCGGAGCGAGAGGTGCTCGGCAGGGCGACCTCAGCCGACCTCGCCTACGGCGATCCCCGGGGCTCGCGAGAGCTCCGGCAGGAACTGGCCGGCTGGCTCGGGCGCGTACGCGGAATCCGCGCCGACTTCGACGACATCATCATCGTGAACGGAGTCGCGCAAGCCCTGGCCCTTCTCGCGCAGACCCTTCGGCTGTCCGGCATCTCCGAGATCGCTGTGGAAGACCCGGGATCTCGAGGGGCGCGTGAGGGACTGGCCCACTGGGGCCTCACGCCAGTGCCGGTCCCAGTGGACGAAGAGGGGATGCGAGTGACTGAGCTGGCGCGTACTGGTCTTCGCGCCGCGCTTCTCACACCCGCGCACCAGTTCCCGACGGGCGTGGTCCTGGCGCCGCGACGACGCCGGGAACTCATGGAGTGGGCCGGGCATGGCGCACTGGTCATCGAAGACGACTACGACGCCGAGCACCGTTACGACCGAGCACCGGTGCCCGCGCTGCAGGCCTCGGCTCCTGAGCACGTCGCCCATACCGGCAGCATCTCCAAGACGCTGGCCCCAGGCATGCGGCTGGGCTGGCTGATCGCTCCCCGCAGCATGCAGGAGGAACTTGTCGACGCAAAGCACGCGAGCGATCTGGGCTGCCCAGCGCTACCCCAACTCGTACTCGCGCACCTGATGGCGAAAGGCGACCTCGACCGGCACATCCGCCTTACCCGCAGCCGCTACAGGGCACGGCGGGACGCGTTCCTCACTGCCCTGCGGAGGGCCCTCCCCGCGGTCGATGTCCAGGGGATCGCTGCGGGCCTGCACCTCCTGATCACCTTCCCGGATCTCGACGGCACGGTTGAGGACACCCAACTTGCCGACCTGGTCCGCCGCGACGGTGTGCTCACCCACCCGCTCTCCTGGCACCGTATGCGTCCGGGCCCACCTGGCCTCGTCGTGGGCTACGCCTCCCATCCGGCCGACCGGCTCCAGGAAGCCGCACATCGCATCGCCGCCGCGGTGCGGCAGGTGCGCTCTGCGGAACTCGCGGTGACAGACGGCACCAACACCCAGGTGGGTACGACCGGCCCGCATTGACACCAGGTTCACGTGCTACTTCAACCATCCCGGCAGCCCGTACGAGCGGTTCTTCCAGTGGAACCGCCTGCAGGGACCGCCTGAGACCGACCTCGTCCCGGAACTCGCCGAAACCACGCCGCCCGCGGGTACGCGACCGTCGACAAGACGGGGTACACGCTGCTCTGGATCGTCACCGACGTCTGCGCGAGCGACGCCGGACCGGACGTCCACGACGCCGGTCCGGTCGTGGCACGCTGCCTGATCGAGCCGGACGCCCCGTGGCCGCAACCTCCACCGCATCCCGGCCCTGAACAGCGTCCTCGGCGGCTTCACCAGTTGACCGGAACCGGCTGACTCGATCACGGCGGACCTGAAGACGGTGGACCTGTGCCGCATCGCATGCGGGTGCCGCGTCACCGACCTCCGAGCCTTCGACGGCCACGTCGCTGTCACCCCCGACTCCGATAACCGGCTGACGGCGCCGTACGCGGTCCTGGCCACCGGCGTCGGACCGCTCCAGCCCCGGGACGTAGGTCGAGGGCCCACTTGGTCCCGCGGTGCGGAACACCGCGGGACCAAGTGAACGCCTCCCGCCGCAGGCCGGTGGCGCGGCTACGGCGCCGCCGGACGGTGCAGGCGGCGCCAGTATCCGGCGAGGTGGCTGGTGGCGGTGGTGACGGAGTCGAGGGCCATCGTAGTACGGGAGCCCCGGTCGTAGCGATCCCACTGCGGCATGGGGTGGTGGTTGGGGTTGCCGGTGCGGATGAAGGAGATCCAGGACGTGTGCATGGTCGCGGCGAGACCGTCCCGACGCCCGCTCACAACGGTCAACTCGCGGCCGCACACTGCCTGGAACTGCCATTCGTGTTCAACAACCAGGTTGAACTGGTACGCCCAGACCGGATGTCCGCAGGCCGCCCGCCGTTCGGCCAGTGCCACGCTGGGCATGCGGAACAGGTCGTCGGTGATCAGATCCATGAGTACGTCCACCGGGCGGGCGCCCGGCCGGGCCTCTTCGTACGCGGTGTATGCCTGGGCCGCCCGGTTCCCGAAGGTGTCCCGCGCCCCTGCGAGCACCTGATCCTTGGTCGCGGCGGCGTACGGCTCGCTGAGCGCGAAGGCGAAGTTCGCCTCTTCCCTTGTCCCGCCGATGAGGACGTCGATGTCCGCCCCGGCGCCGCTGAGCAGCAGGTCGGCGGGGTCGCGGTCCAGCGTGACCTCGTCGAGTACGGGCAGGAACGGGGTCGACCAGTACCCCCACCGCCCTGTGCGCCCGAACATCTCGAAGGTGGTGGCGATCAGGCGCGGCCAGGGCACGGCCCGGAGTTCCGCTACGTTTTTGGCTCCGAGGATGTCCAGGTAGGTGGCGGTGCGCTGAAGCGACTCGGCGCGGGTGGGGATTTTCAGTCCGAGCGGCGGCTCTGCAGGATGGCGCGTCGGAACAGCGGGCGGCCCTTGGGCCGGGCGCCGGCCAGCGCCGCGACCGACAGAGCGCCGCCGGACTGGCCGGCGACGGTGATGTTGTCCGGGTCGCCGCCGAATGCCGTGATGTTGTCCCGTACCCAGTGCAGCGCGGCTAGTTGGTCGGTGAGCCAGAAGTCCCCCCGGCGCCGTCCTCGCCGAAGTACAGGTAACCCAGCGGTCCGAGCCGGTAGTTGATGGTCACGACGACGAGGTCGCCGTTGCGCGCGAAGGTCTCGCCGGAGTAGTTGGGCAGCGAGCCGGATCCGGAGACGAAGCCGCCGCCGTGAATCCACACCATGACCGGTCGCTTGGCGTCATCGGCTCCGGGGGTCCAGACGTTGAGCGTGAGGCAGTCCTCGTCGAAGGGGGGCGAGCCGTGCGTTCCGAGGACTTGGTCGCCTCCTTGCCGGTAGGGCTGCGGTGCACTCGGGCCGAAGGCGGTCGCATCGCGCGTTCCCTGCCATCCGGGATGGGGCTGAGCCGGCCGCCATCGAAGCGCGCCGATCGGCGGCGCCGCGTAGGGCGCGCCCTTGAATACGGCGAGACCTCCTTCCGTACCTCCGCGCACGCGGCCCGCGGGCAGCTCCACCACGGGCGTGGGCTCGTCCGTGCGCTGGGCGGCCTGCGCCGTGCCCCCGCCCGGTATGCCGGAAAGTAGTGCGGCACCGGCCAACACGCCACTGTTCTTGAGGATTCGTGCGCAAGCTCGTCGCGACGAACGCCGCCCAGTACGTCAAGATCTCGCTACAGGACAAGAAGAGGGACAGGAAGAACCGCCGACGCGAGAAGCCGTGGACCGTCGCGGAGGTCCAGAGATTCATCAAGGGCATCGAGCGGGACCGACTGTACGTGCCCCTTCTGCTGAGCCTCATGGGTCTCCGGCCCGCCGAGGTCTGCGGCATGCGCTGGACGGACGTCGACCTGAAACTGTCGACCCTGGAGACGGCCAACACCCGGACCATGGTCGGGAACAAGACCGTCCTGGAGAAGGACACCAAGACGTTGGCGGGTGAGCGTGTCCTGCCGCTGCCGAGCAAGGTCGCGGAGGCCCTTAAGAAGTTCCGCGCGCGGCAGGCGCGCGAGAAGCTGAGTGCGGGCGAGTGCTACAAGGACTCCGGGTACGTCGTGGACGAGCTGGGCGAGCCTCTGAACACGCGGCACCTCCGCGGGCACGCTTACCGGCTCATGCGGGAGCTGGAGATGCGGAGGGTGCGGCTCTACGATGCCCGGCACTCGTGCCTCAGCTATCTCGCCGTAAACGGTGTGCCTGACGTCATCCTCGCCGCCTGGGCGGGGCACACGAACGCGGCCTTCACGAAGGCCAAGTACGTCCACGTGGACATCGAGGACCTCCGGCCGGCCGCGGCCGCGTGGGACGCCTTCCATGGGGCTGAACCGAGCGGCAGTGAGAATCGGTGAGAGATGATCAGCAGTTGATCTACTGAAAGCGCCTCTGACCTGGTTCTATCCGTTCACGCATAGAACAGTGACCAGAGCTTACCTGGCGTTTTCAGCAGCCTCGTGAGCATCCACACAGTCCGTAATGTCCGGGTCAAAGACTCCCAGCCCACCGTGTCACGCGCAGCGTGTGAGACGCGCGTGAGACGGAACGGCCCCGGGCTGGTGATGCCAGTGCCGCCGGGCCTTGATCCGAAACCGTTCCGATCAAGGAGGGAGCCGAACCCATGCAAGACCGCACCCTGAGCGCCGAGCTGGGTGGCCTCCTTGCGGCTGCCCTGGAAGCACTGGCCATCCCCACGCCGGCCACCGTCGGCGACAAGCAGCGTGACAGCATCGCGACCGCGTCGTGCACGCCCGGTTGCCCTGGGGGGCCAGCAGGGCGACGACCTTGCAGCGTGTGTCACCTGGGCCCGTAGGCGAGGTTGCGCGCCGACGGGGTTCACGTCCCGGTGTGGGTGGTGTGCGGTGGCTGCGCTTCGACGGTACGTGAGACGATCGAACGTCCACCCGCGCGGAGCCGCAGGCCCGGGTGCGGGGCACCCGGATGACAGGCTTCCGTCAGGCCACGAGGCGGCGGGCGAATGCCAGGGAACTCGCGAAGATCCCCTCCACCTGGTCATCGGGCAGCCCGTGCAATCCATGGTCGGCGCCCTGCACCGTCCACAGCTCGACCCGCGATCCGGCTTTCTCCAGTGCCGAGGCGAGGGATTGGCTGTGTGAGCAGTCCACCATGGTGTCCTCGTCTCCGTGTACGAGAAGGAACGGCGGTGCGCCGGATTGGACGTGGGTGAGCGGGCTGGCCTCGCGGGCGCGTTCCGGGACGGTGGCCGGCGCCGCGCCGAGCAGAAGCGCTTCGGGGGTGGCCGCGTCTTGCGGAGTGAAGCGGCCCCGTACGGCGGTCAGATCACTCGGGGCGTACCAGATCACGGCGCCGGCCAGTGGCGGGTCGGTGTGGGTCAGGGCGAGGAGCGAGGCGAGGTGTCCGCCGGCGGACTCGCCCCACACCACCGTCCGCTCGGTGTCGATGCCGAGTTCCGCGGAGCGCAGGGTCAGCCAGCGCAGGGCGGCGCGCAGATCGTCGAGCGGGGCGGGGAAACCGGCCTCACCGCTGAGCCGGTAGTCGGCGCAGGCGACGGCGAAGCCCGCTGCCGCGATGCGTGCGAAGGGCCGGGGAGCCCAGTGGCGCGTGCGTAGACCCATGTCGTCGCGCCGCCCCCGCCGCCAGGCGCCGCCGTGCACGAACAAGACCAGTGGAAGCGGCCCGGCCTGGTGGGTTTCGGGCAACCACAGATCGAGTTCCAGCGGACGGCCGCCCTCGATTTCGGCGTACGGTACGCCGCGCAGCTCGCGTACGCCGGGCTCGCTCAGAGGTGCGGGCGGCAGAGGGGCGTGATCGGGATGGGGTGCGGCGATCAGTTCCCGCACCGAAGGCCGGGTTGCTGTCATCGGGTCCGCCACTGGTGGTCGGGCAGGAAGCGGACGTCGAACTCCTCGGGGACGCTTGCGAACTTGTGGGGCGCCGGGATGACGGGCTCGTGCGGCAGGCCGAGCTGGTCGGCGGGCGCGCCGAGGTTTTCGAAGAACCGCTCGAAGGTGCCTCCAGGCCCGGCGGCGACGCCGACGACCTGGCTGTGGTGGCGCTCCATGCGGTAGGAGTGCCGGCAGTTCTTGGGTACGAAGCCGAAGTCGCCGGGCGTGAGCAGCTTCTCCTGTTGGTTGCCCTCGGTGTCCTCGACGAACAGCCGGACCGCGCCCTGGGTGATGTAGAAGACCTCGTGGGTGTCGGTGTGCAGATGGGCCGGGATGAGGTCGCCCTTGGGGCCTTCGACAGTGAAGAAGTTGAACGTGTTCTCCGTCTGTTCACCGCCCGCGTAGATGGTGATCAGGTCGCCGAACAGGTGGGCACGGTCCCCCTCGCCCTTCTCGATGAAGTAGGGCTTGCCCGGCTCGGCGGGAATGCGTGAGGCCTGCCGGTAGCGGGTGGCGTACTCGATGGTCATGCGGTCTCCTCGGATCGACCTCCGCCATGAATGTCAGGTACCCTGACATGAGGGGCTGTCGAAATCAAGTGCTGGGTACGAGCCCGGCCCCGTCGTGAGGAACCGATGCAGTCGACCCGCGGCAATCTCCCCCACTTGCTTGGTGACGCCCGGCGCTGGTTCGAAGAAGCGCTGTTGGCTGCTATGGAAGCAGCCGGAGCCACGCCGGTGTCCCCGATGCAGGCCCAGCTCTTCGCCATACTGGACGTCCAGGGCACCACGGTGTCCGAGCTGGCCCGGCGCATGAGTGTCACCCGGCAGACCGCGCACCAGGCCGTGCACGGCTTGGTCGCCGCCGGACTGCTCGAACAGGTCCCGGACCCCGCGTCCGCCCGGCAGCGGTTGATTCGGCGCACCCAGGAAGGAGAAAGCGCGCACCGCCAGGCCGGCATCATCCTCGAACGGCTGGAGGAGCAGCTCGCCGAGCGCATCGGCCGTGAGACGGTAGACGTCCTGCGGGCGACGCTGGAGGCGCCGTGGGGCAGGCCCACCTCGCCGAGCTCACCATGAGACTGTTGCTGCGGTGGCCTTTTCGAACCATGCCCGGGGGCACGGTGACAGGCAGCCCGAGGTCCCGCTTCTGGTCCGTGTCCAGGCGGCGAGTATTGGCCGAGGTTGACCAGACAGCGCAGACGGTCCCCTGGCGGTTGTCGTGATGGTTCCCTGGCAGGCGTTCTCTGTAGGCGCGGGTGGGCGGGTGCTGTCGGGCTTGGGGCTCCGTACGTCGACGGGCGGTTGGTGTGAGCGCAGGCGGTCACCGCCCGGGCGCACGGTGACCGCTGGGGGGAAGAATGAGAGTGGTTGGGATCCGCAGACGGACATCCCCGCACGGAATGGGCTCCAGCTTGAGGGTCTTCCAGAGGGCGTTGCCGGCTTTCTTGGCGCGTAGTCGGCCCCATCGCGGCACGGGGCGGGCGGGGGAGAGAGCCAACTTCCGTACAGCACGCGAGATCGGTTGATCAGAGGCCCAGCAGGCGCTCGGCGTTGAGGTGGCAGATCTTGGCGCGGTCGGTTTCGCTGATCGGGGCGGTCTCGATGAAGTGGACGGCCTCGTGGTTGCTTTCCAGGGGGTAGTCGGTGGAGAACATGATGCGGTCGGCGCCGAGCGCGAGCAGGCTGCCGAGCAGGGGGGCGTGGGCGCAGACCCCGCTGGTGGTGATCATGATGTTGTCGCGGATGTAGTCCGAGGGGCGTTGCTTGGACAGGTGGACGCCGCGCCGGTTGAGGAAGTCCCATCGGCTGTCGAGGCGCCACAGGTGGCCGGGGAGCCCTTCGCCCATGTGGCCGAGGATGAGGGTGGCGTCGGGGAAGCGGTCGAAGACGCCGCCGAAGATGATGCGCAGGGCGTGGGTCGCGGTCTCCACGCCCCAGCTCCACATCGGCCCGATCAACTCCTCGTGGCCCCGCAGGTTGTGCCACACGTCGTAGGAGCTGGCCGGGTGCAGGTAGATCGGCACGTCGAGGGCCTCGGCGCGCTCCCAGATCGGCCGGAACCTGTCCGCGTCCAGGTACTCGCCCTGCGTGTGGCCGTTGATCAGGGCACCCCGCAGGCCGAGTTGGGTGACGGCGCGCTCCAGCTCGGCCGCGGCGCCGTCCGGGTCCTGCAGGGCCAGTGCGGCAAAGCCGGAGAAGCGCGTGGGGTGCTTGCGGGCGATCTCGGCCAGGAAGTCGTTGGCCTGGGCGGCCCGTTTGACCGCCACGGAGGTGTCGGTCTCGGCCTGGATGCCGGGGGCGGTCAGGGACAGCACCTCCATGTCGATGCCGAGTTCGTCCATCTGGGGCAGGCGTACGTCGGTGAAGTCGAGCAGGTGTCGCATGGCGGCGTCCCACTGGGGCGGGTCGAACAAGGCAGCGGCGGGCAGGCTGTAGTGGGCCAGGGCGGCGGTGGTGAAGTGCTCTTCAATCGCGATCTTCTTCATGGCAGGGGTTCTCCGGAGTGATGGACGCGGCTGCCGGTGGAGTCGAGACCGGCGGGAGCGGGCCAGAGCGGGGTGAAGACGGCGGCTGAGCCGGTAGGGACGGGGTCAGCCGGCTGCGGCGCTGTCGGCCGTGCCGATGGGAGCGGTCGTCCGGCGCGGGGCGGGTCGACCGACCGGGGGAGTGGGCACGGCGATCGCTGCCGTGGCGCCGACTGCGGCGGTGGCGGCGAAGAAGTAGAAATTCCATTCAAGGCCCAGCCCGGAGTCGAGGATCCGCCCGCCGAGCGAGGGGCCGACGATGGCGCCGAGCCGGCCGACGGACAACGACCACCCGACGGCCGGGACGCGCAGATCCGCCGGCATGCAGCCGATCAGGTAGGCGTTGACGAACGCCTGGCAGGCCAGCAGCCCGAAGCCGCACATGAGCAGGCACATGTACAGGACCCAGCCGGCCGGGCCCCGGCTCATCACGAGCAGACCGGCGGCACCGACAAGGAAGGCGCCGGTCACCACTCGCTTGGGGCCGAGCCTGTCGGCGAACATCCCTCCGGGCACCATGCCGACGCCCGCGCCGATCCACGACAGGCACGTCATGGTCAGGGCCGAGCCGATGGAGAAGCCGCCGGTCTGCATGAGCGTCGGCAGCCACGTGCTGAAGCCGAAGATCAGCAGCAGCCCGCAGAACGCGGCAAATGAGTCCGGCCCCTCGGCCAGGGCGGAGCCGAGCATGCACAGGGAGAAGAACGACAGGCCGCTCAGGAGGAGTCGGCGGGTGCCCAGGCGCCGCCCGGCGACCCCGGCGATGCCGGCGCCGATCAGCATGCCGGCCGCGACGAGCGATCCGATGTCACCTGCTTCCCCCTTGGACAGGTTCCAGCCGGGCTCGCGGAGCAGGGCCGGCACAGTGGCCCCGTACACGGACAGGTCGTAGCCCTCGAACATCGCGATCAGGGCGGCCATGAGGATGAACAGGCGTACGTCCGCGGGACGTGGTGGGTCAGGGCATCTTGGAGACGGTTTCGCTTTCATGATGGCGATTCCTTGGCTCTCGGGACAGGTGCAGGAGGCGGACGCGGGAAGCACGTGCCCGGAGCCGAGCGACGCGTCGTCACGGTGTCGGCTTCATGGCGCCGAAGTCCGTTTCGATGCGCTCCTTGGCCTGCAACAGGGCATCGGTTATTGCCTGTTCGCGCCCGGCGAAGCGTTGTGTCGGGGTGGGCACACTGATGGCTGCGGTGCCCCAGGCCGCGGTGCGGACGGCGACGCCGGCCGCGGATATGCCGAGGGTGTGCTCCTCGCGGTCGAAGGCGACGCCGGTGCGGCGGATCTCGTCGAGCTCGCGGTGCAGCTCGGGGCGGGTGGTGAGGGTGTGCGGGGTTTCGGCGGTGAGCCGGTTCGGTACGGCGTGCTCGAGCGCGGCCGCCGGGAGGGCGGCGAGCAGTGCCTTGCCGGGGGCGCAGCAGTGCAGGGGGAAACCGGCGCCGACCGCGCTGACAGCGCGCAGCCGGCGGTCGGCGACGACCTGGTCGACGAAGACCACACGATGGTCCTCGAGGACCGACAGGTCGACCGTTTCCTCGAGTCGGCGGGACAGATCCTCGAGATAGGGGCGCAGGTCGACGATCATCGCTGATCGCACGGAGGCGGCCATCCGGGGGATCTCCGGCCCCAGCCGGTACCGACCGCGGGTGCCGGCCACGGTCACCAGCCCCTCCGCCTCCAGGGCACCGAGGATGCGGTGGACCGTGGACTTGGCGAGGCCGATACGCTCGACCACCTCGGCCTGGGTGAGGCCGGACGGGGCTGCCTGGAGCAGGCGCAGCACCTCCGCCGCGCGTGCGATGACCTGGATGCCGCTCGCGCTGCCGCGCCCCGGCCTGGTTTGCTCGTCGACCGCCGTCATGACGTGTGTTCCTTTCCTACGTCGTGTCCCGGACAGCCTGCCGCATGAGTGCGGTCCGGGTGGCACGGCGTCCGTGCGCCTCCTTTCTCCTCGCGCTCCGGCAACCGGAGCAGGGATCAAGGTGCTGTCCTCAGGTCTTGCGGTCCGGCAGGCCGAGGAGCCGTTCGGTCTCCTCGATCCCGGCGATGGGCAGGTCCAGACCGCGGGCCAGGTCGACCGCCCGGTCGACGAGGGGCCGATTGCCGGGGGCGAGCTCGTCCTTGCGCAGGTGCAGGGTGTCCTCCAGACCTGCGCGGGCGTTGCCGCCGAGCGCCAGGCCCATGGCGGTGAGCGGCAGGTTGTGCCGTCCGATCGCGATGACCTGCCAGATCGCGCCCGGTGGCAGTCGGCGGACCATGGTGAGGAGGTTGTCCGCGGTGGCGGCCATGCCGCCGCGCACGCCGAGGACGAGGGAGAACTGCAGCGGCTCGGCGAGCAGGCCCTCCTTCCACATGCGCAGGCACGCATCCAGGTGCCCCGTGTCGTAGATCTCCAGCTCCGGTTTGATGCCGAGCTCGCGCATGCGGGCCGCGAGACGGCGCACCTTGTCCGGCGGATTGCGGAACTCGCCGTCGCCGAAGCTCATCGAGCAGGGGTTGAGGGTGGCCATGCGAGGCCGTAGCTCCACCAGCCGCTCCCGCTCCTCGAAGGGAACGCTGAGCCCCACTCCGGTGGAGAGCTGAATCAGGATCGGGCAGCGTGCCCTGATCAGGTCCATGGTCCGGCGTGCGATGTCCAGGTCGGCGGTCGGCCGCTGGTGCTCGTCGCGCAGATGGATGTGGGCGACCGACGCGCCGGCCCGGTAGGCGTCGGCGACGGCTTCGGCGATCTCCTCCGGGGTGGTCGGCAGGTCGGGGTTGTCGGCCTTGGTGGCGATCGGCCCGGTGGGCGCGATGGTGATGACGACGCCCATGTCAGGCCTCCCCGTGCGGCAGGGCGATGGTGACGAGCAGGGTGGCGGGTCGCTTGGAGCGGTTCTCCACCGAGCGGACCTGACCCTTCGTCAGGTGTACGGAGTCGTACTGCCGCAGCGTTTCCTCGTGGCCGTCGGCGGTGACAACGACCTCGCCGTCGAGGGCGACGTACACGGTCTCCTCCGCCGTCGGCGCCGCGTCCGCCGCTCCGCCGGGCAGGTAGTACGACAGCCCGGTCCAGAACCGTGCGGTCGGCCCGGCTTCGTGGCCCTGCAGTCGCAGTGCGCCGACGCCGTGGTGCGACGGCGGCTGGTACGGCGGGGCCTGCTGGAGCCGGGTGACGCGCATCGGACTCATCCGCGCCCGCCCGTCTCGATCCGGTATGCGCCGGTGGGGTCGACGATGGCGACCAGGCGCACGATGCAGCCGTCGCCGCCGGTCCAGCGCCAGGGGAACGCGGCGAAGGTGACGCGCTTGCCGGTGACCTTGTCCAGGTCGCCGCCGACGTTCTCGAAGCCGATGATCCCCTTGGAGAGGATGGCGCGGTGGCACGGTTCCCACTCGGGGAAGTCGTCGAGGACCTTGCGGCCGGTCTCGGCCTCGTACTCCTCGCAGGCCCACGGCAGCAGGCCGTTCGGGGCGCCGGGGCCGTGCGGGCCGATGGCGGTGGCCAACGGGTGGTCGAGTGCCTGGGTGTCGGTGCCGACGGCCTTGACGCCCTTGGCGGCGAACCACTCTCCGGCCTCCTTGTAGAAGCCGGGCGAGTAGGCGTAGTAGTCGCTGTTGTCGCCGTAGGTGTGGTGCCAGCCGGTGTTGACGATGACGATGTCCCCAGGGCGTACCTCCGGGGTGGCCGCCTCCAGGTCGGCGGCGGTGACGACTTCCCACTTCTTCTTGGGGATCGAGACGACCACGCCCGTGCCGAAGAAGGAGCTGAGCGGTATCTCGTCGAGCAGCGGGGTGTTTTCCACGACGTGGCCGGGGGCGTCGATGTGGGTGCCGGAGTGCATGACCGTAGTGATCTTCTGGGTGAGCACGCGGGACTTGGACATACTGTGCAGGCGCTCGATCTTCACGTCCTCGAAGTACGGCCAGCACGGTGTTCCGTGCCCCCACGGGTGGGAGAGGTCGTAGAACTCCAGGCCCTGCTCGTTGGGGCCGAGAGGCCAGGTGAAGGGGGTGTTGGACATGGTGTTCTGCCTTTCGTGCTTCATCGGTGTCCGGACGGGTTGCCGTCCGGCGCGCTGTGGCTGTGGGAGCCATCAAGGAGCCGGCCCGACGCCACGGAGGGGAGCATGACGTCGGCGTCCTGGGGACTCGGACGTCAGTCGGGGTAGGGCAGCAGGGTCGCGGCGGTCTTCTCCCAGGCCGCCTTGAGTTCCTTGAGCAGCTGGTGCTTGTTGCCGGCGCGGTCGGCCTGCTCCCGGGCGTCCTCAGCCAGGTTGTAGAGGTGGTCGGCGCCGGAGGAGTCCTGGTGGTACTTCCAGTCGCCGCGCCGCAGCGCCCGGTTGGCCCGGACCCGCCAGAACAGGTCGCGCTCTGACAGGTTCTCGCCGCGCAGCAGGTAGCCCGCCAGGCTCGTACCATCGAGCGGATAGTCGCGATCTGGCCGGACGCCGGCCACCTCCAGGAGCGTGGCGGTCCAGTCCATGGTGTGGTTCGGCTCGCGGCTCACCTGGTGGGCGCCGATGCGCGCGGGCCAGCGGAGGATCGTGGGGACGCGGATGCCGCCTTCCCGCAGGTCTCCCTTGCCGCCGGTGAGTGGCCAGCTGTAGGAGAAGCGCTCCCCGCCGTTGTCGCTGGCGAACAGCACCAGGGTGTCGTCCTCTTGGCCGGATCTGCGGAGCGCGTCCAGCACCTCGCCGACGGCGTTGTCCAGGCTCTCCACCATCGCGGCGTACTTCTCCACCGAGCCGCCGTCGAGGTGGAGCAAGGCGGTGTACGCTTCCGCACCGCCCCCTGCCCCGTTCTTGGCTGCTGCCTCGATCTTGGCGGCGATCTCCGCGCCGGACTCCACGTCCTCCTCGGTCAGCCACGGCCAGTGCGGTGTGGTGAAGTTGAGGTTGAGCAGCCACGGCGCGTCGTGGCTGCGGCCTACGTACTCCACGGCCCGCTCGGTGAGGACGGTGGTGTAGTAGCGCAGGTCCTGGTAGGTCGCGTCGCCCTCGTACAGGTCGTACTCACCGAGCGGGCCGAGTTTGGAGAAGTACTCCAGTCCGCCACCCAGATTGCCGAAGAACTCGTCCCAGCCGGACTTGGTGGGGCTGTAGTCCGGCAGAAAGCCGCAATGCCACTTGCCGATGAGCGCGGTGGAATAGCCGGCGGCCTTCAGCGCGGAGGCCAGCGTGGGGTGGGTGGGGTCCAGTCCGTGAGAATGGTTGGCGATCGGCTCGGCCAGCCCGCCGTGGGTACGGCCCGGGTAGCGCCCGGTGTAGAGGCCGAACCGGGTCGGGGAGCAGCTCGACGAGGCGGAGTAGCCGTTGGTGAAGCGCACGCCCTGGCGGGCGAGCCGGTCCAGGTTCGGAGTTCTGATGTGCGGTGCGCCGTAGCAGGACAGGTCGGCCCAGCCCAGGTCGTCAGCGAGGATCACCAGCAGGTTGGGGCGCCGCATGTTCTTACGATCGGTCCGGGCGCGGAACGGCTGCTCCGTCCGCAGTGCACTGCCGCAACTGGGTGCAGCAGAGGCGGAGGACGGGGTGGCCAGTCCGGTGACGGCGGCAAATGCACTTCCGCCGAGCAGCCCGCCCAGGGTGCGGCGGGATATGCCGTCGGCAGCGGGGTTGGACGGGTTGGAGCTGTCGGTCATGGGCTTCCGTATCTCGATGGTGGTTGGCATGAGCGCGGGCGGACACCGCGGCGGGCGTACGGTGAAGGCGCTCGGGTGGAGAAATGAGGAGGGTCGGCTCCGCATGAAGCTCCTGGCGCAATGAGCTCAAGCGGTCCGGCGATCACACCGGTTCGGGTGGTATTTGGGCAGCTCACGCCGCGGGCGGGTCGTTGTCCGCCGTGGCCGCGAGCTGCCGGGCGATGTGCCGGGCCAGGCGCGTGCCTGCCTGTTCGCGGCTGCCCTCGGGCCAAGTGAGGAAGCCACGGCCGCTCTTGGCACCCAGGTCGTCCGCCGCTACCAACTCCCTCAGTAGTGGAGAAGGGCTCGGGGAGCGGTTCAGGTCGGCCAGGACGGCTTCGTGGATAGCGAGGGTGAGGTCGAGCCCGACATAGTCGGCGTTCTCCAGGGGGCCCATGGCGGCCAGGCGCAGGCCGATGGTGTTGCGTACCACCGTCTCGACTGTCTCAGCGGTGCACACTCCGTCCGCGACCAGTGCGATCGCCTCGCGCCACAGGGCGTGCTGGAGACGGTTGCCGACGAATCCCGGTACGTCGCGCTCGACGCGCACCGGCAGTTTGCCGAGGGACGTCAGAAGAGCGGCGGTGCGCTCCAGCGTCTCCTCGCTGGTGTGCTTCCCGCGGACGACCTCTACCACAGGGATCAGGCCGGGCGGGTTCCACCAGTGGGTCCCGACCACCCGCTCGGGGCGGGTGGTGCGTTCGGCGATGCTGCTCACCGGCAGCACGGAGGTGTTGCTGGCGAGCAGCGCGTCGGGCAGCAGGCGGTCAAGCTGGGCGAACAGATCCCGCTTGGCCTCCAGGTTCTCGGCGACGGCCTCGACGACAAGGCCCGCTTCCGTGACGGCTTCGGCGAGGTCCGTGCTGCCGTCGACGGCGCCGTCGAGGTTCCGCAAACTGTCCACCGCCCCGCGCAGGGCCACGGCGTCGACGTCGTGCAGACGTACCGGATGGCCCGCCCCCGCGAACACCTCGGCGATGCCACGGCCCATCAGCCCCGCGCCGACGACGGCGACGCTCAGCATGCGGTGTACCCCCCGTCGAGGTACAGCACCTGTCCGGTGACGAACGAGGACGCGTCGCTGAGCAGGTAGATCAACGCCCCGGCGAAGTCCTCCGGCTCGGCCAGCCGCCCCAGCGGGATGCGGGCGAGCATGGCATCGCGGGTCGCGGTGGCCTTCTCGTCCTCCTCGTACATCCAAGCGGTCAACTCCGAGCGGAACACGGTGGGAGCCAGCACGTTCACCCGGACTCCGGCACCGCCCCACTCGGCGGCGAGACTGCGGCCGAGCAGGTCGACCGCGGCCTTGGAGGGACAGTACGCGGAGTACCCGGCGGGGTGACCCAGCCGGCCGCGGGTGGAGGACACGAGTACCACGCTCCCCCCGCCGTCGCGGCCGAGCATGTGCCGCCCCACCGCCTGGCACATCAGCCAGGAGCCACGGACGTTCGCCGACTGCACGGCGTCGAAGTCCTCGACCTTCATCTCGGTGATCGGCGCGACGTGGTTCATGCCGGAGGCGACGAGCAGACCGTGCACGTCACCGTGCGTCTTCACTGCGGCCGACAGGATCGCCTCGGCGTCGTCCGGGGTGTCCGGCCTGCGCCGGACGGTCTCGACCGGTCCGGGACCGTCCAGATCCGCGGCCAGCACGTCGAGCTTGTCGGCGCTGCCACCGGCGAGTGTGAGGTGAGCGCCCAGGGCGTTCAGGGCGCGTGCCGCCGCACTGCCGAGGGCGCCGGTGGCGCCGGTGATGACAATCGAACGCCCGTCAATCGTGAAGCGGGAGAGAGGAGAAACAGCAGGAGCGAGTGCCACGAGAACCTCCTTGGTTCCGTGATACGAATCAAACGTGCCGGAATGCGGTTCAACGTAGGGGCGGCTCAGCTACTGGTCAATGGGCCGTGCGTAATCTGTTGTTGGCCTGGTCCGGGGCTCTTGGCCCCGTACGGACATGCCGCCGCCAAGGGGCGGGGCCGTCCCGTGGGAAAGGTAGATGCCTTTGAGGGCCACCGGTTTGACTGCCCGTCATGTCACCGCTGCCGCGCCACCACGGCGCCGTCGCCCTGCCCCGAAGATCCAAAGCGGGGACCGCGTGCTCCTCGACCCGGGCAGTGGACCGTCCCGCCCGGCGGGGGTCGGTGCGGGCCCTCCAGGCCGGGCACCGCGCTGCCCGCGTTCCGTGGCGAGGCCGTGACAGGGGAGTTTCGACGTCTCGACGTGGCCGCAACCTTCTTGCACACTGACCGCCACGGCTTCGGACGAGTCGCCCGCGGGTCGTCAGGCCGCGAGCGGCCGCGCGACGGCCGACCGGAACGCACAGTCGGGAATCGGTGAGGGCGCCTTGGAAGACTCGCTCGTACGTGAGCCGCAGCATGCAGAGCAGGAGCCTTCACCGGCGGCGGACGAAGGAGGCGCTCCGATGACCCGCCGCCGCAGCTCCGAGTCGGCCACCGGGCCAGTGCTGGGCCGCGCCCTGCAGCTTCTCGGGGCGTTCAGCGCGAACTGCCCGGAGATGACGTTGAGCGAGCTGTCCCGGCGGTCCGGGCTGCCGGTGTCGACCGTGCACCGGATGCTCGGCGAGCTCATCGCCTGGGGAGCGCTGGAGCGCGGCGACAAGGGGTACTACCGCGTCGGCCTGCGGCTGTGGGAAGTCGCCTCCCTTGCGCCGCGCGGACAGGGCCTGCGTGAGCGGGCCCTTCCGTTCCTGGAGGACCTGTCCCAGATCACCCGGGAGAACGTTCAGCTGGCGGTGCGCGAGGGTACGGAGGTCGTCTTCGTCGAGCGCATCGCGGCGTCCGGTGCGGTGCCCGTGCTGACGCGCGTGGGCGGGCGTTTCGCCCTCACGGCCACCGGCGTCGGGCTGGTGCTGCTCGCGCACGCCCCCGCCGAGGTGCAGGAGCAGGCGCTCGCCGGCCCCCTCGAGCGCTTCACGCCATGCACGGTCACCGATCCGCGCGAGCTGCGGCGCATGCTGGCCGAGGCGCGGACCAATGGCTACGCGGTCAGCGACCGCCAGGTCACGATGGACGCCCTGTCGGTCGCCGCCCCGGTGCACGGCAGCGGTGGTGCAGTGATCGCCGCGGTCTCGCTGGTGGTACGCCACGGCAGCACCTCCGCGCACGCGCTGGCCCGGCTCGTCTGCACCAGCGCCCGGGCGATGTCCCGCGCCATGATCACGCCGCAGGTCTGAACCGCGCCGTCCTGCGCCTGAGCTTCAGTACCCGCCCATGCCGGGTCGCAAGCCAAGCCCCTGCGGACAGGGCCTGACGCCCGTCCGACACGGCAGCGCGGCCGGCATTTCGCAGATGTTTCCCGGCATCCGGAAAGACCCCTGGTGACCTGAGGGCGCCGACCCGACGATGGTCCGCACCGGTCGACGCCCGGGCCCCGGTCCGCGCCGGGGCCGCACCCGCCTGGCAGGGGACGGAGTCGACGACCACCACGCAGTCGACAACGGAGTGCTGCCATGGTTCTGCCACCCTCTTTCCCCCGTCCCGGATCCGTCCGGTGACCGGCCCCTCTCTGCGCACCGCCCTCGACGAGGGGCCGATGAGCCGCTTCCAATGGGGCGCGATCGCGGTGTGCGTACTGCTCAACATGCTCGACGGCTTCGACGTACTCGTCATGGCCTTCACTGGAAAGGCCGTGTCGGCGGAGTGGGAACTCAGCTCTTCCGAGCTCGGGTTGCTGCTCAGCGCGGGCCTTGTCGGCATGGCTCTGGGTTCCCTGTGCGTCGCCCCGTGGGCCGACCGGGTCGGCCGCCGACCGGTCATCCTCGGCTGCCTGGCGGTGGCCGCTGCTGGGATGCTGCTCTCCTCGGTCAGCCAGTCGCCCGTTCAGCTGGGCGCGTTGCGCGTGCTCACCGGAGTCGGCATCGGCGGCGTCCTGGCCTGTAGCAACGTCCTCTCCGGCGAGTACGCCTCCCGCCGCTGGCGCGGGCTCGCCGTCAGCCTCAACTCCACCGGCTACGCGGTCGGCGCCACGGTGGGCGGGCTGCTTGCGGTCGGCATGATCGGGCAGTTCGGCTGGCGCTCGGTCTTCCTGACCGGCGGCGTGGCCACCGCTGTCGCCGTCCCGTTGGCTTACTTCTGCCTGCCCGAGTCCGTGGACTTCCTGGCCTCCCGCAGGCCGAAGGGCGCCCTGGAGCGGATGAACGCCCTGGCCCGGCGCATGGGCCAACCGCCGCTGGAGAGCCTGCCCGAGCCCACCGCCGAACCGTCCAAAGTCGGGGCCGGGTTCCGCGAGCTGCTCTCACCCGCGCTGCGCCGCTCGACGCTGCTGCTCTGGTCCGCCTTTTTCCTCGTCATGGCCGGCTTCTACTTCGTGACGAGCTGGACGCCGACCTTGCTGGTCGAGGCCGGCCTGTCCGGCACCCAGGGCCTCACCGGCGGGACCCTGCTCAACCTCGGCGGCATCTTCGGCGCGGCCGCGCTCGGGGCCCTCGCCGCCCGCTTCGCGCTCCGCTCCGTACTCATCGCCTACCTGATCACCACGGCCGTGATGCTGTCGGCCTTCATCGCCTCGACCTCCTCGCTGGGGGCGGCCTTCGCCCTCGGCGCCGTGATCGGCCTGTTCGCCAACGGCTCCGTCGCCGGGCTGTACGCCCTCACCCCGGCGACGTACGGCACAGGGATCCGGGCCACCGGACTCGGCAGCGCCCTCGCGGTCGGCCGCATCGGCGCGATCCTCGCCCCGACCGTCGCGGGCAGCATGCTCGACGCCGGCTGGACCCCGCAGAACCTCTACCTGGCTGTCAGCCTGATCTTCATCGCCACCGCGGCCCTCCTCCTGCTGCTGCGGCCCGCCACGGCAGGAGGCACGGAGCCCGCCGCCGCGGCCCCGGTCGCCGGCACCACGCACTGAACGCCCCACTCCGAAGGGAACGATCATGACTGCTTTCGTACGCGATCAGTGGTACGTCGCCGCCTACGGCCGCGAGGTCGGCCGCGAGTTGCTCGGACGCACCGTACTGGGCGAGCCGATCCTGCTGTACCGCACCGAGGACGGCCGTGCGGTGGCGATGTCGGAGCGCTGTGTGCACCGGCGCTTCCCGCTGTCGCAGGCGCCGAGCCGGCTCGACGGCGACCGGGTGGTGTGCGGGTACCACGGCTTCACCTACGGCACCGACGGCGGCTGCGTCTCCGTGCCCGGACAGCAGCGCATCCCGCGCACCGCGCGCCTGAAGACGTACCCGGTGGTCGAGCAGGACTCCTTCGTGTGGGTATGGATCGGCGACCGCGAGCCGGGAGACCACCTGCCGCCCCGCGCCCCGTGGATGGACTCGCCCGACTACTCCGTCGTGTCGGGCATGGAGCCGATCGACGGCGACTACGGTCTGCTCGTCGACAACCTCATGGACCTGTCGCACGAGACGTACCTGCACGGCGGTTACATCGGCACTCCCGAGGTGGCCGAGACGCCCATCACCACCGAGGTCGACGACACGGCCGGCATCGTCCACGTCAGCCGCCACATGGACGACGCGGAGTGCCCTCCCTTCTACGCGAAGTCGACGGGCATCGAGGGCCGGATCACCCGCTGGCAGGACATCGAGTACCACGCCCCCTGTCTGTACCTGCTCCACTCGCGCATCGCTCCCGTCGGCGCGCCGGGCCCCGGCCCGGACGGCAGCGACCCGCACGCCTTCCACGTCGAAGTCGTCTACGGCATCACCCCTTCGACGGAGAAGACCACGTACGACTTCTGGGCCGTGGCCCGCGACTTCGCCCTCGACGACCAGGACGTCACCGAATTCCTGCGCGGCAACAACCACACGGTGGTCATGCAGGACGTCGTTGCCCTCAACGTGCTGCAGAAGTCCCTGGACACCGAGCCGGCCGGCTACCAGGAGCTGAGCATCAACATCGACACGGGCGGACTCGCCGCCCGCCGCATCCTCGCCCGCCTGGCCCAGGAGGGGGCCGCGAAGCAGGCCCGGGCGGTGGCCCGATGACCCCGCTCCACCCACCCGTCCTCTCCGGCGAGGACGTCTACCGCATCCACTGGGTGCTTGGTACCGACCGGCTGCTGGCCGTCTGCCACTGCGGTGCACAGCGGGAGTTCGAGGACCCGGTGGGGCTGTGGGACTGGCTCCTGGGCCACCCCGAGGACCACCGCCCCGGCCCTGCCCGGGAGTCCGCTCCCGCATCCACCCCCCAGCCTCGGTACGCGGCCTTCGCCTGAAGCCGCCCCCGGTCCCGAAAGAGAACCACCATGACCATCACAAGCCCTCAACGCACCGAGGTCGAACTCGACCTGACCCTGATGCGCAAGGAGCCCCTCGCCGAGGGCGTCGTCCGGCTCAGCCTGGCCCACCCCTCCAACGAGCGGCTGCCCGCGTGGAGCCCGGGCGCCCACATCGACCTGGTGCTGGGCCCCGACCTGGTACGGCAGTACTCGCTGTGCGGCGACCCGGGGGACACTTCCCTCCTTCAAGTGGCCGTGCTGCGCGAGCCGGCGAGCCGGGGCGGCTCCCTTCACGTGCACGACACACTGGCCGAGGGCGACACGGTCCGGGTGCGCGGCCCCCGCAACCACTTCCAACTGGTCGACTCCCCCCGCTACCTGTTCATCGCCGGCGGCATCGGCATCACCCCGATCCTGCCGATGATCACCGCCGCCGAGCAGCGGGGCGCCGACTGGCGGCTGGTGTACGGCGGACGCAGCCGCGCCACCATGGCCTTCGCCAGGCAGCTCACCAAGGACCACCCCCACCGGGTGGAACTGCGCCCCCAGGACGAGACCGGCCTTCTCGACCTGGACGGGCTGCTCGGCAGCCCCGCCCCCGGCACCCTCGTCTACTGCTGCGGTCCCGAGCCCCTGCTCAATGCGGTGGAGCGGCGGTGTGCCTCATGGCCGGAGGGCACGCTGCACATCGAGCGGTTCACGCCGAAGGCGCGGGAGGACGAGGCCCCATCGACCTCCTTCGAGGTGGAACTCTCCCGGAGCGGCATCACGGTGACTGTCCCGCCGGACAAGACCGTCCTCCAGACGGTCGAGGAGGCCGGCGTGCAGGTCCTGTCCTCGTGCCAGGAGGGCACCTGTGGCACCTGCGAGACCGCGGTCCTCGACGGGGTGGTGGACCACCGCGACTCCCTCCTTACCCCCGCCGAGCAGGCATGCAACGACACGATGTTCATCTGCGTCTCGCGCTCCGCCTGCCCGCGCCTCGTCCTGGATCTGTGACCCACCAGCACCGACGGGAGTCCACCGCATAACCATGAGACCGCGGCGCCGTGCCAACCGCGTGCGGAGGGCCGTGGAGTGCCCGGCGCTGACAGCTTCTCGTACTGCTCGCCCCCTCCAGGCACTCCATCAGCCGCACCGCGCCGTCGGTGGTGCGGTCGACTGCCCCCAGACCGAAGGCGGGCCGGTAGCCGGCCATCCACTCGAAGTGTTCGGTGCGCTCCGGTGGAAGTAGCCGCCTACGTCGATTCCGTCTGAGCGCTACAGCCCCTCGCCGTCGGCCGCGATCGTGCTCATCAGGCGGTCCAGGTGTGAGCGCATCACGGCGATCAGGTCGAATGAGCGCCCGCCGGCCAGCCACTGGAGCCGTAGTCCGGCGTCGAGCGCCGCGCACTGCCGGGCGATGTTCTCGTGGTCCAGGCCCGCTTTGAGTTCACCGGACTCGGCGCCGGCGCGCAGGCGGTCCGCGAGTTCGCGTACGCCCTTTTCCTGCCAGTGGGAGAAGAACTCGTGCGCGGGGTGGTCCGGTGCGGTGGCCTCGGCGCCGATCACGACGGCGAGTTCGAGGATCCCCGGCATGTTCAGTGATTCGGCGGTGTCTTCCAGGTGGCAGCGGAAGGCGTCCCGTACGGAGTCGGGCACGCGTACCCATTGCTCATCGAGCCGCTCGTGCCAGTACTGCACCACGGCCAGCAGGAGTTGCTGCTTGTCGCGGAAGTGGTGGAGCAGTCCGGCGTCGGTGATGCCGGCGTCGCGGGCAACGCGAGCCAGTGAGGTCTTGCGGTAACCGTCCTGGCCGAAGCGCAGCAGCGCGGCCTCAAGGATCTGGTTGCGCCTGGCCAGCCCTGTTGTGTAGCCGCCGCGCGGCCCCCGTGGTGTCCCCATGCGCACAACCGTACCGAGTGCCGTCGCCGGCTCCCACGGAAGCGTCGCTGCCGCATGACAGGGGGCGCCTCGACGCACTCAGTCATGTGATGTGCGTCACTCTGCCAATGCCTAGCGTGCACTAAGTGTTGGCCTCATCATCATCCGAAAGCGAGGGAACGTTTCGCGCCTGCGGCCAAATACGAGCCCTGGCTGACGGCCTGCCGTGCCAGGCACGAACCCGACCCTCCCTGTTCGCGAAAGGAGCGGCTTCATGACACCGACGTCTGCCAGCCCCTCGCTCGACGCAGTCTCGTCCGACGACACCGCGAGATGGACCCCGCGACTGGTCGCCGTACTCATCGCGCTCATCTGGCCGACCCAGCTGCTGGCCGCCGCCGGCATCCTGGGCGCCAATGCCACCGCCAGCGTGGCGCAGAGCTTCCACACCACGCACGTGGCCTGGTTCGGTCTGACCGTCGTCCTCGTCTCGACGCTGCTGACGCCGTTTGTGATGAAACTGGGTGACCGGTACGGCAAAAAGCGGCTCATGCTCGTGATGACCGGCCTGGGGGTCCTCGGAGACGTCATCGCCGCGATGGCGGGCAGTTTCTGGCTTCTGCTGGTCGGACGGGCCATCGCCGGCTGTTACGGCCCCTTCGCCGCCCTGTCCTTCCCCGCCGTACGGGACACCTTCCCCGCCCGGCTGGTGAAGCCGGCCAGCGCCATCCTGGGCAGCAGCGTCGGACTGGTGGCCCTGGCCGCGCCGTTCCTCGCCGGCTGGCTGGTCGACGGCTGGGGCTACAAGGGTGTGATGTGGTTCCTCGCCGCGGCCTCCGCCGTCGGCTTCGCACTGATCGCCTTCCTCGTGCCCCAGACCCCACAGCACGACTTCCGACCCGGCTTCGACTGGCTCGGCGGCCTGGTCCTTGGCGGCTCTCTGACCGCGGTCGTCTACGCGGTCGGCCAGGGACAGAGCTGGGGCTGGGCCGACGCCAAAACGCTCGGCTGGCTCGCCGCCGGCCTGGTCGCACTGGTCGCCTTCTTCTTCGTGGAGCGCTCCAGCGCCCACCCGATCCTGGACCTGAAGGTACTCAGCCGACGCCCGGTCGCCCTGGTCCTCGTCAGCGGCGGACTCGCTCAGGCCGTCGCGTACACCATGCCGGGCATGGCGATCCTGCTCGCCCTCTACCCGCACATCCCCGGCGTCTCCGCCGGTCTTGGGTGGACCGCACAGCACAACGCCGTCGTCAGCGTGACCTGGAACGTGGTGATGTTCGGTACCGGAATCGTTGCCAGCCGCCTCCTGCGCACCGTCGATGCCCGGCTGATCTGGTGGGCGGGGCTGGCCCTGATGGCGGTCGGCTACGGCCTGGTGGGCTTCTTCCACGCCAATGAGACCGAACTCATCCTCACTTCGTGCCTGGCCAACCTCGGCTCCGGCCTCGTCGTCGCGGGAGCTCCGGCGCTGGTCGTCGGCGTGGTGTCCAAGGACGAGCAGGGGCTGGGCAGCGGCATGCTCAACATGGGCATCAACTTCTTCGGCGCCATCGTCACCGCCCTCTCGTTCGCCGCCCTCGCGACACACAGCACCGTCGTGGACGGCACCGCCTTCTACCAGGACGGCGGCTACGCCTGGCTCTTCTGGACCGGAGCGCTGCTCACCGCGCTGACCCTGGCGATATCGCTGTTCATCCCCGCACTGAGGGATCCGGCGGAAACCGACGCCGCCCCCGCAGCCTGAACGGCCCTCCCCCGACGGCCTCCGCCCCGCCGACACCGAGAGAGGCAGACATGCCACACACCTGGACCGCTCAGGTCATCACCCCCGCCTGGCGGGAAGAGCCACCGGGTACGGCGGGCCGCCCGGCCATGCTGCTGCGTGAGGCGTTCACCGTGAGCGGCCAGGTGAGACAGGCGGAGCTGAGGGTCACCGCCCTGGGGGTGTACGAGATGCATCTCAACGGAGCCGTGGTCGGTGACCACGTCCTGGCGCCGGGCTGGACCAGCTACCAGCATCGCCACCGCTACCAGTCCTTCGACGTGACCCGGATGCTGAGCCCCGGTCCCAACAATGCCTGGGGCGCGCACCTGGCTGACGGCTGGTACCGGGGCCTGCTCGGCTTCAACGGCGGCAACCGTGACATCTATGGACCGCACACCGGGCTGCTCGCCGAGCTGCGGATCGAGTACGCCGACGGCAGCGTCCAGACGGTCACGACCGGTCCGGGCTGGCGCGCGGCGGCCGGTCCGGTCACCGCCGCCGGCTTGTACGAGGGGGAGGCATACGACGCCCGCCGGGAGCTGCCCGGCTGGAGCGAACCGGGCTTCGACGACACGCACTGGCATCCGGTGCGCGTGGTGGACTTCGACACCTCGGTGCTGTTCCCGGCCGACAGCCCTCCCGTACGGCGCGTCGAGTGCCTCGCCCCGGTGGCCGTGACCACCTCCCCCAGCGGGCGGGTCCTGGTCGACTGCGGCCAGAACCTGGTCGGCAGGCTACGCATCCGCGTCCGCGGTGAGGCGGGTCGCACCGTAACTCTGCGGCATGCAGAGGTGTTGGAGGACGGCGAGTTGTGCCTACGTCCGCTGCGCGGCGCCACGGCCACCGACCGCTACACGTTGCGCGGCGACGCCGACGGCGAGCAGTGGGAGCCCCGCTTCACCTTCCACGGCTTCCGCTACGCCGAAATCGACAACTGGCCCGGCGAACTCACCCCTGGTGACGTCACCGCTGTGGTCCTGCACAGCGACCTGCGCCGGACCGGTTGGTTCGAGTCCTCCGATCCGTCGCTGAACCGGCTGCACGAGAACGTGGTCTGGGGGATGCGGGGCAACTTCCTGGGTGTTCCCACCGACTGTCCCCAGCGCGACGAACGCCTCGGCTGGAGCGGCGACATCCAGGTCTTCGCCCCCACCGCCACGTTCCTCTACGACACCAAGGACTTCCTGCGCTCCTGGCTGCGCGACCTCGTCGCGGACCAGACCGAGGACCCCGACGGCATCCCCCCGGTGATCAGCCCTGCCATCCCCTTGAACATCCCCGTACCGATGCCTCCCGGCAACCCCCCGATGGCCGGCTGGTGCGACGCCGCCGTCATCGTCCCGTGGGTCCTGTACGAGCGGTACGGCGACACCGAGGTGCTGTGCACCCAGTACCCGTCCATGCGCGCCTGGGTCGACGCCGTCGACCGGATCGCCGGCTCCACGCACGTGTGGGGCGAGGGCTTCCAGTTCGGCGACTGGCTCGACCCCACTGCATCCCCCGACGACCCCGGCGGGGCGACGACCTCCTCCCAACTCGTCGCGACCGCCTACTTCGCGCACTCGTCCCGACTGCTGGCCCGCACCGCCGACGTACTGGGGAAGAAGGACGACGCCGAGCACTACCACGCACTCTCCGATGCCGTACGGCAAGCCTTCCGAGCCCGCTTCCACACCCGCGGCGGCCACCTGACGGAAGAGACCCAGACCGCCTACGCCCTCGCCCTCGGTTTCGATCTGCTCCAGGACGACGCCGAGCGAGCCGAGGCTGGGAACCGGCTGGCCGCACTGGTGGCCGCGCGTGGCCACCGCATCGGGACCGGCTTCCTCGGGACCCCTTTGGTGTGTGACGCGCTCACCGCCACCGGCCACACCGATACCGCGTACCGGTTGCTGCTGGAGCGCTCCTGCCCGTCGTGGCTCTACCAGGTGGACATGGGGGCCACCACGATCTGGGAGCGCTGGGACAGCCTGCTGCCCGACGGCAGCGTCAACCCCGGAGAGATGACCTCCTTCAACCACTACGCGCTCGGCGCGATCGCCGACTGGCTGCACCGCACCGTCGCCGGTCTCGCCCCCTCCGCCCCCGGCTACCGCCGCCTGCTCGTCCGGCCCCGCCCCGGCGGCGGCCTCACCTGGGCCAAGGCCGTGCACGAGACACCGTACGGACGGGCCGAGGTGGCGTGGCGCCTGACCGACGGCCGGCTGACGGTCACAGTGACCGTCCCCCAGGGCACCGAGGCCACCATCGACCTGCCGGGCGCCGAGCCCACCCAGGTCGGGCCCGGCACGCACACCTTCCACGCCCCCCACCGCACCACCGAGGAGCAGCAGTGACCCACCCGTACCAGGACCCCAGCCGCAGCGTCGAAGAACGGGTGGCGGACCTGCTGCCCCGTATGACGCTGGAAGAGAAGGCCGGGCTGCTCTTCCACCACGCGATAGGCATCGGAGCGAACCCCGCACCCGTCGGCCTCACCGCCGAGCAGATGATGTCCGACCAGCTCATGACGCACTTCAACCTGCTGGGCGCGGGCACCCCACGCGAGATGGCGGAGCTCCACAACCGCCTCCAGGAGCAGGCCGCCGCCACCCGGCTCGGCATCCCGGTGACGCTGTCCACCGATCCGCGCCACGCGTTCACCGACAACCCGGGCACCGCGATGATGGCGGGCCCGTTCTCGCAGTGGCCCGAGGCTCTCGGCCTGGCGGCCACCGATGACGTGGAGCTGGTTCGCCGGTACGGCGACACCGTGCGCCGCGAGTACCTGGCCGTCGGTCTGCGTGTCGCCCTGCACCCGCAGATCGACCTGGCCACCGAACCGCGTTGGGCCCGTATCTCGGGCACTTTCGGCGAGGACGCCGACCTGACCTCCCGTATGGCCGCCGCGTACATCGAGGGCCTGCGGGGTCCGGGCGACCAGCTCGGCCAAGACAGCGTGGCAGCGATGGTCAAGCACTTCCCCGGCGGTGGCCCGCAGAAGGACGGCGAGGACCCGCACTTCCCCTACGGCAGGGAACAGGTCTACCCGGGCGGTTTCTTCGACTACCACCTCAAGCCGTTCAAGGCGGCCATCGCCGCCGGGGCCACGCAGATGATGCCGTATTACGGCATGCCGGTCGGCACCGGGCACGAAGAGGTCGGCTTCGGCTTCAACAAGGGGATCATCACCGGGTTGCTGCGCGAGGAGCTGGGCTTCGACGGCATCGTCTGCACCGACTGGGGATTGCTCAACGACGGTCCGGTCATGGGCGAGATGCACGCCGCCCGCGCCTGGGGCGTGGAACACCTCACGCCCGAGGAGCGGGCACTGAAGGTGCTGCACGCCGGCGCCGACCAGATCGGCGGCGAAGCATGCCCCGAGCTGATCGTGGAACTCGTCCGCGACGGACGGCTGGCGGACTCCCGCCTCGACGCCTCCGTCACTCGCCTGCTCGCCGAGAAGTTCCGCCTCGGCCTGTTCGACGGCTGCCGCTATGTAGACCCGGACGCCGCCGAAGAGATCGTCGGCCGCGCCGACTTCCGCACCGCCGGTGAGGCCGCCCAGCGCCGCTCGCTGACCCTGCTCGAAAACCGTGCCGGCGTACTGCCGTTGACGGGCCGCCCCCGGCTGTACGTGGAGGGCGTCGACCCGGCCGTGGCCGCCGAATACGCCGACATCATCGCCGACCCCAGCCAGGCCGACCTCGCGGTGCTACGTCTGAACACCCCCTACGAGGCCCGCCCGGGCCTGTTCGAGTCTTTCTTCCACGCCGGCCGGCTCGACTTCGACCAAGACCGCCTCAAGCAGATCCTCGCCCTGCTCGACACGGTGCCCACCGTCGTCACCATCCACCTCGAACGGCCCGCCGTCATACCGGAGATCGCCGAACGCTGCGCCGCGCTGTTCGCCGCCTACGGCGCCGGCGACCGGGCGCTGCTCGACATCCTGTTCGGCCGGGCGGCCCCGCAGGGCACGCTGCCGTTCCAACTTCCCCGTTCCATGGCCGAGGTCGCGGCCGGCCGTCCGGACGTCCCGCAGGAGAGCGCCGATCCGCTCTACCCCTTCGGCCACGGGCTGCGATATGCCGCCGACTCCACCGCGTGAACCCACCCTGAACGACAAGGAGCCTCGTATGAACAGCGCCTTCCCCAACGGCTTCCTGTGGGGCGCCGCTACCTCCTCCCACCAAGTGGAGGGCGGTAACGTCAACAACGACTTCTGGGAGATGGAACACCGCCCCGACACCTTCTTCTCCGAGCCCAGCGGAGACGCCTGCGACAGTTGGCACCGTTGGGAGGAGGACCTGGACATCGTCGCCGGTCTCGGCCTCGACACCTACCGGTTCTCCCTGGAGTGGAGCCGCATCGAGCCCCCGGTGAAGTCTCCCGCGTCGCGCTCGACCATTACCGATGCATGGTCGCCGGCTGTCGCGAACGCGGATTGAAACCGGTCGTCACCTTGCAGCACTTCACCGTGCCACGCTGGATGACCGCAGCCGGCGGATGGGCCGCCTCCGGCTCCGCCGACCGTTTCGCCCGTTACTGCGAGACCGTCCTGCCCATCCTGGCCGGGGGCGTCTCGTACGTCTGCACCATCAACGAGCCCACCTCGCCGCCACGACCGCCCAACTCCACATGCTCTCCGCCGAACAGCCGGCCTTTACCGGCGTCATGCCCGCCCCCCACCGCCCGACCGCCGACGCTCTGGTCGCCGCCCACGCCCGCGCCGTGGACATCCTGCACGGCCAGTCCGGGATCGCGGTCGGCTGGACGATAGCCAGCCAGGTCGTCCAGGCCGCACCCGGCGGTGATGAGGCGGCCGCCACCTGGTTTCGAGAGCGTGAGGACTTCTTCCTCGAAGCCGCCAGGGGCGACGACTTCATCGGTGTACAGGCATACACCCGCACCGTCATCGGCCCCGACGGCCCCCTGCCCGTCCTGGAGACCAGCGAGCAGACCTAGACCGACTGGGAGTACTACCCCCAGGCCCTGGAACAGGCCGTACGCCACGCTTGGCAGATCACCAGCGGCGTACCGATCCTGGTGACCGAGAACGGCATCGCCACCGCCGACGACACCCGCCGCATCGACTACACCCGCACCGCCCTGCACGGCCTGCGCGCCGCCATGGACGACGGCATCGACCTACGCGGGTACATCCACTGGTCACTGCTCGACAACTTCGAATGGGTCGCCGGCTACAAGCCCACCTTCGGCCTGGTCGCCGTCGACCGCCACCACTTCACCCGCACTCCCAAGCCTAGCGCCCACTGGCTCGGCACCGTCGCCCGCACCGGTCACCTCGCCGAGTGACGGTCGGCCCGACGGCACCTGGTGGATGGTCCACCTCGGCGTCCGCCTCCGGGGCGCCTTTCCCTCCTGGCAGACCCTGGGCCGCGGGACCTTCCTCCTCGCCCCCGTCACCTGGACCCACGACGACTGGCCCTTCATCGGCGCCCCCATCACACCCACCGCCGCCTCCGCCCCCTGGCACGACCAGTTGCGACGCTACGACGGCGGAGTCTCGTACGGCAGCAGGTCGGGGCGCTTGGCCGGCCGCCCGTCGCCCGAGGACCGCCCCGTGACGCGTCGCCCGATCCACGGCACCAGGTGCTCGCGCGCGAAACGCAGGTCGCTCACGCGCCGCGCCGCCCAGCCTGGCAGTACGCCCGGTGCCAGCGGCGCCCGCCAGTCGTCCTCTGACGCGAGCCCCAGCGCCTGCCACACCGCTTCGGCGACCCGCCGGTGCCCCTCCGCCGTCAGATGCAGCCGGTCGACATGCCACAGCCGGGGATCGCCGAGCACGGGGACGCCGTACAGATCGACCACCAGGGCGCCGTGCCGCGCCGCCAGCCCGTCGATGAACTCGAACAGCTCCTCCATGCGCGGGCGGAAGCGCTTCATCACCGGACCGTTGCGGCCGGGGCTGCGCATCAGCACCAGCTGCTTGCAGGAAGGCGACAGCTTGCCGACCGCCTCCTCGAGCAGTCCGCACACCCTGCCCATGTCGACCTTCGGCCGGAGCGTGTCATTGAGCCCGCCCACCAGCGTCACGACGTCCGCCTGCATGGCGGCCGCGACATCGACCTGCTCGGCGACGATCTGGCCGATCAGCTTGCCGCGTACGGCGAGGTTCGCGTACTGGAAACCGGGCGTGCCCGCCGCGAGCCGGGCGGCGAGCAGATCCGCCCAGCCCCGGTACGAGCCGTCGGGCAGGCTGTCCGACATGCCTTCGGTGAACGAGTCGCCGACCGCGACAAGACTGGTGTAGGTGGCATTCAATTCCATGGCGGAGCGATGGTATCCCGCCGCGGCGCGGACTTCGAAGTTACGACTGCCGCTGGCCCGGCCGGCCCACCAGCTCGCGCAGCACGTCCTCCATCGTCACGAGCCCCGCCGGGTTGCCGTCGTCGCCCAGTACCGCCGCCAGATGCGTCCGGCTGCGCCGCATCGCCGTCAGCACGTCGTCGAGCGGCGTGGCCGCCCGCACCCGGGCGATCGGGCGGAGCGCGGAGACCGGGAACGGCACATCGCGCGGTGCGGCGTCCAGCGCGTCCTTCACGTGCAGGTAGCCCAGGATGCGCAGGCCCTCCAGCACGGGGAAGCGGGAGAACCCCGACTCGGCCGACAGCCGCTCCAGGTCCTCCGGCGTCGTCCCCATCTGAGCGAACACCACACGCTCCACCGGCATGACCACGTCCTGCACCGGGCGCCGGCCCAGTTCCAGGGCGTCGTGCAGCCGCTCGGCCGCGCGGTCGTCGAGCAGGCCCGCGTGGCCCGCGTCGGTGACCAGCCGGGCGAGCTCGTCGTCCGTGAACGTCGCGGACACCTCGCTCCTGGTCTCCACCCGCAGCAGCTTGAGCAGCGTATTGGCGAAGGCGTTGATCGAGAAGATCACCGGCCGCAGCGCTCGGGACAGCGCTACCAGCGGCGGTCCGAGCAGCAGCGCGGTCCTGACCGGCTCGGCCAGCGCGATGTTCTTCGGCACCATCTCGCCGAAGAGCATGTGCAGATACGTCGCCGCGGCGAGCGCGATGACGAACGAGATGGGGTGCGTCAGCCCGTCCGGCACGCCGGCGGCGTGGAAGACCGGCTCCAGCAGATGCGCGATGGCCGGCTCGGCGACCACACCGAGCACCAGGGTGCACAGCGTGATGCCCAGCTGGGCGGCGGCGAGCAGCGCCGCGACGTGCTCGAGTCCCCACAGGACGCTGCGCGCCCGCCGGTTCCCGTGTTCCGCCGCCGGCTCGATCTGGCTGCGGCGTACGGAGATCAGTGCGAACTCCGCACCGACGAAGAAGGCATTGACGACGAGCGTGAGCAGGCCGATGAGCAGTTGGACCGCGGTCATCGCCCGGCCTCCTTTTCCCGGGAGCCGAAGGAGCCGGCGGAGTCAGCGGAGTCGGTGGAGCCGGAGCCGGAGCCGGTGGAGTCGGAGCCGGCGGATTCGCCCGGCAGTGGCGCGTGCAACAGCACACGCGCCGCGCGCCGTCCTGCCGCGTCCACCACGTCCAGCTGCCACCCGGCCAGTTCGATGCGATCGCCCACGGCCGGGATACGTCCCAGCTCGTTGGCGACCAGCCCGGCGAGCGTCTCGTACGGGCCTTCCTGCAGCCGCAGCCCGACCCGCTCCAGCTGGTCCGTCCGGGCGGCGCCGTCCGCCGACCACAGCACCCGCCCGTCGGCGTCCTCGCCCGCCTGGGCGAGGTCCGGGGTCTCGTGCGGATCGTGCTCGTCGCGTACCTCGCCGACGACCTCCTCGACGATGTCCTCCAGCGTCACGACGCCCGCCGTGCCGCCGTATTCGTCGATGACGACGGCCATGGTCTGCTTCCCCGACAGCTGGTCGAGGAGCCGGTCCACGGTCAGCGACTCCGGTACGAGCAGCGGCTCGCGCAGCAGGGAAGAGACGGGGTACGAGGGCCTGCGTTCGGCGGGCACGGTCAGTACGTCCTTGATGTGCGCGATGCCGACGACCGAGTCGAGGCTGCCCCGGTAGACGGGGAAGCGGGAAAGACCGGTCGCGCGGGTGGCATTCGCGACGTCCTCCGCGGTGGCCTGCACGTCGAGTGCGGTGACCTGGACGCGCGGGGTCATCACGTTCTCCGCGTTCAGTTCCGCCAGATTGAGGGTCCGTACGAACAGCTCGGCGGTGTCGGCCTCCAGCGCCCCCTCCCTTGCCGAGTGCCGCGCCAGGGCGACGAGCTCCTGCGGGCTGCGGGCGGACGCCAGTTCCTCGGCGGGCTCCATGCCGAAGCGCCGCACGATCCGGTTCGCCGACCCGTTGAGGTGGCTGATCAGCGGGCGGAAGGCAAGGCTGAACATCCGCTGCGGGGCGGCGACCACCTTCGCCACGCCCAGCGGCGACGAGATCGCCCAGTTCTTCGGCACGAGCTCGCCGACGACCATCAGGACGACGGTGGACAGCGCCGTACCGATGACCAGAGCCACCGACGACGAAGTCGAGCGGGACAGGCCGATGTCCTCGAGCGGACCGCGGATCAGCTTGCCGATCGAAGGCTCGGCGAGCATGCCCACGAGGAGGTTGGTCACGGTGATGCCGAGCTGGGCGCCGGAGAGCTGGAACGTAAGGCTGCGTACGGCCTTGAGGGCGCTCGCCGCGCCCCGTTCGCCGCGCTTCACGGCGCGCTCGAGATCGCCGCGCTCGATCGTGGTCAGCGAGAACTCCGCCGCGACAAAGGCCCCGCAGGCGAGCGAGAGCAGCACGGCCACGGCGAGTAGAAGCACTTCGGTCATCGGTTCACCTCCGTCCCATGATCCGGCAGGGTGGGGAGGAGTGCGCGATGTCGACTACTGGGAGGCTCGCCCATGGGCGGACGCTCACACCTTTCAAATTTCAAAGGAAATGGATGATCCGCCCATGGTAAAGGACGAGCAAATTGCGGCAGATGTCAGCCCAAAGGTCACCCCCGGAGCGGCTTGACCCACCGCCGCCACTGAGGCTGCGGGGCGTACCCCGCAGCGCGCCAGGCGTGGTGCGCGCGCTCGTTCTCCGTCAGGACCATCGCGTCGCCGCGCCGCCCGCCCAGCGCCACGAACCGTTCCTCCGCCGCCGCGAGCAGCGCGGAGCCGATGCCGCGCCGCCGACGGTCCGGATGGACGGCCAGCCGGTACAGGTGACAGCGCCATCCGTCGAAGCCCGCGATGACGGTGCCGACGAGTTCGCGGCCGGTGCCGTCCTCGCCCCCGAGGCCCCCGAGGTCGCTCCCGAGGCCGCAGAGCTCCGCGAGGATCAGCGAATCGGGGTCGCGGGCGACCAGTCGCTCCACGCCCGCGCGGTCGTCGCTGATGCTGGTGCCCTCGGCGGCGTCCTTCCAGAAGGCCAGTACCGCGTCCAGGTCGGCAGGCGTCGCGGCCCGTATACGAAGATCATCCATGACTGGCATCCCACCATCCCGCCCCTCGCGATGTCGACCACCCTTCTCATCCCCTGCCGCACTCCCTTGTCTGTGCTAGCGCCAACGCGCTAGCTTGATGGTGTGGCAAAAACTCAGCTGAACGTACGGGTGGACGAGACCACCGCCGAGGCCGCGCGGCAGCGCGCCCTCCAGCGCGGGATGAGCGTGAACCGCTACATCGAGGAGCTCGTCAGGCAGGACGCGGGCGAGGTGGGACGTACCTTCGTGGAGGCCGCGTCCGACTTCATGAAGCAGTACGAGTCGGTGTTCGCGGAGGAGTTCGGCACGGAGCGCGAAGGCAAGCGTTGACTCTCAAGATCGACCTCGCATGGCTCCTCATGATCGCCGAACACCAGACCCCGGGCGACCCGCAGGTCGTCGACTGGGGCGCGCTCGTCGCCGCCGTGGCCCGGCACGACGCGGAGATATTCGCCATCCCCGTCTACAGCGATCCGGCCGCCCGCGCGGCAGCCCTGCTCCAGCTGCTGCTGCACGTGCCCGCGCTGGAGCGCTCGAACGCGATGTTCGCCTCGGCCGTCGCGTACGGCTATCTCGTCGCCTGCGGGCTGAAGGTCGTGACCTCGCCGGAACAGGTGAGGGACCTGGCCAGGCTGGTCAAAGAGGGCAAGGCGGACGTGCACGTGATCGCCGAAGAGCTGCGGCAGTGGAGCCTGTGAGACCGCTGCCCTAGCCGTTGGCCGCCGGTGCGTCCGGTGCGTCCGGTGCGTCCGGTGCTTCCGGTGGCCGGTGTGCCACCCCCAGCACGCACGGCGACGACGGCAGCTTGGGCCCTTTCTCCGGTATGAACAGCCGCCGGTACGTGCCGATGCCGAATCCCGCCGCCGCGATGCCCGCGAGCGGGTCGCGCGCCGTGTGGCAGCCGCCGAAGAGCACGGGCCAAACGGTGCGGTCCAGGACGCGCTGGGCCGTCACCATGGCCCGGCCCTCGCCCCGCCCGTGCTCGAAGAAGCGCAGCTCCCCGCCGGGCCGCAGGACGCGTCTGATCTCGGACAGGGCGCGCGGCACGTCCCGCACACTGCACAGCACCAGCGAGACCACCGCCGCGTCGAACGCCTCGCTCTTGACCGGCAGCGCCTCCGCGGCGCCAGGCACCACGTCGACCGGGACACCGGCGTCCAGCGCCGCCTTCACGGCCAACTGGCGCAGACTGCGCTCCGGTTCGATCGCCACGACCTCCGAGACGGTTGACGGGTAGTGGGCGAAGTTCAGCCCGTTGCCCGCTCCGATCTCGATGACCCGCCCCGAGAGGCCGGCCAGCAGCTCCTCACGGTGCGCGGCCACCCCGCCTCGCAGGTCGGCCGCCACGCTGAAGCGGGCGTAGAAGCGGGCGAAGAGCGGGTGGTGCACGGCGTCCCGGGGAACCTTGCTGCGGCGCTTGGGCATCGCGGATCCTCCTCCGGCGGGGTGTACGGATACCGCGATACTTACCCCGTCGCGCGGCTCACGCCGCTCACGAAGCAGAACTCGTTGCCTTCCGGGTCCCGCAGCACCTGGAACGAGCCGTGCTCGTCGGTGACGATGCCGCCGGTCCTGGTCGCGCCGAGACGCTCCGCCTCGGCACTCGCCGTGTCGAGGTCGCCCGCGTCCAGGTCGAGATGCAGCCGGTTCTTGACGGCTTTCCCCTCGGGTACGCGCTGGAACGCGACCCGGGTCCAGTCCGGCGGATCGACGTACGACCAGTGCGGACTCCGGTCGACCGGGTCGCCGCCGAGCAGGGCGGCCCAGAAGCGGACCAGTACGGCCGGCTCCGCGCAGTCGAAGACGATCTCGTCGATACGTGCTCGCATGGCGACGACCTTACGGGTGCCAGGTGCCGCCGAGCGGGGGCGCGAGCCAAGTCGTGGCGCGGGCACGGAATTCGGCGGGGCTCAGGGCCCCGGCGCCCTCGGGAACGGCGCCGAGCAGGGGAGCGCCCGCGGCTGCCTCCGGCAGGTCGGTGAGGTTGCAGAGTTCGGCGAGGCCGGGGCTGCTGGGCCAGCTGCCGATGACGACCCCGAGCATCTCGATTCCACGGGCGCGCAGGGCCTCGGCGGTCAGTGCTGTCGAGTTGAGCGTGCCGAGGGCGGCCGGGGTGACGACGAGGACGGGTGCGTCCAGGAGGCGGGCGGCGTCGGCGAGGGTGGCGCCTTCGTCGTCGAAGCGGACGAGGAGCCCACCGGCGCCTTCGACGAGTACGAGGTCGTACTCGGCGGCCAGTTTCGCCGCCGCCGTGGCGACGTCGTGCGGCCGTACGGGCGGCAGGCCGGCACGGCGGGCGGCGGTGGCGGGGGCCAGTGGCTCGGGGAACCGCGCGAGTTCGACGCCCTCGACTCCTTCACCAGCCAGCCGTACGACCTCATCGGCATCCCCCGGCTCTCCCGGGGCGAGTCCGGTCTGGGCGGGCTTGAGCACGGCGACGGTACGGCCCTGGGCGCGGGCGACCGCGGCGAGGGCGGCCGTGACGACGGTCTTGCCGATCTCGGTTCCGGTGCCGCTGACGACGATGACGGTCATGCGGTGTGCTCCTGGTGGTTGTTTGTGGGCGGAGTGAGCGGGGGCTTTTCCCCGGAGGGGCCGGAGGGGAGCGGGAGCGTTCCAGCCCGTCCGGGGTCTGGGGCGGAGCCCCCGTGACGGGATGGGCGGGTGGGGGAAAAACCGCTCACGCGCCCGCCGTCGCCGCCGCCCGTACCGCCCCGCAGATCCGCGCAAGATCCTCGTCGTTCGTGACGTACGGCGGCATCGTGTAGATCAGGTCGCGGAACGGGCGCAGCCACACGCCCTCCCGCACCGCTGCCTCCGTCGCCGCCGCCATGTCGACCTCATGCTCCAGCTGTACGACGCCGATCGCACCCAGCACCCGTACGTCCCGGACCCCCGGCAGCCCCGCCACCTCCGCCAGACCTTCGCCGAGCCCCCCTTCGATGCGCTTGACCTCGCCCTGCCAGTCCTGGCCGAGCAGCAGGTCGATCGAGGCGCAGGCCACCGCGGACGCCAGGGGGTTGCCCATGAACGTCGGCCCGTGGGCCAGGACCGGGACCTCGCCCCGCGAGATGCCGTCGGCCACCTCGGACGTGCACAGCGTCGCCGCCATCGTCAGATAACCGCCGGTCAGTGCCTTGCCCAGGCACAGCACATCGGGCGACACGGACGCGTGCTCCGACGCGAAAAGGGCTCCCGTGCGGCCGAAACCCGTCGCGATCTCGTCGAAGACCAGCAGCACGCCGTACTCGTCGCACGCCTCCCGCAGCACCCGCAGGTACTCGGGGGAGTGAAAGCGCATCCCGCCCGCGCCCTGCACCACCGGCTCCACGATCACCGCGGCCAGCTCGTCCGCGTGGCGGGCGATCAGTGCGCGCAGGTGGTCGCCGTACGCCGTGTCGTAGGTGTCGTACGACGCCGGCGGCGCGTCCGCGAAGACCTGGCGCGGCAGCGCGCCCTGCCACAGCTCGTGCATCCCGCCCTCCGGGTCGCACACCGACATCGGCTGCCAGGTGTCCCCGTGGTAGCCGCCGCGCCACGTCAGCAGCCGCTGCTTGCCCGGGCGGCCCACCGAGCGCCAGTACTGCAGGCACATCTTGACCGCGACCTCGACCGAGACCGACCCGGAGTCGGTCAGGAACACGTGCCGCAGCGGCTCCGGGGTGATCTCCACCAGTTTCGCGGCCAGGCGCACGGCCGGCTCGTGGGTGAGCCCGCCGAACATCACATGGCTCATCCGGTCCAGCTGACCGCGCGCCGCCTCGTTGAGGACGGGGTGGTTGTAGCCGTGGACCGCCGACCACCAGGACGACATCCCGTCGATCAACTCGTCCTGGCCGTGGGCGGGCCGAGCGAGTCGCAGCCGTACACCGGACGCGGATTCCACCAGCAGCGGCTCCGCACGCCCCGGCATCGGACCGTACGGATGCCACACGTGCTCCCGGTCGAGGCGGAGCAGCTCGGTGGGGGACAGCGGCTCAGGCATTGGGCGCGAGGTCCGTCCCGGCTCCCCGTCGGCGTACCGACACCAGGTCCGTACGGGCGGCCGGAATCTCCGCGGAGACCTCGTCGGCTTCACCGCCCCCGCCCCCGCCCCCGCACACCGACGCGCAGCCGCCACCGTCCCGGTGCTCCGGCAGCGTCGTCGTGTCCGTACCCTCCACCTCGAAACCGGCGTCGGCGATCATCTCCAGATCCGCCTGGCCCGCCTGGCCCTCACTCGTCAGGTAGTCGCCGAGGAAGATCGAGTTCACCAGGTGCAGCGCGAGCGGCTGCATCGTGCGCAGGTGCACCTCGCGCCCGCCCGCGAGCCGTACCTCCACGTCCGGGCAGACGAACCGCACCATCGCGAGAATCCGCAGGGCCCGCTGCGGCGTCAGGTTCCACTCCTTGGCGAGCGGCGTCCCCTCGAAGGGGATCAGGAAGTTCACCGGCACCGAGTCCGGGTCGAGCTCGCGCAGCGCGAAGACCACGTCCACCAGGTCCGCGTCCGTCTCGCCCATGCCCGCGATCAGACCGGAGCACGCGGACATGCCCGCGGCCTGCGCCTGCTGGACGGTCTCCACGCGGTCGGCGTAGGTGTGGGTCGTGGTGATGGCCCCGTACGTCGACTCGGAGGTGTTCAGGTTGTGGTTGTACGCGTCGGCGCCCGCCGCCCGCAGTCGCTCCGCCTGCCCGTCGGACAGCAGCCCGAGGCAGGCACACACCTCGACGTTCTCGTTCTGGTCCTTGATGGCCTCGATCGTCTTCGAGACGCGGTCGACGTCCTTGTCCGTCGGTCCGCGCCCGCTCGCCACCAGGCACACCCGCTTCGCGCCGCCCGCGACCCCGGCGGCGGCCGCCTTGGAGGCCTCGTCGGGCTTCAGCCAGGTGTACTTCAGGATCTCGGCCTTCGAGCCGAGCCGCTGCGAGCAGTACGAACAGTCCTCGGGGCACAGGCCCGACTTGAGGTTGACCAGGTAATTGAGTTTCACCCGCCGGCCGAACCACTGGCGGCGTACCTTTCCGGCCGCGGCCACCACATCGAGCAGCTCGTCGTCGGATGTCGCCAGCACGGCGAGCGCTTCTTCGCGGGTCGGCAGCTCGCGCCGCAGCCCCTTCTCCACCAGCGTGTTCAGCAGGTCCATGGTCCCGATCCTGGCCTACGGCACCGCCTGCGGCCAAGGAGGAACCGCACAAGAGCGGCCTCACGAGGTGTGGGTATTGCCACACCCTGACCTCGCGCGGGCCCGGCTAGTGTCTGTGGGCTGCCTACAAAAGAGCCGACAAAGGGACTCACCCATGCCCCAGGGACCGTTCGACTGGATCGACGAACAGGCGGCGGTACGTGCCAGGGCCGGGCTCGTCCGGACCCTGCGCCCGCGCCCCGCCGAGTCCGCCCTGCTGGACCTCGCGAGCAACGACTACCTCGGCCTCACCCACCGCCCGGACGTCACCGCCGCCGCCGCGCAGGCCGCCCGCCGCTGGGGCGCGGGAGCCACCGGGTCGCGGCTCGTCACCGGCAGCACACAGCTCCACGCCGAACTTGAGCGGGAATTGGCCGATTTCTGCGGCTTCGAGGCCGCCCTCGTCCTCTCGTCGGGTTACGCCGCCAACCTCGCCGCACTCACCGCGCTCAGCGGCCACGGTTCGCTGATCGTCTCAGACGCCCTCAACCACGCCTCGATCGTCGACGGCTGCCGCCTCTCGCGCGCCACGACAGCCGTCGTGCCGCACGCCGACCCCGACGCCGTCCGCAAGACGCTCGACGCGCACGACGGCCGCGCCCTCGCCGTCACCGACTCGGTGTTCTCGGTGGACGGCGACGCCGCGCCTCTCCCCGAACTGGCGGCCACCTGCCGTACGTACGGCGCTGCCCTCCTCGTCGACGACGCCCACGGCCTCGGGGTCCTCGGTGACGGCGGCAGGGGCGCACTGAACGCGGCGGGCCTGGCGGGAGCGGACGGAGTCGTCGCCACCCTCACCCTGTCCAAGTCGCTCGGCAGCCAGGGCGGGGCGGTCCTCGGCCCGGCCCGGGTCGTCGACCACCTGGTCAACACGGCGCGTACGTTCATCTTCGACACCGGTCTGGCGCCGGCCGCCGCCGGCGCCGCGCTGGCGAGCGTACGGCTGCTGCGCAGCGAACCGGAGCTGGCCGCGAGGGCCCGTACCGTCGCCGTGTCGCTGCATCGCGGACTGACGGACGCGGGTCTGACCGCCGTGCGGCCGGACGCCGCCGTGGTGTCCGTCCTGGCGCCCTCGCCGGAGGCGGCGGTGCGGTGGGCCGCCGACTGCCGGGCGGCCGGTCTCGTCGTGGGCTGTTTCCGCCCGCCGTCGGTGCCGGACGGGATCTCCCGGCTCAGGCTGACCGCGCGGGCCGATCTCACGGACCAGCAGGTCGCGGAAGCGGTGGGCACGGTTGTGCGGACCGCGCCCACCGCCGCCTTCTGACAGTCACTCGGGCCGACTCCCCGCGCGCAGCGCCTCGTCGCGCACCGCCGACAGGAAGCACGTCCACGTGTCCGCCGCGAAGAGCAGGGCGGGCCGTGCGACGTTCTTGGAATCGCGCACGGCCAGCAGCCGGCCGTCGGCGAGGCGGGCCGCCTCGACGCAGTTGTTCATCCCGGTGCTGCGGCTGCTGCGCCGCCACCGGGCTCCGTGCAGGACAGTGCTGGAAGGTACGTTCGCAGGAGGTGCGGACATGGTGCCTCCCTACCGGGCATCACCGATACGGGTGATGAGAGCGGATGACTCCTCGGGTGAAAGGGCCTGCGCCTGAAGCGCGTTGAACGCGGCGTCGTACGCCTTGAGGTCTTCTTTCCGTTCGAGGTAGAGGCTACTCGTCAAGTGGTCGATAACAACCACATCCAGATCAGCTATGTTCGGAAAAGAGAAGATAACGAAAGGGCCCGTGAATCCAATGTGGGCTCCGGATGCGAACGGCAGCACCTGCAAACGGACATGAGGCAATTCTGCCACCACCAGCAACTGCCGTAACTGCTGTTTCATCATGTGCGGACCGCCCACCGGCCGGTGCAGCGCGCCCTCGTCCAGCACCGCGCTGAATCGCAAGGGCGCCGTGGCCCGCAACACCTCCTGGCGTGCGATCCGCACCTCGACCAGCGCATCGACCTGCGCCGCGGGCAGGCCCGCCAGCGCCGCCCGCGTCACCGCCCGCGCGTAGTCCGGCGTCTGCAGCAGCCCCGGCACCACCGTGGTCTCCAGAGTGCGCGCCGAACTCGCCTGGGACTCCAGGCTGATGAGGTCGCGGTACTGGGGCGGCAGCAGCCCGCGGTACGCGTGCCACCAGTGCTTGCCGCCGTCGTCGGCCGGTGGGCGCGTCAACGCGTCGACGAGCACCCTGAGTTGTGGATCCGTTACGCCGTACACATCGAGCAGCCGGGTCACGTCGGACGGCTTCACGGCGCTGCGCCCCGTCTCGATCCTGCTCACCTTCGACTGGTGCCACCCGACCAGACGGGCGGTCTCGGGGCTGGTGAGCCCCGCCCTGTCGCGCAGGCTCCGCAGCTCCTCTCCGAGCTTGCGCCGACGTACCGCGGGACTGTGCCGCATGTCCGCCTCCCTCCAACGGGCGAGGATGCGCCGGTCCGGGCCCGAATACGGTCTGGCGCAGCAAAGTTCACCGCTTCGAGCGACAGATATATGCATATCTTGGGGGATCATCCCCTATGGCAGCACCATGAGTGGCACTCTGGCGCGAAGCGCAATCCGAGGCCGTCCTCGAAGTTCATCCGCTACGAGTCGGAGTCCGGCCCCGGTGGGAAAGGGACAGCGTCGCCATGGCAGACCATCAGGAAGTATCCGTCACTCTGCCGAGCGAGCCAGCCTCGGTCTGTGCCGCGAGGAGATACGTCGCGGAGATTCTCGGTGAGTGGGGGATGCCCCCGCGTTCCGATGCCGCCGACACGGTACGGCTGATCGTTTCGGAGCTGGCCACCAATGCCGTTCAGCACACCTTCGGGCAGTCGCCGACGTTCACCGTCGACGTACAGCTCGAACGGGACGAGCAGCTGCGGATCGGAGTCACCGACAGCCACCCGCGCTGGCCGAAACGGCTTCCCGCAGCCGTTCAGCAGGACAACGGGCGCGGCATAGTGATCATCCGGTGTCTCACCGCCGAATGCGGGGGGCGGGTCTCGGTCCAGCCCACCCAGGACGGCGGCAAGACCGTGTGGATCCAGCTGCCCTGGACCGTCCCCGTCCAGCAGCCCGTAGTCCAGTAACGAACCTCGTGGCCGTCAGACGGCGGAAGCCCGGCCGAACGCGCCGCGCAGCAGCGCGCGCAGGGTGTCCGCCGCCGGACTCGCCTCGCCGGGCCGGTGCACCACCGAGATCGTGCGCCGCAGCCCGGCCGGCTCCAGCGCTCGTACGCCCACAGGGGTCATCGCCATCGCGGCGACCATCTCGGGCACCACGGCCACCCCCAGCCCCGCGCTGACGAGCGCGCACACCAGGGCGTACCCGGTGACTCGCACACCACCGCCGGGGCCGCTCCGGCCGCTGCCAGCGCCGCCTCGACGCCCTGCCGGGGCGGATGGGAGGGCGCACTGCTGATCAGCGGCTGCCCCGCGAGCTCGGCCACCGGCAGCCGCCCGGCACCGCCGGTCAGCGCGTGCCCGGGCGCTGTCACCAGTACGAGCTCCTCGTCCAGCAGGGGCTCCGCCGCCACCCCGGAGGGAAGCGGCACGGGCGGCGCGGGCTCGTACGCATGGGTCAGCGCCAGGTCGATCAAGCGTTCCTTTAGGCAGACCCAGCAGATCGGAAGTACATGCTATAGGCCCCGAGAGGCCAGGCTGGGGCCATGGACGCACAACTGGTCGCATTCACGGGCGTCGCCGCCGGCGTCAGCGGGACCGCGCCGGCCGTGCTGGGGGTGGTTCTGCTGGCGGGCCCGGTGGCGGCGGCCTCGTGACGGCCCGGCCACCCGGTCCCCGCGCACCTCAGACGAGCCCGCGCTCCTCCGTGCCGCGCTCCACGCAGAATTCGTTGCCCTCGGGGTCGGCCATGACCACCCAGCCGCGGCCGTCCTCGACGCGCTGATCGCTGACGATCCGCGCACCGAGAGCGGCGAGCCGCTCCACCTCGGCATCCCGCGTGCCGCGCGGCGGCTGGATGTCGAGGTGGAGGCGATTCTTGACGGTCTTTCCCTCAGGGACCCGGACGAACAGAAGCCCGGGCACATTGGGTTGCTCCGGATCGATCAGGACCTCGTCGTCGTCCGGCTCGCTGTCCTCCAGCCGGTACCCGGTCAGTTGAGACCAGAACTCGGCTACGGCATACGGGTCGTGGGCGTCGAAGGTGATGTGACGTACCGGATTCAGGAAGGTCATGGCGCTGAACGTACCTTCCGGGACCGACAGCCGGCAGGCTGATTTCAGCGCACCCGGCCGTACCGCACGCTCTTGGACCAGATCTTCTCCAGCTTCACCACGGAGCCCGACTTGGGCGAGTGCCAGATTTTGCCGCTCCCCGCGTAGATGCCCACGTGGTAGACGCTCCCTCCCGAGCGGAAGAAGACCAGGTCACCGCGCTGCCGATCGGAGGCGGAGACGCGCCGGGTCTTGTTGTACTGGGACTGGGCGGTGCGCGGCAGGCTCTTGCCGGCCTTTTTGTACGAATAGAGCGTCAGCCCTGAGCAGTCGAACCGGCTCGGACCCGCAGCGCCGTGCTTGTACGGAGCCCCCTTCTTCGACGCGGCGATGTTGAGCGCCTTCGTCGAGTGGGCCGCGGCGTGCGCCTCGGGGACGGCCCCCGGCGCCAGCATCGTGCCGCCGAGCGCGGCGAGGGTGAGAGCCGAAGCGGCTCCGGCCCGGGACAGTACGGTCGGGACATTCCTGTGCGCGGTCATGCGCAACCCTTCGTCAGCCGCCTGTGAAGGATGACCTGTCGGGTTCGGACAGGCGAAGATGCCCGGCCGCGTGCTGCGGCTTCACCCCGAGGGACGACCGTCTCCGGTCACCCCGTACTGCTTGGGTCCTCCACTCCTGCCGATGCACTCCTGTCGACCAGTCATCCGGGACAGCGGCAGGACTCAGCGTCCGCCCGGACCGCCCCGCCGCGGTGGCGGGGGCTTGTCGTCTCAGGGATCTTGACTCATGAACCGCCGGATTTCCGAGCCGAAACGGCGTTTTGTGAGGCTGCTCACCGATGACCCGTTCGGGTGGACAGGGGTATTTCGCAGCCGGGGCGCGGGTGCCTGGCGACCGCCGCACCAGCGGCGGAATGTCTCATTCCGCCCGTTGCGTAGGCGTGTTGCGCAAGTTGGGCCGTACCGCTGTTCAGGTATTTCCTACCCCGTTTGGATGAGCCGTTCTCGTACGCCAATGGGGTAGGCGGCCGAGCGTGCCTCAACTCGCCGATACCGGCGGGAGGGTGACGCGGCCGGTTCGCCGCTCCCCGTCGAGCACGCGCAAGGCACGCGCGAGAGTGGCCGCGTGCACGTGCGTCTCGCCCCGCTCGTGCATCAGGGCGAGGGCGTCCCGCAGTCCGGCCGCCTTCCCGGCGAGGGTCTGGGCGGCCCGCAGAGCGCCGTAGGTGTCGGCGCCGCGCGCGGGGTTGATGCGCCCCATCAGGTCGACGACTTCGAGGTAGCGGTCGACGAACTCGCACTCGGCGCGCGTCAGTGCGGGCAGTGGCGGCAGTTCGGGCGGCAGCATGCGCGGGTTCACCTCGGCGCGCAGGACGTGAGCGAGGCCTTGCGGCCCTGCACGACGTGGTCCACCAGGCCGTACGCCGCCGCCGCTTCGGCCGTGAACACCTTGTCGCGCTCGATGTCGCCGGCGACGCGCTCCTCGCTCTGTCCGGTGTGACGCGCGAGCAGTTGGGTGAGCAGCTCCCGCACGCGCGCCAACTCCCGCGCCTCGATCTCCAGGTCGGAGGGCCGGCCGTGCACGGGCTCGTCGATGGCGGGCTGACTGAGCAGCACGCGGGCTCCCGGCAGCGCGAGGCGCTTGCCGGGCGTGCCGGCGGCGAGCAGCAGGGCGGCGGAGGACGCGGCCTGGCCGAGGCAGACCGTCTCGACGTCACAGGTGACGAACTGGATGGTGTCGTAGATCGCGGTCATGGCGGTGTGCGAGCCGCCCGGGGAGTTGATGTAGAGCGAGATGTCCCGGTCGGGGGCGGCGTGTTCGAGATGCATGAACTGCGCCATCACGTCATTGGCCGCGGTCTCGTCGACGGCCGTTCCCAGGAAGACGATCCGCTCGTCGAGCAGCTTCGAGTACGGATCGAGCGTGCGGCTCCCGGCGCTGGTGCGTTCCGTGAACTCGGGCAGTACGTAGCGGGCGCTGTGGACTGTCTCTGTCGGTCGGTCCATGGCGATACCTCCGGAGTCTCTGTAAAAAATGTACAGGACGTACAGCTCGTACTATGGGGAGCATGGCCTACGAGATTCCGGTGACGCAAGCCCGGGCAGAGCTAGCCGAGCTGATCAACCGCGTCGTCTACGGCGGCGAACGGGTGGTCGTGACGCGGCACGGAAAGCCGCTGGTGGCGCTGGTTTCCGCCGCTGACCTGGAACGACTTGAGGGCGAGCAGGAAGTGGCCGAGGAGTCGGTGATCAGTTCCGTGTCCACGATCGGCTCGACGTCGTCCGCTCCGGGCGAACGGCGCCGCTTCGGGATCGCCGCCGAACACCGGGGCGAAGCGCCCGACAGCTGAGCGACGACGTACCCGCCGGTCCTGTCGCGCCTGTCGCCTGTCGCCTGTCGCCTGTCGCCTGTCGCCTGTCGCCTGTCCGGGCGATGTTGACCATGGACGTGCAAAGGGCCAGTTAACGCGTTGGAAAAACTTCCGCTCTAACGTGCAATGCCTGGCCGTGCGGTCAGAAAACGCAGGTCAACAGAGTGTTGAAGTCGGATATGGTCCCGCTGCGCCCGAGGTGGACGCAGTGGTTCCGTCGCCCGTCCTCAGCCTCGCAGACGCGTTGGATCCCGCCTGCCCCCGTCCGGGCGGCCCGGCGGTACGACTGGAGGTAACACGCGTGCAACTGACCCCGCACGAGCAGGAAAGACTGCTCATCCATGTGGCGGCGGACGTCGCGGAGAAGCGCCGTGTGCGCGGCGTGAAGCTCAATCACCCCGAATCGATCGCCCTGATCACCTCGCACATCCTCGAGGGCGCCCGCGACGGCCGCAGCGTCGCCGAGCTCATGTCGTCGGGCCGCAAGGTGCTCACGCGTGACGACGTCATGGAGGGCATCCCCGAGATGATCCACGACGTACAGGTCGAGGCGACCTTCCCCGACGGCACCAAGCTCGTCACCGTTCACGAACCGATCGCCTGACGGGAAGACGCCGCCGATGATCCCCGGAGAAATCCTGTACGCCGACGAGCCCGTCGCACTGAACGAGGGCCTCACCGTCACCCGCCTGACCGTGCTGAACGCGGCCGACCGCCCCGTCCAGGTCGGCTCCCACTACCACTTCGCCGAGGCCAACCCGGGCCTCGATTTCGACCGCGCCGCCGCCCGCGGCCTGCGGCTGAACATCGCCGCCGGCACCGCCGTGCGCTTCGAGCCCGGCATCCCCGCCGAGATCGAACTGGTCCCCATCGGCGGCCGGCGCGTCGTCGCCGGTCTGCGCGGGGACACCGGAGGTGCCCTCGATGCCTGAGCTTCTGCGCCCTGTGTACGCCGACCTGTTCGGCCCCACCACCGGCGACCGCATCCGCCTCGCCGACACCGACCTGCTCATCGAGGTCGAGGAGGACCGCTGCGGCGGCCCCGGACGCGCCGGTGACGAGGCGGTGTTCGGCGGCGGCAAGGTGATCCGCGAGTCCATGGGCCAGGCCCGTACGACCCGTGCCGAGGGAGCACCCGACACCGTCATCACGGGGGCGGTGATCCTCGATCACTGGGGCATCGTCAAGGCCGACATCGGCCTGCGGGACGGGCGGATCACCGGCATCGGGAAGGCCGGCAACCCCGACACCATGGACGGCGTACACCCCGACCTGGTCATCGGGCCGGAGACGGAGATCATCGCGGGCAACGGCAAGATCCTCACCGCCGGAACCATCGACGCACACGTCCACTTCATCTCGCCGACCGTCGTCGACCAGGCGCTCTCCTCCGGCATCACCACCCTCGTCGGCGGCGGCACCGGACCGGCCGAGGGCACGAAAGCCACCACGGTCACGCCCGGCGGCTGGCACCTGGCCCGGATGTTCGAGGCGCTGGAGCACTACCCGGTCAACATCGGGCTGCTCGGCAAGGGCAACACCATGTCGCGCGACGCGATGCACGCCCAGCTGCGGGGCGGCGCGCTCGGATTCAAGATCCACGAGGACTGGGGCGCGACGCCCGCCGTCATCGACGCCTGCCTCGGCGTGTGCGAGGAGACGGGTGCTCAACTCGCCATCCACACCGACACGCTGAACGAGGCCGGGTTCGTCGGCGACACCCTCGCCGCCATCGCGGGGCGCACCATCCACGCGTACCACACCGAGGGTGCGGGCGGCGGACACGCGCCGGACATCATCACGGTCGTCTCCGAGCCGTACGTCCTGCCCAGCTCCACGAACCCGACCCGGCCGCACACCGTCAACACCATCGAGGAACACCTCGACATGCTGATGGTCTGCCACCACCTCAACCCCGCCGTGCCGGAGGATCTGGCCTTCGCCGAGTCCCGGATCAGGCCGTCCACCATCGCGGCCGAGGACATCCTGCACGACCTCGGGGCCATCTCGATCATCTCCTCCGACTCCCAGGCGATGGGCCGGATCGGTGAGGTCGCGCTGCGCACCTGGCAGACCGCGCACGTCATGAAGAAGCGCCGGGGCGCCCTGCCGGGCGACGGGCGCGCCGACAATCACCGCGTGCGTCGCTATGTCGCCAAGTACACGATCAACCCGGCCGTCGCGCAGGGCCTCGACCACGAGATCGGCTCCGTCGAGAGCGGGAAGCTCGCCGACCTCGTGCTGTGGGACCCGGCCTTCTTCGGCGTCAAGCCGCAGCTCGTCATCAAGGGCGGGCAGATCGCGTACGCGCAGATGGGCGACGCCAACGCCTCCATCCCGACCCCGCAGCCGGTGATGCCCCGGCCGATGTTCGGCGCGCTCGGCAGGGCCCCTGCCGCCAACTCCTTCAACTTCGTGGCACAGGCGGCGATCGAGGACGGACTGCCCGAACGCCTCGGCCTCGGCAAGCGGTTCGTACCGATCACCAACACGCGGCGGGTCACCAAGGCCGACATGCGCGAGAACGACGCCCTCCCGCGCGTCGAGGTCGACCCCGACACCTTCACGGTGACGATCGACGGTGACGCGGTCGAACCGGAACCGGCCGAGGAACTCCCCATGGCCCAGCGTTACTTCCTGTTCTGATGAGGAACGACGTGTCGACTCGAACACGGGGACGGGCGCCCGGGCCGGCCGATCCCGCGCCGGGACTGGATGGTCCTGCGCCCGAACCGCTTCGTCCCGCGCTCGGACTTGCCGATCCTGAGCCCGGATCCGCTGCTCCCGCTCCCGGATCGGCCGGTGCCACACCCGTACCGGTCGGCCCCGCGCCCCGACCGGTTCGGCCGTCAGCCGGTGTGGCCGGCGGCCACACCGGTCCGGGCGAGGCTCGCCCGGGGGCGCGGGCCGCCCTTCTCGTCCTCGCGGACGGGCGGTTCCCCGCCGGGGGCCACGCCCACTCCGGTGGCGCGGAAGCGGCCGTCAAGGCAGGGCGTATCCGCGATGCCACGGACCTGGCCGCCTTCTGCCGGGGCCGCCTGCACACCACCGGGCTCACCTCGGCGGCGCTCGCCGCCGCCGCCGCACTCGGTGTGGACGCCCTCGAACTCGACGAGGCCGCCGACGCCCGTACGCCGTCGCCCGCCCTGCGGGCAACGGCACGCAAGCTCGGCCGGCAGCTGATGCGCGCCGCCCGCGCCACCTGGCCGTGCGACGCGCTCGACACGCTGGCGTCCGCGCGCCCGCGCGGCGCGCACCAGCCCGTGGTGCTCGGCGTCACGGTGCGAGCGGCGGGTCTCGGGCCCGAGGACGCCGCGCACTGCGTCGCGTACGAGACCGTCAGCGGCCCCGCCACAGCCGTCGTACGCCTCCTCGGTCTCGACCCCTTCGAGGCCACCGCCGTCCTCGCCCGCCTCGCACCCGAACTCGACCAGGTCGCGCGTCGCGCGACCGAGGCCGCCCACCGTGCACGGGACGAAGGCACCGGTGCGCTGCCCGCCGCCTCCGCCCCGCTGCTGGACATCACGGCGGAGGCGCACGCGGCCTGGCCCGTACGCCTCTTCGCCTCGTAACACCGCTGAACCCTTAGGAGCCGCCGCATCATGCACCTCGACCACAGCCATGAGACGACCCCCGCCCTCAGCGCCGACGCCGCACGCCCGGACGGTACGAAGCGCGCCCTGCGCATCGGACTCGGCGGTCCGGTCGGCTCCGGCAAGACCGCGACCGTCGCCGCCCTCTGCCGCGCACTGCGCGAGGAGCTGTCCATCGCCGTCGTCACCAACGACATCTACACGCGCGAGGACGCCGAGTTCCTGCTCCGTAACGCCGTCCTGCCGCCCGAGCGCATCCAGGCCGTCGAGACCGGCGCCTGCCCCCACACCGCCATCCGTGACGACATCTCCGCCAATCTCGAAGCGGTCGAGGACCTCGAGGACGCGGTGAGCCCTCTCGACCTGATCCTGGTCGAGTCGGGCGGCGACAACCTCACCGCGACCTTCTCCAGGGGGCTCGTCGACGCGCAGGTCTTCGTCATCGACGTCGCGGGCGGCGACGACATCCCGCGCAAGGGCGGCCCGGGTGTCACGACGGCCGATCTCCTCGTCGTCAACAAGACCGACCTCGCTCCGTACGTAGGCTCCGACCTCGGCCGCATGGCGCGCGACGCCGAGGCGCAGCGCGGCGGACTCCCGGTCGTCTTCACCTCGTTGACCTCGGAGAACGGCGTGAAGCCGGTGGCCGACTGGGTCCGCGAACAGCTCGCCGCCTGGTCCGCATGACCACCGTGGCGCCGACGGGCATCGAGGCGACGGCCAGGATCACCGCCGTCCCCGACGGCCGGGGCGGCACGCGACTGCCCGTCCTGGAGAGCGACGGCCCGCTCGCCCTGCGCCGCACGCGGGGCGAGGGCGCGTACGCCCGGGTCACCGTCGTCGGAGCGATGAGTGCGCCGCTGGGCGGTGACCGGCTGGCCGTCGAGGCCGATGTGCGAGGCGGCGCCGCGCTCGCGGTGGACTCGGCCGCGGCCACGGTCGCCCTGCCCGGCCGCAGCGGGCTGCACGCCCGCTACGACGTACGGCTGACGGCGGGAGCCGGCGCACGCCTGCGCTGGCTGCCGGAACCGCTCATCTCGGCGCGCGGCAGCGACCTGCGCATGACCACCCGCGTCGAGCTCGCCGCCTCCGCGCGCCTGGTCCTGCGCGAGGAGCAGATCCTCGGCCGGTACGGCGAGGAGTCCGGCACGCTCACCACCCGCCTCACCGTCCACCGGGCCGGCCGCCCGCTGCTCGACCAGGAGCTGTCGTACGGTCCGGGCGCGCCCGGCGGCTGGGACGGGGGAGCGGTGCTCGGCGGACACCGGGCCACCGGCCAACTCCTCGTCGTAAACCCGGACTTTGAACACGACCCTCCCGAAACAACCCTTCTGGGCGACAGCGCGGTCCTCACAGCGCTCGCCGGGCCCGCCGTGCTGGTCACGGCGGTGGCGGCCGACGCGCTGCGGCTGCGGCGCGTACTGGAGGGGGCACTTCGGACATTCGGGTGACCGCCATGTGCACCGCTCAGCGGGACACGGGTCTCCGGTTATGGGATTGGTAAAGAAACACCAGTACAGCCTGTTGCCCGAAGCCTTCAGACGACAGGATGCGCCCGTACACGACTGATCCATGACCACTGCCGTCACCCACGGCACAACACTCACAGGGGGAGACACCACTTGAGGCGTACAGCAGCGCTCGGCTCCGCCGGCACTCTCATAGCGGGCACCTTGATGGCCGGCGCGATGGCCGCGCCGGCCGCCGGCGCCGAGGGCCGCAGCAGCACCACCACCAGCACCAGCACGAGCACGTCCGAGGCGCATGGCGTGCGGATTGCCGCCGGCCGCGCGGCGAAGGCGGGCATCGACTGGCGCGACTGCCCGGCCGACTGGGGCCTCGACAAGCCCATCCAGTGCGGCTGGGTCACCGTCCCCGTCGACTACGCCAAGCCGAACGGCCGGAAGATCAAGATCGCCGTCGACCGCATCGGCAACACCGGCTCGAAGGAAGACCGCCAGGGCGCGCTGCTCTACAACCCGGGCGGCCCCGGCGGCTCGGGCATGAGGTTCCCGACGCGGGTCACCAAGAAGAACCCGATCTACGCGAAGACGGCCAAGGCGTACGACTTCGTGGGCTTCGACCCGCGCGGTGTCGGGCACTCCTCGCCCATCTCCTGCGTCGACCCCGAGGAGTTCGTCAAGGCACCGAAGCTCGACCCGGTGCCCGACAGCGAGGCCGACAAGCGCGCCCAGCGCAAGCTGGCCGCCGAGTACGCGGACGGCTGTCAGGAGCGCAGCGGCTGGCTGCTGCCGCACATGACCACCCCGAACACCGCACGCGACCTGGATGTCGTCCGCGCCGCGCTCGGTGAGAAGAAGCTGAACTTCCTCGGCGTCTCCTACGGCACGTACCTCGGCGCGGTCTACGGAACGCTGTTCCCGGGCCACGTCCGCCGCATGGTCGTCGACAGCGTGGTCAACCCGTCGAAGGAGAAGATCTGGTACCAGGCCAACCTGGACCAGGACGTCGCCTTCCAGATGCGCTGGGACGACTGGAAGCAGTGGGTGGCCGAGAACGACGCCGCCTACCACCTCGGGGACACCCCCGAGAAGGTCGAGCAGCAGTGGCTGAAGCTGCGCGCCACCGCCAAGAAGAGCCCGATCGGCGGCGTCGTCGGCCCCGCCGAGCTCATCGGCTTCTTCCAGGGCGCGCCGTACTACGACTCCGCCTGGGCGCACACCGCCGAGATCTGGAGCAAGTACGTCGCGGGTGACACGCAGGCACTCGTCGACGAGATCGCGCCGGACATGGCGGACACGGCGGGCAACGCGTCCTCGGAGAACGGCAACGCCGTGTACACGGCCGTCGAGTGCGCTGACGCCAAGTGGCCCACCAGCTGGAAGACGTGGGACCGGGACAACACCAGGCTGCACCAGGACCACCCGTTCATGACGTGGGCCAACGCCTGGATGAACCTGCCCTGCGCCACCTGGTCGTCGAAGCAGCACACCCCGCTGAACGTCAAGTCCGGCAAGGGACTGCCGCCGGTCCTGATCGTGCAGGCCGAGCGTGACGCCGCCACTCCGTACGAGGGCGCCGTCGAGCTGCACAAGCGCTTCAAGGGCTCGCGCCTGATCACCGAGAAGGGCGCCGGCTCGCACGGCGTCACCGGGATCGCGAATCCCTGCGTCAACGACCGGGTCGACACGTACCTGCTCACCGGCAAGACCGACAGCCGCGATGTGACGTGCGCCCCGCACGCCGCGCCGAAGCCGTAGCGACCTGAACGCGGGAGGGGGTGGCCGGTGATCCCGGCCGCCCCCTTCTCGCGTCTGCCGGCGGGCGAGCCAGACATCCTCGTCCGCTCGATCGCGCTCTTCCCCGTCCATCCCGTACGTCGCGTCACCCGGCGCCAAGGTGGCCTGGCTCTCGGGGATCGGCACCGGGTACTGGGGGAACCCGTCGGGCTCCGCCTGGGTCGAAGCTGTGGCCCTTGTCGTCGGCGTAGACAGCGCCACTGGAGATGACGACCGCAGAGCCGATCCGGTCCGCCAGATCCGGCAACTGCTGTGCGTGGCGCTTCTCGAACGCGACCATGTCGACGAGTACGTCGCAGCCGCCGCCGAGCGCCAGGAGCGTGGGACCCGTCGGGCGGGAAACGTTCGCCGTCCGCTGATTCGCCGTCAGCGCGTGAACCGCCGGAACTTCTTCGTCCGCTCCGCCTGTGCCTCTGCCTTGACCTCGGCCGCGTACCGGTCGACGTACTCCTGCCCGGAGAGACCGAGGATCGCGTACATGATCTCGTCGGTGACCGCGCGGAGCGCCGCCTTCTGATTCTCCATGCCCGCGTAACGCGAGAAGTCCAGCGGCTCGCCGAACCGGATGGCGACGCGCTTGATGCGCGGTACGACCTGTCCCGGTGGCTGGATCTCGAACGTACCCACCATCGCGCACGGCACCACGGGCACTCGCGCCTGGAGCGCCATCGCGGCGACTCCGACCTTGCCCTTGTAGAGCCGGCCGTCGTGCGAGCGGGTGCCCTCGGGATAGATGCCGAGCAATTCGCCCTTGCTCAGTACCCCGAGCCCCTCACGGATTGCCGCCTTCCCCGCCTCCTTGCCCGATCTGTCGACCGGGATCTGACCCGCGCTGCGGAAGAACGCGGCGGTCAGGCGGCCCTTGAGACCGGGACCCGTGAAGTACTCGGCCTTGGCGAGGAAGGTGATACGCCGCCTGATGATCGCGGGCATCAGGAAGTGGTCGGAGAACGACAGATGATTTCCCGCCACGATCGCGGCGCCTTCGCCGGGGATGTGCTCGAGCCCCTCGATCCTGGGCCGGAAGAGCAGTCTCAACAACGGCCCGAGAAGGACGTACTTGAGCACGTAGTAGAACACGGGGCGGCTCCTAGCTCGGCCGGATCGGCTCCAGGGCTGCGTTCTGCCAGGTCAGTGGACATCTCAGGGGGGAGGGCCAAGCCTATGTGAAGCCGTGGCCCCGTGTAACCGTCCCTGTTCGGCCAATACTCCGACCCGGTCATTCGGGTCCGTTTCCGAGCCCCGTATTCGCGGCGCCTCTTGTTCATGCCTGTGGGCGGTTTGGTAATGAGGCAGCCCCTTCATGTCAGGTCGGCTCGAACTGGATCCGGAGTACCGGGATTTGGTGCGCAGGAGACAGGTCACCCGGGCCGTTGCACGTTGATCGTGACGGATCGAGTACGCGGCATCGAGCACGTCGCCGCCGTGTCGAATAAGGCGGTGGACAAGCTTCCCAAGTACGCGCTTCGATTCCCCCGCCTGTTTCGCCGCATTGCTCGGCACGGGGGACAACGGATTCTGGCGCGTCGCGCCTGTCCGCACGGGCGAAGACCTGCGGTGTGCTGTTGGAGTAGTTGTCGACGACGATCAGTTTGTAGCCGTGGTCGAGCAACTCCACGCAGGCATGGCTGCCGATGAAGCCGGCTCCGCCCGTGACCAGGACGGTCGACGGTGGGCTCGGGCGTCCCGTGTCGTTGCGGGCGGGCGCCTTCGGGGTGGGAACCACCGGTGCCGGCTCGCTGTGCGTCATGGCCGGACGCTCCTGAGTGAGAGAACGCTGCACGCTGCCGATGTATATTTACGGCGTATATGTCGAGTTTGCGGCTCAACAGGGAACGCGTGCCGGCCACGGCGCCTGAAGTGGTCGACCGCGACGGCCTGTCCGGCCTGAGCATGCGCAAACTGGGCGCGGAGATGGGCGTCGAGGCGATGGCCCTGTACCGGTACGCGGCCAGCAAGGACGCGCTGCTGGACGGGCTGATCGAGGGGTTCTGCCGGGAACTCCACCAGGAGCTGGACCAGGACCAGGACGCCGCGCCCACAGCGGCGGACTGGCGCCGCGAACTGCACCGCATCGCTCTCGCCACCCACCGCGTCGCCCTGCGTCACCCGCACGTCGTACCGCTGCCGGCCACCCGCCTGCTGTCCACGCCGCCGGCCCGCAGGCCGCTTCCCGTATAGCGCGGCGACGAACGCGTCCTGGCGCTGCTGCACGACGCGGGACTCGGCGAGCGCAGAACCGTGGAGATTCACCGCTGCTTCACGGCGTGGCTCCTCGGCTACCTCCTGATCGACCTGCGGGCCATGGACGACGAGCCGGGCGAACCCGACCCGGCCTTCCGGCTCGGTCCTCACCGCATGCCCGCGGCGGAACTGCCACGGCTGCGGGCCACCGCCGTGGCCATCGCCGGCCGCGGCGGCCCCGAGGGGCTGACCGCGGGTCTGGACGCCCTGCTGGGGTGACGGACGGCGTCCGCCGCGCCGTGTGCGCCGCGAACGCGGGCGGTGTCCGCCGTACGGAGCAGCGCGCGCGCCCGTGTGTGCGACGCGGCGGCGCGGCCGCTTGCCCGGCGGACCTGGCGGGGATGGCCTGGCTCTCCCCGACACCCAGTCGCCAGGCACACCAGCCCCAGGAGGTCCGGATGCGCTCCCCAGCCACCGTCACCGCAGTCGTCCTGCTCGCCCTCGCGGGCGCGGCCCTGCCCGCTCGGGCGGCGGCCGTCCCCGGTGAGCCCACGCCGCCCCGAGGCATCTTCCTCACCGTTTCGGGCTCGGGGAGCACCTGGATGCGGGGCGTGCTCCTGCAGTGCGCTCCCGGGCCCTCAGGGCCCCACCCGGAGGCGACCGGCGCGTGCGCCGCGCTCGACAAGGCGAAGGGCGACTTCGACAAGCTGCCGGGGAACCCGCGCGCGTGCACCAAGCAGTACGAGCCGGTGACCGTCAGCGCCACGGGCAACTGGGGCGGGCTCCCGACGGCATGGCACAAGACCTACCCGAACGCCTGCGTGCTCGACACCGCGACCGGCGCGGTGTTCCGCTTCTGAGCGGTCGGTGTGTGTCCGTACCCGCGTCGCGCAGTGAAGTTTCGTTTCAGCAGGTGCTCAGCAGGTGTCAGCAGATGCTCACTGGCTGCGCGACGCGGCCATCCCGACCGTGACCATACCGAGCACGACCCAGCCGAACCACAGCCAGCCGTTGCTGCCGAGTGCCGCCGTGTACGCCGATACGACGATCAGCGTCCCGACGGTGAGCACCCCCATCGACTTCGCAGAACCGGGCATGCGCACCCCCTCCTTCTGATGGAGGGCCATCGTCACCCCTGAAGGGCTCCCGCGCTACCGTGCCGACGATACCGGTGACCTAGCGCCCGCGCGCCTGGAGCGAGGCGAGGTACGCGTTGTACGCCACCAGCTCCTTGTCGCCGTCGCGGTCCGCAGCCCGGTCCTCGCGCCGCGCGACCCGCTGCTCGGACCGGTACCACTGGAAGACCAGCGCGATCAGCACCAGCACCGACGGGATCTCCGAGAACGCCCACGCGATGCCGCCCGCCGCGTTCTGGTCGCTCAGCGCGTCGATGCCCAGGGACGCCGGCGGGTTCGCGTACGTACCGATCATCGGCTGGGTCGCCATCATCAGCGCGATGCCGAAGAACGCGTGGAACGGCATACCGGCGAAGAGCTCCAGCATCCGCATCACATAGCCCGGGCGGTGCGGCCCCGGGTCGATGCCCATGATCGGCCAGAAGAAGACCAGGCCGACGGCGAGGAAGTGGACCATCATGCCGATGTGGCCCGGCTTGCTCCCCATCAGGAAGTCGAAGACGGGCGTGAAGTAGAGCCCGTACAGGCTCGCGATGAACAGCGGGATCGTGAACGCCGGATGCGTGACGATCTTCATGTAGCGGCTGTGCAGCAGCATCAGCAGCACCTCGCGCGGCCCCTTGCGGTTCCCGCGCCCCGCCACCGGGAGCGCCCGCAGCGCCAGCGTCACCGGGGCGCCGAGCAGCAGCAGGATCGGCGAGAGCATGCTGATGACCATGTGCTGCACCATGTGCACGCTGAACATGACCATGCCGTAGTCGTTGAGCTTGGTGCACATCACCAGCGCCACGCTCAGCACGCCGACGACGAAGAAGATCGTGCGCCCCACCGGCCAGCCGTCGCCGCGCCGACGCAGCCGCACCACACCCCACCCGTACACGGCGAGCGCCAGCACACAGCCCACCAGGAAGAAGAGGTCCGGGGAGAACTCCAGCCCCCGTCCCAGCGTGAACGGCGGCAGATCCATGTTCATGCCGCTGCCGTGCCCGCTGTGATCCATCTGCGTACTCCCGTGGGACTGCCCATTCGTACCGGTTGTCCGCTACAGACTAGAACTGCCCCCGGTCGCGGTCGCGGCCGGGGGCAGTCCGTCGGACAGGCAGCAGGATCACAGCACGCACTCGGCCTCGGCGTACCGCTCGGTGGGGACGGTCTTCAGGGTCTCCACCGCCTCGGCCAGCGGGACCATCACGATGTCCGTACCGCGCAGCGCCGTCATCATCCCGAACTCGCCCCGGTGCGCCGCCTCCACCGCGTGCCAGCCGAAGCGGGTCGCGAGGACGCGGTCGTACGCCGTCGGGGTGCCGCCGCGCTGGACGTGGCCGAGGATGACGGGGCGCGCCTCCTTGCCGAGACGCTCCTCCAGCTCGATGGACAGCTGCCGGGCGACGCCCGCGAAGCGCTCGTGGCCGTACATGTCCTTGACGCCGACATCGAACTCCATGGAGCCCTCGCGCGGCTTGGCGCCCTCGGCGACCACCACGATCGCGAACCGCTTGCCGGCCGAGAAGCGCTTGCCGACCAGCTCGGTCAGCTCACCGATGTCGAAGGGCCGCTCGGGTACGACGATGGCGTGCGCGCCGGCCGCCATGCCGGAGTGCAGCGCGATCCAGCCGGTGTGCCGCCCCATGACCTCGACGATCAGCACCCGCTGGTGCGATTCGGCGGTGGTCTTGAGCCGGTCGAGGGCCTCGGTCGCGACCCCGACCGCCGTGTCGAACCCGAAGGTGACGTCGGTCGACGCGATGTCGTTGTCGATGGTCTTCGGTACGCCGACGATCGGCAGCCCCGCGTTGGACAGCAGGTTCGCCGCCTTCAGCGTGCCTTCGCCGCCGATCGGGATGATCGCGTCGAGTCCGAGGTCCGCGACATGGCCGCGGGCCTTCTCGACGCCGTCGCGCAGATGCGCGGGCTGGACCCTCGAAGAGCCGAGAATGGTGCCGCCACGGGCCAGGATGCCGCCTACCGCGTCAAGGTCGAGCTTGCGGTAGTCGCATTCCAGCAGACCCTTCCACCCATCGTGGAAGCCGATGACTTCATCACCGTGATCGACGACGGCGCGGTGCACGACGGAACGGATGACAGCGTTCAGGCCGGGGCAGTCGCCGCCGGAAGTGAGTACACCAATGCGCATGCCCGGAATACCTTTGCAACGTGGGCCGGAGACCGGACCACGTCGTCCGGTTGGATCCCCGTCACCCTACTCGCGCGGGGTGACGGGGCCGAACCGGGCGTCCGACAGCTGGACACCACAAAGGTGTACGAACCGCGACAGTCCGTCAGGCCGGCTGCGTGGCCGAGGCGATGCGCTCGGCGCGCAGCGCCTCGTACCACCGGTCGTCGGTGGGCGGCAGCGCGTTGACGTCCAGAGCCAGCTTCAGCAGCAGGTCCGCGATGAGCGGGTTGCGGGCGAGCACCGGACCGTGCATGTACGTACCGAAGACGGTGTCGTTGTACGCGCCCTCCGTGCCGTCACCGGTTCCATTGCCCTTGCCGATCCGCGTCCGGGCGAACGGCCGTGCGGTGGGGCCCAGATGGGTGATGCCCTGGTGGTTCTCGAAGCCCGTCAGCGGCGGCAGGCCGAGGCGCTCGTCGATGTCCCCGAGGACATCGCCGACGCACCGCTCGCCCTCGCCGCGCGTGCTGACCACGTCGAGCAGGCCGAGGCCCTGCTCGCGCTCGCCGAGGTCGTTGATGAACTCGTGGCCGAGGATCTGGTACCCGGCGCAGACCGAGAAGACGATCGCGCCGTTGCTGACCGCGCGCTCCAGACCGCCGTCGCGGCGCAGCCGCTCCGCCGCGAGCCGCTGCGGCCGGTCCTCACCGCCGCCGATCAGGTAGATGTCGCCCGAAGTGGGGATCGGCTGGTCGCTGCGTACGTCGACACGGTGCACGTCGAGGCCGCGCTGACGGGCCCGGCGCTCCACGACGAGGGCGTTGCCCTGGTCGCCGTACGTGCTCAGCAGGTCCGGGTAGATCCACACCAGGCGCAGGCTGTTGTCGCTCATGCTTGCTTGTCCTTTTCCGGTGTACGCGGGCCTAGTTGCCGACGCGGCGGCGCAGGTCCTGGAACGCGGTGTAGTTGGCGATCGTCTCGATCAGCCCGGGCGGCGCCAGCTGCACGGCCTCGTCGAGCGTCTCGCAGACCCGGAAGTCCAGGTTCGCGACCTCGAGGCGCACGGCGAGGTCCAGCTTGCGGTCACCGAGCACGAAGATCGGGTGGCCGGCCAGCCGGGTGTAGTCGACGTCCCAGAGCCAGGAGGTGTCCGTGCCGTCCGCGCCGCGCGCGTTGACGGCCAGGATGACCGGCGTGGGCGGCGGGTTGATGAGGGAAAACGTTTCGAGCCAGCCCGCCGGGTTCTTGGCGAGCAGCAGCCGCAGCTCGCGCTCCTGGAACTGGACGATGTCGTACCGGCCCGCGACAGCCTGGACTTCGTACATCCGCTCCAGCGCCACCTGCGGCGGCACACCGAACACGGCCGCGACCGCGGCGGAGGTGGCGGCGTTCGCCTTGTTGGCGCGGCCGGGCAGCTGGAGGTGGATCGGCCAGGCCGATCCGTGCGGGTCGACGACGTGGTCGCCGCTCAGCACCCAGCTCGGGGCGGGGCGGCGGAAGCCGCACTCGCCGCAGAACCAGTCGTCGCCCGGGCGCTGCATCACACCGCCGCAGGAGGGGCAGGACCAGGCGTCGTCCTTCCACTCCTGGCCCGCCGCCACCCACACCACGTTGGGGGAGGAGGAGGCGGCCCAGACGATCAGCGGGTCGTCGGCGTTCGCGATGACGACGGCCTTCGTGCCGGACAGGCCCTCGCGCCACTTCTCGGCGAGCATCCGGGTCTCGGCGGCGCGGTCGAGCTGGTCGCGGGAGAGGTTGAGCAGCGCGATCGCCTTCGGCGTCACATCGCGTGCGACTCCGGCGAGGTACTTCTCGTCGACCTCGATCACGCCGTACTTCGCGTCCGAGCCGCCCGCCAGGGCGGAGGTGATGCCCGCCGGCATGTTGGCGCCGAGCGCGTTGGAGACGACGGGGCCGCTGGCCCGCAGAGCCTCGGCGATGAGCCGGGTCGTCGTCGTCTTGCCGTTCGTCGCGGACACGAGCACGACGTCGAGATGCTGGGCGAGCCGCCCGAGCAGGTCGGGGTCGAGCTTGAGCGCCACCTTGCCGCCGATCACGGATCCGCTGCCGCGTCCCGCGGCGCGGGACACCGCCGCCGCGGCCTTGCCTGCCGTCACGGCCAGCTTGGCCCGCGGCGACAACGGCTCCGTGTTGCCTGCCATCGTCACTGATCCTCCTTGCATCCGGCGCCGCATTTGCCCCAGGTCCACCGGTCAACGTCGGGGCTCAGCCTATCGAGATCCAGCCGGGCCCCCGCACCCCGGCACCACCTGGGACGCTGCGGCCCCCGGTGGAACGTACGTTTGCCCGTACGCTTGCCGCCATGCGACACCGCCCGATTCCCGGCAGTTCCGGGCTCGTACGACCCATGACACTGCTCGGTGACCCGGTGCTGCACGCGCCCTGCGAGACGGTGACCGACTTCGGTCCTTCGCTGGTCCGGCTCGTCGAGGGCATGTTCGCGACGATGTACGCCGCCGAGGGGGTTGGCCTCGCGGCCAATCAAGTCGGCGTACCGCTGCGCGTTTTCGTCTACGACTGTCCGGACGACGAGGATGTCCGGCATGTCGGTCACATCGTCAACCCACGACTGGTCGAGGCCGACGGCATCACCGTACGCGGTCCGGAGGGGTGCCTGTCGCTGCCGGGTATCGAGGCGGGTACGGAACGCTTCGACCGGGCGGTGGTGGAGGGGGTGTCGGTGGCGGGCGATCCGGTGCGTGTGGAAGGCACGGGCTTCTTCGCGCGGTGCCTGCAGCACGAGTGCGACCACTTGGGCGGCCTGGTCTACACGGACCGCCTCACCGGCTGGCGCCGCGCGAAGGCGTTGCGGGCGGCGCGGCGCGCGTCTTGGGGTGGCCGGGGGTAGCTGGGGCGCTGCCCCAGACCCCGTTCCTCAAACGCCGGAGGGGCTGGACAGTACCGCTGAGCGGGGATGTGTCCGGCGCGCGGTAAATCCAGTCCCGGCAGGCAATTCCAGCCCGTCCGGCGTTTGGGCGGGGTCAGAAGCCCGGGCCGCCCTCGCGGTCGCCCGCGGCGGCCAGCCGGCCCCAGAGCAAGTCCGCGAGGCTGGACACCAACGCCGCGCGCGAGCACGGCCGTTCGCTCAGCCACCAGTCACCCGCGGCGTGCATCATGCCGACGATCCCGTGCCCCCACACCCGCGCCAGCTGCTCGCTGTCCGGTCCCAGATCCACGCGCTCGGCGATCACGATGCCCAGCTCCTCGCCGAGACGCCGCAGCAACGGCGCCGAGTGGCGGCCGACGTCGAAGCCCTGCTCGGGCTGGTACGTCGCGTCCTCGGAGGGATGCATCAGAAAGCGGTACACCTGCGGCCTCGCCTCGATCGCCGCGAGGTACGTGTCCAGCGTCGCCTCGACCCGCTCCCGCCGCTCGGCGGGCGCGTCCAGCGCCGCCCGCAGGGCGGAGAGCAGCGCGTCGGTGTGGCGCTTGGCCAGGGCGCGGTAGAGCCCGCCCTTGTCGCCGAAGTGCCGGTAGAGGATCGGTTTCGTGATCCCGGCCTCGGCGGCTATGGCGTTCATGGAAGCCTGTGGACCGTCCCTCAGCACCACCCGGTCCGCCGCTTCGAGCAGGTCCCGCCGTCGCCGTGCCGCAGCGGAGCGCTGCTGTTCGTCCTGCCGTGTGGTTTCCATGGTGTGTCTCCCCGCCCAAAGCGATTCCGTGACGCCTGCGAAACGTAACACCATGGCCGTGTGCCGCGCTGCCGCGGTTGACAGGGCCTACTTACCGGTAACAGACTTCTGTTACCGCAAGTAACGCCTGGAGGGGACGATGGCCGAGTTCACGCTCGATCTCAACGACGACCAGAAGCAGGTCCGCGACTGGATCCACGGATTCGCCGCCGATGTGATGCGCCCGGCCGCCGCCGAATGGGACGAGCGCGAGGAGACGCCCTGGCCCGTCATCCAGGAAGCCGCCAAGCTCGGCATCTATTCCCTCGACTTCTACGCGCAGCAGTTCTTCGACCCGACGGGCCTCGGCATCCCGATGGCGATGGAGGAGCTGTTCTGGGGCGACGCGGGCATCGCCCTGTCCATCGTCGGTACGGGCCTGGCCGCCGTCGGCGTCCTCGCCAACGGCACCGAGGAGCAGATCGGCACCTGGATCCCCCAGATGTACGGCGACGCCGACGACGTCAAGGTCGCCGCCTTCTGCTCTTCCGAGCCCGACGCCGGCTCCGACGTATCGGCGATGCGCACACGCGCCGTCTACGACGAGGCCAAGGACGAGTGGGTGCTGAACGGCACCAAGACGTGGGCGACCAACGGCGGCATCGCCAACGTCCATGTCGTCGTCGCCCTCGTCGACCCCGAGCTCGGCTCCAAGGGCCACGCCTCCTTCATCATCCCGCCGAACACGCCCGGCCTGTCCCAGGGCCAGAAGTTCAAGAAGCACGGTATCCGCGCCTCGCACACCGCCGAGGTCGTCCTGGAGAACGTGCGCGTCCCCGGCCACTGCCTGCTCGGCGGAAAGGACAAGCTCGACGAGCGCCTCGCCCGCTCCCGCGAGCGCGCCCAGAAGGGCGGCGAGCGCGTGAAGAACGCCGCGATGGCCACCTTCGAGGCGTCGCGCCCGGCCGTCGGCGCCATGGCGGTGGGCACCGCCCGCGCGGCGTACGAGGTCGCACTCGACTACGCCAAGACGCGCGAGCAGTTCGGCCGCCCGATCATCGACAACCAGGGTGTCGCCTTCCAGCTCGCCGACATGCGCACCCAGATCGACGCGGCGCGGCTGCTGGTCTGGCGGGCCTCCTGGATGGCGACCACGGGCAAGCCGTTCACCTCGGCCGAGGGCTCGATGTCGAAGCTGTTCGCCAGCGAGACGGCCAAGAAGGTCACCGCGCAGGCCGTGCAGATCCTCGGCGGCAACGGATACACGCGTGAGTACCCGGTGGAGCGGATGCACCGCGACGCGGCGATCTACACCATTTTCGAAGGCACGAGCGAGATCCAGCGCCTGGTCATCGCCCGCACCCTCTCGGGGATGCCGATCCGCTAGTACGCCCCATCGGAGTACGACGAAGGCGCCGTCCCACCGCGTACGGGGGACGGCGCCTTCGTGTGCCTTCAGGCGCTGGGGAGCTGCGCCTCGACGGCCGCCACGACCTCGGCGGCCTCGGGCTCGACGCGCGGGCGGAACCGGCCGACGACCTCGCCCTTCGCGCTCACCAGGAACTTCTCGAAGTTCCACTGGACGTCCCCGGCCTCGCCGGCCTCGTCCTTCGCCGCGGTCAGCTCGACGTACAGCGGGTGCCGGTGGTCACCGTTGACCTCGATCTTCTCCAGCAGCGGGAACGTCACGCCGTAGCTCGCCGAGCAGAAGGTCCCGATCTCCTCCGCGCTGCCCGGCTCCTGGCCCGCGAACTGGTTGCAGGGCACACCGAGAACCGTGAAGCCCCGGTCCTCGTACGTCTTCTGCAGCCGCTCCAGGCCGGCGTACTGCGGCGTCAGTCCGCACTTGGACGCGACGTTCACCACCAGCACCGCCTTGCCCTCGTAGGCCGCCAGGGTGGTCGGCTCGCCGGTCAGGGTGCGCAGGGGGATGTCGTACAGGCTCATCGCCGTCTCCTATGGATAGCTGTGGCCGGACACTGCCGGCCGTCGGTCACTGCTCCGTACTGTTCCAGAGGCCGACCGGAACGGGGCCGACGGCCCGGCCTTCCGCGTCCAGATGCCGGGTCGGCCGGCGGCCCGCGGTGTTGACGCTCACTCCCAGCCCGGCGGCGGGTTCGCTGAGCGGGACGCGCCCGTTCTCCCCGCGTTAAAGGGCACCGCCGTTCCGACCGAGGACGCTTGCACCACCGTGTGGTGGTGCTGCGCGGCGGCCGATCTCGTACGGGCGAAGAGCCCCGTGCGGGACACCGTCCCGCAGTCCGCCCCGGTCGGCTGAAACCCCCGCTCTCCGCACCACCGTCTGGGAAGGAACCGCGCCATGACCGGCCCCACCACCCCCGTACTCCTGCACAACGGACTGCTCATCGACGGCACAGGGGGCGAGCCGGTCGCGGACGGGGCGGTGCTCGTCGAGGACGGGCTCGTCCGGTGGGCAGGCCCGTCCGGGGAAGCGCCGGAGCTGCCCGGACCGCCCGCCCCGGTGCGGCGTATCGACGTACGCGGAGACACGATCCTGCCGGGCTTCATCGACTGCCACGTCCACATGGCGGCGCCCGGCGGCGCCCTCAGCCACGCCGAGATCGCCGCGATGCCGCCCTCGCTGCGGACCTTCCTCGCCGCGCCGCGCATGAGGCTCACCCTCGAAGCGGGCGTCACGACCGCCCGCGACCTCGGCGGCGCGGACGCCGGCCACCGGGAGGCGGTCGAGTCGGGGCTGATCGTCGGACCGCGCCTGCTCGTCGCGATCGCCATGCTCAGTCCCACCGGCGGTCACGGCGACTTCCGGACGGCCTACGACGACGGCGAGAGCGACCCCGGTATGGGGCGCCTGGCCGACGGGCCCACCGAATGCCGCAAGGCGGTGCGCGGGGTGCTCCGACAGGGCGCCGACTGCGTCAAGGTCGCGGCCACGGGCGGGGTGTGGAGTCCGACGGACCAGCCGGGCGACGACGGCTTCACGGAGGACGAGATCCGTGCGATCACCGAGATCGCGGCGGGCCACCGGGGCAGGAAGGTGGCCGCGCACGCCCAGGGACGCGGCGGCATTCTCAACGCCGTACGCGGCGGGGTCGCCAGCGTCGAGCACGGCTACGAGATCGACGACGAGGCCATCGACCTGATGCTTGAGCGCGGCACCTTCCTGGTGCCCACGCTCACCACCGCGAACACCGACCCCGACCCGCAGAAGGCGGCGAGCTGGGCGTACGCGAAGAAGAAGCACTGGCAGTCCGTCGCCCGCCGGCACATCCCGCACGCCATCACGCGGGGCGTGCGCGTCGCCATGGGCACCGACTGCGGCATCGCGGAACACGGCACCAACCTGCGGGAACTGGCGTACCTCGTCGACAGCGGGATGACGCCGATGGGCGCGATCCGCGCGGGCACGAGCGAGGCCGCCGAACTCCTCGGCCTGGCCGGTGAGATCGGCACGCTGGAGGCCGGAAAGCGAGCCGATGTCGTCGTCGCCCGAGGCAATCCGCTGACCGGCATCGCCATTCTCGGTGAGCCCGCCGGCATCCGGCTCGTCATGAAGAACGGTGTAACATACAAGGATCTCGACGGTCTCGCGGCCTGATCCGCCTCTCGTACGCCCCAGAACCCGGAGTGAACACCCATGAGCGTCACCAGAACAGGGGCGACTTCTTCACGGTGCGGGAGCGCGGCCGGGTCCTGGGGCTGTGGAGCACCAACTACGCGTTCGGCGGCCTCGCCGCCCCGCCGTAGGACACCGGCCCGGCGACGCATGAGTCCCGGTCCGCCGCACCGCGCGTCTCCGGCCTCGCCCTCTACCGCGCCACCCTGCGCGACCGCATGGTGCTCACGCTCGGCCTGGCCTACTTCCTGCTCAAGCCCGCCCGGTACGCCATCCTGCTCTGGGGCCCGGTGATCGTCAGCCGCCGCCTCCCCGAGATCGACAAGGCCGGTGCCACGCTCATCCCCGTCGTCTTCGGCGTCGCCGGTGTACTCGCCCCGGTCCTGGTGGACTGGGTTTCCGACCGGATCTTCCAGTCCGATCCAGCCCGTCCGGCGTTTGAGGACACGCCCGTAGGGCGCCGGGGTCTGGGGCCGGCCCCAGTTCGGGAAGGGGCGGGGGTGGGGGAGAAACCCGCTACGCCGGGTGCACAGGCACAGGCACCGGCACCGGGTCCTCCCCGAACACCCACGGCGCCAGCACCACCACCCACCCGTCCGGATCGGCAAAAAGCACCGAGCCCCGCTCCGGCCAGTACGGATTGGCCGCCTTCACCGGCTCGTGCCCCCGCTCCCGCAGCCTCCGCGCCGCCGCGTCCACCGCCGCCGCGCCCCGCAAGTACAGCACCAGTTGGTTCTCCGGATGCGGCTCCGGGATCCGCGGCGGTGAACCATGCTGCGTGATCTCCATGTGCACCGGAGCACCCGGCAGCCCGAACAGCACCCCGTCGTACCCCGCATGGCCCTCATCTCCCCGCCACTGCCCGAGGACCGGCAGACCCAAGTCGTCACGGTAGAAGGTGAGAACGTCGTCGTAACGCGCGGTGGGCCGTGCGAACCGCACGGCCCCCACGTCGAGATGTTCCGGCCACGAGGAAGAAGTCATGGCCCCATTCTCGCCACCCCGGCCCAGCCACAGAACCGCCGCCGGCCGCAGTCCGTCCGGGCCGCTGGACCTAGGACCAACGCGCCGCCCGTCAGTGACCGATGCAGGCCGAGTGCCACTCGGTGCAGAAGTCCCACACCTGCGGCGAGCACTACGGCGGATTCGCTGGGACACGCTGGACTCACCGGCACCCGATGGGCCGGACGTCGCCAGGCTCGCGCAGGGGAGGGCTCGTCACAATGCGCCATTCACGCATGCGACCCACAGCGGGGGCCTGTCCGGGGTGGGACTCAAGAGTCGGGAGTCAGCCAGTCGGCCAGTCGGCCAGTCAGCAGTCAGGACGGCAACGGACGGAACAGTCCCTCCTGCACCACCGACACCAGCAAGTTCCCCGCCCGGTCGTAGATCCGGCCCCGCGCCAGCCCCCGCGCGCCCGTCGCGATGGGGGACTCCTGGTCGTACAGGAACCACTCGTCGGCCCGGAACGGCCGGTGGAACCACATGGCGTGGTCCAGCGACGCGATGTCGAAATTGCGCGGGCCCCACAGGGGCTCCACGGGGATACGGACCGCGTCCAGCAGCGTCATGTCCGACGCGTACGCCAGCGCGCACGTGTGCACGAGCTGGTCGTCGCCCAGCGGCCCGACCGCGCGCATCCACACCGCGCTGCGCGGGTCCGCCTCCTTGATCTCCTGGGCACTCCAGCGCAGCCGGTCGACGTACCGGATGTCGAAGGGCATCCGGCGCGCCATCCGGTCCATCGCCTCCGGCAGCTCCCCGAGGTGCTCGCGGATCTCGTCCGCCACCGTCGGCAGCGAGTCCGGGTCCGGGAAGGAGAGGCGCGGCGGCAGCTGGTGCTCGAAGGCGGCCTCCTCCGGCTGGTGGAAGGAAGCGGTCAGGTTGAAGATCGTCCGGCCCTGCTGGACGGCCGTGACCCGCCGGGTGGTGAAGGAACGCCCGTCCCGTACCCGCTCCACCTGGTAGACGATCGGCACACCCGGGCGGCCGGGCCGCAGGAAGTACGCGTGCAGCGAGTGCACCGGCCGGTCGCCCTCGGTCGTACGGCCGGCCGCGACCAGCGCCTGTCCGGCGACCTGCCCGCCGAAGACGCGTTGCAGGGACTCCTGCGGGCTGCGGCCGCGGAAGATGTTGACCTCGATCTGCTCCAGGTCGAGCAGATCGACGAGCCGTTCGGCGGGGTTCGTCGTCACGGGACGTTTCTCCTAGGTTCTACGGTTCTACAGCTGACCGACCGAGGTGACGCGGACGACCGCCCGCCCCTCCTCGTCCGAGGCGGCGAGATCGACCTCCGCGCCGATGCCCCAGTCATGGTCGCCGTTCGGGTCGGCGAACGTCTGGCGGACGCGCCACAGGCCGTGCTCGGCGTCCTCCTCGATCATCAGCAGCTTGGGACCGCGCGCGTCGGGCCCCGTGCCCAGGTCCTCGTACTCGTCCCAGTACGCGTCCATGGCCTCGCCCCACTTGTCCTCGTCCCAGCCGGACTCGCCGTCCATCTCGCCCAGCTCGCGGACGTTGTCCAGGGCCGCCAGCTCGACGCGGCGGAACATGGCGTTGCGTACGAGCACCCGGAAGGCCCGCGCGTTCGCCGTGACCGGCTTGACCTGGTCGGCGCGCTCCTGCGCCTGCTCTGCCGTCTCCACCTCGGGGTTGGCGAGCTGCTCCCACTCGTCGAGGAGGCTGGAGTCGACCTGGCGCACCAGCTCGCCGAGCCAGGCGATCAGGTCCTCCAGGTCCTCGGACTTGATGTCGTCCGGGATCGTGTGCTCGAGCGCCTTGTACGCGCCCGCGAGATAGCGCAGCACGATGCCCTCGGTGCGGGCGAGCTCGTAGTGCGAGGTGAACTCGGCGAAGGTCATGGCCCGTTCGTACATGTCGCGGACCACCGACTTCGGCGACACCGGGTGGTCGCCGACCCACGGGTGGCTCTTGCGGTAGACGTTGTACCCGTGCCACAGCAGCTCCTCCAGCGGCTTCGGGTACGTGATCTCCTGGAGCCGCTCCATGCGCTCCTCGTACTCGACACGGTCCGCCTTCATCTGGCCGACCGCCTCGCCGCGCGCCTTGTTCTGCTGGGCGGCGAGGATCTGGCGCGGGTCGTCCAGCGTCGACTCGACGACGGACACCATGTCCAGGGCGTACGAAGGGGAATCCGGGTCCAGCAGCTCGTACGCGGCCAGCGCGAACGTGGACAGCGGCTGGTTGAGCGCGAAGTCCTGCTGGAGATCGACGGTCAGCCGTACGGTACGGCCGTCGGCCTCCGGGGTCTCCAGCATTTCCACCACACCGCCGTCGAGCAGCGAGCGGAAGATCGCGATGGCCCGCCGGATGTGCCGCAGCTGCGCCTTGCGCGGCTCGTGGTTGTCCTCCAGGAGGTGGCGCATGGCGGCGAAGGGGTTGCCGGGGCGGGCGATGACCGACAGCAGCATGGTGTGCGTGACGCGGAAGCGGGACGTCAGCGGCTCGGGGTCGGAGCCGATCAGCTTGTCGAAGGTCGTCTCCGACCAGGCTACGAAGCCCTCGGGGGCCTTCTTGCGGACCACCTTGCGGCGCTTCTTCGGGTCGTCGCCGGCCTTGGCGAGCGCCTTCTCGTTCTCCACGACGTGCTCGGGCGCCTGGGCCACGACCAGACCCGCCGTGTCGAAGCCGGCCCGGCCCGCGCGGCCCGCGATCTGGTGGAACTCCCGGGCGCGGAGCGTGCGTACCCGTGTGCCGTCGTACTTCGTCAGTGCCGTGAACAGCACCGTACGGATGGGGACATTGACGCCGACGCCGAGTGTGTCCGTACCGCAGATGACCTTCAGCAGGCCCGCCTGCGCGAGCTTCTCGACGAGCCTGCGGTACTTGGGCAGCATGCCGGCGTGGTGCACGCCGATCCCGTGCCGTACGAAGCGGGAAAGGTTTTTGCCGAACTTCGTGGTGAAGCGGAAGCTGCCGATCAGCTCGGCGATCTGGTCCTTCTCCTCGCGCGAGCACATATTGATGCTCATCAGCGACTGCGCCCGCTCGACGGCCGCCGCCTGGGTGAAGTGCACGATGTAGACCGGCGCCTGCCTGGTCTCGAGCAGTTCGGTCAGCGTCTCGGTGATGGGGGTCAGGCGGTATTCGTACGACAGGGGGACCGGGCGGGTCACGGAGCGCACGACGGACGTCGGGCGGCCGGTACGCCGTGTCAGGTCCTTCTCGAACATCGCGACGTCACCGAGCGTCGCCGACATGAGGACGAACTGCGCCTGCGGCAGTTCCAGCAGCGGGATCTGCCAGGCCCAGCCGCGGTCCTGTTCGGCGTAGAAGTGGAACTCGTCCATCACGACCTGGCCGATGTCGGCGTGCTTGCCGTCGCGCAGCGCGATGGAGGCCAGTACCTCGGCCGTGCAGGCGATGACGGGGGCGTCGGCGTTGACGGACGCGTCGCCCGTCAGCATGCCGACGTTCTCCGTACCGAAGAGCTTGCACAGGTCGAAGAACTTCTCCGAGACCAGGGCCTTGATCGGCGCGGTGTAGAAGGTGACCTTGTCCTGGGCGAGGGCGGCGAAGTGCGCGCCCGCCGCGACCAGGCTCTTGCCGGAACCGGTGGGAGTGGACAAGATCACATTCGCACCGGACACCACCTCGATCAGCGCCTCCTCCTGAGCGGGATAGAGACTGATGCCCTGGCCCTCGGCCCATGAGGTGAAAGCCTCGAAGAGGGCATCGGGGTCGGCGGTCGGGGGCATCTGATCGATAAGGGTCACGCCCCCATCTTGCCTGGCTTACCCCCTGAACAGGGAACCGGTCGGTCGCACGAAGATCACGAGCGATACGCTTCCGTGTCAACTGGGGTGCAGCACAAGAGCAAACGGGCGGGGAACGACCATGATGGGACCGGCGCACTCACTGTCGGGAGCAGCGGCCTGGCTGGGGGTGGGGGCGGCGGCCGCCGCCGCCGGACAGCCGATGCCCTGGCCCGTGCTCGTCGTCGGAGCCCTGATCTGCGCCGGCGCGGCCCTCGCCCCCGACCTCGACCACAAGTCCGCGACCATCTCGCGCGCCTTCGGACCCGTGTCGAGGGGCATGTGCGACATCGTCGACAAGCTGTCGTACGCCGTCTACAAGGCGACCAAGAAGCCCGCCGACCCGCGCAGGACCGGCGGCCACCGCACCCTCACCCACACCTGGCTGTGGGCGGTCATGATCGGCGGCGGCGCGTCGCTCACGGCGTACACCGGTGGCCGCTGGGCGGTGCTCGTACTCCTCTTCATCCACCTGGTGCTGGCCGTGGAAGGGCTGCTCTGGCGGGCCGCCCGGGTGTCCAGCGACGTACTGGTGTGGCTCCTCGGCGCGACGAGCGCGTGGATTCTGGCGGGAGTGCTGGACAAACCGGGCAACGGCGCCGACTGGCTGTTCACCGGCGACGGCCAGGAGTACCTGTGGCTCGGCCTGCCGATCGTCCTCGGCGCGCTCGTGCACGACATCGGTGACGCGCTCACCGTCTCCGGCTGCCCGATCCTGTGGCCCATCCCCGTCGGCCGCAAGCGCTGGTACCCGATCGGGCCGCCGAAGGGGCTGCGGTTCCGCGCGGGCAGCTGGGTGGAGCTGAAGGTGCTGATGCCGGCCTTCATGCTCCTCGGGGGAGTGGGCGGCGCGGCGGCGCTCAACCTCATCTGACGCTTTCCGTTCGGGTGAATTCGGACCCGGACCCGCTGCCGGGCGCACCAAGATCCAGTTCTTGGGATCATGGAACCCAATAATTTGACGCGACGTCAGTTCACTGCCCGTACCGGGACGGTGGCCGCCGCGGCTGCCGCCACCGCCGTCGCCGGGACGGCCGCCCCGGCGACGGCGGCTCCCGCGCCCGCCGCACCTGCCGCTCCCCGCTCCACCGCCGACTGGCAGACGTGCCTGACCGTCGCCCGCGCCCTGCTGGTGGTCGGTGAGGACAACAAGCCCCTGATCCCGCGGTACGAGAAGATCCTTCTCGGCGACGGGCTGCCGAGGGCGGGCACCGCACCGAAGAAGGTGCTGGTGATCGGCGCCGGACCGGCCGGCATGGTGGCGGCTTCCCTCCTCAAGCGGGCCGGTCACCGGGTGACCGTCGTCGAGGCCAACGGAAACCGTGCGGGCGGCCGCATCAAGACGTTCCGGACCGGCGGCCACGAGAACGCCAAGCAGCCGTTCGCCGATCCGAAGCAGTACGCCGAGGCCGGTGCCATGCGCATCCCCGGCAGCCACCCGCTGGTCATCGGGCTGATCGACCACCTGGGCATCGAGCGCCGGCCCTTCCACTACATCGACGCCGACCCCGACGGCAAGCCGGTGTACCGCACCTGGATCCGCGTCAACGGGATCAGGGCGCGGCGCGCCGACTACGCGAAGAACCCGCAGGCGGTCAACCGTTCCTTCGGTGTGCCGCGCAAATATGAGGATGTCCCCGCCTCCGAGATCGTCCGGCAGGCCCTGGACCCGGTCCGCGACGAGTACAGCACCCGCCGACCGGACGGCACCCGCGTCAACAAGCCGATGCCCGAACTCGTCAAGGGCTGGGCCCGGATCATCCAGCGCTTCGGTGACTGGTCGATGTACCGCTTCCTCACCGAGCACGCGAAGCTCGACACGCGCACGATCGACCTGATCGGCACGCTGGAGAACATGACGTCCCGGCTCCCGCTGTCCTTCATGCACAGCTTCATGGGCGCGTCCCTGATCAGCCCTGGCACCAAGTTCTACGAGCTGACCGGCGGCACGGCGGTCCTCGCGGACGCGCTCCTCGACGACGTACGCGACGAGGTGCGCTTCGACCGGCGCGTCACGCGCATCGAAACCCGCGACGCGGGCGCTCCGGGGCCGCGCGTGCGGCTGCACACCGTCTCCGAGGGGCGCGACGGCGAAGTCGTCCGGGAGCAGTTCTCCGGCGACACCGCCATCGTCACCATCCCCTTCTCCGGACTGCGGCACGTCCAGATCTCGCCCCCGGTCTCGTACGAGAAGCGCCGGGCCGTCTGCGAGGTGCACTACGACAGCGCCACCAAGGTCCTCCTCGAATTCAGCCGCCGCTGGTGGGAGATGAGCGAGGACGACTGGAAGCGCGAGCTGAACGCCATGGACCCCGGCCTGTACGCCGCCTACCGCAAGGGCCGCGTCCCGGACGACGGACGGCTGCTCGGCGCCCACCCCTCCGTGCCTCGCGGGTACCTCTCGCAGGCACAGCGCACGCACTACGCGGCGCACTGCTGGGTCTCCCGTGACCAGCCCGAGGCGGCGGAGGTCATCGGCGGCGGATCGGTGACCGACAACCCGAACCGCTTCATGTTCAACCCGTCCCACCCCGTGGAGGGCAGCGACGGAGGCGTCGTACTCGCCTCGTACAGCTGGGCGGACGACGCCAGGCGCTGGGACTCCTACGACGACGAGGCCCGCTACGCGCTCGCGCTGCGCGGCATGCAGGAGGTGTACGGGCAGCGGCTCGAGGTGTTCTACACGGGCGTCGGCCGCACCCAGAGCTGGCAGCGCGACCCGTACGCCTACGGGGAGGCGTCCGTACTCCTGCCCGGTCAGCACACCGAGATCTTCCCGGACATGCGCACCCCCGAAGGCCCGTTGCACTTCGCCGGCTGCCACACCTCGCTGAAGCCCGCCTGGATCGAGGGGGCGCTGGAGTCCGCGGTGCGTGCGGCGCTGGAGGTTCACGGCGGTCGCTGACGGCGTCACGTCGCGGGGACGCCGGCCGCGGCTCCGGCCGGTGTCCCCGCCTCACCCCGCCGGGTGCGATGTGACCCCGTTCGCGGAGAGTTAACGTCGTTGTAAATTGCCGAGTTGCTGTTCGGCGCCTCCTCCTTGACACAATGGTGACGGCACTCGACACCATGCCGTGCCGCACAACGCACGCACGACGTCCAGGGGAGGGGGGAACCTTGCTGCGGATCACCGCGGCCGCCAAGGCACTGCTGTTGGCGGTCTTCGCACTGCTCTCCCTCACGGTCGCCACCGACCAGGCCGGCGCCGTTCGCTCCGCCGCCGGACTCGCGTTGCTCACCGAGCCCGAAACGGCGCCGCCGGTGGCCGCGCAGGGTTCCTGTTCGCCCCCCGACTCCGACACCAAGGCCCATCCCGGCCAGGCTCGCCGCGCGCAGCGGCCGGAGACGGGCGCCCCTCAGGCGGTCGTCCACGCGGTCCACCCCCTGCCCACCCCGGCCGTGGAGCTCCCGCGAGACGCCCTCGCGACCGACGGCGACGCGCCGTACAGACACACCCCCTCCAGATCCGGGGAACTCCCGATCGCCCTCCAGGTCTTTCGCTGCTGAGACGGCCGTACGGACCGATTTCCCCGTAGAACTGAGCTCTGCGGGCCGATTTCTCGTACTACGTACCGATACGTCATCTCGGTACTGCCATCGCTCCTGGAGGCGATTCCCCCCATGCAGACCTTCATCGACCATGCCCGCTCGCTGGGCGAACGAATAGCCGCGCACCGTGAGCAGAGCGAGTGGTTCGGACGGCTGGCGGCCGGCCAGTCCCCGCAGGCGCTCTTCATCACCTGCTCCGACTCCCGCGTCGTCCCTTCCCTGATCACCGGCGCGCGCCCCGGCGAGCTGTTCGAGCTGCGTACGGCGGGCAACGCGGTTCCCGCCTACCGCCCGGACCGGCCCAGCGGTGAGGCCGCGACCATCGAGTACGCGGTGAGTGTGCTGCGCGTCCCCGACATCGTGGTGTGCGGGCACTCCCACTGCGGCGCCATCGGCGCGCGGGTGCGCGGCGAGGACCTGCGCGCCGTACCGGCGGTCGCCGGATGGCTGGAGAGCCAGCTGCCGGACGACTTGGCCGGACTCCACGCGGACGCCGACACGGAGGTCGCCGCAGCCGTCCAGCGCAACGTCCGCGAGCAGGTGGAGCGGCTGCGCGCCTACCCGTGCGTCGCGGAGCGGATGGCCGCCGGACAACTGCGGCTGCACGGTTGGTTCTACGCCGTGGACACCGGTCTGGTCCTCGCTCACCAGCCCGCCGCCGACGCCTTCCTCCCGCTGTGAGCGCCGGCGTGAAGACCCTGACCCAGGCCGTCGCGAACGTCTTCAGGCAGCGCCGCTCCGGCGATCTCCGTGCCGATTTCACCGCCTCGCTCGTCGTCTTCCTGGTGGCGGTGCCGCTGTGCGTCGGCGTGGCCGTCGCCTCCGGTGTGCCCGCCGAACTCGGCCTCGTCACCGGGATCGTGGGCGGCCTCGTCACCGGGCTGCTGCCCGGCAGCAGCCTCCAGGTCAGCGGCCCGGCGGCCGGGATGACCGTGCTCGTGTACGAGGCGGTGCAGGAGTACGGGATCGGCGCACTCGGCGTGATCGTGCTGGGCGCCGGGGTGCTGCAACTGGCCATGGGCGCCTTCCGGCTGGGCCGCTGGTTCCGGGCGATCTCGATCGCGGTGGTGCAGGGCATGCTCGCGGGCATCGGCCTGGTGCTCATCGCCGGCCAGTTGTACGCGCTGGCCGACGCCGAGGCGCCCGCCGGCGGGCTCGCGAAGATCGGCGGCCTGCCGGGTCTCGCGGCCGACACCCTCGGGTCGGGTCCTGCGCTGACCGCGCTGGGTATCGGGGCCGGCACGGTGGCCGTACTGGTGCTGTGGCCGAGGATTCCGGCCGCGGCACGCGTGCTGCCCGCCCCGCTGGCGGCGGTCGCACTCGCGACTGCCGTGGCGGTGGTCTTCGACCCGCCGGTCGCGCGGGTGGAGGTCAAGGGGCTGCTCGACGCCGTACAGCCGCCGGGGCTCTCCGACTTGGGACAGCTGGCCGAGGTGGGCCTGCTGGGAACGGTCGTCGCCTTCACCCTGATCGCGTCGGCAGAGAGCCTGTTCAGCGCGGCGGCGGTGGACCGGCTGCACGACGGTCCGAGGACCGACTACGACAAGGAGCTCGTCGCCCAGGGCGCGGGCAACGCGGTGTGCGGAATGCTCGGCGCGCTGCCGATGACGGCGGTGATCGTACGCAGCTCGGCCAACTTGCAGGCCGGGGCGCGCACCAAGGCCTCCCGGGTGCTCCACGGCGTATGGCTGCTCGTCTTCGCGGCGGCGTTCCCGGCGGCTCTCGGGGTGATCCCGGTGGCGGCGCTGGCGGGTGTGCTGGTGCACGCGGGCTGGAAGCTGATCCCGGTGAAGGAGCTCGCGCCGTTGTGGCGCGAACACCGGGGCGAGGCGGTGGTGCTGGGGGTCACGGCGCTCTCGATCGTGGCGATCAACATGTTCGAAGGGGTACTGATCGGCCTGCTGCTGGCGGTAGCGAAGACGGCCTGGGAGACGTCCCACGTCCACGTGGAGGTCTCCGGCACCGACGAGGACGAGCGGGGCCCGGTACGCGTCCGTGTCCTGGGCAACGCGACGTTCCTGCGCCTGCCGAAGCTCCTCGACGAACTGGAGGCGCTGCCCCGCGACCGGCCGATCGAACTCGACCTGTCGGGCCTGCGCCACGTGGACCACGCCTGCGGCGCGGCCCTGACAGCCTGGACGGACCGCCACAACGAAGAGGGAGTAAAACCGGTACGCGTGGCGGCCTGACACCCCGCGCGTGCCGGGCGTCCGTGGTGCCGCCCTTGGCCCCCCGGGGACGGGGCCGTACCGCACCGCGCCCGCAGGGCCGCCCCGCACCCCCCAGCCTGTCCGGCGTTTGAGGACCGGGGTGTGGGGCGGAGCCCCGCCTTCGGGAAGGGGCGGGGTGGGGAAAGGCCCCGCAGGGGGCCGGCGCCGCACCCGCACCCGCACCGGCGCCGCGCCGCCCCCGCGGCGCTAGCCGTGCCAGGAGCGCCAGAGTGCGGCGTACGCGCCGTCCGCCGCCACCAGTTCGTCGTGGCTGCCCAGTTCGCTGATCCGGCCCTCCTCGACCACCGCGATCACATCCGCGTCGTGCGCGGTGTGCAGCCGGTGCGCGATCGCCACGACCGTACGGCCGTCGAGCACCCGCGCCAGCGAGCGCTCCAGATGGCGCGCCGCCCGTGGGTCCAGCAGCGACGTCGCCTCGTCCAGCACCAGCGTGTGCGGGTCGGCGAGCACCAGGCGGGCCAGCGCGATCTGCTGCGCCTGCGCCGGGGTGAGCGCCTGGCCGCCCGAGCCGACCTCGGTGTCGAGGTCGTCGTCCAGCGCCCGCGCCCAGCCGTCCGCGTCGACCGCACCGAGCGCCGCCCACAGCTCCGCGTCGTCCGCGCCCGTGCGGGCCAGCAGCAGGTTGTCGCGCAGGGACCCCACGAAGACGTGGTGCTCCTGGTTGACCAGCGCCACGTGCGCGCGCACCCGCTCGGCCGGCATCCGTGACAACTCGGCCCCGCCCAACGTCACTTCGCCCGTACGCGGCGCATAGATCCCCGCGAGCAACCGCCCCAGCGTGGACTTGCCGGCGCCCGAAGGGCCGACCAGAGCCATCCGAGTGCCCGGCGCGACGTCCAGCGTCACCTTGTGCAGTACGTCGACGTCCGCCCGGTACCCGAAGTGCACCGCGTCGGCCCGTACCGCTCGCCCGTCGGGTGTGACCGCTGCGTCACCGGCGTCCGGCTCGATCTCCCGTACGCCGACGAGCCGGGCCAGCGACACCTGGGCGACCTGGAGTTCGTCGTACCAGCGCAGGATGAGGTTGACCGGGTCGACCAGCATCTGCGCGAGCAGGGCGCCCGTCGTCAGCTGGCCGACGCTGATCCAGCCCTCCAGGACGAAGACGCCGCCGATCACCAGCACCGAGCACAGGATCGTCATGTGCGTGACGCTGATGACGGGGAAGAGCACCGACCGCAGCCACAGCGTGTACCGCTCCCACGCCGTCCACTCCCTGATCCGCTGCTCGGACAGGGCCACCCGGCGGCCGCCGAGGCGGTGCGCCTCGATGGTCCGCCCCGCGTCCACCGTCTCGGCGAGCATCGCGGCGACCGCCGCGTAGCCCGCCGCCTCCGAGCGGTACGCCGACGGCGCCCGCCTGAAGTACCAGCGGCAGCCGATGACGAGAACGGGCACAGCCACCAGAACCGCCAGCGCCAGCGGCGGCGCGGTGACGGTCAGGCCACCGATCAGCAGCCCGGCCCACACCACACCGATGGCGAGCTGCGGCACGGCCTCGCGCATCGCGTTCGCCAGCCGGTCGATGTCGGTCGTGATGCGCGACAGCAGATCACCCGTGCCCGCCCGCTCCAGTACGCCCGGTGGCAGGCCGACCGACCGTACGAGGAAGTCCTCGCGCAGGTCGGCCAGCATCTCCTCGCCGAGCATCGCGGCCCGCAGCCGCATCTGGCGCGTGAAGAGCGTCTGGACGAGCAGGGCCGCCGCGAAGACCGCGGCGGTGCGCTCCAGATGGAGTTCGCGCGCCCCGGCCGCCAAGTCCTCGACGAGCGAGCCCAGGAGGTAGGGGCCCGCCATCGAGGCGATGACGGCCAGCGCGTTGAACGACACGAGGACGGCGAACGCCCTGCGGTGCCGTCTCATCAGCTCGCGCACATACGTCCGTACGGTCGCCGGACTGCCGACGGGCAGGGTCGTCGCCGACTCCGGTGCCGCCGGGTCGTACGCCGGTGGCGCGACGCCGATCATGCCGATTCCTCGATTTCTTCCAGTACGGGTACGTCGGCCTGTTCCATGGCCCGCGTGACCGCGGCGCTCTCGGCGTCCGTCTCGCGGGTGACGACCGCGCGGTACCGCGGGTCGGTGTGCAGCAGTTCGCGGTGCACGCCGACCGCGGCGACCTCGCCCTCGTCGACGAGCACCACCCGGTCGGCCTGGTCGAGCACCAGCGGCGACGACGCGAAGACGACGGTCGTACGTCCCGTACGCAGCCGCTTCACGCCCGCCGCGACCCGCGCCTCGGTGTGCGAGTCGACGGCCGAGGTCGGCTCGTCAAGGACGAGCACCTCCGGGTCGGTCACCAGCGAGCGCGCCAGCGCCAGGCGCTGACGCTGGCCGCCGGAGAGCGAGCGCCCGCGCTCGGTGATCCGGGTGTGCATGGGGTCGTCCGAGCGGTCCGCCGAAGCCTGGGCGAGAGCCGCCAGTACGTCGTCGCACTGGGCCGCGTCCAGCGCGTCCGCCGCCGCCACGTTCCCCGAAGCCGGTACGTCGAGCAGCTCGCTGAGCGTGCCGGAGAGCAGCACAGGGTCCTTGTCCTGGACGAGCACCGCACCGCGCGCGGTGATCAGCGGGAGGTCGTCGAGCGCCGCTCCGCCGAGCAGTGCCGAAGGCGGCGCCGTGTCCCCGGTGGCGGTGTCCGAGGTGGCGTGGCCGCCGAGGCGCTCCGCGAGCCGCCCCGCCAGGTCGGGGTCACCGCACACGACGGCGGTGAACCGGCCCGCGGGTGCGAGCAGTCCGGTGGCCGGGTCGTACAGGTCGCCGGCCGGTGTCTCCTCTTCGGCGGAAGGAGCCGAGTCGCCCGCCGCGTACGCCGTGCGCTCCAGCGACAGCACCCGCGCGGCCCGCTTGGCCGAGGGCCGCGAGAAGGAGTACGCCATGGCGATCTCCTCGAAGTGCCGCAGCGGGTAGAGCAGGAGTGTGACCGCGCTGTAGACGGTGACCAGTTCGCCGACCGTGATCCGTCCGTCGAGGGTGAGCTTCGCCCCGTACAGCACGACGGTGATCAGCAGCAGGCCGGGCAGCAGCACCTGGACCGCCGAGATGAGCGCCCACATCCGGGCGCTGCGCACGGCCGCCTTGCGCACCTCCTGCGAGGCCTTGCGGTAGCGGCCGAGGAACAGCTCCTCGCCGCCGATACCGCGCAGTACGCGAAGGCCCGCGACGGTGTCGGAAGCAAGCTCGGTGGCCTTGCCGGCCATCTCGCGCTGGGCGTCGGCCCGCCGGGTCGCCTTCGGCAGCAACGGCAGGACGGACAGGGCCAGTACGGGCACCCCGATCGCCACGACGATGCCCAGCGCCGGCTGGTAGACCACCAGCCCCACGCACACGAGGACGAGGGTGAGAGCGGCGGCGGCGAAGCGCGACAGCGCCTCGACGAACCAGCCGATCTTCTCGACGTCGCCGGTGGACACGGCGACGACCTCGCCCGCCGCGACCCTGCGGGTCAGCGCCGAGCCGAGCTCCGCGGTCTTGCGGGCGAGCAGCTGCTGCACCCGGGCGGCCGCGGTGATCCAGTTGGTGACGGCGGTCCTGTGCAGCATGGTGTCGCCGAGGGCGACGGCCACGCCCAGCAGGGCGATCAGCCCGGCGGCGAGCGCCAGCCCGCTGCCGGACCGGTCGATCACAGCCTGTACGGAGAGCCCCACGCCCAGCGGCAGGCCGGCGACGCCGCACTGGTGCAGGAGCCCCCACGAGAGCGACTTGAGCTGCCCCCCGAGCTGGTTCCGCCCGAGCCAGTAGAGGAATCGGGGCCCGGACCGGACGTCGGGGACGCCCGGATCGGGATACGGAAGATCGCGAATCTGCATGACGTCCCACGGCTCGGTGTACTGGCTGAAACCGTGCAAGGTTCGCGTTTTCCCCCGGCGAAGGCAATCGATTTATGGGCGCCGGGACACAGAACACGCCAAGATCGAACATCCGGCTCTGGCGCTCCGAGCCGTCCCACGCTTCACTCCTCACGCATGAGACGACCAAAAGTCATGTGCATGCTCGCGGGACTGGCCCTGGTGGCCGGGTCCGTGTTCGGGGCCGGTCAGGCCGGAGCGGCCACCGCCGCAGCCGGGCCGCCCGCCGAATTCGGCCGCGACTGGCACGATCCCGTCACCGCGGCGCCGCCCGTCGCCGCTCCCGGCACGCGGTCCTGCCAAGTCACCGTCGCACGGGCCCAGTTCCGCGACTTCACGCCGTACAGAGGCGGATACGCGCCCCCGAAGGACTGCGGCCGCCGTTGGAGCAAGGTGGTGCTCCGCCTCGAAGGCAAGGTCGCGGGACGGCAGTACGACCGCCTCGGCTACCTGCACATCGGCGGCGTCGAGGTACTGCGCACTTCCACCCCGCAACCCTCTCCCGAAGGCATCGCCTGGTCCGTGGAGAAGGACGTCACGCGCTACAGCGACACCCTGCGCCGCGAACAGCCCGTCGAGATGCTCATCGGCAATGTCGTCAACGAGACGTACACCGGCGTCATCGACGTCAGGGCGACCCTGACCTTCTACGCAGCCGAAGGCCGCACCGCGCCGGCCGCCACCACCCCGGACCGTGTCCTCACCCTCGACGGCGGGGACCGGCTCACCACCCCGCGCAACTCCGAACGCGTCCTCGCCGAGGTGTACGCGACGGGCTCGGGCGGCGGCTGTGAGGAGTACTGGTACCTGTCCGTCCCCGAGGAGGCGCCGTACTCCTGCAAGACGCCGGACGGCCCCTACCGCGAGGTGCAGATCAAGGTCGACGGACAACTGGCGGGAATCGCCGCACCGTTCCCGACCGTCTGGACGGGCGGCTGGTCCAACCCCTTCCTCTGGTACGTGATCCCCGGCCCCCGCGCCTTCGACATCAAGCCCATCCAGTACGACCTGACCCCCTTCGCCGGCAGGCTCAACGACGGCCGGCCGCACCGCGTGGAGGTCTCGGTCGTCGGTGTTCCGCAGGGGCAGACCGGCTGGAGCACGCCCGTCAATGTGCTGGTGTGGCAGGACAAGGGCAGTGAGGTCGTCACGGGTGCGCTGACCCGGCACGACAACGGCGCCCCCGCGAACTCCTCGACGTACACAGCGGGTTCGGAGCACCGCCTCGACACCGAGGGCGGCCACCGGCTCACGCTCTCCGGCCATCTGAACACCTCGCACGGGCGGGTCGTCACGTCCGTCCACCGCACGCTCGCCCACACCTCGGTCCACCGCTGGACCGACGGCGGGACCGGCAACACCGACGCGCTCAAGGGCACGTGGACGGACAACGAGACCGTCACCGCCGACGGGCGCGGCCCGGCCACCACCGTGCGCGCCCACCGCACGTACACCATGGACGGCGCGACGACACTGACGTTCGGCGCCGCCGGCGACCGGCTGCGCACCGTGCTCTCGCTCGGCGACCGCGCCGACACCGCCACGGTGCGGGGCGGAAAGCGGGTGTCCTGGTCGCGGTTCGACGACGCGTACGAGGGCGACGCCACGTACACCGCGAACGTCCCGCGTGAGGAGCGGCACGCGGTCGGCACGTCGAGTGAGCGCTACCGGTTGTACGGAACGGCGGGCTGCTACGACCGGAGCCTGAAGACGGCGCAGGGGACGGTGACGGAGGACCGGCTGCGCTGCTGACGGAAATTACCCACAGGTATGTAGTGACTTCGTTCGCGGGCGGCAGTAGAACCTGTTTCCGTTCACCTCAAAGTGAGGAACGTCACATGGGTGACACTGTCGAGCGTGACGCCGGTTCCAGAGGCGTCTCGCGTCGTGGATTCATCGCTGGAACTGGTTCCATTCTGGGGGGCGTCGCGCTCGGTGGTCCGGCCGCCGCGGCTTCGGTGAAGGCCGCCCCCGCCGCCGCTCCCCTCGCCGCCGGGGCCCACGTCCCGGTCCTGGTGATCGGTACCGGATACGGCGGCTCCGTCGCCGCTCTGCGTCTCGCCCAGGCAGGCGTCGACGTACACATGGTCGAGATGGGCATGTCCTGGGACACCCCAGGACCGGACGGCAGGATCTTCGCCAACACGACCAGGCCGGACTACCGCTCCTTCTGGCTCCGTACGAAGACCAAACAGCCCCTCAGCAACTTCCTTGGGTTTCCGCTCGACAAGGACATCCCCCGCCACACCGGGATCCTGGACGCCGAGGACTTCGGCGGCATCACGGTCTACCAGGGCCGCGGCGTCGGCGGGGGTTCGCTGGTCAACGGCGGGATGGCGGTCACCCCGAGGCGCGAGAACTTCGGCGCCGTCCTCCCGTCGGTGAACGCGGCCGAGATGTACGACGTCTACTACCCGCGCGCCAACGCCGGGCTCGGGGTCAGCCATGTCGACCCGGCCTGGTGGGAGGGCGCGGCCTGCTACCAGTACGCCAGGGTCGGCCGTAAGCACGCCCAGCGTTCCGGCTTCCCGTTCGTCTTCGTACCCAACGTGTACGACTGGGACTACATGAAGCAGGAGGCGGCCGGAGCCGTCCCCAAGTCGGCGCTGGAGGGCGAGGTCCTCTACGGCAACAACTACGGCAAGAAGTCGCTGCTGCAGACCTACCTCGCCCGCGCGAGGGCGACCGGCAAGGTCACCATCTCGCCGCTGCACAAGGTCACTTCGGTCGCCCCGGCGGCCGGCGGGGGCTACACGGTCGTCATCGAACGGATCAGCACCGGCGGTGACACCACGGCCACCACGAGCGTGACGGCGGACCGGGTGTTCTTCGCGGCCGGCAGCGTCGGCACCAGCAAGCTGCTGACCGAGCTCAAGGCCACCGGTGCGCTCCCCGGCCTCAACAACGAGGTCGGCAAGGGCTGGGGCGACAACGGCAACGTCATGTGCGGCCGCGCCAACCACATGTGGGACGCGACGGGCAAGCTCCAGTCGTCCATGCCCACGGCCGGCATCGACAACTGGGCGGCAGGTGGAGCCTTCGCAGAGGTGGCGCCGCTGCCCACCGGGATCGAGACCTACGCCTCGTTCTATCTGTCGATCACCAAGAACCCGCACCGCGCCGAGTTCTCCTGGAACCCGGCGACGGGGAAGGCCGGCCTGAACTGGCAGACCGCCTGGAAGCAACCGTCCATCGACGCCGCCAGGACGATCTTCGACAAGATCAACGCGAAGGAGGGGACCATCTACCGGACCGACCTCTTCGGCGCGTACAAGATCTGGGGCGACCACCTCACGTACCACCCGCTCGGCGGCGCGGTGCTGAACAAGGCCACCGACAACTACGGCCGTCTCCACGGCCACCCGGGCCTGTACGTCATCGACGGCTCGCTGATCCCCGGCAACGCCAGTGTCAACCCGTTCGTCACCATCACGGCGCTCGCCGAACGCAACATCGAAAAGATCATCGCTGCCGACCTGCGGCGATGACCTGCCGGGGCCGGCCGGACTCACCGAGCGGCCCCGGACCCACCTCAGTGACCCGGCAGCACACACACCGTGTCGAGGCCCAGTACGTGGTTGAGCCGGCCGAAGGCCAGCCAGGAGCCGATGCTCATGCTCAGCTCCACGATCTCGAGCTGGCTGTAGTACGCCGTCATCCGCGTCCAGAACTCGTCGTCCAGGCCGTGGTGATCCAGGGCGTACCGCTCGGCGTACTCGGCGGCCAGGCGGGTGCGGTCGTCGAAGGTGTCGGTGGTGCGCCACCGCGTCACCGCCTCGGCGAACTCCTCCTCGACCTTCCGGCCGTCCCGCTCGGTCCGCCAGTCGAGGCAGAAGGCGCACCCGTTGATCTGCGCGATCCGCAGCCGCGCGGCCTCGAACTCGCGCAGTCCCAGGGTTGTATGGGCGTACACGGACAGCGAGAAATTCGAGGCGGCGATCCCGATACCGGGGACCATCTCGCCCCACACGTACTCGATCGCGTTCTTGCGCTCGGGGATGTCGATCCTCATCGTTGGCTCCTTCCGAGCTTGCCGACCGCGGGGCGCAGGGGGACGTCGAGCGCGTCGTAGAGGCCGGGCTTCGCGTCCACGAGCCAGTCGATGGCGCCCACCAGCCGGCCCACGGCGGTGGCGTTCCCGCCCGCCGACCGGTTCTCGCCCTCGTCGGTGGCCTCGACCGTGACCTCGATGCGGGGGCGGCCCTCGATGACGACCCGGTGCGCCCCGGCGCCGTCGGGCGGCGTCGGCCAGTCGGGTGCGCAGGACGGGTGGATGCGGGTGACGTGCTCGATGACGATGCGCGGCTCGCCCGCGACGATGCCCTGCACCTCGAACCGCACCGCGCCCTGGGTGCCGGCCTCGAACTCGCCCATGGCTCTCGTGGTCACCGTGGCGTCGAGCGGTCGCCGGGCCATGGTCTCGCGGATCTCGTCGAGTTCGACGCCGAGCGCCCTGGCCATCAGCCGTATCTGCCCGCCCCACACCATCGTCGGGACCGTCGGTGCGAGCATGAGCGGCTCGTAGTCCATCGGATGGCCCATGCCGACGAGGTGGCGGACCGAGTCCGGCTGGTCGTAGGTGGAGTAGTCGAAGATCTCCTGGCAGCGGATCACGTCCACGGTGGTGCCGAGCCCGCTGATCAGCAGCGGCAGTACGTCGTTGCCCCAGCCGGGGTCGACACCCGAGACGAACAGCGAGCCGCCGCCCTCCGCGACGGCGGCCAGCACGGGTTCGCGCAGCTCCGGCGGGGCGCCCACCCGGTCGTAGAGCGCGTACATCGATGGCGTGACCACCACGGCTCCGGCCCGGATCGCCCTGATGATGTCCGCGAGGGCCTCGTCGGGGCGGAGGTCGCCGGACGCCGCGTACACCACGGCGTCGGGCCGCGTGGCCAGTACGGCGTCGATGTCGTCCGTGGCCGCGATGCCCAAATCCCGGCCGAGCCCGGCGAGTTCACCGGCGTCGCGGCCGGCCTTGGCGGGGTTGTGTACGAGAACGGCCGCGAGCTTCAGCGCCGGATGGGCGTCGACGGCACGGACGGCCGCGCGGCCGACGTTGCCGGTGCCCCATACCACCGTGGAAATCATGCGGCGGAGGGTAGCGCGAGGGCCCTTCGGTTCCCAGAGGCGTGACGGGAAACAATGACGAGCCCGGGCCCGGGAACTGATGGTCCGTCACGTGGGCGGCCGCGTCACGCCTCCAGCTCCAGCAGTACGGACCGGTAGCCGCGGCCCGTCGCGCGCTCCATCCCGACCTCGCACATCCGGTTGGCGGAGAGGTACACGTCGTACTTACGCGCCCCGACCTCCGCGCCCTCCCGCGCCGCGGCCGACTCCGTCAGCTCCTTGTGCAGCATCCCGCGGTCCCCGGCGAACGCGCAGCAGCGTACGTCGTCCGGCACGACGACGTCCTCGGCGCACGCCTTCGCGACCGTACGCAGCTGCGCCTCGTCCCCCAAGTGCCGCATCCAGCACATGGGATGCAGGACGGCGCAGCCGGCCCTGCGCAGCACCGGCAGACGGGGCAGCAGCTCGTCGGCCGCCCGGACGACCGAATCGACGACGGTCAGCTCCGCGTGCAACTCCCGCGTGCCGCCGGCCAGGGCGTCCGGCACCCGGTCGGGCGCGGGGCCGTGCGGGCCTGCGGGGCGCAGCGATCCGGGCTCGGGCTCCAGCAGAGGCATCCGGGTCAGTCCCCTCGACTCAGCAGCGGCGCTCCGGCATCCCGTCGACCAGAGCGGACATCAGGCCTCCGAGCACCTCGCGCTGCTCGGCGGTCAATGGAGCCAGGATGTCCTCCGCGGCGTCGCGGCGCGCGCTGCGCAGGGCGCGGAGCGTGGCGCGGCCGGTGTCGGTGAGCTCGATCCTGATGACGCGGCGATTGGTGGGATCGGGCACGCGGCGCACCCGGCCGCTCGCCTCCAGGCCGTCGACGAGAGTGGTCACGGCGCGGGGGACCACGTCCAGGCGCTTGGCCAGGTCGGCCATGCGCGGCGGCGGCTCGTGGTGCAGGTCGTAGTGCGAAACGGTGCGCAGCAGGCGTGACTGGGCCGGTGTGATGCCGATCGGCTCCATCTGCTGACGCTGGATCCGGTGAAGCCGGCGCGTCAGCCGGAGAAGCTGCTCGGCGAGCAGGCCGTCGGCGTCTGAGGTGCTCATACCGGGAACAATATCAGGACCATACTCATTGTGAATACAGTCATTGTGAGTGTAGGTAACAATGCGCTAGGATCCCTGAATCCCGGCAGTCTCAACCCTCGCGAAGGAGCCCATGCATCCCGATCAACCGACGTGGACACCCCCGGCCCGCGATCCCGTCCAGCCGGAGGAGCCCGCGCAGGTGCGCCGCATCCTCAGGCTGTTCCGCCCCTACCGGGGCCGGCTGGCCGTCGTCGGGCTGCTCGTCGCAGCCTCGTCCCTCGTCGCCGTCGCCTCCCCGTTCATGCTCAGGGAGATCCTCGACACCGCCATCCCGCAGGGGCGCACGGGGCTGCTGAGCCTGCTCGCCCTCGGCATGATCCTGACCGCCGTGGTGACGAGCGTCTTCGGCGTACTCCAGACCCTGATCTCCACGACGGTCGGCCAGCGCGTCATGCACGACCTGCGCACCGCCGTCTACGCCCAGCTGCAGCGCATGCCGCTCGCCTTCTTCACCAGGACCCGCACCGGCGAGGTGCAGTCCCGTATCGCCAACGACATCGGCGGCATGCAGGCGACGGTGACCTCCACCGCCACCTCGCTCGTCTCGAACCTCACCTCGGTCGTGGCCACGGTCGTCGCCATGCTGGCGCTCGACTGGCGGCTGACGGTCGTCTCGCTGCTCCTGCTGCCGGTCTTCGTGTGGATCAGCCGCCGGGTCGGCCGCGAGCGCAAGAAGATCACCACGCAGCGGCAGAAACAGATGGCCTCCATGGCCGCCACCGTCACCGAGTCGCTGTCGGTCAGCGGCATCCTGCTCGGCCGCACCATGGGCCGCGCCGACTCCCTCACCAAGTCCTTCGCCGACGAGTCCGAGCGCCTCGTCGACCTGGAAGTGCGCTCCAACATGGCGGGGCGCTGGCGGATGTCCACCATCGGCATCGTCATGGCGGCCATGCCCGCCGTCATCTACTGGGCCGCCGGCCTGACCATGGCAACCGGCGGCGCGGCCGTCTCGCTCGGGACCCTCGTCGCCTTCGTCTCGCTCCAGCAGGGACTCTTCCGGCCGGCCGTGAGCCTCCTGTCGACCGGCGTGCAGATGCAGGCCTCGCTCGCGCTCTTCCAGCGGATCTTCGAGTACCTCGACCTGCCGGTGGACATCACCGAGCCCGAGAAGCCGGTCCGGCTGGAGAAGATCCGCGGCGAAGTGCGCTTCGAGGACGTGCACTTCACGTACGACGAGACGAGCGGCCAGACCCTCACCGGCATCGACATCACGGTCCCGGCGGGCGGCAGCCTGGCCGTCGTCGGACCCACGGGCTCCGGCAAGAGCACGCTCAGCTACCTGGTGCCCCGGCTGTACGACGTGACGGACGGCGGCGTCACCCTCGACGGGATCGACGTACGCGACCTGGACTTCGACACACTGGCCCGCGCCGTCGGCGTGGTCTCCCAGGAGACGTACCTCTTTCACGCCTCCGTCGCCGAGAACCTGCGCTTCGCCAAGCCGGACGCGACCGACGAGGAGCTGCGCGCGGCCGCCCGCACGGCGCAGATCCACGACCACATCGCCTCACTGCCCGACGGGTACGACACCCTGGTCGGCGAGCGCGGATACCGCTTCTCCGGCGGCGAGAAGCAGCGGCTGGCGATCGCCCGGACCATCCTGCGCGACCCGCCCGTCCTCATCCTCGACGAGGCGACGAGCGCGCTCGACACCCGTACCGAACACGCCGTGCAACGAGCCATCGACGCGCTCTCGGCGGGCCGTACGACCATCACCATCGCGCACCGGCTCTCCACGGTCAGGGACGCCGATCAGATCGTCGTCCTCGACGCCGGCAAGACCGTCGAGCGCGGCACGCACGAGCAACTGCTCGCACAGGACGGCCGGTACGCGGCCCTGGTGCGCAGGGACGCCCGGCTGTCGCCCACAGCCTGAAGGTCCGCGGCGGAGACGCGGCAGCGCCGCCCGTCCCCTGGGACGGGGGAGGGGCGGCGCCGGGCGAGACCTCGGTCAGACCAGCCAGCCCAGGAAGTGGAAGGCGCCGGCGAGAAGGTCGGTGATGAGGTTCATGAGCGTGGGTTCTCCTTGTACTTCGTGCTTTTCGGGACGGCGCGGTCGCGGTCTGCAGCCCGTCGCTCGCGCACCGTAAGCATCCTGCCTCCCAAGCGGACCGGGCAATGGAATGCGGTACGACCACGCGTTCGGGCGAACATCCGCTCCCGTGTTCGTGTGTTCGCGCCGCCCGGGCGGACAGATTGCTGCTCCCGGGTCCCCGGAACGGCGAGCACGGCAGGTTAGCGTGCCCGCATGGAGAACGAGTCCGCGCAGAAACGGCCCGCTGGCAGCCGCCGTCTGACGCGCCGCGGCCGGATGCTGTTGATCGCGGGCGTCGCCGCCGCGATGGCGACCGCCGCGGTCCTGGTGCCCCTGCTGCTGCTCAAGGAGGAGGAGGCGCGCGAGCCCCGGACCCTTCTGGTCCCGGAGGGATGGCGGTCCTCCCAGGTGTACGCCGCTGTCGACAAAGCGCTCGGCGTCGCTCCGAGAACCACCGAGAAGGTGGCAAGGGAGGCGCAGCTGAAACTGCCGGGCGTGGCCAGGGGAAACCCCGAGGGCTTCCTCTTCCCGGCCACTTACCCCGTCGGCGAGAAGACGACCCCGGCGAGTCTGCTCTCGTACATGGTCAACACGGCAGGCAAGAACTTCGGGGCCACGCCCTCGGCCTACCGGAACGTCGTCATCGCCAGCATCGTGCAGGCCGAGGCCGACACGGCCCAGGACATGGGGAAGGTCGCGCGCGTCATCGACAACCGGCTGGCGCGTGGCATGCCGCTCCAGATGGACTCGACGCTCAACTACGCCCTGAAGCGCTCGACCCTCGACACCACGCACGCGGACACGAAGATCAACACCCCGTACAACACGTACGCGCGCGTCGGCCTGCCGCCCACGCCGATCGGCAACCCGGGCCGGCAGGCGATGGACGCGACGCTGAAGCCGCCGCCGGGGGAGTGGCTGTACTTCGTCACGGTCGCACCCGGGGACACCCGCTTCACCGCCAGCTACGCCGAACAGCGCGAGAACGTCGAGGAGTTCAACGCGAACCGCAGGGGCGTGAGCAAGAACGGCGGCTGACGCCTTCAGCCACCGACCGCGACCGGCTCGCTCTCCGCCCGCCGCTCCAGCAGCCGCATGATCCCGCGCACGGCCGCCCGCCCCGCCCGGTTGGCCCCGATGGTGCTGGCCGAGGGCCCGTAGCCCACCAGATGGATCCGCTCGTCGTGCGTCGCCCGCGTGCCCTCCACGCGGATGCCGCCGCCTCGCTCACGCAGCTTGAGCGGCGCCAGGTGGTCGGTCACGGCACGGAATCCGGTGGCCCACAGGATGACGTCGGCGTCGACCGTACGCCCGTCGGCCCAGGACACCCCGTTCGGCGTAATCCTGTCGAACATCGGCAGCCGGTCCAGCACACCCGCCGCGCGCGCCCGTGCGACGGCCTCGGTCACGGGCAGCCCGGTCACCGACACGACGCTCTGCGGCGGCAGCCCGCGCCGTACCCGCTCGTCGACGAGCGCGACCGCCACGCGCCCCTGCTCCTCGCCGAAAGGGCCGTCACGGAAGACCGGCGGCCGCCGCGTCACCCAGACGGTCCGCGCCGCGACGCCGGCGATCTCCATCAGATGCTGTACGCCGGAGGTCCCGCCGCCCACGACGACCACCCGCTGTCCGGCGAACTCCTGCGGCCCCGGGTAGTTCGCGGTGTGCAACTGCCGCCCGCGGAACGTCTCCTGGCCGGGGTAGCGGGGCCAGAACGGCCGGTCCCAGGTGCCAGTGGCGTTGATCAGCGCGCGCGCCGACCAGGCCCCCTCCGACGTCTCGACGAGCAGCCGCCCGCCCTCGCCCTCACGCACCGCGGACACACGGACGGGCCGGTGCACACCCAGACCGAAGGTCCGCTCGTACGCCGCGAAGTACTCCCCGACGACCTCGGAGGAGGGCCGGCCCTCGTCGGCGCCGGTCAGCTCCATGCCCGGCAGCGCGTGCATGCCGTGCACCTTGCCGTACGTCAGCGTGGGCCACCGGAACTGCCACGCGCCGCCCGGCCGCGGGGAGTGGTCGAGCACGACGAAGTCCCGGCCGGGCTCCAGTCCGGCGCGGCGCAGGTGGTACGCACTGGACAGCCCGGCCTGCCCGGCACCGATGACCACCACGTCCACGTCCCGCACGCCAATATTGTTCATGTTTCTACTAACAGGCCGGAGGGTGCGGATCTTCCCCGGACCTTCCGCCCCACGTAATCCCCGGCGATGTGGGTACGGTGCCGGAATGACCACCGTCGATTACGTGTACCGGGTGGACGCACCCGCGGGAAGCGCCGGCTGGCGCCCCCTCGGTGCCCGCTACCGGGGCACCATCACCACCGCCACACTGCCCGAGGACGCCGAATTCGTGGCGGCGGTGGTGGTGCGTGACCTTGCGACGGAGTGGGACCACGAGGGCTCGGGCGTCCACCACGTACGCATCTGCGTATGGCGCGACATGGAGGGCGTGGGCCCGGAGGACGCCGAATGCACGGTGGAGGTCCAGCCGGACCTGGACACTCTGCCGGGCGCGTAGGCGCGTGCATGATGGAGGCATGTCCGACGCCTTCACCACCCGCATCCTGAACGTCACCACCGGCACGGACGAGACCGTGGCCGACCTGACCCACGACTGCGAGCAGTTCCTCCAGCAGGCGGCACGGGGCAGGGACGGCCTGCTCAACGTCTTCGTCCCGCACGCCACGGCCGGCATCGCGATCCTCGAGACGGGCGCCGGCAGCGACAGCGACCTCCTCGCGGCGCTGCACACCCTGCTCCCGGCCGACGACCGCTGGCAACACCGCCACGGCACCCCCGGCCACGGCCGCGACCACGTACTCCCGGCCCTGGTACCCCCGCACGCGACCCTGCCGGTGATCGGCGGCCGCCTGGAACTGGGCACCTGGCAGTCCGTCTGCCTGGTCGACACCAATATGGATAATCCCAACCGTCAGGTGCGGCTGAGTTTCCTGGGCTGATCGAGGTCAAGATCGTCCTGGGGGTGGCCGCCGATTCTCCTTACGCTGCGTGCGGAACAGGAGAAGGCATCGACGAACCATCGGATGAATCTTCGCCATGGGGCTCGTTCACCTCTGCCGGCCCCGCCCCGGCACGAGTGCCCCGCCAGGGAAGGACGCACCATGGAAGCCGGGAACCACGCGCTGATGCTGACCTACACGGAACCGGCCGCGGTCTGGGCGGAGGCGCTGCCTGTCGGGAACGGCCGGCTCGGTGCCATGGTCCGCGGCGGGCACACGGTCGAGCGTGTCCACCTGAACGAGGACACGTTCTGGTCCGGGCCCGGTGACACCCTCGTGCCCAAAGTTCCGGATGGCCTCCTTGAGGGTGTACGTCACCACATCCGCACGGGCCGACACGTCGCTGCCGGCCTGGAGCTGCGGGCCACCCAGGGCGCCGACGCGGAGGCGTTCCAGCCTGTCGGCGACCTGGAGCTGGAGTTCGTCGGATCATTCGCGGGGGCCAAGTCGTATCGCCGTTCCCTCCACCTGCGCGACGGGATCGCGCGGGTGGAGCGGACCGCCGCCGGGCACCTCGTGCGGCAGGAGGTGATCGCCTCCGTGGGGCACCAGGTGATCGCGGTGCGGCTGGAGACGGATGCCCCGGAGGGCCTCGCGGTGGACCTGCGGCTGTCCACCCCGCAGCGCCGTTCCGAGGTCCGCCCCGAGGGGGGTGGGCTGGCGCTGCTGCTCGCCGCGCCGCGCCACGTGGTGCCTTGGCCCCGCCGGGACGGCGTCACCTCCGAGGACGACGGGGTACGTTCGATGCGAGCCGCAGCGCTGCTACGGGTGTCCGTCGAGGGCGGCGCGGCGCGCGTCGGGAACGGGGATGCGGCCGGGTCGGGGGACCGGAGGGTGTCGGCCCCCGTAGTCGCGGTGCGTGGTGCGTCGGCGGTGACGGCCTTCGTCGCGATCCGCACCGGTTTCGCCGGCTGGGACTCCGCTCCGAGGCGGGCGGCCGAGGAGTGCCTTCGCGACGCGGCGGCGGACCTCGCCGACGCCGTCGTGCTCGGTTGGCGTGAGCTGAGGACTCGTCATGTCGCCGCGCACCGTGCCCTGATGAATCGGGTCACCCTGCACCTGGGGAAGGACGGCGCCCCGTCGGAGCTGCCGGCCCCGGCGACCGACCAGCGGCTGGCCCGCCGCGCCGGCGGCGCCGACGACGAGGGGCTGTGCGTGCTGGCCTTCGCCCTGGGCCGCTACCTGCTGGTCTCCTCCTCCCGTCCGGGCACGCAGGCCGCCAACCTCCAGGGCATCTGGAACGACCACATCGTGCCGCCGTGGAACTGCCAGTACACGACCAACATCAACGTCGAGATGAACTACTGGCCGGCCGAGACCACGGCCCTGCCCGAGTGCCATGAGCCGCTCCTGGACCTGGTGGCCGATCTGGCCGTGGCCGGCCGCGCGGCGGCCCGGGGTCTGTACGGCGCGCGCGGCTGGACGTGCCACCACAACACCGACCTGTGGCGCATCGCCGTGCCCGTCGGCAAGGGTCTGGGCGATCCGAAGTGGTCGCAGTGGGCGCTGGCCGGGGCCTGGCTCACGACGCACCTGGCCGAGCGCTGGCGGTTCGGGCGCGACGTGGACTTTCTGACGCGGACCGCCTTCCCGGTGAGCGTGGAAGCGGCCCGTTTCGTCCTGGACCTGCTGGTGGAGGGTGGCGACGGGTACCTCGTCCCGTCCCCGTCGACCAGTCCGGAGAACGACTTCCTGACCGCCGAGGGCCCGGCCAGCGTGGTGGCCGGCAGCACGGCCGATGTGACGCTGGCCCGCGAGCTCTTCGACTTCGTGCTGGAGGCCGACCGCGAACTGGAAGCCGCCGGCGTCGCCCGCACCGGCCAGCACGCCGCCGCCGTCGAGGAGGTCCGCAAGGCCCTGTCGCGACTGGCGCCCCTGAGCGTCGGGGCGGACGGCCGGATCCTGGAGTGGCCGGGCGAACCGGATGAGACCGAGCCCCACCACCGTCACCTCTCCCACCTGATCGGCCTCTACCCCGGCCGGTCCCTGGCCGGTCCGGCACTGCGGAAGGCAGCCCGCCGGTCACTGGAGGGCCGGGGCGACGCCGGGACCGGATGGTCGATCGCATGGAAGATCGGCCTGTGGGCGCGCCTCGGTGACGGTGCGTCGGCGCACCGCCTGCTCGGCGAGTACCTGCGCCCGGTCGACCCCGATCCGGACGGCGACGCGTTCGCCGGCGGTGGCGGTGGAGGGGTGTACCGGTCGATGCTGTGTGCGCACCCGCCGTTCCAGATCGACGGCAACTTCGGTGTGACCGCGGCGATCGCGGAGATGCTGCTGCAGAGCCACACCGTGAACGGAGACGGATTGCCGGTGGTCGAGCTGCTGCCGGCCCTGCCCCCGCGCTGGCCGGAGGGGCGGGTGACCGGTCTGCGGGCGCGCGGCGCGATCCGCGTCGCGGAACTGGCCTGGTCCGGCGGTTCGGTGGTGTCGGCGACGGTCGAGGCGCTGGCCGACACGCGCGCCGAGGTCCGCTGGACGGGGTGCGACGGCACCCGGCACGCGCGCACGGTGGAACTCGCAGCCGGGCAGACCGCCGTACTGGAGTGAGCGGTGAACGGTCCCCTGCCGCGGTCGGCCGCCTCTCGTCGGCCGCAGGCGACTTCCGCGGTCCACCGGATCCACCGCCGCGGCAGCCACGTCGTCGTGGGCAGCTACCCGGTCGACGGAGGGACCTTCACCGTGCGGTTGCTCGGCCGGAACCAGGTCGGCCGGGGCGCACATCACCTCGCCCCTTTCACAGCGCCCACGACGCGCTCCCGGCCCGCACCGCCCAGCAGACTGTCCCCGTCTCCGGCCCTTGTCAGGTGGTGTCGCAGGTCCGGCCGCCCAGCGTGAATGCCGTCGGTTTCGCATTGCTTCCCGACCGGCTGCCGGTGAAGCCGAAGCTCACCGAGGCGCCGGGCGCCACCTGTGCGTTCCAGCTCAGGCTCGTCGCCGTCACCGCCGAACTCTCCTGAGCGGACTCGGCGTTCCACATTTGAGTGATTTTCTGGCCGTCGGCGAAGGACCAGCCGAGCCGCCAGCCGGCCCAGGCGCTCGCCCCCGTGTTGGTGAGCCGCACATCGGCCTGGAAGCCGCCCTGCCATTCATTCGTGATCCTGTACGTCACCGCGCAGGCGGCTGCCGGATCGCCGCCGCCGTCCGAGCCCGCCGAGTCGCCGTACAGGATGCCCCGCCCGTTGGTCGACACATACACCCGCCCGTACACCCGGGGGTCGCCGGTGATCGCCGCGCCCGTCCAACCCCACTGGTGGGCATCGTCATTGATACGGGTCCAGCTCACGCCCTGGTCGGTGGAGCGGAAGATCCCCCGTACCCCGCCGATCTTCGCGCTGGCGTAGAGGGTCTGGTACGACGCGCCGGGCGCCGCCTTGCCGAAGCCGATGGTGTCGGCCTGCTCCACACCGGACAGCTTGGCGAAGCTGCTCCCGCCGTCCGTGGAGTGCCACAGACCATACGCCCCCTTGCTGTCGCCTCCCGCCAGCCAGATGTCGCCCTTCGCGCCCGGCACGGCCTTGAAGCGGACGCTGCCTGTGGTGGGCAAGCCGCTGGAGGCTTTGGCGGTGAAGTTCGCGCCACCGTCCGAACTGGCGTAGAAAGTACCGGACTTGAAGCCGTAGAAGGCCTTCGGGTCGACCCGGTCCGACTCGACGGCGGCACCCTCGGGAATTCCGGTCGCGACGGTCCACGACGCGCCGGCCCCGGCCGCCGTCCGCACCCCCGTGCCCTCCGGACTCCACACGAACCGGCTGCCATCGGCCGCCGCGGCGACGGTGCCGCCGCCCGTCACCCCGGAAGGGTCCTGCCCGGCGGACCAACTGACGCCGTTGTCCGTGGAGAAGGCGATGTGCGGGCCCGAGTCCGTGTTGCCGACGCGCACCACGGTGTCCGGCTTCGACTCGGCGTAGTCCAGGCTGGTCGAGGTGGCGAAGTTCGGCGAGGTGAACATCATCGAGGGGACCTTGGTGACGTCGGTGTGCCGGAAGCCGCCGATGTCGCCGAGCGCGGAGAGCAGCGGCGCTCCGGACGGGGGAGCGGCGAGGTCGTTGACCGCGGTCTCCTCCAGGCCCTTCACCATCGGCTTGATGGTGAACTTGCCGCCGCTGTCCCACTGCCCGAGGTTCTCGGTCCCGTAGACCGTCGCGCCCGTCCCGTACATCATCCGGTCCGAGTCGAACGGATCGATCTCCAGGGCCTCCGTCATCCACCCCAGTTTCGGGGTCTGCTCGGGCGGCGAGGGGTTCGCGCCCCAGGTGAGCCAGGGCACGGACGACACGTCCAGGGTGTAGCGGTTCTCCCGGTCCGGGTACGAGGTGTGGTCCCAGGCCCGGGTCCAGGCGGCGCCGCTGTCGGTGGAACGGAAGATCTGGGTGTCCGGCCACCAGGAGCTGTAGCCCGTGACCATGACGGTGCCCGGACGCTGCCGGTCGACGCTCAGCCCGCTGAAGCCGAAGTGGGTGTCGGCCTCCGCGACCGGGCTGATGTCCTTCCACTCGCCGGTCCTCGTGGCGAACCGCCACACCTGGCCCTTGCCTCCGTCGTACGGGCCGCCCTTGTCGCTGTAGGCGAGATACAGGTATCCGTTCTCGGCGTCGAGGACCCCCTTGTGCGCCAGTTTGCCGGTCGGCTGGCCGGCCAGCCGGGACCAGGTGGCGCCCGCGTCGGTGGAACGGTAGACGGCGTTGTCCCGGTCGGCGACACCCACGTAGACCGTCCGGGTCGCCGAGCCGCGGGAGCCGGTGGACTCGTCGAACGTGACCCAGACGATGCCCTGGTTGTCGGAGGCGTAGCCGCTGGTGTCGGACGGATCCTCCCGGTAGTTGCCGACGTTCGGGAAGTTCGTCACCTGCGCCCAGCTCGCGCCCGAGTCGGTGGAGCGCCACAGCCCCTTGCCGCTGGGGGCGCCAAGGTAGAGCACACTGTTCTTGTGCGGGTCGACGGCCAGGCGCTCGCCCATGCCGCGACCCGGCATATTGCCGCCCAGCTTGAACGGGAGGTCGGCCTTGCGCCAGCTGGAGCCCCGGTCCGAAGAGCGCAGTACGGCTCCGTTGCCCGGGTCCCAGCTGTTCGTGTAGGTCCCCACAGCGGCGTACACCTTGCCGGGATCGACGGAGTCGGAGGCGAGGCTGACCACCCCGGTGTGGCCCCAGTCGTCCCAGCCGACCGAGTCGAGCAGAGGCGTCCAGGACTTGGCCGGCTCCTGCCAGCGGTAGGCGCCTCCGATGTCGGTGCGGGCGTACGCGAGGTTCCTCTCGGTCCGGTTGAAGACGATGCCGGGCACGAAGCCGCCGCCGTCGATCCGGACGTTCTTCCACGTGTAGGAGTCGGCGGCGGTCCCGGCCGGGGCGTCCTTGACGACGGCCGTGGTGGTTGGCGAGTCGGTGTGGGCGTGCGGCGGGGCGCCGGCGAGGGTTCCGGCTGCGAGGGCGAGCAGTGCCGGGAGCAGTCGCGCTCTGCCGGGGCGGGCCACGGGTGCGCGCAGGGATGTGCGCATGGGGGGTCCTTCCAGGGTTCACGGGGATCAGAGGGCGGTCGCGCGGGACGAGCCGGGCAGGCCTCAGGGAGGAGGGGCCTGCCCGGCCGGTACGCGGAGCGGCGGGGCCTGTTCGAGGAGCTCCGCGTACGAGCCCATGGCCAGTGCGATGTCGGCCTGGGCCCAGAACCGGTGGTAGGTGAAGACCGGTGCCGCGCCGCCGCGCAGATAGGACTCGATCTTCGACCAGGCCGGGTCGTCCTGGTAGAAGGACCGGATGGAGGCCAACGTCGAGCCGGCGTTCACCAGTTCGCCGGGGTGAAGGTGAGACTGGCGCCGTCGGTGACGGTCAGGCCCGTGTTGCCGGAGGTGCGCGCCACCGTGACCGTCACGTTCGAGGCCGGCCGGGTGGACGGCTTCAGCTCGAAGGTGCCCGACTTTCCTTGCTGTACGCCGAGTTGGGCCGGGGCCGCGGCGAGCGCCGGCCCCGAGGTGACCTTGATGCCGACGGGCGAGGACTCGGCGGCGGCGCCCTGGCTGTCGTACGCCTTCGCATACAAGGAGTGGTCGCCCGCGGTCAGGCCTGTGGCCTCGAAGGTGTACGGGGAGCCGGCGTCCGTGCCGAGCAGCTCCGTGTCGCGGTAGAACTCGATTCTGGTGATGTCCGCACCGTCGGCCGCCGCCGCGGTCGCGGCCATCGGCACCGAGTCGCCCACGGTGAAGACCGCGCCCGGCCGCGGGCTGGTCAGCACGGCGATCGGCGGCTGGTGGGCGCCGGCGCACGCGGTGCCGTTCACGGCGAACGAGGTGGGCGCCGTGTTCGTACCGCTGTAGGTGAACTGGGCGCCGGTGGACACCGCCGCGCCCGGGGGGACGGGTTTGTTCCAGTCGGCGTTCTTGGCGGTGATGTTCTTGCCGGACTGGGACCAGACCCCGTTCCAGCCGTTGGTCAGCTTCTGGTCACCGCCGTAGGCGTAGGTCAGGGCCCAGCCGTCGAGCGCGGCGGCCGAGCGGTTGGTGACCGTGAGCTCGGCGGTGAACCCCGAACCCCAGTCGTTGGTCGCGTAGTCGACACTGCATGCGATCTCGGCGGCCTGTACGGGCGCGGGTCCGAGGGTCAGCGTCGTCAGCGGCAGCGCGAAGGCTGCCAGGACGGCGGTCCATAACCGTCGTCGAGTGCGGCGTCTCCTTCTGGGGGGCATGGGTTTCTGCTCCTCCTTGCGGCTCTGAGGGCGGAGACTGCGGTGGAGGTGGAGCGTCAAGCCTTGAATCAGTGGGAGCGCTCCCAGCGTGAGCGCACGCCATGTCCCGGTCAAGGTATGTGAAGAGTCGAAGTCATTCGACAGGCTGGAGGGCTGTCTGTCTCAGAAATCAACGCGGAACCCCCTGTTCATCCAAAGGGCTTGCCGCTAGCTTCGTGAATACCAGTGGGAGCGATTCCGTCAGTCGACGCGGCCGTACCGGCCGCACCGAGCTGCAAGGAGTCGCTCATGCGACACCCTCCCGCACTTGTCGGTACTGCTCACCACGGCAGCCCTTTCCCTGATCGGCACTGCCGTCGCTCCCGTCGTCTCCGCGGAGGCCGCCACACCCACCTGCACAGCGGAGTACTCCGCCGCCAACAGCGGGCGGGCGGCTTCCAGGGCAGCATGACGCTCACCAACGACAGTGCGGCGCTGGGCAGTTGGAGCCCAACCTCCGACTTTCCGGGAATCAGAAGGTGATCCGGGGCTGGAACGCCAGGCCTGGGGCTGTTCCGCCGGCCCCGCCCTGATCAGCTCCCACGACGGCACACCCACCGTATTCGGCATCGGGCTGCGCGACTGCCTGCGCGCCCTGGACAGAAAGTGACTTCAGCCATGAGATCTCGCACGGCATTACTGGCCGCCGCCGCTCTGACAGCGGCCGCCACCGGAACGGCCAGCGCCATGAGCGCGGCCAATGGCGGGGCCGCGGCCGCCGCCGCGGGCTGCACCGTCGAGTACACGGTGCAGAACCAGTGGGGCTCCGGCTTCACCACCGGGATCACGGTCACCAACACCGGTGACACAGTGCGCGGCTGGAACCTCGCGTGGGCCTTCGCGGGCAACCAGAAGGTCACCCAGGGCTGGAACGCCGACATCGCCCAGAGCGGCGCCGACGTCACCGCCAGGAACGTCTCCTACAACGGCACGCTCGCCACCGGAGCCTCCGCCTCCTTCGGATTCAATGCTTCGTACAGCGGCAGCAACGCGATACCGGCCACCTTCAAGATGAACGGCGTCACCTGCAACGCCGGACCGGGTGAGCCCACCGACCCGCCCACGGACCCGCCCACCGATCCGCCCGGCCCCGGCGACCGCGTGGACAACCCCTACGCCGGCGCCAAGGTCTATGTGAACCCCGAGTGGTCCGCCAAGGCCGCCGCGGAACCGGGCGGCAACCGCGTTTCCGGCCAGCCCACCGGCGTCTGGCTCGACCGAACCGCCGCGATCGAGGGCGTCGGTGGCGGCATGGGCCTGCGTGACCACCTCGACGAGGCGCTCACCCAGAAGGGCGACGGCGAACTCGTCGTCCAGCTCGTCATCTACAACCTGCCGGGCCGCGACTGCGCCGCCCTCGCCTCCAACGGGGAACTCGGCCCCGCCGAGATCGACAAGTACAGGACCCAGTACATCGACCCGATCGCCTCGATCCTCGCCGACGAGAAGTACGCCGGTCTGCGCATCGTGACGACCGTCGAGATCGACTCGCTGCCCAACCTCGTCACCAACACCACACCGCGCCCGACGGCCACCCCCAACTGCGACACGATGAAGGCCAACGGCAACTACGTGAAGGGCGTCGGGTATGCCCTGAACAAGCTGGGCGACGCGACCAACGTCTACAACTACGTCGACGCCGGACACCACGGCTGGCTCGGCTGGGACGACAACCTCGGCGCCTCCGCGGAACTCTTCAAGACCGCCGCCACCGCCGAGGGCGCGACCGTCGACGACGTCCACGGCTTCATCGTCAACACCGCCAACTACAGCGCCCTCAAAGAGGACCACTTCACCATCGACGACTCTGTGAACGGTGCCTCGGTCCGCCAGTCCAAGTGGGTCGACTGGAACCGCTCCGTCGACGAACTCTCCTACGCCCAGGCCATGCGTACCAAGCTGGTCTCGCTCGGCTTCGACACCGGCCTGGGCATGCTGATCGACACCTCCCGCAACGGCTGGGGCGGTGCCGCCCGGCCCACCGCTCCCGGGCCGAAGACCAGTGTGGACAGCTATGTCGACGGCGGCCGCTACGACCGCCGCATCCACCTCGGCAACTGGTGCAACCAGGCCGGGGCGGGCCTCGGCGAGCGGCCCCAGGCCGCGCCCGCCGCGGGTATCGACGCCTACGTGTGGATGAAGCCGCCGGGCGAGTCCGACGGCTCCAGCCGGGAGATCCCGAACAACGAGGGCAAGGGCTTCGACCGCATGTGCGACCCGACGTACGAGGGCAACCCCCGGAACAACAACCACATGTCGGGGGCGCTGCCCGGCGCACCACTGTCCGGGCACTGGTTCTCCGCCCAGTTCCAGGAGCTCATGAAGAACGCCCACCCGGCGCTGTAGGCCGCATGCGGCTCCGGCGCCCCGGTCCCCGGCGCCGCACTTCTTGAGCTGGGGCCAAGTGCCACTGTCCAGAGGTGAGTCGAAGCGCTTCGACTCACCTCTGGACACCTTCTGGGCGTACAACTAAGGTCGAGGGGCTCAGCTGCACCGTCACATCGCAGCAGAGACTGTCGAAGCGATTCGCCGCCGAGTCCGGGAGAGCGGAAATGGTAACCCTCGCCGAGGTCGCCAGGCATGCCGGAGTCTCGGCCAGCACGGTGAGTTACGTCATCAGCGGCAAGCGGTCCATCTCGCTGGGCACCCGCGAGCGGGTGGAGCGCAGCATCCAGGAACTCGGCTACCACCCGAACGCGGGCGCGCGTGCCCTGGCCAGCAGCAAGTCCAACATCATCGCCCTCATGATGCCGCTGCGTACCGACATGTATGTCCCGGTGATGATGGAGATCGCGATCGCGGTCACCACCACGGCCCGGGGCTACGGCTACGACGTGCTGCTGCTGACCGGCGAGGAGGGCTCCGCGGCCGTGCGCCGGGTCACCGGCAGCGGCCTCGCCGACGCCATGATCCTGATGGACGTCGAGCTCGAGGACGAGCGCCTGCCGCTGCTGCGCGAGAGCGAGAAGGCCGCCGTGCTGATCGGCCTGCCCGCCGACGCCACCGGCCTGACCTGTGTGGACCTCGACTTCGCGGCGACGGGAGCGCTGTGCGCCGAGCATCTGGCCGGGCTCGGCCACCGTGACATCGCGGTGATCGGTGAGGCGCCCGCCGTCTATGAACGGCACACCGGATTCGCCGAGCGCACCCTGGACGGGCTGCGCGCCAAGAGCCGCGAGCTGGGCCTGAGGATGCTGCACCGGCCCAGTGAGGGCGGGTATGCCGCGATGGGGGCGACCCTCGCCAGGGTCTTCGACGAGCGGCCCCGCACCTCGGGGTTCATCGTGCAGAACGAGTCGGCCGTCGAGCCGCTGCTCGGCCTGCTGCGCCAGCAGGGGCGGGCTGTTCCGGAGGATGTCTCCGTGGTCGCGATCTGCCCCGACCAGGTGGCGCTGCAGGCCTCTGTGCGTCTCACCTCGGTCTCCATCCCCGCGCAGGAAATGGGCCGGCAGGCCGTGGAGCAGGTCATCGCCAAGCTCGCCGGCGAGGGAGCGGACGGCGTCGAGCTGATCGTCCCGGAGCTGACCGTGCGGGCCAGCTCGGGGTCTGCCCCCGCCTGACCCGCACGGCCGCCGCACCGCACCGCGCAGCGGTGTGATGCGGCTGTGCGGACTAACTCGACGACACCGTCAGGTTGTCGGCGCGGAAGTCCAGGCCGCCGGACGAGGACGTGACCTCGAAGCCGAACTGCACATCGCCGATCACCTCATCGCCCGGCATCCAGCCCTTGGTGTTCGTGATCCACTTCAGGATCGGCAGGATGTCGACCGTGCCCGCGCTGGAGTTGGACGTCCGCAGGAACGAGAAGACCTCGTTGTTGCCGTTACTCCCCTTGTAGACGGCCCAGGTGTGGCCGCCGAGCGTGAGGTTGCCCTGGTGGGAGCCGATCGGACCGACCGGGCCGTACTGGTTGACCCAGAGCATGATCTCGTAGTCGTAGTCCGTGTCCCAGATGTCGTACGAGGAGTTGTACGCGCCCGCTGACGGAACGGTCACGTTGTAGGTGCTGGTCAGCGACCGCAGAGCGCTCACCGGCTTGTTGATCACCTTCTTGGAGTTGGGGTAGGACTTGATGCCACCCATGTCGGGATGGTTGGCCCAGGTCCCCCAGTCGGTGCCGGAGTTGGCCCAGGTGCACTGGGCTCCGGCGCCCGAACCCCAGATGTTGTTGTACAGCGTGTAGCCGCCCAGGCTGGTGTTGCCCCACTGGTCACAGGTGCTCCAGACGGCGGCGTGCGCCGGGGCGGAGGCGAGCGCGACCGTGGCGCTGAGCGCGAGTGCGGGCGCGAGTACCGCCCGGGCGAACCTGGGCAGCAGTGTGCGTGATGCCATGACTGTCCCTTTTCGTGGGTGGGGATGGGGGGTTGGCCGGCTACGGCGCAGCGGTCAGGATCGCGACGCCGTAGCGCTCCAGGGGCAGCGAGCCCGCTGCGGCGGTGCCGGTCAGCAGGTCGCGGTACTGCCCCTCCGGCAGCGGCACGGTGACGTCGCCGGTGCCGTGGTTGAGGACGAACAGCAGCTCGCCGCGGCGCACCGCCTCGACGCCCGCGGGCAGCTCCTCAAGGGCGGGGCGCACACCGGCCGCAGCCGCCGCGCCGGCGAGCAGATCCCGCAGTGCGTCGGGTTCGGGGAGCGTGGAGAGGTACCAGGCGCGGCCGTTGCGCAGCACCGCAGGCCTGCCGTCGAGCTCGCCGCCCTTGTACGCCGCGACCGGCTGCGCTCCCTCGGCGGGCTCCAGCTCCTCGGACCACAGGGTGCCGCTGAATTCGCCGCAGTCCACGGTCGATCCGGTGTCCAGGGGCCACCACTCGTGCAGCGTGCGGATGCCGAACAGTTCCCGCAGCCGGACATCCATGCCGCCCTCCCGCACCCGGTCGTCCTCGTCGGCCGCCCCGGTCAGGAAGCCGCAGACGAGGGTGCCCCCGCCGTGTACGTAGGAGACGAGGCGGGTGATCGCCGTGTCGGTGAGCAGATACAGATGGGGGACGACCACCAGGCGGTACGCCGTCAGGTCGTGCTCGGGATGCGCGAAGTCGGTGGGCAGGTTCGACTCCCACAGGGCCCGGTGCCAGGCGTTCTGGACTTCGGTGTAGTCGACGAGACGGGAGAGCCGGCCGTCCTGCTGGTCCGCCCACCAGGAGTCCCAGTCGTGCAGTACGGCGATCTCGGCAGGGGAGTGCGTACCGGCGATCCGCGGTCCGAGCCGGGCGAGTTCGGCGCCCAGCTGCTTGACCTCCTGGTAGGTACGGCCGTGCTCGCCCGCGTGGGACACCATCCCCGAGTGGAACTTCTCCGCGCCCTGCCGGGACTGGCGCCACTGGAAGAAGCAGACGGCGTCGGCGCCGTGCGCCACGGACTGCCAGGAGAGCAGCCGGTTGAGTCCGCGCGGCTTGGGGTGGTTGACCCCGCGGAAATTGACCGCGCCCGCCGCCTGCTCCATGACCATCCACGGGCCGCCCGCCTGCGAGCGGGTCATGTCGCCGATCATGGCGTTGTACTGGCCGCAGTGCGGGTCTGTGGGGTCCGGGTAGATGTCGACGGACACGATGTCCTCGTGCCGGGCCCACTTCCAGGCGTCCTGCCCCGTCCACAGCGGCATGAAGTTGGTGGTGACCGGGATGTGCGGGCTGTGGCGGGCGACGATGTCGCGCTCGGCGACGTAACACTCGAGCAGGGCGTCGGAGGTGAACCGCTTGAAGTCCAGGACCTGTGTCGGGTTCTTCAGGTAGTGGGCGCGGCGCGGTGGCACGACCTCGGCCCAGGCGTCGTAGATCTGACCCCAGAACGCCGTTCCCCAGGCGGTGTTGAGGGCGTCCAGCGTCCGGTATCTGTTCCGGAGCCAGCGCCGGAAGGCCGCCGCCGCCTCGTCGCCCCAGTCGTAGGTGCAGTACTCGTTGTTGATGTGCCACATCGTGAGCGCCGGATGGCTGCCGTAGCGGGCCGCCAGATCCTCGGTGATCGCGGCGGCACAGCGACGGTAGGTGGCGCTGGAGTGCGAGAAGTGCTGCCGCGAGCCCCACCACTCGACCTGGCCGTTCTCGTCTCGCGGCAGGGTGTCGGGGTGGCGGGCGCCCATCCAGGGCGGCGGGGACGCGGTCGGGGTGGCCAGGACCACGCCGATGCCCGCCTCGTGCATGAGGTCCATCAGCCGGTCGAGCCAGTCGAACTCGCGGGCGCCGGGGCGGGGTTCGAGCTTCGCCCAGGAGAAGACGCCGAGCGTGACCGAGTTGACCCCGGCCGCCCTCATCAGGCGGAGGTCCTCGGCCCAGACCTCCTCGGGCCACTGCTCGGGGTTGTAGTCGCCACCGAAGAGGATGCGGTTGTGGATCACAGCGGTCCCTGTGGTCGAGTGGGGGCGCACGCTCAGCCCTTGACGGCGCCGGTGAGCATGCCCTGCTTGAAGTGCTTCTGGACGAACGGCGAGAGGACCGACACCGGGATCAGCGCCAGCACCATCACCGCCATCTGGATGGCCAGTGGCGACAGATGCCCGGTGTTGATGGCCTGGGCCAGCCCCGTCGGCCGCTGCTGCTTGATCACCAGCTGCTGCATGACGTTCTGCAGCGGCAGCATGTCCGGGTCGCTGAGGTAGATCGAGGCGTTGAACCAGGCGCTCCAGTAGCCCACCGCGTAGAACAGGGTGATGACCGCGACCACGGCCCGCGAGAGCGGCAGCACGATCTGCCACAGAACGCGCAGGTCCCCGGCGCCGTCGACCCGCGCACTGTCGATCAGCTCTTGCGCCGTGCTCATGAAGAATGCCCGCAGGACGAGGATGTTGAAGATGCTGACCGCACTCGGCAGGATCAGCGACAGATAGGTGTCGGTCAGACCGAGGCCCTGCACCACCAGATACGTCGGGATCAGACCCGCTCCGAAGAACATCGTGGCGACGAGCGTCAGAAGGAGCGGGCGGTGCAGTACGGAACCGGTGCGCGACAGGCCGTACGCGCACAGGACCGACACCGCCGTGCTGAACACCGTGCCGACGACGGTGACGCCCACGCTGACCAGCGCCGCCCGGCTGACCTGGCCGCCGCCGAGAAGCTCCTGGTAGTGGATGAGGGTCAGGCCGCGGGGGACGACCACCAGACCGCCGGCCTCGGTGATCGTCTTCACCGAGGACAGGCTCGTGACCACCACGACCCACACCGGGAACAGCACGGCGAGGCAGACCAGGGTCAGCGTCACGCCCTTCGTGACGAGGCCGGGGCCGGTCGGTGACTCCTCCCAGACCGGACGCAGACCGCTGCGGCTGCCGGGCCGGATACCGAAGCTGAGCAGGCTCATCGCTTGTACACCCCCTGCTCGCCCATCAGATGGGCGGCCTTGTTGGCGCCGAGCACGAGGAGCAGGCCGAAGACTCCCTTGACGATGCCGATGGCGGCGGCGTAGCCGAAGTTGCCGTTGTCGAGGCCGGTGTTCCACACATAGGTGTCCAGGACCTCGGAGGCGGTGGGTCCCACGGCGGTGCGCTGGAGCAGGATCTGCTCGAAGCCCACGGTGAGCGCGTTGCCCACCTGTAGGACGAGCAGCAGGGCCAGGACCGGGCGCAGCGTGGGAAGCTGGATGTGCCAGATCCGCCGCCAGCGGTTCGCTCCGTCCATCGCCGCGGCCTCGTACAGGTCCGGGTTGACGGCGGCGAGCGCCGCGAGGAAGACGATGACGCCCCAGCCGGCGTCCTTCCAGATCATCTCGAAGGTGACCAGGAACTTGAACAGGCCGGGATCGGTCATCAGGTCGAAGCCCTCGTGCCCGTGGTCGCGCAGCACCTGAGCCACCAGGCCCGCCCCGCCGAACATCTGCTGGAAGATCGTGATGACCAGGACCCACGAGAAGAAGTGCGGGAGGTAGAGGATCGCCTGGGCGACGGCCCGCACCCTGGGGCGTACGAAGCTGTTGATGAACAGCGCGAGCAGAATCGGCACCGGGAAGAACAGCGTCAGCTGGATCAGGAAGATGGCCAGGGTGTTTTGGACCGCCTGCCAGAACAGCCGGTCGTCGGCCATGTGCTGGAAGTGCTCGAAGCCGACCCAGGGGCTCTGCGCGATCGCCTGGAACGCGTTGTCCGCGATGTAGGGGTCGTAGTCCTGGAACGCCACGACATTGCCGATGAGCGGTACGTAGTTGAAGACCAGCACCAGCAGCAGCGCGGGCAGGACCATCAGGAGAAGGACACGGTCCCGGCGCAGGCGTCGGCGCAGGGTGACGCCACCCGAAGGGGCCTTGGCCGTACGCGGGGCGGGTGCGGCCGGCGCGGGCGCCACCTTGGCTGCGCCGCGCGTGTCAGTGTTGCTGTGCGCCATGTCAGGACGCCGAGCTGCCGGTCTCGTCGAGCAGCTTCTTGTACCAGTCCCGCAGCTTGTCGCCGCCGCCCGACGTCCAGTCGGACACCGCCTGCTGCATGTCGGACACCTTCTTGCGGCCGCGGACGATGTCCTTCTCCAGGTCCTCGAACTCGGCGTTCAGGTCGGCATACCGGCTGGGCTCGGTGATCACCATGCCGTGGAAGAGCGGCTTGCGGGTGTACGCGCCCTGCCGCTGCTGCCAGCCGACCATGCCCTCCACGACGTCCGGATGGTCCGGCTGGGCGATGAACGGTGCGGGCGAGGCGATGTACTCGTACGTGCCGAAGACCTCGTTGTTGCCCTTGCCGTTCTTGGCGAGCACCCCGTCCTTCAGGGTGTGGTGGACTCCCTCGACGCCGTACTGGCGCAGACGCTGCTCCTTCGAACCGAACGGCGCGGCGCAGTAGTTGGCGAGCGCGAGGATGTCCCGGACCGTCCTCTCGTCGGCCTTCCGGCTGACGAATGTCCAGATGTCGGCGGGCGGGCGCGCGTAAAGCGTGGGCTTGCCGCCGCCGGGGGCGAAGTAGTCCATCGCCGCCATCTCGAACTTCTCGCTGTCCACGCGCTGCACGACGGTCTTGCCGTACCAGTCGGACAGGTCGCCGTTGTACATCCAGACCTTGCCCGAGGCGCACAGGTCACCGATGCTGCCGGTCTCGGACTTCGCGTCCGGGTGGACGAAACCCGCCGAGTACAGCTTTCGCGACCACTCCAGGGCTTCGAGGTACTCGTCGGTCTCGTATCGGTTGACGAGCTTGCCGTTCACGAGCTTCCAGTAGTACGGCTTCTCGGGCAGCACACCGAAGAAGTTGTACGCCGCCCAGCTCATGTCGCCGCAGGCCCACACCTTGCTCTTCGGGGCGTTGAGCTGCTTGCACAGGTCGTAGAACTCCTGGGTGCTCCTCGGCGGCTGGATGCCCTCCTTGTCGAAGAGGTCGGCCCGGTAGAGCGGCGCGATGTTCGGAGTGACCGGGGCGGGCATCGGCAGTCCGCGCAGCTTGCCGCCGAACACCGAACGCTGCCAGGCGCCGGTCGGGATCGCCGCGAGGTTCGGATAGTTCCGCACCTTGTCGCCGGTCAGATAGGGGCCGAGGTCGGCGAACTTGTTGCTGATGGCGCTGGGTATCTTGCCGGTCAGCTCCCAGCCGGGCACGACCACCGCGTCCGGAATGCCGTTCGAGGCGAGGACCGCGCCCAGTTTCTGGCCGTAGGTGTTGCCGTCCTGGTTCTGCCACTTGACCCGGACACCCGCGCCCTCGTCCATCGCGGTCCAGTAGGCGTTGCCCTGCTTGGGGACGTTGCCCCACAGGGGCGACATGACGCTGAACTCGCTGCCTTTGCCGAGCTTCGTCGGCACGGACACCTTCAGCTGCCCCGTCGGCAGCGCGGTGGTGAAGCCCGCTGCCGAGCCGTTTTGGGGCGGGATGTCGGGGGTGACCAGGGTCGGCGCCACATGGTCGGGCAGCAGGTCCTTGAGTCGCTTGCCCGTCGTGGTTCCCTCGTTCTTCGACCCGCTGCCGCCGCACGCGGTCAGCAGCGGCAGCCCGCCGGCCACCGCGACGGCGGCGACCGCAGTGGACGACAGCAGCGTTCTCCGGCTCAAAGGAGAGTGCGCGGAGGGAAAGTTCGGCGTCATTGCGTCAACCCTTCGTGGCTCGCCGGGACTCACGGCGGTCACCGCCGGTCGGCTCTTCTGCATGGGAGGCGACTTGTCTGCGAAGTGACCTCTGTTGAAGCGCTTCGATATGGCTGCGAGGTTAAGTGAAGGCGCGGGCGGTAACAAGGCTCGTCACCGAATTCCTCTCAGTGCCAGGGGAGTTGCGGTGCGAGCGGGAAGGGCGCGCTGTGCCGGCGGCATCCGGAGAGCCGCTCTTGACACCGGAACCCCGCGGACCGCAGCATCGAAGCGCTTCGAAAATGTACGTCCGTAGCGCCGAAGGGATACGCCCGTGACCGGAAGACCGCCGCCCTTCCGCGATCCCGGGCTGTCCGTCGACAAGCGCATCGACGATCTGCTCGGCCGGCTGACACTCGACGAACGGATCGCCTTCCTCCACCAGTTCGCTCCCGCCGTCGACAGCCTCGGCATCGCCGCCTTCCGCACCGGCCAGGAGGCCCTGCACGGCGTCGCCTGGATGGGCCCCGCGACCGTGTTCCCACAGGCGGTCGGCCTTGGTGCGACCTGGAACGACGACTTGGTGCGCCGGGTGGGCGCGGCCGTCGGCAGCGAGGCGCGGGCCATGCGCTCCCATGACGACCGGGTAGGGCTCAACGTCTGGGCGCCGACGGTGAATCTGCTGCGCCACCCGCTGTGGGGCCGCAACGAGGAGGGCTACTCCGAGGACCCCGCGCTCACCTCCGCGATCGCTGTCGCCTACACCCGGGGCCTGCGCGGCGACCACCCCGTCTACTGGCGCACCGCCCCCGTCCTCAAGCACTGGCTCGCCCACAACAACGAGACCACCAGGGACACGTCCTCCTCCTCGATACGTCCCCGGGTCCTGCACGAGTACGACCTGCGCGCATTCCGCGGAGCCGTCGAGGCGGGCTCGGTCGCCGGTGTGATGCCTGCGTACAACCTGGTCAACGGCCGCCCCAGCCACGTATCGCCCTATCTGCGCGCACACTTGCGCGCCTGGACAGAGAGCGAGCTCCTGGTCTGCTCCGACGCGGGCGCGCCCAGCAATCTGGTCGACTCGCAGAAGTACTTCGACACCCATGAGGAGGCCACTGCGGCCGCGCTCGTCGCAGGCGTGGACAGCTTCACCGACCACGGCACCGACCCGTCGCTGATCACCGCGCGGATCCGGGGCGCTCTGGACCAGGGCCTGATCTCCGAGGCCGACATCGACACGGCGGTACGCCGCCACCTCCATGTCCGCTTCAGGCTCGGTGAGTTCGACCCGGGGCTCGATCCGTACGCGGACGCGTCCCTGCGTGACTTCGACACCCCGGCGCACCGCGCCCTCGCCCAGGAGGCGGCCGAGCAGGCAGTGGTCCTGCTCAAGAACAGCGACGGGATGCTGCCGCTCGCGGCGGGCACCCGGATCGCCGTGGTCGGACTGCTCGCCGACACCTGCAAGACCGACTGGTACAGCGGCAGCCTCATCCGCAGGACCACTGTGCTGGACGGTTTGCGCGAGCGCTTCGGAGCGCACAACGTCACCTTCGCCGAAGGCGTCGACCGGGTACGGCTGCGCTGCGCCAAGGGTGGCATCCGGGTGCCCGCGGCCGACGCCCCCGAGGGGGTGCGCGGCGCCGAGGGGGCGCTCGACCCCGCACTGATCGCCGGCCGCACCGATCTGCCGCCGCTGACCGTCGGGGCCGAGCCCACCGAATTCGCCCTGATCGACTGGGGCGGTGGCGCCTGGACGCTGCGCGCGCCCGACGGCCGGTACCTCTCGGTGGCCGACGACGGCTATGTGCGGGCGTCGGCCGACGAGCCGGGCGGCTGGGTGGTCCAGGAGACCTTCGGCCTGCGGAGCCACGGCGACGGGTTCCTCCTTCAGCACACAGGGACGGGAAGGTACGTCTCTGTCGCCGCCGACGGTCTGAAGGTTGCCGACGAGGGAGAGATTTTCGACGTCGAGGTCGTGGAGCGCGGCGGGGAAGCGGTGGCCCGGGCCGCGGCTGACGCGGAAGCCGTGATCGTCGTGGCCGGGAACGACCCGCACATCAACGGCCGCGAGACCGAGGACCGCACTACGCTCGCTCTGCCACCGCACCAGGAGGCACTGTGGCGGGCCGCCCGGGCCGCCAATCCCCGTTCCGTCCTCGTCCTCGTGTCGTCCTATCCGTACGCGGTCACGGACGCCCACGAGCAACTGCCCGCCCTGCTGTGGACCGCGCACGGCGGGCAGGCCGCGGGCACCGCGCTCGCCCGGATCCTGGCCGGAGACGTCTCACCGGCCGGACGGCTGCCGCAAACCTGGTACGCGGACGACCGTGACCTGCCGGACCTGCTGGATTACGACATCATCGGCTCCCGCCAGACCTACCAGTACTTCAAAGGCGTGCCGCTCTACCCCTTCGGGCACGGCCTGAGCTACTCCTCCTTCGCCTACGCGGAGCTGACGGCCGAGCGCGCGGGCGACATGCTGTTTGTCGAGCTGACCGTCACCAACACCGGTCCGGTGGCCGCCGGGGAAGTGGCCCAGGTCTACGCGCGGGCCCTTGCCTCGCCCGTCGTACGGCCTTCGCGAAGGCTCGTCGCCCACCGCAGGACCCACCTGGAGGCCGGGGCGAGCGAGCGCTTCGCGGTGGCCCTGCCGCTGTCCGAGCTGGGGCTGTGGGACGTCGCCCACGACCGGTGGTGCGTGCCGAGCGGATCGTACGAGTTCCTCGCCGGGGCGTCGAGCGCGGACATCCGGTGCGCCACGGAGGTCTGGATCGACGGGGACGCGATCGCCGCCAGGCCGGTGCGGGAGGCCGGCCTGGCGGCGGTGGCGTACGACGAGCAGCGGGGGACCGAGATCGTCGACCTCAGCAAGCGTGCGGGCGACGCCGTGACCGCGATCGGGGGAGAGGAAGGTGAACTGCTTTTCCAGAACTGCGACTTCGCAGCGGGCGTCGTGGCCGTCACAGTGGTGGTCGCGGGCGGGGGGAGCGTCGACGTGACCGCGGGCGACGCGAGCGCCACCCTCACCGTCGCGCCCACCACCGGGATCTACGCGTACACCTCCCGCACCGCCCGCTTCACCGCCTCGGGGGTACGGAACCTGCGGGTACGGCTGCACGGCACGGTGCGTCTGGCCAGGCTCCACTTCCCGGTCTCCGCGACCGCCCTGCCCGCAGCGGGCGGGGCCGCCGACCTGTCAGCCGCACCGACCCCGAGGAACCCCACTTCATGAAGTTCACCGACGGCTTCTGGCTCCCGCGCGACGGAGTGCGGGCTTCCTACGCGACCGAAGTACGCGATCTGCACGTGGCCGACGACCGGTTCACGGCGTACGCGGCCGTGCACCGCGTACGCGAGCGCGGCGACACCCTCAACTCCCCGCTGATCACCGTCGAATGCTTCTCCCCGGCCGAGGGCGTCATCGGCGTCCGTGCGACCCACCACGCGGGCAGGGAGCGGCGGGGCCCCGACTTCGACCTGCCGGGCGCGCACACCGACTCCGGGTTCGCGAAGATCCGCCGCGACGGCACCGTCACCGAACTCACCAGCGGCCCGCTCACCCTCCGCCTGGACACCGCCGCGCCCTGGGGCCCGGAGTTCCTCGACGCCGACGGACAGCGGCTGACCGCGGTCGAAGCCAAGGGCACCGCCTTCGCCACCACCCCGGACGGCGCCCACCACATGATCGGCCAACTCGCCCTCGGTGTCGGCGAGTGCGTCTACGGGCTCGGCGAACGCTTCACGCCGTACATCAAGAACGGCCAGAGCATCGACATCTGGCAGGCCGACGGCGGCACCAGCAGCGAACAGGCGTACAAGAACATCCCCTTCCATCTCTCGTCGCGCGGCTACGGCGTCCTCGTCAACCACCCCGGGAAGGTGTCGTACGAGATCGGCTCGGAGTCGGTCGGGCAGGTGCAGTTCAGCGTCGAGGACCAGTCGGTCGAGTTCTACGTCGTGGCGGGTCCCACGCCGAAGGACGTGCTGCGCCGCTATACGGGCCTGACCGGGCGTCCCGCGCTGCCGCCGGCCTGGTCGTTCGGGCTGTGGCTGACGACCTCGTTCTGCACGCCCTACGACGAGCAGACCGTCACCTCGTTCGTCGACGGCATGGCCGAGCGTGAGATCCCGCTGAGCGTCTTCCACTTCGACTGCTTCTGGATGCGCGAGTACCAGTGGTCGGACTTCGAGTGGGACCCTGAGGTCTTCCCCGATCCGGAGGGCATGCTGCGCCGGCTCAAGGAGCGCGGGCTGCGGGTCAGTATGTGGATCAACCCCTATATCGCCCAGAAGTCCGCGCTGTTCGAGGAGGCGCGGGCGGGTGGCTTCCTGGTGCGGCGGCCGAACGGCGATGTGTGGCAGTGGGACCTGTGGCAGCCCGGCATGGCCCTGGTCGACTTCACCAACCCGGCCGCCCGCGCCTGGTACACGGGCTTGCTGCGCGGCCTGCTCGACCAGGGCGTCGACTGCTTCAAGACCGACTTCGGCGAGCGGGTACCCACCGAGGTCGCCTGGTACGACGGCTCGGACCCCGAGCGGATGCACAACTACTACACGCACCTCTACAACCAGGCGGTCTTCGAGCTCCTCGAGGAGGAGCGCGGCCCGGGAGAGGCGGTGCTCTTCGCCCGCTCCGCGACGGTCGGAGGACAGCAGTTCCCGGTGCACTGGGGCGGCGACTGCTTCGCGTCCCTGGAAGCCATGGCCGAGTCGCTGCGCGGCGGCCTGTCGCTGTCGCTGAGCGGTTTCGGGTTCTGGAGCCATGACATCGGCGGCTTCGAGGGCACCCCCGACCCGGCGGTCTTCAAACGCTGGCTGGCCTTCGGCCTGCTGTCCTCGCACAGCCGCCTGCACGGAAATGTCTCCTACCGGGTGCCCTGGGCATTCGGCGAGGAAGCGGTCGCCGTGGCCGCCGGGTTCACCCGCCTCAAGCACCGCCTCATGCCCTATCTGTACGGCGTCGCGGCCGAGGCGCACACCACCGGCGTGCCCATGATGCGGCCCATGCTCCTCGAGTTCCCCGACGACCCGGCCTGCCGCACTCTGGACCGCCAGTACATGCTCGGCCCCGACCTGCTGGTCGCACCCGTCTTCAGCGTCGGCGGGGAGGTCGAGTTCTACGTGCCCGAAGGGACCTGGACCCATCTGCTGACCGGCGAGAGGGTCCAGGGCCCGGGCTGGCGCCACGAGGTGCACGGCTTCGACAGCCTGCCGCTGTACGTACGCCCGGGCGCCGTGCTGCCGTGGGGTGCCGACGCCGAGCGTCCCGACGGTGACTGGCTGGAGGGCCTCACGCTCCTGATCACCCAGGACACGCAGGAGGGCGAGCGGGTCGTGTCCGGGCTCGATGGAGAGCCCGCGGCCGTCTTCCGTGTGACGCGCGCCGACGACGAACTGCGGGTCACGGCGCGGGGCACGCAAAGACCCTTCACTGTCCGGGAGGTGGGCGGGCGCGTGACTTCCGAGGGAGTGGGCGAGGTAGTGGTGCGGCTCGGCCGGGGCGGGCGGTGACCGAATCATGCCGCCGCCCACGGCCACACCCGGCCGGCCACGTAGACAGTCCCGCCCCGCCCCCGACGTTGCCGTGATGGCCGCCAGTACCTTCACCGGCCCGGCGCCGCTCCGCACCCGTACTGACTCGGACACCCGCGGCAGCGGGTAAGACATCGAGATCCTCCGCCGCCAGTACCAGTCCTTTCGTTGACGAGGGGCGGAGGCCGGGCTACGCCGCGGTGTCGTACGTGTAATGGCTGGTGTGATCCAGCATGTCGGCGGGCGTCACGTCGTTCCAGGGACGCATGACGTCATTGAGGCTCACCACGCTGGGTGTTCCGGCGGCAGGCAGGTACGTCGATCCCGGGTGCCGGGCCTGCCACTGGGCCCAGAGCCGGTCTATGAACGCATGGTGCAGCCAGAACACCGGGTCGTTGGGGGAGACACCGGTGGCCATCTGTCCGCCCACCCATACATGTACGCGGTTGTGAAGGTTGACGCCGCGCCAGCCTTCCAGGTGGTTGCGGAATCCGTCGGACGCGCTGTTCCAGGGCGCGGTGTCGTACGTGGGCATCGCGAGCACGGAGTCGACCTCCGCACGAGTGGGCAGCTGCTGTACGCCGGAGCCGAGGGCTCGGCGGAGAAAACCACGCCCGTCGACCCGTATGGACACCGGCCACTTGCCGGCGGTGACTGCGAAGGCGCCGTCGCTCACTTGCCCGTCCCTGCTTCGGCCGGTACCGCCCAGGAAATCGGCCGCCCACAGTGAGGACGTGGGGGAGCGGTCCACAGTCCAGTCCCAGTAGGGCAGTGCCACGTCCGGGTCGACTGCCTGGAGAGCCTGCTCGAACTGTATGAGGAACCTGCGGTGCCAGGGCAGGAAGGACGGCGAACGGTGGCCCACCCGGTCTCCGTTGTCGGTGTCGCTCATGATGAAGGCGTTGTGGGTGGTGACGAACGTGTCGTAACGCCCGCTGCGCTTGAGCTCGAGCAGCGCGTCGACGAAGCGGCGCTTCTCGGCGGGGGTGAGGTTCGCCTGGTTCTTGCGTACGGTCATGGGAATGCCTTCGGGTTCAGGGCTGGACGGCGTTGCTGGACGGCGGTGACGTCAGAGCAGGGGTTCGAGCTGCGATCCCTGGAGTTCGATCACGGCGGCGCGAGCCACGGCGCGCGGGCCGGCGAACGTCTCGTAGTGATTGACAACGCTGATCCACGTGCCGTCGGCGTTCTGCATCACGTGCAGCTCCTCGCCGTCGATGTGCACGGAGTAACCGGCGCCGTGGTGTCCTCCGTGGTGTGACAGCGCGCCTTGTATGCGACGTCCTTTGAAGGACTCGTCGAACGGCTTCGGCTGTGTGGGGGTGTGCCCAGGGCGGTGGCCGGCGGCCGGAGGGCGGGACGGCTCGGCCGTTCGCGCGAAGCCCGTCAGAGCGAGACCGGCCAGAGCTGTGGCGGAGGCGCCCAGGGCGCGGCGTCGGCTTAGTTGAGACATGGTTGTTCCCCCTGGTTGTTGCGAGTCGATGCGAGTTGATGCGCCCGGGGCCCTTGTTGCGGCGCTGGGCAGCAAATTGACGACCCCTCACCGAGGAACATCCGGCTGGTCAGGCCGTCCGGGCCCCGGCGGGCCGTCGGGGAATATGACTACAGCCTTATGTCCGGCAGGGCGAAGTCGCGGTGCAGTCGGTGGTTGCTATACGGACAAGAGCCCACACATAGTGCGGGTTTGAACCAAGTCGATCTTCCTGTGCTGCTCGTTGAGTTGGGATTGATCCGAAGATTTTGCGGAGAATGTAGCCAAGGCGTGAAGGATTTGTTGTCGCCTGCTGGTAATCGTGGCAGTCGTCACGCCCGGAGGCTGTCCGGATTTGCAGGTGGGCCTAAGGCCGTTCCTGCGCTGGGCGCGCCTGGGGTGTGACGACCAGGACCTGCTCGTGGCCGCCTGCGCCGACAACCACCTGCGGGTCTGGAAGGGCCGGCTTGTGGAAGCGACCCGGGGGCGCCGTCCGTGCCGCCTCCGCGCGGACGCTGACGGGTCGATGGTGCCCGTCGGCTCCGGAACCGGCGGACTGACGGGCACCGTACACACGGGCCGCTGACAGGGCGCACAACTCCGACCGCCAGGTGCGGCTGAGCTTCCTCGGGTGATGCCGCAGGCGTGAGCGTCCCAACTCGGGGCACGCGGTGGGCATGCCTATTCTGAGGAAAGCCGCGCGTCCCCTGCTCGCCTCCGTCTTCGTCTCGGGCGGGCTGCGTACTTTGCGCGACCCGCAATCCGTGGCTCCTGCCGCCGACCCGGTGGCCCAGCCCGTAACGGAACGGGTACCGCAGCTGCCGGACGAGACAGTGCGGCTCGTACAGATCAACAGCGCCGTCCAGTTGGGGGCCGGAGTCCTGCTCTCCATCGGCCGGTTCCCGCGCGCATCCGCTCTCGCGCTCGCGGCCTCGCTCGTGCCCACCACGATCGCCGGGCACGCCTGGTGGAACACCGAGGACCCGGACGAACGGGCCCGTCAGCGCGTCCAGTTCGTCAAGAACCTGTCCCTCTTCGGCGGGTTGCTGCTCGCCGCGGCGGACACGCACGGGAAGCCGTCGCTGGCCTACCGCTCGCGGGCCGCGGCCTCGTCCGGCCGCCGCAGCGCTCGCCGGGCAGGGCGCGACGTGGGCTCGGCCGTCTCCGGTGCGGCGCACAGTGTGCAGTCGGCGGCCGGCTCCGTGCGGGACCGGCTTCCCGTCGGCTGAGGGGCGCCGCAGCCCCACGAGCCGCGGTGTCAGACGTGCAGCGTCGCCTCTCCCGTGACGCCGATGCCGGTGCGCTGGCCCGGTTGGACGGGCACGGGGCCCGTGACGCGGATGCCTACCGGGGCTTCCAGGCCGTCGACCGTGACGGTGACCATGGCGTCGTGACCGTAGAAGGCCACATCGGTCACGGTGCCCTGGACCGGTGCGGTTTCGTCGAGGTGGAGTCGCAGCTGCTCGGGGCGCAGCAGGACGGTGCCGTCGCGGCGGCCCTCGGCGGGCGCGGCGAGTGGAAGGCGGCCCAGGGCGGTTGTCGCCGTGCCGGCGTCGGCCTTGCCCGGGAGCAGTACCGCGTCGCCGACGAAGCGGGCCACCCAGGTGTCGGCGGGGCGCCGGTAGACCTCCTGGGGTGTGCCGCACTGAGCGACCCTGCCGTCCCGTACGACCGCGACGACGTCCGCCGTGGAGAGGGCCTCCTGCTGGTCGTGGGTGACCAGGACGCCGGTGGCGCCGGTGGCGCGCAGGGCGGCTCGGACGTCGGCCCGGACGCCCGCGCGCAGGGCGCTGTCGAGGGCGTTGAACGGCTCGTCCAGCAGGACCAGGGCGGGCTCCGGTGCCAGGGCGCGGGCCAGGGCGACGCGTTGCTGCTGGCCTCCGGACAGCTCGTGCGGCATGCGGTCGCCGTATCCGGCCAGGCCGACCAGTTCGAGCATCTCGTCCGTACGGCTGCGGCGCTTGGCGCGGTTCGGCCGGCCGCTCAGGCCGAAGCTCACATTGCGGGCGACGCTCAAGTGCGGGAAGAGCGCGCCCTCCTGGGGCACGATGCCGACTCGGCGGCTCTCCGGAGGGAGGTGCACTCCGGGTGCGGTCAGTGTGCGCCCGCCGACCGTGACGGTGCCCGCGTCCGCCCGGAGGAAGCCCGCGATGATGCGCAGCAGCGTGGTCTTGCCGCAGCCGGACGGGCCGAGTACGGCGGCCAGGGCGCCACTGGGGACGTGCAGGTCGAGTCCGTCGAGGACCGTGGCGCCCGGGCCGTAGGCCTTGGAGACTCCGGTGATCCGCAGATCGTTCATCCCAAACTCCTTGCGTGGATACCCCGTGCTTTGGCTCGGGGAGGAAACGCATCCTTGGCCCGGAGCCGCGAAGCGGCGCAGTCTCGGTGCGCATCCGTTCTGGCTGTCCGTGTCCTATTAACGGGTCTGGTAGTTAGTGAGATGTGAAGACCGAGCTGGTGAAGCGGGCGTTCAAGTACCGCTTTCACCCCACGAACGAGCAGGCAGCGGAGCTGTCGCGCACGTTCGGGTGTGTCCGCAAGGTCTACAACCTGGCACTGGAAGCCCGTACGGTGGCGTGGTTCCAGCGTCAGGAGCGGGTGAACTACAACGCCACCTCTGCGATGCTGACGCAGTGGAAGAAGACCGAGGAGCTGGCTTTTCTCTGCGAGGTGTCGTCGGTGCCGTTGCAGCAGGCGCTGCGGCATCTGCAAGGGGCATTCTCGAACTTCTTCGAGGGCCGGGCGAAGTACCCCCGGTTCAAGTCGAAGAAGAAGACCCGCCGCTGTGCGGAGTACACCAAGTCGGCGTTCACGTACCGGGGCGGTGTACTGACGCTCGCGAAGATGAAGAACCCCCTCGCGATCGTGTGGTCCCGGCCGCCCCCGCAGGGGGTGGAGCCGTCCACGGTGACCGTGTCCCAGGACAGCGCGGGCCGCTGGTTTGTGTCCATGCTGTGCGAGGACGCGTCCGTCAAGCCCCTGCCGAAGCTGGACACCGCGGTCGGGATCGATGCCGGAATCACCAGCCTGGTGACGCTGTCCACCGGGGAGAAGATCACCAACCCGCGGCACGAACGCCAAGACCGTGCACGTCTGGCCAGGGCCCAGCGGGTCCTGGCGAAGAAGGAGAAGGGCTCCCGCAACCGGGACAAGGCCCGCCTCAAGGCCGCCAAGGTGCACGCCCGGATCGCTGACCGGCGCCGGGACTTCCTGCACCAGCTCACCACTCGGCTCGTTCGTGAAAACCAAACGATCGTGATCGAGGACCTGACCGTACGCAACATGGTCAAGAACAAGACTCTGGCCCGCGCCATCTCGGACGCGGCCTGGACCGACCTGCGCTCGATGCTGGAGTACAAGTGCGCCTGGTACGGAAGGAACCTGGTCACCGTCGACCGCTGGTTCCCCTCCACCAAGCTCTGCTCCGCATGCGGCACCATCCGAGAGAAACTGCCGCTGAACGTCCGGGAATGGACGTGCGTGTGCGGTACCACGCATGACCGCGACGTGAACGCGGCACGCAACATTCTGGCCGCCGGACTGGCGGTTACAGCCTGTGGAGCGGGTGTAAGACCTCAACGGGAGTCCTCCCGGACGGGGCAACTTGCTGCGAAGCAGGAAACCCTCACTGCGAAGTGAGGAAGCCCCCTCGTTCACGAGGGGGAGGATGTCAAGTGCGGTGCCTCCCAAGGAGGTACGAGGGGATGGCGGCGAGCAGGATCAGCGCCGCCGCGTACGGCGCGGCGGCGGCGAACGACCCGGTTCCCGTCTCCGTCCACAGGCGGGTGGCGAGGGTGTCCATGCCGGTGGGGCGCAGGAGCAGGGTCGCCGGCAGTTCCTTCATGCAGACGACGAAGGTCAGTGCGGCCCCGGCCGCGACGCCCGGCGCGGCCAGCGGCACGGTGATCTCGCGCAGCACGCGCAGGGGGCTGCGGCCGAGCGAGCGGGCAACGTCCTCCAGTACCGGCGGGGACTGAAGTACGGCGGCCCGCGTCGCGGCGACCGCGACCGGCAGGAAGAGCACGGCGTAGGCGCAGACCAGCAACGGGTAGTCCTGGTAGAGCGGTTCGGCGTAACGCACCGCGAAGAAGACGAGCGACAGGGCGACGGTGATGCCCGGGAGCGCGTGGCCCGCGTACGCCGACTGCTCCAGCAGATGCGCGGTCCGGCCCCGGTGGCGGGCGGCGATCACCCCCACCGGCAGTGCGAGCAGGGTGGTGAGCGCGGCGCCCGCGGCGGCGACGCCGAGGGTCGTGCCGGCCGTGTCGAGCAGCCGGGACGGGTCCCAGGTGGCGGAGTTGCCGACCGCGAGCCAGTAGCCGAGCGTGGCCAGCGGCGTGACGACGGCGACGGCCGTGACCGTCGTGCACCAGGCCAGCGCGGGTACGCGCCACCGGCCGAGGGGCGCCGGGACGGCCGGGCGCGCGGCGCCGGTACCCGTCCTGGCGTGGCCCGCGCGGCCGCGCGTACGTGCCTCGGCGGCGACCAGCGCGACGGTCATCACGACGAGGACGACGCTCAGTGCGGCGGCGGGCGTACGGTCGAAACTGGCCCGGTACGAGGTGTAGATGCCGCGCGTGAAGGTGTCGTACCGCATCAGGGACACGGCGCCGAAGTCGGAGAGTACGTACAGCGCGACGAGTACCGCGCCACCGGCCGCCGCGGGCCGCACCTGAGGCAGCGTCACACGCCAGAAGGTCCGCAGCGGTCCGGTGCCGAGCGACCGGGAGACCTCCTCCTGTGCCGGATCCGCGCCGCGCAGCGAGGCCGTGACGGGCAGGTAGACGTACGGGAAGCTCACCAGGGTCAGCGCCAGGGCCGACCCGGTGAAGCCCGCCAGCTCCGGGAAGGCGGACAGCCAGGCGAACGCCGCGACGTAACTGGGCACCGCCAGCGGCAGGGTCACCAGTACGGACCAGGCACGGGCGGCGGGCAGTGCGGTCCGCACCGTCAGCCACGCCAGCGAGATGCCCAGCAGAAGGCTGGCCGTGACGACGACAGAGGCCAGTCCCAGGCTGCGGCCGAGGAGTTCGGCCGTGCGCTCGTTCGCGACGACCTGCCAGGCGAAGGCGGGACCGCGCTCCAGGGAGCGGACCGCGAGGTAGCCGAGCGGCAGCAGCGCGAACACCGCGGCCACGACGGCGGGAACGACGAGGACGGCGGGCGGGCGGCGCTCGGCGCTCAACCGCCCGGCCGGCGCCGTGGAAGGGCCGGGCGGGCGGGGCGGGAGGGCGCCCGGTCCCGCCGCTGCGACGGGATCCGGGGCAGACATGACGGCTCAGACCATCCCGACGTCCTGGAGCATCTTCAGGGTCTCCTGAAGCGATTCCAGCTTGCCGAGGTCGATCTCGGGGGCGTCGAGGGAGTCCAGCGGGGGCAGGTCCTTGACCGTGCTGGTGACGCCTGCGGCCAGCGGGTATTCCTTGGTGTCCTCGGCGAAGTACGTCTGCGCCTTCTTGGACAGCAGGAAGTCCACGGCCTTCTGCGCCGCCGGGGCCTGGTCGCTGCTCTTGAGGATGCCGACTCCGGCCGCGTTGACGAGCGAACCCGGGTCGCCGCCGGGCAGGAAGTGGATCTTCGCGCCGACCTTGTCCTCGCCCTTCTCGGCGACCTGCTCGTACCAGTAGTAGTGGTTGACCAGGCCCAGAGCGACCTCGCCCTGGCCGACCGCGTCCAGCGTCTTGAGGTTGTTCTCGTACACCTTGGGGTCGTTGGCCTTGAGGCCCTTGAGCCAGGCGCGCGTGGCGTCGTCGCCCTCCAGGACGCGCATGCCGGTGACGAAGGCCTGGAAGGAGGCGTTGGTCGGGACGTATCCGACCTTGCCCCTCCACTCGGGCTTCGTCAGCTCGTGCACGCTGTCCGGCACCTCGGTGACCTGGCCGGGGTTGTACGCCAGGACGCGGACGCGTCCCGAGGTGCCGATCCAGTCGCCCGCGCTGCCGCGGAAGGAGGGCTCCACCCGGTCGAGCGTCGGCTGGGGGAGCTTCTTCAGCAGGCCCTTCGTGGACAGGGCTCCGAGTGCTCCGGCGTCCTGGGAGAAGAACAGACCGGCGTTGGTCTTGTCGCCCTCCTCCTGGATCTGGGCCGCCATCTCGGCGCTGTCGCCGTAGCGAACGGCGACCGTGGTGCCGATGGCCTTCTCGAGATCGTCCAGGAGCGGCTTGACCAGGTTCTCGTTGCGGCCGGAGTAGATCACGAGTCCGGCGTCGTCCTCGGCGTTGCCACAGCCCGCGACGGTGGCAAGAAGGGTCGCCGCGGCGCACAGCGCGGTCAGACGTCTGATCAAGGGGCGTCGCATGCGAAGCCTTTCTGCATTGCGGCTGACTGCTGTCTCCGCTGGGGACGCCCAATGAATAAGGTAAAGCTAACCTAAACGTCAAGAGTGATGTACGTAACGTTCCGGCCGTGTCGTGCGGACGGCGGAGCCGACCTTACCTCTTCTTTATCTGTGCACTCTCAGTGGATCACCTGTGATGGTTCCGTGACTATCCAAGCAGGTAAGCCTTTCCTAAGATGCGCTCGTGAAAGCCCCTTCCGGCCTGCTCCCAGGCACCAAGACCGTTCCGTTCGCCTCCGGGCTCGCGGCCCACGGCGACCGCACGGCCGTCATCACCGCCGACGGCCCGGTGTCCTATCGCGAGCTCGCCGTACGGGTCGACGCCACCGTCCGCCGCCTCGGCCCGGCCCGGCGCCTGGTCCTGCTCGTCGCCGCCAACACCGTCGACGCTCTCGTCGTACACCTCGCCGCGCTGGCGGCGGGCCACCCCGCCCTGCTGGTGCCCGGCGACCACCCCGAGGCCGTGCGGTCACTGACCGACGCGTACGATCCGGACGTCGTGGCGCACGCCGACGGCGGGGAGTGGGTGCTCGACGAGCGGCGCCAGGTCTCCGCGCACGCCCTCCACCCGGACCTCGCGCTGCTGCTCAGTACCTCCGGCTCGACCGGGTCACCGAAACTCGTCCGGCTCTCGCACGAGAACCTGCAGGCCAACGCCGAGTCCATAGCCGAGTACTTGGACATCCGGGACACCGACCGCGCCGCGACCACCCTGCCGATGCACTACTGCTACGGCCTCTCGGTCATCCACAGCCACCTGCTGCGCGGCGCCGCGGTGATCCTCACCGGCCTCTCGGTCGCCGACGCCTGCTTCTGGGAGCTCTTCCGCAGCGCCCGCGGATCGGCCTTGGCCGGCGTCCCGTACACCTTCGACCTGCTCGACCGGGTCGGTTTCGCGACGATGGAACTGCCGCATCTGCGTTACGTCACCCAGGCCGGCGGACGGCTGGCGCCCGACCGGGTCGCGCGGTACGCCGCTCTCGGCCGGGAGGCGGGCTGGGACCTGTTCGTCATGTACGGCCAGACCGAGGCGACGGCCCGCATGGCCTACCTGCCGCCGCATCTCGCCCAATCCCGCCCCGAGGCGGCCGGAATCGCTGTCCCCGGCGGCTCCTTCCGGCTCCAGCCGCTGCCGGAGTGGCCCGGCGAGTCCACTGGCGAGCTGGTGTACGCGGGGCCCAACGTCATGCTCGGCTACGCCGAGAGCCCGCGCGACCTCGGACTCGGCCGTACGGTCGACGAACTGCGCACCGGCGACATCGCCCGGCGTACCCCCGACGGTCTGTACGAACTGGTCGGCCGGCGCAGCCGGTTCGCGAAGATCCTCGGCCTGCGCATCGACCCCCAGCAGGTGGAGGTGATGCTCGAAAGGCGCGGCATCACCTCCTGCTGCACCGGTGACGACGACGCGCTGGCCGTGGCCGTCGCGGGTGACCCGGAGGCTGTGGATCCGGCCGAGGTGCGCCGGCTGGTGACCGCCGAATGCGGTCTGCCGGCGCGCGCCGTACGCGTCCGGGTACTTCCCCAACTTCCCAGGCTCGCCACGGGAAAGCCCGACTACCGGGCGATACGCGAACTGACGGAAGCCGCACCCGGGGCCCCTGCGGACGTGGCCGGGTCCGTACTCACCGCCGCCGACCTGTGCCGGCTGTACGCACGGATCCTCGATCGGGACGATGTCACCGAGGACAGCAGCTTCGTCGGCCTCGGCGGCGATTCCCTGTCGTACGTCGAGATGTCGCTGAACCTCGAAGGGGTACTGGGGCGTCTGCCCGACAACTGGCACACGCTCCCCATCCGCGCACTCCAGCAGCCGTCGGCCCGGCCGGCGCCGAAGCGGCGCGGCGCCGGCGGTGGCCCCCTGAAAGCTCGCCGTGGCTTCCTGGAAACCCGCCGCCGTTCCCTGGAAACCAGCGTGGCCCTGCGCGCCGTCGCCATCGTGCTGATCGTCGGCTCGCACATCCATCTCTTCTGGATCAAGGGCGGTGCCCATGTGCTGCTGGGTGTGGCGGGGTACAACTTCGCCCGCTTCCATCTCAGTTCCGCCGGCCGGCGCGAGCGCCTCGGGAACATGGGGCGCAGCATCGCGCGGATCGTCGTGCCGACTGTGGCGTGGCTCGCGCTGATGCTGCTCGTCACCGACGACTACCGCATCACCAACGTCCTGCTGCTCACCAGCCTCCTCGGTCCCAACGACGGTTTCTGGTTCATCGAGGTCCTGCTCTACATGCTGGTCGCGGTGGCCGCGCTGCTGGCCCTGCCACAAGTGGATCGCGCCGAGCGGCGCTTCCCGTTCGCGCTCCCCGCCGTCCTGACGGCCCTGGGGCTGATCGGCCGCTACGACCTCTTCGGCCTCGACGCCCGGGGGCACGTTCCGCTGGTGGCCGAGGTCTTCTGGCTGTTCGCCCTGGGCTGGACCGCCGCGAGGGCGACCACGGCGCGGCAGCGGCTGCTCGTGAACGCCGCGGTCCTCGCGACGGTGCCGGGCTTCTTCCCCGGGGAGCTCGCCCGCGAGGTGGTCGTCGTGATCGGCCTGACTCTGCTGATCTGGGTCCGGAACATACCGAGCCTCACCTCCGTCAACCGGGTCGCGGGTGTCCTCGCGGGCAGTTCGCTCTACATCTACGTGACGCACTGGCAGGTTTTCCCGCGCCTGGAGGGCCAGTTCGCACTGGTCGCGACGCTCGCCTCGCTCCTCGTCGGCATCGCGTACGCCGCCCTCGCCACCCGCGTCATGAAGTGGCGGCCCTCCCTCCGCTGGTGGCGTACGGCGCCGGTCGGCCGCGGGCACGAAACCGGCGCGAACCCCGTCCGCTGACGGAGGCTCGCCGTCGCCGGGCTGCTGGTCACCGCGGCAGTCGTGTCGCACGTACTGCAGGGGCGGCGCGAGAGCATGCAGGAAGCCTCCCTCCGCACGCACGCCGTCGCCGAGGCGTCCGCGCACTCCCCGGAAATCGCCCCGGCGCCGGACAGCGCGGATCCCACCGCCGCGCTGCAGCCGTGGGCCGAGGAGGCCAGGCGGGGCGCCGGTGTGGACCTGATCGTCGTGTACGCGCCGGACGGGACCCGCTACACCCCACCGCTACCCGCCCCTCATCGGTTCGGCCGTCGCCGACGTGCGCAAGGGCGTCGCGCGCAGGCTCGCGGACTGGGGCCCGGACGAGGAATCCTTCACCACGGAACTGATCCTCAGCGAGCTGGTCACCGACGCCATCCGGTACGGAGCCGCCCCGATCCACCCGCTACACCGACAGCGGCAAGATCATCTGGTCGGAGCAGACCCCGGGCGGGGGCCAGCGGGCCGGTCACTGCGGCCGGACCGTGCCACGGCCCGGTGCAGTGGAGAGCGTTCCTCTTCGCCCAGGCCGCCCCACACCCCCGTGCGCTGTCCGGAACGCAACGCGTAGGCGAGGCACTGGCGGGTCACGGGGCAGCGCCCGCACACCTCCTTGGCCGCGGCCTGCTCGTCCAGCGCGGGTCCCTTGACCCCCACGGGGAAGAAGAGTTCCGGGTCGGTGTCCGCGCAGGCGGCCCTGTCCAACCACCTCTGGTCCATCGGGAGCCCATCCATGGGCCGCCGGGTGCCCGTACCGTCCGGGGCCAAACCCCACCTGTGGGCGATCCGGACATTAAGGAATGAAGACGCCCTCCGTGGGGACCCGGAGATCCAGGGAGACCGACTGGCGAGGAGAGAGCGATGCGCGCACTGACCTGGCACGGAAGGCGGGACGTACGGGTTGACACGGTGCCCGACCCGCAGCTGAAAGAGCCGACCGACGTGATCGTACGCGTCACCTCGACCGGCATCTGCGGTTCCGACCTGCACCTGTACGAGGTCCTCGGGCCCTACCTCGACCCCGGGGACATCCTCGGACACGAGGCGATGGGCGTCGTCGAGGAAGTCGGCGCCGGTGTGAGCGCGCTCGCGCCGGGCGACCGGGTGGTGATCCCGTTCAACGTCTCCTGCCAGCACTGCTTCATGTGCGAGCAGGGCCTGCACTCCCAGTGCGAGACCACCCAGGTCCGGGAACGCGGCATGGGCGCGTCGCTGTTCGGATACACCAAGCTGTACGGGCAAGTCCCCGGCGGGCAGGCCGAGTTCCTGCGCGTACCGTTCGGTGACAGTCTGCCGGTCAAGGTGCCCGAAGGGCCGCCCGACGAGCGGTTCGTCTACCTCTCCGATGTCCTGCCCACCGCCTGGCAGGCCGTCGAGTACGCCGCGATCCCGCCCGGCGGCACCGTGACCGTACTCGGCCTCGGGCCCATCGGCGACATGGCCGCCCGCATCGCCCTGCACCGGGGCGCGAGCCTGGTGATCGGCGTCGACCTGGTGCCGGAGCGGCTGAGCCGCGCCGGAACCCGCGGCGTCAAGGCGCTCGACCTGCGCACGTACGGCAAGAACCTGCCCGACGCCATCCGCGACCTGACCGACGGCCGCGGCACCGACTCCGTGATCGACGCAGTCGGCATGGAGGCCCACGGCGCCCCCGTCGCCAAGGCCGCACAGTGGATGACCGGCCTGCTGCCCGACGCCGTCGGGCAGCGGCTGATGGAACACGCCGGGGTGGACCGCCTGCACGCCCTGTACACCGCGATCGACGTGGTGCGCCGGGGCGGCACGATCTCCCTGTCCGGCGTGTACGGCGGCATGGCGGACCCGATGCCGATGCTGACCCTCTTCGACAAGCAGATCCAGCTGCGGATGGGCCAGGCCAACGTCAAGCGCTGGGTGGACGACATCCTGCCGCTCCTCGGCGACGACGACCCGCTGGGCGTCGAGGGGTTCGCCACCCACTGGATGCCGCTCGCGGACGCGCCGAAGGCGTACGAGATGTTCCAGGCCAAGCAGGACGGCATGGTCAAGACGCTGCTCAAGCCCTAGCCGGCCCGGCCGAGTTCGAAGACGCCGTACGCGAAACCCTCCGCCGTGATCCTGCCGCCGCCGATGTGTACGCCCGAGACCTCCACGGGCCGTGGGGGCGGGCCGGCGGACACGGCGGCGGGTGTGCTGACGCCGGCCGCGCGGTGCTGGGGATTGATGACGACCAGGTAGCGCCCGCCCCGCACATAGACGAACGGATGACCGTCGTGCAGGACGGCCACCGTGCCCGTGGTCCCGAACTCCGGGGTGGCGGTGCGCAGGGCGACGAGGCGGCGTACCAGGTGCAGCAGTGAGCCTTCGTCCTGGCGCTGGGCCGCCACGGTCGGCCGGTCCGGGTCGGGGTCGAGCGGAAGGTAGAAGCGGTCCGCCGGTGCGGTGGAGAAGCCGGCCCCCGGGGTGGTGTCCCACTGCATGGGGGTACGGGAGCCCGCCCGGTTGTAGCGCGGGCCCAGGACGCTGCCTTCGGTGTCGGGGAGGCCGGGGACGAAGCGCATGCCGATCTCGTCACCGTAATAGATGGCGGGGAGAGTCGGCCAGGTGAGCTGGAAGGCGAACGCGGCGGGGAGCTGCTCGGCGGTGCGCGGGCCGCAGTTGAGACGCGCGAAGTCGTGGTTGGCGGTGGGCAGCGCGGTGAACCCGCGCCCCGCGATGGTGGCGGTGGCGTCCTGCCACGCGTCGACGAAGGGGCGGGGCGAGCCCTTGCCCGCGGGGTCGAAAAAGCAGTCGACGGGGTCCCAGTCGTCGTTGTCGGTGCCGTGCCGGTTGTTCCACAGGGAGCGCAGGGGGCGGCCCACGGTCGGTCCGCCGAACTGCAGGAAGAAGTCGGCGTGGAAGCCCGCCGGTACGGAGACTGCCGGGTCGCCCCACTCCGCCAGCAGGACGGCCTCGGGGTGGGTGGCGTCGAGCCAGTGGCGCAGTCCGGTCCAGATCTTCGAGGTTTCGCTCTTGTCGGGGTCGTCCTTGACGAGCGAGGCGGCCATGTCGACGCGGAAGCCGGACAGGCCGAGGCCGAGCCAGTGGTCCATGATGTCGCGCAGGGCGGCCCGGTTGGCGCGCGGGCCCTCGGCGTCGACGGGCCGGCGCCAGGGTTCGGCCTGATTCATGCGGGCGTAGCCGAAGTTGAGCGCGGGCTGGGAGTCGAAGAAGTTCGGCAGGTACGCGCCGGGGCGGGCGCCGGGCGAGGCCACGAACCGCGCGGGCGGCGGCCGGGTGCCGTCGGTCCAGATGTAGCGGTCGTCGCCCGGGTCGTCGGCGGAGGCGGTGAACCAGGGGTGCCGGTCGGAGGTGTGCCCGGCGACGAGGTCGAGAAGTACACGGATGCCGCGTCGGCGGGCCGCTTCGACGAGCGCGGCGAGGTCGTCGTTGGTGCCGTAGCGGGGCGCGACCGTGAGGTAGTCGCTGATGTCGTAGCCGGCGTCGAGGAACGGCGAGGCGAAACAGGGGTTCAGCCAGACCGTGTTCACACCCAGCCAGGCGAGGTGGTCGAGGCGCTCGGTGATGCCGTTGAAGTCACCGATGCCGTCGCCGTCGGAGTCGGCGAAGGACTGCGGGTAGATCTGGTAGAAGACGGCGTCGGCCAGCCAGGCGGGGGTGGGGCGGAACGGTGTCATGGAGGGGTACTTCCCCTGGCGGGAGCGCGAAATGCCCCGGCCGGAAACGATCCGGCCGGGGCATCCGTACTGACTGGCACTAGTCCTGTTCGGCTCCCGCCGGGAGCGTACGCAGCTTCATGGTGGTGCGGGTGTTGAACGCCCAGTCGAGCATCTTCTTGGCGTCCGCGTAGCGGTTCGCGTCGTTGAGAATGACCCCCACGACCGTCCGGTCGCCCCGCTTGGCGGCGAACACCAGGCAGGGGCCCGCGACGGAACCGGTACCGGTCTTGATGCCGATCGCGCCGTTGTACGAACCGAGCAGCTGGTTCGTGTTGTACCAGGTGTAGACCCGGCCGTTGGTGGCCGTCTGCTTGGTGCTCTTTGCCTTCACGACCGACCCGAAGGTCGAGTTCCCGAGGGCGCGCCGGGCCAGCTTGGCCGAGTCGCGGGGCGTGGTGAGGTTGTTCCCCGCCCGCGAAATACCGTCGAAGGAGTCGTACTTGGTGTTGGTCATCCCCAAGTCCGAGGCCTTCTTGTTCATCTTGGAGATGAACGACTTGGTGCGGGCCGCCTCGGTGGTGCCCGTGCCGAACGTGTCGGCGATGGCGTACGCGGCGTCGCAGCCCGACGGCAACATCAGCCCGTACAGCAGCTGACGCACCGAGAGCTTGTCGCCCTTCTTCAGGTCGGCCGTGCTCGCACCGTTACGCGCGACGTAGTCGCGGTAGCTCTGCTTTACGGTGACCTTCTTGTTGAGGTCGACACCCCGGGTCTCCAGCACCACGACGGCCGTCATGACCTTCGTGGTGCTGGCCATCTGGCGCTTGGTGTCGGCGGACTTGCTCCACAGCGTCTTGTTCGGCTTGCTGTCGAGCAGGAACGCGCCCTTCGCGGTGACGGAAGGACCGGTGGCCGCCTGTGCGGAGGCCGTGGGTGTGATCACCGCGAATGCCGCCGTCGACGCGACCAGCGCCGTCCCCCAGCGGCGGACTGATATGCCCCCTGGTCTCACGTATGGTTCTCCGTTCCACTCACTGTACGAATCCTGTCGAACGGCATGTTCCCATCAGGTTCGCTGCGGGGGAACGGTGGGGTGAGTGTGAAGGTCCGGTGACCTGTTTTCGCCCACCAGGTGTCCACAAACGGACGCCACGGCCGTGGTGTCCGTGTCGCCCGGACGTCCGCCGCCATCCTCCGCGAACAGCTCGGCCGGCGCTGCCGAGTGAGTGCTGTCCGGGTTACCGCTGTCCGAGCCAGTCGTACGCCGCCTGCGCCGTGAATTCGTCCTGGCCGCCGGGGAAGAGCAGTCCGGCCGTGGCGAACGCCGGATCGTTCTCCGTCCCGCGCACATAGGGCACGGCGACGCACCGCATGCCGGCGGCGTGCGCTGCCGCCGCCCCGGCCGGGGCGTCCTCCAGTACCACGCAGTCGGCCGGGGCGGCGCCGATCCTGCGGGCCGCTTCCAGGAAGACGTCGGGCGCGGGCTTGCCGTGCGGGACCTCTTCGGCGGAGACGACCTCGGTGATCAGGGTGTCCAGCCCGGTGCCCGCGAGCACGGCCTCGATGGCGGCGCGGGAGGAGCCGGAGGCCACGGTCATCGGGGTCCCCTCGGAGTGCAGCCGCTCCACGAACTTCCGCATCTCGGGGAAGACCTCGGTGGCCGCGGCGGCCAGCTCCAGATACAGCCGGTTCTTGCCGGCGAGCATCTCGTCGAGCGGCGCCGTGATCCCGTACTGCTCACGCAGCACCGCCAGGGTCTCGCGGGTGCCGATGCCGATGAAGCGGGTGTGCTCCTCCCAGCCGAAATCCGTGACGCCGTACTGGGCGAGCAGCTGCCTGCCCGCCCGGTAGTAGTTCGGCTCGCTGTCCACGAGCGTGCCGTCGAGATCGAAGATGACCGAGGTGCGGTGCGGGCGGTTCATGGCACCAGCATGCCAAGCCGGTCCGTCACCGCTGTTTCGCGGCCGCCCTGCCCACCGACTCGACCAGCGGAAGCAGCCGGTGGGGCACCCGCTCGCGCAGCGCCACCTCGGTCCGCGTCCGTACGACGCCGGGCATCTGGATCAGCCGCTGGATGACGTCCTCCAGGTGCCCGTTGTCGCGGGCGGCCACCCGCGTCAGCAGGTCCCCGCCGCCCGTGATGGAGAACGCCTCGATGATCTCGGGCACGGCCGCCAGCTCGTCACCCACCTCGTCCAGATGCCCCTGGGTGACCTCGACGTGCACGAAGGCGAGCACGGGGTGGCCGAGGGCGGCGGGGGAGAGGGAGGGACCCGTACCGGTGATCACACCGTCGCGCTCCAGCCGGTCGAGCCGGGCCTGGAGCGTTCCGCGGGCGATGCCGAGGAGGCGGGCGTACTCGCGCACGCTGGTGCGCGGCTGCTCGATGAGCAGTCGCAGGATGCGGGTGTCGAGCTCGTCCACTGCCATGATCCGTTGGTCTCCTTCTGGCCCGGCGGTCTGCCCGTGAACTGTACCAATGGTTCAGTCATATCTGGTCGAGTTGAGCCAGTGTGCTTCTTGATGCTTTCCTTTACTCATTGATGGCGCCGCCAGCGCCGGACGGCAACGAAGCCGGCTTCCGGACCCGCGGCGCCTTTGCCATGTCCGAAGGTCTGAAGCGGGTGCTTCGAACGCCGAAGGGGGGCGGAACCTACCGTCGTGAAGAGGATGTTTACCGCTCCTGATCCGGGGCTCCTGCGGCTGCGCGTCTCCACGCGCGCCGTCATCGGCGTGGGCCTGTCGGTGGCGGCCGCCGAACTGGCCGGACTGTCCCTGACCGCCTCCATCACGGCGGGACTCGCCGCACTCCTCGCGCTCTTCACCGTCCAGGACGCGACACCGCGCCGCCAGGCCGCCACGACCGCGCTGCTGCCGGTCGTGGGCTTCCCCGTACTCGCCCTCGCGACGGTCCTGCACGGCGCGCCGCTCCTGCGCGACCTGGCGTTCCTGCTGGTCGTCTTCTGCGGGGCGTACGCCAGGCGGTGGGGACCGCGCGGGCACGCGCTCGGCATCTTCGCGTTCATGCAGTTCTTCGCCACCCAGTTCCTGCACGCCGTACCCGGGCAGCTGCCCGAGCTGTACGGCGCGGTGGCGCTCGCCGTCGCCGTGTCGGCGGCCGTGCGCTTCGGGGCATGGTGCATCGAGCGGCGCACCCCGCCGCCCGCCGCCCCGGCGCCACTGACCGGGCGCCGCCTCGCACGGCCCACCACCCGCCAGGCGTTCCAGGTCACCGCGGCGTGCGCGTTCGCGCTCGCACTGGGCCAGCTGCTCTCCCAGGAGCGCTGGTACTGGGCCGTCGGCACCGCGTGGTGGATCTTCGTCAACACCACCGCGCGCGGCGAGACGCTGGTACGCGGTTTCCGGCGCGTGCTCGGTACGGTCGCCGGCATCGGGGCCGGCCTGCTGATCGCGGTCCCGGTCGCCGGGGCCCCCGCGCCGACCGCCGCGCTGGTCGCCGTATGCGTCTTCGGGATCTTCTACACGGCCGCGCCCTCGTACAGCTGGATGATGTTCTTCGTGACCGTCATGGCCGGTCTGCTGTACGGACTCCTCGGCGTCCTGCACCCCGGCCTGCTCCTCCTGCGCTTCGAGGAGACCGCCGTCGGCGCCGTCGGCGCGGCCCTCGCCGTCGCCCTCGTCCTGCCCGTCACCACCCACGGCGCCACCGACGCCTGGATCCAGCGCGCCCTGCACTGCGTACGCGCCTGTACGGCGGACGCCGCGCGCCGCCTGGCCGGGGACGACGCCGCCGACCCGGCGCCCCGCGTCGCCGAACTGGAACTCCTCCTCGGCCGGGTACGGCTCACCCTCGCCCCGCTGGTGCATCCGCTCAGCCCGCTGCGCGCCCGGAAGGCGCGCGCCCTGCGGGTCATCGCCCTGCTCGACGACTGCGCCCGGCTGGTACGGGCCCTCGCCTCCGTCGCCGCCGACCCCGACGCCTCCCACGACGCCCGCCTCGCGGCCGCCTGCTGGCGCGTGGAGGCCGCTGTGGAGGCGCTCGTATCGCCGGCGACGGGACCGGCGGCCGAGAGGGCGCCGCTCGCGCCCGTACAGGCGACCGGGCATCACCCGGGGGCCGAGGCCGCCCTGCGTCATCTCCACGAGCTGGAGAGGGCGCTCGCCGACCTCGCCACACCCCTGCGCACCTCTGAGCGCGCCCCTCTCGTGAGCGCCTGAGCTGCATCAGGATGGTCTAGACCGGCTGCTACCGTCGGCCCGGCAGAATGTGATCGAAGCTGTCACAGCTCTTGCGGCTGTACGCGGTCAACTGGCGGAAAGGGGCTCCACGGTGAGCAGCAGCAACGAGGCCGAGCGGGCTGGGCGGTCCGGGAGGCCCGGGAGGGCATTCATCGGGTCGTTCACCTCGGCAGGGGGGCGCGGGATCACCGCCGCCGCGATGGACGGGGAGACGGGCGCACTGACCGTGCTCGGGTCGACCGACGCCGTCGCGGACCCGTCGTTCCTCGCGCTCGCCCCCGGTGGAAAGGTCCTGTACGCCGTGAGTGAGGGCGAGGACGGGGCGGCCGCCGCCTTCGACGTGACCGGCGACGGCGCCCCGCTCCCGGCGGGTGCGCCGGTCCTCGTGGGCGGCGCCTCGCCCACCCACCTCGCCCTCGCCGCCGGGCACCTGGTGACGGCCAACTATGGTTCGGGGAGCGTCACGGTGCTTCCCGTCGGCGCGGACGGCACCCTGGAAGCGGCCACCGGCGTACTCCACCACCGGGGCAACGGCCCCGACCAGGACCGTCAGACCGGACCGCACGCCCACCAGGTACTGCCGGACCCGACGGGACGCTGGGTGCTGAGCGTCGACCTCGGCACCGACTCCGTGCGGGTCTGCGAACTCGCGGCGCCCACCGGGACGCTGCGCGTGCACACCGAGACCGCGCTGCGGCCGGGCACCGGGCCGCGCCACCTGGCCTTCCACCCCGATGGCGGTCACGCGTACGTCCTGGCCGAGCTGGAACCGATCGTCGCCGTCTGCCGCTGGGACGCCGAGTCCGGAGTGCTCGTACCGCTCGGCGAGGTGCCTGTGGTGGGGCCGGGGACGGAGGGGCCGACGTACCCCTCGGAGGTCGTCGTCGCCCACGACGGGCGCTTCCTGTGGGCCGCGAACCGGGGGCACGACAGCATCGCCGTACTCGCGCTCGACCCGACCGGCGCCCATGCGGAGTTCGTCACGACGGTGGAGTGCGGCGGTCACTGGCCGCGCGACCTCGCCCTGGATCCCTCGGGGCGCAGGCTCTACGCCGCCAACGAACGCTCCGGGGACGTCACCTGGTTCGACATCGACCAGGAGACGGGCATCCCGCGCCGCGCGGGCTCCGTGGAGGCGCCGGCGGCGTCCTGCGTCGTGTTCGCCTGACCAAGCAGCCTGAGGCGCGCCTCAGAACGCTGGAGGAACGCCTGAGGGCCCGCACACCGTCACTCGGGTGCGGGCCCTCGGTCGTTCCTGCATGCCTGCGTGCCTTTACGCTCCGGCCTCCGTACCGCAGTCGGCGTGCGGTGGGAGGGCCTCGCTCAGTGGGCCGGCATGCCCTGTGCCTGCTGCTGCGGCGCGATGCCCAGCGCTGTCGTGTAGTGCGACAGCGCGAGCTTGCCGATCGCCGGGTAGGCGCCCAGCGGCTCGGCGGTGGCGCAGTCCGCCTCCTTGACGGCCGCGTCCAGCAGGCTGTCGGGCACCTCGGGGCCGATCACGTACGGCGCCAGGGCCAGCTGCGTCGAGCCGGAACCGCGCAGCTGCTCCGCGACGGCGCCGACCGAGCCTTCCTCGTCGAGCGCGGCCGCTATCACCGGTACGGCGAGCCGCGCGGCCAGCAGCATGCCGGTGATGCCGGCGGCCTGCACGGCCTCGTCGCCGCCCACGGTGGCCAGGATGATGCCGTCGGCCGCGGTGGCGACCGTGAACAGCCTGGCGCGGTCGGCGCGGGACAGGCCCGCCTCGGAGAGGCGCACGTGCAGGGCCTCGGCGAGCAGCGGGTGCGGGCCGAGGACGTCGGTCAGCTCGACGGCGGCGCGGCTGTCCATGACGGCCTGCCGTATCCGGCGCATCAGGGCGTTCTCGGGGCCGGCGAGCAGCGGCACGACGACGGCGGCCGGGCCCTGCGGCTCAGCGACCTCGCGGCCCGCGGCGAGCGCCTGCTCGTAGCGGGCGGCGCGCTCGGCGGCGGTGTGCGCGAGAACGCTCTCGAGCGTGGGGTACTCGCCGTTGTCGCCGTCGAGGTAGCCGATCCGGGCGTCGAGGCCGGGCAGCTCGGAACGGGCGATACTGACGACTTCCTCCGCCAGGCTGCGCGACGCGCTGCCCGGGGTGCCGGGGACGGCGAGGACAAACGCGGGCGCGCCCTCGGGAGCCACCGCGGGTTCCGGCCGGCGGTGCCGTCCGGACTGTCGTGGTCGCGGCATTCGTACAGGCAGGCCGGATGCGGGCCCAGTGGGGGAGCTCATGGCGCCGCATGCTACTGGGTTTGTGTGCTCGGCTGTTCGGGGAGGGGGCATTGAAGCGGTGTCTGTCCCCTTTTATCCCGTGAGTCGCTATGAGTTCAACTGCCCTGCTCTGTCGGTACATGCAAGAGGAGCCCGTCGACCGGCAGCCGCAGGCCGTCGGCGGCGAGCGACGCGGCGACGCGCACCGCTCCGGCCAGCGGATCTCCCCCAGCCGGGACGCTGCGCGCGTGCGGCAGCCGCTCGGCGAGTGCGGCCCGCAGAGGTACGAGCAATGCCTCGCCCATGTTGAACAGGCCACCGGTGAGGGCGACCTCGCACTCCCCGGACGGTGGGCAGACGGCAGCGGCCGCCTCGGCGATGTGCCCGGCCGCATCCCGCAGGATTCCCGACGCGACGGGATCGGCGGGTCCGGCCGTCGCGCAGCGGGCCACTTCCGGCGCGAAGGAGGCGAGCAGGGCTGGGCGGTCGGCGCGCGGGTAGAGCAGTCCCGGCAGTTCGGGCGCGGGACCGAACACCGCCTCCACGCGGGCCAGGAGGGCCGGAGAGCCGCCCTTGCGCCCGTCGTGGGCGCGCATCGCCGCTTCGAGCCCGGCGCGGCCGATCCAGGCACCGCCGCCGCAGTCGCCGAGCAAATGCCCCCAGCCGTCGGCCCTGCGCCAGTGGGACAGGTCCGTACCGAGCGCGATCATCCCGGTGCCGGCCGCGACCACCGCTCCCGGCCGCATGCCGAGCGCTCCCGCGTACGCCGTGACGGCGTCGGCGGCCAGCGCCAGCCGCCGTACGCCCAGGGCGTTCTCCAGTGCCCCGGGCAGCCGGGCGCGCAGGTCGTCGCCGAGGGTCGCCATACCGGCGGCGCCGATCGCCACCGCGCCGACCCTGACGGGGCGCGCGGCGCCGTCCCGGTCTTCGGCGTCCTCGAGCAAGGCCCGTGCCATGGGCAGCAGCTGGTCCAGCAGATGCGTCGCGTCGATGCCGGCGGGCCCGGTGCGTACGGGCTCACGCGACACGGTGGTCTCGGTGCGCCCGGTGCCCAACTGCCCGGTGTCCGTGACCTCCGCGAGCGCCACCCGCAGCCCCGACCCGCCCGAGTCGACCCCCAGCACCCACGACGTCACGGCAGCCGCCAGTCCACCGGCTGCGCGCCCTGGCGGGCCAGGAGTTCATTGGTCCGGCTGAACGGCCGTGAGCCGAAGAAGCCGCGGTCCGCCGACATCGGTGACGGGTGCGCGGACTCGACGGCCGGGAGGTCGCCGAGCAGCGGCCGCAGGTTGCGGGCGTCACGCCCCCACAGCACGGACACCAGCGGCTTTCCGCGCGCGACGAGCGCCCGGATCGCCTGCTCGGTCACCTCTTCCCAGCCCTTGCCGCGGTGCGCCGCAGGCTTGCGGGGAGCCGTGGTGAGCGCCCTGTTGAGCAGCAGTACGCCCTGCCGGGTCCACGGCGTCAAGTCACCGTTGGACGGCCGGGACAGCCCGAGGTCGGTGTGCAGCTCCCGGTAGATGTTCTCCAGGCTGCCGGGCAGCGGCCGCACCTCGGGCGCCACCGAGAAGCTGAGCCCCACGGCGTGCCCCGGGGTGGGGTAGGGGTCCTGGCCGACGATCAGGACCCGTACCTCGTCGAACGGCTGCTGGAACGCCCGCAGGACGTTCGCCCCGGACGGCAGGTAGGTGCGCCCGCCGGCGATCTCCGCGCGCAGGAAGTCGCCCATAGCGGCGACCCGTTCGGCCACGGGTTCCAGAGCGTCCGCCCACCCGGGCTCGACGATCTCTTTCAACGGTCTTGCTGCCACGGGCGTCACTCTACTGGCGGCCCGCCCACTCCGATCAACCGATCACCGCCGCCCGCACGCACAGCACATCTGGCAGATGAGAGGCGAGCATCCGCCAGCTGTCCCCGTCGTCCGCGCTCGCGAAGAGCTCGCCGTTGCGATTGCCGAAGTACACCCCCGCCGGGTCGGAGTCGTCCGTACAGAGCGCGTCGCGCAACACCGTTCCGTAATGCGCCTCCTGGGGCAGTCCGGCTGTCAGCGGCTCCCAGCTCTTGCCCGCGTCCCCGGTGCGGTAGACCCGGCATTTGTTGTCGGCGGGCACCCGGTCGGAGTCCGCCGTGATGGGGAAGACATACGCCGTGTCCGCGCGGTGCGGATGCGCGGCGGCCGCGAAACCGAAGGTCGAGGGCAGCCCCGTTCCGATGTCGGACCAGTTCGCTCCGGCGTCGTCGCTGCGGAACACGCCCCAGTGGTTCTGCAGATACAGCCGGTCGGGATCGGCCGCGTCCTGGGCGATCTTGTGTACGCACTGGCCGAACTCCGGGTCGGGATCGGGCAGGAAGACCGCCGACACCCCCTTGTTGGACGGCGCCCAGCTCGCCCCGCCGTCGAGCGAGCGGAACACCCCGGCCGTGGACACCGCGACCGTCAGGGCCCGGGCGTCCCGCGGATCGGTGATGATCGTGTGCAGCCCCTCGCCGCCACCGCCCGGCACCCACTGCGAGCGCGTCGGGTGTTCCCACAGCGGTCGTACGAGCGCGAAGGACTCGCCGCGGTCCTCGGACCGGAACAGTGCGGCCGGCTCGGTCCCCGCGTACACCACGCCGGGCGCCTCGGCCCCGGCCGGACGCAGCTGCCAGACCCGCTCCAGCGACGCGTCCGTGAACTCGGGGAACTTCACGGCAGGCTCCTTCGGCTCGACCCAGGTCGCGCCCAGGTCGTCGGAGTGGAAGACCGAGGGGCCCCAGTGCAAGCTGTCGCCGCCGACGAGCAGCCTGGGCGAAGGGCCACGGGCGTCGATGGCGATCGAATACACCGCCTGCGCGTTGAAGTGGGGTCCGTCGATCTCCCACTCGCCACCGCGCCTGCGGCCGATGAAAAGCCCTTTTCGTGTTCCTACAGTGAGCAGTACGTCGGACATGGCCGGTACCTCCAGGACGCCGTTGTCTCAGATACGGGCCAGTGTGCACCCGACCACTGACAGTGGCCCCCAGAGCGGGCGTTGCCGCAGCTCAGACGGCATGCCGGGCGCACCGTGCCACGCAGAGCCGCCCCTGCGGACCGCCTAGATCACGTCTGCGGCCGTCGTCGCGGCGGACAGCAGCGGCGGCAGGAACCGGCGGGCGAGCGCGCCCGGCGCGAGCCGCTCCGGTTCGACGTAACTCTGACCGAGTGCCCCCTCCCGCAGCGCGATGAGGACCCGGACCAGATCGTCGAGGTCGACGGTGGGCCGCAGTCCGGCCCGCTCGAAGAGGTCGCGCAGCAGCCGGACCGCCTCCGCGCGCAGCCGGGCGTCGTGATCGGCGAGCATCCGCGCCGCTCTCGGGTCGCGGATGGCGTACAGGGTGAACTCCGTGGTCACCAGGAACCAGGTGCGCTCGTCCGGATCGACGTAAGCCAGCAGCTCGGCGATCCGGCCGACGGTCAGCTCGTCGTCGCCGATCTCCGCCGCCGTCCGGGCGATGCGCCCCAGCTCCCGGTCGGCATGCGCGTCGAAAAGTGCGAAGAACAGCTCGTCCTTGGTCCGGAAGTTGGAGTAGAAGGCGCCCCGCGTGTAACCGGCCCGCCGGCAGATGTCCTCGATCTTCGCCCCCTGGAAGCCCGATTCGGCGAACACCTCCCGCGCGGCGTCCAGCAGCCGCGCCAGCGTCTGCGGCCGCCGCTTGGTCGTTCCCTTCGGCATCGGCCACCTCACTCCCGGCAGTTCCGAACCCTTCGGCCCGGACCCTTGACAGCGCGTACGGCCTCGGAAAGCATCCCGACCCGTATCGGATACGCGAATGTATCCGATGGACGAGGAGGCACACCATGCCAGAAGCGACGCCCCCCACCATGTCCCAGGTCATCACGGCAGCCGTCGGCCCCATGCCCGAGGGGGTGTCGCTCCCGACACCGCCCTCCTTCGATTCGGCCGACGACGAACGGCGCTACCGCAAGGGACAACTGGCCGCCGGGTTCAGGCTGTTCGGCAAGTTCGGCTTCTCCGAGGGCGTCGCGGGACACATCACCGTCCGCGACCCGGAGCACCCCGACGCGTTCTGGGTCAACCCCTTCGGCATGAGCTTCGGCCAGATCAAGGCCTCCGACCTGATCCTCGTCGACCACGAGGGCAACCTCCTGCACGGCAACCGCCCCGTGAACCGGGCCGCGTTCGTCATCCACTCCGAGGTGCACAAGGCGCGCCCCGACGCCCTGGCCGCCGCGCACTCCCACTCCCTGCACGGCAAGGCCTTCTCGAGCCTCGGCATACCCCTCGACCCGATAACCCAGGACGCCTGTGCCTTCTTCGAGGACCACGGCGTCTACAGCGACTACCAGGGCGTGGTCAGCGACGCCGAGGAGGGCAAGCGCATCGGCGCCACCCTCGCCTCGTACAAGGCCGTGATCCTCCAGAACCACGGCCTCCTGACGGTGGGCAAGTCCGTCGCCGAGGCCGTGTGGTGGTTCATCACCATGGAACGGTCCTGCCAGGCCCAGCTGCTGGCGATGGCCGCCGGTACGCCCAGGCTCATCGACCGGGACACGGCGCTGCACACCCGCTCCCAGGTCGGCGGCCACTTCGCGGGCTGGTTCCAGGCGCAGCCCCTGTGGGACCAGATCACCGCCTCCGATCCCGACCTCTTCGACTGATGAGCCACCTGGCCGGGTGCGGCATCGCCGACATCACGGGGGAGGCCGCCGAGTGCGGGATGCTCGGGTACGGCAAGGCCGATCAGCAGACGTCCGGGATCCACACCCGGTTGCACGCGCGCGCGTACGCCTTCGCGGACGGTGAGCGACGACTGCTGCTCGTGGTGTGCGAACTGCCGCTCATGTCGGCAGGGGTCGTACGAGAAGTACTCTGTCGGCTGCCCGACGGCTACACCGAGTCGAACGTCATGATCACCGCCACGCACACCCACTGCGGGCCCGGCGGCTACTTCCATCACGCGCTCTACAACAGCAACACGGGTGGCTTCCGGGAGCGTACGTACGGTGCGATCGTCGACGGCATCGTGGAAGCCGCCGAAGCCGCGCACGCGGACCTCGCTCCCGCCGTACTCCGGCTGGCCCACGGCGAGCTCCTGACGGCCAGCGTCAACCGGTCGAAGCGCGCCTTCGACCGCAACCCGGCAGCGGACAGGGCGCACTTCCCGCACGCCGTGGACCCGCAGACCACGGTGTTGCGCATCGAGCGAAACGGACGGCTCGCGGGAACGGTCAATTGGTTCGCCACGCACAACACCAGCATGAGCAACAGGAACACGCTCATCAGCGCCGACAACAAGGGTTACGCCGCCTCCCGCTGGGAGGCGGGGGACCCGGGCGTCGTCGCCGCCTTCGCGCAGACCAACGCCGGAGACATGTCGCCCAACCTCAACCTCGCGCCGGGCAGCGGCCCCACGGAGGACGAGTCGGAGAACACCCGCATCATCGGCACCCGCCAGTACGAGGCGGCCGCCGCGCTGAACGGCGACGAGACACCCATGGTCCTGGACGCCCGCCTGACCCACGTGAACCTCTCCCGCGTGACCGTACGGCCCGAATTCACCGGAGACGGACGTACGCACCGCACCTCGGGCCCCGTCGCGGGCGCGGCGGCCTTCGCGGGGGCCTGGGTGGACGGGCCGGGCTTCAAGGGCTTCAGACCGGGCCGGAACCTGCTCTGGGACACCCTGTCGCACCAGATCGTCTACCCCCTCGCGCCCCGTCTGCGCGACGCCCAGGCGCCCAAGGGCCTGTGCCTGCCCGCAGGGCCCGTCAACCGCCTCCGCCCCATGGTCCAGGAGCGGCTCCCGGTGCAGTTGCTGCGCATCGGTCCGCTGTACCTGATCGGCCTTCCCGCCGAGGTCACGATCGTGGCGGGGCTGCGGCTGCGGCGTACCGTCGCCGCGATCGTCGGAGCGGAACTCGCAGACGTACTGGTGGCGGGCTACAGCAACGCGTACGCGCACTACGTGACGACACCCGAGGAGTACGACGCCCAGGAGTACGAGGGCGGCAGCACGCTCTTCGGCCGCTGGGAATTGCCCGCCCTGTGCCAGAGCGCGGCCGGCCTCGCGCAAGCCATGCGGGACGGCAGGCCCGTCGCCCGGGGCACGCCGGAACGCATACGGCCGCCACGCGGGCGGTACCGGCGGCGGAGGAGCGACGCCCCCCACCCGGGACGGGACTTCGGTGACGTCCTCTCGCTCGCCACCACGGACACCCGCGTCACGGCCCGCTTCGTCGGCGCGCACCCGGGCAACGACCTGCGCAGGGGAGGCACTTATCTGGCGGTGGAACGCCGGGACGCCGGGGAGTGGACGAGGATCGCCGGCGACGGCGACTGGTCCACGACATTCCGCTGGGCAGGAGCGGGCGTGTCAGCCGGACACGAGGCCTCCACAGTGACCGTCACCTGGGACGTCCCTGCGGACACGCCTTCCGGTGTGTACCGGATCCGTTACTTCGGAGACACCGCCGGGGGTCCGTTCACGGGAACGACGGAATCCTTCGAGTGGAACCGGACCGTACGGAACGATCGTTATAACACCGGGAGCGATCAGTAGTACCGATGCGAGGGGAGTGCGCCGGTGACCAACGGTGCCGTACGGATCGACGGGGACAGTCTGCTGCTGCCGGGCGGGGTGCGGGTGCGTTTCGTACGTACGCTGCGCCTGCCCGAGAAGGGGACGCACTCCCTGCCGCCGGGCCTGGGCAACTTCCCGCTGCGCAGGGTCGAGGACTTCGCGGCCACGGTGCCGCAGGAGTGGCTGGCCAGAGGCGGCGTCATGCTGCCTGTGTATCTGCGTGAGGCGATGTGGCTGAGCTTCGCCGGGACCGTGGAACCGGGCGCCCTTCAGGTGGGCGTCGGGAAGGTGTGCGCGGTGTCGGGGAAGCCGTGGAACAGCCGGCTTTCACGGGGCCCGCAGAACTACCTGGTCCTGCCGCGCCAGCCGTGGCTCGACGGGATCAACTCCGGTACGGGCACGGTGCGGCAGTTCGTCGCGGTGCCGCTCGGGATGGGCGCGACGGTGGAGGGCCAGGTCACCGGCGAGGAGAAGTGGGGCGGACTGCAACTGCAGTCGTGGCCGCTCGCGGACGGACCGCTGGAAGCGTGGCGGCAGGAGCAGCGGCGAGCGGCGGAGCGGCGGGCCGCGATGCCGCCGCCGGCTGCCGCGTACGGCGCGCCCGCCCCAGGGGCGCCCGCCGCTCCGGCCATGATGTCCGCTTCGGGAGCCGGCCGGGGCGGTGCGCCCGCGCCGCGGGCCCCGGGTGCGGCGATGGGACTGGGAGTGGGCGGTTCCATGCGCCAGGAGGTCTACAAGGACGACCGGCCCGCCTCCGACTGGGCCGCGGGGCCCTCGGGCCGCGTCTTCGTGCACCTGGTGACCCCGCCGGAGTGGCGGCGTATCACCGGTGAAGAGCCCCCGCCGTCCCCCGTCGACCGGGCCGCGTACACGCGAGCGGGCCTGCCCTGGTTCGACTACTACGACGCCGACGGCGAGGACCTGGCGCCCACGGACACGCTGGGCGGTGTCAAGCCGGTCGGAGAGTGGCTGGGCGACGACCACACACCGTGGCAGCAGCCTTCACCGCATCAGGTGAAACCGCTCGGCGACGCACCGGGGAAACCGGTGGCGGACGGCGGCTGGTAGGGGCCGAAGAGCCGGACCGCTGCCCGCACCAGCGGCTCCAGCCGCACTCTTCGTACTGCCCGTACTGTCCGCACCGACCGCATTTTCCGCACCGACCGCGCCGACCGCACCGGACCGCACCGTGCGTGTGCCGTGACCCCCGAGGAGCCGTTCCATGACCGGTAAGGCCGAGACCCCGAGCTTCTCCTGGGCCGAGGTCTCGGCCAGGCGGCTGGAGCGCAACGCGTTGTCCGCGCCTGTGGCTTCCGTGGCCTCCGCCGCATCCGTCATGTGCGGCGCCCATGCCCAGGTGCTGTCCGCGGCCGAGCTGTCCCTCGCGATGCGTACGGCCAAGGGGACCCGGGCCGACGTACGCCACGCCCTGTGGACCGAGCGCACCCTGGTCAAGACCCGGGGCCCGCGCGGGACCGTACATCTGCTGAGCACCCAGGATCTGCCGATGTGGACCGGTGCGCTGTCCGCGATGCCCGGCGGCCGGAGCACCCAGGGACAGGCGTCCCTGCTGACGCCCGACCAGACGGAAGCCGTCGTCGAAGCGATAGAGGTCGTACTCGCGGACGCGGAGCTGACCGTCGACGAACTGACCGAGGCGCTCGCCGAGGAGGCCGGCCCGTGGGCCGCGGACCCCGTCATGGAGGCGTTCCAGGGCTTGTGGCCCCGCTGGTTCCAGGCCGTCGACACGGCGGCGAACCGCGGCGCGCTGTGCTTCGGCCCCAACAAGGGCCGCAAGGTCACCTACACCAGCCCCAGGCGCTGGCTGCCGGACTTCCGGCCCGCCGATCCGCCTGTCGCCCTCGCGTGGCTCGTCGAGCGTTATCTGTACGCCTACGGGCCCGCCACCTCCCAGCAGTTCGCGCGCTGGCTCGCCGCGCCGCCGCGCTGGGCCGCCGAACTCTTCGCCTCGCTCTCGGCACGACTCCAGCAGGTGGAGCTGGAGGGCGAGCCGGCCTGGGTGGCCGCCGGGGACACCGCGATGCCCACAACGGAGCCGCGGGGCCTGCGGCTGCTGCCGTACTTCGACGCGTACGTCATCGCGTGTCAGCCGCGCGAACGGCTGTTCCCGGGACGCGCCGCCGAGCGTGCCCTGTCCGGCGGCCAGGCGGGCAATTTCCCCGTACTGCTCGTCGACGGCGTCGCCGCCGGAGTCTGGCACCAGCGCCGCGCCGGGCGCAGGCTCCACATCACCGTCGAGCCTCTGGCCACCCTCACCGCCACGCAGCGAGGCGCCCTCGACATCGAGGTGAGCCGCGTCGGGGAGATCATGGAGGCCGTTCCCGAAGCGTCCATCGGCACGATCACGGTGGGCGCGCACGCCTGAGGAGAAAAACCATGCCCGACATCCGCCTGTACGCCCCGGACGATTCGGCCGCCCTCGTGGAGGTCGCCCCCGGACCGGCAGGGAACGCGGAGACGGGGCAGATCCACATCGGCGCGCGGGGCAGCCAGTACGTCCCCCTGGTGGCCACGCCCGAGCAGGCCCGGGAGCTGGCGGCGGCGCTCGTGCGGGCGGCCGACGCGGTCGAGGCGCAGGTCAAGGACACGTACCCCACCGTCACAGCGGGCGAGCTGCGCCGCGGGGACGTACGCACGGGGGAGCGTGTGATCACCGTGGAACGCGTCCGGGTCGACGGTGACACCGTCCACGTCACATGGGCGTCGGACGTCGGGCGCCACTGGACGCAGAGCTACGCGACGGACGCGGAGATCGCCCTGCGGCGACGCGCGTAATCCGTCGGCGAAAAATCCTTCTGGTGCAGGGGAGTTGACCTGCCATGGGCGCCTGCCTATGTTCTCGTTCGGGATTGTGGTCAATGTCCGATATTTCGAACGAACACCAGGAGCCCGTATGCACAGTCAGAGAAAGCCCAGACGCCGTCTCGCCGTCGCGTCGGTGGTCCTCGCCGGTCTGACGGCCGCACTGGTCGTCACGCCCACCGAGGTCCCGGCCGCGGCCGAGCCAAAGACCGCCGACTACTCGATCAGCGTCGACGCGGCCAGTACCGGCCCCGCGATCGACGACTCGATGTACGGCGTGTTCTACGAGGACATCAACCACGCGGCTGACGGCGGGCTGTACGCCGAGCTCGTGCAGAATCGTTCCTTCGAGTACGACCCCGCCGACAACCGCGCGTACACCCCACTGACCGCCTGGAAGGAAACCGCGAGCGGGGGAGCCACCGGCACAGCACGCGTCGTGGACGACGGCGGACGGCTGAACGAGCGCAACCGCCGCTACCTGCGGCTGGACCTCGGCGGCGACGGCGAGGGCGACAGCGCCCGCTTCGGCGTCGCGAACTCCGGTTACAACGCGGGGATCGCGGTCCGCGCCGGAAAGAAGTACGACTTCTCCGTCTGGGCACGCACCGACCGTCCGGACGGAACACCACTCGGCATCGAACTGCGCGACGGAGCGACTCAGTTGGCGAAGCCGCTGCGCATCACAGCACGCGGCGACCGCTGGACGAAGTACACCGGCACCCTCACCGCCCGCACGACCGGCGAGGCCGGCCGCCTCGCCGTCACCGCGGGCGGCAGCGGCACCGTACGGCTCGACATGGTCTCGCTCTTCCCCCGCGACACCTACAAGGGCCGACCGAACGGCCTGCGCAAGGACCTCGCCCAGAAGATCGCCGCCCTGAAGCCCGGCTTCCTGCGCTTCCCCGGCGGCTGCCTGGTCAACACCGGCAGCCATGAGGCGTACGAGGCCCCGGACTTCGAGCGTGAGCGTTCCTACCAGTGGAAGGACACCGTCGGCCCGGTCGAGCAGCGGCCGGTGAACGCCAACTTCTGGGGCTACAACCAGACGTACGGACTCGGCTACTACGAGTACTTCCAGTACGCCGAGGACATCGGCGCGATGGCCCTGCCCGTCGTCCCCGCCCTCGTCACCGGCTGCGGCCAGAACAAGGCGACCGACGACCCCGCCCTGCTCCGCCGCCACATCCAGGACACCCTGGACCTCATCGAGTTCGCCAACGGGCCCGTGACCTCACCGTGGGGCAGGAAGCGGGCACAGATGGGTCACCCCAGGCCCTTCGGCCTGACCCACCTGGAGGTCGGCAACGAGGAGAACCTCCCCGACCAGTTCTTCGCGCGCTTCACCGAATTCCGCAAGGCCATCGAGGCCGAGTACCCCGCCATCACCGTCATCAGCAACTCCGGTCCCGACGACAGCGGCGCCACCTTCGACCGCGCCTGGCAGCTGAACCGCGACGCCAAGGTCGCCATGGTCGACGAGCACTACTACAACAGCCCGCAGTGGTTCCTGGAGAACAACGAGCGCTACGACACGTACGACCGCCAGGGCCCCAAGATCTTCCTCGGCGAGTACGCGTCGCTCGACAACCGCTTCTCCAACGCCCTCGCCGAAGCCGCCTACATGACCGGCCTCGAACGCAACGCGGACATCGTCAAGCTCGCCTCGTACGCCCCCCTCCTCGCCGACACCAACGACGCGCAGTGGCGGCCCAACATGATCTGGTTCGACAACGCCACCTCGTGGGGCAGCGCCAGCTACGAGACACAGAAGCTCTTCATGAACAACGTCGGTGACGAGGTCGTACGCAGCCGCGCTTCCGGCACCCCGGCCGTCAGCGGCCCGATCACCGGCGCCGTGGGCCTCTCCACCTGGGCGACGGCGGCGGCGTACGACGACGTGCGCGTCACGTCGGCGGACGGCGCGAGCCTCTTCGCCGACGACTTCTCCGGCGACGACAGCCGCTGGACCAGGGCGGCGGGCACCGGCTCCTGGTCCGTCAAGGACGGCGCGTACGTCCAGTCCGACGCGGCGGCCGAGAACACCCTGGTCACGGCGGGCGACCCGGCCTGGCACGACTACGACCTGAAGCTCAAAGCCACGAAGCAGTCCGGCAAGGAAGGCTTCCTGATCGCCTTCGGCGTCAAGGACACCGGCAACTACTACTGGTGGAACCTCGGCGGCTGGGGCAACACCCGTTCCGTCGTCGAGAAGGCAGCGGGCGGCGCCAAGCAGACCCTCATCGAGCGCGGTACGACGATCGAGACGGGCCGTACGTACGACGTCGAGGTCCGGGTACGCGGCCGGCAGGTGACGCTCTTCCTCGACGGCAAGGAGTGGGGCAGCTTCACCGACGACAAGGCCGCCGAGCCCTTCCGCCAGGTCGTCACCCGCGACAAGGCGAGCGGCGAACTCATCGTCAAGGTGGTCAACGCCCAGGACGCGCCCGCCCGTACGCGAATCGACCTCGGCCGGCACACCGGCATCGCGTCGCCCAAGGCACGCCTGACGACGCTCCAGGGCGCCCCGGACGCGGTCAACACCCCGGCCGACCGGCCGATCACGCCCCGCCGCTCCACCCTGGACGGGATCGACAGCACCTTCACGTACACCTTCCCCGCGCACTCCGTCACCTTCATGCGCATCAAGACGGACTGAGCCCGGCCACAGACCGAAGCCCCCTGCCGGACCCATGTCCGGCAGGGGGCTTCAGCGATGCCTGTCAGCGGTGCGAGAAGGCGTGCACCGTGGTCGAGCGGTACGTCGTTCCCGGACGCAGCACCGTCGACGGGAACGACGGCTGGTTGGGGGAGTCCGGGAAGTGCTGCGACTCCAGGCACAGTCCGTCGCCCTGGCGGTAGAGCCGCCCAGAGGTTCCGGCGAGCGTGCCGTCGAGGAAGTTGCCACAGTAGAACTGCATGCCGGGCTCGGTCGTGTACATCTTCATCACCCGTCCCGAACCCGGGTCGGCGAGGGTCAGCGCGTACCCGGGAGCGGACGTGATGCCCTTGTCCAGCGCCCAGTTGTGGTCGAGCCCCTGCCCGTACAGCACCTGCTGATGCGGGACACGGGCCTGCTCACCGATCGTCTTCGCCCGCCGGAAGTCGAAGGGCGTTCCCGCGACGCGCGCGAGCTCGCCGGTCGGTATGAGGGTGGCGTCGACGGGCGTGTAGCGGGCGGCGGCCATCTCCAGGGTGTGACCGTCGATCGAGCCGCTGCCCTCGCCCGCCAGGTTGAAGTACGTGTGACTGGTGAGGTTGGCGACCGTCGCCCGGTCCGTCGTGGCCTCGTAGTCGATCCGCCAGTCGCCGCGCGCCGTGAGCGTGTACGTGACCTTCACCTTGAGCGTGCCGGGGTAGCCCATCTCGCCGTCCGGACTGATCCGCCGGAGCACGAGCCCCCGGTCGGAACCCCGGCTGAAGGGCTCCACGTCCCACACCTGCTTGTCGAAGCCCTTGTCGCCGCCGTGCAGGCTGTTCGGACCGTCGTTCACGGGAAGCTGGTACGTACGCCCGTCGAGCGTGAACCGGCCCTTGGCGATGCGGTTGCCGTAACGCCCGATCAGCGCGCCGAAGTACGGCGACCCGGCGACGTAGTCGTCGAGGCTGTCGAAGCCCAGCGAGACGTTCGCCATCGCTCCGTGCCGGTCCGGCACCTCCAGGGACTGGACGATCCCGCCGTACGAGAGGACCTTCAGCCGGGTCCCGCCGTTGGCGACGGTCCAGCGGTACACCTTCGTGCCGTCGGCCAGCCGGCCGAAGAGCTCCCGCGAAGGGGAGCGGCCGGTGGAGGCGTACGCCGTCCCCGCGCCGGCCAGGCCGACGGCCGCCGCACCCGCTCCCGCCGCCGCGCCCGCCAGTACCGTGCGTCTGCTCGTGCTCATCTCTGTGACTCCTTCAGGAAGTTGTGAACGGAGTTATGAACCGACCTTGCGCTTGTTCCATACGTCGAACCCGACCGCCGCCAGCAGCACCAGACCCTTGATGACCTGCTGGTAGTCGGTGCCGATGCCGACGAGCGACATACCGTTGTTGAGTACGCCCAGCACCAGGCCGCCGATGATCGCGCCGAAGACCGTGCCGACGCCGCCGCTCATCGACGCGCCGCCGATGAACGCGGCGGCGATCGCCTCCAGTTCGAAGTTGACCCCGGCCTGCGGTACGCCCGCGTTCAGCCGGGCCGCGTACACGACACCGGCCAGGGCGGCGAGCACGCCCATGTTCACGAAGACCAGGAACGTGACGCGCTTGTCCTTGACGCCCGACAGCTTCGCCGCCGCCTGGTTGCCGCCCAGCGCGTAGACATGCCGGCCGACGACCGCGTTGCGCATCACGAAGCCGAAGCCGATCAGCAGCACCGCGAGCAGCAGGAGCACCACGGGTACGCCCCGGTAGCTGGCCAGCGTCAGGGTGAAGGCGAGCACGGCAGCCGCCATCGCCACGCACTTGGTCAGGAACAACGACCGCGGCAGCACGTCGAGTTCGTAACTGAGCTGCCTGCGCCGGTCGCGCACCTCCTGCGCCAGCGCGCAGACGAGCAGGACCAGACCCAGCAGCAGAGTCAGGTTGTGGTAGTTGGTGTCCGGGCCGAGGGACGGCAGGTATCCCGTGGAGATCTTCTGGAAGCCCTCGGGGAACGGGCCGATGGAGCGCGAGCCGAGGAAGATCTGCGTACCGCCGCGGAAGAGCAGCATGCCCGCGAGCGTGACGATGAACGACGGGATGCCGACGTACGCGATCCAGAAGCCCTGCCACGCTCCGGCGACGGCTCCGATGACGAGCGCGATCACGGTGGCGAGCACCCACGGGATGTCGTGCTCGACCATCATCACCGCGCACGCGGCGGACACGAACGCGGCCAGTGAGCCGACCGACAGGTCGATGTGGCCCGAGATGATGACGATCATCATGCCGATGCCGAGGACCAGGATGTAGCTGTTCTGGAGGACCAGGTTGGTGACGTTGTTCGGCTGGAGGAGTACGCCGTCGGTCCAGATCGCGAAGAGCACGACGATCAGCGCGAGCGCGATGAGCATGCCGTACTGGCGCATGTTGCGGCGCATGGTTTCCAGCAGCAGCGTGCTGACCGCGGAACCGCGCGGTCCGGGCGGAGCGGCTTGCCGCCCCGGCTTCTCGGTGGTGACCGGGCTGCCCATCTCACTTACCTCTTGTCCATGGTCATGTGGCGCATCAGTACTTCCTGTGTCGCGTCCGCGCGCGCGATCTCGCCGGTCAGCCGGCCGGCGGACATCGTGTAGACGCGGTCGCACATGCCGAGCAGTTCGGGGAGTTCGGAGGAGATGAAGACGACGGCCTTGCCTTCGGCGGCGAGGCGGTCGATCACGCTGTAGATCTCGAACTTGGCGCCGACGTCGATCCCGCGCGTCGGCTCGTCGAGGATCAGCACATCGGGCCCCGCGAAGATCCACTTGCTGAGGACGACCTTCTGCTGGTTGCCGCCGGAGAGCCGTCCTACCTGCTCGAAGACCGTCGGCGCCTTGATGTTCATGCTGCGGCGGTACGACTCGGCGACCCTGGTCTCCTCGTGCCCGTCGACGATGCCGCGTCTGGCGACCTTGGGCAGGGCGCTGAGGGTGATGTTGCGGCCGATGGTGTCGATGAGGTTGAGGCCGTACTGCTTGCGGTCCTCGGTGACGTACGCGATGCCGTGACCGATCGCCTCGGGGACGGTCCTGGTGCGGATCTGCTTGCCGTCCTTGAGGACGGTGCCGCTGATGTTCCTGCCGTACGACCGCCCGAAGACGCTCATCGCGAGCTCCGTACGCCCGGCTCCCATCAACCCCGCGATGCCGACGATCTCGCCCCGCCGGACCTGGAGGGAAACGCCGTCGACCACCTTGCGCTGCTGGTCGATGGGGTGGTGCACGGTCCAGTCGCGGACTTCGAGGGCAGGGTGGGCACCGGGCTCGCCGGTGTACGCCGTCCGTTCGGGAAAGCGGTGGTCGAGATCGCGGCCGACCATGCCGCGGATGATCCGTTCCTCGGTGGTCTTTGCCGCCTTGACGTCCAGGGTCTCGATGGTCCGGCCGTCGCGGATGATGGTGACCGAGTCGGCGACCTCGGCGATCTCGTTGAGCTTGTGCGAGATGATGATCGAGGTGATGCCCTGTTCCTTCAACTCCAGGATCAGCTGGAGAAGCTGGGCCGAGTCCTCGTCGTTGAGCGCGGCGGTCGGCTCGTCGAGGATCAGCAGCTTCACCTCCTTGGCCAGCGCCTTGGCGATCTCCACGAGCTGCTGCTTGCCGACCCCGATGTCCGCGACACGGGTCTGCGGATGCTCGCGCAGGCCGACGCGCTTGAGCAGCGCCGCCGCGTGCTTGAGGGTCTCGTTCCAGCTGATGACCCCGCGCCGGGCGTGTTCGTTGCCGAGGAAGATGTTCTCGGCGAGGGAGAGGTACGGCACCAGGGCGAGCTCCTGGTGGATGATCACGATGCCGTGCGCCTCGCTGGCGCGGATGTCCTTGAAGGCGCAGTGCTCGCCGTCGAAGAGGATGTCCCCTTCGTAACTGCCGTGCGGGTGTACGCCGCTGAGGACCTTCATCAGCGTCGACTTGCCGGCGCCGTTCTCCCCGCAGACGGCATGGACCTCGCCGCGCGCGACGGTCAGCGTCACGTCGGAGAGCGCCTTGACACCGGGGAAGGTCTTGACGATCGAGCGCATCTCCAGGACCGGCGGCCCCGCCATCAGAGGTCGCTCGCCTTGATGTAGCCGGAATCGACCAGTACGGGACGGTAGTTGGTCTTGTCGACACTGACCGGGTCGAGAAGGAAGGACGGCACGACCTTCTTCTCGTTGTTGTACGTCTTGGTGTCGTTGACCTCGGGCTTCTTGTCGTTCATTACGGCGTCGGCCATCTGCACGGCCTGCTTGGCGAGCGCCCTGGTGTCCTTGTAGACGGTCTGCGTCTGCTGCCCGGCGATGATCGACTTCACCGAGGCGACCTCGGCGTCCTGGCCGGTGACCACGGGGTACGGCTTGGCCGCCGTACCGTAACCGTCCGACTTGAGCGCGGACAGGATGCCGATGGAGATGCCGTCGTAGGGGGAAAGGACGGCGTCCACCTTCTCGGAGCCGTACGCCTTGGTCAGCAGGTCGTCCATGCGCTTCTGCGCGGTCCCGCCGTCCCAGCGCAGCGTTGTGACCTGGTCGAGCTTGGTCTGGCCGCTGCGGACGACGACCTGCTTGCTGTCGATGTACGGCTTCAGGGTCTTCCAGGCGCCCTGGAAGAAGTAGCCGGTGTTGTTGTCGTCGGGGGAGCCGGCGAACAGTTCGACATTGAAGGTCTCTTTCTTCTTGCCGTCCTTCAGGCCGAGCTTGTCGATGATGTACGTCGCCTGGAGGACGCCGACCTTCTCGTTGTCGAAGGACGCGTAGTAGTCGACGTTCGGGGTGCCGAGGATGAGGCGGTCGTAACTGATCACCCTGACGCCCTGGTCGGCTGCCTGGCGCAGTACATCGCCCAGCGCGCGGCCGTCGATGGCGGCCACCACCAGCACGTCCACGCCCTTGGTGATCATGTTCTCGATCTGCGAGACCTGCTGGTCTACGTCGTCCTCGCCGTACTGCAGATCGGTCTTGTAGCCGAGCTTCTTGAACTGCTCGACCATGTTGTTGCCGTCGGCGATCCACCGTTCCGAGGACTTCGTCGGCATCGCGATGCCGACGGTGCCGTCCCCCGCGGACTTCTTCTCGTTGCTGCCGCCCTCGGCGTTCTGGCCGCAGGCGGCGAGGGAGAGGGCGAGCGCGGTGGTGGTGAGGGCGGTTGCGGCCCGGGATATGCGTCGCGTCATGACGGATCAGTCCTTCGTGGGGGTGGTGGTGGTGGCGGTCGTGGCGGTGGTGGGGAAGCGGTGGAGGGGGCCGGGGAGGCGGGAGCCGAGCGGGGACATGCCGCCGGCCGCGCCGTGCCGGGCGAGCAGATCGAGTACGAGGCGCCCGCGGCGTACGCGCTCGCGGGCACCGGCCAGTGCGGTGTCGCGGAGTTGGGCGCCGTACGGATAGATGCCGGGCGACTTGGACAGTCCGAACTTGAGATACAGCGGCGCGCCGCGTCGGATCAGCTCCGCGACCTCGTACATCCGGATGTAGCCGCCGAGGTCGTCTGGCGCCTCCACGTAAAGGTCCATGGGGGCGCGGCTGACCCGGCGGATCTCGGTGAAGTGGGTGAGCGTGAGGTCGGAGGGGATGTTGACGGAGTCGGCGCCGAGCCGCTCGTACACGGCGTACGAAGCGGGATTGACGGGGCCGATCAGCGCGGACACCTTGAGTGTGGTGTCGGCGGGCAGCAGTCCGTCGGCGCGCAGCCGGTGCAGTGTCCACAGCACGCCCTCGTCGGCGACGAGCAGGCACTTCACCCCCAGCGCGGTCGCGCGCAGGGCGTCCTCGACGCATCCGGCGAGTGCGTCGTGCCCCCGGGCCCGCAGGCCGGCTCCGCCCGAGTCGCTGCGGGTGGCGGCGCCGATGTCCCAGGTGCCGCGCGGTCCGGTGAACAGGCAGAGCTCGATGTCGCGTTCGGCGCAGGACTCCACCATTTCGGTGATGTCGGCGTCGGTGAGCATCCAGACGCCGCTGCCCTGGCTGATGCGGTGGATGGGGAGGTCGAGGCGCGCACTCTCCTTGAGTACGACGGCGAGCGCCTCGGGGCCTTCGACGGACGGGACCTCGGTGCGCCAGGTGCCGCCGTCGGGGAAAGCGTGGGGAGAGGTGTCGGCGGGGTTGTCGTCGGGTGTGGGATGGCCGATGCGGGCGAGGGCGTCGGCGCCGGGGTGCCGGGGGGCTGGGGCTGACGGGGCGGTCACGAGGCTCCTTGGTTCGGTATTTCGGACGAGGTTCGATTCGGTGAGTAAGGGACGGTGGGGTGGGGACGGTGGGCATTTCCCCTGCCCGCCCCTCCCCGCAACTGGGCGCAAGCCCCCAGGCCATTTCGGGTGCGGCAACTGCCGCGTGGCGCTGAGGATTCGGCGTACGACACCTGGCGGTGGTAACCGCAGCCGTTCGGTGGGTACGGCGACTTGTCGGTACTTGCCGGAGCCTCTCCGGTGCGCGGCGGCTTTCGGGGACCGCTCGGTGCGGAAAGTCCTTCGGCGTACTCCGCCAACTTCGGGTACGGCCACCCCCTTCCGACGTCGCAGTCCTTCGCCGTCCGGGAACCCTTCAGCCCGTCCGGCATTTGAGGACCGGGGCCTGGGGCGGAGCCCCGGTTGTGGGAAGGGGCGGGTAGGGGAAAGAAACGCCCCCGGCCACCCCTACGGCCGCAGCAGGACCTTGCCCACCTTCGGGTCGCCGCCCCCCACAAGCGCCACCGCATCGCCGAATTCCTCCAGTGGAAACTCGTGCGTGATCAGCGGCCCCGGGTCGATCAGTCCCGCGCCGAACGCCCGTACGGCGAACGACCACGCCGACGACGGCGCCCCGAAGACGGACCGCACGCTGAGCTGGCTCAGCGACAGGTGCACCGGGTCGATGCCCGTCGCTCCCGGCGCGAACATTCCGGTCAGGACCACCCGGCCGCCCCGCCGGGCCAGCAGACACGACGAAGCGGCAGTGGAAGGCGCTCCGGCGGTCTCGACGACCAGGTCGTACCGTCCCGCGAGGTCACCCCCCTCCTCCGGCGTACGCGCATCGGTCGCCCCGAACTCCAGCGCCTGAGCCGCCCGTTCCGCACGCGGGTCGAAAACCGCCAGCTCACCGGGGTTCGACGCCGCCAGCAGCTGCACGGCCAGCAGCCCCAGCGTCCCCGCGCCCACCACCGCCACCCGCTCGCCCGCCTCCGCCCGTCCCGCCCGCACGGCGGCAGCCACCACCGCGGCCGGCTCCAGCAGCGCCGCGGCCCGCAGGTCGGCGTCGTCGGCGAGCGGATGCAGCAGCCGGGCGGGAAGGGCCACATGGTCGGCGAAGGCGCCCGGCCGGGTGAAGCCCGTCTCGTCGTACCCGGCCGTGCACAGCGACGTATCGCCGCAGCGGCACCGCTCACAGGTGCCGCACGCCCGGAATCCCTCGGCCACGGTCTTGCGCCCGACCAGCCCCGCGTCGACACCCTCGCCCACCGCCTCGACGGTCCCGGACCACTCGTGCCCGGGAACCACCGGATAGCGCACGTACGCCGCGTCGCGATGGCCGTCGTACACCTCACGGTCGCTCATGCAGATCCCGGCCGCGGCCACCCGTACCAGGACCTCGCCGGGTCCGGGTTCGGGACGTGGACCCGTCACCAACCGGTGTTCGCCGGGCCGCTCGATCACGACAGAACGGCTGCTCACTTCGGCTTCCTCTGCTCCCAGCCCTCGGCCCACAGGTCGAACCTGGCCTGCTGCTGGGGGAATTCGGCCGCCGCCGCGACATCGAGCTCTACGCCGAGACCAGGGGCGTGGGACACCTCGAAGTAGCCGTCGACCACCTCGGGCGCTCCGCGCACCACCTTCTTGATCTCCGCGTCGGCGAAGTCGTTGAAGTGCTCAAGGATCTTGAAGTTCGGGGTGCAGGCGGCCAGTTGGAGGCTGGCGGCGGTCAGCACCGAGCCGCCCACGTTGTGCGGGGCGATCTGCACGTAGTGCGTCTCGGCGGTCGCGGCGAGCTTCCTGGCCTCCAGGATGCCGCCGACATGGCCGAGGTCCGGCTGGATGATGTCGGCGGCCTGCGACTCGAACAGCTCGCGGAACTCGATCCGGTCATGGATGCGCTCCCCGGTGGCGATCGGCATGTCCACCTTCGTGGCGACCTTCTCCAGCGCCTTGAGGTTCTCCGGCGGGACCGGTTCCTCCAGCCAGGCGGGCCCGAAGGGCGCCAGCTCGCGGGCGAGGCGCACCGCCGTGGCGGGGGAGAAGCGTCCGTGCATCTCCAGCATCAGCTCGGTCTCCGGGCCGATCGCGTCCCGTACGGCCTCGATCAGCGACACCGCGTAGAGCGTCCCGGCGTGGTCGAGCTCGTAGTGACCGGTGCCGAACGGGTCGATCTTCAGCGCGCGGTAGCCCCGGTCGACGACCGCCTGAGCGGCCTTGTGGTACGCCTCGGGGGTGCGCTCGGTGGTGTACCAGCCGTTGGCATACGCCTTGACCTTGTCGGTGACCTTTCCGCCGAGCAGCTGCCAGACCGGCACCCCGAGCGCCTTGCCCTTGATGTCCCAGCAGGCCATCTCCACGACGGCGATGCCCGACATGACGATCTCGCCGGCCCGTCCGTAGTCGCCGTACTTCATCCGGCGGACCAGGTCCTCGACGGCGAACGGGTCCGATCCCGCGATGTGGTTGGCCTCGGCCTCGCGGAGGTAGCCGAGCAGCGCGTCGGTGTGGCCGAGCATCCGGGTCTCACCGACACCGGTGAGGCCTTCGTCCGTATGGACGACGACATAGGTGAGATTGCGCCAGGGTGTCCCGACGACATGGGTGCTGATTCCCGTAATACGCAAGGCAGTTGTCCCTTGGGGTGTGTTCGAGATTTCGTCACACGTTCGAAATGCTGGCGTGACCGTAATCAGGAGCTCCAGGGGGTGTCAATGGCTTGCGCACCGTGAAGCGTTGACCATTGCCGTGCGAACGAACCTGTGGTTAGCCTGTGTTCGTCATACCGGCCAATGGTCGGAGTTTCGAACGGATGGGGTGGGTGGCCGATCATGGGACGACTGGTCCCGGCGGTGACGAGGTCGCTGGACATACTGGAGCTGTTCCTGGAAGGGGACGGCACGCTCTCGGCGCCCGACGTCACCCGCAAGCTCCAGCTGCCGCGCACCACGGTGCACGAGCTGCTCACCACGCTCGCCGCCCGCTCCTACGTGGTGCCCGTTCCCGATCAGCCCGGCCGCTACCGGCTCGGTGTGCGCACGTACCAGCTCGGCAGCCGGTACGCGGAACAGCTCGATCTCGCCGCGGAGGGGCAGCAGGTGGCCCGGGAAGTGGCCGAGACCTGCGACGAGACCGTCCATGTCGCCATCCTGGAGGACGCCGACGTCATTTACATCGCCAAGGTGGACTCCACGCACGCCGTCCGGATGGTGTCCGCCGCCGGCCGCAGGCTGCCCGCCCATTGCACCTCCGTCGGCAAGATGCTGCTCGCCTCGCTGCCGGAGGGGGAGCTCGACGCGCGCGTCGAAGGGCGGGACCTCGCCGCCATGACGCCCAACAGCATCACTGATCCGGACGATCTGCGCACCGCGCTGACCGAGATCCGGGAGCGCGGTCTCGCCTTCGAGCACCGGGAGTCGAACCCGGACGTGAGCTGCGTGGCCGCGCCGGTTCGCGACAGCGCGGGCCGGGTGGTCGCCGCGCTGTCCATCTCCGTACCCATGATCCGGTGGAGCGAGGCTCGGGAGGCGGAGCTGGCCGAGCTGGCGGCCAAGGGCGCGGGTGACCTGTCGGTCCGCCTCGGTCACCGGGTCCGGTCGTGAACGCAGGGGGCGTGGAGGTCGCGGTACGGGAACGGGCGTGGCTCGGCGAGGGGCCCACCTGGGACGCGGCCGCAGGGCGGTTGATCTGGGTGGACATCCTGTCCGCGCGCGTCCACACCTACGACCCGGTGAGCGGCCGTCGTACGGTCATGACCACCGAACAGCATGTCGGCGCGGCCAAGCCGCGGGCGGGCGGCGGCCTGGTGGTCAACCTCCGCGACGGAATCGGCCTGTACGACGCCGGCCTCGCCTTCTCCTGGCTGGTGCGCGACCCCGTGGCCGGCCGGCGCGGCAATGACGCGGCGGTCGCCCCGGACGGGGCGCTGTGGGCGGGGACGATGCGGTACGACGAGGCGCCGGGCGGCGGAAGTCTCACGCGGATCGCCCCGGACGGCACGGCGGCGCGGGCGGTGGACGCCGCTGTCAGCAACGGCACGGGCTGGAGCCCGGACGGGCGCCTCATGTACTACGCCGACTCGCCCACCCGGCGTATCGACGTCTTCGACGTGGCCGGCGAGGGGGAGCGCGTCACCAACCGGCGCGCGTGGGTGCGCATCGAGGAGGGGGCAGGCTACCCGGACGGCCTGACCGTCGACGCCGACGGCTGTGTCTGGGTGGCGCTCTGGGACGGTGCGGCGATCCGCCGTTACGCGCCGGACGGGCGGCTCGACAAGATCGTCGAACTTCCCGTACGCCGCCCTACGGCCTGCGCCTTCGGTGGCGCCGGCCTGCGTGATCTGTACGTCACGACCGCCCGGACCGGGCTCACCCTCCCGCACCCGTTGGCCGGCTCACTGCTGGCGCTCCCGGACGCGGGCCGGGGCCTGCCGGGCACGCCCTTCGGTGGCTGACCGGACCCGTTGTACGAAAGGCTTCGTAATTTCACGGTCGTCGTAGTACGGTGTGTCTCGTACTAAGCGAAGTCGATCCAGCTGCACCAGCTGAAACGGAGTCCTTCTCGTGAGCGCCCTCTTCGAGCCCTACACCCTGCGATCGCTGACCATTCCCAACCGCATCTGGATGGCACCCATGTGCCAGTACAGCGCGGAGGTGTTCGGCCCGAACGCCGGAGTCGCGAACGACTGGCACTTCGCCCACTACGCCGCCCGCGCCGCCGGCGGTACCGGCCTGATTCTGGTGGAGGCCACGGCGGTCACCCCGGAGGGCCGGATCAGCCCGGCCGACCTGGGCATCTGGAACGACGCGCAGGTCGAGGCGTTCCGCCGCATCACGGCGTTCCTCGAGAGCCAGGGCACCGTCCCGGGCATCCAGCTGGCGCACGCCGGACGCAAGGCGTCCACCGACCGCCCCTGGCGCGGCGGTGCCCCGATCGTCGCGGACGACCCCGAGGCCTGGCAGGCCGTCGCGCCGAGCCCGTCGCCGTACGGAGAAGGGCATCCCGTACCCACCGAGCTCACCACCGGTCAGATCCGCGAGATCGTCGGACAGTTCGCGGCCGCCGCGCGGCGGGCCCTCGCGGCCGGTTTCAAGGTCGCCGAGATACACGGGGCGCACGGCTACCTGATCGGAGAATTCCTCTCCCCGCACAGCAACCACCGCACCGACGAGTACGGCGGTTCCTTCGAGAACCGCACGCGGTTCGCCCTGGAGGTCGTGGACGCCGTGCGCGCGGTGTGGCCCGAGGAGCTGCCGCTGTTCTTCCGGATCTCGGCCACCGACTGGCTGACCGAGAACGCCGAGGACGAGCGCAGCGGCTGGACCGCCGACGACACCGTCCGCTTCGCCCGTGAGCTGCGGGCGCACGGGGTGGACCTGCTCGACGTCTCGACGGGCGGACTCGCGCCCCGCGCGCGGATCCCCGTCGGCCCCGGCTACCAGGTGCCGTTCGCCGAGCGGGTCCGTACCGAGACCGGACTGCCGGTCGCCGCGGTCGGCCTGATCACCGACCCGGTGCAGGCCGACAAGATCCTCGCCGACGGTCAGGCGGACGCCGTACTGCTCGGCCGGGAACTGCTGCGCGACCCTTCGTTCGCCCGCCACGCCGCACGCGAACTCGGCGGTGAGGTGCACACGCCCGACCAGTACGGCTGGGCGATCTGAGAATCCCCCCGGGGCGGGCGCGGTGACCGCCGTGCCCGCCCCGGGAAGCGGTGAGCAAGCGCTCCAGCCGGGAAAGAGGATTCTCGGGGACGTCCGCGCGGAGATTCTCTTGAGGGTACTGGTCGGTATTAACAAACCGACTGGATGAACCGGTCGACGGAAGCCCCCGAGGAAGCCGGTTATGCGTCCGACCGGATTTCGGTGAACGGACGCTTTTCGGCCGTGTCGTATCCGCCGCCCATGGGCCGGCCGGGAACGTCGTCCGCGCGACCTGGACCACTCCGCACCGGGCCCGCCGCCCGAACTGCCGCCGTCCGCAAGGGGAATGCGACGGCCCGGCCACCGCGCCCGCCTCCACGATAGTCCGATTACTATCTCCCTTCGGGTCGGTTCCGGGCGTTAGTTTCAGGCGCATGAGAAATCAACGGGGCTATGCGGTTGCAGGGGAACGGAATTCGACGATAAAACGGACGACGCACCCTCACTTCCTCTCCACTTGTTGCGGGCCTGCATGAGGGGCGTGTCCGTCGGAATTTTCCTGGCCCTTCTCGCGTCGTTCACCGTCATGCCGAGACCCGGCCAGTTCAACGTCGCTTTCGCTCTGCTCACCGTCCTGCCGCTGCTGGGCCTCCTTTGGCAGGGCGTCGACCATCTCCGGTACCGGTGGCGCCCCCGGCAGGCCCAGGTGTGGGTCCCCCAGCTGCATGACCGGGTGGTGGCCGCCCGTGAGGACGAGCGCAGCAGGCTCCGGGTCGACCTGCACGACAGCCTCGGCCCCGCGCTCGCCGGCATCAGGCTCCGGCTCGACGTCGCCGCCACGCGGGTCGCCCAGCCGTCCGCCCGGAGGCTGATCCTCGACGCGGCCGCCGAGACCTCCCGCACGGTCGACGACATCCGCCGCATCATCGATGATCTGCGCCCCCCGGACCTGGACGGAGCGGGCCTGCCGGAGGCGCTGCGGCGGCTGGTGAGCCGCATCGACGCCGACACCTCACTCACGTTCCGGACGGAGCTGCCCGACTCGCTGCCCGATCCCGAGGTCTCCTTCGCCACCGAGCTCGCGGCGTACCGCATCGCCTCGGAAGGGCTGACCAACGTCATGCGGCACGCCAACGCGCACACGGCGACCGTACGTCTGACGGCCGACAGCGGCTGGCTGGTCCTGGAAGTGATCGACGACGGTGTCGGGCCACCCGGCAGCGGCGCCCGGGACCAGGGGGTCGGGCTGACCTCGATGGCCCGGCGCGCCGCGGAGATCGGCGGACACTGCGAAGTGCTGCCGCGTACGGACGTCGGGGCGGGGACGCTCGTCCGGGCAGTGCTGCCCAAGGCGGCCGTATGAATGGCGGCCGCATGAAGGACGGACGTGCGCGCACCCGGCTGTTCCTCGTGGACGACCATCCGCTGTTCCGGGCCGGGGTGCGCCTGGCCGTGGAGGACGCGCAGGACATGGAGGTGGTCGGCGAGGCCGACACGCAGGAGGGCGCGATCCGGGCTCTGGTGGACGAACAGGTCGACACAGACGTCGTCCTGATGGACTTTCAGCTGCCTGCCGGCGGCTCGGGCATCGTGGTTGCCGCCGCCATCGCCGCCGCCCGGCCGGACAAGGAAGCCCCCCGGGTGCTGATGATGTCGGTGAGCGAGGACGACGACGCGGTCGTGGCGGCACTGCGCGCGGGAGCCCACGGCTACCTGGTCAAGGGATCTCCGCGGGACGAGCTGCTCAGGGCCGTACGTACCGTGGCGGGTGGCGGAGCCGTGTTCAGCCCGACCGTGGCCGGGCGGCTGAGCACGTACTTCTCCGCCGTTCACGAGCTGCCGAGCCGGGCGGCCTTCCCGCAGCTCACCGAACGGGAGCGGCAGATACTCGACCTGATCGCCCGGGGCAACACCAACCGGCAGATCGCGCGCGAACTGGTGCTCGCCGAGAAGACCGTGCGCAACCACGTGTCTCACGTGTTCTCCAAGCTCCAGATCACCGACCGGGCGTCGGCCGTCGTACGCGCCCGCGACGCCGGCCTGGGCGCGTGACGACGCGTGGCGCGGCGGACCGGCCGCCAAGTCCGGGACCCGGAAGGGCTCATGGCCCCAAGAGCCCGGGACGACGGGAGTCCTACGTTGTGAACGACAGCGCGGGGCGGGTCGCCGGCTTCGATCCGGCGGCCCGTCCTTGCCCATCTTGCATACGAAGGATGGTGATCGCATGGCTGCGTACGAGGAGTACGAGACCCCCGAGCTCGTCGAGATCGGCGAGTTCTCCGACCTGACCCTCGGCTGGGACAACCAGTGCGTGGACTGGTACGGCGGCGGTGCCTGGGTCTGCTGAGACCCTCGCTGAAACGCATGCAGGGCCGGCGACGGCCCGCACCACCCGGCGGCGGTGGAGGGTGACCCCCTCCACCGCCGCCGGCCCGTTCCGCCGCCGTGGCCTCGGTCCCGGGGATGACATTCTCCAGCCCGATGTGAGGAGGCACCGGCCTGAACAAGGGTGAGGGACATGATTGAGGTACAGCAACTGACCAAACGCTACGGGGCGACCCTGGCGGTCGACAGGCTCTCCTTCCGCGTGGAGCCGGGCCGGGTGACCGGCTTCCTCGGACCCAACGGCGCCGGGAAGTCCACGACGATGCGGGCCATGCTCGGCCTCGACCGTCCGACGTCCGGCCAGGTTCTCATCGACGGCCGGCACTACCGGCAGCTGTCGCAGCCGCTGCGGAAGGTCGGTGCGCTGCTGGAGGCCAAGGCGCTGCACGGCGGCCGTACGGCCCACGCCCATTTGACGGGCCTCGCCCGCAGCAACCGTATCCCCGCCCGGCGCGTCGACGAGGCCCTGGAGGCCGTCGGGCTGAGCAGCGCGGCACACAAGCGCACCCAGGAGTTCTCGCTCGGCATGGCCCAGCGCCTCGGTGTCGCCGCGGCGCTCCTCGGGGACCCGGGCGTACTGCTGCTGGACGAGCCGGTCAACGGCCTCGACCCGGAAGGCATCCTGTGGATCCGCGGGCTGATGAAGAGGCTCGCCGGCGAGGGACGTACGGTCTTCGTCTCCAGCCATCTGATGAGCGAGATGGCGCTGACCGCCGACCACCTGATCGTCATCGGCAGGGGGCGGCTCCTCGCGGACACCTCCGTGGACGAGTTCATCGCGCGCAACTCCCGTTCGTACATCCTGATCCGCACGCCCGAACCGGAGCGGATGCGTGACGCACTGACGAAGGCCGGCATCGAGACCGGCAACGGGCCCGACGGGGTGCTTGAGGCAGTCGGCGCGAGCCTGCGGACGGTGGGCGAGCTCGCCGCCAGAAACCGGGTGACGGTGCATGAGATCAGTCCTCGTACAGCCTCCCTGGAAGAGGCCTTCATGCAACTGACCGCGAACGAGGCCGACTACCGCGCGGACGAGGAGGTGCGTTGACGATGGCGGACACCAGCGCGGCCGTGGCCTTCGAATGGACCAAGATCCGGACGCTGCGCTCCACCCTGTGGAGCCTGGTCCTGTGCTTCCTCGTGAGCGTGATCATCGCGCTGCTCTTCGGATACGTCCTGCGGGGCGCGTACGACGACATGAGCGCGGAGAGCAAGGCGAACTTCGACCCGGTCGGCTCCGGCTTCAACGGGCTGCGGCTCGGCATGATCTCCCTGGTCGTCTTCGGTGTGCTCACGGTGTGCGCCGAGTACTCGACAGGCACGATCCGCAGTTCGCTCAGCGCCGTGCCCCGGCGTGGCGTCTTCTACGCGGCCAAGGTGCTCACCGGAACCGCGATCGCCCTCGTCGTCTCGACGGTGGTCGTGGTCGTCACCTTCTTCACCGCCCAGGCAGCCATCGGCGGCCCGCACAACGCGTCGGTCTCCGACGACGGGGTGATGCGCGCGATGGTCGGCTCGATCCTCTACATGACCCTGATCTGCGCGTTCTCCATGGGCCTCGCGACCGTACTGCGCAGCCCGGCACTCACCCTGGGCATCCTGGTGCCCCTGTTCTTCATGGTCTCGGAGATCCTCAACAACCTCCCCGGGGTGCGGAAGGCCGCCCAGTTCCTGCCCGACGCGGCCGGCGGGATCATCATGCGCAGGGAGCCGCAGGACGGCACGATCCTCACCGCGTGGAGCGGCATGGCCGTGCTCGCCGCCTGGGTCGCGGTTTCCCTGCTCGCCGGATACCTCGCGCTGCGGCGCAGGGACGCCTGAGGGCGAGAAGGCCCGTACGCGGGACCGGGACGGGACAGTGTGCCCAAGAGCCCGGGACGTCAGGCGGCCTACGTTGTGCGTGACCAGGGAGTACGGAGTGCGACGGCATCGCTGCCGAGGAAAGCCGGGCTCCCGACCGCCTGAGAAAAGGATGGTGGAACATGGCCACGTTCGAGGAGATCTACGAGCCGCCCGTGCTCGTCGAGGTCGGCGACTTCTCCGAGCTCACGCTCGGCGGGGGCCCCTGCGACCAGGTCGACTGGTTCAACGGGGACGCCTGGATCTGCTGAGGCCCTGACGCGGGGCGGTGAGACCCGCCACGCATGCGGCGGCGGAGTGGCAGCGGCGGCGCACGCCGACGCCCTTCGCCGCCACTTCCTGATCGCCGGAGCGAGGAAGGGGGAGCATGCTCCTGCCCGTGTTCGAGGAAGGGTACGGGCCGCCGCAGCTCGTCGAGGCCGGTGACTTCGCCGACGTGACGCTGGGCGTCGGCAACGACTGCGCCGACTGGGTCGGCTGGGGCTCCTGGGTCTGCTGAGGACCGGACGCGCGGCGGTTTCGGCCGCCGCACCTCTGCTTGGTGCGCGTCGTCTTCGGCGTGCAGTCCGCTCGGCACAGGCCACTTGGCGCGCTGTCCACGTGACCCGCTAGCAAAGAAGGGGACATGGAGTTTCTGGTTCTTCCCGACTGCCCGTCGGCGGGCCCCGTCGCGCGGGCGGCGACCCGCCCCGGTGCGCGGACGGTCCCGCACGCCTCCGGCCGGCCCTGGCTGATCGGGCAGTGGGCCGACGACGAATGCGTACTCGTACGCAGCGGACCGCGCAGCCTCGCGCTGCTCGGCAGGACCCGCGCGGAGCAGGGTCCGCTCACCCGCGCACTGGCGAACGCGGGCTCGCCGCATGCTCTGGACGCCGTCGCCCGCCGCCTCCCCGGCAGCTTCCACCTCGCCGCGTCGTTCGACGGCCGGACCCGCACCCAGGGCTCGGTGTCCACCGCCCGCCAGGTCTTCCACACCCGCATCGGCACAGTCTCTGTCGCCGCCGACAGCCCCGGCGGCCTCACGCCGCTGATGGACCATCCACGACTCGACGAGGACGTCCTCGCGCTGCAGTTGCTGCTCCCCGTCCCCTGGCCGCTGGCCAGGGCATCGATATGGGCCGGCATCGAGACCCTGGACGTGGGCTGCTGGCTGGACGTGCGAGCCGATGGCCAGGCGCGCACCGTGCGGTGGTGGCTCCCGCCGGAGGCCGCCACGCCGCTGACCAAGGCCGCGGACGCGATACGTGAGGCACTCACCGACTCCGTGGCGGTACGGGCGGCCGGGCAGGACGTCATCAGCGCCGACCTCTCCGGCGGCCTGGACTCCACGAGTCTGTGCTTTCTCGCCGACGCGAACGCCAACGCCTACGCCAACGCGACCACCGCCGGCCCCCGGCTGATCACCCATCACTGGCAGCCGAAGGACCGGGCCAACGAGGACACCTCCTGGGCGCGCCGGGCCGCCACCCTGATGCCGTCCGCCCACCACCGTTTCGCGGACCCGCTGGAAAGCCCCGAATGGTACGAGGCCACCCCGCACCGGGACGGTGCCCGGGACGACGCCGAGGGCCCTCTGGTGTGGACCCGCAACCGGGCGCACACCGAAAGCCTCGCGCGGACCGTCGCGGCGGACGGATCCTCCCGGCACCTTCTCGGCGTCGGCGGGGACGAACTCTTCGGCGTCGCCCCGCAGTTCCCCTGGTCCCTGATCCGCAGCAACCCCGTTCGGGGGCTGCGGACCGTGCGCCGTTTCCGGTCGGTCAACCGCTGGCCGCTGGGCGCGACCGTGCGGTCCGTCGCCGACCGCGGCGGCTTCGGCCGGATGCTGGCCGAAGCCGCCGCGCGGATCGACGCCCCGCCGCAACCCCGCTTCACGCCGCCGCTGGGCTGGGGACGCGGCGACCCGAGAATGCCCACCTGGGCCACCGGTGACGCGGTTGCGACCGTACGACGGCTGATGCGCGAGGCCGCCGGGAGCCGGCCACGGCCGCTGCACCCCGACCGGCTCCAGCACCAGACGCTGGAAGTCACCGTGCTGAGCGGGCAAGCCGCCCGCCAGCTCAATCGCGCGCTCCGTCCGCTCGGCGTCGAGTTCGAGACACCGTTCATGGACGACCGCGTCATCGAGGCAGCGCTGTCCGTGCGGGTTCTCGACCGCGTGGCGCGAGGGCGCTACAAGCCGGTCCTGACCACAGCGCTGCGCGGCGCCGTCCCCGATTCCGTACTCGACCGCCACGACAAGGGGTCCTTCGGCCAGGAGGCGTACGAGGGCCTGTACCGCAACCGGGAGCGGCTCTCCGAGCTGTGCACGGATCTGCGGCTGGCCGAACTCGGCCTGGTGGACGCGGCGGCCCTGCGCGCCGCGCTGTACCGGCCCATGCCCGACACCCGTCAACTCGGCCCGTTCGAGAACACCCTGGCCTGCGAGACCTGGCTGCGTTCCCCCAGCGCCGTCGCTCCGCATGCCGTTTCCCCCGCGGGAGGAACGCGATGACGTACACCATCGGACCGGAAGTGGTCGCGACCGACGTCGAGGACGGCCTGGTACTGCTCGACCAGCGCAACGGCCGCTACTGGCAGCTCAACCGGACCGGCGCTGCCACCCTGCGGCTGCTGCTGGACGGCCGGTCGCCCGACGAGGCCGCGGTGACCCTGACCCGAGGCCGCCCCGAGGCCGGCGAGCGCGCCCGCGCCGACGTGAAGGCGCTGCTGGCCTCCCTGGTCAAGGCCTCTCTGGTGGTGCGCTCATGACGATGCCCGTGGTCTCGGAGCGGACCGCCCGGCTCAGCTGGCACCGGCACATCACGGCCCGCTGCGCGGTCGGTACGGCCCGGTTGCTGACGAAGCTGCCCCCGCGGCGGCTGCGCCGTGTGCTGCGCGCCGTCTCGCGCGGCGCCCGGCCGGCCACGGCGGCGCTGACGCTGGACGCCCGTACGTCCGTGGTGTCGGTGAGCGCCTGGTGCGCCGGGCAGGGATGCCTGGAGCGCTCGGTCGCCACCGTGCTCCTGGCCCGGCTGCACGGCGGCTGGCCGGACTGGTGCACAGGCGTGCGCACCCAGCCGTTCCGGGCCCACGCCTGGGTGGAGGCCGAAGGCCGGTCGGTCGGTGAGCCCGGCGACACGACCCTGTTCCACACGGTGATGAGCGTCCGCCACCCGGCAGGTCCGGGAGCGACGGCCGGTTCCGCGCCCCTCGGGGACAAGCGGTGAGCGCCGGGCACGCCGTCCTCGCGGAAGGGCTGCGCAAGACGTACGGGACCCATGAGGCCGTGGTCGACCTGGACCTCGCCGTCGGCGCGGGCCAGACCTACGGCTTCCTCGGCCCCAACGGCGCGGGCAAGAGCACCACCATCGGCATGCTCTGCACCCTGCTGCGTCCCTCGGCCGGACACGCCGAGGTCGCCGGGCACGACATCCGGCGCGAGCCGGACGAGGTGCGGCGCAGCATCGGCCTGGTCTTCCAGGAGTCCACGCTGGACGGCGAACTCACCGCAGAGGAGAATCTCCGCTTCCAGGCGGAGCTGTTCGGCATACCACGGCAGCGGGCCCGCGCCTCCATCGCCGAACTGCTCGGACTGGTGGAGCTGACGCACCGCCGGGACTCGCCCGTACGCACATTCTCGGGCGGCATGCGGCGACGGCTGGAAATCGCCCGCGGCCTGCTGCACACACCGCGCGTGCTCTTCCTCGACGAGCCCACCACCGGTCTCGACCCCCAGACCAGGGTGGCCATCTGGGAGCACCTGCACCGGCTGCGCGCCGAGCAGGAGATCACGCTCTTCCTCACCACCCACCACCTGGAGGAGGCCGAGCACTGCGACCGGATGGCCATCATGGACGACGGCGAACTGGTCGTGGAGGGCACCCCCGCGGAGCTCAAGGCGGTGGTCGGGGCCGACTTGGTGCGGCTGCGCACCGGCGACGACGGGGCGGCTGCCCGGGCCGTACGGGACCGGTTCGGCCTGGAGGCGGAGGCCGGCCCGGACGGAGTGCGGCTGCGCGCCAAGGACGGCGCCGGATTCGTACCCCGCCTCTGCGCCGAACTCACCGTCCCCGTCCACTCGGTGACCGTGACCCCGCCCACCCTCGACGACGTGTTCCTGCACTACACCGGCCGCACCATCCGGGAAGCCGACGGCGACCCGGCCGGCCCGGCCGGCTTCGGACCGAGGAGGTAGCACATGGCGCGCACCGAGGTGGGCAGCGTGGAAACGGCCGAAGCCGGCGACGCGGCGGCCGCCAAGGCCCCGAGCGGCCGGCCGCCCGGGACGTCCGGCGGCCGCGCCGCCCGCGACGTACGCACCGTCGTGGTGCTGTGGCGCCGCGAGACGATCCGGTTCAGCCGCAACAAACTGCGCATCGGTATGGGCATGCTGACGCCCCTGATGTTCCTGCTGGTGCTCGGTACGGGCCTGAACTCCACCATGTCGGGCGACAGCCTGCGCAACTTCCGGACGTTCCTCTACCCCGGCGTACTGCTCATGTCGGTGCAGGCACCCGCCATCGCCGTGGGCGCGTCCATCGTCTGGGACCGGCGCTCGGGCTTCCTGCGTCAGATGCTCGTCGCCCCGGTGCGGCGCAGCGCGATCCTGTTCGGCACCTGCCTCGGCGGCGCGACCTCCGGCGCCGTGTACGGACTGCTGGTGCTGATCCTCGCGCCCGTCGCGGAGGTCCCGTACGACCTGGGGCTGCTGGTGGTCCTCCTGGAGCTGGCCCTGGTGTCGTTCGCCTTCACCGCGCTGGGGGTGGCGGCCGCTGTCTGCATCACCAGGCCCGAGACGTTCCAGGTCGCGGTCAGTCTCTGCATGATGCCGCTCTTCTTCCTCTCCGGAGCGATGTTCCCGGCCAACGGGCTGCCCGGCTGGCTGGGCACGGCGGTGAACGTCAATCCGCTCACGTACGCGGTGGACGCGCTGCGCCGCACCATGCCCGGGGACGGCGCGGCCATGGGGAGCCGGTCGGCGAGCCCCGAGTGGTGGGGATGGACGCCACCGGTGCTCCTGGAGGTGGGACTGGTCGCGGCGCTGGCCGTGCTGGCGCTCACGGCCGCCACCCGCAGGTTCTCGCGGGTCGAGTGATCACCGCACCGCACGGCGTTCACCTGCGAGGACTCGTACCCGGGACTGTCATCCCGGAGATGGAAGTACCGGGACAACCCGCGCGGTTAGGGTCGGAGAATGGATCATCCGGAAGCACGACCGCTCTTCGGACGGCGCCTGACCGCGCCCCAGCTGATCGCCCTGGACTGCCTGGCCGCCGTGGCGTACATGGCGCTGCTCCTGGCGCTGCGGCACACCCAGGCCGAGCCGGGGCCCTTGCGCGCGGACCTCCCCGACGCCCTGGCCGACGCACTCGTCCTCGCGACCGGGACGCCGCTCGCCGTACGACGGCTGTGGCCCCTGCCGGTGCTCGCGGTCGTCCTCGTGACGTCGGTGGCGTCGGTCGTGCTCGACGCGGCGAAGGACCCGTTCCTGGCCGTCGCCTTCGCCCTCTACCCGGTCGCGCTGGCCGGTCCGGGCCGGCGCTGGGTGCCGGCCGTCGCGGCCGCGCTGCCCGGCTTCGCCGGGATGATCGCGACGGAGCCCCGTACGACGTACTCGTACTGGTGGCTGGAGGGGCCGGGGCTGATTCTGTCCGGCTGGGCACTGATCGGCGGAAGCTGGGCGCTGGGCACCGCTGTACGGGAGCGCCGTGCCTACGCGGCGCGCGCCGCCGAGCAGCTCGCCGAACGGGCGGTCGCGGAAGAGCGGCTGCGGATCGCACGGGAGCTGCACGACATCGTCGCCCACAGCGTCGGTGTGATCGCCGTCAAGGCCGCGGTCGCCAACCATGTCGTCAGCACCCGGCCCGAGGAGGCGAGTGAGGCCCTGCGCGTGATCGAGACCACCAGCCGCGGCGCGCTGCGCGAGATGCGCCAACTGCTCGGCGTACTGCGCTCGTCGGAGCCCGAGGGCCCGCCGGGCGGTGATCTCAGCCCGGTGCCCGGCCCCGGCGGCCTCGACACCCTCGCGCGGAACGCGACCGCGGCGGGCCTGCGGGTGGATCTGGATGTCCACGGTCTGGACGAGCTGCCCGAGGCAGTCGGCCTGACGGTCTACCGCATCGTTCAGGAGGCGCTGACGAACGCCGTCAAGCACGCGGCACCGGCGGACTGCCGGGTCGTGATCAGAAGAGACGCCCACGAGGTGAGGATCGACGTGACCGACGACGGAACCGGCGCCCGGGACAGGGCCGCGCCACCGGGGCCCGCCGGCGGGCACGGACTGATCGGCATGCGGGAGCGCATCGCGGTGTACGACGGCGACTTCGCCGCCGGCCCGCGCCCCGGGGGCGGCTTCACGGTGGCCGCCAGGCTGCCCTTCGTCCCCGCCCTCGACGACCGGGGGGCCACCGCATGAGCGAGGACGTGCGCGTACTGGTCGCCGATGACCAGGCACTGCTGCGCGGCAGCTTCCGCGTACTGATCGAGGCCGAGCCGGGCCTCACCGTGGTGGGCGAGGCGGGCACCGGTCTGGAGGCGGTACGCGCGGCCGGGCTCCACCAGCCCGACGTCGTACTCATGGACGTCCGGATGCCGGACCTGGACGGCATCGAGGCCACCCGGCAGATCTGCTCCTCCCCGGCCATGTCCGGGGTCCGGGTCCTCATGCTGACCATGTTCGACCTTGACTCCTATGTGTACGCGGCGCTGCGCGCGGGAGCCAGCGGCTTCCTGCTCAAGGACACGCTGCCCGGTGATCTCCTCTCCGCTATCCGGGTCGTGGCCTCCGGAGACGGCCTGCTGGCCCCGTCGGTGACCCGCCGGCTCATCGCGGAGTTCGCCCGCGGCCCCGGACCCGCGCAGCCGTCCGCCCGTGAACTGGCCGCAATCACGGACCGCGAGCGCCAGGTCCTGACGCTCGTCGCCCGGGGGCTGTCCAACAACGAGATCGCCGACCGGCTGTATCTGGGCCTGCCGACGGTCAAGACCCATGTGAGCCATCTGCTGACCAAGCTCGACAGCCGTGACAGGGCCCAACTCGTCATCGTCGCCTACGAGACGGGGCTGGTTTCCGCCGGATCGCGCTGATCCGTGAGCCGCGGCCGCAGTGACACGATCCTTACGCCGAAGGGGAATCATGCTCAACGCGCCACGGACCACCCGCGTCGCCGTCGCCGTCGTCGGCGCCGGAACAGGCGGGCTGGCCGCCGCCACCGCACTGCTGCGCAAGGGCGTGGCCGTCGAGGTGTACGAACAGGCCCCCGAGCTCCGTGAAACCGGAGTGGGCATGCACCTGGGCCCCAACGGAGCCCGGATACTGCGCCGCTGGGGCCTCGGGCCACAGCTGGCCCGCACGGCGGTCCGGCCCGAGGCGCTGGAAGTACGCGGCGGACAGGACGGCCGTGTCCTCACCCGGCAGCCGATGGGCGACGCCTGGGAGGACGAGTACGGCGCACCGCATCTCACCGTGGAGCGCGCCCGTCTGCAGGCGGTACTCGCCGCGCGAATACCCCGGGACCGGATCAACCTCGGTGCGAAGCTGGTCTCCTTCGACGAGAGGCCCGACAGGGTGAGGCTGCGGTTCGCCGACGGACGCACCGCCGAAGCCGGGCTCCTCGTGGCGGCCGACGGTGTCCACTCCGTCGTCCGGCGCGCTGTGGCGGGCGACGAGCGGCCCGTCTTCTCCGGGTCGAGTGCGTTGCGCGGCACGGTGCCCGCCGAGCGGCTGCCGGGGCTGGCCACCGACACGATGTACATCTGGGTCGGCCAGGACGCGCGCATGCTGTGCTACCCGGTCGACGGCGGCCTGCGCTTCACCTTCGTAGCGGTCGTCCCCGAACGGCACGGGCGCCAGGAGTCCTGGAGCGCGTCCGGCGAACGCAGGGAACTGGCCCGGGCGTTCGCCGGCTGGAGCGACCAGGTGCGGGCGATCGTGAACGCGGCGGGTGAGACCGGCCGCTGGTCCCTGTACGACCGCGAACCGCTGCGGAGCTGGGGCCGGGGCCGCTTCGCCCTGCTCGGCGACGCCGCACATCCGATGCTGCCGCACCACGGGCAGGGCGCCGGGCAGGCCATCGAGGACGCTGTGGCCCTGGCTCACTTCCTCGACGGAACCCCGCAGGGTCTGCGGCGGTACGAGGACTTCCGCCGGCCGCACGTCACCCGTGTACAGCTCGGCTCCCGTGGTGGCGGATCGCTGCGCCTGAAGGCCACGCGGTCCGGGGGCGCTCCGGCCGGCGGCGGAGGACTCGCGCAGCTCGTCGAGGACGTTTCCTGGGTCCACCGCTATGACGTCGAAGCGGCCCTGGCGGCCCTGGAAGGCGTACGCGCGAACGTATAGGCGACCTACCGGAATACGTATAGGGGCCGGTCCTAGCCTCCGACACGAAGGAAGCGGAAGCAGGAGGAAGGACGGCCCCACGTGTCTTCACAGGTCAACCGACGACAGCTCCTGAGGGTCTCGCTGGGAGCGGCGGCCGCGACAGCGGTGGCGACAGCGGGCGCCCCGGCGGCGACGGCAGCCGGGCACCACGGCACCGAGTTCCCCGACGTACCGGGGATGAGCGGCGACCGGAGAGCGAACGAGTTCTGGTACCGGCTGGACGACGCGACCCTGTTCAACTCGGCCCAGGAGGTCAAGGACGCGTACAAGGCCCTCAACGCCTACCTCGGAAACCTCGAGCGCGACCTGCGCCAGAAGTGGTTCGCGCTCGTCAAGTCGCCCGACTACCCCCGCGACTTCACGGAGTTCGTGACACCCGTGAAGCAGCCGCTCGAAGTGCTGTCGCGAACCCAGCTGGGCGTCTTCGACCGTTACTACGGGCGCCGCCACCACCGGCTCGTCGAGGCGTTCGGCTGGTTCGGCGAGGGCGTGCTGTACGACCCGCGCAGCCGCCCGCCGTACCTCGTGCACACCATGAACACCGTCAACAACCAGCCGCCGCCCGGCTATCACACCTGGTACGTCTACATGCGCGCCATGATGATGCTGGGAATCGACACCCGGCGCTGGGAACGCGTCGCGCCGGCACTCGGCTTCGCCTGGGCGATGCAGAGTGCCGCGAAGCCCGCCCAGGACAGGATCAACCCGCCGCTGCCGCGCCGGACCGTGCGCAAGCTCGCCGCCACCTGGCTGGTCAAGGACATCGACCGGCTCGACCGGGACTTCCAGTCCTTCCCGCTCCCCGAGGGGATGAGCTGATGGCCGGGCCGGGGCGGCGAACAGTCCTGCGGGCGTCGCTGGGCGCGACGGCCGCGACCCTGCTGGCGACGGCGGGCGCGCACCCGGCCGCCGCGGCCGGCCTCCACGGAGGCGGGGCCCGGGACCCCCAGCTCCCCGCCATTCCGGGCATGCAGGGGGACCGCCGGGCCAACGAACTGTGGTATCTGCTCGACCAGGCGACCCTCTACCACCCCTCCAAGGAATTCACCGACGCCTATCTCGCGCTCGTCTCCGCCTTCGGCAAGGGCTGGGACAGGACGTGGCTCAACACATGGCGCGAGATGGTGAAGTCGCCGGACGGCTACCGCCGGAACTTCACCGGGTTCGTCGCCCCGGGCCGGCAGCCTCTCGAGGTCATGTCGCGTGTCCAGCTGGAGGTGTTCGACGCCGTCTACCGGCGGAGCGATCCCCGGCTCGTGGACGCCTTCGCCTGGTTCGCGCAGGGCATGCTGTACGACCCGCGCACCAAGGCACTGCACATCATGACGGGCCGCCCGCCCGGCGGTTACCCGGTCTGGCACGTCGTCATGCGGGCGATGATGTTCCTGGACATCGACGCCCGGCGCTGGGCGCGCTTCGCCCCGCTCAACGCGTTCGGCTGCGCCGTCCAGATGCGGGCGGACCCCGATCTGGTACACGTCAACCCGCCCCTGCCGGACAAGACCGTGCGGAAGCTGGCGGCCCACTGGCTGCCGCGCGGCCCGCGCAGGCTCGACATCGACTTCCAGTCCTTCCCGTACCCCGAAGAGCCGCCCCAGCAGAGCTGACGCCCCCAGGACCGCCGAGGAGAGAGGCAGTATCCATGCGTACGGGAATATGGCTGGTGGGCGGCCGCGGTTCGGTGGCGGCGAGCGTCGTCGTGGGCGCGGCGGGTCTACGGGCCGGCGCCGTCGCGCCGGTCGGCGTCGTCAGCGAACTCGCCCCCTTCGCGGGGCTGCCGCTGCCCGCCTTCGACGAGCTGGTCTTCGGCGGGCACGATCCGGCGCCCATCGGTCTCGTCAAGCGCGCCGAACAGCTCGCGGCCGACGGGGTCGTGCCGCGCGGCCTGCCGGAGCTGGTCCGCGAAGACCTGCGCGCCGCCGATGCCGAGATCAGACCCGGTGTACGGACCGGCGCCGGCGGTTGGCCGCCCGGCTCCTCCCTGGACGCGGTGGTCGACGCCCTCGCCGCCGACATCGCCGGGTTCAGGCGGCGGACGGGCGTGGCCGGCGTGGTGGTCGTGAACGTCGCTTCCACCGAGGCACCCACGCGGCCGCTTCCCGCGCACGATTCCTGGGAGCTGCTCAGCCGCGAACTGCGCCGCGCGGACGGGGAGTCCGTACTGCCGGACAGTTCGCTGTACGCGTGTGCCGCGTTCCGCGCGGGCTGCCCGTTCGTGGATTTCACCCCCTCGGCCGGCGCCCGGCTGCCCGCCCTGGACGAGCTGGCCCGCGCGAGCGGCCTCCCGTACGCGGGCAGCGACGGCAAGACCGGCGAGACCCTGGTCAAGTCCGTACTCGCGCCGATGTTCGCGAGGCGGGCACTGAAGGTGCACAGCTGGTCCGGTACGAACCTGCTGGGCGGCGGTGACGGCGCGACGCTCGCCGACCCGCACCGGGCCGACGCGAAGATCCGCTCCAAGGACCGGATCCTCCAGGAGCACCTCGGTCACCCGGTCCAGGGAGGCGTGCACATCCACGACGTTCCCGAGCTGGGGGAGTGGAAGACCGCTTGGGACCACATCACCTTCGAGGGCTTCCTCGGGGCGCGCATGACGATGCAGTTCGTCTGGCAGGGCTGCGACTCCGCACTGGCCGCGCCGCTCGTGCTGGACCTCGCCCGGTTCATGGCGCTCGCGCACCACGCCGGCGTCAGCGGGCCCGTACCGGAGCTGGGCTTCTTCTTCAAGGACCCGGTGGGCTCCGACGAGCACGCCCTGGACCGGCAGTTCGAGCAGCTGGTGGCCTGGACGGACCGGCTGCGCGGGACGACGGCGTGAGCGCGAGGCCGCCGCTGAGGACGGCCCGGTGCGTAGCGGCCAGTACCGGACCGGGGTCGAGTCCCAGCTCGTCGGCGAGCATCCGACGGCCCTCCTGGTACACGGCGAGGGCCTCCGCCTGCCGTTCGCAGCGGTACAGCGCGGTCATCCACTGGGCGCGCAGCCGTTCGCGCAACGGGTAGCGCGCCACCAGGCCGGTGAGCTCCGCGACCAGCTGAAGGTGTTCGCCCAGGGCCAGTTCGGCCTCGATGCGGCTCTCCAGGGCGGCCATGCGCGCCTCGTCCAGCTGCGGCGTCTCGGCGGCGTGCAGATACTCGGTCACGCCGCCGAGCGTGGGCCCGCGCCACAGGGCGAGGGCCGAGGCCAGCAGGCCCGCGGCCTTGTCGGGCCGCCCCTCGCGCAGCTCGCTGTGGCCGGCGCGCGACAGCCGTTCGAACTCGTCGGCGTCCAAGCGCCCGTCGCCGATCCGCAGGCGGTAACCGGCCGGTTCGCGGACCACCGCGGCCGAGGGCCCGAGCCGCTTGCGAAGCCGCGAGACATAGGTGTGGATCTGTGCGCTCACCGTGGCAGGGGGCCGTTGACCCCACATCAGTGAGGTGAGCCGGTCGTCCGGCAGGACGTCTCCCCGGGCCAGCAGCAGCGCGGCCAGCAGGGTTCGCTGCTTGCGCCCCTCGATGACGATCTCCCGGCCGGCGGAACAGACGCGCAGCGGGCCAAGTATGCCGAATTCCACTCGTATTCCCCACCGTTGGCGGACAGGCACAGCGCTCGCACCCTAGATCGCCCGCTGTCCCGGTTGCGTGTGACACCCGCCCCGACCGTGTCCCGGGAACGGTCCGGGACCACGGACCCGGGAACCCGGGACACGGGCCGCTCTAGCCTGGGCCTGTCGGCCGACGCGGTACGCCGTATCCGGTATCCGGGGGGTATCCCATGTCTGAGGATCAACGGCGGTCCACGGCCTCGCGGGCCGCACGTGAGGACGAGTCCCGGCGCGCCAGACTCGCCGAGCTGCGCAGCGAGGACGCCCGCAAGGCGCGGCTCAGGAGCCGCCTGAAGATCGCCGCCACCCTGTTGGCGGCCGTCGTCGTGGTCGGCGGAGCCGGCGCCGCCCTGGTCTCCACGGCTTCCGGCGGCTCCCCGGACGACGGCACCCGGACCTCGGGCATCGACCCGGACAAGGTCAACGTACGGGGCGAGAAGCTCTACGAGGACCTGGACCGTGGGCACGTCACGGGCGGCGTCGACTATTCCGCAGGACCGACGCCCCCGGTGGGCGGACGCCACGACCCCACCTGGCAGAACGCCAACGGCGACGTCTACACCGAGCCGCTGAAGAACGAGCACGCGGTGCACGCTCTCGAGCACGGCGCGGTCTGGGTGACGTACTCGGGGAGCGCACCGGCGAAGGACGTGGCGGCGCTGCGGTCGAAGGTAGAGGGCGTTCCGTACCGGATGATGAGCCCGGTGGCCGGCCAGGACAGCCCCGTCAAGCTGACGGCCTGGGGCCATCAGCTCTCCGTCGAATCCCCGGCCGACCCCCGCGTGGACGCCTTCTTCGACGCGTACGTGCAAGGACCTCAGGCGCCGGAGCCGGGAGCCCCGGTCACCGGGGGCAGGGCCGAACCGTGAGCGCCACGCCGTCCCGGCGCACCAGGGTGCTCCTTGCCGTCGCGGCCGCTGTCGTGCTCGCCCTGCTCGCCGCCGCGCTGCTCGGCTCCGGCAGGTCCGCCGCCGGCACTACTGCCGCCGCCGCCCCAGCCGACGGCTCGGCCGCGGTCGGCTTCTCCCGTGACATGTCGATACATCATCAACAGGCCGTCGAGATGTCGTTCCTGGTCCTCAGGAGCGGTACTTCGCCGTCGGTACGGACCCTGGCGTACGACATCGCCAACACCCAGGCCGGCCAGCGCGGCATGATGCTCGGCTGGCTCTCCCTCTGGGGCCGCACGGCCACCTCCGGCCGTCCCCCCATGGCCTGGATGAACATGCCGCCGCCCAGTGCGCGGGAGCGCCGGCAGGGCGTCCTGATGCCGGGGATGGCCGGCCGCGGCGACATGGCGGCGCTGGGCGAGGCCGAGGGGAAGCGGGCCGACGTGCTGTTCCTGAGGCTGATGACCGAGCACCACCGCGGGGGCGTGCACATGGCTCGCGGCGTACTGGGCAAGGGTGCCCCGGTCGCCGTCGAACGGCTGGCCCGGGCCATGGCCGACGGGCAGCAGGCGGAGATCGAACTCATGGAGTCCCTCCTGAGGGACCCCGACGGCTGAGCCCGCCCGGGACCGCGAAACCGGCTCCCCGAAACTACGAAGAGCGTCGTACAATGAGGTCTCCCATACGAACTGGAGCCCCGCCGTGACCACCGCCACGAGCACGCGTGAACTCGCGCATCCCACGCGCGACGAAATCCGACTCGAAGGGGTGCTTCACGCGCTCTCCGACCCGATGCGCCTGCTGATCGTCCGAGAGATGGCGGTGGCCGACTCCGAGCTGGCCTGCTCGTACTTCACTCTTCCCATCACCAAGTCCACGACCACCCACCACTTCCGGGTGCTGCGCGAGAGCGGTGTCATCCGCCAGGCCTACCGGGGTACGGCCAAGCTCAACGGGCTGCGCCGCGAGGACCTGGACGCGCTCTTCCCCGGCCTCATCGAGCGCGTACTGGAAGCGGCGGCCCTGGAGGCGGACCGGCTCGGCACCGACGGCTGACGAGCCGCGGGAGAACTCCCCGGCTCGCCCGCCGCCCGTCAGTCGCTGCTGTGCGCCGCGCCCAGCAGTCCCGCCCAGTCGTGGAGCTTCACCGACCGACGGCCCAGCGAGACGCCCAGTGCCGCCTCCGCCGCCTCGATCGCGCGCCAGTCGTTCCACACCACCGGGCGGACGCCCGACTCCCGCAGCGCGGCGAGCGGGTCGTCCACGAGCGGGCGCTCGGCGAGCGCCGGCGCGTCCGCGAGGAGCGAGGCCACCGTCTCCTTGGCGCACGGCCGGTTGGTGCCGATGACGCCGGTCGGACCCCGCTTGATCCAGCCCGCCACGTACTCGCCCGGCGACGGCGCTCCGTCCCGCAGCACACGTCCTGCGGCGTGCGGCACCGTCCCGTTCCCCGGGTCGAACGGCAGCCCGGGCAACGGCGCCCCCCGGTAGCCGACCGACCGCAGCACCAGCTGGGCTTCGATGTCCTCGTACGTTCCCGTGCCGCGTACGCCGCCGCTGCCGTCGGGCACCGTGCGCTCGAAGCGCACCCCGGCCGCCCGCCCGTTCTCCTCCAGCACTTCCACCGGCCGCAGGAAGAACCGCAGGTGGATGCGGCGCGCCCGCTCCCCGCCGCCACCGGCCGCCCAGGCCCGCAGCACTTCCACATTGCGCCGGTTCACGGCGGGCAGGGCCACGGCGGCGGCCGACTCGGGACCGGCGTACGCCGGATCCAGGCCGAGCTCCTCGGGCCGTACGACCACCCCCGCGTCCGTCAGTGTGCCCAGCTCCCGCAGCTCCTTGGTCGTGAACTTCGCCTGTGAAGGGCCGCGCCGGCCCACCATGTGCACGTCGCGCACCCGGCTGTCCGCCAGCACGTCGAGCGCCGGCTGCGGCACATCGGTGGCCAGCAGCTCATGCGCGCCGCGCGCCAGGATGCGGGCCACGTCCACCGCCACATTGCCCACGCCGATGACGACGGCAGAACGCGCGCCGAGCGCGAAGCCGTTGGCGGACGCGTCCGGATGCGCGCTGTACCAGGAGACGAAGTCGGTGGCCGAGCAGCTTCCGGGCAGGTCCTCGCCGGAAATGCCGAGCCTGCGGTCGGTCGCGGCCCCGACGCAGTACACCACCGCGTGGTAGAGCTCCAGCAGCCGTTCTGGGGTGAGCCCGGCCGCGCCCACCTCGGCATGGCCGACGAAGGTGATCCGCTCGTGCTCGAGAACGGCGCGCAGACTGCCCTGGAGGGATTTGATCTTCTCGTGGTCCGGTGCGACGCCGTAGCGCACCAGTCCGTACGGACAGGGCAGCCGGTCCAGTACGTGCACGTGCACGTCGGGCACCGCCTCCTGCTGCACCAGGGCCTGCGCGGCGTAGACCCCGCTCGGGCCTGAACCGATGACTGCGACTCGAAGCACGGCGGGGGCTCCTTCCCGCAAGGGCCTCCAGCATGGCACCGATCGGCGGCCCGGGGGAGATGCGCTGAGGGAGTGCCTTACGGCATACACGCGTGCGCGCCGTGGCGGGCCCCGCGCGGGGCGGGGTTACGTTTCCACCGTGCTGGAAAGTACCTTTTTTAACGTTAACAACCATTATGAACCGAATGGGGCGGTGCCGGTACGCCCCTCCTGGTTCAATGTCCGGCTCACCTTCGCCGACGGCGCCAGGATCGACGTACTGGCCGCGATGTCCGCGGAGCGGATCACCGTCGAGGAGGTGCGCGCGGATCTGCCGCTCGACGGTTTCACGGCGGCCGCCGAATGGGTCGAAGGGCCGCTGGGGGGTGGTTGCCGGGTGGTCGCCGCGCCTCCGCGTACGACCGTCGACGCGAAGCCCGAGCCGATGCCGGAGCCGAAGACCGAGCGGGAGTCCGGGCCGAAGCCGCCGCCCGTCGGGCGCGCCCGCCCGTCCTGGCCCGGCGGCAGGTCGGGGCGGCGGATCGCGGCACAGGCGTACCGGGCCGCCCAGCAGGCGGGGCAGGACCCGGTGCTCGCGGTGATGAGCGCGACGGGCCGCAGCCGGCGCAGATCGCTGAGGCTGATCGCGAGCGCGCGCGACGAGGGCCATCTGTCCCCCCGCCACAACCGCCGTTAGACGCCCCGCCGCAGCCGTCACATGTCGCGCATCCTGCCGATCTCGGCGCTCTGCTGCGCGAGTACGTCGGTCGCCATCTCCTCGACCTGGACGTTGTTCCCCTGCGCGAGCACCTCGGTCGCCATGTCGACCGCGCCCTCGTGGTGAATGATCATCAGCTTCAGGAAGAGCTCGTCGAAGCCCTTGCCCTCGGCCTCGCGCAACTTCGCGAGCTGCTGTTCGGTGGCCATCCCGGGCATCGCGGCGTGGTCGTGGCCGCCCTTGTGCTTCTTGCCGCCGTTGGTGTCCAGCCAGCCCCGCATCGCGTCGATCTCGGGGCGCTGGGCCGCGGTGATCCGCTCGGCGAGGCGCTTGACCTGCGTCGACCGGGCCCGCTTCGGGGCGAGTTCCGTCATCTCCAGCGCCTGGGCGTGATGCTCGATCATCATGCGCGCGTAGCCGAAGTCCGCCCCGTTGGGAGAGCCGTCGGGCAGCGCCTTCGCCGCCTCCTCGGCCGACATGGTCTTGGCGGGCTCACCGGGCCGGCCCGGCGCGACCACCGAAGGCCCCGCGGCCGCCTTCGACTTCGGCGCGTCCCCGCCGCCCGCGTCGCACGCGCCGAGACCCAGTACGGCCGCCGTGGCCACCGCGAGCGCGGCGGCCGTGCGCGCGATGTCGGGTCTGCGGGCGCACGTGGGCTTGAGGCGGATCAACACGGCGACCTCCTGGGGCACATGGGGTGATTGGTGTCTGTTCTTAGCATGCTTCCGCACACCGGTGATCAGAAACTTTCATTACGTCTTCGTTGCCATCTGTTGAGATGTGCATGCAAACGACGATACTGCCGGGGTGTATGAACCGTTCAACTGTGAACGGATACAAGGGAGGACGCAGTGACCTCGTTGCACATCACCCGCGTGCGGCGCAGACGCCTGGGCGTGGCAACCGCCGCGGCAGGGCTCATCGCCACGCTGCTGACGGCCGGCCCCGCGGCGGCGACCCCTGATCCAGGGGACGCGCCCGCGAAGAAGAAGAGCCTGACCACATCGCAGCAGGCCGAAGCCAGGGCCGCCATTGAGAGCGGCGAGATACCCGGCGTGGACGAGATCGTCCACAGCAAGAACATCGAGCACCTCGTGAACGTCCCCAAGGACGCCATCACGGGCACCAACTCGGACCTGGCCTTCCAGGGCAAGTACGCCTTCTCCGGCAACTACGACGGCTTCCGGATCTTCGACATCAGCAACCCGAAGGCCCCGAAGACGGTCTCCCAGGTGCTGTGTCCCGGTGCGCAGAACGACATTTCCGTCTCCGGAGACCTGCTCTTCCTCTCCACGGACTCCTCGCGCAACGACAACTCGTGCACGAGCACCTCGCAGCCCGCGACGGAGAAGTCCTCGTGGGAGGGCATGAAGATCTTCGACATCAGCGACAAGAGCAACCCGCAGTACGTCGCCGCTGTCGAGACCGCGTGCGGCTCGCACACGCACACCCTGGTGCCCGAGCGCCGCAACATCTACGTCTACGTCTCGTCGTACTCGCCGAGCGACACGTTCCCGGACTGCAAGCCGCCGCACGACGGCATCTCCATCATCAAGGTGCCGCGCGGCGCCCCGGAGAAGTCCGCGATCGTCGACTTCCCGGTGCTCTTCCCGGACGGCGGAAACCCGGGCGCGCCCACCAACCCGGGCGTCTCCAAGACGACCGGCTGCCACGACATCACCGTGCTGCCCTCGAAGGACCTGGCCGCCGGTGCCTGCATGGGTGACGGCATCATCTTCGACATCGAGGACCCGGAGAAGCCGCGGGTCATCGACCGCGTCCAGGACAACGTCAACTTCGCGTTCTGGCACTCGGCGACCTTCAACCAGAAGGCCGACAAGGTCGTCTTCACCGACGAGCTCGGCGGCGGCGTCGGCGCCACCTGCAACGAGGCCACCGGCCCGAACCGCGGCGCCGACGGCATCTACGACATCAAGGGCAAGGGCGACAAGCGCAAGCTGGTCTTCCGGAGCTACTTCAAGATCGACCGCCACCAGGCCGCCACCGAGAACTGTGTCGCCCACAACGGCTCGCTGATCCCGGTCAAGGGCAAGGACATCATGGTCCAGGCCTGGTACCAGGGCGGCGTCTCCGTCTGGGACTTCACCGACTCGGCGAAGCCGAAGGAGATCGCCTTCTTCGAGCGCGGTCCCGTCAGCGCGACCACCTCGGTCACCGCCGGCTCCTGGTCGGCGTACTACTACAACGGCTACATCTACTCGAACGACATGGCGAAGGGCTTCGACGTACTGAAGCTCAACGACAAGCGCACCGACGGCGCCAAGAAGGTCAGGATGCACGAGCTCAACGTGCAGACCCAGCCCGACTACCGCCGCTGATCCACGGCACGCGCGCGTGTGCCGCCGGGCGGTTCTCCGTCCGGCGGTACGCCGAGCTCCCAGGCCAGCCCGTAGCGCTGGAACAACTCGGCCCGCAGGCTGGGGAGCGGCATCGGCGCTCCCGGCAGCACTAGGGCGAACACCGCGCCCATCAGCAGCGCGCGCAGCAGCGGATAGTCGGCGTCCACATCCGGCGATCCGTAGCGCACGACGGCGCCCCGCAGCAGCTCAGCCAGCCGCTGCTGTTCGGGACACTGCACGAAGCCCTCCGCCTGGAGGATGCCCGCCATATGGGTGCGCATGAGCACCGGGTGCTCGCAGGCGAGACCCAGTACGGCGTCGATCGCGCGGGCCAGCAGTTCCCTGCCGTCGTCGGTGCGCGGCTCGCGCTCCAGGGCCGATTCGAGCGTCCGGTGCATCAACCGGTGAACGGCCGACTGCAGCAACTGCCTTTTGCCGGGGAAGTAGTACGAGACCAGCCCGCGAGCCGATCCGGCCCGGTCAGCGATGTCGCCGAGTGTCGTCGCCTCGTAGCCGCGCTCCCCGACGAGGTCCACGGTGGCCTGCAACAGCCGTTCCCGGGAACGGCGACGCAATTCTTCGTTGACCGATGCGCTGCGCGGGGACATGCTGTAACTCCTGCGTTGACTGGCCCGTAGCCAATATACTCAGTGGTCCCACGTCAGGCGCCTTGGCGGGCCTGCCCTGTGGTGCTTGCCGTCCGTATCCGGCGGCGCGGGGGACCGCCGGATACGGACGTTTTCGCATGCCGGTCGGCTGCCGTTTTCTCAGCCCAGGAGCCCCAGCACCGGGCGCAGCCCGGCGGGCCGCTCGTCGGCCGGCAGATGCTCCACAAAGTGCACCGCGCACCCCAGTTCCGCCGCGCCGCCGTCCGCACGCCGGTCGTCGCCGACCATCAGGATGTCGCGCGGATCGTGCCCGAGCGCCTCACAGGCGGCCCGGAAGAGCCTCGGATCCGGCTTCTGGATGCCGTGCTCGTACGACAGGACGTATGCGTCCACCCACGTGTCGAGGCCGTGAGCCCGCAAGACCGGCCGCAGGTCCCACCCGATGTTGCTGACCACGGCGACGCCGACGCCCCGCCGCCGCAGTTCACCGAGCACCTCGGCGGCATCGGCGTACGGGCGCCAGGCGGCCGGCGTCATATGGCGGTCGTACAGAGCGTCGTACAGGCGCGCGTCGGGGAGTGCGACCTGACGGGCGAGACCCGTGTACGCGGCGCGGTGCCGCTCCGCGCTCACGTCGCGAGTCGCCCACAGCTCGGCCAGCTCCCGCGGCACCCGCCGCGGAGCGGCGGGTGCCGGGCAGCGCGCCCGCCTCCTCCAACTCCCTTGCGTACCGTGCGAAGTCGTCCGGCGGTACGGACAGTCCCTGGTCGTCGAGAACGGCGCGCAGCCACACCTCGGTCGGTTCGATCCTGAGCAGTGTGCCGGAGAAGTCGAAGAGCGCGCCCTTGACCGTCATGCGGATGATCCTTCCCGGGAAGCGACCAGGCGACCGTACGCCACCGCCGAAAGCGCCACTACGGCCGCTCCCAGCAGCCAGCCGCCCACCACGTCGGACACCCAGTGCACCCCGAGATACAGGCGCGTGACGCCGACGCCGATCCAGGACACGGTCCCGACGACCAGTACGGCGGCCCGCAGCCGGGGGTCCGCGCAGCGCAGCCGGAGCAGCCACACCAGCAGTCCGCAGGTGACCATCGCCGTCATCGCATGGCCGGACGGCCAGGCCGAGAAGTGCGCGGAGTCGACCGGATCCGGCCACTCGGGACGTTCACGGCCGACCGCTCCCTTGAGGATCTGCTGTACGAGGGTCGAGAGCGCACTGGTGGCGGCGATCCACAGCGCCAGCAGCCGTTCCCCCTGACGGAGCAGCCATACGAAGACAACGGCCACCAGCGCACGCATCGTCCACGGGTCCCACACCCAGTCGGACAGGATCCGGTTGGTGTGGGTAATGGTGGGGTGGCCGACCGCCGAGTCGTGCAGCGCGTCCCCGACCGAACGGTCGAACGACATCAGGGGGCGCCACTCGGCCACGACGAGCAGCAGAAGGACCGCGGACAGAGCCGTGAAGACGATTGCCGCGAGTACGGGCGCGGGAAGTGCGGGGCGGGACGGGGGAGCGAGCTGGGAAGAGCGCATGGAAAGATCCTCGCCCACGGCAGGCGCCCGGGGCCATCCCCCCTTGGTTACCGCACGGAACTACCCCAGCGCCCTGAGCCCCGGCACGAACGCGACGAGCAGCGGCACGGCGGGAACGAGCGAGGCCGCGGCCGTCAGCCGCAGCCGGCGGCCCGCGGTGAGCCGTGGCGCCGCCGCCAGCAACCGGTCGACGCGCCGGGGCAGTTCGGCGTGCGGTGTGGGGCAGGGGCCGAACACGCCGCGGTCCTCGTTGAGTTCGACCAGCGCGAGAGCGATCGTCAGCCGGCCGAAGCGCCGTGAGGCCACATCGTCGGCGGCCAGCTCCACCAGCCGGTGCATCTCGTCACGGAACGCCGCGAACACCGGAATCTGCGGGAAGCCGATCGCGAGAGCGGACGCGCAGTGCAGCAGCCAGTCGTGCCTGGCCCGTACGTGTCCCTGCTCATGGGCGAGCACCGCGTCGAGCTGGTGCCCCTTCAGCCGTCGCAACGCGGCCGTGGTGATGACCAGTCGGGGCGTGGCGCCCGGAAGCCACCACGCGTCGAGGCGCTCGCCCTCGAGTACGACGAGCCGGTCGCTGCCGGGCTCCTCTCCGGGCAGCAGCGGCGCGCGTACGAGCAGTTCCGCGCGCCGCTGCCCGCGACGTACGTACGTCCTGCGGATCTCGCGGGTCAGCATCGCCGCCGTCCACGCACCGCCGCACGCCAGCAGCACCGCGATGACCGCGGACCAAGGCCCGTACGCGGCAAGGGCGTACGCCTCCATCACGCCGTGCGGGGCGGACGCGAAAACGTGGCCCCGTACGGCCTGCCAGGCGGCGGCCGCGCTGAACGTCATCGAAAGACCGAAGCACAGCAGCACGCCGGCCACCACGCACTGCCACACCCACAGCGCCACCACGGGTTCGCGCTCCCGCCAGTCGGCGCGCGACATCAGTCGCGGGGCCGCGACGGCGGCGACGACACCGAGCAGCAGAAGTGCGAAGGAGACCGTCATGCGGCCAGCCTATGAGCGCGACCCTACTCCCGGGTATGGCCGAGGCGCTCAAGTGACGCAGGACACGGTTTCGCAGTGTCGTGTCACAAAGTGAGCAGCATCGCGATCATGCCGATGCTCATGGTGACCCGGCAGGCGAGCGCCAGCTCGGGCCGTGCGCCCCAGGCGACCGCCCCACCGGCGGCCCCCGCCGCCCCTGCGGCCACCGGCATCAGCCTCGTCCCCGACCGCAGTACGTACGCGGCGTAGTACACCAGCAGCCCGCCGGTCAGCAGCGGAATCCCGCCCGCCGCGTACCCGGCCGCATGTCCCGTGTGCGATGCGGAAGCAGCGCCGCCCGGCGCCATGACCAAGGCCATGTAGACCATGGCCACAGATCCCACCGCGTGGTGCGCGTGGTGGGTGTGAACCGCGCTTTCACGCGCTTGCCACAGCGCCCGCAGTGCGGCCCCGCCGAATACGGCGGCGTACAGCATCCATCCCCACGCCGGCGGCGCGAGCACCGCTGCGGGCACGGCCATCGCCGCCATCCCGAATCCCATCAGAGCCTCGCCCGCCGCCCCCTCGCGGTGCTCCCCCCTGCCGCTGCGCAGCCGCAGCAGGCAGTACGCGCCGGTCGCGGCGCACAGCGCCACGAGCAGCCAGCCGGACATCGTCTGTCCGTGCACGGCGTACCTCCCCGATCGACGGTGTCGTCCCGGTCGATGCCCGCTCCTGCGGCGTCGTACGCGAGCGCACGGGGGTGCACGGGGGTGCACGGGGGCACGGCCGGGTCAGGGGCGGTAGCGCAGCGGATGGTCCGTGGGCACCTCGACGACCGCGATGCGCACGCCGTCGGGATCGGCGATCCACATCTCGATCAGCCCCCACGGCTCCTTGACGGGCGGACGCAGCACCTCGACGCCGTGGGCCGACAGTTCGTCGTACGCCGCGGCCGCGTCCGCGACCTGGAGCCACAGCTGGAGGCCGGGGGAGGGCGGGGTGTCGGAGCGGCCGGAGACCTCAAGGAAGCCGCCGCCCAGGAAGTACACCGTCCCGCGTTCCGGGCCCGTGCCGAACTCCCGGTACACGGCGAGCCCCAGGGCCTCGCCGTAGAACGCGCGGGAACGCTCGGGATCCGTGGGGCGCAGAAGGGTCCTGCTGCTCAGTACATGCACCATGCATCCGGACCTTAGCGCGCGTTAGGCTCGGGGCGCCCGATCCCACGACGTACAGATCCGGAGAGCGCCCTCATGGAGACCACCCCACGCCCGGCCGCCGCTGAGCTCACCTTCCGCGAGGCGACGCAGGCCGATGCGGACGCGCTTGTCGCGCTCATCGAGTCGGCGTACCGGGGGGACGCGAGCCGTGCGGGCTGGACCACGGAGGCGGACATCCTCGAAGGGCAGCGGACCGATCCCGAGGGCGTTCTCGACGTGATCAAGTCGCCGGACAGCCGGCTGCTCACGGTGGAGCGGGACGGCGTACTGGTCGCCTGCTGCCAGCTCGAACACCGGGGGGAGGCCGCGTACTTCGGAATGTTCGCGGTCCGTCCGGAGATGCAGGGAGCGGGGCTCGGGAAGGTGATCATCGCTGAGGCGGAGCGTGTGGTGCGGGAGGTGTGGGGCGCGCGTGAGATGCACATGACGGTGATCTCGGTGCGGGAGGATCTCATCGCCTGGTACGAGCGGCGCGGCTACCGTCGTACGGGGCGGATGACTCCGTTCCCGTACGGCGACGAGCGCTTCGGCGTGCCGCAGCGCGACGACTTGGAATTCGAGCTGCTGGTGAAGGGGCTGGGGTAGGCGGGACGGCGCCTACGGCGGTGGGGAGCGAGGCGGCGCCGACGGCGGGCCCCGCTCAGCGGCCCATCCAGCCCCTCCGGCGTCGAGGAGCGGGGTCCTGGGCGGGGCCCCGGTTCGCAAGCAGGTGCGCGCCTACGCGGTGAAGCGGCCCGTGCGGCGGATCTCCGGGTAGTCCGTCGTCGCACCGTCCAGCTCCAGCGCCCGCACCAGCCGCAGGTGGTCCTGCGTGTTCACCACCCAGCCGATCACCCGCAGACCCGCCGCGTGCGCGCGTTCCACCGTCTCCAGGGTCAGCCTGCGGATGTTCAGCGCCAGCGTCGCCGCACCCACCGCCTTCGCGCGATCCACCACATCGTCGCCGTAACGGCCGGCGATCAGCACCGTCCGTACACCGGGGACCAGCGACGCGATCTCGGCGACCGCCTCGTCGTGGAACGACGACACCTCCACGCGGCCCGCCAGATCACGCCGGTGCATCACCTCCGCGAGCGCCCGCGCCGCCGCCGCGTCCTTGATCTCCGCCTGGAGCGGTGACTTCACCGCGTCGAGGACCTCCTCGAAGAGCGGGACGCGCTCGCCCTGTCCGGCGTCGAGTCCCCGCAGTTCCGCGAGGGTCAGGTCGGCGATCGCGCCCCGGCCGTCCGTCGTACGGTCCACCTCGGCGTCGTGCATGACCACGAGCGCGCCGTCCTTGCTCAGGTGCAGGTCGAGCTCGATGGCGTCCATGCCGGCCTGCTCGGCACGGACGAAGGAACGGAGGGTGTTCTCCGGCTCGACACCCATGACCCCGCGATGACCAATGGTGAGAAAACTCAAGGCAATCTCGCTTCCGTCGACGGCGGCTCCTTGGCAGCCTAACGGCCCGCTTCCGTGAGGGAACCCGTCTCGCGCGGGGAAGCGGAGTGCTCCGCTCGGGCGCCGGCGATTCCGAGGACAAGACCGGTGATCAGGGCGGCGACAAGGACAGCACGGGTGCTCACGGGGTACGGCTCCAAAGAACAGGCGAGAGGACGGAGGAGGGCCCCCGAGCACAGAGGCTCCCCTCCGTCCTACCGCCGCCGGGCGGCGATCCGCGACCCGCGTCACTCGTGCGTGGGCGCGCCCGCAGAGCGTTGACGCGGCGCCGCGGCGCTCAGCCGGTCCAGATCGGCCAGCATCGCCTCCGCCAGCTCCAGCTCGGCCAGATGCTGCCGCTCGCTCCAGCGCAGCGCCACCTGTGGGTGCGCCCACTCCGCGACTCCCTCGGCGTGGGCCAGAGCGTCCCGTACGTCCTTCAAGTCGCCTCTCGTGCGGGCGATATGGTCCGCCACGCGCGCGTGCAGGCGTTGCGGGTCCGCCAGATGCCCCAGCCAGACACGCAGCACCAGAGGGTGCTTGAGAACGGGCGGGCCCGCGTCCCGGGAACCGTCCGCCCAGTCGGCGAGCGCCGCCCGGCCGGTTCCCGTGATCGCGTACCGGCGCTTCGCGCGGGGCTCCTCCGGGCCCGAGCGCCGGGAGGCCGCGTAGCCGAGGGATTCGAGCCGGCGCAGCTCCGCGTAGATCTGGCTGATCGCGGGGGCCCAGTAGAAGAAACGCAGTGAGGCGTCCGCCCACTTCTTCAGCTCGTAACCCGTTCGCTCGCCCGGGAAGGAGAGCAGGCCGAGCACCGCCCAGGCGGTCGGCGGCAGTTCGGGCTCTTGCTTCTTTTCTGTCTGACGACTAGTCATATGACTGATTGAAGTAAGAGCAGCCCCATGGACGCAACCCTCTGGACGCACCCCTTGGAGGCACCGTGAAGTTTTCCGTCATCTTCGAGGCCCAGCTGGCCGACCCCACCGTCGAACGCGAGCATCAGGTCATCCGCGACAGCGTCGAGCAGGCGGTGCTCGCCGAGCGGATGGGGTTCGACCGGATCTGGGCCGTCGAGCACCATTCCCTCAAGTGGTACGCGCACATGTCCGCCCCGGAGATCTTCCTGACCTGGGTCGCCGCGAAGACCACGACCATCCGCATCGGTCACGGCGTCGTCTGCATGCCGTTCAACTTCAACCACCCCGCCCGAGTCGCCGAGCGCGCGGCGATGCTCGACCTCCTCTCCGGCGGGCGGCTCGACCTGGGGGCCGGGCGAGGCGGCACCGAGCAGGAGACCTCGCTGTGCGGCGTCGACAGGGACCGTACGACGCAGGAGGTGGAGGAGGCTCTGCGGATCATCGGCAAGGCGTGGCAGGAGGACGAGCTCGAGTACCACGGCGAGCTGATCGACATCGCTCCGCACCCGATCCTGCCCCGCCCCCGGCAGACGCCCCACCCCCCGCTCTTCCTTGCGTGCAGCCGCACCGAGACCCTGGCCCAGGCCGCCGAACTCGGCGTCGGGGCCCTGGTGATGGGTTTCGCCGGACCCGAGTCGATCGCTCGGATGCGCGCGGCGTACGACGCCGCGCTCGCCGCCCGCACCATGGACCGCCTCGTCTCGACCGTCGTCAACGACCACTTCTCGGTGCTCTGCCCGACGATCGTGCTCGACGACCGCGAGGAGGCCCGGCGCACAGGCACCCGTGGCCAGCGCTTCTTCGCCCAGTCCATCGGGCACTGGTACGGCGGCGCCGGCATCCCCGACGAGGCGGTCGTCGAGGGCGCCGACGAGGCGGCCGAGATGCGCAGGGCCGCCGAGCAGGTCGTCGCGCGGCTGCACGAACACGACATTCCGGTACGCCCCGCCGCCACGGCCACCTTCAACGCCGACCACGCCTACGGCACGGCCGACGACGCCATCGCCTACGTGGAACGCCTCCGCGACGCCGGCGCCGACGAGATCATGTGCCTGATCCAGATGGGCACCGTCCCGCAGGAAGCGTGCCTGGAAACGCTCAGGCAGTGGGGCGAGAAGGTCATCCCGTACTTCAAGGCGGACTCCCGATGACCGTCGATCCCGACCGCCTCGCCCCCGAGGCCAGGACCCTGGCCGACCTCATGGCCTCCGCCTTCCCGGATCTCGGCGGGTCCGTGACCGACGCCGTCGAGGCCCGGCGCGTCATCGACGCGATACCGAGGCCGCGGGTGGAGCCGCCGCGGGTGGGCTCGGTGGAGGACCGAGCCGTCCCCGGCCCCGAAGGCGCTCCGGACGTACCGGTGAGGATCTACCGGCCCGGAACGGCCGCGCGGCCGGGCCCGCGCCCGACCGTCGTCTACTTCCACGGGGGCGGCTGGGTCATCGGCGGTCCGGACAGCCACGACGTCTCCGTACGCGAGCTGTGCCGCGCTTCGGGCGCCGTGCTGGTCTCCGTCGACTACCGGCTCGCGCCGGAGGCTCCCTTCCCCGCCGCCGTCGACGACGCGTACGCCGCCCTGCTGTGGGCCGCGGGCCATGTGGCGGAACTGGGCGGCGATCCCGAGGCCCTCGTCGTGGCGGGCGACAGCGCGGGCGGCACCCTCGCCGCCGTGGTGGCGATACTCGCGAAGGAGCGCGGCGGCCCCGCCCTCGCCCTCCAGGCGCTCGTCTATCCGGCGACCGACGCCGGGCAGGACACCGGCTCCTACCGTGCGAACGCCACCGGCTATTTCATGGAGGCCGCCGCCCTGCGCTGGTTCTGGGAGCAGTACCTGGGCCCGGACGGAGACGGAGCCCACCCCTACGCCTCTCCGTTGCGGGCCGGTGACCTGTCCGGGCTGGCGCCCGCGCACATCGTCACGGCGGGCTGCGACCCGCTGTGCGACGAGGGTAGGGCGTACGCGGGGCGGCTCCGGATCGCCGGAGTCGCGGTCGCGGAGCACCATTACCCCGGGATGTTCCATGGGTTCTTCGCCTTCCCCGCGCTCCTTGGCGACGCCCGGGACGCGCTGACCGGGGTGGCAGAAGCAATGGCTCGTACGGCAAAAGGCAGGAAGAACAGCGGCGATCACGGGGGCTCGGCAGGATAATTTACTGAGGCCGGGGTTGAATGGGAGAGCGGAACACCTATACGGTGCCTTGACGCGAGTTTCTCCCGTGGAGGAAGTGACATGACGGAAATTCTTGTGCAGGACACAGTCGCCGACGGCATATCCGGTGCCCGGCGCGTGGTCGAGCACCAGGCATGGCTCGAGCTCAAGAATGCCGTGGAGGCGATCCGGCTCTGGCAGTCCGCCGACGGCTCCATCGACTTCGACGCCGAGGGCGCGCAGACGCGCGCCACGGCGGAGGCGACCGTCGACCGCGTGATCAACGCCGTCGAGGAGCTCGCGCCGCTGCTGCCGCACAACGCGGAGTACCACAGTGCCCTCGTCGCCGACCTCCGCAAGTGGGCCACCGGCGGGTTCGTCGTGCCCGACTTCCTGGACTCACTGCTCGCCTTCCAGCCCGCCCAGCGGCGCGCGGACGGCCTCCAGCACCTGGTCGTCTTCCCGATGTACACGCAGAACGGCAACCCGGACCGCAATCTGGAAGCGGTCGTACTGCGCATGGTGTGGCCCGAGTGGCTGTCGGAGCTGGAGCGAACGCGCTACGACAACCCGCTGTTCCTCGGCATCACCTTCGAGGACTTCACCCCCGGGTACGACACCCACTCCGCCGTACTCTTCCCCGAGACGATCGCCGTCCGCGAAGCCCCCGAGCGCTTCACCTGGGGCGGCATCTTCTGTGACCGCGAGGCGGCCCGCTTCCGCCGCGTCACCGAGGCCGCCGTGGACACGCTCGGCCTCGAGCTGCCGGACGACATCCGCGCGATGGTCTCCGACCAGGAGCGCTGCCAGCAGGCGTTCGTCCTGTGGGACATGGTCCACGACCGTACCCACAGCCACGGCGACCTGCCGTTCGACCCGTTCATGATCAAGCAGCGCCAGCCGTTCTGGATGTACGGCCTGGAGGAGCTGCGCTGCGACCTCACCGCCTTCAAGGAGGCCGTCAAGCTGGAGGCCGAGGGCAACGCGCACGGCCGTGACGTCCAGTACGCCGTGCTGTTCGACCGGATGTTCCGCTTCCCGGTCAGCGGCGACCGCAACCGCAACTACGACGGTCTCGGCGGCCAGCTGCTCTTCGCGTACCTGCACAAGCACGACGTGGTGCGCTGGACCGACAACACGCTGAAGATCGACTGGGAGCGGGCACCCCAGGTCACCAACCAGCTCTGCGGCGAGATCGAGGACCTCTACCGGGCCGGCATCGACCGCCCGAAGCTGGTCCACTGGTTCGCCGCGTACGACCTGGTGTCGACGTACCTCGCTCCGCACCCCGGATCCCGCTGGGCCAAGGGCCCCGACGCCCTGGACCTGTCGCTGCCGCCCCGCAAGCTCGTGGACGATGTGCTTCCGGACGAGTTTCCGCTGAGCATGTTCTATGAGGCCCTTTCCAAGAAGCTCAAGAACGTGATCGCCTCCACCAAGGGGATCACCGCCGCGAGTGCCGAGCGGGTGGCCGCGTGAGCCCTCGCGACCAGGAGGCGACGACCATGACAAGCAGCATCGGCAACGGCAACGGCGGATCACTGGAAGGCGCTGTGATCGCGGTGGCCGGAGCGGGTGGGCCGGCCGGCCGTGCCGCCCTGCTCAGGCTGGCCGAGGCGGGCGCGATCGTGGTCGGCTCCGACGCGAACGCCGCGCGCCTGGCCGAGGCCGTCGACGCCGCCCGGTACGCCCACGGGGGCGCCACCGTCACCGGTGACACCGTGGACCTCCTCGACCTCGACGCGACCCGCGAGTGGGCCGACAAGACCGAGAAGGAATTCGGCCGGATCGACGGCATGGTCCACCTCGTCGGCGGCTGGCGCGGCAGCGCGACCTTCGCCGAGACCGACCTCGCGGACTGGGACCTGCTGGAGAAGCTGCTGATCCGTACGGTCCAGCACACCTCTCTCGCCTTCCAGGCCCCGCTCCTGCGCAGCGACCGGGGCCGCTACCTGCTGATCAGCGCGGCAGGCGCCTCCAAGCCCACCGCCGGGAACGCGGCCTACTCCGCCTCCAAGGCGGCCGCCGAGGCGTGGACCCTGGCGCTCGCCGACGCGTTCCGCAAGGCGGGGGGCGAGGAGGGCCCGCGTACGGCGGCTGCCATCCTGGTCGTCAAGGCACTGGTGCACGACGCCATGCGCGCCGAGCGCCCGAACGCGAAGTTCGCGGGCTTCACGGACGTCAAGGAACTGGCCGAGGCCATCGCCGGAGTCTGGGACCAGCCCGCCAGTGAAGTGAATGGACAGCGTCTGTGGCTGACTCCCAAGCCGTGAATCCGGATCCGACCCACGCGGCGAAGACCGACGCACGCCGGCACCACGACCCGCGGGTACGCGGTTTCGCGAGCGACAACTACGCGGGCGCCCACCCCGAGGTGCTCGCCGCTCTCGCGCTGGCCAACGGGGGCCACCAGGTCGCCTACGGCGAGGACGACTACACGGACAACCTCCAGCGGATCGTCCGGAGCCACTTCGGGGGCCGGGCCGAAGCCTTCCCCGTCTTCAACGGCACCGGCGCCAACGTGGTGGCCCTCCAGGCGGTCACCGACCGCTGGGGCGCGGTCATCGCGGCCGAGACCGCGCACATCAACGTCGACGAGGGCGGCGCCCCCGAGCGGATGGGCGGCCTGAAGCTGCTGACCGTACCGACGCCGGACGGCAAGCTCACACCCGAGCTGATCGACCGGCAGGCGTACGGCTGGGAGGACGAGCACCGCGCGATGCCGCAGGTCGTCTCGATCACCCAGAACACGGAACTCGGCACGGTCTACACACCGGGCGAGATCCGGGCGATCTGCGAGCACGCGCACGCGCACGGGATGAAGGTGCACCTCGACGGGGCCCGGATATCCAACGCGGCGGCCTCGCTCGACGTACCGATGCGGACCTTCACCAACGCCGTGGGCGTGGACATCATGTCCTTCGGCGGTACGAAGAACGGCATGCTGTTCGGCGAGGCGATCGTCGTGCTCAACCCGGACGCCGTGCGCGCCATGAAGCACCTGCGCAAGCTGTCGATGCAGCTCGCGTCCAAGATGCGCTTCGTGTCGGTGCAGCTGGAAGCGATGCTCGCGCGCGACCTGTGGCTGCGCAACGCGCGCCACGCCAACGCCATGGCCCAGCGGCTCGCCGACGCCGTCCGTCAGGTGGACGGCGTCGAGATCCTCTACCCGGTGCAGGCCAACGCCGTCTTCGCGCGGCTCCCGCACGACGTCAGCGAGCGGCTGCAGAAGCACTACCGCTTCTACTTCTGGGACGAGTCCGCCGGCGACGTCCGCTGGATGTGCTCCTTCGACACCACCGAGGACGACGTGGACGGCTTCGTGCAGGCGCTCAAGGAAGAGATGGCCGGGTAGCACAGCACTCCTCAGCGTCGCATAAATATGCGGTCGACCGTAAAGTCATTGACTTGCGGTCGGCCGCGTATTTACGCTCTGCTGCTATGGAGCTGATCCAGGAAAACCCTGACCTGTCCGCCTACTTGGCCGCCGACGACGTCATGGATTACGAGCACCCGCTGGTGCGGAAGACGGCGTCCCGGCTGCGCGCCGAAGCGCCCGACGCATACGCATACGCCAAGGCCGCGTACGAATTCGTACGCGACACCATCCCGCACTCCCACGACGCGGACGACATGCGCGTCACCTGGCGCGCATCGGACGTGATCGCGCAGCGCACCGGAATCTGTTCCGCCAAGGCCCACGCTCTCGCCGCGCTCCTGCGGGCGGAGGGCATCCCGGCCGCCCTGTGCTACCAGCGGCTCGCTGACGACGACGGCTCGAACGCCGTGGTCCATGGCCTCGTGGCGCTCAGGCTTCCCGGGCGCGGCGACTGGCTGCGCCAGGACCCGAGGGGCAACAAGCCCGGAGTGGACGCGCAGTTCTCCGTGGACGGCGAGCGGCTGGCCTTCGCCGTACGCCCGGACCTCGGCGAAGTGGACTACCCGCAGCTGTACGCCGCACCGCATCCGGCCGTCCTCGGCGCTCTGCGCGCCGCTCCGGACCGGCCGTACCTCTGGCGGACCCTCCCCGTCGGACTCTGAGCCGGGTCAGCCGGCCTCGCGCACCTGCGCCGGGGTCGGCGCCGTGCCGCCGAGGTGCGCCGGGACCCACCAGGTGTCCTCGACGCTCTTCGGATGCACGGGATACGCGCGCTGAGCGGCTTCGAGCAGCTCCTGTACGCGCCCGCGCAGCCGACGCGTGATCGCGCCCGCGTACTCGTCCGTGGGCGCGTCCATCGGCTCGCCGACCCGGATCGTCACGGGGATGTGGTTGCGGCCGAAGTTGCGCGGCCTGCCCTTGGTCCAGATGCGCTGAGTACCCCACAGCGCCATCGGGATCAGCGGTACGCCGGCTTCCTGAGCCATGCGCGCCGCACCCGACTTGAAGCTCTTGAGCGTGAACGACTCGGAGATCGTGGCCTCGGGGAAGACGCCGATGATCTCGCCGGAGCGCAGCGAGTCGAGGGCGTGCGCGTACGCCGCCTCGCCGCGCTTGCGGTCCACGGGGATGTGCTTCATGCCGCGCATCAGCGGTCCGGAGATCTTGTGGCGGAAGACCGAGTCCTTCGCCATGAAGCGCACCAGACGCTTCTGCGGCAGCGCGCCGAGTCCCGAGAAGATGAAGTCCAGGTAACTGATGTGATTGCTCACCAGTACGGCGCCACCGGTACGGGGGATGTTCTCAGAACCCTGGGTGTCGATCTTCAGGTCGAGCGCCTTGAACAGGGTGAGTGCGGCACCGATGACCGGTCGATAGACGAGTTCTGCCATGTCAGGGGGGACCCTTCTGTGCCCGGGGAGGGCTCTCCCGGCGGAGGTTACGCAGCCGTAGGTTCAGCTGCGTTGGGCAGATCGTGCCCCATGAGCGGCCGAGTAGCCAGTCCTGGCGGCGTTCATGCGCGAGATTCTCGTCACGTACGGAAACATGAGGAATCGTCTGTCTGTGGCGAACGCTGGAACGAAGTGGCGGGAAAAGGCAGAGATCAACGGGAGGCGGAAATGCCGGCGCACGACGGCGGTACACGGCTGAGCGCGGCCGAACTGGGCGCGCAGCCGGGGGAGCGGGCGACACTCGTGCAGTTCTCCAGCGCGTTCTGCCAACCCTGTCGCGCGACCCGCAGAATCCTCACGGAAGTAGCGGGCATGGTCGACGGCGTCGCCCATGTGGAGATCGACGCGGAGGCACGGCTCGATCTCGTACGCGAACTCGGTATCCTCGCCACGCCCACCGTGCTCGTGCTCGACGGAAGTGGCCGGATCGTGCGCAGGGCCTCCGGGCAGCCGCGCCGGGCCGATGTCATCGCCGCGCTCGGCCACGCCGTATGACCGCCGTGACGCACGTCCCATCTCCAGGACTCCACTTGACTGCATCGGACACCTATCGCCAGTCTGACCGAGTGCCGTCAGAACTCAAGGACTCCCCCATGACGGCTTCGTCCGGTCCCGCCGCTGCGCGCCAGGCTCCGCTCCAGCCTCTCGAAGGCTCTCCCGAGTTGTTGCGTTCGGTCTTCCGGCAGCACGCCGCCGGCGTCGCGGTCGTCACCGCGCAGGGCTCACGCCCCGTCGGCTTCACCGCCACCTCGCTCAACTCCGTCGCCGCCGAGCCGCCGATGATCTCCTTCGGCGTGGGCACCGGGTCCTCCAGCTGGCCGGTGCTGGCCGAGGCCGAGCACATCGGCGTCCACATACTCGCCGAGGACCAGCGGGACCTGGCGGCCACGTTCGCGCGCAGTGGTGCCGACCGTTTCGCACCGCCCACCCGATGGCGTACGGGGCCCGAGGGCGTGCCCGTGCTCGACGGCGTACTGGCATGGCTGGTGTGCCGTGTGGTCGCGCGCGTGCCGGCGGGAGATCATCGGATCGTGCTCGGCCAGGTCGTCGCCGGAGACCCCGCGGGTCACGGCCGGCCGCTGCTCTATCACCAGGGACGCTTCAACGCGCTGAGAGACTGAGAGTTCCCCGTGGCCGCCGATTACACAGCGTTGGCAAGGTCACAGTTCAAAGCGCTTGCTTACGGGGAAAGCACTGGATGTACTGACGAGTAATATTCTGGTCGGAGCGGGTTGGCCCCGACCGGGATCCGCCCCTTCAGGCGCCTATGCTGCCTGCAACGAGGCAGTCAAGAAATAGACGATGCAGTAGGAGAGCCGGCGTGAGCTTGAGGATCGTTGTCTGTGTGAAGTACGTGCCCGACGCCACCGGCGACCGGCACTTCGCCGATGACCTGACCGTCGACCGCGACGACGTCGACGGCCTGCTGTCGGAGCTCGACGAGTACGCCGTCGAGCAGGCGCTGCAGATCGCCGACGAGGCCGACGACGCGGAGATCACCGTGCTGACCGTCGGCCCCGAGGACGCCAAGGACGCCCTGCGCAAGGCGCTGTCCATGGGCGCCGACAAGGCCGTCCACGTCGAGGACGACGACCTGCACGGCAGTGACGTCATGGCCACTTCGCTGGTGCTCGCCAAGGCCATCGAGAAGACCGGTTACGACCTGGTCATCGCCGGTATGGCGTCGACCGACGGCACCATGGGTGTCCTCCCGGCGATCCTGGCCGAGCGCCTGGGCGTCCCGCAGGTCACGCTGCTCTCCGAGGTCTCCGTCGAAGACGGTGTCGTCAAGGGCCGCCGTGACGGCGACGCCGCGAGCGAGCAGCTCGAGGCTTCCCTGCCGGCCGTCGTGTCCGTGACGGACCAGTCGGGCGAGGCCCGCTACCCGTCCTTCAAGGGCATCATGGCCGCCAAGAAGAAGCCGGTGGAGTCCCTGGACCTGGACGACCTGGAGCTCGACGCCGACGAGGTCGGCCTCGAGGGCTCCTGGACCCGGGTCGACTCCGCCACGGAGCGCCCGGCGCGCACCGCGGGCACGATCGTCAAGGACGAGGGCGAGGGCGGCAAGCAGCTCGCGGAGTTCCTCGCGGGCCAGAAGTTCATCTAGAACTCGCGCCTCCCTCAAACGCCCCCAGATTCTTCGCACTCGCAGGAGATTGAAGTCCCATGGCTGAAGTTCTCGTCTACGTCGACCACGTGGACGGCGCCGTCCGCAAGCCCACCCTCGAGCTGCTGACGCTCGCCCGCCGCATCGGCGACCCGGTCGCCGTCGCCCTCGGCAACGGCGCCGAGTCCACCGCCGCGGTGCTCGCCGAGCACGGCGCCGTCAAGGTCCTCATCGCCGACGCCCCCGAGTTCGCCGACTACCTCGTCGTACCGAAGGTCGACGCGCTCCAGGCCGCGTACGACGCGGTGTCCGCCGGGGGCTCCCCGCTCGCCGTACTCGTACCGTCCTCCGCCGAGGCCAAGGAGATCGCGGCCCGCCTCGCGGTCCGTATCGGCTCGGGCATCATCACGGACGCCGTCGACCTGGAGGCCGGCGAGGAGGGCCCGGTGGCCACGCAGGCCGTGTTCGCCGCCTCGTACACCACCAAGTCCCGTGTCTCCAAGGGCACTCCGGTCATCACCGTCAAGCCGAACTCGGCTCCGGTCGAGGCCGCCCCGGCCGCCGGCACCGTCGAGGCGCTCTCCGTCTCCTTCGGTGAGAACGCGACCGGCACCAAGGTCGTCTCGCGCACCCCCCGCGAGGCCAGCGGCCGCCCCGAGCTGACCGAGGCCGCGATCGTGGTCTCCGGCGGCCGCGGCGTCAACGGCGCCGAGAACTTCAACGTCATCGAGGCGCTCGCCGACTCGCTCGGCGCGGCTGTCGGCGCCTCGCGCGCCGCTGTGGACGCCGGCTGGTACCCGCACTCCAACCAGGTCGGCCAGACCGGCAAGTCGGTCTCCCCGCAGCTGTACATCGCGTCCGGCATCTCCGGCGCGATCCAGCACCGGGCCGGCATGCAGACCTCGAAGACGATCGTCGCGATCAACAAGGACGCCGAGGCTCCGATCTTCGACCTCGTCGACTACGGCGTGGTCGGCGACCTCTTCGCGGTCGTCCCGCAGCTGACCGACGAGGTCAACGCGCGCAAGGGCTGACCTGCGCAGCAATGACAGGCAGTCTTGGGTCCGGGGCCGTGTGGTGATCTTCACCGCGCGGCCCCGGCCGCTTTCCGGACACCATTGACGCAGGTCACGACCGGCCGTTAACTTCACCATGCGGATTGTTGATTCCGTGAAGCGGAAAACTGGAGGGTTGGTAATGGGTCAGCAGGAGAAGGTGGCGACAAGCCTCGCGGGCGCGGTCAGCGAGGGGATCAGCGCCTCCCTCGTACCGGTCGACGAGGAGCTTGCCCGCCGTTACCCAGGAGACCCTGGCACCCGCCAGCCCGTACACACCGTCTACGTGCCCGGTGACCTCTTCGCCGCCGACACCGTCCGCTCCTGGGGCGACCAGGCGCTGGCGGCGCTCGACGAGCACGCCCCGGACGCCAAGTCCTTCGCCTCGGTCCTCGGCCTCGCCGACGAGCTCGCGGAGGACGTGTACGGCCGGGTGCGCGCCAAGCTGGAGCGCGAGCCGATCGAGGACCTGCGGGTCGACTTCGAGGACGGTTACACCGGCAAGGACGAGGACGCCGACGCCGCCCGCGCCGCGCGGCTGATCACGCAGGCGTACGGGAACGGCACGGCCGCCCCGTACATGGGCATCCGCATGAAGTGCATGGAGGCCGCCGTACGCGACCGTGGCATCCGCACCACGGACATCTTCCTGACCGGCCTCATGGAGCAGGGCGGTCTGCCCGACGACCTGGTGCTGACCCTGCCCAAGGTCACCTACCCCGAGCAGGTCACGGCGTTCGTCCGGCTGCTCGAAGCGTTCGAGAAGGCGCGCGGCCTGGACGCCGGGCGGATCGGCTTCGAGATCCAGATCGAGACCAGCCAGTCCATCGTCGGCGCCGACGGCACCGCCACCGTCGCCCGGATGATCGACGCCGCCGAGGGCCGCGCCACCGGACTGCACTACGGCACCTTCGACTACAGCGCCTGCCTCGGCGTCTCCGCCGCCTACCAGGCCAGCGACCACCCGGCCGCCGACCACGCCAAGGCGGTCATGCAGGTCGCCGCCGCAGGCACGGGCGTACGGGTCTCGGACGGCTCCACCAACGTCCTGCCGGTCGGTACGACGCAGAACGTGCACGACGCCTGGCGGCTGCACTACGGCCTCACCCGCCGCGCCCTGGCCCGCGCCTACTACCAGGGCTGGGACATGCACCCGGGCCACCTGCCGACCCGTTACGCCGCCGTCTTCGCCTTCTACCGCGAGGGCTTCGAACAGGCCGCGGCCCGCCTCGCCGCCTACGCCAACCAGGCGGCCGGCGGCGACATCGCGGACGAGCCCGCCAGCGCCAAGGCGCTCGCCTCCTACCTGCTGCGCGGCATCGACTGCGGCGCCCTCGACACCGCCGAGGTCGCCCGGCTCACCGGCCTGACCCGCGCGGACCTCGACGGCTTCGCGTCGCCGCGCCGCGGAGACCTGACGGCAACGGCCAAGTAGGGTCCGGCGCTGTCACCGCTGCCCCGTACTCTGTACCCGATCTCAGTCGGAACAGCGGAACGGGGCAGTGGTGGCTACGGGGGAGAACGAGCGGTTGGCCGGCCGCTACCGGGTGATCGAGCAGCTCGGCAGAGGCGGCATGGGCGTCGTCTGGCGCGCTGTCGACGAGGTGCTCGGCCGCGAGGTCGCGGTCAAGGAACTGCGTACGTACAACGACTCGTCGGGGCCCGAACTGGACGGCCTGCGGATCCGGATGCAGCGCGAGGCGCGGGCCGCCGCGCGCGTGCGCCACCCCGGAGTGATCGCCGTCCACGACGTCACCGAGCACGACGGCCGCCCGGTCATCGTCATGGAACTCGTCGACGGGCCCTCCCTGGACGGCGTACTGAGCGAACGGGGACTCCTGGACCCGCGCGAAGCCGCGTCCATCGGCGCCAGGGTGCTCGAGGCGCTGGCCGCGGCGCACCAGGTGGGGGTACTGCACCGCGACGTCAAGCCCGGCAACGTACTGCTCGACCGCAACAGCGGGCGGGTGGTTCTCACCGACTTCGGGATCGCCGCGATGGACGACCCGGGCGACGGCTCGACGACGCACCTCACGCGCAGCGGCGAACTGGTCGGCTCCCTCGACTACTTGGCGCCCGAGCGCGCCCAGGGACAGGAACCGGGGCCCGCGTCGGACGTCTGGGCGCTCGGCGCGACGCTGTACGCGGCGGTGGAGGGCGGATCTCCGTTCCGCCGTACGTCGACCTGGTCCACGCTGACCGCGATCGTCCAGGAGCCGCTGCCGGAGCCGCGTCGGGCGGGGCCGCTCGGGCCCGTACTCCAGCAGCTGATGAGCAAGGACCCGGCGCAGCGCCCCGACGCCCAGGAGGCGGCCAGGCTCCTCACCGCGGTCGCCGCCGGTCAGGACACGGCGGCGCAGGCCGGCGCCGGCCCGGGTCTCGCAGCGCCCCGCGAGGCGACCGTGCGCGATGTGCTGCCGCACCGGCCGGAGGGATTCGGCCCCGCGGCGAGCCCGCTGCCCGCGCAGCCGGGTCAGCCGGTCCAGCCCGTCCAGCAGGGCCAGTCATTCCAGCCTGCCCCGGTCGCAGCGCCGACGCCTGTGCCCGACCCCTCCCCGGAGCGCAGGCCGGGTCGGGGCAGAGCGGCCGTGGCGGCGGGCGTCGCGGCGGTCCTGCTGGCCGGTGGCGGCGTGACGTACGTCCTCACCGACCGTACGGAACGGACGTCCGGCGAGCTGGCGAAGGGGGCGGAGGACAGCGCGTCGCCCAGCAGCCTCGACCGGATGCCTGCGGGCGGTGAGCCTTCCGCTTCCGCGACGAAGAAACCGGCGGGTGCCAAGCCCTCCGGCCAGGGGCCCGACGAGAGCCCGAGCCCGGACGAGAAGCCGGCGGCCGGTGGCGACGGAGACACCAACGGCTCCCATGGCTCCGACGGGGACTCGGGCGGTGGCTCCGCCGGGGATTCCGACGGCGACGCATCCGGTACGTCCGGCTCCTCCGGCGGTTCGGACGCGTCGGGCGGCTCCGGTGATTCGGGCGGCTCGGCGGCCGGCGGTTCCGGGAGCGGCGGCTCGACGACCACGGCCGGCGGCGGGAGCGGTCCCGATGACCCGGCCCCGGAGCCCGCCTGCCACGGCATCGGCGGCGGCAAATACAACTGCACGGTCTGGAAGACCGCGAAGTCGTACACGGCGTCCGGCGCCGAGGCGGGCGTGCTGAACGCGGGCACCAACTACTTCTACTGCCAGCAGAACCTGGGCCGCAGGGAGACCTCCGGCCAGTGGACGAACGTCTGGTGGGCCAAGACCGACGACGACAGCGGCAACACCGGCGTCTTCGTCAGCGACGTCTACATCAAGGGCGGCAACAACGACCAGCCGGTGCCCGGCCTGCCGGTCTGCTGAGGCGGGGCGGCACCGGCCTCAGGCGGTCCACGGCGGGATCTCGCCCGACCCCCGCGCGATGAGGCGCGTCGGCAGCTCCACGCGCGCGGGAGCGTCGTTCACGCCGTCGAGGCGGCGGAAGAGGCGGTCGGCCGCGGCGCGGCCCAGCAGGGCGGCGTCCTGCGCGACGACGGTGAGGCCGGGCTGGAGCAGGTCGGCGAGTTCGATGTCGTCGAACCCGACCAGGGCGACGGGGCGCTCCCGGCCGGCGAGGACCCGTACCGCCGTCACCGTCACGCGGTTGTTGCCCGCGAAGATCGCGGTGACCGGCCCGGGGCCGTCCAGCATCGCGGTGACCGCCTCCCGCACCCGCTCGGGAGCCGTGGAGCCGAGCGACACCCAGGCGTCGTCCACCGGCAGTCCGGCCTCCTCCATCGCGGCGTAGTAGCCGCGAAGACGCTCATTGGCCGTGTGGATGCGCGGCTGGTCGCCGATGAAGCCGATACGGCGATGGCCGTGCCCGATCAGATGCGCCACGCCCTCGCGCGCGCCGCCGAAGCTGTCGGAGAGCACCACGTCCGCGTCGATCTTCCCGGCGGGGCGGTCCACGAAGACGGTGGCGACGCCCGCCGCGATCTCCGGTTCCAGATAGCGGTGGTCGTCCCCGGCCGGGATCACGATCAGCCCGTCGACGCGCCGGGCGCAGAGCGCTAGTACCAACTCCTGTTCACGAGCGGGGTCTTCGGCGCTCGATCCGTTGATGAGCAGGGCGCCGTGAGCGCGGGCCACTTCCTCGACGGCGCGGTTCAGCGGCCCGTAGAAGGGGTCCGCGAGGTCTTCGAGGACCAGGCCGATGCTCGCGGTGCGGCCCTTGCGCAGTACGCGCGCGCTGTCGTTGCGGCGAAAGCCCAGCGCCTCGATCGCCTCCTGGACGCGCTGTTCGGTGTCGGGCGTGACGCCCGGTTCGCCGTTCACCACGCGAGAGACCGTCTTGAGGCCGACTCCGGCGCGGGCGGCGACGTCCTTCATGGTCGGCCGGTTGCCGTAGCGGAGCTCGGGGCGGCTTTCGGTCTCGGCCACAGTGCGATGTCCTGTCGTCGTAGTCGGGTGCGGTCGGTGCTCGAACGGTGTGGCGTCGAGCATAGGGCCTGGACAACGTTGTCAACTGAATGGAGACTTGCTCTGACCTGCTACCCACCCCTGCCCGCCTGGAGACCAGACACCGATGCACACCGACCTCGTCGCCGCTCTCGACATCGGCGGCACCAAGATCGCCGGCGCGCTGGTGGACGGTGAGGGCCGGATTCTCCTGCGCGTGCAGCGGCCCACGCCCGCCCGCGAGGACGGCGAGAGCGTGATGCGCGCCGTCGGTGTGGTGCTGGCGCAACTGTCCGGGTCCCCCCTGTGGGAGCGCGCCACGGCGGTCGGCATCGGCAGCGCGGGACCCGTGGACGCCTCCGCCGGCACGGTCAGCCCGGTCAATGTCCCCAGCTGGCGGGACTTTCCGCTGGTCGAGCGGGTGCGCCGGGCAGCAGCCGGCCGGCCGGTCACCCTCGTCGGCGACGGTGTGGCGATGACCGCCGCCGAGCACTGGCAGGGCGCGGCCCGCGGCTACGGCAACGCGCTGTGCCTGGTCGTCTCCACGGGCGTCGGCGGCGGTCTGGTCCTTGGCGGGCAGCTCCACCCCGGCCCGACCGGCAACGCGGGCCACATCGGCCACATCAGCGTCGACCTCGACGGCGACCCGTGCCCGTGCGGATCGCGCGGCTGCGTCGAGCGGATCGCCAGCGGCCCCAACATCGCACGCAGGGCGCTCGGCCAGGGCTGGCGGCCGGGGCCCGACGGTGACGCCACGGCCGCCGCGGTGGCGGCCGCCGCCCGCGCCGGAGACCCGGTCGCTGTCGCGTCGTACCGGCGGGCCGCCCAGGCCCTGGCCGCCGGCATCGCCGCCACCGCGACGCTCGTGGAGATCGAGATCGCCGTCATCGGCGGGGGAGTGGCGGGCGCGGGCGACGTGCTCTTCTTGCCGCTGCGCCGAGCCCTGCGCGAGTACGCCACGCTCTCCTTCGTACAGCGCCTCAAGGTCGCTCCGGCCCTGACAGGGACCGATGCGGGCCTGGTGGGTGCGGCAGCCGCCGCCCTGCTCGGCGGGAAGCCGGGCGAGGCGGCGACGTACGTCGGATAACACTTTGCCCTGCCCCTCCCACCGTGCGAGCGTGGGCGCGTGAACGGTGATCAAGAGCGGAACGCGGCCCTGGCGGAGGCGGTACGGCTGCGCGAGGACGGCCGGGCCGCCGAGGCCCGCGTCCAGTTGGTGGCGCTGGCCGGGCGGTATCCGCGGGATGCCGAGATCGCCTACCAGACCGCGTGGGCGCACGACGTGCTCGGCCTGGAGAGCGAGGCCGTGCCCTTCTACGAACGCGCCCTGAGCGTCCCCGGTCTGCCCGCCGAAGACCGCCACGGCGTCTTCCTCGGCCTCGGCAGCACCTACCGCGTGCTGGGCCGCTACGAACCCGCCCTGCGGACCCTGCGCCGCGGCCTGGCGGAGTTCCCCCACGACCCCGCCCTGGAGTCCTTCCTGGCCATGGCCCTGTACAACACCGGCGAAGGCCGCGAAGCCGTACGGACGCTGCTCAAGGCCCTGGCGGCCACCAGCAACGACCCAAGGGTGCGGAGCTACCGCGGTGTGATCGAGCAGTACGCCGACGACCTCGACGCCACGCAGCAGCCGTAGCCGCCTAACCCCGCCCCTGCGATCCGGCTTCCGCCGCCCGCTGCACCACGACCACCAGGAACGCGTCCGCCTCCAGGTCCATCACGACCTCGGCCGGACATCCCTCCGCCCGCCGTGCCAGGGCGAATTCCTCGGCCGGCCAGCTGCCCCTCGGGCCTCCGGCCGGGAACTGTTCCAACACCATGCGACTCATGCCGCACCCCGTTCCCATGCCTGCTGAACTTCTGCTCCGGTTGCCCCAACGAGACTCCGCGCACGTGCGTCACGGTTCCCGGATCCCATCAGGGCACCCTCTCCCTCTCTTCGACGCCACCTGTGCCCCGCACCGTTGCCCCTGGCATGCAACAGCATCGGCACGGTTGTGTGCCCAAACGGTCGCGGGCACCATGCGGTGACCCCGGGTTTCCGTGGCAGAGTGTCGCGGGCGAGCCACAGGGGGCGACGGAAGAGGGGGAACCGTGATCGTCTGGATCAACGGTGCGTTCAGTGCGGGCAAGACCAGCGCCGCGCGCGAACTGATCGATCTGATCCCGAACAGCACCTTCTACGACCCCGAACTGATCGGCGGGGGACTACGAGAACTACTGCCGCAGAAGCGGCTCGCGGAGGTCGGCGACTACCAGGACCTCCCCATCTGGCGCCGCCTGGTCGTGGACAACGCGGCCGCGCTGCTCGCCGAAGTGGGCGGCATGCTGGTGGTGCCCATGACGCTGCTGCGTCAGGGATACCGCGACGAGATATTCGGCGGTCTCGCCGCGCGCCGTATCCCGGTGTGCCATGTGCTGCTGGCGCCGGACGAAACGATCCTGCGTGGGCGGATCGCCGCCCGTGAGGAGCTGGTCGACGACCCCGAAGGCAGCGAGCGCGTACGGCAATGGGCGTACGAGCACATCGAGCCCTATCGCGTCGCGCTGTCGTGGCTCGCCGGCGACGCGCACGTCATCGACACCAGCGCGCTCACCCCCGCCCAGACCGCCGTACGGATCGCCGACGCCGTACGGACGGGGGCGGCCAGGAGCTGCGAGATCGTACAGACGCCCGAGCCGACCGCCGAAACCGTCGCCGCAGGAGTCCTGCTCTTCGACGACGCGGACAGGGTGCTGCTCGTCGATCCCACCTACAAGCCGGGCTGGGAGTTCCCCGGCGGTGTCGTGGAGCAGGGGGAGGCGCCCGCGCGCGCCGGGATGCGCGAGGTCAAGGAGGAGATAGGCATAGAACTCCGAGACGTACCCAAGCTGTTGGTCGTCGACTGGGAGCCGCCACGGCGGCCGGCGTTCGGCGGCCTGCGCCTGATCTTCGACGGCGGCAGACTCGACAGCGCGGCGGCCGGGCAGCTGGTGCTGCCCGGCTCCGAACTGCGCGGCTGGCGCTTCGTCAGCGAGGAGGAGGCCGCCGGGCTGCTGCCGCCGAACCGGTACGAGCGGCTGCGCTGGGCCCTGCGGGCCCGCGAGAGGTCAGCCGTGCTCAATCTGGAGGCCGGAGTCCCGGTCGGCTGATGCCCGCAGAGCGGCAGCCGTGCCGTCCGTCAGCGGGTCGCCGTGGCCGAAGCACGCGGTGGCGGGGGCGAGCGCCGCCAGGCGGCGGAAGGATCCCAGGGCCCGCTCGCGGTCGGTGTTGAACACGCCCAGCATGACCTGGCCGACGCCCGCGACACAGTCGCCCGTGAACAGCACACCGTGGTGCGGGAGATGGACGGCGATGCTGCCGTCCGTGTGGCCGGGGGAGTGGACGACCCGCGCGCCGTCGCCGAAGCCGAGCAGGTCGCCGTCCTCGGCCTCCCGGTCCACCCGGGTGGGCGGGGCCGGCGGCACGGTCAGCCCGTGCGCGTACAGCGGACGCTCCCAGTCCAGCAGTACGGGCTCGGGCACCGGCTGCTCGCCGCGGATCACGGGCGCGTCCAGCCGGTGCGCCACCACCTCGGCGCCGTACCGCTCCGCGAGCTCCCCGGCGGCGCCGACGTGGTCGCGGTGGCAGTGAGTGAGGACGATCCGGCGGATGTTCTCGGGGCGCAGGCCCAGGCTCCGTATCGCGCCTTCGATGCCGGCCGCCGCGTCCTTGTCGCCCGCGTCGATCAGGGTCAGCTCCTCGCCGTCGCGCCAGAGGTACGCCTGGCCGATGCGGAAGCGGAACATGTGCAGTCGTTCCGGAAGTACTTCGACGAGATCCATGCGGCGAACGTACGACGGGCCCGTCGCCCGCCGCACGGATCTACGCTGACGGCGATCTCCGCTCAGCGCTTAACCCTGCTTCGAATGGGCGTAGTTGGTGAGGAACAACGCCTCGGCGACGGAAAGCCGCTCCAGTTCCTCGGGCGAGACACTCTCGTTCACCGCGTGGATCTGCGCCTCGGGCTCGCTCAGCCCGATGAGCAGGATCTCGGCCTTCGGGTAGAGCGCGGCGAGCGTGTTGCACAGCGGGATCGAGCCGCCCATGCCGGACGTCTGCATCTCCTCACCCGGGTACGCCACGCGCATCGCCTCCGCCATCGAGGTGTACGCCGGGCTGCTGACGTCCGCCTTGAACGGCTGCCCCTGGCCCACCTGCTCCACCGCGACCCGCGCGCCCCACGGCGTGTGCGCGACGAGATGCGCGGTGAGCAGCTCGGTCGCCTCGCCGGCGTCCTGACCCGGCGGCACCCGCAGGCTGATCTGCGCCCGCGCGCTCGCCTGGAGGGACGGCGTCGCGCCGACGACCGGCGGGCAGTCGATGCCGATGACGGTGACGGCGGGGCGCGCCCAGATGCGGTCGGCGACCGTGCCCTGCCCGATCAGGCCGACACCGTCGAGGACCCGCGCGTCCTTGCGGAACTCCGCCTCGGGGTATTCCAGACCGTCCCAGGAGGAGTCGGCGGTCAACCCGTGCACGGTCGTCGAACCGTCTTCGGCGCGCAGCGAGGCCAGCAGCTGGATGAGCGCCGCCAGCGCGTCCGGCGCGGCGCCGCCGAACTGGCCGGAGTGCAGGTTGCCTTCGAGGGTGTCGACGCGCACGCGCAGCATCGTCATGCCGCGCAGTGTCGCGGTGACCGTCGGCAGGCCGACGCGGAAGTTGCCGGTGTCGCCGATGACGATGGTGTCGGCGGCGAGGAGATCGGGGTGTGCCTCGGCGTACTGCTCCAGGCCGCCCGTTCCCTGCTCCTCCGAGCCCTCGGCGACGACCTTCACCGACACCGGCACGCCGCCGTTCGCCTTGAGGGCGCGCAGCGCGAGCAGGTGCATGATGAAGCCGCCCTTGCAGTCGGCGGCGCCGCGCCCGTACCAGCGGCCGTCGCGCTCGGTCAGCTCGAACGGCGGCGAGACCCACGCGGACTCGTCCAGCGGCGGCTGCACGTCGTAGTGCGCGTACAGCAGAACGGTCGGAGCGCCCACCGGGCCCGGCAGGAAGCCGTACACCGACTGGGTGCCGTCAGGGGTGTCGAGCAGTGCGACGTCCTCGAAGCCCTCGGCGCGCAGCGTGTCGGCGCACCAGACGGCGGCCGCCTCGCACTCGCTCTTCGGGAACTGAGCGGGGTCCGCCACCGACTGGAAGGCCACCAGCTCGGCGAGCTCCGTCTTCGCGCGGGGCATCAGCGAGGCGATGGTCTCGGCTATCGGGTGGGCGGTCATGGGCACGCTCCTCGTGAGTGCGACGTTGTTGTACGTGTATGTGTTCGTACGGGGTGGCCGACAAGCACCGCCCGATCCTCCCACAGAGAGATCGGCGGCTCCTGCGCCGTAGGATGCGACAGCAGTACGGATCACCGGGCGGATCAGGAGCAGAAGCACATCGTGAGCAGCGAGAACGCAGACGCCGGACGTGAGCACGACGAACCGGTGTGGGACGTGGTCGTGGTCGGTGCCGGGCCCGCCGGGGCGTCGGCGGCATATGCGGCCGCGGCCGCGGGACGGCGTGTGCTCCTCCTGGAGAAGGCGGAGCTGCCCCGTTACAAGACCTGTGGCGGCGGCATCATCGGGCCTTCGCGCGACGCACTGCCGCCCGGTTTCGAACTGCCGTTCAGGGACCGGGTGCACGCCGTGACGTTCTCGCTGGGCGGGAAGCTGACGCGGACACGCCGTTCGAAGCAGATGCTCTTCGGGCTCATCAACCGGCCGGAGTTCGACGCCGCGCTGGTCGAGGAGGCACAGAAGGCGGGCGCCGTGGTCCGTACCGGAGCGACGGTGGCGCGCGTCGAGCAGCACGGCGCGGCCGTGCCGGACCGGCGCACGGTGGCCGTGGTCCTGTCGGGCGGCGAGACGGTGCTGGCCCGTGCGGTGGTCGGCGCGGACGGCAGCGCGAGTCGGATCGGGGCTCATGTCGGGGTGAAGCTCGACCAGGTGGACCTCGGCCTGGAGGCCGAGATTCCGGTGCCGGAGACGGTTGCCGAGGACTGGGCGGGACGGGTTCTCATCGACTGGGGGCCGATCCCGGGGAGTTACGGCTGGGTGTTCCCCAAGGGCGAGACGTTGACGGTCGGGGTGATCTCGGCGCGCGGCGACGGCGCCGCCACCAAGCGGTACCTGGAGGACTTCATCGCCCGGCTGGGCCTGGCCGGTTTCGAACCGGACGTCTCCTCGGGGCATCTGACGCGCTGCCGCAGCGACGACTCGCCGCTGTCGCGCGGCCGGGTGCTGGTGTGCGGGGACGCGGCGGGGCTGCTGGAGCCGTGGACCCGTGAGGGGATCTCCTTCGCGCTGCGGTCGGGGCGGCTCGCGGGGGAGTGGGCGGTGCGGATCGCGGAGGCGCAGGACGCCGTGGACGCCCGCCGCCAGGCGTTGAACTACGCCTTCGCGATCAAGGCGGGGCTGGGTGTGGAGATGGGTGTCGGACGGCGGATGCTCGCGTTGTTCGAGCGGCGTCCGGGGCTCTTGCATGCGGCCATAACCGGATTCCGGCCTGCCTGGAAGATGTTCGCCGGGATCACGCGCGGCTCGACATCGCTGGGCGAGATCGTACGTACGCGCCCTGTCGTGCAGCGCGCGCTGAGTGCGCTGGACAGGCCGTAGGCGGGACGTTCTGCTGCCGTCAGTTCTTGACGGTGATGCGGAAGACGGGGTGGTCGGGGGCTGCTGCCAGGAGCTCCTCGTCGGAGGACTTGGCGGTCACGCCCTTGAAGTACTGGTTGACCTCCCAGCCCCAGCGCTCCAGGTAGGTGCGGAGCACGAGCAGCTTCTCGTCGTCGGGGATCTCGACGGCGGTGAAGCTGCGGACCTTGCGGCCCACCTGGAGTTCGCCGTGGCCGGCCGCGCGCATGTTGCGGACCCACTGGGAGTGGCCGCGGGCCGAGACCAGGTACTGGGCGCCGCCGTGGGTGTGCGGGTTGACGGGGATGCGCTGCGGCCGGCCGCTCTTTCGGCCCCGGACGGACAGTTCGGCCGAGCCGAGCAGGCTGAAGCCGTGGCGGGCGAGCCATCCCACGACGTTGTTCAGCCTGATGGCCATGGGGCTGCCCTTGAGGTAGTAGGGCTGGGACTGAGACATGACGGCCTCCGCAAGTCGGGGATCGCGATTGCGAGAGCACTGCTCTCGATTGAGATCAGTGTGCACGGAATCGGCGATCCAAAGCAAGAGCAGTGCTCTCCTTATTGGTCAGTGCTCTCCGACGTGGCAAAATGCACTGCCATGAGCACCATGCGCGGAGCCAGAGAACGAGCCCGGACCGAAGTGACGGCGGCCATCAAGGAGGAGGCCCGCAGACAGCTTGCCGCCGAAGGCGCCGCGAAGCTCTCGCTGCGCGCCGTCGCCCGCGAGCTCGGCATGGTCTCCTCCGCGCTCTACCGCTACTTCCCCAGCCGCGACGACCTCCTGACCGCCCTGATCGTCGACGCGTACGACGCCGTGGGCGCCGCCGCCGAGACCGCTCTCGCCCGGCGGCCCGCCCGCGCGTCCCACCCCGCCCGCTGGACCGCCGTCTGCGCGGCCGTACGCGCCTGGGCCCTCGCGCACCCCCACGAGTACGCCCTGATCTACGGCTCGCCCGTCCCCGGCTACACCGCCCCCGCGGCGACCGTCGGCCCCGCCTCCCGCGTCGGCCAGGTGCTCATCCGCGTCGTACGCGAGGCCCACCAGGACAACGGCCTCGCCGTCCCGCCCCTCACCGCCGCCCTCCACCCCGAGGCCCGCCGGATCACCGACGACGTCGCCCCGGACCTTCCCGCGCCCGTCGTCACCGCTCTGGTCGCCGCGTGGTCGCAGCTCTTCGGCCTGATCTCCTTCGAGGTCTTCGGCCAGTTCAACCGCATCGTCGAGGACCGCGACACGTTCTTCGAGCACTCCGCCGCAGGCCTCGCCCAGGCCGTGGGGCTGATCAGCGGCAGAGGCCAGGCAGCCGGCACCGCACCCGGCACCGCCGCCACGCCCCGCAGCAGCGCCGGTTCCTGACGCGGCACCCGCTGCTGCGGCGAGCGCGCCCCGGACCCGGATCGGCGCACATCGCCTCCGCGATGCGGCGCCGCGGCTCCTTCGTGCGCCGGCAGCGCGTCCGACGACGACGTACTGCGCAGGGAGTACCTGTGATCACGCCGCCCGGCTGACGACCCGGCCGCCGCGCCCGGTCTAGCGTGGCCGATATGAAACCGCAGCATGAACGGTGGTGCGGCGGTCCACCCCGGCAGCGGGGCGGCCCGCCGCGATGGCAGCCCTGGGCGGCCCGGCCGACGGGCGGCCGGCTGCCGTGGGTCTCGACACTGGCCGTGACCGTGTTCGTGCAGGCGGGGTCGGGGTTCGCGGCCGGTGGGCAGCTCGACCGGGAGCCCCTCGACGTCTTCGCCCGGCTCCTGCTGTTCGCGGGAGCGGCGCTGCTTCTGCTGCGCCACCGGTACCCCGTGTTCGTGGCGTTCGGTACGTCCGCGGCCGCCATGCTCTACCTGGGTGCGGGGTATCCGTACGGACCGGTCTTCGTTCCGGCCGCCATGGGCTGCTTCGCCGCCGTCGTCGCCGGTCACCGGCGGGCCGCCTGGTGGGCACTCGGCATGCTCTGGGTGGGCCATGCGCTGATCTCGCACTGGTTCTACAAGTGGCTGCCGCCCGGCGGGGACGAGCCCGCGCCCTGGGGGCAGGAACTGGTGGTCGCCGCCTGGGTGGCGGCCATCCTCGCCGCCTCGGAACTCGTGCGCGTACGACGGGAGCAGCGGGCGCGCGAGCGCGTCGAGCGTCAGGCCGCCGAGAAGCGGCGCGCCGACGAGGAACGGCTTCGCATCGCGCGCGAACTTCACGACGTACTGGCTCACAGCATCTCCGTCATCAACGTCCAGGCGGGCGTCGGACTGGCCCTCCTCGACTCGGACCCCGAGCAGGCCCGCAGCGCCCTGACCACCATCAAGGCCGCCAGCAAGGAGGCGCTGGGCGAGGTACGGCAGGTCCTCGACACGCTCCGGACGCCGGGCGACGCCCCGCGCTCCCCGGCGCCCGGACTCGACCGGCTTCCCGAACTGGTGGAGCAGGCATCGGGGGCCGGTCTCACGGTGGGGATCGAGACCGAAGGGGTACGGTCCGCGCTGCCGCCCGGCAGCGACCTCGCCGCCTTCCGCATCGTCCAGGAGGCCCTGACCAACGTGGTCCGGCACTCCGGCTCGCGCACGGCCCGCGTCCGGCTCGGTTACGCGCCCGGCCGCCTGGACCTGCGGATCGACGACGACGGCCCGGCCACCGGCGGCGACGCGGGCGGCAGCGGCAACGGCCTGGTGGGAATGCGCGAGCGTGCGTCCGCCCTCGGTGGCACGATCGAGGCCGGGCCGCGCCCGGACGGCGGCTTCCGCGTGGACGCCACGCTTCCGTTCCCCGCCGCGCAGACCGCGCAGAACCCGCCGGACTCGCAGAACTCGCAGAACTCGCAGAACTCGCAGAACTCGCAGAAGGAGAACTCGTGATCCGCGTACTGCTCGCCGACGACCAGTCGCTGGTACGGGCCGGCTTCCGGGCCCTGCTGGACGCGCAACCGGACATCGAGGTCGCGGGGGAGGCGGCGGACGGCGAGGAGGCGGTGCGCCTGGTGCGCGAACTGCGCCCCGACGTCGTACTGATGGACATCCGCATGCCAGGGCTCGACGGTCTCGCCGCCACGCGCGGGATCACCGGCGACGCGGAGCTGCACGACGTAAAGGTGATCATGCTGACCACCTTCGAACTCGACGAGTATGTCTTCGAGGCGATCCGCAACGGGGCCTCCGGTTTCCTCGTCAAGGACACCGAACCGGAGGAACTGCTGCGGGCGGTACGGGCCGTGGTGGACGGGGACGCGCTGCTGTCGCCCGGCGTGACGCGCAGGCTGATCGCTGAGTTCGCGGCCCGCTCCAAGGAACCGGGCAAGGACGAGGCGCTGGTTGAGCTGACCGACCGGGAGCGGGAGGTGATGGCCCTGGTGGGCATCGGCCTGTCCAACGAGGAGATCGCCCGCCGGCTCGTCGTCAGCCCGCTCACCGCGAAGACGCACGTCAGTCGCACCATGGTGAAGCTGGGCGCCCGAGACCGGGCCCAACTGGTCGTACTGGCCTACGAGTCGGGGCTGGTGCGTCCCGGCTGGCTCGGCTGAGTCCCGGGCGCGCCGCGGTAGCCCCACAGCACGTGCACGATGCGCAGGACGAAGACGAGCACGGCCGCTGCGCTTCCGGACACGAGCATGGCCCTGGACAGGGCCTGCGGGGCGTCGAAGACGTACCAGGGGCCCGTGACGGCGGCGAAGGTGACACCCGCGAGCACCACCGCGCTCAGTACGGCGTAACCGATCTCGATCGTCATCGCGTCGCGCTGAGCCTGCGTCCTCGTCCTCATGTCCCGAAGTCTCACAGCGTGTGCGGCCGACGGGCAAGAGCACCCGTCGGCCGCACACGTCCCCCTCGGCGGTCGGTCTCGGACGCCTCCCTACGGGCTTGGCGGAAGGACGGCCTGGTCCGTCGCGGGATGTGCGGCGAGGACCGCAGGGGCGTGAGGTCGCGCTCACCGAACGCGGGCCGGGCGCGGCGCGGCATGCCCAGGTCCGGCCCCTCCAGTGCGCGGTCAGACGGGCGACTTCTCCTGCCACAGGCGGGCGAGCGCGTCGTCACCGGACACCGAGATCTCGGAGAGCGGCAGCCGGTTCCACAGGACTTGATACAGCCGCTCGGCGGTCCCGCTCAGCTCGCAGTCCGCGGTGCCCTGCGAGGTGCGGTCCGTGCGCGGCGGCCCCTCGGAGAGCCGTACCGTCCATACGTCGTCCGAGTCCGTCACCCGTACGCGCAGGACGCGCGGTTCCTCGGTGCGCACCCGGCTGCGGTCGCGGGCATGGAAGCCGCGCAGCAGCTCGTCGATGCCGTCCGCCGCGAACTCCTGAGGCAGAGCGGAGAACCCGGCGCCGAGCGCCGACTCGGCGTCCACGCGGTGGACCGCCGTCTCGTGCGCCTGCCGCCGGGCCCAGAAGGCGAGCGGCGACGGCGCGGGCAGGAAGGCCCAGCACTCCAGGTCCTGGGGCGCGGCCTTCAGCGCCGCGACCAGCAGGGTGTGGCCCTCGCGGAACCAGGTGAGCAGCGCGTCCCCGTCCAGGTCCGGCTCGCTCCCAGGAGCCTGGCGCTCGCTGAGCCCTGTCGTGATGAACGACATCGCCCACCGGTGGATTATGCCCGTGTGCCGCAGCAGGTCACGCACCTGCCAGCCGGTGCAGGTGGGCACTTCGGCGCCGGTGCCCGCCTTTTCGGCGGCGGTGGCAAGCAACTGACCTTGCTCGTCCAGCAATCCAATGAATCTGGCCATCTCCATGGGGAAGATTCTGTCAGCCGCGCGCTGCGACGGTCAGGCGCCCTGCGGATGGGCGGGACGGGGCGAGGTCCCGCGGAGCAGCCGCACGAACCACCCGAGCGCGAACGCCTGGATGAGCACGGAGAGCGGCAGAGTGACGTACAGGAACCAGCCCGACTCGGTCACGGCCGTCCCGAACAGGTCGCCGCCGATGAAGAAGGCGAAGATGGTCGGCGCGCTCAGGAGGAACAGCCAGACCCCGGCGAACGAGGCGTCCTCGTGCGTCACGAAGAGAGTGTCCACCGTGACGAACACCGCGGTCGCCGCGACCAGTCCGAGGTAGGCCAGCGAGGCGGGATTGCGGAACGTCAGGCGCGCCGCGGCGCGCAGTCGTCGAGCGGTCATGGTGGTCTCTCCGTCCGGTGTGGTCCCTCCAGAGTGCGCCCCCGGGGCCGGACGCGCCTGAGTACGCCTACTCAGCCGGGACCCGTGCGAAGACGCGGCGGTGGCGAGTGTGTGGGTGCTGTCGATGAGGGGGTGGATGCGGCCGTCGGCGACCGCGGGCTGCAGTTGCCGGCCTGCGGACGCGACGACCTCACCGAGCTCGGTGGCTCTGGTGAAGCCGAAGGACACTCCGCGCAGGCCCAGGCGCCGGTAGGACAGGGCGTCGAGGTCGATGGCATCCTCGGCCTCCTGGGCCGCCGACCAGCACCTCGCCGCCGCACCCCAGGGCTGAACGACGACCCGGCTCGCCGCGTGCAAGCCGTCACACCGCCGTCCCTGGCGATGTCGCCACATGGGAGACTCGCCCCCATGAACGGGAAGGCGACCACCATCAAGACGAGGCTGGAGAGGGGCCGGAGCGCGCTCGGCCCTGCCCTGGAACTGGTGCACACAGGACGGGCGCCCACCCGCGCCGTCCTCACTGCCGAGCTCGGCGTCACCAGGGCCACGGCCGGAGCGGTCGCCGCCGAACTGGAGGCCCTCGGGCTGATCCAGGTCGACTCCCGGCCGGGCGCGGCGGCCGGCTCGCAGGGCCGCCCCTCGCACCGGCTGGCCGTCAACGACTCGGGCCCCGTCGTCCTGGCCGCGCAGATCCACGCCGACGGCTACCGAGCGGCGCTCGTCGGCCTCGGCGGCCGGACCGTCGCGACCGCTCCCGGCCGCAAAACGGTGTCCGCCGACCCGGCGCAGGTCCTCGGAGCGGTGGTCGAGGCCGGCGCCCTGCTGCTGCGCGAGAGCGGCCGCCGCTGTGTGGGCGCGGGTCTGGCCGTTCCTTCCGCCGTGGCAGAGCCGGAGGGGACGGCCCTCAACCCGCTGCACCTCGCCTGGCCCGCCGGCTCCCCGGTCCGCGACATCTTCGCCGAACAGGTACGCGCCGCCGGCATCGCGGGCCCCGCCTTCGCGGGCAACGACGTCAACCTCGCCGCACTCGCCGAGCACCGCCACGGCGCCGGCCGCGGGGCCCAGCACCTCCTCTGCGTCGCCACGGGACACCGTGGCGTCGGCGGGGCCCTGGTCGTCGACGGCCGCCTGCACACCGGAAGTTCGGGCCTCGCCCTCGAAGTCGGCCACCTCACGGTCAACCCCGACGGCCGCCCCTGCTACTGCGGCGGCCGCGGCTGCCTCGACGTCGAGACCGACCCGCTGGCCTTCCTCAACGCGGCCGGCCGCGTCCCCGGCCCCGAGGTCTCGCTGCTCCAGCAGTCGCGCGAGCTGCTGCGTGGACAGTACGACGACCCGGCGATCCGGGAAGCGGGCGAGGAGCTGATCGACCGCCTGGGCCTCGGCCTCGCCGGACTCGTGAACATCCTCAACCCCGACCGCATCATCCTCGGCGGCCTGCACCGCGAGCTGCTCGACGCCGACCCGGAACGGCTGCGCGCCGTGGTGGCCGACCGCAGCCTGTGGGGGCGCAGCGGCGGCGTACCCATCCTGCCGTGCACGCTGGACCACAACAGCCTCGTCGGGGCGGCCGAGTTGGCCTGGCAGCCGGTGCTCGACGACCCGCTCGCCGCGCTCGCGGGTTCGCGGGGGACCGCATGACCACGACGTACCCGGCCATCGAGCCCTACGACGAGGGCATGCTCGACGTCGGCCACGGCAACCTCGTCCACTGGGAGGTCTGCGGCAACCCCGCCGGCAAGCCCGCACTGGTCGTCCACGGGGGCCCGGGCTCCGGCTGCGGCCCCGGCGCGCGCCGTTACTTCGACCCGGAGCGCTACCGGACCGTTCTCTTCGACCAGCGCGGATGCGGCCGCAGCACCCCGCACGTGAGCGACCCGGCCACCGACCTCACGCACAACACGACCCACCAACTGATCCGTGACATGGAGCGGTTGCGAGAGCACCTGGGCATCGAACGCTGGCTGCTCTTCGGCGGTTCCTGGGGATCGACACTGATCCTCGCCTACGCCGAGAGCCACCCGGACCGTGTCTGCGAAATCGTCATCTCCGGTGTCACCACGACCCGCCGTTCGGAGATCGACTGGCTCTACCGGGGCGTCGCACGGTTCTTCCCCGAGGCATGGCAGCGGTTCCGGGCGGGCGTTCCACGGAACGCCCGCGACGGCGACCTCGTAGCGGCGTACGCACGGCTCGTATCGGACCCCGACCGGGCGGTTCGCGAGAAGGCCACGGCCGACTGGTGCGCCTGGGAGGACGCCGTACTGTCCCTCGAACCGAGCGGCAGCGCCAACCCCTACGGCGACCGCCCCTCCGCCGCCCGCATCGCACTGGTGCGCCTCGCCTCCCACTACTTCTCGCACGGCGCCTGGCTGGAAGAGGGACAACTGCTGCGCGACGCGGGGCGGCTGGCCGGCATCCCCGGCGTACTCCTCCACGGCCGCCACGACCTGAGCAGCCCGCACGGCACCGCCTGGGAACTCGCGCAGGCCTGGCCGGACGCGGAACTCACCGTCGTCGACGACGCGGGCCACAAGGGCAGCGAGACGATGCAGGCACTGGTGCTCGCCGCGCTCGACCGGTTCGCGCGGCGGCCGGTCAGTCGCTGAGCCGGTCCGCTCCGCACGCGCGCGCCGCCTTAAGGCCGTCGCCCACGTAGGCCTGAAGCAGTTGTGAAGGCCCTGTCTACTCCCCGCGTGGTACGCGCACTGCCGCTGGCTGTACGACGACCAGTGGCACCTCCCGGAGCGACGCTCGTAGTACCGACAACGAGACATGCACCGAGGAGCTGACCGACATGAACACCCTGGCGCACGAAGGACCCGGCCCGTGGATTCTCTTCTTCCCGCTGATCTGGGCGGCCGTCGTCGTCGGCATCGGCGCCGTGCTGCGCCGCACCGGCGTCTGGCGGGGGCGGAGCGGGCGCCGCGGACCCTGGCAGGAGCGGGAGCGGGTGACGTACAGCGAGAGCTCGCCGATCGCGATGCTCGGGCGGCGTTTCGCCTCCGGTGAGATCGACGAGGAGGAGTACTGGCGCCGCCTGTCCGTACTGGACGAGCAGTTCGGGCCTACCGCGTCGAAGGGCGGTGCCGTATGACCGGCGCCGCCACCAGTACCGCCACGGTCGCCAGGGCCTTGGACGCGGTGAACGTCGACTTCCCGGCCGGACGCACCGCGATCATGGGGCCCTCGGGCTCCCGAACTCCACGCTGATCCACTGCACGGCCGGCTGCACCACCGGCCTGGCGAACTCCCCCAGCGGACAGTAGTGAGTACGCCCGTACGGCTGACCATGCCCTCCCGTGCGGCCACAAACGACGCTTCGCGGGAACGTTCACCGCGGGCTCCTGGGTGTCGAGGCCGTACCACCGATCCGGCGAAGGTGAGGGTCGTAGGCCTGGGCACCTTCGGCGGCGAGGACGGCATGGGCGGCGAGGACGGCCTGGGCGAAGCCACCTGCACCGTGATGACGCGGGCCGACGCCGAGAAGTACCTCACGCCCGAGCCGGCCGTCTGCGCGCCATCGCCACGCCGCAGGCCCCCGGCCGCCCCTGGCTGCCGGGGGCCGCCGTCCGGTCAGCCCGCTACGGCGGACCGGACGGCGGCGGGCGCGTGCGTCGCCGGGACGGCCTCGTGACCGGCCCCGGGGTGCGAGAACGGTCCGTCGGTCGTCGCTCCGTACACGGGGTACGGCGGCAGAGTCACGGCGGGAGCCGGCGTCGGCAGCGTGAACCACACGACCTTCCCGGCGTCGCCCTGCGGGCGCACGCCCCAGCTCTCGCTGACCGCCTCGATGAGAGCGAGCCCGCGCCCGCTCGTCTCGGACGCGCCGGCCGCACGGACTGTGGGCAGACGCGGATCGTGGTCGTGGACGGACACCGTCAGGCGGTCGAGCAGCAGCTCGATCTCCACGGTGCACATCTTGTCCGGCTCTGCGTGCCGGTGGACGTTGGTCAGCAATTCGGTGACGCCGAGCGCCGCCGGGTCTATCAAGGGATCCAAATGCCAGTAGCGCAATTGCGCCGAGATGATTCTGCGGACCTGACCGATCCGCGACGGCAGGGCCTGGAGCTCCACCGTGCAGTGCCTGCTTGGCTCGCTGATCACGGCTGCGACTCCCCGAATAGGTCCGGAAGAAGACGGAGAACGGATCCAGCAGTGGCTGTCTGCTGTTTGGTCCGGCGGGGCTGGTTCTCAGCGTCACCGCCGTTGCACCCTGAGTGATGTGAGACCAGGGTCACCCAGGCGCTGGGGCTCCGCAACTCGCGCCCCATCAGTCTCGCGAGTCCTGTACGCCGTGGATGTTGCGTACGTCCCGTGAGCCGCGGACCGCCTCCAGGAACCGCCCGGCCAGTTCCTCACCGTCCTTGGCGTGTCCGCGCTGCCCCATGGTGAGCCGGTACCGGGTGCCGTTGACCGTCGCCACGGTGCTGTCGTCCCCGGCGAACCAGGGGCGGGCCGCGGTCACGGAGTCCAGCGGCGCACTGTCGATCTCCCGCCCGTTGCTCGTCAGCAGGACCAGCCTGCCGTCCTTGACCAGCACGTGGCCGGCCTTGGTCAGTGAGCGGGGCCAGCGCCCTATCCGTACGCCCGTAGCGCTGAACTCGGGCTCCGCCATTCCACTTCGCCCCCTTCGCGCAGGTGTCCTCTTCGCGCAGGTGTCTGCTGGGCAGTCTGCACAAGGCCGGGCCCGCGCACCAGAGCCCCTCGACGATCGGCTGACGAGACGCCGGACCTCGAGGCCCATGGGTGTCACCCCGTGCCGCCCCCGCCCCACAAGCGATCCCTATGGCTGCCCAAAGTCAACGTTTGTGCAGGTGAGAGGCTTAAAGTGGCAGTCGGGGACCGGAGTTTCCGGGGCGAACCAGCTGCCCTGGGAGCGCTACGACGAGGAGCGGCCCGCATGAGCACCACTGACCAGGCACGTACCGGCAGCAACGCCATGCCGACGATGGACGTGGACCGCAGCGATCCGGAATACCGGGCCTGGCTGAAAGAGGCCGTCCGTAAGGTCCAGGCGGATGCCAACCGGTCGGCGGACACGCACCTGCTGCGCTTCCCGCTGCCCGAGGAGTGGGAGATCGACCTGTACCTCAAGGACGAGTCCACCCACCCCACCGGCAGCCTCAAGCACCGTCTCGCCCGGTCGCTCTTCCTCTACGGACTGTGCAACGGCTGGATCAGACCAGGCAAGCCCGTCATCGAGGCGTCCAGCGGCTCGACCGCCGTCTCGGAGGCGTACTTCGCGAAGCTGATCGGCGTGCCCTTCATCGCGGTGATGCCGCGCACCACCAGTCCCGAGAAGATCCGGCTGATCCAATTCCACGGCGGTCAGTGCCACTTCGTCGACGACTCCCGGAAGATGTACGAGGAGTCCGCCGCCCTCGCTGCCCGGTCCGGCGGCCACTACATGGACCAGTTCACCTATGCGGAACGCGCCACCGACTGGCGCGGCAACAACAACATCGCCGAATCCGTCTACCAGCAGATGCGGCTGGAGCGGTACCCGGAACCGGCCTGGATCGTCGCCACCGCCGGGACGGGCGGCACGTCCGCGACCATCGCGCGCTACGTCCATTACATGCAGCACGACACGCGTATCTGCGTACCGGATCCGGAGAACTCCTGTTTCTTCGACGGCTGGACCCGTGGCGACCCGGGCGCCACGAGCGACTGCGGTTCGCGTATCGAGGGCATCGGCCGGCCCCGCATGGAGCCGAGCTTCGTGCCCGGCGCCGTGGACCGGATGATGAAGGTTCCGGACGCGGCGAGTGTGGCGGCCGTACGGGCGCTGGACCGGGCCATCGGCCGCAAGGCGGGCGGCTCCACCGGGACCGGGCTGTGGAGCGCGCTGAAGATCATCGGGGGGATGGTCGCGGAGGGGCAGAAGGGCAGCGTCGTCACGCTGATCTGCGACTCCGGCGACCGCTATCTCGACAAGTACTACTCGGACGCCTGGCTCGCCGAACAGGGCCTGGACATCGCTCCGTACAGCGCCGCGATCGACCAGTTCCTGGCGACGGGGGAGTGGCCCTGCTGACTTGTGCGCGCTGAGTGCTGACGCTTAGGCGGGCGCGGAAGCCAGCCGCCGGTCGAGGCCGCGCGCCGCGTCGCGGAAGGCCCGTCCCAGGCCCGGCCGGGCCAGGCGCAGCGCCGGCCTGAGCGGCGCCGGGCCTGCCGCCGCGAACGTCCACTGCACCCGTGTGCCCGTGCCGGCCGGAGTGAGCAGCCACTCCTCCAACAGGGCGCGCAGGGCGGGGGCGTTGGTGACGTCGACGCGGTACGCGTACCGCTCGCCGGGTTCTGTGGCGAGGATCGTCTCCCGGAAGCGGATGCCGCCCTTGAGACGTACCTCGCGCCCGGAGCCGCCCTCCGTGGGCCGGCACATCGTCACCGCGCCGAACCAGGCCGGCCAGCCGGTGACGTCCTCGGCGAGTGCCCGGTAGACGGCTTCCGGCGGCGCGGACACGTCGGCCGCGAAGACCAGGCGCGTCGGAGCGGTCCGGACGAAGTCGAGTTGCACGGGGCGGAGTCGGCGTGCCATGGGACCTGTACCCCCAGCTGGTTCGGTGGTGGACGACCGGGCCGGCGGGACCGGCCCGCTGGACCAGGCCCGGCCAAGCCCGGGCCAGGTCCGGCCAAGCCCGCACACGATAACTGGCGCGCCGTCAGATGTCTGCCGAGCCGGTGTCCCGGACCTGGGACTCGCCCGCGACGACAAGGTCCGGCAGATGCTCAGCCATCTCGTCCCGGGCCTCGTCGGACAGCCCGCCGTCCGTGACCAGGGTGTCGATCTCTTCGAGTGTCGCGAAGGAACTCAGGCCCACTGTGCCCCATTTGGTGTGATCCGCGACCACGACGACCCGCCGCGCGGACCGCACGAGACGACGGTTCGTCTCCGCCTCCGCCAGATTCGGGGTGGAGAGCCCCGCCTCGACCGAGATCCCGTGCACCCCGAGGAACAGCACATCGAAGTGGAGCGAGCGGATCGCCTGGTCGGCGACCGGACCCACCAGCGAGTCCGACGGTGTCCGTACGCCGCCGGTGAGCACGACCGTGGCCGATCCGGGGCGCGGACCCTTCCCGCCACCCGCGCGCTGCGCGGTGTGGAACACGTCGGCGACCCGCACCGAGTTCGTCACCACCGTCAGGTCCGGCACCTCCAGCAGGTGCTGGGCGAGCGCGTACGTCGTCGTACCGCCGGACAGCGCGATCGCACTGCCGGGCACCGCCATCGCCGCGGCCGTCCGGGCGATGTCCTCCTTGGCGCTCAGCTCCAGGCCCGACTTGGCCTCGAAGCCGGGCTCGTGCGTACTCGCCTCGACCACCGGCACCGCACCACCGTGCACCTTCTCCACGACACCCTGCCGCGCCAGCGCGTCCAGGTCCCGGCGGACCGTCATGTCGGAGACGTTGAGCTTCCTGGTCAGCTCTTGGACCCGGACACCGCCGCGCCGCCTGACCTCGTCGAGGATCAAGGCACGACGCTGCTCCGCGAGGAGGTTCTGACTGTCGGTCACGGTCGGTCCGGTCCCTTCGTTTCGGCGTACAGGCGTGGGGGTGGCTCATCCTCGCACGGGTGCGCGGCAGCCGTCCTCCGGGGGAGATTCCGTGAGATTCGGCGAGAGCCGTGCCACGGCTGCCGATGATCCGGGATCCTTGAGCGGCCGCGCCGTGCGCGGAAGACGGCCCTCCAGATCCTCCCACCACGAGAGCGAGCCACTGAAGTGCCCCGTGTCACACCGCCTCGCGACGACGACGGCACAGCCGCGCTCGAACTCCTGGTCCACGGGGTCGGCGGCACCACCCCCCAGGAGATGCTCGGCGATCCGCGTACGGTCCGCCTCACCGGCGACGAGACCGCCGCCATATACCGCCGCAGCGAGGACGCCGAAGCCGAGCACACCGGCGAGCCGGGCGGCAGCGAGCCCCGCGAGCGGCCGGTCCCCGAGGCGTACGTCTGGTGCAACCTCACCTCCGGCAACGGCAGCCGCGCCCTGTGGCTGCTCCTGCTGCCCTTCATGGTCGCCAACCTCGCCCACTGGATGCAGCCCACCACCCGCGGCCTCACGAAGACCGTGCGCATGTACGGCGTGCTGGTACGGCTCCTCGCCCTCAGCCTCACCGTGCTGCTGATCGCCGCCGCCTGCGAGGTCGCGCTCGACCTCACCGCCTGGCAGTGCGCGGGCTCCTCCCGCTGCTCCGGCGACAAGTCGTGGCTCGGTTTCCTGTCCACCGCGCAGGACGGCTGGTGGGCGCAGCCGGGCCGGCGCCTCGCCCTGGCCGCCGTCGTACCCGCCGCGCTGACCGTCCTGCTCTGGTACTTGTCCAACCGCACCTGGAGCGCGTACGAGTCCCAGCGCCCCCTGCCCGCCGGCGCCGAGCCCGACCCCGACGAGCCGGCCCCCACCCCCGCCCTCGGCATGCCCGGCTTCTGGTACGGCCGCCGCCTCGTGTCCCGGCTGCGCGCCGCCCACACCGCCGCCGGGTTCCTCACCGTCGCCGCCGCCCTGGCCGGAGCGGGCGCCCGCTACGACCGCCGCGCCTCCGGACCGCTCCTCGAAGCGATCGGCTGGCTGCTCGAACTGGCTCTGCTCGCCGGGGCCGCCGTGGTGGTCTGGGTGGTCTGCCGCAGGGGCCGCAGCGAAAGCCGCCTCGACGTAAGACTCGACCGGGCCGTCACCACCCTGCTGCCCGGCTCCGCGCTCGCCCTGCTGGCCCTGACGGTGCTGTACGCCGCCTGGTCCCGCCCCGGCTGGATTTCCGAAGGCAGGCTCCCCGGCGACCGTACCTTCGGCATCATCGTCCTCACCCAGGGCGGCCTGGTCGTCGCGCTCGCCGCTGTCGCGCTCACCATGTACCGCAGGGTTCCCGACGCGCGTACGGCGATGCGCGGACTCGGCGGTCCCGCCACGGCCATGCTCGCCTGCGCGCTGGGCGGCGTCATGAGCGGCGGCGTCGCCCAGCGTGTCGCCGACTGGCTCGACGGAGCGGGCACGCCGGGGGAGCCCGGCGGCACCATCGCAGGACCCCCGGTGCTGCTCACCTGGCAGGCCTCCGTCATCCCGCCTCTGCTGCTCGTCCTGGTGGCGATGGTCGCGTTCCTCGCCGTACGCACATGGCGCGACCGGCGGGCGATGGCCGACGGCATCGAGGCGGAGTACCCGGACGCCGAACCCGACGCCGTACGCACCCGCCGTATCGCCCGCACCCGCGCCATGGCCGCGCTCACCGACCGGGGGCCCGCGATCCTCGGCGTCACCTCGAGTGCCACGCTGCTGCTCGGCGCCGCCGCGCTCGTCGGTGCCTGGGCGACCGGGAAGGTGCCGGGCAGAGCGGCGGCGGGCACCCCCGACTTCGTCGCGTCGGCCGCCCAGGCCGCACAGGCACTCGGCTCTTGGCTGATCGGCTTCGGCTTCATACTCTTCGTCACCTGGGGCCGCCGCGCCTACCGCGACCCCGCGGCCCGCCGCACCATCGGCATCCTGTGGGACGTGGGCACCTTCTGGCCGCGCGCCGCCCACCCCTTCGCGCCGCCTTGTTACGCGGAGCGGGCCGTCCCCGACCTGACGTGGCGGATGGCCAGCTGGACCGATCGTACGGGCGGACGGCTCGTCATCTCCGGCCACTCGCAGGGCAGTGTGCTGTCGGCGGCCGCTGTCTGGCAGCTGCCGCCGCGCACCAGGCGCCGGGTCGCTCTGCTCACGTACGGATCGCCCCTTGAGCGGCTGTACGGGCGCTGGTTCCCGGCGTTCTTCGGTACCGCCTGTCTCGAAGCCCTGAGTCAGGAAGTCCACTGCTGGCGGAACCTGTGGCGTCGTACCGACCCCATAGGAGGGCCCGTTCACGTGAAGGGCGGACAGGGGCCCGATGTGGACCACGCGGCGCTCAAGGACCCGCTCGCTTACGGACGTACCAGGGAACAGCCGTTGCCCGCTCCCGTGCTCGGTCATTCCGAGTATCAGGCGGATCCCGCGTTCGACCGGGAAAGGACCGCACTGCTCGAGCGGCTGCCGCCGTGCGCGGTGCCCGGGCAGCGGCCCGGCACCCCGCTCGATCAGGGAAGTCCGGGCAGGTCCTCGGGGTAGAGGATGGTCAGGTCGTCCGTGTTCATCTCGGTGAGCCGGGCGACCCGTCCGGCGTGCCGCTCCACCATCGACTCGAAGGTCTGACGCGCGGTGCGGCCGTTGCCGAACGCGGGTCCCTTGGGCAGCGCCGTGAAGTACTTCAGAAGAGCTTCGGCCGTTCCCGTACCCAGCCGGTACTCGTGCTCCTCGGCCTGCTGCTCGACGATCCGCAACAGCTCTTCGGGGGCGTAGTCGGAAAAGGTGATGGTGCGCGAGAAGCGTGAGGCGACGCCGGGGTTGATGTTCAGGAAGCGCTCCATCTCCGCCGTGTACCCCGCGACGATGACGACGACCGCCTCCCGGTGGTCCTCCATCAGCTTCACCAGCGTGTCGATGGCTTCCTTGCCGAAGTCGCGTCCCGAGTCCTCCGGGGACAGGGCATACGCCTCGTCGATGAACAGCACACCGCCGCGCGCCCGGTCGAACGCCTCCTGCGTACGGATGGCCGTCGAGCCGATGTGCTCGCCGACCAGGTCCACCCGGGACACCTCGACGAGATGACCGCGCTCCAGCACCGAGAGCGAGGCCAGGATCTCACCGTACAGGCGCGCGACCGTGGTCTTCCCGGTGCCGGGGGAGCCGGTGAAGACCAGATGGCGGCGGACCGAGGCGGCCTTGAGGCCGGCCTCCAGGCGCCGGCGGCCGATCTCGATCATGTCGGTGAGGGCGCGCACCTCACGCTTGACGCTCTCCAGGCCCACCAGGGCGTCCAGTTCACCGAGCACGGCCTTTGACGTACGGACCGGCTCCGCGTCCCCCGCAGGGGACGCCTGGGGCTCTGTGGCGCGCTGTCCGGGGACCGCGCCGAGCAGCCCGGTGGTCTGCGTCGCGGTCAGCACGGCGGGAGCCTCCGGGACCGACGCCCGCACGCCGCTCTCGTCGCTCGTGCAGTCCTCGACGAGCGGCCCGTCCTCGGCGAACTCGTAACCACCGCGCGCACAGCGCTCCGTACGGCACCGGGTCAGCGTCGTACGGCAGCCGTCGATCACGTGGAAGCCGTAACCGCTGCTCCCCGTCACCCGGCAGCCGTGGAAGGTGCCGCGGCCCTCGGCGGATACGTAGAAACCCGCCTCCGCCGGCGAGGTGACCGTGCAGCGCTCTATGCGCGGGTCGGCGCCCTTGGTGACGATGACACCGGTCTGTGCCCCGTCGATGGTGCAGCCCGAGAGCGTGCCGCCGCTGCCGTGGTCACGGAACCACGCACCGGTCGACGCCTCGCGGATCCGGCAGTCGTCGAGCTGCGCGGTCGCGCCGTCGCTCACGGACACCGCCGTGTTGCGCACCTGGGAGAGGTCACTGTCGACGACATCGGCGCGCGAGCCGCGGTCGAGAACGAAGAGCGCGTCGGGGACGTCGTGCACCCGGCAGCCCTCCAGAACGGCGGTCGCGCCGTCGCTGATCCAGACGGCCGGATAGTCGCCCGTACTGTCGTGGATCTCGCACTGGTTGGCGTCCACGCGCGTACCGGGGTCCCAGACGGACAGCCCGTTGCGGCCGAACCGGCGCACCGTGGAACGCGTCAGCGTGAGGACCGCGCGCGAGCGCAGATCGATACCGTTCTCGGGAATGTCATGGATGTCGCAGTCGGAGAGCGTCAGCACGGCGTCGGTGTCGAGGGTGACGCCGTCGGCCGAGGTGCGGTGCACCGTGCAGTCGGTGAGATGGGCCGAGCCACGGGCGGCGACCTGCACGCCGGTGCCCTTGACCTCGTACACCTCGCATCCGACGGCCTCCAGGCCGCTGCCCTCGCCGTTCACGGAAAGCCCCGCGCCCGAGGTGTGGTGGACGCGGCAGCGCTCCAGACGTGGATGCGCGCCACCGCGCACCGAGACGCCCGACTGGCCGGCCGCGACCACCTCGCACTCCTCGAACACCCCGCCCGCGCCCTCCAGTACACCGATGCCGATGCCCGCCGGGTTGTCGACGGTGCAGCGGCGCACGGTCGGCCGGGCCCCGCCGCGCACCTCGATGCCCACGGCGGAGCGCGTCACGATGCGCAGATCGACCAGCTCGGGGGTGCCGTCCTCGACGAGCAGGGCGGGAGAGGCAGTGTCCTGCCCCTCGATGTAGAGGTCCTGGACCACGGCGGAGGCACGCACGGTCAGCGCCACACCGTCCACGGGGGCGATCCGCACCGAGCCGACCGTCCCCTCGGGGCCGCGCAGGGTCACGGCGCGCTCGACGACCAGGTTCTCCCGGTACGTTCCGGGGGCGACAGTGAGCACGTCACCTTCCCCGGCGGCCTCCAGGGCTGCGGCGAGGGAGGCGTATTCGCCTGTGCGGCGCCGCCACCGCGATGTGCCGGTGTGCGTCACCTGGACCGTGCCCTGTGCCATGGCGTTGCTGTGCCCCCACCTTGTGCTCACTTGCTGTCGTACTGGCCGCTCCACCGTAGCGCGCGCGGGCGACGGGAGTTGACCGGTCAGCCGTGCCCGAGGGCATGTCCGAGGACCGCCGGCAGGCTCTCAGCTGCCCGCGCCCGTACGTCCCCAGTCGGGACCTGTCTTCGCCCATGCCCGGTCCAGCCGGGCGTACCGACGCAGCACGAGCCGCCATACGACCAGGCGCCTGCCGCCCTCGAAGAGCGCCGCCGTCGCCGCTGCCGCGCCGATGCCCGCGATGGCGGAGTGGGTGGAGGCCGTGGCGTCGTCCATGGGGCGGCTGACGACCTCGCCCTGTTCGTTCGTCCACACGGGGAAACGGTCGCCCGGCCGTGCGGCCCGCTGGGTGGTTGTCACCGTCCCTGTGTGCCGGGTGCCGTCGTACGCCGTCCAGTTCGCCACGACCCGGGTGTGCGTCGCGCGCTCCGAGGCGAACTCGGGGTCGGGAATCATGGCCGGCTCGGGTGCGGCCCGGACGACGGACGCCGTCGTCCGGTGGCGCTGCTCGTGCTGCAGGCGCATCGACTCCCGCAGTGCCGCATGGGTGAGCGTGCCGCAGAGCCACCCCGCGGCCGGGGCGGCGACGGTGATCAGCAGTACGACCGCGAGGGTCACCCATGCCTCGGCCAGATCGGTCCTACGGCACAGGGGGCTGTGTCGCCGGCGCCACACCGCGACTGCCGTCCGCACGTCCCGCACCCCCTTCCGCGCCCCCTTTGCGGGCGCGTCCGTCGCCTCCGTGAGTTCCCACGGTCAGGAGGCCTGTTCGAGGATTCTCACCGGATCACCGACACGGACGGACCCGGTCCCTTCCGGCACGAGATTCTGCCCGAAGAGCAACTTGTCGCCGGAGCGCCGGTGCCTGGCGAGCGTACGCAACGGCTCTTTGCCGCGCTCGGCCGTCCGCTGGTCGGTGGTGGTGACGACACAGCGGGCACAGGGCTCGGTGACACGGAAGGTGACGTCGCCGATCGCGATCCGCTTCCAGTCGTCCTCCGCCCAGGGGGCGGTGCCGTCCAGGACGACGTTCGGCCGGAAGCGGCTCATCGGGAGCGGGCCCTCGTCGGCGTGGTCGCCCTGCGCGATGAGGGAGTTGAGGGCGTCGAGCGAGGAGAGGGTGGTGACCAGCAAGGGATAGGCGTCGGCGAAGCTCACGGTCTCGCCGGGCTTTCCGTACTCCGGGCGGACGGGACGGCGGCGCGCCGGGTCGTCGAGATGGACGAGACGCACCTCGGTGCCCAGGTATTCGCTGAACCAGGCGTGCGCCCCCGCGTCCGCCTCCACCGTCTCGACCTTGTCCTTCCAGACCTGCACACCTGTCGTGCCCACCGGGTCGGGCACGGCCACGCTCAGCGACTCGCGTCCGGGCGCGGACAGTCGTATTCCGCCGTCCGCCAGAGGCTCGGCACGCGCCAGCGCCAGACGCGGCTGCGGGCGCTGTGTGACGACCTTGCCGGCCGGGTCGACCAGCATCCATCTGCGGTCCCCGGCCGGACCCCACGGCTCGACCTTCACCTCATCCGGCGCGCAACCCGCCGCCGACTTGACCGGATAGACATGGACCGCATGGACGAGCGAATTCGGCATGCGGCCAATCCTGCCAGCCGGGTCGGACAGTCGTACGGCCGGTCAGTACCCCCGGCCCTGGTACTGGTGGTTGTACGGGTCGTCGTACGGCGTGGCCGCGGGAACCGGGCGCGGCGCCGCGGGGCGCATCGCCTCGTACCCGGTGGCGGCGGCCTGGCGCGGCGGCTGCTGTTGCTGGTACTGCTGCGGACCGGGGTACCCGCGCGGGCCCGAGGCCTGCTGCGGGATGTACGGCGCGGGCGCGTGGTGGAGCGGCGCCGGCTGGGGCGCTGCCTGCTGCGGATAGCCGTACGAAGGGTTGGGGGCGTAGTAGGAAGGCGCCGCGGGAAGTGCGGGAAGCGCCGCCGGGAGAGCCGGCAGATAGCTGTTTCCGGTGTCGTATGCCGAGGGCACCCGGATAGGAGCGATCTGGGGCGTGCCCCGTTCCGCGACGAGGGAGTCGTAGATCGGAGTGTCCGGGAAGGACGGGGCGGAGTAGTAACCGCCGCCGTAGGTGGCGCGGGGGGAGGTCATGGCACCTAAGTTAAGCGGAAGATGTTCTGGTTGGGGAGCCCGATAAGAGGGTTGTTTTACGAGTTGCGAGTGACGGCGGATCCCTAATCCGAGCGAACTTGGGAAAAACGGTCGCCGCGCGGCGTTCGGATCGTGTAAAGAGTGCGCTGGCCATGGGTTACCCGGGGTCGCCAGTGATCTTGGGACCGTCGTCGCGGGGCTCGGAGAACGCGGGGGAATAGGTTGGCCGTACAGAAATCCTCAGACATCCGCAGTCGCGATGGGGGCGATCATGTCCATGCTTAAAGGAACCAATGTGCCGGTGCCGGCGCAGGCTGTGCGCGTCGAATTGGGATGGCGTTCAGGCGCCGGCGTGCCGGACGTCGACGCCTCCGCCCTCCTGCTGGTGTCGGGAAAGGTCCGTTCGGACGCGGACTTCGTCTTTTACAACCAGCCCGCGCACGCCTCGGGCGCGGTACGGCACGACGGCAAGGCGCCCGCCGCGGACACTCTGACGGACACGCTGTCCGTCGATCTCGCACGGGTGGAGGCCGCCGTGGAGACAGTGGTGGTGGCGGCCTCGGCGGACGGCGGCAACTTCGGGCAGGTGCCGGGCCTTTACGTCCGGGTGCTGGACGCCGCGAGCGGCACGGAGATCGCGCGCTTCGACAGCCAGGACGCGAGCGTCGAAACGGCCTTCGTCCTCGGCGAGCTCTACCGGCGACAGGGGGCCTGGAAGTTCCGCGCCGTGGGACAGGGCTACGACAGCGGACTCGAGGGGCTGGCCAGGGACTTCGGCATCAGCGTCGACGAGCCCGAGCAGCAGACGTCGGTACCGGCTGCGGCGCCGGTGGCAGCCCCGGCCCCCGCCACGCCCGCCACCCCCGCCTCTCCCGCCTCTCCCGTGCGCCTCACAAAGATCACGCTCACCAAGGAAGCCCCGGCCGTCTCCCTCGCCAAGCAGGGCGGCACCACGGGCATGATGCGCGTGAATCTCAACTGGGAGGTGCGCAAGCAGTTCACGGGCTGGGCGGCCAAGCTCGGCAGGGCCGTCGCCATGCACGGCGACCTGGACCTCGATCTGTGCGCCCTCTACGAACTCACCGACGGCCGCAAGGGGGTCGTCCAGGCGCTCGGCAACGCCTTCGGCTCGCTGCAGCAGCCGCCGTACATCCATCTCGACGGTGACGACCGCACCGGATCAGTGAGCACCGGCGAGAACCTGACCATCAACCTCGACCACAAGGACAAGCTCCGCCGCGTCGTCATCTTCGTCGCCGTCTACGAAGGGGCCCGTTCCTTCGCCGACCTGCACGCCACGGTCACGCTCTCGCCGCAGAACGGAGCCCCCATCGACTTCTCCCTCGACGAGTGCACTGTGCCGTCCACCGTCGCGGCGCTCGCCCTCATCACCAACGAGGGCGGCGATCTGACCGTTCGCCGCGAAGCGCGCTATCTCGTACCGGAGCGCGGTGTCAGCCCGCAGCGCACCATCGACCACGCCTACGAGTGGGGCATGAACTGGTCCCCCGGCAGGAAGTGAGCGGGAAGGGGCCGTCCGAAGGCCGGCTCAGCGCTCCGGCGCGGCTTCGGGACGGGCGTACGTACGTCCCTTCCATGCCGCGCCGCGCCCCTGGTAGTGCTGTACGGCGGAATCGACGGTCATCAGCAGATAGAGGACAGCCGTGAACGGCAGCAGCGGAGCGAGCCACAGAGGCTGGTGGTAGTAGCGCAGCACAGGAAGGTACGTAGCGGTCATTACCGCCCACGCCAGGCCGCCCGCCCACGCCGCCACACCGTCAACCGACAGAACACCGGCGCAGAGAGTGAGCGGGGGCGCGAGATACACCAGCGCGAGCCCCGCAACCGTTCCCGCGAGCAGCAGCGGACTGTGCCGCAGTTGCGCGTACGCGCTGCGCGAGACCATCCGCCACAGATCTCCGAGCCGCGGGTACGGGCGCACGCTGTCCACCCGTTCGGCGAGCCCCAGCCAGATCCTGCCCCCACTGCGTTGCACCGCTCCGGCGAGTGACACATCGTCGATCACCGCCTGTCGGATCGACTCGGGCACGCGCGCGCGTGCCGCCGCCTCGTTCCGCAGCAGCACACAGCCACCGGCGGCCGCCGCTGTACGCGCCCCCGTTCTGTTGACCCACCGGAACGGATAGAGCTGCGCGAAGAAATACACGAACGCGGGAACGACGAGTCGCTCCCAGGCGCTGACGACACGCAACCGCGCCATCTGGGAGACCAGGTCGAGGTTGTTGGCACGGGCCGCGGCCACCAGTTCGCGCAGGCTCCCTGGCGCGTGCGCGATGTCGGCGTCCGTAAGGAGCAGATACTCCGGTTCCCGCTCCGGCCCCCGCGCGCGGGCCAGCGCGATGCCGTGCCGCAGAGCCCAGAGCTTCCCGGTCCAGCCCGGCTCCGGATCGCCGGGGGAGACGACGGTCAGCGGGAGCCCGCCGTGCAGGCCGGCGAGCTCCCGCGCCAGTGCGCCCGTACCGTCCTCACTGCCGTCGTCGACCAGAATGATCTCCGCGCGCCCCGGATAGTCCTGTGCGAGGAGGGACGGCAGGCTCAAGGGGAGCACCTCGGCCTCGTCGCGCGCCGGCACGACCACGGCGACATCCGGCCATACGTCGGGCTCCTCGCGGCGCGGCAGCCGCTGGTCCGTACGCCAGAAGAAACCCTGGCCCAGCAGCAGCCACACCCATGCGGCCAGTGATCCGGCGGCAATCCACGCAATAGCGCTCATCCGCCGCAGTCTGCCCCACCCCGGGGCCCGCGCGAGGGCGGTCGACTATGGTGACCGGGTGAAGATCGCGCTGATGGACTCAGGAATCGGCCTGCTGGCGGCAGCCGCTGCGGTGCGCCGGCTGCGGCCCGACGCCGACTTGGTTCTCTCCTCCGCTCCCGGCAGCATGCCGTGGGGTCCGCGCACGCCGGCCGATGTGACCGAGCGCGCCCTCGAAGTGGCGCTCGCCGCGGCCGCGCACCGGCCCGACGCGCTGATCGTGGCCTGCAACACCGCCTCGGTGCACGCCCTTCCCGCACTTCGCGCCGAGCTGGAGCCGGACATTCCGGTCATCGGCACCGTGCCCGCGATCAAGCCGGCCGCGGCCGGCGGCGGGTCCGTGGCCATCTGGGCCACGCCCGCCACCACCGGCAGCCCCTACCAGCGCGGCCTCATCCGTGACTTCGCCGAAGGAGTCGCCGTCACCGAGGTGCCGTGCCCGGGTCTTGCCGATGCCGTTGAGCATGCCGACGAGGCCGCCATCGACCGGGCGATCGCGGCGGCCGCCGTCCTGACCCCGCGCGATGTAAGGGCCGTCGTCCTGGGCTGCACCCATTACGAACTGGTCGCCGAGCGCATCCGCGCCGCCGTTCAGCCGCACGGCCTGCCGCCCGTCGTCCTCCACGGATCCGCCGAAGCCGTGGCCGCCCAGGCACTGCGCCGCATCGGCGCCCGCCCTGCCCCCGCGGCCGCACCGGGCGCCCGTCTCACGGTGCTGCTCAGCGGCCGGGACTCCGCGGCGCTGCCCGCCGCTGCCCTCGCGTACGCCGAAGGCCGCCTGCTGGACACGGTCGACGCCGCGCGCTGACGGCCGTCCGGCCGAGAGACGCCCGGCTCGGCCCTGCCGGGAACGCGGAACGTGAGTACGCTGCTACGCATGAGGGACCACCTCCACAGCGAGGGGCGTACCAGGGAGCCCCTTCCCGTGATCTGGACCGGACGCGCGACCAACCGGGCACAGTGGCTGCTCGCGGCCGTCGGCGCCGGGTGCCTCGCGCTCGGTGTCAAGCTGGCCGTCGACTCGACCTGGAATTCCGGCGTCGCCCCGCTGGTGATGTCGGTCGTGGGCTGCCTGGCGGCCGGCCTGCTCATCCTCTTCGGCACGCTGGCCTTCGTTCACGTGGCGGTCAAGGTCGACAGCGACGCACTCGAGATCCGCTGCGGCCACATGGGTCTGCCCCGTCGCCGCATTCTGCTCGCCCACGTGGTGCGGGCGGAGTTCGCGCCGAGAGTCACGCCACGGCAGTGGGGCGGCTGGGGCTACCGCTGGCGCCCCGGGAAAGGGATGGCCGTGATCGTCCGCAGAGGCGAGGGGGTCGTCCTGCGGCTGGGTGACGGCCGGATCTTCACGGTGACCGTCGACGACGCGGAAACGGCGGTACGCATCATCCGAGCCCGCCTGCATGCCGCCGCCACGGGCAAGATCGCCGGAAGCTGACCCGACCGGCGGCTGTACGCGCCCCTCTGCGCCGAGGCAGTGGTGCGGGGAGCTTCGCCGGACGGGCTTTATCGCCCGCCCGCGTCGGCGTAGGCACCGTGCCCGGGAACGGCATCGCGCCGGCACGGCCGTGCAGCTGTGCGCGTTGCCGATGGCAGGGGCAATGATTTGTGTATGGACAGATTGCGCAGGAGCGTTGCTTCCGCTGCCGGGCCGCACTCTCCGGACCCCGCCCGGCCGCCGTAGACTCCACCTCGTGAGCGCCACCCCCACCGCCATAGACCAGCCCGCGGAACAGCTGGCCCCGCACTCCGATGCCACCACTCGCGGGAGAAGCGCAAGACGAATGCCGGCCCGGCTCATGGCCCCCGCAACCGCCGCTCTCTCCGGTCTGCTCCTGTACGCGAGCTTCCCGCCGCGCCCGCTGTGGTGGCTGGTACTGCCCGGCTTCGGCCTGCTCGCCTGGTGCCTGTACGGGCGCCGGGCGCGCGCCGCGTTCGGACTCGGTTTCCTCGCCGGGCTCGGCTTCCTGCTGCCGCTGCTCAGCTGGACGGGCGAGGAGGTCGGCCCGGTGCCGTGGCTGGCGCTCGCCACCGCCGAGGCGCTGTTCGTCGCGGTGTGCTGCGTCGGTATCGCCGTGGTGACCCGGTTGCCGCTCTGGCCGGTGTGGGGCGCGGCCGTGTGGATCCTGGGTGAGGCGGCACGCGCGCGTGTGCCGTTCGGCGGTTTCCCCTGGGGCAAGATCGCTTTCGGGCAGGCGGACAGCGTTTTCCTGCCGCTGGCGGCGGTCGGCGGCACCCCCGTGCTCGGGTTCGGGGTCGTGCTGTGCGGCTTCGGGCTCTACGAAGCACTGCGGCAGTTCCTCACGTACCGCTCGACCCGCCAAGTGCCGCGCAGGGGCGTGGCCATCGCCGCCCTGACCGTCGTCGTGCCGGTCACGGCGGCCCTTGCGGCCCTGCCGCTCGTCGACGACTCCGCGCAGGACGGCACCGCGACGGCCGCCGCGATCCAGGGCAACGTGCCGAGGCTCGGCCTCGACTTCAATGACCAGCGCCGGGCCGTGCTGGACAACCACGCACGGCGTACGGAAGAGCTCGCCGAGGACGTCAAGGCCGGCAAGGTGCCCCAGCCCGACTTCGTCCTGTGGCCGGAGAACTCCTCCGATCTCGACCCCTACCGCAACAGCGATGCCCGCATGGTGATCGACCGCGCCGTTCGCGCGATCGGCGCCCCGACGGTCGTCGGAGCGGTGCTCACGCCGGACACGGGAAAGCTGCGCAACACCCTGATCGAGTGGGACCCGGAACGCGGCCCTGTCGCGACGTACGACAAGCGGCATGTCCAGCCGTTCGGCGAGTACATTCCGATGCGTTCCTTCGTACGGCTCTTCAGCTCGGACGTCGACCGGGTACGCAGGGACTTCGGCCCCGGCGACAAGGTGGGCGTCTTCGACCTCGCGGGCACCAAGGTGGGGCTCGCCACCTGTTACGAGGCAGCCTTCGACTGGGCGGTGCGCGACACCGTCACGGGCGGGGCCCAGCTCATCACCGTACCCAGCAACAACGCCACCTTCGGGCGCAGCGAGATGACGTACCAGCAGCTCGCCATGTCGAGGGTGCGGGCTGTCGAGCACAGCCGGGCTGTTGTCGTTCCCGTGACCAGTGGAGTCAGTGCCGTCATCCAGCCGGACGGCAAGGCCGTGCAGAAGACACGGATGTTCACGCCGGACGCACTGGTCGCCGAGGTGCCGCTGCGCTCCTCGCTGACCCCCGCGACGCGCCTCGGTACGATCCCGGAGGGCGTACTGGTGGTGCTCGCGGGCGGCGGTCTCGGGTGGGCCGTGTTCCGCGGCGTACGGGCGCGCCGGGGAACGTCCGTATGAGCTCTGTGTGAGTTCCGCGCCAAGGAGCGCCCATTAGGGTCGGACCATGGCAACTCCCGAATTCATCCGCGAGCTCCGAGCCACCGCGGGCCACCAGCTTCTCTTCCTGCCGGGCGTCAGCGCCATCATCTTCGACGAGGCGGGCAGAGTGCTGCTCGGCCGTCGCGCCGACACCGGGAAGTGGTCGGTCATCGGCGGCATCCCGGAGCCGGGGGAGCAGCCTGCGGCGGCGATCGTACGAGAGGTGTACGAGGAGACCGCCGTGGAGTGCGTGGCGGAACGCGTCGTTCTCGTACAGGCACTGAAGCCGGTCGAGTACCCGAACGGCGACCGGTGCCAGTACATGGACATCACCTTCCGGTGCCGGGCCGTCGGCGGTGAGGCACGGGTCAACGACGACGAGTCGCTGGACGTGGCCTGGTTCTCGGTGGACGCGCTGCCGGAGCTGAACGAGTTCTCTCTCCACAGGATCAAGCGGGCCATCACCGACGAACCCACATGGTTCGAGCACCCCGCACAGCTCTGAAGTACGGTCTCGTCCCGGTCGGGCTGATGGTGCGGGCCAGCGGACAAGGCCGGCTCGGCGCTGTGGGCGCCGAGCCGGCCTTGTCCGCTGGTGCGTCCCCTTCGGGGGGCCGAGTCTTCCGCTCGGCGGGGCCGGTCAGTCCGTGCCGAACTCCATCGCGGCGCGGTCCAGCATCTCGTCGTCACCGGAGACCTCGCCACGGGAGGCGATGGCCTCGGCGCCGCCCTCCGGCATGGCGCCGATCAGCCCGGTCGCGGCCGCCTGGGCGGCGCCGATGGCGGGATTGGTGGTGCCGATGAGGCCGAGCCCGGCGTACTGCTCCAGCTTGGCGCGCGAGTCGGCGATGTCGAGGTTGCGCATGGTGAGCTGGCCGATCCGGTCCACCGGGCCGAACGCCGAGTCCTCGGTGCGCTCCATGGACAGCTTGTCCGGGTGGTAGCTGAACGCCGGGCCTGTGGTGTCGAGGAGCGAGTAGTCCTCACCGCGCCGCAGCCGCAGCCGCACCTCGCCGGTGACCGCCGTGCCGACCCAGCGCTGCAGCGACTCCCGGATCATCAGCGCCTGCGGGTCGAGCCAGCGGCCCTCGTACATCAGCCGGCCCAGGCGCCGTCCCTCGTTGTGGTACTGGGCGAGAGTGTCTTCGTTGTGGATCGCGTTGACGAGGCGCTCGTACGCCGCATGCAGCAGGGCCATGCCGGGCGCTTCGTAGATGCCGCGGCTCTTGGCCTCGATGATCCGGTTCTCGATCTGGTCCGACATTCCCATGCCGTGCCGGCCGCCGATGGCGTTCGCCTTCATCACCAGGTCGACGGGGGAGGCGAACTCCTCACCGTTGATCGTCACCGGACGGCCCTGGTCGAAGCCGATCGTCACGTCCTCGGCGGCGATCTCGACCGAGGGGTCCCAGAACCGCACGCCCATGATCGGCTCCACGGTCTCCACGCCCGTGTCGAGGTGCTCCAGGGTCTTGGCCTCGTGGGTGGCGCCCCAGATGTTGGCGTCGGTGGAGTACGCCTTCTCTGCGCTGTCGCGGTAGGGCAGGTCGTGGGCGAGAAGCCACTCCGACATTTCCTTGCGGCCGCCGAGCTCGGTCACGAAGTCCGCGTCGAGCCAGGGCTTGTAGATGCGCAGGTGGGGGTTGGCGAGCAGGCCGTACCGGTAGAACCGCTCGATGTCGTTGCCCTTGAACGTCGAGCCGTCGCCCCAGATCTGTACGTCGTCCTCGAGCATCGCCCGGACCAGGAGGGTGCCCGTGACGGCGCGGCCGAGGGGCGTGGTGTTGAAGTAGGCGCGCCCGCCCGAGCGGATGTGGAACGCCCCGCACGTGAGTGCGGCCAGGCCTTCCTCGACCAGCGCCGCGCGACAGTCGACCAGGCGCGCGATCTCGGCACCGTAGGTCTTCGCACGGCTGGGCACCGAGGCGATGTCGGGCTCGTCGTACTGGCCGATGTCGGCGGTGTAGGTGCACGGGACGGCGCCCTTGTCGCGCATCCACGCGACCGCGACCGAAGTGTCGAGGCCGCCCGAGAAGGCGATGCCGACGCGCTCGTCGGCGGGAAGGGAGGTGAGGACCTTAGACATAGAAAGAGTATGCATAACTTCGCATGGCCATGCAAAGGGGTTCCAGGTCCTGTGTCGCCAGGCCGAAGAATCCCGCCATGGCGTGGTGGCCCGGGATCACGCCGGAACGGGAAGGCTTGACCCCGCGTACAGGGTGTTGGGGAAACTGAGGGTCCGGTAGACGGCCACGCCGCCCGCCAGCTCCGTGCACGCCTGCGCCGCCGCGGTGACGCGGTGCGTGTACGCGGGGTCCTCGGCGTCCAGCAGTACACCCAGGGTCGTGCCGCTGTGCCCGACGACCACTCCCAGTCCGCCGACGTCGCGGCAGATCTCACGCATGGGGTCCAGGGACCACTTGTGGCGAAGTGCCTGGTTCATCAAAGCGCTGCGAGTCGCGATCCTGCCCACCTCCGCGAGGTCCCGCTTGCGAATGGCGTCGGCGAGGCCGTCCAGCAGGCGTGCGTACTCGTGTTGGTCTGCTGTCGTGAACGGCTTGGGGATGCGATTGAAGTCGACGGTGTCGACCGAGCCGCCTTCGTCGATCCCCACCACCCCCATGGCGGGCAGCGACCCGAGGACCGCGCGCAGGCGCACGGTGCGGTGGTGGAAGGCGACGATCGCCGGGTAGAGAACGCCGTCGGTCGGTTCGATGCGCGCCAGAAGCCGCTCGATCCGCGAGGCCGGCATGGGGACATTCAGGGCCTGCCCCACAGCCCGGGCGGTCGCGACCAGGTCGGCGGAGGAACTGGCCAGTCCCTTGCCCTCCGGGATCATGCTGTTGACGGTCAACAGCCCTCCTGCCGGCTGCCGCGCCTCGTCCAGGATCATGCGTGTGAGCCGGAGTGCCTTGCGCTTGTGCGACGGCCGGACCTCCACGTCACCGGATCCGGGATCTTGCCGGAAGGCGGCCATCGACCACCTGGCGACGGGCAGCGTCACCAGGAAGTCCCCGTCCTTCTCCGGCAGCACTCCCTGGAGCAGTTCGCCGAAGGTCCCGAAGGCGGTACCGACTCCCGTTCCAACTCCCTTTCCCGCCAGTCCTCGTCGCGGCGGACGATGTCGCGGCCCGACCTCCTGGGACAGCTTCACGAAACTCCTCTCGAGGGGGCGGCACCGGTCTAGGTGAAAGTGATAATCGTTTCTATCTGACCTTGCCCCCGGAGGGCAAGTCCGGCGCCACGGTCCGGCGGCCGTCACGTCAATCGGTCTTGACAATCATTTTCAGTTGGTGTGATGCTCTCGTCTCCGCCACACCCACTCCGCCTCACACCCACGCCGCCACGTAGCCGATTGACGGAGAGCCAGGTATGCACACACACATAGCCGAAGCGATCAAGAAGCCCGATCTCATATCCCTGCAGCCCGACTTGGTCTGTCTGCGGTTCGAGACGATGAAGATCTACTCGGCCCTGGGGGCAGTTCGCCATCTCCTGGAGTCCGGCGCCGTCAAAACCGGTGACACGCTCATCGACAGCTCGAGCGGCATCTATGCGCAGGCGCTGGCGCTCGCCTGCCACCGCTACGGCATGAAGTGCCACATCGTGGGCTCAACGACGGTGGACCGGACCCTTCGCGCGCAGCTGGAAATCCTCGGTGTCACGCTGGAGCAGGTCAGGCCCTCGAAGAACCTGCGCCTCGACCAGGAGCTGCGGGTGCGGCGCATCGCCGAGATCCTGGAGGCGAATCCGTCGTACCACTGGATGCGGCAGTACCACGACAGCATCCACTACTACGGCTATCGCGACGTGGCCGAAACGATCGCCCAAGAGGTGCCCTCCGGACCACTGGCCCTGGTGGGCGGGGTGGGCTCGGGGGCTTCGACCGGCGCCATCGGTACGTATCTGCGCGAGGCGGGCCGGGACGTGTCCCTGGTCGGCGTACAGCCCTTCGGCAGCGTCACCTTCGGCTCGGAGCACGTGGCGGACCCGGACATGATCATTGCCGGGATCGGCAGTGCCATCGAGTTCAAGAACGTCCGGCACGAGTTGTACGACAGGGTCCACTGGGTGAACTTCGACCACGCCATGTCCGGCGCGGTCGGTCTCCTCCAGGCCAGTGGCATCTTCGCCGGGCTGTCGACCGGAGCGGCCTACCTGGCCACCCTGTGGGAGCGCCGAAGAGACGATTCCCGTACGTACGTCTTCATCGCCGCCGACACGGGCCACCGCTACGTCGAGAGCGCCTTCACCAAGCACGCCCAGGCCCAGGACGTCGACACCCTGAAGCCGCACGAGATCACCTCGCTCCAAGAGCTGAAGCACCCCTGGTCGACCACGTCCTGGCCCGACCTGCGCGTGTCGGCCGAGAGCTGAGCACCTACGGCAACTCCGTTGCCGTGGCGCGCCGTTGGCCGAACCCATCTGACAGCACCGACAACTCCGACGAGAGAACCTCACATGCCACACCCCAAGCCGCAGACAGTCGCGGAACTGACCGACGCCGTACTGTCCGGCGCCTACGGCCCGGATCCCAGGGATCTGGCCGTCACCAGCGCGTTCTGGCTCTACCACACCACTCGGCTGGCCGGGAGCCAGGTCACGTACCACAACCACTACTTGGTGCTCCGGGTCGGGCAGTCCTTCGGCGCCTGTTCCTTCGAGGCCGGTGAACTGGCCCCCGACTTCTGCGAGAACGCCTCCGGGCACACGCTGGACACGCTGCTCCGCAACGAGTCGACGCCCGTCCGCATTGCCGCGCTCGACGCCTACCTCGGACAGGTGCAGCCGCACCGGGACGTCACGAACGCCGAGCCCGTCACACTGCCCATGGGTACGCCGGAGGTCCGGGCACGGGCCCGCGACGCCGCCATCGCCGGCCTGCTGGACATCGAGCCCGGCGCGAAGGTGGCGCTGATCGGTGTGGTCAATCCACTGGTCGCGGCGATACGCGACCGGGGCGGCGTCTGCCTGCCCTGCGACCTGAACCTGCGCACCACCCAGTGGGGCGAGCAGGTGTCCGACGACATGACCGAGGTCCTCAAGGAAGCGGACGCCGTGGTGGCCACCGGCATGACCCTCAGCAACGGCACGTTCGACCTCATCCTCGAGCACTGCCGGGAGCAGGGCGTGCCGCTGGTCGTCTACGCGCAGACCGGCAGCGCCGTCGCCCGCGCGTTCCTGCCCGCCGGGGTCACCGCCCTGAACGCCGAGCCGTTCCCCTTCTCCCAGTTCAGCGCCGACCCGACGCTCATGTACCGCTACCGCGCCGAGCGCAAGGAGGAGGTGTGAGCATCGACGCCAAGGGCCCGGCCAAGGGCCGAGAGGCCCGGGAGCCCCAGGAGGCCGAGGAGACGCTGCCGAGCGATCTGCGGATGGCCCGGACCCTGTGGCCGGTCCTTCTGGCCTCCGCGGTCGGCCTCCTGCCGTTCACCATCTTCAGTACGTACCTGGTGCCGATCGCCGACGAGGCCGGGAGCAGCGTCGCGGCGATGGGCGGACTGCGCGGACTGGGCGGCCTGGCGGCCCTGTTGGTCGGTACGGCCCTGGCGCCCTTCATCGACCGCGTGCGCAAGGAGTGGGCGGCCGCGGCAGGGCTCGTGGCGCTCGGCGCGTCGGCGGCGTTGGGTGCGAGCGGGGACTTCGTCCTGCTGGCCGTGTTCTGCCTGCTGATCGGCGCGAGTACGTCCGTACTCAACCCGGCCCTCACCGCGGCGGCCGCCGACCGCTTCGGCACGGGTATGGCCGCCGGCCGGGCGGCGACCCTCGTCACGGCGACGCAGTCCATGACCGCGATGCTCGCTGCGCCCGTCGTGGCCCTGCCCGCACTGTTCTGGGGGTGGGAGGGAGATCTCGTCGCGGTCGCCGCGGCCTCGGTCCTCCTCGGCGTGGTCTTCTTCGTGCGGGGCGGGAAGAAGGAGGCCGAGGCCGCCGGGAGCGAGCAGCGCCTGAGCTACTTCGCGTCGTTCAAGGCCCTGGGAGCGATCCGCGGCGTGGTGCCGCTGCTGCTCATCTCCTTGTTGCGTACGGCCGTGTTCATGGGCTACCTCGCCTACCTGGCGGCCTATTACGACGACCGTTTCCAGCTCGACCCCGCGCTCTTCGCGTTCGTATGGACCCTGAGCGGCGCGTCGTTCTTCGTGAGCAACCTCCTCACCGGGCGGATCACGAACGCCGGCGAACCCCGGATCAGTACCGAACGCATGCTGGCCATCGGCCTCGTCGTGGCCCTGGCTTCGGTCGTGGGCTTCTACTTCACACACTGGCTTCCGCTCGCGCTGGCGCTGACCGCGCTGCACGCGGCCAGCCACGCGATCGTGGCGGCGTGCGGCGTCAGTCTCCTCGTCCGGCGCTGCGGCTCGCTGCGCGGCTCGGCCCTGAGCCTCAACGCGGCGGGCCAGAGCCTCGGAGTCTTCGTGGGCGCTGCATTGGGCGGCGCCGGCCTCGGTCTCGCCGGCTATCCGGGCACCGCCGCCGTCTTCGGTGCCCTGGTCGTCGCCGCGCTGGGGGCCGCCGTCCTGGTGCTTCGCGCGGGCCCGGGCGAGCAGCAGCGGGAGACCGGCGGCACACCTGCGTCCTCGTAAGTGGCGTCCACCACTGAACGTGGTTCCGATTGTCGAAAGCGAAAGGCCCGCTCCATGTCCCCGCCCGCGATCTCCCCGTCGCCGGTCAGCACCGGCGCAGCCGGGTCAGCCGACGTACCCCCCGAACCCGCTCCGGGCGTGAAAGACCGACTCGCCTCCCGCAAGGGCCTGTTGATCGCCTGCGTCGTACTGGTCGCCGTCCTCCTCGCCTCCGTCGTCGTGGCCATCGGCCTGGGCTCCGCCGTGATCACGCCGGGAGAGACCGCCCGGTATTTGTGGGCGGCTCTCAGTGGCGGGCGTATCGCGGGGGACGAGGTGACGACGTATCAGATCATCTGGCAGATCCGTACGCCACGGGTGCTGCTCGCGGCGCTCGTCGGCGCCGGGCTGAGCGCGATCGGCGTCGCCATCCAGGCGATGGTGCGCAACGCGCTCGCCGACCCCTTCGTCCTGGGCGTCTCGTCGGGGGCGTCCGTGGGCGCCGTCGGCGTCACGGTCACCGGCGGCCTGGCGGCGCTGGGCATCTACGCGGTGTCCGCCGGTGCCTTCATCGGCGCCCTGGTCGCGTCGTTCCTGGTGTACGTCGCCTCCTCCAGCCGGGGCGCGCTCTCGCCGCTGCGTCTCGTCCTGACGGGCGTGGCCATGTCGCTCGGCTTCCAGGCGGTGATGAGCCTGATCATCTACTTCGCGCCGGACAGCGAGGCGACCAGCATGGTCCTGTACTGGACGATGGGCAGCTTCGGCGCCGCGACCTGGGGCGCGCTTCCGGTCGTGTCCGTGGCCGTGATTCTCGGGCTGGCCGTGCTGTACCGGTACGGCCGGGCGCTTGATCTCCTCGCCCTCGGGGACGAGACCGCCGCGAGTCTGGGCATCAGCCCCGACCGGCACCGCAAGGGCCTGCTCGTGCTCGTCTCGCTCGTGACGGGCGTGATGGTCGCCGTCAGTGGTGCCATCGCCTTCGTCGGACTGGTGATGCCCCACCTCGTGCGCATGGTCGTCGGCGCCACCCACGCCCGCGTGCTGGCCGTGGCGCCTTTGGCCGGCGCGATCTTCATGGTGTGGGTCGACCTGGTGTCCCGGACGCTGGTGGCTCCGCGTGAGCTGCCCCTGGGCGTCATCACCGCGCTCGTCGGAGTGCCGGTGTTCATCACTCTGATGCGCCGCAAGGGCTATACGTTCGGAGGCCGTTGACATGGATCTGAGACTTGACGCGCTCTCGGTGGTGACCGACGGCAAGAGCCTGGTGCGTGATCTGTCCCTGGAGGTGGAGAGCGGCCAGGTCGTGGGCCTGGTCGGACCGAACGGAAGCGGGAAGTCCACCGCCCTGCGATGCGTGTACCGCGCACTTCGCCCCAGCTCCGGCACCGTCTGGGTGGGCGAGGACGACGTCTCCCGCCTGACGATGCGCCGCAGCGCGCAAGTGGTCGCGGCCATGACTCAGGACGGCGCCGTCGAACTCGACTTCACGGTCGAAGAGGTCGTCGCGCTCGGACGCGCGCCTCACCTGCGGGGCAACCAGGCGCTCGGCCGGCGGGAGCGGGAACTGTGCGAACGGGCGATGGACCGGCTCGACATCCGTCACCTCGCCCGCCGCGGAGTGCTGACGCTGTCGGGCGGGGAGCGCCAGCGCGTTCTGCTGGCGCGCGCCCTGGTCCAGGAACCGAAGATCCTGGTGCTCGACGAGCCGACCAATCATCTCGACGTACGCCACCAGGTCCAACTGCTCTCACTCCTTCGAGGCTCCGGGCTCACCGTCCTCGTCGTACTGCACGATCTCAACCTCGCGGCGGCCGCCTGCGACCGGCTCGGGGTGCTCTCCCAAGGGCGGCTCGTGACCACCGGAACCCCCGAGGACGTTCTCACCTCGGAACTGGTCGCCGACGTGTTCGGCGTCAAGGCCAGCATCGTTTCCCACCCGCTGACGGGTGATCCCCAGCTGTTGTATTCGCTCACCTCCTCCCTGTGAAAGGCAACACCACGCATGTCCATTTCCCGATCCCCCGGCTCGGTGCGGCAGCGCGCCGCCCTCGGCTCCGCGCTCGCGGCCACGCTGCTGCTCAGCGGCTGCGGCGCCGAAGTCGACGCGGACGCCAAGGCGTCCGACAAGGTCACCGTCAAGAGATGCGGTGAGCCGGTCGCATACACGACGCCGAAGCGTGCCGTGGCCTACGAGGGCGGCAGCGCCGACAAGCTGTTCAGCCTCGGCCTGACCGAGCATGTGCACGGTTACGTGATGCCGCCCGCCAACCCGCCGGTGAGCGAATCCCCGTGGGCGTCGGAGTACGCCAAGGTGAAGATGCTCAGCGACGATCTCCTCAACAAGGAACTCGTCGTGGAAGCCAAGTCCGACTTCGTCGTGGCGGGCTGGAATTCCGGCTTCAAGGACGAGCGTGGCATCACCCCCGAAATCCTGGACAAGCTCGGTATCCAGAGCTTCATGCACACCGAGAGCTGCTTCAACTACCCCAAGTACCCCGAGAGGGCGACCCCGTTCGAGGCCCTTTACACCGACCTCGATCGGCTGGGCAAGATCTTCAAGGTCGAGGACAAAGCGGATCAGGTCGTCGGCGGCCTGAAGAAGCGCGTGGAGGCCGTCGAGGCAAAGGCGCCCAAGGGCGATCCGGTGCCGGTCTTCCTCTACGACTCGGGCACCGACCAGCCCTTCACCGCGGGCAACCAGGTGCCGCCCAACGACATCATCAAGGCCGCCGGCGGCAAGAACATCTTCGACGGGCTCGACCAGCGGTGGACCCAGGTGAACTGGGAATCCGTCGCGAAGGCCGAGCCGGAGGTCATCGCCATCCTCGACTACGGCGACCTGCCGGCCAAGAAGAAGATCGACTTTCTGAAGAAGTCGCCCCACACGAGGGAGCTGCCTGCCGTCAAGAAGAACAACTTCTTCATCCTCGACTACAACGAGGGCATCAGCGGACCGCGCAACGTCGACGGCCTGGAGAAGTTCGGGAAGTACCTGCGCGAGCTCGAAAGCTGACCGCGCCGCAACCACCGCCAGGGCCGTGCCCGCGACGGCACGGCCCTGGCCACGCGCTAAGCTGCAAGCGCCCCGCGGGGGAAGTCCGGTCGAATTCCGGCGCTGACCCGCAACGGTAGACGGAGCCCAACACGCGGCTACGTAAGCCCGATTACCCGCGGCGGTGAAGGCTCCTGTCAATTCGCCGTGGACTGCGAGAGGGTGCTGCGCAGGGCGCCCCGCGTCCCGGGCTGCTCCTTTGGTCACGTAGGTGCACGGCCCGAGGCGAAAGCGATCCGCCCGTGGCCACACCCGTCGAACGTAAGACCGCCGCGCCACCGTCCACGGCCCGTACCCGTGTCGGCCCCGCGCCGCCCAAGCGCGTGTCACTGCCCCTTCTTCTCGCCACCCTGGGCGCCGCCCTCCTGGTCTCCGTCGCCTGCGGGGCGGGCATCGGGGCGTCAGGGCTCTCCTGGGGCGAAGTACTGCGCTACCTGTGGGCCGGGCTGACCGGCGGGCCCATAGCCCCCGACCAGGTCCCGGCGTACACCATCGTCTGGGAACTGCGCTTTCCGCGAGCCGTACTGGCCGCGGTCGTCGGGGCCGGTCTGTCGGCCATCGGCGTCGCCGTGCAGGCCATGGTCCGCAACGCCCTCGCCGACCCGTTCGTCCTCGGCATCTCCTCGGGCGCGGCCGTCGGCGCCAACGCCGTCCTCCTCTTCGGAGCCTTCGGCGCGCTCGGCATCTGGGCCCTGTCCACAGCGGCCTTCCTCTCCGCGCTCCTCGCCATGACGCTGGTGTACGCGATCGCCCGCACCGCCGAGGGCCTGACCCCGCTGCGGCTCGTCCTGACGGGCACCGCGATGTACTACGGCTTCTCGGCCGTCACCACGTTCATGGTGTTCGCGGCCGAGCGTGGCGAGGCGGCCCGCTCCGCGATGATGTGGCTGCTCGGCAGCCTCGGCGGGGCCAGCTGGGCCTCCGTACCGATCGCCGCGGGAGCCGTGCTCGCGGGCCTCGTCCACCTCGCCGTGTCAGCGCGACGCCTGAACGCCCTGGCGATGGGGGACGAGACCGCGGCCGCGCTCGGAGTGGACGCGGGGAGGCTGCGCAAGGAACTGTTCCTGGTCTCGGCGGCCGTCACGGGGGCGGTGGTCGCGGTGAGCGGCGCGATCGGCTTCGTCGGCCTGATGGTCCCGCACGCCGCACGGATGGTGGTCGGCGCGGACCATCGCCGCCTGCTGGCCGTCGCACCACTTGCGGGCGCCGTCCTGCTGATCTGGGTGGACATCCTGTCACGTGTGGTGCTCGCGCCTGTCGAGCTGCCGGTGGGCGTGCTGACCGCGGTCATCGGCGTGCCGTGCTTCGTGCTGCTGATGCGCCGCCGCTCCTACACCTTCGGAGGCGCGTGATGCGGCTCGACATCGATGAACTGACGGTCGAGATCGCCGGCGCCCGGCTGGTCGAGGAGGTCACGCTGCGAGCGGGCGGCGGGCAGCTCGTCGGGCTTGTCGGGCCCAACGGGAGCGGGAAGTCCACCCTGTTGCGCTGCGTCTACCGGGCCCTGCGTCCCTCGGCCGGTACGGTCCGGCTCGACGGGGAGGACCTGCACACCATGAGCGCGCGCGAAGGCGCGCGTCGGCTGGCCGCGCTTCCCCAGGAGGCGGTCACCGAGTTCGACTTCACCGTCGCCGAGGTCGTGGCGATGGGCCGGCTGCCGCACCAGCGGTCGGTGGCACGGACCACAGTCGAGGACCGGCAGGTGTGCGAGGCCGCGCTGGTGCGGGTCGGCGCCGGCCACCTCACCGACCGTGGTTTCCTCACCCTCTCCGGCGGCGAGAAGCAGCGGGTCCTGATCGCTCGTGCGCTCGCTCAGCAGCCTCAGGTTCTGGTGCTCGACGAACCCACCAACCACCTTGACATCGCACAGCAGTTGCAAGTGCTGAATCTGGTGCGCGGCAGCGCCCTGACCGTGCTCACCGCGCTGCACGATCTCAACCTCGCCGCCGTCCACTGCGACCTGCTCTATGTCATCGACAGAGGCCGGATCGTCGCCTCCGGTGCCCCGCACGACGTGCTCACGCCGGAGCTGCTGGCCGAGGTCTTCGGCGTACGGGCGTACCGCGTACCGCATCCCGAGTCAGGCGCCGTACAGCTGCTCTTCGACCGTCTCCCCCCTACGCACCCTGCTTCGTAAGGAGCCACTGCCACCATGCCAAACCTCGTACGCCCCGCCGCCCTCGCACTCGCCGCCGCCCTGGTCCTCACCGGCTGCGGCGCGGAAGTGACCTCCCGGGGCGGAGACAACGGCGGCGCCAAGGCCGGCCGCGGCCACTATCCGGTGACCATCGAGAACTGCGGCAAGAAGGAGACCTACGACAAGGCTCCGGAGCGCGTGGTCACCAATGACGTCGGCATCACCGAGATCATGTTCGCGCTCGGACTCGAGGACCATATGGCGGGCTACGTGATGCCCGACGACAGGGGCGATCTCGACTCCGTTCCCTGGAAGGGCGGCTACCAGAAGACCAAGTGGCTGTCGAAGAAGACGATCAACAAGGAGCTCGTCCTCGACGCCCGCGCCGATCTGGTCTTCGCGGGCTGGAACTACGGCTTCAACGAGGGGGAGGGCTTCACCCCTGCCGAGCTGGACAGGGTGGGCATCGGCTCGTACCTGCTGAGCGAGTCGTGCCGCAACGGGCGCGGAAAGGCGCGCGGCGTGATGTCGCCGCTCGAAGCGCTCTACACCGATCTGCGCAACCTGGGAACGATCTTCGACGTCGAGGACCGTGCCGAAGCCCTCGTCGCGAGGTTCCAGAAGCAGGTGGCCGAAGCGCAGGCGAAGGCCCTCAAGGGCACTGACCGTCCGCGCGTCTTCCTCTATGACGACGGGCAGGACCGGCCGCTGACCTCGGGGCTGTACGCCGGGCCGCACGACATCATCACCAAGGCGGGCGGCGATCACGTCATGAAGGACCTCAAGGACAGCTGGGCGACGGTGGGCTGGGAGACCGTGGTCGAGCGTGACCCCGAGGTGATCGTGATCAACGACTACGGGGACACCAGCGCGGACCAGAAGCGGAAGTTCCTGAAGTCCTACCCGCCGCTCGCGGACGTCTCGGCCGTCAAGAACGATCGGATCGTCGTCCTCGACTACGCGGATCTGGTGGAAAGCCCGCGCAATCCGGCGGCCGTCGCCTCACTCGCCGCGGACCTGAGGAACTTTGATTTCTGACCCCGGAGTTCACTCGCCGCGACCGTGCTGAGCGTCCCGCTGCGCGTCGGCGGAGGTCACTTCGTCGTCGTGGGGCGGGGTGCGTGGGGCACGGGGCGGGCCGGGGGATGCCGGTTCGGCCGGGGGGCGCTGTCGGGCGTTGGTGTGTGTGTCCATCGCCCCGGCGTCCCCTTCCGCGTCACCGGCAGGATCGTCACGCCGGTTCTTCACTGCGGTGTAGAGGCCCCATACGGTGGCGAGGGACCCTGCTGTCAGGGCCAGCTCCAGGACCGCGCTCTTTATCCACGCCAGTGTGTCCACGAGCCAGGAAAGCGGGCCCGTGTCATCGGGCGGCGGGGCCACTGCGGCGCGAGCTGTGACGGGTGGTTCCTCGAACAGAACGGTGTCCGAGTCACGATAGTAGGAGGTCACGGTGAGAGCGAGGGCGACCTTCCCGGGTCGCTTGGCTCTTACCTCCCACATCCATGTCGCGCGGTCCTTGTTCGTCAGTACGTTCTGGCGTTCCGAGGAGAGGGGAGTGCAGGTCACTTCCGCTCCTGAGCAGTGCAGCCTCGCCCCGATCTGAGCACCGGCCCGGACCTGCGTGCCGGAATCGCCGTGCTCGGCCGACTGCCATTCGCCCAGTACCTCGGCCCGGAACCGGCGCGGTTCCTCCACCACGAGGTCGAGGGTCTTGGTGTCGGTGTGTATGAGGCGGCCTTGGAACAGCTGCCGACGGGCAGCGTCCAACTCCTCGACGTACGCCTGCTGGTTCCCCGCCACAGGGCCGGATTCAGCAGGCCGGTTCCGTAAGTAGTACGCGAAGAGGCTGAGGAGCGTCACAAGCGACAACGCGATGACCGCGGTCCACACCCGGCCGAGCCGGCTCAACGACAGGGGGCGCCATGGCTTCCGTCTTCCCACCCCCGGCGTGCCGGGCTCCGGGCTTCTCATGACCCCCCTCGAACGCGAACTGCGCTACGTGCTCGCCTGCCCAGTACTTGACCGATCGTAGTCGTCGTCCCGCACGACTGGCTCCTGGACCGGCTGGAAGCACTCGGGGTGGGAAACGTGTGCGGGGGCGGCAGCCGGTCGGAACCGGCTGCCACCCCGCCCGCCGGGCGTCGGCGGGCGGTCCGCCGAAATCAGACCACCGGGACCGGGTACGTCGGGTACTCCACCCCGGACACGTGCTGGACGACGCGGATGACCTGGCAGGAGTAGCCGAACTCGTTGTCGTACCACAGGTAGAGGATCGCGTCGTCGCCCTCGACCTTCAGGGCGCCGGCGTCGACGATCGAGGAGTGGCGCGAGCCGATGAAGTCGCTCGAGACCGCGTCGGGGGCGCTGATGAAGTCGATCTGGCGCTTGAGCGGCGAGGTCAGCGACACGTCGCGGAGGTAGTCGAGCACCTCCTCGCGGGTGGTCTCGCGCGCGAGCCGCAGATTGAGGATCGCGATCGAGACGTTCGGGACCGGGACGCGGATCGAGCTGCCGGTGATCCTTGCCTTCAGGTCCGGCAGCGCCTTGGCGACGGCGGAGGCGGCACCGGTCTCGGTGAGGACCATGTTGAGTGGCGCCGAACGGCCGCGGCGGTCGGAACTGTGGTAGTTGTCCAGCAGGTTCTGGTCGTTGGTGAACGAGTGGACGGTCTCCACGTGGCCGCGCAGCACGCCGTACTCGTCCGCCATCGCCTTCAGCGGCGGGACGATCGCGTTCGTGGTGCAGGACGCGCAGGACAGGATCTGCTCGTCCGGCTTGATCGTGTCGTGGTTGACGCCGTGCACGATGTTGGGGACGTCGCCCTTGCCCGGAGCGGTGAGGACGACCTTGTCGATGCCGGGGCGCAGGTGGTTCGACAGGCCCTCGCGGTCGCGCCACTTTCCGGTGTTGTCGATGAGGATGGCGTCCTTGATGCCGTACGCCGTGTAGTCGACCTCGGACGGGGCGTTGGCGTAGATCACCTTGATCTCGTTGCCGTTGGCGATGATCGTGCTGTTCGCCTCGTCGACGGTGATCGTGCCCTGGAACTGGCCGTGGATGGAGTCACGGCGCAGCAGCGAAGCGCGCTTGACGATGTCCTGGTCACCGCCCTTGCGGACGACGATGGCGCGCAGCCGCAGGCCGTTGCCGGAGCCGGCCTTTTCGATGAGCAGGCGGGCGACGAGGCGGCCGATGCGGCCGAACCCGTAGAGGACGACGTCGCGCGGCTCGCGGCGGTCGATCTTGTTGGCACCGGTGGCGCCGGCGACGGCCTCGGCGGTGAACTCCTCCACCGAGAGGCCGCGGGCGTCGCTCTTGTACGTCGCGGCGAGCATGCCGATGTCGATCTGGGAAGGGCCGAGATCGAGCGTGGTGAGAGCCTGCAGGAACGGCAGCGTCTCGGTGACCGAGAGTTCGCCACCGGCGATCTGCCGGGCGAATCGGTGGGTCTTGAGGATGCTGACCACCGACTTGTTCACCAAGGAGCGGCTGTGAAGAAGGACGGTGACGTCCCGCTCCCGGTGCAGCTTCCCGATGATCGGGATCATCGACTCCGCGATCTCCTCGCGGTTTTTCCAGTTGGTGAACGAGTCGTCATTGACAGTCACAGGTTTATCTTTCGAGCTAGGCGGCGCTCATATGCTAACCCAACGCGATTTTGATCACTCAATCGGTGCCGCCCGAGCGGGGTGGGCGCCACCGTGACCGGCGTAGTGGCGCCGCTGCGAGAGTGTCGCCGCTGGCTGAATCGAGTGGCTGGCCCCGGAAGGGTTTCTGTGGTCTGGACCACACGAGTGCGCCGGTCAGTGCGGTATGTGCTCGCAGTGCCCCTGAGCTGTGGCGGAGAAGCGGAATCTTTGCCGGCGGGTGTCCTGCGGGGATTTCCGGGCGGTCGGTCCATCGGATCCGGAGGTATGCGGGGCACGTTTGTTTCGCGCCAGGTTTCACCACGCCCTCACAGAACCTCCATTTCTGACCCCAGTATGTGATCCGACAGACGGGGCACGAGCGGCGGCTGACCGAACGCCCGTGCCCTTGGGGGCAGGGGTATGCCGGTCGCACCACCGGCATGCCCTTCCGGGGAGGGACTCATGCACTTCACAAGCCGTACGGCCCGCTGGGCCGCGAGATCCACGCTGTCCGCCGCGCTCGTAACCACGCTCTTCGCGCCGGCGAACGTGGCCGCGGCGGCCCCGGTCCCGCGTATCGACCTGCGCGTCCTCGTGGTCAGCGACGGAGGCCCCGCCACCGCCGCGATCGCCGCCGAACTCGACGGCGCCGGCACCCCGTACACGACCCTGGACCTGACCCGCCAGAACCGCCCGGTGATCGACGGCGCCTTCCTCGCCGACACGCTCGACGGCCGTCCACGCGCCAAGTACCAGGCCGTGGTGCTGCCCAACGACAATCCGTTCGGGGCCGGTTCGGCGGAGATGGCGGCGCTCGTCTCGTACGAGAAGGCCTTCGCCGTTCCCCAGGTCGACGCCTACACCTACGCCCGGCCCGAGGTCGGGCTGGACTACCCGGTCAACGGCGGTTTCAGCGGTTCCCTGGACGGTGTACGTGCCGAGGTGACCGCCGCCGGCGCCGCGGGCCCCTTCGGGTATCTCGACGGCGGCATACCCTTCGAGGACAACTCACCCTCGGTGAGTGAGAGTTACGGGTACGTGGCGAAGCCCCTGCCGGGAGCGGACTTCACCAGCTACGTCCAGGCGCCGCTGCCGGGCACGCAGGAGCGGGGTTCGATCGTCGGCGAGTACCGGCACGACGGCCGCCGCGAACTGGTCGTCGGCTTCGTCTACAACCAGTACCAGCAGCAGTTCCGGCTGCTCGCCCGCGGCATTGTGGACTGGATGACACAGGGCGTGCGGCTGGGCGCGTCCCGCAACTACTTCGCGGTCCACATCGACGACGTATTCGCCGCCGACGACCGCTGGGACACCGAGCTCAACTGCACCCCCGGCGATGTGGACTGCGCCCCGGGGCAGGGCGGCGAGCCGGACCCGATCCGGATGACGGCCGCCGACGCGCAGTACGCGGCGCAGTGGTCCGCGGCCAAGGGGTTCACCCTGGACATGGCGTACAACGGAGGCGGCAGCGAGCTCTACAAGGAGGAGCACGGTGGCACCGACCCGCTGGCGCAGCAGCTGGCCGCCGACAGACACGCCTACCGGTGGATCAACCACACGTACAACCACCCCTTCCTCGGGTGCGTCCAGAACGTCACCGTCGTCCCGTGGGTCTGTGCCAAGAACCCCGACGGAAGCACCAAGTACGTCACCCGCGCGGAGATCTCCTCCCAGATCAGTGACAACCGTGCCTGGGGTCAGCGCGCCGGACTTCCCCTGGTGAACAGTGAGTTGGTCACCGGTGAGCACTCGGGGCTGAAGATCCTGCCGCAGCAGCCCGACGACAACCCCAACCTCGGGCCCGCTCTGGCCGACAACGCCGTCACCTGGCTCGGGTCCGACAACTCCCGCGACCGCGGCCAGCGGAAGGTCGGCTCTTCGCTCACCGTGCCCCGCCACCCCATGAACGTCTTCTACAACGCGGGCCGGACCACCGAGCAGATCGACGAGTACAACTGGATCTACACCAGGGCTTCCGACGGCGGCAGCGGCATCTGCGAGAGCGCCGCAGGCACCACGTGCCTGGAAGAGCCGCTCGACACGGTCACCGGTTACGCCGACTACATCGTCCCGCTGGAGGTCCGCATCGGCCTCGGTCACGTCCTCGCCAACGACCCGCGGCCGCACTTCATCCACCAGTCCAACCTCGCCGAGGACCGCATCGCCTACCCGGTGCTCGACCGCATCGTCGACGACTACGCCGGGCTGTACGCCGCCAACACCCCGCTGGTCAACCTTCGTCAGCAGCAGATCGGGGCGGAGCTGCGCGACCAGGCCGCCTGGAACACCGCCGTCAAGGCCGGTCAGGTGACGGCGTACCGTATCGGCGACACCGTCACCGTACGGGCACCGAGCGGTGTCCGCGCCACCGCCACGATGCCCACCGGCACCCGGCAGAACCTGCTGCTCGGTACCCAGGCCTTCGGCAGTCCGTACGCCGGAACGCTCTCCGGGTGGGTCTCGCCCGCACTCCTTCAGGACGGGGTGACGCTGACCCTGCCCGCAGCCGTCAACGCGCAGGCGGCGCCGACGGACCAGGCGGACCGGGCCGAACCGGTACAGCGCAGCGCGCCCCGCCTGCCGGTGCCGGCCGGGGTGCGTCAGAGAGTGCCGTACGGCGTCGCAGGCTGACCGGCGCCCGACCGTCCGCACATTCCCGGCCCAGACCGCGCCGGCATCTCCACGGGGGAACCAACTCTTCATGCCCGACTTACTCCGCGTGCCGCAGTCCGGCGCGGCCCGGGTCACCCTGCTCACCGAAGGCACCTACCCGCACCACCACGGCGGCGTCAGCGTGTGGTGCGACCAACTCGTCCGCGGAATGCCCGACTTCGACTTCCGGGTCGTCGCCGTGACCGGCACCGGCCAGGAACCGCTCGCCTGGGAACTGCCCAGCCACGTCGCACCGCCCGTCACCGTCCCCATGTGGGGCCCCGACCCGGTTGGCAGGGCGCCGCGCGGCCGTCGCCGACGACAGCTCATGGCGGCGTACGAACGCTTCCTGACCGCACTCCTCGATCCCCGAGCCGAGGACCAGTTCGGGCCCGCGCTGCACGAGCTGGCCCGGTCGGCCAGAGACGGTGCGCTGGCACCCGCCCTCCGCAGCGACCAGGCCGTCAGCGTCCTGGCCGCCGTCTGGAGCCGCCCCGGCCTGCCGGTGCACGCCGCCCGGCCGACCCTGCACGACGCCCTGACCGCCACCGACCTGCTGGAGCACGCCCTGCGACCGCTCGCCGCAGCGCCGCCGGAGCACGGGCTGTGCCACGCGGTGAGCGGCGGCCTGGCGGTACTGCCCGGACTCGTCGCGCGGCGGCTGCACGGTGTGCCGCTGCTGCTCACCGAGCACGGCGTCTACCTGCGCGAGCGCTACCTCGGCTATCGCACCGGCCCCTACCGGTGGCCGGTCAAGGCGCTGTTGCTCGGCTTCTTCCGGCTGCTCGCCGAGGAGACGTACCGTACGGCGGACCTGATCACCCCGGGCAACCGCTACAACCGGCTCTGGGAGGAACAGGGCGGCGCCGCGCCCGAGTTGATACGTACCGTCTACAACGGCGTCGACCCGGCGGCCTTCCCGGCCGCCGGGCCCGAACCGGACGTCCCCACCCTCAGCTGGGCGGGGCGGGTCGACCCGATCAAGGACCTGGAGACCCTCATCAGGGCCTTCGCCCTGGTCAGGGCCGAGATACCGGACGCTCGGCTGCGGCTCTTCGGGGGTACCCCGCGCGGCGGGGAGGCCTACCGGGAGCGCTGCGAGGCGCTCGCGGCAGAGCTCGGACACGCCGACGCCGTCGTCTTCGAGGGCCGGGTCGACGACATCCGCGACGCCTATGCGGCAGGCAACGCCGTGATGCTCTCCAGCATCAGCGAAGGCTTCCCCTTCACCCTCATCGAAGCCATGTCCTGCGGGCGGGCCACCGTCTCCACCGATGTCGGCGGAGTACGGGAGGCCGTCGGCGACACCGGCCTGGTCGTGCCGCCCAGAGAACCGCGGGCCATGGCCCGCGCGGCCCTGGAACTGCTCCGCGACCCGGTGCGCAGGGCCGCCATGGGGGAGGGCGCGCGGTTGCGCGTCATCGAGCAGTTCACGCTCCGCCAGACCATCGACACCTTCCGGTCCATCTACACCGAACTCGCGGCCGGAGAACCGGCGAACGGCGCCGACACCGCCGCACAGCCGGAAGACCGGCACGCGGGAGCCCTCCGATGAGCGGCCCCCTGCGCCTGCTCCCGGGCGAGGGCGACAGCCTGCCCACCCTGCCCCGGCAGCGGCAGGGCAGCAGAAGCCGGCCGAGCTGGGCCGCCGACCCGATCGACGAACTCGCCGAACGGCTGATGGAGCCGGTGTCCGCGGCCGTCCACCCCTACGAGGTCGCCGCGCTCCTGGAGTCCGACGGCCTGACAGGCGATCAGATAGGAACGCGCTACGGTCGCCCCGGTCTGTTCGCGCTGGCCGAGGATCTGTACGCCCGGGTGCCCCGGCACTACCCGCAACCGCCGCCCACCGCCGACCCCTGGCGCCCCGACCACCTGCGATGCGCCCTGCGCGGACTGGTCTTCGCGCTCCCCGGACTGGCCTATGTGCTGGGCTCCGGGCTGTGGGGAGGCGCGCACGCCGTCACCGGGCTCGTCATCGCGGGCCTGGCGGCCTGGGCGTGGAACCAGGCGCTCAGCCACCGCGCCTATCTGCGGCTCGGTACCGCGGGCCCGGCCGCCGCGGGCCGCACCCTGCGGATCGGGGCCCCCGTCGGAGCGCTGCTGGCAGCCCTGCCCGGCCTGCTCGTTACGGGCCCGGGGCCGGCCGCCGCCTTCGCCGCCGGGCAGTCCTGCTACCTGGGGGCAGCGACCGTACTGCTCGTCCTCGGCCGCGAACGCGCCCTGCTGCTGGCGCTGTTGCCCACCGCCACAGGCGCCGCCGCCACACTGTGGTGGGCGCCGCCGGCCGCCGTGGTGGTGGTCCTGTTGCTCTCCACCGTCTGCTGCGCGGCGCTCGCCGCCGCCCACGGGATACGTGCCGCCCTGCGCTCGGGCCCCGCGCCCGTCGGCGCCGTTCCCACGCTGCTGCGCTCGCTGCCGTACGGGCTGTTCGGCCTTGCGGCCGGGGTGCTCGCGATGCTCTCGGGGGCCGTGGAACCGTACGCCGTCGTCGTCCTGACGCTGAGCATGGGCTTCGCCGAGTGGCTGCTCTACCGCTACCGCGGGCTCGCCGTCGCCGCTCTGCGCGCCAGCACCGAACCGCGCGGATTCGCCGTGCGCGCCGCCCGCGCCCTGGCGCTGTGCCTGAGCGCTTACGTCGCCCTGCTGGGGGCCGGCGCCCTGCTCACCGGGACCGACCCGGTCCCACTGCTCGGGCTCGGGGCGGTTCTCTGGACCGCCCTGCTGCTCCAGGCGTTCGGCGTCGCCTGGCCACCCGCGGCGGTCTGTCTCACGGCCGCCGCAGCCGAAGCCGCGGCCCCGGCTGCCGGGCTTCCCGCCGGGCTCGCCGCAGTGGTCTGCCGGGCCACCGCGGCTCTCGCCCTCCTGTTCCTGGCCTGCCGGATCCTCGGCAGGCCCACGGCGCACCGCTGAACCTCCGCACCACGCGATTCCCGTCCCGTACCCCAGACAGAGGAGCGTCCCTGTGACCGCACCAGCACCAGCGCCCGCGCCAGCAGCCTCACTTGTCGCCGTCACCGGCGCCGAGGGCTTCATCGGATCCCATCTCACCGAGGCCCTCGTCGCGGCCGGCCACCGCGTCCGGGCCATGGCCCAGTACAACTCCTTCTCCTCCTACGGATGGCTGGAAACCCTCTCCGCCGAGACCCTCGACCAGGTCGAGATCGTCCTCGGCGACGTCCGCGACCCGGGCTCGGTCAACCAGCTCGTCGAAGGCGCCGAGGCCGTCTACCACCTGGCCGCCCTCATCGCGATCCCGTACTCCTACCAAGCCCCGCACAGCTACGTGGACACCAACGTCACAGGCACCCTCAACGTCCTCGAAGCGGTCCGCAGGCAGGGCACCCCACGCCTGGTGCACACCTCGACGAGCGAGACCTACGGCACCGCGCAGACCGTGCCGATCACCGAGGACCACCCCATCAGCACGCAGTCGCCGTACGCCGCCTCGAAGGCCGGCGGCGACCGGCTCGCCGACAGCTACCACGCCAGCTTCGCCACCCCGGTCGTCACCCTGCGCCCCTTCAACACCTTCGGCCCGCGCCAGTCGATGCGGGCGGTCATCCCGACCGTCATCGGCCAGGTCGCGGCGGGGGAGCGGACCATCACCCTCGGAGACCTCCGGCCCACCCGTGACTTCCTGTACGTCAAGGACACCGCCCGCGCCTTCCTCGCCGTCGGTGCCGCTCCCGCCGAGGCGGTCGTGGGACGGACCTTCAACGCCGGCACCGGCGGTGAGATATCGATCGGTGAACTCACCAGGCTCATCGGCAAGCTGATGGAAGCGGACCTCGACGTACGCGAGGACGAACAGCGCATCCGGCCCGCCAATTCCGAGGTGATGCGCCTGGTCGCCGACGCCACGCGGCTGCGCACCGCCACCGGCTGGCAGCCCGAGTACGACCTCGAGCGGGGGCTGGGCCACACCATCGACTTCTTCCGCGACCCCGGCAACCTCTCCCGCTACAAGACCGGCATCTACAACATATGACCTCGCCCGCGCGCGACCCAGACGTACAGGGGACTTCGATGCATGCAGTGATCCTCGCCGGTGGCAAGGGCGTCCGGCTGCGGCCGTACACGACGGCTCTGCCCAAGCCGCTCGTACCCATCGGTGACCAGCACGCGATCCTGGAGATCGTGCTCCGCCAGCTGGCCGCGAGCGGCTTCACCAGCTGCACCATAGCCATAGGCCACCTGGGCCACATCATCCGCGCGTACGTCGGCAACGGCTCGCAGTGGGGTCTGCGCGTGGGCTATTCGACCGAGGACAGCCCACTCGGCACGATGGGCCCGCTGCTCACCATGATGGACCGGCTGCCCGACGACTTCCTGGTGATGAACGGCGACATCCTGACCGACCTCGACTACAGAGATGTGGTCCGGGCGCACCGCGGGTCCGGGGCCCCGCTCACGGTCGCCACGTACGCCCGCAAGGTCGCCATCGACTTCGGCGTCCTGACCACCGAGGGCGGCCGGGTCGTCGGTTTCGCCGAGAAGCCGAGCGTGGACTACCGGGTCTCCATGGGTGTGTACGGGCTCTCCCGCGAAACCCTCGCCGGATACACACCCGGTCTGCCGCTCGGCTTCGACGAACTCGTCCTCGACCTGCTCGCCGCCGAGAAGCCTCCGCACGCCTACGATTTCGACGGCTACTGGCTCGACATCGGCCGCCCCGACGACTACGACCGGGCCAACGCGGAGTTCACCACCCACCGCGGCCTGCTCCTCAAGGGGGCGTGAGCGGACATGCGCATCCTCGTCCTGGGCTCCACCGGATTCCTGGGCGGGCACACCGCCGAGCAGCTGCGCGCCCTGCCGGGCGTGCGGCTGCTCGGCGGCGGCCGGTCGACGACCGCCGACGTGCCCCTCGACCTGACCGCCGGCCCTGACGTCCTCGGGGACGCGCTGCGTGCCGCCGCGCCCGATGTCGTCGTCAACTGCGCGGGTCTGGTGACCGGCAGCCCCGTACAGCTCACCGACGTCAACGCCCGCGGGCCGGCCGCACTCTGCGAAGCCCTGCGCGCGGCGGCGCCCGGCGCCCGGCTCGTCCACCTCGGCTCGGCCGCCGAGTACGGCCCCACCCCGCCGGGCGAGGCCGTCACCGAGGACGCGGCCACCCGGCCCCAGGGGCCGTACGGGGCGACGAAACTCGCGGGCACGGCGGCCGTGACCGCCGCGGGCCTCGACGCCGTCGTGCTGCGCGTCTTCAACCCGGTCGGGCCCGGCGCGCCGTCCGCCGGGCTGCCCGGGCGGCTCGCCGGTGAACTGCGGCGGGCGGGGGAGGCGGGGACCGTACGGGTCGGTGATCTCTCGGCGTACCGCGACTTCGTCGACGTACGGGACGTCGCCCGCGCCGTCTTCCTCGCGGCGACGGTGCCCGGACCACTGCCGCCCGTGCTCAACATCGGCAGCGGACGGGCCACAGTCGTCCGCGAGATCGCGCACGGCCTGGTCCGGTCCGCCGGATTCCGCGGCACCGTCGAGGAGGCCGGCGTCGGATCCGTCCGCTCGTCCGCGGTCTCCTGGCAGTGCGCGGACATCGCGGCGGCACGGGCCGCACTCGGCTGGCAGCCGCAGCGGAGTCTCGCGGAATCACTGTCCGGACTGTGGCAGTCCCTGCCGGCGGTGCCTGCCCCGGCGGCCCCGTGAAGGCGAAGCCGCAATCTCGACCTCAGCCGGAGCCGGTGGCCCCGGCGAAACTGCTCGTGCCCATGTACGTCCACCCCGCCGTCGACCCCGGCGCCTGGTGGACACTCGTCGAGTCGGCGCACCTGCTGTACGGCGTGGTGCTCAACATCGCGGACGGACCGGGCACCGCGCCCGAGCCGTCGTTCGCCGCCGCCGCCCGCGCCCTGCGGGCGGCGGGGGTTCCGCTGCTCGGGTACGTCGACACCGACTACGGCCGCCGGCCCCTGCGGGCCGTCACCGCCGACTTCGACCGCTACCGGGACTGGTACGCCACCGACGGATCCTTCCTGGACCAGGCCGCCTCCGAACCGGGGGCGGTGCGTCACTACCGGCGCATCGCCCGGGCGTCGCGCTCCCGCGGCGGCCGTACGGTCGTCCTCAACCCCGGGGTCCACCCGGCCCCCGGCTATGCGGCGATCGCCGATCTGCTGGTCACCTTCGAAGGCGACTGGACCGCCTACTCGGCGGCGCCGGCGGCACCGCCGTGGACCGCGGCACACCCGCCGGAACGCTTCTGCCATCTCATCCACGGCGTACCGGCCGGACTGTGCGCACTTGCCGCCCGTACCGCGGCACTTCGCCGGGCCGCCGTGCACTGCGCGGTTCCCGGGCACGGCTCCAACCCCTGGTCACTTCTGCCGCCCGTTCTCCACCGGAAGGCTCCATGACCCGCTCGCGCCCACTGTGTCTGCTCTTCCTTCTTGCCCTGCTGGCCGGCTGCTCCGCGCCCGGCCCCGAGCCGGCCCCGGAACCGTCCGGGCCCTCCCGCACCCAGCCGTGGCGCCCGGCCGTGGGTACGGCGTGGCAGTGGCAGCTCGACGGGCGCGTCGACCGCCGGGTCGACGTGCCCGTCTACGACATCGGCGGTTTCGAGAACGACGCCGCCTCGGTGAGCCGTCTGCACAAGGACGGCCGCAAGGTCATCTGCTACATCAACGCGGGCGCGTGGGAGTCGTTCCGTCCCGATCGCCGGGACTTCCCGGCCGCCGTCCGGGGCCGGGGCAACGGCTGGGCCGGTGAACGCTGGCTCGACATCCGCCGTCTGGACGTACTGCGCCCGCTGATGGCCAAGCGCTTCGACATGTGCCGCGAGAAGGGCTTCGACGCGGTCGAGCCCGACCTGATGGACGGCTACCTCAACGACACCGGCTTCCCCCTGACCGCCGCCCACCAGCTCGCGTACAACCGCATGCTCGCCGGTCTCGCCCACGCTCGCGGCATGTCGGTGGGCCTGAAGAACGATCTGCCGCAAATCCCGGAGCTGGTCGCGGACTTCGACTTCGCGGTGAACGAGGAGTGCGCGCAGTACGGCGACTGCGCGGCACTCGCTCCCTTCGTCAAGGCAGGCAAGGCGGTCCTGCACGTCGAATACGCCGTCCCGGTCGGCGACTTCTGCGAGCGTTCCAAAAGGCTCGGCCTCAGCTCGATGCGCAAGAACCTGGACCTCGGAGCGTGGCGCCAGCCCTGCTGACCGGCATCGGCGTCCACCGGCGTTCATTGGCGTCCATCCCGGCCGGGCTCGCTCCGGTGGCTACGCGCCGGCGCCGGGCAGGACACGCAGTCGAGTGCGGAGTGACTCCTGGCCGGTCGTGCCGGCCTGGATGTCCTGCGCCCGGTCCATCGCGGACCAGCCGGTTCCGCCTTCCGCGTTCACCTGGTCACGCACGTCCGTCATCGCGTAACAGGCGAACAGCTTCTCCTCGTCGGCCATGGACAGGACCTCCGCGCCTCCGAGCGCGGCACGGGCCGCGGTATCGATGACGGCCGAGGGGAACGGAACCTCCAGCCGGTCTTCACCGCCCACGGCCTCCCGCAGCGGAACGAAGACATCACCTGATGCCGAGCCGCCGCGCACTCGCGCCCACTCCGGCCTGCCGGTGGTGTCGTCCAGCAGGACATGGACCACGTCCCCGACCTTGTGTCCATCAACGGCGAAGACCGGCTGACCGGCCAGGCCTGCGAGCTGCTCCTGGGAAATCACTGCTGCTCCTCAATGTCCTGCCGCGACCTGTCCCGAAGCGTTTTGCCCGCGTCGGCGCGCTCAAACGGCCGGGGCCGGGGTTTCCTCGGATGCGGATTGCTGATCGTCCGCAGGCCTTGGCTGTGAGCCCGCCCATAGGTCCTAGGTCACATACGAGGCGCGGTAGTAGCACCCAGGCGCTTTTCCTCTCGGCGTGGGCGGCGGAAGTCCGCTTCTTCGGTGCTCTCTCTACGTAGACAGGCAGTAATTCGGATCATTGCGGACATCTCGGACCGCCGTTAACCATGGATCGAGCCCCGGGAGCTGATCGCTCCGGACCTCGCCGGTCCCCCGTGGCGCCCCCGTAGTCACCGAATGGAGAGTCCCATCCGTATGCCCGCCATGCCCCGTGCCACCTTCAGCCGTACCGCCACGATCCGTAAGTTCTCGGTCTCCGGGATCTGCGCCGCCGGCGCCGCGGCAATGGCCCTGACGCTCGCCCCGTCCCCCGCACAGGCCGCCGCACCGGCCACGCAGACCTCCGCGACCACGGTCTCCGCCGCCGCCGTCTCCGCGCAGGCCGACGCCATCGCCAAGAAGGCAGCCAAGGCGCCCTCCTACCCGGAGAACCTGGACGGCTGGATCCGCGAGTCCCTGGACATCATGAAGGACAAGGGCATCCCCGGCAGCTACGAGGGCCTGCACCGCAACATCATGCGCGAGTCCGGCGGCGACCCCGACGCCTCCAACGGCTGGGACGTCAACGCGCAGAACGGCACCCCCTCCAAGGGCCTCCTGCAGGTCATCCAGCCCACCTTCGACGCCTACCACGTCGCCGGCACCCCGCAGGACCTGACCGACCCGGTCGCCAACATCACCGCGGCCGCCAACTACGCCGCCGACAAGTACGGCTCCATCGACAACGTCGACTCCGCCTACTGAGCTACGGCCGGGCGTAGGGCCGGGTCATGATCTCCATGTTGTGGCCGACCGGGTCGTCGAAGTACGCGCCGCGACCGCCGAAGAGACGGTTGATGTGGCCGGGTTCGGTGTGGCTGGGATCGGCGTAGTAGGTGACTCCGACCGCCTCCAGGCGGGCGATCATGGCGTCGAACTGCTCATCGGGCACCAGGAACGCGTAGTGCTGCGACTGGACCGGCTCGTCGCTCATCGCGTAGTAGTCGAGCGTTACGCCGTTGCCGAGGTCCACGGGCAGGAACGGCCCGAACGGAGCGCCGACCTGGAGACCCAGGATCGCGGCGATGAACTCGGCCGACAGTTGCCGGTCCCTGGCATGGACGACGGTGTGGTTCAGCTGGACGGTGGGAACGGGCAGCTCGGGTCCGTGCTGGTACTGCTGTGCGTGCGACATGTGTGATGTGTCTCCGGGTCTTGGGATCCGCTGGGAAGGGGCGCCGCGCGGGCGCCGGGAGGGAAGACGCGGAGAGGGGAGGCGGGGCTCTTGCCCGCCTCGCGCTCACGCCGAGGCCGGGAGCCTCACTCGTACGTGGCCCATGGCCGACCCGGCAGTCACCCGGCCGACCCTAGCGCCCAACAGTGGGACCAGGCAACGCCGTTCCTCCTGCCTCCGAGCCGCGCAATGCGCAACGGGCCTTCGCGGACTCCCGTGTCTTTCGTCCGGCGGGCGGGGAGGCTCCCCTGGACCTGCCGCTCCCTCATCCGGCGAGTGCAGGTCTGTGGACCCACTCGGTGTACTGGGACCTTCCGGAACTGAGCGAGGCGATCAGCGAGTACGTCGGCCGGACTTCCTCGACCGGCTCCCGGATATCGAACTCGCGCTCGGGGTAGGCCGGTTGAAGTGGCGGCGGGGCCCTCGTGCCGGGCCCCGGCCGCCTTGCTGTGCGCCTTCCCCTCATCACCGCGCCGGTCACCCCGGACGAGTCCTCTGGAGCCAAAAGATGGAACACGAATCCCGCCCCCTCGTCATCGACGCTTCCGGAGCAGACATCCACGGCGAGGGCGCCCGTATACGAGAACGGGGGCCGGCGGCGCTGGTGGAGCTTCCTGGCCAGGTGGTGGCGTGGGCAGTGAGTGACCACACGCTGCTCAAGGAACTGCTCACCGACCCCCGGGTGTCGAAGGACCCGCGCCGGCACTGGCCGGCGTGGATCAACGGGGAGATCACCCCTGAGTGGCCGCTGTTCACCTGGGTCGCCGTGACGAACATGTTCACCGCGTACGGAAGCGACCACAGGCGGCTGCGGAAGCTGGTGTCCACGGCGTTCACCGCGCGCGCCACCGAGGCCCTGCGCCCGCGCATCGAGCGTATGACCGCCGACCTGCTCGACGGCCTCGCCGCGACGCCTGAGGGGCAGGCGGTGGATCTGCGCGAGGAGTACTGCTACCCGATCCCCATCCAGGTGATCTGCGAACTGTTCGGTGTCGACGACGAAGGCACGCGCAAGGAACTGCGCCGTCTGGTGGACAGCATCTTCAACACCACCACCTCTGCGGAGGAGGCCGCGGTCACCTTCCAGGACGTCCACACGGTGCTGTCCGGCCTCGTCGCCCTCAAGCGGCGAGCCCCGGGCGACGACCTGACCAGCGTTCTGATCGCCGCCCGGGAGGAGGACGGCGCGCGGCTCACTGAGGCCGAACTGGTCGACACCCTGCTCCTGGTGATCGGCGCCGGGCACGAGACCACGGTCAACCTGCTCGACAACGCGATCCACGCCCTGCTGACCCACCCGGACCAGCTGGAACTTGTCCGGACGGGCAGGGTCACCTGGAACGACGTGATCGAGGAGACGCTGCGCGTCCAGTCACCGGTGGCGAGCCTGCCCCTGCGTTACGCGGTGGAGGACATCGAGACCGGGGGAGTGACCATAAGGAAGGGCGAGACGATCCTCGCCGCGTACGCCGCCGCCGGGCGCAACCCCGCGCTCCACGGCGAGGACGCGGACCGGTTCGACGTCACGCGGCTGAACAAGGAACACCTCGCGTTCGGACACGGCGTCCACTTCTGCATCGGAGCACCGCTGGCCCGGATGGAAGCCGAGATCGCACTGCCCGCCCTCTTCGGGCGCTTCCCGGACCTGGCCCCGGCCGTCCCGGCGGACGATCTGCGGCCCGTGGAGTCATTCATCTCCAACGGCCATCGCACCCTGCCCGTCCACCTGACCGGCGGAACACAACCAACCGGCTGACCTTCTCACCGGCGGCACCGAGCTGAGGGAGAGGAGCCGGCTGGAGCGGCTCCCTCCCGGAGGCAGGTGATTCCACCGATGTCCCCGCGCCGGACGTACGGCGACAGTGGCACCCGCCATCGAATACGGCGGTGCCCGCCCCCACGTACGACCGGCCACAGTCCTCGGCGACGAGTGCGGTGCCCGGCCCGAACCAGCGGCTCCGCCACGACCGAGAGGACGACTCAGTCGTGCAGCAGTACAGCAACGAGAACAGATTCGGCACTCACAGCGCCCCATCTCCCCGCCGGCACGGAGCGGGCCGCTTGCGGTCGCTCATGGCCGGCTTGGCGGCGCTCCTTGTGGTCGGCGGGCTCAGCACCGTCGCGACCACCGAGGCCCGGGCGGCGGACAATCCGTACGAACGCGGCCCGGCGCCCACCACGGCGAGCATCGAAGCGCCCACCGGTCCCTACGCGGTCTCGCAGACCTCCGTCTCCTCCCTGAGCGTGACAGGTTTCGGCGGCGGGACCGTCTACTACCCGACCTCCACCAGCGACGGAACGTTCGGCGCCGTGGCGGTCTCTCCCGGATTCACCGCGAGCCAGTCGTCCATCGCCTGGCTCGGTCCGCGGCTCGCCTCCCAGGGCTTCGTGGTCTTCACCATCGACACCAACTCCAGGTACGACCAGCCCGACAGCAGAGGACGCCAACTCCTGGCGGCCCTGGACTACTTGACCGAGCGCAGCAGTGTACGAGGCCGGATCGACGCCAGCAGGCTGGGTGTGATGGGCCACTCGATGGGCGGCGGCGGTTCGCTGGAGGCGGCCAAGAGCCGGCCGTCCCTCCAGGCCGCCATTCCGCTCACCGGATGGAACACCGACAAGACCTGGCCGGAGATCCAGACGCCGACGCTGGTCGTGGGGTCCGACGGCGACACGGTCGCGCCGGTCTCCTCGCACTCGGAGCCCTTCTACGACAGCCTGCGGTCGTCGCTCGACAAGGCGTACCTCGAACTCAACAACGCGACGCACTACACGCCGAACTCCTCCAACACGACCATCGCCAAGTACAGCATTTCCTGGCTCAAGCGGTTCATCGACAATGACACCCGCTACGAGCAGTTCCTCTGCCCGCTGCCGCGCCCGAGCGCGACCATCGAGGAGTACCGCGGCAACTGCCCGCACACCTCCTGACGTTCTCCGGAGCCATCCCTGATGCCGGTGCCGGCCGCGTGCCCCGCGGCCGGCACCGGTACGCCGCTTTCCCCCTGCCGTGTGCGCCGGCACAGACTTGGCCCGCCGACGCTGGGCGCGCGCCCAGCGCCGCCCCGTCCAACCCACTGTTTCCCCAGGTGAGAGGGGTGTCCGGCCCTTTCGCGCGGCAACGGACCGCAGGCTTCCGTCCCTGCTTACGCGGAAGTAACGTGACAGGTGTGACCGGACAAGCGACCGTGAGACGTCCGCTCCGGCTCTACGGCCGGCGTACCGAACTGGAAGCCGTGGCAGCCCTGTCGGACCGGCTGCGGTCCGGCCGCGGAGGAGCCCTGCTGCTCGCCGCGGAGCCCGGCCTCGGCCGCACCGCCCTTCTCCACCGGGCCGCCGGCGACTTCGATGCCGGTCCCGTCCTGCACACCAGAGCCGTACCGGCCGAGAGCCGTCTCCCGTACAGCGGAGTGCACGCGCTGCTGTGCGCCGCCGGCGATGTGCTGAGCACCGCGCCCGCCGGCATCCTGCGGTCAGGCCTGGCGCCCGGCGACCTGCTGGAGTTACTGCGCGGACTCGCCGCCGGGCGGCCCCTGCTCGTCTGCGTCGACGACGCGCACCTGTGGGACGCCCGGTCGCGCGCCGCCCTCGGCTTCGCGGCCCGGCGCCCGGACGCCCTGCGCGCCGTCGGACTGGTGCTGTCCGTGGCCGGACACCGGGCGTACGACCCCGACTTCGCCGGCCTGCCCGTCGTACGCCTCGGTCCGCTCCCCGAAAGCGCCGCGAGTGACCTGCTCGACGAGCTGGCCGGGGAGGGCACGGACCGCGCGGTGCGGGAGGCACTGCTGCACGAGGCCGAGGGCAATCCGTCCCTGCTCGAGGTACTGGTCGGCCGGCTGAACCTGGCCCAGCTCTCCGGGCACGCGCCGCTGCCCCGGCCGCTCGCCGACGGTGAGGCCCTGCTGCGTACGGTGGGCGGCAGGCCGGCAGACCTGCCGCCGGACACCGCTTTCGTGCTGCTGCTGGCAGCCGCCGCGCAGGAGCAGACCCCCGAAGCGGCGGGAGCGGACGCGGCGCTGGTCCTGCGCGCCGCCCGGGCCGCCGGAATCGGCCCGGCGGCGCTGGACGACGGTGCGGCGGCAGGGGTGGCACGCCGCGACGGAGACCTGATCCGCTTCGAGAGCCCGCTGATGCGACGCGCCGTTCACGCCGGAGCCTCTTCGGAGCGGCGGCGCGCCGCCCACCGCCTGCTCGCGACGGCCCTCGCGAGTGACGGGCACCGCCTGCCACGCCTGCTGCACCTGGCCATGGCCGCCGACGGCCCCGCCCCTCGCCTCGCCGCCGATCTGGCCCGGGCGGCGGCCGCTCCCGGTCCGTGGATCCCCGGCCTGCAGCGCTCATTGGCCTTCGCCCGAGCGGCCGAGCTCACCACGACCGACGACAGCGCCCGCATGTCACGCATGACGGCCGCCGCGGAGCACGCCAGACTCGCGGGTCACCCGCACCGGGCGCGTGAGCTGCTCGCCGCCGCCCGGGAAGGAAAGGCCCACGACGCCGTACGCGGCCGGGCCGAACTCGTTCGCGGCGCCCTGGCGCTGGGCGACGGTCCCGCCGGGGACGCGTACGGAGCGCTGCTGGTGGCGGCCGGCCTGCTCGGCCCGTACGAACGGCAGCACGCTCTCGCCGCCCGGCTCGGGGCCATGGAAGCGGCCTGGGCCGCGGGCGACGCACCGGCCTGTGTGGCCGCGCTCGGCGGCGACGATCCACCGCCGGCCGGGCCGGCGACGTACGCCGCACGACAGGGGTCGTGCCCGCAGCCCGCACCCGCGCGGGCCGTGCCACCCGTTTCGCAAGAGGACGGGGCCTGCCACGACTACCGGGCCGGAATGCTGGCCGCCTTGAAGGCACGCCCCGACGAAGCCCGGGAGCCGCTGCGGCGCGTACTGGACCGGGCCGTGAGCGACGACGATCCGGTGCGGCTGCTGCGGGCGGGGGCCGCCGCGCTCGTCCTCGGCGACATCGCGGCCGCGTGCGACATCAACACGAGAGGCCTGGCCGTCGCCCGGGCGCTGGGGCTCGTCGCCCTCGTGCCCCAGCTCCTGGAACACCTGGCCTACGCCGAGTTACGGGCCGGACGGCACGCCGGAGCCGGAGCGCACGCGCGGGAGGGACTGCGCGCCGCCCACCGCGCCGGCCAGCGCAACGCCGTCGCCCATCAGCACGCGATCCTCGCGCTGGTCGCCTCGGTGGAGAGCGACGCCACGGCCGTGGCCGGACATGTCACGGCGGCCATGGCGATCGCCGGCCCGCACGGGCTCGCCCAGGCAGCCACCCTGGCCGAATGGGCCCTGGCCCGAGCCGATCTGGGGCGGGGCCGGACCGTCGAAGCCGCTGCCCGGCTCGGCCCGCTGGTACGGGCGGGACCGCGCCGCGGGCACTTCGCCGTCCGTATGCTGGCCGTTCCGTGCTTCGTCGAGGCCGCCGCCCCGGCCGGGAGACCCGACGACACGCGCGCCGCCGTCGAGGAGTTCGCCGCCTGGGCGGCCCACGGCGGCGACCCCCAGGCCCCCGCGCTGCTCGCCCGCTGCCGCGCGCTGGTCGCGGGTCCCGATGAGGCCGACGCCTTGTACGCCCATGCGCTGGCCAGACACGAAATGGCCGACGGTGACTTCGAGTGGGCCCGAACCCAGCTGCTCTACGGGAAGTGGCTGCGGCGCCGGCGTCGTCCGCGCGAGGCGAGGGGCCGCCTCAGGGACGCGCTGGTCGCCTTCGAGCGCTCCGAGGCCCGTGCCTGGGTGGACCAGACGCGAGCGGAGCTGCGGGCCACCGGCGACGTGGCGGGCGGTGAACCGGCGGGGACACTGTCCTGCCTGACACCTCAGCAGCTCCGGATCGCGCACTGCGTCGCCGAGGGGGCGACCAACCGAGAGGTGGCGCTGCGCCTGTCCGTCAGTCCCCGCACCGTCGACCACCACCTGCGCAACGTCTTCGCGCTGCTGGGGGTGCGCTCGCGTGTGGAGCTGTCCCGGCTGGTGGACCGTACCGCCGGTAACTGACGCACGCTCCGGAGGCCGACCGCGCGGGGCGTAGCGGTTGAACTCCGATATGGCCTCCGGTCTGCAACGCTCTGCGCCGCAATTACCACGTACCGATCGTGGAGGCAACCACTCCATTTCCCGGCGTGGCTGGTTATGATCTGCATTCCTCACGTCTCACAGCGGCCGGGCCGGCCTTCCCCAAGGTCCCCCAGCCTTTTGCCGGGCCTGGTCGCTGGTCTGTTTTTCCGCTCTCCCCGTCCCGAGGACCGATGTCTCCCATAGAACCCGAAGGCCCACGAGATACGTCGAGATTTCGACGGCGGCTTCGTCGGCGCCTTCGTCGTCGGCGAACCGTCCGCCTGCGCACCCTGCTCATCTGTCTGGCGGTAGTCCCCACCGTCGCGATGAGTGCCCAAGTCGTCGTGACAGCCGACCGGTCGCTGGACAAGTCGGCGCACCTGCGCTCCGATGTGGTAGCCGGTGAGCGGATCGGCGTACCCGCGTACCAGCTCATGGTCGCGTTGCAGGCCGAGCGGACGATGACGGCCGCGCGGTGGGCGGGCTCCGCGGTGCCCGACGGCGAACTGCACCGGCGGCGCGCGGCCACGGACCGGGCCGCGGACGAGTTCCGCCGGGCGGCGGACGGAGCTCTGGCGGCGACCGGGTACGTCGCGGAGGTGAAGCACAGCCTCGCGGATCTGGCCGCGTTCCGCGAGCGCGCGGACGCCCGCAGCGGGGGCGCGGATCGGACGATCGGCTACTACTCCGACCTCGTCGACCGCATCATCCGGGTGTACCAGAACCAGTTCAGCCATGCGGAAGACGCCGAGCTCATCCAGGAGAGCGGCTTGGTCGTCACGGTGTTCACGGTGTCCGAGATGGTGGCACGCGAGACCACCATCCTCGCCTCGGCCGGGCCGTCCAGGCGTCTGAGCCCTTCCGGGTTCGCCGAATTCGTCAACTCCGTCGGATCCCAGCGGTACCAGTACGACGAGTGGGTCGCGCCGTATCTGACGGCCGAGGACAAAGCGGCCTACGACCAGGTCTTCGCCTCGGACGGCTGGAAGACGAAGGTCCGCATCGAGGACGCGGTCATCTCCGACCACCAGAACACCGCGTCCGGCGTCAAGCTACCCAAGGAGGCCGACGCCTGGCGGGCCGCGTATGACGAGTTCGCGGCGCGCGTTGCCGCGCTCGACGCGAAACAGGGGCGAGCACTACTCGTGCACGCCGACGCCAAGGCCACGCAGCTGGAGAACGAAGTCATCTGGCTGATCGTCGGAAACGGCGCAGTCGTTTTTGCCGTCGCGGGGGTCGTCGTGTTCACCACCCGCTCGGTGCTGCGCCGCCTGCGCGGTCTGCACGAGAGCACGGTGGCCATCGCTGAGGAGACGCTGCCCGACGTCGTGGCCCGGCTCCAGCGCGGGCAGCCCGTCGACGCCGACGCGCTGCCCAGCCCGACCGGGGCCCAGGACGAGGTCGGGCGTATCAACGACGCGTTCGCCCGGGTCGTCGCCGTATCCGTCGACGGGCACCGGCAGCTCTCGGACGAGCGGCACGGCTTCGGCATGTTCGCCGCGGGCATCGCCTCACGCACCGGGAACCTGGTCAGCCGCCAGCTGAGCCTCACCGAGGACCTTCAGGACACTTTCGGCCACAACGAAGCACTCCTTGCCCAGTTGATGCGATCCGACCAGTTGACGGTGGGTATGCGACGGCAGATCGAGAACCTGCTCATCCTGGCCGGCGGCGAGATCCCGGACCCGCACACCGAGCCCATGCGTGTCGCCGACCTGCTGCGCGAGGCCGCCGCGGAGGTCGAGGACTTCCGGCGGATCGACCGGCAGGCCCTGGACGAGATCAGCGTGGAACCGCGGGTGATCAGCCAGGTCAGCCACCTGCTGGCGGAGCTGCTGGACAACGCCACCCGGTTCTCCCCGCCGAAGTCGAAGGTCGTCATCCGGGCCGAGCTGGTGGCTGACGGCCTTTCGGTCGAGATCGAGGACCGCGGCCCACGGGTGACGCCCGCGAGCTACGAAGAGATGAACCGGCGGCTGCACTCCGCTCCGCCGTACGCCGTCCTGGCACAGAACGCGCACCGGCTCGGCCTCTTCGTGGTCGGCCACCTCGCCGATCAGCTCCCGGCCACGGTCACGCTGCGCCGCTCGGTGTACGGCGGGACATCGGCGGTGGTGATCATCCCCGGGGAGCTGCTCGTACCGACGGAGCGGGAACCGGTACGCAAGCCCGAACCGGTCGTACGGGCGAAGCCCGAGCCGGCCCCGCGGGCGAAGTCGGAGCTGCCGAACCGACGGCCGCCCGCCGCGGAGCGGTCGCCTGACAGCGCGCACCCGCTCCGGGCCGTGGCACCGGCCGACACCCCCCGCCCGGCGCTCCCCGAGCGCGTCCCGCACACCCACATCGCCGAGCAGCTCCGCGACCCGCGCCCACCAGCAGAAGCAGCGGCCGGTCAGGAGGCGACGACACCCGAAGAGGTGGCCGACGCCTGGGCCGACTACGAACAAGGGACCCAGAAAGTGGAAGCAGAGCTCCGACAGGACCAGCCATGACGACGACATCGAACGACATGCTCTACAGCATTCTCGACAACAACCTCAGCAGGATCGCCGGCATCCAGGGCGCCGTGCTCCTCTCCAACGACGGGATCAATCTCAGCGCGTACCTGCTGGAACGGGACCAGGCGGAGCGCATAGCCGCGGCGTCCTCCGGGATCGCGGCCACGATGAAGGCGATATCCAGGGAAATCAACGGCGGCCAGGTCATCCGCCAGCTGGTCGAGATGGACGACCGCTATCTCTGCATCGTCGGATGCGGGGAGGGCAGCACACTCATCGTCGCCACCTCCCGCAAGGCACGCCTCGGCGAGCTGGGCGGTGAGGCCGTACGGACCGCCCAGGCCCTCGGCGAGTGGCTGGGCACACCCGAGCGCACCCAGGCGCTCCCGTCGTAATGCCGGACGATCCGCAACACCGGGACCGCCGCCGGACGCGGCTGTACGCCCTGACCGACGGGCGTACAGCCACTCCGCACACCGTCCTCACCATGGACACCATGATCACGGCGGCGGTCGCCGCGGACGACCACGGCGGCCTGCCCACCGAGTGGCAGGCCATCCTCGCCATGTGCCCGGCTCCGAATGGGCGGGCGGTCGCCGAGATCGCGGCCCGGATGCGGATGCGCCTCACTCCGATGACGGTCCTCCTCGGCGAACTCGCGGACCGCGGGCTGATCCATCACCGGCCGCCCCTGGAGGGCGCCGAGACCAGCAATGTCCATCTGCTCATGAGAATCAGGGACAGCCTTGCCCACCTATGACACCCCTGCCCAGGACGCGGCCCCCGTCAAGATCCTCATCGCCGGGGGATTCGGCGTCGGCAAGACCACCCTGGTCGAGACCATCTCCGAGATCGAGCCGCTGCGTACGGAAGAGCGGCTGACGGCCGCCGGTGTCGGCGTCGACGACCTCGGCGGAATCGAGTCCAAGACGGTGACCACCGTGGCGATGGACTTCGGCCGGATCACGCTCACCGACGCCGGAGTCGTCCTCTACCTGTTCGGGACACCGGGCCAGGAGCGGTTCTGGTTCATGTGGGACGACCTGCTGAACGGGGCGCTCGGGGCGATCGTGCTGGTCGACACGCGGCGCCTGGACCGCAGCTTCCCGGCGGTCGACTTCTTCGAGAGCCGCGGGCTTCCGTTCGTGGTCGGCGCCAACTGCTTCCACGGCGAGCAGCTGTACACCGCCGAGGAGATCGGGGCGGCGCTGCGGCTGCGTGACCCGAACACGCCCGTCCTCATGCTCGACGCCCGCTCCCGTACGGACGTACGCGGCGCCCTGCTTTCCCTCCTCGACCTGCTCATCGCCAAGGCACGGACCACTGCCGCGGTCTGAATCTCCCGCTTGCCTTCCCGCTTGGCTTTCTCGGCGTGCGACCGACCGGAGACGGACGGAGTATGAAGCCGATGAGCGGAGAAGCAGTGACCAAGGGAGATGCGATGCCGGGCACGGACGCCCTCGTCGTACTGAAGAACGTCAACAAGCACTTCGGGGCGCTGCACGTGCTCCAGGACATCGATCTGACCATCGCCCGCGGCGAGGTCGTCGTCGTCATCGGGCCGTCCGGGTCGGGGAAGTCCACGCTGTGCCGCGCCATCAACCGGCTGGAGGCCATCGACTCGGGCGAGATCGCCATCGACGGCAGGCCGCTGCCGGCCGAGGGCCGTGAGCTGGCCGGGCTGCGGGCCGATGTGGGCATGGTCTTCCAGTCCTTCAACCTGTTCGCCCACAAGACCGTGCTGCAGAACGTGACGCTGGGCCAGATCAAGGTCCGTAGGAAGGACAAGAAGGAAGCCGAGGAGCGGGCGCGCTCGCTCCTGGAGCGGGTGGGCGTGACCACCCAGGCGGACAAGTACCCCGCGCAGCTCTCCGGCGGCCAGCAGCAGCGCGTGGCGATCGCCCGGGCGCTGGCCATGGACCCGAAGGTGATGCTCTTCGACGAGCCGACCTCGGCACTCGACCCCGAGATGATCAACGAGGTGCTGGAGGTCATGCAGCAGCTCGCCCGTGACGGCATGACGATGGTCGTCGTCACTCACGAGATGGGCTTCGCCCGTTCGGCCGCCAACCGCGTGGTTTTCATGTCGGACGGCAGGATCGTGGAAGAGACGACGCCCGACCAGTTCTTCACCAACCCGCGCAGCGACCGGGCCAAGGACTTCCTGTCGAAGATCCTGCACCACTGAGCCGGCCTCTCGCACCCCCCACAATTCAATCCCAGGGATGATCACCATGAAGATTCTCCAAGTCACCGCCGCGGCCGCCACCGCGCTCGCACTGTCCCTGACCGCCACGGCCTGCGGTTCGGACAACGGTGACGAGAGCGGTTCGGGCGGTGACGGCAACAAGATCACCGTCGGTATCAAGTACGACCAGCCGGGCCTGGGTCTGAAGACCCCGGACGGCGAGTACACGGGATTCGACGTCGATGTGGCGACCTACGTCGCCAAGGAGCTCGGCCACGAGCCCGGCGACATCGAATGGAAGGAAGCCAAGAGCGCCGACCGCGAGACGCTCCTCGAGCGCGGCGATGTCGACTTCATCGCGGCCACCTACTCGATCAACGAGGAACGCCAGAAGAAGGTCGACTTCGCCGGCCCCTATCTCCTGGCCCACCAGGACGTCCTCGTACGCGCTGACGACAACTCCATCAAGAAGCCCGCGGACCTGAACAACAAGAAGCTCTGCTCGGTCACCGGTTCCACTTCCGCGCAGAACGTGAAGACGGAGCTCGCGCCCGACGCCCAGCTGCAGGAGTACGGCGGCTACTCCGAGTGCCTGACCGGCCTGGAAAACAACGTCATCGACGCCCTGACCACCGACGACTCGATCCTCGCCGGCTTCGCCTCCCAGCAGGAGCACCAGGGCAAGTTCAAGCTCGGCGGCTTCAAGATGAGCAACGAGAACTACGGAATCGGCGTCCAGAAGGGCAGCGACCTCAAGGGAAAGATCAACACCGCCCTGGAGAAGATGGTGTCGGACGGCTCCTGGGAGGAGTACGTCAAGAAGAACTTCGGCCCGGCCAACTACAAGAACGAGCCCGCCCCGAAGATCGGCGACATCGTCAGCTGAAGCAGGCCCCGGACCGCTGAAGCAGGTATCCGACCGGCGCGCCGCCCCGACCACGGCGGCGCGCCACGTCCTCCACCCATGCGGAAGTGCGGGAGACCGTGTTCGACTTTCTTGAAGGTTACGACCTGCTGGGAGCCTTCTGGGTGACGGTGCAGCTCGCCGTCTACTCGGCCGTCGGCTCCCTGATCTGGGGAACGCTCCTGGCCGCCATGCGGGTCAGTCCGGTGCCCCTGATGCGCGGCTTCGGCACCGGCTACGTCAACGTGGTGCGCAACATTCCGCTGACAGTGATCATTGTCTTCACCTCGCTGGGCCTGTTCCAGACGCTCGGCGTCAACCTCGGCGCGCAGGACTTCGAGACCATCAACTTCAGACTCGCCGTGCTGGGCATGATCGCCTACACCTCCGCGTTCGTCTGCGAGGCACTGCGGTCCGGCATCAACACGGTCCCCGTCGGCCAGTCGGAGGCCGCGCGCGCCATCGGCCTCAGCTTCACCCAGGTGCTGACCCTCGTCGTTCTCCCGCAGGCGTTCCGCTCGGTGGTGGGCCCGCTCGCGAACGTACTGATCGCACTGACCAAGAACACCACGGTGGCCGCCGCTATCGGTGTCGCCGAGGCCGCGGCGCTGATGCAGGAAATGATCGAGAACGAGGCGCAGCTCCTCCTCATCTCCGCCATCTTCGCGCTGGGATTCATCTGCCTCACCCTCCCGACCGGCCTGGTCCTCGGCTGGGTGAGCAAGAAGGTGGCGGTGCGGCGATGACCTCCGTTCTGTACGACGTCCCCGGACCGCGCGCCAAGCGGCGCAACGTCCTGTTCACCATCGTCTTCCTGGTGGCTCTCGCGGCCCTGATCTGGTGGGTGGGCCGGAGTCTCGCCGACAAGGGCCAGCTCGCATGGGTCAAGTGGGAGCCGTTCTTCACCGACTCCCGGGCCTGGACGACGTACATCCTGCCCGGCCTGGAGAACACGCTCATCGGCGCGGCGCTCGCCATGGTCATCGCGCTGCCCCTCGGAGCGCTGTTCGGAATCGCCCGGCTCTCCGACCACTGGTGGGTGCGCGGCGCGGCCGGCACCGTCGTGGAGTTCTTCCGCGCCATTCCGGTGCTCATCCTGATGTTCTTCGCCAACGCGGCGTACGCCGAGTTCACCGACATCAGCCCGGCCAACCGTCCCTTGTACGCCGTGGTCACCGGTCTCGTCCTCTACAACGCCTCGGTACTCGCCGAGGTCGTGCGGGCCGGAATCCTGTCCCTGCCCACCGGGCAGACCGACGCGGCCAAGGCGATCGGCATGCGCAAGGGCCAGACCATGCGGTACGTCCTGCTGCCGCAGTCGGTCACCGCGATGCTGCCGGCGCTCGTCAGCCAGTTGGTGGTGATCGTGAAGGACACCGCGCTCGGCGGAGCGCTGCTCGGCTTCTCGGAGCTGCTGGCGTCGGTCCGCCCGATGAGCGCGAACTACGGCGCGAACACCATCGCCAGCTTCACCGTCGTCGCCGTCATCTTCGTCCTCCTGAACTTCGCGCTCACCACCTTCGCCAGTTGGCTTGAGGGCCGGCTGCGGCGCGGCAAGAAGTCCACCGGTGCGGTGGTCGGCGCCGGCGCGGTCGAGGATCTCGCGACCCCGGGCGAGCACGTCGTCCCCGGCGGACCGGACAAATCGCAAAGCTGAGCGAACGCGGGGGCCCGGCGGTGAGAATGGCCGCCATGGTCGAGATCCCTGAGCCGCCCCGGGTCCTGGTCGTCGAGCACGAGAGGGAGTGCCCGCCCGGACTGTGGGGCGGATGGCTGACCGAAGCCGGGCTGCGGCTGGACATCGTGCGTCCCCAGCTGGCCGCGGCCGGGGCCGAGACGGCACGGGCCTGTCGCCCGGTCGCCCACCGCTGGGCGTCCCTGGTCCGCCGGCGCCACACGGAGCGCCTGCTGCCCTCGTGAGAGGGCGGCCGTCCGCAAGCGATATCGTGCGGCCCCAGAGGCGGCTGACCAGGGCCGGCGCGAGGAAGGGGGTGGGGTTCCGGCATGGCGATACCCATGGGCACTGTGGATCTTTTCGACCAGGGGTACGTGCTCGACCCCTTCCCCGTCTGGGACGGTCTGCGGGAGAAGGCGCCGGTGCACTACGAGCCGGACACGGGGCTGTGGCTGGTGAGCCGGTACGACGATGTACGAGCCGTATTGCTCGATACGGAGACCTTCCTGCCGGACAACGCCATGGAGGCGGTCGGCCGCTTCTCGGTGCCGGCCCTGCGTGTCCTCGCCAAGGCCAGGTTCGCCCTGCCGCCGACCCTCGCCAGTAACGGCGGCGAAAGCCACGCCGGATACCGGCGCATCATGACCCGGCTGCTCAGCGCGCAGGCCGTCACGGCCGCCGTGCCGATGGTCGAGCAGGTGAGCCGGGAATGCCTCGACCAGCTGGAGGAACGGCTCGACGCCGACGGTGTGTGCGACATCGCCACCACACTCGCGCGGGACGTTCCGTTGCGGGTGCTGCTGCGGCTGCTCGGCCTCGAACAGGCCGTCGATGTCTCCATCGACACCCTGGCCCGGTGGAGCGACGCCTCGCTGGAGCTGTTCTGGGGACGGCCGGACGCCGGCAGGCAGCTGGAACTGGCAGGGGAGGCGGCCGACTTCTACTCCTGGCTCAGGGGCCTGGTGACCGGGGCCGGCCCGGCGGGAGACTCGCTGCTCGGCGCACTGGCGGCGCACCGGCTGCCCGATGGCGAGCCACTGGGTGTGGCCGAGTCCGCCGCGGTGCTCTACTTCATGATCATCGCCGGCCAGGCGACCACCCGGCAGATGCTGAGCATCATGTACCGGCGCGCACTCGGCGAGCCCGGGCTGTGGCGGCGCTTCGCCGAGGAGCCGGACAGTGTGCGGCCCTGGACCGAGGAGATGCTGCGGCGGGAACCCCCGATCACCACGTGGCGGCGCGTCACCGGCCGGCCGGTCACCCTGCGCGGAGTGGACATCCCGGCGGGGGCGCCGCTGCTGCTGATGCTGGCCGCCACCGGCTCGGACCCCGACGTGTTCGAGAACCCGGAGCAGATCTGCCCGCACCGGTCGAACAGCCGCAAGCATCTGTCCTTCGGCGTGGGGCGGCACAGATGCTCCGGCGCCGAACTCGCCAGGACCGAGGCCGAGGTGCTGCTGCGGACGACCGCGGCGCGGCTGCCCGGCCTGCGGCTCGCGGACCCCTCCTCGCCGCCTCGGATGCAGGCGCTGCTGTCCTTCCGGGCGCCGCTCGGCGTACGGGTGGAACGAGACCGGCCTCACCCCGGCGAAGGGTGAGACACAGCGACTTCGGCGGTCGGTGATCAGCTCGCCGACGGCAGTTCCTGCCGCACAGTGATCGCGTTGAGGCGGATCGTGTACCGGGCGGTGTCCTCGACGGTCAGGGCGCGGACCTCCTCCGCGCCCAGCGCGACCGTCACATTGGCGCAGAAGGCGATGGCGTACAGAGCGTCCCCGGTCTCCTCGCCCTGAAGGGCGAACAGCAGGTTGTAGTAGTAGCTCGTACGGTCCGGCTCCTCCCGGTAGAAGGAGAGGTGCGTGCCTTCCTGGTCGCCCAGGCCCACGAATGCCCCGGTGAGTGCCTGTTCGGCCTTGTCCCAGAAGGCGGATCCGGCGGACGGGAGCGGAAGGGCCTGGCGTACGGCCTCCTTGAGGGAGAGGACCATGACGCTGACGGGAGCGGTCTCCTGCAGACCCCAGCCACGGATGATCTTCACGGTCGAGCAGTCGGGGATGCCGCTCGCCGCCCGGCTGATCTCACCGAAGTCGAAGTCCACGGTCGCCGGGGCGATCGCGTGCTGGAAACCGGCCTCGATGCTCCGCGCCCCGCGCATGAAAGACGACCCCACCTCGAAGACCGTTCTGAAGGTCGTCTTCTCGGTGGCGATCTGGTCAGCCATTGCTGCTCCTAGCGTGTCGGAAGTGATCGCGCCCGGCGGCAAGTATGCCGTTCGGCCTTCCGCCCGCCGCACGGGGCCGGTCCGTCCCGGCATCCGTCACAACGGTTCGCCGGGCAACCAGGACAGATCGTCCGGATCCAGCTCCGGCGCGGGCTCCTGACCGTTGGTCAGGGGCTGCTCGGTCCACATGACCTTGCCGGTCGGTGTGTATCTCGTGCCCCACCGTCCGGCGAACTGGGCGACGAGGAACAGGCCGCGCCCGCCTTCGTCCGTCGTGGCCGCACGCCGCAGGTGCGGGGCGGTGCTGCTGCCGTCGGACACCTCGCAGATCAGACCGCGCTCGTACATCAGCCGCACGTGGATCGGCTCGGAGCCGTAACGGATCGCGTTGGTGACCAGCTCGCTCAGCATGAGCTCGGTCGTGAATCCGATGTCCCCCAGCCCCCAGGTTTCCAGCTGACGGCCGCACGCGGCGCGGACGGGCGCGACGGCCGCGGGGTCGGACGGGACGTCCCAGTCGGCGACCCGGGCGCGGTCCAGCAGATGAGTGCGGGCGACCAGCAGCGCGATGTCGTCCCTGCGGTGCGGTGGCAGCATCGCACTGAACACGGCCTGGCAGGTCTCCTCGGGTGTCGGATTCGCCGGGTCCGCCAGGGTGTCGCGCAGAAGTCGCAGGCCGGTGTCGATGTCACGGTCGCGGTGTTCGATGAGACCGTCGGTGTAGAGGACGAGCCTGCTGCCCTCGGGCAGACGCAGTTCGGCGGTCTCGAAGGGCAGGCCGTGCAGGCCCAGGGGCGGAAAGATTGGCACTTCGAGAAAATCGACCGTGCCGTCGGGGTGGACCAGCGCGGGGGCGAAGTGCCCGGCCGTGGCCATGGTGCACAGGCCGGAGGCCGGGTCGTAGATGGCGTACAGGCAGGTGGCGCCCGCGATGCCGTCGCCGCCGTCGTCCCCCTCCTCGTCGTCGATACGCGAGACGAGCTCGTCGAGGTGGCCCAGCAGTTCGTCCGGCGACAGATCCAGGGCGGAGAAGTTGTGGACGGCGGTGCGCAGCCGGCCCATGGTGGCGGCGGCGTGCAGGCCGTGGCCGACGACGTCGCCGACGACCAGGGCGACCCGGGCGCCCGGCAGGGGGATGACGTCGAACCAGTCGCCCCCCACGCCGGCCTGCGCGGGCAGATAGCGGTACGCGACATCCAGGGCGTCCTGCTCGGGCAGGACGCGGGGCAGCAGACTGCGCTGGAGGGTCACGGCCATGGTGTGTTCGCGGGTGAAGCGACGGGCGTTGTCGATGGCCACCGCGGCGCGGGCGGCGAGTTCCTCGGCGAAGGCCAGATCCTCCTCCTCGAAGGGCTCAGTGGGCTCCGCGCGCCAGAAATTGGCCATGCCCAGGACGACCCCACGCGCCTGCAGCGGCACCGAGACCAGGGAGCGGATGCCGAAGGCGAGGGCCCGGCCGGCTCCTACGGGGTCCTGGGACCGCCAGCCGTGGGCGAGGGTCAGGTCGGCCTCGAGCACAGCGTGACCGCCGGCCAGCGCCGCCGCCATCGGAGTGGTGGGGACGACGAACCTGATCAGGTCGCCCACCGGCTGGAACGGGCGGTCCTCCCGGCCGCCGCTCACGGCCGCGCGACGCATCTCGGTGTGCGCGCCCGTCGGCTCCTCGCCGCGCAGTACGGGGTCCAGCAGCTCCACCGTGGCGAAGTCCGCGAACCGGGGGACCGCCACCTCCGACAGTTCCTCGGCGGTACGCACCACGTCCAGCGTGGTCCCGATCCGTACTCCGGCCTCGTACAGCAGCTTCAGGCGCTCCCGCGCCACCTCGGCCGCGCCGGACAGCGCCCGCAGGTCGGTGGTGTCGCGGAGCGTCGCGACCGTGCCGGGGGGACCGCCGTACGGGGCGGTGGGCCGGGTATTGACGGCCAGCAGCCGGTCGCCGGCCAGGTGGACCTCGTCGCTCACGGCGCGGCCCGAGGTCAGCAGCTCGGCGATGGGGGCGTCGAGGCCCAGGTCGGTGACGTGCCGTCCCTCCGCGCCGGCGGGCAGTTCGAGGAGCCTGCGGGCCTCGTCGTTCAGCAGCGTCATCCGGCCGTCGTCCCCGATGATGAGCACCCCCTCCCGTACGGCGTGCAGAACCGCGTCGTGGTGCTCGTACATCCGGGTCATCTCGGTGGGGCCGAGACCGTGCGTCTGCCGGCGCAGCCGCCTGCTCACGAGCACGGCGCTGCCGGTGGCGAGGGCGAGCGCGCCGACGGCGGAACCCAAGAGCATCGGCAGATGGCGGTCCACCGCGTCACCGACGTTCTCGACCGTGACGCCGGCGGTGACCAGGCCGACGACGGAACCGTCGGCGTCGGTCACGGGGACGACGGCCCGGGCCGCGTCGTTCGGGGCGCCCTTGAAGATCTCCGTGAAGGCTTCTCCGGCCGTGGCGCGTTCCACGGCCTCGGCGCGCTCGCCGACCAGCGTCGGATCGGTGTCGACGTACCGGGTGCCGTCCGGTGCCATCACGGCCATGAAGTCCACACCCGACCCCCGTTGGGCCGCATCCATGTGGTCTCGCAGCGCGGCGGCCGGATCGGGAGACCGCAGGGACTCGACGGTGCCAGGGGCGTCCGCGAAGCCCTCCGCCGCGGCGAGCGAGCGGTTACGGGCGTCCCCCTCGCTGTCGTGGCGCGTCTGGACGGTGAGCGCCACCACAGCGGCGGTGATCAGCAGCACCGCGACCACGATCTGGAGGAAGAGCACCTGACCGGCGGCGCTGCGCACCTCCAGCCGGGACAGCCCTCCTCGCCGAGACGAGCGCGGTGAGCCGACACCCCTGGGTCGTGCGAGATGTCCGCTCATGCCCTATTTTTAGCATTACATGTCTTATTGCGGGCGACCGTGCGGTCCTAGAACGGGATCGAGCCGACCCCGGAAATCTTCAGCCGTCCGCTGCCGATGGCGGTGCGCTTCGCCACCACGTCGGCCTCCCGGCCGTCGGCCAGCCGCAGCGTGACATGTCCGCTGTCCATCGCCGCGTAGAACTCTTCCGGCACATTGTCGGTCTGGGCGCTGCCGCCCCACTCGAGCCCGGAGCTGCCTCCGCTCAACGTGGCCACGACATCGATCTCGGCATCACTGGTGATGAGGACCGCAGGGCCCTGATAGTTGCTCATGCCCCCAGTGTGCGCCCGCCGGCCGCTGCTTCCCGCCACATGGACGCGGCCGCGGGTACGCGAACGGCCTGCCTGCTCCAGCGAGGCACCCTCCGGGGCCCTGCTGGAGCAGGCAGGCCGTAACTTCCCTGCGGCCGCTCTAGTACGGGCCGTTCACATTGTCGATCGAGCCGTACCGGTCGGCGGCGTAGTTGCACGCGGCGGTGATGTTGGCGACCGGGTCGTAGCTGTCCATCGACGTACCGGGCACGTGGTAGGCCTGGAAGGTCGGCGCGATGACCTGGAGGAGGCCCTTGGACGGCGTGCCGTTCTGCGCGTTGATGTCCCAGTTGTTGATGGCCATCGGGTTGCCCGACGACTCGCGCATGATGTTGCGGTGGATGCCCTCGTAGGTGCCGGGGATGCCGCGCTCGGCCATGACGGCCAGCGACTCCTTGATCCAGCCGTCCAGGTCGTTGGTGTACGTCGTGGTCTTGGCGACGGCGGCGCGGGTCTCGGAGCGGTCGGCCCGGTCGGACGACGGCTTGGCCTTCGCGGGCGTCTCGGCCTTGGTATCGGCCTTGGCCTTGGCCTTCGCGCCGATCGTCAGCTTGAGGCCGGGGTGAATCAGCGCCGGGTCGTCACCGATGACCTGCCGGTTGTCCTCGTACAGCTTCTTCCAGCTGCCGCTCACGGAGTGCGCTTTCGCGATCTTGGAAAGGGAGTCACCCGCGACGACCGTGTGGGTCGTGGGTGCGGCCTTCTTCGCGGCGGCCGGGGCGGCGGCCACGGACTTCTCCACGGCGGCGGGCTGCGCCGCGCCGGCGGTGGTCGCGCCGATCAGCGGCATTGCCAGTGCGGCGCCACCGGTGCCGGCGGCGATGAGGCCACGGGTGAGAGATCTGGCCTTGGGACGGCGGTGCTTACCCATCGAGGGCATGACGAATTCCTCTCCGTCGCCTGCGAGGTGAGCTGTCGGGTTCGGGCTGGAGATGCCCGGTCGCACGGTCCGTGCGACTTCACCCCAAGCCGTTCCGGACGCATTCCGGATCGGCGGCTTACCTGGGTCCCCCGCTCCTGCCGTACGTGAGTGTGAGTGGGTGCGGATTCCGGACGGCGGCAGGATTCGGCGGTCCACCCGGATTGACCGTGACGGTAGGCGAGAGCGACGGCGAGAACAAGCCCTGGATTCCGCGGCGCAATCGCTCGGCGTATCAGGGCGCGGAAACTTCTGTCACTGTCCGTGGGCGCCAGACTCAACTTGCTTTCTGCGGAAGCAAACTGACGCCGACGGAACTGGCCGCATTCGGTCTCGGACGTGACTCGTATCACGGGCGACAGGGCAGGGCGACCTTTCGGGCAAACCGCCCACATTGGTCAATTCATGGGCTAAACGCGCACGGAAAGCGGACTTGATCGCCCATTTCGCCAATCGCCTGTGGACGTAAGGAAGTTGCCCCCTGCCCCGAGGGGCAAGGGGCGCGCACGTCCGTCGTCGGCCGTCTTACCGCAGCGGCGTTTTACGGCAGCGGCGTGCCACCAGTGGCGTTGACGATCTCGGCCGTGATGTAGCTCGCCTGCGGGGAAGCGAGGAACACGTATGCCGGAGCCATTTCGGCCGGCTGTGCGGGCCGCCCCAGCGGTGCCTGCTTTCCGAACTCCGTGGTGTCCGGCATGGTCGCCGGAATCAGCGGCGTCCACACCGGCCCCGGAGCGACGGCGTTGACGCGGATTCCGCTGGACGCCACCATTTGGGCCAGCCCCTGAGTGAAGGCGACAATGGCCGACTTCGTCATGGCGTAGTCGAGCAGATGCGGGCTGGGCTTGTACGCCTGAACGGAGGACGAGTTGATAATGCAGCCCCCCTCGGGGATGTGGGGGAGTGCCATCTTCGACAGCCAGAACATGCCGTAGAGATTGGTCTTCATTACGCGATCGAATTGCTCGGTCGTGATAGCGCCGATGCCGTCGGGCTGGGACATTTGATATGCGGCGTTGTTCACCAGGATGTTGATGTGGCCGAATTCCGCGACGGCGCGCTCAATGAGTGCTCGGCACTGCTCCTCGTCCCGGATGTCACAGCTCATGGTGACCGCCCTGCGGCCTGCTTCCTCGACGAGTCGTGAGGTGTCGGCAGCTTCCTTCTCTTCCTCCGGAAGGTGGGTGAGCAGCACATCGGCACCCTCGCGTGCGAAGGCCAGACACACCGCCCGGCCGATCCCCGAATCTCCGCCGGTCACCACTGCGGCGAGGCCCTTCAGCAGCCCGTTGCCCCGGTAGGAGTCCTCGCCGTGATCGGGCGGCGGATCCATCGGGCCCGTCCAGCCGGGGTGAGCCTGTTCCTGGTCCGGGAGCTCGGGCTGCGGATGCTTCGTGACGGGGTTTTCCACCTCGCGACTCTCTTCGTTCATCGCGGCCTCCTTGTTGATCCGATTTGGTCACATCTGGGTTCCCCAAAGCCCAGTGCCCGAATCCGGCTGGAGGCAGTCGGTCAATCGGAACGGAGCTTGTCATGTTCATTGACAGGCGTGCGGGCCGCTGCTTGATTGATGCCGCAGCACGTTTGGGAGCGCTCCCATTCGCCTCGGCAGTCTTCTGACAGGGAGATCCGCACGTGAGCCATCACAGAAAAAGCCGAAGAGCGTTAGCGGCTGTCGCCGCCGGCACCGCCACTGGCCTGCTGCTCTCCGCGGCCGGACTGCTCGGCACCACGTCGGCGGTCGCGGCCGAGGCGGCCGAGGCGCACGTCGACAATCCGTTCGCGGGTGCCTCGTCCTACGTCAACCCCGACTACGCGACACTGATCGACGGGTCCATCGCCAAGACCGCCGACGCCACGGTCAAGGCGAAGATGGAGAAGGTCAAGGGCTACCCCACCGCCGTCTGGCTGGACCGCATCGCCGCGATACACGGCGGCAGCGCCAACGGGGGCCGCAAGAGTCTGGCCGACCACCTCGACCTGGCGCTGGCCCAGAAGAAGCCCGGACAGCCGCTGACCGCCACGTTCGTGGTGTACGACCTGCCGGGCCGGGACTGCGCCGCCCTCGCCTCCAACGGTGAACTGCCCCTCACGCAGGCGGGCCTGGACCGCTACAAGGCCGAGTACATCGACGCCATCACCAGCGTCTTCGCCAACCCGAAGTACCAGGACATCCGCATCACCACGGTGATCGAACCGGACGGCCTGCCGAACCTGGTCACCAACCTGGCGGACCCCGAGTGCGCGCAGGCGAAGAGCAGCGGCATCCAGGTCAAGGGCATCCAGTACGCCCTGGACAAGCTGCACGCCATCCCGAACGTCTACACGTACCTGGACTTCGCCCACTCCGGCTGGCTGGGCTGGGACACCAACCTGACGCAGACCACGCAGCTGTACACGGACGTCGCGAAGGGCACCGCCGCGGGTCTGAGCAGCGTCGACGGCCTGATCACCAACGTCTCCAACTACACGCCGCTGGCCGAGCCGTTCCTCACCGACCCCGACAAGACCATCGGCGGGAACATGGTCAAGTCGGGCAAGTTCTACGAGTGGAACCCGAACTTCGACGAGTCGGACTTCACCAAGTCCGTCCACCGGGCGCTGGTCGCCCAGGGCTGGCCCGCGTCCACCGGCATGGTCGTCGACACCTCCCGCAACGGCTGGGGCGGCAGCGGGCGGCCGACCGCCGAAAGCACCAGCACCACCCTCGACACGTACGTGAGCGAGTCCAAGGCGGACCGGCGGGCCCACCGCGGGCTGTGGTGCAACCACAGCGGCGCCGGTATGGGGCAGCCGCCGCAGGCCGCCCCCGCCGGCTACCCGGATTCGCATCTGGACGCGTTCCTGTGGGTCAAGCCGCCCGGCGAATCGGACGGCGCGAGCGAGGACATCCCGAACGACGAGGGCAAGCGCCCGGACCCGATGTGCAACCCGTCGTACACCGCGCCCAACGCCGGCAACGGCAAGACCGGCGCGCTGCCGGACGCGCCACTGGCCGGTCACTGGTTCCACAACCAGTTCGAGATGCTGGTGAGGAACGCCTACCCGGCCGTCCCCACCGACGGCGGCGGCGACCCGGACCCGACGGACACCCAGGCGCCGACCGCGCCCACGGCCCTGAGCAGCACGGCGAAGACGGCGAACAGTGTGTCGCTGGCGTGGAGCGCGTCGACGGACAACGTCGGGGTGACGGGGTACGACGTCTACCGGGGCACGGCGAAGGTGAACACGGCGCCGGTGGCCGGTACGTCCTTCACGGACACGGGCCTGTCGCCGTCCACGGCGTACACCTACACGGTGCGGGCACGTGACGCGGCGGGCAACGTGTCGGCGGCCTCCGCGGTGTTGAGCGTGACGACCGGGGCCGCAGGCGGTGGCGGCGATCCGTCCGGTGCGCTGAAGGTCCGGTACAAGAACAATGACGCCTCCGCCACGGACAACTCCATCCGCCCCGATCTTCAGGTGGTCAACACCGGTTCCGCCGCGCTCGATCTGAGCAAGGTCTCGGCGCGTTACTACTTCACCCGTGACGGCGGGTCGCCCACGGTGAGCGCGTTCTGCGACTACGCGGCGGTGGGCTGCTCGCAGGTGAAGCTGCGCGTCGTTGCGCTGACCACTCCGGTCGCGGGTGCGGACGCCTACCTGGAGGTGACGTTCTCGGGTGGCTCGCTGGCGGCCGGGAAGGACACCGGTGACGTCCGGCTGAGGCTGAGCAAGTCCGACTGGTCCAACTTCAACGAGGCCAACGATTACAGCCGTACGGCGGCTACCGCGTACGCCGATGCGCCGGCCATCCCGGCGTACACCGGCAGCACGCTCGCCTGGGGCACCCCGCCGGCCTGACCGGCGAACGCTCGTCACTCCTGACCCCTGTCCCCGCCCGGCCGCCGTACCGGCCGGGCGGGGACAGGCCCATTTCCGGGTTCTAAGCCACCGTGCACGCGGTCCCGTTGAGACTGAACCGCGTCGGCTTGGTGAACGTTCCCGAGTACGGGATCGCCCGGACCGCCGCCACCGCCGCCGTTCACCGTGGAGGAGAAGGACTCGACCTTCAGGCCGGCCCCGTTCTCCCAGGGCTCGAACCCGGCCTGCACGCTGGTGACGTACCACGACTCCTGTGCCAGCCCACGGGCCACGGCCTGGTCGACGAAGTCCATGACGTCGAAGCTCCAGCTCGCGATCGCCGAAGGCGCGACGAACGAAATCACGTCATTGAGGCCGTTGTTGCCGGTCCAGACCTCCCAGGTGCGGCCGGCGACCGTCGCCGTGCCGGTCCTCGAACCGACCGGGTTGACGGGGCCGACCCGGTTGAACCAGATCATGATCTCGGTCTCGCTCACGCCGTCCGTCTTGGGCGCCGGGTCGAGCCAGATGTCGTACGACGCGTTGTAGACCGCGTTGGCGACGTACCCGTAGGAGATGCTGCTCGGCGCGCTGCTGATCGAGTCGACCCGCATCGGCAGGCTGGTGCCGGGGGAGCAGTTCGTGTAGTGGCAGCCGTTGTAGACGGAGGGGTACGACTTGGGCGCCCCGTTGGTCGGTACGCCGCCGTCGGCGCGCGTGACCTCGAAGCCGGTCGCGGTCGCGTTGACGCACTGCGCGGCGCTGGTGCCCCAGCGGTTGTTCTGGACCACGTAGCGGCCCTGGATGGTGGTGGAACCGAACTGATCGCATATCAGCGTGTCGGCCTGTGCGGGCCCTGCCGTCGTCACGAGAGCGGCCAGTGACGCCAAGGCCACCAGCATCGTCATGACTGCTGTGCGGACGGACCGGACACCGTGCGGTAGCGGTCTCATGTGGCTCCTTCGGTGAGAAGCGTTGCGGGTGGGATGGGAGCGCTCCCGCCCAGAGCCTCTGGGAGCGCTCCCACTTGTGCTTCGGGCAGGACTGTAGGGACCTCCCGAGGTACTGGCAAGGGCCGTGACCCGCAAGGCGATTGGGCATGGGGGCGCCCCGTGCGCATAGCACCACGGCCGCCGCCCGGCGAGGACTCATCAGGCCGAATGTGCCCGCCGTACGCCTTCTTGGCCGGTTCACGTCGCCCGATAGCGATTGACGGGAGCGTGTCAATTCCGCACAGTGAAGTTGAGGAAGGGGCCGCATTCGGCCGGCCTCCCTGAATGGGAGCGCTCCCGAAAATCCCTTCCCTTTTCCGCTCGGACCCTGTTCATCCGTCCTGCCCGCACAGGAGGAAATCCCCATGCGCAGACCCGCGTTACAACTGGCCCTGGCCGGCCTCGCCGCCCTCGCACTGGTGCTCGCCACGATCGCCGTCCAACTGACCACCTCCCGGACGGCCACCGCCGCCGCCGGCCAGACCACGGCCGTCCCCGGCGGCCCGGACAGCTTCACCCAGCAGCTGCCGACCGGCGGAGCCTCGCAGTACACCACCCCGCTCGAACGCTGCCACACCAGCCCCAGCTACCCGATCTCCGGCACCAACCCCATCCTGAACGAGCCGCTGACCACGTCCTTCACCTCGAACGTCCCGCTCACCGTCAGCGTGCGAGCCGACAACACCACCGGTTACGGGCTGCGGGAGCTGGTCTTCACCAACCGCTCCGACAAGCCGGTCCACCTGGACTGCGGCGTGCTGATCTTCCGCGCTCCGTCCGGCTCCGACCAGCACCACTACGGTGCCTCCCAGGCGTTCGGGCACCCGCAGCAGGACTTCCTCGAGGTCAAGCGGGGCGACGGTACGTCGTTCTACATCGCGCGCCTCGGCTTCCACGACGTGTCGCTTCCCCAGCGCGGCATCGACCCCGGCCACACCTGGGTGTACAAGCTCGGCGGCCCGAACCAGGGCGCGGTGGCCCTGGAGACCACCCGTGACTCCGTCCGCTTCACCGCGGACCTGAACGTCTCTTCCAACACCGACCTGGTGAAGAAGTACGGCACCGTCCGCTACGCCAACTGACCACCCACCCCGCCTCGAGGACCGGGCCTACGCCCCCGGTCCTCGAGGCCCGTGCCACGGAAGGAGTCATATGCGCGCCGACCGCGCCCGTCTGCTGCGGCTGTCCTGCGTGATCGCCGCACTGATCGCGGTGGCCCTGGTCAGCCGCGCCCACGACACCGCCGGCTCGTCGGCCTCCACGGGACAGGCGTCCGAGGCCGGAGCCACCGCCGGGCAGGCCGCCCGGTCGGCCGCGCAGACCCACCTCGGACTGCTCTCCGGCGGAGACTGGTCGGCGGCATGGGAGGGATGGAGCAGCGGCGCCCAGCGACACGTCCCCCGGGACACCTATGTCCGTACGCACCGGATCTGCCACCCCCTGCTCGCCGTCCCGTTCCAGACGGTACGGGCGGTCCCGCTGGACCGGCGTACGGTCGACATCGGCTGGCAGGGCGGGGAGGCCTCCGGCACCCTGCGCATGGTGTCCGAGCGAGGCGTATGGCGTGTCGCGCCGACCAGGACGCAACTGGCCCGGTACGAGAACGGACCCGACGCGGCGGTCGCCGCACTGCGCGGCCGCGGTGAATGCGACGCACGTCAGGCCGAGGCGCGCACCACCAGCTTCGTGCGCAGGATGACGTGACGCCAGGCCGCGCTGGGCTCGTCCATGTCCTCCAGCAGTACGCGTGCCATGGCGCGGCCCATCTCCTCCACCGGCTGGCGGACGGTGGTGAGTTGAGGATCGGTGTGCTGCGCGAGAGGGGAGTCGTCGAACCCCACGACGGCCACGTCCTCCGGCACCCGGCGGCCTGCCGCGCGCAAGGTGTGCAATGCGCCCGCGGCCATGGTGTCCGACGCGGCGAACACCGCGTCCAGCTCCGGATGGCGCTCCAGGAGCTCGGCCATCGCCCGGCGCCCGCTCTCCTCCGTGAAGTCGCCCTGCGCGATCAATGACGCCTCCACCTCGCCGAAGGCCTTCCGCATCTCCTCCTGGTAGCCCCGGAGCCGGCACTGCGCGACGTACATGTCCGGTGGCCCCGTCACCGTGGCGATGGCCCGCCGCCCCGTGTCCACCAGGTGGCGGACCGCCGACCGGGCCCCGCCGACGTTGTCGGAGTCGACGTACGACACCGACTCGTCGCTGGAGCGCCGGCCACTGAGGACGGTGGGCAGTTCCAGTTCGGCGAGCATGTCGGGGAGCGGGTCGTCGCCGTGCAGTGACACCATCAGCACCCCGTCCACCCGGCCGGCGCGCGCGTACTGCACGAATCGCTGCCGTTCCTTTTCGGTGCGTACGAGCGTCAGCAGCAGCTGGATCTCGGTGTCGGCCAGTCCGGCGCCGACCGCGTGGACGATGCCGGAGAAGAACGGCTCAGCGAAGAAGCGCCGCTCGGTCTCCGTGATCACCAGCGCCACCGCGTCGGTGCGGCTGCCGGCCAGGGCGCGGGCGGCGTGGTTGGGAACGTAGCCGAGCTCGGCTATCGCCCGTTCGACCATCAGCCGTGTCGCGTCCTTCACCCCGGGCGCCTTGTTGATGACACGGGACACCGTGCCCCGCCCGACGCCCGCGAACGCGGCGACTTCCTCGAGCGTGGGCGAGCCCGTACGTCCTCTCGTCACCATCGCGCGCGTCCTCCAGGAGGGATATCCGGTCCTCGGAGCACCTGTTGGTGCGAGGACAGGTCACATCGAATCACCGGACGCACTCCCGGCCCAACCCGTTGATCACATTGATCGGTGCGTCACCGCGTCGGCGCGGGCCGCTCAAGAGGATGATTCGAGCGGGAAAATGCTGTCGAGCGAACGAATGGTGATCTCTGGCATGCGCGTCCTGTGTACTTCGATTCTCTCCCCATCCCATACGCGCGAGGCCCTCCGCTTCGCGCGCCTGCTGTCCGGCGCGGGTCACGAAGTGCACATCGCCACCGAGGAGCACCTGCTCGGTTTCTTCCTGGACCAGGGCGTCACCGCGACGGCATGTCTGCCCAGCCTGTTCGGCGACGCGATGACGGCCGGGGAGGAAACCCGGGACGCCGTCAGGCACATGCAGACCGGGACGGCGTCCCCGGACTCGGCGGCACTCGTACTCGCGGGCCCGCACCTGCTCGGTCACTTCAAGGCGCTGGACGCGATGGCCCACGACTTCAAGCCGGATCTGCTGCTGCGTGACGCGATGGACGTCGGCGCCTGCCTCGTGGCCGAGCAACTGGGGATCCCGCAGGTGGCGCTGGTGTCGGGGGCGAAGGGCTTCACCGACCCGGCGGCTCTGCTCGGGCACCTGAACGAGTGGCGCGCCACCGCCGGCCTGCCCGCGCAGCGGGACCCGCTGTCCCTGATGCCGCACGGCCACCTGGACTACCTCCCGCCGTCCTGCACCTTCGCTCCGCACCTCCCGCCCGCGCACGCGTACCGGCAGCCGGCCTTCGCCGATCCCCGCGCGAAACTTCCCAGCTGGATCGTCGGCCTCCCCGCCGACCGGCCACTGGTGTACGCCGGGATCGGCTGCGCCCTGCCGCTCTTCCTGCCCCCGCCGGACGGGCACCAGCCGCTGCCCGGCCAGCCGGATCCGGGGACCGTCCTGCGGTCCATGATCGAAGGGCTGTCGCGGCTCGACTGCACAGCCGTGGTGTCCACCAGCGGTGTGACCGTCGCCGGTCTGGATCCCGCGCCCCATGTGCATGTCGTCGATCACGTACCGCAGCCACTGCTGCTCGAAGCGGCCGACCTCTTCCTCACCCACGGCGGTTACACCGGCGTGCGGGAGTCGATCAGTACCGCGACTCCCATGGCGGTCCTGCCCCAGACGGCGGACCAGCCGATGAACGCGCGGCGCGTCACGGAGCTGGGCCTCGGCAGCGAGGTCACCGAACCCACTCCGTCCGGCATCGCGTCGACGTGCCGCCGGCTGCTCGACGACGGCTCCGTACTGCGGCGAGTGAAGCAGGCCCGGCTGGCCTCCCTCGCGCTGCCGACCGTCGAAGCAGCGGTGGACGACTTGGAAAGCCTGGTCAATCACCATGCGGCCGCACAAAGGAAAGGCCCGTGTGGTACCCACGGGTGACTGACGTCGACACCGGCACCAACGATCTGGAGGAGTGGGCACATGGCGCACGAGCGAGCGGGACAGCCGGCCGGACCGGACGATCTGACCGATGTGGCCCGGCTGGTGACGGCGTACTACGCGCTGCACCCCGACCCGCGGGAGCCGGGCCAGCGGGTCGCGTTCGGAACGTCCGGCCACCGGGGATCATCGCTGGCCACCGCCTTCAACGAGGACCACATCGCCGCGACCAGTCAGGCGATCTGCGAATACCGCAGCGGGCAGGGCATCGACGGGCCGCTCTTCCTCGGCGCCGACACCCACGCGCTGTCCGAGCCGGCCCGCGTCACGGCCGTCGAGGTCTTCGCCGCCAACGACGTGACCGTGCTCATCGACACGGCCGACGGCTACACCCCCACCCCGGCGGTGTCGCACGCCATCCTCGTCCACAACCGCGGCCGGACCTCGGGCCTCGCCGACGGGGTGGTCGTCACCCCGTCCCACAACCCGCCCGCCGACGGCGGCTTCAAGTACAACCCGCCCAGCGGCGGCCCCGCCGGTTCGCAGGCGACCGGCTGGATCCAGGACCGCGCCAACGCGATCATCGCGGACGGCCTGAAGGACGTACGACGCCTGAACCACACCCGCGCTCTCGCCGCGCCCACCACCGGGCGCTACGACTTCCTGGACCGTTACGTCGCCGACCTGCCGTCCGTCCTCGACCTGGACGCGGTACGCGCGGCAGGCGTGCGCATCGGCGCCGATCCGCTGGGCGGGGCGTCGGTCGCGTACTGGGGCCGCATCGCCGAGCAGCACCGGCTCGACCTGACCGTGGTCAACCCGCTGACCGACCCGACCTGGCGCTTCATGACGCTGGACTGGGACGGGAAGATCCGGATGGACTGCTCGTCGCCGTACGCGATGGCCTCGCTGATCGAGGGGCGCAGCCGCTTCCAGATCGCCACGGGCAACGACGCCGACGCCGACCGGCACGGCATCGTCACCCCGGACGCCGGCCTGATGAACCCCAACCACTACCTCGCCACCGCCATCTCCTACCTCTACGCCCACCGCGAGCAGTGGCCCGTGGACGCCGGCGTGGGCAAGACGCTCGTGTCGTCCGGGATGATCGACCGGGTCGCGGCCGACCTCGGCCGCAAGCTCGTCGAAGTGCCCGTGGGCTTCAAGTGGTTCGTGGAAGGGCTGGCCGACGGTTCGCTCGGCTTCGGCGGGGAGGAGTCGGCCGGCGCCTCGTTCCTGCGCCGCGACGGCTCGGTGTGGACCACCGACAAGGACGGCATCATCCTGGCGCTGCTCGCCTCCGAGATCCTCGCGGTGACGGAAAAGTCGCCCTCCGAGCACTACGCGGCGCTCACCGCGCGCTTCGGTGAGCCCGCCTACGCCCGCATCGACGCCCCCGCGACACGGGAGGAGAAGGCGGTACTGGCACGCCTCTCGCCCGAGCAGGTCACGGCGGACATCCTCGCCGGGGAGCCGATCACCGCCGTACTGACCGAGGCGCCCGGCAACGGCGCTCCGATCGGCGGCATCAAGGTCACCACCGAGAACGCCTGGTTCGCCGCCCGCCCGTCCGGCACCGAGGACGTCTACAAGGTGTACGCCGAGTCCTTCCTGGGCCCGGACCACCTCGCCCGCGTCCAGGAGGAGGCCAAGGCCGTCGTATCGACGGCTCTGGCGGGCTGACCGGCCGCTGTCGATCGAGGTACGGTCTAGATATATCTTGATGTCAAGCAATGTTGCAGACGTGGAGCGGAGCACCCGGTGACTGACTCGACCATCATCTACACACACACCGACGAGGCCCCGGCCCTGGCGACGTATTCGTTCTTGCCTGTGGTCGAGGCCTACGCCTCGACGGCCGGGGTCACGGTGGAGAGCCGCGACATCTCACTCGCGGGGCGCATCATCGCCGGCTTCCCGGAGCACCTTCAGGAGAACCAGCGCATCGAGGACGCGCTCGCCGAGCTCGGTGAGCTGGCGAAGACGCCCGGCGCGAACATCATCAAGCTTCCCAACATCTCGGCCTCGATTCCGCAGCTGAAGGCCGTGATCGCCGAGCTCCAGGAGCAGGGTTACGCGCTCCCGGACTACCCGGACGACCCGAAGACCGACGCGGACAAGGACGTCCGCGCGCGCTACGACAAGGTCAAGGGCAGCGCCGTCAACCCCGTGCTGCGCGAGGGCAATTCGGACCGCCGCGCCCCCGCTTCGGTCAAGAACTACGCCAAGGCCCACCCGCACCGCATGGGCGCCTGGACGGCCGACTCCAAGACCAACGTCGCCCACATGGACACCGACGACTTCCGCTCCACCGAGAAGTCCGCGGTCATCTCCGAGGCGGGCGCGCTGCGCATCGAGCTCGTGGGTGACGACGGCACGACCACCGTCCTGCGCGAGTCGGTGCCCGTCCTGGAGGGCGAGGTCGTCGACGCGGCCGTCATGCGCGTCGCGGCGCTGCGCGAGTTCTTCACGGCGCAGGTCGCCCGTGCCAAGGCCGAGGGCGTGCTGTTCTCCGTACACCTGAAGGCCACGATGATGAAGGTCTCCGACCCGATCATCTTCGGACACGTGGTGCGCGCCTTCTTCCCGAAGACCTTCGCGAAGTACGGCGAGGCGCTCGTAGCCGCCGGTCTGACGCCCAACGACGGCCTCGGCGGCATCCTCAAGGGCCTGGACTCCGTGCCGCACATCGGCGCCGAGATCAAGGCGTCCTTCGAGGCCGAGCTCGCCGAGGGCCCGGCCCTCGCGATGGTCGACTCCGACAAGGGCATCACCAACCTGCACGTGCCGAGCGACGTCATCGTCGATGCCTCGATGCCGGCCATGATCCGCACCTCCGGCCACATGTGGGGCCCGGACGGCGAGGAGGCCGACACCCTCGCGGTCCTCCCGGACAGCAGCTACGCCGGTATCTACCAGGTCGTCATCGACGACTGCCGCGCGAACGGCGCGTACGACCCGGCGACCATGGGCTCGGTGCCGAACGTCGGTCTGATGGCGCAGAAGGCCGAGGAGTACGGCAGCCACGACAAGACCTTCGAGATCCCGGCCACCGGCACGGTCCGGGTCGTCGACGCGGCCGGCAACGCCGTGCTCGAGCAGGCCGTCGGCGCGGGCGACATCTTCCGCATGTGCCAGACCAAGGACCTGCCGGTCCAGGACTGGGTCAAGCTGGCCGTCACCCGCGCCCGCGCGACCGGCGTCCCGGCCGTCTTCTGGCTCGACGAGAGCCGCGCGCACGACGCGCAGCTGATCGCCAAGGTCAAGACGTACCTCGCCGAGCACGACACCGACGGCCTGCAGATCGAGATCATGACGCCGGTCGAGGCGACCGCGTTCTCCCTGGAGCGCATCCGCCGCGGCGAGGACACCATCTCGGTCACCGGCAACGTGCTGCGTGACTACCTGACCGACCTGTTCCCGATCCTCGAGCTCGGTACGAGCGCGAAGATGCTGTCGGTCGTGCCGCTCATGAACGGCGGCGGCCTGTTCGAGACCGGCGCCGGCGGCTCCGCGCCCAAGCACGTGCAGCAGCTCGTCAAGGAGAACTACCTGCGCTGGGACAGCCTGGGTGAGTTCCTCGCGCTCGCGGTCAGCTTCGAGCACCTCGCGCAGACGACGGACAACGCGCGCGCCCAGGTGCTCGCCGACACCCTCGACCGCGCGACGGCCACCTTCCTCAACGAGGACAAGTCGCCGAGTCGTCGCCTCGGTGGCATCGACAACCGCGGCAGCCACTTCTACCTTGCCCTGTACTGGGCCCAGGAGCTGGCGAAGCAGACCGAGGACGCGCAGCTCGGCGAGGCGTTCGCCGCTCTCGCCAAGACGCTGGCCGAGCAGGAGCAGACCATCGTCGACGAGCTGATCGCGGTGCAGGGCTCGCCCGCCGACGTCGGCGGGTACTACCGGCCCGACCCGGCCAAGGCCGAGGCCGTGATGCGTCCGTCGAAGACCTTCAACCAGGCCATCTCGACGCTCGGCTGACGCGACAGCACCTGGTGCGTTCCGCCCCGGGTCCCGCTGTACGTTCCGCCCCGGCCCGCGCCCACGCGGGCCGGGGCGGTCCCGTTTCCCGGGGATTCAGGCGCGGGCGTCGCCCGGCTTCAACTGCGGGATACGGCCTGCCAGTTCCCGCTGGTAGAAATCGATGAAGCCGTCGGGGTCGGGCCCCGCGTTCTGCATGACCAGCCGGTCGAATCCCGCGTCGACGAACTGCTGGGCGACCTCGACGTACCGGGCGGGGTCCGGGCCGCAGGCGAACTTCTCCAGGATGTCCTCCTCGCGCACCGTCGCGGTCGCCGCGTCGAAGTTGACCGGGTTCGGCAGCTCGCTCATGACCTTCCACCCGGTCACCGCCCAGCGCGAGGTCTCCAGGACGGCCTTCGCGGCGGTGTGCTCGTCGGGCGCCCAGGCCATCGGGACCTCCGCGTAGTGCGGGCCGCTGCCGCCCGCGTCGCGGTACTGCCGGACGATCTCCGGCTTGTCCTCGGTGGCGAACAGACCGTCGCCCAGCTCGGCGGCGATCCGCGTCGACGCCGGGCCGCTCGCGGCCACCGCGATCAGCGGCAGCTCCTCGGGGAGGTCGAACACCCGGGCGTCCTGGAGCCGCAGGTGCTTGCCGTCGTACGACTGGTAGCCACCGCGCCACAGCAGGCGGATGATCTCCAGGGCCTCCCTCAGCATCTCGTGGCGCGTGCTGACGGCGTCGGGGAAGCCCACGCCGACGACGTGCTCGTTGAGCCGCTCGCCGGACCCGATGCCGAGCACGAAACGGCCGTCGGACAGCAGGGCGAGGGTCGCCGCCGCCTGGGCCACGATTGCCGGGTGATAGCGCACGATCGGGCACGTCACGCCGGTCGCCAGCCCGATCCGTGAGGTCTTCGCCGCGATACTGCCCAGCACGGTCCAGGCGAACGGTGAATGGCCCTGGTTGTCGAGCCAGGGATGGTAGTGGTCGCTGATCTCGACGAAATCGAAGCCCGCCTGCTCCGCCAGTACCGCTTGGCGCACCAGCTCGGCCGGGCCGAACGCCTCGGCGGCAAGCTTGTATCCGATCTGCATGTACTCCTCTTTCCTGGTGTCGCCTCGCGCACCCAACCGTTCGTCCGCGCAGAGGTACCCCTTCCGCCAGGGTCGTGCTTCGCCTTTCACCCGGTCGGCCCCGGCTCGCGGTCCGGGGACCGGGGGGCAGTGGGACCGGGCAATCGGATGACGCCGGTCCGGTGGCGCCGTGGCGCGTTGGCCGCCGTCCGGGGCGGGCGTAGGAAGTGAGAGGGAGCCGGCCCGGGGTGGCGAAGCCCCGGGCGGCTCCCTTCGCCACGAGGACGGGAAGACGACACGTGACAACTGCCAGAGAGATCATGACCCCCGGGACCGAGTGCATCGGAGCGGACGAGACGGTGCTGGTCGCGGCCCGGAAGATGACGGAGCTGGGCGTGGGCGCCCTGCCGATCTGCGGGACCGACAACAAGCTCAAGGGCATGCTGACCGACCGCGACATCGTCGTGAAGGTGCTGGGGGCCGGCAAGGACCCCGCGAAGACCAACGCGGGCGAACTCGCGCAGGGCGAGGCGGTGACGATCGGTGCCGACGACGACGCCGGCGAGATCCTGCGCACGATGACCTCGCACAAGGTACGCCGGCTGCCCGTCATCGACGGCCACGACCTCGTCGGCATGGTGGCCCAGGCCGACGTCGCCCGGGCCCTGCCCGACCCGCAGGTCGGCGACCTTCTGGAAGCCCTCTCCACCGACTGACGTCGACTCCCGCCGAGACGTCCACGCGCACCTGGGCCGGACGCGTGTCCCGCGTCCGGCCCAGGTGCAAGGGCGCTCCGGTGGGAGCGCCGAGTGCGGTCCTCAGGAACTCTTGCCCCGGCCGGACATCGCGTCACGCATCCGGTCCACCATGCCCATACCGGGAGCCAGCAGCTTGTTGGCCGGCGGCTGGTCGGGGGCGGAAGGGTGCGGGCGGGTCGGCGCCGTCTTCTTGGCCTGCCGGACCTTGTCGCCCAGCTCGTTCAGCATCTCGGCGGAGCAGGCCTCTCGCAGCCGGGGGAAGAGGTTGTTCTCCTCGTCCAGGATGTGCGTCCTGATCTCCGTCATCAGCTTGCCCACCAGCATGTCGAACTGGGGGTCGTCCGCCTCGCAGCTCTCCATGTCCTTCATGGTGCGCTCCGCCTCGGCGTGGTCCTCCAGCTCCCTGTCCGCGAGTGCGTCACCCCCGGGGACGTGCTCGCGGACCGCCGGGTAGAGGTACGCCTCCTCCGCGACCGAGTGCCGGACCAGCTCCATGGTGACCTGGTCCGCGTACACCTTCCGCTGCCGGTCGCCTGCCGGAAGTTCCTCGATGTTGGTGAACAGCTCCTCCACTTCCTGATGGTCGGTGGTCAATTCCGCGATGACGTCTCCGCCGTGTCCCATGGGTGTCGCTCCTTTGTGTGTCGATGTGGCCCAGGCCACTGTGCGTTCGTGACCCGCACCACTTCCCGGCGGAAAGCCGCCGGGTAGCGTTCCGGACTTCTCTCCCGATGAATTCGGACGGCCAGGACATGCCCGCAGATCTCTCTCCGCTCATAGCGGCGACCGCTCAGTGGCTGACCCGCGCCTACCCGTCGGGCGGCGGCGCGATGGACCGGTCCCTCTGCGAGGCGCAGGCGCGGCAGGCGGTGACGGTCGCGGCCCTGCTGCGCTATCCGACGCCCATGGACGCCGCGCTGGTCTCGGTGGCGGGGCCCGGAGGCTCTGCCCGGCTCGACTGGGTCACCGGCGCCGACGGCACGGCCGCCGACGACGACCCGGACGCGTACGCGTGGCGTACGTGGGTCGACGAGGTCGTGGCGAGCTGGGCGGCCTGCCTGCTCGCCGCCCCCGGGCTGGCCGGAGCCGCGGTGACCGCGCTCGCCGAGTCCCGTGATGCGGACGATTCGCCGGTCGAGTTCCGGCGCCTGGTCAGGCCCGGCGCGCGCGACCGGCGGGCCGCCGCGCTGCTGCGGCACCCCGATCTCCTCGCGCCCATAGCCGAGCTGCACCACGACCGCCTTCTCGACCGACTGAAGCCCGGGCCGGCGCCGAGCGCCTGATCCCGGGCCGACGCGCACCTGCTGAGAAAAGCCGGTCCGGCTTGGGCAGCGGTTACCTGCCGACTTCCTTGTTGATGGCCGCGGGGGAGTCGTACTCCTTTTCCGGCAGAGACTTGAGTGCCTCCTTGATGTCCGGGCCGGCGCCGTTGCTCTCCGCCTTTTCCATGATCTGCTTCTTGGAGGCGGGGTAACTCACGCCGCCGAGGGACTTCTGCATTTCGATCGGATTCACGTTCATGGGCCGATACATGCCACGGCCCCTGTGGACGGATACCTCCCGCAGGCGCTGTCACCCTCTCGGCCCTCCTGCGAGTCCCGCCCACCGCGCCGCTCACTCTCCGTACGTCACCCGGTTGCCCTACATCACCGCGCCTTGTGCCCCGGCGGGGCCGACTCTGATCGGAGGCTCACCCCTCGGGTCGGAGGAGACCAAAATGAACGCCGCTTTCTCACGCCACTGGGAACACGCCGTCGTCACCGGTGGTGGAGGCTTCGTCGGTTCGCACCTGTGCACCGCGCTCCTGGACGCGGGCACCGCAGTCACCTGTGTGGACGACTTCAGCACCGGTCGGCCCGAGAACATATCCGCGCTCGTCGACCGGCCGGGGTTCACGCTGGTGCGGGCCAACGTCTCGGAGCCGTTCGAGGTCGGACAACAGCCCGACCTCGTACTGCACTTCGCGTCCCCGGCGTCCCCCGCCGACTACCTGCGACTGCCACTGCACACCATGGAGGTCGGCAGCCTCGGTACGCGCAACGCCCTGGCCATCGCCCACCGCGCCGGAGCCCGCTTCCTGCTCGCCTCCACCTCCGAGGTCTACGGCGACCCCCAGCAGCACCCGCAGAACGAGCGGTACTGGGGCAACGTGAACCCGGTCGGGCCGCGCAGCGTGTACGACGAGGCCAAGCGCTTCGGCGAGGCGCTGACCACCGCCGAGGCCGACGCCCAGGGCACCGACACCGGCATCGTGCGGCTCTTCAACACCTACGGCCCCCGCATGCGCGGCTACGACGGCCGCGCCGTACCGACGTTCATCCGCCAGGCGCTCGCCGGCGAGCCGCTCACCGTCACCGGTGACGGGCTCCAGACCCGGTCGCTCTGTTACGTCGACGACACTGTGCGCGGCATTCTCGCCGCGGCGGCCCACGGCATGCGCGGCCCCGTGAACATCGGCAACCCCACCGAGATCACCATGCTCGAACTCGCGCGGCTCGTCATCGAACTCACCGGATCGAGCTCCGAGATCCGGTTCATCGAACGGCCGACGGACGACCCCGCCGTGCGCTGCCCGGACATCACGCTGGCCCGCGACAAGCTCGAATGGGAGCCGCGGGTGCCCGCCGAAGAAGGCCTGCAGCGCACCATCGCCTGGTATCGCGCCCACGTGGACAGCTGATCCGGCCGAATGCCCTCCCGGCCGCGCCTCCCCGCGCGACCCGGCTTCGCCCCGATTCGCCGAAAGGCCTGGGACCCCCATGCGCATCCTCGGAATCAACGCTCTCTTTCACGACCCCGCAGCCGCCCTCGTCATCGACGGCCGGACCGTCGCCGCGGCGGAGGAGGAGCGGTTCTCCCGGCGCAAGCACGGCAAGCGCCCCGTGCCGTTCTCCGCCTGGGAACTGCCGGAGAAGGCCGCCGCCTGGTGCCTGAAGCGCGCCAACCTGCGCCCGCAGGACCTCGACGCGGTGGCGTACTCCTTCGATCCGGAACTCGCCAGGGCCGCCGAGGCGATGGGCCTCGACGACCCCTGGGACCACCTGCGGCTGACGTACGCCCGCCAGGCCCCCGCGTTCCTCAAGGACGCCCTGCCGGGACTGGACCCCGGCATCGTCCGGTTCGTACCGCACCACATGGCACATGCCGCGTCGAGCGCGTTCGCCGCGTCCGACGCCGAGACCTCGTCCGTACTGGTCCTCGACGGGCGCGGGGAACGCGCCTCGCACCTCGCCGCGCGCCGGATCCGGGGCCGGCTCGAGGCGTTCCACGCGCAGGACCTGCCGCACTCGCTCGGTCTGGTCTACGAGGAACTCACCGAGCACCTCGGATTCCTGCGCTCGTCGGACGAGTTCAAGGTCATGGCGCTCGCCTCGCACGGCACCCCGCGCATGCTGCCCGAGCTGCGCCGCCACGTGTACCCCACCGGCGACGGCGGGTTCCACGCCACAGGGGTGCCCTGGCACGAGTTCTGCGCGCCGCGTGGCCCCGACGAGGCATGGACCCAGGACCACGCGGATGTCGCGGCGAGCGCCCAGGCCGTCCTGGAGGAAACACTCCTGGACCTCGTGCGCTGGCTGCACGGCAAGACGCACGACAGCCTCCTCACGCTCGCCGGAGGCGTCGCGCTCAACTGCGTCGCCAACTCCCGGATCGCCCGCGAAGGCCCCTTCTCCCGCGTGTGGGTGCAACCCGCCGCCGGTGACGCGGGGACCGCGCTCGGCAGCGCCCTGCTGCTCGCCGCCGACGGAGGGGACGAGCCGGAGCCCATGGCCGGCGCGGACCTCGGCCGCGACTGGTCGGACGCGGAGCTCGGAGCCTGGCTGAAGACGGCGGCCGTGCCGTTCGACCGGCCGGCGGACATCGCCGCGACCGTGGCCCGGGCGCTGGCCGACAACGCCATCGTGGCCTGGTTCCAGGGACGCTCGGAGTACGGGCCCAGGGCGCTCGGCCACCGCTCGCTGCTGGCCCATCCCGGGCACGCGGGCAATCTGGAACGGCTCAACGACGTCAAGGGCCGCGAACAGTTCCGGCCGGTCGCGCCCATGGTGCTGGCCGACCGGGCACCCGAGATCTTCGACGGCCCGATGCCCAGCCCGTACATGCTCTTCGTCCACGATGTGGCCGAGGCGTGGCGCAACCGCATCCCGGCCGTCGTGCACGTCGACGGGACCGCCCGCATCCAGACCGTGGACCCGGCGCGGGAGCCGCTGGTCGCCCGGATGCTCAGCGAATTCGAGCGGCTCACGGGCCTGCCCGTGGTCGTCAACACCAGCCTCAACACGGCGGGCAGGCCCATGGTGGACGACCCGCGCGACGCGCTGGAGTGCTTCGGCTCGTCGCCCGTGGACCTGCTGGCGATCGGGCCGTACGCGATCCGGCGCGGTGAGTTCTTCCACTCTTCGGACACCTACGACGACGGGGCGGTGCGATGACTCCGTACGGAGAGGAAACAGCGGTGCCCGCTCCCGCCTACGCGGTGGTGATTCCGACGATCGGACGCCGCAGCCTGAACGCGTGCCTGCGGGCGCTGGCCGCCGGCACCGGACCGAAGCCCGCTCAGGTGGTGCTCGTCGACGACCGCCGCGAACCCGGCGGCGTACCCCTTCCGGTCGATGTTCCGGAGGTGCTGCGGCCGCTCACCACCGTGGTGACCGGCCGGGCCCGGGGTCCGGCGGCGGCGCGCAACAGGGGCTGGCGGGAAGCCGGGCCCGTGCCGTGGGCGGTCTTCCTGGACGACGACGTCGTACCGGGCCCGACCTGGGCCGCCGACCTCGCGAGGGACCTGGCGGCGGCGACGTACCGGACGGCGGCGGTCACCGCCCGCATCACGGTGCCGCTCCCCGCCGACCGGCGGCCCACGGACTGGGAACGCAACACCGCCGGGCTGGCCACCGCGCGGTGGATCACGGCCGACATGGCGTACCGCCGGGACGCGCTCGAAGCCGTCGGCGGCTTCGACGAACGCTTCCGCCGGGCCTTCCGTGAGGACGCCGACCTCGCGCTGCGGGTGCTGTCGGCGGGCTGGACGGTGAACGCGGGAACGCGGAGCACGGTCCACCCGGTCCGCCGCGCCGACCGCATGATCTCCGTACGCCTCCAGCGGGGCAACGCGGACGACGTACTGATGAACCGGCGGCACGGCCGGAACTGGTGGACCCGGGCGGACGCGCCACGAGGGCGCCTGCCCCGCCACCTCGTGGTGACGGGCGCCGCGCTGACGGCCATGTCGTGTGCCGTGGCCGGGCGGCGAGGAACGGCAGCGGCGTGCGCCGCCGTGTGGCTGGCCGGCACGGCCGAGTTCGCCCGGGCGCGGATCGAGCCGGGCCCACGGACCCGGGACGAGGTCGCGACCATGGCCCTGACGAGCGTGCTCATCCCGCCCGCCGCCACGTGGCACTGGCTGCGCGGCCGGGTCAAGTACCGCCACGCGACTCCGTTCGGCCCGCACGAGGCCGCGGCCCCGCCGCGCGCACCGCGCGAGCCGGTCCAGGTACGGGTGCGGCCATGACCCGCCCTCCAACGCCCCGGCCGGCGGAGCCCGCGAATGGCCTCTGGCTGTTCGACGTTCCCTCGGGCGGGCACGCGGGCGCTTCGTCGGCCTCGTACGGGCCGGCCGGGTCCGCGGATGCTCGCCGGGACGAGTCTCCGGACGCCCGGCAGGGATGGTCGGCGCCGTTGAAGGGCGCGCGTGAGGGGCTTGTGGAGGCGGTGCTCTTCGACCGGGACGGGACGCTTGTGGCCGATGTGCCGTACAACGGGGACCCGGCGCTGGTGGAGCTCATGCCGTCGGCGCGGGAAGCCGTTGCCGCAGTGCGCTCGCTCGGGATTCCGGTGGGCGTGGTGAGCAACCAGTCGGGCGTCGCCCGTGGCTTGTTGAGCCGCCGTCAGGTCGAATCCGTGCAACTGCGAGTTGAGGCGCTCCTCGGGCCGTTCGCGGTCTGGGCGGTCTGTCCGCACGGGCCGGAGGACGGCTGCGGCTGCCGCAAGCCCGCGCCGGGTCTGGTACTCGCCGCCTGCGAACGGCTCGGCGTGTCACCCGCGCGCACCGTCGTGATCGGGGACATCGGCTCCGATGTGGCGGCCGCCCGCGCCGCGGGCGCGCGCGGTGTGCTGGTGCCGACCCCTGTCACCCGCCCCGAGGAGACCGAGGCGGCCCACGAGACGGCCGTCGACCTGCTCGAGGCGGTGCGGCTGGTGCTGTCTCCCGGCGCCGCGTCTGTCCTGAACCGCTCCGGCGCCGCCGCCGGTCCAAAGGCGGGGGACCCGCGATGACCGATCCCCGGACCCTCGTCGTGCGCCTGGACAGCGCGGGCGACGTACTCCTCGCCGGTCCCGCCGTACGGGCCGTCGCGGCCGGCTCCTCGCACACCGCCCTGCTGTGCGGGCCGCTCGGCGTTCAGGCGGCGCGGCTGCTCCCCGGCGTGGACGAGGTGCTGGTGTACGACGCCCCCTGGGTCGGGATCGAACCCGCGCCGGTGACGGGCGAGGCCACCCGGGAGCTGCTGGACGCACTCTCCGCCCGCCGCTTCGACCGCGCCCTGGTGCTCGTCTCATACCACCAGAGCCCCCTCCCCGCCGCCCTGCTGCTGAAACTCGCGGGCGTGCGATGGACGGCCGCCGACAGTGAGGACTACCCCGGCGCCCTCCTCGACCTGCGGCACCACCGGCTGCCCCACCGCCATGAGGCCGAGGCGGCCCTGGATCTGGCGCGGGACGCCGGGTTCCCGCTGCCGCCCGGTGACGACGGCGCGCTGCGCATCATCCCCCCGCCCGACACCGCCGACCTGACCGGCCCCGGCCCGTACGTCGTCCTGCATCCCGGCGCCGCCGTCCCGGCCCGCGCCTGGAGCGCCGCACGCGCCGCGCGGGCCGCCGCCGCGCTCTGCGCCGAGGGCCACCGTGTCGTGGTGACCGGTGGCCGGGCGGAGAAGGACCTGACCGCCGAAGTCGCCGGAAAGCACGCCCTCGACCTCGGCGGCGCCACCGACCTGCACCAGTTGGCGGGTGTCCTTGCCGCAGCGCGCGTCGCGGTGGTCGGCAACACCGGCCCCGCGCACCTCGCCGCAGCCGTGGGGACCCCCGTCGCCTCCCTGTTCGCGCCGGTCGTGCCGGCCGAGCGCTGGGGCCCGTACGGCGTACCCCACGTGCTGCTCGGTGACCAGGGCGCGCCGTGTGCCGGGACCAGGGCCCGGCGCTGCCCGGCTCCGGGGCACCCCTGCCTCGACGGGGTCGGCGACGCGGAGGTGCTCGCCGCCGTGGCCGCACTCGGCGGCCGTACGCGGCCCGAAGCGGGCTGCCCGGCGGTGCCGGGCGGCGTATCCGAAAAGGAACGAGGAGGAGCGACCGCATGAACATCCTGCTGTGGCACGTACACGGTTCCTGGACCACGGCGTTCGTCCAGGGACCTCACACCTATCTCGTTCCCGTCACGCCCGGCCGCGATCCCGACGGGCTCGGCCGGGCCAGGACCTACACCTGGCCCGACTCGGTACGGGAGCTGACGCCCGAGGAGCTGCGCGAAGCGCAGGTCGACCTCGTCGTCCTCCAGCGGCCGCACGAACTCGAACTCGCCGAACGCTGGCTGGGCGGACGCCGCCCCGGCCGGGACGTACCCGCCGTGTATCTGGAGCACAACACGCCGGACGGCGACGTACCGGACACCAGGCACCCCTTCGCGGACCGCGACGACCTGACGCTCGTCCATGTCACGCACTTCAACCGGCTGTTCTGGGACAACGGCTCCACGCGCACCGAGGTCGTCGAGCACGGCATCGTCGACCCGGGGCACCAGTACACCGGCTGGCTCCCGCGCGCCGCCGTCGTGGTCAACGACCCGGTCCGGCGCGGCCGTTACACCGGTACGGACCTGCTGGCCGCGCTGTCCGAATCGACGCCGCTGGACGTCTTCGGCATGCGCACCGAGGGCCTGGCCGCGCATCTGGGCATATCCGACGACCGGCTGCACGCCACCGATCTTCCCCAGCGCGAACTGCACGCCGCCCTGGCGGAACGACGTCTGTATCTGCATCCGGTGCGCTGGACGTCGCTCGGGCTGTCCCTGCTGGAAGCCATGCATCTGGGCATGCCCGTCGTGGCGCTCGCCACCACCGAAGCGGTCGAGGCGATCCCGCCCGGCACCGGAACGCTGTCCACCCGGCCCGAAGTACTCGCGCGCGCCGCCCGGCACTACCTGGAGGAACCGGAAGCCGCGGCCGAGGACGGCGCGCGCGGCCGCCAGGCGGCACTCGAACGGTACGGGCTCAAACGCTTCCTGAACGACTGGGAGCGCGTGATGACGGAGGTGCGCTCATGACATCCCTCGGCCCCATCAGCATCGGCACCGGCATCGGCAGCACCGCCGCCCTGTCGATAGCGCTCGTCTCCGAGCACGCGAGCCCCCTCGCCGCCCTGGGCGGAGTGGACGCGGGCGGCCAGAACGTCCATGTCGCGCGCCTTGCGGGCGCACTCGCCGACCGAGGTCACAGCGTCACCGTCTACACCCGGCGGGATTCACGCGACCTGCCGGACCGGGTGCCACTGCGAGTGGGCGTCGAGGTGCACCATGTGCCCGCGGGACCGCCGGAGCAGATCCCCAAGGACGAACTCCTGCCCCACATGCTGGCGTTCGGCCGCTACCTGGCGAGGGAGTGGCAGGTACTGCCCCCCGACCTCATCCACTCGCACTTCTGGATGTCGGGGCTCGCCGCGCTCCACGCCACGCGCGAACTGCGGCTGCCGCTCCTGCACACGTACCACGCGCTCGGAACGGTGAAGCGACGCCATCAGAGGCGTGCCGACACCAGCCCGCCCGCGCGGATCGCCTGCGAACGGGAGGTGGGCCTGGGCTGCGACCGGGTCGTCGCCACCTGCCGCGACGAGGTCGCCGAACTGGGCCGGATGGGCGTACCCGCCGGCAAGGTCAGCGTCGTGCCGTGCGGCGTCGACACCGGTGAGTTCACACCGTACGGTCCGGTCGCCGACCGGGACGGTACGTACCGCCACCGGCTGATCCAGCTCGGCCGCCTGGTCCCGCGCAAGGGCGCCGCCATCTCCATCGGCGCGCTCGCCCGGCTGCCCGACACGGAACTCCTGGTGGTGGGCGGGCCGGCGGCGGACCGGCTCGACGACGACCCCGAGGTGCGCCGGCTGCGCGACCTCGCCCGCGACGCCGGGGTCGCGGACCGGGTGCGGTTCACGGGCGGCGTGGCCGGCGAGGAGGTGGCGCCGCTGCTGCGGACCGCCGATGTGGTGCTGTGCCCGGGCGACTACGAGCCGTTCGGCATCGCGCCGCTGGAGGCCATGGCCTGCGGCAAGCCGGTCGTCGCCAGCGGGGTGGGCGGGCAGCTCGACACCGTCGCCGACCCGGCCACCGGACGGCTGGTGCCGCCCGGCGATCCCGAGGCCCTCGCCCGCGCCGTCGGCGAACTGCTCGCCGACCCCGCCGTCCGGGAGGCGTGCGGGGAGGCCGGCCGCCGCCGGGTGCTGAGCCGTTACGGCTGGCCGAGAGTCGCCGCGGCCACCGAGTCCGTGTACTGCGAGGTGCTCACCCCGCAGCCCGCCGTCACGGGGGCGATCTGAACCCCGGTCCGACCGGCCGCAGTGTTCCCGACCGACCGCGCAGCACCGATGTCCGAAGGAGGTGCGGGTCCGGCCGTCGTCCCCCCGGACGCGGTACGCCCGGCCAGCATGAACGAATCCCTTGTACTCGACGCCGCGCACCGGCACTGCCAGTCACTGCAGGACGCGCTCACCGGCTTCCGGCGCCGGAGCCTTCCTCAACTCGCCGCCTGGGGCGCCGAACTCGCCGCCGTACTCCCCGTCGGCGGCCGGCTGATGGCAGCGGGCAACGGCGGCAGCGCCGCCCAGGCCCAGCACCTGACCGCCGAGCTGGTGGGACGCTACCGGCAGGAACGCCCCGCCTACTCGGCCATCGCCCTGCACGCGGAGACCTCCAGCGTGACGGCCATCGCCAACGACTACGGGTTCGACCAGGTGTACGCCCGCCAGGTGTCCGCGCACGGCCGCCCCGGCGACATCCTGGTCCTCCTGTCGACCTCAGGCCGCAGCGCCAACCTGATCGCGGCGGCCGTGACGGGCCGCGCGGCGGGACTGCGCGTATGGGCGCTGACAGGACCCGGCCCCAACCCGCTGGCCGAGGCGGCCGACGAGGCCCTGTGCGTCGACGCCGACACCACGGCGACCGTGCAGGAGGCCCACCTCGTCGCCGTACACCTGCTGTGCGAATGCTTCGACGCGGCGGGCGGGGCGCCCGCTCCGGACCGGACCACCGCCAGGCCTGTCGCGGCCGATCGGAGGCTGTCATGACCGCCCGCAAGCCCCTGGTCGTCGTCGGCGACGTACTGCTCGACGAGGACATCGAAGGCGTCTCCACCCGGCTGTCCCCGGACGCACCCGCCCCCGTGGTCGACGTCACCGGCGACCAGAGCCACCCGGGCGGGGCAGGACTGGCCGCCGCGCTGGCCGCCCGGGGCGGCCGCGAAGTGATCCTGGTGACCGCGCTCGGCGACGACCCGGCGAGCGAAGCCGTACGCCGCGCCCTGCGCGGCCGGGTCCAGCTGGTGGAGATCCCGCTGGACGGCACCCTGCCGGTGAAGACGCGGGTACTGGCCGGAGGCCGGCCACTCGTGCGCATCGACCGCGGCGGCGGGACGCCCGGCGAGCCGGACGACGCGGTGCGCGAGGCACTGGCGCAGGCCCACGCCGTACTCGTCGCCGACTACGGGCGCCACACGGCGAGTGCCGTTCGACCGCACCTGGAGGCCGTGGCCCGCCGCACGCCGCTGGTGTGGGACCCCCACCTGAGCGGCGACGACCCGGTGCCGGGGGCGCGGATCGTCACCCCGAACGGCGCGGAGGCCTGCGCGCTGAGCCCCGCCGACGGCCAGTCCCTGCGGGCCTACGCCCGGCGCGGAGGCGACCTGGCGGAGCGCTGGCGGGCGGCGGCCGTCGCCGTGACGCTCGGGGAGCGCGGCGTGCTGCTCACCCGCCCCGGCGCGGGTACGCCGATGCTCGTCCCGGCGCCGTACCGCGCCCAGGGCGACCCGTGCGGGGCGGGCGACTGCTTCGCCGCCGCGACGGCCGCGGCGCTGGCGGACGGGCTGCTTCCGGAGGAGGCAGTGCAGCGGGCCGTCGCCGAAGCCGCCGCCTTCGTGGCGGCGGGCGGCGCGGGCAACCCGGCGCTGTGGCGCACGGAGCCTGCCTCCGGCCCCGAGGAAGAGGCCCCGGAGACGGACCCGTTCGCTCTCGCGGAGCGGGTCCGGGCGCGCGGCGGCACGGTGGTCGCGACCGGCGGCTGCTTCGACCTGCTGCACGCCGGTCATGTCGGGCTGCTGGAGAGTGCCCGGCGTATCGGTGACTGCCTCATCGTGTGCGTCAACTCCGACGCGTCGCTCACGCGCCGCAAGGGGCCGGGGCGCCCGCTCAATCCGGTGGCGGACCGGCTGCGGGTCCTCGCCGCGCTCGGCAGCGTGGACGCCGTCGCGGTCTTCGAGGAGGACACCCCGGCCGCGCTGCTGAGCCGGCTGCGGCCCGACGTCTGGGTGAAGGGCGGCGACTACTCCGTCGAAGACCTTCCCGAGGCCGAGGTGCTGCGCACGTGGGGCGGACAGGCGGTCGTACTCCCCTATCTGGTCGGCCGCTCCACCACGCTGCTGGCCCACCGGGCGGCGCAGGCGGCCGTACGGGTGCGGCCGGCCTCGCCCTGACCCGGGCCTGCCGGCCACGTACGGACCCGAACGACGCCAATGAGGAGAGGCAGCCACGACATGAGTGCCGAGAAGCGGACACAGCCGCTGACGAGCGGCGGCGAGGCTCCGGGGAGGGCCCGGCCGCGCGTGCTGGTACTGCGGGCGCTCGGGCTCGGCGATCTGCTGACCGCCGTGCCCGCCCTGCGCGCGCTGCGGCGCGGTCTGCCCGGGCACGAGGTGGTGCTGGCGGCGCCCGAGCGGCTGACCGCCGCCGCGGCCGCGACGGGCCTGGTGGACCGGCTGCTGCCCGCCTCGGCCCCCGGGCGGGGCGTGCCCGCCGAGCTGGCCTGGGACGGCCGCGAGCCCGACATCGCCGTGGACCTGCACGGCAACGGGCCGCCGAGCCATCTGCTGCTCCAGCGGCTGCGGCCGGGGCGGCTCTTCGCGTACGCGCACCCGGAAACACCCGGTGTCCACGGCCCGTGCTGGCGCCCCGACGAGCACGAACGGGACCGCTGGTGCCGGCTGCTCGACTGGTACGGCATCGCGGCGGACCCCGAGGAACTGTGGCTGCCGCCGCCCGACGTCCCCTCCCCGGCCCCGGGCGCGGTCGTGGTGCACCCCGGCGCCGACGCGGCGGCCCGCCGCTGGCCGAGGGAGCGGTTCGCGGCCGTGGTGGGGGCGCTGCACCGCTCGGGGCACGAGGTCGTGGTGACCGCCGGCGCGGGGGAGGGCCCGCTGGCCCGGCATGTGGCGGCGGAGGCCGGGCTGGCGCCGGACGCGGTGCTGGGCGGTGCGGGTGATGTGCCGTTCGACGAGCTCGCCGCGCTCGTCGCCCGGGCCCGCTGCGTGCTGGCCGGCGACACCGGGCTCGCCCACCTCGCGACGGCGCTCGGCACACCGTCGGTCGTCCTGTTCGGCCCGGTCTCCCCGCGCCTGTGGGGACCGCCGCCCCGCGCCCGGCACCGGGTGCTGTGGCATCCCGGCGGCGACGACTCACCGCGTCCCGGGGACGCCCACGGTCCGCTGCCGGACGAGCGGCTGCTGCGGATCACCGTCGACGAGGTCGTCGAGGCGGTACGCGAACTGCCGGAACCGGACCACGGTACGGAGGCGGACCGGCCGCTGGTTCCGGAGGGCTCGCGGTGAGCGGGCGGCCGACCGGCCGCACGCGGGCCGCCGCCGTGGTGAGCGAGCAGCCGGCGGACGGGCCGCGCACCGGAATCGTGGTGATCACCAGGAACCGGCGTACGAGCCTGCTGCGCACCCTGGACCGCCTGGCCGGGCTCCCGGAGCGGCCACCGGTCGCGGTCGTCGACAACGGTTCCACGGACGGCACCGCGGACGCGGTGCGCGCACGGTTCCCCGCGGTACGACTGCTCACACCGGGCCGTAACCTGGCCGCTGCCGGGCGTACGTACGGCGCCGCCGCACTCCGCACGCCGTACATCGCCTTCAGCGACGACGACTCGTGGTGGGAACCGGGAGCCCTCGACCGGGCGGCCGACGTGCTCGACGCGTACCCCCGCCTGGGGCTGGTGTCCGCCACCACACTCGTCGGTCCGGACGCGGACCCCGATCCGCTCAACGAGGAGCTGCGCGACTCGCCGTTGGGCCAGGAACCGGACCTGCCAGGCCGTTCCGTACTCGGATTCCTCGCGTGCGCGGCCGTGGTGCGACGGGCTGCCTTCCTGGAAGTGGGCGGATTCCATCCGCTGCTGGGTGTCGGCGGTGAGGAGCAGCTGCTCGCCATCGACCTCGACACTCACGGCTGGGGGCTGGCGTACTGTCCCGGCGTCGTCGCCCGGCACGACCCGGACGGGGACACCCGCCCCGGCCGGGTGGCCCGGATGCGCCGCAACGAACTGCTCACCGCATGGCTGCGGCGGCCACTGCGGCAGGCCCTCGCGCAGTCGGCGAGGCTGGCCATGGACAGCCGTGACGATCCGCAGGCGCGGCTCGCGCTGGCCGACACCGCCCGGCGGCTGCCCGCGGCGCTGTCCCGGCGGCGCCGGGTGCCGTCGCGGGTGGAGCGTCGTATCCGGCTGCTGGAGACATCGTCCTGGGGCGATGACGGGTGACGGCCGACCGCGCCGGGAATCAGGCGGCCGTGCTCAGGGCCGGCCGGCCGGTCACCACCGGCTGCTCCGTCCGCAGGACCACGGTCGCCGCCGTCCGGCGGCGCAGCACATAGGCGGCCCCGATCGCGCCGGCGATGATCAGGCCACCGGACACCAGGGCGCCGCGCGCCCCGGCCAGCTCCATCAGGAGGCCGAGCGCCGGCGGTCCCGCGAGACCCCACGACGTCTTGATGGTGCCCCAGACACCGAGCACGCGCCCCCGCATGTGGGCGGGCGGGTCGGTCTGCAGAACGGTCGTCCCGGCGGTGTCGGAAATCGACTCGACCACCGCCATGGGCAGGACGAGCACCAGCAGCACGGCGAGCGAAGGCGAGAATCCCGCCACCGCCTGGAGGAGGGCGCCGGCCGCCGCGAGCGTACCCACGAGACGTACGGACGGCTTGCGCAGCCGGGCGCCGAGCACCGCACCGACGATGCCGCCGACGGCGAGGACCGTGGAGACGGTGCCGAACGCCCCGGCGCCACCGGCGAGCGGGCCGGTCACGAGGACGGCCAGGGTGAGTCCGTAATTGCGCCCGAAGACCGCGCTGATCCCTGTGATGCCCGCGAGCGCGACCAGCCGGGGGCGGCGCATGAAGTAGACGACGCCCTGCCGCACGGACATGTCGTCAGCGGTGTCACCCGCGTCGCTCTTGGCCGCAGCCGGTGCCTTCGGGGAGGCCATGGCGCCCTTGACGGCGTTGTGCACCGGACGCAGGAAGGGAATGACCGAGGCGACGAAGAGGAAGGACAGGCCGTTGGCCGCGTACGCGGCGGCGGTGCCGAGGAAGCCGACCGTGATACCGGCCATGGCGGCACCGACGAGGCGGCCCGCGTTGTGGATCAGTGAGCCCACCCCGATGGCGGAGGGGACGTCCTCCGTACGGACGAGATCGTTGCCCAGCAGCGCACAGGCCGGTCCGTCGACGGTGGCGATCAGACCCGTGACGGCTGCCAGCGCCATCAGGACCCCGAGGTTCAGCTGATCCGTAGCGACCAGGACGGCCGTCAGGAACGCGACGCCGCCCAGCAGCCCTTGGCTGACGGCGGCGGTCAGCTTGCGGGGCCACCGGTCGACGGCGGCGCCGCCCGCGATGCTCATGAGCAGACCGGGAGCGGCCTGGACGGACATGGACAGTCCGGTCGCGGCGGCGGAGCCGGTGATCTGGAGCACCAGCAGGTTCTGGACCGTGAGCTGCATCCAGGTACCGGCGTTGGAGACGAAGTTCGCCACCGACCACCAGCGCATGCTGCGGTACTTCAGGGAACGCCACGGCGAGTGGTCGTCCGCCCCGCTCTTGACGGGACGGCCGAAGCGCGTCCGCCGGGTGGGAGCGACGGCGTCGGGGACATGGGCCGACGCAGGGGCAAGGGCAGGGGTGGGCGCGGGGCCCGCAGGCAAAGAAGACACAGTGAGTTACTCGGAAGACGAGCCGGGGCTCAAGTGGCGGAACGGCGGAAGCTCGGACACCGGCTGCTCTGCGCGGCCGCTCCACCGGATATGGCTGGTGCTGGACTGTGCCGCTCGTCGGGCGGACTCATGACGCCTGTTCAGGGGCGGAGAGTGCTTCCGGGGCGCGGCCTGGACCATCGTGGCAGAAGGGCTCGGAAGGTGCGGGCAAGAGCGCACCGCTGAGCGGTCGCCGAGGGCCCCTGTCCCTTGGGCCGTAAGGGATCCGGTACTGCTGGTGCGCTTGCTCACAGGTGCCGGACGACCCCGGCCGCAGGACCGGCGCGTGACCGTGGCCACAGCCGGCGGGCCGCTGCGCAGCGGCGTAGTCCGGCGTGCCGGACACGTCCGTGGGGCTCACAGTGAGATACGGAGCGGTTGCCGAGCGCACACCGCCCCCATCCGGCACGGCGGAGGCAACGGAAGGCAGCGGTATGGAAAGCGGAGTGCGGGTCGACCTTCACGGCAAGCAGGCACTGGTGACCGGCGGCGCGCGGGGGCTGGGGGCCTCGATCGCCCGGAGGCTGTCCGGGGCCGGGGCATCCGTACTGGTGGCGGACCTGCGCAAGGACTTGGCGCGGGACCTGTGCAACGAACTCGGCGCCGTGGGGCGCGGCGACGCGCGCTTCGTGGAGATGGACGTCCGCGACGCCACGGCCGTCGCGGAGGTCTTCAAGGACCTGGAGGCCGAAGGGCAGGCGGTGGACATCCTGGTCAACAACGCGGCCGTGGACGTCTCCAAGCCCATCGAGCACCTGACGGCCGACGAGGTCACGCGGGTCGTCACGACGAACCTGCTGGGGCCGATGTACCTGTGCCTGGAGACCTACCGCCGCATGGTCGCCCGCGGCGGCGGTCACATCGTCAACATCCTCTCCACCGCCTCGAACCGCACCTGGACCGAGGCCGGCCCCTACGCGGCGGGCAAGTCGGGCCTGCGCGCGTTCACCCACACCCTCTTCCAGGAGGCGCAGCGGGACTGCCCGGGTATCGGAGTCACAGGCATCATCGCGGGCGGTATGGAAACACCGTTCATCATGGAGCGCTTCCCCGACGCCGACGTCTCCATGCTGCAGAGCCCGGACATCGTCGCCGACACCGTGCTGTACGCCCTGTCCGTCCCGGCCGGCAGCGCCGTGTCCGAGCTGGTCGTCGTACCGCGCAAGGAGCCGTCCTGGCCCTGATCCCACCACCTACCCAAGACAAGGACCCGTCCATGTCCAGCCGTGAGAACGCACACACGCCAGTCGCCGTCATCACCGGCGCGGACTCGGGCATCGGGCGCGCCACGGCCGTCCGCCTCGCCGCGCAGGGCATGGACGTCGGCATCACCTTTCACACCGACCGCAAGGGCGCCGAAGAGACGGCGGAAGAGGTACGCGGGTACGGCCGTCGCGCGTCCGTCGCGGCCATGGACCTCACACGGTTGCCCGACGCGGCCGAAGTGGTCGACCGGCTGGCCCAGGAGCTGGGCCGCATCGACGTTCTGATCAACAACGCCGGCACCGGCACCGCCACACCGTTCCTCGAACTCGATCTCGCGAAGGTCCGGGAGGTCGTCGACGTCGACCTGATCGGCCCCTTCCTCTGCGGTCAGCGGGCGGCGCGCCGCATGATCCAGCAGGGCGGCGGAGGCCGGATCGTCAACGTCACCTCCGTCCACGAGACCGCGCCACGTGTCGGCGCCGCGCCCTACTGCGCGGCCAAGGGCGGTCTCGGCCTGCTGACGCAGGTGATGGCACTCGAACTCGCCGAGTACGGCATCACGGTCAACGCGGTCGCTCCGGGCGAGATCGCCACCCCGATGACCGGCCAGGAAGACACGGACGCACGGACAGAGGTACGCCGTGGCATTCCCCTGCGGCGTCCCGGCGACGCGCGCGAAGTCGCCTCCGTCATCGCCTTCCTGGCGGGCCCGGACGCCTCGTACGTCACGGGAGCCTCGTGGCCGGTGGACGGCGGCATGCTGCGCATGGGCCCCATGGCGGGCTCCCACCTGGACGACGACGCCTGGCGCCGGCCCTGAGCCTCGGCCGGATGAGCACCGTTACGTCCTGGCCTCACGGGTCTTCGAACGGTTCGCCTTGCGGACGGCCTCCAGCAGATCGGGCTTGCTCATCCTGGAGCGCCCGTCGATCCCGAGCCGCTTGGCCAGGTCGTACAGATGCTGCTTGGAAGCCTGCGGAAGAAACGGCGAGGCTCGGCGTGCGCACGGTGCTTGAGCGGGCTCAGTGCGGGTACCCGGCCGGTCAAAGGGGGCTGCGGCTTCCGCCGCCCGTCCGATGGAGGACCCGATGGGTCAGCAAGTTCGCGAAATCATGACGAGCGCCCCCGTCACAGTGGGCGTGCTCACGGCAGTGAGCGAGGTCGCGCACCGGATGCGCGAGGAGAACATCGGCGCGGTTCTGGTCGCCGAGGGCGACGAGCTGCGCGGACTGGTCACGGACCGCGATCTGGTGGTGCGCGTACTCGCGGAAGGCAAGGACCCGGGCGAGACGACCGTCAGGGACGCTTGCAGCCCCGACCTCGTCACCGTCACGCCCGACGACGAAGTCGACCGCGCCATTGAGCTGATGCGTGAACACGCGCTGCGTCGGCTGCCCGTGGTCGAAGGCACCACCGCGGTGGGCATCGTGGCGATGGCCGACCTGGCGATCGAGCGCGACCCGGATTCCGCGCTCGGCGACGTGAGCGCCGCCCAGCCCAATACGTAACGGACGGGCGGTCGGCCGCGCGGTCACCCCAACGGGTGGCTCTCCGTCCCGCCGGAGGGTCGCTGCCGCCACGCCTCGCCCGGCGCGGGCAGGGTGGGGCCTGTTAACTCAGTAAGCGCCCCCGAAGCGGAGTTGCTGAGCCGAGCCCCCGGACGCCACCGGGGGCTCTGGCTTGTCCGGACTCGGGGGAGCGGGCCCGCGGGCGGCCACGTTCTCAGGTGACGGGGTTCTCAGGTGACGGGCTCCGGGGGAGGGAACGGCCCCGGCAGCGGGCCCGGCCGGGGCTCGGGCTCGGGCGGCGGGACCGGCGCGGGAGGGTCCGGTTCGGGCTGGGGCGGAGCCGGGGGCACCGGGTCGGGCCCGGGCGCCGGCACCGGACCTGGCGCGGGCCCTGGTTGCGGTCCTGGACCCGGCGCGGGGGTCGGATTGGGCGGGGCGGGATCGTTCGGAGGTGTGCCCATGAGAAAACCCATCGAATCTGAAGGAATCCGTCCTTCCGGCGAATGCCCCGGAGCGGATGCGGCAAACGGACCGGTGATCCGTTGACAGTCTCCGTCCCCTTTGGCGATGCTCTTCGGAGAGCGCTCTCCCGCTGGGAGTGCCGAGGGTGCGCCCGCGCGGTGCGCCGGGGCGCGCCGCTCGCCGGTTACTACGCCTGGTCCCTGCTGGACAACTTCGAGTGGGCGTACGGCTACGACAAGCGCTTCGGCCTGGTCCATGTCGACTACAAGACCCAGCGCCGCACGATCAAGGGGAGCGGTCACCACTACGCCGGCCTCATCCGCGATCACCGCGCACGCGCAGCCCGCGCCGCCTGACGCAGCGCGGACCGCCCGGGGCGGGGCCCCCGCCCCGGGCGGCTCCTGTCAGCGCCGGCGACCCCGGGCCGACCACCCGGCGCCCACACCCGCCACATGCAGGGCGAGGAGGGCGAGCCCGACGAGCATGAGGCTCGTCGGTCCGAAGATCGCTTCCGTCGACGTCTCGGTCGCGTGGATGATGAAGGCGATGACGAACACCACCGCCGCCGCGATTGCCAGCATGTGCTTCTCCTGCCACTCGACGGCGCACCACGCGCAGACCGGGTGGCTGTGCCGCTGACAGCCTTGTGCCCCGCCGCATGCCGGTCATTCCCCGGCGAGGGCAAGCAGTGGACCACTCACCCCGTCGGGTGCAGGTGCGGCAGCACCTTGTCCGGTGTCAGGGGAAGCTCCCGCAGGCGCGCCCCCGTCGCGTGGTGGACCGCGTTGGCGATGGCCGCCGCCGTGCCGACGATTCCGATCTCGCCGATGCCCTTGCTGCCCATCGGATTGAGGTGCGGATCGTCCTCGTCGACCCAGTGCGCCTCGATCGTGGGCACGTCCGCGCAGGCGGGCACGTGGTACGAGGCCAGATCGTGTTCCGCGAAGTCCCCGAAGGCAGGGTCCATGGTGCTTGCCTCCGTCAGCGCCATGCCGATGCCCATGGTCATGCCGCCGATGAACTGCGACCGTGCGGTACGGGGGTTGAGGATGCGCCCGGCGGCGTACACACCGAGCAGGCGGCGTACGCGGACCTCTCCCGTCACGGTGTCGACCCGCACCTCGGCGAAGTGGGCGCCGAAGGCGTGCCGCGCGTACGAAGACTCCTCCGCCGCTTCACGCTCGGTGTCCGCCGCGGCGGTGACCCCCTCGGCCGGCAGGCCGCCGGACCGGTCACCCAGCCGCTCGACGAGGAGCGTGCACGCCTTGTGTACGGACCAGCCCCACGACGCCGTCCCCGACGAGCCGCCCGCGAGCGGCGCCACCGGCAGATCGCTGCTGCCGATCTCCACGCGCACCGATTCCAGGGGCGCGTCCAGCACATCCGCGGCGATCTGCGCGAGCACCGTCCGGGCCCCGGTGCCGATGTCGGTGGCGTTGACCCGGATCACGTACGTGCCGTCGGGCACGGCGTGCGCGGTGGCGGCGGACGGGCTGACGAGCACGGGATAGGTGGCCGCCGCGACCCCGGTGCCGAGCAGCAGATCCCCCTCGCGGCGGATGCCGGGCCGCGCGTCGCGCCCCTCCCAGCCGAAGCGCCGTGCTCCCTCCCGCAGGCACTCGGCCAGGTGCCGGCTGCTGAACGGGTTGCCGCTGTCGGGTTCGGCGTCCGGTTCGTTGCGCAGCCGCAGTTCCACCGGGTCAAGACCGGCGGCGACGGCGAGTTCGTCCATCGCCGACTCCAGGGCGTACATCCCGGACGCCTCGCCCGGAGCGCGCATCCACGACGGTGACGGCACGTCCAGCGCCGCGACCCGGTGGCTGGTGCGGCTGTGGGGCGAGGTGTACATGACGCGGGACGGAACAGCCGCCTGCTCCACGAACTCCTTGACCGTCGACGTCTGCGTGACCACCTCGTGCGCGAGCGCGGTGATGACTCCGTCGGCGCCCGCGCCCAGCCGCACCCGCTGCACGGTCGGCGCGCGGTGCCCGACGACCGCCGCGAGCTGGCGGCGGGGGAGTGCCAGCTTGACCGGGCGCCCGGTGTGCCGCGCCGCCATGGCGGCCAGCACCACCTGGGGCCGGGGGGTGCCCTTCGAGCCGAACCCGCCGCCGACGTGTTCGGAAATGACAGTGATCTGCCGCTGCTCCAGCCCGAAGACCTGGGCCAGGGAGTCCCGCACCTTCGTGGAGCCCTGACTGGAGTCGTGCACCGTGAGACGTCCGTCGTCCCACCACGCGGTCGAAGCGTGCGGCTCCATGGGGTGGTTGTGCTGCGCGCTCATGGTGTACGTGGCGTCGATCCGGACGGCAGCGGCGGGATAGGCCGAGTCGAAGTCGCCGCGTTCCCGGACGGCGGGGACCTCACTGTTCGCCTCCTCCGGTGTGTAGAGACCCGGGTGGCTCGCGGTCAGCCGTACGTCGTGCTCCTCGGACGCGTACTCGACCCGCAGCGCCTCGGCCCCCGCACTCGCGTTCTCCAGAGTGTCGGCGACCACCAGGGCGACGTACCAGCCGCGGTGGGGGACCCGGGCGTTCTGCAGCACCGCGAGGATCGGGTCGTCCGGCTCCTTGAGGCGGGGCGCGTTCTCGTGGCTGAGGACGGCGTGCACCCCTGGCAGCTCCAGCACCTCGTCGGCGTGTACGGCGGTGACCCGGCCGCGCGCGACGGTGGCGGGCACCGGCACGGCGTACGCGCAGCCGGGCGGGGTGTGCTCGGCGGCATAGCGTGCGGCGCCGGTGACCTTGTCGCGAGCCTCCGCGCGGACGGCGGGCGTGCCCAGTGGGGTCGGTGCGTGCGTCATGCGGTTGTCACGTCCTCAGGTACGGGAAGCGAGCTCGGCCAGCACGCTGACGGCGAGGTTCCGGGCGAGCGGCACTTTGAAGCCGTTGTCGCGCAGCGGCTCGGCCGCGGCGAGTTCGGCGTCGGCGGCCCGGGCGTACGTCTCCTCGGTCGCGGGCGCTCCGCGCAGCACCTCTTCGGCGGCGCGAGCACGCCAGGGCCGGTGCGCGAGCCCGCCGAAGGCGAGGGCGGCGTCCCGTACGACACCGCCCTCGACGCGCAGGACGGCGGCGACGGAGGCGAGCGCGAAGGCGTACGAGGCGCGGTCGCGGGCCTTGCGGTAGCCGCACCGGGTACCGGGCAGAACGGGTGGGAGAGTAACGCCGGTGATCAGTTCGCCCGTACGGATGACGGTGTCCTGATCGGGGCTCTCGCCCGGCAGCCGGTGGAAGTCCGTGACCGCGACGGTGCGTGCGCCCTGCGGGCCGCGCAGGTGGACGGCGGCGTCGAGGGCGGACAGTGCGACGGCCATGTCCGAGGGGTGGGTGGCGACGCAGTGGGCGGAGTGGCCGAGCACCGCGAGATCGCGGTGGACGCCGTCGCGGGCGGGGCATCCGGTGCCGGGGGCGCGCTTGTTGCAGGGCTTGGAGATGTCCTGGAAGTACGTGCAGCGGGTGCGCTGGAGGAGGTTCCCGCCGGTCGTCGCGGTGTTGCGCAGCTGTCCCGAGGCGCCGGAGAGCAGGGCCTGCGACAGGACGGCGTAGCGCGAACGCACGGCCGGGTGGGCGGCCAGATCGCTGTTGCGCACGGCCGCGCCGATGTGCAGCCCGCCGTCGGGAAGCTCGTCGATCTCCTCCAGCGGCAGGCGGCTGACGTCGATGAGGAGGTCCGGGGCCGCGACCCCGAGTTTCATCAGGTCGACGAGGTTGGTGCCGCCGCCGAGGTACTGGGCGCCCGGATGGTTGGCGAAGGCGCCGACCGCCTCCTCGGCGCTCTCGGCGCGGAAGTACGCGAACGGCTTCACGGCGCCACCTCCTCGATCGCATCCACGATGTTCGGATAGGCGGCGCACCGGCAGATGTTGCCGCTCATCCGCTCCCGGATCTCGTCCGGGGTGAGGGGGGCGGGAGCGCCCGGGGAGTGCCGGTGGGACGTGACGTACGAGGGGTGTCCCTCGGCGGCCTCGGCCAGCATCCCGACGGCCGAACAGATCTGGCCCGGCGTGCAGTAACCGCACTGGAGGGCGTCCCGCGCGACGAACGCCTCCTGGAGAGGATGCAGCCGCTCGCCGTCGGCGAGGCCTTCGACGGTGGTGACGTGCGCGCCGTTGTGGGCCGCGGCGAGCAGCAGGCAGCTGTTGGCGCGCCGGCCGTCGACGATCACGGTGCACGCGCCGCACTGGCCGTGGTCGCAGCCCTTCTTCGCGCCCGTGAGGTCCAGGTGCTCGCGCAGCGCGTCCAGGAGGGTGGTGCGGTGGTCGAGCGACAGCGTGTGCGGGGTGCCGTTGACGTGCAGGGTGAGGACCGAGCTGTGCGCGTTCTCCTGCTGGCTGGTTGGCTCCACTCCGTCGCGCCTTTCAGTCCGAAGTCCGAAGGTGTCGCTTCGTACCCCTTCCTATCAAAAGGTCGCTCCACGCGCGGCTCGGTTCAGCCGGGCTCGAAGGGGTACAGGGGTGGGACGCAAGCTTGAGCAAGGAGGTCGGTATGGCCATCGCGAAGTACTGTCTCGTGGCCGTGGACTGTCCGGATCCGCAGGCACTCGCCGGTTTCTACGCCGCGGTGCTGGGCGGCGACGTGAAGAAGGACAGCGAGGACTGGTACGACCTGTACGTACCCGGCGGGCCCCGCATCGCCTTCCAGCGCGCGCCGGGCTTCCGGCCGCCGGACTGGCCGCGGGCCGACGAGAACTCGCAGCAGATGCATCTGGACTTCGACGTACCGGACATCGAGACGGCGCAGGCGCAGGTGCTCGCACTCGGCGCCACCCCGCTCGACCTGGACGACAACGACGGGCAGCGGGGCTTTCGCGTGTACGCCGATCCGGCGGGCCACCCGTTCTGCCTCTGCCGTGAATAGGGAGGACCCGAGGCCATGAGCGATCCGCGGACGCAGGACAGCGAGGAGAACGGCACGCCCGTGCCGAGGGACTTGCCCGATCAGCAGGCACAGGACGGCGAGGACCCGCTGGACGAGAACGGCTCCGACGGCCCCGACGGCTCCCGTACCCGGCAGGAGCGCAAGCAGACACCCGGCGCCGGCCAGGAACGGGAACCGGTGCCGGACGAGCCGTCCGGCTGAATGAGCGGTGACGCAACGTTCCCGGATTGCAGGCACGGAGTGACCGGCGCAAGGTGGACGAGCCAGGTCCACTCATCTCCGATCTCTGTGGAAGGAACACCCTCGTGAGCAAGGCAAAAGCGAAGGCGAAGCAGGTCAAGGGCAAGATGAAGGAAGCCGTCGGCAAGACAACCGACGACCGGTCGACGCAGGCGGAAGGCCGCGGCGAGCAGCTGAGCGGCAGGGCCCGCGAAACGGTCGAGAGGACCGGCGAGCGGGTGAAGAGGTCGCCCAACAAGTAGCCCGGGTACTTGGGCAAGTGCTGAAGACGGGCCGCGCAGCCCCGGCCGCGCGGCCCGTCGGTTTGTTCTGTTCGTGAGGAAGGAACGGCGACATGGACCGAGCGGTCGTCTTCGATGTCGACGGAACGCTCGTCGACACCAACCATCTGCATGTGACGTCCTGGTGGGAGGCCTTCCGCCAGGCCGGGCACGACGTCGTGATGCACGACATCCACCGGGCCGTCGGCCTGCCGGGCCACGACCTCGTCGCCCATCTGCTGGGAGACGAACGCGACACCGGCCAGGACGACAGCATCAGCGCCGCCCACAAGACCCTGTACGCGACGTACGCGGACCGGCTGCCCGCCCTGCCGCAGGCCGGCCGGCTGCTGCGCGCGCTCGCGGACCAGGGCTGGACCGTCATCCTCGCCACGTCGGCGAGCGGCGGGGAACTCGACGCCCTGCGCCGGGCCATCGACGCCGACGACGCCATCGGCGGCACAGCGAGCGCCGAAGACGTCGGCGAGGGCAAGCCGGCGCCGGAGCCGGTCGAGCGGGCGCTGGAACTGGCCGGCGTACCCGCCGGCCGTGCGGTGTTCGTCGGTGACACGGTGTGGGACATGGAGGCCGCCACCCGGGCGGGTGTACTGGGCGTGGCGTTCCGGTGCGGCGGCATCCCCCAGGGCGACCTCGAGAAGGCCGGCGCCGCGGCCGTTTACCGGGACCCCGCCGACCTGCTCGCGCGGCTCGACGACAGTCCGCTCGCCCGGCTGCGGGAGCGATTGGAAGGCGCTCGACCGGGAACGCGTGCCCCGTCGTAGACAGGCGCAGCAGGCACCGGCTCCGGAGGCGGTAGTGGCAGGCAGTGAGAGTGACCACCGGTCGCGCACCGGTGGTGCCGCACTCGGCCGTATAAGTCGGTGGGTGTCCTGGGAAGCGTCGGCGATCGGGCGCTCCGCCCGTCGCGCGGCCGCGGGGCCGGGACCGGAACGCGACATGGTCACCCAGTCCCTGAAGGCGGCGGGCGCCGCCGCGGCGGCCTGGGCGCTGACCGGCTGGTGGTGGAACGCGCCGATGGCCCTGATGGCCCCCTGGACGGCGGTCGTACTCGTACAGAGCACTGTCTACCGTTCACTGCGGTCCGGTGTGCAGCAGCTCATCGTGATCGCGATCGGCACCGTACTGGCGGCGGGAGCGGCCAATCTGACGGGCAACACCATGACCGCCATGGCCCTGGTGCTGCCGGTCACCGTCCTGCTCGGCAACTACGCGCGCTTCGGCGAGCACGGCCTGTACGCGCCGACCACCGCACTGTTCGTGCTGGCCTACGGGTCCCACTCGGGCCTCGACATCCTGCACCGGCTCTTCGAGTCGGCCGTCGGCGCGGTCATCGGCATCGCGGTGAACGCCCTGATCCTCCCGCCGGTCCACCTGCGCAGCGTCCGGGACTCCCTGAGCAGGCTGCCCGCCGAGAGCGCGGACCTCCTGCACACCGTCGCCGACGGCCTGCGGGAGGAGTACGGGCGACAGGAGGCCGAGGGCTGGCACGACCGTGCGCGGCGGGTCGCGGCCATTCTGTCCGACCTGCACGACGCACGGCTGTGGTCCCGCGAGAGTTACCGCCTGAACCCGGGCCACAAGCTGCGCCGTACCGGCCCCGCGCTGCCGTCGGCCGAGTGGGACCACGCCTGGGAACGGATCACCGACCCGCTGCTGTCCCTGACCCGCACGCTCGCCAGCACGGTCAGCGCCGAGCCCATGCTGAGGCCGCTGCCCGACGCGGCGACGGCGCACCTGTCGGACCTCCTGCGGGCGGCGGGCGACGTGTGTGAAGCAGACCGGAGCGCCCTGGAAGCGCGGGGGCGGAGCACGAGGGAGGAGCGGGCGGTCGCGCTCGACTCGGCCTGGGCCGCCCACGGGCGGCTGAAGCGGCAACTGCTCGAGCAGGACAGTGAGACGGCCACGTCGCTCGGGGGCCTTGTGGCGGAGTCCCAGCAACTCCTTTACGAGCTGGCACCGGTGGAGAGCGAGGCTCGCCGACATGGCGGCCGGGACGGTGGGTAAAGCGCTCCTTTTGGGGCACCCGGTGCGCAAAGCCTCACCGAGACGAGGGGGTGCGTCATGGTCCCGAGCGACGTCCTCCAGTCGCGGGGCCAGACCCGCCGGCTGACCCTGTGCGCCGCCGAGGACGTTGTGGGCCGCTGCCGCGACTTCAGCAGGGAGGCCCTGACCGACTGGCAGTGGATTCCCGCCGCGGACGAGGAGGAGCAGGCAGTCGTCGACGACGTGCTGCTGCTCGTGTCCGAGGTGGTCACCAATGCCTGTCTGCATGCTGGCGGGCCGCGGGAATTCGTACTGAACTGCACAGCCGACCGGCTGCGCATCGAGGTCACCGACGGCAGCTCCGTGCATCCGAAGCCCCGGCCGTCGGATGTGGCTGTGCCCGGCGGGCACGGCCTGACGGTGCTGCGGCGCCTGGCCCGGAGCTGGGGCTCTGTGCCTCGGGGAAGCGGCAAGACGGTGTGGGTGGAGGTGGCGGCGCCGCGTGGCTCCCGGCGGCGGGGCGCGTAGGGGGAAGGCCGTCGTCCTCCGCGAGGAGCGCGTCCCGCAGTGTCGTCAGGATGCGTGTCAGCAGCCGGGACACCTGCATCTGCGAGATGCCCATCCGCTCGCCGATCTCCCGCTGGGTCAGTTCCTCCACGAAGCGCATGGTGAGGATCATGCGGTCCCGCTCGGCCAGGCCGTTCATCATCGGTTTCAGCGCCACCACGCACTCGACGGTGTCGTACGCGCGGACCTCCTGGCCCAGGCAGCCCTGCGCGAAGCCCGCGGGCGCGTCGTCGAACACCACGTCGAGGGAGCGGGCGTTGTAGCCGTTCGCCGCCCGTCGGCCCTCCTGGACCTCGCTCTCGTCCACGCCCAGGTGGGCGGCGAGCTCGGATGCCGTGGGCTCCCGGCCCAGCCCCTGCTCCAGGATGTCGCACGCCCGGGCGATGTCGATCCGGAGCTCCTGGAGCCGGCGCGGTACGCGGACGTCCCAGCTGTTGTCACGGAAGAAGCGCTTGATCTCCCCCTCGATCGTCGGCAGCGCGAAGGAGGGGAACTCCACCTCGCGCCCGAGGTCGAAGCGGTCGATGGCCTTGATCAGGCCGATGGTGCCCACCTGGACGATGTCCTCCATGGGCTGGTTCCGGTTGCGAAACCGTGAGGCGGCGTACTTCACCAGGCTGAGGTTGATTTCGACCAGGGTGTTGCGGACGTACGCGTACTCGGGCGTGCCCTCCTTCAGCGACGTCAGGCGCTCGAACAGGGAGTCGGAGAGGGTGCGTGCGTCCAGCGTGCAGAGGGTCGATGGATCCGGGATCTCGGGGAGGCCGGCCAGCCCCGGCGGACGGGAGCCGGGAGAGGTGGATTCGGATTCGGGTTCACGAGTACGCAGGCGGCTGGACATGAGGCTCCTTCGACGCGCGGGGGGAACCGTCGTACGAGCGTCCTGCCGATATCTTACCCAAATGGGCGTTTTGGTGCTTTGTTGCGCGAGGTAGCCGGACGTATCCGGAGGGGACGGGCCCGGTCTAGCTCGCCCTGTGTCCCGCGAGCGGCGCGGTCTGTTCGCCGCTTCCCTTGCGTACGCCGTCCAGGAACTCCCCGATCGCCTCGGTGGACGTACGCAGCGGCTGCCAGTCGAGCTCCCGGCGCGCGCGGGACGAGTCCAGCACGGGCATCCGCAGCACCGCGTCGAACAGGTGCGGCGACGCGGGGGCGAGGTGTGCGCTCCAGGCCGCCGCCAGCGCCGCACGGACCACGCCCGTGGGCACCCGCACCACCCGGGCGTCCAGCAGTTCTCCGAGAACCCGCGCGTCGACGACCGGGTCGGCGGCCAGATTGAACGCGCCGCTCACCTCGCGCAGGACGGCCTGCCGGTACGCCTGGGCGGCGTCGTCGGTGTGCAGCGCCTGGAGAACGAGCCCTTTCAGATCCGGCACCCAGGGCAGCAGATCCGGCCGTATCAAGGGGCCGGGGAGGAAGCGTCCGGCGAAGATGCGCCGCTGCTCGCTCGCCGACGTCTCCTTGAACAGGAACGCCGGACGCATGCGTACGACGCGCACATGCGGGTGCTCGTACTCGAAGGTGTCCAGCACCCGTTCGAGGTAGGCCTTCTCCCGGCAGTACGCCGCGTCCGGCCAGCCGTGCGTGGACCACGACTCGTCCACCCCGGGAGCCTCCTTCGGGCCGGGCGAGTACGCGCCGACGGACGAGGCGTGCACCAGAGCGGGCACTCCGGCGACGGTGACCGCCTTGAAGACCCTGATGGACCCGAGGACGTTGGTCTGCCAGGTCAGCACCGGGTCGTGGGTCGGCTGGAACCGCCACGCGAGATGGACGACGGCGTCGGCGCCGGCGAAGTAACCGGCGAGCCCGTCGCCGTCCTCCTCCTCGCCCAGGTCCACGGCCGCCCACTCCGTCTTCGGAAAGGCCAGGTCGGGCACCCGGCGCGCGAGGCCCAGGACGGAGCCGATCTGTGGATCGTCCGCGAGTGCGCGCACCACACTCGTACCGACATTTCCGGTGGCGCCCGTGACGACCACCCGCAGCCCTGTTCTCACGTTCATGAGGCACTCCGTGACCTTGCTCGTCGTTGCCGTGCTCCCGAACCAGGCGGACTTCCTTCGGGTCCCCAGAACAAAGCGGGTGAAACGAGCGGTCCCGGCAGACTCGTTCTTACCGGACGAGGAAGGTGAGCGCGGCGCACGCCCCGCTCGCCGCGCCGACGCACACGGCGGACACCGCCACGCAACGCGTCCTGAGCTTCCGGTAGCGCTCGGTGTACTCGGTGCGCAGTGCGGTGGCGCGGGCCGAGACGCGCACCAACATGGTCCGCGAGGCGGCCAGCCGCTCGGCCGTGTAGACGCGTTCCACCTCCTCGCGCTGCGCCGTGGTCAGCCAGGGCAACTGGTCGGTGAACCGGCCGGCGTGCCGGCGCGCCTGCGCGACCTCGGCGCTCCACAGGAGATAGCCCTCCAGTTGGGCCAGACCGCGGTCGCTCTCCTTCTCGGGCTCCACGCTCACGCCTTCCTCCTTCCCCGGCGGCGTACTTACTCCTGCTTGTCTCCCGGCGCCACGGTCGCGGAGGTGTCGGGGCGGTTGTGCGCCTGGTCGAGAGCGGCGATCAGGGGATGGTGCAGGTCGAACGCCGGGGATTCGGAGCGGATGCGGGGCAGCGTGACGAAGTTGTGGCGGGGCGGCGGGCAGGAGGTCGCCCACTCCAGCGAACGGCCGTAGCCCCAGGGGTCGTCGACCCTGATCCGCTCACCGTACTTCGCGGTCTTCCATACGTTGTAGAAGAACGGGAGCAGCGAAAGGCCCAGCAGGAACGAGCTGACCGACGAGATCGTGTTCAGCGCGGTGAAACCGTCGGCGGCGAGATAGTCCGCGTACCGGCGCGGCATGCCCTCGGCACCGAGCCAGTGCTGCACCAGGAACGTGCCGTGGAAGCCCACGAACAGCGTCCAGAAGGTGATCTTGCCCAGGCGCTCGTCCAGCATCTTGCCGGTGAACTTCGGCCACCAGAAGTGGAATCCGGCGAACATCGCGAAGACCACGGTGCCGAACACGACGTAGTGGAAGTGCGCGACGACGAAGTACGAGTCGGTCACGTGGAAGTCCATCGGGGGTGACGCCAGGATGATGCCGGTCAGCCCGCCGAAGAGGAACGTGACGAGGAAGCCGGTCGCCCAGAGCATGGGAGTCTCGAAGCTCAGCGAGCCCTTCCACATGGTGCCGATCCAGTTGAAGAACTTCACCCCGGTCGGTACCGCGATCAGGAACGTCATGAACGAGAAGAACGGCAACAGCACGGCGCCGGTCGGGAACATGTGGTGCGCCCACACCGTCGCCGAGAGACCGGCGATCGCGATGGTCGCGCCCACCAGGCCGATGTAACCGAAGATCGGCTTGCGGCTGAAGACCGGGATGATCTCGGTGACGATGCCGAAGAACGGCAGCGCGATGATGTACACCTCCGGATGGCCGAAGAACCAGAAGAGGTGCTGCCACAGAAGCGCCCCGCCGTTGGCCGCGTCGAAGATGTGCGCGCCGAACTTGCGGTCCGCCTCCAGCGCGAGGAGCGCCGCCGCGAGCACCGGGAAGGCGAGCAGGACCAGTACACCGGTCAGCAGGATGTTCCAGGTGAAGATCGGCATCCGGAACATCGTCATGCCGGGTGCGCGCATGCAGATGATCGTGGTGATGAAGTTGACCGAACCGAGGATCGTGCCGAAGCCGGAGAAGGCCAGACCCATGATCCACAAGTCGGCGCCGACGCCCGGCGAATGGACCGAGTCGTTCAGCGGGGCGTAGGCGAACCAGCCGAAGTCCGGCGTGCCGTCCGGGGTCAGCAGGCCGCCGACCGCGATGGTCGAGCCGATGAGGTACAGCCAGTACGCGAACATGTTCAGCCGCGGGAACGCCACGTCGGGCGCGCCGATCTGCAGCGGCATGATCCAGTTCGCGAATCCGGCGAACAGCGGCGTCGCGAACATCAGCAGCATGATCGTGCCGTGCATCGTGAACGCCTGGTTGAACTGCTCGTTCGACACGATCTGAATGCCGGGACGGGCGAGTTCGGCCCGCATGACGAGCGCCATCACGCCGCCGACGCAGAAGAACACGAACGACGTGACCAGGTAGAGCGAACCGATCGTCTTGTGGTCGGTGGTGGTCAGCCACTTGATGACGACGTCACCCCGCCGGTGGGGATGGACCGGAAGCTCGTCCTCGTAACTCTCCGGATCCGGGCCGGCCGATCCTGCGGTGTTCATCGTCGTCACTACGAGGTTCCTCCGGTGGGCGATCGCGTGCGGCGGCCCGTCGGCCGCCTGCCCGGGAGCAAACCAGTCGGGCGGGGCGGATGTGCGACCGGAGGCTGGTACGTCGTCGAATTCACCCGGTCGGGCCCCCGGGGGCCGGACTGTCGGGAGCCGGCGGCAGCGGCGTCAGCGGGGAATCCGGCGCGGGAGACTGCGGGTCCGGGGAATCCGGGTCCGGCTCGGCCGGCGGCACCTTTGGCGACGGCGGGTCCGAGACGGGGGACTCGGCCGACGGCGGCCGGGAGGCGGGCGACTCGGCCGACGGTGACGAATCGTCCGGGGACGGCGGGGACGAATTCGTTTCCGGGGCGGGCGGCGTGGTCTGCTCGTCGTCGACGCCCGTGTCGCCCTTGTCGCGGGTGAACCAGTCGCCGCTCTCCGGGTCGAACATGACGAACTCCTCCACCGGTTCGGCCGAGGGCTTCACCGTCACCACGTTCGCGGGCCGGTAATCGGGCCACGGGTTGCCCGTCCGCTTGACCGTGCCCTTCAGGGCGACCGGCGGGCGCAGCGGATTGCCGCACGCACAGCGCACCCGCGGCACCCCGCGGTCGTCGACGAGGACGGCGGTGCCGGTCTGCAGTACGGCCTGATAGGGCGTCGGACCACCGCCCCGGTATCCGTGGTTGGTGACCCGGGTGTCCATCCGCAGCTGCACGGGGGTCAGCGACCGCAGATACGCGGGTACGCCGGTGGGCTCGATGTCCAGGACGGAGGCGAACGCCTCGTTCTTGTCCTGCTGGGACGTGAGTGCGGAGATCTGCTTCTCCACGTTGCAGCTCGCGACCTTCCGGGTCCCGCCGTACAGACCGCGGCCCGCCCCGTCCACCACCGAGGTGACGTTGGACCGGGTCGGTGACACGTTCGGCCGCACGCTCGGCGGTGTGGTCGGTGAGGCCGTCGCCGCGTCGGTGTTCCGCGCGGTCGACTCGGTGTACGGATCGGGCCCGGACGAGCCGGCCGTCTCCAGGAAGAGCTCGCCGCCCGCGGCCTGCCGGGTGTCGTCCGGACGGGTGAGGACGATGGTCACCACCACCGCGGCCACGATGGCGGTGGCGATGGCCGCGACCCGGGGGACGGACCGCCACCAGGGGCGGCCGGGGCCTTCGGGTCCGCCCGCGCCACCGGGACCGCCCGTACCGCCGCCGCCCGGAGGGCCGGACGGGGGGCCGGAAGGTGTTCCGGGCGGGGGCGTAGGGCCCGATTGACCCCCCTGGCCCGGTTGTGAGGGGCCGGAGAGCGGGCCGGAAGGAGGTCCTGTGGGGCGGCCGGAAGTCGGCGGTTCGGCACTCACGGGCGGTTCTTCCCAACGTAGGGATCGGTCGCAGGTCGCGATGCGTACACTTCTTCCTACCTTGCGTGCTTATTGTGTGCCTCGTACCCGTACGGCCCGCAAGCTGACGCGGTCGGCCCACTCCGGCGGCGGACTGCCCGTCCCGTGCTTAGCGTGGCAGCGTGAGCCAGCAGGAGTTCAGCCACCGCAGTCGCGCCGCGCGCGCCGTACACGTCTGGCGTGACGCCCTCGTGGCGGTGCTCGCCGGCCTGGCGGCCATGGCCGTCACGGCAGCCCTCGGCCTGTGGGCCGCGGGCGCTGCCGACCTGCCGGGGGGTGCGTTCCCGCGCGTCGTAGCGGCCGTCATGGTGATGGCGGCCGGCGGCTCGCTCGACATCTCGGGCGACGCCGGGGCGATCGCGGAGACCAGAGCCGACCTCTCGGTGCTGCCTCTCTCGGTGACCCTCGCCGGGGCCCTGGTGATCGCCACCGGCTTCCTGCGGCCGCTGCGGCACCGCGCCGTCGCCAGTACCCGCGAACTGGCCGGACGCGCCGCCCGGTTGGCGGTCCTGTGGGTACTCGCGCTCCTCGTCCTCTCGCTGCTCGCGCGGTACACCTTCAGGATTCCGCTGGAGGACCCGACCGGCGGCCTCCTCGAGGATGTGCTGGGCGAGGACGCACCCCGGATCGGGTTCCGGGCCGACGTCCCCCTCACCCTCTTCTTCGGGCTGCTGTGGCTGGCGGGCCTCCTCGTCCTCGCCCTCCTCGTGTCGCGCAGGGCCCCGCTCCCCGCCCGCCTGGTGCGCTTTCAGGAGCCCGTACGCCCGGCCGCCTTCGCCATGGTCGTGCTGTTGCTCTCGTACGTCGCCCTGGGGCTGGTCCTCGCACTCGTCGTGCTGGTGACGCACGGCCACCGCGCCGAGACCCTCGCCGTGATTCTCCTCGGACTGCCCAACCTCGCCTGGCTCGCCCTCACGCTGGGTCTCGGCGCGTCCTGGGAGGGGAAGGTGGACGGCCCGTTCGGGCTGCCGATGCCGCAGGTGCTGGACCAGGTACTCCGTACGCGCGACATCTCCACCCTCAATCTCGGCACGCTCACCGAACACGACGGACGGGCCTGGTGGCTGCTGGTCGCCGCCGCGGTCCTGGTGCCGGCCGCCGCGTTCCTCATGGCGGTCCGCTCACCCGCGCGGATGCGGGCGTGGCAGCACGCCGTACACATGGCCGTCGCTCTCACCCTCACCGTGCTGATGGTCTGTCTGGTCGCCCGGCTCACCGCGCGTATGGGGCTGTCGCTGCTGGGGATCGCGGATCTCTTCGATGTCGGTGGCGGCCTCGGCGGGGAGGTCTCGCTGCGGCCGCGCCTGTGGACGGCGCTCGGCATCGCCGTGCTGTGGGGGCTGGTCGCGGGGTTCCTCGGCAGCCTGCTCGCCGCACGGGTGCACCGGCGGGGCGAGGTCGCGGCGGAGGGCTCCTGACCGCTGCGCCGCGCGGCCTACCGGGAGTACCCGGGGAAGACCGGCAGCGCCCAGCGCGGCGGCGGGGGCGGGCTCTCGGCGCCGCGTTGGGCGCTGCCGAGGTGCGGGTCCGCCCACGTCGGCGGCCGGCTGCCCGGCCCCGGTCCGCCCGCCGCGGCGCGCAGCGCGGCCACGAACTGCAGGCAGGAGCCGTACCGGTCGTCCGGGCTCTTGGCGAGCGCCTTCGCCAGTACGCCGTCGACGGCGGCCGGGAGGTCCGGGCGCTGCCCGGTCAGGGGCGGCGGCGGGTCGAACTGATGGGCCCACAGCAGCGCCATGTCGTCGTCGCGCTGGAAGGGCGGGCCCCCTGCCATCGTTTCGTGTACGACGCAGGCGAGGCTGTACACATCGCATCTGCCGTCCACCGGGCGTCCCGAAATCTGCTCCGGCGCCACGTAGTCGAGTGTGCCGACGAACTGGCCGACGGTGGTGAAGCCGGTCAGCGAGAGCGACTTCTTCGTCAGGCCGAAGTCCGTGAGGTACACGTGCTCCGGGTGGTCGCTGTCCGTCCCCTCCGCGACCAGGATGTTGCCGGGCTTCACGTCCCGGTGCACCAGGTCGTGCGCGTGGGCGGCGTCGAGGGCGGACGCCACCTGCGCGGCGATCCGGGTCGCGGTGTCCAGCGGCAGCGGCCCCTGGCGGTCGAGCAGGTGGCGCAGGTCCTGACCGGCTACGAAACGCATGGCGATATAGAGGACGCCGTCGGTCTCACCGGCCTCGAAGACCGGCACGATGTGCGGATGATCGATCGCGGCGGCCACCCGCGACTCGTGGGTGAACCGCCGGCGGAAGGTGTCGTTGCGCGCGAGTTCGGGCGCGAGGAGTTTCAGGGCGACCGTACGGTCCAGGCGGAGGTCTTTGGCGCGGTAGACGACGGCCATGCCGCCGCGGCCGATCTCGCTCTCCACGAGGTAGTCGGCGATCTGCGTTCCGAGCAGCTCGGACGGCCTTCCGGCCATACCGGTCTCGTGCGGCGCGCGCGCCATCACCCGTCACCGGGCCGGGTGGAGGGATGCGGCGGGGCCCCGTCACCGTGCCCGGCGAGCCGGGTGGCCTCGCGGTCGCGGTCGGGGCTGCCGTCAGCACCCGGATGCGCCGCCCCCGCATCGCCGGCCCGCGTGGGCTCCGGTGACCCGGCCGGACCGCTGTCCGGGCGGCCGCTCGGACCGGTGGCCGGTGGGTCGACGACGCGTGTGGGTTCGGGTTCGGGTGGCGCGGCGTCGTCGGGCGTGCGGGGGCTGTGGCCGACCGGCCGGCCGGGGTCCGGTGACCGGTCGTTCGCCGGCGGGGCGACGACGCGCGTCGGTTCCTGTGGCGCCGCCCGGGCATCGTCGGGGCCGGTGGGGATTCCGGCGTCGTCGGGGGTGGCGGGGGTGACCACCTGCGTGGGGTCCCGAGGCGCGGCCGGGGCACTTGGCGGGTCGGCCGGGGGCTGCGCGGCCGCGGCTACTTGGGTGGGTTCGCGGGGCGGTGGGTGGTTGTTGCCGGGGGACGACGAGGCCGCGTACGTCGTGAGGCGAGTCCCGTCGCAGTACATCCAGCGCTCGTGCTCCGCGTCGTACAGCCACACCGCCTCGCCGTCGACCACCATCCCCACCCGCAGTCCCCGTGTGCGGCGGCGGAAATCCTCGCCGTCCGTGCGGCCCGCCGTCAGGTCCTCCGCCGCTCGCCGGTACTGGCTCAGGGACTCCTCGACGCGGGCCAGCAGCGGCCGTGGGTCCGCCGCACGGGCCATCGGCGCTCCGGCCGCAGGCGGCTCCTGCGGTACGGACACGAGCAGGCGGCCGTCGACCCATGCCGACCAGCCGTTCGCGCACAGGATCTGCCCCCAGTCCCCGCGCCGGCCGATCAGCCGCACAGGAAGCAGCGGGTCGAGCGGTTCGGTGGGCAGCGACACGTCCGGCGCCTCCCAGGCGGGCAGCCCGTCCTGGGGGACGACATGGGTGGGGCGGAAGTCCGGAGTCGTCATGGCGCCCCGTTCCTACTTCCGCATGATGGCGGGTTCGTGCCGCCGCAGCAGCTTCACGACGACGTACCCGAAGACGGCGGAGAGCACCACCAGCATCCCCATGTTGAGCAGCCACACCCCCGCCGAGTGCTCGAACAGCGGGTCGGCCGTCAGCTCGCCCGGCACGATGCGGCCGAGCCCGATCGTCCCGGCCATCGCGCCCAGCGCCCACCGGGACGGAACCAGCCACGCCAGCTGCTCGACCCCGGCGACCCCGTCCAGCTTCAGCAGCGCTCCGCAGAACACGACCTGGACGATGGCGAGGAGGACGAGCAGCGGCATCGTGACCTCCTCCTTGCGTACCAGCGCGGACACCAGCAGACCCAGCATCATCGCGGTGAACGACAGCATCGCGACGGCCGCGATGATCTCCACCAGCGGCGGCATGAGCACCCCTTCGCCGCCCGGCGCGCCGAGATCGACGCCGACGAGGGCGACCAGGGTCAGGACGACGGCCTGGAGGATCGTGATGGTGCCCAGCACCACCACCTTGGACATCAGGTACGCCGATCTGGAGAGCCCGACGGCCCGTTCCCGCTGGTAGATCACGCGTTCCTTGACCAGCTCACGCACCGCGTTGGCCGCGCCGGTCAGCACGCCGCCCACGCAGAGGATGAGCAGCGCGTTCATCGCTGTGTCCTGCGTCAGTTCCGAGCCGGCCAGGGCGCGCGCCATCGCGCCCATGACGAACGGCAGGGCAATCATGATCGCCAGGAAGGTCCGGTCGGCGCTCAGCGCGGCCGCGTACCGCCGCACCAGCGTCCGCATCTGCGCACCCCGGCTCCGGGTTCGGGCCGGCGGCGCGACGACGGCCGGCGCCGGGGCCTGCGGCAGGTGTGGCTGGCGGGTGGCCTGCGTGACGTACTGCCGGTGGAACGGGGACTGGTGGTACTGGCCCGCCCAGTCGCGCTCGCGGTCGTTCTCGAAGGCCTCGAACGCCTCCGGCCACTGCTCGAACCCGAAGAAGGCAAGCGCGTCCTCCGGTGGCCCGTAGTAGGCGATCTTTCCGCCGGGCGCCAGCATCAGCAGCCGGTCGCACACGTCCAGGCTCAGCACGCTGTGCGTCACGACGATGACCGTACGGCCGTCGTCGGCGAGGCCGCGCAGCATGTGCATGACCGAGCGGTCCATACCGGGGTCGAGCCCTGAGGTCGGCTCGTCGAGGAAGAGCAGCGACGGCTTCGTCATCAGTTCCAGCGCCACGCTGACCCGCTTGCGCTGCCCGCCGGACAGGCTGTGGATCGGCTGGGAGGCCCGCTGTTCCAGACCCAGCTCGCGGATGACCTCGGTCACCCGCTCCCGCCGTTCGCTCTTCACGGTGTCCTCGGGAAAGCGCAGCTCGGCGGCGTAACCGAGGGCCCGGCGCACGGTCAGCTGGGAGTGCAGGATGTCGTCCTGCGGTACGAGTCCGATGCGCTGGCGCAGCTCGGCGTAGTCCCGGTACAGGTCGCGGCCGTCGTACAGGACCGTGCCGTGGTCGGCGGGGCGCAGCCCGGTCAGCGCGTTGAGCAGGGTGGACTTGCCGGCCCCGCTCGGCCCCACGACCGCGAGCAGGCACTTCTCGCCGACGGGGAAGGTGACGTGGTCGAGGAGTGTCTTGCGGCCCTTGTCCACCGAGACCGCGAGGTCCTGTACGTCGAGCGAGACCTCGCCGGTGTCGACGAACTCCTGCAGCGTGTCGCCGACCAGGCAGAACGCGGAGTGTCCGATGCCGACGATGTCGCCGGGGGAGACCCGGGCGACGGTGACGGGCCGGCCGTTGAGGAAGGTGCCGTTGTGACTGCCGAGGTCGGCGATCTCGTACGTACCGTCAGAACGCGCCCGCAGCTCGGCGTGGGCGCGCGAGACGATCAGGTCGTCGACGACCAGGTCGTTGTCGGCGGCGCGGCCGATGCGCACGGTGCGGGCCGGCAGCGGCCGTACGGTGGTCGGCTGCCGGAAGGTGCCGGTCGCCGCCGGCATGGAAACGGCGGACGGGCGCCCGGGCGCGGCGGGCGGGAGTTCATGTCCCAGGAGCACCGCGCGTGGACCGTCGGCCGGACTGCCGAAGCGGATGACGCTGCCGGGGCCGACGTCCCACTCGTGGATCCGCCTGCCTTCGGCGTATGTGCCGTTGGTGCTGTGCTCGTCCTCCAGCGTCCAGTGGTCCGCTTCGGGCCGAAGCACCGCGTGATGCCATGACACACGGGCGTCGTCGATGACGATGTCGCTCAGAGGGTCGCGCCCGACGTGGTAGTCCCGGCTCGGACTCATCAGCGTCGAGCCCGCCTCAGTTTCGAGGACGAGCTCGGGCGCGGTCGGCGCGACAGGCCGCTGTCCCATGTTCGAATTCTATCTTTTGGTCCCGGTTTCCGCCCGCCCGGCCGGACGGGCTCTTCTCCCGAGCCATGCCTGGGCCCCGGCCGCGCTACCGGCCGGGGCCCGGGTGTTGTCGGGCTGTGAGGAGTGTCAGCCCATCGTGCCGGCGTCCGCGTTCCGGCGGCCGCGGCCGCGGGAGCGGCTGCGGTCGGACGTCTTGCCGCTGCTGTTCATGGCCGCCATGGCCAGGCCGAGCAGCAGGGCCACGCAACCGACGATCACGTTGCTGACGACGCTGCGCGTGGTGTCGACGTTGCCTGCCACGACCCACGGAGCGACGATCGTCCATGCGCCGATGGCGGTGGCGGCCCAGGCCATGGAGTGGGTCCGCTCGTACGCCGAGCCGAACCCGCCCATGCACAGGGCGTACGCGACACCGGTGATCAGGTTGCACACGGCCAGGGTGGTGAGGCCGTTGAACCCGGCTATCCACGGGGACGCCGCGAGGTACACACCCGTGAGGAGGGCCAGTGTCTCGATCGCCTGGGCGCGTGGAGTCGTGGTCGCCCGCTCGAACCGGGAGCGCATCTCGGCGACGTCGGGGTGTTGCTCGATGCTGGTGTGAGTGGTCATGACAGGCTGCCTCCACTTAGAAAGCCCTTATCTGCCCTTTACGTGTCAATTAACGCGCCATAGCCCATTTTGGTCAATGGGTGGGAGGAGCCGGAATGTGGCGCTGGCTACCCTGGGGTCCGTGTTCACCTCCCAGGGACCCACCTTCCGCGAGCTGACCGTGCAGGCGCTCTCCTCCATCGAGCGCGGCTACGACCTGCTGGCCCCGAAGTTTGACCACACCCCCTTCCGCACCCCCGACCGGTTCCTGGACGCGGTCGCAGGCGCCCTGGAGCCGCTCGGCCCGTTCGGTGCGGGGCTCGACGTCTGCTGCGGAACCGGGGCGGGCACGCGCGTCCTGCGCCCGCTGTGCCGGGAGCGGGTCACCGGAGTGGACTTCAGCGCCGGGATGCTCGCCGCCGCCCAGGAAGCGTTCGACGACGGTGAGATGCCCGCCGTGGAGTGGGTGCGGGCCGACGCGCGCGCCCTGCCGTTCGCGCGGGAATTCGACCTGGCGGTGAGTTTCGGGGCGTTCGGCCATTTCCTGCCCGCCGAGCGGCCCGCGCTGTTCGCCGGAGTCCACCGGGCGCTGCGGCCGGGCGGACTCTTCACGTTCCCCATCGGTGCGCCCCAGCCGGTCGGTTCGCGGCTGTACTGGACGCTGCTCGGCTTCGACTCCGTCATGCGCGTACGCAACGCGCTGTGGCGGCCGCGGTTCGTCATGTACTACCGGACGTTCCCGCTGGAGGGTGTAAGGGACGACCTGGTCAGGGCCGGGTTCCAGGTGCGGCTGGAACCCCTGGAGGAGTTCGGCCGGCGTGACGACGGGAGCCCCAACTGGCGCCTGGTGGTGGCCCGGAAGGTGTGACCGGGCCGGCTCGGTCGCTCAGTACCCCCTTGGTGGCCGGCTCGGGTCGGCCTGCTGGACCCGTTCGGCGAAGTTGGATCCGGACTGATTGACGCCGTACCTCGCGCGTACGTAGTTGATCGTGGCGCACATGCAGGCCACCACGTCGTAGGGCGTGGTGGCGGTGCCCTCCTGGTGGTACTCCGCGAAAGTCGGTGGGATGCACTGCGTGGCGCCGCGCGAGCAGTTGCGCGGGTGCCCGTCGGCCACCTCCGGGCCGTGCGCGTTGGAGTCGGTGGTGTTCACCCGCCAGCGGGGGTGGTTGGACGCGGACTCGCGCAGCGCGATCGTGGCGAGCGCGGGCACGCCGTACTCCGGGTCCATGCCGGTCAGTTCGCAGGCCCGTCGTGCGTATGTACGCATGGCGGCCTCGCCGGAATCGTCGTCGGGGTCCTGGTAGGTGACTTCGGACAGCTCCATGCCCGGTTTCATACCCATGTCGCTGATGACCTAGGCAGCCCCCTTCCGACGGGAAGTCGCCGGAAGTCGCTCGCTTTCTCCCCTCGATGGCCGGGTGGCGTTCCGTAATGGCCGTGTCACACCAGCGAATCTGCACATCGAATGTGCAGACGGCACACCGTCTCCCAATAGCTCCACCGGATCTGACCTGCGGCTATGCCCGTCTGATGGGTAATGTCCTATTCGGCGTCACGAAGGCTCCGGGCGCCCGGTATTCACGTCGGGCGATCCCGTGAAGAAGCTGTCACCAAGTCATGGACGGACGTGCACGTCGCGGTAATTCCACGGAGAGATGTGCCCGGATCCGCAATGTCCCGACTGGATGCCCAACGCGCTTACGTGCTTTGATCCTTCGCACTGAGGGCCTATCCGTCAGGGCCGGTCCCGGTTATTTCGAATATTCACCGCGAAGGGAAACTCGCATCATGAACTTCTCCCAGGTTGCGACCCAGGAAATCTCCGACAACGACCTGGACAACGTGTCCGGCGGCCTCCTCGGCGGCGTGGTCGGCAACGCCACGGGCGTCCTCAACTCCGTCGTCCCCGTCTCGGGCACCGTGGGCTCCGTCGTCGGCACGGTCGAGGGCGTCACCGGCCTCAACACCGGCGCCGTCACGGGCCTCGCCACCGCCACGGTCGCCGGCGTCTGATTTCGCCTGTGCCGCCGAGCGGCACCGGTCACCAGCGGTGACCACGGCCCGTCGGCGTCCCCTCCTTGCCGACCGGCCGGGCCGTACGCCCCCGGATCCACCCAGGGTCCGGGGCGTACGGCCGCCCGAATACCTGACAGACCATTGCAGCCGGACCATCGCAGTCGGACCACGCAGTCGGACCATTGCGGTTGAGGGAAGAGTGTCGTGCAGTTTCGCCAACAGGCGCTTTCCAAGCTGCAATCGCCCGAAGAAATTGATCTGCCGGTGCGATTCGCCCGTCCCCAGGGCTGGCTTGTTCTGACCGTCACGGTCGTCGTCATGATCGCCTCGGCCGTCTGGGCCGTGACCGGCACCGTGTCGTCCACGCTCGGCGCCCCCGGCATCCTCACCCACGCCCAGGGCAGTTACGTCCTGCAGAGCCCCGTCGCCGGCCAGGTCACCGCCGTACTCGCCGAGGAAGGCGAGCGCGTCGCCGCCAACGCCCCGCTGCTGAAGGTCCGTACGGCCCAGGGCGACACCGTCGTACGCACCATCGCCGCAGGCCGGCTGACGACTCTCGTCGCCGCCATCGGCTCCGTGGTGACCACCGGAGCGGACGTGGCGGCGGTGGAACGGGTGAAGAACGCGAACGACCCCCTCATGGCCATGCTGTACGTACCGGCCGAGCGCGGCTCCACCGTGCCCGTCGGCGCCGCCGTCGACCTGACCGTCCAGTCGGTCGCGACGCAGCAGTACGGCGTACTGCGCGGCCGGGTCGAATCCGTCGGCAGGACCGCCCAGACCCAACAGCGGATCACCGGCTTTCTCGGCAGCGGCCAGCTCGGCGAGGAGTTCTCGAAGCAGGGCCAGCCCGTTTCCGTACTTGTCCGGCTGGACCGGTCGCCCGCCTCCAAGTCGGGCTACTCGTGGTCGACTTCGCAGGGACCGCCGTACGCCGTCGAGTCCATGACCCTCGCCACCGGCGCCATCCACCTCGCCGAGCAGCATCCGATCGATTGGCTGCTTCCGTGACCGCACCGAACGATTCCGCGGCGCCGCCGCAGCCGCAGTTGCCGCCGGCGGGCCGCCGCAGACACCGCCCGGAGACCCCGGCGGGCGGGCGCCGCCGTGCGAAGCCCGTCCAGGTCAAGAAGCGCAAGGCCGTCCGTACGCCCACGGTCCTCCAGATGGAGGCCGTGGAATGCGGCGCCGCCGCGCTGGCCATGGTGCTCGCCCACTACGGCCGCCATGTGCCGCTCGAGGAACTCCGCATCGCGTGCGGGGTCTCGCGCGACGGCTCGCGGGCCAGCAACCTGCTGAAGGCCGCGCGCAGTTACGGCCTGCAGGCCAAGGGCATGCAGATGGAGGCGACGGCGCTCGCCGAGGTACAGGCACCCGCCATCCTCTTCTGGGAGTTCAACCACTACGTCGTCTACGACGGCATGGGGCGCAGGTTCGGCCGCCGGGGCGTCCACGTCAACGATCCCGACAAGGGCCGCCGTTTCGTGGCGACGGAGGACTTCGACACCAGCTTCACCGGCGTCGTCCTCGTCTTCGAACCCTCCGAGTCCTTCCGCCGCGGCGGCCGTAAACCCGGCGTCATGAGCGCCGTCCCGGCGCGGATGCGCGGGACCACGGGCACCCTGCTTGCCGCACTGTTCGCCAGCCTGCTGCTGGTCGCCGTCGGCGCGGCGGTGCCCGCCCTGAGCCGTACGTACATCGACATGTTCCTGATCGGCCGGCAGACGTCGATGCTGGGGCCGCTCTTCGCGTCGATGGCCGCGATGGTGGCGCTCACCGCCGTACTGACCGGTCTGCAACAGGCGAACCTGCTGCGCGGACGCATCATCTCCTCCACGCTGAGCAGCGCCCGGTTCCTGCGCCACCTGCTGAGGCTGCCCGTCACCTTCTTCGCGCAGCGCAGCCCGGCCGATCTCGTGCAGCGTCTGCAGTCCAACGACGCCGTCGCCGAGACGCTGGCGCGCGATCTCGCCGCTGCCGGGGTGGACGGGGTGGTCGTGATCCTCTACGCCTTCCTGATGTGGACGTACGACCCCCAGCTGACCTTTGTCGGAGTCATTGTCGCGCTGCTCAACGTGGTCGCGATGCGGATCGTGATCCGGCTGCGGGCCACGCACACGCAGAAGCTGCGCGCGGACAGCGCCCGGCTGACCAACACGTCGTACACCGGCCTTCAGCTCATCGAGACGATGAAGGCCACCGGCGGCGAGAACGGTTTCTTCCGCCGCTGGGCGGGGCAGCACGCGACCACACTGGACGTGCAGCAGCGGCTCGGCGTACCCAGCGCGTTCCTCGCCGTCGTCGCGCCGACCCTCGCCACCCTCAACAGCGCGCTCATCCTGTGGATCGGCGGACTGCGGGCCGTGGAGGGGCACATCTCGATCGGTCTGCTCGTCGCCTTCCAGGCGCTCGTGGCGCGCTTCACCGCGCCGATCAGCCGCCTCAACGGTGTGGCGGGGCGCATCCAGGACTTCGCCGCCGACGTGGCCAGGCTCAAGGACGTCGAGAGCTTCCCGGTCGATGTGCTGTACTCGCGCCGCGAGCCGGACGAGAGCACCCGCAGGCTCACGGGCCATGTGACGCTCGAGGACATCACCTTCGGCTACAGCCCTCTGGACAAACCGCTGCTCACCGGGTTCTCGCTGGCGGTCGGACCCGGGCAGCAGGTCGCCCTCGTCGGCGGGTCGGGCAGCGGAAAGTCGACCGTGTCGAGGCTGATCTCAGGTCTCTACACCCCCTGGGAGGGGGCGATCCGGATCGACGGGCAGCGACTGGAGGACATCTCCCGCAGCGCGCTGGCCGCCTCCGTCTCCTTCGTCGACCAGGACGTCTTCCTCTTCGAGGGCACGGTCCGGGACAACGTGGCGCTGTGGGACCCCTCGATTCCGGACGAGGCCGTCGTCGCCGCCCTCCAGGACGCCGCGCTGTACGACGTGATCGCGCGGCGCCCCGACGGCATCCACAGCCGCGTCGAGCAGGACGGCCGCAACTTCTCCGGCGGGCAGCGGCAGCGACTGGAGATCGCCCGCGCGCTGGTCAGGCGGCCGAGCATTCTCGTACTCGACGAGGTGACGAGCGCCCTGGACGCGGAGACCGAGCGGATCATCATCGACAATCTGCGGCGGCGCGGCTGTGCCTGCGTCGTCATCGCCCACCGGCTGAGCACGGTGCGCGACAGTGACGAGATCGTCGTACTCGACCACGGCTCGGTCGTGGAACGCGGCCGCCACGAGGACCTGGTCGCGACCGGCGGAGCGTACGCCGACCTGGTCAAGGAGCACTGACATGTCGTCCGTACATCCGCACGCGGGCGGCTCCATGGAGGGGACCCCCGCCGGACTCGACACGGTGACCTACGCGCTGGGCGGCCTCGGCGCGCCCGTCGACTGCGCCGGTCTGCGCAGCCTGCCGCTGGAGGGGCCGCAGGTGCTGTGGCTCGTCGTGGGCGGCGCCCTGGACCTGTTCGCGGTCGACGCCGTCCAGCAGGGGCACTGGCACTTCCTCGGCCGTCTCGAAGCGGGCGCGCTGCTGCTCGGCCCGGTCGAAGGGCCGCAGCACACGCTGCTCGGCAGGCCGTCGCAGGACTGCCTGCTGCGGCGGATCCCGCTGCGGGAGCTGTACCGGCCGCCGGGGTACGCCGATGGCTACGCCGATCCGTACAACGACCCCTACACCGATTCCTACGCGGCGTACGAGAGTCCGCTCGACCACGCTTTCGCGCTCGGTATCGGGCGCAGCCTGGGCGTGCTGTTCCAGGCGCCGCTGGACGGCCGGCCCGACATCGACGGCCCCGTGACCGACGACGACGTGCTGTGGATGCCGGTGTCGCCCGGCAGCGTGCAGTACGGCGCCTCCTACAGCGCGGACGCCGCGGGCGACCTGCTGATCGAAACGGCGATGTGGCAGCAGCTGGTGAACCAGCAGTACCGCCTGCTGTCCGCCGTCGACCACTGGATCGAGGAGCTGGAGCGCGCCCACGAGGACCGTACGGCCGCCGGGATCAAGGCGGGTGCCGCCGTCCGCGCGCGGGCGGACCAGGCCCTGGTCGCCTCCATCGGCCGCCCCGACCGCTCCGGGCGGGGCGCGCAGGGCACGGACCGCGCCACCGACGACGCCACCTTCGCGGTCTGCCGACGGGTCGCGGAGGCCGCCGGGATCACGCTCACCGAGCCGCCGAAGGGCGGCGCGGTCAACGACCGCGTCACCCCCGTCGAGCGCATCGCGCTGGGCTCCCGCGTCCGCACCCGCGACATCCGGCTCGACGGGCGCTGGTGGCGGGCCGACTCCGGGCCGCTGGTCGGTCACCGGGCCAAGTCCGGAGCCCCCGTCGCGCTGCTGTGGCGCCGCGGACGGTACGAGGCGGTCAACCCGGCCTCGGGCATGCGGATACGTATCGGCAAGGACAACGCGGACGACTTCGAGCCGCGCGCGGTCATGTTCTACCGCCCCCTGCCGGAACGGCCCATGACCCCGTGGCGCCTGCTGCGCTTCAGCCTCCAGGGCACCCGGCTCGACCTGCGGAACCTGCTCCTCAGCGGTCTGGTGACGGTCGGCCTCGGCGGCCTCGTCCCGATCGCGACCGGCCAGGTGCTCGGCGTGTACGTACCGAACGCCGAGACCGGCCTCATCGTCCAGGTCTCCCTGGCCGTCATGATCACCAGCATCGTCACCGCGTCCTTCATGCTGCTGCAGAACCTCACCATTCTCCGGATGGAAGGCCGCATCGAGGCCACGCTCCAGCCCGCTGTCTGGGACCGGCTGCTGCGGCTGCCGACGAAGTTCTTCACCGAGCGGTCGACCGGAGAGCTCGCGAGCGCCGCGATGGGCATCAGCGCCATCCGCAGGGTGCTGTCCGGGCTGGGGCCGGTGGCCGTACAGGCGAGCACGGTCGGCGTGATGAACGTGGCGCTGCTGTTCTTCTTCAGCGTGCCGCTGGCGCTCGCGGCGATCGCCATGCTGGTCGTCATCGGCGGCGTGTTCCTCGGGATGGGCCTGTGGCAGGTGCGCTGGCAGCGGAAGCTGGTCGAGCTGGGCAACAAGCTCAACAACCAGGCGTTCCAGACCCTGCGGGGACTGCCCAAACTGCGGGTCGCGGCGGCGGAGAGTTTCGCGTACGCCGCGTGGGCCCGCGAGTTCGCGCGCACCCGGGAGATGCAGCAGCGCGCGGGCCGCATCAAGAACCTGACCACGGTCCTGGACGCCATCTATCTGCCGCTCTGCTCCCTCATCATGTTCATGTTGCTGGCGGGGCCCGCCCGCGGCAGCATGTCGGCCGGCGCCTTCCTGACCTTCAGCACGGCGGTCACCATGCTGCTGACGTCGGTCACCCAGCTCAGCGGCGCGCTCATCTCGGTGGCCGCCGTACTGCCCATGTTCGAGCAGATCAAGCCGGTGCTGGACGAGGCTCCGGAGGTACGCGGCTCCAGCGCCCAGCCGGGTGCCCTGTCCGGCGGTATCGAAGCCCGGAAGCTTACGTTCCGCTACACCGACGACGGGCCCCTGGTCCTCGACGACGTGTCACTCGAAGTGCGGCCGGGCGAGTTCGTGGCGATCGTCGGCCCCAGCGGCTGCGGCAAGTCGACCCTGCTGCGGCTGCTCATCGGCTTCGACAGGCCCCTCTCGGGCAGTGTGCTGTACGACGGCCAGGACCTGGCGGCGCTCGACCAGGCCGCCGTACGCCGTCAGTGCGGCGTGGTCCTGCAGAACGCGCAGCCGCTGACCGGATCGATCCTGGACTGCATCAGCGGCGCCGAGGTCTTCACCCAGGAAGAGGTGTGGGAGGCCGCCGAGATGGCCGGTCTGGCCGAGGACATCAGGCGCATGCCGATGGGGCTGCACACGATGATCTCCGGCGGCGGCGCGATCTCGGGCGGGCAGCGGCAGCGCCTGATGATCGCTCAGGCGCTGGTACGCCGCCCACGCATCCTCTTCTTCGACGAGGCCACCAGCGCGCTGGACAACGAGACGCAGCGCATCGTCATGGAGAGCACACGGAGGCTGAGCGCCGGCCGCCTCGTGATCGCCCACCGCTTGTCCACGGTCATGGACGCCGACCGTGTGATCGTCATGGCGGACGGCAGGATCGTCGAACAGGGACCGCCCGCCCAGCTCCTCGCCGACACGGGCGGCCGGCTGCACGAACTGGTCCGCCGCCAGCTGGCGTGACGCCCCTCAGCCCAGCGTCTTGAGCATCTCCTCGGCCAACGGGCCGGACGATGCCGGATTCTGCCCGGTGTGCAGATTGCGGTCCACGACCGTGTACGGCGCCCAGGGCTCGCTCTCGCGGAAGTCGGCGCCGAGTTCCACGAGGCGGTCCTGGAGCAGCCACTTCGCCTTGTCCGCGAGACCGGCCTGGGTCTCCTCGGCGTTGGTGAAGCCGGTCAGCCGGTAGCCCGCGAACGGCGAGCTGCCGTCGGGGTTCCGCGCTGCCAGCAGCGCGGCGGGCGCGTGGCACACGACGCCCAGCGGCTTGCCCGAGGCGAGCGCGTCGGCGAGCAGCCTGCCGGAGACGGCGTCGACCGCCAGGTCTTCCATCGGGCCGTGGCCGCCGGGGTAGAAGACGGCGTCGTAGTCGGCCGGATCCACTTCCTCCAGCTTCAGCGGCTGCTGAAGCCCGCTGAAGGACGCGAGGGCCCGTACGACCCGGTCGGCGCCGTCGGGGCCGCCGTTGACCTCCGGGGCGAGACTGGCCCGGTCCACGGTCGGCACGACGCCGCCCGGGGTGGCGACCACGACCTCGTGGCCCGCGCCGGTGAACACCTCGTAAGGGGCGACGACCTCCTCGGCCCAGAAGCCGGTGGGGTGGCGGGTGCCGTCGGCCAGGGTCCAGTGGTCGGCGCCGGTCACTACGAAGAGGATGTTCGACATGGAGCACACTCCCTGATCAGTCGATTTCGAGTTCACCCATGGCGCTCCACCCGTCGGCGCCTTCGATGTTCGTGCTGACGATGTCGGGCGTACGGCTCACCAGGGGACGCATCGTGTCCAAAGCGGCCTGGAAGTGGCTGGAGTTGACATGCGCCGCGGCCGCGTCGTCCTGGAACGCCTCGACCAGGACATACGTGTTCGGATCCTCGACGCTGCGCGACCACTCGAACCACAGGTTGCCCGGCTCGCCCCTGGTGGCCTTGGTGAAGGCCTCCACGTGCTGGGGCCACTCGTCGGCGTGCTCGGGCTTCACGGGAAACTTGACAACAATGAAGATCATTCGGTCATTCTATGCCGCCCCCGTCCAAACTGCGCCAGCCGGCGCCGCCCTTCACCGCCGGTGCGAAGACGACATCGCGCCGATGACGGCCGCGCCCGGAACGCGAGTCCGTGGACCCGACGTGCGGGCGTCGGGTCCACGTTTGCGCGATCAGCAGGGGCGAGTGGAGTCAGCGGTCCTGAGACAGGGCGTACAGCTCCGCGAACAGGCCCCCTTCGGCGTGCGCCAGCTGGTCGAAGCTGCCCTCCTCCCGAATGCGGCCCTTGTCGAGTACGAGGATCCGGTCCGCCATGCGGACGTTCTCAAGCCGGTGGGTGACGACGAGGGTGATGCGGCCCGGCGCCATCTCCCGCAGCGCGTTGAAGATCTGGTGTTCACCGCGGGCGTCCATCTCGCTCGTGGGCTCGTCCAGGATGAGGAAACTCGGCCGCCGGTACAGGGCGCGCCCGCACGCGAGCCGCTGCCACTGACCGCCGGACAGCTCGTGACCGCCCCACAGCGACCGCGCGAGCAACGTGTCCATCCGGTCGGGGAATCCGGCCACCGCCTCGCTCATGCCGACCTGTTCGGCAGCCTCCCAGACCAGCTCGTCGCCGTGATGGCGCGGCTGGCCGAGGGTGATGTTCTCCCGTACCGCGAGCGGCCAGTGTCCGTTCGCCTGCGGTACCAGCCCGATGTGGCCCCACACCGATTCGGCGTCCGCCGCGGCCAGATCGGTGGCGTCCCACAGCACGCGGCCGCCGGTCGGCAGGGTGAGCCCGGTCAGCAGGCGCACGAGCGTGGACTTGCCGGCGCCGTTCTCGCCGACCAGCGCGACCACTTCTCCCCGGCGGAGGGTGAGTGACACCGGGTGCAACGCCGGTGCGGTCTTCTTCGGGTACGTGAACGACGCCTCGTCGAGCCGGATTTCCGCCGGGGCCCGGACAGTGACTGTGCCGCGCCGGGTCGTCGTCTCGCGCGCCTGGGCCAGGAACTGGTGGTAGTCGTCCAAATAGAGACCGTGGTGGAACATGGCCGCCCCGTACCTGACGATCGAGTTGAGCGCGCGGCCTGCGGTCTGCGAGGCCACGATCGCGGTGCCGGCGATGGCGAGCCCCATCCGCCCCGACAGCACCAGCCCCGCGAGCGAGGCCCACATGCCCACGATGAACACGCCGCTCAGCGCCGCGGCGGCGAGGTTGACGCGCAGGTACTGCGGCGCCGCCGCGAGCGCCTTCCCCTCGATGCGGTCGCACATGGTGCGGTACCAGAAGTGCAGGTACGGGCGCATGGTGTTGGCGCGCAGCTCGTCGGCGAGCGTCGGCGTGGTGAGGTACCAGCGCATCATCCCCCGCACATTGCGCGCGGAGACGGACGCGTCGAACACCCGGTAGTCGATACGGGCGGCGATCACGCCACCCAGGCCGCGCGGGACGACCGACAGCATCAGCACCACGAGCAGAAGCGGATGCAGCACGGTGAGGACGGAGGCGGCGGAGACGAGCTGCACGAAGCCGTTCGTCAGCGTCTTGGCGTCCTCGGCGATGTCCACGGCCCGCAGCGCACCGATCTCGGCGGCCTGGCTCCGGTCGGTGAAACCCTCCTGGTCGTACGTCGACAGCTCGACCTTCATGTGGAGGTCCACCATGGTCAGATCGGCCGCGGACGCCACCTGGGGGTTGAGGCGGCGCGTAGCCCAGTCGGCAAGGATCCACGACAGCGCTCCGACCGCCAGCGCGACCGCCGCGACCACCAGCGCCGGGCGCGCCTCATGAAGCCCGGCCCTGGCGTCGTCGGAACCGAAGAGCGGACCCATGGCGCGGGCGACCGCGGTGAGCATCGCGGCCGTACCGATCCCCGACATGAGCTGGCACACCAGGACGGTGACGACCATGCGCCGGTCCACCGACCAGGCGAGCCGGAAGGTCTGGCCGAGCGCTCCCGGGATGCGCCGCGCCATTTCCCACAGCGTGGCGTCCTGCATGGCGTTTCCGTGGACGCGCCCGTTGTAGCTGAGCTCGGGCGGCGCCGACGGCCGCGGCTTGCCCTGTTTCTGCGCGGGAACCGAGGCGCTCAACGCGGCCTCCTGGGGTGGGCGTCCGTCGCGTCAACCAGGCGCACGTGCCGGGTGAGTGCGGTGGGGCCGCACTCGAACGCGAAATGTCGGCCGACGACATGAACGGGAGAGGGTACGGGATGCATGGTTCCTCCTGGATCGCGGTGCACGCGGGCTGGCGGTCGGACAACGCACCTGATCAAAGGGGCGTTACGGGAGGCGCCGGGCGAACTCTCGCGCGGAGATTCGATTTCGGCGCCCGCCACCAATGGGCGCCCGGGTCGCCCGTCTGTTATCCGGCGTTCGATCACCCGGAAGAGGTCAGGCACCCGATCAGGTGATTGCTTTGCGATCGGGAGCGCGCCCCTTCCGTGCGTCCCGGCAGCGCTTTCGGGGTGGTCCGGGGGCTCCGGGGCGGGACGGGCCGGCGGCGGGCTTCCCGGCTTCGCAGATGCTTCCTGCGGCACAGCGCGAACCCCGTCGAGCCCCCTGACGTGTCCACCGCACCCGCGCCGATCGGAACGTAAGGGATGAAATGGTGCATAGGGTTTCGCCAGGAGAATGAGCGTGCGCATTGGCGTCTTATTTGAGACACTGATGTCTCAAGCGAGACCAAGTGGTGTCACCAGGCACTCTCCGGCACGACCCGAACAGGAACCCAATGCACCCCGCCCCCGCCCGGCAAGACACCCGGGCTCAGCTCGATCCCCGGCGCTGGGCCGTCCTCACGATCCTCTCCGGCAGCCTGCTGCTGATCGCGATGGACACCACGATCCTCAACGTCGCCTTCCCGTCCCTTGTCGCCGACCTGCAGCCCAGCTCCGTGCAGCAGCTGTGGATCATCGACGTGTACGCGCTCGCCCTGTCCGGTGTACTGGTCACCGCGGGCGCGCTCGGCGACCGCTGGGGGCGCAAGCGCCTGCTGCTCATCGGCTTCGGCGTCTTCGCGCTCGCCTCGCTGATCGCCGTGTTCGCCACCGCGCCGTGGCAGGTCATCGCCGCCCGGGCGCTGCTCGGCGTCGGCGGCGCGGCCATCATGCCGTCGACCCTGTCGATCCTGCGGCACGTCTTCACCGAGGCCCGCGAGCGCGCCTTCGCCTACGCGGTCTGGGCCGCGGTCTTCGGCGGCGGCATGGCGCTCGGCCCGGTCGTGGGCGGTCTGCTCGTCGAGAAGAACGGCTGGCAGTCGGCGTTCCTGCTGAACATTCCCGTCGCGTTGGCCGTCATCGCGTTCGGCCTCTGGCTGCTGCCCGAATCGCGTCAGCCGAGGGAGGGGCGCTGGGACTGGTGGGGCGTCGGGCAGTCGATCGTCGGCATGCTCGCCCTCGCCGGCGGCATCAAGCAGCTCGGCAAGGGCGGCCCGGCCGACCCGGTCGCCTGGGCGCTGCTGGTCCTGGCCGCGGTCGCGCTGACCGTGTTCGTACGCCGCCAGCTCAGGCTCGCGCAGCCGCTGTTGCAGGTACGGCTGTTCGCGAGCCGGCCGTTCAGCATCGCCGCCGCCGCGATCTTCCTCGGGATGATCGCGCTGGGTTCGGCGCTGTTCCTGATCACCCAGTGGTTCCAGTACGGCGAGGGCTACACCCCGCTGGAGGCCGGCATCCGGCTGCTTCCCGCACCCCTCGGCCTGGTCATCACCTCGCTCGTGACGCCTGCCCTGATGCACCGGCTCCCGATCCGCCACGTGCTCGGCGGCGGACTGCTGATGATGACCGCGGGCCTCGCGCTGCCCTGGGTCTTCCAGCAGACCGGCACCCTCGGCTACCCGTCCGTCGCCTTCGCGCTGGCCGTGCTCGGCTGCGGCGTCGGCATCGCCACCACGGTCGCCTCGGTGACTCTGATGGCCTCGGCCCCGGCGCGCGACGTCAGTGGCGCCGCCGCCATCGAGGAGACCTGCTACGAACTCGGTGCGGCGATGGGCGTCGCCATCCTGGGCAGCGTGGCCTCGGCCCTGTACCGGGCGCACCTGCCCGAACTCGGCCTGGACGGCGCGGCGACGGCTGCCGTGCGCGACTCCGTGGGTGAGGCGGCGCACCTGGCCGGGCAGACCGGCGGTCCGGCCGGCGCCCAACTGCTCGAAAAGGTCTCCGCGGCCTTCACGGCGGGCATGACACCGACCTTCCTGCTGGCGGCGGCGCTGCCCCTCGCGGCGGCGGCGCTCACCTGGGCGAAGATCCCCAAGGACCTCCGCCCGACGGAGAACGCGCACTGACGGGCCCGGGGCCCTACTTGTAGTACTTCGGAGCTACGCGCAAGGTGCCCTCCCAGGCGGGACGCCGACCACAAGGCGTGATCCATAACTTCCTTACCGGAAGCACGAGAAAGATCCGGTAAGGAAGGACCACCATCCGCCATGTCGTCCCGCCCGCGCACCAGCCGCCCGCGCCGCGCCCTGTTCGCCGCACTCGTCATCGCCTCGGTGGCCGTGCCGGTGTCGGGTGCGGCCCGCCCGTCGGCTGTCCCGGCGCCCGCCCCGGCCATCCTGGCCCCGCTGAGGGCCGCCACCCCGGCGGCCCTCGCCGAGCGGTACGCCGCCAACCGGGACGGCATCCGGGCCGCCGGGCGGACGGCCAGCGGCCACGGCGATCATCGGCGGGCCGCCGCGCTGCGCGCCATGGCGGACCCCGCGCGCCACTTCCTCTCCTTCGACGGCCGCGACGGCGGCCGCACCGCCGAGGTCTTCGGCGACCTGTCCCGGGCCGAGCGGATCGCCGTACTGGTCCCGGGCTCGGACACCAGCCTCGACCGGTACGGGCGCCTCCGGGCCGGCGCCACCGCGCTCCAGCGGGAGCTGGGCGGCCGGTCCGCCGTCGTCGCCTGGCTCGGCTACAAGACACCGGGCACGGTGAGCCCCGAAGTGACGACACCCGGCCGCGCCGACGACGCCGCCCCCGCCCTGCGCCGGTTCGTGGCGGAGCTGGCGGTGGCCAGGCCCGCCACCCGTACCTCCCTCCTGTGCCACTCCTACGGCTCCGTGGTCTGCGGCCGGGCCGCCGCCGGGCCAGAAGTCGCGAACGTCGAGGACATAGTCCTGTACGGCAGCCCCGGCGCGGGCGGCGACAACGCCGCCGCGCTGCGTACTCGCGCGACCGTCTGGGCCGGCCGGGGCGCCGGCGACTGGGTCGCCTGCGTACCGCACACACAGCTCCGACTCCCTTTCGTCACCGTCGGGTTGGGTGTCGATCCGGTGTCGCGCGAGTTCGGCGCCCGGGTCTTCGCGGCGGGCGAAGGTGGCCACAGCGACTACCTGAGGCCCGGTTCCGTACCCCTGGAGAACATCGCCCGGATCGTCTCCGGACAGACCCCTGCCGAGGAGGACCGTCATGCGTGACCTCGTCCGCCGGATCGACTCGGCCACTCCGCCCGGCCGTGACCGCGCCGTCGACGCGCTGCGCGCCCTCGCCATCCTCGGCGTGGTGCTCGGCCACTGGCTGGTGACGGCCCTGGTCACGGACAGCGGTACGGTCCGCGCCACCAGCCCGCTGCATTACCTGCCCCAACTCACCTTTGTCTCCTGGCTGTTCCAGACGCTGGCGGTCTTCTTCCTGGTGGGCGGGCTGGTGGGCGCGAAGAGTTACGCCGCCGGCCGCGCCCGGGGTGCGACGTACCGGCAGTGGCTCGGCGCCCGGACCGCCCGGCTGAGCAGGCCGGTCGCCGCGGTGCTGGTGGTGTGGGCGGTGGCGGCCGGCGTGATGCTCGTGTCCGGGGCGGGTCCGGAGACCGTACGCGCGCTGCTGAAGCTGGTGCTGTCCCCGCTCTGGTTCCTGCTGGTCTTCGCGGCGTTGACGGCGGCGACCCCGCTGGTGGCGAAGCTGCACCCGCTGTGGCCGCTCGCCGTCGTCCTCCACGTCGACCTGGCCCGGTTCGGCCTGGGCGGGCCCGCCTGGCTCGGCTGGACCAATGTGGCGGCCGGCTGGCTGGTCCCGTACTGCCTGGGCGCGGCCTGGGTGCGGGGCGGCCTGAGGGGCCGCACGACCGGCTGGGTGCTGCTGGCCGGGGGCGCGGTCGCCACCACGCTCCTGGTCCTGTTCGCCGGCTACCCGGCGTCCATGGTCGGGGTGCCCGGCGCCGCGATCTCCAACCTCAACCCGCCCACCCTCGCCGCCGTCACCTTCGGCCTCGCCCAGTGCGGCGCGGCGATGCTGCTGCTCGGCCCGCTGCGCCGGGCGCTCGCGCGGCCCGGCGCCTGGGCGGCGGTGGCGCTGGTCAATCTCTCCGCGATGACGGTCTTCCTCTGGCACCAGACGGCGATGATGGCGGTCACCGCGACCGGCCTCCTCGCGGGCGACGCCCTGCCCGGCCTGCACACCGTCCCCGACGGCCCCCGCTGGGTGCTCGCCCGGCTGGCCTGGCTGCCGGTGTTCGCGGGTGCGTTGGGGGTGTGCTGGGCGGCGTTCCATACGTACGAACACGGTCGGCCGCGGCCGCGAAAGACCAGCCGGGTCGTGTACGAGAGTCAGCCCGCCCGAGACGCGGCGGTGCGGAGTGCCTAGGGTGGATCTTGTGAAGGGGGAGAGCATGGGGGACCGGCGGCTGGTGAAGGCTGTGCGGGCGGTGCCGCGCAACCTGCGCGAGGACCTGTGGACCGGTGCCGCCGCCCCGCTGCCGCGCAGCGGACGGCCCGGCTGGCTGGTCTGGCAGCCGGTCATCGTGCTGCTGTTGGTGATGTGCGCGGCAGTCCTCGCCGTGGTCGGCGTGAACGATCTCGCCTCCGACTGGGGCCACGGAGTGGGCACCAGGTACGCCCTGTGGCTCGCCGGGGCCCAGTCGGTGGCGCTCGTCGTCTCGGCGTTCCGGCCGCTGCCGGCGTGGTGGGCGGTGACCATCACCATGGTCGTCGTCGCGTGGCTCTCGGGCTCGCAGTTCGCCCAGGACGAGTTGCTCCCCTGGACCGGCCCCGGCGTCGGTCCGGGGCTCACGGGCTCACAGTTCCCCTGGGACCCGCTGTTCCCCTGGACGGGCGCCGGGATCGCCGCGCAGGCCGGCGTGCTCTTCATGCTGGCGTTGCGGGTCCGGCCCCGCGTCGCGGTCGAGGCCCTGACGATCAGCCTCCTGGCGGGTCTGGTCTGCAGCGCGCTCATTCCCCTCGGCCCCTTCTCCGGCGTCGGCCGCGCCGCCGGAATCCTCACCGCCGCCGTGGTGGTCGGCGGCTCGCTGCGCGGTCGCCAGGTGGCCCGCACGGAACTGGTCGTACAGGAAGAAATCACTGCCGAGGAACGGTCCCGGCGCACCCTCCTGGAGGAGCGCAACCGGATCGCCCGTGAGCTGCACGACGTCGTCGCCCACCACATGTCGGTCATCTCCATCCAGGCGCAGGTCGCCCCCCACCTGGTCGAGAACCCGTCCGACGAGCTCAAGGAGAACCTCGCGGGCATACGGGAGAACGCCGTCGGCGCGCTCACCGAACTGCGCCGGGTGCTAGGTGTACTGCGCTCCGAGGACGCCGTGTCGCAGGAGGTACGGCACGCTCCGCAGCCCACCCTCGACCAACTGGACGAGATGGTCGGCAATGTGCGCGGCGCCGGGCTCAGGGTCACCACCGTGACCACCGGAGAGCCGTACGCCCTGCCGCCCGGCGTCGAGCTCTCGGCGTTCCGTATCGTGCAGGAGGCGCTCAGCAACGTCATGCGGCACGCGCCCGGAGCGCGGGCGCGGGTGGAGATCGGCTACCACGCGGCCGGACTCACCGTCCGGGTGACCAACACCGCGCCCAAGAGGCCGGCCGAGCCCTCGCAGGGCGTCGGCCACGGTCTCCTCGGCATGCGTGAACGCACCACCATGCTGGGCGGTGAGTTCGCCAACGGACCTGCCCCCGGCGGCGGTTACGAAGTACTGGCGACGCTTCCCCTGGAGGGCAGTCCATGACCATCCGCGTGCTGATCGCCGACGACCAGATGATGGTCCGTCAGGGCTTCACGGTCCTGCTCAACGCCGAACCCGGCATCGAGGTCGTCGGTCAGGCAGTGGACGGCCTCGACGCGGTCGCCAAGGTCGCCGAACTCGCCCCGGACGTCGTCCTGATGGACATCCGGATGCCGGTGCTCGGCGGCATCGACGCGACCCGGCGCATCACCGAACCGGCCGGCGCCACCGTCAAGGTCCTCGTCCTGACCACCTTCGACCTCGACGAGTACGTGTACGAGGCGCTGCGCGCCGGCGCCTCCGGGTTCCTCCTCAAGGACGCCTCCGCCGCCGAACTCGCCCAGGCGGTCAGGGTGGTGGCGGCCGGCGACGCCCTGCTCGCCCCGAACATCACCAAGCGCCTGATAGCCGAGTTCTCCCGGCTGACCGACGCGCCCCGGGCCCCGCTCAAGGACCGCGTCGGCGACCTGACGGAACGCGAGACCGAAGTCCTGTCCCTGATCGCGCAAGGTCTGTCGAACGCGGAGATCGCCGGGCGGCTGGTGGTGGCGGAGCAGACCGTGAAGACCCATGTGAGCCGCATCCTGGTCAAGCTGGGCCTGCGCGACCGGACCCAGGCCGCGGTGTTCGCGTACGAGACGGGACTGGTGCGCCCGACCGGTTACTGACTCACCCGGTGGTCCGGGGGATGAGCCGGCCGGCCGCCGACCTCGCCGCCGTCAGCGCCTGGCGGCGGTCGCTGCCGCGCTGGCCCAGCACGACCCGCGTGCTCAGCCCGTCCAGCAGCGCCAACAGCTCGGAGGCATGCGCCGGTATGTCCATCGGCGCGAAGCGTGAGCGCGCCACGCCCCTGGTGAGCAGCGCCTCCAGGTCCTCCTGCCAGGCGCGGTCCATCTCCTCCTGGGCCCGGCGCAGGTCTTCGTTCGCGGGCGTACGGGCCCAGAGCTCGATCCACAGCATCCAGCGCGGGTCGCGCGGCCCGCGCGGCAGGTAGAGCTCCAGGAACTGGTCCAGCTTGCGCTCCGCCGTCGTCCGGCGGGCGAGCAGAAGCCGGCGCTCCCCGGTGAGGTCGGTCTCGCTCCAGCGCAGCGCCTCCAGCAGCAGCCGGTCCTTGCTGCCGAAGTAGTACAGGATGTGGCCGCCGCTGGTGTCCAGCCGCTCGGCCAGCGCCGACATGGTGAGCGCGGCGAGGCCGTGCTCGGCGATGACCGCCATGGCCTCTTCGAGCATCCGCTCCTGGGCGATGTGCCCGTCGCGCCGTCGCGCCGCTCCCGCCACCCGTTTCCCCTCCACCGTTTCCACCGTTCGTACCGGATGTCACGACCTTAGCCGCGGATTTGCGTCGAGGTCTTGACGGGTGGGGGAGCGGCAACGCATCTTGAATGCCGTTCTAACTCTTAGAACGGCATTCAAGGTATGGCTGGGGAGTGGCATGGCAACGCACACGGCGGAGCGGCAACCGAAGAGCGACGAGGTCTTCCACGTCGAGACCCATGGCATCGATCCCATCCCCGACGAGGAGCGGCACGGCAGCGCCAAGGACCTCTTCTGGCTCTGGTTCGGCTCCAACCTGACCTTCACCTACGTGATCAACGGCGCGCTCGCCGTCGCCTTCGGCCTGTCGTTCTGGCAGGCGACCGCCGTCGTGGTCGTCGGCGGCCTGGCCTTCTTCGTCATCAGCGCCGCCGGCCTCAGTGGCATCCGTACCGGAACAGCCACGCTCGTGATCTCCCGAGCCGCCTTCGGCACGCGCGGCAACTGGCCCGCCGGAGTACTCAACTGGATCGTCAGCATCGGCTACACCATCGTCAACACGGTGGTCGGCACCCTCGCGCTGGAAGCCTTCTTCGCCCAGATCGGCTGGCAGGGAGGCAACACCGCCCGCGCCCTCGCCCTCCTGGTCACCCTCACCCTGACCTTCGCGGTCGCCATGTGGGGGCACGCCACCGTGCAGTTCGCCGAACGCTGGATGGCGTACGTCCTGGCCGCCGGCTTCGGCGCGCTGCTCGTCTTCGTCCTGCCCGGCGCGGACATCACAGCCCCCGCCGTCGGTCCCGGCGCCGCCGGCTGGAGCCTGGCCTTCGTCGTCATGCTGTCCAGCCCCTTCTCGTACGTGCCGATGCCCGCCGACTACACCCGCTACCTCCCCAAGACCACCACCCTGCGCTCCATCACCTGGAGCGGAGCCCTCGGCGGCTTCCTCTCCTCGGTCGCGCTAGGCGTCGCCGGTGTCGCCGCCGCCACTCAGACCGACATGACCGACGCGGTGGCGGGCACCGAGCAGCTCCTGCCCGGCTGGTTCCAGCCGGTCTTCCTGGCCCTCGTCCTCCTCGGCTCCGTCACCAACTCGATCATCACGCTCTACTCCTCCAGCCTGAACCTCCAGGTACTCGGCATCCCCTGGAGCCGGTCGCGGGCCATCCTCATCAGCGCCGCCGTCACCGCCATCGGCTCGCTCTGGGCCCTCTTCTTCGCCGACTTCACCGAGTCGCTGCTCTCCTTCCTCTCCCTCCTGATCATCGTCTTCGCCCCGTGGGCCGGCGTATTCCTCACCGACATGCTGCTGCGCCGCTGCCGTTACGACGCCGAGGCCCTGCACGCCGGACCGGGCGGCGCGTACTGGTACCGGGCGGGCTACCACCCGGCGGGCATGACGGCCCTGCTCGCCGGCATCGTCTTCGCCGGCCTCACCGCCGACTCGGAGCTGTGGACCGGCCCCCTGGTCGCCCCGCTGGGCGGCGCCGACCTCACCCTCCTCGGCTCGGTGGTCTCCGCGCTCACCTACTGGGCGCTGACCGCCCGCAGGCCCGTGCGTACCGCCTGACCCCGCCGTACGAGTCACGGTGCCGGGAGGGGACGTGCCGGGGCGCTCCCCGCAGGGCGTTGAACGCAACACGCCCGAAGAAGCAACGCACTACCCGAACGTTCGACGCCCGAGGAGACGCCCCGGCGCGGCACCGACCCCAACGCCCCCGAAAAAGCGCACCGCATCCCCAGGAGTTCACTTCATGCCCCCTACCACCCCGGCCGATCTGCTCCTCGTCAACGCCCGCATCCACACCGTCGACCCCCTTCGGCCCGAAGCCGAGGCACTCGCCGTACGCGACGGGCGTATCGCCTGGCTCGGCGCCGACTCCGACGCCGAGCGGTGGACCGGACCGGACACCGAGGTCGTCGACGCGGGCGGCCGGCTCGTGCTGCCCGGCTTCATCGACGCCCACAACCACGTCAGGCTCGGCTCCGACGACGCCTGCGTGCAGCTCGCAGGCGTTCGTACGCTCGACGGCATCCACGAGCGCATCCGCGCCTGGCACACCGCCCACCCCGACGCCGAGTGGATCGAGGCCGAGGCCTTCGACTACTCGGCGATCCCGGACGGCCGGATGCCCCGCGCCGAAGACCTCGACCCCGTCACCGGCGACACCCCCGCCTTCGTCCTCAGCTACGACGTGCACACGGCCTGGCTGAACACGGCGGCCATGCGCCGCCTCGGCATCGCCAAGGGCCGTACGAGCCTGCCCTTCGGCGAGGCCGAGACCGACCCCGAGACCGGCGAACCCACCGGATTCGTCAAGGACTTCGCCGTCAAGGGCCTCTCCCGCGACGGCCACCGCGCCCTGCGCGCACTCGCCGTACCGTGGGCGTCGCCCGACCGGCAGTACGGACGCCTCGCGCAGAGCCTCGACGACGCGATCACGTACGGCATCACCACCGTCGTCGAGCCGCAGAACTCACTCGACGACCTCGCCCTGTACGAGCGGGCCCGCGCCGAGGGCCGGCTCCGCTCCCGGATCGTCGCGGCCCTCTTCCACCCGCGCGGCACCACCGAAGCCGACCTCGACGACTTCGCGGCGGCCGCCCGCACCTTCGACGACGACCGGCTGAACGTAGGCCCGCTCAAGCTCTACATCGACGATGTCGTAGAACCCCGCACCGCCGCCCTCCTCGAGCCCTACACCGGCTGCGGCCACCACCGGGGCGACACCTTCTACCCGCCCGAGGAGTTCGCGGAGCTGCTGACGCGGCTGGACGCGCGCGGCTTCCAGTGCTTCGTCCACGCCACCGGCGACCGGGGCATCCGTACCGTCCTCGACGCCGTCGAGCGGGCCCGTACCGCGAACGGGCCACGCGACGCGCGCCACCAGGTCGTCCACGTCGAATGCCTCGACCCCGAGGACACCCCGCGCTTCAAGGAACTGGGCGTCGTCGCCTGCATGCAGCCGCGCCACAGCGCCCCGGAGATAGCCGGCCCCGGTAAGGACTGGGCCGAGAACGTCGGCCAGGACCGCTGGCACAAGGCCTGGCCGATGCGCAGCCTGCACGAGGCCGGTGCGGTGCTCGCCTTCTCCAGCGACTGGAACGTCGCCGAGATGGACCCGATGGTGGGCATCTACACCGCTGTCACGCGCCGCCCGCTCGGTGGCGGCGAGCCGTGGATGCCGGGCGAGACGGTCGACGTGGCGACCGCCGTGCACGGCTACACCATGGGTTCGGCGTACGCCAACTTCCTCGAGCACGAGCGAGGTTCGCTGACCGTCGGCAAGCTCGCCGACTTCGTCGTCCTGTCCCGCGACATCCTTCGGGCCGCGCCCGAGGACATCCCCGGCACTGTCGCCGAGACCGTCGTCGTGGGCGGCGACATCGTGGTCAAGAGGTCATAGCCAGCCGTTGCGGCGGAAGGCCCGGTGGATGGCGAAGCAGGCGACGGTCATGACGGTGAGGGCGAGGGGATAGCCGTACGTCCAGCGCAGCTCGGGCATGTGGTCGAAGTTCATGCCGTAGACACCGCAGATCATGGTCGGTACGGCGACGATCGCCGCCCATGAGGTGATCTTGCGCATGTCCTCGTTCTGCGTGATCGTCACCTGCGCCAGATGGGCCTGCAGGATCGAGTCGAGCAGTCCCTCGAATGCGGCGATCTGCTCGGCCGTTCTGCTCAGGTGCCCGGCGACGTCGCGGAAGTACGTCCGGATCTCCGGTCCCACGGTCGGCATGGACTCGGTGGCGAGGAGTTGCAGCGGCCGGGCCAGCGGCGCCACGGCCCGCTTGAGCTCGAGGAGTTCACGCTTGAGCTGGTAGATCCGGCCGGCGTCGCCGCGGCCCGCAGGCTCGCTGAACACGGCCGTCTCGACCGCGTCCATGTCGTCCTGCACGGCCTCGGCCACCAGGACGTAGTCGTCGACGACCTGGTCGGCGACGGCGTGCAGCACGGCGGCGGGGCCCATGGCCAGCCGCTCGGGCGCCGACTCCAGGGCCTCACGGAGCGGGCCGAGCGAGCCACGGCCGCCGTGCCGGACGGTGATGACGAAGTCGGGCCCCGTGAAGACCATGAGGTCGCCGGTGTCCACGATCTCGCTGGTGGCGGTGAGCTCGGTGTGCTCGACGTAGTGGACGGTCTTGAAGACGGCGAACAGCACGTCGTCGTACCGCTCCACCTTCGGCCGCTGATGCGCCTGTACGGCGTCCTCCACGGCCAGCGGATGAAGCCCGAACAGCTCGGCGAGACCCGCGAATTCCTCTTCCGACGGCTCGTGCAGCCCGATCCAGACGAAGCCCTGGCCGGCCTTGCGGACCCGGGCGAGGGCTTCCTCCGCCGGACAGTCGCCGGGGCGCCGTGCGCCGTCCTCGTACACGACGCAGTTGACGACCGCGCTGCCGAGCGGGGACCGGGTGGGGTGGCTGAGATCCACATTCGGGCGGTAGGCGCGGCGAACCGCCCTGCTGAGAGTGCGGATCAACGGCATGGAGTGCTCCTTCGGCGAATCGGCGGCCAGTGTGCCACCGGGGCTCCGGCCCCCCTTCACAGGGGTGCTCCGGGCCGCTCCGGGGCCGTACACTCGAGAGCATGAGTCGCAGCACATATGGAGCCGGGGAGTGCCTGACCCGGCCTCCTCATGCCCTGTGCCGGGCCCTGCACGGCCACGGCTAGCGATTCCCTTTCTCCCGCAACCGGCAGAGCCCGGCTGCTGCCCACCGGTTTCTGGTCCGGATTTCTCCGCTCGGCGCACGTAGCACTCTCTCCCTTTCGCCCCTTTCTGTACGTATTTGTACTCAGCTGTGACATCTCCGTGACCCGGGCCTCCCAGCCCTGGGCGCCGCCTTTGCCGACGCCGGACGACCGGCCGTCGCCGTACCCCCCCGAGAGGACCCCTGTGAAGTTGAGCGAGTTGCTGGCCGGCCATGACCACGAGGTCCTCGCGGGGGATCCGGAGACGACGATCACCGCGGGCACCTGCTTCGACGCCCACCGGGCAACGCCGGGGACCCTGTTCATCGCCGTGCCCGGTCACGTCGGTGGCGGTCCCGAGGCGGTCGGCCCCGCGATCGCGCGCGGCGCGGTGGCGGTGCTCGTCGACGGTATGGACAAGGCCTCCCCGGCCGCCGAGGGCATCTGCGTCGTACGCGTGCCGGACATCAGGAAGGCGGCCGCGGCCGTCGCCTCCCGCTACTACCGTGAGCCCGGACGGGCCATGGACATGGTGGCGGTCACCGGCACCAACGGGAAGACCTCCGTCTCCTACATGGTCGAGTCCCTGCTGCGGATCGCCGAGGGCGCCGAGGTGGGCGTCATCGGGACGGGCGGCAGCCGGATCGGGGACGAGGTGATCCCCATGCCGAGGTCGGTGCTGACCACGCCGGAGTCGCCGGACTTCCAGTACCTGCTCGGGCGCATGCGGGACCGCGAGGTGTCCACCGTGGTCCTGGAGGCCACCTCGATGGGGCTGCTGACCCACCGGGTGGACGACTCGTTCATCGACGTGGGCATCTTCACCAACCTCACCCAGGACCACCTGGACGACCACGGCACCATGGAGAACTACCGGGACGCCAAGCTGCGCCTGTTCGAAGGGCTCTGCCGGCGCGCGGTCGTCAACGTGGACGACGCGGTGGGCGCCTCGATCGTGGCGATGATGCCGGACGCGGTGACGACGTACGCCCTGGACGCCGAGGCGGACTACCGGGCGACGGACCTCAGCATGGACGGCGACGGCACGCGGTTCACCCTCCACCACGAGGGCCGCAAGTACCCGGCGGCGATCCCCGTGCCCGGCCGGTTCTCGGTCGCCAACGCGCTGGCCACCGTCGCCGCCTGCCATGTGCTGGGGCACGACCTGGCGGGCCTGGTCGCCGCGCTGGACCGGATGCCGACGGCCCCGGGGCGCTTCGAACGTTTCCGGACGCCGGCGGGCACCTCCGTGATCGTGGACTACGCGCACTCCCCGGACTCGCTCGACAAGGTCCTGACCACCATCCGCGGCTTCGCCAAGGGACGGGTCGTCACCGTCTTCGGCTGCGGCGGGGACCGTGACATCACCAAGCGCGCCGAGATGGGCGAGATCGCCGGGACCCACTCCGACCTGTGCGTCCTGACCTCGGACAACCCCAGGAACGAGAATCCCGAGGAGATCCTGGACCAGATCGCCCCGGGCCTCGAGGCGACCGGAACGCCGTTCGAGCGGTACGCGGACCGCCGCAGCGCCATCGAGTACGCGCTCTCCGCCGCCGGACCCGACGACATCGTGTTGGTCGCCGGGAAGGGCAGCGAGCCTTACCAGATCGTCGGTGAGCTGCTGATCCCGTTCAGCGACATGGCGACGGTGCGCGAACTCAGCGGGATGTAGCCGAAGGGGCGGGCTCCGCGCCGGTTGTCAGGTGTACGCCGTTGGACGGCTCGCCGTACGCGATGGCGCGGATCCGGTAGGACGCCTTCTTCTCGTCGGGGAGGGTGATCAGTCCGAAGGAATCGACCTCGGGGTCCAGGACGGCGGCCGGCTTCCACGAGCGGCTGCCCGCGGGCCTGATTTCCAGCAACTGGGCCTGCTCGTCGGCGGCGTGGTCGGTCCAGGTGAAGCGGATCCCGTTGGCGTGCTTGACGGTTGCTGTGAGGCCGGCCGGCGCGGAGCCGGCGTCCCGAACGGCATGCGTGGACACGACGCGGCTCCCCACCGTGCGTGGCGGCGCCCACTCGTGGTCGTCCTTCTGGTCCCTCGCCGACAACCCTCCGGGTGGCAGGGCGACTTCGACCGGACGTGAGGCGGAGCCGTAGTAGGGGCGGAGACGGTAATAGAACGGGGTCCCGGGCATCAGGTCCGGATGCCGGTACGTCCGCCGGCTCAAGGGCACGTACTGGAGGATCGTGTACGGGCCCCGCGCCTGTGTCGCGAATTCGACGACGCGGCCGGCGGCGCCCCTCTCCTCGCCCGTCCACCGCAGGGTGATGCCGACGGGCGAGTCGAGGGCAGCCGTGAGGCGCGTGACGGTGGGCGGGGCCTTTTCCGCGGCGGGCGGGGGAGTGCAGGCGGCCGGTGCGAGGACGAGCGCCGCTGCCGTGGCCCCGGCCCATGGCCTGGCCGTCGCGGTCACTTGCGCCAGAACTTCACGTTGCTCCAGATCACCGTGGCCGGTCCGCTGCCGCTGTTCGTCCGGTACGCGCCGAACTTGTCGTAGAAGCTGCCGCCAGGACTGCCGTACGTGTGCTTCAAGGAGCCGTTGATGTACGTACGGTGCTCGCTGCCCACTTGGTGCACCGTGTTCACGCGGACCGTCGCGCCGACCGTCCCCGCGTTCGACAGCGTGTCGCCGCCGTGCACGGCGTACAGGCGCCCGCCGCGCTCGGCCGCCAGCATGAAGTACGGACCCGGCGCGGAGTCGTTGAAGGTCTGCTTGAGGCTGACGCGCGTGCCGCCCATGCTGCTGATCCGGAAGTAGCCCTCGAACTGGCGGGTCCCTCCGGTGTACGTGGCGTACCGCCGCTCGGCTCGCTGGTCGCCACTCGTGGTGGAGCACGTCAGCGTGAAGGTCAGGTTGTCGACCTGACCGCACCCCCTTTCCTGGACGTTGAACGACGGCGATACGGAGGTCCAGCCGCCGGGCTCGACTTCCGCACGGGCGCCGGGCGCCAGGAACAGACCGCAGGCGGCCGTGAGGCCGATCGTGGTGGCGAGGAGTTTGCTTCGCATGTCTCACTTCCCCATATGTGAACGTTGTTCATGAGAGGGATCGTGTGAGCGTAGAGCTGTGCAAGTCCACTGGCAATGGCACGCGTTGAATTCACGAATGGAGCCCGCCGGGAAGGCCCGGCGGGCTCCAGGTCGTCGATCCGTTCGCTCAACTCCCCGCCGGCTCACCCTCGTACGCGGCGCCTTCGTATACGTAACCGGCGACCCACGTGATATCGATCTGCGCCGACGAACCGGGTGCGGCGGGCGGACCGTACAGCGCGCTCTCGTTCTGCAGGACCCAGGACAGCGGCCCGGACGGTACGCCGCGCGTGCTCGACCCGATGAGCACGCCGTCCAGGTAGTAGCGGATCTCCCGCGGCGTCCACTCGACGGACGTGGTGTGCCAGTCCGTCCAGCGGGCCCCGGTGGCGAACATGTCCTGCCGCCCGCCGTCGCAGGGGTGCGTGAACGCCGTGATCGTGTCGGTCCAGTTCTGCTCCGGGAAGTCGATCTCGCACCCGTTGCCGTACCAGAGGTGCGCCGACTTGTAGCCCGGCGCGGCCTTCACGACCCGGAAGCGTTCGCTGAACTTCCCGTACGTCTGCTCCATGAGCTTCTTCGGTACGACGGCCGCCGCGTGGACGGGCCCGCCGTCCTCCGGCCGCCACATCCGGATGCTCATCCGCCCGTCGCCGCTCTCGGCGGGACCGACGCTGACGGTGTCCTCCGGGTGGTAGTTGCCGCCCACGGGCCTGACCGCGTTGCCGTCGGCGCCGGACGTCGCCGTGTCCTGCCAACTGCTCGGATACGCCCACCACTCGTCGCGGTACGTGCCTTCCAGGCCGGCGCAGTACGCGTCCTTCGTGTCCGCGTTGTGGTCGCAGTCGCTGAAGGAGCCGAGCGCGACCGTGTCCCCGTTGAAGTCCTCGGCGAAGACCTGCCGGAAAGGTCCGCAGTCACCGCGCGGCATGCTGTCACCGACGGTGCGACAGGCGTCCTGCGAGGGCGCGACCGCGCCCGAGGCGGGCATGAGCCACGCGAACAGAAAGGACACCGGGGCCAGAGCCAGTGCGAGGACGGCCGGCAGGAGACGGCGCCGTGGGCGCCGGTGCGTGGTCACGGTCATGAGCCCGGTCCTCCAGATACCGATACCTGTTCCGGACGGTGCGCCCCACACCGTACGGGGACGGGGCTCCGCCGTACACCGCCCGGGGCCCACGGATGGCGGGCGCCACCGTGCGCGGAAGGGGCCCGGGGCTGAGGGTGGGAGACATGTCTCATCACCTCAGCGGGCCGAATCTGCGGTCGCCCATGGACGATGCGCGACTGGATCTGACGGACCTGTTCGCGTTCACCGTGCCGGGCGGACGCACCGTGCTGATCATGAACGTCCACCCGGTCGCCCCGGCCGCGGGCGCGGCGTTCCACCCGGACGCGGTCTACCGCATCGATGTCGACATGGACGGCGACGACCGGGCCGACGCGGCGTTCAGTTTCGTCTTCTCCCCGGCCGTCGACGGGCGGCAGACCGCGACCGTGTACTGGGCGACGGGTGCGCAGGCCCTCGACCCGGAGCCCGGCGGTCAGCAGATCTTCACCGAGGTGCCGGTCGCGCTCGGGCCGCAGCCCCACGTGGCCGAGTCCGGCCCGTACCTCTTCTCCGCCGGCCTGCGCAGCGACCCGTTCTTCGCCGACCTGGACGGCATCGTCAAGGACTTCCAGTGGACCGGCGTGGACTGGGGAGCCGACAAGAACGTCCTGGGCATCGTGCTGGAGGTCCCGAGCGACGAGCTCTGCCCGGACCCGGTCATCGGCGTGTGGGCGCGGGTCAGCGTGCGCCAGGAGGGCGCGCTCAAGTCGGTCGACCGCGGCGCGCACCCGTCACTGACCGCGTACTTCAACGCCGACGAGGCGAAGGAGACGTACAACGAAGGGCACCCCGCCGACGACTGGGCCACGTACAGCCATCCGTGGACGGAGGTGCTCCGTCACACCGGCGGCTACGACGCGCACGCCGCGGAGGAGACCCTGCGCACGGTCCTGCCGGACATCCTGCGCTACGACCGCGACCAGCCCGCCCGCTACCCCAACGGCCGCGCCCTCACCGACGACGTCACGTCCGCCCGGCTGGCGATGATCTCCGCGGGAAAGGTCGCCGGTGACCACATCGGCCCGCACACCGACCTGTTCCTGGACTTCCCCTATCTGGGTACGCCCCACCCGTATCCGGCAGTCGGCTAGTCACGCGCCCGGCGCACGCGCCCCTTCGGTGAGGTAGGCCGCGACCATGTCGCCGAGCATGCGGCGGTGGCGCGCGCGGTGCTTCGCGGCGGTCAGGTCGCGGCCGAACAGTGCCTCGAAGGTGTGCTGGTTGGCGATCCGGAAGACGCAGAACGCGCTGATCATCATGTGTACGTCGATGGCGTCGGCGGTGGTGACGAACTCGCCGCTCTCGCGGCCCGCCTCCAAGATCTTGCTGATCAGGTCGAGTGCGGGCGTACCCAGATTGGCGAGCGCCGGCGACTTGCGGATGTGCTCGGCCTGGTGGATGTTCTCGATGCTCACCAGGCGGATGAAGTCGGGGTGCGCGTCGTGGTGGTCGAAGGTGAGTTCGGCGAGCGTGCGGATCGCCTCGACGGGACCGAGATGGTCGACGTCGAGGGCGCGCTCCGCGGACCGTACTTCGGCGTAAGCCTGCTCGAGGACAGCGGTGTAGAGCTGTTCCTTGCTGCCGAAGTAGTAATAGATCATGCGCTTGGTGGTGCGCATGAGGGACGCGATCTCGTCCACCCGGGCGCCGGTGTAGCCCTGCCGCGCGAATTGCCGCGTGGCGACCGAGAGGATCTCCGCCTTGGTGCGGTCGGCGTCCCGCCGGCGGTCCTTGTTGGCCTGTGGGGCCGGCTGCGAGGTCATGGGGCTCCACCGGTCGACGCGTTGACGCTCCCATCCTATGGCGCGGACCGGTCACCCTCCGGAGCGGGGGCGGCGGGCGCGGGGGCCGGGGCGGGCGCGTGCTGGGCGGCGAGCCGTACCGGGGTGTTGGCCATGCCGAAACCGCGATAGCCGCCGACGCGCTGCACGATCTCGAAGAAGACCCGGCCGACCGTGAGCGTATAGAGGTGCAGGAACTCGCCGCCCTCATCGTCCCTGTCGTACATCAGCCCGAGCTCGCGCAGTTCCCGGTGCCGCTCCTCGCCCAGGTCGTAGCGGGCCCGCAGGTCGTCGTAGTAGTTGTCGGGAATCGGCAGCAGTACGTCGTCGGGCAGCTCGCGGAGCCGGCGCGCGGTCGCGACGATGTCGTCGTCGGCCAGCGCGATGTGCTGCCCGGGCAGCTCCCGCGCCGCCCCGACGTGCGCGATGTTGAGGGCGAGGCGGACCGTACCGGCGGCGTTCGACATGGCGCGGCTGCGCAACAGACCGTACGGATCGGCCACTTCGACGCTCTCGTGCGGCCGCAGCCCGAGCACGGAGCGGTAGAACAGCGCCGCCTCGTCGAACTGGTCCCATGGGTGGCTGAGCGCCACATGATCGATGCGGCCGATGTGGCCCTCGGGCGGCGTCACGGCGTCGAAGTCCTCGCGCCAGCGTGGCTGTCCGGCCTCGCAGAAGAACAGCTCGGTGCCGTCCGGCGCCGCGACGGCGTCGAGCCGCGCCTCCTCGGGGGCGCGATGGCGGGGGAGTACGGGCGCGAGCAGGGCCTTGGCGCGCTCCGCGCAGAGCGCCGGGTCCGGGGACTCCAGCCCGATGGCCACCAGGGACGTGTCGGTGGGGCTCTCGGGGTGGAGGCGGCTGAGGAGGATCCTGGCGCGGCCCTGTTCCCACAGCTCGACCGGCTTGGTCTCGTGCTGTCCCGTACGGGCGAATCCCAGCGCACCGAGCAGCCCGCCCAGGCGATGGTGATCACGGGTGGCAAGCTCGGCGAAGGCGAAGCCGTCGGGCTGCGCGGGCCGGGGGAGGGGCGAGCCGGTGCCGAGCACCTGCGCGACGGACTCCTCCAGCGCGATCAGGGACCGCATCGCGTCGACGGCCGTCCGCCCGGTGTCCGCCTGCCGGAAGCTGTCGTTGAAGATCTCCAGCGACAGCGGGCCCGCGTAGCCGGTGCGCAGGACGTGCGCGAGCAGCCCGGCGAGATCGAAGCCGCCCTGGCCGGGGAAGCAGCGGTAGTGGCGGCTCCACTGGAGTACGTCCATGGCGAGCAGCGGGGCGTCGGCGAGCTGGAGGAAGAAGATCTTCTCGCCGGGGATCGCCTCGATGCCGCCCGGGTCCGAACCGCGCGACAGGATGTGGAAGCTGTCCAGACAGGTGCCGAGGTTCGGATGATCGGCCATCCGTACGATCCGCCAGGCACGCAGGTACGTGTCGACGTGGCGGCCCCAGGCCAGCGCCTCGTACGCGAGCTTGATGCCGTGGTCCGCGGCCCGCTCGGCGAGCAGACGCAGCTGCTCGGCGGCGAGCGCGTCGTCGTCGACCGCGCCGGGGGAGACGTTCGAGCAGACCAGCATCATGTCGGCGCCGAGCCGCTCCATCATCCGGAATTTGTGCTCGGCCCGCCGCAGATTGTCCGCGAGCCGGTCGGGTGCGACCGCCTCGAAGTCGCGGAAGGGCTGATAGAGGTCGATGCCGAGGCCCAGGCTCTCGGCCCGCTTGCGGATCTCCTCCGGCGGCAGTGGGCAGCCGAGCAGATCGTTCTCGAAGATCTCCACGCCGTCGAACCCGGCCCGGGCGACGGCCTCCAGCTTCTCGGTGAGGGAACCGCTGACGGAGACGGTGGCGATCGACTTGCGCATGCGCATGGGGGAACTCCTGTCCTTGAGGGCCGCGGCCCTCAGGCGGCGACGAGGGCGGCCATGTGGGCGAGCATCCTGACCGGGTCCGGCTCCAGCCCCGTGAACAGCCGGAACGCGTGCGCGGCCTGGAACACCGCCATGCCGCCGCCGTCCAGCGTGCGGCAGCCGAGCGCCCGCGCCTGGCGCAGCAGCTCCGTGTCGAGGGGCCGGTAGACCACATCGGCGACCCAGAGCCCCGGATGCAGCAGTTCGGCGGGGAACGGCAGTCCCGGGTGGTGGGCCATGCCCGTGGGCGTGGCGTGCACCAGCCCGTCGGCCCCGGAGAGCAGCGCCCCGAGCTGCTCCTCGGGCCCGGCGTACGCCCGGCCGGCGCCGAAGCGTGCGGTGAGTTCGGCGGCGAGGGCCGCCGCCCGGCTCCTGTCGGCGTCGACGAGCGTGACGCGGTCGGCGCCGAGGGTAAGCAGCGCGTGCGCGACGGCGGCTCCTGCGCCGCCCGCGCCCAACTGCACGACCCGGCGGGTGGGAGCGTCCTGCAGCCCGCGGGCGAAGGACTGGGCGAAGCCGCTCCAGTCGGTGTTGTGCCCGCGGGACCGGCCGTCCTTCGCGAAGACGACGGTGTTGACCGCGCCCAGCGCCCTGGCGTCCTCGGACAGGTCGTCGAGGTACGGGATGACGGTCTGCTTGCCCGGGTGGGTGATGTTGAGGCCGTCGTACCCGAGCCGGCGCACCGTACGCACGAGAGCGCCCACATCGTCGGGGCCGAGGCCGAGCGTGTCGAGGTCGATGCGCCGGTAGAGGTAACGCAGACCGTGGTGCCCGGCCTCGCGCTGGTGGAGCGCGGGACTGAGGGACGGGCCGATTCCGGACCCGATGAGCCCGATCAGATACGAGGGCGGGGCCGGGGACGGGCCCGAGGCAGCCGAGGTCGAGGTCATGCTGCGTTCTTCTCCAGGAGGTGGGCGACGTGGGTGAGGGCGAGGGCGTACCCGTGGACCCCGGCGCCGCAGATCATCGCGTCGGCGACCTCCGCGACGTAGGAACGGTGCCGGTACGGCTCGCGCCGGTGGATGTTGGTGATGTGCACCTCGACGACAGGCGCGTCCACGGTCGCGAGGGCGTCCCGCAGGGCGATGGAGGTGTGCGTGTAACCGGCCGCGTTGACGACGACCGCGGCGGCGCCGGAACGTGCCTCGTGCACCGCGTCGATGAGCTCGCCCTCGTGGTTGCTCTGGCGGAAGTCGACATCGAGGCCGTGGCGGGCGGCGACGTCCCGGCACAGGGACTCGACGTCCGCGAGGGTGGCGGAGCCGTACAGCCCGGGCTCCCGAAGGCCGAGGAGACTGAGGTTCGGTCCGTTGAGGACCAGCACGCGGGACAGGTGCGGCATGGGCTCTCCTTGGCGCAATGTACTGAACGGTTAATTGTTTATAGCCCATCCTCGACACACAGGGAAAGTGGCGAGGCGCCTTGCCGGTGAGGCGATTGATGATCTGCCCAGGACCCTTGACATGGCCGGAACGTGGCTGAAACATGTCGGCATCGCGCTTATGAACTACCTGGTTCGTAACTTCGCCGCGGCGGGACACTCGACGAGGAGTACCACGTGACCGACCAGACAGTCCGCGCAGATGCCGGCGGACCGAAGCCGCAGGGGACGCCCCGCAAAGCGGCGGTGGCCGCATGGATCGGCAGCGCTCTGGAGTACTACGACTTCTTCATCTACGGCAGCGCCGCGGCGCTGATCTTCTCCCGGGTCTTCTTCGACATGTCCGATCCGGCGACCGCGACGCTCCAGTCGCTCGCCACGTTCGGCGTCGCGTACGCCGCCCGCCCCGTCGGCGCCTTCTTCCTCGGGCACATCGGGGACAAGTACGGCCGCAAGAAGATCATGCTCTTCACACTGATGCTGATGGGTGTCTCGACCTTCCTCATCGGCTGTCTGCCCACCCGCGACCAGATCGGCGGCCTCGCGCCCGCCCTGCTGGTGTTCCTGCGCGTACTGCAGGGACTGTCGGCGGCGGGCGAACAGGCCAGCGCGGGGTCGATGTCGCTGGAACACGCACCGGCGCACCGCCGCGGCTACTACGCGAGCTTCACCCTCAACGGCACCCAGTTCGGCCAGATCATCGCCACCCTCATCTTCATCCCGATCGCCGCGCTCCCCGAGGAGCACCTCCTCACCTGGGGCTGGCGCGTGCCGTTCTGGCTCAGCGCGGGCGTCACAGTCCTCGGCTACTACATCCGGCGCAGGCTGGAGGAGACGCCCGTCTTCGAACAGGCCGTCGCCGGCGGCACGGTGGCGAAGATGCCGGTGGCCGAGCTCTTCCGCGACCACTGGGCCGACGTGCTGCGGGTGACGTGCGCGGCCTTCATCGCCACCGTCACCACGATCTTCAACATCTGGGCGCTCAGCTACGCCACCAGCGACGAGGTCGGCCTGGACAAGGCGGTGATGCTGTGGGTGGGCGTCGTGGCCAACGCCGTTGCCCTGGGCGCGATCCCACTGTGGGCCAAGCTCTCCGACCGCATCGGCCGCAAGCCGGTCTTCCTGGTCGGCGCCATCGGCAGCCCGGTGATGATGTTCGCCTACCTGGGCGCCATCAACTCCCACAACTACCCGCTGGTGTTCCTCACGGGCATCGTCGGCCTCGGCATCGTGTACTCCGCCGCCAACAGCATCTGGCCCGCGCTGTACGGCGAGATGTTCTCGGCCCGGGTCCGCATGTCGGGCATGGCCATCGGCACCCAGATCGGCTTCGCGGCCGCCGGCTTCGCCGTCGCCTCGGCCGCGGGCATCGCATCGCCGGAGGGCTGGCTGGGACTGCGGGGCTGGGAGGGCGTCGGCATCTTCACGGCGGTCCTGTGCGCGATCAGCGCGGTGGCGATCGCTACGGCGCGGGAGACGTATCGGGTGCCGACGGAGGAACTGGGCATGAGGTCACACGCGGCCGGCCGCGAGACGAACCCCCGCCCATCAGTACCAGCCTGACACCCCACCGGCTCCGGCCTTGTCCTCGGCCCGTGCCCCGGGCTCGGTCCCGGGCTTGGCCGTCCCGTGCCCCGGGCCCCGGCCCGGGCTTGGCCCCCCGGCCTGTCCCCAGTTCGGGAAGGGGCGGGGTGGGGAACAGGCCCCGCAGGGCAGGGCCGCCGCCGGCCCCGCCGAGCCGGTGTCCGGCGCATCGTCGGACAGTCGGCCACCGCAAGGCCGAACGGATGGGCGCGCGTCCGGTGGTCAACAACTACCCGCGCGACCCTCGCCGCGCGTCCTAACGTGATCGGAACCGCACCCCGTGGTCGCCGGGGCGGTCCGGACCCGACTCGGCGTCACCTCATCGGTGCCGCATGTTTTCCCCGAGGCCTCGGTCGCCCCCTGGTGCGTCGGCGCGCGCGGCGGCAATGCTGTGGGCGACAGCGCTTACTGCCCGCTGCCCGCCCAACCGGCCGTTCCTCAGGAGGACTTGTGGGCCCTGGCACAGTTGGCTACCTCAGACGGCCCGTCGTGCTCCTCGCGACGGTGACCGCACTGACCGCCGGGGCGATCGCCCCCGCGGCCGCCGATACGACCCCAGATGCGACCCTCGACCCCCGTCCCCGCAACTCCGCGGAAATCCTCAGGCCCGTCGCTCCACCACCCGCGAGCGCCCCGGCCGGCAGCCCGAGATCCGTCATCGACGGCGACGGCATCGAGACCGCCCGCAGCGCTCGCCCGATCGCCCCCGGCATCCGCCTCACGTCGTACGACCGCCTCGAATCGGACAAGTGGCTCCGCGTCGACTCGCTCTCCGTCGACCTCGCCGGCAGCGGCAGCGGCAGAGGCAGCGGCAGCGGCGTCCAGGCCGGTTACCTCTCCTCCGGCAAGGTCTCCGACCGCCGCTCGGTCTCCGCGCTCGCCGCCGCGCACGACCCGGGCGAAGGCCGCCGTACCGTCGCCGCCATCAACGCGGACTTCTTCGACATCAACCAGACCGGCGCCCCCCAAGGCCCCGGCATCAAGGACGGCAAGCCCGTCCACTCCCCGGCCCCCGGCGTCCACCGCGCCGTCGGAATCGGTCCCGGCGGTGCGGGCCGCGTACTCCAGCTGTACTTCGACGGCACACTCGCCCTCCCCACCGGTACGCACCCCCTGGCGGCGTACAACGCCGCCAATGTCCCGCCCGGGGGAGTGGGAGCGTACAACTCCGGCTGGGGCGCGGCCGACCGCGCGCTGACGGTCGACGCCGCGACTCCCGTCGCCGAAGCGGTCGTACGGGACGGAAAGGTCGTCGCCGTCGACGACCGGCCCGGCACCGGGCCCATCCCCGAGGACACCACGGTCCTCGTCGGTCGCGAGGCCGGTGCGGCGGCCCTGAACGCGCTCGAGCCGGGCGACCCGGTAGCGATGGAGTACGAGGCCCGCACCGACAGCGGGCCCGTGCCGCGCACCGCCGTCGGCGGCCGCGAACTGCTCGTCGTGGACGGCGTACCGCAGAACCACGACGGCCAGGGCAACAACACCGCCGCGCCCCGCACCGCCGTCGGTTTCTCCAAGGACGGCAGCGAGATGCACGTAATCACCGTCGACGGCCGTCAGGCCGACAGCGGTGGCGTAACCCTCACCGAGCTGGCCGTGATGATGAAACGCGCCGGATCGCACAGCGCGCTGAACCTCGACGGCGGCGGCTCGTCGACCCTGATCGCCCGCCAACCCGGCAGCGACGCACTCCAGGTGGAGAACAGCCCGTCCGACGGCAGCGAACGCACCGTGCCCAACGGCCTCGCTCTCACCGCCCCCGACGGCAGCGGCCGCCTGCGCGGCTACTGGGTCGAGACGCGTACGCCCGCCGGCAGCGCACCGACCGCCGACCCCGTCAAGGGTGGCCATCCCGAGCGGGTCTTCCCCGGCCTGACGCGGCAGCTCACCGCGGCCGGTTACGACGAGACGTACGGTCCGGCGCAGGGGGACCCGCGCTGGCAGAGCTCCCGCGCGTCCGTGGGCCGGGTCGACGGCGACGGGCTGTTCACGGCGCGCCGCAGCGGCACCACACAGGTACGCGCACACCGCGGACCCGCCGAGGGCGGCACGCGACTGACCGTCCTCGACGACCTCGCCCGCGTCGAACCGACCACGCGACGCGTGGGGTTGGCGGACGCGGCAGCGAGCGGCGCGTTCGGCATCATCGGATACGACGCCCACGGCACAGGCGCACCCGTCGAACCGCGTGACGTGAAGCTCGACTACGACCGCGCGCTCTTCGACATCCGCGACGACGGCCGGGGCAACTTCACCATCGCCTCCCGCACGGGCAGCGGCGCCGGCGAGATCAAGGCCACCGTGGCCGGTAAGGTCACCTCGCTCGCCGTCAGTGTCGGCCTGACCGAACAGGCGGTATCCGCGTTCGACGACGCCGCGTCCTGGACCTTCAGCCAGGCCCGCGCGAGCGGCTCGGTCGCGGCGACGCCCGAAGGCCACACCGGCACCGGGCTGAAGCTCAGTTACGACTTCACGCAGTCGACGGCGACCCGCGCCGCCTACGCCAACCCGCCGCGGCCGCCGGTCACGGTGGCCGGCCAGCCCCAGTCCTTCAAGATGTGGATCAAGGGTGACGGCAAGGGCGCCTGGCCGACGCTGCACCTGAAGGACGCGGCCGGCTCCGACCAGCTCCTGCGCGGCCCGTTCATCACCTGGACCGGCTGGCGGCAGGTCACCTTCACCGTGCCGCCGGGCGCGGCCATGCCGATCGGAGTGCACCGCTTCTACCTGGCCGAGACGGCGGCCGCCAAGCAGTACATGGGCGAGATCGTCGTGGACACTCTGACCGCGCAAGTCCCGCCCACCGTCGTACTCCCCGACCAGCCCGTGCCCGTGGACCCGCTCATCGATACGGCGGCCGAAACAGAGGCCAGGGACTGGCAGTTCGCGGTGATGTCCGACGCCCAGTTCGTCGCCCGCGACCCGGACAGCGCGATCGTGGCGCAGGCGCGGCGGACCCTGCGCGAGATCAGGGCGGCGAAGCCGGACTTCCTGGTCGTCAACGGCGACCTCGTCGACGAGGGCTCACCGGCGGACCTCGCCTTCGCCCGCCGTGTCCTGACGGAGGAACTCGGGGACGCCCTGCCCTGGTACTACGTACCGGGAAACCACGAGGTGATGGGCGGGAAGATCGACAACTTCGTCGCCGAATTCGGCCCGGCGCACCGGACGTTCGACCACGAGGGCACCCGTTTCATCACCCTCGACACGTCGAGCCTCAGTCTGCGCGGCGGCGGCTTCGCACAGATCAAGAACCTGCACGCGCAGCTCGAATCGGCTTCGAAGGACGACCGCGTCAGCTCGGTCATGCTGATCCAACACGTCCCGCCGCGCGACCCGACCGTACAGAAGGGCAGCCAGCTGGGGGACCGCAAGGAGGCCGCGCTGATCGAGAGCCGGCTGGCCGATTTCCGGCGTACGACCGGGAAGGGCGCGGGCCTGATCGGCAGCCACGTGGGGGTCTTCCACGCCGCGCACTTGGACGGCGTGCCCTACCTCATCAACGGCAACTCCGGCAAGGCGCCGGCGGGCCCGGCGGACGAGGGCGGCTTCACCGGCTGGTCGCTGGTGGGAGTCGACAAGGTCTCACGCACCGAGCAGGCGATGGCCCGGCAGCGCCCTTGGGAGGGTGCCCCTGACTGGGTGTCGGTCCAGACGCGCGCCCACGTGGACGCTCTGGCACTCGACGCCCCGTCCGTACTGCCTCCCGGCGGCGGCGCGGAAGTGGAAGCAACTGCCACCCAGGGCGCGCGCCGGGTCCCGGTCGCTTTCCCGCTGAGCGCGGACTGGACGGGCTCCCCGAACCTCCACATCGGCTCAGCGAAGGACGCCCGGCCACGGCACGCGGCAACCTTCGATCCGGCGACGGGCGAACTGACGGCGCTGCGCCCCGGGACGATCACGCTCGCGGTGACGGTCAACGGCACGACACAGCGAACCGAAATCCGCGTCGAGGCGGAGAGGGACAGGACCGGGACGACGCCACCGGTCGCACGCAGTGCGTAAGTAACACGCCGGAGTGCGGGCTTCCGGTCGTGCTGCCCCCGAGGCCGTGCCCCAGGGCTCCGGCGTACAGGCAGCCCGGGGGCCTGGGTTGCGGCCCCCGGGCTGCCTGACCCGCCGGGCACGGGCCCTGGCCTGCCTCGCAACCTCGGACCGTGCCTGCCGGGCGGGACCTGGGCGGTGCCTGCCGCGCGAGACCTGGCCTTGGCCTGTCGCGCAACGCCGGGCCGTGCCTGTCGGGCGAGACCTGGGCCGCGCCTGACCCGCCGGGCACCGGCCCTGGCCTGCCACGCAACGCCGGGCCGCGCCTGCCTCGCAGCCTCGGGCCGTGCCTGCCGCGCGACCCCGGGCCGGCCCCGGCGCTCGAGCCAGGCCCTTGCCTGCCGAGCAGAGCAGGCAAGGGCCTGAGCGGCGTCATTGAACGTCACACCTTGCGGTAGTCGTACGCCTCCTTCGCCGCGGCTTCGACCGCGTCCAGGTCCGCGCCCGCCGATGCCGTGACCACCGCGGCGACCGCCCCCTCCACGAACGGCGCGTCCACCAGCCGTGCTCCGTCCGGGAGCTCGTCACCCTCGACCAGCAGCGCCTTCACCGTGAGGACCGCACTGCCGAGGTCGACCAGTACGGCGACCCCCGCGCCCGCGTCGACCGACCTGGCCGCCTCGGCGATCAGCTCCGAGCTGGTGCCGAGCCCACCGTCGGGCGTGCCGCCCGCCGCGGCCACCGGCGCCGTCGCCCTGCCGCCCGCGAGGCCCTTCGCCAGCTCGGCGACGGAGGTGGCGACCGACGCACTGTGCGAGACCAGCACGACCCCGACGAGCTTCTCCCCGCTCACGCGCCCGCCTCAGCAGACTCCGCCGTGTCCGCCGTGTCGGCGAGCGTACCGATGAGCAGCGCCGAAGACGTCGCCCCCGGATCCTGGTGCCCGATGCTGCGTTCGCCCAGGTAACTCGCCCGGCCCTTGCGGGCCTGCAGCGGTACGGTCGCCAGCGCCCCCTCGTCGGCCGCGGTCCGCGCCGCGCCGAACGACAGCGTCTCGCCGAGCGCGGCGGCCGCCGGGATCAGCGCGTCCAGCATCGTCTTGTCACCGGCCTTCGCCCCGCCCAGCTGCGCCACCGCGTCGACGCCCGCGCCCAGGGCCGCGGCGAGCTTCTCGGCCGTCACCTCGCCGTTGTCTCCGAGCGCCTTGCCCGTACGCCGCAACAGCGTCCCGTACAGCGGCCCCGAGGCCCCGCCCACAGTCGAGATCAGCTGCCGCCCCGCCAATGCCAGTACCGCACCCGGTGTGACGGGCGGCTCCTTCTCCAGCACGGTGACGACGGCCGCGAAGCCGCGTTGCAGATTGCTGCCGTGGTCGGCGTCGCCGATGGCCGAGTCCAGTTCGGTGAGGCGGCCGGCCTCACGGTCCACGGCGGCGGCCATCGCCGACATCCAGCGACGGAAGAATTCGGCGTCGAGCACAAGCACAGGATCTCCTTACACGCGGTCGTTACGGATGTACGTCGGCTCAACGTCCCCAGCGGAGCGCGGGGGTCTCGACCGGCGCGTCCCACAGGCGCAGCAGTTCCTCGTCCACCTGACAGAGCGTCACCGAGCAGCCCGCCATGTCCAGCGAGGTGACGTAGTTCCCGACGAGCGTACGGGCCACGGCGACACCCCGCTCGGACAGGACGCGCTGCACCTCGGCGTTGAAGCCGTACAGCTCCAGCAGCGGAGTGGCGCCCATGCCGTTGACGAGTGCGAGCACGGGCCGCGTCGGCCGCAGGTCCTCCAGTACCGCGTCGACCGCGAAGTCCGCGATCTCGCCCGAGGTCATCATCGGCCGTCGCTCGCGCCCCGGCTCGCCGTGGATGCCGATCCCCAACTCCAGTTCCCCCGGAGGCAGATCAAAGGTCGGCGTACCCTTCGCGGGCGTGGTGACGGCGCTGAGCGCGACCCCGAAGCTGCGGGAGGACTCGTTCACCTGCCGCGCGACGGCCTCCACCCGCTCCAGCGGCGCGCCCTCCTCGGCCGCCGCGCCGGCGATCTTCTCCACGAAGAGCGTCCCACCCGTGCCGCGCCGGCCCGCCGTGAAGGAGCTGTCGGTCACGGCGACGTCGTCGTCGACGAGGACCTTGGAGACCTGAATGCCCTCGTCCTCGGCGAGCTCGGCGGCCATGTCGAAGTTGAGTACGTCGCCGGTGTAGTTCTTGACGACGAAGAGGACACCCTGACCACTGTCCACGGCGGCCGCGGCCCGCACCATCTGGTCGGGAACGGGCGACGTGAACACCTCACCGGGGCAGGCGGCGGACAGCATTCCGGGCCCGACGAACCCACCGTGCAACGGCTCGTGCCCACTGCCCCCGCCCGACACAAGCCCCACATGGCCCGGTACGGGGGCGTCGGACCGTACGACGACCCGGTTCTCCACGTCGACGGTGAGCCGCGGATGCGCGGCGGCCATCCCGCGCAACGCATCGGCCACGACGGTCTCGGCCACGTTGATGAGCATCCTCATGCGTACCTCCCGGTGAAAATGGCAGCTGTGACCCTGACCGGCATCGCCGCAGGTCAGGTTGAATATCTTCGATTTTCGATCTTGGCGGCTTCAGGCGGGCTCCGGCGGGGCTGATACTCGCCTAATGCTGAGTCTCTGGGCTGGCTGAGCCCAGTATCGAGGGAACGTCGCCGACCGTCGCGTATTGCGATGCTGAACTCTTGGCAGCAGCCCTCATGAGATGGCGGTTCGATCTGGCGCAGATCTTGCATGAGAGCCAGTGCTCGATCACTCCGCATCAGTGAGTCGTTACCGGCGGTTCCGGAGGGCAGGGGGAGCAGGGGGAGCAGGGATCCGAGTGAGACGTGGCCGAACTCAGCAGTCACCGCATTGGCCAGATCGGCGGTGCGGCGTGGCGGTGAAAGGTGACCCGCTGGCGTATGTGGCTGTGGCGAGCAGTGGCACGTCCGGGCCGCCTGCCGTGGCGAGGTTGGGGTTTGCGAGCGCCGCGCGCTTGGCCGCCTCCACATAGTCCTTCAGGTTCTCCGTCAGGAGTTGCTGGCGGGTGTCTGCGATGTCTGCCATGGTGACCCGCCTTGCGTTGTACGCGGGCCGAGGGCTGGGGGGCGGTCGCCAGCAGTGGCCGGCGCTGCCCCAGCTTTCCTCGCATCGCCAGCCTCGTCCGGTCGCACAACTTCGCGTACAGGGCTTGGGCCTCGTGGAACTTCAGGTGCGGACCGAGCTCCATGATTGCCTGGAGGTTGTCCTGTTCGATCTGTTCGCGGCATGCGGCCGGACGGGCGCGAACGAGGGCCAGAAACTCTTCGGTCTGGGCCGGTGTGGCGTCGAGTTGGTCTGCCACGCGTTTCAGGCACCGCTCCCGAGATGTACCCTCGCCTGCCGCGAGGGCCGTGATGTCCCTGTCTGCCGAGTCGAGCGCTCCTTCGAGGACTGCGGTGAACCGGCAGGGGTTTGGCCAGGCCGGCCCCCAGCCCTGCGTCGAACCCGTCGGCCGACTCGGCCGGGGTCCAGGAAGTCCGGGAAGTGGGCGGCCCTGGGGAACAGCGTCAACAGCAGGGTGTGCAGGGCTCGTTCGAGGCCCTTCTTTCGCAACCGGTGGCGTGCGGTGTGGTGCCACTGCGCATAGGCCCAGCGGCCAACCGCGTTCTGGCCAGGTCGACCTCGCTGAAGTGGATGCGGAGCATGTCGTTCTCCCCCGATGAGCTCAGCTTTTGCCGTCAGCCGCAACAGCATGGCCCAGCGGCGGCCGCTGGGCAATCGTTGGTCTCTCTCGCATCAGGGAGCGCTTCGACTCCGGCAGGACCGGAGCGGCCTCCGTCACCGAAGAAGGAGAGAGTCACTCATGCGGATACGGTCCATCGCCCTCACGCTTGCCGCGGCAGGCACCGCGATCTTCGCCGGCGCCGTCCCGGCCCAGGCACACGCCACCAGCTACGACTACTACATCGGCTGCGGCGTCGCGGGCCTCGAGGACTGCGGCCACGCCTCCGTCACCTCGACACACAAGACGATCACTATCTGCGACGACAGCGCTGATGGGGACGTCCCGTTCGTGCAGTACGTGCGCGGTGGAGTCACGCACAAGCTGACCGACGGGAACGGCTCCAAGTCCGGCTGCAGCAGCGACTACGACTCCACCTCCATCACCAAGTGGCGTATGTGCGTCGACTTCGGTTCGTACAACACGTGCATCAAGGACTGGATCACCGCGTGATCGGCTAGTTTCCTGCGCCGATGCCTCGCTGGAGAAGTCCAGCGAGGCATCGCAGACGAAAGCGTACGGGCCCAGCACAGACCGAGGAGACGGTGATTTCGGGAAATGGCGTCAGTAAATATCACACCGCGGGCACTCTGGGCCCAGTACATCAGCATGGACTTCCACACGCGATGGAAGGAAGGTCGCGGCGACGATTGGTACGTCAACCAATTCAGTAGGCCCCCGAGTAAATCCACCAGGGCATGGGAGCCATGGAAGGGTGGCGTATTCATTCACTACATGGGGAGCCTCCTCCCGTTCTCCCCGGACTCGGAAACGGACTGCCAGAAGAAGATTGCGAGCATGTTCCCGGATCACTACAAAGAAGCCGGGGACATTGAATACAACTTCCTGGTCTGCCCACACGGCACGATCTATCAAGGCAGGGGCTACGAGCGGGGCGAGGCGAACGGCGGCGCCTACATCGACGTGGACCGCACCCGCAGTCTTGGCCGGAACACCTGCTTCTACTCAATCCAGGGAATGCTGGCCAAATCTGACGAGCCAACGGGCAGAATGCTGGACTCGATAAGGGATCTCATCTACCACCTGCGACATGAACTGCCGAGGGAGAAGAAGGCCGGAGGCCTGATATTCCCCCACAAGGCGGGTGGCTGGCCCACTGACTGCCCGGGCGAGATACTCTCCCGGTACGCCAAGAACGGTTCGCGCATCGACCCCGCCCCACCGGCGGATCCCGCTCCGGACTCCGAGGCGCTCCAGATCATTTCCAGGTCGAGTTGGGGAGCGCGTCCACCCAAGCAGGTGGCGAAGGTACCGACGTCGGAGCGCACAGGATTCGTGGTGCATTACTCCGCGGGCCCTCCCATACAGACCGTGCGGGTAATCCAGAACTACCACATGGATGGACAAGGCTGGTGGGACATCGGCTACAACTTCCTCGTGGACCGGGGCGGCCGCATTTTCGAGGGCCGCGGATGGCACAACGAGGGGTCGCACACGCGTAGTTACAACAGATCGCATATCGCGGTGTGCTTCATAGGCAGTGACGGGGACGCGACTTCGGCGGCGAAGGTGGCGATCCGCAGCCTGTACGAGAAGACGAACGCGGTGATCGGCCACCGGCTGCGCACCACGTATCACAGCGCCCTGGGTTCTACCGCCTGCCCGGGGAACGACCTGCGGTCGTGGGTCCGGGAGGGTATGCCGGTGAGCGGCCTGAAGGATGTCGTGGGCGGCGGCGGGGACTACACCGGCGGCGGTTCCGTACGGTCGGTCGCCTCACAGCAGAGCGCCGTGAACAGTCTGGGCTACAGCCCGGCCCTGGACGTCGACGGCATCTTCGGCCCCAGGACCGAAGCCGGCGTGAAATGGCTCCAGGCCAAGGTCGGTACGGATGTGGACGGCATCTGGGGGCCGGACACGGAGGCCGCGTACAAGGCGTACACCGGTACCGGCAACAGCTCCAACGGTCTGACCTCGATCCGGACCGTGGCCTCGCAGCAGAGCGCCGTGAACAGTCTGGGCTACAGCCCGGCCCTGGACGTCGACGGCACCTTCGGCCCCAGGACCGAGACCGGCGTGAAATGGCTCCAGGCCAAGGTCGGCAGCACCGCCGACGGACTCTGGGGACCCGCCACCGAAGCCGCGTACAACGACTTCACCGGTGGTGATGCCACCTACTCCGACGGCGGTCTGACGACGATTCGTTCAGTCGTCTACCAGCAGCACGCCGTGAACGGCCTGGGCTACAACCCGGCCCTGGGCGTCGACGGCATCTTCGGCCCCAGGACCGAGACCGGCGTGAAATGGCTCCAGGCCAAGGTCGGCAGCACCGCCGACGGACTGTGGGGACCGGACACGGAAGCCGCGTACGGGAGCTACCACGACGGCTCACGACTGACGGTGGACGGCGCGTTCGGGCCGCAGACGATCGCCGCGACACAACAGGCGATCGGCGTCACCGCCGACGGCGAGTGGGGACCTGCGTCCAAGCGCGCCCTGCAGCAGCACCTCAACACCTGGGCCGATGCGGGCCTGACCGTGGACGGCGATTTCGGTCTGGCCTCGGTGAAGGCCCTGCAGGGTCACCTCAACAAGATGATCGGCGCCGGTCTGGCCGTGGACGGCGACTGGGGCTCGGGCACCACCAAGGCTTTGCAGGCCGCGCTCAACCAGGGGAGGTTTTGATGCGGGACGACACGATGGGCACCACGGACAGCACAGGCTCCACGGACAGCACAGGCGCCACGGGCACCACGGGCGACCCGACAACAGGGCTGTCCCGGCGAGGCGTTGTCACGGGCGGAGTCCTGGCCGCCGCCGGTCTCCTCGGCCTGGGGACTTCGGGAGCCGCCGCCCTGCCGTCGGCCGCGAGCGCGTCGGCCGGGCGGTCCGGCGCGACGCCCCGGGGCCTGTCGTCCTTCACCGCGGTGGCGGCGAGTGAGGCGGATGCCGTCACGGTCCCGGCGGGTTGCACCGCCGAGGTGCTCGCCCCCTGGGGACAGGCCGTACGCGCGGCCGGGCCCCGATGGCGGGCGGACGGGAGCGGCACGGCGGCCGAACAGGCACAGCAGGTCGGCAGCCATCATCACGGCGTCCAGTTCTTCCCCCTGGGCGACGGTGCCGCGGGAAGCCGCCGCGGGCTGCTGGTCATCAGCCACGAGGCGACGGACCCCGATCTGCTGGGCGGCGAGGACGGCAAGGCGGTCGCCGCACAGGGCCTCACCGTGCTGGAGGTGCGGGAGTCCGGCGGCGTATGGAAGGCCGTGGATTCGGCGAACAACCGGAGGGTCACGGGCGACTCGCCGGTCCGGTTCTCCGGTCCCGTGGCGGTCGACGGCAGGTCGCGAGGCGTGCTGGCCTGCGGCGGGCACGGCGTCACTCCGTGGGGCACCTACCTGGCCGCGGAGGAGAACTTCAACGCTGCGTTCGGCACCGACGATCCCGACTGGCGACGCGGCGAGAAGCACGTCCGGTACGGCCTGTCCGCCGACGGCTTCGGCCACCCCTGGCACCGCAACGACCGGCGATTCGACCTGGCGGCCCGCGAAGCGAGACCGGACGAATTCGGCTGGATCGTGGAGTTGGACCCCCGCGCTCCTTCCTCCGTCCCGGTCAAGCGGACCGCACTCGGGCGCTTCATGCACGGCAGCGCCACGGTGACCGAAGCCGCCGGACGCCTCGTGGTCTACAGCACGGACGCCGAGGACGGCGAGTACCTCTACAAGTACGTCAGCGCGGACAGCTGGCGCCGACTGCGCGACCGGGGAAGGAGTCCGCTGGACCACGGCACCCTCTACGTGGCGAGGATCTCTCCCGACGGCGTCGGCCGGTGGCTGCCGCTCAGGCACGGCCACGGACCGCTGACCCGCGACAAGGGCTGGCACGACCAGGCCGACGTCCTGGTGCGCGCCCGACTGGCCGCGGACGCCCTCGGCGCCACTCCTCTCGCCCGGCCCGAGCGGGTCGCGGTGAACCCGCTCGACGGCGGCGTGTACCTTGCCCTCGCCAACAGCACCGGCGGCTCCTCGTGCGCGGGGGGCGGGGCGGCACAGGGTGTGGCTGCCGCAGGCCCCTGCGCCCGTGGTGCCGACCCCTACGGGCGCGTCATCCGCTGGCGCGAGGAGGAGGGCGGGGAGGAGACCGTGCCCTCCTTCCGCTGGGAGGAGTTCCTCGTCGCTGGTGACCCGGATCTGAGTGCTGACGGTGCGTTCGCCGCCCCCAAGGGCCTCTGGTTCGGCGCGGACGGAACGCTCTGGATCTCCACCGGTGTCTCCGGCCACGCCCTGAACAGCACCGCGGCGGCCTATCAGGCGGCCGGCAACAACGCCCTGCTGGCCGCCGATCCCACGACCAAGAAGGTCCGCCGCTTCCTCACCGCCCCACGCGGCGCCGAGGTCACTGGAGTCACCGCCACTCCTGACGGACAAACGCTCTTCGTGAACATCCAGCACCCCGGCGAGCGCACCGCCCGGTGGGGCGCCCCGGACGCCGCCAACCCCGGTGCGGTGAGTACCTGGCCGTCCGGGCAGCCGGGAAACCGCCCCCGCTCCGCCACCGTCGCCGTCCACCTGGTCCGAAACCCGCGTCGAAAGGAATCGTCATGAACATCAAGCCGGCCACTCTGTCAGCCACCACCGTTCTGCTCCTCGTGCTGGGAGCCTCAGCTCCGGCCGCCGGAGCCGAGCCCGCACCGTACGGCACCACCGCCGTCGCGGCCGATTGCCCCGAGGCCCAGAGCCACCCGGAGATCAGACGTGGTTCGACCGGCACCGCGGTCAAGAACGCGCAGTGCATGCTCAACAAGGGGGCGGGCTACATCAATGTGGAGATCGATGGGATCTTCGGCCGCATCACCGAGATAGCCACGAAGGACGCGCAAAGCCGGTGCGGCACAGATGTGGACGGCATCATCGGTCCCGACACCTGGCGCTGTCTGCACGCCTTCAACCAGTAACCGCCCCTGATGTGTGAGCGCTCAGGAGTTGCTTGACGCGGCAAGCGTGACTGCCGGCTCGGCCACGCTTTGACCCGGGTGAAGGGCTTATCGCTGGTGCGGGGATGAATGAAGATCCGCCGGCGTTCCATCGCCTTTGTCTGTTCCGGGGAATTCCTCATCCGCCGGACGAGTTCGAACGGGCCATCGCCGAAGCACGCCAGTGGCACGGCCAGAAAACTCAGGCCGCATAACCGAACGGCATATCTTGCTCACCGATCGGTCTCCTTCGCGAAGAGTGCCGTCTTGGGCTCAACCGGTCGCTGCAGCATCGCAGGTAGAACGGGAGCCGGAGGTGTTCTGGCGCGCCGGACACGGCCAACCCCCACGTGGTCCTGATACCGACGCCAGGAGCAGAGCCGCATGCTCCCGGCGCACCACCGGCCTGTACTTGAGCCCTGCATTGTCCCATGCGTAAGCGCCAATAAGTACGTGCCTCACGCTCGTTGAACCCCCGTTTATCGTTTCTTGATCGCAGCCACATACGATCGCCCGGCCGATCCCGCGCCGAACGAGCACTGGTGCGCTGTAGAGCAAGAGCCGAACGCAACTGGGGGAACGACATGCTCCGCATTCACTTCACCGATGTGGATCTGGCGAGGACCCGGCTCGCCTCCGCTCCTGATCCGCTCTCCGAGATCTCCGCGAGTCTGCACCGGCTCCAGTCCCGGAGGGGAAGGTGGGCCTTCGCCGGGTGGTACCGCACGACACGGCAACAACTGCGGGAGAAGGGGCTGGAGCGCGTCCTGCGGAGTGTTTTGCTGCCCTTGTATCCAAGGGCCGCGTACTATCCGGATTTTCTCACCCCGGTCGGTGCGGTGGGCGGACTGGACGTGGGACTGGAGTCAATTCTGGCTACGCCTCCGCAACGGGTCATGGAGGAGATGGTCATCCTCGACCGGACCGTCGGAGCACCTGCGTGGGCCGGGCAACTGGCCGGACCAGGAGCGCGCAAGGAGTTCGTGGGGGTGCTGCGCGCGTACTACGAGGTCGTCGTCGCCCCCTACAAGGAGCAGGTGCAGGCGCGTATCGAGGCCGAGAGGGCGGCACGCTGCCGCGGGCTCCTCGACGGAGGAGTGGAGGGCATGCTCGCGGGACTCGGGCCCATGCTGCGCTGGCGCCCTCCCGTCCTGGAGGTCGCTTACCCCAGGCAGACGGATGACCGGGACCTGCACCTGAACGGCCGTGGGCTCACGCTCGTCCCTTCGTACTTCAACTGGGGCGAGCCGGTTGCCTTCGCCGACCCGGGACTGCCACCCATGCTCTGGTACTCGCTGCTCCACGAGCCCGAGGTCCGCTCGGTGACTGGTAGTGCCCCCGAGCAGTCCCTGACCAACGTGCTCGGGCGTGCCCGAGCGGTCGCCCTGCGCGCCGCGTCCGCCGGCGCCACGACCGGTGAGATCGCCCGCGCTGCCGGAGTTTCGTCCTCCGCCGCCAGCAGACACGCCACCGCGTTGCGCGACGCGGGACTCATCACCACCGTTCGGAATGGTCCGACCGTGCTGCACACCCTCACACCCACGGGCGTATCCCTGCTGCGCGCCGCCATGCGCAAGGCTGAGGACGACGTCACGGGCACCGTCGTCTGAGCCGACGGTCCGGCGCCGAAGGCGGTTCGCACCAGATTCGGACTTCAACACCCCCGACGGCACGGTCACACCCTCCGCACCCGGGCCGAAGCCCGGATCAGGATCGCCACCTGGATCACCGACTTACTTCTACAACACACGTCGGCTGCACAGCGTGTGCGGATTCCAGAGTTCGATCGACTACGAACGCGAGTACCGAGCCGGCCTCGCCGTGGGACTGGCTGCATAGGGAGGACTCCGCGACCCGAGGGCATTGACAGGATCCCAGACCGCACCCTGCCTTGCGTGGGAGCAGGCGGGTCACCGCTGCTCCTGCGCGTCGAGGTCGGCGGCGACCAGTGCGGCCAGTTCGTCGATGGCGGTCTGCGCACCCTCCCCCTCGGCGGACAGTACGAGAGACTCACCGTGCTGGGCGCCGAGGGCGAGGACGGACAGCAGGCTCCGAGCGTCGACCGGGGTTCCTCCGTCACGGGCCACGGTCACCCGGACCGGCTGGCGGGCGGCCGCCTGTACGACGACCGACGCGGGGCGGGCGTGCAGTCCTGAGCGGGTACCGATGACGACAGTGCGCTGGGGCATGGGAGGACACTCCTGGGGGATACGGGACGGAGGCTGCCGGTGGTTGTGTGTGTTCCGCCGTGGAAGGCACAACGCTGTGCCGGTGGGCGGGTGCTGGCCCGGAATCGGTCGGGTTCCGGCCCGGGGCCTGAGCCCCGGGCCGTGGTCAGGCGGCCGCGGGCACCTTGGCGTCCGGAGCCGCCCCAGCCGCGGGAACGGTCTCGGTCGGCGCCGTCGCTCTGCGGCGGCTCTTGAGGAGGACGACCAGCGCGGCGGTGACCACCGTGCCGGCCGCGACGGCCAGCAGGTAGAGCAGCGGTTCGCCGATGAGGGGGACGACGAAGATGCCGCCGTGCGGGGCACGCAGGGTGGCGTCGAAAGCCATCGACAGGGCGCCGGTGACGGCTCCGCCGGCCATGGCCGAGGGGATCACGCGCAATGGGTCGGCGGCGGCGAACGGGATGGCTCCCTCGCTGATGAAGGAGGCGCCGAGTACCCAGGCCGCCTTGCCGTTCTCCCGTTCCGTCTTCGTGAACAGCTTCGCCCGCACGGTCGTCGCCAGGGCCATGCCCAGCGGCGGGACCATTCCGGCCGCCATCACGGCGGCCATGACCTTGAGGCTGCCGTCGGTCGGGGTCGCGAGGCCGCCCACCGCGAAGGCGTAGGCCACCTTGTTCACCGGTCCGCCGAGGTCGAAGCACATCATCAGGCCGAGCAGGACACCGAGCAGGACGGCGTTACCGCCGGACAGGCCGCTCAGCCAGTCGGTCATGGCCTTCTGGAGGGAGGCGATCGGCTTGCCGACGACGACGAACATCAGGAACCCGACGACCGCGGAGGAGATCAGCGGGATCACGACCACCGGCATGATGCCGCGCAGCACGGGCGGCACATGGACGCGCTGGACGGCCATCACCACCGCGCCGGCGATGAGACCGGCGGCGAGACCGCCGAGGAAGCCGGCGTTGATGGTCACCGCGATCGCGCCGCCGACGATGCCGGGCACCAGTCCGGGTCTGTCGACCATGCCGTAGGCGATGTATCCGGCGAGGACGGGGACGAGGAAGCCGAACGCGGCGCCGCCGATCTGGAACAGCAGGGCCGCCCAGCTCACGGCTTCACTCCACACGAAGTGCTCGGCCACCGAAGGGGCGTCACTGATCTCGTATCCGCCGATGGCGAAGGCGAGCGCGATGAGCAGACCGCCCGCGGCGACGAACGGCACCATGTAACTGACACCGGTCATGAGCCACTTGCGCAGACGGGTGCCGAAGTGGTCGCCGGGGGCGCCGGTGTCCATGGGCGCCGCCGTGGGGGCCGCGGCGGTCACCTCGCCGCGCTCGGCCCTGGACCGTACGTCGGCGATGAGTTCGGCGGGCCGGTTGATGGCCGCCTTGACACCGACGTCGACCGTGGGCTTTCCCGCGAACCGGGACTTCTCCCTGACCTCCACGTCGTGGGCGAGGATGACGCCGTCGGCGGCCGCGATCACGGCGGGGTCGAGCCGGGTGAATCCTGCCGAGCCCTGGGTCTCGACGACGACTTCGACGCCCTCGGTCTCGCCGGCCTTCTGGAGCGACTCTGCGGCCATGTAGGTGTGGGCGATACCGGTGGGGCAGGAGGTGACGGCCACGATGCGGAACGGGGCGGACACCGTGGCGGGGCCCGCCGGGGCGTCGGCCGGGGCCGGGAGGGCATCGGCGCGTGGAGCGTCACTCGCCGGGGCGCCGGCCGGAGCGGGCGCTTCCTCGCCCCGGATCAGGGCCGCGACCGCCGCCGCGTCGCTCTCCGCGCGGAGCGCGGCGGTGAACTCCGCGTCCATGAGCCGCCGGGCCAGGGACGAGAGGATCGTCAGGTGGTCGTCGTCCGCACCCGCTGGTGCGGCTATCAGGAAGATCAGATCGGCGGGCCCGTCGGGGGCGCCGAAGTCGATGCCGTCCGCGCTGCGGCCGAAGGCGAGGGTGGGGGCGGTGACGTGTTCGCTCCGGCAGTGCGGAATGCCGATGCCGCCGTCGAGACCGGTCGGCATCTGGGCCTCGCGTGCCGCCACATCGGCGAGGAAGCCGTCGAGATCGGTGACGCGGCCTGCCGCGACCATCCGCTCGGCGAGCGACCGGGCGGCGGCTTGCTTCGTGTCGGCGGACAGGTCGACATCGACCAGTCCTGCGGTGATCAACTCACTCATCACGCGGCTCCTTGCTCGCGAACCGCCGAAGGGGCGGTGGTGGGGACGTGGTACTGCGACACCCGTCCGGCCGGCCTCACCACGGGCGAGACCGAATGCCCGCGTACGCCGTACGCGTGCGGCGGGCGGGTTCCGGACGGACGGTCATGGCGCCGGCTCCCCGAGGGGGCGGTCCAGGGGGACGGACGCGGTGGTCATGACCGCCGCCAGGTCGAGGTCGGCCGGTGCGGGCATGACGCTGCCCGGCAGTTGGACGGCCGCTGTTCCGTGGGCGACCGCCGCTGCCAGCGCGGCGGGTCCGCTGCCGCCCGCGGTGAGGAAGCCCGCGAGGGAGGCGTCTCCGGCGCCGACGTTGCTGCGGACAGCGTTGGCGAGCGCGTGGCCGAACCAGGTGCCGGTGTCGTCCACCAGCAGCTGGCCGTCCGCCCCGAGGCTGGCGAGAACCGCCCGGGCGCCTCGCTCGCGCAGTTCCTCGGCCGCCTTGACGGCGTCGCCGACGGTGGCGAGGGGACGGCCGACGGCTTCGGCGAGTTCCTCGGCGTTGGGCTTGACCACGTCGGGCCGTTCCCGCAGTGCGGCGGTCAGGGCTGCCCCCGACGTGTCGAGGGCGACGCGGGCGCCGGCCCGGTGGATCCGGGCCACCAGCTCGGCGTACCACTCGGGGCGCAGACCGCGCGGCAGGCTGCCGCAGCAGGTGATCCAGTCCGCTTCCGCCGACCGGGCCCGCACAGCTTCCAGCAGCGCCTCGGCGTCCGCCGGGGTGAGCTCCGGGCCGGCCGCGTTGACCTTGGTGAGGGTGCCGTCGGGCTCGACGAGGGTGATGTTGACGCGGGTCGAGCCGGCGATCGGGACACCGGCGGCCTCGATGCCGTGCTCGCCGAGCAGCCGGTCGAGCAGGGCGCCCTCCGGGCCGCCGAGCGGTACGACGGCGATGGTGCGGTGGCCGGCCGCGGCGACGGCCCGGGAGACGTTGACGCCCTTGCCGCCGGGGTCGACCCGGTCCCTGGCCGCGCGGAGCACGGCTCCGCGCTCCAGGTACGGCAGTTCGTAGGTGCGGTCCAGGCTCGGGTTCGGTGTGATGGTCAGGATCATGCGCGTACGACCTCCGTACCCTGCCGTTCGATGGAGCGGGCGTCGTCGGTGCTGAGGCCCGTGTCGGTGATCAGCAGGTCCACGTCCGTGAGGTCACCGAAGCGGGCGAAGTGCTGCTGCCCGAACTTGGCGGAGTCGGCCAGCAGGACGACTCTGCGGGCGGCCCCGATGGCGGCCCGCTTTACGGCGGCCTCGGCGAGGTCCGGTGTGGTCAGGCCGCCCTCGACGTCGAATCCGTTGGTGGCCAGGAAGACCACGTCGGCCTTGATCTCCCCGTACGCGCGCAGGGCCCACGCGTCGACGGCGGCACGGGTGCGGTGCCGCACGCGTCCGCCGACCAGGTGGAGGGCGATGCCCGGATGGTCGGCGAGCCGGGCGGCGACGGGCAGGGCGTGCGTGACGACCGTGAGCGACGACTCCACCGGAAGGCCGGCGGCCAGCCGTGCGGATGTCGTGCCCGCGTCCAGAATCACGCTGCCGTCGGCGGGAAGTTCGGCGAGCGCGGCACGCGCGATGCGTTCCTTCTCGTCGGCGGCGACCGCGTCCCGTTCCGCGAGGTCCGGCTCGAAGTCGAGGTGGCCGGCCGGGATGGCGCCGCCGTGCACACGCCGCACCAGCCCCGCCCGGTCGAGAGCCTTGAGGTCGCGCCGCACGGTTTCCGCGGTGACCTGGAACTCCTCGGCGAGGGACAGCACATCCACCCGGCCGCTTTCGCGGGCCAGGCGCATGATCTCCTGCTGACGCTCCGCTGCGAACATGTGGTTTTACATCCGTTCCATGACCGAGCCTGTGGTTTTCGTGGAGACTACGCTCGGAAATCGGTGAAGTAAACAGATTCGGGCATGTGAACAGGTGGAAACAGGCTCGGTGGCCGGATGGCGCCCTGGCGGAGCCAAGGGGCCGGACGGAGCCCAGGCCTGCGACGAGCCTGCCGGACCGGGCAGGGACGTACTGGCCGCTCTCGCGCCGAGGGTGACGACGGTGGCCGCTCTGCATCTGTGAGCGTTCACAGCAGAGAAACGTCCCAGGCACTTGTCAATGGTTGTTCCTGTGCGGTTATGTTGCGCCATTGCATCGAGCTGGATGTGTGTACGTTCCCAGATGTTTGATTTTCCGACGCTTCAGGAGAGATTCATGCCGGAGACCACTCCCCAGGGCCTGAACCGGCTCGCCTTCGGCGGGGACTACAACCCCGAGCAATGGCCGGAAAGTGTCTGGCACGAGGATGTCCGGCTGATGCGCGAGGCCGGGGTCACCATGGTCAGCGTGGGGGTTTTCTCCTGGGGCTTGCTCGAACCGGAGCCCGGCGTCTACGACTTCGGCTGGCTCGACCGGTTGCTGGACCTGTTGCACGAGAACGGCATCCGCGTCGACCTCGCAACGCCCACGGTCGCCCCGCCCGCGTGGTTCTACCGCGCTCACCCCGACGCCCTGCCGGTCAGCCGTGAGGGCATGCGGTACGCATTCGGCTCACGCGGCGCGATCTGCCACAGCAGCCCCGCCTACCGCGAGGCCGCCGCACGCATCACCACCGAGCTTGCCCGGAGGTACGCCGGGCACCCGGCCCTCGCGATGTGGCACGTCCACAACGAGTACGGCGTGCCCGTCAGCGCCTGCTACTGCGGCGACAACTGCGCCGCACACTTCCGCCGCTGGCTCGAAGCGCGCTACGGGACGATCGAGGCAGTCAACGAGGCCTGGGGCACCGCCTTCTGGGGCCAGCGCTACACCGTGTACGAGCACATCGACCCGCCGCGCATCACCCCCACCACCGGCAACCCGGCCCAGCAGCTCGACTACCGCCGCTTCGCCGACGCCACCATGCGCGAGAACTTCTGCGGCGAGCGGGACATCCTGCACCGGCTGTCCCCAGGCGTCCCCGTCACCACCAACTTCATGACCGCGCTGAGCCAGTGCGACACGGTCGACTACTGGGCCTGGGGCCGCGAGGTCGACCTGGTCACCAACGACCACTACCTGATCACCGACGGCCGGCGTACGCACGTCAACCTCGCCATGGCCGCCGACCTCACCCGCTCGGTCGCGGGCGGCGCGCCCTGGCTGCTGCTCGAACACTCCACCAGCGGCGTCAACTGGCAGCCCCGCAATCCCGCCAAGCGCCCCGGCGAAATGGCCCTCAACTCCCTCGCCCATGTGGCCCGCGGCTCCGAAGGCGCCATGTTCTTCCAGTGGCGCCAGTCCCGCAAGGGCGCCGAGAAGTTCCACTCCGCGATGCTGCCGCACGCCGGCACCGACTCCCGGATCTGGCGCGAAGTGGTCCGGCTCGGCACCGACATCGACTCCCTCGCCGCGCTGCGCGGCACCCGAACCGTTCCCGACGCCGCCATGGTGTGGGACTGGACGTCCTGGTGGGCACAGAGCCTGGAATGGCGCCCCAGCGAGGACCACGACGCGCGTGAGCGCGCCGACACCTTCTACGAAACGCTCTACGACCGCCACCTGACCGTCGACTTCGCCCACCCCGAGGCCGACTTGGCCGCCTATCCGCTGGTCGTCGTCCCTGCCCTGTACCTCGCCACCGAGACCGCCGGGGACAACCTCCGGCGCTACGTCGAGACCGGCGGCACCCTCCTCGTCTCGTACTTCTCCGGGATCGTCGACGAGCACGACGCCGTGCATCCGGGCCCTTACCCGGGCGCGCTGCGCGACGTACTGGGCCTGACCGTCGAAGAGTGGTCGCCGCTCGGTGAAGGCGAGACGGTACGGATCACCGGCCCTCAACAGGCATCGCTCACCGCCGACGTGTGGACCGAGTTCGTAGTGCCGCGCGGCGCCGAGACCGTATGGACGTACGCCGACGGGCCGGCCGGGGGCAGCCCCGCCGTCACCCGTCACCGCCTCGGCAAAGGCACCGCCTGGTACGTCTCCACCCGGCTCGACCCGCTCGCGCTGAACACCATCCTCAACGCCGCATGCGAGGACGCCGGCATCGCCCCCCGTACGGAACTGCCCTGCGATGTCGAGCTGGTACGCCGCTCAGGCGACAGCGGCGAGTACCTCTTCGCCATCAACCACACGACGCAGGACACCAAAGTGCCGCTGGCGACCCCCGGCACCGAACTTCTCGGCGGTGAACGTGCCGCCGGGCACCTCACCGTCCCGGCCGGCGCCGTGAAGGTCGTACGGCTTGACGCCTGACACCCCCAGAACCCCCGGGGGCGGCCGCCGAGCCGCCGGCCGCCCCCGGGTGCACCACCGCACCAACCTCACCACCTACTCCCGCCCTCCGCCGTCGAAGGGACTCGACGATGCACGCAGCCAGACGCCGCACCATCGGCAGAACACTCAGAGCCGCAGTCCTGCCCGTGCTCGGCGCCCTGCTGATCACCGCGCTGCCCGGTCAGTCGGCCGGCGCCGCCTCCACGCTCACCAACACCGGCTTCGAATCAGGCACGTCGGGCTGGTCCACCTACTCCGTCGCCGGACAGAACGCGGCCTCGTACGCCGAGCCAGGCGGACGCAGCGGCAGCAACCGTCTCGCCCACTGGGCGTCTTCCGCGTACAAGGTCGAGACGTACCAGTACCTGTCGGGGCTCAGCAACGGTACTTACAAGCTCAGCGCCTGGGTGCGGTCGAGCGGCGGTCAGAACTCCGCGTACCTCGCCCTGCGCAACTGCGGGTCCGCCGAGCAGCGCACCGATCTGCCGGTCACTCCCAACGGCGCGTGGATTCGCCTCGTCACCTCGGTGAAGGTGACCGGCGGGCAGTGCACCGTCAGTATCAACTCCGATGCCAAGGCCGGGAACTGGCTCAACGTCGACGATCTCTCCTTCACACCGGGATCGACCGGGCTCGGCGTCAAGGGTGTCGACGTGTCGATGCTGAAGAAGAGCGAGGACTTCGGTGGCACCTACCGCACCGGCGGGGGCACGACCGGGGACGCTCTCGGCATCCTCGAGTCCGCCGGTGCCAACTACGGCAGGCTCAAGGTCTGGGTCGACCCCGCCGACGGCTACAACGACAAGGCGCGGGTGCTGCAGATGGCACAGCGCATCAAGGACCGGGGCATGAAGCTGCTGGTCGACTTCCACTACTCCGACGTCTGGGCCGACCCGGGTGCCCAGACGAAGCCCGCGGCCTGGGCCTCGCACTCGTACAACCAGCTCACCACGGACGTCTATGACCACACGTACGACGTGCTGAGCGCCTTGAAGGCGCAGGGCACCACCGCCGACATGGTGCAGATCGGCAACGAGATCAACACCGGCATGCTGTGGCCCGAGGGGTCCACGGACAACTGGAACCAGACCGCCGGCCTGCTCAAGTCCGGCATCAACGCGGCCAAGGCGGTCTCGTCATCGACGCAGACCGTCCTGCACCTGGCTCACGGCGGCGACAACGGCCTCTACCGCTGGTGGTTCGACAACGCGACCGCGCAGGGCGTGAACTTCGACATCATCGGACTGTCCTTCTACGGCTACTGGCACGGAGACCTGTCCGACCTGCAGGCCAACCTCGACGACATCTCCGCCCGCTACGACAAGCCGGTCGTGGTGGCCGAGACCGCCTACCCCTTCCGCCTCGACAGCTTGGACAGTCATGAGAACATCATCGACCTGAGCAGTGAGCTGCTCCCCGGCTACCCGGCGAGCGCCGCAGGGCAGTCGGCCTGGCTGCGCGATGTGATGAACGTGGTCGAGGCCGTGCCGAACGGCCGTGGTCTGGGCGTCCTGTACTGGGACCCCACCTGGACGGCTGTCACGGGCAACGGCTGGGACCCGGCCGACCCCTCGTCCGGCAACGGCTGGGAGAACCAGGCCCTGTTCGGCTACGACAACAAGCTGCTTCCGGCGGCGAACTGGTTCAACCACCGCTGACACACGGCGCATTGCGGCGGGGCGGGCTCCGACGAGCCCCGCCCCGCCCCCGCTCTCCGCCCCTCCGCCCCTCCGCCCGATGAGCCTGCGGCGCAGCGCCCTCGCGTCCAACGCGGTGAGCGGGACCGCTCCGCCGTACGCCGCCGGGCACGGAGCCGCTCCGGAACGAGGGGCGAGGGGCCCCGGGCGGGAGCGGCGCGCCTCAGCCGCCGAGCCGGCGCAGCAGCCGGTCGTACTCCGCCCGGGTCACCGGCGTCACGCTGCCGTGCCGCGGACCGGCGGGCAGGTCGTAGTCCCTGGACGCGGTCCACCGGCCGGAGTCGAGGTCGGTGGTTTCGAACGGCACGTACCCCCGCCCGCCGAACTCGTCGACGAACAGGTACCACTTGTCCTCGGTGTTCGACTTGAAGACCGTCGGTCCCTCGCCGCGCTCCACGGCGCCCTTGCCGATGCAGTCGGCGACGAAGCCGTACGAGGGCGACCGCAGGTTCGCCGACCTTTCCTGGGTGATGAACTTCGAGCAGGGTGAGCCGGAGGACGGATCACGCTCGTCCTTGGTGAAGCGGTGGTACACCCCTTCGTGGCTGATCACGGTCGAGTCGATGACCGAGTAGCCCGGGTCGTTCCACACCTTGGGTTCGCTGAACGTGCGGAAGTCCCTGGTCGTCGCGTACAGCATCCTGTTGTAGGTCGAGCCGGTGTGTTCCGGGTCGTCCTCGGGGTACAGCTTCGAGGCCCAGAACACCACGTAGCGGCCGATCGTCGGGTCGTAGTACGCCTCGGGCGCCCAGGTGTTGCCCGCCGCCTCGGAGGACACCTCCACCAGGCGCGGGCCGGTCCAGCGCACGAGGTCCCTGGACTCCCAGACCACGATCGACCTGCTGCCGGTGCGCTGCACCTCGTCCCAGCTGCCGCTGCTGCCCGCGTGCATGCGCAGGTCGGTGGCGATCAGGAAGAACCGCTTGCCGCTGGGGGACGACCGTACGAGGAACGGATCGCGCACGCCCCGCTCGCCGAGATCCGAGGTCAGTACGGGCTTGCCGCCGTTGAGTTCCCGCCACCGCAGGGGGTCGTCGCCCTCGCTGAGCGCCATCCGGATCTGCTCGCCGTCGGCCTTGCCCTCGCCGGTGAAGTAGGTGAAGAGGTAGCCGGCGTAGGCGGGTTGCGGTGGGTCCTCCAGGTGGCGCGGCCCGGCGTGTGCGGAACTGGCCGGCGCGCCCAGAACGTGGGTGTACGCCACCAGGGCCAGAAACGCGAGGAGTGGGACAAGCAGTGTGCGTACGCTGCGAGATCGCATGACCATCCCGTGAGGTCGAGGGCTTCCGAAGAATTTGATGGATTCAATCCGGGAGGCGTCCGGGCGTTTCGTCCGGGCATTGTGGCCAGGCGGCCACCGGAGCGTCAACGGGTCCGAGGCCAGGGTCCCATCATCCGGACGTCGCACAACTTCCTTGCTGTACAAGGGTTGACCTGGTGATGAACTGTTGGGAACCTGCCCATGCCCAGCCTGCGCGCTTCCCGCCGCCGAGGCACCCCGCATTCCTCTGCCACAGCGGTTCGAGCGTTGAGTGAAGATGAATCGATTCATGGAGCCGCACAGATGAGACCGGAGGCAGGTATGTCCCCAAGACGTGGCCCGGGCCGAAGATGGAGGCGACGGCGGTGCGCAGCGGTCCTGATCTGCGCCGCCCTGCTGCCGGTTCTTGCCGGCGTACCGGCGCCCTCGGCGTCCGCCGCCGAGACCGCCCGGCTCAGGGCCTTCGACTTCGGCACCGCGACGAGCGCTGTCTCGGCAGGCTGGACCAGAGTGCCGGAAGCGGCCGCCTACACCCGCGAGGCCGGCTTCGGCTTCGTCGACACGACGGCGGTCACCTCGGCCGACCGGGCGACGGACGACCCGCTGCGCTCCGACTTCGTCACCGTCGAGCGGACCTCCTTCCTGGTGGACCTGCCACCCGGTGACTACACGGTCTCGCTCGTGGCGGGCGACGCCGACGCCGCCACGGACATCGCCGTCACAGCCGAGTCGATGGTGAAGGTGCGGCCCACGGCGAAGCAGGCCGGCCAGTACCTCGAGATGTCGTTCGACATCGCGCTGGTGGACGAGCAGTTGACGCTCGACTTCTCCGGCACGGCCGCGAAGATCAACGCCCTGGCCGTAACCCGCCGGCCGGCCCGGACACCCGGCACCCTCCCCACCGTCCACCTCGCCGGTGACTCCACCGTCCAGACGTACGACCCGTACTGGGCGCCGCAGGCCGGCTGGGGCCAGATGATCAGTCGTTTCTTCACCGACCGGGTGACCTTCGACAACCACGCCATCGGCGGCCGCAGTTCGAAGAACTTCCTCACCCAGGGCCGCCTGGACGCCGTGCTGCTGGCGCTGCGGCCCGGCGACTTCTTCATGGTGCAGTTCGGCCACAACGACGCCACCAAGGGAGTCGACGACCGGTACGCCTCCCCCGCGGACTACAAGGAGTACCTGCGCACCTACGTCGAGGGCGCCCGGCAGCGCGGCGCCACACCGATCCTCGTCACACCGGTGTCCCGGCGGTCCTTCGACCCGGCCACCGGCATGTTCAACGTCTCCTTCCCCGAGTACGTGGCCGCGATGAAGCAGCTCGCCGCCGAGGAGAACACCGCTCTGGTCGACCTTTCCGCTCTCAGCCGCGCATACCTCGACACCGTCGGACCACAGGAGGCGAAGTCCGTCTTCCTGCACGTACCGGCCGGGGTGTACCCGAACCGGCCCGCCGGCACCACCGACGACACCCATTTCCAGGAGTACGGCGCCATCCGGATGGCCCGGCTGGTGGCGGACGGGACAGCCGCACTCGACCTGCCGCTGTCGCACCAGGTCAAGGGGACCGAACTCCCCGACCGCGTCCCCCCGAAGCCCACCGGACTCACCACGCGCAGCGTCACCGGCTCCGGGGCCGAGCTCTCCTGGGCCGCCACACCGGGCACGGACATCTACCGGGTGCTCCGCAAGGAAGCAGCCCAGGGCGACGACGCCTATACGCTCGCGGGCACCTCTGTCCTGCCCCGGGCCGAGCTGTCGGGCCTGGCAGCGGGCCGTGCGTACGACATCCGGGTGGTGGCCGTCAACGGCCGCGGCGACTCCGCGCCCTCCGACGTGCTGCGCCTCACGACCCGTACGCCCCGGTACCGGTTCGACTTCCAGCCGGCCGGCGCCCCGCTCGCCGCCGGGTACACCGAGGTCACCCGCACCACCGCCTACACACCTGAGCGCGGTCACGGACTCGCCGACGCGACCGGCATGATCGAGCGTGATCGAGGCGAGGGCACCGGCGACCTGGAGCGCGATTTCGTCGCCCACTTCGGTGGTCGCTACGAGTTCAGACTCGACGTACCCAACGGCCGGTACGCGCTCAACGCCCATGTCGGCGACACCCTCGGCACCGCCAGGACCGACCTCACCGTCGAAGGCAGAAACGTGGGGCAGGTCTCCGCGAGCAGAAAGATCACGGAGCGTGCGTTCAACGGGATCGAGGTCACCGACGGACAGCTGAACGTGGTGATCAGCGGTCAGACCGCCCACCTCAACGGACTGGACGTCACCCCCGTCCTCACCTCCCCGAGCGGGCTCGCCCTGACGGGCCTCGACATCGCGGGGGAGACGGCCACGGTCGACCTGGCCTGGGACGCCTCCGAGGAGGCCACCGCCTACCGGATCTACCGCAAGGACGGCGACCGGATGCGGCAACTGGCCCAGACGGAGCGCCCGTCGTACACCGACACCGGAGCCGGCGTCGGGCTGGAACACCTCTACGCCGTCACGACGGTCGACGCCTCGGGGCAGGAGTCCGTACGCTCCCAGCCGCTCGCGGTCGTGGCCGTCGACCCGGCCGTGGCGAAGGCGGCAGTGCCCGCCGGGCTGAGGCTCCACGGCAAGGCCGGCAAGAACGAACTGTCGCTCCGCTGGAAGCGGGCCCCGCGGGCGCTGTACTACCAGGTCTACCGTGCCGAGCAGAAGGACGGCCCTCATACGCTCATCGGCACGACCGACCGCACCCGGTACACCGACAACGACGTCCTGACCACCGTCGAATACCACTACACCGTGGCCTCCGTGAACGCCGGCGGCGTGTCCGGGCGGTCCGCCGCGCTCACCACGCCCGCCGTGACCACCCTGGTCCGCGGGATGGAGCGGCTGGATCGCGCCCCCGTCGCCGTGGCCGCGGGCGACGGGGTGTACATCGGCTGGCGGATGCTCGGACTCGACCCGTCGGGCATCTCGTTCGACGTGTACCGCGACGGGAAGAGGATCAACCGCGAGCCGGTCACCGGGAGCACCGACTACACCGACCCGGAGGGCGGCGCCGACTCGGCCTACCGGATCGTGGCGCGCGGCGGGGACCCACGGCACCGCACCACGGCCGAGTTCGGGGTGTGGTCTCGGCAGTACCGCGATGTGCCCCTCGACAGGCCGGCCGACGACCACACCGAGGACGGTCAGCCGTACTCCTACACCGCCGGCGACGCGAGTGCGGGAGACGCGGACGGAGACGGCACGTACGAGATCTTCCAGCTGTGGCAGCCCACCAACGCCAAGGACAACTCCAAGAGCGGCTACACGGGCCTCGTGTACCTCGACGCGTACCGTCTCGACGGCACCCGACTGTGGCGGATCGGCCTCGGCAGGAACATCCGTGCCGGTGCGCACTACACGATGCCCATGGTCTACGACCTGGACGGGGACGGCAGGGCCGAGGTCGTCATGAAGACCGCCGACGGCACCACCGACGGCGCGGGCACGGCCATCGGCGACCCCGGCCTCGACCACCGCGACTCCAGCGGCTACATCCTGCGGGGCGCCGAGTTCCTGACCGTCTTCGACGGACTGACCGGCGAGGCCGTCGACACCGTGCCGTACGACCCGCCGCGCGGTGAGGTCGCCGCGTGGGGCGACGGCTACGGCAACCGGGTCGACCGCTTCCTCGCCTCCGTCGCCTACCTCGACGGTGAGAGACCCAGCGTCGTCTTCAGCCGCGGCTACTACACGCGGGCGGTGATCGCGGCCTACGACTTCGACGGCACCGGCCTGCGGAAACGCTGGACCTTCGACTCCGAGGACGCGGGCAACGGCGCGTACGCCGGCCAGGGCAACCACCAGATGTCCGTCGCCGATGTCGACGGCGACCAGAAGGACGAGATCGTCTTCGGTTCCGCGACCGTCGACGACGACGGAACGGGCCTCTACAGCACCGGACTCGGCCACGGGGACGCCCTCCACGTCGGCGACTTCGCCCCCGCCCGCGGCGGCCTCGAGGTCTTCGCCGCACACGAGAGCATGACCGACAGCGGCAACCGCGGGGCGACCATGCGCGACGCGCGCACCGGAAAGGTGCTGTGGTCGATGCCCGCCGACCAGGACACCGGCCGGGCCGCGACCGGCGACATCGACCCCGCACACCCCGGCGCCGAGTCGTGGGCCGTCACCTCCGACGGTGTGTGGAACTCCCGCGAGGGGGAGATGAGAGCCGCCGACTCCACCCTGCTCGGTACGCGCATTCCGGCGGCGAACTTCGCGGCCTGGTGGGACGGTGACCCGCTCCGCGAGATCGTCGACCACGACTTCGACGAGCAGGCCGGCCACGGCGTCGGCACCATCAGCAAGTGGCACCCGGGCCGGCAGGAGGCCGTGGAGATCCTCCGCGCCGACGGCACGCTGTCCAACAACCACACCAAGGGAACGCCCGTCCTGCAGGCCGACCTCATCGGCGACTGGCGCGAGGAGATCATCTGGCGGAACGAGGACAGCACCGCTCTGCGCATCCACACCACCACCGACCGGGCGGAGTTGAGGCTGCGCACCCTGATGCACGACCCGCAGTACCGCACGGCGGTCGCGTGGCAGAACACCGGCTACAACCAGCCGCCGCACCCCGGCTTCTTCATCGGCGCCGGGATGCGGACCCCGCCCGCGCCGAGCATCCGCTACAGCGGCCGATGACCACCCCGCCAACTCCCTTCGTACCACCCGTTGATGAAGGAGCGCGCATGAAACGCACCGCCATGCTGGTCGCCCTGACGGCCACCCTCGGCTGCCTGACCGCCGTGCCCGCCGGAGCCGTGCCCCACAGCGGCGGGCGCGGGGGAGGACTCGGCCACTGCACGGGAACCGCGCCCGTCGTCTGCCATTTCGACGTCGCACCGGGCACGTACGACGTATCGGTCACCCTCGGCGGAAAGAGCGCGGGCAGCACCTCCGTCCTCGCCGAGGCCCGCCGCACCATGCTGGCGGAGACCGCCACGGCGCCGGGGCGGCGCACGCACCGCAGCTTCACCGTCAACGTCCGCGACCCGGAGGGCGAACCCACGGGCCCGGCCGGCACCCCGGGTCTGGACCTCACCTTCGCGGGAGCGGCTCCCGCCGTCGCCGCGGTCCGGGTCACCCCCGCGCCCCACGCCCGCAAGATCCTGCTCATCGGGGACTCGACGGTGTGCGACCAGCCGGGCGAACCGTACTCCGGCTGGGGTCAGCAACTGCCCCAGTTCCTGAGGCGCGGTGCGGCGGTCGCCAACTACGGCGACTCCGGTGAGAGCAGCGAGAGCTACCTGCGGCACCCGGCGCTCTTCCCGTCCGTCCAGCCGCTCGTCGAACACGGCGACCTGGTGCTGATCCAGCTCGCGCACAACGACAAGCAGACCGACGCGGCCACCTACCGCGCCAACCTCACCACACTGGTGGAAGGAGTACGCGAGCGCGGCGGCCGGCCGGTCCTCGTGACGCCCATCGTCCGCCGGTGGTTCAACGCTGACGGCACTCTCGACAACAACACCGCCCTGCTGGTCAACGGCCTCGGTGTGGACCATCCGGCCGAGATACGCGCGCTGGCGGCGCGTTTGGGCACCGGGCTGGTGGATCTCACCGCGCTCACCAAGGCGCGCGTGGAGGAACTCGGCTACGAGGCGTCCAAGCCGCTCTACCTGACCGCGGAGAAGCGCGACAACACCCACACCTCGGTGCGCGGCGCGACCGAGTACGCCGGGCTGGTCCTGGGGGAACTGCGCAGCCAGCACCTGGTACGGGAGCGTCTCCTGCGCTGAGGGACCCACCCCACGGCGCCGCCGTGCCCCCACGCGATACGTCGAACGACCCGGCCGGGGGCTGGCGCCAGATGTGAAGGCTCCGTTACGGTCTGGCCGTCCGAAGTCACGTATGGCGTTCGGTATTTCGGACGACGTGTGGGTTTCCTTCGTGTCGTCCGAACCGTTGACGGGTCTTGTCGGCGCCCCTACATTTCGCAGCAAGCGCTTTCCTGAAACGATTCATCCAGCTTTCATCCAACTACGGCGAGAAGGTGCATCATGCGTATGACCAGGAATGTGGAGAGGCGGACGTTCCTCAAGGCGGCCGGTGCGTCCCTGGCCGGCGCCGGCCTCACCGCCGCCGGCTGCGGCGCGGGCAGCGGTTCGTCCGGCGGTCCTGTCACCATCCGCTACGCCTGGTGGGGCGCGGACGACCGGGCGAAGAAGATCAATCAGACCATCGTCCTCTTCGAGAAGAAGCACCCCAAGATCAAGATCAAGACGGACTTCCAGCAGTACGGCGACTTCTGGAAGAAGTTCAACACCCAGGCCGCAGGCGGCAATCCGCCGGACGTGTTCCAGAACGCGATCGGCTTCCTGAGGAAGTACGACGCCAAGCGGGTGCTGCTCGACCTCGCTCCCCAGGCGGAGAAGGGCAACCTCGACCTGAGCGACTTCCGGGCCGGTCTGGAGAAGTTCGGGGAGGTCGACGGCAAACTGCTCGGCGTTCCGGTCGGTTCCAACTCGATGGCCTGCCTCATCGACGAGGAGGTCTACGAGAAGGCGGGCGTCACCCCGGAGCCCGGCTGGACCTGGGAAGACTGGGACGACGCCCTCATCAGGATCCACGACAAGGCCGGTATCGCGGGCGACTCGGGGCCGTTCGGCATCATGTACCTCTACGACCTGATACTCCGACAGAACGGCAAGGCGTTCTTCACCGAGAAGGACCTCGGCTTCGACGAGAGCGATCTCGTCCCGTACTGGACCGAGTCGGTGAAACGCATCAAGTCCGGACTGTACGCCGACCCGAAGAAGGTCGAGCAGATCAAGCCCAAGTCCGCGCTCGCCGGCGGCCTGGCGGCCGGCGAGTTCACCTGGGACAACTTCACCGCCCGCTACAGCGCCGAGGGCAAGAGTTCCTACACCATCGCCCCCATCCCCACCAAGGACGGCAAACGGACCGGCCAGTACCTCGGTTCGCTCATGCTCAGCGGCAGCGCCCGCACCAAGCACCCCGCCGAGGTAGCGACCTTCATCGACTTCATGGTCCACGACCCGGAGGCCGGCCGGATCATGGGGTACGACCGGGGTGTGCTGTCGACCACCGAGCAGTTCGAGGCGTTCCGGCCCACCGACCCGGTCAGCAGGAAGATCGCCGAGTACGAGAAGCAGATAGCCGACGCCGGTGTGCTGGAGCCCATCACCCCGCACCCGGCCGGCGCCGATGTGGTGGAGGCGGCCTTCCTGCGGATCGCCAACGACATGTCGCTCCGCAAGGCACCCGTCGAGGACTCCGTGAAGCAGTTCTTCACCGAGGCGAAGACGGCGCTCAACTCGTGATGGGAAGCCCACCCATGACTCAGGCGGAGAAATCCGTGCGACAGGAGGGCAAGCCACTGTCCGGCAGCGAGGCGGCACCCGCCGCCGGACAACCGGGCAGGGCGAAACGGGACGACCTGGTCGGCTACCTCTTCATGTCGCCCTGGATCGCCGGATTCCTGCTGCTCACCGCAGGACCCATGGTCGCCTCGCTGTACTTCGCGTTCACCGACTACAACCTCTTCGACTCCCCGAAGTGGATCGGTTTCGGCAACTTCTCCGAGATGCTCGCCGACCCGCGCTGGCGGACCTCGGTCGAGGTCACCGCCAAGTACGTCCTCATAGGCACCCCGCTGAAGCTGCTTCTCGCCCTCGGCATCGCACTGCTCCTCGCACAGAGCCGGCGTGGGCAGTCGTTCTACCGGGCCGCTTTCTACGCCCCCTCGCTCGTCGGCGCCAGTGTCTCCGTCGCCATCGTCTGGCGCGCCCTGTTCTCCGACGAGGCGGTGGTGGACCGGGCGCAGACGTTCCTCGGTATGGACGTGGGCGGCTGGATCGGCGACCCGGCGTGGATCCTCTACTGCCTGGTGGCTCTCACGGTCTGGCAGTTCGGGGCACCGATGGTCATCTTCCTGGCGGGCCTCAAGCAGGTGCCGCGGGAGCTGTACGAGGCGGCGGAGGTCGACGGCGCCGGGCCCTGGCGGCGCTTCTGGAACATCACCCTGCCGATGATCTCGCCGGTGATGTTCTTCAACATCCTGCTGGAGACCATCCATTCGTTCCAGATCTTCGGCTCCGCGTACATCGTCAGCAACGGCAGCTGCGGACCGGCCGACGCAACGCTCGTCTACACCTGCTACCTGTACCAACAAGGCTTCGAGAACAGCCGGATGGGCTTCGCCTCCGCGATGGCCTGGATGCTCCTGATCGCGGTCGGCCTGGTCACGGCGGTGCTGTTCTGGTCCCAGCGGCGCTGGGTGTACTACGAGGAGGCGGCCCGATGAGCGACACACTCACCACGCCCCGGCGGCGCTGCACCGGCTCGCTGCTCTGGCACCTGGGCGCGCTGGCGCTGCTCGCGGTGGTGCTCTATCCCGTCGCCTGGGTCGTCGGCGGCTCGCTCAAACCGAGCAGCGACATCATCGGCAGCCTCGAACTGTTCCCCACCGAGCCGATCACGGACAACTACCGGCGGCTGACCGAGGGCATCGCGGACATCCCGATCTCCACGTTCTTCATCAACTCCACCCTGATCGCGGTGGGTTCGGTCGCCGGTGTACTGCTGTCCTGCTCGCTCGCGGCCTATGCCTTCGCCAAGATCAGGTTCCCCGGGCGGAACCTGATGTTCGCGCTGATGATCGGCACCCTGCTCCTGCCGTACCACGTCATCCTGATCCCGCAGTACGTGCTGTTCCAGAAGATGGAACTGATCAACACCTACGTGCCGCTGCTGCTCGGCAAGTACCTCGCCACCGATGCCTTCTTCGTCTTCCTCATGCTCCAGTTCATGCGGAACCTGCCGAGGGAACTGGACGAGGCCGCCCGGCTCGACGGCTGCGGGCACCTGCGCATCTACTGGTCGATCGTGCTTCCGCTGTGCCGGCCCGCCCTCATCACCAGCGCCATCTTCACCTTCATCAATGCCTGGAACGACTTCATGGGCCCGCTAATCTATCTGAACGAGCCGGAGAAGTACACGGTCGCGCTGGGGCTGAAGATGTTCATCGACCAGGACGCCGTCGCCGACTACGGCGGCATGATCGCCATGTCGCTGGTCGCGCTGCTGCCGGTGCTGGCGTTCTTCCTCGCCTTCCAGCGCTATCTGATCGACGGCATGGCGACTTCAGGTCTGAAGGGCTGACCGGCAGTGGCAACTCGCCCCGTCCCGTTTCAGACGTCGCGGCTCGCGACCGGTTTCGGTGTGTTCGCCGAGTGCCTGCTCACCGGCGTGTGGATGACCCTGGCGGCCCTGCCGCTGCTGACGGCCCCGGCCGCCTTCGCCGCCGGGGCCCGCCACCTGCGCCGCCATCTGCGCCACGAGACCACCGGGTGGCGGCAGTTCACGGCCGATGTCCGCAGCGCGGCTCGCGGTGGCTGGCTCGTGGGACTGTCCGGCTTCGCCGCAATGTGGCTGCTCTGGCTGAACCTCGCCGCCGTACGGGCCGGGCTGCCCGGCGGGCGGTTCGTCGGCGCGGTGGGCGTTCTCGCCTTCATCGGGGCCGTGGTCAGCGTGCTGCGGGCGGCCGCCGCCTGGCACCCCGGCGCGACGTGGCGTGCCCTGCTGCGCGCGGCCGCCGCGCGGACCGCGCGCGACCCCGCCGGATCGCTGCTGCTGGTCGGCGGGTTCGCGGTGGTCGCCGGCTCCGCCTGGTTCATGCCACCGCTGGCGATCCCGGTGACGGGCGCCGTAGCGGCAGCCGCGCTGGCCGTCGAGACCCGCCACGCCTCCCGCTGAACAGCACTCTCCACCCGCCAGGACTCACCGAAGGATCTACCAGGACCGCAGGTGGGACTCGATCCGCCTGCGGTCCAGCTCGCCGTCGGCCACCACGATCCGGTAGCGGTAGGAGAAGCCGGCCCCTGGCGGCAGTGTGAACTCCTCGAAGAAGGCCCAGGAGAAGGCGACCGTGGGGGTCGGCTCGCTCCGTACGAACCAGTGGGACGGGTGGACGGCCCCGTCGTTCTCCGGGGCGTGGGCGAAGACCAGGGTGCTGCGCGCGTCGGCCTCGTCGTGCACGCTGGTGAAGGCCAGCCATGTCGCACCGCTGCCCATCATCTCGGAGGCCCCCGCTTCCCCTTCGCCTCCGTGCCCGTCCGGGCCGGACACGTCACCGCCGGTGAAGTCACGGGGCCCGCGCCAGTGCAGCCCGGTGTAACCGGCCGCATTCCGTCCGGCGGTCGTCGGCGAACCGAATCGCAGCGGCTCGTCACGGACGTTGGTGAGACGGATCGACCAGTCCAGTGCCCAGGAGCCCTGCTCCGGGTCGACGGAGTGGACGGCGACCGTGCGCCGCTCGCGCGCCCATTCGGCGCCGCCGTTCTCGATCCAGGTGAGCCGTTCGTCGAGCGTCAGCCGGTCGTCCGACACCGTCAGGGCGTCGAAGCCGTCGTGCCGCATCCATCCGATCCGGTCCCTCAGAGGCAGGTAACCCTCACCGTGGACGTAGGAGTTGCCGCCCCAGAAGTTCTGCCCGGACAGATGGCTCGCGGTCATCTGCAGACCCTTGTGCCAGCGGTGGTCGCTGGGCCGGTAACCCGTCACGAGGCGGCCCGCGAGGGTGCGCAGCGGGTGGACGTAGGGCTTGCGGGACTCGAACGCCTCGGTGTCGGGCCGGTAGACGTACGTCATGAGCTCCACCCCGCCGTACGAGACCACGACCTTCTCGCCGTGCGTATGGGTGACGGTGACGGGGGCGCTCATCGCGCCCCGCTTCTCGCGTCGGAGGGAGCCCAGTCGCAGTGACCGCCGTGCATGGCCGCGTGGAACGGGTCGCCGGGCGTGATCTCACCGGCCCGTACGGGTACGCCGGTGAAGGCCGCCTTGTAGAGAGCGGCGACGAACTCCAGGGTCCGGCGGGCGTCCGCTCCGCCGCCGGGCGGGCGGGTCCCGGCGCGCATCGCCGCGATGACGCCGGTCAGCTGGGCGGAGTGGGAGCTCGGCAGATCGACGGCGGGCGTGCGCCAGCCGTGGACGCGACGGGCGTCGCCGGCGGCGTGCGGGGCCGGGGTGTAGACCCAGTCGTCGTTGGAGTGTCCGTAGAGATGGGTGAGTTCGAGGGTGGCGTCCGCGCAGTCGATCCGGATCCGGCTGACCTCGTGCGGTGACACGACGCTGTTGACGACGGTCGCCAGGGCGCCGTTCGCGAACCGTACGAGCGCCGTCGAGACGTCCTCACTCTCCACGTCGTGCACCAGTCGGCCCGCCATGGCCCGTATCTCGGTCCAGTCACCGAGCAGGTGCAGCAGCAGATCGATCTGGTGGATGCCGTGTCCCATGGACGGGCCGCCGCCCTCGGTGGACCAGCGGCCGCGCCAGGGGACGTTGTAGTAGGCGGTGTCGCGGTACCAGGTCGTCTGGCAGTGCGCGACGAGCGGCGTGCCCAGTTCACCGGAGTCCAGCAGCTCGCGGGCGTGCGCGGCGCCGGAGCCGTGGCGGTGCTGGAAGACGACGGACACGTACGGCCCGCCCCGGCCCTCCTGGCCCTCGGCCGCGGCGATCGCGTCGTACTCGGTGAGAGACAGGCACAGCGGCTTCTCGCACAGCACCCAGGCTCCGGCCCGCAGCGCCTCTACGGTCTGCTCGCGGTGGAACGCCGGCGGCGACGCGAGCAGCACCAGGTCGGGGCGGGCGGCGGCCAGCATCTCGTCGAGGCGCTCGAAGCCCGCGACCGGGCCGCCGGCTGCGGCGCGGAACGCGTCGAGCTGCGCTCTGTTCACGTCGACGGCGGCGACGAGTTCGATGTCGTCGGAGTGATCCGCGAGCGCGGGCAGATGGCTGCCGCGGGCGATGGCTCCGGTACCGACGACGGCGGCACGCAGCCGGCCTGGGGGACGTGGCATGAAGTGTTGCTCCTCGCGACGACCGTAGAAAGCGCTTGCTGCACGAGCTGTGGAAACTCTAGGGGCGCGGCCCGGCCCGCGACAAGGTGCTCTTCCCCATGTGGCCGGACAACGGCGTTCGCGCGACGGGCGCTCACCGTGGGCGTCCGTGGGTGAGGCGGAGCAGCGCGGCCGTCGGCGTACGGGGCAGTGTCACCCCGACCTCGGCGGCCCCCGGACGCATCGCCGCTTTGGCGTCGCCTCCCGTCGGGTGCAGCACCTCCACAGCGCTCACCGTGTCCCTCAGGTCCGTGAGCGGGATGGGCAGTTCGTGCGGTCCCCTCGCGTCGCGGCGCCACACGAGGAGGTACGCGCAGCGGTCCGACCGCATGCCGAGCGCGACCCATGGGTCGTCCCAGCCTGGCAGGCCGAGTGGCCAGAAGGGCGTGGCGGCGGGCAGGTCGCCGCGGATGCGCTTGTACGTCGACACGGCTTCGCGCACGAGCCCGCGCTGATGCGCCGTCATGCGGTCCAGATGGCCGGAGAGACGGATCCGGCCGGGCAGCGCGCTGCCGAGCGTGAAGCCGATCTCGTCGCCGGTGAATTCCGGCTGCGGACATGCCCACACCGCCCCTGCTCCGGCGGGACGGCGGTGGGGGCGGACGCGGCGATCGGCGGGTGGTTCCCGTCCTCCACCTCGAACCACGGGGTACCGGTGTGACCGCCCACAGACCGTTGTCCGAGCCGCGGTCAGGCCCGGCGACGAAGCCGCCGAAGAAGACCGAGATGTCAGCGATGATCCGAGTCGTGCCGGGGCAGGCCCGATCCGTCGCACGAACCGGTTCACGGGCGTATGCGCGGTCAGGAAGCGGGCGCGGCCTACGCTGAATGCCGGATCGGGCGCGGCGGGTTGGAGCATGCTGGGGGTGCGCTCACGCGCTCTACTTCGGTGGCAGGAGGCCGGTCGGTGTTACGCATTCACTTCACGACAGAAGATCTCGCCCGGACACGGGTGGCTGCAACGATCGGCGTCGCAGCGGAGGTCTACTACAGCCTGGAGCTGCTGAGAGAGAACCGGGAGCTTCCTCACTTCCGCACGTGGCGGTCAGCGGTCGCGGGCCGGATGGGAGCCGACACCCGCCCCCTGACGTCCCTGGTTCCGGTGCGCGGTCCCGGGCTTGATCTGCTGGCCCTGATGGGCGATGTGCCCTCTGTGGACCACGCCGTGGACAACCTGCTGCACGCCCCGGTGTCCCGGCTGCGACGCGAGTTCGAGGGTCTCGACTTCCGCCCAGGGCACCTGCCATGGGCCAGACGGGTGTCCGAGGGCGACCGCGACGCGCGGCGGGAGCTCGCCGAGGCCGTGCGCGCCTGCCATCGGCTGACCGTGGAGCCCTACTGGCATCAAGGACGGTCCGAACTGGTCGCGCTGTCCACCCGTTGCGCGAACCTGGTGTTGGAGGGAGGCATCGATCTGCTGCTGCGTTCGATCTGCGCACCACTGGTCCGCTGGCGTCCGCCGGTGCTCGAAGCTCCCTACCCGCGCCGAGTCGAGGTGCGTCTCCAGGGAAGGGGACTGATCATCACGCCCACGGTCTTCGCGAAGCGCCCGGTGAGCTTTCTCTGGGACCCGCTCGATACCGCCCAGCCACCCCGACTGACCGTGCCGGCTGTCCGCCGGCCGCTGACCGGTACCGGAACGGCAGAAGCGGACGGCTCCGCCGTGCGGAACCTGGAGTCTCTGCTCGGCCGCACGCGAGCTGCCGCCCTGCAGGTGACAGCAGAAGGCTGCACGACGAGCGAACTGGCCCGCCGCCTCAACGTCACTGCCGCAGCGGCCAGTCAGCACGCGACCGTGCTGCGGAACACGGACCTCATCACCACCAGCCGCCGAGGCGGGTCCGTGCTGCACCTCATCACCCCCCTCGGGCTGGCCCTGCTGCGGACCGGTGCCCTGACGGAACCGTGAGGCCCGAGGGCACCGCGGCGTCAGACCGGTGAGCGTAGCGCCGCCCTGCGCGGGTGCCACCGGACACTCGTGCCGAGGTGCGTGAGGCGCCGCGCCTGCCGTCCCGCCCCCCTTAAGCGGTGACTTAAGAGGTAGGCCGCACGTGGCCGACCCGCCCAGGATGTGAAGCCACAACCGGCTCATCCCATCCTGGAGACCGCATGAAGACTCATCTCGCCGCCGCCCTCGGTTCCGTCGTGCTGACCGCGGGCACATTGCTGGGCGCTCCCGCCGCCGGCGCGCAGACCGCCGCCTACCCGACCAAGCCTTTCGACGTCACATACGGGGCCAGCTACGTCCGCGGCACCCTGACTTGGTACAACCGGTCGGTCGGGGCCGTTGGAACACTCCGGGCCGTCGGCTGCCGCAGGGCGTGGTTCGGCGCGTACAGTGCCTCTGGCAACCAGCTCGGCGCCGGGAGCACCAGCACCAAATGCGACGTGACGTATCCGTTCAACATCGGAATCCCCGCGGATGTGCCCGGTGGGGCCGCATATGTCATCGTCTGTATTGACGATGCGAACGCGAAACCACTCAAGTGCGAGCGCTACAACCGGCCCTGACCCATCCGACCGGTCGGTGAGTTGCCGCACCAGCCCTGGGGCGGAACAACACGCGACGCCCCGGTCCCCACGAGGCAGCGATTCCTTCCATCGACGGCCAGGCCCCCAAAGCACAGCACGGAGTTCCGCTTCGCCAAATCGCACACTCGAGGCGAGCCGGACGTGGGCACGGGAGCAAAGCCGCTGTCCATCAATGTGCCCTGGCAAGCCGTGTGACGGCCTGCCAGGGCTCGGGTGTACCCCCGAGCATCTCGGAGGGCAAGCTGCGAGTGCACTGGGCTCACCAGCACCGCGGACACCGGTCGGATACGTGGACCGGTATCAGGCCACTTCTGGCCATGCGGGCTCGACACGGGTATCACCTGAGGTCGATTGAGTACGCGCTTCCGTCCAACTTCCAGCCGTCGGTGCCTTCGTCGATGTCGGCCACGACGACGGCATCGATGAAGTGGTCCTGGAAATCGTCGTGAGTCGGCTCGCCGGCCATCCAGAGTTCCTTGATTCCGCTCCAGTCACTCCGCCGCCCTGCGCGTACCGCATACCCCGACCTGCCGCAGGGATCACCACATGGCACCCGCGACAACACTCCGAAGAGATCAGCAGGGACGGTTTGGCCCGGGCCTGGTACAGCTACGACGATGCCGCTGCCATGAGCCTCTGTGGTGGGCCGGCCCCACCCCGTCTGACCGGCCACGATAGGCCATGCCGGGGAAGCGCCCCCGACGCCCTCCGGCGCGGAGTCCGGCAGGTGCTGGTTCCCTCGGGCGAATTGTTCGGTCGGACTGTGTGACAGCGAGACGGAGGGGCAGTTGACCATGCATGCGAGCTCTGGTTGTCAACTGCACTCTCAAGCCCTCCCCCCAGCCGTCGAACACCGAGGCACTGGCCGAGGTGGTCACCGCGGAACTGGTGTCGCGGGGGGTGAGCGTGGAGTCGGTGCGGGCGGTGGACCTCAACCTGCTGCCCGGCGTGAAGTCGGACATGGGCAGGGGTGACGACTGGCCACAGGTGCATGCGAAGCTGCTGAACTCCGAGATCCTCATCGTCGCGTCCCCGACCTGGCTCGGCCGGCCGTCCTCGGTCGCGCAGCGGGTGCTGGAGCGGATGGACGCCATGCTTTCGGAGACCGACGACCAGGACCGGCCAGTGGCGTACAACAGGGTCGCCGGTGTCGTCGTGACCGGAAATGAGGACGGTGCCCACCACGTCATCAGTGAGATCAGCGGAGCCCTGGGCGACATCGGCTACACGATCCCGGGCCAGGCCTGGACGTACTGGCACCTGGGCCCGGGCGCCGGTCCGGACTACCTCGACGACGAGCGCGGGCACGACTGGTCCCACAAGACCGGCCGCGCCATGGCCGCCAACCTGCACACCACGGCCCAGGCACTGGCCGCTCACCCCCTGCAGGCGCCTCCCGCCTGAAGGCGACCGGCGGTGGACCGGGCGGGGAACCGGCGGCACCAATCCGGGGTTCGTACCGCAACGAATTACTTCCGAAAGGGATCCGCCCATACATGTGGGGCGCGAAACATCCTTGAACGGTCGAGGCCATTGCTCGGGAGCCGGAAGTCACCGGTCGGACTACCCGCGAGCACGCCCTCGTACAGAACACCACGACACGGAGCCGGTGAGGCGCGTGTCACCAGGGGCCCTCGGCGGCGCGGACCGTGAGGCCGATGCCGACGAGCAGGACGAGAGTGGAGGTGGCGACGGGACCGTAACGGGCGAGTCGTTTCAGCCGGGCCCAGTGGTCGGCCGAGGTGGTGTCCATGCCGGTCGCGATGCGGTCGCGCAGCCGCACGAGGACCAGGCCGGCGAGGGTGAGCGTGCCGGCCATGCCGAGGCCGTAGGCGATGACCAGGGTTACGCCGAAGGCCGTGCGGCCCAGGGCGACCGCTCCGAGCAGGACGACGAGTGCGGAGGGGCTCGGGACGAGCCCGCCGGCGATGCCCATGCCGATCAGTCCTGTGCGCCTCGTCCTGCCGGGCCGGCGGCTGGTAGGACCCGAGTGCGGGTGGGAGTGGTGGTCGCGTGTCCTGGTCAGTACGGCCACTGAGCCGTCCCCCTCGAGTTCCGCGCCTTCGTGGGGAGGCCGACGAGCCGGCACCCGCGCCGGCGGCTCGTGACCGGAGCCGTCGTGGCCGTGGGCGTGCGTGTGGCCAGGATGGTGATGGTGATGCTGGTAATGGTGATGATGATGGTGAGCGGGCCGGTCGAGCACGGCGGAGCGCAGTAGCCACAGGCCGATGGCCGTGACGATGAGACCGCTCGCCGTTCCCAGCCAGGTGAGGACGGTTTCCCCGGCCAGATGGGTGGCGGCCGGCAGGGCGAGCCCGAGGACGAGGACGCCCGAGGTGTGGGTGAGGGTGACCGTGGCCCCTACGGTGACCGCGTCTTTGGGTGTGCCGCGTCTCCCCGCCAGATAGGCAGCCATGATGGTCTTGCCGTGGCCTGGCATGGCCGCGTGAGAAGCACCGAGGACCACGGCGAGCAGCAGCGCCAGGAGCCCGATGGGTAAAGTCAGTTCGCGTGAGGCGACCAGCGAGTCGAACACGCCGGAAACCTTGCCCAGTACGGCGCCGATGAGCCCCGTGTTGGGCAGTGAGTCCCGTGCTGCACCACCGACGTCGCCGTGTCCGGGTACGGCGCGCAGCGTGGCCGTTCGCTGGTCGAGTGGGGTGGCGAGAGGGTCTTGCGGATAGCTTCGCAGTTCGTTGGTGGACGAGCGGGCGGGCACGTCGGAGTGCGTGAGGGCGACGCCTTGGCCGCGAGCTGTCATCTCGTGCCAGCCGATTCGCCGGCTGTCGTAGCCGGTGCGTACGTCGATGTCCGCGGGGGAGCGCAGGTCTGTCCGGGCGATCAGTGTGCACTGAAGCCGGCTGGTCTTCAGCCCGGCTTCGCCGGGATGGTAGGTCAGAGCGCTGCCGGCGGGCTTCCAGTCGACAGGACTGCCTTCCACGCTCACCCGCAACCGACCGGCCAGTTCCGCACAGTCGCGTCGGGCGTGGGTCCGGGCCTCCCGCGCGTCGACGCTGCCGTCGCCGTCACGGTCGACGAGCGGACGTTGCTGGGCGGCGGCGATCTCGGCCCGGTCCACGACCACCAGAGCCTCGATGCGGTCGGGGCGCAGAGTCAGCCCCGTGTAGTGGTTGACCGTGAAGTTTCCCAGCGGATGAGCTGTGGCAGCGGGAGCCGTGGCCACGGCGCACGCGCCGACCAGGAGGGCCGTCACGAGGCCGGACGCGGCGCGTCGGTAGGTCGGGTTCATCGGGTGCCGTCGATTCTGCGGAGCGCGGTGCGCGCCTCGGAGGCGTGCAGCGGGTGGAAGTGCGGGTCGATGGTGACCGCGCGGTCGAGGTCCTGGCGGGCGGCGCGCGGGTCGCCCAGCGCCTGGTGGATCTTCGCCCGGTGGTAATGGAACAGGGCGCTGCGCGTCCCCAGAGCCAGGGCCCGGTCGGCATGCTCGAGTGCCTCGGCGTCACGGCCGGCGCGATGGAGGGCCCATGCGCAGGCGTCCTGTACGGCGATGAAGGGCCGGCCGCGAAGCGCCTGCCGCCCCATCGAGACGGCCCGGACCGGATCACCGTGGTCGGCCTCGAAGAGGATCGCGTCCACGTCCGGGGCGCCCCGGCTCGCGGTACGCAACCGGTCCTGGGCGCGCAGCAACTCGTACTGAATCTCAGCCTGTTCCTCGCGGCCGAGTGACTGCTGGAGTTCGCCCAGGCCAAGGAGGTACGGGGGCTGCGGCGTGATCGCGATGGCGGCGTTGTAGTCGTCGACGGCGGGCCCGGTGTTCCCCAGAGCCGCGTGAACACGGGCCCGCGCTTCCAGCAGTGCGGGGTCGCGGGGGGCCGCGCGAAACCCGGCGTCCGCTTCACGCAACGCCGTGACCGGACCGCCGGACTCCAGGGCCAGGAGGGCGAGGTGGGTACGTGCGAACGCCCTCTCCGATCCGGTGGACGCCGCTTGGAGCGACCTGCGCATCAGCTCCCGCGCGCGGCGCGTGTCGCCCCGCAGCTCCCATGTGTAGGAGGCGCGGGCCAGGGAGGCGGCGTCCGGCCGGAGGTCGGTCATGCGTTGCACGGCCCGATAGGAGGCCTCGTACTGCCCCAACTGGGTGTAGGCGTCGGCCAGTACGCCGTGCGCCGCGGAGCTGGACGGGTTCGTCGCCGTGGCCTTCCTGGCCCAGGCCAGGGCGCCCGGGAAGTCGTGGCGGGCGGCAGCCAGAGCGCCCATGCCGGTCTCGGCCTGAAAGTTGTCGTCCGGCTGAAGCCCGAGGGACTTCCGCAGAGCGGTCTGCGCTCGTGTGTAGGTGGCGGGATCCGCGGTCGTACGGCCCTGCTGGACGTATGTCATGCCCAGAGCGGCCCAGCCGACCGGATCGCCGGGCAGCCGCCGCACCCGCTCCCTGAGAGCTGCGACGGAAGCCTCCAGGGACGACTCGGCCGCGGCGCCACGCTCACCGCTCGACCTGGCCAGGGCGTCGTCGGTGGCCGGCTGGCCCTGTGGTGCGAGACCCACCGCCCCCACGGTGAACAGGACAGACCCCAGGGCAAGCGTGATGAGCGTGTTGCGCAGCCGCCTGTGGCGGGCAGTGCGCGATCGGCGGGACCGAGCGGTCATGGGTGATGGCGGCACAGAGACTCCTCGGTGCGGCAGTCGGATCAGGCAGCCGGGCGGGGTACGGGAGCCCCGCCCGGCGTGCGGGCACGTGGCCTGGAATGTGGCTGGGACGAGGGGGTCGGTCAGCTGGTTGCGCGGCGGCGCCGCAGCCGGTACCCACCCGCGCCGAGCAGAAGAGCTCCCACTCCGCCGAGCGCGGAGGCGTGCGAGGTGTTCATGGCCGACTGCTGTACGCCGCCGCCCCCCGGCCCGCTGTTGACGCTCTTGGTGTGCGGCAGGGCCAGGTACGGGAACCTGCCCTTGAAGGGCACCTCGTTGGTGTCCACCTTGTCGCCCTCGGCCAGCGCCTCGACGAGCCCGCCCGTCTGGGCGGCGCCTTCGACCGCCTGAAGGGAGATGTCGATGACGTCGTCGGCCAGTCGGCGGCCGTTGGGGAAGCCGGCCAGGTCACCGGCGAGGACGCCCAGTCGCTGCGGGTCGCGGGCCGGCGGGACGGCCATGTTCAGGCGCAGTTCCTCGGCCGGCACGATCTTGCGGGCGGGCGCGTCCTGGTTGAGGCTGTGGGCGTTGAGGTCCGCCTCGATGGGGCCGCACGCCTTGCAGATACCGGTGAGGTAGATCTCCGCGAGGTCGTTGCGCGGCGCCGGGGGCGCCGGGATGTTGTACACCTGCTCGATCAGCTTCGGCAGGATCGGGTCGTAGACCTTGTCGACGACCTCCTGCACGGTGCGGTCCCGGTGGGGCGAGCTCGAGTTGAACGCGTCCTTGAACTTCAGCGGTACGACGACTTCGTTGACCAGCGGGTTGCCCAGGCGTGAGACCTGGCGCCAGCCGGCGTTCGTCTTCTTGCGGCTGTCGGTGACGTTGGCTCCGCGGCGCTCGGTCGTCGACCACACACCGATGACCGGGTTGCGGGAGGTGTTGCCGCGCAGGGCGAGCTGACTCTTGGGGATCTGCAGTGCCACGGAGTTGACGTTGTAGCCGGCCAGGGTGTCCTGGCCGCGCTTGCTGAGGTCCCCGCCGTAGAGGAGGTCGAAGACCCGCAGGTCGGCGAAGAACGGGTCTTCTGCCTGCCCGGCGAACGCCTTGGCACCGCGAGGTGCGTTGCGCACGGCCTGCGCGCGCAGAGCGCCGTAGTCGGGCATCGACGCCTCACCGGTGCGTGACGGTGCGACGGGCGCGTCCCGCAGCAGTGTGCGGGTGCGACGGCGTGAGTCGGTGACGGTCAGGTCGTAGACCTGACGGAAGTTCAAGTCCGGGTCATTGAGTGACGTCACCACCCCGGTGTTGTACAGGAACTGGTCGGCGGCATCGCGGATCTTGTTCTTGAAGCGCCAGGTGTAGGTGACGTCGGCGCGTCCGTCGCCGGTGTTGTCGATCTTGATGTGGTAGCGGGCGTCGTCCGCGAAGGCGTAGAAGTTCGGGCCGCCGTTCGGCTCCTCGAAGGGGATCCAGTTGGCGACCAGCGTCACCGTGTCCGAGCGGTCGGGGCTGGTGAACGCGTACACGTCCGTGTTGTCCGCCCGCGGGTCACCCGCGATCAGGGGTGCTTCGCGGTGGCTGGAGGCGGCACTTGTTCCCGGCGCGAGCGTGAGCACGGCCATGCTGGTGGCCAGGGCTCCGGCACCCAGCACAAGCAGCGACTGGTCGAGAACACGCCGATTGCGGGGCGTCGTGGAAGGGGACGTCAAGACTGATCCTCTCGGCTGCGAACCCGCCCTCGAACGGCCGCGCGGGCACGCGGAAGGGGTGGGTTCATCACGTGGGGAGGGTGATGCGGCGACCCAGCGGGCGGGACATCAGAACGTGTCCGGGCGGCTTCCACGAGGGCATGGCGGCCCTCGCCGGTCGTGACTGTCACCACGCATCAGATGCGCAAGCGAAGAAAACCACGCCGGAGGCGGCGTCACGCCGGTGTTTCGCGCCCGATGGCTCGGCCTGGCCGGCCGATCCCCCCAAAACCGCTGGTGGCAGGGGGTGTGGTGCGCACCCCGAGTGGTGACAATCGACGGCGACACGACGCCGGTCGTTAGGCCGGCCGAGTGTTCCTTCCCGTATCGCGAGTCGATTGCGAAACTCCGCGCGCGCATCAAGCCGGGAGTGTCATGAGTGCCAGGGGTGTGGTGGTGGGCCGGGACGAGCCGCCGGCTGGTTCCACCGTGATGCCCATGCCCGTGGCCCGGTCCACGTCGCCCTCCATCACCACACCACCGTCGCGCCCGACGAGACCGGCCGGCCTCATCGGGCCCCCGTCGTCGAACCACAGCTGGTACGTCCTGCCGCCGGACAGCGTCGGCAGGCCGGCCGCCAGGAAGACCGCGCTGTTCTGGGTCCAGGAGACGATCACGGTGGCTCGCGCGCCGCCCTTGACGCTCCCGGAGGCGCTACGGGCGTCCGGAGCGGCCAGTACCCGCGCCATGTCCGCGGTCTCCTCCCTGGCTTGCTGGGCGCGCTGTCCGGCCTGCTGCGCCTCCTGGAACTGCCAGGCCGCCGTCCCTCCGAACGCGGTGGCCGCCGCCACACAGGCGGCCAGGACCAGACGGGGCACGTGCCGTGCGGGGGGAGTCGCCGGTCGACGTACGGCATCACCGTCCCTCACACGCGGGGGCAGTTGGCGCACCGTCTGGATCCAGGTGATGACCTCGCGCTTCATCGCGGGCGGGGGCGCGGCGGCCACGGCCGCTCCCAAGCGGGCCGCGGTCGCGGTCAACTCCCGTACTTCCTGCGAGCAGCCCGTGCAGTCCCGCATATGGCGCTCGACCGTCTCGCGCTCGCCGTCCGACACCGCGTCAAGGGCGTAGGCGCCGGTGAGGACATGCACGTGTTCGTCAATCATGCGTTCACTCCCATGCAGTCCGGAAGCCGGATCGGACCGTCCCGCAGACACGTCTTGACTTTTCCCAAGGTTCCTTTGGGTTGATTCGTAGCCGTCGGCGTCGCGGATGGGTTCAACGTCCGACTTTGTGTGCCCCCGCGCGACGCGATCGCTCCCCGACCAATCCGGATCGCCTCCGGTGACGAATAAGGGGCGTGAGGGAAGCGGTACGGCCTCGAGGCAGCAGAAGCGGGCTGCGAGGCCGTACCCACTTGGCAGCGTGAGCGGCGGAGGACCATGGAGCGGCGGAACATAGCAGTGGTGGGCGGGGGAGTGGCGGGCCTGACCGCGGCGTACGTACTCCAGCAGGCCTGTGACGTCACGTTGTACGAGGCGGACACCAGGCTCGGTGGACACGCGCACACGCACGAGCTGGCCACGACCGACGGACGGCCGCTCCGCGTCGACACCGGCTTCATCGTGCACAACGAGCGCACCTACCCGACGCTGCTCCGGCTGTTCGCCGAGCTGGGCGTCGCCACCCAGGACTCCGACATGAGCATGTCGGTGCGATGTGAGGGCTGCGGACTCGAGTACGCGGGAGCTCGCGGGCTCGCGGGCCTGTTCACTGGACGCAATGCCATGCGTGGTGGATATCTCCGGATGCTCACGGAGGTGCCCGTGTTCCACCGGGCGGCCCGCCGCGTCCTGGCCTCCGGCGGCGAACCGACGTACACCCTGCGCCGGTTCCTGGACGACGGCGGTTACTCCGCCTACTTCGTCGCCCACTTCGTCACCCCACTGGTCTCAGCCGTCTGGTCCTGCGCGCCCGAGACCGCCATGCGGTATCCCGCCCGGTACCTGTTCCGTTTCCTGGAGCACCACGGCCTTCTCTCGGTCAAGGGCTCCCCGCAGTGGAGGACGGTGACGGGCGGCTCCGTCGAGTACGTCGACCGGGTCGCGAAACAGCTCAGCACGGTGCGTACAGGCGCCCCCGTACGCTCAGTGCGGCGCTTTGCCGACCGCGCCCGTGTGGTGACCGACGACGGCGACGTCCAGGCATACGCGGCGGTCGTCATGGCGGTCCACCCCGATCAGGCTCTGCGCATCCTGGCCGACCCCACGGAGAACGAGCGACGGCTTCTCGGAGCGTTCCGCTACTCCCGCAACCCGACGGTCCTGCACACCGACACCACGCTGTTGCCCCGCTCCCCGAAGGCACGGGCGTCGTGGAACTACTTCATGCCCTCCTGCGAGTCGCCGGCCGACGCCGTACAGGTCAGCTACGACATGAACCGCCTGCAACGCCTGGGCGCCGGGAACGACCATGTCGTCACCCTCAACGGTGACGGACGAGTGGACCCCGGCAAGGTGCTGGACCGCATGGTGTACGAGCACCCCGTCTACACGCCGGAGTCGGTGGCCGCGCAGTCGCACCTGCCGGAGCTGAACACCACCGTGACCGCGTTCGCCGGCGCGTACCACGGCTGGGGCTTTCACGAGGACGGCTGTCGTTCGGGAGTCGAGGCGGCGGCCGCTCTCGGTGTGCGGTGGTGACGCCCGTGACCGGCGCACCGGTCCGGTCACGGGCACCGGCTCTCTACGACTGTGTCGTCTCCCACGCCCGCACCGCGCCGTTGCGCCACAGCTTCCGGCACCGCACCTACCTGTGGCTGGTCGACCTGGACCGGATGCCCGTACTGCCCCGCGTACTTCGCCCGCTGGCGCGATTCGATCCCGGCGATCACTTCGGTGGTACGGCGCCGGCCATCCGCCGTGGCCTGGACGCCTACCTCGCGGCCAACGGGGTGAGCCTGGACGGCGGCCAGGTGCTGATGCTGGCGCACGCGCGGGTGCTCGGCTACGTCTTCAACCCGATCACCGTGTACTGGTGTCACGATCGCACCGGCTCCCTTGTCTGTGTCGTCGCCGAGGTGCACAACACCTATGGGCAGCGCCACTGTTACCTGCTGCGCACCGACGCCGACGGCAGGGCGGAAGTGGCGAAGGACTTCTATGTCTCGCCCTTCTTCCCCGTCGACGGCACCTATCGCATGCGCCTGCCGGCACCGCGCGAACGCCTGGACCTGACCGTCCAGTTGCGGCGCGGTGAGGCCGCCCCCTTCACCGCTACGGTCCGCGGAACGCGGCGACCGGCGACCGCCCGGCACCTCCTCGGCGCGGCGATGCGTCGCCCCTGGTCCACGGCAGCGGTCTTCGCCGGTATCCGCCGGCACGGCATACGGCTGTTCCTTCGCGGACTTCCCGTACATCGCCGACCTCCCCACCGGACACAAGAAGGCATGAAGTGACAGTTCCGACAACGCGTAACACCGACCGGGTCCTCCTCGTGCCCCGGCAGCGAGCGGCGACCGGCGGCGGCAGGTGGCCCGACGCTGCCCGGCTGCCTCGTGGTTCACGAGCACGGACCGCCGCCACTCGCCTGATCCTGCGGGGTGCGTTCAGGCGGCTGCCACTGCGCGTGCAGCTGGGAGAGACGCCCGCGACGGGAAGAAGCGGGCCACTCCTGCGTGTCCTGGATCCCCAGGCGTTCTTCCGGCGGATCGGCGCCGACGGGCTGGTCGGTTTCGGTGAGTCGTACATGGCCGGGGAGTGGGACGCCGACGATCTGGTCGGCGTCCTGACCGTGCTGGCCGCCCACGTGGACGACCTGGTGCCGGCGCCCTTGCGACGGCTGCGGGGGCTTTGGGTACGACGACGGCCGGCCGCGCAACGCAACACCGTCGCCGGGGCCCGGGACAACATCCGCAGCCACTACGACCTGTCGAACGAGCTGTTCGCCCTGTTCCTCGACCCGACCATGACGTACTCCTCCGCCGTCTTCCCCGCACTTCCGGCGACCGGGAAGACCTTCGCGTCCGCCCAGCACCGCAAGATCGACCGCCTCCTCGACCTCGCGGGCGTAGGACCGGGCACCCGCCTCCTGGAGATCGGCACAGGGTGGGGAGAGCTGGCGCTGCGGGCTGCCTCGCGCGGCGCACACGTGACGACGGTGACTCTCTCGGCCGAGCAGCGTCAACTGGCCCAGCGCCGAATCCGGGAGGCGGGGATGGCCGAGCGGGTGACGGTGGACCTGTGCGACTACCGCCATGTCCGCGGCACGTACGACGCGGTGGTGAGTGTGGAGATGATCGAGGCTGTCGGCGCCGACTACTGGCCGGTCTACTTCGCGACCCTGCGGGAGCGACTCGCCCCGGGCGGGCGGATAGCGCTGCAGGCGATCACGATGCCGCACGAGCGGATGCTGGCCACCGGCCGGAACCACACCTGGATCAGCAAGTACATCTTCCCCGGCGGGCTCATTCCCTCGATGACCGCCATCGAGCGGGAGTCGGCGCGAGCGGACCTGCGCATCGCGGCGGACCACGGCTACGGCGAGCACTACGCCGAAACGCTGCGGCTGTGGCGCGAGCGCTTCCAGCAGGAGACGGAGCGGGTGGAAGCGCTCGGTTTCGACGCCGTCTTCCGCCGCATGTGGGAGCTGTATCTGGCGTACTCCGAGGCAGGTTTCCGCGCCCGCTATCTGGACGTACGGCAACTGCTGCTGACCGAGAACACTACGCAACAGGGAGCGGCCCGATGACGTCTGTCACGAACCGTCTGTTCGCGTTCCTCGGGCGATACTTCCCAGACCCCGTGCCGGTACGGCTGCGAGCCCGGGACGGCAGCGAGGCCGGTCCAGCCGCCCCGCGCGCCCGGCTTCACCACTGGTACGCACCGGAGGCATCGTGATGAACGGATATCCGTGGGCGGCGTTCGCCGCCAACCTGGCACCGGCCGCCGGGGCCGCGCTCGCCGTCATGCTCTTCGTCTTCGCCCTGGCCGCCGTCAAGGGAACCCACCGGCTCGTGGACGTCGCCTGGGGCCTCGCCTTCACGGCGGTGGGCGTCATCTCGTACGTGATGTCCGCCGACCACGGTGACGACACGAGACGTCTGCTGATCGCAGTGGCGACCGCGGCGTGGGGTGTGCGGCTCGCAGCCCACATCGCGTGGCGCGGACATGGGCACGGCGAGGACCCACGCTACGACCGCATGCTGGCCAAGGCGCCCGGCAACCGGACGCTGTACGCCCTGCGCACCGTGTATCTGCTGCAAGCCGCACTGGTGTGGCTCGTCTCCCTGCCGGTCCAGGCCGCCCAGTACGCGCCCGAGCCGGTCGGACCGCTCACCGTGGTGGGCCTCGTGGTCTTCGCGACCGGCCTCGTCTTCGAAGCGGTCGGCGACTTCCAGCTCGCCCGCTTCAAGGCCGACCCGGCCCACCGCGGACGCATCATGGACCGGGGCCTGTGGAGCTGGACGCGCCACCCCAACTACTTCGGCGACTTCCTCGTCTGGTGGGGCCTGTACCTCATGGCCTGCGGCAACTGGCAGGCCGCAGCCGTATCCCTCGTCTCACCCGTGGTGATGACCCTCCTCCTCACCCGGGGCAGCGGTAAGAGGCTCCTGGAGAACCACATGGCCGGACGCCCGGGCTACGCCGCGTACGTGAAACGTACGAGCGGCTTCTTCCCGCGTCCGCCCCGCCGCCCGTCCGAACAGGAACAGGAACAGTGAGGCGCGAGATGACCATGCCCGCAGAGCACCGCGACGACAGAGGCCGCGACGAGAGAGGCCACGCTGGTCGGGCGCTGCGCTCACGGGCCGTCCCGCCCGCACCGCGGGGATCGGTCCTGCTCCTGCACGGCGGCCGCTCGGACGCGCTGACGCCACCGCCGCTGCTCAATCTGCCAAGTGCCCGTATGAGGCTGTTCGGTACCGCGATCCTGAGAGCGGCGGGGAAAGACGATGTCTTGCTGGCATCCGTGCGCTACCGCTACCGCGGCTGGAACGGATCGCGCACCGACCCCGTGCACGACGCGTACGAGGCCCTCGACCAGCTGAAGCTGCTTGCCCCGCTCAGGCCGGTCGTACTGGTCGGACACTCCATGGGCGCCCGAGCGGCGCTGCGCGTCGCTGAACACTCCCACGTGAGCGGGGTCGTGGCCCTCGCCCCATGGTGCCCGCCGGGCGAACCGGTGGCGCACCTCAGGAACAAGCACGTCATCGTGCTGCACGACGAACAAGACCGCGTCACCCATGCCCACGACTCCTGGGACTTCGTACGCAGGGCCCGAAGCGCGGGGGCGAATGCCTGCGCCATCGCCATGCCGCGCGGCGGACACGCCATGCTGCGCGACGCGGGCACCTGGCACCGTCTCACCGCAGCCTTGACGGCGGGCATCCTCGGGGTGCTGCCGCTGCCGGCCGGCGTGAAAGCGGCGCAGGCCGGGGACGACGCGGTGCTCAGCGCGCGCGGCGTTCTCCAGGAGGTACCCCGAGCAGGCTGTCGGCCATCCTGACGCACGGCAGGACCGCTGCCCGGCCCGGGTGAGGGCCGTGCAGCGGTCTTTTCGGCAGTGGGGGCCGTGGAACTCCGGGCCGGCAAGTTCCCCGTCGGCCCGAAGGCTGCGGCTACTTGGGCATCAGGACGGTGTCGATGATGTAGACGGTGGCATTGGCGGTGGGGACGTTGCCGCACACGACGCTCGCCGAGTCGTTGACCTTGTACGACTCACCGGAACCGGAGGTGGTCAGCTTGCTCTTCTGGAGCGTGTCGTAGGAGCCGTTCTCGAGCTGCTTGGGGGTGAGCTTCTCACCGACGACGTGGTAGGTGAGGATCTTGGTGAGCATGGCCTTGTCGTTGAGGACCTTGTCCAGGTCCGCCTTCGGGATCTTGGCGAAGGCGTCGTTGGTCGGCGCGAACACCGTGATGTTCTCGGCGTTGTTGAGCGTGTCGACCAGACCGGCCTTCTTCACGGCTGTGACCAGGGTGGACAGGGCCGGGTTGTTCGACGCGGCAGTGGCGACCGGGTCCTGCGCCATGCCGTCGAAGCTGCCCGCGCCGTCCTTCGGCACCGAGGCGCAGCCGGGACCGAACGGCTTGTCCGTCATCGCTGTGTCGTCAGCGGTGGGCGTCGACTCCTGCGGCGTGGAGGCGGCCGAGGTGGGGGAGCTGTCCGACGCGGAGTCGGAGCCGCTGTCGGAGCACGCGGTCAGGCCCAGCGGAAGTGCTGCTGCGGCGGCGACGGCGATGGCTGCGCGGCGGAAGCGGAGGTTGTTCATTGGGTTCTCCTTGAGTGATTGCGTTGTAACTGTGCGTAAGGGGAGAAGGGTTTGTGGGGTCCGAGCCGGTCGGCCCTAGCCGCACGGCTCACGGCGGGTCAGTCGACGGTGACGACCACCGAGTGCCGGCCGCTGGCGCCGTCGGGGACGGTGCCTGTGCGCTTCTCGGTCTGGACTTCGCCGGTGCGGTCGGTGGCGCGGACGGTGAGGGTGTGGCCGCCGGGGGTGGCCTTCCAGGGGAAGGACCATTGGCGCCAGGTGTCGACGGTGTCTTGTGCGGCGAGGTCGGCGGGTCGCCAGGGGCCGTCGTCGATGCGGATTTCGACCTTTTCGATGCCGCGGTGCTGGGCCCATGCGACGCCGGCGATCATGACGGTGCCGGCTTTGGGGCGGGCGAAGGGTTTGGGGGTGTCGATGCGGGACTGGGTCTTGATCGGAGCCTTCTTGGCCCACTTGCGCTTGACCCAGTACGGGTCGTAGTCGTCGAAGGTGGTCAGCTCGATGTCTTCGATCCACTTGCAGGCCGAGACGTATCCGTAGAGGCCGGGGACGAGCATGCGGACGGGGAAGCCGTGGACGAAGGACAGTGGCTCGCCGTTCATCCCGACCGCGAGCATCGCGTCGCGGCCGTCCATGATGTCCTCGACCGGTGTACCGAGCGTCATGCCGTCGACCGAGCGGGCCACCAGCTGATCGGCGGGCCCGCCGCGTGAGGGGGGCTTCACGCCGGCTTCGCGCAGCAGGTCCGCCAGTCGTACGCCGATCCAGCGCGCGTTGCCCACGTACGGACCGCCGACCTCGTTCGACACACACGTCAGCGTGATGTCCCGCTCGATCAACTCCCGCTCCAGCAAGTCCTGGAACGTGAGCGTCAGCGGGCGCTTGACGCCCTTTCCGTGGATACGCAGACGCCAGCTGGTCGCATCGACCTTGGGCACCACCAACGCCGTGTCCACCCGGTAGAACGTCTTGCTGGGGGTCGTGAAGGAACTGACCCCCGCCACACGCAGCTGGGCGCCGGACGGAATGGCGGCCGCCGGGGAAGCGGGCTCGGGCAGCAGCACCGCGGCGCGCGAGGCCACCGCGTCCTGAGCCCGTCGCCCGTTCAGGGTCCGGCCCAGAGCGCCCGCACCGGTGGACGCGAGCGCCGCAGCCGATGCGGCGATCAAAAACCTCCGCCGGTCCCAGCCGCTCTCCCGGCCCTGCTCGGCCGCGTGCCGCCGGGCGGTGAGCCTGCCGATGAGCACATAGAGCAGTACGGCGCCCACCACAGCGCCCACCAGGGACGGCAGGCCGTCCGCGACGCCGGTCGAGTCCGGGCGGCTGATCGCCGCCGCAGCGCCCACCACGCCGAACGCCAGCACACCGGCAGCACCGATACGCCGATAACGCAGCGCCACCACGCCGAGCACGAGCGCCAGGGCGGCGAGCGTGGCCAGGATGCCCAGTTGGAGAACGAGCTTGTCGCTCTCCCCGAAGTTCCGGATCGCCCAGTCCTTCACCGGCGCCGGGGTGCGGTCGATCGCCGCACCACCTACGGCGGTGATCGGCCCGGCTTCGGGCCGGACCGCCGCGGAGGCGAGCTCAGCGACGGCCAGTGCGGCGTAGCCGGAGAGCAGGCCGCTGAGCGCGGCGAGTGCGCCACGGGCCAGGTTCGTACGAGAGATCCTCACGCCCCTCATTCGGAACCGACCGCTGTGCGGATTGGTCCGTCTTCCGAATTGGGCGGAGACCAACTCCGTCCGGTCAGCAAGCCCTGCGGCGCCTGCCGCGGACAACCGGGCCCGGCTGCGCGAAGGCAGCTGGCTGCAGGGCTTGTTAGGGTCGCCCAGCAGTCCGCAGCGTCAGGCACCCGAGGAGCGGAGTCCCATGGCTCGCACGTTCAGTATTTCCGACAGCATCATGATCGAGTGCAGCCCGTCGAGGGCGTACGAGCATGTCTGCGACCCGGCTCTCATGGGCAACTGGAGCCCGGAGAATCTGGGCGCCACTCTGAGAGGCGAGCAGGGGCCGGCTCACGTCGGCATGGTCTTCGACGGCCACAACAAGCGCGGCTCCTTCCGATGGACCACGCGCTGCACGGTGACCGCAGCCGATCAAGGCGAGCTGTTCCGATTCCGCGTCCACGCCATCGGCCTGAAACAGCCACGGCTGCGGGGCCCGATCGCCACCTGGGAGTACCGCTTCGAGCCGGCCGCCGAGGGCACCAAGGTGACGGAGACATGGACCGACGACCGGCGCTCCTGGCCCGACTTCGTGGCCAACGCGTTCGACAGGGTCGCCACGCGCGGTCACACCTTCGCCGACTTCCAGCGCAGAAACATCCGGACCACTTTGCAGAACCTCAAAGCGGTGCTCGAAGCCCCGTCATCGTCCGCGACAGGTGTCTGAGGCGAGGCCTGCGTCGCCAAGGCTTGGGGCGACCCACGCAGTGGCGGCCGGGCGGATCAGGAACGCGGTTCGCGATTCTGGGCGGCTCGCTCGGCGTTCTTCTCCTTGATGCGCACCGCTTCCTTCCGGACCTCGGCCAGCGTGGCGCGTTCCTTCTGCAGCCACTCGGGATCGTCCGCCTTCAGGGCTTCGATCTGCTCAGTGGTGAGGGGCTCCGTGACACCGCCGCGCGCGAGACCCGCGATGGAGACGCCCAGCTTCGCCGCGACCACGGGCCGGGGATGCGGGCCGTTGCGTCGCAGTTCCACCAGCCACTCGGGCGGATCGGTCTGGAGCGCGTTCAGCTCGGTGCGCGAAACGACACCCTCCTGGAACTCGGCGGGGGTGGCCTCGAGGTACACACCCAACTTCTTCGCCGCGGTAGCGGGCTTCATGGTCTGGGTGCTCTGGTGCGACGTCATGGGGTCAAGAGTATCGAGCGTGCGTGCTGCCTCCGACCATGCAGGTAACCTGGCGGGGTGACAGGCTCGGAAGCATCCCCTTCGTTCCGCCTCGCCTATGTGCCGGGAGTGATGCCCACGAAGTGGGTTCGGATCTGGAAGGAGAGGCTGCCCGAAGTCCCACTGACCCTCGCCGGCGTGACCGCCGCCGAGGTGTTCGACGTATTGCGGGACGGCGGCGCCGACGCGGGATTCGTACGGTTGCCGGTCGACCGGACGGATCTGAGCGCGATCCCTCTCTACACCGAGACGACTGTGGTGGTGTTCCCGAAGGACCACCTCTTGGCGGCGGCCGACGAGGTGTCCACGGAGGATCTGGCCGACGACATCGTGCTGCATCCCCTCGACGAAACCCTCGTCTGGGAGCATCGGCCGGGACAGCCCGCGAACGAGCGCCCCGCCACGACGGCGGACGCCGTCGAACTCGTGGCGGCGGGCGTGGGAGTACTCGTGGTCCCGCAGTCACTCGCCCGCCTGCACCACCGCAAGGACCTCACATACCTGCCGGTGCCGGACGCCCCTCAGTCCCGCGTCGCGCTGTCGTGGCCGCAGGACGAGACCACCGACCTGGTGGAGCAATTCATCGGGATCGTCCGCGGGCGGACCGTCAACAGCACACGGGGGCGTCCCCCGGCCCCGGCGGAGCCGAAGCGCAAGGGCACCGCCGCACGCGGGGCAGCACCGCGCAAGGGCGCGGCCGGGAAAGCGGCCGGCAGGAGCTCGCGGAGCGGCTCCGGTGCCCCGAAAGGCGCCAAGCGCGGCAAACCCCGCCGCAAGTCGTAACCCCCGGGCCGGGGCCCGAGCGGGTCCATGGCCCGCATGCCTCTCTCCGGCCCGGTGCGGGACGCATCTGCACCGACTACGACCTGTGGGCCTCCAAGGTGGCGGGCCCCGCGCCTCTGGTCGAAGCCCTGCTGAACGACGCCGAGGTCGAGGCGGTACGACTGCCCTGAGTCGTCCGGTCGGCGGCCCGCCGACGCGAAGGCGCGCCGGTCAGCAGGCGATGCCCCGCGAGCGCAGCCACTCGCACTGGGTTTCCCCGGAAGTCTTGCCGCCGTCGTATGCACGCGGGTCCTTGTATCCGGGGCCCACGGGCTCGTGCTGCTCGTAGACGCCGTCGCCGTCCACGTCTCCGCCATCGGGGTCGATCGTCCCGCTCGGGTTGCGGCAGGCCGCCCGGTCGGCCGGGTCCGTGGTGCATACCTTCCGGTCGGCCGTACCGGAGCCGGACCGCTCGGCCTTGAGGCGAGCTTGCTCCTTCGCCGCGGCCTTCTGCGCCGCTGCGTCCTGCGCCGTGACTTGAGCCTTCAGCGCACCATTGAGCGAGGGGCTGAACTGCGCAGACGCGGGAGCCGGTCCGGCGGCCCGTTGCTTCGCCGCCGGCTCACTGGAACCGCACGCCGACAGCGTGAACGGGAGGCCCGTGATCAAAAGGGCTGAGCCGACGAAGGCGGTGGCGCGGCGGCGGGCATGGAACGTAATGACCATAATGCGCCCTAATGAGCGATTGGCGGTTTTGGTTCCAGTAACACTACGGCGATGCTCAAGAGCGGGTCAACGGGTTCAGCGGCGGCAGAAGCGACCTTCGTCGACATGCGTCCGTGGTGATCCGGGGGGACGCTGGAGCCATGTCCGGACACATGCCTGTGATCGTTCATCCACCGCTCGGCGGCGGCGGCCGTCGCGTGACCGTGCGGGGTGAGGACCTCGGCCGCGCCTCGGGCCTTCCCGACCTCGTCGAGTTCCTGAGCCGCGCCGGACTCGACATGGAGGACACCGAAGTCGTGGTGTCTCCGCTGATCGACTGGCGGGGTGGCGGCCCGGACTACTGGGGGCCGGAGACGCGGCTGTGACGCTCACGACGGCCCCGCCTGCCTAGCGCGGTGCGGCGAGCCTCTCGATGCGCTCGCTGTCGCAGACGCGGGGGCAGGTCAGGCACGCGTTGCCGGGGCTGATCGTGTAATAGAGGCAGCAGCCGAGCCGGGTGCGGGTCGTGTGCGGCAGGCCGTCGCTGTCGCGCAGGCGGCGGAAGTCCGCGCCGCCGGGGAACGGCGCGACCGGGCCGGGAAGCAGTTCGGTGGCGGCCCGGACCGACCGGTCCTCCTCGCCGAGCATGCGGCCGAGGTACCAGATCCCGGACACCAGGTCGTCGCCCGCCATTCCCCACAACACCCGTGGCCTGCGCCGCAGTCGGGAGGCGAGCGCGGTGAGCAGAGGTCGTACGTGCTCTGCCGTGGCCGCCCGCAACTCGGCTCGCAGCGCCTCCTCGTCGGGTGCGACGCGTACACCGGGGGACGCGGCTGCCGGATCGTCGGGGAGGCACGTGAACGTACGGGGTACGACGGCGAAGTCCCCGGCGCGGGGCTCGATGTGCACGTCCTGCGGCCGCAGATGCGGCACCCGCCCTTCGAGGTACCAGGGGCCGCTCAGCAGCAGGCAGACCGACCAGAGGTAGTGGTGCAGCGCCCGCGAGGCGGCCACGTCCGGGCGCGCGGTGTGCCCGTGGGCGGCTTCGATGCGCGCTGACTCCCCGCCGACGAAGTCGTCGAGCTGCGCCGGGCCGGCCACCAGGCGCGCGCTGTCGGTCCATCCGTCGGCGGGGTGCGCCGATCGTGCGACCTCCAGGCGCAGCGATCCGCAGATGTGTGCGAGGCGTTGATACGTGCCGGTCAGTGTTACGGACCGACTCGCCTCCGGGGCGGGTGCGGTGGGTGCCGGGGCAGGCATCGTCAACTCCCCTCCAACATCATGGGACTAAGGTGAGGCTCACCTTAGTCCCATGTGGGCGCCGTTGTGATCAGGAGATGCCTCGCGTCTCAGGAGGCGCGCGGAAGTTGACAAACTTAGGTGCACCTAACCTAACCTGTCGCCTCGTGTCCAAGATCCAGCCAGGTGCCCTCGCGGGTGCTCCTCCCCTCCCAGAGGGCAAGCCCCGGAAGGCGGGCGCCGAAGCCGACGCAGGCTTCCCGCGCCCCGTCGAGCACGCCAGGGGCACCACCGAGCCCTGGACGTCCGGCATCGGTGTCCGGGCCCCTGAGCACATGCTCGCCGACGTGGCCAAGGCCGCAGGTGTGGAACTCCCCAAGAAGTAGCCCCTGCCGGGGCGGGCCGCGAGCCGGTCCGCTCCGGCCCGGCGCCATCGTTTCCCCCCACCCCCGGCCCGGAAGGGGCTCCCGTCCGTGCGGATGTACCTGCTTGCCCTCAACCCGACCGATTCCGTCTCCGAGGGCTTCCTCCCCGCGGCCCGTCGGCTCGGCATCGACATCACCCTGCTGACCGACCGGCCCGAGCCCCACCGGCGCCTCGCTCCGGACATCGAGGTCCTGAGGTGCGACGTACGCGACCACCGCGCCGTCATCACCCGGATCGCCACGCACCACCGGGCAGACGCGGTCTTCACCAACAGCGACCATCTCCAGACCCAGGCGGCCCTGGCCGCCGCCTACTTCGGCCTCCCGGCCAAGGACTGGCGGGCCACTCTGCGCGCCAAGGACAAGGCCGAGATGCGCAGGCACCTCGCAGCCGTCGGCGCCGACGCGGTGTGGTCGACCGAACTCGCGCCCGGGCAGGACCCCGCGGAGCTGCCGGTGCACCCCGTTCCGTACCCCTGTGTGGTCAAACCGCGGGAAGGTGTCGCCAGCGAGGACGTCGTGCTGGCCGGTACGGACGACGAACTGGTACTGCTTTGCAAGGAGATCCAGGCGCGGCGGCCGGGCGCGGCCCTGGTCGTCGAGGAGTACCTCCCGGGGGAGCTGTACACGCTGGAGACCCTCGGCGACGGCCGGCTGCGTCATGTGCTGGGCGGCTTCCACACAAGGCTCTCCCCGCCGCCGTACTTCATCGAGACGCGTCTGACGTACGTCCCCGCGCACCCCGAACCCGTCGTCGCCCAGGTGCTCACCCAGCTCGACGCGCTCGGCGTCGGATTCGGTGCCTGCCACACCGAGTTCGTGGTGCACGAGGGCCGGGCGCGGATCATCGAGGTGAACTACCGGGTGATCGGCGACCAGTGCGACCTGTTGCTGCGGGAGCTGCTCGGCATCCCGCTGTTCGAGCACATCCTGCGTACGCACCTGGGCGAGCCCCTTCCCGGCGATCTCGGGGCGCGCTCCGACGGATGGGCCCGCGTCGACTACCCGTGTGCGCAGAGGGCGGGGACGCTCACCGCCGCCCCGGCGGCCGCCGACCTGACGGTGGACGGCGTACGGCTGGCCTACCGGCCGCTGCGCGAGGTCGGGGAGCGGCACGAGCTGCACCACACCAACCGGGACTACATCGGCGTACTCCGGGCCACCGGGAACGATCAGGAGGCCGTCGACCGGGCCGTGTCCGGCTTCCTCGCCGAACAGCGCTGGGAGTTCACACCGTGACCGCCACTGGGCCGGACGCCGACGCCGCCGGACTCCTGCTGCGGGTCCTCGGCGCACTGCTGCGCGAAGACGTCGTCGGCCTGCGGACGCGCAGCACCCCTGTACACCTGCCGGACGGCCGCTGGCTGCGGCTGGCGGCCGGTGGCGGGGACGACCGTGACGCGCTGCTGCTCCCGGTCACCGCCGACGGCTTCCAGTGCGCGGACGCCGCCAGGCTGCCGCTGCTGCGCCGGGAGCGCGACGGCGCCGAACTGACCACCACCGACGAGGTCGTCGCGGCGCTGCGCGCCCTCGCCGACCCCGCCGACCGGGGCGGTTTCGACGCCTTCGCCGAAGAGTGCCGGCAGACCCTCGGCACCATCCGTCTGCACGCCGAGACGCGTGAAGACGTCACTGAGGCCCTCACCGGCCGGTACGGCGCCACACCCGCCGACTGGACCGGCCTGGCCGACGGCCTCGCCCACGACACCCTCGCCGCCCGCCTCGACCACCCCGTCTACCCGACCGCACGCGGCCGGTCCGGCCTCGGCCGAAACCAACTGCGGGCGTACGCACCCGAGTTCCACCCCCGCTTCGCGCTGCACTGGATCGCCGTGCCCCGGGACGCGGTCACCCTGCCGGGCGGTACCACGTCGCTGCCCGGCTGCTGGCCCAGCCCCGCGGTCCTGGGCCTTCCCGAGCTCGACCGCAGTCATCTCGCGCTCCCGGTCCACCCACTGTCGGCCGGCGCGCCGCTGCGCGAAGCCCTGCGCGAGAGCGGGCTCACGGACCGTACGGCCTTGGCGGACCGCCCGTACCTGGAAGCCGTACCGACCTTGTCGATGCGTACGGTCGCACTCGCGGCGGACTCCGCACTCCACATCAAGGTGCCCCTGGCCACCGCGTCCCTCGGGCTGCGCAACCGCCGCACCATCAAGCCCGGCACCCTCGTCGACGGTGCGGCGGGGCAGCGGCTCCTGGAGTGTGTGATCGCCCGCGAGGCGCGGTTCGGGGGCTCGGTCCTGCTCGCGGACGAGACGACGTACGCCCACGCCGGTCATGAGCTCCTCGCCGTACTCTGCCGCCGCTACCCGGCAGGCCTCGACGCGTCGGCCGTCGTCCCCATGGCCGCGCTGCTGAGCGAAGCACCCGACGGCAGGCTCGTGATCGACCATCTCGCCGACCGGTTCTACGGCGGTGACCCCGTCGCGCTGCTCGACGCCTGCCTCACCCTTCTCTTCGACTGGCAGACCACGCTCTTCGGGTACGGCATCGCACTGGAATCCCACCAGCAGAACATCTCCCTGGTGCTGGAATCCGGCGCGGGTACGTCGACCCGGCTGCGGCTCCTGCTGAAGGACAACGACGGGCCGCGCGTCCACACCGCCCGGCTGCGCGAAACTCTCGGAGCCGATGCCCCCGCGCCGTCCGACTTCGCCGACCGGCGGATCTTCACGGACGACGACCGGCAGCTCACCGACCTGTTCACCACCATCACGGTCCACCTGTGCGCGGGTGCGTACGCCTTCGGGCTCGCCCGGCACGGCCGAGCGCCCCTCGACACGCTGCTGGGGCTCGTGCGCGAGCGGCTCGCCGAGGCCGTGGAACGCCTCGGTACCGGGGCCGGCGAGCCCGGCGCGGTGCTGCGCGCACACGTACTGGACGCGCCGAGCCTCCCGGTCAAGGCGATGGTCACGGCGGGCACCCTGCTCAGCAAGGAACGCTCGGGCGCCGCCGACATCAACAAGCACTACACCGACGGCCCCAACTACCTTATGCGGGCGGGGGACGCACGATGAGAGCGCCGACACCGACCACCACCCGCCGTACCGCCGCCGCAGTCACCGGGACGCCCGCAGTCGCCGGGACCCCCGCGCCCGCCGGTACCGTTCCCGGCCGCCGCGAGGTGCACACCGTCGCGGGCTGCTACTTTTTGGCGTCCTCCGCCGCTCGGGGCCTGCGCCCCGCCCTGTCCGGAGTCCGCCTTTCGCTGCCGACCGCCGAATGCGCCAACGGCCGGGCGCCCGGCAGGATGTCCGGGGCGCTGGAGTTCTTCTCCAAGGCCGGGGCCGTCGCCGCCGTTACCGCGGCCCTCCTGGCCGCCCTCCGCGCTCCGACCCGCCGTTCGTTACGTTCCCGCAGGAGCCGTTGATGACACTGCCGACCGGCGCCGCCCCCCGGCACGCGTCCGCCCCCAGTGGTCTGCCCACCGCCGACGAGGCAGTGGCCCACACCCTCCTGAACTGCCTGCTGCGCGAGGTCTCGGGACCCGAGCACCAGACCGCCGTCGCCGACGGCCGGCTGCTGCTGCGTCTGCCTCGGTGCGGCGTACTCCTTCGGGTCGCGCTGCGCCGCACCTCGCTGCTCGGCGCGCACCGCTTCACCGGACCGGTGACCGAACAGCGGGACGGTGGCGTGTGGGCCGAGGTCGGCTGGCGCCGGTTCGCCGACTACGCGCACGCCGAACTCTCGCTCCGTACGGGCGTACGCAACGAGGAGTTCCTGGAGCAGATCACCTCCAGCCACCGGGGCGTCCGCGCCGCGCTCGCGGCCGGGCCACGTCCGGCGGGCGCCGACCGCCACCTCTCGTACCTCGCGTCCGAGCAGTCGCTCGTCCTCGGTCACCGCTTCCACCCGACCCCGAAGGCCCGCTCCGGCGCCCCGGGCACCTGGTCGTCGTACGCCCCCGAGGCAGCGGCGTCCTTCCCGCTGCGCCATCTCGCCGTACGTGAGGAGGTGATCGTCGAGGAGAGTGCCGAGCCGGGCGCGGCCGACCCGCTCGACCGGCTGCACGACGGCGCCGTCCCGGGTGTCCCCGCCGGCTACCGGCTGCTGCCGGCCCATCCCTGGCAGTACGAGCTGCTGCGCGAGCACCCCACGCTCCGCGAGGCGGTGGCACGCGGCGACGTCATCGACCTGGGGGAGGGGCCCACCCCGTTCGCCGCCACCGCGTCCGTGCGCACGCTGTACGACGGCGAGACCTTCCTGAAGTTCAGCCTCAACATCCGCATCACCAACTGCGTCCGCAAGAACGCCAGTTACGAGCTGGCCGGGGCCGTCGCCCTGACCCGCCTCCTGCGCCCGGCCCTGGCCGACCTCGCCGTCCGGTTCCCCGGCGCCGCCGTGCTCCGCGAGCCCGCCTACCGCAGCCTCGCACTCCCCGGCCCCGACGGCGTACCGGATCTCGCCCTGCTCGAAGGCTTCGGCGTGATCGTCCGCGAGGGCCTGTCCCGGCGCCGGCTGCCCGGCACCACGGCGCTGCTCGCCGCGGCCGTCGCCGACGAGTACCCGACGGGGCCAGGCCACATCTCCCACCTCGTCGACGGGGCGGGTCCCGAGGCCGCGCTCGACTGGTGGGAGGCGTACCTCGAACTCCTCCTGCCGCCCGTCCTCGCCGCCTACTTCGACCACGGCCTGGTTCTGGAACCGCACCTCCAGAACGTCGTCGTCTGCGTCGACGACGACGGCATGCCCGCCCAGGTGCTCCTGCGCGACCTGGAGGGCACGAAACTCCTCCCCGAGCACCACGCGGACGCCCTCGCCGCGCTCCCGGCCGAGGTTGCCGGTCCCATGACGTACGACGCCGAGCGCGGCTGGGACCGGGTGGTCTACTGTCTGCTGGTCAACCACGTCGCCGAGATGCTCGCCGCCCTGGCCGACCTGTACCCGGACACCGAGCCCGCCCTGTGGGCCAAGGTCCGCGCCACGCTCCGGAACTACGCGGACCGCCTCGGCTGCCCGCCCCGGCTCGCCGCCCTGCTCGCAGGCGTCCCGCTGCCCGCCAAGGCCAACCTCCTCACCCGCTGGGAGCGCAGGGCCGACCGGGAGGCCGGCTACGTGCGGCTCCCCTCACCGCTCGCCGAGGACGTCCTGTCCGGGGCGACCGGCACCGACACCCCCTGGAGCGCCCGATGACCGACCCCACCCCCGCCGTGCGCGACCGCATCCTCTCCCTTCCCTCCGCCGGACTTCCGGCCTACATCTACGACTTGTCGGCGCTGCGCGAGCACGCCGAGGCGGTACGGGCCGCCCTGCCCGGACGTGTCGAGATGTACTACGCGGCCAAGGCCAACCCGGAGCCGCAGATCCTGGCCGCGCTCGCGCCGTACGTGGACGGTTACGAAGTCTCGTCCGGAGGCGAACTCGCCCACGTCCACCGGGCCGTTCCCGGACAACCGCTGGCTTTCGGCGGGCCCGGCAAGACACCTGCGGAGCTCACGGCCGCGCTGGAGCTGGGCGTACGACGCTTCCATGTGGAGAGTGCCTACGAGCTGCGCATGCTGGCCGCACTGACCGCGCGCACGGCCCCGGACGCGCGGCCGGCTGTGCTGCTGCGCTTCAACCTGCCGCTGCCGGACGGTTCGCTGGAGAACAGTGCGCTGGCGATGGGCGGCCGCCCGACGCCGTTCGGCCTGGACCCGGCGGAGGCCGACGAAGCCGTACGGCTGCTCACCGACGGCACGTATCCGCGGCTGGAGCTGGCCGGCGTCCACGCCCACCTCGCCAGCGGCCTGGAGGCGCAGGAGCAGCTGGCGGTCGCCGAGTCCGTCGTGGGCTGGGCGGTGGGCCTGGCGGACCGGCACGGGTTTTCGCTGTCCGAGGTCAATGTCGGCGGCGGCATGACGGTGGACTACGCCGAGCCGGAGAGCCGGTTCGACTGGGCGGCGTACGGCAAGGGACTCGGCGAACTCGCCGACGCGCATCCGGACGTGACCCTCCGTGTCGAACCGGGACGCGCGCTCACCGCCTACTGCGGCTGGTACGCCACCGAGGTGCTCGATGTGAAGCACAGCAGGGGCGAGGACTTCGCGGTCGTCCGCGGCGGTACGCACCACCTGCGTACCCCGGCGACCAAGGGCCACGACCAGCCGTGTTCCGTACTGCCCGTGGCCGACTGGCCCCACCCCTGGCCGCGCTCGGAGGCCGGGCAGGACCTGGTCACCCTCGCCGGCCAGCTGTGCACTCCGAAGGACGTCCTGGCCCGGCGGGTCCCGGCGACAGGGCTGCGGGCAGGCGACCGGGTGGCCTTCTCGCTGGCCGGCGCGTATGCGTGGAACATCTCGCACCACGACTTCCTGATGCATCCGAGGCCGGGCTTCCACTACCTGGCCGGCTGAGGAGCGAGCGTGGGCCGTGCGCCCTGCATGCAACGCGCCGGAGCATAAAGCCGCATTATGGCCCTTTTCTTGCATAGTCGCTATTCGACGGAAAAGGCAATAAAGCGGGCGTAAGGTGGCGAGAGTGTCGTAATGCACCGCGGCCCCGGTCTGGAGGCGGCGCACATGACAGATCCCTACGGCTTCCTCAGAATTCCCCGTAGGTCCAGCGGGGCACGCCCCGTCGAGGAACGGCTGAGCGACTGGAACGAGGTCCACGCAGGACAGCCGCTGCTTCCTCTCGTGTCCGAGCAGGCGCGGCGCTGTATGGACTGCGGCATACCGTTCTGCCACAGCGGCTGCCCGCTGGGGAATCTCATCCCGGAGTGGAACGCGTACGCGGCGCACGGCGACTGGCGCGCCGCGGCCGAGCGGCTGCACGCGACCAACAACTTCCCCGAGTTCACCGGGCGGCTGTGCCCGGCACCGTGCGAAGACGCTTGTGTACTGGCCGTCAACGCCGAGCCGGTCACGATCAAGAACGTCGAACAAGCCATCGCGGACCGCGCCTGGGAGCGGGGGTACGCGCCACCACAGCCGCCGCAGCGGCTGAGCGGGAAGACCGTCGCCGTCATCGGGTCGGGACCGGCCGGACTGGCGGCGGCGCAGCAACTCACCCGGGCCGGCCACACCGTCGCCGTGTACGAGCGCGCCGAACGCATCGGCGGGCTGCTGCGCTACGGCATTCCCGAGTTCAAGATGGAGAAGCGGCACCTGGACCGCCGTATCGAGCAGATGCGGGCCGAGGGTACGAGATTTCGCACCGAAGTGCGGGTCGGTGGCGATCTGGATGCCACCGAGCTGCGGAGGCGCCACGACGCGGTGATCGTCGCCGTCGGCGCCACCGAGCGGCGGGAACTGCCTGTTTCCGGCCGGGAACTGCGCGGCATCCATCAAGCGATGGACTACCTGTGCCTGTCCAACCGGACCAGGGAGAGCGACGGAGCCTCGCCGCCCCTCACCGCCGAGGGCAAGCACGTGGTCATCGTCGGCGGCGGGGACACCGGATCGGACTGCCTGGGCACCGCGCTGCGCCAGGGCGCGGCCTCCGTGACGCAGCTGGACATCAACCCCGTGCCGGGCGACGCCCGGCACGCGACCGAGCCGTGGCCCGTGTACCCGAAGGTCTACCGGATCTCCCACGCCCACCACGAGGCCCGGGAGCGCCACGGCGCGGATCCGAGGGTCTTCTCCAGCGCCACCTTCCGCTTCGCGGGGGAACCGGCGGGCCACGTGCGCGCCGTACACCTGACGGAGGTGGAGCCGGCGTCCAGGAGGCCGCTGCCGGGCACCGAGCGGACGATCCCGGCCGAGCTGGTGCTGCTGGCCCTGGGCTTCTGTGGCCCCGAGCGGGACAGCGGCCTGATGGAGCAGCTCGGGCTCACGCTGGACGACCGGGGAAACTTCGCCCGGGACACCGCCTTCGCCGCCGAGCCGGCGCAGCAGTGGACACGGGCCGGGCGGCGCACCGACGCGGAGGGCGTGTTCATCGCGGGTGACGCGGGACGGGGCCAGTCGCTGGTGGTGTGGGCCATCGCGGAGGGACGGGCCGCTGCGGCGGCCACCGACCGCTACCTGACCGGTTCCACGGCGCTCCCGGCCCCGATCTCCCCGGCGGACCGGCCCATGACGGCGTAACTCCTCCCTGACCATTCGTCAACTCTCCGTGGTCAAACGCGTTTTACGGGCCAGCCGGGTTCGAGTGGCATCCCGGCGGTGGACGACGGAGACTGGGAGATGATGATTTGCGACCGGAGGAATTCTCTTCAGGGGTCCGCATGGAAGAAGAATTTGTCGAGGTTCTGCCGTCCGCGCCGGAAGAATCCGCATTCGCCGGGCGCGGATGCGTAAGCCCGGTGACCGACACCGAGAAGGACTTTGCCGAAGTGCTGGCCGACGTCGTGTGCGTCGAACGGGTCTCGGTCGACAGTCACTTCTTCGACGACCTGGGTGCGAATTCCCTCGTCATGGCTCATTTCTGCGCGAGGATCAGGAAGCGCGCGGACCTTCCTTCTGTCTCGATGAAGGACATTTACCGGAATCCGACGATCCGAAGTCTCGCGGTGGCACTCGAGGAATCCGCCCCGGCCGCTTCGGAGCCGTCGATCCCGGTGCGAACCCAGGCGGTGGAGCCGGTCGGCACGCTGCGGTATGTCCTGTGCGGAACGGGCCAGTTGCTGCTGTTCCTCGGCTATTCGTTCCTGGCGGGAATCGTCACCGCGCGGGGGTACGCATGGGTCTCCGACGGCCGGGGGCCGGCCGAGATCTACCTGCGTTCGCTTGTCTTCGGCGGTGCCGGCTTCGTGGGCCTGTGCGCCTTCCCGGTCGTCGCCAAATGGATTCTGGTCGGCCGGTGGAAGGCCCGTGAATTCCCGGTCTGGGGTCTGACGTACCTGCGCTTTTGGACCGTCAAGGTCCTGCTCCACGCCAACCCGATGGTCCTGTTCGTCGGCAATCCCCTGTACGTGCTGTACCTGCGGGCGCTCGGCGCCCGGATAGGGACGCACGTCACGATCCTCTCCCGCACCGTTCCGGTCTGCACCGACCTGCTCAGGATCGGCGCCGATACGGTGATCCGCAAGGACTCGTACTTCCTGTGCTACCGGGCGCACGCCGGACGTATCGAGACCGGCCCGGTCACCCTGGGCCGGGGCGTGTTCGTCGGCGAGAAGACCGTCCTCGACATCGACACGGCGATGGGTGACGGCGCGCAACTGGGCCATACGTCGGCGCTGTACGGCGGCCAGCGGGTCCCGGACGGCGAGCGCTGGCACGGGTCGCCCGCCCAGCGCTCCGAAGTCGACTACATGCGGGTCGCGCCAGCGCCCTGCGGCACGCGGCGCCGTGCCTGGTACGGCCTGGTCACCGTGCTCCAGCTCTTCCTGCTGTACGTGCCCCTGACGGTGGGGGGCACGTACATGCTGCTGACGCAGGTCCCGGCGCTGGGCGACGCGCTCGCCCCCGGCACCGTGGGCTTCACGTCGCCGGAGCTCTACCTCGACGCGCTGCTCGTCTCCCTCGTCCTGTTCTCCGGCCTGGTCGTCGTCGGCCTCGCCGCGCTGCTCACCGTTCCCCGGCTGCTGCACCGGATGATGAAGCCCGACAGGGTATATCCGCTTTACGGCCTCCACTACTCGGTGCACAGGGCGATCACGCGTCTGACGAACGTGAGGTTCTTCCTCTGGCTCTTCGGTGACAGCTCATACGTCGTCGACTATCTGCGAGGCCTCGGATACGACCTGTCGCGAGTGGAGCAGACCGGGTCGAACTTCGGCTCGGAAGTGCAGCACGAGACCCCGTACCTGACCTCTGTGGGCAGCGGGACGATGGTCGCCGACGGGCTGTCGGTCATGAACGCGGAATTTTCCAGCACGTCATTCCGGGTGTCCCGGACGTCGATCGGGCCGCACAACTTCCTGGGAAACCACATCGCCTATCCCTCGGGCGCCAGGACCGGCGACAACTGCCTTCTGGGGACGAAGGTGATGGTCCCTCTCGACGGCGATGTACGGGAAGGCGTCGGACTGCTCGGATCCCCGTGCTTCGAGATTCCCCGGTCGGTGGAACGCGATTCCCGGTTCGACCATCTGCGGACCGGAGAAAACCTGCGCGAAAACCTCGCCGCGAAGAACCGCTACAACCTCCGCACCATGGGCTGCTGCCTTTTCGTACGGTGGCTTCATTTCTTCTTCCTCACGGTGATCGGCCTCGCCGCGGTCGACCTGCACGGCGTACTCGGACAGCTGGCGATAGCCGTCTCGCTGGTCCTCGGCCTCCTTTCCACCGCGGCCTATTTCATCCTGCTGGAGCGCGCCTTCACCAGATTCCGCCCGTTGAAGCCCCGGTTGTGCTCGATATACGACCCCTACTTCTGGTGGCACGAACGCCTGTGGAAGGTGCCCGACCACTACCTGAACATCTTCAACGGCACTCCTTTCAAGAACGTGGTCTGGCGGTCGCTCGGAGTACGGATCGGCAACAGGGTCTTCGACGACGGATGTTATGTGAGCGAGCGGACGCTCACCACCATCGGAAGCGACTGCACGCTCAACGCCGGAAGCAAAATCCAGTGCCACTCGCAGGAAGACGGCACCTTCAAGTCCGACCACAGCGCGATCGGCGCAGGTTGCACCGTCGGTGTCGGGGCCCTCGTCCACTACGGCGTGACGATGGGCGACGGCGCGGTGCTCACCGCCGACTCCTTCCTGATGAAGGGCGAGGACGTGCCGCAGCACGCTCAGTGGGGCGGAAATCCCGCTGTGGAGTCGCGCAACGGCCACCAGGGTCCCGCGACGGGGCGACGGTGAGCGGAGGGAGAACGGGCATGCGGACCGAGGCCGGCCGGAAGTACTGGAGCGGTGTGCTCACCGCAGGTGGATCCACCGCGCTCCCGCGTTGGGCGCCGGAGCCGGTGCCGGGGATCGCCACGCACGAGGCGACCGTCCCGGACGACGTCGTGGCAGCGCTGCACCGGCTCGCCGAGGACCTGGCGATCCCGTTGGCCTCGGTGGTGCTCGCCGCGCACACCAAGGTGCTCGCGGCGCTGTCCGGTGACCCCGAGGTCAGCACGGGCTACCTCGCCGCCGGCGGCGGCCCGCCGCTGCCCTGCCGGCTGACGACCGCACCGGACTCGTGGCGGGAACTGCTGGTACGAACCGGCCGGGCCGAGTCGGAACTGCTGGCGCACAAGGACTTCCCGGTCGACGAGTTGAGACACGAGCTGGGCCTGGCCGGACCGTCGGCCGAGGCGATGTTCGACCCGGCCGACGGCGACGGCGACCTCCCCAAGCACGTCGTCATGGGACTGGGGGCGTCGCGAGACGGCGGGAATCTCTCGCTGCGGTTGCGGTACCGCAGCGACGCGCTGGACGCGGACGCCGCCGGCAGGATCGCCGGCTACCACCTCACCGCGCTCGCACTGATGGCCGCCGATCCGGACGCTGGGCACCGGCGGCAGAGCCTGCTCTCCGCCGAGGAGCTCCGGTTCCAGATCGAAGGGCTGGCCGGACCGCACCGGGACCTGCCGGAGCGCAGGGTCCACGAACTGTTCGAGGAGCGGGTACGGGCCCGCCCCGAGGCCGTCGCAGCCGTGCACGGCGACAGGCAGTGGACGTACCGGGAGCTCAACGAACGGGCCAACCGGCTCGGACGGGCCCTGCTGGCCCGAGGGTTGCGGCGCGAAGGTGTCGTCGCCGTGGTGACCGAACGCAACCTGGACTGGATGGCCGCCGTCCTCGCCGTCTTCAAGGCCGGCGGGGTGTACCTGCCCATCGAGCCGCACTTCCCGGCCGAGCGCATCGCGGCCACGTTGTCCCGCGCCGGGTGCGGGCTCGTGCTGACCGAACGCGGCAGCACCGCCACGCTCGACCAGGCCCTCGGCTCAGCGCCCCCCGGCTCGTCGCCCGAGGTAGGGAAGCTTCACGTCGACGAGGCATACGCAGAGGACCATGCGGGCACCGACCTCGGCGTCCGGGTGGCACCGGACCAGCCGGCGTACATCTACTTCACCTCCGGCTCCACCGGCGAGCCCAAGGGTGCGATGTGCGAACACGCGGGCATGCTCAACCACCTGTACGCCAAGATCGACGACCTGGAGATCGGCGAGGGGCAGGTGGTCGCCCAGACCGCACCCCAGTGCTTCGACATATCGCTGTGGCAGCTTCTCTCCGCGCTTGTGGTGGGAGGACGGACCCTGCTGGTCGAGCAGGAAGTGATCCTGGACGTCCAGCGGTTCATGGACAGGATCGTCGACGGCCGGGTCACGGTCCTTCAGGTCGTACCGTCCTACCTCGACGTCGTACTGTCCTGCCTGGAGCAGCGCCCCCGCGAGCTGCCGGACCTGCGGTACGTGTCGGCCACCGGTGAGGCGCTGAAGAAGGAGCTCGCGCAGCGCTGGTTCGCGGCCGCGCCGGGGATCCGGCTGGTCAACGCCTATGGGCTGACCGAGACCTCGGACGACACCAACCACGAGGTCATGGACCGGGTGCCGGACACGGAGCGGGTGCCGCTCGGCCGGTGCGTCAACAACGTGCGTGTGTACGTCGTCGACGAGCACCTGTCACCGGTGCCGCTCGGGGCGCCCGGCGCGCTCGTCTTCTCCGGCGTCTGCGTCGGCCGTGGGTACGTCAACGACCCGGAGCGCACCCGGCAGGCCTTCATGACCGATCCGTACGACGCCGGCCGGCGCCTCTACCGGGGCGGCGACTATGGCCGCCTGCTGCCCGGCGGCAAGCTGGACTTCCTCGGCCGCCGGGACAGCCAGGTCAAGATCCGTGGCTTCCGGATCGAGATCGGCGAGATCGAGAACACGCTGCTGCGGGTGCCCGGTGTCCGTGACGGTGCGGTGGTCGTCACCGAGCGGCCCGGCCGAGGCACGCACCTGGTGGCCTTCTGCACCGGCCCGCGGCCGCTCGATACCGGCGTACTGCTGGACCGGCTGGGCGAGTCGCTGCCCGCGTACATGGTCCCGTCGGCCGTCCACTGGCGGGACAGTCTGCCGGTGACCGCCAACGGCAAGACCGACCGCAAGACGCTGACAGCGCTGGCCGGCGAACTCGAAGCGGCCCCGGGGCAGCGCGGCGCACCGAAGACGCAGGCCGAGCCGATGACGCCGGCCGAACAGCGACTGGCGGCCGCCTGGGCGCAGGTGCTCGGCATCCCGAAGCACCGGATCGGACGGCTGGACCACTTCTTCGACCGGGGCGGCACCTCGTTGTCGGCGGTGAAGCTGGCGGTCGCCCTGGACCGCGCGGTGTCTCTCAAGGACGTCGCACGCCACCCGGTCCTCGCCGACCTGGCCCGGCTGCTCGACGGCGGATCCGAGCGGGCCTCCGGGCTGCTGCAGCCCCTGACGGAACCGGACGGCGCCCGGACCGGCGCCCTCGTCTGCTTCCCCCACGCCGGCGGCAGCGCCGTGAACTTCGAGCCGATGGCCAGGGCCCTGCAGGGCACCGGACCGGCGGTGTACGCCGTCGAGCCGCCGGGCCACGACGTGACCGCCGAGGGCGGCCCCTTCGCGTCGACGGCGCAACTGGTGGAGGAGGTCAGCGCAGAGATCACCCGCCTCGGCCTGACCGGGATCCTGCTGTGGGGCCACTCCTCGGGTGCCGCGCCCGCCATGGAGACGGCGAGGAGGCTCGAGGAGAGCGGGGTCGGCATCCATCGGGTGTTCGTCGCGGCGCAGTTGCTCGGTGACGCCGCCGCCCGGCGCGCGGCCGTTACCGAGCTGACCGGGCGGAGCGACGACCGGATCGCCGCCGAACTGCGCGCGGACAGCGGCTACCCCGGGCTCGGTGGACTCGAGGCCGGGCAGGCCGAGCACGTCGCCGCCGCCTACCGGCACGACGCGGTGTCCGCCCACCGCTATTTCGCGGACGCCCTGGACAACCCGCGGGCGGTGAAGCTGTCCGCACCGGTCACGGTGGTCGTGGCCGCCGACGACCCGATCACCGCCGGGTTCCGTGAGCGGCACCGCGACTGGCAGTTGCTGGCCGACCACGTCGACCTGCACGAGCTCGCCGACGGCGGTCACCACTTCCCGCGCACCTGCCCGGCGGAAGCGGCGAAGGCGGTGCTGCGCGCGGCCGAATGGCCGGCTTCCCCGACGTGACCGACGTGACGGACGTGACCGACGTAACCGACGTGAGTCGAAAGGAGAACGAGATGCCGATCTCATCCCCGGCGTCACCGCTCGACCTCGAACTGCGATCCGGCAAACCCCCCGTGCTGCGAGCCGGGACCAGCGGCGGCGCTCCGCCCGGCGACCCCGGCCGCTGGGCGGCCGAGCACCGCGACGCTCTGCACGCCCTCGTCGCCGAGCACGGTGCGGTCCTGGTACGCGGCCTCGGGCTGCGCGACGCGGACGGGACCGGCACCCTCTTCCGGCAGCTGGCCAAGGCCCTGATGCCGGAGAAGGAGGCCTTCGCGCCCCGCCGGGCCTATGCGCCCGGCGTGTACTCCTCGGCCCAGTGGCCGCCGAACCAGCCGATGTGCATGCACCACGAGCTGAGTTACGCCCTCGAGTTCCCCGGCCTGATGCTCTTCGCGTGCCTCGGCGCACCCACCGAGGGCGGGGCGACCGCTGTGGCCGACTCGTCGGCCGTGCTGGAGGCGCTGCCCGCCGAGCTGACCGAGCGGTTCGAGCGGGAGGGCTGGCTGCTCACCCGCAGCTACAACGACGAGATCGGGGCGTCCGTCGCCGAGGCGTTCGGCACGGAGGACCGCGGCGCCGTCGAGAGCTACTGCCGCGACAACGCGATCGAGTTCGCCTGGCAGCCGGACGGGGCCCTGCACACCAGGCAGCGTCGTAGCGCTGTCGTGCGTCACCCGGTCACCGGCGCACGCTGCTGGTTCAACCAGATCGCGTTCCTCAACGAGTGGACGATGGCCCCCGAGGTGCGCGAGTACCTCGTGGACGTCTACGGCGCCGACGGTCTGCCGTTCAACACCCGGTTCGGCGGCGGCGATCCCATCGGCGAAGACGTCGTACAACTGCTCAACAAGATCTACGAGGAGAAGACCGCACGCGAGCCGTGGCAGGCCGGCGACCTGATGATCGTCGACAACGTACGCACCGCACACAGCAGAGAGCCCTACGAGGGTCCCCGCGAGGTGCTCGTCGGGATGGCCGACCCGTTGCGCCTGGCCGACTGCTCGCCGACCGTGGAGGTGACCACACGATGACCACCAGGCGTTCCCCCGCGATGGAATTCACCCTGCGCGAGCCGGTCGGCGTACCGACGTTCGCCGTCGTCTCCGGCGCCCAGGTCGAGGGCGTGCTGCAGGGGCGCGAGAAGCAGATCGTCGAGCTGGTGGAAGCCACGTACCGGCTGCACAGCGCCGGTGACTGCGTGAACCCGCCGTCCTACTTTCTGCGGTTCCCCGACCGCCCGTCCTCCCGGATCATCGCGCTGCCCGCCTCGATCGGGGGGCCGATGCGGGTGGACGGCCTGAAATGGATCTCCAGCTTCCCGGAGAACGTGACGGCCGGCATCCCGCGGGCCTCGGCGGCGCTGATCCTCAACGACCATGCCACCGGTTACCCGTTCGCCTGTATGGAAGGCTCCATCATCAGTGCCACCAGAACCGCCTCCTCGGCGGCCCTGGCGGCCCAGTGGCTCAGCGGTGGCCGACCGCGTCCGACGCGTGTCGGGTTCGTCGGGGCGGGCCTGATCGCCCGTTACATCTACGACTTCCTGGCAGCCACCGGCTGGTCGTTCGACGAGGTCGGCGTGCACGACGTGTCCGCCGACAGTGCGGCCGGGCTCCGCTGCTACCTGGAGCAGTCGCAGACCACCGCGCGGATCAGCGTGCACGAGAGCGCAGAAGAGCTGATCCGCTACAGCGACCTGGTGGTCTTCGCCACCGTCGCCGCGCAGCCGCACGTCAGCGACCTGTCGTGGTTCGAGCACAACCCGTTGGTGCTGCACGTGTCCCTGCGAGACCTGGCGCCGGAGATCATCCTCGCCTCGTACAACATCGTCGACGACGTCGAGCACTGTCTCAAGGCCAACACCTCGCCCCACCTGGCCGAGCAGCTCACGGGCAACCGGGACTTCCTGCACGGCACGCTGGACGACGTGATGGCCGGACGGGTGACGGTCGCCAGGGACCGGCCGGTCGTGTTCTCGCCCTTCGGCCTCGGGGTTCTCGACCTGGCGGTGGGCAAGTACGTCTACGACGAGGTGGCCCGCTCCGGAGGGCTGCACGTCGTCGACGACTTCTTCCACGAACTGCGGCGTTACGGATGAGCAGCCGGACGCCTCTTCCGCCAGCTCCCGCACCCCGCGAGGAGCGCCACCAACAGATGTCCGAGAGCGCTCCGCCGCAGATGAGGAGGCCATCGTGCCAGTGATATCCGTTCCTCACGCCTTCAACGAAGAGGGTCTCTACGTCGACCTCCGGCCGATCTTCGGGCACTCGCTCTTCCTGAAGTGCGAGGGCTTCAACTTCGCCGGCTCGATCAAGCTGAAGACCGCGATCGAAATGGTCGAGACCGCCGAGCGGGACGGCGTCCTGACGCCCGAGTCGGTCATCGTCGAATCCTCCTCCGGGAATCTGGGCGTGGCACTGAGCGTGATCGCCGCGAGCAAGGGCTACCGGTTCCTGTGCGTGACGGACTCCCGCTGCAACCTGGCGACCAGGCTGATGATGGAGGCGTTGGGCAGCCAGGTGCACGTCATCGCCGCCCAGAACGCCCAGGGAGGCTTCCTCGGAGCGCGGCTGGACTACGTCCGCGCGCTGTGCGGCTCCGACGACCGGTACGTGTGGCTCAGCCAGTACACCAATCCGAGCAACTGGAAGGCGCACTACCGCAGGACGGCGCCGGAGATCGCTCGCGACTTCCCCCGTGTGGACGTGGTGTTCGTCGGGGCCGGCACCACGGGCACCCTGATGGGCTGCGCGCGCTACTTCCAGGAGTGGCACCGTCCGGTGCGGATCGTCGCGATCGACAGCGTCGGCTCGGTGTCCTTCGGCGGTCCTCCCGGCCGCCGGATGATCCCCGGACTGGGCATGAGCATGCGTCCACCGCTGCTCGACGAGTCCTGCGTGGACGAGGTCATCCACGTGGAAGAGGCGAACACCATCCGTGCCTGCCGTCGGCTGGCCAGACGCGGATTCCTGTTCGGCGGCTCCACCGGAACGGTGGTCAGCGGCGCGATGAGGTGGCTCGACCAGCACGACACCCGTGACCTCACCACGGTGGCCATCGCCGCGGACCTCGGGGAGCGCTACCTCGACACGATCTACCAGACCAACTGGCTGCAGGCCCTCTACGGTGAGGACGTGCTCGACTCCGACGAGCCGCGGGTCGGTTCCCGGGCCACCGGCACCCGCCCCCGCGGGCGTGGCGCCGACGCCGCCTGACCGCATCCGGAACCGTGACGGGGGCATGGCGGCTTCGGCCGCTCGGGGGCGTATGACTTCTTTTCCCGTGGGTACTGGCGGGGCAGCGACGCGCTGAAGCCGTGCCCGAGGGCCGCGCCGGACGGCCCTCGACCTCGGTGATCTCGGTCAGGCAGCGGAGCCCGCCTCCCCGGGGCCGGGCGAAGGGTGGCGACGCACCTTCGCAACCAACCCCATCGGGCGCGCCGGGCTTCCACCTGAAAGGGAATAGTGTGGAATATCCGGCAAAATAGGCACAGAAGGGGTTGAAGATCGTGACGGATGTATCCGGCAAGGGCCCGTCCCCAGAGGATGACCGGAAGGTACTGACCAACCGGCAGGGCCACCCGGTCTACGACAACCAGAACCAGCGCACAGTGGGAGCCAGGGGCCCGGCCACCCTGGAGAACTACCAGTTCCTGGAGAAGATCAGCCACTTCGACCGCGAACGCATCCCCGAGCGCGTCGTCCATGCCCGGGGCGTCACCGCGTTCGGTTACTTCGAGGCGTACGGAGCCTGGGGCGACGAGCCGATCAGCAAGTTCACCCGGGCCAAGATCTTCCAGGAGCGCGGCAAGCGCACGGACCTGGCCGTACGCTTCTCCACCGTGATCGGGGGCCGTGACTCCTCCGAGGCGGCCCGCGACCCGCGCGGCTTCGCGGTGAAGTTCTACACCGAGGACGGCAACTGGGACCTCGTCGGCAACAACCTCGGCGTCTTCTTCATCCGTGACGCCATCAAGTTCCCGGACGTCATCCACGCGCTCAAGCCGAACCCGATCAGCTTCGAGCAACAGCCGCGCCGGATCTTCGACTTCATGTCGCAGACCCCCGAGAGCATGCACATGCTCATCAACCTGTTCAGCCCTCGTGGGATCCCGGCCGACTACCGCCACATGCAGGGGTTCGGCGTCAACACGTACAAGTGGGTCAACGCCGCGGGCGACGCCGTCCTGGTCAAGTACCACTGGCTGCCGAAGCTGGGCGTACGGAGCATGACCGAGGAGGACGCGGCCAACGTACAGGCCGAGGGGCTCGGACACGCCACGAAGGATCTCTACGAGGCGGTGGGCCGGGGCGACTGCCCGGAGTGGGAACTCGTCGTCCAGATGATGGAGGACCACGACCACCCCGAGCTGGACTTCGACCCGCTGGACGACACGAAGACGTGGCCCGAGCAGGACTTCCCGCCGAAGCCGGTCGGCAAGATGGTCCTCAACCGGATGCCGGACAACTTCTTCGCCGAGAACGAGCAGATCTCCTTCGGCACCGGTGTGCTGGTCGACGGCCTGGACTTCTCCGACGACAAGATGCTGGTGGGCAGGACGTTCTCCTACAGCGACACCCAGCGGCACCGCGTGGGACCGAACTACCTCCAGCTGCCCGTCAACCAGGCCAAGAACGCCGACGTACGCACCAACCAGCGCGACGGCATGATGACGTACAACGTGGACCACGCCGGGGAGAACCCCAGCGTCAACTACGAACCGTCGATCACCGGCGGCCTGCGCGAGGGTCAGTACCCGACGCACGACGAGCAGGGCCCGGAGATCCACGGCAGGCTCACCCGCAAGCGCATCCCGCGCACCAACGACTACCTCCAGGCCGGCCAGCGCTTCCGGCTCATGGAGGACTGGGAGCGGGACGACCTGGTGCACAACTTCGTCACCCTGCTCTCGGACTGCGACCGTCCCGTGCAGGAGCGGATGGTCTGGCACTTCCTGATGGTCGAGAACGAGCTCGGCCTGCGGGTCGGCGACGGCCTCGGGATCAGCCCGCAGGACGTCGCCGGGCTGGAGCCGCTGGCGAGCCAGGACCTCACCGACGAGGACCGCAAGCGGCTCGCCAACCTGGGGGACAACCCGCCGCGCGACGTGACCGGGCTGACCATGACGCACTGCGTTCCCAACGAACGGCACGTCGTCACCCGGTGACGCCCGGGCCCGTCCGCTGTCTCCGAGAGGTCGAAGAGAGTGGCGCGTCCTAGGCTGGGCACTCGGGGACCGGTGATCGTTTGTCTCGAGGCGTTGGAGGACCCATGGCCGTACGTCATCAGCTGATCCGCACCGCACCCCAGGAGGTGTGGAAGGTCCTGGCGGACGGGTCGCGGTACAGCGACTGGGTCGTCGGCACCTCGGACTCACGGCCCGCCAAGGGCCACTGGCCGGAGGTCGGAGCGACGATCGAGTACACGGTGCGCATCGGGCCGCGGACGCTGAAGGGCGAAACGATCGTCCGCCGGAGCGCGCCGCCCCACGAGCTCGAACTCGAGGTGGACAGCGGCCCCCTCGGCACGGCCAGGATCGCCATCGAAGTCCGCCCCTGGGGGGACGACGCGCTGGTCATCTTTGACGAACATCCCCTGCGCGGAGTGGGCGGGGCCCTGCACAACGTGGCACTCGACGCCGTACTCCAACTGCGCCACCGCAGCATGCTGGGCAGACTGGCCAAGGTCGTCGAGGACACCGCACGGCGCACGAGCACGCCGTCCTGACCCGCGTGAGCAGGGCGAGCAGGAGGCAGCGATGCCGGACGCCGTAGTGATCGGCGCGGGGCCCAACGGGCTCGTCGCCGCGAACGTGCTGGCCGACGCCGGCTGGAGCGTCGAAGTTCTCGAAGCGCAGGCGGAGCCCGGGGGCGCGGTCCGCAGTGACCGCGGGGTCCACCCCGACTACGTCAGCGACCTCTTCAGCGCCTTCTACCCACTGGCCGCCGCATCGCCCGTCCTGGCGCGCCTGCGCCTCCACGAACACGGGCTGCGCTGGAGCCACGCCCCCAGCGTGCTGGCGCATCCGCTGTCCGACGGCCGGTGCGCGGTACTGGAACGCCGGGCCGCGGACACCGTCGCGGGCCTTGACGGCTTCGCCGCCGGCGACGGCCCGGCCTGGCAGGGACTGTGCGACGTGTGGGACCGCCTCGGCCCCGACATCCTCGGTTCCCTCTTCACCCCCTTCCCGCCCGTACGTTCCGGCGCCCGGCTCGCGGCCCGGCTGCGCGGCGCGGGCGGACTGCGTCTCGCCAGGACGCTGCTGCTGCCGGTACGCCGTCTGGGCGAGGAGGAGTTCCGCGGCGAGGCGGGCAGGCTGCTGCTCGCGGGCAACGCCCTGCACGCGGACCTCGCCCCGGAAGCGGCGGGCAGCGGCGGCTTCGGGTGGCTCATGTCCATGCTCGGTCAGAGTTACGGGTTTCCCGTGCCGACCGGCGGCGCGGGCGAACTCACAGCGGCGCTCGTACGACGGCTGCAAGCGCGCGGCGGCACTGTGCGGTGCGGCGAACGCGTCGTCGAGATCGTCGTGCGGGCGGGCCGCGCCGTGGCCGTGCGCACGGCGGGCGGCGAGACGGTTCCGGCGGGGCGGGCCGTCCTGGCGGACGTCGCCGTGCCGGACCTCTACGGCGGGCTGGTCGACGTACGGCACCTGCCCGGCCGGTTCGTACGGGACCTGCGTGGCTTCCAGTGGGACTTCGCCACGTTCAAGGTCGACTGGGCTCTCGACGGCCTCGTGCCGTGGACGGCCGCGCAGGCGTCGACCGCGGGCACGGTGCACGTGGCCGACGGAGTCGACGGCCTCACCCGGTTCGCCGCGCAGATCGCGATGGGCCAGGTGCCCGACCGGCCCTTCGCGCTGTTCGGCCAGATGACCACGGCCGACGCCTCCCGTTCACCGGCGGGCACCGAGTCGGCCTGGGCGTACACCCATGTCCCTCACCGGATCAAGGGCGACGCGGGCGACGACGGCCTGACGGGCGCCTGGGACACGGGCGAGCAGGAAGCGATGGCGGACCGGGTGGAGGCTCAGGTGGAGCGGTACGCGCCAGGCTTCCGGTCGCGGATCAGGGCCCGCCGCATCCTCGCCCCTCCGACGCTGGAGTCGATGAACGCCAACCTCCACGGGGGCGCGATCAACGGCGGCACCACGGCCATCCACCAGCAGCTCGTCTTCCGCCCGGTCCCCGGCACGGGACGCCCCGAAACGCCCGTCCGGGGGCTCTACCTCGCCTCCGCCGCCGCACATCCCGGCGGCGGCGTCCACGGTGCTCCGGGGGCGAACGCGGCCCGGGCGGCGCTGCGCAGCCGCTCTCTCGGCGGCGTACTCAGCCGTACCCAGCGCGCTCTCAGCCGGCGCGACAGGAGCGGCGAACACGTGGACCCCGCCTCGGCGTGAGCATCCTTCACCCGGGACCCGGACCCGGCCCCGGTACGTCGGTGTCGGCCTCTCCGCCCGCTCCGAGCAGTCCGGTCGCCGAGAGGTCGGCGCGGCCCTCGAGCCGGCCGAACTCGCGCCGGGCCCGGCGGGCGACGACTGCCGGCAGGCACACGCGGGCCGCCTGCGCGGCGCGCAGCCACGGCTGGGCGTACACGGCGGGAGAACGTCGCTCGATGCCGTGGACGAGGCGGTCGACGACGGGCTGCGCCGGGTAGATCCGGTCGGCGGGCCACGGCATGCGGGCGCGCAGCGCGCGCAGGGAATCGTGGTGCTGGGCGCCCCGGATCATGTCCGTATCGGTCCAGCTGAGGTACGCGACGCCCACGGCCACACCCCGGTGCGCCACCTCCGCGCGTACAGCGTGGGCGAAGGCCTCCACGCCCGACTTGGAGGCGCAGTACGCCGACATGAGCGGAGCGGGGGCGATCGCCGCGAGCGAAGCGACCTGGAGGTAGTAGCCGCGCGTGAGGAGAAGCGCGGGCAGGAAGGCCCGGGCGGTGACCGCGCTGCCGATCAGGTTGACCTCCACGACCCGTCGCCAGGTCGCCGGGTCGTCGTCGAGGAACAGGCCGCCCGCGGCCACACCGGCATTGGCCACCAGCACGGAAGGCGGCCCGAAGCGCTGCTCCACCTGGGAGGCGGTACGCGCCATCGCGGCCTCGTCGGTCACGTCGACCGGCCAGTGGGCGGCCCTTCCCGGGAGCGCGGCCGCGACCCGGGCGAGTTCGGACTCCTCGTGGCCGAGCAGGGCCACGTTGGCTCCGCGCCGCACGAGAGCGCGCGCCACGCCTTCTCCGAGGCCGCGAGCGGCGCCGGTGACCACCGCCGTACGGCCCAGCAGAGGGGGTGTCCGTGGCATCGTCGGCTCCGTAATCCAGCGGTTCTTGAAGGGTTTCGTGTACGGGAAGGGGGCAGCCCGCCTGGCATCCGCATCCGCATCCAGCATTCGCATCCGGAGCGGACGGAGGCGGGCGCCCGCTCACACCGCGGCGTCGGGCCGGACGGCGGTGGTGTTGAGCCGTTCGAAGGCGTTGTGCAGGGCCGTACGCAATGGTCCGCTGGGGGGCGGTCCGTCGACGCTGTCGACCAGGCGCTGGGCGATCTCGCGGAGCTCGATGTTGGTGTACCGGGAGACGTCGACCAGGACCTGGAACGCCTCTTCGTGGCTGCAGCCTCCCAGCGTCATGACGATGCTGCGGGCCAGGCCGATCACCGGGCGGGTTTCGAGGGTGTGCCAGAGCTGGTTGAGTTCCTTCTTGAGAGCCTTCTCCACCGGCACCGGCACCGGGGCCCGGACGGCTTCCAGAGCGGCCTGAGCGGCCTGGTACTGCGCCGCGTCCGATGCCTGCCAGGACTGGTCGTCGTGTTCCCGGTGCACGGGAGCCTCGCTGTCCGCGGTGATCGTGCGGTTGTCGTTCGTCGTCATGACTCCGGCTCCTTTTGACCAGTCTGCCGGCCGCCCCGGGCACAAAGCAGGGGACGGCCGGCGGCCCGCCGTTCGGACGTGCTCCTTGGTTGATTCCCTGTTTCTGCCGGTTTGAGGCTGTGGGTCTTTTTTGTTGTGGGCCTTTTTTCACCAGGGCGCGACGCGCAGCACGAGCTTGCCCCGGGTACGGCCCGACTCGACGCGGCGGTGCGCGTCGGCGGCCTTCTCCAGCGGGAACACCTCCTCGACCTCCACGGACAGAACGCCCGCGTCGATCAGCCGGGCGACCTCGCCCAGCGCGTGCCCGTCCGGCTCCACGAGGTACCCGGTGGCGCGGCGGCCACGCGCCCCGGCCTTCTCCATGAGCTCGGGCGAGGCGCCGGAGGGGACGGCGACGAGCAGACCGCCGGGGCGCAGGGTGTCCAGCGAACGGGTGCTGTTGCTGTCGTGGGCGTCGCCGACCAGGTCGATGACGACGTCCACATCGCCGACCACGTCCTCGAAGCGGACCTCTGTGTAGTCGACGACCTCGTCGGCTCCGAGCTCGCGCAGCCAGTCGTGCTTGGCGGCGCGCGCGGTGCCGATGACGTGCGCGCCCAGATGGTGGGCGATCTGGACGGCGAAGTGGCCGACCCCGCCGGCCGCGGCATGGACGAGCACGCGCTGCCCGGCCTGGAGGCGGGCCGCGTCCACCAGCGTCTGCCAGGCGGTGAGCGCCGCCAGCGGAACAGCTGCGGCCTCGTCGTGGCTGAGCCGGGCCGGCTTGCGGGCGAACTGCCGGGCGGGCGCCGTCACGTACTCGGCGTACGCACCGGCCTGGCGGGGGAACCACGGCATGCCGAACACCTCGTCGCCGGCGCTCAGCGTATGCACGCCAAAGCCGGTTGCCTCCACCACACCGGACACGTCCCACCCGACGACGAAGGGCGGCTCGCCCAGGACCGCGGCCATTCCGGCGCCGGCCCGGGTCTTGCAGTCGACCGGGTTGACCCCGGCCGAGACGACCCGCACCAGCACCTCGGTCGGGAGCGGCTCGGGGCGGGGCAGTGTGACGGGGTGCAGTACCTCGGGGCCACCGAACTGGTCCTGGCTCACGGCCCGCATGGTGGGTGCGCTCATGGTGCTTCTCCTGTGACGTCGTACTCAACGGTGCTCGGGGTTGGGAAAGTCCGACCGGCAGCCCGCGTCCCACGCCGAGCGCTGATTGCCGTGGGCGGGGATGCCGCCCGCCTGCTTGAGCATGGCCGCGAGGTGCATCAGGTTCCAGCTCATGAAGGCCGTGTTGCGGTTGGTGAAGTCGTTCTCGGGACCGCCCGAGCCGGGGTCCAGGTAGGACGGGCCGGGCCCGGCCTCGCCGATCCAGCCGGCGTCGGCCTGCGGCGGGACGGTGTAGCCGAGGTGCTGGAGCACGCGTACAGCCGCTCGATCACCTGCTTCATCACGGAGCTGTTGTCACCCAGCCAGATCGGCCCGCACAGCACGAGGATGTCGGCCGCCATGACACGCTCGTACAACCGCGGCCAGGCGTCGGACTCCCAGCCGTGCTCCGTCATGTCCGGCCACACACCGGTGGCGATGTCGTGGTCGACGGCGCGGATCACCTCGGTCGTGACCCCGTTGTTCTCCATCACGCCGCGACTCCTGTCGATCAGCCCCTCCGTGTTGCTGACCTCCGGTGAGCGCTTGAGGGTGCAGTTGAGGAACAGTGCGCTCGTGGGTTGTTCGCTCGGTCAACCCTGGCGCAGAGAGCCACGGATTCCGTGCACCGACCCGGCTGCCGGTGTGCGCGCAGACCGGCACCGCAGACCGTCGTACGGGGGACGCGGCACACCCCGGGCCGGGGGTTTCCCCAGGGCCGAAGGTGGGGTCGACCCCTAAGAGAGTCGGGGGGCCAGCTCTGCCGTTCGGATGATGCGTGATCCACACGTAGTGGAGTGGAATCGCAGCAACGGTTCAACCGCTCCCCGGAGGCTCCCCGTGACCACCCGCACGCACCAGCGTTCGCTCCGCCCGATGATCGCGTCCTTCGTACGCTTCGTCGTCTGCGGCGGCGGCGTCGGGCTGGCCTCCAGCGGCGTTCTCCTGCTGCTCACCGACCTGATGCCCATGGCCGTCGCCAACGCCCTGGTCACGGTCGTGTCCACCCTGATCGCGACCGAGCTGCACGGCAGGGTGTCCTTCCGCAGCGGGCGCGGTGGCTGGGGGGCCCACCTGCGGTCCGGCCTCACGGTCCTGGTGAGCTACGCGTTCACGACCGGCGCGCTGCTCGGCCTGTACGCCGTCCAGTCCGCTCCCTCGGCGCTGACCGAGCAGGCGGTCTACCTCGCGGCTTCCGCCCTCGCGGGCATCGGCCGCTTCGCGGTTCTGCGTCTCGTCGTCTTCGCCGAGCACCCGGCACCGGCCGAACCGGCGCTCAGCAGGGCGGCCGTGGCCATCGCGGCGTAGGGGAGCGCGACGCGCCGCGAGCGGGCCGCCCCAAGTCCACAGGGGCGGCCCGCTCTTCAGTACGGAAGTGCGCTCAGCACTCGCGCAGGCCCGGTGCCGGGTCCACCGATGTGTGGACGTCCACGGCCGCCATGTTGCCCCACTGGCCGTTGTCCAGCTTGGTCCAGTACCAGATGTTGTTGCCGCCCGGGTGGCTGTCGCCACGGCCCCAGCACTGGAACCAGCTGAACGTCGTGTTCATCCGGCCGCGCACCGCCGAGTGGTACGACCGGTGCTCGTAGCCCTTGGCACCGGCCCGGTTGCCGCAGTACAGCTTGCCGTCCGAACGGACCCCGCATTCGGCGGCGGGGCCGGCCGGCGCGGCGGTGGCGGGAGCCGTGACGCCGGCCATGCCGGCGGTCAGCGCGGTCGCGGCGAGGGTGATCGCGAGCTTCCTGGTGAGGCTCAGGCTCAGGTGCTTGTACATGTTCTCTCCTTGAGGTGTCGTGCTGCTTAAGGGAAGGTGGGTCAGGTGGGTTACGGGCAGGTGGGCACGCCGTCGAGCCAGGCCGGGCCCTTGATGTAGATGTTGGTGATCCACGCCCTGTGGTCCGGCAGATAGGACCAGGCGTCGTTGGTGATGCCCTCGGCGGTGACCGGCTGGGCATGCTTCTGGCACTCGACGCGCACGGACGTCGGCCCCGCGAACCTGTGCACCCGCGCGCTCGTCGTGGACGCCTCCGTATGCGTCCACACATCCGTGCCCCAGGTGCTGAACGTGCCCTGGCCCGGGGAGCCGTTGACGCGTACAGCCCCGAAGTAGTCGCCGCCCAGGCGCACATCGCTGACCATGATCCGAGTGCCGGACTGCTTCGCCTCGACCATCTTCCCGGCGCCGAGATAGATCGCGATGTGATGCACCTTGCGGGCGTTCCCGTACACCAGCAGATCGCCCGGGGCCAGCGGCCCGGTCCCGTCCCCGGCGGCGAAGCGGGCCGTGGCGTGCGGGGTGTTGTACTGGCTGTGGGCCGTGCCGTTCAGGATGTCCTGGCCGGTGGCTTCGGCGTAGGCGTACCTGACCAGACCCGAGCAGTCGAAGCCGCGCCGCTGCGGGTCGTGTTCGCTGGCCGGGTCGGTGGGGTCCACCACCCCGTACGTGGGCCCGGGAGCCGGGCCGTGGCCGCCGCCCCACGAGTACCAGACGCCGATCTGCGAACAGGCTGCCCGTACCGCCTTCTCGGCCGCCACGGAGGCTCCGGGTGCGAGGACGTCGCATCCTTCGGTGGCGGCCGTCGTCCTCGGAACCGCCGCCCGGGGCGGCTGCCCCGCCTCCGCCGGCCAGGCGATGAGCGAAAGCGCGACGGCTGTTGCCGCGGCTGCCGCTCTCCATCGACTGCGCATTTTCTGATCCCCGTTCATCTTCCGTCAGGCTTCCGGTTCGTCGGCTTAGATCCGTTCGGTCCGTTCAGTCCGTTCGGTCCGGCCCTTCGAGCCTGGGCCGTGAAGCCGGCGGCTGTCGAGGAGCCGGCTGTCTCCTGATGCGACAGGAAACGGGAAACGCCCTGGGAAACAACCCTCACGTCGGTGTTCCACAGCCGTACCGTGCCGTCATTGCTGCTGCTGACCAGGGCGTGCGTCCGCGGGTCGAACACGACGCCCCAGACCGCGCCGCTGTGGCCGGTGAGAGTGGCGGTGAGCCGGTGGCGCGTGGTGTCCCAGAGGCGCACCGTGCCGTCACTGCCGCTGCTCGCCAGCGTCGCGCCGTCCGTACCGGCGCTCGAATCGAAGGCGACCGCCCGCACCGCGCCGCTGTGGCCCGTAAGCGTGGCGGTGACGCGCTGGTCCGCCGCGTTCCACAGACGCACCGTCCCGTCGTTTCCGCTGCTCGCCAGCGTCCGCCCGTCCGGGCTGTACGCCACACCGCGCACCGAACCCGTGTGTCCGCGCAGCACCGCGCGCACCCTGCGGTCCGCCACGCCCCACAGCCGCACCGTCAGGTCGTCACCGCCCGCCGCGAGCGTCGAGCCGTCCGGGCTGAACGCGACGGCGTTCGCGAAATCCTGATGGCCCGTGAGGGTGGTGAGCAGTCTGTGGCGGCGTACGTCCCAGAGCTTGACCGTACGGTCGGCGCCGGCGGAGGCGAGGAGGCGTCCGTCGGGGGAGAAGGCGACGCCGAAGACGGAGCCGGTGTGTCCGGTGAGGGTGGTGAGGAGTCTGTGGCGGCGTACGTCCCAGAGTCTGACCGTACGGTCGGCGCCGGCGGAGGCGAGGAGGCGTCCGTCGGGGGAGAAGGCGACGCCGAAGACGGAGCCGGTGTGTCCGGTGAGGGTGGTGAGGAGCCTGTGGCGGCGTACGTCCCACAGCTTGACCGTACGATCCACGCTCGCCGACGCCAGCAGCCGCCCGTCCGGCGTGACCGCCGACTGCCAGGCCTCGGCGAACGGCCGCGCGGTCAGCGCTTCCCGGTCCAGGTCCCACAGCACCACCGACTGGTCGAAGCCCGCCGTCGCCACCACGTTGCCGCTGCTGACGGCGGCGCCGAGCACGTAGTCGGTGTGCCCGGCCGGCGTGGCGGTCACCCGGTGGCTCGCCGTGTCCCACACCTTCGCCACACCGTCCCCGCCGGCGCTCACGACGGTCGCTCCGTCCGCGCCGTACGCCACCGCGTTGACATCGTCGCTGTGGCCGGTGAGCGTGGCCCGGATCCGGTGGCGGCGCACGTCCCAGATCTTGACCGTACGATCCGCACTTCCCGAGGCCACGCTGCCCCCGTCCGGGCTGAAGGCGACCCCCAGAACGCCGTCGCTGTGCCCTCGCAGCGTCGCCCGCGACGTGCGCGCGGCCACGTCCCAGATTCTCACCGTGCGGTCCGACGAGCCGGAAGCGACGCTGCGCCCGTCGGCGCTGAAAGCGACCCCGTACACGCCGTCGCCGTGGCCCCGTAACGTCGCCCGGACCTGCCTGCGCACCACGTCCCAGACGCGCACCGTCCCGTCGGCACCGCCCGATACGAGGCTCCGCCCGCCCGGGCCGAAGGCGACCGACCGTACGGCGCCGCCGTGGCCGAGCAGCGTCCCGGCCTGCTGACGGTCCGGCACACTCCACAGCCGTACCGTCCCGTCGTAGCCCGCCGACGCGACGAGCCTCCCGTCCGGGCTGAACGCCACGGAGATCACCGGACCGCCGTGGCCCGTGAGCGTGTCCACGGGGCGGCGGTGGCCCGCCCCTCCCCACAGCCGCACGGTGCCGTCCGAACTGGCCGATGCCAGCAACTTGTCGTCGGGGCTGAACGCCACGCTGTTGACCGGCCCCGTGTGCCCGGTGAGACGACCCGCGAAGGACTGCGCCTGTGTACTGAGCAGCGCGCCGCGCGCCTCGGTGGTCGGCGCCGTGCGGTACGCCTCGGCCGCCAGGCGCATCGACGCCTCGGGCTGCCCCGACGCCAGCGCGCCGGACTGGACCGCCATCGCCTGCGACTGGGCGACCCGGCGCTCGTCGACGGCGCGGGACCGCTGGTGGAACGCCGTTCCGCCCGCGAGGAGCGCCAGTACGAGCAGCGCTCCCAGCAGCACCAGCAGTCTGCGGTGAGTGCGGACCTGCCGCCGCTGTGCCTGCTTTCCGGCCACCTCCTGCGCACTGCTCGCGTCCAGGAACTCGGTTTCGTACGGACCGAGTTCGGCCCGCCCGTCGGTCTGCTGAGCCCATTCGTGCACGGCGGCGAGCCGCGTCCCCCGGTACAGGAGCCCGGGATCGCGGTCGTCACGCACCCACTGCGCGGCGGCCTCGGCGAGCTGCTGGTGGATGAGCAGCCCGGCCCGGTTGGTGCCGATCCAGCCGCGCAGCCGGGGCCAGGCACGCAGCAGCGCCTCGTGGGTGATCTCCACCGCGTCGCTGTCCACGGTGACGAGCCGGGCCCGTACGAACGCGTCGAGGGCCGTCTCCACCGCGCGGCGGTCGGGCAGTTGCTCCAGCAGCAGCTCGCGGCTCGCCCGGCGCCGCGTCGCCGTGTCGCTGTCCCCGCCCTCGTTGCCTCCGCTGTCCCCGGCGCCGACCTGGACCAGTCGCACCAGCACCCGTCGCGCCATCTCCTGCTCGCCGGGGCGGAGCCGGGTGAACACCGCTTCGGCCGTCCGTGCGATCGCGCCGTGGATGCCGCCGGTCGTCTCGTAGCCCGCGACGGTCAGCGTGCGGTCGGTGCGTTGCTGCCAGGTGACCAGCAACGCGTGGGCGAGCAGGGGCAGTGCGCCGGGCGAGGCCGGTGTGAGGTCGTCCTGGCTGCCCTGCCCAGTGCCTTTGGCTCCCACGTCACGCAGCAGCAGGCCGACGAGACCGGGCTCCATGGCCAGCCCCGCGCGCTGGGCGGGAAGCGTGATGGACGCGCGCAGTTCGGCGCCGGTCATCGGACCGAGCGCGAACAGACCGTGCGAGAAGACGGCCGCCAGCTCAGGGTGGTCGAGGCACCGGCCGCTGAAGTCGGCCCGTACCCCCAGCACCACGACAGCGGGCGGTTGTTCGACGTCCCCTTCGGTGGGGGTGGCGAGCGCGGACAGCACCGCGACGAACGCGCGCCGCTCCGCCTCTTGCGCGCACAGCGTGAACGTCTCCTCGAACTGGTCGACCAGCAGCACCAGCCGCCCCCGCCCCGCCGCGAGCAGCGGCCGTACGGCGTCGGCGAATGCCCGCGGCCGCACCGGCAGCGACTCCGGGCTCACCCCGAGCTCCGCCCCCAGCGCCTCGGTCACGCATCGCACCAGCTCCTTCAGCGGATGCGCGGTGGGCGTGCACATCACCACCGGCCAGCCGCTCGACCCCTCCACCGGCAGGGCGCCGCGCCGCAGCGCGGGGACCAGACCGGCCCGCAGCAGTGAGGACTTCCCCGCTCCGGAGGAGGCCACCACCGCGAGCGGCCCGCCGCCGGCGCGTTCGGCGAGCCGGCCGACCAGCTCGGCCGTGGCCCGCTCCCGGCCGAAGAACCACTGGGCGTGCTCGGGCCCGAAGGCCGCGAGGCCCCGGTACGGGCACACCGCGTCGGCCGGGGCGGGGAGTTGGGGCGTCGTCTGCGTCGTCTGCGTCGTCGTCGGCCGGCGCGCGGGCGGTACGTCGGCCACCAGTCGTACGAGCGCGCCGCCCGCGCCCAGTGCCTCGTCGCAGCGCCTGGCCACGTCGGGCGTCGGTGGTTTGCCGCCGTTCTCGATCTTGCTGAGGTAGCCCTTGCTGTAATGGACCGACCGGGCCAGTGCCGTGAGCGAGACGCCGCGCTCACTCCGCAGGCGCCGCAGTTCTTCCCCGAAGGAGCATGCGCCCCGAACCCCGTCCATGCGGGGCACCGTACAGGCCGATTACGGTCAGTTTCCTAACGTAGTAATGCTTTTGCCTGAATTCCGGCCGGTGTGGCTTGCGAGTCCGGGGGGCGGGGTAAGTGGCCGGGTCCTCCGCTCTTCCACGCGCCTCAGGCCGCCGCTCGCGGCCGTACGACCATCAGCGCCAGCAGCGCACCGGCCCCGCACAGCGCGCCGACGCCCACCCACAGCGGGTCGTACGAACCGAACGCGTCCCGGGCCGCGCCGCCCGCGAACGCGGCGAGCCCGGCGCCCAGTTGGTGCGCCGCTCCGACCCAGCCGAAGACGATGGCGCTGTCCTTGCCGTACAACTCCCGGCACAGCGCGAGCGTCGGCGGCACCGTGGCGACGTCGAGCAGCCCGAAGAGTACGACGAAGGCCACCAGGGGTGTGTCGACGTGGGCCGTCAACAGCAGCGGCAGGGTGAGCAGAGTGAGACCGCGCAGTGCGAAGTAGGCGGCGAGCAGGCGCCGGGGGTCGAGTCGGTCGGTCAGCCAGCCCGAAGCGACCGTTCCCGCGACGTTGAAGACGCCGATCGTCGCGAGCAGTGACGAGGCGACGGTGGCGGGCATGCCGTGGTCGTGCGCGGCCGGGGTGAAGTGCGTCCACATGACACCGTTCGTCGACGCGCCGCAGATCGCGAACGTCGCGGCGAGCAGCCAGAAGGGACCGGTGCGCGCCGACCGTGCGAGCACGTGAACGGTCCGCAGGGCCGCCCCGGGAACGCGCGCGTGCCGTTCCCGGGAAGCGTTCTCCGCTTCCTCCGCTCTCTCCGCGTCCTGTGGAGCCCCGTACGGCCGTAGTCCGACATCCATCGGACGATCGCGCAGCAGCAGGAGTACGAGCGGCAGGGTGATCAGCGTCGCCACGACGAGCGTCACGGTCCCGGCGCGCCACATGTACCGCTCGGTGATCCAGGACAGCAGCGGCAGGAACGCGAACTGCCCGAACACGCCGGCCGCGGTGAGCGCACCCGTGACCAGTCCGCGGTGGCGTACGAACCAGCGATCGGTGACGGTCGCGGCGAACGCCATGGCCATCGACCCGCAGCCCGCACCGACGAGGGCGCCCCAGGCGAGTACGAACTGCCAGGGTTCCGTCATCACCGTGGTGAACAGCGCTCCGGTCGCGACGGCAGCCAGCGCGCCGCCGACGACCCGGCGCATCCCGAAGCGGTCCATCAGCGCGGCCGCGAACGGCGCGGTGAGGCCGTACAGGATCATGTTCACCGACGCGCCGAGCCCGATCGTGGAGCGCGACCAGCCGAACTCCCGGTGGAGCGGGCCGGTCAGCAGCCCCGCCATGGTGGTGAAGGCCCCGGCCGCGACGATCGCCAGGGCGGCGACCGACGCGACCAGCCAGGCCCGGTGCACGCCTGCCCGTCGCGGCGGCCGCTCGTGTGGACTCTCCGTGAGCCGAATCTGAACCATGCGTCCGACCCTGCGCCCGGGACGTGCACCCGTACCAGTGGCGAGAAGGCCGTGGTGTGAAAGAATCTCGCCATGCCGGCCGAGACAGCAATCCGCAGCTTCCGCACCTCAGGGGACCTGCACCGGGTCGCCGTCCTGGTGCGTGACGGGCTGCTCACCATGGAACTGGGCATCGTCCACCGGCTGTTCGGACAAGCCGTCTCGTCCGGCGGCGAACCCCTCTACGAGGTCCTCACCTGCACACCCGAGCCCGGTGACATCCGCACGGACGCCGATTTCACCGTCCACGTCGCGCACGGTACGGACATCCTCACCGAGGCCGACACCGTGATCGTCCCGGCCTCCGACGAGGACTACACGCCCCGCGCCGCGCCCCACCTGCCGCCCGGCCTGGCGAAGGCCCTGGACCGGATCCGCCCCGGCACGCGCATCGCCTCCATCTGCACCGGCTCCTTCGTCCTGGCGGCGGCCGGGCTGCTCGACGGGAAGCGCGCCACGACGCACTGGCGCTCAGCCGCCGATCTCCAGCGGCTCCACCCGGATGTACGTGTCGACCCGGACGTGCTCTACACCGACGAGGACGGCGTCCTCACGGCGGCGGGCGTGGCCTCCGGCATCGACCTGTGCCTGCACATGATCCGCAGCGACCACGGCTCACGGGTGGCCAACGAGGTGGCCCGCGGCACGGTCGTCCCGCCGCACCGCGACGGCGGCCAGGCGCAGTACATCCCGCGTCCCGTCACGGCCCCGCGCCAGTCGTCCACGCAGCCCGCCCGCACGTGGGCCCTCGAGCACCTGGACCGCCCCATCAGCCTGCGCGAGCTCGCCGACCGCGCCGCAATGAGTACGCGCACGTTCTCGCGCCGGTTCTGCGAGGAGGGCGGGCAGACGCCGGTCCAGTGGCTCACCGGGCAGCGCATCGACCGCGCACGGCAGCTGCTGGAGGAGACGGACCTGCCGGTCCCGGGTGGCGGCGGCGGTCGGCTTCGGTACGGCGGTCTCGCTGCGCCAGCATCTGCACGCGGCGCTGGGGGTCTCGCCGAGCGCCTACCGCTCCACGTTCAGGGGCGCGGCAGTGCGCGGGGGAGCGGGCGCGGCGGCGACGGATGCCGACGGGCGCGGTCCGGCTTAGCCTGAGAAGGCCCGACCCGTACGCGCGTACTTCCCGTACTCGCCGTGCAACGAGGCAAGGAGCCAGATGTGAAGCCGGACGCCAGCATCTCCTACCAACAGGTGGTCTTCAGGGACCGGTCCGCGGGGTACGCGTTCCTCACCCGGTCGACCGCCACCAGCGAGAAAACCATCGAGTGGGACGACGGCAACACGTATCCCGTCGTCGATGTCGAGATCTCCTCGGAGAGCCACCCGTTCTACACCGGCAAGGCCCGGACAGTGGACACGGAGGGGCGGATCGCGCAGTTCGAGCGGCGGTACGGGCAGGAAGGGCAGGGCGGGCAGGACGGACAGGGCAGCGAGGGCGGTCCGGCCGCTGGGGGCCAGTCGCCCGCGTAGCCGTCGGCTACAAGTCTTCCAGTTCCTCGTCGAGGCCTTCGAGCTCTTCGTCGAGACCCTTGAGTTCGTCGTCCTCTTCGTCCTCGTCGGGGGCGTCCGGATCGATGTCCGGCTCCTCCTCGGAGAGCAGCTGGTCGAGCGACTCGCCCCGATGAGCCTCCTCCGCCGTGTTGCCGAAGAACTCCGCGGGGGACCAGTGCTCGGGGGGCGCGATGCCCGCGTCGAGCGGGTCGTACTCCAGATCGTCGCTCTCGAGCGTGTCCTGTGCGTCGAGCACGCCGTCGTCCTCAGGAGGAACCGTGTTGTCTTCGCTCATGTGTCCCACTCCGTGCCTCGTCCGGCCCGATTGGGCTGCCCCTCATTGCCCACGCTCCCGCAGGCAGCCGCCCCTCGCATCCGGAACAGAAGAAGGCCACAGGGTCAGGAGATGTTCACCGGATGCGGTGCGGGTACGCGAGAACCAGAATGCCGACTGATCGACGAAACAAGGAGGCGGTATGAGCGAGGAATCCGTTTCGAGGCCGAAGCAGTCGGAGGTGACACCCGACAGCCTGCTGCACACCGGTGCCACCGACGACGTGACGCCCGAGGACCTGGTGCTCTCCTCGGGGCGTGACGTGACTCCGGCGACGCTGGAGTGGGCGCGGCGCCGGCTGGAGAAGGAGGGCCGAGCGGCGATCGACACGCAGCTTCCTTAGTGCCGCGACATCACACCCGTACGCACGCACTGCGCCCCGCACAGGCCGTCCTGTGCGGGGCGCAGGACGTGATGACGCCCGCCCTGCGCGCCATCGGCGCACCTGGGCCACCATCGGCGACGAGGCGGGCGGGAGGGTACGTCGGCGCCCTGTCCGAGGCCGTACGCAGGACGGGGCCGCCCGGCGTCGTCCCTCGGGTCCAGGACGCGGCCCACGGCCGACCGCGTCCTGGTGGAGCCGTACGCGCCCCGCGGAGGGCGTGCGCCGCCCCAGGGGCCTGACCCGCGCGCTGGAGCTCACCGGGGCGATGCCGGGCGGCTGATGCCGGGCGCTGCGGGCCGCAGCGAACTGCGGCCCTCCCGCCAGGCGCCCAGTACGTGCTCCTCCCAGCGCGTCTCCAGCAGCACGCTCGCCCTGATGCCGAACGCGACGTCCCCGGCCAGCTCCGGCTCCCTGGCGAGCAGGTCCCCGATCACGTCGCGCCGCATCACCTGCTCGTGCACGGCGTCCGCCTCGATGTGCTCGGTGAAGAAACGCGTGCACTCCTCGCCCGCGCCCAGCCGCTCCAGAGCCTTCGCCATCCGGCGCGCGCCCGGCGGAGAGGTGATCTCCAGCGTGGCGAAGTTCCCGACCATGGCGCCGCGCAGCGCGCGGTGCAGCCCGAAGAGCGACATCGCGTTGACGGGGGCGAGGGTGACGGCCGGCGCGAAATCGAGGTACAGGCCGTAGCGCGCGTCCATTCCCGCGCCCTCCATCAGGCCGGCGAACAGCCTGGCGTGCACGTTCTCACCGCGCCCGCCGCCGAACTCGTCGAACTCGACCGCCACCAGCGACGCCTTGGCCTGCCCCTCCAGCCGTGGGATCACCCATGCCTGCGGGTCGGCCTCCTTCAGCTGGTAGAGCGAGCGGTGGGCGAGGTACTCACGCATGCGCTCCCAGGTGCCGTCGTGCATCAGCTCGTGGGAAACACCCTGCCCTTCGACCGGCTCGGCGAGCAGCGCGTCCAGCTCGGCCGTCACGTCGTCGCCGCCGGGTGCCTCGACGCGCAGCGCACCCAGGAACGCGTCCTCCAAGGCGCCGCGCAGCCGCAGCAGTTCCAGGTCCCACTCCCGTGCGTCGGAGACACCCTGGAAGCCCCGGTAGTGCGGCTCGTACGCCATGTAAAGAGCCAACTGGAGATCGTCCCCGAACGGATCCGCGGAAGCGGCTTCGTCGAGCGGTGGCCGGGACGGGGGAGACCCGACCAGTATGTCCCGCACGGCGCCCGAGAGGGGCCCGCGAGCGGAGGGCAGCTCAGGTGCGGCCGTCATTCGTCGTCGTCCTCCTCCTCGAAGCCGTGCACCCGTTCGAGCGGGTGCACGGCCGGTCCCTGGAGCACCTCGCCCCCGGTCCCGAATCGCGACCCGTGGCACGGGCACTCCCAGGTGCGTTCCGCGTCGTTGAACCGGACCAGGCACCCCAGGTGCGTACACCGGGCCGACAGCGCGTGCAGCTCACCCGCTTCGTCGCGGTGCACCGCCACATGACGTGCTCCACTGCGCACCACCGCGCCCCCGCCGGGCGGGATCTTGGAGGCGGGCCCGCCTCCTGTCACGAACGGCAGCCTGTCGCCCACGAAATGACCGGCCGCGGCGGCCTGGAACCGCATCAGCGACGGGGCCTCCTTGAGAGGCTGCAAACGCACCGGGTCGTACAGGTCCGTCCACGGCAGCTTCTGTCCGGTGATCCGCGCGGCGAGCAACCTGCCCGACATCACGCCGCCGGCCATGCCCCAGCCGTTGAAGCCCGCCGCCACGAAGGTGTGACGCGCGCGCGCATGCAGCGCGCCCACGAAGGGGACGCCGTCCGTCGTCTCGTTGTCCTGGGCGGCCCAGCGATGCGTGAGCCGTACGTCCGGGAAGCGCTGCGTGGTCCACTGCTCCAGCCGCTCGTACCGTTCCTCCACGCGGCCCGCTCCCGGGGTGAACTTCTCTCCCGTCACAATGAGCAGGCGCTCACCTTCGCCGTACGGAGCGGTCCGCACCGAACGCGTCGTTCCCTCGGGCGTCAGGTACATCCCCAGCGGGTCCCGCTCGGCCGGAATCACCCCCGCCACGACCAGCTCGCGGTGCGGCTTCAGCCGTGCGAAGAGCAGCGAACGGTCGAAGAGCGGGTAGTGCGTGGCGACCACGACGTCGCGGGCCGAGACGGTGCGTCCGTCCTCCGTCGTCAGCCGGCACGGTTCGCCCTCGCGCAGCCCGACGATCCGGGTCCCCTCGAAGACCTGCCCGCCGCGCCGCTCCAGATCGGCGACAAGAGCGAGCAGGTACTTGCGCGGATGGAACAGGGCCTGGTCCTCCACGCGCACCGCGCCCGCGACGGGGAACGGCAGCCCCGTCTCCTTCACGTACGACGCGGGCAGCCCGGCGGCGCCTGCGGCCTGCGCCTCCGCCTCGACCGTATGGGCCTCCTCGGCCGTTTCGGCGTACGTGAACGCGGGGGCGCGCTCCAGGTCGCAGTCGATCCCCAGTTCCTCGCACACGGCCACCACATGGCCGATGGCGTCCTGCTGCGAACGGGCGTACAGGGCGGCGCCCTGCGCGCCGCGGGTGCTGTTCAGCCGCTGGTAGACGATCCCGTGCAGGGCCGAAAGCTTCGCCGTGGTGTGGCCGCTCACTCCGGCGGCGACCCGGTTCGCCTCCAGCAGTGCGACCGTCCTCCCGGCCCGGGCAAGCTCCCAGGCCGTACAGATCCCGGCGATGCCCGCGCCGATCACCGCCACATCCACGTCGAGACCGTCGGGCGGCCGGGGCCGCGCCGGGTCGTCGCCGTACTCCATCCAGTACGAACCGGGGCGGACGGGGACATCCCTCATTTGCTGCTCCTTCTGGAAGGTGCCGTTACGACCAGGGCTCTTCGAGGTACCCCCGTCCCATGCGCCTACTCAGACCACCCGGTGTCTACGCCCCACTGGAAGACACCGAACTCCTCGCAAGAGTGACCCGGGAGGAGCCGCGGACGCCCGGTGCCGACGTGCTCGACGTCGGCACCGGTACAGGGGCTCTCGCCCTGGTGGCCGCCGAATGCGGCGCCGCCAGTGTCACCGCGACCGACCTGTCGCGCAGAGCCGTCCTCGCGGCCCGGTTCAACGCCAGGCTGCGAGGACACCCCATCCGGGTCCACCGAGGCGACCTGCTGACCTCGTTCGCGGGGCGGAGCTTCGATCTGATCCTTTCCAATCCACCGTACGTCGCTTCACCCGGCGGCGTACCGGCGAAGAGCGCGGACCTGGCCTGGTGGGCGGGCGCGGACGGCCGCGCGGTGCTGGACAGGCTGTGCGTCCAGGCACCGCCCCTGCTGAGGGAGGGCGGCGTACTCCTTCTGGTGCAGTCCGCGCTGTCCGGGGCGGGCGCGACCGTGGAGGCCCTGACCGCCCAGGGGCTGCGGGCTACGGCCGTGGCCCAGGAGACAGTGCCGTACGGACCGGTGATGCGGCGGCACGCGGCCTGGCTGGAGGCCCAGGGCCTGGTGGCCCCGGGCGAGACGAAAGAGGAACTGGTGGTCATCCGTGCCTGGCGAGACTGAGAGTTCCCGAGCGCAGGACGGCCGGCCGGCCCGACGGGTCGTCGTCGACCCCCAGGGCCCGGTGCTCGTTGAGGGACCGGTCGAGATCACGCTGGAGGACGGCACGACCGCCCGCTCCGACCGGTTCATGGTGGCCGTCTGCACCTGCCGGCGCAGCCGCCGCTATCCCTGGTGCGACACGAGCCACCGCCGCAGAACGGTTGCCCGTCCCGCGCCCGGGTACCCGGACGGTTCCAGCGAACGGCCCGTCAACCCCGAATCAGGAGAGACGATGACAACCGCACGCCAGATCATGTCCAAAGGTACGGAGTGCGTGGGCGAGCAGGAAACCCTGGCGGACGCCGCCCGGTTGATGACGCGCCTCGGCGTGGGCGCTCTGCCCATCTGCGGCACCGACGAGAAGCTCAAGGGCATGCTGACCGACCGCGACATCGTGGTGCGGGCGCTCGGCGCCGGCAAGGACCCGAACGCGACGAAGGCCTCCGAACTCGCTCAGGGCGAGGTGGTGTTCGTACAGGCCGACGACAACGTCGAGCAGGTGCTGCGCAAGATGACGCAGCACAAGGTGCGCAGGCTCCCGGTGATCGACGACCACCGGCTGGTCGGCATGATCGCCCAGGCGGACGTCGCCAAGGCGCTGCCCGAACCGCAGGTCGGTGACCTCCTGGAGGCCCTGTCCACCGACTGACCGTGAGGACGCCCAGAGGGACGTTCTGGTGGTATCCGGTCATGGACCGATCCGGCGGGCAGCGCGTTCCACGCGCTGCCCGCCGAGCGCGTCAGCCTCCGTCGCGCGCATTCACGGGCACGGCGACCGCGGCGATCGGGTGCGGGAAGCCCTTCCGGATTCTTGCAACACGTTCTAGTGTGGCGCCGCCGTAGGGAACGCGACACTCTGGAGGGGCCGTGCACCTCGAATACACGCCTGAGCAGACGCGGTTGCGCACCGACCTGCGTGCGTACTTCGCCGAGCTGGTGCCCGACAACGCGTACGCCCGGTACGCCGAGCCGGCGGCCCAGAAGCGCTTCTACCGCGCCACCGTCCGCCGCCTCGGCGCGGACGGCTGGCTGGGTGTCGGATGGCCCGAGGAGTACGGAGGGCGAGGGCTCTCACCGATGGAGCAGTTCATCTTCTTCGACGAGGCCGCCCAGGCCGGCGTGCCGCTGCCGCTGATGGCCCTCAACACCGTGGGCCCCACGATCATGCATTTCGGTACGGACGAACAGAAGGCGTACTTCCTCCCCAAGGTTTTGGCCGGGGAGATCGACTTCGCGATCGGCTACAGCGAGCCCGACGCGGGCACCGACCTCGCCGCCCTGAAGACCCGCGCCGTACGCGAGGGCGACGAGGCCACCGGCCACTACACCGTCAACGGGCAGAAGATCTGGACCACCAACGGCGACACCGCCGACTGGGTCTGGCTGGCCGTCCGGACGGACCCGGACGCACCGCCCCACAAGGGCATCACCATGCTGCTCGTACCGACGAGCGACCCCGGCTACTCCTGCACCCTCATCAACACGCTCGCCTCGCACGACACCACCGCCAGCTACTACGAGAACATCCGCGTCCCCGTCTCCCGTCGCGTCGGCGACGAGAACAAGGGCTGGCGCCTCATCACCAACCAGCTCAACCACGAACGCGTCACCCTCGCCGCCCACGGCACCATGGCCGTCCGCGCGCTCCACAACGTCCAGCGCTGGGCCGCCGGTACCAAGCTTGCGGACGGGCGCCGCGTCATCGACCTCGGCTGGGTCCGCGGACGGCTCGCGAAGACCCACACCAGGCTCGACGCGATGAAGCTCCTCAACTGGCAGATGGTCTCCGCCCTCCAGAACTCCACCCTCACCCCGCAGGACGCCTCCGCGGTAAAGGTCTACGGCTCCGAGGCGCGCCGCGACGCCTACGCCTGGCTGATGGAAGTTCTCGGCGCGGCAGGCCCGTTGAAAGAGGGCTCGGCGGGCGCCGTCCTGCACGGCGAACTAGAACGCGGCTACCGCAGCGCCGTCATCTTCACCTTCGGCGGCGGCAACAACGAGATCCAGCGCGAGATCATCTCGTGGATCGGCCTGGGAATGCCTCGAGTACGCCGCTGAGGGCCTGCGCACGGCCGGCGGTTTCTGAGTACCCAGCGCGTGATCGACTTCCTTGACCGGCGCGTTCGGCCGGCGCCACATGACGGCCGTCGGCGTTAGCGTGGCCGTACCGGCCAGGCAGGAGGTAGGGGCATGGGCGACGCCGACCCGGGGCTTTTCGGGCCCCAATCGGTGACCTGGCAGATGCATGGCGACCCGATGATGTGGATCGCGGGCGTACGGGCGCTCTATCTCCAGGCACTGCACCCGCGCGCGGTACGGGGCGTTCTGCAGAACAGCGACTTTCGACGGGACGCGTGGGGGCGGTTGCTGCGTACCGCCTCGTTCGTCGGCACGATCACCTACGGCACCACGGAAGCCGCCGAACGGGCCGGCGCCCGGGTGCGCAAGATACACAGCATGCTGGGGGCCACCGACCCGGACACCGGCGAGCGGTACGGCGTCGGCGAGCCGGAGCTGCTGCTGTGGGTGCACTGCGCCGAGGTCGGCTCGTACCTGGACGTCGCGCGCCGCTCCGGCCTCCCGCTCAGCGACGCCCAGGCGGACCAGTACCTCGACGAACAGCGCGAAGGCGCCCGCCTGGTCGGCCTCGACCCGGCGCGGGTCCCGGGGACGACGGCCGGGCTCGCCGCCTACTTCGAGAAGGTCCGGCCGGAACTCGCCGCCGGACCCGAAGCCCGCGAAGTCGACGATTTCCTCCGCAGACCCCCGGTGCATCCGCTGCTCGTACCGGCGCGCGCACTCCTGTGGCGGCGCGTGGCCGCTCTGGCGTACGCCTCACTGCCCCCTTACGCCCATGAGCTGTACGGCCGCCCCGCCGCGGCGCCGGACACGGTGACGCGCAGGCTCGCCGTAACCGGAACGGCCCTGCGCTGCATCCCTTCCCGTGTGCGGTGGCAACTGCCGCCCGGTCACATTCTGAAGGCAATGGCGCGCCTCGGCGCCTATGCGCGCCCCGCACCGTACAAACTCCGCAGACAGGCGGCCATACTGGACGGGCCGGGGAGGGCGCAGCGGAGTGACGGGGGCGACAGCACGAGATGGCGGACACCAGGCTGATCCAAGGCCGGTACCGGCTGCTCGATCTGATCGGGCGCGGGGGCATGGGCGAGGTGTGGCGTGCCCACGACGAGTCGCTGGGGCGCAAGGTCGCCGTGAAATGCCTCAAGCCGGTGGGGCCTCAGCACGACCCGTCCTTCACCGGAGTGCTGCGCGAACGCTTCCGCAGGGAGGCGCGCGTCGCGGCCGCGCTGCAGCACCGCGGCGTCACCGTCGTCCATGACTTCGGTGAGCACGAGGGCGTGCTCTATCTCGTCATGGAACTGCTGGACGGGCGCAACCTCAGCCAGCTCCTGGAAGACAACAGGGCGCACCCGCTGGACGTCGCCGATGTCGTCGACATCGCGGAACAGGTCGCCTGGGCCCTCGCCTACACGCATGAACAGGGCATCATCCACCGGGACCTGAAACCCGCCAACATCATGCGGCTCGCCGACGGCACGGTGAAGATCTGCGACTTCGGCATCGCGCGCCTGGGCCACGACATCGGCTTCACGTCCCGGCTCACCGGAACCGGGATCGCCATGGGCACCCCGCACTACATGTCGCCGGAGCAGATCGGCGGCGTCGAGGTGGACCACCGCAGCGACCTCTACTCGCTGGGGTGTGTGCTGTACGAGATCGCCACCGGCGTTCCGCCGTTCGATCTCGACGACGCCTGGGCGGTACTTGTAGGCCATCGCGACACGCAGCCCGAGCCGCCGCGAACCCACCGCCCGGACCTTCCCGGGTTCTTCGACCGCATCGTCCTCGACCTGCTCGCCAAGACCCCCGAGGAACGGCCCGCCGACTCCAGGGAACTGGCGCACCGCCTGACCGCGGGGCGCGCGTCCGGCCCGGCCGCCGCATTCGCACCGCGCCCGTCGGCCGTGCGCCCCGAACAGCCGCCCTCCCGCGCCCCCCGCCTGCCGTCCTGGACGCGCGGTATGACCACCGGCCACAAGGCGAGTGGTACGTGGACGCTGCCGCAGACCCCGCCCGACCACTCCGCCGGCCTGACGGGGGAGTGGACCACCGGCGTCGGTCTGCGGGCCGCTGCCGCCGTCCCGGCCGCGCGCCGGCCGGAGCGGCCGACACCCCCGCCCGAGGTACTTGCCGTACTCAACAGCAGGCACAACGCCGGTCTCAGCCTCGGCCGCCTCGGCCGCTGGAACGAGGCGGGCGAGGTGCACCGCGCGGTCGCCGCCGAGCGCGAACACGCCCTGGGCCCCGACCACCCCGACACCCTCGCCAGCCACTACGAGGTCGGCTTCACCCTCAGCCGGACCGGGCGCGCCGCCGACGCCCTGCGCGAGTTCGGCCGCGTGGCCGAGGGCCGCGAGCGCACCATGGGCCCCGACCACCCCGAGACCCTCGCCGCGCGCCAGGAGACGGCGTACGTACTCGGGCAGCTCGGCCGGCACTTCGAGGCACACCAGGTGTACGCCGCCGTCCTCGCCTCCCGGGAAAGCACGATGGGGGCCGACCACCCGGACACGTTGCGCTGCCGGCACAACCTGGCGTTCAACCTGAGCAGGCTGGGGCGCCTGGAGGACTCGTACCGTATGGCACACGAGGTCGCCACGACGCGCGCCAGGGTGCTCGGCGCGACGCACCCGGACACGCTCGTCACGCGGTACGAAGTCGCGTACGCGCTGGGGCAGCTCGGGCGCTGGGCGGAGGCCCTCCAGACGTACCGAGAGGTCGCCCAGGCCCGCGCGCTGGCGCTCGGCGCCGACCATCCCGACACCCTCGCCGCCCGTTACGAGGTCGGCATCAGCCTGGGCCGGCTCGGCCGCAGCGCGGAGGCCCTGGAGCTCTACCGGGCGCTGGTCGACGACCGCACCCGGGTGCAGGGACCGGCCGATCCCGAGACGCTGCGCGCCCGGCACGGCCTCGGCGTCAACCTGGGCCGTCTCGCCCGCTGGGAGGAGGCCCTGGCGGAGGCTCGCGACGTATGCGCGATTCGCGAGCGCGTTCTTGGTGCCGACCACCCGGACACCCTCGTCAGCCGCCGGGAGGTCGCCGTCGGCCTCGGCTGGCTCGGCCGCTGGTCCGACGCCCTCACCGTCTACCGGCAGGTCGCCGAGGCCCGCGAACGCGTCCTGGGCGCCGATCACCCCGACGCTCTCGCCAGCCGCAATGACGAGGCGCACTGCCTGGAGCAGCTCGGGCGCGGCGCGGAGGCCGTCGAGCTGTACCGGCGGGTGGCCGCCCTGCGGCAGCAACGCGGAGCGCAGAGCCACTGAGTCCGGGGTAGCCGAAGACGTACGCGAAGACAGACAGGAGTGCGCACGCCATGCCCGTACAGGACAGCTATGACGTCGTGATCGTCGGCGGCGGCCACAACGGCCTGGTCGCCGCCGGCTATCTGGCCCGGGCGGGGCGCTCCGTGCTCGTGCTGGAACGCCTGGACCGCACCGGCGGCGCAGCGGTGTCCACCCGGCCCTTCCCGGGTGTCGACGCCCGGCTCTCCCGCTACTCCTACCTGGTGTCACTGCTCCCTCAGCGGATCGTCCACGATCTGGGGCTGGAGTTCGCCGTACGCAAGCGCACCGTCTCCTCGTACACGCCGAGCGGACGCGGCGGCCTGCTGGTCGGCGGCGGCGCCGACAGGACCCGGGAATCGTTCGCCCGGCTCACGGGCGGCGATGCGGAGTTCACGTCCTGGCAGTCCTTCTACGCCGTCATGCGACGCGTCGCCGAGCGCGTCTTTCCCACGCTCACCGAACCGCTGCCCACCCGGGACGCGCTGCGGGCCCGTATCGGTGACGAGGCGGCCTGGAGGATGCTCTTCGAGGAGCCGCTCGGTGTCGCGATCGAGGAGCACTTCGCCAACGATCTCGTACGGGGCGTAGTCCTCACCGACGCCCTCATCGGCACCTTCGCCGATGCCCATGATCCGAAGCTGCTCCAGAACCGCTGCTTCCTTTACCACGTGATCGGCGGGGGCACGGGCGACTGGGACGTTCCCGTGGGCGGCATGGGAGCGCTCACCGACGCGCTCGCGAACGCCGCCAGGGCAGCGGGCGCCGAGATCGTCACCCGCCATGAGGCGACCCGTGTCGACACCGACGGAAGCCGCGCCGAAGTGACCTTCCGGAGCGACACGGGTGAGGCCACTGTCGCCGCCCGGAACGTTCTCGTGAACGCCTCTCCGGAGGCGCTCGAAAAGCTCCTCGGGGACGAGCCTTCCGCCTCCGCATCCGCCGAAGGGGCGCAGCTCAAAGTCAACATGCTGCTGCGCAGACTTCCGCGCCTGCGCGACCGTTCCGTGGAACCGGAAGAAGCGTTCGCGGGAACGTTCCATGTCGCCGAAGGGTACGGTCAATTGGCGGCCGCGTACGGCGAAGCCGCGTCGGGGCGGCTGCCGAGCGCACCACCCTCCGAGATCTACTGCCACTCCCTGACGGACCCCTCGATCCTCGGCCCGGAACTCGCCGCACACGGGTACCAGACCCTGACCCTCTTCGGCCTGCACACGCCGGCCCGCCTCTTCGCCCACGACAATGAAGCGGCCCGCGCCGAACTCCTGGCGGCGACTCTCGCCCAGCTCGACACCTACCTCGAAGAACCCCTCACCGACTGCCTCGCGCTCGACGAGAACGGCCGCCCCTGCATCGAGGCGAAGACCCCGCTCGACCTCGAAAGCGAACTGCGGCTGCCCGGCGGCAACATCTTCCACCGCCCACTGTCTTTCCCGTACGCCGACGAGTCCGCCGGGACCGGCCGGTGGGGCGTCGAGACGGCGTACGCGAACGTCATGCTGTGCGGGGCGGGCGCCGTCCGCGGCGGGGGCGTCAGCGGCATTCCCGGCCACAACGCGGCGATGGCAGTGCTCGGGCGCTGACGGAGCCGGGCCGGTCGCCGGTCAGTCCTCGGACGCTGTCCAGCCCGTCGCCTCGATGCGGGCCGCGTCCGCGGGCCTCGCCTCGTCGAAGAGCGTGCGGCGGCCGTCGTCGACCCGCAGGCCGTCGACGTACGCTCCCCGTCCGACGTACAGCGTGTCGGTCCGGTAACGCCAGCGCAGACGCACTTCCTCGCCGCCCCAGGCCGCCAGGTCCGCGCTGAGCCGGTGCCAGACGCGCCCGGACCAGCCGGTGACCGCGCCCGCCGGGTGCGACCGCGGCTCATGCCCCTTGCGTACGGTCGTGAACGGCACCACCTGCCAGGTGCCGCCCCCGTCCCCCGAGGCCTCCAGGAAGAGCCGGTCGGAGCCGGGTTCGGTGTCCCACCACAGCGAGCAGCGCAGCCGTGGACGGTCCGAGGGTGCGGCGAGGGCAGGCAGACTGAGGGCGGGCAGGGTGAGCGTGGCTGTCGTGGCCGAGGCCATGCCGGAGAACCAGGCGGTCCGGCCGTGAGTCGGGCGTACCGCGACGGCGCGGGCCATGTTGTTGGCGGCGGCTACGCGCGGGGCGCTTCCGGAGCGCCAGCTGCGCACCGGGTGGACCGAGTTCCCCAGTACGACGAGGAAGGAGTCGGTCGAGGGGTCGAGAACGAGACTGGTGCCGGTGAAGCCGGTGTGGCCTGCGGTCTTCGGAGCGGCCATCGCGCCCATGTACCAGTGCTGGTAGAGCTCGAAGCCGAGGCCGTGCTCATCGCCGGGGAAGGCGGTGTTGAAGTCGGTGAACATCAGCTCCACCGACTCGGGGTCCAGGATCCGCGCCCGCCCGTACGCGCCGCCGTTCAGGAGCGTACGGCCGAGGATCGCGAGGTCCCAGGCGGTGGAGAACACGCCGGCGTGGCCGGCGACGCCGCCGAAGCTGTACGCGTTCTCGTCGTGGACCTCGCCCCACACCAGGCCCCGGTCGAGACCGGACCAGGGCAGTCGCGCGTCCTCGGTGGCGGCGGTCTTCGGCTTCCAGGAGGCTGGCGGATTGAAGCGCGTGCGGTGCATCCCGAGCGGAGCGGTGATCTCGTCGTGGAGCAGTGCGTCCAGAGTGCGACCGGTGATCTCTTCGAGCACCAGCTGGAGCGAGATCAGATTCAGGTCCGAGTAGAGGTACTTGGTACCGGGCGTGCTCGCCGGTGCCTCGTTCCACAGGAGCCGCAGCTTCCCCTCCCGCGTCGGCTCCTTGTAGAGCGGAATCCAGGCACGGAACCCCGACGTGTGCGTGAGCAGCTGGCGCACCGTCATGTCCTGCTTGCCCGCGCCCCCGAACTCGGGGAGATACGTGGCGACCTTCGCCTCCAGCTCCAGCGTGCCGCGCTCGATCTGCTGCACGGCGAGCATGGAGGTGAAGAGCTTCGAGACCGACGCCAGGTCGAAGACCGTGTCCTCGGCCATCGCGATCCGCCGGTCCGCCGGGAGCTCCACCGCCGTGTCGGTCTTCTCGTCGTACGCCGCATAGCGCACAGCCGATCCGATCGCCCGATGCAGCGCCACTGTGCCGCCACGCCCGGCGAGCAGGACCGCGCCCGCGTACCAGGGGTGCTTGGGGGAGGGGCCGAGATAGCGCTCGGCGTCCGTGACGAGCTGGTTCAGGGGCCCGGGGAGGAGTCCGGCGCGTTCGGGTGAACCTCGGCGCAGCGTCGGCCGTCCGCCGTCGGCGCCGTCCGTCGCTGCCCGGTTCGCCGCCGCGCCCGCGCGCCCGGCGGCCAGTGGCGCGAGCACCAGGGCGCCGCCCAGTGCCATGATGCCGCCGCCCAGCCTCCGCCGGCTGATTGCTCTGTCCGCTTCCGCCGCACCGTCGGTCACGAGCCACCCCTTGTGAAAGTAACTTCCGACACACGCTCAACAAGTGAAACTTTCTTGCAGGCCGCTGACGCTGTCAACCGCCCCAAGGAAGTCGCAAAATCTGACGCTGCATCAGAAAAACTCTTCCCTCGTCCGCCCCGCTGCGGCATCCTGCCGCTCATGGAGACGGAGCTGAGCAGGAAACTGGGTGTCGAGCACGCCATCTTCGGCTTCACGCCCTTCCCGGCGGTGGCCGCCGCGATCACCCGGGCAGGCGGATTCGGCGTGCTGGGCGCGGTCCGCTACACCGCGCCGGACGAACTCGCGCGCGACCTGGAGTGGATGGCGGAACACACCGACGGCAAGCCGTACGGCCTCGACGTCGTCATGCCCGCGAGGAAGGTCGAGGGCGTGACCGAGGCCGACGTGGAGGCGATGATCCCCGAAGGGCACCGCAGGTACGTCGAGGAAACCCTGGCCAAACACGGCGTACCCGAACTCGCCCCGGGCGAGGCGTCGGGCTGGCGCATCACCGGCTGGATGGAGGAGGTCGCCCGCAACCAGCTCGACGTCGCCTTCGACTACCCCATCAAGCTGCTCGCCAACGCCCTCGGCTCCCCGCCCGCCGACGTCATCACCCGCGCCCACGACCACGGCGTACTCGTCGCCGCCCTGGCGGGCAGCGCCAAACACGCCAAGCGCCACGCCGATGCGGGCATCGACATCGTCGTGGCGCAGGGATACGAAGCGGGCGGCCATACGGGCGAGATCGCCTCCATGGTCCTCGTCCCCGAAGTGGTCGACGCCGTCCGTCCGCTGCCCGTACTCGCCGCCGGAGGCATCGGCAGCGGCGAACAGATCGCCGCCGGTCTCGCGCTCGGCGCCCAGGGTGCCTGGCTCGGTTCGCTCTGGCTCACCACAGAGGAGGCCGACCTCCACTCCCGCGCCCTCACCGCCAAACTTCTCGCAGCCGGCTCCGGCGACACCGTCCGCTCCCGCGCCCTCACCGGCAAGCCCGCTCGCCAGCTGCGCACCGAGTGGACCGACGCCTGGGACGACCCGAGCGGACCCGGGACGCTCCCCATGCCGCTCCAGGGACTGCTCGTGGCCGAGGCCGTCTCCCGTATCCAGAAGTACGAAATCGGGCCCCTGCTCGGCACGCCCGTCGGCCAGATCGTCGGCCGTATGACATCCGAACGCAGCGTCCAGGCCGTCTTCGACGACCTCACCCGTGGCTTCGAACGTGCCGTGGACCGCATCGACCGCATCGCCGGAAGGACCAGCCAGTCATGACGACGAATCAGCCGCCCAACGGCTTCTGGGCCCAGGCGGCCGCGGACCCCGGCCGTACGGTGCTCACCGCCCCCGACGGCGAGGAATGGACGGCGGGACGGCTGCACGCCGCCGTCAACCAACTGGTCCACGGACTGCGGGCCGTGGGCATGCGGCAGGGCGACGCCTTCGCCGTAGTGCTCCCCAATGGCGTCGAGCTCTTCACCGCCTACCTGGCCGCCTCCCAGGCCGGCTTCTACCTCGTTCCCGTGAACCACCACCTCGTCGGTCCCGAGATCGCCTGGATCGTCGCCGACTCGGGCGCGAAAGTCGTCATCGCGCACGAACGCTTCGCCGGAGCCGCCACCGCCGCGGCCGACGAAGCGAAGCTTCCCGGGAACCGCCGTTACGCCGTCGGCGACGTTCCCGGGTTCGTTCCGTACGCGGAACTCCTTGTCGGACAGCCTTCGTACGAGCCAGCCGACCGCACCCTCGGCTGGGTCATGAACTACACCTCGGGAACCACCGGACGTCCGCGCGGCATTCGCCGCCCGCTGTCCGGCAAGCTCCCCGAAGAGTCCTACCTCGGCGGCTTCCTCGGCATCTTCGGCATCCGCCCCTTCGACGACAACGTCCACCTCGTCTGCTCGCCGCTCTACCACACCGCCGTACTCCAGTTCGCGGGCGCCGCCCTGCACATCGGCCATCCGCTCGTACTCATGGACAAGTGGACACCCGAGGAGATGCTGCGCCTCATCGACCGGCACGCGTGCACGCACACCCACATGGTCCCGACCCAGTTCCACCGGCTGCTCGCCCTCCCCGAGGACATACGCGCGTCGTACGACGTGTCCTCGATGCGCCATGCCATCCACGGCGCCGCGCCCTGCCCCGACCACGTCAAGCGGGCGATGATCGACTGGTGGGGCCACTGCGTGGAGGAGTACTACGCGGCCAGCGAGGGCGGCGGCGCCTTCGCGACCGCCGAGGACTGGCTGAAGAAGCCCGGCACCGTCGGCAAGGCGTGGCCGATCAGCGAACTCGCCGTATTCGACGACGAAGGCAACCGCCTGCCGCCGGGCGAACTCGGCACCGTCTACATGAAGATGAGTACCGGCGGCTTCAGCTACCACAAGGACGAAGGCAAGACGAGGAAGAACCGCATTGGGGACTTCTTCACCGTCGGAGACCTCGGCGTACTCGACGAGGACGGTTACCTCTTCCTCCGCGACCGGAAGATCGACATGATCATCTCGGGCGGTGTCAACATCTACCCCGCCGAGATCGAGGCGGCCCTCCTTTCCCACCCCGCCGTCGCTGACGCCGCCGCCTTCGGCATCCCGCACGCGGACTGGGGCGAGGAGGTCAAGGCCGTCGTCGAACCCGCCGAGGGCCACGTTCCCGACGACGCGCTGGCCGCCGGCATCCTGGCGCACTGCGAGCGGCAGCTCGCCGCCTTCAAGCGGCCCAGGACCGTCGACTTCATCGTGACGATGCCCCGCGACCCGAACGGCAAGCTCTACAAGCGCCGACTGCGCGAGCCGTACTGGGAGGGCCACGAGCGCGCCCTCTGAGCGAGCGCCAGGACCTCAGACGATGCCAGTCACAGTCACAGTCACGCTCACCACCGCGGCCGCCGCCCCCACCGCCGCACGAACCGCGCGCGTCACATCCACCGCCCGGTGGCCCCGCACCACCGCCAGCTGTACCTCGATCCGCCACCCACCCGCGCCCTCGGCTGCCCTGGCCCGCACGCCGCCAGAACTCCCAGGCCGCTGCCCCGTCGCCCCGCGCAGCACCTCGGCGATCCCGGGGCGCAGGAACGCCACGCCCGGCACCGCGAGAGCCGCCTCGGCGGCCGCGCGCTCCAGCTGCGTCCTGCTCGTCGGCGTCGTCATCGGCCGCTCCCGTCCCGCTCGTCGACGATCTCGCCTCGAATGTCGTCGAGAATGTCGATCACCCGTACGTCGATGGCCCGCACCGGCATGCCCAGCACCTCCTCGGCAGCCGCTGCCACCCGAGCGCGTACCGCCTCGGAAGCCTCCGGCAGGTTCCACGACAGAGCCACCGCCACCTCGATCTCCACCCGGGCCGCCGGGCCCACCGGTGCGATGCGGCAACTTCCCGTACGTACACCGGGCAGCGCGTCGGCGGCCGCCCGCAGCGCCCTCGCCGCGGCGGACTCGAACACCCAGCTGTCCTCGTCGGGCTCACCGAGAGGCAGCGTGCGGCCGGGCCGCAGCTCCAGGCGCACGATGTCCATCACGCGGTCCGTCACCGCTTCGGCGTCCGGCGCGCCGGATCCCGAGGCGTCCGTGGCTGCCACGCCTTCCACGGCGCGGGCACGGCTGACGAAGTCGTCCAGCACCCGCAGTTCGTCGAGCGCGGCGGCGCAGTGCGGGCAGTCCGCCCGGTGGCCGACGGGGAGACGGGCGTCCCAGACGTCGGCCAGGGAGCGCCCGCACGGCAGCAGTTCGTCGTCCGCGCGATCGTGACCGCCCGCGGGTTGTGCGTTCAGCGCCATGCGCTCATCACCTCCATCAGAGTGCGTCGCGCCCGGAAGATCCGGCCGCGGACCGCCTGATGGCTGATCCCGACGGCGTCCGAGATCTCCTCGTACGGCAGTCCGTGCAGCTCGCGCAGCACCCAGCAGGCCCGCTGTTCCGGCGAGAGCCCGGCCAGCGCCTGTGACAGTTCCTTGAGAGCGGCTCCGGCCTCGGCGGCGCGCGCCGGGGAACCGGTGTGCTCGGGAGCGGCCGGTTCAGGCACGGCGTCCAGGTCTGTCACCGGTCTGCGCGAGCGCAGCAGATTCAGGCAGCGATTGGTGACGATCCGGTACATCCACGTACGGAAGGCGGCTTCTCCCCGGTATTCCGGCAGCCTGCGCCAGGCACTGACGAAAGCGTCCTGCACAGCGTCCTCCGCTTCGGTCCGGTCACCGAGCATACGGAGGGCGAGTTGCAGGAGCACGGGACCGTGGCCGCGTACGAGGGCCTCGAACGCCTCCTCGTCGCCCTCACGGGCCCGCACGGCCAGCAGCGCGTCCTCGTCGTACCTCGACGGATCCTGCGTCGGCTGCGGCGGTTCCTCCCCGTCCCCGGGCACTCGGCGGCTCCTCTCTTACCTGTACTGACATCTGCTTGGACACGCAGACGGCGAATGTGTCACGCGGCCGCCGTGACACCCTGCGGAAAAGAAGGTTGAGATCCGCGTGACACCGGGCCCGCTCTCGTGTCCAACGAAGTGACAGGGCACATGTGCCGAGAACTCCGAGGGGAAAAACGATGACGTCGAACACAGTCTCCGCCGGACCGTCGAACGCGAACGCCTCCACCGCACGCAAGGGAGGATCGGACCCGGGACACACCACGACCGTGGGAACGGGCGCCACCGGCGCCGCCGAGCCCGCCGGCACCCGCGGCAAGACGTCGATCGCCGACGTCGTCGTGGTGAAGATCGCCGGCATGGCGGCGCGCGAGGTCCCGGGCGTGCACGACATGGGCGGCGGCCTGTCGCGCACCTTCGGCGCCGTACGCGACCGGGTGCCGGGCGGGCGGCCCAACGTGGGCCGTGGGGTCAAGGTGGAGGTCGGCGAGCGCCAGACGGCGATCGACATCGACCTGGTCGTCGAGTACGGCGTACCGATCATGGACGTGGCGAAGGACGTACGGGAGAACGTGATTTCCGCCGTCGAGCGCACCACGGGACTCGAAGTCGTCGAGGTGAACATCTCCGTCGACGACGTCCACCTGCCCGAGGAGTCCGGCGAGGACGCGTCCGGCGCCGAATCGCGCGTGGAGTGAAGGGCTTCCCGCGAATGAGCGCAGCGCAGCTGGGGCTGATGGTGGGCATGGCGCTGGCCTTCGCCGCGTGGTTCGGCGGCTTCGGTGCGTTCCTGCTGGTCGGGGCACTCGGCGGCGTGGGATTCGCGGCCGGCCGGGCCCTCGACGGGGGAAGCGGCGGTGACGGCACGGATCTGCGGCGGTTCCTGGACGGCATCGCGGAGCGGAGGCGTTGATGGTGGTGCGGGCCGAGCCGGGCGGACAGGCCGCCGACCGCGGTACGACGGTGATCGCCGACCGGGCGCTGCGCCGGGTCGTGTCGCGCGCCGCCGGTGAAAGTCTCGGGAAGGACGGAAGCGCGGAGCACGCCGCCGTGGCGCGGCGCGGGAGTTCTCTGCGCGTCTCGCTCCGGATCGGCTTGCGCTATCCGGCGGATTCCACCGCACTCGGGGCACGGGTGCAGGAGCATGTGGCGTCCCGTACGGCCGAGTTGACGGGCTTGACCGTGTCGGCTGCGGAGGTCGCGGTCAGCCGGCTGCTGCCCGGCCCCGCGCCCTTCCGGCCGGGGGCGGCGCCCGCCGCCCAGGAGCTTCGCGTGGCGCCGGGTCGCGCGGTCCGGCGGGCGTGGTCGGCGCGGCGGCTGCCCGCCGCGCTCGTCGCGCTGGCGGGGACCGCGGCGGGCGGAGCCCTGCTGTACGACATCGTGGCGACCGGGGGCCGTACGGCCGCGCGCGTCCAGGACGTGATCCAGGACGTGGTCCAGGACCGGCTGGCGGCCGGCCTCGCGGACGCCGGCAGCGGCGGCGACGCCCGGCTGACGGTGGCGGGTGTGTGCCTCGCGCTCCTGGGGGCGTGGCTGGTCGTGCTCGCGCTCACCCCGGGGACCCGCCGCCTGCCGCTGGCCTCGCCCGCTTCCGGTGTACGGGCCGACCTGGCCCGGGGGAGCGCGCGTGCGCTGCTGCGGGACGCCGCGCTCGACGTACCCGGGGTGACTGCGGCCCGCGTCCGGCTGCGCCGCGCGCAACGCGTACACGCGCGCGTGACGGTGGCGTTCGGCGATCCCGACGCCGCGCGCACGGCGGTGTCCGAACGGCTCCACGCGACGTTCCAGGGGCTGGGCACCGCACGAACCGGCAGTGTGCGGGGCAGGGCCGTACGGGACGGCAACTGGCACGCACCCGTACCCGCCGACGGGGAAGAGCGAGTACCGGAGCACGAGGAAGGGACACATGAAACCCGCGCGCCGCACGAGACCGTTGCGTGACAGTCTCAACCGCGTACTGCTGACGCTCCTTGGCACGGCGGTGCTGGCAGGCGGAACCTGGCTGGCCGTCGCCGGCCTCGCGCTGTCGGTGCCTTCGTGGTGGCCGTCGCCCGGCGAGGGCCTGCGGCCGCCGCCCGTCCCCGACTGGACTTCGCCCGCCGTGATCGCCGTCGCCGGTGCGGCCACCGCGGCCTCGCTCTGGTGGCTCGTGGCGCAAGGTCCTGCGCGCGCGCCGCGGCGCGTCGCACTCCCTCACCCGTCCGTTCATCTGCGTACGCGGGCGCTGGAACGAGCCGTCCGTACCGAGACGGAGAGGCTTCCCGGAGTGGTCAGGGCGCGCGTACGGTTCCTGGGAACGCGCGCCCGGCCCCGGCTGGCCATGGCCGTACTCCTGGAGCCAGGGGCGGGCCCCGACGCCATGCTGGAACGTCTCGCCGGGGAGCAGCTGCGGGCGGCCCGGACCGCCACGGGCAGCGAACGGCTGACGCTCAGCGTCCGGTTCCGGGTCCGTGGGCACCGCGAGGTCCGCACGCGCTGACCACGGCCCGCGCTCGGCCCCTGCACGGCCCGCGCCCGGCCGCCGCCCCGCGTCCGTCACCCACACAGGTGACATGACGGCGTACCGCGTGAGGACCGGGCCCGGCCGGTGTCTGGACGGACAGCGGTGCACGCGGGCACCGGTACGAGGGGAAGGAGAGTCCCTTGCTCGCCAGCATGACTCACTTGGTCGCGGCGCGGCTCTGCGCGGACAGCATCGGCATCAGGTACGACGTCACCGTCTCGCTGACCTATGCGTGCGAAGACCCGCTCGCCGTCCACCTGACCTTCCCGGCCGACGCGTCCAGCAACGACGTCCCGGCGACCTGGACCTTCGCGCGCGCCCTGCTGGCGGCGGGACTGCACGCGCCGGCCGGGGTGGCCGACGTTCGGGTGCGGCCGTCAGGTGAACGGTGGGTCACCGTTCACCTGACGGCGCCGGAGGGCGCAGCAGTGGTGGAGATCGACCGGCGCGGCCTCCAGCGTTTCCTCGCCCACGCCTTCGCCGCCGTACCGGTGGCCGAGGAGTCGCAACGGCTCGCCGTCGACGCCCTGATCGAGTCCCTGCTCGCTTCGGGGTGAACGGGCGCGTACGGGCGGGGTCGGGGCCAGGGCCAGTGGGCCGGCCGACCGTGGAGCACCGACTCGGCTTGAGGCCAACCCGAGGGCCTCGGACGTCGAACGGGCCCCCACCGCACCGGTGAGGGCCCGTCGCGATGCCGGTCCGTCAGCGCTCGCGCACCCGGTGCACCCGCAGTTCCGGTGAGCGGAGAATGTCCTTCTCGCAGAACCGGGACGTCACCCAGCGCTCTTCCGCGTACAGCCGGGTCTGGTCGCTGTAGTACGGCGACGACGGGTTCGACGACTGCGCGTACGTCAGCAGCGTGCGTGCCACCGGGCAGCGGCCGCCGTCCCAGCCCACCGCCTGGATGTGGCTGGAGCCGGTCGTCACCTCCGTGTAGCCGCCGCCCGGCGCGTTCCACACGGGCTCGATCTTGTTCCAGATGCCGAGCGCCTCCGTACCGCCGTGGATCGGGAGGCGCTTCCCGTTCCGTACGACGAACTGGTGCTTCCCGAGCGGCGCGTCGAGCGCGATGCCCGCCGCCTTCAGCTCCGAGACCGCGCCGGTGAGGGCCGTCGCGAAGCCCGGTGCGCCCGTGTTGAGCGTGTTCGGCGTACGTACCGGATCCGCCGGGGAGAACGGCACCTTCCACAGCTCGGCCGGCGGCACGGAGGCCACCAGCTTGCGCCAGAACCGGTCGAAGAGCAGCGCGCCCTCGCTGTCCGCGTTCACCGTTCTGTCCCAGCGGCCGAGCACCTCGCACGCCTCCCCGAGCTCCGCGCGGTCCGCCGAGAGCGCCGTGCATGCCTTCGCCGCGTCGGCCGCCGCCAGGTCACCCGCGGGCGCGCGGTTCGCGAACTGCTGCCGTTGCAGATCGCCGACCGTCAGCCGGCCCTTCTGCGCCATGGCCGAAACATCCTCGACCGCACCGCGCGTCCGCAGGGAACGGGGTGTCGCGACCGTGCCGAAGACCCGCTCGTAGCCCGTCAGCGGCCGGTCGGCATTGGTCAGCCAGGCGCTGTCGTTGCTGTTCTCGGCGTACGGCGCGTCCTTGAGCGTCGGCATCCGTGAGGGGCCGAAGATCCCCGGCTGCACCGCGTCCTTGTCCGAGCCGAGTGCGCAGTCGGTGCGTGACCCGTCCAGTACGGCGACGCCGGACGCCGGGTACGTCACCTTCCCGAGCGGCGTCGAACAGCGCCCCGCCAGCTCGTCGGTGATCCGAGGCAGGACCTGCGACTGACTGAAGAAGGAGTGCCCGGCGGAGTCCGCCGCGATCGTGTTCACCCACGGCAGCCCCTGGACGCGGCGCAGCGTCTTCTCGATGCCGCGCGTGGAGCGGGCCTTGGCGAAGCCGAGTGCGGTGTCGGAGCCCCGCATGTTGACGGCGTTGGGGTCGTTGAGGGCGTACGCCGTCGTCGCCGACCAGGGGAGTGGCAGCGAGGCGCCGAGCGCCGTGACGACCGGCCCATACCTGGTCCACCACTGGGTCCGGGTGACCGGCTCGCCGCCCTTGACCGGGACGGACACCGTCCGCTTCGTCATACGCTCCGGCTTGCCGTCCACGAGATACGCCGTCGGGTCGGCCGGATCCAGCGTCAGCTGGTGGAGGTTGAGCGTGACGCCGGTCGCGACCGTGTGACTCCACGCCACCTTGTCGTTGAAGCCGATGCTGACAATGGTAGTACCGAGCAATGAGCTGCCGGAGACGTTGAGTTCACCCGGAATGGTCTGCTGCGACTGCCAGAAGCGCCGCCCGCCCTTCCACGGGTAGTGCGGATTGCCCAGCAGCAGGCCGCGCCCGTTCGCGGTGGTTCTCCCGCTGAACGCCACGGCGTTGGACCCCATGTCGGCATCGCCCGACGCGAACATCTCGCGCGCCGCATCCGCCGCCCGCCCGGGGTCGACCGCCCCGACGGGCGCGGTGCCCGGCGGCTTCGCGGCGGTGATGCCGTCGATGCCCCGGCCCTGGCCGCCCAGGACGGATATCGCGAAGCCGCGTCCGGCGACATCCAGTGGTGTCACCGGGCGCACCCAGTCGGCGCCCTTGCACGCGGGGTCGGTGACGCGGTTCTGGGCGAGCCACGCGTTGTACCCGGCCGCCCAGCCGCGCATCGACTCCTTGATCTGCCGGCTGGGACCGGCCGGTGCGGGCGTGGCCAGCAGCTTCTCGACCGTGCCCGCGTCCCGTATTCCGGCGAAGTACAGGTCGCTGGAAAGGTTCTTGGTGGCGGACGAGAGCGAGCCGTCGGGCGCGGCGTCCGGGCCGAAGTGGCGCGAGCGCTCACCGCGCACGGTCACGAAGCCGTCGGCGAGCGTGCAGACCTGGTCGGCGGCCTGGGCCCAGCCGGTGCCGAAGCCGAGGTTCGCGTAGTCCTTGGCCAGGATGTGCGGAATGCCGTGCTCCGTGTAGCGGATCAGGGCGGACAGCTTCCCGGACGACGGATGGCGGTCACGGGAACCGGGATCATCGGCCCCTGCCGTGGCCGGTGGCAGCACGGCCGCGGCGGTGACCAGGGCTATCGAGGTGAGCGCGAGCTGTCTCAGGCGGGTGCGGAGGTGCAACGTGCCTCCCAAAGGGACTGTGGTGCACGGTGATTGACAGAGTGGTTGGTCCATGCACGCAGCCGAGCGCGCTCATGTCAACATCCCGTTCGGTATCCAGCCCCACCGGGTGCCCGTCGGGCCCCGCCGAGGCCCGTTCAGCCCCTTGACCCCGGCCACCCCGCGTCCCAGGATCACGCCATGACGACAGACGTACGCAGCAGCACAGTCGACGGGATCGTGCGCCGCAGCGCGCGCCGGACCCCGGACCGCACCGCGGTCCGGTACGCCGGGCGCACCTGGACGTACGCCGGACTCGACGCGGCGGTGTCCACCGGGGCGGCCTGGCTGAGCACCCAAGGCGTGCGCCCCGGCGACCGGGTCGCGGCGTACGGCCACAACTCCGACGCGTACCTGATCGGCTTCCTCGCCTGCGCCCGCGCCGGACTCGTGCACGTCCCGGTGAACCAGAACCTCACCGGCGAGGACCTGGCGTACGTCCTCGGCCAGTCGGGCAGCGCACTGGTGCTCACCGATCCGGACCTGGCCGACCGCGTCCCGGAGGGCTTTCCCGTACGACTCCTGCGGGACGGCGAGGATTCGCTGCTGACCGCGCTGGACACACCGCGCCCCTTCGCGCCCGAACGGGCCCCGGGAGCCGAAGACCTGGCCCAGTTGCTCTACACGTCCGGGACCACGGCGCTCCCCAAGGGCGCCATGATGACCCACCGGGCGCTCGTGCACGAGTACGTCAGTGCCGTCGCCGCCCTGGACCTCAAGGCGGACGACCGGCCCGTCCACTCCCTGCCGCTCTACCACTCCGCGCAGATGCACGTGTTCCTGCTGCCGTACCTCGCGGTCGGCGCCGAGAACACCATCCTCGACGCACCCGACGCGGCGCGGATCTTCGACCTGGTGGAAGCGGGGCGGGCGGACAGTCTCTTCGCGCCGCCGACCGTGTGGATCGGCCTCGCCAACCACCCCGACTTCGCCACACGTGACCTCGGGGCGCTGCGCAAGGCGTACTACGGGGCGTCGATCATGCCCGTACCCGTACTGGAAAGGCTCCGTGCGCGGCTGCCCGCGCTCGCCTTCTACAACTGCTTCGGACAGAGCGAGATCGGCCCGCTCGCCACCGTCCTCGGCCCCGAAGAGCACGAGGGGAGGATGGATTCGTGCGGGCGGCCCGTCATGTTCGTGGAGGCGAAGGTCGTCGACGAGAGCGGCAAGGAGGTCCCCGACGGGGCGGCCGGCGAAGTCGTCTACCGCTCACCCCAGTTGTGCGAGGGGTACTGGGACAAGCCGCAGGAGAGCGCCGAGGCCTTCCGGGACGGCTGGTTCCACTCCGGTGACCTGGCCGTACGGGACGCCGAGGGGTACTTCACGGTCGTCGACCGGGTGAAGGACGTCATCAACTCGGGTGGCGTACTGGTCGCTTCCCGGCAGGTCGAGGACGCGCTCTACACCCACCCCGGCGTCGCGGAGACGGCCGTCGTCGGACTGCCCGACGCACGCTGGATCGAGGCCGTCACCGCCGTCGTCGTGCCGCGCGGCGAGGTGACCGAGGCCGAACTGCTCGCCCACGCCCGCGAGAAGCTCGCCCATTTCAAGGCCCCGAAACGGGTGCTGTTCGTGGACGAGCTGCCGCGCAACGCCAGCGGGAAGATCCTCAAGCGCGAGCTGCGGGACCGCCTCGGATCGCTCACTTCGTCCGCAGATCCTCGATCCGCCTGAGCTTGCCCACCGACCGCTCCAGCGTCTCGGGGTCCACGATCTCGACCCCGACCGAAACCCCGACGCCGTCCTTCACCGCGGCCGCGATCGACGCCGTCGCGGCCGCCCGCTGATCCCCGGAGGCCTCCGGCCGCGCCTCGGCCCGTACGGTCAGGTGGTCCATCCGGCCCTCGCGGGTCAGCCGCAGCTGGAAGTGGGGCGCGATCCCGGGCGTACGCAGCACGATCTCCTCGATCTGGGTCGGGAAGAGGTTCACGCCGCGCAGGATGACCATGTCGTCGCTGCGGCCGGTGACCTTCTCCATGCGCCGGAAGGCCGGACGCGCCGTTCCCGGGAGCAGCCGAGTGAGGTCACGGGTGCGGTAGCGGACGACCGGCATGGCCTCCTTGGTGAGCGAGGTGAAGACCAGCTCGCCCTCCTCGCCGTCCGGCAGCACCTCGCCCGTGATCGGGTCGACGACCTCCGGATAGAAGTGGTCCTCCCAGATGTGCAGGCCGTCCTTGGTCTCCACGCACTCCTGCGCCACGCCGGGACCGATGACCTCCGACAGCCCGTATATGTCGACCGCGTCGATCGCGAAGCGCTCCTCGATCTCGCGCCGCATCTCCTCGGTCCACGGCTCGGCGCCGAAGATGCCAACTTCGAGGGATGTCGTACGAGGGTCCACGCCCTGGCGCTCGAACTCGTCGAGCAGCGTCAGCATGTAGGAGGGCGTCACCATGATGACCTCGGGGCGGAAGTCCTGGATGAGCTGCACCTGGCGCGCGGTCATGCCGCCCGACGCGGGGATGACGGTGCAGCCGAGGCGCTCGGCCCCGTAGTGCGCGCCGAGGCCGCCGGTGAACAGGCCGTACCCGTACGCCACATGCACCTTGTGGCCGGGGCGGCCGCCGGCCGCGCGGATCGAGCGGGCGACCATGTCGGCCCACATGTCCAGGTCGCGCTCGGTGTAGCCGACGACCGTCGGGCGGCCCGTCGTACCGCTGGAGGCGTGGATGCGGCGGATGCCGGACTGGGGGACCGCGAACATGCCGAAGGGGTAGTGGTCGCGCAGATCGGTCTTGACGGTGAAGGGGAAGCGGGCGAGGTCGGCGAGCGAGCGGCAGCCGTCGGGGCGCAGACCGGCCTTGTCGAACGACTGCCGGTAGAACGGGACGTTCTCGTACGCGTGCCTCAGAGTCGTCCGCAGTCGCTCGAGCTGCAGCGCCGCGAGCTCCTCGCGGCCGAGCTCCTCCGCCGCGTCCAGCAGAACCGTCATAAGTGACTCTCCCGTACCGACCGGACAACCGATCATTCGGTTGATCTCCTGCGGGCCAGTAATCCAGGAGCCCGGTCGGGCGTCAAGGGAAAGGCATTGCTTTGGGCACCCGGCAGTTGTGATGATCTTGCGTATGAGGGCCATGCGGACATTCAGCGCGTACGACGGGACCACGCTCGCCTACCACGTCGTGGGTGAGGGGGAGCCGCTGATCTGTCTGCCCGGCGGTGCCATGCGCGCCTCCGTGTACCTCGGTGACCTGGGCGGACTTTCGGCCCACCGGCAGCTGGTCATGCTCGACCTGCGCGGCACCGGTGACTCCGCGGTCCCGGCCGACCCGGCGACGTACCGCTGCGAGCGGCTCGTCGCCGATGTCGAGGCGCTGCGCGAGCATCTGGGGCTGGAGCGGATGGACGTGCTGGCGCACTCGGCCGCGGGCAATCTCGGCATGCTGTACGCCGCCGCTCACCCCGCCCGCGTGCGCCGCCTCGCGCTCGTGACGCCGACCGCGTGGGCCGCGGCGGTGCCGGTGACGCCCGAGGACCGGCTGACGGCAGCGCGGCTGAGGAAGGGCGAGCCGTGGTTCGAGGAGGCGTACGCCGCCCTCGACGCGCAACTGCGGGGCGTCGGCACATCCGGTTCGGCCTATCCGTTCTTCTACGGACGCTGGGACGCGGCCGCCCAGGCGCACGCCGCCGCGAGCCCCCAGCAGCTGAACACGGCTGCCGCAGACGTGTTCGCCACGCAGAGCACCTTCGACCCGCCGGCGACCCGCGCCGCGCTGGCGTCGTTCGCGGCGCCCGTTCTCGTGCTCGCGGGTGAACGCGACGGTGTGCCCACCCCGGAGCGCGCTGCCGGGATCGCCGCGCTCTTCCCCGGTGCCGAGTTGGCCGTACAGCCCGGCGGCGGGCACTTTCCGTGGCTCGACGACCCCGGCTGGTTCGCCCGTACGGTCGGTGCCTTCTTCGACGCGGGGCTGCGGAGCGTACGGGCGAACGGCATCCGGATCGCGTACCGCACCTGGGGCGACCCCGCAGCGCCACCCGTGGTACTGCTGCACGGCAGGTCCGGGAACAGCGCCCACTGGACGCACATCGCCGAGCAACTCGCAAGCACCCGCCGGGTGTACGCCCCGGACCTGCGCGGCCACGGGATGAGCGACTGGCCGGGCGGTTACACGTACCCGCGGATGCGCGACGACGTACGGGCGTTCCTCGACGCGCTCGGTCTGGACCGTGCCGACGTCGTCGGGCACTCCATGGGCGGCCTGGTCGCCCTGCTCGTGGCCCAGGCGTATCCGGAGCGGATCGGGCGGCTGGTGCTCGAGGACCCGCCCGCGCCGTTCCCCGCCGACCCGCGGCGCCCGGCTCCGTACCGTACGAACGAGGAACCCGGCTTCGACTGGGAGGTCGTGCCCGCGACGGACGCGCGGTACAACGACCCCGACCCGGCCTGGGCGCAGGGGCTGACGGGTGTCACCGCGGCCACACTGCTGATCGCCGGCGGCCCCGCCGGCCACTTGTCGCAGGAGGGGCTCGCGCGGATGGCGGAACTGATTCCCGGCTGCCGCCTGGTGACCGTCGACGCCGGCCATCTGATCCATGAGAACGCTCCGCAGGAGTTCCTGGCGGAGCTGAGGGCGGCCGGCTGTTACTGACGCGATGTCTAGCAATGCGTCGTACCGACTGGTAATAATCATGCTGCCGGACTGCCACGGCGCCAGGACCGCGCACGACCGCCCAGGAGGCCCCCGATGACCGCCACCGACGCCACCGACCGCTCCGCGCGTCTTCTCGTGGGTCTCCTCGCCGTGGCGGGCGCCGCCCACATGGTGGCGCCGCGACCCTTCGACGCGACCGTTCCCGAGGCGCTGCCGGGGAGCCCCCGCGCGTGGACGCACGCGAGCGGCGTCGCCGAACTCCTGCTGGCGGCGGGCCTCGCGGTGCCGCGCACGCGCCGGGTGAGCGCGGTCGCCGCCGCGTGCTTCTTCGCGGGCGTGTTCCCGGCCAACGTAAAGATGGCGTACGACTGGCGCCACAAGCCCGCCGCGCTCAAGTCCCTTGCCTACGCGCGGCTCCCGCTCCAGGTCCCGCTCGTCCTGTGGGCGGCCAAGGTCGGGCGGGACGCCGCCCGCTGAGTCATCCCCGCCGCGTGCGCGTGGTCTTGCGCCAGCCGAAGGGGCCCGGCAGATCCATCGAAGTGGTGCGGCGGCCCGTGCTGCTGGTAGTGCGCCGGGGGCCGTTCCTGCCGCCGGTCGTGATGGACCAGGAACGACGGTTGATGTTCAGCCGCACCCCCGGGAGGATCCGGAAGCTCTTGCGGAAGGTGATCGGCATGGTCGACATCCTCGGGGGAGTGGGGGACAGGCATGGGGTCCGACGCCGTACGTGTTACCCCTCCTGCCCGGACCATGCCCCTGCGGCCGCGTCGGCCGCTCGGCGCGCCACGCCAAATCTCCCTGGTGACGCACGTCTTCAGGCCCACCGGGCCTCGCGGGCGATGCTCGGCCGGGCGCCGTACCCCCGTCACCCGGCGGTCCTGCTGGACGACCCCCAGCCCGATGTCACGCGTACGGCGATCGATCCGGACGCTCTGCCACGCGGGCTGGGAACCCGCGATCCCGGGCGTCGTCGGCATGCTCACGCACCCACATCCGGTCGTCCGCGAAGCCGCACGCGGGGGACGGGGGAACAGCTGTTCACTCCTCCGCTGCCCGCACCGGCCCCGTCGCGAGAACGGTGGTCACCGTGTCCGCGTCGGCGGCCGGCTTGTCCTCCCGGTAGCGCACCACGCGCGCGAAACGCAGCGTCACACCCTCCGGGTAACGCGTGGACCGCTGAAGCCCGTCGTACGCGATCTCGACGACGAGCTCCGGACGTACCGTCACCACATGGCCGTCGTCGCCGGTCGCCAGCTCCCGAAGCCGTCCCGTCTGCCACTCCAGCATCACGTCGGTGAGGCCCTTGAACGTCTTGCCGAGCATGGCGAACGTACCGTCGGGCCGCCGCGCGCCGAGATGCAGATTGGAGAGTTTGCCGGTCCGCCGCCCGTGCCCCCACTCGGCGGCCAGAACCACCAGGTCGAGGGTGTGTACGGGCTTCACCTTGAGCCACGACGTGCCGCGCCGCCCGGCCTGGTACGGCGCGTCCAGCGCCTTGAGCACCACCCCTTCGTGGCCGCGCGCCAGCGTCCGCGCCAGGAAGTCGTCGGCCCCCGGCGCGTCGTCGGGGCCCGTCACCACCGTCCGGCGTACGCGCATCGGCTCGGGCACGAGCCGCGCCAGCCTCTCGTACCTGTCCCGGTACGGCAGGTCCAGGAGTACTTCACCGTCGAGCGCCAGTACGTCGAAGAAGACGGGGGACAGCGGCAGCGCATCGCGCGCGGCCGCCACGTCGAGGCGGGAGCCGACGCGACCCGCGATGTCCTGGAAGGGCAGCGGCCTGCCGTCCGTGCCGAAGGCGATGACCTCGCCGTCGAGGATGAAGCGGTCCCCCGGCAACCCGGCTGCGACAGAGTCGAGTTCCGGTACGCGGTCCGTGATGTCGTCCAGGGTGCGCGTGAAGACACGTACCCGTGTGCCGTCCCGGTGCACCTGCACCCGGATGCCGTCCAGTTTCTCCTCCACCGCGCACGCCCCGAGCTTGCCGACCGCCGCGCCGGCGCTCTGCCCCGGATGCGCCAGCATCGGCGGCACGGCGCGGCCCACCTGGAGGCTGAACTCCGCGAGCGCCTCGGGCCCCGCGGCCAGCAGCGCCCGGCCGACCGCGACCAGCGAACCGCCCAGCATCACCGCCCGCCGCACATCGGCCGCGGGCACCGACACCGCCGCGGCCAGCCCCTCCGCCGCCAGCGCGTCCAGCGCGCCCTGCCGCACCTCACCCGTGAGCAAGCCGAACAGGAACCGCTGTTCCTCCTCCGTCGCCGCCCCCATCAGCTCCCGCACCAGCCGCGCCCGTTCGGCCTGCGCCCCGGTCCCCGACACACCCGCGAACGCGGTCAGCGCCGCGTCCACCTCCCGTACGGTCAGCGATGCTTCGGCGGCGGGAGCGACAGGCTCGCGCAGCAGACTCCAGCCGATCCCGATGCGCCCCTGCGGGAGACGGCCCGCGAGACAGGGGATCACGATCGGTACGTCGTCGGGCGCGGCGCTCCGGAAGAGCTCCGCCAGCAGCGAGATCTTGCGCGAGCGGGCGGACGTCGAGGCGATCTCCCGCGAGACCCGGGCGAGTGTGGCCAGCAGCATGCCCCCATCCTGCAACGGCGTCCGCCGCCCCGCAGTCCTTAAGGTCGGACTGTGGCCCTTTTCCGTATCGAACGCCGAACACCTCTGTCCGCCGACGAGGCATGGCGGCGCCTGACCGTGTGGGAAGACCACGCCGCCCAGGTCCCGCTCACCCGCATCACCGTCACCACCCCTGCGCCGACGGCCGCGGGGACGGTGCTCGTGGCCCGTACCGGCCTCGGGCGCCTCGGCTTCGACGATCCGATGGAGGTCGTCGTCTGGGACCCGCCGGAGGGCGGCGGCGCCGGACACTGCCGGCTGGAGAAGCGGGGCGGGGTGGTGCTGGGATGGGCCGGGATCGCCGTACATCCGGCTCCTGACGGGGCCGTGGTCGTCTGGACCGAGGACCTGCGGCTGCGGGGGCTTCCCGGCGTGTTCGACGCGGTGGTCGCCCGCGCGGGCCGGCTGGTGTTCGGCCGGGCGCTCACGGGCCTGCTCGGTTCGCCGCCCGGCCCGTGACCGCAATCCCGGTCCGTCAGCTTCCGCGCGCCGGCCGGCGACCGTCTCGCCCGACCCTGCCCCAGTGCTGCCGCGCCCGGGCAGGGCGGCGAACGGCCGTGCGATCGGGTGACTCTTGGCTCCGGGCGACATGCCGGGGCGGCCGGGAGGTTAATCGTGCGGTCATGAACCTTCAGTCCATTCACCTGTACCGCGCCGCCGGCCCGCGTGCCCGGCGTGTCCGTATTGCCGCCCTCTGCGCCGTAACCGCCGCCGCGCTCGTCAGCGGCTGCGGGAACAGCGGCGACGCCGAGACGTCTCGTGCCGCCGCCGGGCAGCCGGAGGTGCGGCAGACCACCTCGCCGAGCCCTACCGGCTCCGCGCGGCTCACCGAGGACCAGGCCGCGCGCAAGGCCCTGGTCCCGAGCGCCAAGGTCACCGCCGACAAGGCCGCCGCCACGGCGGTGGGCGAGGTCTCGGGAAGCACTCTGCTCGCGATCGAGCTGAAGCGCTCGGCCCGTGGGGACGACGCCGACGCGAGCCCCACCGGCAGTCCGAGCCCGAGCCCGACCGCGAGCCCCGCCGCCCGTGGATCGGTCTGGGTCGCGGAGGTCTCCGAGAAGGACGGTACCGAGCACACCGTCCGTATCGACGCCGAGTCCGGTGACGTGATCCGGTCCCGTACGGACGCGGGTCAGGACGCCGATGACAAGGCGGAACGTGCCGACTGGCTCACCAAGGTCAAGCAGTCTCCGGAGCAGGTGGCCAAGGCCGCCACCGACCGGAAGAAGGGCACGGTCACCTCCATGGAACTCGACGACGCCGACAGCGGTGACGTCGTCTGGTCCGTCGAGGTCGTGACCACCGACGACTGGAACAAGACGACGTTCGACATCGACGCGACGACCGGCAACATTCTGAGCGAGGACGTCGACCGCGACTGACCCGTCTCAGCCACTGGGCGCGGCGGGGGCCCGGCGGCCGGCTAACGGCCGCCGGAGCCCGTCGCGACCGAACGGGCCCACCGGTAGTCCGCCTTGCCGCTCGGCGAGCGCTGTATCTCCGGAGCGATCACCAGCTGCCGGGGAATCTTGTATCCCGCGAGCCGGGTCCGGCAGTGCGCCTGGATGGCGTCGAGGCCCGGCGCGTCCGCGCCCCCGCGCAGCTGCACCACGGCTGCCACCCGATTGCCCCACTTCTCGTCCGGGACCCCGGCGACCAGCGCGTCGTACACATCCGGATGGGACTTGAGCGCCTGCTCGACCTCCTCCGGGTACACCTTCTCGCCGCCCGTGTTGATGCACTGCGAGCCCCGGCCCAGCACGGTGACGATGCCCTCCTCGTCCACCGTCGCCATGTCGCCCAGCAGCACCCACCGCTCGCCGTCCGCCTCGAAGAAGGTCTCGGCGGTCTTCTTCTGGTCGTTGTAGTAGCCCAGCGGGACATGCCCGCGCTGCGCGATGCGGCCCACCTCGCCGGGCACGACCGGGGCGTACGTCGCCGGATCCACCACGGCCGTACGGGAGTTCATCCGCAGCCTGAACCCCTTCTCGGGGCCCGAGTCCTCCGTCGCCGTGCCGTTGAAGCCGGACTCCGACGACCCGAAGTTGTTCAGCAGCATCACATTCGGCACCAGCGCCTGGAACTGCTCGCGGACCGTCTCCGACATGATCGCGCCCGACGAGGAGACACTGAACAACGACGAGCAGTCGGTCCCCTTCATCGGCCCGTTCAACGCGTCGATCAGCGGCCGCAGCATCGCGTCGCCGACCAGCGACACGCTGGTGACCTTCTCCTTCTCGATCGTACGCAGCACCTCCTGGGGCGCGAACTTGCGGTGGACGACCACGCGTTGGCCGAAGAAGAAGCCGATGAAGGCGGTGAGCGTCGATGTGCCGTGCATCAGCGGGGGAGTGGGGAAGAAGGTGATCCCGTCACCGCCGGCCGCCACCCGCTCCGCCAGCTCCTGCGGGGACTTCACCGGCTCACCGGTCGGCGCGCCGCCGCCGAGCCCGGAGAAGAACAGGTCTTCCTGGCGCCACATCACGCCCTTCGGCATGCCCGTGGTGCCGCCGGTGTAGATGATGAACTGGTCGTCGCCCGAGCGCCGCCCGAACCCCCGCCCGTCCGAACCCGACGCCTCGGCCTGCGCGAACGGCACGGGCAGGATCGCGGGCTCCGGCGCGCCACTGGGCGGCGTACCCACCCGTACGAGATGCCGGAGCTTGTCCGTCCGCGGCAGGGCGGCCGCGACCCGCTCGGTGAACTCGGCGTCGAAGAAGAGCGCCACCAGGTCCGCGTCGCGGTAGAGGTAGACCAGCTCCTCTTCCACATAGCGGTAGTTGACGTTGACGGGGACGACGCGTGCCTTGAGGCAGCCCAGCACGGTCTGGAGGTACTCGATGCCGTTGTAGAGGTGCAGCCCCAGGTGCTCGCCCGGCTTCACCCCCGCGTCGACGAGGTGGTGGGCGACGCGGTTGGCCGCGGCGTCCAGCTCGGCGTACGTGAGCCTGCGCTCAGCGCCCGTACCGGGATGGTCGACGTACACGAGCGCCTCACGGTCGGGGACCGCGTCGACGACCGACTCGAACAGGTCGGCAAGGTTGTACTCCACCGTTCCTCCTGACCCCGGCTGCGGAATTCTCATCAGAGCAAAGCCCGCCACAAGTGGGAAGGGCTGAGCCGAAGAAATCTGACTGAGTGTCAGAAAACTATTGAAGTGGACGCCGCCCTACTGCAACCTGTTCTCGTTCCTGAGAGACGGGAGGCAGTCACATGGGTGGTGGTACGGAACACCTCACCGTGCGGCGCGAAGGCGCCACGCTGGTGCTCACCTTGAACAGGCCCGAGGCGAAGAACGCGCTGTCGCTGCCGATGCTGGTAGGGCTGTACGACGGCTGGCTCGCCGCCGACGCGGACGACGAGATCCGCTCCGTCGTGCTGACCGGCGCGGGCGGAGACTTCTGTGCGGGCATGGACCTCAAAGCCCTCGCGGGCGACCAGGGGATGGGCGGTGACCAGTACCGGGACCGGATGAAGGCCGACCCCGACCTGCACTGGAAGGCGATGCTGCGCCACCACCGCCCCCGCAAGCCGGTCGTCGCCGCCGTCGAGGGGTACTGCGTCGCCGGCGGTACGGAGATCCTCCAGGGCACCGACATCCGCGTCGCCGCGGAGAGTGCCACCTTCGGCCTCTTCGAGGTCAGGCGCGGCCTGTTCCCCATCGGGGGCTCGACCGTACGCCTGCCGCGCCAGATCCCGCGCACCCACGCCCTGGAGATGCTGCTCACCGGCCGCCCGTACCCGGCGCGGGAAGCCGAACGCATCGGACTCGTCGGCCATGTCGTCCCCGACGGCACCGCCCTCGACAAGGCACTCGCCATCGCGGAGCAGATCAACGCCTGCGGCCCACTGGCCGTCGAGGCGGTCAAGGCGTCGGTGTACGAGACGGCGGAGATGACCGAGGCGTACGGCCTCGCGGCCGAACTTGAGCGCGGCTGGCCCATTTTCGGCACCGCCGACGCCAAGGAAGGCTCCCGCGCCTTCGCCGAGAAGCGCGATCCCCTCTACCGGCGCGCCTGAGAAGGACGCCTCGGAACGACGCCTGAGAAGGAGCCGTACATGCCCGAAGTCCTCAGTGCCCCGTTCGTTGTCGAGTTCCCGTTCACCCGCTCCCTCGGCCCCGTACAGAGCGCCTTCCTCACCGGCCTGCGCGAGCGCACCGTCCTCGGCGTGAAGACCGCCGGCGGCGGGGTGCTCGTGCCGCCCGTCGAGTACGACCCGGTCACCGCCGAAGAGATCCGCGACCTCGTCGAAGTCGCCCCCACCGGCACCGTCACCACTTGGGCCTGGAACCCGGCTCCGCGCCGCGACCAGCCCCTCCCCACCCCCTTCGCGTGGGTCCTGGTGAAGCTCGACGGCGCCGACACCGCCCTCCTGCACGTACTGGACGCGCCGGGCCCCGACGCCGTACGCACCGGCATGCGCGTCCGCGTCCGCTGGGCCGGCGAACGTACGGGCGCGATCACCGACATCGCCTGCTTCGAACCGTACGAGAGCGAGAACGGCGGCCCGGCGGCCCCGCACGACGGCCGCTTCGCCGACCCCGTCACCGGCATCACCGCCCCCGCCCGCCTCGACTACACGTACAGCCCCGGCCGCGCCCCCACCGACTACATCAACGCGCTCGCCGAGCAGCGCACCGTCGGCGAGCGCTGCCCCTCCTGCCGCAAGGTGTACGTCCCGCCCCGAGGCGCGTGCCCCACCTGCGGCATCGCGACCGCCGAGCGGGTCGAGGTCGGCCCCCGGGGCACCGTCACCACCTTCTGCATCGTCAACATCAAGGCGCGCAATCTCGACATCGAAGTCCCGTACGTCTACGGACACATCGCACTCGACGGCGCCGACCTCGCCCTGCACGGGCGGATCGGCGGCATCCCGTACGACCAGGTGCGCATGGGGCTGCGGGTCGAACCGGTGTGGACCGAGGGCGGCCGCTACCCGGACCACTACCGGCCCACCGGCGAACCGGACGCCGACTACGACGTGTACAAGGAGCTGATCTGATGCGCGAGATCGCGATCGTGGCATTCGCGCAGACCGATCACCTCCGGCGGACCGACGAGCTGTCCGAAGTCGAGATGCTGATGCCGGTGCTGCACGAGGTGCTCGGGCGGACCGGTCTGAAGACCAGCGACATCGACTTCACCTGTTCCGGGTCGAGCGACTATCTCGCGGGCCGCGCCTTCTCCTTCACCATGGCCCTCGACGGCGTCGGCGCCTGGCCGCCGATCTCCGAGTCCCATGTGGAGATGGACGGCGCCTGGGCGCTCTACGAGGCCTGGGTCAAGCTGCTCACCGGCGAGGCCGACACCGCGCTCGTCTATGGGTACGGCAAGTCCTCGCCCGGCGAGCTCCGCGACGTGCTCACCCGCCAGCTCGACCCGTACTACGTCGCCCCCCTCTGGCCGGACTCGGTGTCGATCGCCGCGCTCCAGGCCCAGGCGCTGATCGACGCGGGCGACACGGACGAGCCCGCCCTCGCGGCGGTCGCGGCCCGCAGCCGGGCCGCCGCCGGGGCCAACCCGCACGCCCAGCTCAGCGGGGCCGTCCCCGCCGGCGACTACCTCGTACAGCCGCTGCGTACGGGCGACTGCCCGCCCATCGGCGACGGTGCGGCGGCGGTGATCCTGGCGGCGGGAGACACCGCGCGCCGGCTGTGCGAGCGACCGGCCTGGATACGCGGCATGGACCACCGCATCGAGGCGCACAGCCTGGGCGTACGGGACCTCACCGACTCCCCGTCCGCCCGGCAGGCCGCCGAGCGGGCCGGAGCCTTCGAGCGGCCCGTCGACACCGCCGAGCTGCACGCGCCCTTCACCTCGCAGGAGGTCGTCCTGCGCAAGGCGCTGCGGCTGGGCGACGACGTGAACGTCAACCCGTCCGGCGGGGCGCTCGCCGCCAACCCCGTCATGGCGGCCGGCCTCATCCGGATCGGCGAGGCGGCGGCCCGTATCCACCGCGGCGCGTCCGACCGGGCGCTCGCGCACGCCACCTCGGGGCCCTGCCTCCAGCAGAACCTCGTCGCCGTCCTGGAGGGGGAGTCATGAGCAGGACAGTCACGGGCAAGGAGCCCGTCGCCGTCGTAGGCATCGGCCAGACCAAGCACGTCGCCGCCCGCCGCGATGTCTCCATAGCCGGTCTCGTGCGCGAAGCCGCCCAGCGCGCCCTGGACGACGCCCAGTTGGCGTGGGCGGACATCGACGCCGTCGTCATCGGCAAGGCCCCCGACTTCTTCGAGGGCGTGATGATGCCGGAGCTCTATCTCGCCGACGCGCTGGGCGCAGTCGGCAAGCCCATGCTCCGTGTCCACACGGCGGGCTCCGTCGGCGGCTCCACCGCCCTGGTCGCCGCGAACCTGGTCGCCGCCCGCGTCCACCGCACGGTCCTGACCCTCGCCTTCGAGAAGCAGTCCGAGTCCAACGCCATGTGGGGCCTGTCCCTGCCCGTCCCGTTCCAGCAGCCCCTGCTCGCCGGGGCCGGCGGTTTCTTCGCGCCGCACATCCGGGCGTACATGCGCCGCACGGGCGCACCCGACACCGTCGGGTCCCTCGTCGCGTACAAAGACCGCCGCAACGCCCTCAAGAACCCGTACGCCCACCTCCACGAGCCGGACATCACCCTGGAGAAGGTCCAGGCCTCGCCGATGCTCTGGGACCCCGTCCGCTACTCCGAGACCTGCCCCTCCTCCGACGGCGCCTGCGCGATGGTCCTCACCGGGCGCGACGGCGCGGCCCGCGCGCCGCGTCCGCCCGCCTGGGTGCACGGCGGTGCGATGCGCAGCGAGCCGACCCTCTTCGCCGGCAAGGACTTCGTCTCCCCGCAGGCCGGCAAGGACTGCGCCGCCGACGTATACCGGCAGGCGGGGATCACCGACCCGCGCCGGGAGATCGACGCCGTCGAGATGTACGTGCCGTTCTCCTGGTACGAGCCGATGTGGCTGGAGAACCTGGGATTCGCCGCCGAGGGGGAGGGCTGGAAGCTCACCGAGTCCGGTGCCACCGAACTCGACGGCGACCTGCCCGTGAACCCGTCCGGCGGGGTCCTGTCCACCAACCCCATCGGCGCCTCCGGCATGATCCGCTTCGCCGAGGCCGCCCTCCAGGTGCGCGGACAGGCCGGAGAACACCAGATCGACGGCGCCCGCAGGGCCCTCGGACACGCCTACGGCGGCGGCGCGCAGTTCTTCTCGATGTGGCTGGTCGGCGCCGAGCCGCCCTCCGGCTGAGCGCGGAACCGTCGCGGCCTGTCCGTCGCCGGAGTCGATCGCTAGGCTGACCGGCGGACGACGAACCGGGAGGAGCAGGACGTGGCCGAGAGCATGACCGTGCAGCGGGCCAAGGGCTGGGACAAGCCGGAGCAGCTGGACCTGAGCAAAGCGGACTGGCAGTCGGGCAGTCAGGGGGCGGGTGACGTCCAGATCGCGTTCGTCGAGGGGTTCATCGCGATGCGCAACGCCGACGCCCCAGGCAGCCCCTCACTGATCTTCAACCCGGCCGAGTGGCGCGCCTTCGTCCTGAACGCGCGCAACGGCGCCTTCGACCTGACCTGAGGCCCGCGGCGACGGCTCCACCGCCTGTCCTGATCACCGTACGGGGCCGAAACCGGCCCGTACGGTGATCAAGGACCAGGACCGGAGCCGACCTGCGCACCCGGCCCGGAGCCGACCTGCGCACCGGCCCGCCCCGACGCCGGAAGACCCTCCGGGCCACGTACCATGGCGGCATGTCCTTCCTCCGCCGCCGCCCCTCCGCCACGCCCGCGGGCCCGGAATTCGATGTCCTGGCCATGGACCCGGGCGACTGGCCGGGCAACCTCGGAGCGGGCCTGCTGCCTGCGCCCGACGGCAGCTGCCAGGGTGTCTTCCTGCGTTACGACCTGTTCGGCGGCCGCGGTCCCGCGATGATCATCGGCAACCTTCCGGAGGGCTCGCCCGCCAGGGAGCTCGATGAGGGCCAGGTGCCCTTCGAGGTCGCGCAGCTGCTCGTCGCGCTCGAGAACGACGAGCCCGTCGAGGTGACCGGCAGCGAGGACATGCCGGTCATGCAGGGCGACAACCTCCTGATCGTGCGGCGTATCAAACTCTCCGAAACCCGCATCTCCTGCGTACAGTTCGACCGCAGCGACAATGTGCTCGTCACCATCGCCAGCTGGGACCGGCCGATCACCGACGACCTGTACGCGCTGCTGAAGCCCCTGCCCGCGGAGCTGTTCCAGCAGGGCTGAGTCCCTGTGAGGCGAGGAGCGGTTGTGGGAGATGTGGCAGTCGGCGCACCGGAAACGCGGCACCCGAGAGGGAAGAAGCAGCGCCCGTTCTGGATGGAACTCCCGCTCCTCGTCCTGATCGCACTGCTGCTGGCGCTGGTGATAAAGACCTTTCTGCTGCAGGCGTTCTCCATCCCCTCGGACTCCATGCAGAACACGCTCCAGAAGGGCGACCGGGTACTCGTCGACAAGCTGACCCCGTGGTTCGGCTCCGAGCCCGAGCGCGGTGAGGTTGTCGTCTTCCACGACCCGGCCGACTGGCTGAAGAACGAGCCGACCCCGCGGACCAACGCCGTCCAGAAGGGGCTCGGCTTCATCGGGCTGATGCCGTCGACCGAGGACAAGGACTTGATCAAACGGGTCGTCGGAGTCGGCGGCGACACGGTGGAGTGCCAGGGCACGGGCCCGCTGAAGGTCAACGGCAAGGCACTCGACGAGCCGTACGTCTTCCCCGGGAACACGGCGTGCAGCACGGACACGGGCGGACAGTTCAAGGTCACCGTGCCCAGCGGCCATCTCTGGGTGATGGGCGACCACCGCCAGGCGTCCGGCGACTCCCGCTACCACCAGGACGAGCCCGGCGCCGGCATGGTGCCGGTGGACGACGTGGTGGGGCGCGCGGTCGTGATCGCCTGGCCGCTCGGCCGGCTGGACAACCTGCCGGTGCCCGCCACCTTCGGCCGGACGGGCATCGACGCGCGTCGCTGACCGTACGCCCCCGGACCCGCGCCGGTGAACCGGCCGTACACAGCGGCCTGTTCACCGGCGCGGGCGTGTTACCCGTGCGTGTTGCGCGGTGTCGTGTTACGCGTGCGCCGCGGCCGGCCGGCCCAGCAGGGCGATGATCCGGGCGGCCGAAGTGCCCCTCCCCGTGGGGCCGCTCAGGTGCCACGGGGCGCCGCCGGTGCCGCCCCGCAGGTCCTCGTCGCGGTAACGGACGCAGGCCCTGTGCCAGTTCAAAATCCCGGCCATCCAGTCCTGGAGCTCGTGCACATAGCCGTCGAGGATCTCCCGGACCTCGGCGTTGAGCGCGAAGTCGTCGTAGAGGACGGGAAGTTCCACGTTGATCACATGCTGGAACTGCCGCATCCGCCCCTTCATCAGCTCGTGCACCATGTCGACCCCGGTCGGATAGTCCACGCCGAAGAAGTTCTGCACGACCAGGACGGCGTTGTGCACCTCGCCCTCGTACTCGATCTCCTTCTGGTACGAGAACAGGTCGTTGAGCAGCGTGGCGTAGTCGACGGCGGAGTTCTCCAGCGAGCGGATGGGGCCGCTCTGATAGATCTCGTCGGGAACCCGGTCGCCGTGCGACAGCCGGCACAGCCGCATCGTCATGTCCGCGCCGAAGGTGAACCGCCGCATCTCGATGTAGTCCACCGGATCGGGAACGCGGTGCAGTGCCTGATTGGCCAGCTCCCACTCCCAGCTCGCGATCATGTCGTCGACCGCCTTGCGGAACGTACGCCGCGAAGCGTCGTTCATCGGCCCCGCCGTCCGCTCCCACAGGTCGGCGAGCCCCCGCTCCATCGCGTCGGCCGGCTCCGGCGCGGGCTCCCCGTCCAGCGGCATGAAGAGCCGCAGCCGCTCGTTGGCCGCGTGCGCCCCGGCCAGGTCGCGGGGGCGTCCGTAGATCACGGGGTAGAGGTCGTCGCCGTACGTCCCCCAGGTCAGCCAGTTCGACGACAGGTCCAGTTCCTCGGGCGTCGCGTCCGGCTGCAGGCCCGCCGAGCAGAGCGGCAGGTCGATGTTGCGCACCCGCCGCTCGTCCCAGACGTTCGATGCCGGCCTCCCCGGCTGCGGCTCCAGCATCCCCATCCGCCGTGCCCACGCGATGTTCCGCTCCCGTGCGCCCGGCAGATGCGGGCTGAGCTGGAGCGCGTACGGAAAGTCCAGATCGGGGACGATGGACGGGCCGACGTGCTGGTGCGGCACATGGCTGTGCTTGCGCAGGCGCGCCGCCTCGGCCCGCGGGGTGAAGTGGATCGTGGCCGCCGCCATGCCCCAGCCGCTCTCGGCGGGCCCGGCCGCCGCCCCGCCGCCGTTCATGTACCTGCTGGAGCGCATGTGCCACTCGTGCCCGCCCGACTGCCAGTCCTGCAGACCTTTCGCGTACGCCAGTACGGCGGCCGTCTCGTCGGGGCTCAGTCCCTTCTCGGCGCACAGCGGCCCGACTTCGGTGAGCGCGGTGTTCTCGAACTGCTGGAGCCTTGACGTCAGCATGTCGTTGACGGCCTCGGCGGCCTCCTGCGTCGTACAGCCCAGGAAGTGTTCCAGCACCAGCACACCGTTGCTGTTCTCCTGCTCGTCCTCGACCTCGCGCTGGTACGAGAAGAGGTCGTTGCGCAGATGCACCGCGTCCGAGAACGCGTCGCGCAGCACGCCGAGCGGCCGCGAGTGCGCCACCGACGCCGGGACCTCGGCGTTCGCCGCGAACTCGACGATCCCGGCCGACCAGGGCGCGCCGCCGACCTTGCGGCGCATCTCGATGTACTCGACGGGGTTGGCGATCCGGCCCTCGTCCATGTTGGAGAGTTCCCACAGCGACTCGTTGAGCAGATGCCTCGTCGACTCGGCGAACCGTTCCCGCCACGCGCCCGTCATGCTCGGTACGGTGCGCGCCCACAGGTCCGCGAGCCCCGCCTCGACCGGATTCTCCGGCTCCGGCGTGCCGTCCGCCAGGTCCATCGGCATGAAGGCCGGCAGCCGGTCGAGGTAACGCTTCCCGCCCTCCCGGTCGAGGGTCCGCTTGAAGGTCTCCAGGAAGTGGTCGTCGAAGAAGAAGACCCACACGTACCAGTCGGTGACCAGCGCCAGCACTTCGGACGAGCAGTCGGGGTGCGTGTACGCGCAGAGCAGCGCGTAGTCATGCGCTTCGAGGTCGCGCTCCTCCCAGATGCCGGAGCCTTCCAGCATCTCCATCCGGCGTGCCCACTCCCTCGTGTGCCGACGGGCCTCGTCGACGTGGGGATTGAGCCGCGCCGGATACGGAACGTAGAAGTCCGGCAGTGTGAAGGGCTGCTGTGCCATGTACGTCCGGCCTTTCCAGGACGTCCGCGCGCCCACCGTCGCGCGGACCGGTCAATTCCGACGAGCCCTACCCGTCGCCCGTACGGCCCACGCCCCGCGCTCATTAGTCACACAAGAGGGCGCCGTCGCCGGTCGTGGCCGATGGCGCCCCCGTCGTCTCCCGCGACCCTCTACGACGCGAGTACGCGCACGTCAGAGGCCTTGACATAGGCAACGCGGTGCCCGAACTGGATCTCGTAGTACGCCTCCTTGCCCCGGATCACCCGGTGCCCCGCTGTTTCGAACGTCGGAGCGAAGAAGTACTCGCCCGGGGCACGGTCGCCCACCACATAGCGCTGCCCGGCGAGCAGCTTGTACGGCAGCGGCGAGACCGCCTGCACCGGTACGGACGTCCCGGCGTACGCCGCCGCCTCCGGGTAGGCCCGCCCGTACACCGGCACGTCGGCCGCCCCGTCCTTCGGCGTCAGCAGCAGACCGCGGGCGTTCACCGCGGACGGCTGCCCGCCCGGATTGTGGAACCACGCCTTCTGTCCCAGATACCAGATCGCGGTCCAGTCACCCTTGCGCTCGGCCACGGCGTACTGCTGGCCCGTCGAGGCGCGGGCGCCCGTGTCGTTGACGCCGTTCGTCGAGTCCTGGCCGCCGGGGCGCAGCCCGATGTCCTTCACCAGCGGAGCGTCGGCGGCGGGCGCGGTGTGCAGCCTGACGGCGCCCGAGCCGTGCGGCGCGCACGGCTGACCGGTCTTCACGCAGCCCGTGTAGAGCGGCTGGTGCTTCGCGTACTCGGGCCGGATGGTCACCACGCCGCTGTCCGGTCCCGCCGTCGGCGTGAAGGGCCTGCCGAGCAGCTTGAAGTAGTGCGCCCAGTCCCAGTACGGGCCGGGGTCGGTGTGCATCCCGCGGATGTTGGCCGTGACCGTGCCGGGGACGTTGTCGTGGCCGAGGACGTGCTGCCGGTCGAGCGGGATGCCGTACCGCTTCGCCAGGTACTTCACCAGCCGCGCCGACGTGCGGTACATCGCCTCCGTGTACCAGGCGTCGGGCGAGGTCAGAAAGCCCTCGTGCTCCAGGCCCACGGACTTGGAGTTGATGTACCAGTTGCCCGCGTGCCAGGCCACGTCCTTGAGCGGTACGTGCTGAGCGATGTGCACGTCCGAGGAACGCAGTGAGTACTGCCACGACACGTACTCGGGGTTCTGGACCAGCCGCAGCGTCGTGTCCCAGGTCGCCTCGGTGTCGTGGACGACGATGTAGTCGATGCCCTGGCTGCGGGGCCGGTCGCCCTTGTCGTGGTTGCCGTAGTCGCCGTCCCCGAACTCCTTGTACGGGGCGGGAATCCACTCGCACGCCACCGTCTTCGGACACTCGGTGAGCCCGGTGTCGGCGGTCCGCAGGCCGAGGCCGGCGGCCTGTGTACGGTCGGGCTCGAGCCCCGGGATGCCGGGCAGGGCGACCCGCTGTCCGCTGTCGGTCGTACGCCGCTCACCCGCCCGGATCACGTCGTACACATCATCGGCGTACGTCGTCGCGGTCGCGGTGTCGTCGGCCCCGGAGAAGCGGGCGACCGCCCCGTACCAGTCGGCCGGGTCGGCGCTGAGCGGCTGCCCGAGCCGCTTCTGCGCGGCGGCCAGCAGCGCCGCCCCGCCCCGGATGTTCGCGGCGGGGCTCTGCCGCAGCTGCGCTTCCGGCAGCCCGGTGAGGGCGGCGGCCCGCTCCAAGGTCTTGAGCCGGCCGGAGAGTTCGGATGCCTTGGGGGTCTGCACCTCTCCGCCGGTGCGCGCGGCCCGCGAATCGTCACCGCGCGGGTCCTCCCCGGAGTCAGTGTGGTGCGGCGCGTCCGCGAGCGCGGTCCCGGCGTCGGTGAGGTGCATCGGGCCGTAGCCGCCGGTCACACTCGGCGCGCCGCCGTGCGCGTCCCAGCGGGACTGCAGATACGACACACCGAGCAGCACGCTCTGCGGCACCCGGTACTGCGCGGCCGCCGCGGCGAAATCGCGCTGCAACGCGCCGGAGGCGGGCTGGGCGGGCTGTGCGGATTGAGCGGCGGTGGCGGAAGGGCCGGCCGACAGCAGCGGCAGCACCAGCGCCGCGCACGCCACGAAGCCCCCCGCCTGCCAGGCACGTCTGCGTGCGCCCGTGGATCGTGACGTGACGGATCCTTGCAATGCGGCCTCCAGAGACGGGTGTGGTGCGCGAAGGACCTGCGGGCCGGGGCTCGACTACAGGGGTATCGGCTCCCGGACGATCCGTCAATGAGGCGCAACAGTAAGGGTTTCGCACGAGAATTCCGCACGTCAGCGCGGGTACGGCAGAGTTTCGCCGCGATGGCGTACGGGCCTGCGACGCGTCAGTGGCATAGACCAATGGCCGGGTATGGAAAGGCGCTGACGTCAGGTCGCATCGCGACCGGCGCGCACCGACCTGAGAGCGAGCAGCAGTACGCCGATGTCATCGAGGTACACCGGGTCCGGCATCAGATCCGTCGGCAGGACGAGGTAGGCGACAGCGGCCCAGAAGACCCAGGGACGCCCTTCCGGCAGCCCCGCGGCTCGCAGACTCCGGCGGGCTCGCACCAGTCGTACGAGCACGAACACCGCCACTGCGAGCGTCGCCACCGTCAGGACCACGGCGACGACCAGTAGCGTCCATGCTTCGGTGCTCATGCGACCTCCAAGCGGCTTGCGACCGGCGCACTGTATCTGCTCATGTGCCCGCGCGGGGAGCGGTTCAGGCACTGGACGACGGCACGTCGCGCGTACGGGCCCACGTCAGCAGATCGTCCATGGCCCAGGTGTTCACCACCCTCTCGGGAGGCACCTCGCACTCCTCGGCCCTGGCGCACCCGTAGATCTGCCAGTCGAGCTGGCCGGGCGCGTGCGCGTCGGTGTCGACGGAGAACAGCACACCGGCCTCGACGGCCTGTCGCAGCAGCCGCCTCGGCGGGTCGAGACGCTCGGGGCGGCTGTTGATCTCCACGGCCGTGCCCGAGGCGGCGCAGGCGGCGAACACCTCGTCGGCGTCGAACTGCGACTCGGGCCGCCCGCGCCCGGTGAGCAGCCGGCCGGTGCAGTGCCCGAGGATGTCCGCGTGCGGGTTGCTCACGGCGGCGACCATGCGGCGGGTCATCGCGGCGGCGTCCATCCGCAGCTTGGAGTGCACGGACACGACCACGATGTCGAGCTGCTCCAGCAGCTCGGGCTCCTGGTCGAGCGAACCGTCGAGGAGGATGTCGCACTCGATGCCGGTGAGCAGCCGGAACGGCGCCCAGTGCTCGTTGAGTTCGGCCACCAGTTCCAGCTGTTCGCGCAGCCGCTCGGGAGACAGCCCGCTCGCGACCGTGAGCCGGGGGGAGTGGTCGGTGAGGACGGCCCACTCATGGCCCAGCGCCGCCGCCGTACGCCCCATCTCCTCGACGGGGCTTCCGCCGTCCGACCAGTCGGAGTGCAGATGGCAGTCGCCGCGCAGCAGTGCGCGCAACCGCTCACCGCCCTCGGTCCTCGGCCCCCCGCTCTCCTCCTCGAGCCGCTGCAGATAGGCGGGCATCCCGCCGGCCAGCGCCTCGCGGACCACCTGCGCCGTCTTCGGCCCGACGCCCTTGAGCGTCTCCAGCGAGCCGGCGGCCACGCGGCTTCGCGTCTCCCCTTCGGGGAGTGCGGCGACGGTGGCGGCGGCGGTGCGGAACGCCCGTACGCGATAGGTGGGAGCCTGGGCCCGTTCCAGCAGGAACGCGATCCGTTCCAGAGCCTCGACGGGATCCATCGGCACCTCTCGTCGGCTGGTCCGGCAGTACGTACCCGGGTCGGCCGGGACATCCAGCTTCCCCCAGCGCCACCTCGCGCGCACGTCCGGGTACGGCGGACGGTTCCTTTCCCCTACCTGCTCGCTGCCACTGTTCGTACCGAAAGTACTTCCGGGGGGTCGCGTTCTTCAGCAGCGCTCGCGCGATCGAGACACGCTGGCGCTCACCGCCCGACAGCAGTGCGCCGCCCTCACCTCGGATTCGTCGGCGTCGGGACGTCCGAGACGCACCGCATGGCGGCTGCTCAACGACTGAGGAAGCCCCGCCCCGCCACCGGCACCCGCTCCGCCTCCGGCACCGGCCCCGGCGGCGTACCGTCCCCGAACGGCCGGCCGCCCAGCTCCTCCCGGTGGTGCGGGGTCAGCCACCCCGAGGGGTCTGGACCCAGCGGCACGATGCCGGTCGGATTGATGCCGGTGTGCACCGAGTAGTAGTGCCGCTTGATGTGGTCGAAGTCGACGGTGTCCCCGAAGCCGGGTGTCTGGAACAGATCCCGCGCGTACGCCCACAGCACAGGGTCCTCGACCAGCTTCCACTGGTTGCATTTGAAGTGACCGTGGTAGACCGCGTCGAACCGCACCAGCGTCGTGAACAGCCGGATGTCCGCCTCCGTGATGGTGTTACCGACGAGATAGCGGCGGTCGGCGAGCCGCTGCGACACCAGGCCGAGCCGCCGGAACACGTCCCGGCAGGCGTCCTCGTACTCGCTCTGGTCCGTCGCGAAGCCCGCCCGGTACACCCCGTTGTTGACGTCGCGGTACACGCCTTCCATGACCTCGTCGATCTCCCCGCGCAGCGGCTCCGGGTACAGATCGGGCGCCCCCGGCCGGTGCAAAGCCGTCCACTCGGTGGCGAAGTCCAGCGTGATCCGCTGGTAGTCGTTGGTGACCAGCTTGCCGCTCGGTACGTCCACGACCGCCGGGACGCTGACCCCTCCGGGATAGCCCGCCTCCCGTGCGTCGTAGGCCTCGCTCAGGTACCGGATGCCCAGTACGGGGTCGCGGTCCCCGGGATCGAGGGTGAACCGCCAGCTGCGGTCGTCCTGGATCGGATCGGCCACGGCGAGGGAGACGACACCCTCCAGGCCGAGCAGCCGCCGCGAGACCAGCGCGCGGCTCGCCCAGGGGCAGGCGCGGCTCACCACGAGCCGGTAGCGGCCCGCCTCGACCGGCCAGCCGTCCTTGCCGTCGGCCGTGACGCGGTCCGCGAAGTGGCTCTTCGACCGCTTGAAGGTCTTCTTTCCGTACGCGGTGTTGCCGTCAGTGTCCGAGCTCATCGTGGCTTCCTTCCCGGTCGGGTACTGAGAGCCTTCCCCGCCGGCGCCCGGTGCCGCACGCGCTCCGGCACACAGGCGGTGACACAGCCATTGTGCCGCCGGCCACCCGCCGCCACCCTCAGGACGCCGCCCGCGCCAGCGCCCGGTCCACCTCCGCCGGGGACAGCGCGTGCTCGATCGCGAGGATCCCGGCGCCGGCCGCCGCAGCGTTCTCGCCCGTACGGCTCGGCTCGATCCGCAGGACATGCGTGGCCAGCGAATGCGACCGCCGGTACACCGCCTCCCGTACCCCTGCCAGCAACTGGTCGTGCACGGCGGCCAGCGCCCCGCCCAGCACCACCGTGTCCGGGTTGAAGAAGTTGACCAGGCCCGCCAGCACCTCGCCCACCGCGCGTCCCGCCTCGCGCACCATGCGCACGGCGTCCCGGTTCCCGGCCTTCACCAGCCGTACGACGTCGCTGCCGGACGACGCGTCCAGCCCGAGCCCCGCCACCGGGCCGCGATCGCCGAACCGCCCGCGACCGCATCCAGGCAGCCGGAATTGCCGCACCGGCACAGATCACCCTCGTCGCCGACCCGGATGTGCCCGATGTCGCCCGCACAGGCGACGTGTCCAACGGCGACTGGGTGGCCTTCCACCCGATGAGCGGCGAGGGCATCGGCAAGGTCGGCTACAAGGTGTCCAGCCCGTACGGAGTCGGCGCGATCGAACTGCGCGCCGACGCACCGGACGGCCAGCCCCTCGCCACCACTCCGGTACCGAACACCGGTGGCTGGGACACCTATCGGGCGACCCCGGCCGTCCCGGTCGAGACGCTCGCGGGCGCCCACAAGCTCTATCTGGTCTTCACGTCACCGCAGAACAACTCGTTCGACGTGGACGCCGTGGAATTCCAGAGCCCCTGACCGGCTGGCCGGCGCCCCCGGCACGGCACATGACAATGCGCCGGCCCACCCGGTGACTCTTGATCACCGGGTGGGCCGACGCATTCCCCTCTTCGTCAGCGGGTGCCGACAGCCGCCCGAACGGCCCGCCGGGCCATCGCGCAGTCGTCATGCAGCCGCCGGAGCAGCAACCGCTGTTCCTCACCGGTCGACACGGCACCCGCCGGCGCCTGCCCCGCCGCCCCGCCCACGGGAGCGGCTTCGCGCATGGTGCGCTGGACAGCGGTTTCGTACGTACGGATCTCCCGCGTCAGTACCAGCATCAGGTTCACCAGGAACGCGTCCCGCGAGGCCGTGCCGGGTGCCTGCGCCAGCTGGCTGATCTGCCGCCGCGCCGCCGGAGCGTCGCCCAGCACAGACCACAGCGTCGCCAGGTCGTACCCCGGCAGATACCAGCCCGCGTGCTCCCAGTCGACCAGGACGGGTCCGGCCGGCGACATCAGGATGTTGGAGAGCAGCGCGTCGCCGTGGCAGAACTGGCCCATGCTCTGGCGCCCTCCGGCCGCATGCGCGACCCCGTGGAGGAGCTTCTGGAGGTCCCCCAGGTCCCGGTCGGTGAGCAGACCCAGTGCGTGGTACCGGGAGATCCGGGAGGCATAGTCGAGCGGCGCGTCGAACGTTCCGGGCGGTGGCCGCCACGCGTTGACCCGCGTGATCGCGCCGAGCACGGCCCGCAGATCGGCCCGCGGCGGCGCCTCTGCCGGATGCCGGCTGAGCGCCGCGACCCGGCCGGGCATCCGCTCGATCACCAGGGCGCAGTTGTCGGGGTCCGCGGCGATCAGCCGTGCCACGCGCACCGGTGGGCGGTGCCGGACGAACGCGCGGTATGCAGCTATTTCGTGCCGGAACCTCTCCGCCCAGGCGGGGGAGTGGTCCAGTAAGCACTTGGCGACCGCGGTCGCGCGGCCTGTGGTGCCGACGAGCAGTACGGAACGTCCGCTGCGGCGCAGTACCTGCACCGGATTGAACTCCGGGCAGATCCGGTGCACCGAGGCGATGGCCTTCCTCAGCTGCGCGCCCTGGGGGCCGGACAAGTCGAGTCTCCCGCTGAGCGGTTGGGAACCCAGCCCTGCCGCCGCGCGCCGGGCCCGTCCCGCGCCGAGTGACGCTCCGCCGGCGTGGTTGGGGTCGAGATACGGTCCGCTGCCCGTCGCCACTGGACGGTACGGCCGAGGCGGGGCGGACACGGAGGACGATGCTGTGTACATGGGACAGATCCCTTCGCGCGCCGACGAGTTACGTGCGCCGCCCGCCCCGGCAACCGATCAGCACCCTGGGGAATGCCGGCCGGTTGCCGGAACGGGGTGGCGCTTTCTTACCTGACACCCGCCCGCGGGTGGCACACCATGTGGCGGACCCTGGCGAACCCTGGCGAATATCCCCGGCGCATCTGACACGGGGTTACTGTCGAAATCAGCCGAGAACCTGGGGGCTTGAAGTGACCGGAGAACCCAACACCCGCCTGGCAGACCTGTTCGGTCTCGCCGGCTGGTCCAAGGGCGAACTCGCGAGGCTGGTCAACCGGCAGGCGGCGGCCATGGGCCATCCGCAGCTGGCGACCGACACCTCGCGCGTACGACGCTGGATCGACATGGGGGAAGCCCCACGCGATCCCGTACCCAAGGTGCTGGCAGCTCTGTTCACCGAGCGACTCGGCCGTGTCGTGACCATCGAGGACCTCGGGTTCGACCGGCACGGGCGCACGGGGAAACGGCGAGACGTCAGGAACGCAGAGAATCCCGACGGTCTTCCGTGGGCGCCCGAACGGACGGCAGCGGTCCTCACCGAATTCACGGGAATGGACCTCATGCTCAACCGACGCGGCTTGGTGGGCGCGGGCGCCGCGCTCGCCGCAGGCTCCGCACTCAGCAGCGCCATGCACGACTGGCTGCACACCGATCCCGCTCTGGCGGCCGACGCTCCACGCACTCTCGATCCCCTGCACGCCGACCCCGCTGGGTACGACCGCTACGAGGCCGCCCCCATCGGGTCGCAGGAGATCGAAGAGCTCGAGCGATCCGTCGAAGTGTTCCGCGCCTGGGACGCCGCCCGTGGTGGCGGGCTCCAGCGCAAGGCGGTAGTGGGCCAGCTCAACGAAGTGGGCGGCATGCTCGCCTACCATCACCCCGACCATCTCCAGCGCAGGCTGTGGGGCGTCGCCGCCAACCTGGCGGTTCTCGCCGGCTGGATGTCCCACGACGTCGGCCTCGAACCCACCGCCCAGAAGTACTTCGTCATCGCCGCCCACGCGGCCCGCGAAGGCGGCGACCGCCCCAGGGCGGGGGAGGCCCTCTCCCGGGCCGCCCGCCAGATGGTGCATCTCGGAAAGCCCGACGACGCCCTCGACCTGATGAAGCTCGCCAAGTCCGGGTCCGGCGACCAGATGCTGCCCCGCACCCGCGCCATGCTGCACACCATCGAAGCCTGGGCACAGGCCTCCATGGGCCGCGGCCAGGCGATGCGGCGCACGCTGGGGGAGGCGGAGGAACTGTTCGTATCGGACAAGGGAGATGTTCCGCCGCCGAGCTGGATGCAGATGTTCGACGAGGCGGACATGCACGGGATGCAGGCCCTCGCCTTCCGTACGCTCGCCGAGCACGACCCGTCGGCGGCGATCACCGCACAGCGGCACGCCAAGCAGGCGCTCGATCTCCGGGCGGGCGGCAGGCAGCGGTCGAAGATCTTCGACTACCTCTCGCTGGCCTCCGCGTGCTTCATCGCGGACGACCCGGAACAGGCCGACCGGTACGCACGCCTCGCGCTGGTGTCGATGGGCGAGACCTCGTCGCACCGCACATGGGACCGGCTGCGCCAGATGTACCGGCTCACCGGTGAGTACGCCGGCTACCCGAAGATCGAAAACCTGCGCGAGGAGATCCAGCTGGCGCTGCCGGCCAAGAAGGCGAACAGGAGCACCAGCATCTAGTACTTCCAGCACATCCAGTACCGGACATCCCGCAACCACGACACGACTGCGACTCCCGCGGTTACGCGCCTACGCCGCGACCCGGGCGATCAGCACGCACGCGTCGTTCTCTCGCTCCGCCTCGCCGAACTCCTCGACGGTCAGCCGCACGCACTCGTGCGCGCTGCGGGCCTCGGCGAAGCGCGGCGCGAGGTCCAGCAGCCTGGAGGGGCCGGCGTCATCGGTGCGTGTGCGGCGCGAGATCCCGTCGGTGTGCAGCACGAGCAGGTCGCCGGGGCGCAGCTGCACTTCGGCCTGCTCGTACGCGGCACCGGATGTCGCCCCGAGCAGTACGCCCTCGGGCGGCGTCAGCGAGCGCCCCGTCCCGTCGCGAAACAGCAGCGGGGCGGGGTGTCCCGCCTGCGCCCAGGTCAGAAGCCGGGTGACCGGGTCGTAGCGGCAGCACATCGCGCTGCCGAGCGCGGGCTGGGTCGAGGCTTCCAGCAGCTGGTTGAGGTGCCCCATCAGCGCGCCGGGGGCGATGCCGGCCACGGCCATCCCGCGCAGAGCGCCGAGCAGCATGGCCATCCCGGAGGTGGCGGCGACCCCGCGGCCGGTCAGGTCGCCGACGGAAAGGAGCGTTTGGCCGCCGGGCAGTTCCAGCGCGTCGTACCAGTCCCCGCCGATGAGTTCGCTGGATGCGGACGGCAGATAGTGGGCGGCGAGGTCGAGCGCGGCGGGGGCACCGTGCGGGAGCCGCAGGGAACCGCGCCACGGCGGCAGCACGGACTCCTGCAGTTCGACCGCGATCCGGCGCTCGGTCCGGTCGATGTGCTGCTGGCGCTGGAGCGAGTCACGCGTCTCGCGTACGGCCCGCTGGCTGCGGCGCAGCTCGCTGACATCCCGCAGCACCGCCCACATCGAGGCGGTGCAGCCGTCGGAGTCGAGCACCGGCTCGCCCATCATGTGCAGTGTCCGTACGGCGCCGTCGGTGCGCACGATGCGGAACTCGCCGTCGATCGGCTTCCCGTCGACCAGGCAGTCCGTGACCATCGAGGCGAGGAAGCCCTGGTCCTCGGTGACCAGCATGGACGGGAGCTCGTCGAGGGTCAGTGGTCCGCTCTCGGGCGTACGGCCGAAGATCTCGTACAGCTCGTCGGACCAGTTCGCCTCGTCGGTCAGCAGGTTCCACTCGGCGCTGCCGACCCGGCTGAGTAACGAGGTGGCGCGCTCGACCGGAGAGCGGCTGGCGGGTGCTTCCGCGGCCTGGGCAGGCAGTCCGGCCTTCAGCTGCCCCAAATGGCCGCCCAGGTCGTCGAGTTGATGGACCGCCAGGTCGCACAGGGCTCGCTGCCATCGTCCCTGCGGATCTTCATCGTCCACCGCGACCGCGTCCCGGCGCACCGCGGCCACCTCGCCGCGCAGCCTGCGGGTCTGCGAGATCAGCGCGTCCACGGAGCCCGGCTCGGGAGGCTGGGGCGCAGGACGGTCCGCGAACAGATGGGACGGCATGTCGTACTCCGATACAGGCGCGGCCAGGCCAAGTCTGATGGATGGACCGGTTACGACTGTGGCACAGCCGGGAAAGGCCCGTAAGGGATTTGGCAACACTCGATACGGTGGTGCTTATGGCATATGCCGTCGGCCTCCTGAAACGCGCCGCAAACGCCTCTTCGGGATGCCGGATGCACGAGATGTCGTCCGGGATGTCAGGATAGAACCATGACGATCAAGGCTTACTTCGACATCACCATCAACAACGAGTCCGCCGGGCGGATCACCTTCAACCTGTTCGACGACGTGGTCCCCGAGACGGCGGAGAACTTCCGCGCGCTGGCCACGGGCGAGAAGGGCTTCGGCTACGCCGGTTCCTCGTTCCACCGGATCATCCCCGAGTTCATGCTCCAGGGTGGCGACTTCACCCGCGGTGACGGCACCGGCGGCAAGAGCATCTACGGAGAGAAGTTCGCGGACGAGAACTTCAAGCTCAAGCACGACCGGCCGGGCCTCCTGTCCATGGCCAACGCCGGCCCGAACTCCAACGGCTCCCAGTTCTTCGTCACCACCGTGGTGACGTCGTGGCTGGACGGCAAGCACGTCGTGTTCGGCGAGGTCGCCGACGAGGCGAGCATGGAGCTCGTCCGGAAGATCGAGGGCTACGGCTCGCGCAGCGGCACGCCGAGCGCCAAGGTCACCATCTCCGAGTCCGGCGTCATCTGAGCCCCTTCCGCTCCCTGAGCCTGTGGCCCTGAGCGCGCCGGCCGACGCCATGCGTCGGCCGGCGCTCGCACATGCGCCCCTGCCGGCCCGGGAGGTCGGCGGGACTCCGCCGGGACTCCGCCCGATCAGCGGGCCGGCCATCCGTGGCCTAGCCGCGGGTCCTGCGTACGCACTCGGTGACCACCTCGCGCAGGCCGGCGCCCCCGTTCACCAGATCGCGCTGGACACGGGCGCCGTTTCCGCCCTTCAGCAGGGCCGCGAGACCTTCCTGGGCGGGAACCACGTCACCGCTGTCCTCGAGAGCGTCCCGGACATGATCGAACAGCGCCCGCACCACCGCCTCGGCCGGTGCGGGACGCATCGTGACCGGATGGATCAGCTCCGCCTCCAGCCCCGACCGGCCGGCTCGCCAGGCGGCCAGCCGCAGCAGGCCGACGCCGTGCCGTGCGGGCGGCTCGCCGGCCCTCCACTGGCGGGCCGCCGTCTCCACCAGCGCGCGCACCAGCGTGGCCAGGAGCACCGTCGTACCGGGATCCAGACATACGTCGGCGACCCGCACCTCCACGGTGGGGTAGTGGTGCGAGAGCCGGGCGTCGAAGTAGATCATCCCCTCGTCCCGCAGGGCCCCCGTGCCCAGCATGGAGCCGACCTGCTCGTGGTAGCGGTCGGCGCTGCCGAAGATCTCCACCGGCCCGGACGACGGCCACCGGCCCCACACCCGGCTGCGATAGCTGCTGTACCGGCTGTCCTTGCCCTGCCAGAAGGGGGAATTCGCGCTCATCGCGAGCAGTACGGACAGCCACGGCCGGATCCGGTCGAGGACTCCGACGCCCTCGTCGTCGGAATCCACCGACACATGGACATGGCAGCCGCACGTCAGCTGCTCCTGCGTGGTCAGCCCGAACTGCTCCTCGAGCCACTGGTAGCGCTCGCCGGCCCCGATGGACGGGCTGACGGGGAGCGGAGACGTCGCCAGGGCGACGACGGCGGCGCCGAGGTCCTCCGCGTGGCGCGCGGCCTCCGACCGCCAGCGGACGATCTCCTCCGCGAGATCACCCATCGCGGTCTGCGGCCGGGTGGCGAACTCCAGCATCTGCCGGTGCAGCTCGGCCTCGAAGACCTCGCCCTCACCGCCGCCCTCCCGCGACACGGCGGCCAGTACCGCCGTCGACAACGCCTGCGGCTCACCGGTCCGCGCATCCACCAGGAGGAGTTCCTCCTCCACTCCGACACTCCGCACGACGACTGCCTCTCCGCGGCGCGGCCGGCCTGACGCGGCCCGGGCGCAATGCTGTAGATCCGTATGCGAACCGCACCACGGCTGACATCACGACCGGATCAGGAGGCCGCGATGCGGTTTCTTTCCCTCTGCCCTCAGTCGGGCCCTTAATGCCCGGCGATCTCACCCGCTCCCGGCGCCGCACGGCGGCAGGTGCCCCGGGAGCGCCGCTGCCCGACGAACTCGAGCTCGGCGAAGACCGCCACCACCACCGCCCCGACGACCATGAACGCGGTACCGAGGCCGGTCAGCGGCACCACGCCCGTGAACGCCAGCAGGAGGAGCGCCACACAGGAGACGGCGTTCCCCACGGCGACGGTCAGGGCGAGACGCGACGGGATCCGTGGGTAGCCGGCGATGAGGGCGAGCGCGGCGGCCCCGCCCAGCATGGCGATCCCGAAGGGGACGGACCAGGTGACCGGCAGGCCGAGCGGGCCACTGAGCCAGTTGCCGCCGGCCAGCATGACGACACCGAAAGCGGCGGTGCTCCAGCTGTCGGCACGCAGGCTGGTGCGCAGCAGGGCGTCCGGTGCGGCGTCGCCGCCGGCCGCCCGGCGCCGGGCTGTCGTGACAGGGAAGGTCATACGAGTCTCCTTGGTCGCGGTGGGCCGATCCGGCACGGGGAGACCGTGGCACCGCGGAGGTCCCGGACTCAATGACCTCCGAGGTCATGGCCGCCATGATCCACGGGCGGATATCCTCCCGGGCATGGATGCGGAACAGCTGTCTCGGGTGGGCGCCCTGTTACGTGAGTGGCGCCGCCGCCGCCGGTTCAGCCAGCTCGACCTCGCCCTGCTGGCGGACAGCTCGGCCCGGCACCTGTCCTGCGTGGAGACCGGCCGTGCCCGCCCGAGCAGGTCGATGGTGCTCCGGTTGTCCGCCGCCCTGGATGTCCCGCTGCGCGAGCGCAACACCCTGCTGCTGGCCGCCGGTTACGCGCCGGAGTACCGGGAGAGCAGTCTCGACGACGAGAGCATAGCCTCGGTCCGCTCCGCGCTCGACACGATGCTGACGGCGCACGAGCCGTACCCCGCGGTCGTGGTCGACCGCTGCTGGAACGTGCTGGCCGGCAACCGGTCCATGTCCGTACTGATGGACGGCGTACCGGCGCATCTGCTGGAGCCGCGGCCGAACGTGTTCCGCCTGACCCTGCACCCCGACGGCCTGGCTCCGCGGCTGGCGAATCTCGCCGAGGTGCGGGGCCTGTTCATCGAGCGGCTGCTGCGCCAGGTGAACGCCACCGGCGACCCGGAGCTGCGAGCGCTGTACGACGAGGTGTGCCAGTACCCGGTGCACGCGGGCGAACAGACGTCGGCCGAGCGTGGAAACCCGGCGGCGCGGCCCGGCCCGGTGCAAGTGCCGCTGAGAGTGCGGACCCCGAGGGGCGAGCTGTCGATGTTCAGCACGATGGCGACGTTCGGGGCCCCGGCCGATGTGACGCTTTCGGAGCTCGCGATCGAGCTGTTCTATCCCCTGGACGACTTCACCACGCAGGCTCTGCGTGCGCTGGCCGTGGCTGCGCCCGGCTAGGACGCCTGGGCCTTGCGCCGTCCTCGCTTGCCGCTGAGGGCCTTGACCAGTTCTTCGCGTGTCATGGAGGAACGGCCGGGAATCTCGGCGTCCGTGGCGCGCTGGTACAGCTCGGCCTTGGTCAGGGAGTCGAGCGACGAAGCCTTCGTCTCCTTCTTCGGCTTCGCCGCGCTGCCGGCCCGGCGCTTGTCGGCGGCGTCCTTGATCCGGGCGACCGGGGCGTCGGCGGCGGCCGTCTTGCCCTTGCCGCGGCCCTTGGGGCTCTTGGCCTGGTCGACGCTGGCCCGCAACGCCTCCATCAGGTCGACCACGTTCGTGGACTCGGCCGGGGGCTCCGCCTTCTCGAGCGACTCGCCGGTGCGCTTGGCCTCGATGAGCTTCGTCACCTGCTCCTGGAAGGTGTCGTGGAACTCCTCGGGGTTCCAGTCCATGCTGAGCGTTTCGATGAGCTGCTCGGCCATCTTCAGCTCGCGGCCGGTGACGTCGGTCTTGCCGGGCAGCGTGCCGATCTCCTCGCGCGGATCGCGGATCTCGTCGGCCCAGTGCAGGGTGTGCAGCGTCAGGAGCCCGCCCTCGGACTTCACGGCGACCAGATACTGACGGTTGCGCATGACGAACGTGGCGATCCCCGCCTTGCCCGCCGCGGCCAGCGCCTTCTCCAGCAGAGCGTAGATCTTGGCGTACTCCTTGCCCTTCGGACCCAGGTAGTACGTCTTGTCGAAGAAGACGGGCTCGACCTGCTCAAGGTCCACGAACCCGGTGATGTCCACCGCCTGGGAGCGGCCCGGAGCGATGTCCTCCAGCTCACCGGGCTCGATGAGCACGTACTCGTCCCCCGCGTCGTAGCCCTTGACGATCTCGTCGAGCGGGACCTCGTCGCCCGTGCGCTCGTTCACCCGCTTGTTGCGGACCCGGTCCGACGTTCCGCGCTGGAGTTGGTGGAAGTGGACAGTGTGACTGTCCGTCGCGGTGAACATCTGTACGGGCAGGGACACCAAGCCGAAGGTCAGAGCTCCACTCCACACCGGACGTGCCATGGCCGCTGCCACCTCCTTCTGCACCCATGGCACCCCCGCCCGCCCCGATCCGCATCCCGGGACGATCGCGTTCCGCGCTTCCGCGGCTCCTGAGCGAGGTGGCATCGGGGCACCCGCACGGGGGCACCTGGACGGGATGGGTGCTCTTCTCGCGCTGGCCTCGGCGGCCTGTTACGGCTTTGTCGACTTCGCCGGCGGACTGCTGTCCCGCCGCGTCCACTTCGCCGTTGTCACCTTCCTCGGCCAGGTCGGCGGTCTGCTGTTCGCCCTCGTGGCCGCGTGCGCGTTGCCCGCGGCAGCGGTCCGGTCCACGGATGTCATGTGGGGTGCGCTGTCCGGCGCGGGAAGCGGCATGGCCATGCATTTCCTCAACCGCGGCCTGAGTCGTGGGGCCATGAGCGTCGTGATCCCGGTGAGCGCGGTCACCGGGGTGGCGTTGTCCGTACTGTGCGGCGTGCTCTTCCTGGGCGACCGGCCCGGTGCACTGGCCTGGCTGGGGATCGGCGTCACCGTGCCGGCCCTGTGGCTCGTGTCCGGCGGCGGGACCGGCGCCCGTGGCGGCGGGGGTGGCCGGACGCCGGCCGGGCAGGCGTCGCTGGACGGGCTGATCGCGAGCCTGGGCGTGGCCGTTCAGTACATCGGGCTCGCCCAGGCGGACCCCGTGAGCGGCCTGTGGCCCGTGGCGGCCGGCCGGCTCGCCGCCGTCGTGCTGCTGCTGCCGAGTGCCCGCCGGTACGCTCCGGAATTCCGTCAGGCACCGAAGCTGCTGGGGCAGGCCGGCGTGATCGGGGCGGGGGCGGCCCTCGGCCTCGTCCTCTACCTCTGGGCGGCCCAGCAGCAGATGCTCGCCATCGCCGTCGTCCTCGCCTCCCTGTATCCCGCCATCCCGACGGTCCTCGGGCTGGCGCTACTGCGCGAGAAGGTCACCCGGGCGCAGGTGACCGGCCTCGTGAGCGCGGGCGCCGCCGTCGTCCTGCTGAGCCTGGCATGAACGGAGCTCTCCACGCCGTCGGTTGGCGCGTCACTGGAGGGTGCGGACGGCCGCCGCGAAGACCGACGGCATCCTGGCCGCCGCCGGTACGACCAGACGAGCGATGTCCGCGTGACCGCTCAGCCGTACGAGACCTTCCGTCAGCAGTCGGTGCCGCAGCGACAGCCGCCGCCAGCACCGTTCGTACGCCTGCGGCCGTCCGGCTCTCAGGCACCGCACTGCCGCCTCGGCCGACGCCAGCGCGAGCGCGACGCCCTCGCCGGTGAGCGCGTCGGTGTAGCCCGCCGCGTCGCCCACCAGAACCACCCGGCCGGCGGTACGACGGCGGGCCCGCTGGCGCAGCGGGCCCGCACCCCGCACCGGGCCGGCGGCGGGGTGTCCGTCCAGGAGCTCGAGCAGGTGCGGGAAGTGCGCCAGGTGTGCGTCGAAGCTGTGCTTCGCCGTACTCAGCACGGCCACTCCGACCAGGCCGTCGCCGACTGGCGTCACGTACGCCTCGCCGAAGGCCGACCAGTGCACCTCGACGTAGTCCGTCCACGGATTCACCCGGAAGTGCTGTCGCAGACCGAAGCGCCGGGGCCGGCGGCTGGGCAGATCCAGGCCGAGCGAGTGACGCAGCGGCGAGTGCAGGCCGTCCGCGGCCGCCAGCCAGCGTGCCCGCAGGCCCCCCGCGCTCACCGCGTCCGCGCTCTGCCGCACCTCCGTGACTCTGCCGGTGACGACCTTGACGCCGGCTTCGGCGGCCCGCAGTGCCAGCGCCGCGTGCAGCTGCGTACGTCGCACCCCGAGGCCCGGGCCGTCGGCGAATGAGGCCTGGGCGCGGTGGCGCCCGTCGACGTAACGGATACCGCGCAGCGCGCGACCGCCGACCCGTACGCCCAGTGCTTCCAGGGCCAGCACGCCGCCGGGCATGATCCCCTCACCGCACGCCTTGTCCACGGGCGTGCTGCGCGGTTCGATCACGACCGCCTCCATGCCCGCCGACGCCGCGTGGATGGCGGTGGCCAGTCCGGCCGGTCCGCCGCCCGCCACGAGCAGGTCGATCACAGTCCCGCACCCGCCCCGCTCCCGGCGGCACGCCGCGGAGCGAGCCCGAGCGCTTGGTTCTCGCAGCGGATCCGTACGGTGAGCAGCGCCGCGTTGAGGCCGGTGAAGAGCGCGGCGGTCAGCCAGGCGCCGTGCACCAGCGGCAGGGCGAGCCCCTCGGCCACCACCGCCACGTAATTGGGGTGACTCAGCAGGCGGTACGGTCCGCCCGCCACCAGGGGCAGGCCCGGCACGACGAGCACGCGGGTGTTCCACCGGGGCCCCAGCGTGCGGACGCACCACCAGCGCAGGGCCTGCGCGGCCACCACGACAGCGGTCATGCTCCAGCCCACCACCGGGTCGAACGGCCGCCCGGCCCACCAGACTTCGGCCACGCAGCCGACGAGCAGGCCGGTGTGCAGGACGACCATCACCGGATAGTGCCCGCCTCCGGCCTCGACGGCGCCGCGCGCCAGGCTCCAGCGGGCGTTGCGGCGGGCCACGACGAGTTCGGCGACGCGTTCCAAGCCGACGGCCAGGATCAGCAAGGCGTACCAGAGCATGCGTTCCTCTCCCTACCAGCGCAGCAGGACCAGTTCGGAGCAGAAGCCCGGCCCCATGGCGATCAGCAGTCCGGCCGTGCCCGCGGGCGGCCGGTGTTCGGCCAGGGTGTCGCGCAGGACGTGGAGCACCGAGGCGGACGACATATTGCCCACGGCAGCCAGCGAACCCCAGGTGACGTCGAGCGCGCCGGCGGGCAGTTCGAGCGCGTCCTCGACCGACTCCAGCACCTTCGGACCGCCGGGGTGACACACCCAGGCAGTGATGTCCTCGCGGTGCAGACCGTGGCAGGCGAGGAAGCCGTCGACGTCCGCGGCGAGGTTCTTGCGTACGACGTCAGGGACACCGGCGTCCAGTACGACGCGGAAACCGGAGCCGGTGACGTCCCATCCCAGCAGGTGCTCGCTGTCCGGGTAGAGATGGCTTCGCGCGTCGACCACGACCGGTGCGTCCGTGCCCGCCGGCCGGCGGGCACCGCACGCGACCACCGCCGCGGCGCCGTCCCCGAAGAGCGCGCCGGCGACCAGACCGGCCGGTGAGGCGTCGCCGCGCTGCAAGGTGAGGGAGCACAGCTCGACCGACAGAAGTACGGCTACGTCATCGGGGTGCCCCAGAAGGTAGTCGTGCAGGCGCGCGATACCGGCCGCCCCCGCGACGCAGCCCAGGCCGAAGACGGGGACGCGCTTGATGTCCGGACGCAGCCCGAGCGGGCCCACGAGACGCGCGTCGACCGAGGGCGCGGCGATGCCGGTCACCGAGGTGAACATCAGGAGGTCGACGTCGCGCGGGGAGAGCCCCGCCGTGTCGAGCGCCGCGCCGACCGCCTCGGCGCCGAGGCTCACCGCCCCCTCGATGAACGCGTCGTTGACCGCGCCGAAGTCGTGGAGAGACGCGTAGGCGTCGAGGGGCAGCGCCGTGTGGCGGGTGCTCACCCGGGCGCTCTCGTGGATGCGATCGAGGGCCCGGCGATCGGCTCCCTCGGGCAGACACATCCGGGCGATCATGTCCGTGATCTCTCGTTGGGCGTGCCGGTGCGGGGCGAGAACTCCGTGGACAGCTGCGATCCGGGTCATCTGGGGTCCGAGGCCGGGAGTGGGGGACCTTGCAATGAGTGCCCTTGCTCGCCGGCGCCACACGCCATGTCGCTCGTCCGGCGGCTCACTCCCGGCGACGGCCGGGCCCCCTAGCATGGGCGCCGTGGACGTGGAGGCTGCGCACCGGGCAGCGACGAGGACGCCGGCGAGGACCGGCCCGAGCCGCCTGCTGCGGTCGGCGGGCGGCCTGCTGAGGGCGTGCCACCTGGCCCCGACCGTCGTGGTGAGCGCTCTGATGACCGTGATGGCGGCGGCCGGCGGCCAGGACGCGGCCGGGTGCCTGCTGGTCGCGGCCGCGGTGCTGGCGGGACAGCTGTCCGTCGGCTGGAGCAACGACGCCGTCGACGCCGCGCGCGACCGTGAAGTCGGACGGCGTACCAAACCCGTGGTCGCCGGTTCGGTCGGCGTGACCGCCGTACGTGCTGCGGCGGTCACCGCCCTGGCCCTGTGCGTGCCCCTGTCCCTCGCGTACGGTCCGCTCGCGGGTACGGTCCACCTCGTCGGGGTCGCCGCGGCCTGGGCGTACAACTTCGGGCTGAAGGCGACCGTGCTGTCCTGGCTGCCGTACGCGGTGGGGTTCGCGGCGCTTCCCGCCTTCGTCTCGCTCGGGTTCGCGGGGCGCCCCTGGCCGGCCTGGTGGATCGTCGTCTCGGCGGCGCTGCTCGGCGTCGGCGCGCATCTGGCGAACGTCCTCCCCGACATCGGCGACGATCTGGCCACCGGCGTACGCGGCTGGCCCCAGCGGCTGGGCCCCGCTCGCGGACGGCTGCTGCTGCCGGTGCCCCTCGTGACGGCGACCGCGCTGCTGACGTTCGCCCGCCCCGGCCCCGCCGGCACCGCAGGGGCGACCGCTCTGTCCGTGGCCCTGGTCGTGGCGGTCGGCGGTGCGGTGCTCGGCCGCCGGCGCCCGAGGCTGCCGTTCCTCGCCGCGATGCTTGTCGCGGCGGTCGATGTCGCCCTGCTGCTCCGGCAGGGAGCGGCCGTCACCTGACCCGGCTCCCGCGCGTGCGCCATCCGGGCGACCGGCGGCGCCGTCGGCCCAACAAGACGCGCTGGAAGGGCTATGGGGCGGGGATCCTGAGGCACTCCCTTCCGAGGAAAGGTTCAGCGATGCTGGAGCGCAGCCGACGTAAGAAGCACACTGAGATCACCTTCGTCATCCCGGCCGGCCAAGCCTGCGGGCAGGTCAGCGTGGTCGGCGACTTCAACGACTGGCAGCCGGGAGCCCACCCCTTCACCGAACGGGAGGACGGCACTCGGTCCGTCACCGTCACGCTTCCCAAGGAACAGCGCTACGGGTTCCGCTATCTCGCCCACGGTGACTACTGGTTCAACGACGGCCACGCCGACGACCAGGACGGCCACAACAGCGTCGTCCACACCTGACGCGCCGGTCCGGGGCAGGGCGCCGATCACGCCTGGATCGCGGATGCCGGCGGTGCGGACTAGGGTCACAAACGAGCTCGAACCGGTTCGTAAGGCGCTGTGCGCCGGGGCGGTCACCGCTTGTGAACGGTCCGGCGACGGCTGAAGAACGCCTGTTCAAGCGGACCGGCTAGCCGCGAGAGTAATGGGTACACACTGCCTAGTACGGGGACTGATCGGGCGGCCCGGCGGGTTGCCCTCAGGAGAAGGAAGTGCGGTCATGAGTGCTCAGCACCGTACGGCGCCGCCGGCCCGGACCCCTGTGAGACAGGCAGCGCTGCCGGTCGGCGCCCTGGGTCTCGGCATGATCGCGCTTGGCCGGCAACCGGGGCCGGCGTGATAACTGTGGGAGTCGAGGAGGAGTACCTCCTGCTCGACCCGGACACGTGCCTGCCGGTGCCGCTGGCCGAAGAGGTGCGGGGATCGTCCGGTCTGGAGCCGATCGTGGGCCGGGGGGAGGTCCAGTCCGAGCTGCTGCAGGCGCAGGTGGAGGTCGCCACTCCGGTCTGTACCGATCTCGACGAGGTCGGCGGCCATCTGCTGCGCCTGCGCCACGCGGTGGGCGCCGCGGCCGAGGAGTTCGGATGCCGGCTCGCCACGTGTGCCACAGCGCCCTTCAGGGAGGTGGCGCCGGTGCCGGTGACCCGGTCACCGCGCTACCTCGCCATCGAGTCCCAGGCCCCGCAACTGGTCGCGGAGCAGTTGGTCAACGGAATGCACGTACACGCGGCCGTGTCCGATCCGGAGATGGGCGTCGCCGTCCTGAACCGGATCAGAGTGTGGCTGCCCGTACTGGTGGCCATGTCGGCGAACTCACCGCTGTGGGACGGCCACGACACCGGGTTCTCCAGCTGGCGCACCGTGATCTTCGGCCGCTGGCCGGTCAGCGGGCCCCCGCCGCATTTCGCCGATCTGGCCGACCACGAGCGGCGGGTCCGGGCGCTGGTGACGTCCGGGATCATCAGCGACGCCGGCCAGCTCTACTGGCAGGCCCGTCTCTCCGACCGTTATCCCACCGTCGAGGTGCGGTGCATGGACGTGCAACTGAGGGCCGACGACGCCGTCATGTTCGCCGGAATAGTGCGCGCTCTCGTCGCGACGGCCATCAGCGACGAAAAGGCCGGCGTGCCACAGGCCGAGTGCGCGCCGGAACTGCTGCACGGCGCGAACTGGTACGCCGCGCGGGACGGCATCAGCGGTTCGCTGGTGGCTCCCGACGGCCGGCTCCGCAGCGCGGGCGATGTCCTCAGTGAACTGATGGATCACATAACACCCGCCCTCGAGGAATCCGGAGACGTGCGGGAGGTCTCCTCCCTGGTCCACCGGCTCCTGCAACAGGGCACCTCCGCGGACCTGCAGCGCCGAGCGCTGGCCGAGGGCGGCAAGCGGGCGCTGACCGATCTGGTCACGATGCAGAACACACCTCAGTAGCGGAACCGTCACGGACGTACGGTGCGGCCCTGTGCGGCCCGTGCGGCCCGTGCGCATCGCATTTCCGCCGGGTGCGGTGGTCGTGTCACCGGAGGCGTTGGCCCAGTGAGCCGTAGCGTTGCGCGCGACGATGACCGGTTCGCGTGATTCGGGGTCTCCGGGGGACGCCATGTGCTGGAGTGCGACCGCCGATCTCGTGGCAGGCACTGGCATCGCCGCGATCGGAGCGGCCTGTGTCGCGCGCCGGCCGCGGCCCCGCGCCCGTGACCTGCCGCTGGCCGCGCTTCCGCTGCTTCTCGGGGCGCATCAGATCGTCGAGTCGGTGATCTGGCGCTCCGGCGGCGGTACGGGTCCCTCCACCGTCGCCTGGGCCGTCATCGCGCTTCCGCTGCTGGCGTTGTGGGTGCCGGTGGGCGTGCTGTGCGCCGCGCACCCGCACTCCCAACGGCGCCTGCTGGTCCCGGTCGTGGCCGGAGCGGCGACGGCGGCGTCACTCACGTACTGCCTCGTCACCCGTCCCGTGACCGCCGAGATCCGCGGCCGCACCCTCGGGTACGTACTCGACCTCCCGCATCCCGAGCTGCTCGTCGCGGGCTACCTCCTTGCCACCGTGGGTTCCCTGCTGCTCGCAGGCGATCGCCTGCTCCGGCTGCTCGGCGTCCTGGTCGCCGTGGGTGCGGTCGTGTGCGCGGCGCTGTGGCGGCTGGAATTCATCTCCACCTGGTGCGCGTTCGCCGCGGTGTGTTCGGTCGTCCTGCTCGGCTGGGTACGCCGACGGCCGGCCGCCGCGCCCTGACGAGGGCCGGGCGTCGGGCGTCCCGTCACGCACCGGATGCGATCACCGCTGTGTTGGGGTGCTATGAGGGAAGCAGGCGACAGCACCTGCCTGCCGAGTTCCTCACTGCCATGCGCGACGCGGCCGTACGTCGTCGTACGGGCACGCGTCCGCTGGTGAATTCCACAGGGCTTCGAGGCGTTTTCCCAGCCTGCTTCCTGGCCGCGCTCCCGCCCCCCGGGGCGCCGTCCAGGGCTGCCGGTGCACTGCCGCGAAGAGGAGGTGGTTGGTGATGCGAGTAGCAGTCGTCGGACAGGGTTACGTCGGACTGACGGGTGCCGTCGCGCTGGCCCTGCAGGGGCACAGCGTCACCGGCGTCGAGCAGGACCCCGGCCGGCTGCGCATGCTGAACGCCGGGGAGGCGCCGGTCTTCGAACCGGGCCTGCCCCAGCAGCTGGCTGCCGCGCTGGCCACCGGGAGGCTGCGGTTCGTCGGCGGGCTGGCGGAGAGCCACCGGCGGACGCCCTTCGACATCGTGCTGATCACCGTGGGGACCCCGCCCGGACCCGACGGGGCCGCGGACCTGTCCCAGGTGACGGCTGTGCTCGAGACGACCGGGAGTCTGCTGCCCGTTCCCAGGGTGGTGCTCAAGTCCACCGTGCCGCCCGGCACCAGCACCCGACTCGCCGACGCGCACCCCTGGCTGCGCGAGCGTTACGCGTACAACCCCGAGTTCCTCAATCAGGGAAGCGCCCTGGAGGACTGGGCCGCCCCCGCCCGGATCGTCGTCGGCACCTGGAGTCACGACAGCGAGCGGGCGCTGCGTGAGCTGTACGCCGGTGTGGCGAGCCCATGGGTGGCCACGACTCCCACCAGCGCCGAGATGATCAAGTACGCGAGCAACACGTTCCTCGCCATGAAGATCAGTTTCTCGAACGAGATCGCCGGGATGTGCTGCGGGCCCGACGTCGACGTCGACCGGGTCCTGCAAGGCGTCGGCTACGACCCGCGCATCGGCCACGCCTTCCTCCAGCCCGGCCTGGGTTACGGCGATTCCTGTCTGCCGAAGGACACGGCCGCCCTGGCCCACTGGGCGAGCAGCGTGGGTATAGCGGCCCCCCTGCTGCGGGCGACGATCGCCGTCAACGAGGCGCAGGCCGGGCTGGCGCTGCGGATACTGCGTACCGAACTCGGTGTTGCCCTGCGCGATGCGACGATCGCCGTCCTCGGTGTGCGGTACGAACCCTGGAGCGACGATCTGCGTGCCGCTCCCAGCCGCACCGTCGTTCCGGCGATTCTCGCCGAAGCGGCGCGTGTACGGGTCTGGGATCCGGCCACCGACCCGGCGGCCGTCGCCGGGCTCTTCCCGGCCGCCGATCCCGTCCCGGACCTGTCCGACGCGCTCAACGGCGCCCATGCCGTCGTCCTGCTGACCGAATGGCCGCAGGCCATCGAGGCGGACTGGCCCCGGCTCGCCGAGCGGCTCGCCGAGCCGCGCCTGCTCATCGACGGCAAGAACTGCCTGCCGCCCGAGGGGATGGCCGGTCTTCCCATCCGCTACCGGAGCATCGGGACCAGGGTTCCCGCCCCCGCCACGACCGCGACTGCCGAGCCCCAGCTGGAAGCGTGACCGGCGGCGCGGGCCCCACCGCGCCGACTTGAGACGTTTCGGGCCATAGCATCCCTTGTCGAAGAGGGCATGGACAGCTCCATGACTCCGACGATGAGGAGAGCGTTCAGGTGAAGCAGTCGCCTGCACAGGACTGGGGCCCGGAACCCTCGGCGTGGGCACCCATGCGCCGCCCGGTGTTCCGGGCCCTGTGGATCGCCCAGCTCGCGGCCAACATGGGCACCTGGATGCAGACCGTCGGAGCGCAGTGGCTCATGGGCGACCTCGGCGGCGGCGCGTTCGAGGTCGCCCTGGTGCAGACGGCGACCACCTTGCCGGTCTTCCTGCTGGTGGTGCCGGCCGGGGCGCTGGGGGACATCCTCGACCAACGGCGGCTGCTGCTCGGCGGGCAACTCCTGATGTTCATCGGTGCGGCAGGGCTGGCCGCCGTCACGGCGGCCGATGCGGTGACCCAGACCCTGCTCCTCGGGCTGACCGCGCTGATGGGAGTGGGTGAGGCGTTCTGCATCTCCTCGTTCCAGGCCATCCAGCCCGAGCTGGTCAGCCGGGAGGAGATTCCGCAGGCCGCCCTGCTCAACAGCGCCAACGGCAACGTGGCGCGGGCCGCGGGGCCGGCTCTCGGCGGCGCGATGATCGCCGTCACGGGCCCCGAGGCCACTTTCGCCCTCAACGCGCTGTCCTTCCTAGGCGTCCTGGTCGTGCTGTACGCCTGGAAGCGTCCGGTGACCCACAGGCCGCTCGGCTCCGAGCACATCCGTGACGCCATCAGGGCGGGCGCCCGGTATGTGCGCAGCGCGCCGCTGTTCGGGGCGGTCATCGGCCGCTCGGGCCTCTTCATGATCTTCGCCGGAGGTCTGTGGGCCCTGCTTCCGACGGTCGCCAGGGGGCCGCTCGGTCTCTCCGCCGGCGGCTACGGCCTGCTGCTCGGCAGCGTGGGGCTCGGTGCTGTCCTGGGGGCGGTTCTGCTGCCGTCGATCCGCGCGCATCTGAAGACGAACGTACTGGTGACGGGCGCCATGGCGGTCTACGCCGTGACGATGGCGGTGATCGGCCTGGTGCCGTACGCGCTCGCGGTCGCCGCCGCCTTGATCGTCTCCGGCCTGGCGTGGGTGGCGGTCCTGTCCACGCTCTCCGCCTCCGCCCAGGTGCTGCTGCCCGCCTGGGCCCGGACCCGCGGTCTCGCCTATTACCAGCTGGTATTCATGGGCGGGCAGGCGATCGGCGGCGTGGGGTGGGGCATGGCGGCCGACTTGCTGGGCGTGCGCACCGCGTTCGTGGTGTCGGGCATCGGCCTGCTGGTGACCACGGTGGCGAGCACGCGGCCGCTGCCGATGCCGTCCGGCCCGGTCGACGTGCGCCCGGCCCAGGTCTGGGCGGACGTGCCCGATGTCGCGATGCCGGGACGGGACGCCGGGCCCGTTCTGGTCACTGTCGAATGGCGGGTGGACCCGGAGAACGCCGAGGCGTTCATCGAGGCGATGCGCCCGGTGGGCAAGTCGCGTCGGCGTACGGGCGCGTCAATGTGGGGGCTTTTCGAGGACATGGCGGACCCGACACTCTTCCTGGAGACGTTCACCGTCGGCTCGGAGCGGGAGCATCTGCGCCTGATCATGGAGCGCGGGAACAAGTGGGACCAGGAGCTGGAGGCCCGGGCCCTGGCACTGACCCGGCCGGGCTCCAAGCCGTTCGTACGCCACATGATCTGGGCGTACGCCTCGGGCCGCGACGAGGAGGTGTCGTTGCTGCCATGACGGCCGCGGGAGCGGCTCCCGCACACCGCTCAAATATCTATCGTGGCGACAGTAGACATCTGGGCTCTCGGTGATTAGAGTTTCTGACGTAGCCGACGAAGTCAGCACAGCGCGGCAGAGACGACCGGCGCCGCGGTGCAGGGCACCGCATGAAGAGCAGAGCAAGCCGGAATTGATCAGAAAGGGAGGAGAGGACGCCATCAGGATCGCCTGAGTGAGGGTCCAGTTCGCTCAGGTACCGCAGACCCCGGATGGGAAGGTGGTCCCCGGTTACGCATCCAAGATCCCCGCATCTCCGGCCTCCCCGGCGGACGTGCGGAAAAACAAGAATCGGCGCCGAGCGCCGATAGATGGTGTTGAACCCCTATGGCCCCGGTGCCGGACGCACCGGGGCCCCTCCATGTCTCCGGACGCCTCCCGGCGCCTCCCGGTGCCTCCCCGCGAATATCTGCGCTCGCCGGCACAGAAAATAACGAGATGCGCGGTCAGGGTTTAAGGCCTTCCGGGTGAAATGATATTACTTGCCGCCCTCTCGTGCCCAAGTCGTGCTACGGTGAATATCAGTTGCAGTTGTGGTTCCCAAAGACTCCAAGTGCTCTTGTCGGCCGTTCGTGGCGACAGGTGCTTTTGTATTTCCGGTGCGGTTTTCCGGAGGGGCGATCATCGCGCGACACCGGGTCCGCACAGTGCGGTTCCGGGCACTGCCCCGAAGGAGATATGACATGGCTACTGGCACCGTGAAGTGGTTCAACGCGGAAAAGGGTTTCGGCTTCATCGAGCAGGAGGGCGGCGGCGCTGACGTCTTCGCCCACTACTCGAACATCGCCGCCCAGGGCTTCCGCGAGCTGCAGGAGGGCCAGAAGGTGAACTTCGACGTCACGCAGGGCCAGAAGGGCCCGCAGGCGGAGAACATCGTTCCCGCCTGACGCTGACGCGTACGGCGTAGCCGGGGCCCGCACCTTGGGGTGCGGGCCCCGGCTCGTTTCTTTTCCGGGCCGCTCTGCCGCCGGCGTTTTCTGTATTTCCTCGGCTGGTTATCGGACGTCAATCATTTCCGGCTCTCTTCGACTTTGCTGAGGCATTATGCGCTGTGTGATCGCCCGTTTCCCCTTCGACCTCGTCAAGAGCGACGTGCAGGAGTCGATGAAGGGCATCAAGCCCGAACCTGTGACCGGCGAGTCGGTGATCATCGGCCGTCGCCACTACCCCGTCAAGCAGGTGGGAGAAGTGATCACGGGACAGGACCGTCGCGACTTCAGCGCCGGTGAAGTGACCCGCGCACTGACCCGCCTCGGCTTCACCTGCCGCGCCGTTCCCGCGCCGGCCGAGCCCCCTGTCCTCACCCCGCTCGAGACCGCGGCGGCGCTGCTGGGAGAGCCGGAACGCGTCTGAGACCCCGCCGGTCAGCGTGCGACGTACACGATCCACACCTGACCGGAGGCGAACGTCATGCGTTCGCCGTCCGCGGCCGTGAACTCGGTCCGGGACTCGGCGGCGTTCCTCGACCATTGCGCGTCGTACGCCTTGCCGTCCCGAAGGACGGTCGCCGAGCCGGAGCCCACGGTCTCGGTGAGCGGTGTCCTGTTGCCCGAGCGGTCCCCGAAGTCCGACGGGCGCACGGTCACGTCCTGCAGGACCACGGTCGCCGCCGCCAGCCGTTCCCCGGCCGCCGTACGGGCCGGATCGCCGTCCATCTCCACCAGCCATCGCTTCTGGTCCGCGGACCATGTGAAGGCGAAGCTCGCCGACGGGTAGCGAACCGTCCGCTCACTGACCGCCTCGCCTCCGGCCGGCGCCGGGCCGGGGCCCAGCCCCATGTGCTCGGCGGCGTTCGAACCGGAGCCGGGGTGCGGTATGTTCCCGGGCCGCAGGTACAGATTGTGCGGCGCCGGCCGGTCGCCGCTGCGGAAGTACGCGTCGGGTGCCTCTGAGGGTGACAGCGCGTTCAGCGGCGCCGCCTCGATGAGCGGAATGAGCCTGCTCTGCGCGCCGGAGTAGGCGAGCGTGGGCCGGTTGAACTGCCGCAGCAGCTCCAGGTCCGTTTCGCGGGCGCTGCGCACCGGGCCGACGACGGGCGGTACGTCGGACGAGTAGACGGCGAGTATCCGGCTGAGACCGGCCTCCACCTGCTCCAGGTAGACGATGTCCGCGTTCTCCAGCCCGGTCGGCGGCCGGGCCGCCCCGACGTTGTCGATCTTCACCGCGAGGACGCGGGCGCTGGACGAAACGCGGTTGTCCGGCGGGGGAGTGGTGTCCTGCGTGCCGCCACCTCCGCCGCCGCACGCCGCCACGAGCAGCAGCGCCAGTGTGGCGAGTGAGACTCCGGCTGATCTCTTCGCGCCGGCTGCGTGCATGGCTGCCACCTTCCGAGTCGGACCGTGGGAGCGCACCACTCCTTGCCCGGAGCGACGGCAGCTCCCACACCAATCATCACGCCATCGAGGCGCTGTCGGTTCGCCGTGCGCCATGTCGCGTCGAAGCCGCACAGCGGATGCGGGCGCATCCTGGGTAGAGAGACGATGGGAGATAACGGCGGCGGGCGGAAGGAGCCCGGGATGCGCGCAACCGAACCCGTCCCTGCCCACCCCGATCAGCCGGGGGGTGCTCCGTACACGTCGGGGGGTCTGCTCGACCTGCTGAGTGTCGCGGCCGTGGTGCTCGACGCCCACGGGCGGATCGTCCTGTGGAGCCCGCAGGCCGAGGAACTGTTCGGTTACTCCGCCGACGAGGCGCTCGGCCGGTTCGCGGGCAGGCTGCTGGTCCAGGAGAAGCACCTGGCGCTGGTGGACGGGCTGTTCGAGCAGGTCATGGCGGGCGGGGCCGGCTGGGCGGGCGTCTTCCCGATGCGCCACAGGGACGGCAGCACACGGCTGGTGGAATTTCGCAACATGCGGCTGGAGGACGACCAGAAGGACATCTACGCACTGGGCCTGGCCACCGACCAGGCCACGCTGCGAAGGGTGGAGCGGGACCTCGCCCTGTCCACCCGGTTGGTGGCACAGTCCCCGATCGGTCTGGCGGTGGTGGACACCGATCTGCGGTACGTCACGGTCAATCCGGCACTTGAGCGCATCAACGGTCTGTCCGCCGCCGAGCATGTCGGCCGTAACGTGCGTGAGGCCCTGCCCTTCCTGGACACCGAGTCCATCGAATCCTGTATGCGTGAGGTTCTGGCCACCGGCGTCCCGATCGTCGACCGGGAGTCCGCCGGGAGTACGCCGGCCGATCCCGACCACGAGAACGCCTGGTCGGTGTCCTTCTACCGGCTGGAGGCGTCCAACGGGAAGGTGCTCGGGGTGGCCATCTCCGTCGTGGACGTCACCGGGCGGCGGCGCGCCACGACCGAAGCCGCCCAGGCCCGCCAGCGGCTCGCACTCGTGGCCGACGCCTCCATTCGCATCGGCACCACGCTCGACCTCGACGAGACCGCTCGCGAGCTCGCGGAAGTGTCGGTGCCGCAGCTGGCCGACGTGGCCGCCGTGGACGTGCTCGACAGTGTGCTGAACGGCCGCTCGCCCGTAACGGCCCACACCGGGCCGGCGGTGTTCCGCGCGCTCGCCGTGGCCAGCGCGTACCCCAGTGAGGCGGTACGAGCGGCCGACCCGCCCGGTGAGGTGGCCCAGTACGAGGCCGACCGGCTCGTCACCCGGTGCGTGAACACCGGCCTGCCCGTCCGCGTGTCCCATGTGGGCAGCGACGACCTGCTGTGCATCGCCCGCAGTCCCGAGGCCGCCGAGCTCCTGGCCACCGCCGGACTGCACTCCTACCTGGCCGTGCCGCTGATCGCGCGCGGCAAAGTCCTCGGCGCCCTCGACCTCAAGCGCACCCGCAACCCGGAGCCCTTCAGCCCCGACGACGAAGTCCTGGCCGGTGAGCTCGCCGCCCGGGCGGCGGTGTGCATCGACAACGCCCGCTGGTACCGCCAGGCACGCAACACCGCCCTCACTCTCCAGCGCAGCCTCCTCCCCGAGCGTCCGCCGGGCCAGCCGGGCCTGGAGATCGCCAGCCGCTACCAGCCCGCGCAGGCGGCCGACGAGGTGGGCGGCGACTGGTTCGACGTCATTCCGCTGACGGGTGACAAGAGCGCTCTCGTCGTCGGCGATGTCATGGGCAGTGGCATCAGCGCCGCCGCCACCATGGGGCAACTGCGCACCGCCACCCGCACCCTGGCCGAACTCGACCTCGACCCGGACCAGGTGCTGCACCATCTCGACCGCATCACCGACCGCATGGGTCAGACCATCACCACCTGCATCTACGCCGTCTACGATCCGCACCGGGCCCAGTGCCTCATCTCCAACGCCGGCCACCTGGCGCCCGTCCTGATACGCCCCGGCCGTCCGCCCGAACTGCTCGACCTGCCCACCGGCGCCCCTCTCGGCGTCGGTGACATCACCTTCCACACCACCACGCTGTCCCTGCGCCCCGGCGACCGGCTGGTCCTCTACACCGATGGCCTGGTCGAAACGCGCGACCAGGCCATCGACGAACGTCTGGACGCTCTGCTCGGGCACCTCAGCGACCCTCCCGCGTCCCTGGAAGAGACCTGCGACCTGCTTCTGCATGCCCTGCGGCACCCGGGAGACCACGACGACGTGGCGCTGCTGATGGCCCGGGCGACGGTCATGGGCGGCTGAAGCGGACCTCAGGCGCTACCGACGGCCACTCAGGGAAGGGTCCACTTCTGGTTGGGGCCGGTGTGGCAGCTCCACAGATGGGCACGGGTGCCGTCGTTCCAGGTGCCGCCTTCGGCGTCGAGGCACTTGCCGGACTGCGGGTTGCGTACGGTTCCGTCGGGCTGCGGCTGCCACTGCTGCGCGCCGGTGCCGTTGCAGGTCCACAGCTGGATCTTCGTGCCGTCGGCGCTCCCGCCGCCGCTGACGTCCAGGCACTTGTTCAGCGCGCGGAAGGTGCCGTCGCCGGGCAGCGACCATTTCTGCGCGTTCGCGCCGCTGCAGGTCCACAACTGGATCTGGGTGCCGTCGCCGGTCGCGCCGCCGGCTACGTCCAGGCACTTGCCGTTGACGCCCCTGATCTCTCCCGTGCGAGGACCCGGCGGCGTACCACCGGATGTCCTGACGCGGACGTTGCGGAAGGACACCTGGTCACCGTCGCCGTGGTTCTGGATCCCGATGTGGCCCTGGCGCAGGCTGCGGACGGGGTCGGCGTTGGTGAAGTCGTTGACCTTGCGGCCGTTGAGGAAGACCTCCAGCCGTTCACCGGTCACGCGGATCTCGTACGTGTTCCATTCACCGGGCGGGTTGAGCGCGGCGTCGCGGGCGGCTACGTCGGCGGACCTGAACCCGTACACGGCCCCTGTAGTCCGGTCGGCGCTGTCCGTGGCGTCGATCTGGATCTCGTACCCGTTGTTGACCGCCGACCAGGGATCGTCGGACGCCGGGAAGCCCACCAGGATCCCGGAGTTGTCGTCCCCGTCCATCCGCCAGTCGAGCTTGAGGGAGTAGTCGCCGGTGAACTCCTTCGCGGAGTACCACAGCATCCCGAGACCGCCCTGCGACGTCAGCGTGCCGTCGGCCAGCGTGAACGAGCCGGGTCCGGCCTGCTTCCAGCCGGTCGTGCCCGTACCGTCGAACAGCGGCGTGTAGCCCGTCTCGGGACGGCAGTCGGCCTCCGTCATGCCCGCCGCCCAGCGGATCCCGCCCAGCAGGTGCCTGCGGAACGCCGGCTCGGTGTACGACTCGTCGGTGTGACCGCCACCGGTGTAGAAGGCCCGGCCGCCCTCGTAACCCTTGCACCACGAGATCGGATGGTCGCCGGACATGTTGCCGCCCGAGTAGCTGGACTCGTCGAGCGAGGCCAGGACGTGGGCGGTCGTACGCGGGTTGGTGCGGTAGTTGTACCACTCGTCGAAGCGCTGCCAGGTGGCGCCGAGGTGGGCGGTGGCGTCGTGGGCGCGGTCCTCCACCTTGACCGTCGCCGTCTGGTTGTGCGGATGGGAGTGGAACAGCGCTCCGGCGAGCCCGGCGTAGAACGGCCAGTCGTACTCGGTGTCGGCGGCCGCGTGGATGCCGGCGTAACCTCCACCGCCCTTGATGTACTGCTCGAAGGCCGTCTGCTGCGTGCCGTTCAGCACGTCCCCGGTCGTGGAGAGGAAGACGACGGCTTTGTACTGCGCGAGGTTGGCCGTGGTGAACGCGGCGGAGTTCTCCGTGGCGTCCACGGCGAAGTTGTTCGCGCCGCCGAGTTCACGCAGCGCGGCATGGCCGGCAGCGATGGACGAGTGACGGAAGCCCGCCGTCTTGGAGAACGCGAGGACCTTGTACGCCGGATCGGCCGCGGCGGCCCGCAGAGCGGTGCCGGCGCTCTGCCGGGCGGTTGTACGAGCGGATTCGCCCGGCGCCCGGTCGCTCACGGCCACAGCGGGCGCGGCCGCCGCACACAGCAGCGCTCCGGCGAGCCAGCAGCCGGCCTTGGTGAGGGCAGTACGCATATCGGTTACGCCTCCTCTCCTGCTACGGGCAGGGCCCATTTCTGGTTGGGGCCGGTGTGACAGGTCCACAGATGGGCGCGCGTGCCGTCGTTCCAGGTGCCGCCTTCGGCGTCGAGGCACTTGCCGGACTGCGGGTTGCGGACGGTCCCGTCGGTCTGCGGCGCCCACTGCTGCGCACCGGTGCCGTTGCACGTCCACAGCTGGACCTTGGTGCCGTCCGTGGTCCCGCCGCCGCTGATGTCCAGGCACTTGCTCAGCGCCCGCAGCGTCCCGTCGCCCGGCAGCGTCCACTGCTGCGTGCCGCTGCCGTTGCAGGTCCACAGCTGGGCCTGCGTTCCGTCGGCGGACGATCCGGCCGCGACGTCGAGGCACTTGCTGTTCACGCCCTTCACCTCACCCGTCCGGGGACCTGCCCCCGCTGTGGTGAACCGGAAGTCGTCGACGTCGAAGAGCGCGCCGCTGCCGCCCTTGAAGACGAGGTACAGCGTGGTCGTACCGGCGGGCCGGTTGGTCAGCGCGGCGCTGACCTCCCGGTATGTCTCCCAGCCGCCCGTCACGGGCACGGTCGCCGTGCCCAGCACCGTGCCGGTGGGGGAGCCGGCCCGTACCTCGATGGTGCCGCCGACGCCGCCGGAGGCGACCCGCGCGGTGAACCGGGTGGTGTCGTCGAGGGCGTACGGCTTGAAGGAGATCCAGTCGCCGTTGTCGATGTAGCCGACCGTCTTTCCGCCGTGGGCCGGCGTGTGGCTGACGACCTGGACGCCGGACGAGTCGCCGTAGTGCTCGCCCTGCCGGTGGCTGGGCTGGCTGATGTGCTGGGTGTGGGTGGTCAGGGCGGGCTGGCCGTTCGCTCCCTTGTCGGTGTACTCCGCGTCCCAGACGCCGAAGATGTTCGCGTTCGGGTCGTGCTCGCCGTCCGCGATGGTCTGCACGGTGCCGGAACAGCCGGTCGCGGAGGTCTGCGGGTGGCCGTGGCTGTCGTGCCCGACGATGAAGGTGATCTTCACCTTGGAGCAGTCGACGGACGCGTCCTCCGGGTCGGTGACCGTCACCTTGTACGGGACGGCCTCGCCCGGGTCGATGATGCGCCCGTCCACCGGAAGCTCCAGCTTCACTGTGGGCGCCGTGTTGCCGACGGTCACCTGCACGGACGCGGTGGCGCTCTTGCCGGTGCCGTCGGAGACGGTGAGCTCGGCGGTGTACTGGCCGTTGGCGGTGTACGTGTGGGACGGGTTCGCGGCGGTCGACGTGCCGCCGTCGCCGAACTTCCACGCGTAGCCGAGCGGGTCCCCGTCCGGGTCGGAACTGCCGGCCGAGGAGAACGCCACGGCGAGCGGCGCCTTCCCGGAGGTGCGGTCGGCCTTGGCCTGGGCGACGGGGGAACGGCCGTCGGTGATGTGCTCGATGCGGTACAGGGCGGAGTTCGCGTCGCCGTTGAAGTAACCGGTGCCGTAGTCCAGGACGTACAGCGCGCCGTCGGGGCCGAAGGCCATGTCCATCACCTGCGTGCCGTTCCAGGGGAAGGCGTTGATGGACTGGACGGTGCCGTCCGTGCCCTGCGCGATCCGCTTGATCCACTTGCGGCCGAACTCGCCGGCGAAGAAGTTCCCGTCGTAACTCTGCGGGAACTTCACGGCCGACGGGGAGGAGGCGTCGTAACGGTAGACCGGACCGCCCATGGGTGACTCCGATCCGCTGCCGAACTCGGGTACCGAGCCGCCGTCGTACGGGATCCAGGCGGGCTGGGCCGGGGGCAGGTCGGTGAGTCCGGTGTTGCGGGGCGAGTTGTTCCTGGGGGCGGCGCAGTCGAACTTCGCGCCCGAGGCGCCGGTGGCGAAGTTGTAGTCGGTGTACGCGTCGTTCTTGCCGGTGCAGTACGGCCAGCCGTAGTTGCCGGCCTTGGTGATGCGGTTGAACTCGACCTGGCCGGCGGGGCCGCGTGCGGCGCTCGCCGTTCCCGCGTCCGGCCCGTAGTCACCGAGGTAGACGGTGCCGGTGGCCTTGTCGACGCTCATCCGGAACGGGTTGCGAAAGCCCATGGCGTAGATCTCGGGGCGGGTTTTCGCCGTGCCGGGCGCGAAGAGGTTGCCCGAGGGCGTGGAGTACGACCCGTCCGCGTTCACCTTGATGCGCAGGACCTTGCCGCGCAGGTCGTTGGTGTTGCCCGAGGAGCGCTGGGCGTCGTACGCCGGGTTGCGGGACGCGCGTTCGTCGATCGGTGTGTAGCCGTCCGACGCGAAGGGGTTCGAGTCGTCCCCGGTGGTGAGATACAGGTTGCCCTGTGCGTCGAAGTCGATGTCGCCGCCCACGTGGCAGCAGATTCCGCGTGAGGCCGGTACGTCGAGGATCTTCTTCTCGCTCGCGAGGTTCAGGGTTCCGTCGGCGGCGAGGGCGAAGCGGGAGAGCCGGTTCACGCCGTCGAAGGGCGCGAAGTCGGCGGCGCTGCCGTCGCCCGGGGCGTCGCCGCCGGGGGTGCTGAGCTTGGGGGCGTAGTACAGGTAGACGAGGCGGTTGGAGGCGAAGCCGGGGTCCACGCCGACGCCTTGCAGGCCTTCCTCGTCGTGGCTGTAGACGTCGAGCTTCCCGGCGACCTTTGTTGTGCCCGCGGCGTCCGTGAGCCGCAGCGTGCCGTCACGTGAGGTGTGCAGCACCGAGCGGTCGGGGAGTACCGCCATCGTCATGGGCTCGCCGGTTTCCGCGACGCCCTTGGCGAGGGTGACCTGCTGGAACTCCTCGGCCGCGGCCGCCTTGGGTGCTCCGCGGTCCGCGTCCACCGGGGCGGCCGAGGCGGATCGGGCGGGCGTCAGGAAACCGGCGGTGAGTAAGGCCGTGAGCAGGAACGCCGGGATCAGGCGGGGTCTGAACGGTTTTTTGCGCACAGAAGTCTCCCAGAGTGGGGTGGGGGGCCCGGCGGACCAGGAAATGAGTCCTGCCGGGGGGAGCCAGGCGCGCGCCGTCGCGCCGGAAGGCGAACCGGAAGCCATGCAAGTCCGCTTCGTTTCAAGGAAGTTAGCGGGCTTCGTCCCCTCGCGTAACCCCTTTCGCATCCGCTTTCGCAACTTCTTCCGCAGTGAGGACAAAGCGGCGGCAGGTGCGTCTCGGAGCCCGGTGTCCCAGCCGGTGGCGGCGGACCGTAGCATCCGGCCATGACGAGCATCGTGCTGACTCCGTGGTGGCGACACCGGCGACCCGCTTCGGCCTGCGCCGTCGAAGCCGCCGGGTCCGTGGTTCCGACCGCGATACTCGACTGGCGTCACGAGCGGGTCCGGCAACTGCTCGAAGACGCCCGGTCCGCCGCTTCCGGGACCGGCGAACGGCCGCTGCTGCTGGCCGCGCACCGCCTGGTCGGCGACCGGGTTCGCGCGGTCTACGCCCTCGACGACGCGCAGTCCGCCTCCCAGACGCTGGCGCGGCGCCGCGGGTCGTGCAGCCAGCGCCTCGCGGTTCTCGAAGCGGTCGCCCGCGCGGCGGGCATCCCCACCCGTGTACGGGGCCTTCTGATCGACGGCTCGTTCTGGTACCCGCGTTTTCCCCGGCTGCGCCGCCTGGTGCCCGACACGGTCGTCCTGGCCTGGCCGGAGTTCCGGCTCGGGCAGGAGTGGGTTGCCGTGTCCGAGCTGTACGCGCCGCTCGGCGCACTCGGCGAGGCGAACCCGGCGGGCTTCACGAACACGGGGTCGCAGACGCTCTTCGAGGCCCTGGCCTCCACCGCTGTGGACTGGGACGGCTCGACCTGCGGCGCGGACGGCTGCTCGTCGTACGACCTGTCGGCAGTGGTACGGCAGGACCTCGGGCGTTTCTCCTCACGGGACGCCCTCTTCGCAGCCCACGGCCAGACCCTCTGCCCGCCCGCCAGGATCGTCGGGGGTGCGCTGCTGGGGCGCCGCTCCGCGGCCTGATGATCAGCAGTGGAGCATGAAGGAAGCCCCCCTTTGAAGCCCCATGGAGCTCCTCGCCGAGAGGCGACCGCCCTCCGCGCTCACGCCTTTGCCGCCCCGGCTGGTTTCCCCCGACCAGCCGGGGCTTCCTCGTACGTGGGGACGAACGGTCAGAAGGCGAACAGCGCGCGCTCGGCCAGGCCGGCCTCCATCTGGCACGCGTTGCCGAAGGTGGTCGACCAGGAGACCTGCTTGCCCTGCCACACGCCCTGAGCGGTGATCACGACCGGGTCCCACTCGCGCGTGCAGTTCTGTCGCGGCGACGTGTCGATCAGGCCGGAGAACTCGCCACCCACCTCACGCAGCTCGGTGCAGGCGGCCGTGGGCGCCGGGTGGGTGCCGCTGGGCCTGGGTGCGCAGCTGAGCGTCACGGCGCGCCCGACGATCGCCGAGCCGGCTTCCTCACCCGTACCCACGGTGAGAACTAAGGCCGAGGGAGCGTAGAGGCTGGTCGTCCCGGCAGGCTCCGCGTACGCCGGGCTCGCGGTGGCAGCGCCCGTCAGTGCGAGGACGGTGGCCGCGCCGACGGCGCCGAGCGTGTTCCGGATGTGACGCATGAATGAAACTCCTCTGATTGCGAATGAGTTGCGGGGGTGTTGCGGTGAGGAGTGTTGCTGATGCGGACAGTGAATGCACACTGATCAGCTCATTCCGGCCGTACACGATCGGATCGGGTGACCGAACGGTCGTTCGGGCAGCTCGGAGGCGGTGCGCCCGACACCGCCGAAGGCGTCCATCATGTGGACGCGAGGCGGTGGTACAAGGCGAAACGACCTTCTGGCCTGCGCTTTCGTCGAATTGGTTCACTCGTCACCTAGGCTGCTTCGACCGGAAAGCATCGCTTTTCGGCGGGGCCTCAGGTCAGCAGGCGCAGCAACTGCGCGCAGGCCTCGGCCTCGTTCGTATGCCGGCTGACGGTCTCGTGGACACCGCGTTCGTACGCACCCGTCTCCCACCCCCCGACCTCCTCCTGGCTCCTGGCCAAGTACAGGAAGTCGGGGGGCGTGGGGGCCGGTTCGTGGACGCCTTCGATGCGGTAGTAGTCGTCGGGCACTCCCGCCGCGCTCAGCGCGGCCCGCAGTTCGTGGCGGTCCATGAGGGTGAGGCTACGCGCCGGCCGGTTCCAGGTAGTCGTGCTCCAGTAGCCACTTCACGTTCAGCCGCTGCCCCTCGCCCGGGTCCAGGAACGCCTGGTCGAGCTTGATCTGCTGCCCGCCGCCCGGCTGCTCGAACCACGGCGCGATGCTCCCCTGCCACACCCAGAACGGCTTGGCGACCTCGTAGACGCGGTAGTCGCACGGGACCGACGGTTCGCGCGTGTTCAGGTTCTGCGGGGGCAGTGCGCGCTTGGCGTACGGGTCGCCGGCGGGTGCCAGGTACGCGCCGTACTCCGAACCGAAACGGTCCAGGCGCTGGCCGCTGCGGAGCTTGGCGGGGGCCTTGTCCACCTCGCCGTTGACCTCGCCGAACCCGTCATTGGGCGGATACTTCCAGCCGCCCGAGTCCGCGGGCCCCTGCCAGTACTCCTTGAGGAAGGCCGTCGGTGACAGCTTCCCGGTCCGCTTGTAGCCCTTCAGCAGCGGGCCCACCGGCTTCTCGTGCTTCGACGGCAGCCACTTGGGGCCGAGCCGTGCGTCGTCCTGGAGCGAGCCGGTGCACGGCTCGTGCCGGGACGCGCCGGCCGCCGGCCGTTGCCCGTGTTCCTGCGGAGCGGCGCTCGCGGCCGGCGCGAGCGCCGTCGCGGCGGTGATGCCGAGCGCGGCGAGTACGGTCCGAATTCGGTTCACTCAGGGTCCCCTCGGGTGCTGGTCCAACATGCGACGCGGCGCAGCGTAGTGGATCAGCTACATTCCGTGCCGCATGTTGGCTCAAGCCGCCCCGAGGGGGACTGTTTACAGCCAGTCGCGTGGCAGCGTCTCGTTCCAGGTACGGGAGAAGACCCGCCGCTCCCCTTCGTAACCGTCGAGGGTCGCGTCGACGAAGAACTCCGTCTCGCTGCACCGGAGTTCGGTGCGGGTCTCCACGCGTACGTCCCAGTCGTCCCGCCGGAACCGCATGGTCCAGGCCGATTCGCCGCCGACGGACGTGAAGTCGTCGGCCGTGGCGGTGTACCGCTCGTACGCGCGGCAGCCGACGTCCAGCCCGATGTCGTCGATGCGTACCATGCCCCGGTCCTTCACGATCTCCAGCGCGGAGTCGTACCCGATCAGGTCGCGCTTGACCTCCCAGCGCTGCTCGGGAGCCGACAGCCGCGTGGTGGTGATGGGCTCGGCGCCCTCGGGTTCACCGAAGGGGCGCTGCGGCAGTTCGTCCGGTTCGTCCGTCGGGCGCACCGGCAGCGTCAGTGTGCTGGACCGCTCGTGCACGCTCAGCAGGACGGGCTTGGGCGGTGGCCAGGCGAGGGGCCAGTACGACGTGGAAAGGGAGAGCCGGATGCGATGGCCGGGCGGGAAGACCTGGGCCACACCGTTGAGCTGGACGGTGGCGCGGTAGCGGCGGCCGGGCTCCAGTGGCTCGGGCTCGCCCGTACCGTCTCGGTGTGTCAGGTTCAGCACGCCGTACGTGACCCGCGTGGCACGCCCGTCGGGTGCGACGTCGGAGAGGCGGGCGGCGACCGTGGCCACCGGTTCACTGACGGACAGGTCGAGTTCGACCGTCGGGGAGCCGAGGATCTCGACCGGCTCGTCCAGCGGGCCGGTGTCGAAGACCAGGGAGCCGCCGTCCTCCTCGCGCTGGTCGTACGGCAGGTCCGGCGGGGCGTTGTACGAGGCCCACTTGCCCGCGAACTGCCCGACGGACAGCGGCGACTGCACGGTCATCGCGTCGCTGTGGCCCTCGCTGCCGTCGCCCGCCGCAGGCGTCGCGTCTCCCGGCATGACGATGCGGTGTCGCAGGAGCGGATGCGCGACGGGTTCGATGTGCGGCGAGGGCCAGTCCGGCTCGCCGACCCACCGGCCGGGCCGCTCTTCGTACGATGTCGAGGGCGGCACGCTGTCCTGCATCCACGTCTGGAGCATGGGGCCGTCCATGACGCCGTTGTCGACGCCCTTCAGCCAGTGGTCCCACCAGCGGACGACCTCCTGGAGGTAGCCGATGGCCGGGCCGGGCTCGCCCAGATGCGGGAACTTGTGGGACCAGGGTCCGATCAGACCCTTGCGCGGTACGTCGAGATTCCCCAGCAGCCGCGTCACGGCGTTGGAGTAGCCGTCGGCCCAGCCGCTGGAGGCGAGGACGGGGCAGCGTACGGCCGCGTAGTCCTCGCACACCGAGGCGTGCCGCCAGTAGTCGTCACGGCGCTGATGGCGCAGCCACTCCAGGACCCACGGGCGGGTGTGTTCCATCCGCTCGTGCCACATGTCGCGCCAGCGGTCGCCGACCACGGTGGGATCCGGCGGACACGTCGCGTACGCGAACATCGTCCCCGCCTCCGCGAGGTTGTCCGACAGCATCGCGCCGCCCATGTAGTGCATGTCGTCGGAGTACCGGTCGTCCGTGAAGGACGCGATGACGACGGCGCGCAGGCTCGGCGGCTGCCGGGCCGCCGTCTGGAGGGCGGCGAAGGCGCCCCAGGAGATGCCCATCATGCCGGTGGTTCCGTCGCACCACGGCTGCTCGGCGAGCCAGGCGAGTACCTCCTCGGCGTCGGCCTGCTCCTGCTCGAGGTACTCGTCGGCGAGTACGCCCTCGGAGTCGCCGGTGCCCCGCAGGTCCACGCGTACGCACGCATAGCCGTGCCCCGCGATGTACGGGTGATGGATCGAGTCGCGCACCGCGGTCAGGTCGCGCTTGCGGTACGGGATGTACTCCAGCACCGCCGGCACGGGCTCCTCGTCGGAGGAGACCGGGCGCCAGATGCGGGCGGACAGGCGCGTGCCGTCGGACATGGGGACGACGACGTGTTCTTCTTCCTTCGTCGCGTGCGGCAGATTGCTCACGAAACGCATACGGCGGGGCCGCTCCTTTCTCGCGGGTCCTCGGAGTCCGAGGAGTCCTCGGAGTACTCAGACGTTCTTCTGGTCGCGTCCGCCCGGCGTCGTCTCGTCGAAGGCGAGGCCCAGGGCCGCCACACACCGGTCGTACTTCTCCCGCAGCTCCTTCTCACTGTTCCCACCTGTGAAGATGTGGGCCAGTTCGTAGCTATAGCTGTCCTGCTGCGGAGTCTCGGACAGACGCTGTCCCTCCTCGGGCACCACGTCGACCCGTACGCCCGGAATCTCGCGCTCGATCCGCTCGATGTCCTCGGGCGTGGGCACCTGGTGTGCCGCACCGTCGGCGAACCACCGGTAGTACCACTTGGCGGCGACCTTGTACGGGCCGGCCCGGTGCGGAAGGGCGGGGTCCTTGTCCAGGGCGAGACTGAGCATGCAGTGGTGGTTCGGCGAGCCGTCGACGTACTCGAACAGCTCCGCGTGCGACTGCGAGTGCCGGGGATTGATCTCGAGCAGATTGATCGCGTCGGTCTGCGGATCGTAGAAGTACTCGATGCTGAAGGTCGCCGCTTCCATACCGATCTGCCGCATCACCCGTTCGGAGACGTCGTGCAGCCGGCGTATCACCGGCTCGGGCAGGGCGGAGGGGTACTGGTGACGCAAAAAGCTTGAGGAATCCGGGTAGTTGATCGAATCCAGGACGCCATAGACGGTGACTTCCCCGTCGTGGACGTACCCCTCCACCGCGACCTGGATGCCCGAGATCGCCTCTTCGGCCAGACAGACCTGACCTCCGACACCGGCCATCTCCTCGGGCAGGTCGAGCATGTCGAGGATGTACTCGAAGGGCCGGCCCACGCGGGCGACACCCTTGCGGATCTCGTCGACCGCCTCACGGAACTCCTGCTGGTCCTTGACGCCGAAGGCGAGTTCCGACGAATACGACAGGGCGGGCTTGAGCCACATCGGAAAGCCCACGCCCTCGGGCGGGCGCGGATCGTCCGCCTCCATGTCGACCCGGCCGAAACGCGGATGCTCGTCGACGACCTTCTGCTGCTCGAGCCGGCTCCAGTACTTGTGCTCGCACTTGACGACGGACTCCAGGCCGGTGCTGCGCGTGCCGTAGCGCTCGCTCAGCATCGGTACGAGCGTACTCACGGGGAAGTCCCAGTAGCCGACGATCGCGTCGATGCTGCCCTCGAAGGCGTCGAGTACCGCCTGTGCCTTGTCGAACAGCTCCGCGACCGACACCTCGCCGTGCTGGAGCTCCTCGACCGTGAGCAGCGGGTGGTACTCGTACTCCTGTGCGTCGGGCACGGCTCGCAGGGTCGGCAGGTTGGCCTCGTCCAGGCCGAGTATGAATATGTTCTTGCGATCGCTCACTGGCTCTCCTTCGTCGGCTCGTCCCGGTCGCCTTCCTCGTCAGGCGCGTCTCACACATCGAATCGGGAAACCGACTGGTCAGCCGTCTGCCAGGAGATGTGCGCACACCGGGCACACCGGTCGTGACGAAGAACGGCCCCACCCGCTGTCAGGGCGTGCGGATGTCGTGCTCAGCCCAGACGATCTTGCCGGCCGCGGTGCGAATGGCGCCCCACCGCCGGCACAGCATGTTGATGAGCTGCAGACCCCGGCCGCCTTCGTCGCTCAGGCTCGCGTGCTGGATCTGAGGCAGGTCGGGGCCGGTGTCGGAGACCTCCACGGTGAGGCGGTCGTGCCGGATCAGGCGCAGCTCGCCGGGCCCGTCGCCATACCGCACCGCGTTGCCGACCAGCTCGCTGACGACGAGTTCCATCACGTCGTTGTGCTCGGACAGCTGCCACCGGTCGAGCTGCTCCCTGACCAGCCGGCGGGCGGTCGCGGCCGGTGCCGCGTCCTCCGCCAGCGGCCAGACCGACACATCGGCGTCCGGCAGCGGCCGGCGGCTCGTGGCGACGAGCAGCACCGCCTCGTCGAACCGGATCTCGTGCCCACGGATGCTTGTCACCAGATCGCACGCGTCGAGCTCAGCGGGGGCCATGCCCGACACGGCCCGCCGCAGCCCTTCGAGCTGTACGTCCAGGTCCTCCGTGCGGGACTTGATCAGGCCGTCCGTGTACAGCACGAGCCGGCTGCCGACGGGTGCGGGAAGCCGGACACAGTCGTACGGAATGACGCCCGAGCCCAGCGGCGCTCCCGGCGGGACGTCGACGTACGACGCCTGCCCGTCGGCGGCCACCAGCAGCGGCGGGGGATGGCCGGCGCTGGCGAGTGTGTAGGTGGAGGTGGCCGGGTCGAAGACGGCGCACAGACACGTCGCCACCTGGTCGTCCTCGAGGTCGCGGGCGACCATGTCCACCCGGGCCAGGACGCGTTCGGGCGCGGTGTCCAGGGCCATGAGGGTCCGGGCGACCGTGCGCAGCCGTCCCATCGTCGCCGCCGCCGACAGACCGTGCCCCATGACGTCGCCGACGACCAGCGCGCTGCGTCCGCCCGGCAGCGCCATGACGTCGTACCAGTCACCGCCCACGCCGCTCACGTCGGCCGTCGGCGTGTAGCGGGCACGGACCCGCAGCCCCGGAGTCGCCGGCGTGGCCCGTGGCAGCAGGCTGCGCTGGAGGCTGACGACGTGCTCGCGCTCGCGGCCGTACAACCGGGCGTTGTCGATGAACACTGCCGCGCGGGAGGCCACTTGCAGGACGAGGGCGACATCCGCGTCGGTGAAGGGCGGCCTAGTGCCCAGGCGCATGAAGTCGGCGACGCCCAGGAGCACGCCGCGGGCGATGAGCGGCACCGCCATGTAGCTGTGCACACCGGCCTCGCGCATCTTGACGGCGCCGGACGCGGTGACCGCGACCCGCTCGAAGTCGCCGTCTTCCATCCGGGCGATGAGGACGGGTTCCCGGGCTACCAGGCAGTGCACCGACGCGACCGAGTGCGGATGGTACGAGACCTCACCGACCGGGTCCGGCTCCAGACGCCGGGCCAGACCGTCGACCGCCGCGACGGCGAGGGCGCGCGTGAGCGGCGCGCCCGGCCCGGGCCGGTGTTCGCCCTCCTGGCCGAGCAGGACGGACTCCAGCAGGTCGACCGCCGCGCAGTCGGCGAGCCGGGGAACGGTGAAGTCGGCCAGCTCGCGGGCGGTCTGGTCCAGGTCCAAAGTGGTGCCGATCCGCGTGCTCGCCTCGCTGAGCCAGACCAGCCGGTTCCTGGCCGGGAAGCGGTCGGTCAGGGAGCGCATCCTGCGATGCAGGCGCAGCATCGCCGACGCCTTCAGGCGCTCAGGGACGCGCTGAGGAAGCTGGCGATCGGCCAACGCTGCACCTCCCGAGGCGGCAGACACGTCTGTCACGCCCAGTGTCGCGCGAATCGGACGCTCGTGCTTTGACATCGCGATCACAGCGGACCGGCAGTGGCCCCGGTGCCTGGTCGGCCCGTAGCATCCGCCCATGATCGAGAACATGACGGAGAACGAGACGGAGAACGAGGCCGGGGAACCGGGCCGAGAGCCGTGCTGGCGGGGCAGGAATGTCTCTCTCGCCCCTCTCGACGTGGATGACGCCGAGCTGATATACGGGTGACGGGCCGACCCCGTAGCAGCACAGGAGATCGGCTTCTGGCCGCGCTCCCTCTCCGCGCTGCGCGAGCGCCTGGAGAGTGACAGGGACGACCACAACCGCGACGATTTCCTCATCCTGCTCCCCGACGGCACGCCGATCGGCCACACGGCTCTCGTGGCCCAGGACCTGGTCGACGGCACGGCGGAAGTCCACCTGATGCTGGACCCGCGCTACCGAGGACAGGGTTACGGCACGGACGCGCTCGACGCGCTGACCGATCTCGCCTTCGGCGAACTGCCCATCCACCGTCTCCAGGCGGACACGCACACCGGCAACACAGCCGCGCTCACAGTCCTGGCCAAGTCGGGTTTCGTCCAGGAGGGGATACGCCGCTCAGCCTGCCTGCACCGCGGGCGCCGCCACGACCTGGCGGTCCTGTCCTTGCTCCGCACCGAGTGGGAGGCGCTGGCACGCCCCAGGTCCTGGGACTTCTGACCACTGGCATTTCCCGGAAACAGCAACAGAGATTGCCACCGCCGCCGGCCCGGTCGCATCCTGTGGGCGGAGGTGATCGCAATGAGCGACACGAAGAGTGTGGCGTCGGGTGATTTGGTGTACGACGTCGTGGTGGTCGGCGCCGGGGCCGGCGGCCTGAACGCGGCCCTGGTACTGGCCCGGGCCCGCCGCCGGGTGGCGGTGGTGGACGCCGGGGAACCGCGCAACGCCCCGGCCGCCCACATGCAGGGCTTTCTGTCCCGGGACGGGATGTCCCCGGCGTCCCTGCTGGAAGTGGGCCGTGCGGAAGTGTCCGGCTACGGCGTGGAGTTGATGGAGGGGCAGGTCGACCGCATCGACCCCGGTTTCCTCGTGCACCTGGCAGGCGGGCCCGTACTCCGCGCCCGCCAGGTGGTGGTGGCCACCGGCCTGCGCGACGAACTGCCCGGGATTCCTGGCGTGCGTGAGCGCTGGGGCAACGACCTGCTGCACTGCCCGTACTGCCACGGCTACGAGGTGCGCGACCGGCCGATCGGAGTCCTCGGCACACACCCGGGCGCTGTGCGGCACGCGCTGCTGCTGCGGCAGTGGTCGTCCGACGTCGTCCTCTTCCGGCACACCCTGGACCTGACGGGCGACGACCACGAGCGGCTGACCGCTCGCGGTGTGCGCGTCGCCGATGGCGTGATCAAGCGCCTGGTGGTGGGCGACGACGACCGGTTGAGCGGGGTCGAACTGGCCAACGGCCAGGTAGTGCCCCGCAGCGCGGTGTTCGTCCTTCCGCGCATGGTGCCCCGCGACGCCCTGTTGACCGCACTGGGCTGTGAGCGGGACGAGAACGGCTGGGTGACGACCGACCGTACGGGCCGCACCAGCGTGCCCGGTGTGTGGGCGGTGGGCAACGTCGCCGATCCGCGGGCGCAGGTGGTCACGGCGGCCGGCATGGGATCGGCGGCCGCGGGCGCCATCAACCACCACCTGGTGGAGGAGGACGTGGAACGGGCCGTCGAGGGCCACCGCGCGGCGAGGGCGCTGTCCCCGGCCACGCCGCTGTAGCGGGCCGCGGCGCCGCGCTGATCCCCTCGCTCAGGGGTTACCGACGAGATGGGTCATCAGGCAGGCCGCGGTGATGGCGCCCAGGAGGCGGACCTCGTCGCCTTCGCGCTCGATGACGGCCACCAGCGGACTGCGCGTACGGGCCATGAGCGTCGCCACTTGCAGCAAACCGGCGTCGGGCCCGACCACCGGCGGCGCGTAGGTGCGGCGCGGCAGCCACTCGGAGACCGTCAGGCCGGCGATCTTCTCCACGACCTCACCGAGGTGCCGGTCGTCGATCACCGAGACGAGCAGCGGTTCCTCCAGCAGGTAGTCGGGCACCAGCAGCTTGATGAGCTGGGAGCCCGGCACGATGGCGTACGGCCGCTGGTCCGCGTCCACCACGAGCAGCGCGGGCAGCTTGTTCCCCGCGAGCAGCCGCGCCGCCTCCACGGCGTCGGCGTCGACCGACACGCAGGGGTACGGTTCCGCGAGATCACGCGCGAGCATGGCCGTTCTCCTTGCCGTGGTGGGCCGTCCGCGGTGACGTGGACCGGCATGCCGTGCAAGGAGCAGCCGGCCCTACGACCCGGGGAGCGGCGTCACTGTGCCGAGGAACTGCTGTGCGGTGGAGCGGGCACAGTGGCGGCGCCCCCGGCACGTACCGCCGCTACCACGGCGTCGTGCAGGTTCCGGCTGTCGGCCTCCGAAGGGGAGGGCACCGGACTGCCCGACATCGTGAACCAGTCCGACGATCCGCTGTACTGCACAGCGATCCTCGCCTCACCGTCGGCCCATGTGGTGTGCACCGTGAGGTCCCCGGTCAGAACGCCCACCTCCTCGGTGAGCACCCCGCCCCGGCCCGTCAGTACTCCGAGCGTCGTCCATGAAGCCCAGTCCATAGGTCCAAGTCTCGCATCTGCGGCCACATCCGCGACCGGCGTGAACAGGGGGGAGCAGGCCGTTAGTCCGGCCCCGGTCGTGGTCAGCCCGGATCCCGCTCGTCGCCGTACGCCGGGTCGTCCGGTTCCGCGGACGGGTCCCGGGGCTCGGCGCTCCGGCCGGCGGACTTCCGTTCCCGCTCCCGGGCCTGCCGCTTCTCTTCCTCCAGCTGCTTGCGGACCTCTTCCGGCTTGTCTCCGAGCTGATTCATCGCACTCTCCCTTGGTCCGGCACGGCCCGGTCTCGCGGCCAGGGTCACACAGTCCCACCACGACCGCATGCCGGCGCCTGCGGTGCGATCGGCCATTGGCCGTCTTCTGCTTTCCGGGCGGGCGGACAGCGTGGGTGATGGATAGCCTGATCAAGAGAACCAGGACACCACGGATCAATGGTGCCGACCGTCCGGCCGGATCAGGACCGGTGAGAGCCCGATCTCGGGGGTGCGTGTGCGCATTGCTCGCAGCAACGACGATCCCCTCGACGCAGGCAAAGCGGCCGGGCTGCTGGTGGACGCCGCCGGGACGGTTCTCGGCTGCACTCCGGCGGCCGAGGCTCTCCTGAACCGGCGGGCCGAGGAACTGTGCGGCCGGCGGATCAAGGAACTGCTGGCCGACCCCGCCCTGTGGCCGCAGGTCATGGCACAGCGCGACGGGCCGGTGTGGGAAGGCCGGGCGGTGGTGCGCGAGGGGGGCGGAGAGGAAGCGGACGTCATGTTCCGTGTCCTTCCGCTGGACCGCGGACAGCCGGACCGGCGCTCGTCCCGCTTCTTCGTTCTGGGAGCGCCTGCGGCCCTGATGGTGCGGTGGCGCCAGGACCACGCCTTCATGCAGGAGATGTTCCTCCAGGACCGCGTCGGTTTCGCGATGTTCGACCGAGAGCTGCGACTGGTGCGGACGAACACTCAGATCCTTCCGTACACCGGCCTGCCCGCCGACTTGGGCGGTCTGCGGCTCACGGAGTTCCTCTGGGCCGATGACGCTCGCCTGATCGAAGAGCAGCTGCGGAAGGTGCTCACGACCGGGACACCCCTGGTGGCGATGGACGCCCTCGTACGCACCCGGGTCGACCCGGGGACGGGCCGGATCATGGCGTTGTCCGCGTTTCGCCTCCAGGAGCCGGACGGTCGCGTCATGGGCGTGACCGCCCTGTTCACCGACGTCACGGAACAGCGTGGCGCCCGCGAGCGCCTCGACCTGCTGCACCGCGCCACCGCGGTGCTGGGCAACTCCCTGTCGGTGGCGGAAACCACGCAGGATCTGGCGGATGTACTGGTCCCGGTTCTCGGCGACCTGGCCGCCGTCGACATCGCGGAGGCGGTGTTCGCGCACGAGGAGCCCGGCCCCGGCCACCAGCGGCATCACGCCCTGCGGCGGGCGGCCGTGGCGGGCGGAGCGGACGCCGGGCTGCTGTCGGTCGGCGGCTCCATGCTGATGGACGCCGGCGACGACGCCCCACGGGGCCGCGTGTGGCCGCGACTCGCCGAGCAGGGGCCGGGCGACGACGATGTGCCCGGCCCCCTGCCCGGTCCGGGCGTCCGCTCCGGCATGAGCGCGCTGCTGCGAGCCAGAGGCAGGCTCCTGGGACGCGTCACGGTATGGCGCACCGACGACCGCGCGCCCTTCGGCGCCGACGACCTGGCCCTGCTGGAGGAGATCGCCTCCCGCGCGGCCCTGGTCGTCGACAACGCGCGCCGGTACGCACGCGAGCGGCACGCCTCCGTGAGTCTGCAGCGCAGCCTGCTCCCGCCGACGACGACCGAGACGGCCGCCGTGCAGAGCGCCAGCGTCTACTGCCCCACGGACACGGCCGGCGGGGTGAGCGGGGACTGGTTCGACGTCATCCCCCTGTCGTCCGCGCGGGTCGCCCTTGTGGTCGGAGACGTGGTCGGCCACGGCCTGCAGGCCACAGCGATGATGGGACGGCTGCGCACCGCCGTGCGCACGCTGGCCGATCTCGATCTCGAACCCGACGAGCTGCTCACTCACCTCGACGACCTCGTCTCCCAACTGACGGTCGAGAACAGCAGCTTCGAGAACGGCACCCAGACTTCCGAACCGCAGAGCGCGTACGACTCCTTCGGCGCCACATGTCTGTACGTGACGTACGACCCGGTGTCACGACAGTGCGCCATGGCCAGCGCCGGGCACCCCCCGCCCGCCCTGCTGGCTCCGGACGGGACCGTCCGCTACGTCGACGTCAGCCCCGGCCCGCCCCTGGGAGTCGGCGGACTGCCCTTCGAGCCCGTGGAGATGGAGGTCGAACCGGGCAGCGTGCTGGCGCTCTACACCGACGGCCTGGTCGAGCGGCCCCGGGCCGACCTGGACGAAGGTATGGCGGCGCTCAGACACCGGCTGATGGCCGCGGACGCCCTCGGCCGTCCGCTGCGGGAGCTCGGCCGGGAGGTGGTGGCCGATCTGGCCCCGAGCCCGCTGTCGGACGATGTGACGCTGCTGCTCGCCCGCACCCGTGTGGTCTCCCCGGACGACAGCGTGACGTGGGTCCTGGAGCCGGACCCCGCGGTGGTCGCGGACGCCCGTGCGCTGGTGGTGGGGCAGCTGTCCCGCTGGGGACTGGACGAACTCGCCTTCACCACCGAGCTCGTGGCGAGCGAGCTGGTCACCAACGCCATCCGCTACGCGGGCGGCCCCGTCGAACTCAAGCTCATCCGTACGTCGACACTCATCTGCGAGGTGTCGGACCCCAGCAGTACGCAGCCCCGGATGCGACGCGCACGCGCCACCGAGGAAGGCGGCCGAGGCCTCTTCCTGATCGCGCAGCTCACGGAGCGGTGGGGCAGTCGGTACACCCGCCACGGCAAGACCATCTGGACGGAACAACCGCTGCCGGGCTCGCCATGAGGAGGAATGTCAGAAATGCGGTGTGGTGCGTTCTTGATCGGGTACCCACATGCGCGAGCCGGGAACAGGACACCACCACGCGAAAGGAACCAGCGGATGACTGACGACGCGGCACGGGGCGACGACGTCTACCAGCCCGAGAACTCCGACGGACAGAACAGGCCCACCGACGACCTCGACCTGGAGAACGCGGTGGGGGAGCGCAACCTGGACGACATGCTGGACGAGGGGTACTCCCCGCCCGAGCGGGCCCTGGGAGCGACGAAATACGGCACCACCGGCGAGGAGCAGCGCGAGGGGGAGTCCCTCGACCAGCGGCTGGCGCAGGAAATGCCCGACGTGCGGCCGCCGGAGGGCGACGCGGTCGGCGACCTGCCCGGGGGCGAGGGTGAACCCCTGGACGAGCAGGCCGCCGATAGCCGTGCGGGCCGCATCGCCCCGGTGCCGGAGGAGGCGCCGCGGCGCAACATCGGCGTACTGGGACGGGATGTCGGGATCGACGGCGGCGCGGCCTCGGCAGAGGAAGCCGCGATGCACGTCGCACCTGCGGATGGCGAATCAGCGGACCAGGACGAGGCGCCGTAGCGAGCGCGCCGTGGTGACCGGGGGGCCCGGGATCAGGCGTGCGATCGCGACCGGCCCCCTGCCACCAGGCGGTAGAGCACCAGGAGGATGAGCGAACCGACGATGGCGGCGATCCACGTCGACAGGTCGAAGAAGCCGTCGATGGAGTCGACGCCGAAGATCACCTTGCCGAGCCAGCCGCCCAGCAGCCCGCCCGCGACTCCGATGAGGATGGTGACGATGATGCCTCCCGGGTCCTTGCCCGGCAGCAGCGCCTTGGCGATGAGGCCGGCGAGAAGTCCGATGAGGATCCAAGCAATGATGCCCATGGGGCACCTCCAGGTGTCGCTCGATGGTTTTCTCGTAGCGCGTAGGCTCGCAGCGGGTTTTCAAACCTGCGGATGGCCGAGCGGATGGCCGGCGGAGGCGCCGGGGCGCGCTAGCGGATCTCTTCGGGCTTGACGACCAGCCACCGCTTGTCGGCAGTCACGGGCCCACCGAGCTCCTTCTGCCGCGCGGCATTGGACCGCCGCATGTCCTGGATCTGCTTGAGGTACTTGTCCTTGCGGTTGACCCAGAGCCTCGTACCCGCGTTCTTCGGATCGGTGCTGTGGAAGAGCATGGGTCCGTCGCTCACCGGTGTGTCACCCGCCACCAGAATGGGCTTACGCCACTCGTCGATGTAGGTCCTGATCGCGGCGGGCTTGCCTTCGAACCACGTCAGCGGCGCCCACAGCGTCGGGGTCAGTTCGCGGTCGCTCAGCTCGGCGGGGTCGTAGTCGCCGGCTGCTACCTCCTTGCGGGCGGTGGTGACGTCGCCGGTCTCGCGGTCCTTCAGGAGCATCGACACGCCGATGACGTTCTGCGGCTTGACGTGGTAACCGTACTTGGGGTCGGCGAGCACCATGCGGACCAGTTCCTCGCTGGCCGCGCTGACGACGTAGACCTCGATGCCGTGGGCGCGCAGGGTCTTGTACAGCTCCTGCATCCCCGTCAGGAACTCGGGCGCCTCGACCTCGGTCGTCGTGAGTCTCCCGTCCTCGTAGTACTCGGCGGGTATGGGCTTTCCGTATGCCAGCAGGTCGTCGACGTACCCCTTGAGCTCCTTCAGGGTGAATCCGGAGAAGATCTGGGCGACCCACGGGTAGCAGACCTGGTCGTCGATCTCGCACAGCCTGTTGTAGTAGCTGTACAGGCTCTCCTTGTGGCCCGCGGTGTCCTTGAAGGGAATCGTCTTCAGCGACGGGTCCATCGACTTGCGGGTGATCACGCCCCGCATCTCGAGGAAGGGCAGGAGGGACTCCTCGAGGTCGTTGCGGTAGGTGGTGTTGTCCGCGTCGAACACGGCGTACGCGCCCTTGTCCGCGTTCTTGGAGATGACCCGGCCCAGTTCGGCGGCCACCGGCGCGGGCCAGTGCCGCAGTTCGGCCGCGGCCCTGCCGGACGCGTCCGCCGCCTTGGCCTCGGGGCGCGAGCCGAGGCCGGCCCCTGCCACCAGAGCGCCCGTCAGTACGCCCACGGTCCCGAGGACCGCCAGCCTGCCCTTTGTGCGCTTCGTCATTCTGTCTGTCCCCTGAAATCGATCTTCACAGCGACCCGCGATCGTAGCCCGCCGCGCCCCGGACGCCCGTTAGGGAAGTCACCCGGCCACAAGGCGTGACCGGGGCGGATTTGGGTACGTCGGCGCGGCGATGGGGCCGTCAGCGTGCTGCCGCGTTCGGTGCCGCCACACTCTCAACGAGCCCTCACCGACTGACGTGTGGCGTCGGAGAAAGCGCTACGCCGAGTGAAATCGAGCGCCTTGCTCGACAGTGAGTTGAGCCTTGGTGTCGAATTGCCACACACGCGTGGTTCTGCAGGAGCAAGAAACGTGAGTAGCATCCGCCCCCAACAGTGGTGCGAGGAAAGTGAGCTGTCATGCCAGAAGGAAATCCCACGCTGCAGTCCCAATACGCCGACCAGGTCGACGCAGATCTGGAGCGCAACACCAAAGAACAAGAACGTGTCAGGTCCGAAGTGGCCTCCCTCCAGAGTCAGCTCGAGGCACTGGAGAAGGATTACGAGCTGCTCGTGAGCATGCGGGCGGCCCTGGGCACCGCGCCCGCGAAGAAGGGCAGGACACCCAAGGCGGCCAAGACCGCCACGGTTCCCAAGGCACGCCGTGCGAAGCCGGCACCCGACAACGACAAGCGCTCCGGGAAGACGGCACAACCGAACACCGGAGCAAAGGCGAACAAGTCCGCGCCGCCGTCGAACAAGACCGCGCCGCCCTTGCGTGAACTCGTCGTCGCCGTACTGGCCAAGCACGACGAACCACGGTCGGCGGCCGAAGTCACCCAGGAACTGAGCGAGGCACATCCGGAACGCACGCTGAGCGTGACAGTGGTGCGCAACGCCCTCGAGGCGTCAGTCGCCAAGAACCAGAGCGAACGCACCAAGCAGCAGAAGTCCGTCTACTACAGGGTCGTCAAGAACGACGAAGCGACGGCACAATCAGCCGCCGCGCCCGCCACAACGGGCGCGTAACGAGAAGCCGACGACGCCCCGTCAGCACACCGCTCAGCGCTCCGCACGCGTGCGGACCGGTCTCCCGCAGGACCGCGGCGTACGCGTACGCCGCCCCGCCCCCTGCACTGGTCACGGCTCGGCGGCTGCACCGCGGCGAAGCCCCGGTACGCCGCCGACTTGCTGCGCCCGGGTGGCGGGACCGTCGTCGGTCGGCTCAGCCATGTCACCAACCGCTCCTGTCCGAACGCTCGCTGAACATGCCGCCCACACAGTGCGTACTACCGGCTACCCGCGCCCGACCCAGGTGCGGCGATACGTCTCTGTGTCAACGAGCAGGAGCGGACATGACCGATCGTGTTGAAGCAATGATGCAAGGGCTGCCGGGCGGCGGCGCCGAGCTCTCCGTGGTGCTGAGCCTGCGCTGGGACGACGTGGCCGCGCTCGGCCGGGAGGCGAGCCGGCTGGCCGAGCAGCGCGGGGCGCCCGTAACGCTCGACGAGGCCGCGAGCCATCGGTTGCGTACGTGGTCGTCGGTCGCGAACGCACCCGACGAGCGCAAGAGCGCGCCGCCCCCGTCAGGCCCGGCGACCGCTGCCATCACCGGAAACCCCGCCGCCGACCGGGCCCGCCCGCACGTCGGCCACCTCAGCGAGACGGCTCCGGTCGCGTCCATCCCGCCGCACTCCGCCCAGCAGATGCAGGCACCCGTGGGAGCGGGCAGCACCCCGCACCGATGAACTCCGTGCGTGTGACGGGCGGTTGCCCACGGGCGGTGTCCCGCACCACCAGAGCCGGACGCGGACGCGGACCGTGGCCGTCCCCAGGCAGGGCGGCCACCGGAAAGGAAACGAACGATCGTGAGAGCCCAGCGCACCACAACTCGCCTCGTCGCACTTGTGGCCCTGCCCGCCGCCCTCGCTCTGGCGGCAGTCACCTCTTCCCCGGCCGCCGCCGAAGGAACCGCGCGCCAGATCAACCTGGCCCCGCTGAACGGCTCCGGCGCAAACGGCACGGCGATGCTCAGTCTGGACGGCACACGCCTGACCGTAAAGATCGAGTCGCGGGGGCTCGTACCCGGGCAGCCGCACGCACAGCACATTCACGGTTCCGCCGACGGACGTGGCTTCCGCTGCCCGGACGCGAGCGCGGACAAGGACGGCGACGGGATCGTCACCACCAGCGAAGGGCTGCCCCTCCACGGTGAGATCAACATCTCGCTCACCACCGAGGGCGACACCTCCGCCGGCAGCGGCGTCGCCGTGGACCGCATGCCGGTCGCGGACGGGCAGGGAAGGCTGTCCTACGAGCGTACGATCACCGTCTCCCAGGACGTGGCCGACCACGTCAAGGACCTGTACGTCGTACAGCACGGCATCGACCCGAACGGGAACAAGCAGTACGACTTCGGCCTGGGTACGAGCGACCTGGACCCCAAGCTTCCGCAGGAAGCCACCGCCCCGGCCGTCTGCGGCCCGGCGGAGGGCGCGGCGGTGGGGTCCGTCCCCGCGGGGGGAGTCGAGACCGGGAGCGGCCCCCGTCCGGGCAACGAGGTCGCCGGCGTGCTGATCACCGCGGGCGGGGTCGCCTTCCTCGCGGTGGCGGGCGCCCTCGCCCTGGGCCGCAGGCGGCCCGCCACCACCGCCACCGCCACGAAACCGGCCGACGGAAGTGCCGCGTGATCACCCTCGGCGCGTACGGGACGGGGACCGCGCCGCAGACGGCTCCCGCGAACCGGCAACCGGTTCGGGGCGGCGAGGCTCAGGCACAGGACCAGAACACCACGGACATGCCGAAGGCGCTTCCCCGGCGTATTGCCATCCCGTTCCTCAACGTGCCGTCGACTCCCGACGAGTTGGGCCACCGGGCGTCCTGAGACCCGTGACCGCACCACCCGGTCGACCACGCGCGCGGCAGAGGCCGGCGTCCGTCTTGGACGCCGGCCCCTTCGTGCCGCATGCCGGCGGTCGGCCAGGCCCCTACCGGGCGCCGGGCCCCGTGCCGCCCGCTCCCGAAAGTGTCGCTGCCATGTACGACGACCACACCCGCAGCGGCAGGAAGTCGCCACGCTCCGCCCCGGATCCGTCGGCGTCGCCCACTCCGCCCTCCCCGCCCACTCCGCCCACTCCGAACATCGGGAGCAGGCCGCCCTCGCCCGGTTTGTCCCGGAAGACGGTCACGGCGGTCGACAATTCCTCGGTGTAGCCGACGAACCAGGCGGCGGGCAACCGGTCGTCGTCGCCGGTGCGGCCCGCCGCGACCGGAGCCAGCTCGCGCAGGGTGTCCGGCGCCAGCGCGTCCACGGCCACGTCCCGCATCGCCCGGGAGACCTCACGGGCGACCTCTGTGTCCAGTACCTGCCTGCCGGCCGGCCGCTCCAGCCCCTCCAGCCGGGTGCCCCGGTAGGTGACCGCGGTGACGGAGTACGGGTCCGTCCGCCGGCCGTCCTCGGCGAAGGTGGCGTACGCGTCGGCCATGCGTATGGCGCTCGGCGTGGAGGTGCCGACGGAGAAGCGCCGTTCCAGGGGGGCCATGCTCTGCGGCAACAGGCCCGTACTGACCGCGAGATCGCGCACCTTCACCAGTCCGACGTCCTCACCGAGGCGGCTGTAGACGCTGTCGCCGCTCCCCACCAGCGCCTCGCGCAGGGTGGGAAGGCCGGTAGCGAGAGGCAGGACGCCGTCCGCGAACCGGCGGCCGGTGCCGGTGCCCGCCCCCTCAGGCAGCAGCCACGGTGTTCCGGGAGTCAGGACGCCCGTCCCGTCGTAGAAGCTGTCGGAAGTCACCGGCATTTCCCGCGCGGCCGGGCCGGGCGAACGGACTCCGTACTGAAGAGCCGCCGCCAGGACGAACGGCTTGAAGGCCGAACCGACCGGCACGCCCGCCGTGTCGGCATTGTTGGTGAAGTGCTCGGTCGCGTCGGAGCCGCCGTACAGCGCCAGCACCGCGCCGTCGCCCGGGCGCACGGAGGCGGCGCCGAACTGGACGTCCCGGTCGGCGATCCGGCCTTCGGGGTCCAGCCGCTGCGCTGCGACCTCGTCCACGGTCTGCCGCAGCTGCTCCACCTTCGCCTTGTCGAAGGTGGTGCGAATCCGGTAACCGCCGCGGCCCAGTTCCTCGGCGGTCAGCCCCGTACGCTTCTCGATGTACTTGTTCGCCACATCCACCAGGTAACCGGTCTGCCCGGACAGGCTGGTGGACACGGACTGCCGGCGCGGCTCGGGGAAGACGGTGTACTTGGCCCGCTCCTGCGGCGACATGTGACCGAGCTCCACCTGCCGGTCCAGGACGTACCGCCACCGCGCCTCGGCCCGGCGGTGGTTCGCCTCGCTCAGGGAGGGGTCGTACTGCTCCGCTCCCTTGAGCAGCGCGGCCAGCAGCGCGCTGCGGCCGGGATCGAGCTCCTTGGCGTCCATGCCGTAGTAGGCCACGGCGGCGGCCTGCACACCGTAGGCGTTGCGGCCGAACCAGCTGGTGTTGAGATACCCCTGAAGGATCTCCTGCTTGGACAGGGACCTGGACAGCTTGACCGCGAGGCACAGTTCGCGCAGCTTGCGGTCCACCGTCTGCTCCGGCGTCAAGTACGTGTTCTTCACGTACTGCTGCGTGATGGTCGAACCGCCCTGGACCTCCCCGCCGCGTGCCATGTTCACCACGGCCCGGCCCACGCCGCCGACGGAGAATCCCGGGTCGCTGTAGAAGTCGGCGTTCTCCGCCGCGATCACGGCGTTCTGCAGGGACGGCGGGATGTCGGACAGGGGGACGTTCTGCCGGTTGACCGCCCCGACACTGACCATCTGCGTGCCGTCGGCCCAGTAGTAGACGTTGGCCTCGGCTCGCGCGGCGGCGTTCACGTCCGCGATGTGCACGGTGGAGTAGACATAGCCGAACAGCGCTGCGACCGTACCGCAGCAAAGCAGCGAGAGGCCGAGCAGCTGGCGCCACGACGGCATCAGCCGCAACGGTCCGCGGCGGCCCTGACGCGGGTAGTCGATGCGGAACCTGCGCCCGTTGCCGAGGGGCGGGCGCGGCGGCAGCCACGTCGCTCGCGTTCCCATTCGACGCATCACAGATGTTCGCCCCTTTTCTGTACGATCACGGTCACCCCGCCCGCCCCCTACTACGCGGTGCGGCGGTCGCCCGTTCAAGCCGCCCGTTCAAGCCGCCTCACGCGCTTCCCGAGCCAGCCAGGACGCGACCGCTTCCGCGATCGGCTGGCCGGTCTCCAGCTCCACGAAGCCGAACTGGCCGCCCTGGTTGCACTCCAGAAACCACCAGACGTCCTCGGTGTCCTCGGCGAAGTCGAAAGCCGCGTACGCGAGGCCTGCCAGCTCCGTGTACTCGTGCACGGCTTGGGCGATGCGGTCCGGTACGCCGGCGGGCTCCCACGCGTTGCCGGTGCCGCCGTAGCGTCCGTCGACCTGCCCGGACGCGGAGACCTTCCGGGCGGCGAACATCCGGCCACCGACGCTCGTCAGCCGGATGTCGGCCCGCTTGGGTACGTACCGCTGAAGCAGCGTGGGGCCGGCCTCGACACCGGCGAAGTCCGTGCCGGGCTCGACGAGCGCGGTGGGCAGGGCGATCGCGGGCTCACTGCGGGGCGGCCCCGAGAGGGACTTCACCACGACCTTCCCGTACTGCGCCGCGAACTGCTCGGCCACGCGTGGGAAGGTCGTGACGACGGTGGGCGGCACGGCGAAGCCGCTCTGGTGCGCGAAGCGCAACTGCCAGGGCTTGAGCCGCGCCTGCTCCGCCTGGCGGGGATGGTTCATCCAGCGTGCGGTGGTGGAGTACAGCACGCCGTACAGGGCCTGTCTGGTCTCGGCGGTGAGCCACTGCGACGGCTCCGGAACGTGTGCGGCGGGCTCGCCGGGCCGTCGCACCCATATGGAGCGCAGAGCCTTGGAGCTGACCACGCGCCCGTCCGCGGACAGGTAGCAGTGGAAGTCACCACGGACGTACTCGGCCGACATGCCGGCTTCACCGGGGAGATCCGCGGGGTCCAGACGCACCAGCGGTACGCCCCGCTCGTGCAGCTTGGCCACCACCATGTCGGTCGTGACGTCCTGAGGGCACGTCAGGATCAGTACGGTCATCGGCGTCGCCAGGCCGGTCAGTCGTCGAAGTGCGTCTGGGAGCCGGCCGTGGACGTGGTGGTGCTGGTGGCCAGGAGCAGCGCCTGATCGCTGATGGCGGGCCGCCCGTCGGGCAGTAGGTTGAGCTGGAGGGCGCTGCTGTAATCGTAGGGAACCGGGATGTCCGGCCCTTCACTCTGCTGGGCGTAGTTCAATACGAACGGTCGCACGGGTTCCTCGTTTCTGATCAACCAGCGATGTACATATGTCAGTACGTGCCGGTCATGCAGGGAGTTCATTACCGTCCGCTAAGACGGTCCGCCGAGGGTGACCCGTTCCATGCGGCCGGGTCCGACAAAGCCCGGGAACCTGACCTGGCTTCCGGCGGGTCCGTAGAGGGGGCGGCCACCGACACGTGGACTACGGAGCCGTACGGCGTCGTACGGCGCGCCCGGGCCGGCGGAGCGTGAGGAAGCCGTCGGAGCCGGGCTCCGGCTCCAGTACCGTGCCGAAAGCCTGTCCCGCCCTGGTCAGGGCCTCGCACAACCAGCCGGCATCCGCCGCCGAGGCGTGGTGCAGCGTCATCCGCCGGGCCTGCGTCGGGGCGATCCGCAGGCCGGTCAGTTCGCCCGTACTCGCGTCGAGCGACGGGAAGTACAGCAGGCGCAGGTCGTCCCTATACCGCTCGTACCCCGTGATGCCCTCGTAGTCGTCGATCAGGTCTCCGCAGCCGTACAGGATGAGCTTGTTCCGGTAGATCTCGACCGGGCGCGGATGGTGCGAGGAGTGGCCGTGCACGACGTCCACGCCGCCGTCGACGAGCCGCCGTGCGAAGGTGACCTGGGCCGGCGGCACCGCGTACCCCCAGTTCGAACCCCAGTGGATCGAGAGGACCGTCAGATCACCGTCCCGGCGCACCGCCCGCAGCCGCCGTACAAGGGCGTCCGCGCTGCGGGCCGACAGGTCGGGTACGAAATCGACGCCCGGCCGGTCCCCGGTCGCCGCCCAGCGCGACGGGATGCCGCTGGACGCAGTCCCGCACGACAGCACGAGCACTCGCCCGCCGCCCTTCGTGGGGACCGCCACCGGCCGCCGCGCCTCGGCCAGGTCGCGTCCGGCGCCGGCGGGCCCGAGCCCGGCGGCCCGCAGGACGTCCAGCGTCTCCTCCAGGCCGCGGCGCCCGAAGTCCAGGACGTGGTTGTTCGCCAGTGCGCACACATCGGGTCGCGCCGCGGTCAGGCACGGAACGTTGTCCGGGTGCATCCGGTAGTTCACGGCCTTGCCGGGGGCGAAATCGTCGCTCGTCGTGACGCTGGTTTCCAGATTGATGATCCGGACGTCGGGCGCCACGGCCTCGATCACACCCAGCGCCGCGCCCCAGGGCCAGGCGTAGTCCACAGGCGCGGGGACCGGGCCGTTGGCCGCCTCGGCCAGCGAGACGTAATCGCGGGCGTCGCGGATGTATCCCTCGCGCAGCACCGGATCACCGGGGTGCGGCAGGATCTGGTCGACGCCCCGGCCCGGCATCACGTCACCGCTCAGCACGAGCGTCACGAGGGCCTGGCCCATGCACCCAATTTTCCCACCGGAGGGCCCGCAGCGTGGACGTCCGAGTGGATCACCGCTGCCGAGCGGTCACCGGCCCTGGAAAGGAGGCTGCTGGGTGTACGGGTTCGGGGGGTACGGCTGCTGGTTCGGCGGAGCCGGGGGGTAGGCCTGGTTCGGAGGCATCGGGTAGGGCGCGGGCTGGTGCGGGTGGGCCCCGTGAACGGGCGCCGCACCGCCGCCATTACGGCTGCGTGCGATCAGAATCACTGCGACGACGATGCCGAGGACTACTATGCACGCGCCCGCACCGATGACGATCAGCATTCCCATGCGCTGTTTTTCCATCCTGAAGTTGCTGGTGACAAAGGAAGCCGGTCCGCTGTGACCGTGCCGGCCGGCGCCCGGGCACAGCGTACGTGATCAGCGCTGTCGCGGTGGATGGAGGCGCAGGCGGTGAACAACGCGCCCGCTGTCTTCTTCAACGCGGTTACGACGCCGGGGGAATCGGCTCGGGTGAAGGAGTCCCAGAGAGCGTTCAGGGTGGCGGCGAGTGCCTCCGTCAGCGGCGAACGGGGAGCGGCCTCGCCGGAGGGGCGAGGGTCGGGTTCGACGCGGCCGCGCAACGAGAAGCCCTCCATGACGGCGAGCATGGCCAGAACGAAGTCGGCGACCGTACGCCGCGACGCCATGCGGCGCCGTTCCCGGTCGAGCAGGCACTGCACCGCGCGGGTGGCGGCCGAGCACGTAAAAGGTGAGGTAGACGTACGTCAGGGCGTTCGCCTTGACGCGCTCGAAGTGGGTGGCGGCGACGGCCGCGAGGATGTCCCCGACCGGCAGGGACGTGTCGGCCGGCCGAAGCAGCTCCGCGACGGCCTCACGGTCCTCCGGGCAGGCGTCCGGGCCGAGCAGATGGAACACCAGATCGGCCTGGTAGGCAGGGGACATCGGCCCGGCCGACCGCCCCAGCTCGGTGGCCTACGGGCCGGCCTACCCGAGCGAGATCGCCGGAATGATCATCGAGCCCGTCATGATGAACATCGGGCTCATCGTCCCGCCCGACGGCTACCACGCCCAGCTCAAGGAGTGGTGCGACCGAGTCTTCGGTGTCACGCCCGCCCTCGTGTGCCTGGCCAAGTCCATGGGCGGTGAGCTGATGGCGTACAGCGCGGACAACACGTACGAACAGGTCGGTACATTCAACGGCACTCCGCTGATGCTCGCCGCCGTCCGCGCCATGCTCACCGAGGTCCTCGACGACCACGCCTACCGCCGCCTCGACGCACTGCGTACCGCGTTGGTCACCGGCGTCGATGCGGCGATGCGCGCACATGGACTGCCGGGTTGCGTGGCCGCGCGGGGCGCCAAGGGTTCAGTACCGAACTGCGACTGCGCGCCGTCCCGCGCTTGCGACCACGAGCAGGCCGACGTACGGCAGGGGCCCGCCGACGCATCGGCAACTCTCAGAAATTGCCGTAGTTGACTTGCCACGTGGGCAGCCCCATGCGTCGCCACAGGGCGACCACGCGGTCACGGTCGTCCAGCGACACCCGCACCGCGTAACGGTGACGTACGTGCCGGTCGAACAACTCGGCCTTCACGACGTCGTCGCGGCGCCCGTCGCCCGCCCCGCGCATCCACAGCTTGTCGTACGGCACCTCGTGCCGCCGGAGCCACGCCTCAGTCTGCGTGCGGTACTCCTCACCGCGCCCGGACAGCAGCACGATGACGTCGTTGTCGGCCCGCCTGAAGGAACGCAGAGCCTGCCGCACCGACACGTTGAGCAGGTCGGTTTCGCATCGCGTGAAGTCGTACGGCCCGCGGTCGCCCGTCAGGGCGAGCGTTCCGTCGATGTCGCACATCACCGCAGCCGGCAGCGCCGGGTCCGGTACGTACGGCTCCACGGGGAGCTGGTCGTTCAGCCACGTGTCGGTGAGCCGCCATCCGCCCCTGGTGGCCCGCGCGTGCTTCTCGGCCAGGATCCGGATGATGTCCTCGCTGACGGCCCGCTCCCGCTCGCCGTCCCGGCGTATGCACTCCTCGACCGGTACACCGGTGAAGTCGTGCACGACGAACGTGGCCAGACCGGCGACCGCGGCCTTCAGACGCTTCGGTATGTGGGGGGTCAGGTGTGTGTTGTCGACGACCACGTCGAAGCCGTCGTCGACGGCCGCTCGCACCGCGGCGTCCTGGATCGCCAGCACCGTCTGCTCATGCGCCCACGACCGGCCCCGCTCGGCGGCGGGGAGGTCGAGCATCGCCCGGAGGTCGTCGAGGTTGACCCGGCGCATCCGGCCCTCGGCGTCCGCCTGCAGCTGACGTGCGGCAGTCGTCTTGCCCGACGCCGGCAACCCGGTCATGACGTGTACTACGGGCACTGGTCAGTTCTCCTCGTCGGTCTTGAACGGGTCGGCCGCCTCGGGCCGCACGGCCCGCCACACGACGAGGTCCGTCGGGCGTCCGTCGAGCCGCAGGAACATGGCGGCCCGGATCTGTGCGTCGGGCAGCTCCCGGACCGCGCGGGCGAACGCGCCCCGGTCGCCGGCCAGATGGGTGACCTTCCGGTACGCCTCGTCGATGGCGTGCTCGCGCGCCGCCGCCTCGCCCTCCAGACGCGCGATCACCCCGCGAACCCAGGCATCGAACTCGTCCGGCACCTGCTCCAGCAGGGCGTCCAGCGGCCGCCCGCCCGCTGCCGTGATGCCCCCGAGTTCGGCGCGTGAGCAACCCAGGCCCTGGGCGAGCCGCTTCGCGGACATGCCCGCGAACCGCTGGATGCCGTGGCTGCGCCAGATGTCCCGCTCCGTGACGCCCGTCAGCACCTTGTGGAGTCGTACGTACTCCGAGAGCTTGGCCTTCGCCCGTACCCCGGAAGCGAAGCGCAGCACGAAGCCCTCGGCGTCCGTTCCGGAGGCGGACCGGCCGCCGGGCATCGTGTTCGACGTGGTCAGCTCGATCAGGTCGGCGATCGGCATGGCGGGCCACATCGTGACCACGGACCCGACACACTGCCACGCGGCCCCGGCCTCGGCCATGGGTATCTCCGCGCCGTCCTTGCCGAACGCGGCGAGGAGCACCAGGTCCCGGCGGTCGCCGTAGTCGACGACGATACGGTTCTGCGGGTACAGGATCTCCGCCAGGTACGTCACCCCGGGCGTCAGGGCCGACGTGTCCTTGCCGTCGAGCCGGCGCTGGGCCCACCGCGCCTGCGCGCTGATGAAGGACCCCTTGGACGCCACCTGCCACCGGCCCGCGTAGTGGAAGACCACCGCGAGGCTGCCGTCGACCTTGTCGTACACCTCGAACGGCTCGTCCGGCAGGGCGGGCGCGTAGGGCTGACCGGCCTCGTGCTCACCGACGTTGAAGAACTTCGGCAGGGGAAGCGCGACGATCTCACCGGTGGAGTCGTCGGCGACCAGCCCGCGGCAACGCGTCGTCACCCTGTTCCAGATCCGCTCGTACTGGCACGTCCGCGTGTACGTGTAGATCGACAGCGGCAGCTCGGGGTGCGGCTTGCGGGTGACGTGCCCGGCGTCGAGCGCGGCCGCCAACTCGGCGGGCGGCAGCAGCTCTTGAAGAGTCAGGTACGCCTGGCTCATGGGGTCCTCCAAGTTTCGGAGGCTTCATTCTCTCGTGCGCCGGACGCCGGCCGACAGCGAATAAAGTGCGGACCGGCACCGAGAGCCGCAGGTCGCAGCGGACTTCGAGTGCTGACCGGGTCGCCCGAACCGAGCCGCCCCCGGTTGCATCGCCGCCCTCGTCACCGTCGTACAGCCGACCGTGCCCAACGCGCCAGAGCCCGAACCGGCCCGAGAGCGGATCCGAACCGGCCCGCCGGCACCGGCCCGCGGTTCCCGCCCCGCGTCCATACGATGACACCTGCCGTAAGGCACGCCGCGCCGACGAGTGCGCCGACCCAGGAGTACGCGACGCCCGAGCCGGGCTCCTCCCGCTGCAGAGCGGCCGCCTGCGCGGCGGAGGCAGGCGCGGTCTGGGGGTCCTGGCGTGCGGCGGGAGGTTTCAGCGATCCGACGGGCTGGACGCGTCCCGAGGCGGCGAAACCCCAGTCGAGGAGGGAGCGGGCCTCCTCGTACACGGCGCGGCCGCCGCCCTTCTGCGGGTTCATCACCGTGACCAGGAGGCGGCGGCCGTCACGGTGGGCGGCGGCGATCAGGGTGTGGCCCGCGCGGGAGGTGTATCCGTTCTTGAGGCCGATGATGCCGGGGTAGCGTTTCACTCCGTCGGTGCCGGTCAGCAGCCGGTTGGTGTTCCGGATCCGGAAGGTCCACGTGGGGCTTCCGTCGCTTCGCGTGCCGCCCGGGAAGCGGGTGTCGACGGTCGCCGCGTACTGGGCGAACTGCGGGTTCGCCAGCCCTGTCCGCCCGAAGACAGCCAGGTCGTACGCCGAGGAGACCTGGCCCGGAGCGTCGTAGCCGTCCGGCGAGACCACGTGCGTGTCCAGTGCGCCGAGGGCGCGGGCCTTGGCCTGCATCTGCGCCGCCGTGGCCTTCCAGCCGCCGTTCAGCTCCGCCAGTACGTGTACCGCGTCATTGCCGGAACTCAGGAAGACACCCCGCCACAGATCCGGGATCCGGTACGTGCCTCCCGGGGTCACCCCCACCACACTGCTGCCCTCACCCACCGCGTCGAGTTCGGTCCTGGTGACCGTGTGCAGCGCGGTGCCGGACAGGCGGGGGAGGGCGGTGAGAGCGAAGAGGGTCTTGATGGTGCTGGCCGGGGGCAGGCGCCGGTGCGCGTTACGGGCGGCGAGCACGTCACCCGTACTGACGTCCGCCACCAGCCACGACAGGGCGGACACGTCTCGCGGGAGGGCGGGCGCCCCCGGCTGGGCGCGCACGTGGGTGCCCGGCCGGTGCAGGAGGGCCTTGCCGACGGATGCGGGGCGCGGCGGCGGCAGCGGATCGTTCTGTGTGACAGCTGTGGCCGGCGGCGGCAGGAGGACCAGCGCAGCGAGAGCGAACGCCGCACCGGAAAGAAGCCCGCGAACACTGGACCTGGTGATCATTGGACCAGCGTAAAAACGGACAGCGTTACGCGCAGGTCTGGTGGGCCGACCGGCGGAACCCGGGCGACGTCACATCCGCGGGGCGTCGGTGTCCGGCTGTTTCGTCGCCACGTAGATGGTGTTGGTCGAAGTTCCCCCTTGCAGAGGATTGGGGAAGTCGACGACGTGGGCTTCCGATTCCGCGAACACTTCCGCGAGTACGGAGCTGAACTCTTCGTCCGGCGGGTCGTTCGACCACAGGGCGAAGACACCGTCGGGCTGGAGACGGCCGGCCAGAGCGCGCAGCCCCGCCGGCTGGTAGAGCGCCGCGTGGCGCGGGTTCAGGACGTGGCGCGGGGAATGGTCGACGTCCAGCAGGATGGCGTGGAACCGACGGCCCGGCAGGCGCGGGTCCAGGCCTCGCAAGTCGCCGACCATCGCGAAGAAATCGCCCTCGACCAGGCGGCAGCGGGAGTCCGACGCCAGGCCGGCCCCCAGCGGGACCAGCCCCCGCTTGTGCCAGTCGATCACTTCTCCGAGCGCGTCGACCACGACCAGCGAACGCACGCGCGGGTCGTCGAGCGCCGCCTGGGCGGTGTATCCGAGCCCGAGGCCGCCCACGGCGACGTCCAGTTCGGCGTGCGGCAGCTTCGCCAGGCCGAGCCGGGTGAGCGCGATCTCGCCGGCCGTGAAAAGGCTGGACATGAGGAACTCGTCACCGAGCTTCACCTCGTACACATCCGCGCCCGACGCCGGATCGCGCCGGCGCCGCAGGCTGATCTCGCCCAGCGGCGTCGGCCGCCAGTCGATCTCCTCGAAACGAGCACTCATTCGTTCACCTTTCCTCAGCCGAAGCCGAAGCCGAGCCCGGGACGCCGTCTGCCGCGTCCCGGGCAACCACCGTGCTCATCTCTCAGGCGTCGATGATGACCGGGATGATGAGGGGCTTGCGGCGGTGAGTGCGAAACGCCCAGGACGCCACGGCGCGAGCGATGAGCTGTTCGAGCTGGTGTGCGTCTCCGACGCCTTCCTCGGCCGCGGTGGCGAGCACCTTTTCGATCACGGGGATGACCGGCTCGAAGGTGGTGTCGTCGTGGACGAAGCCCCGGGCGAGGAAGTCGGGCCTCTCGGCGAGTGCTCCCGTATCGGCGTCGACGATAGCCACCACGGTCACGACGCCTTCCTCCGCCAGAGTGAGGCGGTCCTTGAGCGACGCCTCGGTCGCGCCACCGACCGTCATGCCGTCCACGTAGACGTAACCGGCAGGCACCTTGCCCGTGATGGAGGCGCGCCCGTCGACCAGGTCCACGACGACGCCGTCCTCGGCGATGACCACGCGGTCGGGGTCGACCCCGGTGCGGATGGCCAGGTCGCCGTTGGCCCGCAGATGGCGCCACTCGCCGTGTACGGGCATGACGTGCCGGGGCTTGACGATGTTGTAGCAGTAGACAAGTTCACCGGCGCTGGCGTGCCCGGAGACGTGCACCTTGGCGTTGCCCTTGTGTACGACGTGGGCGCCCCACCGGGTCAGTCCGTTGATCACCCGGTAGATGGCGTTCTCGTTGCCCGGGATCAGGGAGCTGGCGAGCAGGACGGTGTCGCCCTTCCCGATCCGGATCACGTGATCGCGGTTGGCCATCCGGGACAGCGCGGCCATCGGCTCGCCCTGAGAACCGGTACACACCAGAGCGATCTTGTGGTCCGGCAGCTTCTCCAGTTCCCGCAGGCTCACGATCAGGCCGGACGGAACCTTCAGATAGCCCAGCTCGCGGGCGATGCCCATGTTGCGGACCATCGACCTGCCGACGAAGGCGACCTTGCGGCCGTGCTGGTGAGCCGCGTCCAGAACCTGCTGGATGCGGTGCACGTGGCTGGCGAAGCTGGAGACGATGACCCGCCGCGGGGCGGTACGCATGACCTGCTCGATCGCGGGGTTCAGATCGCGCTCGGACGTGGTGAAGCCGGGAACCTCGGCGTTGGTCGAGTCGGTGAGGAACAGATCCACACCCTCCTCGCCGAGCCGGGCGAAAGCACGCAGATCGGTGATCCGGTCGTCCAGCGGGAACTGGTCCATCTTGAAGTCACCGGTGTGCAGCACCATCCCGGCACGGGTGCGGATCGCGACCGCGAGGCTGTCCGGGATGGAGTGGTTGACCGCCACGAACTCGCAGTCGAACGGACCGAAGCCCCGCCGGTCGCCCTCGCGCACCCGCACGGTGCGCGGCCTGATGCCGTGCTCCTTGAGTTTGGCTTCGAGGAAGGCGAGCGTCAGTTTCGAGCCGACGACAGGAATGTCGGACCGTTCGCGGAGCAGGTACGGGACGCCGCCGATGTGGTCTTCGTGGCCGTGGGTCAGCACCACCGCCACGACATCGTCCAAGCGGTCCCGGATCGATGTGAAGTCGGGAAGGATCACGTCGACCCCGGGCTGGGTCTCCTCGGGGAACAACACGCCGCAGTCGACGATGAGCAATTTGCCGGCGTGCTCAAAGACGGTCATGTTGCGGCCGATCTCCCCCAGGCCGCCGAGGGCGACGACCCTCAGCCCTCCGTCGGGCAGGGGAGGGGCGGCTTTAAGTTCGGGATGCGGATGGCTCATAGCTTGTGACGTTACCGGAGGTGCTGCCGCAGATCATTTACCGGGCATGCCCGCCGACGCCGCGGAGCCCGGTTGCGCGGGCGACGATAACGGATTGGACACGGTCGCAGCCGTCCTTTTGCCCTTCTCGTACGGGCCGACGGCGCCGCGCGACCCACGGACAGGCACCCGGCGGGGTCCGCCGCACGACGCGGTGCATGAGTATTCTCTCCCGGTCTACCGTCGGCCCCGAACGAGTGTTTCCATGCCCCGGTCAGTACAGCGGCCGGGCCTTCTGTGATTGCGACATGCCCCTTGCCTGCACGTTCGACGCCACCGCACAGCTCCTCAGTGGACGCGCCCGCCCCCACGGGTGTCTCAGCCCCCGGCATGGCGCCCTCACCACTGACCGCCCGCGAAATCGCGCTCGTACGCGCCGGTCTTGCGGTAGTCGAACCGCACGCGGCTGACCTGACCGTCTACTTCTACACCATTCTTTTCGCGCGTTACCCGCAGGTCAAAGAGCTCTTCCCGGACAACATGGACGGGCAGCGCGACAGGCTCCTGCGCGGCTTGCTGCGCATCGTCGACCTGGTCGACGATCCGGAGAACCTCGTGCGCTTCTGTACGCTCCTCGGCCGTGACCACCGGAAGTTCGGGGCTCTCGAGGCTCATTACCCCGCAGTCGGCGAGTGCCTTCTGGCCTCTCTCGCCCGCTACGCCGGCGCCGCGTGGACCGCGGATGTCGAAGCCGCCTGGACCCGCGCCTACACCACGGCGGCGCGGGTGATGATCCTGGCCGCCGCCGACGACACCCGCCTGCGCCCCGCGACCTGGGCGGCGCGGATCGTCCGGCACGAACACCGAGGCCACGGCATCGCCGAAATCACAGTCCGGCCGGAAGTTCCCTATGCGTACGAAGCAGGCCAGTACGTGAGCATGCGGACGCCCTGGCAGCCCAAGGCCTGGCGTCAGTACTCACCGGCAAACGCTCCCCGCGCGGACTCCACACTCACCTTTCACATCCGCGCCGTGCCCGGCGGCCGCGTGAGCAATGCCCTGGTACACCGGGCCGCCGTCGGCGACGCCGTCACGCTGGGGCCGCCACAGGGCGACATGACACTGTCCGCAGCCGGTGACCGCGACCTGGTGTGCGTCGCGGGAGGAACCGGCCTCGCACCGATCCGGGCCCTCCTGGAGGAGGCGGTCCGCAGTGATATGCGTCGTTACGTCGATCTCTTCGTGGGGGCGCGCACCGCCGAAGAGCTCTATGGTCTGGACGACATGCTGCGGATGGCCCAGCGCCAGCACTGGCTCTCCGTACGAGCCGCCGTCTCGCACCAGCACATCCCCGGCCGCGAGGGCACTCTGCCGCAGGTGTTGCGCGAGTTCGGACCCTGGGGGCAGCATGAGGCCTTCCTTTGCGGGCCGCCCGGCATGGTCACCGCGGCCGCCCAGATCCTCAGAAACGACGGAGTGCCGGCGGCCCGTATTCACCACGACCCACTCAGCGATCCTGTGCTGACCACACCCCTCGCACCCCCCCGACACCAGCCCGAGAGCGAATACCTGTGAACAGTCACGACGCCGCGCCCTCCCGCGGGGAGCGCATGCTGCAAGACCATCTCGGCACCGCGGAGCGCGCCGACGCCTTCTACGACCGGCAGGTCCACCCCCATCTCACCCCGACGATGCGGGACTTCATCAGCCGGCAGTCGATGGTCTTCCTCTCCACAGCAGACGCCCGTGGCCACTGCGACGCCAGCTTCCGGGCCGGCCCGCCAGGATTCGTCACCGTCCTGGACGAACACACCCTCACCTACCCGGAGTACCGCGGAAACGGCGTCATGGCCAGCGCCGGCAACATGACGGAGAACCCGAACGCAGGGCTGTTGTTCGTCGACTTCACCCATCACCACATCGGACTGCACGTCAACGGATCGGCCCGGCTGCTCGGCAGGGAGGAACTCCGCGCGGCCCACCCCCTGATACCGGTCGACACGGCGCCGGGGCGGCAGCCCGAATTCTGGGTACACCTGACCGTCGTCGAGGCGTACATCCATTGTTCCAAGCACATACCCCACCTCGAACCGGCCCGCCGCCCCCAGGGCGGCCCCGCACTGAAACGCCCGAAGGACGCCGACTACTTCACCGCCACACCGGCCGAGCCTTCCTTCGGACCGCTGGAAGGGGGGCGTCTGACAAACCACTCCCGCGGGTGAGGCGGGGGCGCGATGCTCCGCGGCCTGCGAGATCAGAACCCTCGCCGTGCAACGCGCACCACCAGCGGGCGTCAGTCCGTGGCCGCCATGGTCTTCTTCGCCAGTTCGTACGCCGGGAGCATCGCCTCGTGCTCCTGTGTATCCAGCCCGCCCAGGTGCAACACCACTGCACCGTGCGGGGTGCTGACGGCGAGTGCCCGCTCCTTCTTCGGCTCGTCCAGGAACTCGCTGGTGATGGTGTACGTGACCTCCGTGGCGGGAAGTTCACCGGCCTTGGTCTCGCGGTAGCGGACCGTATCGGCCTTCTTCTCGCCCGCCATGAAGTCCTCGAGCACCTTGCGCGGGGTGCCCGTGTCGTCGCTGGTCCAGACGCGTAGGTAGCCGACGTTTCCAGCGGGCTTCGCGTCGAGCTCGCAGACGAGCCCGACGGTCCCCTGCTTGGCGAGCGAGCCGAACACCGGATCGTCGCCCACCGTCACTTTCTCCGCTGTCCAGTCGGCGGCGGTGGTGAAGGAGACGGGCAGGGCGCACGGCGTACCGGCGCCGCCGACGGTCGCGCCCTTGGCGGCGGTCCCGGCCCCCGCCTCGGCACGCGCACTCTTACTCGGCCCTTTGGCCGGCTTGTCCCGTACGGCCGTTCCGGCGTCCGGCGCCGACGAACAGCCGGCCAGCATCAGTACCGCCAGCGCCGTAGCCGGGACGATGCCCCGCGCCAAGTCCTGCCCCATGAAGGTCCCCACCCCTGAGTGTGATCGATCGCCGTGCAGGTTATCCCACGCCCGCACCCGCACCCCGGCCTGCTGTGCATGCGTGATGCAATGTGCACGTCAGCAGCACAGGAGCGGGTGGGGACAGTGGGCAAGAGCGCACCGGAAGGCCGTCCCGGCGACGGCTCGTCCGTGTCGGACGAGGAGTGGGCGGAGTTCCTCCGCACGGCGGGGCAGACCGGCCAGGCAGAGGCTCCCAGGGAACTGTCAGCGCGGGAGCGTGCGGCTCGGGCCGAGCCGGCGCCGTTGCCCGGCGGCTGGCGTACCGGGCCTGCCTGGCGTGACCCGGACGGGCGGCGAACAGCTCGGCGCCGTCGCGCCGGGTCGGTGCTGACGGTGCTGCTTGCGGCAGGCCTGGCCGTCCTTGCCGTACGCCCGGAGTTGCTGACCGACCGCTTCAAGAGCGACGAGGACCGCGGTGTGGCGTCGACGCCTCTGCCCGAGGAGGCGGCGCGGCCCGCTTCAGCGCCCCCGCGCGAGCCCTACTCGGATGTGCCGACGCTCGAGGAGCCCTTCCGGGGCTCGCCGGCCGTCCGGTGGGCGAACGGCTCTGCCGGGATCGAAGTGCCGCAGGCGAAGGCCGTAAGCGGTATGACCCGGGAACAGGTGGACCAGGCTCTGCGCAGTACCAAGGAGCTCCTGGTGAGCGCCAACCTCGACCGGGCCACAGTCGGGGGCGAGCGGCCCGAGGCCGCGTTGAAGCTGCTCGAACCACTCCAGCCGGAGGTCCGCGGCATGTTGGGCAGGGCGCTGAGCGAACCCCGTGAGGACCAGGACCCGCTGTCGATGTTCAGCCGCTTCGATCCGGCCGAGGTGCGACTGGCCGGCGACGTGATCAAGACACGGGGCCGGATGACGTTCGAGAAAGGCGAAAGGGGGCCCGGCGAGGTATTGGTCCACGCCGACTACACCTTCGTCTATCCGCTGGTGAAAGCGCGGCCGGGCGCGCTCCAGGTGGAGCGGACCATCGTGCGCCGACAACTCACCGTCGCGCTGTCCGACCCCGCCAAGTGGGAGACAACACCCGGCACACTGGCCGTTGTCGACTACCGGATGGACATCTCGAACTCCGACTGCTTCACCTATGACGGCTTCCTGTATCCGGTGTTCGACGAAGACACGGCGACGGAGGCCCCGACCGGCTCCCCGGTGGACCCCTACGACCGCAGCCGGGACATCAGCGACCGCGAGGAAGGGTGCCGCCCCGTCTCACGTACCTGAACGTCCGTGACTTCGGGGGCCCGTAGTTACGTAATCGTCTCCTTCTCGCGTGCAACTCCTCCGTCCTTTCTGCCGTCTATTAGGCGAAACGTGAATTGCGCGCGACGCACAAGGAGGCGACGACCATGAGGGAAATACGCCGACGAGGAGTTGTCACACTCGGGATCATCGGCCTGGTGGCTCCGCTCACTGTGGTCATGGGAAGCACGACAGCCCAGGCCGCGTCGTGCACAACGCGGACCGGGACTCACCAGAAGCAGGTCGAGAAGTTCCTCGGCCGGCCGGTGGACGGAAGGCAGTCGTCCGCCGATTGCAAGGCGATCCAGGCATTCCAGACGAAACACTCGATCAGTCCGAACGCCGGGTTCGCCGGTCCCATCACGTGGGGCGCCATGGACCTCATGAACAAGCAGAAGGCCGTCGGGAAGAACCCGAACAAGTCGGGCAAGTGCCCGACGAACAAGGGCCGTATCGCCTGCGTCGACCTGACGCTCCAGCTCAGCTGGATCCAGGACGGCGGACAGCTGGTGTACGGACCAGTCGCGGTGCGCACCGGCCGTAACGGTTACGAGACCCGCACCGGCCTGGAGAAGATTTACTGGCGGAACATCGATCACGTGTCCAGCCTGTACAACGTGCCGATGCCGTACAGCCAGTTCTTCGACGGAGGCCAGGCTTTCCACTCGGTCGGCATCAGCGTCTGGGCGCCGCCCGGCTCCCACGGATGCGTGAACATGACCAAAACCGCCGCCGCGAAGTACTGGAGCCTCCTGCGCAACGGCGACGACGTCTTCGTGTACGGCCGCAAGCCCGGCACCTGAGCGTGCCGGCCCCGGCACCGGACCCGTAGCCGGACTCCCGGGCGCGGATCCGGTCCGTGCTCAATGCCTAATGTCTTCTACCGGGCCCAGCAGGGCGCAGAGCCCCGGCCGCGCGGCTCACCTTTCGGGTGCACGGCGTCGACGGCTGTGGACGGGAAGGCGGAGATGCTCGCCCATTTCGGTACGACGTCCGCCACCGGAGGCAGTTGCTCTCTGGTGAGCGGCCGCTTCGGCGTGTAGCGTCGCTGGCAGATGTCGTGGTTCGCAGTTCCTGCCCGCGCTATGGCGTGGGCGCTTTGCTGTGCAGTGCCAAGGACCAGGGCGACCACCTCCGGGTCCGCGCGGTGCGGATCCGATATCGACTGAGAGGCACCAGCATGGCCAGCGGAACCGTCAAGTGGTTCAACTCCGAAAAGGGCTTCGGCTTCATCTCCCAGGACGGCGGCGGCCCGGACGTCTTCGCGCACTACTCCAACATCAACTCCTCCGGCTTCCGTGAGCTTCAGGAAGGCCAGACGGTCACCTTTGACGTCACGCAGGGCCAGAAGGGCCCGCAGGCGGAGAACATCACGGTCGCCTGATCCGACGACGGTACGTACGCAAGGCCCCCCGGAGCCCGAGCTCCGGGGGGCCTTGTCGGCCGGGAGCCCACCGCCCCGGACCGAAACGGTGGGCCGCACAACCGCTGGGCAGCGGGGGCGTGAAACGCTTACGTATCGGATCCTCTTGCCGGGCCGGCCGAGTCCGCGGCCTTCAGGGCGTCGTCGACGCTCGCGTGGATCGGCGTGGCCGCGTTCATGCCGGTGATCTCCAGGAGCCGGTGGACCGTGGGCGTGGGGGCGGCGAGGTGCAGGTTCCCGTTGGCCTGGCGCGTCTCACGTGTCGCCTTGATGACGGTGTTGAGGCCTGACGAGTCCATGAAGTCCAGGCCCGAAAGGTCGAGTACGAGGTGAAGGCGCCCGTGATGGAGCTGGTTGGCCAGATGGGTGTGCAGCAGCGTCGCGGTGTCGAAGTCCAGCTCGCCGCCGACCCTCAGGACGGCCGTGCTCGCATCGTGGATCGTGACTTCGACGTTCAGGTTGTCAGGCTCGGGGGACATATTTCCTGCCTCGTGAAAGTGGAATGAGAGTAGGGGAGTCCGGGTCATCTCACGTGCACGCCGATCAGGCACGTGTCGTCGTCGGTGTCCGAACGGCTGTGGGTCAGCAGCCGGTCCAGGTACTTGTCGAGTTCCGGAGCCGGCTCCTGGGCGATGGACAGCAGGTGTTCCAGTGACTGCTGCACCGACAGGTCGCGCCGCTCGATCAGCCCGTCGGTGTACATGAGCAGCCGGTCATCGCCGTCCAGCGTGACGAGGTGTTCCTCGTACGTGGCGTCCGCCATGGCCCCGAGCAGGATTCCGCCGGGCAACGGCAGGGCAGTGGCCTCGCCGCCGCGGACCAGAACGGGCGGGGGGTGCCCCGCGCGCGCCCACCGCAGCTGCCCGGTCCCGGGGTCGTAGATGCCGCAGATCGCCGTGGCCGTCACCTGTTCGGTCAGATGATGGGCCACCGAGTTCAGCCAGCCCAGCAGCTGGGCCGGCCCGGCTCCGGTCGCGGCCAGGCCCCGAAGGGCGTTGCGCAGTACGACCATGCCGGTCGCCGCCTTGATGCCGTGCCCGGCGACATCGCCCACCGCCAGCAGCACCATCCTGGTGGGCAGCACGACCGCGTCGTACCAGTCGCCGCCCACCAGGTGGCCTTCCTCGGCCGGCCGGTACCGCACCGCCACGCGCAGCCCGGACGTGTCGACCGCCGGGGGAGAGGGAGGCATGATCGCCTGCTGGAGCTGCAGAGCGAGCCGGTTGCGTTCGGCGGACTGCTGCTCCGAGTCGGCGAGCCGGTCGCGGGTGGCGGCCAGGGCCACCTCGGTCCAGTGCTGGGAGGAGACGTCCTGGTAGGCACCGCGGATCGCGACCAGTTGCCCGGCAGGGCCGGTGACGGGTTCGGCGACGATACGGATGTGGCGCACCACGCCGTCCGCCCGTTGCAGCCGGAACGAGGTGGAGGCGGAATGACGGTGGTGCAGCAGCGTGCGCAGGAAGCGTCCGATGGCCACCGAGTCGTCCGGGTGGGCGTGCTTGTGCAGTCTTTCGAGCGGGACGGGGGACGAGGTGGGCGGCAGTCCGAAGAGGGAGAACAGCTGGCTGTTCCAGATGATCTGCCCGCTGACCGTGTTCTCCTCGAAGCCTCCGATACGTCCCAGCCGCTGCGCGTGCTGGAGCAGTTCGGCCAGCCTGGCCGTTTCGCTCTCGACCCGCCAGGTCAGCAGAACGCTGTCGCCGAACCGGGCCATGCCCACCGAGGCGAACGTGCTGAGTGGTACGTCGGCCACCAGCGCACCGAGGGCCATCCGCTCGGAGCGGAAGGGCTCGCCCGTGGCGTGGACCCGCAGCACATGTTCGTACAGGCCGCCCTCGCGGGCGGTCAGCGGGTACGCCTCCAGGAGGCTCATGCCGGTGACCGCGCCGCGGGGGCGCCCGGCCAGGTCGGCGAAGTGAGCGTTGGTATGGGCGATGCGGAAGTCGGACACCGCGTCCTGACCGTCGATCAGCGGCCGCAGTACCAGTGCCGGATCGAGAAGCCCGTCGGCGAGGTCCCCCAGCGCGCTCATGGCGTCGTCCGGGTGGCTGTCCGCGCTGTTTCCCCACAGGTCCGCGCCCGGCAGGGTGTGGGCACACAGGTCGGCCAGCGCGTCGAGCTGCCGGGTGGTGGCAGGGGTGAGCGGTGGCTGCGGATGCGGCCAGCACACCTCCAGTACGCCGAAGATGCGGCCGGAGCTCTCGGCGGGCAGCACCGCCCGGGCCCCGCCGCCGCGGCGCTGTCCGATGCCGAGCGCACCGGCGGGCAGGGTGCCGTACCACTGAGGCTTGCGTTCGGTCAGGACCCGCTGCGCGAGGGTGGAGACGCCCGGTGGGACGTACCTCCACCGTTCGGCCTCCCCGCGCGGGAATCCGGCGTGCCCCGCGAGGACCAGGGCGCCGTCCTGCCCCGCCGCCCACAGGGCAAGCGCATCCGCGCCGAGCGGGACGAGCGCCTGGTCGAGCAGTGCCTCCGCCGCGGACTGCGGATCGCTGGACAGTGAGCCGGCCTCGGCGGCCCGCAGCCGCAGCACCGCTCCCGCGGCGCCCTGCTTGTCCGTGTTCGCCACGGCCGGAGGCAGCACGTCGGTGACGGCGTCGTCGGACGCGGCGTTGACGACGTCGGCCGCCAGCTCCAGCAGCGGAAGCCGGGCGGCTTCCGCCAGCGACTCCAAGTGCTGGGCGGCCTCCGTCGGTCCGCCGTAACCCCGCTCGACCAGAATTCCCGTGGCGATCCCGATCAGGGCGCGGGCGTCGGCGGACTCCTGCGCGAGGACGAGGTCCAGGCGCAGCTGCTCGACGGTGGCGGCGAGCGCTTCGAGCCGCTGGTTGTCCCCGGTCACCGAGGTGACCGGTTCAGCCGGCGGATCATGCAGGCCACAAGCACGTCCGCGTCGACCGGCTTGGTGATGTAGTCGTTGGCCCCGGCGGCCAGGCTCTTCTCCCGGTCGCCCTCCATGGCCTTGGCCGTTACGGCGATGATCGGGAGGTCCGCGTACTCCGGCATGGCCCGGATCGCGGCTGTCGCGGCGTAACCGTCCATCTCGGGCATCATCACGTCCATGAGGATCAGCTCGATGTGGTCGTGCCGGGCGAGAACCTCCAGCCCCTTGCGGCCGTTGTCGGCGTGCAGAACCTCCATGCCGTGCGTCTCCAGGATCCCGGTCAGGGCATACACGTTGCGGGCGTCGTCATCGACGACCAGGACCACCCGCCCCGACAGCTGGCCGGCCGGACCTTCGTCATGCCCCGGCTGGGAGACCGCATGCACGGCGGAAGCCGCCGACCGCGCAAGGGGCAGCACGTCGGACGGCCGCTCGGCCGTCAGATGCAGGGCGATCCGCTCACGCAGTTCGTCGAGACTGGGCAACAGCTCGAGCGGCTTCATACGGGCGAGTTCGTGCAGCCGGCGCTCCTGCTGCTGGTCCAGGCGGCGCGTGTGGTGGGCGAGGACCGGGACCTGACGCAGGGCCGGGTCACCGTTCAGCGCCTCCAGCAAGTGCATGGCCGCGCCGTCCGGCATGTCCAGGCCGAGGACGACACAGTGGCACGGCTCCGCGGCGAGTGCGGTGGCCGCCTCCTCCGGGCCCACGGCGGTGTGCAGACGCACCGGCCCGCGGGCGTCGGCGACGCTGTGGTTCTCCGCCAGTTCGGCCACCGCGCTCTCGGCGACCAGGGAGAGAAGACCGCGCGGTCTGTCCTCTATGACCAGCAGGCGCCGCTGTGCGGGGACGAGGTGGGGTGCGGACACCGCCGGCTGCTGCTGCGTGTCCTCGTCCCCGGCCGGCTCGCGCTCCTCGAACCGTGCCACAGGGAGCAGGAGGGTGAACGCGCTGCCCTCGCCGAGGGTGCTCGTCGCCTGAATGGCTCCGCCGAGGAGGTGGGCGATCTCCCGGCTGATGGACAGCCCGAGGCCAGTACCACCGTACTTGCGACTGGTTGTGCCGTCGGCCTGCTGGAAGGCACCGAAGATCGCTTCGAGTTGCGGCTCGGCGATGCCGATGCCGGTGTCCAGGACGCGGATGGACAGGGCCTGACCGTACTCGCGTACATGCGAGGGCAGGTCGGACTCGGCGGCGGGAGCGATCCGCAGCTCGACGGCCCCTTCCTCGGTGAACTTGACCGCGTTGGAGAGCAGATTGCGCAGGACCTGCCGCAGCCGGGAGTCGTCGGTGATCAGGTCGGTGGGGACTCCCGGAGCGATGCTGATACGGAAGTCGAGTCCCTTCTGGGCGGTCATCGGCCGGAAGGTCGCCTCCACGTAGTCCAGCAGGCGGCGCAGCGGCACGCGCTCGGGACTGACGTCCATCTTCCCGGCCTCGACCTTCGACAGGTCGAGGATGTCGTTGATGAGCTGGAGAAGGTCCGAACCCGCCGAGTGGATGATGCCGGCGTACTCCACCTGCTTGGGGGTGAGGTTACGGGTGGGGTTCTGCGACAGGAGCTGGGCGAGGATCAGCAGGCTGTTGAGCGGGGTGCGCAGCTCGTGGCTCATGTTGGCCAGGAACTCCGACTTGTACTTGGAGGCCAGCGACAACTGCCGGGCGCGCTCCTCCAGTTCCTGGCGTGCCTGCTCGATCTCCAGGTTCTTCGTTTCGATGTCGCGGTTCTGCGAGGCGAGCAGAGCGGCCTTCTCCTCCAGTTCCGCGTTGGAGTTCTGCAACTCCTCCTGACGTACCTGGAGCTCCCCGGAACGGGCCTGGAGCTCGGCGGCCAGGCGCTGCGACTCGCCGAGCAGTTCGTCGGTACGGGCATTCGCCACGATGGTGTTGACGTTGACCCCGACCGTCTCCATCAACTGGTCCAAGAAACCGCGGTGCACCTGGGTGAAAGCGGTGACCGAGGCGAGCTCGATCACGCCGAGGACCTGGCCCTCGACGACGATGGGCAGCACGATCAGGCTGGCGGGGTCGGTGGACCCCAGTCCCGAGGAGATGGTGATGTAACCGGGCGGCAGTTCCTCGATCGCGATCGTACGGCGGCTGCGCGCGGCCTGGCCGACCAGTGACTGGCCGAGGCGGAAGCGCACCGGGCGCCCCGGATCGCCGGTGTCGCCAGGGTGGCCGTACGAGCCGATGAGCTCCAGCTCGCTGACTCCGTCGTGGTCCTGCGCCAGGTAGAAACCGCCGTACTGCGCGCCGACGAGCGGGGTCAGTTCGTCCATGATGAGCTCGGCCACGACCTTGAGGTCGCGCCGGCCCTGCATCAGCCCGGACATGCGGGCGAGGTTGGTCTTGAGCCAGTCCTGTTCCTGGTTGGCCCGGGTGGTCTCGCGCAGCGACTCCACCATGGAGTTGATGTTGTCCTTGAGCTCCGAGACCTCGCCGGATGCGTCCACCGTGATGGAACGGGTGAGGTCGCCCTCGGCCACGGCGCCGGTGACCTCGGCGATGGCGCGCACTTGTCTGGTGAGGTTGCCCGCCAGCTCGTTGACGTTCTCCGTCAGGCGCTTCCACGTACCGGATACGCCTTCGACCTCGGCCTGTCCGCCCAGGCGCCCCTCGCTGCCGACTTCGCGGGCCACTCGGGTGACCTCGGCGGCGAAGGAGGAGAGCTGGTCGACCATGGTGTTGATGGTCGTCTTGAGTTCCAGGATCTCGCCGCGCGCGTCCACGTCGATCTTGCGGGTGAGATCGCCCCGGGCGACGGCCGTGGTCACCTGCGCGATGTTGCGGACCTGGTCGGTGAGGTTGTTCGCCATGGAGTTGACGTTCTCCGTCAGGTCCTTCCAGGTGCCCGCCACGTTCGGCACCTGCGCCTGACCGCCGAGGATTCCCTCGGTGCCGACCTCGCGGGCCACCCGCGTCACCTCGTCCGCGAAAGCGGAGAGTGTGGTGACCATGGTGTTGATCACCCCGGCGAGGGCCGCGACTTCACCCTTCGCCTCGACGGTGATCTTCTGGGAGAGGTCGCCCCGTGCCACCGCGGTGGCGACCTGGGCGATGGACCGCACCTGGCTGGTGAGGTTGGACGCCATGACGTTGACGTTGTCGGTGAGGTCCTTCCAGGTGCCCGACACACCGCGCACGGTGGCCTGGCCGCCCAGATTGCCTTCGGTGCCGACCTCGCGGGCCACCCGGGTCACCTCGTCGGCGAACGCGGAGAGCTGGTCGACCATCGTGTTGATGGTCTCCTTCAGTTCCAGGATCTCGCCGCGCGCGTCGACCCGGATCTTCTGGGTGAGGTCGCCCTGGGCGACGGCGGTCGTGACCTGGGCGATGGACCGGACCTGCGCGGTCAGGTTGTCGCCCATGACGTTCACGGACTCGGTGAGGTCCTTCCACGTACCCGAGACGCCCTGGACGTCCGCCTGGCCGCCGAGGCGTCCCTCGGTGCCGACTTCGCGGGCCACTCGGGTGACTTCGGCGGCGAAGGAGGAGAGCTGGTCGACCATGGTGTTGATGGTGGTCTTGAGTTCGAGGATCTCGCCGCGCGCGTTCACGTCGATCTTGCGGGTGAGGTCGCCCTGCGCCACGGCGGTCGCGACCTGGGCGATCGACCGGACCTGCGCGGTGAGGTTGCCGGCCATGAAGTTCACCGAATCGGTGAGGTCGCGCCAGGTACCACCCACTCCGGGGACCTGCGCCTGGCCGCCCAGCCTGCCTTCGGTGCCGACCTCGCGGGCCACCCGGGTCACCTCGTCGGCGAACGCGGACAGCTCGTCGACCATGGTGTTGATGGTCTTCTTCAGCGCGTGGATCTCCCCGCGGGCATCCACGGTGATCTTCTGGGAGAGGTCGCCCCTGGCCACGGCGGTCGCCACCTGGGCGATGTCCCTCACTTGGGTGGTGAGGTTGCCGGCCATGGCGTTGACGGAGTCCGTGAGGTCCTTCCACGTACCGTCCACTCCGGGCACGTGCGCCTGGCCGCCCAGCCTGCCGTCGGTGCCGACCTCGCGTGCCACCCGCGTCACCTCGAAGGTGAACAGCGACAACTGGTCGACCATGCCGTTGAAGACGGTGGCGATCTCACCGAGGAGCCCGTCACTGTCGGCGGGCAGCCGCGTACCGAAATCACCGTCGCGTACGGCGGTGAGCCCGGCGAGCAACTGCCGCAGCTCCGGCTCCCCGACGGCGCCCGGCGCACTGCCCCTGGCGCTGTCACGCACACGCGCCGTGGCACGCTTCCCCGGCCCCTGGCCCACAGTCATCGTGATTCCCGCCCCTCATTTTGCAAGCCCGCGCGAACCGGCCGACATGGGACCGGCCGTGAGAAACGCAGCTGATGGTCCGGATATGCGGCCGGGCTCATACTGCCATAGTTGCCATCCGGCAAGCATTCTGGTGCGTTGTCGGTCCGTAGTGGGGTTTTGTACGCCGGGACGATGACCAAAACCCACTGCTGGGCAGGCCTTCGCGCGCCCTGGTCAGTACACCGCGCGGCGGACCGTGAAAACCTCGTTTGGCGTAGGGTCGCCGGTGTCGTCGGACGTACGGAGGCCGGCGGGACGGAAAGAGTTCGAGGGGATGCCAGCATCGGTACCGGCGCCTGCGCCGGGAGGGGCAGTACGCCGGGCACTCGCACCCGGCGCGGAGCGGGAGGCGGCCCGCATGGAGGCGGTGCGGCGCTACGACATCCTCGACACACCCCCTGACGGCGCGTTCGACCGGGTGGCGGCGCTGGCGGCCCGGCTCTTCGGCGTCCCGGTGGCGACGGTGACGATCGTCGACAGTGACCGGATCTGGTTCAAGGCGGCCGCGGGAATGGAGGGGGTCAGCCAGATCGGCCGTGATCCGGGGCTCTGCGCCTCGGCGATCCTCGCCGACGGCACGACGGTCATTCCCGACGCGCTCGCAGACCCCGTGGCGTGCTCCAACCCGCTGGTCGCCGGGGCGATGGGCGTACGTTTCTACGCCGCCGCCCCGATCACCACGCCCGACGGGCACCGGCTGGGCACCGTGAACATCCTGGACACCCGGCCCCGCGTGATCAGCGAGGCGGATCGGGCGACCCTGGAGGATCTGGCCGCGATCGTCCTGGACGAGATGGAGCTGAGGCTCTCGGCGCTGCGCGCGGTACGTACGGAGCGGGAGTGGCGCACGGCCGAGCAGACAGCCCGGACGCGGGCCGAGCGGGACAAGGCATCCCTCGAGGCCTTCGCTTCGACGCTGCAACGGACGCTGCTGCCTCCGGCGCTGCCGGCGGTGCCCGGACTCGAACTGGCCTGTCACTATCAGACGGCCTCCCCGCAGGACGTCGGCGGCGACTTCTACGACGTGTTCCCGCTCGGGGGAGCGCGATGGGCGTTCTTCCTCGGCGACGTGTGCGGCAAGGGCGCAGCGGCGGCAGCCGTCACCTCTCTGACGCGCTACACGCTGCGCGAGGCCGCCCAGCACCACAAGGAGCCCGAAGCGGTACTGGCCGCGCTGAACGCGGCGCTGCTCCTGGACGCTGCGACCGGCAGCCGTTTCTGCACCTGTGTGTTCGGATTCCTCGAACCGGCGGCGGACGCCGGATTCGACGTCACCGTGGCTTCCGGCGGGCACCCGCCCGCCTACCGCCTCCACACGCGGCCGGGCGGGGGAGTGCGCGTGGAGCCCGTACACATCAAGGGCGGGATGCTCGTCGGCGCCTTCGAGGACGCCGTGTTCACCTCGCGCACCTTCCACCTCGGGCCCGGCCAGGGACTGCTGCTGTACACCGACGGGCTCACCGAGGCCCGGCTCGCCGACGGAACGATGCTCGGAGAAAGCGGCGTGGCGGACTTCCTCTCCCGGCGCACCGGCCCGGCGGACGCCACCGCGTTGGTCGACGACGCCGTGGCCCTGATACACGATCTTCCGCAGGACGTCGGGGACGACGTCGCTCTGCTGGCCCTGTCCGTACCCACAACCCAGGTCTCGGGACGCCCCGGTGCGAGCGCGACCGCTCGCACCGCCGGGGTGCCTGCCCCTGTCGACGCAGCCGGCGCCGCCGGCCAGAAGGACTGACGTGGTGCCCCGCAGCCTCACCTTCACCGTCCAGCAGTTCGACGGCGCCGTCGCCGTGCTCACCGTCGCGGGCGAAATCGACTTCGGCACTGCTCCGGACCTGCGCGACCGCGCCCTGGAACTGAACCGGCAGGGCAACCTGCATCTGATCCTGGACCTGGCGCCGGTCGCCTTCTGCGACTCGTCGGGTCTCAACGCGCTGATCGGCATTTTGCGCTGCACCAAGGAAACAGGCGGGTCTCTCGCCCTCGCCGCGGTGCCCGACCGGCTGACCCGGCTCCTGGACCTCACCGGCGTCAGCCAGCTGATGCCCGCCCATGCGGACGCCGCCGCGGCCATGAGCGCGCACTGTGCGACGCATGGCCCGGCGGCCGGTCCGTAGTCCGCGGCGGCCCCCGCCTGCCGGGGTCGTCAGGCGAGCATGCCCTCGCGGAGCTTGGCGATCGTACGGGCGAGCAGGCGGGAGACCTGCATCTGCGAGACGCCGAGGTGGGCGCCGATCTGGGACTGTGTCAGCTCCTGGCCGAAGCGCATCTCGATGAGGCGTCGCTCCCGCGCGTCGAGCCGGCTCAGGAGCGGGGCCAGTGTGTGCAGGTCTTCCACCGTTTCCATGGCGGGATCCGGTTCGCCCAGCACGTCGGCGACGGTACGGGCCGAGTCGCCCTGGCCGCTGTCACCACCGTCGTTGGGTGTCTCCAGGGAGCCGGCCGTGTAGCCGTTGGAGGCGACGATGCCCTCGATGACCTCGTCCTCGCTCAACTTCAGGTGCTCGGCGAGTTCCTTGACGGTCGGCTCGCGGCCGAGGTCGAGGACAAGGCCTTCCTTGGCCTTGGCGAGTTCGACGCGCAGTTCCTGAAGGCGCCGGGGAACGTGCACGGCCCACGTGGTGTCGCGGAAGAAGCGCTTGATCTCCCCGACGATGTACGGGAGGGCGAAGCTCGTGAATTCGACCTCGCGCGAGAGGTCGAACCGGTCGATGGCCTTGATGAGGCCGATGGTGCCGACCTGGATGACGTCTTCCATCTCGCCGCTGCCGCGGTTGCGGAACCGGCGTGCGGAGAAGTGCACCAGAGACAGGTTCATCTCGACCAGGGTGTTGCGTGCGTACTGGTAGGCGTGAGTGCCCTCTTCAAGGACCTGGAGCTGCTCGAAGAACAGCTTCGACAGTGCTCGAGCGTCCTTCGGGGCGACTTTCCCCGCGTCCTCGATCCAAGGCAGCTCCTCGACACCGGCCGGTGAGCCGACCGGAGACGAGGCTGTGGCCTCCATCTCACCGGTCTCGGCAGCCTGTGTGGAAGTTGCTGTCATGTTTCTGTCCTCCCCTGGTAGCGCAGTTCCCAGAAGGGTGTGCCCGGCCTTTAATCTTGTATTCATGCCGTCCGGCAAGAATCACGGGCAATCGCCGACGGCTCCGGCGACCACCTCTTCCCAGGGAGCGGATCCGGTGCCGTCGGTCCAGGCGACGAGCCGGGTGTGGTCGACGCAGAGAATCCCGCACTGCTCGGCGTACTCGGCGGCGGGTTGGGTGAACTCACCGGTGGTCACGACGGCCGCGACATGGGCTTCGTGCACCGCGAAGCAGGTCCCGCCGAAGCGCTGGACGTCCTGGGAGCCGACTTTGTTCATGGGGCCGTAGCGCTTGCACTGGATGACGATCCGCCGGCCGTCGGGTGTAGTGGCCACGACATCGGCGCCGAGGTCCCCGGCTCCACCGACTACGTGGACGTCCTCGCAGCCGTCCCGCTCGCACAGTGCGGCGATGGCCTGCTCGAAATCCGCCGGGTCCATGGCGGCGTAATCCGTGGACGCGAAGGTCTCGACGGGGACGCTCACCCCGGCCTCCACCTCCGCCTCCACCGGGGCGGCTGTGGCTTGGGGAAGGCCGCGCTGCTTCTCGGCGGTGCTGGTCTCGGCGACCCGGTACGTGGCGTCGACCACGGCGCCGGCGACGCGGGCCGCACCGCGCCGCCTGCGCACGCTCCGCAGGGCCGCTCCGGCGGCGATCACCGCGGCTGCTGCCACTACGGCGACAGCCGGGCGGTTGTCGGCCTCTCGTACGGCAAGCTTCACAGTGAGGCCGGCACCGCACAGAACAATGGCCACGAGTCCGAAGCACAGGACCGTCTGCCGGAGGCTGAAGGCAGGCCTCCGGCGGACGCGTCCCGGCCTGCGTATGGGTATGGTCATATGCGGCGGTCACCCCTGGATGCGGCAATGTCAAGATCACTCATGGGTCCCGTCTGCCCCGGCCTGCCTGTTTAAACAGCCGGGCGGCCTGACCGGGCGCTGCGGGCAAGGGACTTGACGAGGGGCCCGGTGAGGAGCCGGGCGTGACAATCCCAACGGTATTCGCAACGGATCCCGTAGCCTGTCACCCAACGACACGAGGTTCGGCCGAGGACACCCATGGACGTGATCAGCTCCAGACGGACAGCCGCGCGAGAGCGATGGCTGACGCCGTGATCGGCCGCGGCTGGCGTATCGCTCAGGGGCCGGGCGCGTTCGCTCACGCCCGTGACCTCGCGCGGGAGACGCTGGAGTCGTGGAGCTGGCCGCCCGAACGCATCGAGGTGGTGGTCCTCCTCGTCTCCGAGCTGGTCACCAACGCTCACCGCCATGCCGGTACGGATGCGTGGCTCCACCTGAACCCGACAGCGGATGGCGTTCGCCTGACCGTCCGCGATGCCAGTCCGGAACCGCCGGCCCAGCGAACCCCGGACCCCGAGGCCGACCTTGGCGGATTCGGGCTGTACATCCTGGACCACCTGGCATCGGGGTGGGGCGTTGAAACGCACACGGGCGGCAAGCGCATCTGGGCCCTTGTGCCCAGCAGCCCCACTTCGCCGCGCTGACGCGCTCCCACCGACGCGCCACTGGAAAGCAGTTGAGATCATGTACGCCATGAATCAGGACACCGCGTCGGCTCCCGGTCCCCTGGAAGCCTAGGCTGCTTATGCCCACCGACACGGCTACTCGAAGCGCGCGGTGTCGCCCGCCCCTCGGCGTACGATCTCGGCTTCGCCACTGGAGAAATCGATGACCGTGGTCGGCTCGGTGCCGCAGTCGCCCGAGTCGATCACGGCGTCCACCACGTGGTCGAGCCGTTCCTTGATCTCCCAGCCCTGCGTCATCGGCTCCTCCTCGTCGGGCAGGAGCAGCGTGCTGGAAAGCAGCGGCTCACCGAGGTCGGCGAGCAGAGCCTGAGTGACGAGGTGGTCGGGAATGCGGACTCCGACGGTCTTCTTCTTCGGGTGGAGCAACTGGCGCGGTACCTCCTTCGTCGCCGGGAGGATGAAGGTGTAACTGCCGGGCGTCGCTGCCTTGATCGCACGGAACACGTCGTTGTCGACGTGCACGAACTGACCCAGCTGCGCGAAGTCCTGGCACACAAGGGTGAAGTGGTGACGATCGTCGAGGTTCCGGATCGACCGGATCCGACTGAGGCCGTCACGATTGCCCAGCTGACACCCCAGTGCGTAACAGGAATCCGTCGGGTACGCGACGAGCGCGCCGGAGCGGATGCTGTCAGCCACGCTGCTGATGGTGCGCCGCTGAGGGTTCTCGGGGTGCACATCGAAATACTTCGCCATCCGGCGAGCCTACGCGATCAGGAGCCCCGCGCTCAGGTGGCCCGGACAGACGCGGCTTGTGACTCTTGCGAGGTGCTCGGCTGCTACTTTCCGGACGCATGAACGACAACGTCTACGTGGGCAACGCGGGCCGGGACGCGGCACTGGACCGGGGGTGGCTGCTCGGGCATTTCAAAGACGTCTCCGATCCTCGGCACAGCGCGGCGCTCGAGATCAAGTGGGGCGTCCACCCACAGGGTGACAAGCGGGCGCAGTGGGTGACGGGTGAGGAACGTACAGCCGTGTTGGTCCTGATCAGTGGGCGCTTCCGCATGGAATTTCCGGGGCGCGAGGTTCTCCTGGCCCGGCAAGGGGACTACGTGGTGTGGGGCCGGGGCGTCGACCACTCCTGGTACGCGGAAGAGGAGTCGGTGGTGCTGACTGTTCGCTGGCCGTCTGTCCCCGGCTACAGGGTGATCGACGGGCCTGCTGTTTCCGGCCGGTGATGCGGGGCATCCGTCTGAAGACGCTCCCTCGCGGCACAGGCCGCCACGAGGCAGGGGCGCCTGGCGCCCCCGAGCGGGCGCCTGGCCTTGGCCGAACCACCGGGGTGCAGCCCCGAGAGAGCCTGACCGGGCCGGTCCGCCCCGGGGTGCCTCGGCCGTCGTGCGCCGCAGGTGGTGTCGAACGGGAAGGGGCTGCTCTTCATGTGCCGATGGCTCGCCTACTCGGGAACCCCTGTCATGCTCGGTGACGTCCTGTACAAACCCGCCCATTCCTTGATCGACCAGAGCCTTCATTCGCGGATGGGGGTCGAGACGACCAACGGTGACGGATTCGGCATCGGCTGGTACGGATCCGACACGGGCACTCCTGCCATCGTCCGGGACACAGGTCCCGCCTGGAACAACCGCAACCTGCAGGAAATCGCGGACCACGTCCGCTCGCCGCTGTTCTTCGCTCATGTCCGCGCCTCGACCGGAACAGCCGTGCAGCAGACGAATTGCCACCCGTTCCGCCACGGCCGATGGATGTGGATGCACAACGGGGCGATCACCGACTTCCACCGGATCCGGCGTGATCTTTCGCTGGCCGTCGACCCCGCGCTGTACTCCTTGCTCGAAGGGTCGACAGATTCGGAAGTGATGTTCTACCTGGCGATCACCTTGGGGCTGGATCAGGACGCGATGGGTGCCGTTGCCCGGATGGCCGGGCTGGTCGAAGGGGTGGGGCGTGAGCACGGGGTGGAATTCCCGCTCCAGATGACCATCGCCGTGACCGACAGTGAGAGATTGTGGGCCTTCCGGTACTCGAGTCAGGCGCGATCGCGGTCGCTCTTCTACAGCAGCAGGGCGGACACCGTGCGGGCACTCCACCCCGACCTCGATTTTCTGCGGGGTGTCTCCGCCGAGACGCGTCTCATCGTGTCCGAGCCGCTGGGGGATCTGCCGGGCGTCTGGAACGAGCTTCCCGAGGGCAGCTGCGCCCTCGTCCGGGCGGGCGCGGACGAACTGCTGCCCTTCGCACCACAACCCGTGTAGCCGGGGAGGAGCGCTGTGCGCCTGCGCACGGGTGCACGGTAACGGGAAGCTGTCTTCTGCCCCGTTGAGTCTGAGCCGTCAGCCACTGTTGCGGACGCCGACAGGCTTGGTCAGCCCAGCACCACAGCCAGCAACGCCGCGACGACGGTGACAGCCGCCACGGCAAGCATGATCACCCGGCTCCGCCCCACCATTTCGACGAGCGCTTGCCGACCGTCCCGGCCCGGCCGACGCGCGGTCGTCCTACCGGTCCGACGGGGCTGGTCACTTTGCCCCAACAGCTCGCACCAGCGACATGTCTCGGCCGCATGCGCGGTATCGAGCCAGTAGGCTCCCGCGAGCTGGGCATACAGGGCTGAGCCGAGGTCGTCGCCGGAAGCAGTCATGCCGGTCACAACGACGGGGCAGACCGGGGAGAACGCTCAGCGGCAGAGCCGCAATGGAGCCGTCACCCATCCGTTAGCCGACCGCCTGGGGGCCGGCTGCGCGCGGTCGGCCGGCCGGCACTACGAAAGCCGAATGCGGACCGCCGGCTCGCAGAAGCTGTGCAACACCAAGCCGCCCCGCCAACTTGCCCTGGACGAGCCCGGCGGCGGGCGGAACGGCATCGCGTCAGGAGTGCCGACTTCCGCTGTCGGAGCGGGCCCGGTGCGACGACGACCGGGTGATGAGCAGACACACCACGCGGGCCAGCTCGGCGGCCCCCTCCGGATCGTCGGCGTAACGTGCGACCGGGAGCGGGGCGACCCAGCCGAGCACGATGTCCTCGGCGGCCGGCAGATGGCCTAGACCGAGCAGCGCGGCACGGCCGTTGCCGTCGTCGAAAGGGTGGAAGAAGGCAATGTCGAGGTACAGACGGGCGGCCCTCGCAGGCAGCGGTACAGCCGGCTCGCGACCCTCGGCCAGGCATACGGGTCCACGCGAGCAGCCTGTCGCACACGCCGGTGCCGTCCACGGGAGTTCTGTGGGGATCAGGCGTCTGACCGCACGACCCTGACAGCGCCCGCCGGTACGGGCAGATGGACCGTGGCGCACTCTCCGTTGAGCAGTTCGGTACCGGGCGCGTCCAGCGGCACTTTGGCGTCGTGTGGTTGATGGCGAAGAGGTACTCGCCGCTCTCACCGGAGCGGCGAGTACCTCGACGTCACAGGGCAGTTCGGTACCGGGGGGGGCGATGCCGGCGTCCTTGCATGCGGCAGATCGCGCCGCGTGAGCCGAACGCGTACCGCACGCCCTCGCGGCTGAGCGGCGGGGCGTCGGGGTGGGCGCGGTAGAACCACGCGGGCGGATGACCGTGGGCGTGCCGAGGTCGACGCGGATGCCGTTCTCGTGCAACAGGTCCAGCAACCGGTCGAGCCGGCCGAAGTCGTAGACGCCGGGCTCCGGTTCGGGCAAGGCCCCGGGAGAAGACCCCGACGCTGACCATGGTGACCCCGGCCTCGCGCATCAGCCGGACATCCTCCTCCCAGACACTTTCCGGCCACTGTTCGAGGTTGTAGTCCCCGCCGAAGGCGAGCCCGTGGAGGCCGTGGGAGGTGGTGTCCGGCATGAAGCTCTCCTGGGCGTGGAAATTCGATCATTTGGGAACGTGCACACACATCAATCGATGCAGTAGTGCAACATAACCGCACACGAACAACCATTGACAAGTGTCCGGAACGTTTCTCTACTGTGAACGCTCACAGACGCATGTTTGGCCTCCGCGTCGGTACGGAGGCCCCTTCGGTCAGGGAGAAGCCCTCATGTCCCACATGCCCCACCGCCGCCTCGCGGCCACCGCCATCGCTGTCGCTCTCGGTGCGACCGCGCTGACTGCCTGCGGGTCGTCCGGCAGCGACAGTCAGGCCGATTCCGGTCCTGTCTCACTCACCTACTGGGCCTGGGCGCCGGGCATGGACAAGGTGGCGGACATCTGGAACAAGAAGAACCCGGACATCAAGGTCACCGTGAAGAAGCAGGCGTCCGGCGACGACCTGGTCACCAAGATCATCACGGCGTCCAAGGCGAAGAAGGCCCCCGACCTCGTTCAGGCCGAGTACCAGGCGCTGCCGACCCTGGTCACCAATAACGCGCTCGCCGACATCTCCGAGGAGGCCGGTGACGCCGAGGCGAAGTTCGCCCCGGGCATCTGGCAGCAGACCACGCTGGGCACCGACGCCGTCTACGCGGTGCCCCAGGACTCCGGGCCGATGATGTTCTTCTACCGGTCCGACCTGTTCAAGGAGTACGGGCTGAGCGTCCCCGGCACCTGGGAGGAGTTCGCAAAGACCGCACGGGCGCTGAAGAAGAAGGCTCCGGACAAGGCGCTGACGACCTTCTCGTCCAACGACTCCGGACTCTTCGCCGGGCTCGCCCAGCAGGCCGGCGCCCAGTGGTGGACGGTCGAGGGCGAGAAGTGGAGGGTCGGTGTCGACGACGAGGCCACCAGGAAGGTCGCCGACTTCTGGGGCGGCCTGGTCAAGGAGGGGGCCATCGACAACCAGCCGATGTACACCCCCGCATGGAACAAGGCACTCAACACCGGCAAGCAGATCGCCTGGGTGAGCGCCGTCTGGGCGCCGGGCACCCTCACCACCGCCGCCCCCGACACCAAGGGCAAGTGGGCGATGGCCCCCCTGCCCCAGTGGTCGGCCAAGGGCGACAAGGCCACCGGCAGCTGGGGCGGCTCCAGTACCGCCGTCACCAACGACTCGAAGCACAAGGCGGCTGCCGCGAAGTTCGCGACCTGGCTGAACACCGACCCCCAGGCACTGGCCGCGCTGGTGAAGGAGGGCGGCATCTACCCGGCCGCCACGGCCGCCCAGAGCGGCGGCGCGCTCAACGAGGCCCCGGACTTCTTCGCCAATCAGCCGGACTTCTACGCCCGCGCCGCCGAGATCGCGGAGACCACCGCCCCCGCCTCCTGGGGGCCCAACGTCAACGTCGCGTACGCCGCCTTCAAGGACAAGTTCGGCGCGGCCGCCAAGACCAGGTCGGACTTCGGCCCGGCCCTCACCGGGATGCAGGACGCCACCGTCGCGGACCTGAAGAAGCAGGGCTTCGAGGTCGCCCCGTGACCTTGACCCGCCCCACGGCGCGCGGTCGCGGGAAGGCGTACGGGGTCAAGGCCGCCCCGTACGGCTTCCTCGCGCCCGCCGCCGTTCTCTTCGCACTCTTCTTCGCCCTGCCCATCGGGTACGCGCTCTGGCTCAGCCTCCACAAGGTGGAGGTACAGGGCCTGGGCCTCGGCAAGGGAGCCCGCGCCGAGGTCTGGGCCGGCCTGGAGAACTACACCGCCGCCCTGACGGACGCCGAACTCGGCCACGGCGCCCTGCGCATCCTCGGCTACGGCGCGATCGTCGTGCCGGTCATGCTCGGCCTGGCCCTGCTGTTCGCGCTGCTCCTGGACGCGGAGCGGGTACGGGCACGCTCCTTCTCCCGGCTCGCGATCTTCCTTCCGTACGCCATCCCCGGTGTCATCGCCGCCCTGCTCTGGGGATTCCTCTACCTGCCCGACGTCAGCCCCTTCCACCACCTCCTCGGCCGGCTGGGACTGCCGCAACCGGACCTCCTCGACGGCGGACCGCTCTTCCTGTCCCTGGCGAACATCGCCATCTGGGGCGGCACCGGCTTCAACATGATCGTGATCTATACGTCGCTGCGGTCCATTCCCGCCGAAGTCCAGGAGGCGGCGAAACTCGACGGCGCCACACCGCTGCAGATCGCGCTGCGCATCAAGATCCCCATGGTGGCTCCGTCCCTGGTACTGACCTTCTTCTTCTCGGTCATCGCCACCCTCCAGGTCTTCAGCGAGCCCACCACCCTCAGACCGCTGACCAACGGAATCCCGACCACCTGGAGTCCGCTCATGAAGGTCTACAACGACGCCTTCGTGAACGGGAACATGTACGCGGCCTCCGCCACCGCGGTGGTCCTCGCCGCCGCCACCTTCGTCCTCTCCTTCACCCTGCTGAGGGTCTTCAACTCCCGTACCACGCAGGAAGGAACCCGATGAGCACGCTTGTCACGCCTGCTTCGAAACACAAGGGGCCTCCGGCGGCAGGCACTACGCCGGGCACCGCCCAGGGGCCACCGCGCCGCCGCAGGGTCGCCCTGTTGCCCACCGCGGCCCTGGTGCTGGGTGCGCTCTACTGCCTGCTGCCGGTCGCCTGGGTGCTGGTGGCATCCACCAAGTCCGGCGCGGAGCTGTTCTCCACCTTCACCTTCCTGCCCGGCACCGGCTTCGCCGACAACCTCGCGGACCTCGGCGCGTACCGCGACGGCATCTACTGGCAGTGGATGGCGAACTCGGCCCTCTACGCGGGCGCGGGCGCGGTCCTTTCGACGATGGTGTCGGCACTCGCCGGCTATGCCCTGGCCATCTACCGGTTCCGGGGGCGGGAGACCGTCTTCCACGTGATCCTCGCGGGCGTGCTCGTGCCCCCGGTCATCCTCGCCATCCCCCAGTACCTGCTGATGGCCAAGGCCGACATGACGGACACGTACCTCTCCGTGCTCCTGCCGCTCATCCTCTCCCCGTACGGCGTCTACCTGGGCCGGATCTACGCCGAGGCCGCCATCCCCACGGAACTGGTCGAGGCTGGCCGGATGGACGGCGCCGGCGAGTGGCGGATCTTCCTGCGGATCGCCGTCCCGATGATGTCGCCGGGGCTCGTGACCATCTTCCTCTTCCAGTTCGTGGCGATCTGGAACAATTTCCTGCTGCCGTACATCATGCTCAGCGACGACGAGAGGTTCCCCATGACGGTGGGCCTGTTCACCCTGCTCGCCCAGGGAAACAGCACTCCCGCCCTCTACACGCTGGTGATCACCGGCGCACTGCTCGCCATCGTTCCGCTCATCGCCCTCTTCCTGGTCATCCAGCGGTTCTGGAGCCTCGACCTGCTCTCCGGGGCCGTAAAGTCCTGACCGCAGGTGACGAGGGGAAAGAAGATTCATGATCCGCGGTACAGACGGCAAACGGCGATCGGTGACCATCCACGACGTGGCCCGCGAGGCGGGGGTCTCGCGCGGCACCGTCTCTCGCGTCCTCAACGGCGGACACTATGTCAGCCCGACGGCGCAGACAGCGGTCAACGCCGCCATCCGCAAGACGGGTTATGTCGTCAACCGGCACGCCCGCTCACTGATCACCGGCAAGTCCGACTCGGTGGCCTTCCTGCTGACCGAACCGCAGGAGCGCTTCTTCGAGGACCCCAACTTCAATGTGCTGCTGCGGGCCTGCACACAGGCGCTCGCCGCGCAGGACGTCCCGTTGCTGCTCATGATCGCGGGGACCGAGGCCGAGCGACGGCGCAACCTGCGTTACATCGAGGGCGGCCACGTCGACGGCGTACTGCTCGTCTCCAGCCACTCCGGAGACCCCGTGGTGAGCGAACTCGATGCGGCGGGCGTCCCCGTGGTCGCCTGCGGCAAGCCGCTCGGGCAGCGTACGCAGGTCAGTTACGTCGCGGCGGACGACCGGGACGGCGCCCGGTCGATGGTGCGCTACCTCTACGATTCCGGTCGCCGCCGTATCGCCACCGTGACGGGCCCCGCCGACACCCCCGGCGGCGTCGAGCGTCTCGCGGGCTACCGCGACGTACTGGCCGAGTGCGGTCTGCCCGTGGACGAGTCGCTCATCGTGCCGGGCGACTACAGCCGCGCGAGCGGGGAGCAGGCGGCCGAAGTGCTTCTCGAGCGGGCGCCCGGCATGGACGCGGTGTTCGTGGCGTCGGACCTGATGGCGCAAGGGGTACTGGACACGCTGGCCCGGGGCGGGCGCCGGGTGCCGGAGGACGTGGCGGTCGGCGGCTTCGACGACTCGCCGGCCGCACTGCTGTCGCGGCCCGGGCTCACCACGGTCCGTCAGCCGTGGGACCGGATCAGCACCGAAATGGTGCGGATGCTGCTCGCCCGGATAGCGGGGGAGGAGCCTTCCGCCGTCATCCTCCCCACCGAGCTGGTACGCCGGGGATCGGCTTGACCTGATCCCCGCCAGGCGCCGTGGGTCCCCGGACTCACGGCGCCTGCGGTCCTGTCGTCCGGGCACGCCACTCGCGCATGGGGGTCGACCCCTGGTGATGGGGGTTGGACGAGTGGAACGTCTGGTACCAGAACCGCCATCAGGCGGAGAGCCGGGGGCCGATCCGCCGCTCTGGCCCGAGGCGCCGAGACTGCTGGAGGACAGCTACAGCGTCACCGACGCCGTCGTCTTCGGTCACTGCTCATCGCGCTGCTGCGCCACGCCGACCGGGTGGCCGTCGCCTGCCTCGTCCAGCTGGTCGACGTGATCGCGACCCCAGCCAGACGCAGCCGAACCTGCGCCGTGCCCGTCTGACGGACGAAGGCGGGCGGGGCTTGTTCCTGGTCGCTCAGATGACCCACCGCTGGGGCAGCCGGTACACCGCCGACGGCAAGACGATCTGGACCGAGCAGCTCATCGGGAGCTCCGGCCAGGACGCGCCAGTAGGCATGCCGACCTAGGTATGTTGACATAGGTATCCAGTCATACTTATGCTGCCCGGATGGTTACCCCCAGCGCGTCCGAACAGGACATCCGGCACATCGCCTCAGCGATGTCGGCTGTCCTGCCCGCGCTGCACCGGGCGCTCGACCGGCGTCTTGCCCAGGACTTTCCGCACCCCAAGCCCCCCGAGAGCCAGCTGGCGCTCCTGCGGCTGGTCGGTGAGCGTGACGGGGTCACGGTGCGTGAGGCCGCCGACGTACTGCTGATGAAGCCGAACAACGTGAGCGCCCTGGTCACACAGCTGGCTGCCCAGGGGCAGCTGGAGCGCAGGCAGGACCCGGCGGACAAGCGGGTCGCGCATCTGCACCTGACGGCCGAGGCCCGCCGCCGGCTCGCCGAGGTCGGGGGCCTCCTCGACGGGTACGTCGTCGAGGCGCTGCACACCCTCACCGACGGGGATCTCGACGCCATCGGGTCCGCCCTCGGCGCTCTCCATGGCTTGGCGCGGCACATTCACCCCGCCGCCTACTGACGGCGCCCGCGTACCCGCGTCCGTACGACGCTCATCTTTACGAGGAAGCAAGGCACCTCCATGTCCTCCACTGTCGTGGACAGCTCACCCCTGCCCGCACACAGCCCGTCCGCCGCTCCGGGCAGCCGCCGCGCCAAGCCCTGGCTGACGCTCATCGCCGTCGCCTTCGGCCTGTTCATGGTCGGCCTGGACGGCTCCGTCGTCTCGATCGCGAACCCGGAGATCGGCCGGGACCTGAACGCGTCCACCGCCGACCTGCAATGGGTCACCAACTCCTATCTGCTGGCGCTGGCCGCCGCGCTGATTCTCGGCGGGAAGCTCGGTGATCGCTTCGGTCGGCGCACCTTCTACCTCGTCGGAGTCGTCGGCTTCACCCTCGCTTCGGTCGCCATCGGCCTGGCGGGGTCGATCGAGGGCGTCATCGCCTTCCGCGCCGTACAGGGCTTCTTCGGCGCGCTCCTGATGCCCAACACGCTCGGACTGCTGCGCGCGGTGTTCCCGCCGAAGAAGTTCGGTATGGCGGTGGGTATCTGGGCGATGGTGTCGTCCGTGTCCACCGCGCTCGGCCCCATCGTCGGCGGTCTGCTCGTCGAGCACGTCAGCTGGGAGTCCGTCTTCTACATCAACGCTCCGATCGGCGTCGTCGCGCTCGTCTTCAGCGCGCTGGTGCTGCCGCAGAGCAAGAACACCACCGGCAGCCAGCGCCTCGACGTCCCCGGTGTGATCCTGCTCGCGCTCGGCCTGCTCGTCGTGGTGTTCGGCGTGGTCAAGGGCGAGACATGGGGCTGGAGTTCGGGCTCGACGCTGGGCGCGCTCGCCGCCGGCCTCGTGATTCTTCTGGTGTTCGGCTGGTACGAGACGCGCGTGGAGCACCCGTTGCTGCCCATGCGGCTGTTCCGCAGCCCCGCGCTGACCATCGGCACCGTCATCACGGCGATCAACTTCTTCGTCCTGCTCGGCGTGATCTTCTTCGTGATGCTGTATCTCCAGAACGTACGCGGCTTCACCCCCGTCGAAGCGGGCGTGCGCACCCTGCCGCTGAGCCTGGCGTCCGTCGTCGCATCGCCGCTGGGCGCGAAGCTCACCGAGAAGTTCGGCGCCAGACTGTCCATGCCGCTCGGCATGGTGCTCCAGGCCGGCGCCGCCTTCGGGATGCTCGCATGGGGTGTGCATTCCTCGTACGCCGCGATGTGGCCGCCTTTCATCGCCCTCGGCCTCGGCGTGGGCATGGTGATGGCCGCCTCCTCCGACGCCATCGTGGGCAACTCGCCGGTCAAGGACGCCGGTGTGGCGGGTGGCCTGCAGGCCACCGCGCTTCAGGTCGGCGGCGCACTGGGAACCTCCGTACTCGTGTCCCTGATCAGCGGCCGGGTCGGCTCGACCCTGACCGGCGAACTCACCTCCGCCGGGGTGCCGGCGCCCATGGCCGAGGGGATGCACGAGGCCAAGGACGCGGTGGCCATGGGTATTTCGCCGGTCTCCGGTGACATGCCGGCGCAGCTGAAGGCCGCGGTGATCGAGGGCAGCGGCCAGGCGTTCATCAACGGTGTGCACACCGCCGCGCTCGTCACCGGCGTGCTGTGCGTGATCGGTGCCGTCCTTGCCGCGGCCGGTGTACGGCGCAACCCCGAGGGCGCTCGTCACTGAGGGGTGACGGGCCGGACGGCCCGGCCGGGATCGCGAGCCCGTGGGGACGGCGGCTCGCGCCCGGCCGGGCCGTTCTCTTCGCGCCCTCGCCGTCCGTATCCGTCGGCTGGATGAACGGCATCACGGCATCGAATGAGCCAACCCGTTCCCCTCGCGGGTGTTCCTGCCGCAAGGTGTGCTGCATCTCGACCGGTGAGCGGGGCTCCCGGTCGGTCCCACCGCAGCCGTGCCAGGAGGGCAGTCGACGATGACCGCACCACATACGCCAGCCCGCACCACCAGTCTCCCGTCCCCTCTGCGCGCCTCGCTGATCAGCGGCCTCATCGGAGGCGTGATCGGAGCGCTGATGAGCGCGGCCGTCAATTACGCGGTCATCGGCATGCCGCAGAGCGAGCCGGCCAACGCGATCAACCACGCGGTGTCCGGCCTGATCAGCGGTTTCATCGCGGGGTTCGCCGGACTTCTGGCGCATCAGCGCAAGGTGGCGGCCGCCGGCCGCGAGCCGGAGTCCGGCGTGGCCCCCGGCGGGTGAGTCAGTGGTCGCCCGCACCCCCGGCGACCTGCCCGCCGACGCGGGCGACGATGTCCCGCAGCCAGATGTGGGCCGCGTCCTGGGTGTGTACGGGGTGCCACCACATCGCCTCCTGGACCGGCACCGCCGCGAAGGGACACGGCAGAACCCGGACCGCGGCCGTGCCGGCCACGCGCCGGGCCAGTCGTTCCTGGATCAGCGCGACCCGACGGGTGCCCTCGACGAGGTAGGGGAGCAGCTGGAAGGTCTGTACGGACACCTCCACCCGGGGGCTGACGCCGATCATGCTGAGCTGGCGGGTGGCCGGCGCGTCGTACGGACGCTGATAGACCGCCCACGGCAGCCGGGCCAGATCCTCCAGGGTCAGCACGTCTCCCACCTCCGGGTGGTCGTCGGCCACCAGGCACACCCATCGGTCCTGGAACAGCTCGACAGCGGGGAAGCCGTCGATGATGCCGTGCGGCATCAGCAGGCCGTCGACGGTGCTCAGCACCGTCGCGGTGTTCTCCACGACGGCCGGGCTGCTCTGCTGGAAGGTGATCCGGACGCCGGCGCCTCCTCGTGCAGAACGCGGCTCAGTACGGCCCCGAAGACCGCCGCGCCGTAATCCGAGCCGAGCAGCGTGAACTCGCGGGTCTCGGTGGCCGGGTCGAAGTCGGCCTGGCTGCTGAAGACACGGTCCAGCAGGTCGCAGGCGGTCGCGCTGCGGTCGCGCAGGACGACGCCGAGCGGGGTGAGCTCGTAGCTGTTGCCGACGCGGGTGAGCAGCTCGTCGCCGAAGTGCCGGCGCAGCCGCGACAGGGCGGCGCTCATGGCGGGCTGGCTCAGGCCCACCCGCTCACCGGCGCGGGTGACGTTGCGTTCGTCGAGCAGCGCGCGCAGGGCGACGACGAGATTGAGGTCGAGCCGGGAGAGATTCACCGGAGGAGCGCCTGCCTTCGTAGGGGTATCGGGTATCCACGGTGTGGATTCTCAGCATAGGGAAGATTGATTTCCCTGATCAATGCGGGGGAGGTCAGAGTGGTCCCAATCCAGTGGGAGGAAATCTCGTGGCAACAGCCCCGCAATCGTCCGTACTCTCCGCACCCTTCGCGCTCGGAACGTTCTCCGTGCCGGGGGAGGCCGCGTTCCCCGGGCTGGTGGCCGAGGACCGGGTGATGGATCTGAGCCGGGTCCTCGACGGGGCGCCGGACAGTGTGCGCACGCTCGTGGAGGACTGGGAGGAGACGCTGCCGCACCTCGCGGACCTGGCGCGCGACCGCGAACACCGGAGCTGGCAGGCGCTCGCCGGTCTGCGGGTGCACGCGCCGGTCGAGCCGCGCCAGGTCTTCCAGTCCGGCGCCAACTACCGCCAGCACGTGATCGACCTGGAGGTGGCACACCGCTCGCCCGACGACCCGCGCACCGAGGACCAGGCGCGGGCCGAGATCGCGGAAATCATGGACCGCCGGGCGGCCGAGGACCTGCCGTACGTCTTCATCGGCCTGCCGAGCGCGATCACGGGCCCGTACGACGACGTGGTCCTGCCCGCCTGGTGCCGGAAGCCGGACTGGGAGCTGGAGCTGGCCGTATTCATCGGAAAGCCGGCCCACCGGGTCACGGTCGAGGAGGCTCTGTCGTACGTCGCGGGCTACACCATCGCCAACGACCTGACCGACCGCGCGACCGTCTTCCGCCGCGACATGCCCGCCATCGGCACCGACTGGCTGCGCTGCAAGAACGCCCCCGGCTTCACCCCGCTGGGCCCGTACCTCGTCCCGGCCGGGTTCATCACCGACCCGTCCGACCTGCGAGTCACGCTGAAACTGAACGGCGACACCATGCAGGACGAGTCGACGAAGGACATGCTCTTCGGCGTCGCCCGGCTGATCTCGTACGTCTCCCAGAGCGCCCAACTCCTGCCCGGCGACCTACTGTTGACGGGCAGCCCGGCCGGCAACGGTATCCACTGGGGCCGGCTGCTGCGCGACGGCGACGTCATGGAGGGCTCGGTCACCGGGCTCGGCACGCAGCGCACGCGCTGCGTCGCGGAGGTGACCTCGTGACGGACATCGACCGGACCGACCTGGACCGTACCGACCCCGAAGGCGCGATAGCCGAGGCGGCGAAGGCGTATACGAACTGGGGCCGCTGGGGCGCGGACGACGTCCTCGGGACGCTGAACTTCCTCGACGAAGCCAAGCGCCGCGAAGGCGCCGCGCTCGTACGCAGAGGTGTGAGCTTCTCCCTCTCGCAGCGCTTCGACATGGACGGCCCGCAGAAGGGCTGGCGGCGGCGTACCAATCCGGTCCACACCATGCTGGACACCGGTACGGACGCGGCGCTCGGCAACCAGGGCTTCCCGCACGGCATCGGCGGCGCCGACGACGTGATCGCCATGCCGCTGCAGTGCTCGACCCAGTGGGACGGCCTCGGCCACATCTTCGACCACGGCAAGGCCTGGAACGGCCGGGACGCTGCCAAGACCGTCACGTCCGACGGCGATCTGGTCACCGGCATCGAGCACATGGCCCCGTACGTCGCCGGGCGCGGCGTACTCCTCGATGTCGGCCGCACCGTCGGCGCCGACGGGGAGCTGCCCGACGGCTTCGCCATCACCGCCGAGCACCTCGACCGGACCGCCGAGGCCCACGGTGTGCGGGTGGGTCGCGGTGACATCGTCGTCGTACGCACGGGAAGGCTCACCCGCGCCCGGCGCGACGGGTGGGGGGAGTACGCGGGAGGCCCGTCGCCCGGCCTGTCCTTCACCACGGCCGGCTGGCTGCACGGAAGCGAGATCGCCGCCGTCGCCACCGACACCTGGGGCTTCGAGGTACGGCCGAACGAGTTCGACCACGCATTCCAGCCGCTGCACCAGGTCGCCATCCCCAACATGGGCCTGCTCATCGGCGAGATGTGGGACCCGGACGCGCTCGCCGAGGACTGCGCCGAAGACGGTGTGTACGACTTCTGGCTCACCGCCGCCCCACTGCCCATCACCGGAGCCGTCGGTTCGCCGGTCAACCCCATCGCCGTGAAGTGAGAGAGGAACCCCGAACATGACCCCCACCCGCTCCGTCCTCGTCGTCGGCGGTGGCACCGCCGGCTGCGCACTCGCCGTCCTGCTGCGCAGAGCGGGCATCGCCGTCGACCTCGTCGAGACCAAGGCCGACTGGAACGCCACGACCGGCTCCGGCATCACCCTCCAGGGCAACGCCCTGCGCGTACTGCGCGAGATCGGTGTCTGGGAGCAGGTGCGCGAGCACGGCTGCAGCACCGACGGCGTCACCATCACCGCCCCCGACGGCACCGAGATCCTCACCCAGCAGGACCTGCGCACCGGCGGCGACGACCTGCCTGCCACCGTCGGGATGCAGCGCCCCGAGTTGCAGAAGATCCTCATCGAGGCCGTACGCGCGTCGGGCGCCCGCGTCCGGCTCGGCTGCACGATCGACAAGCTGGCGCAGAACGCCACCGTCGCCGACGTGTCCTTCACGGACGGAACAACGGGCACTTACGACCTGGTGGCCGCCGCCGACGGCCTGCAGTCCCGTACCCGCGAACTGATCGGCATCACCGACAGACCCGCCCCGACCGGCATGGCCATCTGGCGCACCCCCGCGCCGCGCCCGGCAGGCGTCGTCCGTACGCACCTCGCCTACGGCGGCCCCGCCTTCATCGCCGGCTTCTGCCCCACCAGCGACGCCACGCTCTATGCCTACCTCGTCGAGCCGAACCGCGACCGGGCGTCCATCGACCCCGCTTCGTACGCCGACGAGATGCACCGCCTCGCGGAGGGCTACGGCGGCCACTGGGACGAGATCCGGGCAACCATCACCGACCCCGCGCAGGTCAACTACACCTGGTTCGACCGGCATCTGGTCGAGGGCCCCTGGCACCGCGGCCGGGTCGTGCTGGTCGGGGACGCCGCCCACGCCTGCCCGCCCACCCTCGCCCAGGGCGCCGCCATGTCCATGGAGGACGCCTGGGTCCTCGCCGAACTCCTCGGCTCCCAGCCGGTCTGGGACGACGACCTGCTGACCGCCTATCGCGACCGCCGCATGCCGCGCGTACGCATGGTCGTCGACGCCTCGGTCCAGATCGGCCAGTGGCAGCTCGACGGCGTGCGGGACGCGGATGTGCCGGGGCTGATGGGCCGCACCACGACCGTACTGAAGGAACTCCCTTGACCTCACCCACGATCGACGTCCACGCCCACCTCCTCGTGCCGCAAGTGGAAGAGGCGGTGAGCGGACAGCCGGCGCTGGCCCAGGCCCGTAACCTCGAAGCCCGGCGCAACGGCCCCGAGGCCCTGGCCGTCAACGGCCCGATGGTCCGCGACCGCATCCCGCTGCTGACGGACGTCACGAAGCGGCTGGCAGCCATGGACGCGGCGGGTGTGGACATCCAGCTCGTCTCTCCCTCCCCGTCCCACTACCACTACTGGGCCGACGAGGAACTGGCCCGCAGCGTATACGAGTTGGCGAACACCGGCACCGCCGCGCACTGCGCCCAGGCCCCCGACCGGCTGCACGGGCTGGGCCTGGCACCGCTCCAGCACCCCGAGCTCGCCGTCGAAGCCCTCGATCACGCCCTGGAAGCAGGCCTGCTGGGCGTCGAGATCTCGTCGCACGCGCCAGGCCGGGAGCTGTCCCATCCGGCGTACGAGCCGCTGTGGGCCCGCGCCGCCGAAACCGGCGCGGTGCTCTTCCTGCACCCCTTCGGCTGCACCCTCGACGATCGCCTCGACCGCTGGTACCTGTCCAACACGGTCGGCCAGCCCACCGAGAACGCCGTCGCACTGTCCCACCTGATCTTCTCGGGCGTCCTCGACCGGCACCCGGGACTGAAGCTGATAGCCGCGCACGGGGGCGGCTATCTCCCCACCCACATCGGCCGCTCCGACCACGCCTGGCGGGCCCGCACCGACACGCGCGGCTGCACCCACGAGCCCAGCAGCTACCTCAAGCGCCTGTACTTCGACTCCCTCGTCCACGACCCGCACGTGCTGCGGGAGTTGCTCCGCGTCGCCGGACCGGACCGCGTACTGCTCGGCTCCGACTTCCCCTTCGACATGGGCACCGACGGCCCGGTGGCCGCCCTGCGCGCCGCCGGCCTGCCCGAAACCGACTTCCACGCCGTACGCGGTGCCAATGCGGCGGCACTCCTGAGGAAGGAATGACATGCGTCTGCTCACCCACCTGCGCCACGTCGACCTCGCCGTCCCCGACTACGACAAGCAGCTCGACTTCTACTCCGGCGTCTGGGGCCTGACCAAGGTCGCCGAGGACTCCGGCATCTCCTTCCTGGCCGCCGAGGGCTCCCCGGAGCAGTACGTCGTACGCCTACGCAAGGCCGAGGAGAAGCGCCTCGACCTCGTCTCGTACGGCGCGGCCACCCCCGCCGACGTCGACACCCTCGCTGAGCGGCTCCTCGCCGGCGGCGTCCAGCTGATCTCGCAGCCGGAGAAGGCCGACACCCCCGGCGGAGGCTACGCCTTCCGTTTCTTCGACATCGACGGCCGCACGATCGAGGTCTCCACCGATGTCGAGGCCCGGCAGCACCGTCGTATCGAGGAGAAGGAAGCAATACCGGTCCGGCTCTCCCACGTCGTCCTCAACTCGCCGGACCTGGACCGGACAAGGCAGTGGTACGAGCAGCACCTCGGCTTCGCGCTGTCCGACACGCTCAGCTCCCCGCACATGGGAGAGGTCATGCACTTCATGCGGATCAGCAACCAGCACCACTCCATGGCCATCGCCAAGGGCCCGCACACCTCACTCCACCATGTCTCCTTCGAGATGCGCGGCCTGGACGAGTACATGCGCGGCTCCGGGCGGGTGATGCGCGCCGGATTCCGCAAGATATGGGGCCCCGGCCGGCATCTGGCGGGCGACAACACCTTCACGTACTTCCTCGACCCGCACGGCAACACCGTCGAGTACACGACCGAGCTCGAAGAGCTCGACGAGGACACCTGGCACCCGCACGTCTACGACTTCTCGCAGCCCGAGGTCACCGACCAGTGGGGCACGGCCAACGCGATGAACGAGCTGGTGGCGAAGGAGTCCTTCAACGACGTCGACCGCGGCGTGTTCGTCGCCCCGCCGGTCTGACCGTCCGCCGTACGGCGGTTCTCCGACCCCCGGGGGCGCGGCGCCATATGTCAATGCCCTGACTGCCCGTCGCGCCCCCGGTTTCCCACCCCCTGGAGCCCCTCCCATGCGCTTCGCCCGTTACGAACATCTCGGCCGCCGGCGTCTCGGCGTCGTCGAGGACGACGGTCGTCTGTATCCCGTCCCCGGCCACGACTCACTCCTCGACCTGCTCCGCAGCGGCAGGCTCCGTGAGGCGGGCGCCGCCACCCTCGACGTACCCGCCGGGCCGCCGCTGCGGGACGTGACGCTGCTGCCGCCGCTGCAACCCCCGACCGTCCGGGACTTCGTCACCTTCGAGGAGCACGTGGAGGGCGTACGCCGCTCGGTCGACGGCACGGCGGGCGTACCCGGCCAGTGGTACGAGGCGCCGACCTTCTACTTCACCAATCCGTACGCGACCATCGGCCCGTACGACGACGTACCCGTGCCACCGGGCTCCTCGGTCCTCGACTTCGAGCTCGAAGTGGCCGCCGTCGTCGGCCGGGAGGGCCGTGATCTCACTCCTGAGCAGGCCCGCGACCACATCGTCGGCTACACGATTTTCAACGACTGGTCGGCCCGTGACCTCCAGTCCGCCGAGATGAAGGTGGGTCTCGGTCCCTGCAAGGGCAAGGACACCGCCACCACGCTCGGCCCGTACCTCGTCACCGCCGACGAGCTGGAGCCCTACCGCGACGCCGACGGTTTCCTGCGCCTGGCGCTGACCGCCGAGGTCAACGGGGAGGTCGTCGGCCAGGACCTGCTGTCCAACATGAGCTGGACCTTCGAGGAGATGGTCGCGTACGCCTCACGCGGTACGTACGTCAGACCCGGTGACGTCCTGGGATCCGGCACCTGCGGCAACGGCGGCTGCCTGGCGGAACTGTGGGGCCTGCGGGGGGAGCGCTCGCCCCGGCCGCTGAAGCCGGGCGACACCGTCACGCTCACCGTCGAGGGGATCGGCGCCGTGTCCAACACCGTGGTTCCAGGGGCTGATCCCGTCCCGCTGGCCGCCGCCCGCAAACGTCCGCGGGCCCGGTCGTGACGCGCCTCGCCGGAAAGGTCGTGGTCGTCACCGGGGCCGCCCGGGGCCAAGGCGCGGCCGAGGCCGGGGCCCTGGCCCGGGAGGGTGCCACGGTCGTCGCCACCGACGTGACCACCTCCACGGGCTGCCGCCGCCTCGACGTCACCAGCGCGACGGACTGGGCGGCCCTCGCCGCCGAGTTGCGCACCCGGTACGGCCACGTGCACGGGCTGGTCAACAACGCCGGGGTCACCTGGCGCGCCCGCCTCGACGACGTCACCGCCGACGACTTCGCCCGTGTGTACGCGGTGAACGTCACCGGCCCGCTGCTGGGCATCCAGCACCTCGCGCCGCTGATGATGAGGTGGCCGCGCGTACGGCCGCCCCGCCCCGTACCGGGGCCCTCGGTCAGGCGTCCGGCAGCCCGGACCCGGCCACGGTGATCGCCCGCAGCGTCCGGTCCGCGTAGGCGCGGAACTGGGCCGGCATGTCGACCCCGCGCGGATCGAGTGCCCACTGGAGCTGGAGGCCGTCCATGACCGCGACCACTTCCCGGGCGAGGGCCCGGGAGTCGGTGTCCGGCTTGAGCTCGCCGCTGTCCGCAGCTCGCCGGAAGGATCCGCAGACGGCGTTCAGCACCTCGGCGTTGCGCGCGGCGAAGTAGGCGTGGGCGGGGTGGCCGGGGTCGCCGGCCTCGGCCAGCAGGACGTTGAACATCTTGGTCCGGCCGAGCCTGGTGGCGTTGTGCGCGGTCAGGCCGGCCAGCGTGGTGAAGCACTCGGTCGCCGAGGCCGGTTCGGTCGTGAAGAACTTCTCGGCGTCCTGCTCGTCGCTGCGTTCCAGCACCGCGACCAGCAAACTCTCCTTGCTGCGGAAGTGGTGCAGCAAGCCGCCCTGTGTGATGCCGACGTCCTTGGCGATACGGGCGAGGGACGACGCGTGGAAGCCCCACTGGGCGAAGTGTTCGACGGCCGCGTCCAGGATGCGCAGCCGGCGCTCGTCGCCCACGGCGTATGTGCCGCGGCCTGCGGGCCGGCGCTTGTTCTGCTCCTGGGGTGCGCTCATGGAGCAACTCTAATGGCCGTCGATGCGGGGCGTTTTCCGGCCATACGGACAGAGCCACCCTGCCTGGCTGCGACGTGACCCAGGCCACATTCAAGAAACCTACCACCCGCTCGGTTTTCGCGCTTACTGTGTGGGCGTCGTGCGGCAAGGATGTCGCCTCGTCCCTTTTGGAGCCCGCCATGGCCGTCACTCATGACGCCGCCTCCCTCACTCCCCAGGCACCGGCCGTCACCGGCCTGCCAGAGCCGGACAAGGCGCCGGGCAGGCTGGTTTTCGGCCTCGCCTTCGCGCAGTTCGGTCTCATGCTCGCCCTGCTGACACCGGTCGTGGTCACGCTCGCCCTGCGCGTCTCCCAGATCGTCCCCGAGGCCGACCGCGGCGCCGCCCTGGGGCAGGTCCTCTCCCTCGGCGCGGTCCTCGCCATGATCGGCAACCCGGCCTTCGGCGCCCTGTCCGACCGCACCACCAGCCGCTTCGGCCGCCGCCGCCCCTGGCTGGCAGGCGGCGCCGCCGTAAGCCTCCTCGGCCTCGCGGCCGTCGCCGTCGGCAACAGCGTGCCGGTCCTGATGCTCGGCTGGGCACTCGCGCAGCTCGGCGGCAACGCCGCGTTCGCGGCCCTCACCTCCTGCGTGCCGGACCTCATCCCCGAGCGGCAGCGCGCCCGCGTCTCGGGCATCGTCGGCATGATGACCTCGATCGCCATCGTCACCGGCACCGTGCTCGCCAACGCTCTGCGCACGAACCTGGCCCTGGCGTTCGTCGTCCCCGCGCTCCTCGGCCTCGCGGGCGCCGTCTGCCTCGCCGTGCTGATGAAGGACCGCCCGGCCGCCCCCGGCTCCTTCGCGCCCTACAGCTTCCGGGAGTTCCTGCGCAGCTTCTGGGTGAGCCCGCGCAAGCACCCCGACTTCGCCTGGAACTTCGCCGGCCGCTTCCTGGTCTTCATCGGCATCTCCTGCGTCACCAGCTACCAGGTGTACTTCCTGATGGACCGGCTCGGATACGACCAGAGCGAGGTCCCCGGGAAGCTGGCCGTCGCCACCGTCGCCATGGTGGCCGCCGTCGTGGCCGGCTCGCTGCTCGGTGGTGTCCTGTCCGACAAGTCCGGCCGACGCAAGCCGTACGTACTCGGCTCGTCCCTGGTGATCGCCGCCGGCCTCGCCCTGATCGCGACGGCCCAGTCCTTCCCGGTGTTCGTCGTGGCCATGGTCGTCTTCGGCTTCGGCGAGGGGCTGTACCTCTCCGTCGACGTGGCGCTCGCCGCGGCCGTACTGCCCAACCCGGAGGAGTCCGCCAAGGACATGGGCGTACTCAACATCGGCAACGCCCTTCCGCAGTCCCTCGTGCCGATCATCGCGCCCGCGCTGCTGGCGGTCGGCGGGGGCGGCAACTACGGCGTGCTGTTCCTCTTCGGCGGCGTCGCCTGCGTCCTCGGCGCCGTGGCTGTCCAGTTCATCCGCACCGTCAAGTAACCACTTCGAGCAACGGAGCCCCCGTGAGCCCCACTCCCGCGTACCGCGACCCCCAGCGCTCCGTCGCCGAGCGAGTCGACGACCTGCTCGCCCGTATGACCCTGGAGGAGAAGGCGGGCCAGCTCTTCCACTCCATGCTGACGATGAACCCGGACGGCTCCCTCGTCACCGACGCCGAGCAGTCGATGCTCCCCTTCGCCACCCCGGAGCTGGTCGAAGGCAGGCACCTCACGCACTTCAACCTGCTGGGCCAGTACGGCGTCCGTGAGATGGCCCAGTGGGTCAACCGGCTCCAGGAACTGGCGGCGAGCACCCGCCTCGGCATCCCCGTCACCCTCTCCACCGACCCGCGCCACGCCTTCACCGACAATCCCGGCGCCTCCTTCAACGCGGGAGCCTTTTCCGCCTGGCCCGAACCGCTGGGCCTCGCCGCCATCGGTGACGCCGACCTCGTCGAGGAGTTCGGGAAGACGGTGCGCCGCGAGTACCTCGCCGTCGGCTTCCGGGTCGCGCTCCACCCGCAGATCGACCTGGCCACCGAGCCTCGCTGGTCACGCCAGTCCGGCACGTTCGGCTCCAGCGCCGAAACGACGGGTGAGCTCGTACGCGCGTACGTCCGCGGCCTTCAGGGAGACCGCCTGGGCACGCACTCCGTCAGCGCCATGGTCAAGCACTTCCCCGGCGGCGGCCCGCAGAAGGACGGCGAGGACCCGCACTTCCCGCACGGCAAGGAGCAGGTCTACCCGGGCGGCATGCGCGAACACCACCTCGAACCCTTCAAAGCCGCCGTCGACGCCGGATGCGCGCAGATGATGCCGTACTACGGCCAGCCGATCGGCACCGACTGGGAAGAGGTCGGCTTCGGCTTCAACAAGGGCGTCATCACCGGACTGCTGCGCGAGCAGCTCGGCTTCGACGGCATCGTCTGCACCGACTGGGGCCTGCTCACCGACGCCGTGATCTTCGGCGAGACGCACGCGGCCCGCGCCTGGGGCGTCGAGCACCTCAGCGCCGCCGAGCGGGCGGCGAAGTCCCTGGACGCCGGATGCGACCAGTTCGGCGGCGAGCAGTGCCCCGAGATCATCGTGCAACTCGTCCGTTCCGGGCGCGTCCCCGAATCCCGTATCGACGAATCCGTACGCCGCCTCCTGCGTGAGAAGTTCGTGCTCGGCCTCTTCGACAACCCGTACGTCGACCCGGACCGCGCCGTGGAAATCGTCGGCGCGGGCCCGTCCAAGGCGGCGGGCGAGGCCGCGCAGCGCCGCTCCCTCACCGTGCTGAGCAACCGCGCGTCGCTGCTCCCGCTGACCGGCCGTCCCAAGCTGTACGTCGAAGGGCTCGGGGCGGAAACAGCCGCCACCTACGGCGAGTTGGTCACCGACCCGGCCGACGCCGACCTCGCGGTACTGCGCCTGCGCACCCCGTACGAGCCCGGTGCGACCAAGTTCGAGTCCTTCTTCCACTCCGGTTCGCTCGCCTTCCCCGACGCCCGGCTGAAAGAGATCCTCCAGCTCCTCGACACCGTGCCGACGCTCGTCTGCGTCAACCTGGAGCGGGCCGCCGTCATCCCGGAAATCGCGGAGAGGGCCGCGGCGCTGCTCGCCGACTACGGCGCGAGCGACGAGGCCCTGCTGGACGTGGCGTTCGGGCGCGCCAAGCCCGAGGGCCGTCTGCCTTTCGACCTGCCGCGTTCCATGGCGGCGGTCGAGGCCTCCAGCCCGGACGTACCGAACGACACGGCGGACCCGGTCTTCCCGTACGGCCACGGGCTGACCCTCTGACGGGCGCCTCCCCTGAACGGCGGGACACCTGACGGTCCCGCCCGCGCCCGGGACCCGACCCGTGGGGGGATCGGGTCCCGGGCGGCTTTCTTCCCGTCCCTCGGCGCGTCAGACTCTGCCGTGGGCCTTCTGGGCGCGCCGGGACAGCGAGTCGATGACCACGGCCACAAGCAGCACACCGCCGGTGATCATGAACTGTACGGCCGCTTGGATGCCCAGCAGAGCCACACCGGAGGCGATCGACTGGATGACCAGGACGCCGAGCAGCACGGACCATGTGCTGCCCCGTCCGCCGAACAGGCTCGTTCCGCCGATGACCGCCGCGGCGAGAGCGTTCATCAGCAGGTTCCCCGAGCCCGACGTCTGGCTCGCGGAGCTGACCCGTGAGGCCAGGAACAGGCCGCCGGTCGCGGCCATCGTTCCCGAGATCATGAACACCGAGATGCGCACCGAAGCCACGTCGAGGCCGGCCCGGCGGGCGGCTTCGACGCCGCCTCCGAGCGCGAAGACCTTGCGACCGTACGTCGTGCGGCGAAGGAGGTAATCGAGGCCGACGAGGATGACGAGGAAGACCAGCAGGGCGAGCGGCATGCCCTGGAACCGGTTGAGCACATACGCGGCGCAGCAGGCGATCGCCGCCAGCAGTCCGGCGCGCCAGGTGATCGTGCGCAGCGGCCGGGACGGGACGCCTCTGGCCTTGCGGCGTCTCGCGTCCTGGCAGGAGATGAGGAAGTACCCGGCGACGCCGAGTGCCGCCACACCGTACGCGACGGCGACATCGTTGAAGTAGTGGCTGGTGAGTTTGGCGACGAGGCCGTCGTCATCAAGGTTGACGGTGCCGCTGGAACCGAGGATGTAGAGCATCAGGCCGTTCCAGCCCAGCAGTCCCGCCAGGGTGACCACGAACGCGGGCGCGCCGAGTTTCGCGAAGAAGACACCGTGAAGGGCTCCGGCCGCGGTTCCGAGGAGCACGGCGATCAGGACGGCGAGTCCTTCCCCCATGCCGTGGCTCACGTTCAGGACGGCGAACGCGGCCGCCGCGAGACCGCTCACCGAACCGACCGACAGGTCGATCTCCCCGATGAGCAGGACGAACACGACGCCGACGGCGATGAGTCCCGTGCCGACGATGTCCACGCTGAGGTTGGACAGATTGCGGGGAGAGAGGAAGTTCTGGTTGAGGGACTGAAAAATGATCCAGATCGACACCAGACTGAGCACGACCGGTACGGAACCGAGCTCGCCCCCGCGAAACCTCCTCCGGAGGGCGTCGGCGTAACCCCTGCTCACGGCGCCACCCCCCACCCGCGGTCGTGCGCGCGGTGGGACACGGCGTTGTCCGTAGCGCCGGTGATGGAGGAGATGATCTGCTCGTGCGATGTGGTCCTCACGTCGAAGAACCCGTTGTTCCGGCCCAGGCGCAGTACGGCGATCCAGTCCGCCACGGCCTTGACGTCACCCATGTTGTGGCTGATGAGCAGGACGCCGCGGCCTCCTTCGCGCAGTTGCTCCACGAGGTCGAGGACCTGGGCGCTCTGCTCGATGCCCAGGGCGGCGGTGGGCTCGTCCAGCAGGACGACTCTGGGCTCGCCGAGGAGCGAGCGGGAGATCGCGACCGTCTGCCGCTGGCCTCCGGAGAGGGAGGCGACCGGGAGGCGCACATTCGGCATACGTACGGAGAGGGAGTCCAGCAGACCCAGAGTGCGCCGTTCCATCTCCACTTCGTCGAGTACGCCGATCCTGTGGATCTCACGGCCGAGGAAGAGGTTGCCGACGACATCGAGGTTGTCGCACAGGGCGAGGTCCTGGTAGACGGTCGCGATACCGAGGTCCTGGGCTTCGTGCGGACACGTCACGTGGACGGCCCTGCCCTCCCACTCGATGACGCCGTGATCGGCGTGGTCGACGCCGGCGATCACCTTGACGAGGGTGGATTTGCCGGCGCCGTTGTCGCCCACCAGCGCGACGACCTCACCGGCGTGTATCTCCAGATCGACGTCCTCGAGTGCCTGCACCGCGCCGAACCGCTTGCAGATGCCCCGCAGCGCCAGCAGCGGTGGTGCCGACTTGTGAACCATCTGCTCCTCCTTCGCCGTCGGACCGATCGGCTCCGCGCCCGCCCTACGGGACGAGTCCCGCCTTCTTGCAGGCGTCCAGGAACTCCTCGGTGCAGATTTCGTCGACCGTGTACGTACCGTCCCTGACGACGGTGTCCTCGATGTTGTCGACCGTCACGGACACCGGGGTGAGCAGCACGGCGGGAATGTCCTCGGTGGTGGGGCTGCTGATCCGGTGCTTCGCGACGGCGTCCAGGCTTTCGCCCCTGACGAGCGCGACGGCCATCTCGGCGGCCGCGTCGGCTTCGAGCCTGAAGGGCTTGTAGACGCTCATGTACTGCTCGCCTCGGACGATCCGCTGAATGGCCGCGAGTTCGGCGTCCTGTCCGGTCACGGGAGGCAGCGGATCGATCTTGGCGGATTTCAGGGCGGAGATGATGCCGGCGGCCAGGCCGTCGTTGGCGGAGTACACACCGTCGATGCTGTCGGCGCCCAGGGCCGCGATGGCTCCGGACATGTTCAGGTTGGCGTTGACCGGCCTCCAGCCTTCGGTGTCGTAAGCCTTCCCGATCCTCACCTTGCCCTGGAGAACGGACAATGCGCCCTTCTTGAACCAGGACGCGTTGGGATCCGTACCGGCGCCGTTCATCATGACGATCTGGCCGCCGTCCGCCTTGTCTCCGAGAGCCTCGAGCAGCGCCTGGGCCTGCAGCCTGCCGACCTGCTCGCCGTCGAAGGAGACGTACGCCGAGATCGGGCCCTCCGCGAGCCGGTCGTAGGCGACGATCCGGATGCCTGCCTTCCGCGCCCTGTCGACCGAGGTGCGAATCGACTTGGAGTCGACGGCGTCGAGGATCAGGACTCCGACGCCCTTCGTGATCATCGCGTCCATCTGCTGCTGCTGGGTGGCCACATCGTGGTCCGCGCTGGCGAACTCGATCGCGCACTCGTCGCAGAGTTCCTTGATCTTCGCCTCGATCAGCGGCCTGTCGAACGTGGCGAAACGCGAGGTGTTGTCCGGCAGCAGCAGACCGATCCGCGAGTTGGCCCCGCCGACAGTCGGCTGCGAGTCGTTCACCTCTCCGGCCTTGGCGCACGAGACAAGACCGGCAGCCATCGCCAACGCGGCCACGACAACGACGGCGCGATGGGGCGGGGGACGTGATGGGGCGAGCCCGGGGACGTCGGTACGGCGTCGGGTGTGGGAGAACACCGTGGAGTCACCTCGTTCCTGCTGCCGCGTCGCTGACGAGTCGCTCACGTGCCGACAGCGCGATCTCGGCCCATACCTGCTTGCCGCCACTGAGCGGCACCGAGCCCCAGGACGCCGACATCGCCGCGACCAGGAACAGGCCACGGCCGCCGGTCGCCTCCCAGTCCACACTGGCCGGTTTGACGGGGGCGCGAGGTGACGCGTCGTTGACCGCGATCCGCAGCCGGTCCGTCGACAGCGTCAGGTCCAGCCGCACCTCCCCCTCGGTGTGCGCGATGGCGTTCGTGACCAGCTCGGACACCACGAGCAACGCCTCGTCCACCTCCTCCGCCACGTTCCAGGAGCGCAGCGTGCGCGCCGTGAACCGACGGGCGTGCATCACGGCGTCGGGAAGCCGCCATACCGCCCAGCGGACCCGTACCGGCCGCAGCAGCATCCCGTCGTAGCGCAGCAGCAGCACCGCCACATCGTCGTCTCGCCGGTTCACGCTCCAGAGCAGCTGGTCAGCCACTTGCCCGACATCGGCCGGGTCGGCCGCCCGGAGCAGCTCGCACACGCGGCGCAGCCCGTCCTCCATGGAGAGGCTCGACGACTCGACCAGGCCGTCCGTCATCAACGTGAGCAGGGTGCCGGGTGCCAGCCCCGCCTCGGTCATGGGGAACTCCGCGTCCGCCAGCACTCCCAGCGGAGGGCCGCCCTCGACCGCCATTTCCTCGGTGGCGCCGTCCGGGTGGCGCATCACCGGGGGCACGTGCCCCGCCCGTACGGACCAGGCGATGCCCTCCTCCATGTCCAGATCCACGTAGCAGCAGGTGGCGAAGAGGTCGGTCTCCATACCGACGAGCAGGCGGTTGGCGTGGGCCACCACCACATCCGGCGGGTGCCCCTCCACGGCGTACGCCCTGATGGCCGTACGCATCTGGCCCATGATGGTGGCGGCGCCCGCGCTGTGGCCCTGCACGTCCCCGATGACCAGCGCCACGTGGCTCTCGGAGAGCGGAATGACGTCGTACCAGTCGCCGCCGACCTCCAGCCCGACTGTCGCGGGCAGATAGCGGGCGACGGCCACCCCGCCGGGCAGAGCCGGCAGCTTGCGGGGCAGCAGACTGCGCTGGAGCATGGTCGCCAGTTCGTGCCCGGCGTCCAGCGCGTGGGCGCGCGTCAGCGCCTGGCCGGCCAGACCGGCGGTCGCGGTCAGCAGGGACCGTTCCTCCGGCCCGAACCGGTGCGCCCCGTCCCACCCCACCAGGCACAGTCCGACCGTCCGGCCGTCGGCCGGAAGCGGCAGCACGGCCAGACCGCCCGGTCCGATGCCCACCAGGCCGGATTCGAGGTCGGCGCCCGGGGGCCACAGGCTCACATGCCCCTCCCGCAGCGCGCCCTCCAGCGTGGGCAGCGCGTGGCACGACACGTCAGGCCATTCCGAACGCCATTCCGACCTCCAGACCGGGGGCCAGGCATCGGCTTCCGGAGGGTCGAGGAGGGTGACCACGAGCCGGTCGCCCTCCAGCTCGGCGATCGCCACCCGGTCGGCGTGCAGAGGAGCGCGCAGGGCGGAGACCACCACTCGGCTGACGTCGCGGATCGTTGTCGCACCGGCCAGGGCGGCCGACAGCCGCTGCACCACCGAGACCTCGTCGGCGGTGGGACGCAGGTACGAGGTGTCGGCCACCACGCCCAGCACGCGCTCCGGGGTTCCGTCATCGCCGTCCACCACCCGGCACCGCAGACCCAGCCAGCGCAGCTCGCCGCCGGGCCGGCGGATACGGAACGCCAGCTGCTGGCTCACGGAGGACGACCACCCCGGCTCCAGGATCGACATCATCGCGGGAACGTCCTCGGGGACGGCGCACTCGAGCAAGGTCTCGACCCGCCCGTCGAAGTCCTCCGGGGTGATGCCGAGCAGTTGCAACACCTGTGCGTCCGCGTCCATCCGCCCGGTGCTCAGCTCCAGGGTGAAGGCGCCGCCGTGCAGGGGGATCAGACCGGGACCCGGACGGCGGGGCGGCGCCTCCGCCCGCACCGTGGCGCGGGCCCCGACCGCTTCCAGACCTGCGGACACCTGGTCGGCGTACAGCTCCAGGAGGCTGCGGTGGTCAGCGCTGAAGCCGTCCGCTGCCTTCCCCATCACGACGAGGCAGCCCAGCTGTTTGGTGTCCCCTCCCAGAGGGAGGGCGCCCAGCGAGACCTTGTCCGGCGCCGTCCCGGCGCCGTTCGGGAGGGTGGTGCGGGAATCAGCACCGCTGTGGGGGCCACTCCCACCGTAGGCCGCGAGTTCCTGAGGGTTCAGCCACACCGGCCGGTTGGCGCGCAACGCGTCGGCGACCGGAGAGCTGCCCGACAGCGGGTACGCCGTGGGCAGCCGGTAGGGGCTGCCCCGCTCTCCCACGGCTTCGGCAAGCTGCAGTTCACCGCCGCTCGCGGTCAGCACGTACACAGCGACCAGCTCAGTCCCGCGAAACGCAGAGTTCTGCCGGGTCACTGTCTGTACCGCCTCCGTACGAGGGCAGCCGAAGACGCACACCACGGTCGCCTTGCCCACTCGCGGACCGGTCCCTCCGGCGCCGCGTCCGTTCGGCATTCCGCGGTCCACCGCCTCCACTCCATCGTGCGACGCCGGCGCCGAGGAAGCCAGCCGGCCGGGCGCCGATGATGACCTGCGCGTTCGCCGGGAGGCGGAGGTTGCGGGAGCGGCCGGCACCGCCGGGCACCACCCGCGCTCCGGATGAGCGGGCGCGAATCGGGTAGCCGTAGGTTCGAAACCGAGCGGGGCGGAGGAGGACCCATGCTGTGGAACTCACCGACTGGCTGCTGACATCCGGCGAACGCGGCAATCCCGCGACCCGCCTGCACAGCCGCCGACCGGGCCCGGTGGCCTGGTCGGACGGCAACCGGGTGCGGCCCCTGATCCATGGCGCGACGTACTTCGGAGAGCTCCTCGCCGCAGTCCGCTCGCAGCGCTCCGGCGACCTGCTCCTGTTCACCGACTGGCGCGGCGATCCCGACGAGCGGCTCGCGGGTCCCGGAACCGAAATCGGCACCGTCCTGTGCGAGGCGGCGCAGCGCGGCGTGATCGTCAAGGGGCTGGTCTGGCGCTCCCACCTGGACCGCTTCCAGTTCAGTGAGACCGAGAACCGCCACCTCGGCGAGGAGATCGAAGCGGCGGGCGGCGAGTGCCTGCTCGACATGCGGGTAAGGCCCGGAGGATCGCACCACCAGAAGTTCGTCGTACTCCGCCATCCCGGCCGCCCCGAGCTCGACGTCGCGTTCGCCGGCGGCATCGACCTGGGCCACAACCGCCACGACGACGCCACTCACCGCGGCGACCCGCAGTCGCAGCCCATCTCCGCCGCGTACGGACCGCATCCACCGTGGCACGACATCCAGCTGGAACTGCGCGGACCGGCCGTCGGCGACATCGAGGCCTGCTTCCGCGAACGCTGGGACGACCCGGCTCCGCTCAGCCGCAGCCCCGTCACCCGCATAAGAGAGCGCGCCCACCGTGAGGACACCCACGCGGACCCGCTGCCACCCCAGCTGCCCGACCCCCGGCCGTGCGGCACGCACACCGTCCAGGTGCTGCGCACCTACCCGAACCGTCTGCTGCGTGGCTACGACTTCGCCCCCGACGGTGAACGCAGCATCGCGCGCGGCTACCTCAAGGCACTGCGGCGTGCCCGTGCGCTCATCTACCTGGAGGACCAGTACCTGTGGTCCCCGCACGTGGTGCAGTGCTTCGCCGAGGCCCTGGCCGCGAACCCCGGCCTGCGTCTTGTCGCGGTCATCCCCTCCCTCCCCGACCAGGACGGCCGCTTCACGCTGCCGATGAACCTCGTCGGCCGGATCACGGCGCTGGAGCACCTGCGACACGGCGGCGGTGAGGGGCGCGTCGCGGTGTACGGGCTGGAGAACCATGCCGGGACACCGGTGTACGTGCACGCCAAGGTGTGCGTGATCGACGACGTCTGGGCCTCGGTGGGGTCCGACAACATCAACCTCCGCTCCTGGACGCACGATTCGGAACTCGGCTGCGCCGTACTGGACGAGAACGTCGACCCCCGCGAGCCGCGCGACCCCGGGGGCCTCGGGGACGGCGCGCGCGGCTACGCAAGGAACTTGCGGCTGGAACTCTCGCGCGAGCACCTGGACAGGGAAGAACCCGAAGCACCTGACGCGCCGGACCCCCTGTGCGACCCGGTGACCGCCTTCGACACCTTCGCCACGAGCGCCGCGGCCCTGGACGCCTGGCACGACGGGGGCCGCAAGGGCCCACGGCCCCCCGGCCGCCTTCGTACGTACCGCCCCCCGGACCTCTCACCGCCGGCGAAGGCACTCTCCATGCCCCTGTACCGTCTCCTGGTCGACCCCGACGGCCGCCCCTTCACTCTGCGCCGCAACAACACATACTGAGCCTGCTCTTCACCTTCACGTCACTGCTGGAAGCCACAGAGGCCCCGACGTGGACCGACCGCACGCAGGCGCGGGACATGAGTCGGTCTCAGCCCGGCCACAGAGTGAACAGCGCGATCACCAGCAGGACCAGCAGGGCCCAGCCGAGCACCCCGACCTTCCGGCGCTGCGGGTTGCGCCCCTGCCGCCATTCGCCGGCCTCGTGCGGAGTGTCTCCCATGGCGGACCAGCATAGGACCTGACGTCCACGGCGGGGCCGGGCCTCGTGCGATCGATCGCCGGAGTCGATTGCCCCGCCGACCGGGGCCTTGAAGGGGCAGGGCCTCAAGAGACCGAGGCCGGGGCGGCCGAGGCCTCCCTCTGCTCGCGCCACTGCGGTGCCAGGACCGACCAGACCTCCTGGTCACGGCGGACGCCCCGGTACGGGTAGCTCTCCCGCAGCACTCCTTCCCGGACCATGCCCAGACGTTCGGCGACCTTGAGGCTGGCGGTGTTGTCGGCGTCCGCGACCCATTCCACTCTGTACATGCCGCGCTCCTCGACCGCCCAGTCGACGAGCACCCGGATCGCGCGGGTGACCAGGCCGCGCCCGACCACCGTTTCCTCCAGCCAGCAGCCGACCTCGCAGTTGCCGGTCGCGGTGTCGAAGATCCGGAACATGACGCCGCCGACGAGGGTGTCGTCGGCCCAGATCCCGTAGACGCGCCCGGAGTCGGTGGCGGCCTTGTCGGCGTACCTCCGCAGGAACGCGGTTGCGGAGGGCAGGTCGGTGACGTGGTCCGGGAGCTCGACGAAGCGGCCGATGTGCTCGCGGCCGCGGTCCATGTGGGCCATGAACTCCTCGGCGTTCCACGGCTCCAGGGGCCGCAGCTCGGCGCCGTCGTCGCCCAGCGATATCGCGAACATCCTGCTCCTCGGGTGTGAGTTTTCCTTCGAAGAGCAGCCTAGTGCCGCACCAGGCAACGTTCGCGGCGAATGCGCGGCACCTCAACAGGCGGGCTTACCGGCCGCCCCCTGGAGGCGCGCCCGCTGCATCGCGGCAAGCCGCCGCACCACACCGATACACAGAGCCCCCGCGACGACATAGAGCGCGGCCCCGGCAATCTCTGTCGGCAGCGGGCCTCGGGAGGTGGAGGGATAGGCGAGAAGCTGCGCCGCCACGAAGAGCAGCCACCACGAGGTCAGCAGTACACCGGTACGCCGCGGGCGGCCGGGCGGAGAGCTGGCAGCCCAGATGTCATTGAGGATCCGCTTGGGAAGGAAGAAGCAGGCGACCGGAACCAGCCACGCGCCTGTAGTCCAGCCGCGCTTCATCCGGTGTCCGCCGGGCGCCAGAGCCTCGGCGTTCACCCGCATCTGCCACAGCCAGCGAAGGAAGACGAATCCGGTCAGCAGGGTGGCGAACAGCCTCATACCGGTGAGGTTGCCGACCCATATCTCCCTCTCGAAGGCGGCATACGAGCCGTCAGTCGCACGGTAAAGATGCAACTGAGCGACAAGCAACGCCCCATTCACCAGCACGCAAGCCCCGAGCGCGGCCACGACTACAGTCGTCATCGCCTTCGGTACGAAGAGCGGCTCGCGGTCGGCCGATGGCACGGGCGGGGACACGGCGATGGCGTCGTTGTGACTCACGCGGCCAAAACCTACTGCCGGGCTCGGCATTCAGTCCAGCTTGAACGGACCCCAAGGCGCGATCCGGCGCGACGCGTCACGACAGGGCGAACGTTGCCTGATGCGGCACTGGAACGGCCCGATGACCACAGCTCGACCGGCTCCGCCAACAAGTGCGGGCCCAACTGGCGTTTCGACGTGCACGGCGGCTCCTTCGTCGGCGACGGTGGACCTGCCCCGGTGCCGGCGGTCGCGCCCCATGCGGTCTCCGGCTACGCCAAGGGCGATCCGTTCGGCCGGACCCGCTGACATTTCCCAGGAGCATCCCCATGAACTGGACACTCGAAGTCGTCCCGGTCCCTGTCACCGACATGGACCGCGCGAAAACGTTCTACGCCGACAAGGCCGGCTTCAAGGTGGACCTCGACGACGAGGTCGCCCCCGGTATGCGCATCATCCAGATGACCCCGCCCGGCTCGCGGTGTTCGATCGCGATGCTTCAAGGGATGCCCCCGGCTCCCGGTATGAACGACATGGCCCCGGGCACGCTGCAGGGCCTTCAGCTGTGTGTCACGGACATCGAAGCGGCCCGCGAGGAGCTGGTGGACCGAGGCATGGACGTCTCCCCGATCCGCCACGTCGGCGCCACGGGCTGGGAGGACGGCAAGGGCGAAACCTGGAACTCGTTCATGTCGTTCGAGGACCCGGACGGCAACGGCTGGGTGGTCCAGGAGGCCCCGTCGGAGCTGTCGCAACGCTGAGCACCACCGAGCCGGGCGGAAGCCAAACCGTCCGGCTCGGGCCCCGCCCGTCAGTCCGCCGGAGAAAGGCCCGGGCGCGGGCGGTGGCGGCCACCCGGCATGGAACTCAGATTGTGGATGACCAGCTGTCTCCATGGCGGTCTTCGGCATCGACGACAACGGATCTGGTGTGTTACTGGGGGCCCGGCGCGCAGGATCTCTTCGGGTACGATTCCGCCGCGGTCCTGTCGAAGCCCGGCGCCGTTCTCTTCACGGACGCGTCCCACGGCGCGGCCTCCGCATCACCGGCGCCGGTCACCCGTCGCCGCTGGTGCTCCATCCGGACGGCCGGGTCGAGACCGTCGACGACGTCCTGGGAGTACCTCTCGGTGTCGGCGGTTTCGCCTTCCGGACGATCGCGATCGAGCTCCCCGAAAACGCACGCTCGCCCTGTACACCGACGGTCTCGTCGAGGCACGCGGCCGCGACATCGAGACCGGCCTCGCTCGACATGCTGCGCGCCGAACTGGCGGGGGCGTCGGGGGAGTCGGAGGCGTTGGAAGCGACGGCGGACCGCATCCTCGCGCGCCTTCTGCCCGGCCCGCCGGCCGATGACACGGTCCTCCTCCTCGCCCGCGTGCACCGCGCCGGCCGGGGCGCGGCCAGGGTGGCGTTCACGACGCGGCCGACGGTGGGACGGGGGACCCTCACGGCTCGGGGTGAGGGGGCTTGAAGCAGGCGGTGACCGTCTTGCCGTGGTGCTGCGGGTGAGTGTGCCAACTGTCGGCGAGAGCCTGCACGATGCTGACGCCCCTGCCCGAAACGGCTCCGTCGTCCGCGTCGCTGGGCGCGGGCATGGCGGCGGCCTCGTCGTGCACGCTCACGTGCAGACAGGTGTTGTCCCAGGTCAGCACCAGCTGGGCGTCACTGTGGGCGTGCAGGTGCGCGTTGGTGAGGAGTTCGGAGACCGCCAGGACGATCTCGTCCACGGTTTCGGGCGCCTCAGCGGCCCAGGGGAGGGACCCCAGCTGACGGCGCGTCCACTCCCGCCCTCCGCGTACGCCCTTGCTCGCCGCAAACGTGCGGGCCCACCCGGTCGCCTTGACGGCCATGGCATTCTCCCCGAAATCTTCGTCCAGCACTGGCTGCATAACGTCTACCCTCTGCGGCTCGGTTCACTGCGGCGCCGTACATCCGGGCCAGTTCTGGACCGAAGCGCCGGGGGCGATTTCCCGCCATCACCGCGATGGCCAAGGCGCTGCGGACCTTCGGCCCAAGGCATCATGTCGGGGCCCGGCCCGGCTCATTTCACGGAGTTGTCACCGGGTTCAGCGCCATACCCATTCAAAGGTATAGACCACTGTGATAGATGTACGGAGGTCGCATGACTGAGCACGCTCGGTTACCCGCACAGTGAGGACCGCAGAAATGAACGAGCAGGCCAATGCCGCACCCGTACCCGTACCGCTGTACCGATCGCTCGCGCACCGACTGCAAGCCGATCTGGAGCGCGAACAAGTACCTCCTGGCGGCCGCCTGCCCTCCGAGAGGACTCTGGCCGCCGCTCATCGCGTCAATCGCCAGACCGTACGCCAGGCGCTGCAGTACCTGCGCCAGCAGGGCATCGTCAGTACCGACAAGAGCGGTACGTACGTTCCCAATCCGCCCGCTGGAGCCGTCACGGTTCCGGTGGCCGGCGACCTCGTCTTCCCCGGCGGCGTGATCCCCGTGGGGCTGGCCACTCCCTCCGCGCCGGACCTCACCTACGAGCCCGCACCCGCCGACGTCGCCGACTCGCTCAAACTGCGAAGCGGTGTCCGTACGATGGTCCACCGCCAACGCCTGACGGATCCCGTCGAGGGCGTCGTCCAGACCGCCACTTCGTACTTCTCCTCCGTCGCGATCACCGAAGTCCCGCAGCTCGCCAACCGGCGTCGCCAGCTGCGCCGCGGTACGCGTTGCGACCTGCGTCGGCTCTACCAGTGGATGCTGGAGGCGGGTCTGCGCCCCGTACGCTCCGAGACGCTCACCCTGGTGCCTCCGCGCACGGTCGCCGAGACCGCGGACGCGCCGGCTCAACTCCGCATCCGGCGGCTGGTGTGCGACCAGTACGAACGACCGCTGGAGGTCACCGACCTCACGGTGCCGGCCGGGTCGTGGCAGCTCAGCTACCGTTTCGCGCTGACCGCGCCATCTGCCGCCGGCTGATCCGGTCGATGCGCGGCCGGCCGTGCTCACGTGCGCGGGAGAACGGCGGCCCCGCCGCGCCGAGCCGCGAGGAGGTGGTCACCCAGCTGACGTACTCGTCGTCGCTGATGTCCTTGTGGAGCAACTGCCCGATGACCCGGGCGATCTCGTGCGGCCGCGCTCAAGGTGCTGTGCACGATGGTCGCCAACGTCGAGAGCGACGGGGACTTCCAGCCAGGTCCGGGACCGCTGCCCGGGTGGACCGGCGTTGTCCGAGCCGCTCGACAACGCCCTGACCGCCTTCCCGCAGCGTGCTCCTACGCCAGGCCGCGTTCCCGGGTCTCCCGGGGGAGAGCCAATGCTGAACCTGTGTACAGCGTGATGCGTACCGGCGTAAGGCTGGTGGCACCGGTCGACGGCTCCCCGGTGCCGGGATTACGGGCGTAGCGCGGATGGGCGCCTCCGCTGATCTGCAGGCGAAGACGGTGACCGGCCGCGAAGCGGTACGCGGTGGAGCTCATCGGCACGGTGATGTCCGAGGGGGCCTGCCCAGCGGTCCGCAGCCGAGCCAGCCCGTCGCAGACATTGGTGGAACGGCCCTGTGCGTCCACGTCGCACAGGCGGGCGAAGACATCGGCGTGTCCGGTGTCCGTCGCGATCTGCAGTCGCGCGGAGACCGGGCCGAGGATGTCCAAGGGGTCGGTCAGGGGCGGGCCGGTGAACGTCAAAACGTCCTCTCGTGCCTCCAGGGCGCTGTTGTCGCGGGAGCCGGCGGCCCGGGAGAGCAGGGGGCCGCCCACGGAAGGGGTGGGCTCTGCCGGGTCGTAGCAAAAGGACGTCAGCGGCGTGGAGTCGGTGGGGGGCTGCTGGATGAGAAGCCCCTCCGGGGCGGGAAACCAGGAAACCGAGCCCGGGGCCGGCGGCCAGTCGGCGAGGTCCCGCCACGCCTCTTCGCCCCCGACGTGCACGCGCACCCCCGTGGGGCGCAGGCCGGAAGGGTCGGCGCACAGGTGGGCGCGCAGCCATGCGAGGCTCTCGGCGAACACCTCGGGCCAGCCCTGCTGGAGTGCGGAAGTGTGAGTCCAGGGGCCGACGAGCAAGGCGGTCTCGCACCCGGCCTGCCGCAGCCTGCCGTACTGCTCGAAGGTCTGGTCGGCCAGTGCGTCGTGCCACCCGGTGACCAGACCGGTGGGAACGTTTCGCCGCTCCGCCGCCTCCCCGAGGAACGCGCCGAGCCAGTACGGGTCGTCGGCGTCCGGGTGGGTCATCACGTCGTCCAGCCAGGGCACTTCCCCCAGGGCGGACTCGTACGCCCGGCGCAGCGGTTGCGCGGTGGTTGTTTCGCGCAGACGGCGTTGGAGACGCACCGTTGCTCTCAGGAAGGGGACCAGCCCCTGGTGTTGGTACGTCATGCCAAGGCCGACGGCGAGGGCGTTCTCCAGGCGGAGGGCACCGTCTGCGTGGAAGAGGGCATGGGGATCGTGCAGGCCGACCTGTATCGCCATCGCCTTCAGCTCCGGTGGCGGGTCCAGGGCGAGTGCCCACTGGACGTAACCCAGGTAGCTGGGGCCGACTGTGCCCAGAGTTCCGTTGAACCAGGGCTGCTTTCGCAGCCAGGACACCGCGGCCCGGCCGTCGGCGGCCTCGTTGCGCCACAGGTCGAACCGACCGCCTGAGCCACCGGTGCCGCGGCAGCTCTGCACCACCACGTGGAAGCCTTGTTCGGCGAAGAGCATGCCGTACATGGGTGACCACGGCAGGCCTCTGCCGTAAGGCGAGCGCACGAGAAGGGTGGGGAAGTCGCCCGCCGCCCGGGGGAAGTAGTGGTCCGTGAGCAAGGGGCTGCCGTCGGCGGCCGGTACCACGAGTCCCGGTTCCCACCCGACTTCGTGCCGCTTGGCCGGCAGGCCGCGCCAGGTGGCCCTCATCATCCGTGAGGACAGCGGTGGCTTTCCAGTGGGCGCGGTCCAGTCGGGCCTCGGTACGGCATCGTGCGTGTGCGCTGTCATGGCTGCCTTCCGCTATTCTCGTACGTCGTACGAGAATAGCGGATGCTTGGATGGTTCCCGCAAGTCACAGCGGCGAGGAAAGGAACGAGAAGATCGTGACCCGAGGAGACGGGGCCGGCGCCACAGGCGTCGACCCCCAACAGCTGTGGCTGAGCCCCGGCCGGCCCGGCAGAGGGCGCAAACCCGCCTTCAGCCGCAAGGCGATCACCGCCGCAGCCGTCGCCCTGGCGGACGCCGAGGGGCTGGAGGCGGTCACCATGCGGCGGGTCGCCTCCCAGGTGGGGGCCGGGGTCATGTCGCTCTACAGCTACGCTCCCGACAAGGAGACACTGCTGGAACTGATGGTCGACCACGTCAGTGGCGAACTGCCGGCGGCAGGTGCCCTCACCGGCGACTGGCGTATCGATCTCAGAGCCATCGGCCACCTCCAGCGCGCTCTGATGCTCCGTCACCCCTGGCTTCCCGCCGCGCTGTCCGCCCGCCGAACACTCGGCCCGCACACACTGGCATTCCTGGAACGCGCTCTCGCCGCCCTGCGGCCGACCCGGCTGGACGGCGCCGCGAAGCTCGAAGTCTTCGCCCAGCTCACCGGATTCGTTGCCGCGCACGTCGCCCACGAGATCGCGCAGGCCGCAGCGGCGCAATCACCGGACCGGGCCGCAGCCGAGGCCCGCTACCTCGCCGCTGTCGCCGCGGACGGCCACCACCCGGAGCTCGCCGAGGTCCTCTCCGCGCCCGGACGCCCCCTCACTCCCGAAGCCACGTTCACCCGATTCCTCAACCGACTGATCGGCGGCCTCGATACCGACTGAGCGGGCATTCCGCGACGTACAACCGTCCCCGTCGCAACAGCGCCCCGTGCTCCTGCCGCGGCGCGAGCGGGGAGACGTACGTCACATTCGTTCCTGTCACATCTTGCCGAGCTGTCCCGTCAGAGAGGTGTAGCCACCAACAACGGCAAGGAGTGCACCATGGATGCTCGCTTGAACCTCTTCAGCAGCCCGGTCGTAGCCAAGTCCCTGAAACACATCACCGCTGCGGGCAAGGTGGTCTCGGACTCGACGCTGCCGGCGGCGACACAGGAACTGGTGAAGATCCGCGCCAGCCAGATCAATGGCTGCGGCTTCTGCGTCGACATGCACACCAAAGAGGCCACGCACGCCGGGGAGACCTCCACCCGCCTCAACCTGATCGCGGCCTGGCGGGAGGCCAAGGTGTTCACCGAGGCCGAGCGAGCCGCCCTGGAGCTGACGGAGCAGGGCACCCGCATCGCAGACGCGGCCGGTGGCGTCACGGACGAGGCCTGGGCGAATGCCGCCAAGCACTACGACGAGGAGCAGCTCGCCTCCTTGACGTTGCTCATTGCCCTCATCAACGCCTTCAACCGCGTGAACGTCATCGTCCAGCAGCCCGCCGGCGACTACCAGCCCGGCCAATTCGGATAACCAGGGGCGACGGCGCCGGCTCGGGAGGCTAGAGCTGCCGAAGATGGTCACGCAGTGTGCGGGCGACCTGCGCCATGAGGGCGTCGGCTCCGGGCTGGGTACTGGCCGGAACGAGTGACTCAGTAAGGACGGCGAGGGCGAAGGCCTGACCGTCGGAGTGCTCAACGACACCGATTTCGTGGCGGAGGTTCAGGAGAGTACCGGTCTTGGAGGACCAAGTGGTGGCGTCCGAGCTGAAATCCGGGGCAAGCCGGTGCCTTAGCAGATTGTGGGCCATGAGGCTTCGCACACGCATCGCCACTTCACGGTGGATCGTCGATGGTGTCCACAGGGCTTGGAGCAGTTCGACGTAGGCACGTGCGCTGCCGGTGTTGGCGCGGGTGGTGTCGAGCTGCGGCACGCGGTGTCCGCGGCCGCTGGTGCCGGCGTCGATGGCGAGGGCGTGGGCGAGATGGGCCTGGGCGGCATCGAAGCGTTCGACGGGGGTGTCGGACAGCTCCCCCATGGTGTGCCGGACGGTGATGCCGCGGAGGCCGAGCTCGTGGAGGATGCCGGCGACCTGGGCGGGCGGTGTGAGGTCGAACAGCGCGTCGGCGGCCGTTCCGTCACTCAGACAGGTGCTCAGGTAGAGCAGGTCGTCGATCGCGATCCGGGTGGGGTGACGGAATCGGCTCAGACCGGTGGGTCCGGGCGTGGTGATCCGCCCGGGTTGTACGTCGAGCATCGTCGCTCCGTCGAGCTCGCCCCGTCGGATGCGCTCTGTCGTCGCCAGCGCGAGCGGGACCTTGACCAGCGACGCGGACGGCAGTGGGGTGTCCGGCTCGATCGCCAGCTCGTCTCCCGTGTGCAGATCGCGCACGAGCAGGCAGCCGTGCAGGCCCCCGTCGTGCAGCTGCCGCCGCATGTCGCGAAGCAGTGCCTCGGTGCTCACGCCGCCACTCCTCCCGCCTGCGTGCCTGCGCCGAGGCAGCGGGCGATGGCGTCGCCCAGGCGCGCTTCGACGGGCTGTGGATTGCCGTCCGCGGCGGCGGCGAGGGCGAACCCCCGGCTGAGCGCGGCCTCCCCGACAGGCCGCCAGCTCAGGGCGAGTTGGTCGGCCTGAGCGGGGGAACACAGCAGCAGGTCGTGTGTGCAGAGGACTTCTGCCGCGGCGGTCGTCAGGTCGGCTGCGACGACGAGCTGTGCGGGCCGCAGTCCCACCGCGTCGCGCAGGCGCGTCAACGGGTCACGGATGTGCGGCACGTCGTCTTCCGGTTGAATCCAGATGTGGCGGGCCGGTCCTGGGGAGGCCCGCCCGATCCGCAGCGTTTCGAGGTAGACGCGCTTCATGCCGGGATCCTGGGCACCGGCAAGCCCGAGCGGTACGGACCACGTCGCGTCGTCCGGTGGCACCGCGAGCAAGGCAGCACGCACCTGCTGCGAGTGGAGGAGTTCCATGCGCCGCGCCGGCGCCGCGACGCGGAGATCGAGCGTGACACCGTGCCCGCGTGCCTCGGCGACGAGCCGGGCGAGATCGACCGTGGAGCAGATGTCGGGCACCGCGAGCCGCCACGGCCTGTGCTTGGCGGCTTCTGCCTCGTGCAGCAGGACATCTGCCGCCTGTACGAGCTGCCGGGCGGTCGGCAGCAGCTCCCGGCCGAAGGCTGTGAGAACGGCCCGCCGCGACGTGCGCTCGAACAGCTGCTCACCGAAGTGTTCCTCCAGGGCGGCGACGCGTCGGCTGGCCACCGACTGGGACATCCGGGCAGCAGACGCTCCGACGGTGAAACTGCCGTACTCGCTGACGCTGACAAACGCGCGACACGCCCCCACCAGATCCACGGCCCGAACTCTATGCCAGATCGGCATCGAACAGCGCATGAGCGCATTGGACCGCACAGCTAGCCGAAGGCCAGGGTGGTCCTGGCATTCATGACCACGTACCGGGATGGCGCCGTGCCGCTCCATCCCCTGTGCGCCCTGTGTACGGGGCGCCTTGGAGGTTTGGGACCATGCAGCACACTCGTACCGCGCGCGCCGTATTCGGTGCGCTCGCCACGCTCGCCCTCGTCCCGCTTGCGGCCTGCGGTGAAGGCGCTGCCCCGGCCTCACCGTCTCCCTCCTCCGCCACAGCGAGCCCGAGTACGGCGGCGAAACCGTTCGGCCGCGAGTTCAAGAAGCTGGAGCGCGAGTTCGACGCGCGGCTGGGTGTATACGCCGTCGACACCGGCACCGGGCGCGAGGTGGCCTACAACGATGGCGAGCGGTTCGCCTACGCCTCAACGTTCAAAGCGCTGGCCGCCGGTGCCGTGTTGCGAAAGTACTCCCTGAGCGGAATGGACCGGGTGATCAAATACTCGAGTGACGACCTGATCGCCAACTCTCCCGTGACCGAAAAGCACGTCGCGACCGGCATGACCCTGCGCGCGCTGTGTGACGCCGCCGTCCGCTACAGCGACAATGCCGCGGCCAACCTGCTCTTCGAGCAACTGGGCGGCCCCGAGGGCCTGGACGCCGTACTGGAGGAACTGGGCGACGACGTGACCCGGATGGAGCGCCGCGAGCCCGAGCTCAGCCAGTGGGCGCCTGGCAGCACGCGGGACACGACCACACCGCGGGCGCTGGCCAAGGACCTGCGCGCGTTCGTCCTCGGCAACGTCCTTGGCAAGGGCGAGCGGGCGCAGCTCACGAAGTGGCTGCGGACCAACACCACCGGAGCCGAGCTCATCAGGGCCGGGGTCCCCAAGGGCTGGGTGGTCGGCGACAAAACCGGAAGTGGCAGCGGCTACGGCGCCCGCAACGACATCGCCGTGATCTGGCCTCCCGACACCGCACCCATCGTCGTGGCGATCATGTCGAACCGCAGCGAGGAGGGCGCCGAGCACGACGACAAACTCATCGCGGAAGCAGCCTCGGTCGTCGCCGACACGCTGTCGTAGCAAGAGGTACGCGGCGCGGGCGAGCGGACCGACGTCCGGACGGTGACCTGGCCGGGCGCGGTGACCAAGACGTTCGCCCTGCGCGCACCCAGCTCCTTCGCCCCGGCCCCGCGAGCGTTGGCCGGCCAGGGGGTGTGCGGGGATACCTTCGAGAGAGCTCGACTCCCAAGGGGAACGAGGCATGTTGACGCCGAGCCGCGCCGTGCGCAGGCCGAGGCGTCGGTCACCACACCCTTCTTGATCCGGCCCCGGGCGGGGGCATTCGCCGTACCCCTATGGCGAGACGGCAGGAGGTTCCGGGCCCGGTTCGCGAGCCGGCGGTGCGGGGGGTGGCGCTGTATCGGGCGGCGCAGCAGGGGCCTGCGGCGTATCCGGTGCACCGTTGGGCGACGCCTCGGCGGCGGGCAGTCCGGCCCGGGCTCTGACCATCTCGGCTTCAGCGCGCATCAACTCGGCTCTCGCACGCACCATGTCGGCATCGGCCTGGCCGCGGGCCGAAACGTACTTCGCGAAGGCAGTGACCGTGACACCGATGAGAGCGCCGATGGCTGTGCCAAGGGTCACGATGGTGGTGACCACCGCAGGTGTGTCAGAGGGCCCAAGATGCCCGTGCCCCTGATAACTGCTCAGCAGCGCGCGCATACTGATGGCGGCAAGCACCAACATGCCTGCTACCACCGCAAAGACGATCGCTGCCCCGCGTACCCACGGTTGTGCCCCTCGGGGCCCGTTCAGAACACGTCCTGATGAGTGGTGCAACTGCGGCGAGATTCCACCTCGGTTCGGGTGGTGCGATCCATGTGTGGGCCCCACGACCACACTGCTCGGCCGGACGCCGCCCCCGATCACCCCTGAGGTCCAGACAACTCGCACCCAGATGAGCAATCCAACGATCGCGACAGCGCCTCGCACGGCAGGATTGACTCCATCGAAGGTGAAGTACGCAAGGCCAGTTACGGACAGGGACATGGTCCCAATTGCCCCAGCCAGGTTCTTCCTCTTGCCGGCCAGGAAGCGCAGCCCCACGACCCCGATCAAAACGAATGAGATCGGAGCAATGAAATCAAACAAGATCGTGCGGCTTGACACGCTGCCCTCCTCCAATGCGCCAAGTCCGCAGGCGCGATGCGCGGATGATGCTCATGTGCAGAAGCTACAGGCGGGCGATGACAACAATCTCGGCCGGGTGCCGACTGACGTGCCCCGGCTCACCGGTGTCCACGCCACTCTCGCCCAGCTCGCCAAATAGCCACCGCCATCACCCGTCTGCCGAGCCCGCCCGCAGCCACGATGAGGAAGCGTGACGCTTCCTGCGGACTGCATAGGTCAGCAGACTCACCCTCACGGCCTTCGTTGCAATCACGTGCGTCCTTGGCCGGAGCACATGACAGACGAAGGCAGCTTCCGCGTCCGGCGGGCCCCCTCTACGGTCGATCACGTTCGAGGCATCTTCGGGCCAGACCTGCCCCGTCTCGCGTGACCCTTCTCTGTCCCATCTGACGTTGCCCGGTTCGCACGCCCGGAGCAGAGCCACAGAGCATCGACCGCTCGCCGATCGCTGTGCTATCCAGGGGCAGTGACGGCTTCCAAGATCCTCACCAGGCCCTTCGACGCAGTGCTGTGCGACCTCGACAACGTGATCCGTTTCTACGACACAAGCCAGTTGGCAGAACTGGAACGCGCCGCAGGGGTGGCGGGAGGCACGACCGCGAAGGTGGCTTATGCGCCGGAGACGGACCTTCCGTTGCTCCTCGGCGAGGTCACTCAGCAGCAGTGGGTGGAGTCCATCGTGCTCCGCCTCACAGGCCAGGTGCCGGAGGCGCAGGCACGCGAGCTGGGTACTGCGCTCGCTACGGCGCCCTTCAGTGCCGACGCGTTGGTGGTGGCCCTGCTTCGTCGGGTAAAGGAACACATGCCCCTGGTCCTGGTGACGAACGCAACCCTGGAACTGGAGAACGACCTGGCGTCGATGGGGCTGGCTGACCTCGCCGACCACGTCGTCAGCAGCGCGCGAGTGGGGGTGGCCAAGCCGGACCTGAAGATCTATGAGATCGCGGCCCAGCGGGCAGGCGTCACCCTGGACCGGTGCCTCTTCGTGGATGACCGGCTGGAGAACATCGAGGCCGCGGTCGGACTCGGGATGACCGGTATCCATTACCGCGAACCTGCCGACCTGAGCAAGCCGTTGAGCTTCCTGCTGAACGCTTGAGACTGCCGCAACGACCGACGCCTTCTGGATCCGCCGGGCGATGACGTGCACGTACCGTTCCGCGACACCGATCTCGCGGGCGATCCTCCGCCGAGCCCGACGCCCCACCCAGTACGTGATGATCACCGCAAGGACAGCCCACCCTGCAGTGATGTGCCGGTTCCGCTGCGCGGGGCTTTCTCCTGCCCACTGGCCGGGTGCGCCGCCTGTCCGAGCCGACTGGTAGAACCAACGCGTGGCATTCCAATTCATAGCCCAGGTGGCTTGCGGATTCGACAATGAAGACGAAGACGACTGCATGATGGCGGGGCTGGCGGAGTCGGATGACGCCGACGCCTTCTCGCTGCTTTTCATGTGCGACTTCGACGAACCCGACGCCCAGAACGTAGCCCTTGGCTTCGACACCCACTGTCTCGTCACGCCGGATCAAGGCACCGCCTACGGCTGTGTCCGCGAGGTGACTTTCGACGGCGAAGTACTGCGCGTCGTACTGGATCCCGCATCACTGGCAGCCCTCGACGTGGAAGATTCAGTAATCGAGGCTGTGTTGCGAGCCCCGGCCGAGGATGTGAACCGGATGCGGGAGGTGCTGCCGCGCATCCTGGCGTACGGCCGGGCGGACGCGCTTCCTCTGCGTGTCGAGTTGTAGCGGCCCTCACGCGCGATCCGCCATTGCGTTGAGACTTATCGTTGCACCGTCGGGACCGGCGAGGAGGACTCGTGCCAGACGAGATGGAGAGACAGAAGAGACCATGCTCGCCTACATCCCTCCCGACGGAGCCGCCCCTGGTACTGGCTACAGCCATGCGTCGTGGGGGAGGGGGAACGGCAGGGAGCCAGGCTGCAGCCGGTTCGGCGGGCCTTCCCACCGGACGAAACCCCTAGTAGGCGACTGGCGTTCGGAGAATCGGCCCTACAGCGAGGGGAAGTCCGACTGCGGTGCACGGGCGCCGTGTTCGCACCCCTTCACCGTCCGAAGGGCGGTACGCACCGCAGGGGTGATCATGCCGATCCGGCTCAGGGCCCGCAGCGCGTCACCGAAGACTCTTCCAGGGCCGAGGTGCTCGGCTCCCGCACGCCCGTGATCGACCACAAGGTGACCGCGGCCTGTATCCGGTGCCATCCCTCGGTGTTGTCCATGATGTGCCGTACCCGGTCGGCATACGGTGCGGCCGAGGCACCGAAGTCGGCCAGGAGGCAGACCGGTCCGTAGCACGGGGCCCTCCTCGTTCAGCACCGCGTTGCTGACGAGCCGCAGCGCCGGCGTAGCGTCGCCGCCGCAGCGCCGGGCGGCCCACCCGGGTTTGCAGGCGGACTGAAGAGGCGGTCATGGCTCAGAGTTCGCGTGGGCCGCGCGGGTCTTCGCAGGGCTCAGCTCGCGGATGATGCGGGTCAAGTCGCCCGGGGCGGCCGCGAGACGGACCGGCTTGCCCGCGTCGTCGAGTTCGGCGATGTGCCAGCTTCTGGGGACGATGTCGCCGTCGTCGCCCCGGGCACGCCGCAATTCCTTGACGGTGAGCCGCTCCACCGGTATCGGTTTCGCCGCGAACCGGCCCGGGCCCGGGTGGGGCGTCACCGCGGGCCGGCCGCCCCCGAGGACGACGTGGGTGCCGAAGCCGTGCGGGTTGTAGTCGGTGTGCTCCAGAAAGCGAGCGGCCAGGAACACCTCCTTGTCCGTCTCGGCGGGCTCTTCGGCCGCTCCGGCCTTCCCGGGCGAACGGACGTGGGTGGTGCGCCAGGCCCAGATGAAGAGGACCAGCGTGGCCGGCAAGCCCACGGCCGCCCACGTGATCGCCACGGGGGAGGTGAGCAGGGTTGTGGGATGGAGATAACAGAGCGGCAGCAGCCACAGGGCGGTACCGACGAGCGCGCCCGCGAACGGAAGGGCCGACGGCAGGACCTCGTCGGCCGACAGCCGCCGGCCGCGCAGGCGCAGCAGCGCCTGGGCGCCGGGGTAGCCCGATGCGAGGGCGCACGCGGCCGCGATGACGGCCAGGTCACCGGCGGCGGGGATGTGCTCGCGCCACACATGCCGCTCTCCGGCGACCACCTTCACCGTGCCGCGCCAGACGGTCAATTCGACGCTGTCGCCGGACTGGAAACCTTGCGCAGCCTCTCGCGAGACGGCGAGTCGCTCCAGCGGCCGGCTGCCGGCGAAGTACAGCCAGCTGGTCTGCTTGGGCCGGTTGGCATCAGTCTGCTCGATCACGGCCGACAACGTGGTCAGGCACTCGCCGTGCTCGGTGGCGGGCGTCTGGGCGGTACACGGGGTGGCCGACTTCCACGCCTGCTCGTCCGACGCGGTGTTGGGCACGAACCACGCGGCCGCGCCCGCCCCCGCCAGCAACAGCGCGCACAGGCCCACTGACCGGGCCCAGCCGCGCCCGGCGGTGCGGTCCGTGACGACGGGAACGTGGCTCGACTCCGGGGCTCCGTGACAACGGTGCAGCGCGCGAAGCGCGTCCAGCTTCGCGTCGAAGTCCGGGTCGTGGGATGACCAGCTCTGCGGCAGAGGCAGGAGCCGCTTGCGTCCGTCGCGCAGCACCAGGCCGACGCGGCGGGTCTCCTGGCCACGAGTCGTGTTCTCGTACTTCAGGTGTACGAGCAAGTCGGCGACGTCGCGCCACGGCACGCTCCGGCGGCGCAGCAGTGTCCGGGTGTGCAGGCCGTACGCGTCGGCGCTCACTCGGGCGGTGACCTTGCGGAGGGATGCGATACCCGCCGGCGCGAGCAGCAGGCCGATGCCCAGCCACGCGTCCATGCCCCAGTACGCCAGGCGCACCGCGGCCAGGCTCGCTCCGGCGGCGCCGAGTCCTACGAAGAACCACAGGGTGCGCTTCCAGAGGGGACGGCAGGTCACTTCCGGGGCATGGTTCATGTGCCGAACCCTGCCATCGGCCGGGCCGAACCTGCTTGTGCAGTGTCCGGCAGTTTCCTTGCCCCGAACATTGCCGACTCGTGCGGTGCGGAGTGCCGCTGACGCCAGGAGCAGCCAGCCAGATGGTGTGGGGTGTCGAGTTGGCCGCTGGAAGAAGGCTCAGCGCTTCGTATCGAAGATGATTTGCAACGCCTCCCTGGTGACTGACCGAAGCTGAGCTGATGCGGCTTCGGGCCTTGGGTTCACGAAGGTGTCTCGAGGACGGACAGCACATTGCCGGCGGGGTCTGTGAACCACGCGATCAGCGGGCCTCCGCCCCGGAAGATGCCCTTCTCGTCCGTCGGTAGGTGGTCGTAGCGCAGGAACGCCACCCCCCGGCCGGTGAGCTCGTCGGCGGCGGCCTCGATGTCGTCGACAGGGAAGTTGAGCACCGTGTACGTCGCCGGAACATGGTCGGGCTTGGGGTAGATAAGGATGTCCCGATCGCCCGCGATACGCAGGGTGAGCAGGCCGTTCTCCTCCGAGACCGTGATGCCGAGTGTCTCGCCGTAGAACGCCTTGGCGGCCTCGATGTCGTCCACCGAGAAACCGCTGAACGCCTTCGTCGTACCGAACATGATTGCCTCCTGAGCGAGGTCGCCACTCCGATCGGCCCGTTCGGGCCCGACGGCTGCCCGGTGGGAGGAGCCTCCGACCAGGGCCGTCACCAGTAAGGACCGCGCCGGAGCGGCGAACTCATCGCTCTTCGCCGACGAGATCCCGGTCGCCCACGACCCCGGCTGCACCGACGCCCCGCCGCTGCCCACAGCCCGTCCGGGCCCCGGAATCCCCAGCAGGGAGAGGACACCCCTCCTGGCTACGTACCCCTGGCCCGCCCCGCTCAGACGCCATCAGACGACGACAGCAATTGCGGCGGAGGGGGATCCTCAGAACGGCATGCGCCCGCGAGTGCGCCGACCGGCGGAGCCGCTGCGGCCCACGGCGCGGGAACTGCTGCGAAACGGCTTACTGAAGATCCGGCCCAGGACGCCTGGGGCTTTCCCGCCGGCGCGTGATCCGGCTCCCAGAGTGCGCTGGGTACCGCGTTCGGGGTGCCGGGACAGCCGGGGCACGAAGAAGGCCAGAACGGCCAGGACTATGCAGACGGCGACGATGCCGACGATCATCATGACGGTCTCCTTGCGTCGAGTGTCGAGTGTCGAGTGTGTATGCCGCGTGCCCCGCGAGACCGGCTGCACGCGCAGGCCGAACCGGCCGTCCCTGCCCACCAGGCGTCAATCGGATGCCGCGATGACCTTGCGTACGTTCTCCAGGCTTCCGCACCCCTCCTTGAGCAGCCGCTCGCGCTCGCGGGCGAACGCCTCGCCCAGCTCCGCCCGCCGCTCGTCCGCGACGAGTTCCCGGGCGTGGTTGAGGAGCGTGCGTTCCTCTTCGTCCAGATGATGGGTGATGGCCTCGGACAGCTCCTCCAGCTTCTCGTCCCAGTCCTGCGAGCCCACCTCGGACACCTCCAGGAGGGCCGCCAGGGCCTTGTTGCCCTCGGTGTGTTCCTCTTCGCCGTGGTCAACCTCGTCGTTGTCGACCTTCCGGTAGCGGCGCAGCGCCGGGTAGACCTCCGCCTCCTCGGCCTCACCGTGTGCGATCAGCAAGTCCGCGAACTCCCTGAGCGCCGCGGCCCGGTCCTCCTCCACACTCCGCATCGCGCGAAAGAGGTCCTCCATCCGCCGGTGATCCTGCGTGATCAGCTCCACCACGTCGTTCACGTCGCCTCCTGGCTTGTTCGCATGTACGTAGACCGAACGCCTTCCCCGCAATCCGCACGTCACCCCTCCTCACGGCACAGTCAAGAAGCCGTAGAGCCTGCTCATGCGGCCACAGCCGACCGTCTCGATCGAAACACTCGGGGTTACTGGCCCGCGTGTTCCTGCCGTTGGTGAGGGGGCATAGCTGCCCTCTCAGCGCCCATAGTTGGGCTCCTGGGCATGGCGAGTGCGATGCACGAGACGATGGACGAGAAGTGGGTGAGGGCAAGCCGGCAAGGGGGACGAGGAAGTATCGCCGAAGCGGCAGACGTCACTCGTTCGCGGCGTCCTCGGCCTCCCAGCGCAGCAGGTCTCCCGGCTGGCACTCGAGCGCCTCGCAGAGTGCGGCAAGCGTTGCGAAGCGCACCGCCTTGGCGCGGCCGTTCTTGAGCACCGCCAGGTTGGCGGGGGTGATTCCGACGCGGTCAGCGAGCTCGCCGACGGACATCTTCCGCTTGGCCATCATCACGTCGATGTCAACGGCGATCGGCATCAGATCACCTCGTCCAGCTCGGCCTGCATCTGCGCCGCCTCGGCCTCGCGCGCGACGGCCTGGGCGAGCAGCATGCGCAGTACGAGCACGATGAGTGCGACTCCCAGGATTGCCACGACAGCCCCGCACAACAGGAGGACCACGCCCGGGGCGACGGCTTCGCCCGGCGCCAGGACGACCGCGAGCGCGAACATCAGGAGGGCGGCCGCCACGATCGCACCGATCACGACGTGCACGTATCGAAAGGCGGCGTGTGAGAACACCGTTCCCCGTCGCACCATTGTCACCAGCCGCCACACACAGACCAGGACGACCTGAACAGCCACGACGCCCAGGAGCGTGATCACGAGGAGCGGGATGCGCAGGTACGCGAAGTCTGTGTTCAGCTCCTCCAAGTCGATGGCCAGCAGCGGCACCATCACTGTCTGTACGAACGCCGAGCCGGCGAGGAGCACCACCAGCACGGCGCGCAGCGCGAGCACTGTCATTCTTCCCATCGTTTCTCCTTCGATCGTTTTACGATGATAATCTATCGATATTCGATAGGGGCGGCAAGAGGGTCGGGCAAGCCGGCGAGGGGGTCACCTGGAGGGCCTGCGCGCGGCGGACGCACGGCGGGGCGCGGCGCGTTCCCGCCGAAGGGCGTGATGTTCCCCTGTGACGGCCCGTTGGTGGATGGTTCTGCCCGTTGGCGGACGTGGACGCGAACCCAGCCCCGAGCCTTAACTTCCTGTATTACATAGGATACAGTGAGTTACTGACTTCTTCGATTGAAAGGGGTTGAGCATGGCGGTGCTGCAGAGGCCCTGCATTCTGACGCCGGCGGCAGACAACGATGCCCATAGGAGGGGGGTGGAGTACGCGTGATGTCGGTGCCATCGGCCACGACCGCCAACGCTGCGGAACCCCTTGTCTCGCCAGTCAATTCACACAACGAGTGGGACCCGCTGGAGGAGATCATTGTTGGGCGTCTCGATGGCGCGACGATCCCCTCCAGCCACCCGGTCGTGGCCTGCAACATCCCACCTTGGGCGGCGCGGTTGCAGGGGCTTGCCGCGGGCTTCAAGTATCCGGGCATGCTGATCGAGCGTGCGCAGCACGAGCTCGATCAGTTCATCACTCTCCTGGAGTCCCTCGACATCACGGTCAGGCGCCCGGACGCGGTCAACCACAGGCAACGCTTCAGCACGCCCGACTGGTCGTCGCGCGGTTTTTGCAACGCCTGTCCGCGTGACAGCATGCTCGTGATCGGCGACGAGATCATCGAGACCCCGATGGCATGGCCGTGCCGATATTTCGAGACCCACTCCTATCGCGCGATCCTCAAGGACTACTTTCGGCGCGGTGCGCGCTGGACGGCGGCACCAAAGCCGCAGCTCACTGACGCGCTTTTCGAGGCGGATTTCCGTATCCCCGAGACCGGCGAGCCCATGCGCTACGTCCTCACCGAGTTCGAGCCGGTCTTCGACGCGGCGGACTTCGTCCGCGCGGGACGCGACCTGTTCGTTACGCGAAGCAACGTCACCAACCGAATGGGCATCGACTGGTTGCGCCGCCATCTCGGACCTGGTTATCGCATCCATGAGATCGAGAGCCGCTGCAACGCACCCATGCACATCGACACGACCTTTCTCGTACTCTCGCCCGGCCGGGTACTGATCAACCCTGAATACATCGACGTCGACCGCCTGCCCGACGTCCTGCGCTCGTGGGACATCCTGATCGCCCCCCAGCCCAACCCGACCGACGAGCGCTTGCTCAAGATCACCTCGATGTGCGGCAAGTGGCTCAGCATGAACATTCTCATGATCGACGAGAAACGGGTGATCGCCGAGCGGCACCACACCGACATGCTGCGCGCGCTCGAAAAATGGGGGTTCGAGCCGATCCCGTGCGACCTGCTGCACTACGCGCCGTTCGGCGGCTCATTCCACTGCGCGACGCTCGACGTCCGGCGTCGCGGGACGCTCGAGTCGTATTTCAATTGACCGGCCCGCCGAGTGTGAGTACCAGAGGTACCAGACGCGGAGTCTTGACTGGCGGCCTGGAACACGTTCGGCAGCCCGCATGCATCCGCGAGGAAACGGTGCCGCGGTGACCGATGTCATGGGGGTTGCTGGACGCCATGCTCGATCCACTGCGCGATCAAGCCACTCGTCACTCGTCACTCGTCACTGGTCACTCGCCACCCGTCTCCGCGCCGCTGACGCCGACGCCGGGCCGCGCTTACCTGGGGCACCCGGTGTCGGGGTCGCGTGGTTGTTGGGTGTCGAAGAGGTCGCCCTTCATGTACGAGCACGCGGGCGCGGCGTCCAGGTCGTGGATGTCGGAGATCCGCAGGACCGCGAGGTTGCGCTCGTTGCCGATGCGCGAGGTCCGGAAGTCGATCTCGCCGGTCGCGCCCTGATAGGTGGCTTCCCGGAGCTGCTGTGCGACCGCCGCCCGGTGCGGTGCCACCCCCTTCGGCGGTGTGTCCAGTTGCTTGTGCAGGGTGGAAGTGGCCTCGACGAGCAGCCCTGCCACGTCGTAGGTGGTTCCGGTGCGCTCGGCCGGCCACGGCGTCTGCGGTGACTCCTCGTTGGGGAGCGTCTTCGCGAGTTCCGTGCGGAGATCCTTGTAACCCGTACAGAACGCGACCAGCGGCGTCCTCGCCTCCAGCGGGGGCGCAGGACGCCCCTCCTTGGCGCATGAAGCCCCCGCCAGCGTGACGAGGCTTCCCATCCCCACGTACGACATGGGCTGGCCCGCGAGCGAGATGTGCTGACGATTGTCCTTCTGCGCGACGAACCGGGAGACCGCGTCGGCGGCCACGACGAGGGGCAGCTTCCGCCGGCCGGTGCACCCGTTGGTCGCGGATCGGATGAAGTCCCCGAAGTCGTCCTCGCGCCCGATGTAGTAGACGATCTCGTCGCTCAGGTCCACGTTGTCCGTACACAGGGAGGCCACCTCGCCGGCTGACCCCTGCCACGTGGTCTTTGTCACCGGCACGTTGAGGTCGGCCAATTTGGCGGCGGCCGCAGCGACCAGTGTGTCGACGTAACTATCCGTTTTCCGGGGGTGGTACAGGGCGACCTTCCGTGCCTTGAGATGCCGCGCGTATTCGGCGATCAGCTGGGCCTGCATCGTGTTGTCCGGGACCATCTGGAAGTACAGCGGCGACCGGTCGCCCAGCCCCGAGCCGGTCAGAGTGGTGCCGATCGCCGGGACCCCTGCCAGCCCGATCTCGGTGATCGCCTGCTCCGTTTCCTTGACCGTACGGTCCAGCCCGACCACCCCCACCACCGAGGGGTCCGCGTCGAACAGCGGGCGGAGCATCTCGCGCACCACCTCCGGCGCCTTGCGCATGCCGTCCCCGCCGTTCGCCACGATGACGCGCAGCAGGGGCTGCGCTTTGGACTTGACGTTCTGTGCCCGCTGGCGCAGGAGCAGCCCCTCCAATTCCTCGGCAGCGGCATGATCGGTGTCCGGGGCAGCCTCGCGGTGGGTCAGCCCGACGAAGTGCACGATGCTGAGATACGGACGGCCGGACTGCTGCCGGCGCAGCTTTTCCGCCGCCTCGTTCTGAGCGAAGATGGCCTGCTGCGCTTTCCGCAGTCGCTTGTTGGTGCCGAAGATCTGTGCGGCGTTGTCGCTGTAGCCGATGCACTGGCGGTCGTCCGGGCCGATCTCAGCCGTCTTCACCGAGACGCCGTTGTGGAAGCCGGACCGGAAGTAGACGCACTCGGCGGCCCACGAGTCGATCACGTTCCGGGTCACGGGGAGCAGCATCAGTACCATCGCGATCGCCAAAAAGACCTCGCCAATGCCTCGTTGGGACAGTAAGGGAGCCGAGGGCGGCCGGAAGTCTCCCTCGCTCACCCGGGCGCCATGAACGCCGACCTGGGGCCCCTGCGCGGGCGGCAGGCCGATCCACAGATAGCGGGCGTTCTCTGCCAGCCGCTGCCGGTTGCTGGGCAGGTTGGCCAGCCAGACCTTCAGCGCGTCGCCGGCCTCCTGGGGACTGTAGAGCGTGCCGGAGTCTCCCGCTCCGAGCGTCGCCGGGCGCTCGTTGCTCGCCGCGACGACGAGGAGCGGGTCGAGTTCCCCGGTCTCGTTACGGACCTCGCTGACCAGCCGCAGAAGTTCCCAACCACCGTTGTCCTCTGTGACGTTGTCGAGCAGGACGGTTGTGTACGCCGTACGGCGCCACCCGGAGCGCTTGGGAAAGACAACCCAGCGCCGACGGCGGTACGCCCGTCGCAGGTCTTCGAGAAACGCATGCACCAGCAGCTTCTTGATCTGCTCCGGATTCTCCGATTCGCGACTGCGTTCCGTGAGCCGCTCCGCGAACCCCCGGAAGCTGGTGGAGTGGCGGGGAACCATGAAGGGCTGCCTGCGCATGAACCAGCGCGCCTCCCGGCCAAGGCCGGGGCTCCGCCGTCCCAGCCAGCGCAGCCCCATCCGGCGGCCGACCTCCACGAGCAGGTACAGGGTGGAGCCGAGAATGTTCAGGGGGGAGGGGGTGGCGGCGATGGAGGTGGTGAGGGCGGCCCGGTCCGACCGGTGCGCCCGGCCACTCCACTGGCGCAGCAGGCCTGCCAGTTGTTGATCGCGGCGCCCCGGCGCGGGGGACAGCCGCTGTCCGGTCAGCCAGTCCGTCAGCCGGTAGTAGTCGAAGCGAAAGGGACGTCCGGGGCCGAAGCGGTCGGTGGCGAGCTCGGTCATCAGCTCGTCCAGCAGCGGAATCAGCGGCATCGACCGGTCGGTTGTGCCTTCCCAGCGTGCCGTCACCGACTCGTTCACCGACTGGGCATCAATACAGGCGTGGGGCACCCAGGACCGGTGATGGGGCGTCTCCAGCCGTTCCTTGAGAGCGGGGAGGAAGTTGTTCGGGCCCTGGTCGCGCACCAGGCAGACCAACGGCAATGGCCGTTCGCCCCGTACTTCGTCGTCCGAGGTCCTGGCCAGGAACCGGCGCCGCTGAGTCAACTCTCTGATCATGGACAGCAGTTCGTGCACACCGGTGAAAGCCGGCCCCGTCTCTGGCATGCCAGGCAGGCTACCTGCGTCCATCATGTCCGATACGGGATTTTCGCCAGAACGCGCAGGATGCGCGCGTGGCGAAACAACCGGCCTCCGCGAAATCCCCTCGCCCGGCGGAGGCCCGCCAGGCCGGGGGAATCATCGGCACTACGACGAGAAGCACCAGCCGGGCAATGCCGCACCGACCGTGGAGAAGCTCGCCGACTACCTCCGGGAGAACGGCTTCCTCCCCGGGGCCCTCTGGTGCTGTCTTAGGGGGATCTGCCCCGGTGGGTCCGGGGGCGGGCAGGGCGGCGGCGATTTCCTGTACGGCGCATCGGGACAGGCCCTGCCCCACAGATGTCGACCAGGAGGGACCGAAGGTGTCGCCGTTCAGCGCGAATCATTCACGCCCAGCACCCGGGGCGTGACCTGCGGTGGCAGCGGCATACGCATCAGCTGGGAGAGCACAGTGCACCGCGCGGGCGCGACGTTCAGGACCGGAAACATCTGGGCCGGTGACACGGTCTGCTGGGTCAAAAACGCCGACGAGGTTCACATCACCACTCTGTCGATGGCGGGCCTCGCGGCAGTCACTCGGGAGCAGTCTCGCGGAGCTTGCGGAAGAACCTTCTTACATCGCCGACCAGCAGGTCCGGCTGTTCCATTGCCGCGAAGTGCCCGCCTCGGTCGTACTCCGTCCACTGCGCGATGTTGTTCGTCCGGTCCGCGATGTGCCGCAGCGGGATGAAGTTGTCCCGTGGAAAGTCGGCCAGCGCGGTCGGCGCTGTCGATGGCTCGGGCGGCGTGCCCCAGGAGTCGGCGTGTGCGCGCTCGTAGTAGATGCGGGCGGACGAGCCGGCGGTTCCGGTCAGCCAGTACAGCATCACATTGGTGAGCATCACCTCGCGGTCGACGGCATCTTCCGGGCGGTCCCGGGAGTCGGTCCACTCCTTGAACTTCTCCGCGATCCAAGCCAGTTGACCCACCGGTGAGTCGGTCAGGCCGTACGACAGTGTCTGCGGCCGGGTGGACTGGATGTCCGCGTACCCCTGCCGGTCACGGCTCCATTCCTGGAAGCGTTCCCAGGAGGCCAGCGTGCGCTTGCGCTCGTGCGGGCTCAGCGCGTCCAGCTCCTCGGCATCGGGGACCTGCGTAGCGCACGAGTTCGGCAGCAGATTCAGGTGTACGCCGATGACCCGGTCAGGCCGCGTCCGGCCGATCTCTCGTGAGATGCCCGCTCCCCAGTCACCGCCCTGTACCCCGTAACGCCGGTAACCGAGGCGCTCCATCAGCGCGGCGAAAGCGGATGCCACCCGGTGGAGTTCCCAGCCCGTCTCCCGTGTCGGGCCCGACAGTCCGAAGCCGGGGATGCTCGGCAGTACGAGGTGGAACGCGTCCGCCGGGTCGCCGCCATGCGCTCGCGGGTCGGTGAGCGGACCGGCGACCTCGGTGAATTCCACGATCGAACCGGGCCAGCCGTGCGTCATGATCAACGGAGTGGCGTCCGGTTCGGGCGACCGAATATGGGCGAAGTGGATGTTCGCCCCGTCGATCGTGGTGGTGAACTGCGGCCACTCGTTCAGCCGGGCCTCCGCGGCACGCCAGTCGTACTCGTGCCGCCAGTACCGCACAAGTTCCTTGAGGTAGTCGCGGGGGATTCCGTATGCCCAGCCCACTGCGGGCAGCTCATCCGGCCAGCGCGTGCGATCCAGACGCTCGTGCAGATCGTCCAGCTCGTCCTGCGCGATGTGGAGTTGGAACGGGTGAATGCTGTCGTCGTGCAACGTCGTCATGCCTGCGCATGCTATGTCCGCTGTCCACCGGCAGGTGCACCGGACCGCATCCTCGTGGGTCACGCGTCCGTCCACTCGGGGCGGACGTGGTCCGTGCCCCGGCAGGACACAGGCGCGTCCGTCACAGCACCTGGGAGACCGTGTAGGCGATCCCGCCCTCGACCAGGTAGCCGGACCCGACGCAGACGATTCCGTTGAGCCATGCGTACGGTTCGGCCCCCGTCTCGAAGACGGGGGTGGTACGGAAGTAGTAGCGGGCCGGGTCGATCCGGTGCCGTCGGCCGGGGTCGGACAGGGCCTCGCGCAGCGGGGGCGGAGTGACCCAGCGGCCTCCGTAGGTCATGTGCACCAGCGCGCCGTCGTGCGTGCGCAGCGTCAGCCGTACGTCCAGCGTCATGGTGCCGTCCGGCCCGAACAGCGCCCAGTCGCCGCCGCCGGGCAGCACGTCGCCGTGCAGCCGTGGACCATGGAACATGCCGCCCGCGGCTCCGAACAGCACCCGCCGCCCGAAGGGACCGCTGCCGAAGGGCAGGCGGGGAGCGAGGTCCACGACGATGTCGAAGAGGGGTGTCGTCTGAATCTCGCCGACGTCCTTCACCCGTGGGTCAGCCGTCATGCTCGGCCTCCTTGGGGGCGGCGGGAAACAATCTGCGCCGGACGGTGTCCACCGAGACACCCGACTGGGCGCACAGGGTGGCCAGATCGAAGAAGAACACTTCATGGGCGATGAGGCCGTCACGGAAGCCGAACCGGATGAACACCGGCAGCTCCGCCCGGCGCCCGTCGGGTCGTACGCCGAACCGGTCGCCGGTCATGGTCATGCGTGCGGTACCCCAGCAGGTGAGGACGTCGTGATTGCTCGCGTGGCCGTCCAGTACGACCTCGTAGTCAGGGAAGGAGCCGAAGAAGCGCCTGAGTACCTTCTCGTTCTCGGCCAGGCCCCGGGCCGTCGTGCCGAACGCAGGCGTCTCCAGCACCATGTCCGGGTGCAGGACCCGCAGGGCCGCGGGGAGGTCCTGCCTGCTCTTGGCGGCGGCCAGTTTGTCGGACAGGTCGACCATGCGTTTCACGTGCATCCGCCTCCTCGACGATGTAAACTAAACGTACGATCGATCGTATGTCCCAGGCAAGAGAGTGCCAGGAGGTGCCGATGAGCAAGCACGCGAGGGCTGGTGGGCCACAGCAAGTCGATACCGCCACGAGGCCGACGGACGAGACGGTCAGCGACCAGCGCCTTCTGCGCGGCGCGCGGGCCCGCCACAGGATCGCCCGCCACGCCGTGGATGTCGCCTCGCTGGAGGGGCTGGAAGGGCTCAGCATCGGGCGCCTCGCCACAGATCTGGGACTGAGCAAGAGCGGCATTCAGACGCTGTTCAGGACCAAGGAGAAACTTCAGCTCGCCGCGGCCGAGACGGCGCGCGAAGAGTTCATCGAGGCGGTCGTGCGCCCCGCCCAGGCCGCCCCGCCGGGCGCACCGCGGCTATGGGCGCTGACCGAACACTGGCTCGCCTACGCACAGACCCCGCTCTTCGCGGGCGGCTGCTTCTGGGCCGCAGTGCTACCGGACTTCGACGGCCGGCCCGGAGTGGTCCGGGATGCGCTGGTGCGACACCGCAGCGCCTGGCTCGCCCTGCTCACGGACGAGGTGCGCCATGCCGTCGCCACCGAACAGGCTGCCGAGGTGGACCCGGACCTGGTGGCCTTTCAGGTCGATGCGGTACTCATGTCCGCCAACACCGCCATGCGCCTGGGCGATGTCGACGCCGCATCCAAGGTCCGCCGCGTCGTCAAGGGGCTCCTCGGAGCGCCGGCCGCGTCCATCGAAACGCCGAAGGAGTGACTGCCCGCCGCGGTTTCGCTCTGGTCTGTGGGGGCTTCCTTGCGGCGGTCGCTGTGGTGGCCGGCGTCTGGATGATCTGGTTTCGGCCGCCCTACGGCCTGTCCGACTCCCCGCCGGTCGACGTCACGGTGAAGGCCGAGAAGTCTGACTACGCGGACGTCACGGAGACTGCGGAGGAGGTTGACACGCTCGTACGGGTGTATGTCCAGCGGCTCAAGGTCAGGGACGCCGGAGGGCTGGCACAGCTCGCCGGCCCGGACTTCGACCAGCCTGGCACAGAAGCCCGGAAACTCGTCCGCGAGTACGCCGCGGGCGCGCAAGGCCATGTGGAAGCCACGGTGCTCGAAGGGGCGGTGCCGTACTTCAACAAGGTGCAACTGTCGTACGAAAAGGTGGGAAAGCAACAAGAACTGCTTCTCGTCAAGGACGATGGGCACTGGTGGATCGGCTTCGGAGACGGCGATCCGGCGGCGGGCATGCAAACAGCGTCCGACTGACCCGATAGTCCCCCTCGGGGACACAAAGGCAGTGGCCTGGACAACCCTTGAACGGGTTGTGCGGGCCACGGGTCGTGACCGGAGGCTTGAGCGGGAGCCACAGCGATCGCGGCGTGCGACTGCCTGACGTCAGATGTCGCACCGGGAGGAGCCGGCCGGGTCCTGGTGGCAGTACGCCGTCGGCGCGGGTGACGGCGCCGGCGCTTACTGCATACCTCTCCACCACCGGGCTCCGGGCGTGGACGGAGCGGCTGGCTTCCCGGTAGCTGGGGGCTCTCCCCAGCCGGCGAGCCATCCCCGACGCGGTGTTGATCGACCTACGGCAGCCGTCCGTTGTGGCAAGCCCCAGAGTAAAACTTTACGGGTCGTCCCGTATGGTTAACTCATGACGCTTCCCAGCGCCCCGCGTGGGCGTCCCAGAGACGGTCGTGCCCATCAGGCGATCCTGACCGCCACAACCGAGTTGGTGACCGAAGTCGGCTACGCGGCCACCTCAATCGGGGCGGTGGCGGCCAGGGCCGGCGTCGGCAAGGACACCGTCTACCGGCGCTGGTCGGGCAAGGCCGAGTTGGTGTACGAGGCGGTCTTCACCGGGAGCGAGGCGGCCCCGGCGCCGGATACCGGCAGCCTGGCCAGTGATCTGACGACGCTGCTGGAGGCCCTCATCCAGGAGTTTTCCGCTCCGGCCGCCGCCGCGGCCCTGCCGGGCCTGCTGGCCGACTTTGCCGCCGGCCCGGACTTGCAGGCCCGTATCCGGTCCGAGTTCCTGGCTCCGGCCAAAGATGGCCTGGTGGCGGTGTTCGAGCGAGCCGTCCAGCGTGGGGAGACTGGCCGCGACGTACCGGTCGACTTGGTCCTCGACACGCTGGCTGGAGCTGTCTTCTTCCACGTCGGCCTGGTGGGCGAGCAGCCCAGCCCGCAGCTCGCCGCTCAACTGGCGGCCATCGTCGGCCGCGGAATCGAGTCCCGATGAACGCCTGGTTCCTCTCTGCCGGCATAACCGCCGCCGCGGTCGCCGCCATCCACGCCATCGCGGGTGGCCGGGATGTCGTCCGGCCGCTGCTGGCCGGCAATCTTCCCGACGAACCTCGCCGTGTCTTGCACGCCGTCTGGCACATGGTCACCGCCGACCTGGTGCTGGCGGCCATTGCGCTGATGTGGCTGGCCCTGGGAAACCGTGCGGGTAGTGACGCCATCGCCTGGCTCCTGGCCGCCCACTTCGTCGCCTATTCAGGCGTCTTCCTCGCTGTGTCGTTGGCGACCAGCTGGTCGAGGCCGCTGCTGCGCCTGCCTCAATGGATGCTGCTGTTGCCGGTGGCGGTGCTGGCCGGTGTTGGCGCCGCCTGAAAGGACCGAGCCACTGGCTGCGACTAACGCTGCCGTCGCGCCCGAGGCCTGGGCCTGTGATCGATTCGCGGCGGCCTGGCCCGTGGGCGGCGAGGCAGCGCACCGCCTGGGCCCGTCCTGCGCGGCCGCCGTCCGCAGTCTCGTTCACGTGTGGTGCTTCCCAAGGACCCGCGGCTTTGCCCTGCCCTGATGGGGGCCGCGACAGTGCGACCCAACGGCACTGGTGGTTGCTGACCTGAGAGGGCGCTGCATGAGTCTTTGAGTTTCTGTCGTCGCCTGATGGTGTGGGTGCGGGCGGAACCCACTGGTCCGCAGCCGGTTGGCTGTTGGAGTGGCGTGGTGAGTGAACGAAGCCGTACCCAAGCCGCTTATCGGGTGGGCAGTGGTCGTTGATCGAGCCGGTGATCACGCGTGGAAGGATCGGCACCGCTCGGCCAGCCGTCACAAGGGCACCTATGCGATGCGGGAGACCGTGAACGCGAACCTCTACCGAAAGCCGGACCGGCTGACAGTGGGCCTATCGCCGCTTGGCGGGACGACGGGACTGACGAGGTCATCCATGAACTCCTGCCCTGGTCAGGCCCGTGAGAAGGCCTGCCGATCAGAGGACCCGACCCTGGTGGTGCTGGACACCCAGAGTGTCCACGCGGCTGTCGGGGCCCCCTCCTCCACGACCGGCCAGGACGCGGCGAAACGGGTGTTGGGCCGCAAGCGGGGACTGGCATTGGACGTCGTGGGAACTGGTCGAGCCGGTCCCGAACGCCTGGCCGGCCAATGTCGAGCGCCGCGGCCGCAGGCTGCGTAGCCACCCTGGACGCCGTTCTCTACGTGAACCGCACGGGGACCCCTGGCGATACCGGCCGCGCACGATCTGTTGGCCGTCGATCATGGGATTGGTCATGCGGTCCTGGCGGGGCGGAGGTTGGGCAGTGGCTGGCGGACGCGGGGCAGGCCGGGGGAGACGGGTGCGGCCGCGGCGGACCATGGTGGTTGCTTCTTGGATCTGGCTTGGTCTTCGTCGGTGAGGTTGTCGAGGTCTTGGCGGACACGCTGTACCAGGCGGCGGACGCGCTTGATTTCGTCGTCCGACGGCAATGCCTGCGTCCTCGCCCAGCTCTCGGCGTCGGCGAAGCCGGCCAGCCGTTCGCGGTTGCGCAGGAGGTCGGTCAAATCTGCCTCCAGGCCGAAGAGTTAGGAGACGTCGGTGCGGAAGTGTCCGCAGCCCACACAGCGCAAGCGCACGGGACAGGGCGACGTTCCTCTCCGCCTAACGGTGACGTCGAGTATCGGAATTGTCTGAATGCCTGGTCCGGTTCTTGATCGACAGGGGTGCAATCGCTCTGACAGGGTGTGCCGATGCGGATACCCAGACAGGCAGCAAGAGTCGCGGTGCTGGACCCGGCCGGAGCGATCTTCATGTTCCGGTATGACAACGAGGAAGTCGGCGTCCACTGGGCGATGCCGAGCGGTGGCATGGATCCGGGCGAGACACCGCTGAAGGCTGCTGAGCGTGAGTTGCGCGAGGAGACCGGGTGGACCGACGTCGAGGTCAGCACAGTGTTCTGCCTCTGGGAACATGACTTCACGCGAGCCGGAGTCCCTGTCCGGCAGCACGAGCACATCTTCCTCGCGCATGCCCCTCACCGAGATCCAGTCGGTGACCTCGCTGCCGCTCATGCGGCGGACAAGATCCTGCGCTGGCGATGGTGGACGCCGGATGATCTGTCTGGTGACACAGAGCCGTTGTGGCCGCCGCAGCTGCCAGAGTTGCTCGCTGGCGTGCGGAGAGATGGTCCGTCTGCGTCGCCGGTTGACCTTGGCTATGTCCCGAACCTCGAATAGCGCCATCAGCTTGGACTGACCGTGTCCTGGTCTCAGGAGTCCCTCCGGCGGCTGACCTCGGCAGCGTAGGTGGCCAGCCGTCCGCGGCGAGACCTTGCCGCGGACGGCGAAGTCAGTGTGGATGCCCAGGGTGCGATTGAGGATCGCCGCGGTGATCTCGGTGGTGAGTTGGAAGGGCGCGGTGCTGCGGGCCAACGCGCTGAAGGGATCCCGTGCCGTAGCGGCCAGGTACGACAAGAGAGCGTACGTCTTCCACGGCACGATGGCCCTCGCAGCAGCCGACTGTGGCTCCCATGATGCCCCCCGGACAGACCTCGGTGCGGAGCGTTGCTGACGTTGACGAGAGACACGCGTCGGCAGCACACGGCCAGTCGACGTGCCCTTCGACGGCTGCGTGTCCGAGCGCCGTTTGCACCGGCCGATCGCGGCGGTCTTCTTCGTGGCCGGCCCGGTACAGCACGCCGCCCCGGGTTACCGGAACGTTCCGGTAACCCGGGGCGGCTCCAGGGCAACTCGCCCTTACCGGGACGGACTCAGCGTTCCGCGGCCCCTGCGCGGGCCCGCGCTACTCGATTGCAATGGGGAGAATCTTCACGGACGAGGCGACATCGTTGAAGTTGCCGTTGTCGCCGTTCAGGCTGATGCGCTCCTTGGGGAAGAGTGTCGCCGGTACCCCCTTGTAGTCGTAGTGCGGGTACACCCGCACGACCCGGTTGGTGTTGTTGACGATGGAGCTGGTGCCGTCGTTGAAGTTGTGCTGGTCCAAGCGCGGCATGTCCTCGTCCGTCATGAGGATTCGGGCCGGGCCGCCACCGTTGAAGTCCCAGTTGTCATAAAGGCACACATAGCCCGTCCTGCATGCCCACGTGCCCGAGCCGTAGTCAATGCCCCAATCCGCGGGTTGTGCCGGGGCCGCTGATGCGGGCCCGGTGAGCAACGTGGCAAGGGCCGCTGCTCCGGCAGCAACCGCGATACGGATCTTCACGTGTTCCCTCCCTCTATGTCGAGCGTTGCGCTCTCCCCAAACTTCCCTTCCCGTCATAAGCAACTCGACATGCAACAACCACTGCGAAACCACACCATAGTGTAATCAAGTCGCGCCCTAACGCAGCTCGGTCACACACCCCGCCGGACACGCCCCAACTAAGCCCTGTCGGCGGATCACGGGCGGATCCAGAGTTCAATCGCCGCAGTGGTGACCGGTGCCGTCGAAGACGTAGGCGCGGGCGCCCGCGCGGTCAGAGAAGCCGCACCGAACGCCCTCGAAGCGGCCGACAGGTGGCACCTGCTCCAGAACCTGTCCGCGGCCGTGGAAGAGGCATGCCATCAACATTGCGCCTGCCTGAGCAAACGTGCTGACGAGGAGACCGCCGACGTCCCACTGGCACCTCAGTTGATGGGCCTTCCACCGCACGAGTTGTCCCGAACTCAGATGATCGAGCGCACGTGTCACCGGCACGTGGACGTCCACCGGCTCATCGACGTCGGCTGGACGATCAGCGCCATCGCCCGCGGCTGAACCTGGACCGCAAGACCGTGCGACGCTTCCGCGACACCGACCTCGACCATCCTGGCCTCAGCACACGAGCGCCACCCCGCCGAAGTGCTGGAACCGTTCAAGCCATACTTGAACTCACGCCTCACCCAGACGCTCGGTCAGGCAGCGGCAGCCGCCTGTTCCTCGGAATCCGAGAACGCGGCTACCAGGGCAGCAGCCGCCAGGTTGTCCGCCTACACCTCGCCGCCCTCCGGGCCGGCGCCGCCGAACCCGTCCGGGTCGACATCCCGAGTCTCCGCAAGATCACCTCCTGGATCATGCGGCCACGCGAGGCCGCCCTTACCGAGAGTCAGGAGGAGCCACTGCTCGAAGTCCGCCTCGCCTGCCGGGACATCGCCCTCCGCCGCCAGAGCGGACACCTCCTTCTCGACTGGATCCGCCAGGCCGAGCAGGGCGCTCCCAAACCGATGAGCGGATACGCCGGCTTCCTCCGCCGCGACCTCGACGCCGTCACCGCTGGCCTCACCCCCGTGGAGTTCACGCAACTGCGGTCGGAGCCAGATTCAAAGAGCGCCATCACCTGGCAACGAACGGAAGAGGAGTCGGACCCGCGCCTGTGAGGATTCGTCTGCCTGGAGGAGGACCGGCTGCGCCTCTACCTCGACGCCGAAGACCTCCCTGACGTGACCGCCGTGGACGTGCGGCCCGTCCGGCGCCCTCGCCGCCCTGCTCGCCGGCTTGCCGAGCTTGATCACTGAGAAGCAGCGGATGACGGAGGGGCGGCGACCCTCACTGCTTCAACGTGGTGGATCTGGCTGACTGGTGACTGACGCTGAAAAGTCCGTCGGTGGGCATCGCCCCCGTCGGGTCCTTGCTGCTGACAGGCGTCGGCGCCCTACGCCCTCGCCACCCTGGTTCCATCCGAGCGGCTTGTGCGAGAGCGGGAGCATCACCGACCGTTGCCGGTCTGCAACCCCGGCTACTCCGTCGATTGGCCAGGGGTCCGGGTGATGAGGGCGTTGATTGTCTTGCCGGGGCCAGGGCCGGGAGTGGTGGTCACGGCGTCGGTCAGGCGGCGGACCATGTGCCAGCCGAAGCCTCCGCTGCCGCCGTTGAGGTCGGGGGCGACCTCGCGTGGGGGCGAGGGATTCAGGTCGACGACTGCGGCGCTCACCGCGTCGGGGCCGGCGGACAGTTCGAGGGTGTAGCGGCCGCCGCCGTGGCGCAGGGCGTTGGTGACGAGTTCGGACACGACCAGGACGAGGGTGTCTGCCACGTCCACTCCGAGTGCCGGCCTGAGGCTGTCGGCGAAAGCCCGGGCGATCTCGCGGGCTCGATGGATGTCAGCTGCGCTGTCGCCCATCGTTCGATGTGAGGCAACCGTGTTGGTGATCTTTGTGTCGTTCATGCACGTACACCCCACCTGGATCGGTTGTACCGCTTTGCAGAACGGTTAGCGTGCCCGCTCGAGCAGCTTCCACACGGGGACGGCAGAATCCTGACTACTCGAACTGAAAGAAATCTGCCTTGGCGGTAGTAGACATTGCCGTTTGGTCGGGTAGTGTTTCGCTCGTAGCCAGGACAGCAAGTGAGGCGCGGCAGGGATGAACTGCCGCGTATGCAGGTTCAAGCGAGTTGTGGCACGGCAGCGGAACCTCAGGGCCGGATGCGCCAGGGTCCTCGGGTTGGCTGCCGGGCCGGACGGCCCGCAGGGGCGGATTGTGGCACGGCAGTGGAGTTACAGGGCCGGACGCATGCAGGGGTCTTGTCGCTGATTGCCGGGCCAGCGGCCCAAAAGGGGGCGCAAGCAGTCCCGCAGTTCCAGCAGTACGACAGATTGATCGCAAGGAAAGAAGGAGGTAGACGCCATCAGGATCGCCCGGGCGAGGAAGAGTCCGCTCGGGTACCGAAGGCCCCGGAAGGTAGGTGGTCCCCGGTCACGCATCCGCGATCCCCGCATTCCCGTCCATCCCCCGGGCGGAGATGCGGAAACAGGTACCCGGCACAGAAGTAGCCGGTAGATGGTGTTGCTTTTCCGGGACCCTGGTGCCATGCGGCACCAGGGTCCCTTCACCTGTTCAGGCAAGAGGCTGCAAGCGCTTTGAAGGCCCCCGCGATGGAGGAACTCCGTAGTCCCACCCACTCCAAGGCGTTCTGGCCCTGCGGCCCCGTCGGGGTCGCATCAGCCATCCCCGGACGGCAGTGCGGGTCCCAGCAGCTGCGTCCGGCGCTGCTGCTCCGGACCTGGGGGGTCACCTCGTCGTTCCTCCGCAAGCGGGCCGATGCCTGCGAGACGGCGTTCGAGGTCATCCGCAAGGCGGGGCGTGGCCGAGGGCGCGAGCACGGGCCTGGCCCGCGCGGCCGACGGCTGGAATTTCGTCAGAAGTCTCGACGAGCTCCAGGGGTGCTGGGAGGCGTTGAACAAGTTCGTTGTGCAGCGGCTCGACCAGGCAGCGGCCAACTTCCGCCTCAGTGCGGACGCCTACGACGCGAACGAGACGCGCACCGCCTCCCAGTTCTCCTGAGGATCACCGACCGCACCGGAACACGGGACAGGACATGCCCGGCTTCACCGTGCTGCTGCAACTCGACGTCGCTGGACTGGAGACATTTGCGCCGGTCATGCGGTTCGAACAGCGGCTGTGCGGCGCGGAGCTGTGACTCTCTTTCTAAGGCGTGTCGGCGTACACGTTTCTCTCCTCAACCGGTTACACAGGAAGAGACTGCCGGGGCCGGCTGCTGCGTGTCGTGATCGTCCGTGGGCTCAGCCGACCCTGACGCGCCTATCGGCAGAGGGCGCCGTCGCGACAGGTGCCCCTGCCGCAAAGCAGCAAAGCAGCCCCGGGACCCACGGGGTCAGGCTCCCTCCCGCGCCGGGCACACGCTGCCGAGTCGCGATACCCTCCAGCCGTCCCCCACGATCCCGCCCCCGGCGGCGAGCAGCACCCCCGAATGCGCCCGTACCGCCTCCGTCAGGGCCCTCCCGCGCAGCGCCGGGTCCGCGTCGAGGGCCTGGGTGAGGGCCGTCACCGCGGTCCTGGCCCGCCGTACCGCGCACATCTGCGGATGCACGGCCCACACCTCGCGGCCGTCTGCCGCCCTGGCCAGCGCACCGAAGGAGACAAGGCCGCAGTCCACCGGGGTGAGCACCGGGCCGGCGCCCCGTAGGAACCGCCCGAACCGCTCCTGCGGCGCCAGTACGGCCAGTACACCCCCCGACCGCAGCGCGAGCCCCGCCGCCGCGGCGGCCGTCCCGACGCCGTGCGCGAGCGCCACCCAGTCCGGCCCCTCGTCATGCGCCACTGTGAGCGCCTCCGCGCCCAGGGCTACCGTTCCCTCGACGATCGTGCGGGCCAGTGCGTCCTCGTCGGGTGCCCAGCTCAGCGCGGGAGCGTCGGCCCGTACGAACGGCAGCAGACAGGGCAGTCCGGCGGCCCGGTACAAGGGCAGGGCCCGGCGTGCGCCGTCCGCGTCGCTGTGGCCGACGACAGCCGTGTAACCGGCGCATGCGACGGCGTCCGCGACCCCCGGGGTCTCGTCGTGCACGTGCCACTCGGCGGCGTCCGGAAACGCGGACCGCGCCTTGTCGACCCGGCCGAGGAGGACCGTGCCCCAGACCGTGCGCGGCCCGGTCAGCGGGGCGACGACGGCGATGCTCGGCCGTGGCACTGGATCAGCCCCAGATGAACGAATAGTTGCCGTTGGCCGAGGCCGCGACCTGCGGTTCGGCGTGGGCAGTCGCGGCCGCCCCGCCGAGGGCGAGGACCGCGGCGAGCGCTGCGAACATTCCGCGGAGCAGGTATCTACGGCGCGAGGGTGCGGCGGCGTACGAGACGGAAGCCGCGGCGTACGAGACGGATTCGGACATGGGAGTTCCCCCCGGAAGTGGTTGGTCGGTGTGTGACCAGCATGTTCCAGCGATCTCATCCCGCCTACAGGAAAGGGAGTTCCGGGACCGGACATGGCCAGGGGCGGACGCCTTCCACGCACTGATGTCCGCATCGCAGACAGAGTTATCCACAAAGTGAGACAGCCTCTAAGATCCGTGACGCGAGGACCGCAGGGGGAGCGGCCGTGGAATGAGGGGGCGGTCAGGGGTGGACGCACGCGCAAGGGCCCAGGAGCTCTATCGGATCGCCCTGGATGATGCCTCCTGGCACCCAGAGCTGCTCACCGAGGACCGCGGCTGGAGCGGTACGGAGTTCGCCGAGGTACTCCAGCTGCTCGGCAGACTCGGCCTGTTCGTACCGTCGGCCGACACCCGCAACGGCTGGACGGCGCTCGCCCCCGACACCGCCCTGCGCAATCTGCTCCTCGAGGAGGAGCGGCACACGGGCGCGCTGCTCGGCGCCGTCCAACAGACGCGGTCCGCGCTCGCGCAGGTCGTCGCGGACTTCCAGCCTGTGCACGCCCGCGAGCTCTCCTCGGTACAGATGGAGGTGGTGACGGGCGCGGCCAATGTGTCGGCGGCCCTGGAGGACGCCTCGCAGCGCGTCGAGGAGGAGGTCCTGTCGTTGCATCCGGGCCATGCGCTGCCCGCCGAGATGATCGAGGCGGGCTTCGAACGGGACCGGCTCGCGCTGGGCCGCGGTGTACACATCCGTACGATCCATCTCGGCTCGGCGGCCGCCGTACCGCACATGGCCGCCTATCTGCGGCGGCTCGCCGGCGCGGGCACCCAGGTGCGCACCGCACACACGCTGCCGCTGCGCCTGATCGTGGTGGACCGCTCGCTGGCGATCGTGCCGGCTCCGCAGTCCGCGGACGGGGAGATCGCCGCGGTCGTGCTGCGCAGCGAGACCCTGGTCGACGTGTTCAGAGGGGTCTTCGAGCACTGCTGGGCGGGCGCGAGCGTACTGCCCTACGCGGCCGCCGGCGTTGAACCCGGCGACGCCGAAGGCGACTGGCGGCCCACCGGCCGCCACCGCGAACTGGTGCGGATGCTCGCCGGTGGACTGACCGACGAGGCGATGGCCCGCAAGCTCGGGCTCTCCGAGCGAACGGTGCGCCGCCTCGTCTCCGAACTGACCGAGCGGCTAGGCGCGGCCAGCCGTTTTCAGGCCGGTGTCTGCGCCGTCCGGCTCGGCTGGCTCGACGACTGACCCGGCCGGCTCGACGACTGACCCGGTCGGCTCCGCCCGGTCCACCGCTGCCTCCCGCTGCTGCGGTACGGCGGCGATCCGCCCCCACCCCGTCCCCGCGAGGACAAGCAGCACGCCCACGAGGCCGAGCCATCCCGGCTCGTCCCCCGCGAGGGTGATGCCGACTACCGCGGCCCATACCGGCTCCGTGCCGAGCAGCAGACTGACCCGCGAAGGCGACGTCCTGCGTACCGCCCACATCTGCACGAAGAACGCGAACAGCGTGCAGAACACCGACAGGTACAGCAGCCACAGCCACTGCCCGACCCCGAAGTCCGCAGCGGCCGCCCACGGTGTGCCCCCGGTCCCCGGCGTCGCCAGAAGCAGCACGAACACCGCTACGGCGCTGCCCAGTTGGACCGTGGTCATCGACAGTGCGTCCGCGCCCTGCACCGACTCCATACGCGACATCGCGAGGACGTGGACGGTACGGGCGACGGCCGCGCCCAGCATCAGCAGATCGCCGAGCGATGGTTCGCTGAAGCCGGCGCCCTGGGTCAGGAGCAGCACGCCGAGCACCGAGAGCCCCGCCGCCGCGACGAACGACCGCGACAACTTCGTTCCCCGTATACGGCTCTCGGCGATCGGCGTGAAGATCATGGTGAGGCTGATGATGAGCCCGGCGTTGGTCGCCGAGGTGTGCACGATGCCGTACGTCTCGAGCAGGAAGATCCCGGCCAGGATCAGCCCGAGGACGCCGGCCCCGCGTACCTGCGTGACGCTCAGCGCCCGCAGCTTCCGCCACCCGGCGACGACCAGTACCGGCAGCACGACGCCGAACCGCAGCACGAGCACCGCCAGCACGGTCTGCGTCGTGGTGACGCCCTTGGCGGCGAGATAGCTGGAGCCCCACACCACGGCGACCAGCAGGACGGGCAGATCGGTCAGCCAGGCACGGCGGGCCGCGGTGACGCTCATCCGGTACTCCTCAACAGGCTCTGTCAGAACGGCTGCGGCTTCAGCGCGCGGTGTAGGCGATCACCAGGACGTCACGGTGGGCGGTGAGTCCCGGGTCCACCGGCTGCACCGGGGTGACCGAGTGCAGAGTGCGGCGGTCGTCGCCGAGCAGCAGGTCGCCCGGCTCGGACAGCGTAGTGGTGAGCAGGTGCTCGCCCTCGTTGGTGTAGACGCCGCTCTCCCCGCCGGTGACGTTGGCGCGGCCGATCATCAGGGAGGTGATGAACGTGACCCCGTCGCGGTGCCTGCCCTCCGGCGCGGGCTGGCCCTTCTGGTCGACGGAGGCACTGATGCGGTACGGGTGGAGCTTCACGTTCCACGACGTCGTACCGTCGACGGCGCTGAAGAGCCGGCCGAGTTCGACGAGCACGGAGCGCAGCAGCGGGTCGCCGGCGAAGGAGTCTGTCAGCGGGTCGAAGACGCGCTCGATGCCGCCGTTGAGCGTGTTGACGTCGGATTCCTGGCGGTAGGGGGCGTGCGGCAGGAGCGTGAGCTCCTCGGCGGCCGGGTCGAGTTCGAACTGGCCGTACCGGCGGAAGCGGTAGGTGCCGCCGTCGGCCATGTACGTGTCGAGGGTGAGCTCGTCCCAGTGCGCGGCGAATCGCGCCCAGTCGTCGGCGCCGACGCCGACGAGGGAGGACAGTGCGGCGGCGGGCATCAGGTGTCCGCCGGGCCCGGCGAGGGCGTTGACGGCGTCGACGGCGACGGGATGGGCAACGGCAGTGGTCATGAAAGTGCTCCGTACGTATCGGTGTTCGGTACTCGGGTCAGTCGGTCGACGGCTCAGGCCGCGGCGAGCAGCAGCGCCCCGGCTCGGGCGAACGGCGCCGACTCGGCGTCGATCGCGAGCTCCTCCCAGGCCTCCCGATCACGCAGGTAAAGCGGCCGTCCTGCGGTGATGGAACGCGTGTCGGCGCCGCCGGTGCGCAGCCGCCAGGTCACGGACCCGGTAGTGCGGGACGCGCAGGTGTCGATGAATGCCTGGACGGCGAGCCGCAGTTCACCGAACCAGCGGCCCTCAAGGGCCTCGCGCGTCCACACCTGCTCCAGGTGCCGCTTCTCCCGGATGACTTCGGCGTCCAGGCAGGCACTCTCGATGTGCCGGTAGCCGCTGAGCAGCAGCCAGGCGGCGGGCATCTCGCGGATCTCCAGGACCTTCTCGCCGTGGTCGAGGTGCTCGAGCCCGGAGTAGCGGCCCAGTCCGTACGCGCCGACCCTCCGGTTGAGCCGGTCGACGATTTCCGTCAGCGGCAGCGGCTCGCCGTCGAGGGCGACGGGCAGCCCGCGCTCGAAGGCGACCGTGAGGTTGTCGGTCTCGCCCGGTGCGGCGGTCGGCCGGCTCCAGGCATACATCTCCTCGGGGACCTCATGCAGTTCAGGGTCGTCGAGGATGCCCGACTCGAACTCGCGGCACCACAGATTGGAGTCGCCGCTGACGATCCGCCCGGCGAGCAGGTCGATGCCCGCGGCCCGCAGCTCGACGAGCTTGTCGTCGCGGGTGACGGGGTCCAGGTCGTACGGGCTGCCGAACGCACCCTCGTAACGGAGCAGCCGCAGCGCCCCGTTGAGCCGTCGCAGGGTGTTCTGCGAGCGGTTGGCTGTGTGCAGCACGGCCTGGGCGCCGAGACCGCGGGCCAGCTCGACCGCGCTGTGGGCGATCAGCGGGCGGCTCAGCGTGGAGCTGACCGGATGGATGCCGAGGTAGACGGCCTGGGCGGCGATCGCCGGGGCGACGTACCGCCCGGCGAATTCCTCGCGCCGGTCGAGAATGTGGATCGTCGCCCCGAGCGCCTCGGCGACCTGCCGCTTGTACGTACTGGACTCGTCCTCGCCGATATCGACACTCACGGCGTGCACCTCGCGCACGCCCATCCGGCGCAGCCGCAGCAGCAGGTACGAGCTGTCCAGACCACCGCTGAACAGGGTCACGACGGGGCGGTCGGGGTCGAGCTCTTCGAGCTGGGAAAAGGAACGTATGAGCGGAGGATGCATGGCGCCTTCAAATTCTGTACTGGTCACAGAGCAGGAGACTTCCGTGCGCGACGGCCCCGGACAATGGATTCCGGGCGGCCGGGTCCGGTCATGACCGGACCCGGAAACCCCGCCAGACAAACAGGTCAGGCAGTCAGGTTGGGGATCTCCTGGATGTCGCACCACAGCACCTCGTGGTCCTCGGCCCCGACCGCCACGAACTGCGCGTCACCGTCCTGGTCGGCCACACCGAGCGTGGCGACCGGCGGGCGTGCGGCCCTTCTCCCAGTCCACCAGAGCCGCCTTGCGCACGCCGAGAGCGTCGGCGACTGGTCCTGCTTGAGGCGTCCGCCACTTCGCATCCAAGGAAGACGTGGTCGTCCAGTTCCTTGCCGACATGGGCACCGGCATCCAGGCAGAACTGATCGCCCGCCCCACCTCGGAACTCCCCTCGGTTGCCCTGCGGCACGCGGTCTCAGTGCCTATCGCCGCCTGCTCGGAGCACTCGGAGAGGGCGCTGCGCGTGGTTCAGCTGATCCTGGGCACCCCCGCCCTGCTTGCACGTTTCCTGGAGCGCCAGGCTCAGTGGCGCGAGGGCCTGACGGTGGAGCTGGCGCGCCGCCAGGGGCTTGAAGCGGACACCGACCTGTACCCGCAGCTGGCCGCCGGAATGGCGCTGACCGCCTTCAACGTCGTGCTCCAACGGTGGAGCGACAGTAACGGTGCAGATAACCCAGCCGAACTGACCGGCCGAGCCTTCAACGTCATCGCTCCTGCGCTCGACGCCGAAGAGCGGCAGTAACCCTCCGGCTGCCCGCCGTTCAGGTCGGGGTGCGCATGCGTGGGGTCTGCGGGCTGTGGACGTGCACGGCCACCTCGTTGCTGTCCGGGTGGGCGGCCAGGTCCAGGGTGCAGGTGCCGCCGCCGTGGCGCAGGGCGTTGGTGACGAGCTCCGAAACGACCCAGGACCACGGTGTCGGCAGCGTTGGCTGCAATCGCCGCTACGAGACCTTCGAGGGGAATCCCGGGCGCTCTCGCCGTGCGCCGGCGACGGATGTCGCGGAGTCAGGTCACCCTGATTTCCGGATCGTCGATGCTCTGTCCTGGCTGCCCCGGGCTTGTGCCCCGGCTGCGGCCCGTTGACCCGGCCTGCTCCCGCCCTCCATCGCTGTCGAGGTCGAGTACCTCACTGTCGAACACGCGAAAATCTATGTTGGCTGGAGTAGACATTGGGTGGTGGTGTGGTTATGGTTTCTCTCGTAGCCCAGAGGGACCGCAGGGCCTGGCAGGGACGAACTGCGGGGCAGCAGTACCGCAGTTGCAGTTCGCACAACGGTGCGGTGGTGGAGTGTCGAAGCCAGGGTTGTCGCAGGACGGTGACGGGACTGACGACCGGACCGGGTGGCCCGCAGTAGTCAGGGGCCGCCGTGAGCAGTACCGCAGATAGCGCAGTGGCAGTACCCGCAAGTGCAGTGCGCAGTACCCATTCGCAGTACCCAGCAGTGAAGTCAGTGAGCAGCACCTCGGTGAAGGCGTCGGCTGCGGACGCGCGCATCGGGAGGTTCGGCAGTGGGGTTCTAAGCCAGAGCAGATGCAGGACGGGCGACGGGGCTGGCTGCCGAAGAGTGGCGCTGTCGCAGGCCGCTGAGCAGTTCGCATCACCAGCAGTACGCAGTACCCCGCTTGGTAAGCAATTGATCACCGAGGGAAGAACGGAGGAACCGAGCGCCATCAGGATCGCCCGGGCGGAAGTCCTTGAGCCCGGGTACCGCAGGACATCGATAGTGAGGTGGTCTCCGGTCAAGCAACCGCGATCCCCGCGCACCCGACAGCATCTCGGTCGGGTCAGCGGACACGGAAGGCCGGCGCAGTACCAGGGCCGGCAGATGGTGTAGCAGTTCCTTCGGGGCCCTGGTGCCATACGGCACCAGGGCCCCTCCACGTGTTCCAGAGAGAGGTGCAATGACAGCAGACGACTCATACGGCCGCCTCGACGACGATGACTACCCCGCCTACACCATGGGCCGGGCCGCCGACATGCTCGGCACCACACCGCACTTCCTCCGTGCCCTCGGCGAAGCCCGCCTCATCACCCCGCTCCGCTCCGAGGGCGGACACTGCCGCTACTCCCGCTACCAGCTGCGCATCGCCGCGCGCGCCCGGGAACTTAAGAAGCCCAGCGCATCAACGCCGAATACCGCCGCACCGCCGAAGTGTCGAACCCGACGGTCGCTGCCTGAGCTTGTTCTTTATCTTCCGCGTTCCGTCACAACGGACGTTCCCTCTTCTCACGAGACTTGTTGAGTTCGCTGCCGGACGAGCTGTTGTCGCTCGCGGTGAGGATGGGACGGACCGCATCAACCGACGTTGTCGTATCGGGGGACTGTAAAAAGAACGGTGTAACTCCTGATCATGGAAGATGCGCCGATGACCAGCAACAACATGTCTGAGCATGAGCCCGTCGAGGTGGCTGGGCCGCAGGCGGCCAGGTCCGTGGACGACCAGCTGATTGAGGAGTTGGTGGGCCGGGCCCAGTAATGGGCTCCGGCTACCCGACCGTTCATGCCTCCGGACTGTGGTCACTCGCCCGCCACGCCATGACACGGAGCACCCGCATTACGCCCAGCGCAACGAGCCCGGACCCTTGCCGCCCACCCGACCTGGTGATCGATGCAGGGCGCACGACTGAGATCCCGGAGCCACCGGAATAGCCGCGCTTCTCGACCACTCCATGGCCTCCTGGGAGGCCGCGCGGACGGCGGCACCAGTCCGGTTTGGTTCGCTGGATCCACGCTCTTGAAGACGAGTTCTGCGGCGTGTCAGTACCACGTCCACTTTCCTTGACCGCGAACGCTTCGTGGCGCCTTCGGACCGTGCCGATCGGGGAGAGCTGAAACGTGCCTGACGGGCCACTCTGGCAGGGACACTTAGTTGCACTGTGTGACACATTGAGACTATGCGTGTACTGATTGTGACGGCAGGGAGCTGGGGAGACGTCGCCCCCTACACCGGACTCGGAGTGCGGCTGCGCGCCGCGGGCCACGAGGTGGCAGTGGCCACCCACGAGCGCTTCCAGGACACGGTGACCGCCACCGGGCTGGGCTTTCGGCCCCTGCCCGTCGATCCCAGACAGGAACTGGCTTCTGCGGCCGGCCAGGACCTGGCCCGGTCGATGAGCCCGGCGGTGGCGATGGCACGGTTGATGCGGATGGCACGGGCCTTCATGCCCCGGCTGGCCGCAGGCGTCGCCGACGCCGTACGGCAGGGCACCGACGTGGTGCTGACCTCGACCATCACCGACCCCATCTGCTCGACACTCGGAGAGGCAATGCGGCTGCCGGTCATCGGCGTGTACCTCCAGCCGATCCAGCCCACAACGGCCTTTCCCCCTCTGATCACCCGCGCCCGCTCGATGGGCCCCTTCGGCAACCGGCTCGCCGCCCACGCCCTGTGGGCCGGCACCGAACCGATCTTCACCCCCGCGGTCAGCAAGCTGCGACGCGAACTGCGCCTTCCGCGCCAACGGTTCGGCGGACCGCTGGGCCTGCCGCGAGGGCGTACCGTCCTGCACGGCTTCAGTCCGCGGATCGTCCCCCGCCCCACGGACTGGCCCGAGGGCCATCAAATCTGCGGCTACTGGTGGCCCGAGACACCGCCCGACTGGCAACCTGATCCCCGTCTGCTGGACTTCCTCGCCTCGGGCCCGCCCCCGGTCTTCGCCGGCTTCGGCAGCTTCATCGCCGCGGACGCCGAACGGCTCAGTGCCCTCCTCGCCGAAGCCTTCCGCCGAGCGAGGGTACGCGGCATCGTCCAGTCCGGCTGGAGCGGGCTTCGGGGCGACGGCGACGACCTGATCACCGTCCAAGAGGTCCCGCACGCGTGGCTGTTCCCCAAGACCGCCGCCGTCATCCACCACGCCGGCGCCGGAACCACCGCGGCCGGGCTCCGCGCCGGAATCCCTGCCGTCGCGGTGCCGGTCCAGCTCGACCAGCACTTCTGGGCCGGCCGCCTCCACACCCTGGGGGTAGCCCCGCACCCACTGCGCTACCAGCGCCTGACCGTGCAGCGCCTGTCCGAAGCCATTGTTACCGCGACACGAAACCCCGCACTGGGCACCCGCTCCCGCCGACTCGCCACGGACCTCGCCCTGGAGGACGGCGCACGAGACGTGCTCACCGCACTGGAACGCCTTACATAGCGCTGCACGGCTCGGGCGAGGCGGGCGCGGATGTTTAACAGGTAACGTGCCGGCGTTCTGGCGAGCGGCTTCGCGGCGGAGCAAATGTTTCGACGACCACCGGACGATCCTCTTCCCCCCCCCCCCCGCCGGTCCCGGCGGCCGGCTGCTCCTGCGGACTCGGCGCGGCGTCTTGGTCCAGGACCGGTTCCCCGACTTGGTCGCCGCCGCCGAGCAGCTGCCGGACGGCCTGGTCCGAGATCGTCGTCTGGGACACCGCAGTCGGCCGTTTGTCCTTCGAAGCCCTCCAGCGCCGGGCCGCCGCCCGCGGCCGCACCGCGACCGCGGGCGGGCGAAGGCCCTGGCGTTCTTCGTCGCCTTCGATGCCCTGCAGATCGACGGCATAGAGCTGCTGGCCCCGGAGGTGCTGCGCACGTGGCGGCGCCTGGTCAGGCCGCGCTGGCGTTCAAGCCCGCGGCGTTCCTGAACCTCCACGTCCTGGAGCGCCAGAGCCGTGAACCAGAACCCCGAGCACGACGAGCCGTACGTCACCGGCGCCTTGCACGCCTTCCACCACCCGCCGGTCGGCCACCCTGTGGTCCCCGGCGTCGGCTACCACCCACGGCACGCGCAGCGAGCCTGGCGCGACGTCGTCGACCTGCTCGCCGAGTGCCTGCCCGTGACGGAGGATCTGGGGCATGACCCAGGTAAGCATGCTGGCGCCGGGCACTGACAGTCCCCTCCCCTCAAGTCCGCACAGTAGAACCGCATTCGGGCGGATGCTCGATCGCGGAAACGCGTTCGCAACTGCCGCAGTAAATACCGGATTTACTGCGACGGAGCCCTGCCGTGATCGCGACCTGCGGCGGTCCGTTCCGGCTGCCGGGGCGAGGTGTACGCATTTACTGCGGCTTCATTGTGCTGACCACGTGCGAAGTCACATCAAGATCAACTCATTGCCCCTTTGGCGCGTATCTCGGCTGGACCCCCAGACGGCGATGATCCGCGGGATGGCCGCTGACGCTGGGAGACCGCTTGCCGGGTCAGGTGACACCTCGTCAGCGTGACCCGGAACTTCTGGACGCGGTCGGCAGCGCTGGGAGATATAGCTGTTCGCGTAACCGTCTGGACCGGTACCAGCGAAAGTCAGCCCAAGCGGCGGGTGAGCCGAATGAGCAGCGGCAGTGGCTACCGAGCCACCCCCCGGCATCAGCCCCTCCTCGGGGCTTGAGGAACATCCATGTCAGATCGTGCGCTAGAAAGACCTCCGCACCGGCAGCCGGCGTTTCTGCCGCTATCAGCTGAGTTCGAACGAACTCGCTCGGTTAAAGCAGCCGATCTGGCGCAGGTCCCAGTGCTTGTCAATCCACCGGTTGCCGCACTCACCTTCAAAGTTGCGGTCGGAGGAAAACCAGACGTCGCAGTAGGTTCCGTTGGCCGGGGTACTGACCGAGCTGACTTTGTCGTTCCAGCCGGAAGGCATGTCCGCGTAGCGGTAATCCTTGTTGGTGGTCGATGTGGTGCAGCGATTGGGGGCAAAGATGGCGAGGTGGGCGCCCTGCGAGTTGTAGTTCACCCAGTCGTACAGAGTGGCGACCAAGACCCCGGCGGAGGCGGCGTACTCCTTCGACTGTTCGGCGGTCGTGAAGCACGCCTGTTGCCCGTTTTCGACGGTGAAGACACAGTTTGTATGGGTGGCCGTGAGGGCTGACGTCGGGCCGGGCTCAGCACTTGAGGGGCCCGCGGCCACCATGGTTGCACCGACGGCGAAACCCAATGTGACAGCTAAGCGCACCGGCGTGTGGCGCATCCGCATGATCATTTCCTCTCAATTTCGATGTGCCTACGCTGAGCACATCCTGCGCTCCAGAGTGACGCCGACCCGACCCGTCTCGCAATGGTGCACCCGAAAAATGGCCGAGCGACACCCCTACCGCCAGCGGAATGCTGCCAACTAATTGAGAGTCGAGCACATGTCGCCCTGATTCGGCATTTACGAGAAGACAGCTTCGGCCTTGGTACCGCAGATATTGGGAGGTCACCGGTGGGAAGACTTCGGACCGCGTTCACTACCGATGCTCCGTCAGCTGCCCACCAGGGTGGACGAGTGCTTGGCGCACGATCTGACATGGATGTTCCTCAAGCCCTCCTCCCGTTTGAAAGTGGGCGGGCCCACGCCAGTTCGCCGCCCTGAAGGCCGGCGAACTCCCCGCACGGGCAGCCTTCTACGAGCGTGGTCAGGCGGCCGGTACGGTCGCCGTGCGGGCGAGAGTGACCCTTGGCCACGGGTTATCTGGCCAGACTTACCGCGTCGGACCAGTTCCATAGGCGTTTTTGCTAACTCACTCCGAAATATCTCACCTCTTAAGAGGTGAGATATTTCAATGGTGGCGAGGGGAACTGCTCGCACGGAAGAGAGGCGCGTACGGAGCCGGGCTGCGGTCAGGGATACCTTCGGACCTGCCCAGAGCAGCCCCATGGGAGTGATCATCTGGTGTACGCCGTGACCAGTCGGCAGGTCCTGGGGGTTGGGGGGTATGCGAACTTTGATCACCATGACTGCTGCTGCGGCCCTGCTTGCGGCGGCCACTCCTGCCCATGCGAGCGGCACTGCTTACGACGGTCCTGTCGGCATCGGCATTCAGGGCACCAAGCTCAATGTCCGCTAGGTTTCGGCGACGCTGACCGGTCATCATGTCGGTGCGAAGGCCCGGGTGTCGCTGTGGCGCGGCGGCACGTGGGTCAGTCAGGTTCGAGGCTGGAAGTACGCCTCCCCGATCACGGCTGGCGGCAGCAAGTTCGAGATCGTGAAGTGGAAGGTGATTCTGTGTGGAGTTTCAGCACTATGACCAGATGCCGTGCATGAAGATCCACCGCTGAGCATGGAGGACGTGTGGGTGGCGACCAACGCTCCGGACAGCGACGACGGCACCGGGTTTTCATTGGTTCGCGCCGATGAGATCCGCGGAGTGAGGCTGGTGGGTGGCCGGCGGGTTGTCGTCACGGTGCCGTATTCTGCGGGCGGACCGGAAACGCCGCTGGTCACCAGTCCTCAGCCGTACCGGTGCGTACGCAGCGCCCGCCCCAGCCACGGAGGACCTACGACATGCGCGGAGTTTGCAGAACGTTCCCTGTTGGATAAGCATGTTGAAGCTGATTCAACGGGGCTGGCTCTGTGCCAGGTTGGCGCGTACGGGCTGGGTACCCAAGGCCTGATACTGACCGAATACGGATCATGGCAAATTGGGGCCCTGGCAGACCGTGAAGAGCTGGGATCCACCCTGGTGATCCGATTCTGCTCTCGCCGAACTAGCGGATTGGCGAGGTCCTGATGCCTCGATGAGCTGGGCGGATGCCCACTGGCACGTCGAGCGGCAGTCGGTCTGCATCTAACTCCCGCCTCGCCCTCCCAGCGCTGTCGCTATCCACTGGCCCGCTGGTTTTCACCGGAGTGCGCCCCGGCCCGGGCGGGCGTGAGTGTGTCGTTGGGCGTCAGGACCCGGCGCAGGACGGCTTCAATGCTGGTGCGGTCGGGTGGTGTGGTGGTGGCCAGGCCGCGCAGGGTGAGTCCGTTCATGACCGCGGCGGCGGCCGTGGCGGTGACGGTGTCGGTGTAGTGGCTCAGGGCCTCGATGCTCAGCTCCACGTACCGGTCGGCGAGCTGGCGCAGCGCGGGGCGGCGCAGGGCGGCCAGGTAAAGCTCGAACTCCATCACCTGCTCGTCTCGCTGCGGGCCGAAGCAGCCCCGCAGGACGTCAGTAAGGAGGACCACCAGCTGGTCTGTGCCCAGATCCGGCCTTTGGGCCACCCAGTCGTCCAGGTAGGCGGCATAGCGGTCCACGGCCCCGGCGAGGGCGGAGGCGATGAGATCGTCCTTGGTGGCGAAGTGGTAGGTGGTCGCCCCGAGCGGTACGCCGGCTTCCTCGGCGACCGCGCGGTGGGTCAGCCCCTCGATGCCACGGGCGGCGATGACCCGCTCGGTCGCTGCGGTGATCTCCTCCATCCGCCGCTGCGGATCGCGACGGCGCCGTACCGGCTTCTCGGTCGGCATACCTTGTCCTCCCATAAAGACTGTACGAACGTACTGTAACCCCTCGATGGCTTAGCCGCACCGTACCTGCCGTTGAGACGCCCTGATGTCAGGGTGGCACCGCATGGCTAGCCTGCCGTAATGTCCGTATTGCGCCTCACCTTGGCTTGCAGTACAGTACTAATGTACTGGTTGAGTGTGGCTACCACCACCGCGATCGACCCGCCTGCGGCCCCTGGGGTCGCGCCCACCCCTCACGAAAGAGCGAAGCGATGAAGCCTCCCGCGATCTCCGCCTGCCTCGGCGTCACCGACACCCAGGCCACCGTCGACTTCTTCGAGAAGCTCGGCTTCACCGCCCTGCCCTCCGGCGGGGACCCGAACGACGACCTGCGCATCCTGCTCTTCGACGGCGAGTTCGCGCTCATGGTTCAGCGCCACGACCAGCTGCGCGCCTGGCTGCCCGTCCTCAAGGACACTCAGGTCGGCGCGTTCGGCATGTTCTACCTGGCCGTCGACGACTTCGACGCCTACGTCGAGCGCATCCGGCCCCTGGTGAACGTCACCAAAGACGTCACCGAGCACAACGGCCAGAAGATCTTCTACTTCACCGAGCCCGACGGTTACGTCATCGGCGTCACCCAGAAGCAGACCTGGTGACCCAACGGACTGCCCACCCGGTGCCCGGCCCCGCGACAGCGATGCCGCACACCTGAACCTCATGAAGGATCGAACCCGTAATGAGGATCGCCGTTCTCGGCACCGGCGCGTTCGGCCGAGCCCACGCCGCACGCCTGGCCGCACTCGGGCACCAGGTCATGGTGGGCACACGCGAACCCGACGCCACCCTGGCACGCACGGAGCCGGACACGATGAGCAACCCGCCCTTCTCCGCTTGGCTCCCACAGCACCCCCAGGCCCGCCTTGCCCCCTTCGACGCGGCGGCCGACGGCGCGGAACTACTGATCAACGCGACCACCGGCGGCTCCTCCCTGGCCGCGCTGCACGCAGCCGGGCGCACCATCTGGCCGGGAAGGTCCTCATCGACACCGCCACCCCGAACGACTTCGCCGCGCCCGTCGAGCGCCCTGACCTCACAGTCACCGTGTCCGGCCTCGGGGAACCTCGGTACAGAGGTTAACGCTAAGGCGATGATCTTGGTCAGGCCAGCGCTCCGAGGCCGTTGACGCGGTTCTCGTACTCGCGTCGGGCCTTGCGCTGGGCAGGAACCGCCGGGACGCCCTGGCCGCCGTCGAGCGGCTGGCAGCGGGCGAGGAGCTGGCGGTGCACGGCGGGGGCGGCAGTGAGGCGCAGGGTGTAGCCCTGGCCGCGCCGTACGGTCACCCCCTGGTTGAGCGCGGCGCGCTCGGCGGGCTCCAGGTCGTCCGTGCGGAGGAAGTCGGCGACCGTGCGCGCAACCCTGACCGAGACGAGTCTCCTCCGTTCCATGGGAATGCGTCTGGCGCCGCAAGTAACCTGGAGCTGGGCGACCCAGTGGCCTGGAGTTGGCAACGCTCGCTCTCGCGCAGTCCGACGAAGTGACCCCTGGGACCTATCGGGTGCGCAGTGGAACGACCCTGGATCGGTCAAATGTTGGAGTCTGCCCTGGGATGCGCCGGTCTGCTCGGCGTCGTCCGATCAAGCAGCTCCTCGGCACAAGCGAAGCCCCGGTGGCGGCCGGTTTGGGGCTACCACGCTGCTGCCTATGGCAGAGACCTCGCCGTTGAATCCTCGCGCAAATCGACGTAGGGGGGCGTCTCGTGGGACACCGCACAGTCTGGAGAACGACGGCCACAGATGCCTGCTGTTCACCCCAGCCCGGCCGGGCGCGCCAGCGCTTCTGCAGTCCCGACGCGGCAGCCTGATCCAACGGCAATTCCCCGACCTGGTCACCGCGGCGGAGCAGCTGCCGCACGGACTGGTCCTCGACGGCGTTATGTGACCTGTGGGGGTGTCTCAGCCCCAAGGTGTCTCAGGCGGCGCAGCTCCCATAGACGAGACGTGACGGGCGTCGCGGCCACGTGCCGCAGCGGCTGCTCAGAGGTGGCCGTCCAGGAACTTCCGTACCTCGGCGATGGTCATAGGCCCCGTGCCGTGCGCCACCGCCTCTCCCTCCTTCAGCAGGACGTAGGACGGGGCTCCGGTGATCCCGTATCGCTCGGTTGCGGCCGGACAACGCGTGATGTCGGTGCGGACGGCCGTCAGGCGGCCCCTGTAGTCGTCGGCGATGCCACCCACGACAAGGTCCATCACCCGGCAGGGCTCGATTGCCTTGGGCCATGTCCCGGTGAAATATGCGAGGACCGGAACTCCGCTCATCCCGAGGATGAAATTGAACTCCGCGTCCTCACGGGGTCGGTGAACCCGCTTCGCCATGGAAGCTCCTGACCTCGCGTTCCGTCATTCCATCCCCATCATCCCTCGCGCGGTGTGCCAGGCCGGCCCGGGCGGTCGTCCGGCTGACCTGTCGGAAGGGAGGCACGGGGCCGTCACAGAACCACGGTGGTCCCCGGCGCGAGCGGCCCGGCACCCCGCCCCTGGAGACCCGGCCTGGCCGCCCCGCCGGTCACCCAGCTGCAGCCCGCCGCGCGCCCGTGGGTCAGCTCGTGCCAGGACCGCGGCCTCCACGACGACATGAAAGCCGTTTTCCAGGGCATAGTGGCCCAGATCACCGACCAGATGCTCGATGAGCGCGTCGACGAGCGGGCCGGTGCGCATCGTCCACCGGATCCAGTCGAGCCGTATCCGCCACCGCGCTTCTCAGAGACAGCGCCCCGACGGGCTTCCCCGAGGCCTTGTCTGGTCTGCACGTCAACCCCCGGTCTCAGCTGGCTCATACCGCTCTTCCCCGGGCCGCATGAGCCAGCTGATGGCACCGAGAACGAGGCACGATTCCTGGACTGCTCGCGGACGCGGTCGTGGACGGTCGAAGTACGCGTCAGCTGACCCGAAGACCGACCGCCAGCGTCAGTTCAAGGACCCGCTGTGGCGATGCGAGATCCGGAAACAGCTCCCGCAGCTGCGACATCCGGTACCGGACTGTCTGGGGATGGACGAACAACGCCGCCGCCACCTCGTCCCGCCTGCCCTGGTGCAGCAGCCACGCCCGCAACGTCTCCTCCAGCCGCCGTGCGGTCGCGACAGGCAAGGTCCGCAACGGTGCGAGGGCTCGGGCACGCAGGTCTGCGAACGCGTCCGCGTCAGCGCTCAGCACCAGCTCGGGCAGGTGGTCCTCGGTGTCGCGAATGTCAGAGGAGAGGGAGCGCGCGCGTGCGGCTCGTGCGTACGAGGCGGACGCACGAGTCCATGGCCGGGCCGGGCCGACCACGGCGGTGCGGTTGGTCAGCTGCCGCAAGAGATGTGATCGGTCGGCATCGGGGACGAGCAGCACACCGGTGGCGTCCGGCAGATCGTCGAGGACGAGGGTGCTCGGGTCGAGCGCGCGGTAGGCAGGCCGGGCCTGGGCGGCGGGCAGCAGGACCGCGGTCAACGAAACCGGAGGCTGCCACCCGGCCCGTTGAACAGAGGCCAGCAGCACGTCCGGGCTCGCGCCGGCGAGGAGGTCGCGGGCCAGGTGTTCCAGGTGGCGCTCGTGGGCCCTGCCCCGGGCGGCCAGTTCGTCGGCGTGGCCCGCGGCGCTCGCGGCGGAGAGCTCGTCGATGTAGGCGAAGGTCAGCTCGGCGAACTTGGCGACCTCGGCGGCAGGCAGACCTGCGGGTACGGCACCCGCTGCCAGGCATCGCCAGGCCACGCGGGCGCCGACGCGGTAGGCGCTGAGCAGGGCGTCCATCGAACGGCCGTCGCGCACCTCGCCGCGGCCCAGCTCGTAGGCTGCGTCACCCGCGTCGCCGCCTGTGGCGTTCCCGCTCGCGAGGTCCAGGTAGTGCCCCAGGGCGGTGCGGACGGCTCGGCGGATGGTGGCACCCATGCGACCCGAAAGGGCGTTGGCGTAGGAAGGGACCTCGTCGATGATCGCCAGGACGACCTCGTCGGCGGTGGTCTTCAGCGCGCCCCGAAGTGCGGTGACCGTCGTCTCATCCAGGGCCAGTTCGCTGGCCCTCCGGATTGCATGGCTCACGTTTCTATTCCCTGCGAACAATTCAGCCGACCAGATTTACGTCCTGCGGTCAGGACTCTACGCCTTGAGGCACAGCAAGCTGGAGTCATGACGAGTACAGCCCTCCGCAGCAGGGCGTGGAAACTGCTGGAGATGGTCACGACGCCGCTGCTGCCGTCGGACTACCTCGACCTGGTCAGCCCGCTGCGTGCGGGCGCTGACCTGCGTGGGCGCATCGAGGCCGTGCACCCCGAGACGGGTGACGCCGCGACCATCGTGATCAGGCCGGGACGGGGCTGGCGCGGCCACACAGCCGGTCAGTACGTGCGGATCGGGGTCGACGTCGACGGGGTGCGCCTGTGGCGTGCCTACTCCCTCACCTCGCCGACAAACCGCCAGGACGGCCGCGTCACGATCACCGTGAAGGCGATCCCGGACGGCAAGGTCAGCAACCACCTGGTCCGCAGGGCGAAACCGGGCACGCTGATCCAGCTCGACCAGCCGACCGGTGACTTCGTGCTGCCGCAGGCCAAGCCCGCCAAGGTGCTCTACCTGACGGCCGGCAGCGGCATCACGCCCGTGATGGGCATGCTGCGCGACATCGAGTTCGACGACGTCGTCATGGTCCACTGCGCGCCACAGCCGCAAGACGTGATCTTCCGCAACGAACTGCACGACCTGGTCGCGGACAAGAAGCTGCGGCTCACCGAGGTGCACACCGACACAGACGGCATGCTCGACATCGCCCGTCTCGACGAACTCGTGCCCGACTGGGCCCAGCGCGAGACCTGGGCTTGCGGGCCCGCGGGCCTGCTCGACGCCGCCGAAGAGCACTGGACCGAGCACGGCGTACAAGAGCGCCTGCACACCGAACGCTTCCGCCCCAGCATCGTCGTCGCCGGCGACGGCGGCGAGGTCACGTTCAGAGCCACCGGCAAGACCGTCGACGCGGACGGCGCCACGCCGTTGCTGGACATCGGCGAGGAGGCCGGCGTGCTCATGCCCTCCGGGTGCCGCATGGGCATCTGCTTCGGCTGCGTCACGCCGCTCAAGGCGGGCGCCGTCCGCGACCTGCGCACCGGCGAGATCACCGAGGCCGAGCCGGGCGTCCTCATCCAGACTTGCGTGTCCGCCGCGGCGGGCCCCTGCGACATCGAACGGTAGGAGCACCTTGACCGCCATCGACCCCACCGCCCACCTGACCGCGGAGCAGATCGAGGAGCTAGGCCGCGAGCTGGACGCGATCCGCGACGAGGTGATCGCCGACCGCGGCGAGAAAGACGCCGCCTACATCCGTAAGGTCATCTCGGCGCAGCGCAAGCTCGAGCTGGTCAGCAGGGGCGTGCTGCTGTTCTCTCTCTTCCCGCCCGCGTGGCTGCTCGGCACCGCCGGTCTGTCCGTGGCGAAGATCATGGACAACATGGAGATCGGGCACAACATCCTGCACGGCCAGTGGGACTGGATGCGAGACCCGAAGATTCACTCCACCACCTGGGAGTGGGATCACGTCTCGCCGTCCGAGCAGTGGAAGCACTCGCACAACGAGCTGCACCACACGTACACCAACGTGATCGGCAAGGACAACGACCTCGGCTACGGCATCATGCGCGTCGACGAGGACCAGAGGTGGCACCCGTTCCACCTCGGCCAGCCGCTGTGGAACTTCATCAACGCCTGCTTCTTCGAGTACGGCATCGCAGCGTACGACCTGGAGCTCGGCAAGAACCTGCACAAGCGCCGCCGCAAGAACCCGGAGTTCCGCGCGCGGGCCAAGGCCGTGGGCCGCAAGATCCGCAAGCAGGTGCTCAAGGACTACGTGATCCACCCGCTGCTGTCGGGCCCGTCGTTCCTCCCCACGCTCGCCGCCACGTTCACCGCGAACCTGGTCCGCAACATCTGGACCCACTCGGTGATCATGTGCGGGCACTTCCCCGAGGGCGTACAGGTCTTCGAGCGCCGGTCGATCAAGGGCGAGACACGCGGCCAGTGGTACCTGCGGCAGATGATGGGCTCGGCGAACATCAGCGGCAGCAAGGCCATGCACTTCATGACCGGCAACCTGTCGCACCAGATCGAGCACCACCTGTTCCCGGACCTGCCGAGCAACCGGTACGCCGAGGTCGCGGTGAAGGTGCGCGCCCTGTTCGAGAAGTACGAGCTGGAGTACGTCACCGGCCCGCTGACCAAACAGGTGTTCTCCGCGTGGCACAAGGTCTTCCGGCTCTCGCTGCCGAACAAGAAGCCCAAGGTCAAAACGCCGGACCGCGAGCAGGAGCTCGTCGCCGCCTGATTCCCGGTATTGGTTCAGATCTCTCGGCCGTACCGGCGGCACCGCCGGGTTCGGTGAGATCCGTTGCGGACGGTGGGCGACCGCGACATCAGACCGTACGACACGGGATCCGGGGCAGCTCAGTGTCGGCTGCGCTGCCTGGACGTGCGCCAAAAGCTCAGCACACAGCCCCCGGCGAGGTGTTGTTGTGCGCTGACCTGCCATGGTCGGGCCGGTAGTCGGGTGCGTACGCGCACTCGGTTTGCCGACGGGCGGGCTGGGTGGAAGGCATGGGCTGTGACGTGGACACTGCCGGAACCGATGCTCGCCGCCCCTGTGTCCGACCCTGCGCTGCTGCCGGGGTGGGCGGGTGAGCCGAAGTAAGACAGGTGGCAGGCCCTGGTTGCGGCAGTCCTTCCGGCAGCATTCAACGCGTCACAGGGAGGGAGGCCACGGTGCCGCCCTGGCCTAGTGCTTCGCGCAGGGTGGCGTTCTCCGCTTCGAGTTCGGCGTTCCGCAGGCTCAGCGTCTGGATGTGGTTGGCGTAGGCGGCGATGGTGGCGCGTGCCTCCCGCTCCTCGGCCGCGTGTTGGGAGCGCAGCGTGCGGTCCGCCTTCTTGAGGCGGGCGATGTCCGCCGTCAGGGTGTCGGTCTGCGGTCGTGGCGCGTCCGGTGTCCGGAGCAGTCCGGTGATGATCTTCGCCAGGGGTGAACGGTAGTAGGTGGCGCGCGAGATAGCCGCTTCCGTGCACAGCGTGGAGACGGACAGGGCGCCGCTGGTGTGTTCGGGGTTGCCGGTCACGATCCGCTCGAAGGCGTGCACGACAGCCTGGTCGGTGCCCGGCCGTACGGGAATGCCGGCGTGTTCGAGGGCGTGCCGCAGCCGCAGTGCGGCGGGGTCATTCATGCGTCGGGGCTTTCGGTGGAGGTGAGTTCTGCGATGGCGTGGTCGAGTTCGGCGATGTGGGTGGTCAGCGCGGCGGTTTTGGAGGCGGGACAGTCCCGCCGGGGCGTCGAGCGGGCGCTGGGCCTGGGCACGGGCGGTGGTCAATCAGGGCAGGTGGACGCTGGAGCGGCGGGCATTGGGACAGGTCAGGCACATGGTCAGCAGCGGCAGGGGCCGACCCGTGTGCTGGGCCCGCTTCGCGCAGAGGGCGGAGGAGGGCTGGTAGAAGCAGTCGTTCAGGACGCCGGGGTGAAGGGCCTTCGTCAGGTGCTGGAGCATGGTGCGCAGCCGGGCGGGGCTTGCGGTGATGCCGGGCAGGTCGCCCAGCTCCCGACGGATCCGGGCGAACTCGGCGTTCACGCGACCGGCGGCGCCTCCGCTGGTGCGGTGGCCGTCGTTCCAGTCGCGGTAGAGGTCCTCGACGTAGTCCAACTTGCAGACATGACGGTGGCCGTCAGGCAACGAGCCGGTAGGGCCGCCACCGGCAGTCGGCGCGGGAGATCAGCCCACGTCCCTCCAGCTGCTTGAGCTGGTAGTGCACGGACGACGGACTGGACAGGCCCACTCGCTCACCAATCTCGCGGACGGTGGGCGCGTCACCGTATTCACGGTCCAGTACCGCAGACAGGCCAGGATGTCCTCCTGCCTCAAGTTCAGACCAGTCCTCACGGAGCATCCACCTCTTCCTGCTGCTGGGCGCGCACCTGCTGGCGCAGCTCCACCCGAGCTGCGGCCGACTGCCCACTGGGCGTGGTCCAGAAGGGATGCCAGAGCACCCGGCGGGACAGTGCCAGCAGGCGGCGGCGCAGCTCCGTATTGGCGTACGGGCGGCGTGCGGCGAGCGCCGCGTAGGTGCGCTCCCAGTCGTACTGCGCCTGGATCAGGTCGTGAGGGAACGTACTTTGCGCCATGTCTCAAAGTAGAGTGCGTGTTCGAATTTAGAGGCCAGCTCGCACCTGAGGCTGCGACCCCGGGGCTGTCCTGTGACAACGAACCTTGATCGTGTGCCATCAAAGTTTGAGCGCCTGATCGCGGCGCGACCTTCACCCCGGACCACCTGCTTGCAAGTGACTCACGGCATCCCAACGCGTGTCTGCTGGTTCAGTAATGCGTTGGTGAGGGCATGAACCGTCTCAATGCAAGCGGAACACTGGCAGCGATGAGCGTTGTCGTCAGTGTGCTCGCCGCTGCTCCGGCCGAGGCCACCACGATCATCGGCTTCGGCAACAGCGCGTACAACAACGTATGTAGCAATGTCGGTAAGGCGGTGGCCCATGGTGCGACGACAGCTGGCCCAGGAATCGCCAACGCCTTGAACGCCACGCTTCCTGGCAGCGGTCCCACCAACCAGTGCGGGAATCTAGGAGCACCCACCTGGGTCGTCTCTGTGGGGGACTCATACATCAGTTGAGAAGGTGCACGCTGGGTTGGCAATTCGCTGCCGTCGTAGTCTCCGTGTGCACTCAAGCCTCGATGGCACACGCTTAAGGTTCGCTGACACGGGACAAGGGCGCAGGGAGTCACCTCTTAAAAGGTGAGTTTTTGCAGGTCGCCCGCCAGTCGGGGAGGACCCGGGCGCGCGGGCGCCTAAAAACAGCGTCGGCGCGGCCCGGGGATGTCGAACCGTTCCTCAGGTCCAGCGCAGGGCTAGCTGTGCCGTCTCAGGAGGTTGGTGCCTCGGACGTGATCACTGAAGGGCCGGGGCAATCGTCGGTGTCGACAGCGGGCCAAGATTACGAAGCGCAGCGCCGGCTGGTTTCGTACTCTTTTCGTTGAGTCTCAGCCTCCAGCAGTTCGCGGCGTCGCTCGCTGAAGGCTGGTGGCATCTCGTCGTCCAGCGCATTGCCCACGATCACGTTGCGGTCCATGAAGTTGTAGGGGATCCGTCCCTCAGCTTCCAGCCACAACGCGGTCTTCGCCAGGTCGATGGCCACCGGGTCGATGTCTACGCCGAAGATGCACTCCTCAAACACCATCGGGATGACTGCCTTGACCGCTGCCGCCGGTGCCGTCCCGAACAGTCGCAGTGCGAACCGTTCGGCGATGAGGCGAGTGGCTTCGACCAGGAAGACTCCTGCCCCACAGGCGGGATCCATGGCCATCACTTGGAGCACGTTCTCCGGGTTGGGATGCCGGGCCAGCCGGTCAAGCTGCGGGCCGATGGGCAGGCGGCACATCTCCCTTGCTAGTTCAGTTGGCGTGTACCTGGAGCCCTGCTCGGCACGTTTCCCGAGGCCGGGCCGGGTAGCCGTCACTCGCCCGTCCTTGCCGCGCACCGGCGGGTCCAACCGTACGGCGTGCGAGAAGACCAAGTACATCGGAGGGCGTGCCCAATTCTGACCTGCCGAGCAGGTAGCCCCTCGCCGCTTCACCGGCCGCCAAGTCTCACCTGGTCGGCTGCGCTCAGCCTGCCGCAGCGAGGTGGTTGTGGATCCGCTCGCGCAGTTCCCGCCCGGGTGCTGTTCCTGCGACTAGGCCGAGTCTGTCCCCGGCCTGTCCACCTCTACATCCCGCTCCACATCTCCGCCGTATGCGTCAGACAGCCTCGCGCAACCATGGCGACCCGGAGGTGCTGGTGGTGATGGACGCCGGCTATGACGCTCCCCGCATCGCTCATCTGTTGGACGGTCTGCCGGTGCAGGTCCTTGGCCGCCTCCGCTCCGACCGCGTGATGCGGCGCCCGACGCCGCCGCGGGTCTACTACCCGAAAGGCGGCCGACCGCTCAAGCACGGGGGCGAGTTCGTCTTCGGCGACCTGGGGCACTGAGCAGGCCGTGGCCGTCACGGACACCCGTCTCTACGGGAAGGCGACCGCGCGGCATGGGACCGGCTGCACCCTCGGCTGACCGGCCGGGCGGCCTGGCTCGACCACGACGGGCCGCTGCCCATCATCGAGGGCACCGTCGTTCGGCTGGTCGTCGAGAAGCTGCCCTCCAGCGGGGTCAACAAGCCCGTCTGGCTGTGGTGGTCGGAAACCAGCGCCACCCCCGACGACGTGGACCGCTGCTGGCAGTCATTCCTGCGCCGTTTCGATCTGAAGCACACGTTTCGCTTGTTCAAGCAGACACTCGGCTGGACGAAACCCCGGCTTCGCAGCTCAGAAGCAGCCGACCGGTGGACGTGGCTGGTGATCGCCGCCTACGCCCAGCTCCGGCTTGCCCGCCCGCTCGCGCGCGACCTCCGACGGCCGTGGGAGCGGCCGGCGAAACCGAACAGGCTCACTCCGGCCCGAGTGAGGCGGGGGTTCAGGAACCTGCGGGCGAAGACGGGCACGCCAGCCGGTGCACCGAAACCCACCCGACCCGGCCCCGGTCGACCGCTTGGCTCGAAGAACCGACAACCCGCCACCCGCTACGACGTCGGACGAGTCCTCGCCACGCGCGAGTCCTATACCCGCCCCGCGCACCACAAGCAAGGAACTAAGCCTCGGCGCACTGGCGGTGACCCGTCCGACGCGTAATCCGGGGCGCGAAGCCGTCCCTCGGATCTGGCATGCTGGCCCCGTGAACAACAAGCTCAGAAAGGACGATGCCGCGTAATCGGCCGTCCCAAGTCCGCGCCTCCGGACGCCACCCGAGGCGGCAGGCGCATGAAACACCGACGCCTGGGTTGCCGCTTGGCTCCGGCAAGCTCGCCGGAGCGGTTTCCCGTCTCGAACACGATCGGCTCTGGCCTGGGGCGATAGCCCAGGCCCTGCGGCAGTGGTCGCGAACAGCCCACCGCCCCAGTCGTGCACTCTCCGGCGGTTGCGGTTGCCTTTTGTGCAACCCCTTCTACCACAACCGACGAGCGAGGAGCTGGAAGCAGCAATGCACGCTCTTCCGCCACACGCGGCGCGTGAACTGCGGCGTCTGGTGAAACCGCTCGACGACCTCTACATCGCCAAAACCTGGCCCGACCCCTTCGCCTCGCCCGACGACGGATGGTGGGCAAGACGCTGTTGGGGATAGACCTACGTCGATCGCTGCCCCAGCACCGTTGCCTGCCCAGCGGAGTCGTTAAACGACAAGATAGTGCCTGTTTGAGAACCCGAAGAGTCCCCGGACTATGGCGGCGCTGATCGAGATGATGAGAGTGTGCGAACCGCGAGGTCTGTGATGGCGTCGTTTGGTCGTAGAAGCTCAGGGTGCGGGGGATGCTGGTGACTGGTTTGGGCTGGATGGTCGGAAAAGATCTTCCGTTCGTGAGCATGACGTTCGTGAAGGGCATCACGGCCTTGCAGCTCCTGGAACGGATGGGTGCCGATGCGGCGACCGTGGCCGTCCGGGATCAGGAGGACTTCCACGACGAGTTCGGGAGCCTCCTGTTCGAGATGGATGCCTACGTCGTGAGTGCCGGCCAGTGGGGTGACTGGGCGTGGGTCTGGGAGCATTCCAGCTGGCGGTGTTTCGACGACCCGCAGCTGATCAGCGACATCTCAACGGGATCGGCCGGCGTTTTTCTGGCTTGGGGTGAGGGCCCGGCGGAGTTCATGTACGCAGAAGACGGTCAGTTGCTCAGCGCGTTCAGCTGGTATGCGACGACGGAGCTGAAGGATCTCGTAGGGGGTTCGCCCTCGCGTATTAACTCCGAGTTGCGGAAGCACGGTGCGGACCCGGATACCGGCGATTACGGCCCCTTGACTCCACGCGAACTGTACCTTCGGCTTGCGGAGGGGTTGGGTGTCGGGCTGGCTGTTAATGACCTGCTCACCGAGCCAGTTCTCAGCGCTCAGCTCACTCCTCCGTAGGGCTGCGGCCGTCTGGTTTCCTGGACCAGTCCGGTCGTTTGCTGCCTCGGGTCAGGCGCCGGGTCATCAATGTGACGAGTGACCAGGTCAGGTGTGCTTCCGAGTGTTGGGGGAGGCCTTCGTAGTCTCGGACGTTGCGGCGGGATTTCATGATCCAGCCAAGCGTGCGCTCGACTTTCCAGCGGCGGGGGAGGACCACGAAGCCCTTCGCGCCGCGAGGCCGCGAGACGGTCTTGAGGGTCATGTCGAGGAAGTCGCCGGACCAGTTGATGAGCTGTCCGGCGTATGCGGAATCGGCCCAGACCTGGGTGATCTGCGGTTGCATCACGCGCAGGCGCCAGAGGAGTTCGCGGGCGGCATCGCGGTCGGTCATGCTGGCGGGAGTCACCGTGATCATCACGGGGAGCCCGAGGGTGTCGACTGCAATGTGTCTCTTGCGGCCATTGATCTTTTTGCCCGCGTCGAAGCCGCGGGTGGCCTTGGAAACGGTGTCCGCGCCCTTCACCGACTGCGAGTCAACGATCAGTGTCACTGGCCAGGGGCATCGCCCCTGGCCAGTGCGGATCTGTCGGCGGAGCTGGTCACGCAGGATCGCCACGACTCCCCGCCGGTGCCAGCGGACGAAGTGGTAGTAGACGGTCTGCCAGGGCGGGTAATCAGCGGGCAGGGCCCGCCACTTCACGCCGTTGTCGACGACGTAACGGATCGCGTCGACGACCTCACGGCGGTGCCACTTCTCCGGTCTGCCGCCCTTCTTGGTCCGGCATGCCGGAACGGGCAGGAGTGGTTCGATCAGCGCCCATTCCGCGACCGAGGTGTCGGAGGGGTAGCGGCGCCGGCGCGTGGAGAGAGGCATGGGTCATCTCGGGGTCGGTCTATTTGGAGAGCTGGGAGAGAGTCGCCCTCACCCCGGTGAGCTGGGCGGATGCCAGTTGCGCCCATCACCACAGGCGTGGCACAAGATAGGATCACTCAACTGCCTCTGAGCTGCGAAGACTCCCACCGCACACTCATTGAGCCCCGGAGAAACGTCGGCGACTTCGACTGCTCCGGCGAGGACATTGAGCGGGATTGGGTGGAACGCACGGGCTGCTGGAGCTCGGTCACCCGGGTGCTGCTCACCTACGACCAGGTGCGCGCGTACGAGCTGCCCGCGACCGAGGGCAAGCGCGGCGATTCCCGGTGGAAGGCATTCGCCGCCCGCTACGGATTCGACCCCGCACACCCCGTCCAATGGGAGGTCGAAGCCCTCGAACCGGACGAGCTGCAGCGCCTGGTCCTGGCCGCCGTCGACCCGTACATCGACCGCACCGCGCTCGCCAGGCAGATCGCCCGCGAGGAACAGCAGCGCCGCGCCCTGGACGAGTTCATCGGTCGGTGGGGCGCGGCGAGCGAGGGGCCGGCTTAGCGCTGTACGGGGGCCTGCGCGGCTTGGGCGAAGTGCAGGACGACGGCCTCGGCCCCGGCGGCGACTTCGTCCGACAGATCACTGCTGCGCGGGTGGGTGGGGTGGTTCTTCACCCAGATCATGCAGAACTTGATGATCTGGTCGATGTCGCTGGGACGCAGCAGGATCGCGTCGCCGGTGTGGAGCGCCTCGGGCTGGCGGTGCTGCCACAGCCGGTAGAAGCGGCCCTCAACGTCGTTGAACCCGAGGTGCCGGTCACCGTGCGGGTTGATCAGGTGGGTGGTGAAGGGCAGATCGTTCGGGCCCGGCTGCCAGGGCTGCTCCGGCTGGCTCAACATGTCCTCCGTCAGTACTCGGTGATCACAACGCTGCCGAGTGTGTCAGCGCCGGGCCGGGGCGGGCTGGGCTTCCGGCCACTTCGTCCTCCCTGGAACGCCGGCACTCCTGCGGATACGCGACGGGTCAACGGCGCCCGAGGGTGCCGCGAACGAGGGCATAAGGGGTCACGCAGAAGGCACCGAGGTTGCAGGCGACGATCATGGTGAGTAACAGCCAGTAGGTGAAGCCGTGGTCATCGGCAGCCGCGGTGAGGTACGCGTAGGTGAGGCTGACGAGGATGCCGGTGCTGGCGATTCCGGCAGTCCAGCCGAGGGCGCTCATTCCGTAGCCGAGACCGATGAAGGCTCAGAACAGGGCGGGCCCGGTAACGACCGCGATGGCCAGAAGCACCGGGGCGTCGATGTCCTGGTCGGCGATGAGGTCCATGAGCTGGGGGACAGAAATGAACGTCCACAAGCCGGTGAAGGCGACGCCGATTCCGAAGGCGACGATCGTGACCACACGGGCGGTACGGTTGCGGAAGGGGCGTTCGCGGCGTCGGCCATGAGGCGGTGGACTCCTTCGACTACGGCGAGCAGGGCGGTCGGCTCTGCTCCGATATGGCCGACCCCCAGGCCACCGGGGGACGCTTCCGGCCAAGGCACCCACGGCTTGGGAACAACGCGCCACTCGAAGCGGTGATGCGGCTGGATCACCGCTGGCGCGAACCAGGGCTGCGGCGTAACCAGCGGGAAAGCCGAAGGCCCCGGTGGTCGTCCGAAGGAAGAGCACCTGGGCGGGTCGGCACACGGCCGGCCCCGGTTCCGCGTCGCTACGTTTCCGTCGTCCGCAGGTAGGCACGAGCGAAACGGGCCGCCGGCTCAACGAGCGGCGCCGCCCCCTCGACCTCTCCGAGTTCTTCGGCCCCGTCCTCGAACGATGCCGTGGTCTCCAGCCAGGCGGCGAGGGTCACTGCGGTCGGTGGGTCCAGCGCGGCCATATGAGAGGCCGCCCCCAGTGCCCGCGCGTGTGTGGACCGCTGCGGGCTGTCGGGGTAGGCGAACGAGGCGAGGATGCTGCTGCTCACCGTGCCGTCCGGCTCGATGTCCTCCGGAGTGAACACGGCCAGGACCAGAGCGCCCGTCTCGTCCTGGTCCATCATCCACCGTTCGTCAGGGGACTGGATGGCTTCGGCCGCGCGACGCCGAAGGAGCACCGCGGCCTCCCGCATCAGCCCCTTCGTCATCGGGTGCTTTCCTTCCTCGGCCTGCCGCCTCTCAACGGCGGCGCCGGCCGGAGCTCCGCAGATGCAGAGTGAGGTACAGCAGGGCCGCGCCGAACACCACGATGCCGATGATCAGCAGCTAGAACAGCCCTTCGGCGACGACGCCGATGAGGCCCAGCACGATCGCCGCGATGAGAGGATCAGGAAGAACGTCATGGGCAGGCCCTCCTCGGGTGCCGATCCGGCGCACTTCTCAGCCTGCCTCCCGACGCCTGCCCGCACCAGCGGTGCCCACGGTGATCCGGCGGGTGAGCACATGGTGGAACAGTTGTACGAGCACTGGTCTGCGACGTTCGCGAAGGACGGCACCTGCGAGTGGCTTCATCGATGTCTAGTAGTTCTGGCTCGATAAAGCCAGGCGCCTGCGACTACTTCGAAGCCCTGCAGGACTGCATCCGGATCAACTTCATCCTCTGCGGCACCGGCGGCCCCGCCGACACATTCCGCCGTGGTCTCGCGGCGGCCGAACCAAGTGTCACACCGCCGTGGCGGGGCACTGCACTTAAGCACCACGGCTTCGACTCAGCCTGCCGTAGGTGGGGAGCCGTCGACCCGGGCCGGATAATGGAGCGGGCGCCTGATCGATCAGGAGTTTCCGCAGTGCGCCTCGCGCCACTGGACGAACGCATCCGGGCGGTCGGTGATAACGCCGTCGACTCCCCAGTCGATCGCCCTTGCCCAGTCGTCTTCACGGTCAACGGTCCAGGTGAAGGTCTGCACTCCGGCTGCCCTCAGGTCATTCACCACGCTCGGCTTCCCGGCCAGCTCGCCGAATTTCACGGCATAGGCGGTTAGGTCGAACTCCTGTGCGGTGGCAACGGGATCGGCGTCCAGCGTCGAGCGGAGCAGTGCGAGGTCGGGGGCACCTTCGAAGCCAGCGGCGTCACGAACGACATTCTCGTCGAAGGACTGCAATACGGTCCGGTTCGTCATGCCCGCTTCGGCGACGACTCGCAGGGCCTCGTGGACCGCTTCGGTCTTCTGGGGGCCTTTCATCTCGAGGAGCACATGCACCGACTTCACCTTGGGAGAAGCCAGTACCTCTGTCAATGTCGGGACACGGCCCCCGCCGTCCACGGCCAGCTCGGCGATCTGGTCGGCGGTGAGTTGATCGACGCGACCCGTTCCGTTCGTTGTGCGGTCGACGGTTGCGTCGTGCATGATCACAGGCACGCCGTCCTTGGTGTACCGGATGTCTGTCTCCACCCAGGCCGCCCCAGCGTCCACAGCGCCTTCAAGGGAAGGCAGCGTGTTTTCGGGAGCGATCGAGGGTGCACCTCGGTGACCGATCGCCTTGGTCACCGAGCATGCGGCCGGCGAGGGGGTTTGGGATATGGAGATGTCGTCGATGGTGGCGGGTGCGTATTCCTTCCAGGTTCCCTGGTGGTGGAGGCGGCCGATCTGCAGGCCGCTCTGGGCCTGCCAGGGGGTGGTGAAGTCTGTGGCTGTCTGCGCCTTGCCGTTGACGAACAGCTGGATCTTTTTGGCCTTCGCGTCGTACACGCCGGTCAGGTGCGTCCAGGTCGCTACCTGGGGGACCTCCGCGCTCAGCGAGCGCACGATCTTGGTGTCGTCGGTGTCGGTGGCGTGGCGGTTGAACACCCAGCGGTCGTAAGCCTTGGAGTAGTACAGCTGGAAACCGCTCGCCCTCATGCCGGCCTGCGACAAGAATGTGTAGTTCGCGTCCTTGCGATCCAGCTTCACCCACGCCGACACCGAGAACGACTTCGTGGTGTCCACCACCGACCGTGCCGTCGCCGCATACGCCGTCGAACCGTTCAGCTTCAAACCGGTCCCAGCATGCCCAGCAACCCCCAGCCGAGCACCACCGCCGGCGATGGTGGCGGCCAGCCCGTCCCCGTCGCCGCCGCCTGCGCGGGTGGTGCCGGCGGTCTCGTCCAGGGGGAAGGTAACCAGCTCCTGGAGGTGATCCGGCGACTGCCCGGCCATGATCGCAGTGACGTCCGGCTGGGTGGTAGTGGATTGTACGAGTCGTAGGTCGTCGATGGTGGCGGGTGCGTATTCCTTCCAGGTTCCCTGGTGGTGGAGGCGGCCGATCTGCAGGCCGCTCTGGGCCTGCCAGGGGGTGGTGAAGTCTGTGGCTGTCTGCGCCTTGCCGTTGACGAACAGCTGGATCTTTTTGGCCTTCGCGTCGTACACGCCGGTCAGGTGCGTCCAGGTCGCTACCTGGGGAACCTCCGCGCTCAGCGAGCGCACGATCTTGGTGTCGTCGGTGTCGGTGGCGTGGCGGTTGAACACCCAGCGGTCGTAAGCCTTGGAGTAGTACAGCTGGAAACCGCTCGCCCTCATGCCGGCCTGCGACAAGAATGTGTAGTTCGCGTCCTTGCGATCCAGCTTCACCCACGCCGACACCGAGAACGACTTCGTGGTGTCCACCACCGACCGTGCCGTCGCCGCATACGCCGTCGAACCGTTCAGCTTCAAACCGGTCCCAGCATGCCCAGCAACCCCCAGCCGAGCACCACCGCGCACTGCGGCGAAGAAGTCCGTCCGCTTGCCTCCGGCTATTCGGTGCTCACCTTCTGCTTCCTCGAGGTGGTACGTAGCCCTTTGTTCGAGCAGGGGGGCCAGAACCGCAGATTCGGCGCTCAGCGGGGAGACCTTGCCATCCGTCCCAAGCGGTTGGGCGACACAGGCGGTGGTTAAGGCTGCTGAGAGGACCAGCCAGCTGAGGACGTTGCATTGGGTTTTGCGCATGCTTGGGCGCACGGAACAACTGCTTTCTGGTCGTGGTACGGCTACTACTGCGCCGGCGGGTGGTGCGGGTGGACGCGCTACCCGGTCGTCCCATGGGGTGGCGGAGGTGCTCTGGGCCGGTGGGGGCAGCTCTGCCCGCAGTGCCGGAGCCTGGGGCAAAAAGAAGTCTCGGGTGGCAGTGGTGCACTGCCACCCGAGATTCAAGTGAGGGCTAGCGCATGGCGTAGCCGAAGCGGTTGCCCTTGGCGGGCAGACCGTTGCTTCCCGGCTGGTACGTGGTGACGGCTTCGGTGCCTGCGTCGGTGACGTTGCGCCAAAGAACGCTGTAGAGGCTGCCGTATGGTGCCGGACCGTACGGCATACCGATGTAGAGGCTTTCCTCCGTGGCGTGGAGGGTGGAACCGAGCTTCTCGCCAGCACCCGAGGTCCCCGGCAGGCCCTTCCCCGGCTCGACGGGGACATCACTGGCACCGGGAGAGCCCAACAGGGAGAAGGTGTTCACCGAGCCCGCGTCGGCGGTCGTCCCGATGTCCTCGCCGGGCATGCCGACCGCAAGCAGCATGGTTTTCGTCGTCGCCACCGCTCCGGGCCGGGTATTGACGGTTGCCACCTCGCTGCCGAACCGGTCCCCTACCTCGACGACGCCGGAGACATCCTCAGGGGCCTGGCTGATGTCGCTGAGCTGGGTCCCCTGTCCCTTCGCGGTGATCCTGACAGTGACCACCCGACCGGCATCTCCCATGGCGCCGTGCGCCTCACCGGGGACGCCGATAGCCAGTATCGAGTCGGTGGCCGTGGTCGAGTTACCGGCTGCTGTGCGGTAGGAGGTCATCGACAGGGCTGCGCCGAAGTCGTCGTTGGCCTCTGCGGAACCGCTGATGGTGATGGTGCCGTCGTCTTGATTGGCGTCGGCGACAGGGGTGGGAAAACCACCGGTGAGCTCCTGCTTGAAGATCAAAACGCACCCGGCGTCGGCGCGGTCACCGATGGCCTCGTGAGGAGTGCCGACCGCCAGGTGCTCGGGCGAGCCGGCGACCGTGGTGCCGAACCTGTCGCCCTTCTCCATGTTCCCGGCTACGCCGTTCTTGCCCTGGTTGATAGAGGTGCTGGCATTTCCCCGCACGTAGTAGGCGTTACCGACGTCGTCGATGCCATCCAGGTCCTCACCGGGCACACCAATCAGCAGGTAAGCCTCGCCCACAGTCGTGAGGCCGGCAGCTACGGAGTGACCCATGCGGTCGCCGGCTTCAGACCCGCTGGCCAGGAGGGAGCCTTCGCCCTTGCCCTGCTCGAGCGGGGTGGCTGCCAAGCCTTTGGTCAGACCCCCGGCCGATCCGTAGATGATCTGTACCAGGCCGGCGTCGGCCGCGTCGCCGATGTCCTCTGACGGGGTGCCGGCAACCAGGTCGGTGTAACCGTCGAGGTTGTAGTCGACGGTGGCCAGTTGCTCGCCGAACCAGTCGCTGGCCTCCGGGTCACCGGAGACGCCGGCAGATCCCTGCGAGATCTCGGCGGTGCCCTTGCCCCCGCCGTAGATGACCCGCACCAGGCCGGCGCTGGTCGTCGTGCCCACTGTGGCCGCCGGGTCAGCGATGGCGATGTCGCGTACCCCGTCGCCGTTGAAATCGGTGATGCGGGCTGCCTGGATGGTGGTGTCGATCCAGGATTTGAAGTTGTCCAGGCGTGCGCTTTGGGCGTCGGTGCGGGTTTCGGCGGGGTCCTGGCCGAAGCAGCCTCCTTGCCAGGAGCGGCTGTTGACGCTGGTGAGTTCGAAGGTGCCGCCGCTGTTGCGCAGGGCGGGGCTGCCGCTGTCGCCGGCGCAGACGGCGGCACCGTCCTGGCCTGTGATGGTGAGCGAGTCGGTGCCGATGGTGCCGACGGTGAACTTGCCCTGGTGCTGCTTGAGGGGGGACCACTCGGTCTTGGTGCGGCCGTAGCCGGGGACGGTGAGGGTCTCACCGGTGGTCGGCATGGTCTCGCTGATCTTGACCGGGGTGATCCCGGTGACAGGCTTGGCCAGACGGGCCATGACAAGGTCACGGTCGGTGCGCGGGACCAGCTCGACGACGTCGCGGACCTGGCCGGTGGTGGTGGTTAGGTCGGTGCGGCCCACCGTTGCGGTGGTGCGCTTGGCCGGTTTGCCCGCACGGACCTGGGAGCCCTGGTCGGGGTCGTCGGCGAAGCAGGAGGCGGTGGTCAGCACCCACTGAGGGTCGACCAGGGAACCGGTGCAGGCACGGTCACCGGCGCCGATGTCGATACGGGTGGTGAAGGCCAGGCTGCCTTCAGCAGCCACGGCCCCGGTGACGGCATGCGCCGGGACACCGGAGAGGGCAACGCCGACTACGGCGGTGGCGAGCGCAGTGCTGGCCAGTCCTGCACGAGAGCGTATGTGAGACATGTCTTCCCGAAGATTTTCAGAAGGGACGCACACGCCAACTCGTCGGGCTGGACGTGCGCGAAAGGAGGATGAGCAGGTGCGGGGGTCAGCCCGTGACGCGCAGCTCCACGAGGACGGACCTGAGGCCGGAACCGCCGGACTCACCGACCGGCTTGTACTCGTCCTTGGGCACGTTCACCACGGTTTCCTTACCCTCCGCGGACAGGGTTGCCTTGACCGGGTGGTTCTCGGTCCAGATGCCGTAGGCATCGGGAAGCTCAAGGGTCAGGAAGCCCGTCTTGGCAGTCGCCTGGAAGCAGTAACCGGCGTTGTCCAGACGGGACTCGACCTTGATGTTCCACGCCTCGTCACAATTGACCAGGGTGATACGGCCATCACCACGCTTCAGTCTGATCTTCCGCTCCTCGAGCACCCGTTCAGCTCCGGGGTAGTTGAAGTTCTCCACCATCGCAGGCATCTCACCAGCCGCACGCGGCGCCGCCTCCAGCCCCCGCGGCGCCGCGTGGGCGCCGGTGAAAGCAGTGAAGCCGAGGCATGCGGCTGCCACGGCAGTGGTGGTACCCAGCAGGAGTGCCTTGCGGGCACGCGTTATCGCCATGTGTGTCTCTCCGGGAAGTCAGGAGCAGAACAGCTCCTTCGATGCCAGGAGTAAAGCACAAGTAGGTGCCCCAACCCGTCCTCGGATTGGCGCACCTGTTGAACCGTCATGTCACACTGTCCGGGCCCGTCTCAAGCCCGCATGGCACCTACAGTCACACCGAGACCTCGAGCAGCAGATCCCACACATCGGCTATTGGGCCATCAGCGCACAGGCTGGCATACGTTGCGCCTCGTAGGTCGGGAAGGGAGCGCTCTCTGTGGAAACTACGATGCAAGCGTGACGCATACAGGCGAAGTCACAAGCTGCAAGGATCCGCGAAGCGCCTTCTGTCTCAGATTCTTGCCTCACTGAGCTACAGCAAGTGAATCCGCCAGCAACAGGATCCGGCCAGGTTGCCTAACGCGTTTCGGACGAAGCCGAGTTGCGAGCCCGACGCCCGGCCTGCGAATAAAGCACATGTAAGATCCTCGGCTACGTGTGAGCCAGAGGTCACTTCGCCTGCACGGACGCGCACACAGGCACGTTGTCAATGCCGCGGTCCATCGCGCATACCACCCACCAACCTCAACCTGCCCTTCTCCTGAGACGTGCACAGCCGCACCCGTCACACGTGGCATCGAGCCGCCGCATGAGAATCCGGCACGAAGGAAACCAAGTGAAAATACGGGAACGCTCACCCGGAAGAGTGTGGGGACACTCCTTTCCGCAACGACGGCAAGCACGTCGCGGCGGTTCCCGCGGCGCCATCGCCACGCTGCTCTCCGCTGCTCTGATCACGGGGCTGATAGGGGCGTCACCAGCCTTCGCAGTCGAACCAGATCCGGCTGTGGACCGGGCGCTGGTGGTGGCGTACTGGAAAACCGGGGGGGCCGGGGTCAAGGAGGCCGCCGAACAGGCTCTTCTGGGCACCGACGCGGATGTTCAAGCCTTTCTGGCCAGCAAGGACGAAATAGAGCTTGCCGACGACCGTGTCGATGTCAGCCGAGTCCTCAACGCTGGCGGTGCCGGTGTACGCGGCGCGGCCAAAAAGGCGTTGCAAGGCACCCCGGAGGACGTGCGTGCGTTTCTGACCTGGGGATGGGTCGACCCCGACCTGCAGGACCAGCGAGTGCAGGTCTCGCGTCTGATCAACTTGGGCGGGGCAGGCGTCAAGGAGGCCGGAGGGACAGCCCTCCAGGGCACTCCGGAGGATATTGAGAAATTCCTGGCCTTGGGCCAGCACACCGCACGTGAGTCCGACGACCGAGTCCAGGTCTCCAAGATCATCGGTGCTGGTGGCACGAACGTGAAAGCCGCAGGCAAGTTGGCGCTGCGGGGGACCTACGACGACATTATCGAGTTCCTCTATATAGGCCAGTTCGTGGCGCGTAACCGTGACCAGGAACACGCCACCATCGCCCAGTTGACTGAGCAGGCCAAGCAGGCGGGCAAGCAGGCCGAGGACGCCACGAAGTCCGCGAAGGAAGCCTCGGAGAAAGCCGACGCGGCCGCCGACCTGGCCAAGAAGGCCGCCCAGAAGGCAGCCAAGGAAGCCGAGGCTGCCAAGAACGACTCCAAACGTGCGGCGGTCAAGGCCAAGCAAGCCGCCGACGCCGCGCGCGCCGCCGCCGATGCCGCACAGACAGCCATCAAGGCGGCGAATTCCGCCAACCAGTCGGCGCGGATCGCGGCGATGGCCGCCGCACAGACCGCCAACGCGGCTGCCGCCGCGGCCGACGCCGCGAACCGTGCCTACAACGCCGCGATCGCAGCCGGCAAGGACAAGAACCAGGCAGCGAACGCGGCAACGCAGGCCAAGGCTGCCCGTGATGCCGCCAACCTGGCCCGCGAGTCCGGCGTGGCCGCCCAGCGGGCGGGAGAGGCTTCTTTGGCCGCGGCCAACGCGGCCGCCGCCTCCCGCAGCGCGGGTGCCAACGCTAATCTCGCCGCGGACGCAGCCGACGAAGCCGCCGGCCACGCCGCCGCCGCGGGCGCATCCTCCGCCGAGGCCAAGGCCGCAGCCGCGGAGACCCGCCGGCACGCCAACGCGGCCAACCAGGCCGCCTCGAAGGCCGAGTCCCTGGCCCGCAAATCGGCCACTGCTGCGCTGGGCGCGCGCGATGCGGCCAACTCCGCCGCCAAGCACGCCGACAACGCCGCCGACGCGGCCGAGGACGCTGCAGCACACGCCGGCGAGGCCGCCGACGCTGCTGCCGACGCCACCAAGTACGCCAAGGCTGCCAAGGTGGCAGCCGAAGCAGCTGACAAGGCAGTTGCTACCGCCAAGGAAACGTTCGCCATTGCGCGGGAAACCGAGGACGAGGACCTCGCCACCCGCACCGCCGCCGGCATCGAGCGGGCACGGACGTACGAGAGCGTCACCAAAGAGCTGGGTACTGCGCTTGCCGGCACCGTCGTCGAGGGCCGCACCATCGACGCGGATCTCAAGGCCCTCGTGGTCGAGGCCAATAAGCCTGACGCCGACCCCGCGACCGTGGCGGACAAGGGGCGTGCCGTTGCCCTCCGGGTCATGAAGCACTTCGGTGCCTGGCGCCAGGACGCTGCAGCTGCAGCCCTGTCCGGTACCGACGCAGACGTGCTGGAGTATCTGCGCATCGGCGCATCGGAGGCCGAACGCGATGAGATCCGCCAGCAGGTGCAGAACCTGGCTGCGACCAGCCCTTACCCGAACGTTCGTACTGCGGCGGCCGAGGCCCTCCAGGGCACTGACGAACAGCTCCGGGCCTTCCACACCACCGGCCAGTACGAGGCAGGTCTCGCCGACTACCGCGTAACGGTCTCCCAGATCCACGCCACGGGCGGACCCGGTGTCAAGGCAGCCGCCGAAACCGCGCTGAACGACGGCAGCGCCAACGCCCTGATCACCTTCATCCGCAGCGGCCAGCACAAGGCCCGCAACGCCGACGAGCGCGTCACCGCCAGCCAACTGATCAACGGCGGCGGCCCTGAAGTGAAGGCCGCAGCCAAGATCGCCTTGGCAGGCAGCGCACCGGACCTGATGCACGGCTTCGTCGAGGTCGGCCAATACATGGCCGACCGCAAAGACAAACTCGCTGACACTCACATCGCCCAGGTCGAGCGCCTCATCGCCGAAGGCTCCCTCATCGCGGCCAAGGCTCAGAAAAACCGCTGGATCGCCGCAAAGGCCGCAGCAGAGGCCAACCAGTCGGCCGACGAAGCCAGCGATGCCGCCACCGAAGCGGACAAAAGCGCAAATCTTGCGGCCAAGTACGCAAAAGACGCCGACGCATCCGCCGACAAAGCCGCAGTCAGCGCCAACCAGGCAGCCAAGTCCGCCACTACCGCCCGCAACGCCGCTAAGCGCGCGGAGAAGGACGCCGACGCAGCTGGGGAATCCGCAGCTCAAGCGGAATTCTCAGCCAATTACGCACAGGACTCCGCATACGCAGCCAGGGACTCCGCCAGCCAGGCACGAGCCGATGCCATCGAAGCCGGTAAAAGCACTGCAGAGGCAGACGCAGCCGCTGACGAAGCCTGGGACCGCGTAACGGTACTCAGGACCCAGGAAGAGGCTGCAAAGCGGCGTGCAGCCGAACAGTTGCGGAAGCGGCAAGCACTTGAGCGGAGCGACTCCCGCCAGTGCCTCGTCTACGCCGACGCCATCAGCCCAGGCAGCCCTACGCTTCCGGGCACGCCAGACCCCCTCGGCACACGGATCTGCACCGTCTTCGGAGAACCCGCCGAAGGTCTTCTGGCCGCTTACCAGATGCGCCAGCAGGATCGTGCCACGATGGAGCTTCTTGCTCAGATCTCCGGAGTCGCCGACTTCAAGAACTGCTGGAACGAATTCGGCTTCAATTCAAACTGCGGATGGGCAGTCGCCGCCGTCACCCCCTTCGGTAAAATTAAAGGCTTCGCCAAGGGAGCCGTCACGGTCAAGGGTGCCGTCACCGGATCCAGGGCATACCGTCCTATCGTCAAATGGACGCGCCCTGACGGTAGCGACGGCTGGGGCCACGTGCAGAGTGCCCACCGAACCGGCGGAAAGGAGTGGCTCGAGGACCCAGATGGCAAGGGAGTATTCGAAGGTAAATTCGTCAAAGGCGAACGCCTCAAGAAAAGAATTCAGGAAGCGGTAGGGCAGGGTGACGTTTCCACCAATACGGGTGGGCGCCCTGGGCTTGTATTCACATGCAATTTCGGTCCATCGAATCCCGTAGGTAGGGTCGCCCCGAAAAGGGGCGGTCATATATCATCGACGATCAGGGTGATCCTGGACGCGGATAGCGGGGCCGTCGTTACTGCGCATCCGGTATAGTATTGCCGATCCATTTGGGCGGCCGCCCGGAGGGGACCCCACTCCGGGCGGTACTCCCCTTCCATGTAACAAACGTCTCCTTACGCGAGGTTTCTACATGCTGAGCATCGAATTCACACCTGAACTCGGTAGGGATACGCCCCCCGAACTTGAGGGCGCTGCGCTGCGGGGCGAAATCAACTGGGCTGAACTCTCCACGTTGTTCCTTCGCTACACCTACTTCATCTACCCTGTTACACTCACGGTCAACGATACGGAAATTATCTCGCAGGATCGCCTCCCTCTCATTGATTTCATGTTTTGCCTCGCATATTCGGTCGAGGGACTTCGCAACGCCGGCCAGGGGGGAATAAGCTTCACTGAGGATTCATCGGAGATTCACATCTCCCTGAAGGGTGACCGTCTTGTCTTTTCCCCAACCTGGAGTGAGTCTGTAAAGGCCTCCTGCGGTATCGAGGAATACGGTCAGGTGGTGTATCGATTTATTCGTTCCGGGATTCAAGTGATTGTCGATCAGCATCCGGGTATGGGGAGTAATCCAGCAATTCGCGATCTTCAGAATATGACCCACTGAAATCTGCTAATCCTGATCTTGGGCGATCCCGCTGGCAAGGGTGCCGGGCCTGACCTGGAGGACTGACCGGCACCACGCGAGAGAGAGATGCGGACGGCGCCGCGTCGCCAGGCTGATGCGGGAGGCTGGGACTTCAAGGCCGTCACCGCAGGCGGCGACACGTGATCACTGTCCCCGGCCACCGTCATCGACATCGCCTCCCGCCCTCGGCTGGGCAACCGCCGGTCATTTGCGGACCGACCTGGTCGCCGACGCCCTCAAAAGCGCCTGCCGACGGTGCCGCCCTACCCGTCCGGTGATCACCGTCACTCCCCGGCCGTTGTCAGTGGGCGAGCGGTGTCCTGCGGCAGGAAGCCGCTGGGCGTCGGGTTGCGCAGGCAGTCGCGGTGGGCGGCGACGCAGGTCTCCACGGCCCGGCCCAGGCCCTGCCACAGATGGAACCGGTCGGCGACCTGCAGAGCCCCAGGGGCACCGCGGCGAGCACCCTCGGCGTAGGCGCCCGCCCGGTCCCGGCAGATGATCTCCACGCCGGGATGGCGGAGCAGCCAGGCGGCCAGCGGACCCGCTTCACGAGTCGGGAGCACATCGACCACGCGATGGTCTTCAACGCTGGTCAAGACCGTGGAGTAGGTCTGGCCACGACGGATCGCGAAGTCGTCCACGCCCAGCACCCGCGGTGTGCTGAACTGCGGATCAGGCAGTGCCATGACCCTGCGTAACAAGGTCATTCTTCCCGCGCCGAATCCCAGCTGGGCTGCCAGGCGGGCGCCGGTCCGCTCGGCCAGCGCGAGTCCCACTCGCTCCAAGGCACGGTTGAGCCGAGTCGTGAACCGGGCGTACGGGGCAGCCAGCCTGGAGAACGGCTCCGCAAACGTCCGACGCGGACAGCCCGCCGACCCGCAGATGAAACGCCGGACCGTCAGCCGGATCACAAAGCCCTGCTCAGCGAGCGGAAGGTCCCTAAGCCTGCGCTGGTAACGGTCGTGGACCCGGTCCGAGAAACAGCCGCAGTTCGGACACGCCGCCGCGGCCGCGCGGCCTCTCGCAACCACCTCGACCGTGCCGAACGCGGCCGCAACCGCCTCGACCTCCACATCGTCGATCCCGTCGAACACCAGCGAGTCCCAGAACGGTGCATCGATCTGAATGACCAGCACCATCACCGTCCACAGCCGACCAGAGCAGCAAACGGAATACACCTGAGGGAGCGTCACTTCTGGCCGTCAGACGCCAAGGCGTACGCCGTCTCGCACGAGCCAGTCCCTCGCAATCGAACATCGAGGTAACGCTCCGCGACGGCTCCCCAAGATCTGTGCCAGAACCAAAAAATGACGCCACCGCATGGGGCGGCCCACCGCCCGTGATGCCTTCTGCCGATCTTCAACGGAAGAAGAGCGGGCGGGTAACTGTTGAGGGTCTGCGTCATCCGTGCCCACCCGGGGGAGGGGAGTCGGGTACGGCGAACCAGTGGGCCCGCACCGCGTCGGTGGGCCGGGGCTCGCCCAGCGCGAGTGCGCCCCATGTCGCGAGGGTGGTGAGCACCGGGCGCAGATCCCGCCCACGGTCGGTGAGTTCGTAGACGTACGCGGCGCCAGGAGGCGGAAGCCTACGGCGGGTGACCAGGCCCTCGCGCTCCAAGTAGGGGCGCCGCAGCAACGGCGGGAGAGGAATGCCAATCAAGGGCTCTGCCTCCGGTGTCGCCGTCCAGGCAGGCTGCCCACGCCAGCACAACCACGGCCAACCTCGACGATCGCTTCATACATCGCGCCGGCAGACTCTCAGACCACGCCACGGCAGGTCACCCTGAGGCGTTGCAACGGTAGCTAGTCAGAATCATGACGTTGTAAGACAAGACGGGCATCGAACCGCGCCGTACCACCTGAGTGGCTTCGTTGATCTCTAGGGACATGTCGACGGTTTCCGGAGGCACTTGGTGATCGACTGGTCCGCGGTTGTCGATGAGAAGTGACGGCCCGATCCCTATCAAGACGTGCCCCAACCGCTTCCCCCGATGCCCCAGGAGTCTTGGTCAGCACTGTCCGCATCTCCGCTACGTGCTTGTCGAGACCAGGCGTAGCGACGAAGGGTCTTCTGGTAGCAGCGCTTGCACGGCGTCCTCGGATCCCCGGCCGGCTTCCCGTGCCTGCATGTTGCGACCGTGAGCTGGCCGGCGCACCCGGCTGGAAAGTCAGCGGCTGGCCCCGCTGGGACGCCCCCCCCGGCTCTGCCCCGCCTGCAACAGCGACATGGATGTCCTGCTGGCCATCGCCACGTTCGAGGGCGACGACACCAGCAGCTGGCTGCCGAACGAAGACCGAGAACACCCCATCCCGTCCTCCGGCCACACCGGGACGGAGGGCCAGGCCGTGATTGACTTCTTCCGCGCCCAAGGCATCGAGGTGTACAACCGCGGTCGCGTCCCCCGCAATACCCGCACCGCGCCCCTCGGCACCAACCCTGCTCCAAGGCAACCGACCGCCGTCCAGATCAGCGACGTCCGCGACCAACAGCTCTACATCTGTCCGGCAGCCCCAGAGCATCCCCACTCCGAGCTGATGCATTAGGTGAGTTGTCCCGGGGCGTTGGGCTTGCTCACTGGACCAGCTCGATGTGGGGGTGGGACGGGTCGGCCGGGCAGGCGTGGAGCTGGAGGTTGTAGCCGCCGACGATGTCGATCAGGGTGAAGTTGCCGTCCCGGGCGCCCAGGGGAGGCGGGGACGGGTCCGTCCGGTCCTCCTCGGCGATCCAGGTCTCGCTGCCGCCGTCCCATTCCGAGGAGGCGATGGTGAGGAGCGGGACCTGCTCGGTGCCGCACTCGGGGCAGGGGCGGGCCTTGGGGTCGGTGAGGCCCCAGCTGGTCCAGCCGCCGGTCTTCCAGCCGGGGGCGGTGGAGAGGTTGTTCAGGTAGAGCTCGCCCGGGTCGTCCGCGTACGCGTTGTACCGCGCGGGGTCGATCGTCTCCCAGCGGTTCATGTCGTCCAGCTGGTCCTGAAGCTCCTTGTCCAGCTCCAAGGGGTTGGGGTACTCGGTGACCTGCTCCGGTGAGAACAGGCACGGCTCCGGGAGGTAGTGGCCGTCCTGGACGATCGGTGGCTCGGGCGGTGCGTCGAGGACGTCGGTGACGGTGGCGGAGGAGCGCCAGAAGAGCGCGGTCTCGGGGTGTGCCATCGAGTGGTCGAAGGGGCACCACAGAACCTGGAGGAGGTCCGCGCCGGACGGGCACGGGAAGGGGATGTCGCGGGCGTAGAGCTGGGCCACGGGCAGGAGGGGGGATGGGGCCGTCGAACCACGGGCGGCCCGCTTTGATCCGCTCCAAGGTCTCCCGGTCCTCGGGGGCCCACTGGGGTGCCTCGGGGGCGAGGCGCAGCCGCTCGGCGGCGGCGGCGCGGTTGCGGCGCAGGAGCCGGATGTCTTCCGGGGAGTTGATCCTGAGCGACGCGCGGCTGTCGTGCGGTTCTTCGCAGTACGGCCACGGCTCGTCGGCGGGCCACAGAAGCGGCCCGCCGACGTGGCTGTCGTGCACGGTCGGCGACCCCGGCCGCGGATGCGGCCGGGTCGCCGTCCGCGCCAGCGGGGCCAGTTGAGGGAAGAGCGCGGTCACGTCGACCGGCCTCGGCGGGGTGGTAAAGGTGGCGTTCATAGCGGTGATGCTGCCAGCAGCGTCTGACAATGGGTGTACCGGTCCACGTCAGCTGACCCCACACAGCTTCCATGTGTCAGTAGGCGGACCATAGGAATCCCAATGAAGTTGTCAAGCCCGTCTGGTGTCTCGCTGTGAGCGTGTCAGCCCAGCGGGATGGGGCTCGGAGGTGCGGTGATTTCGAAGGTGCGGCCGTCGCGAATGAGGGCCCACAGAACGTTCAGACGACGTCGCGCGAGGGCGATGATTGCCTGCTTGTGATTCTTCCCCTCGGCTCGCATGCGGTAGTAGAAGGCCTTCGAAACGGGGCAGGAACGGGCAGCCACCATGGCGGACATATAGAACACCCACCACAGGCGTCAGCAGTAGCGGCGTGGCCGGCGCATGTTGCCGCTGATGCGTCCAGAGTCCTTGGGGACGGGGCCAGGCCGGCGACGCCGGCCAGGCGGTCGGAGCTGCCGAAGGCGTTCATGTCGCCGCCGGTATGGGCAATGAACTCGGCCCCAAGGACGGGTCCGATGCCGGGCATATTCAGGATGACTTCGGCGTGCGGGTGGTCGTGAAACCGGCCCTCGATCAGGGCGTCGGTCTCGGCGATCTCCTCATCGAGGGCCATCACCTCCCTCGTCAGCCTGGCGACCACCGCGGCGGCAAGCTTCTCCCGGACGTCCTCACAGATCGCTCGTCCGGTCAGCCTTGACTGGGCAGTCAGGTTGTTAGGCCGGGCTACACAGTTGGCGCCAGGAACCGGTACGGCTGTCGACGACCGGTACTGCCTGTCCGGGTGATCAGTAACCTCACGTTCATGGGACTGGACATCACTGTGTTGATCGTTGACTGGTCATGGATGGGGGAGGTGCCACCTCGGGAGCGGCTGTCGCGGTTGAGGGATGCGTGGTACGCCGACGAGACAGGGCTGTGGGACCACGGCGCACCGGCGGTCAGGGGCGGCTGGGAATGGCCGCGAGGGCCGGACGGCGTCTACTTCGCCGTCTACGAGTTCCTGCGCACCTGCGGCTCGTTCAAGGCGCATTTCTGGGCGGGGGAGCGGTGGGAGGCCCTCCGCGACCATGCCGACCCGCTGGTGCGGAGCGGGTTGGACACCTTGTTGTTGGGATTGATCTGGGATCTGGCAGTTGCCGACTTTGCCCAGCGTCCCGAAGTACTGACGGGTCACGCCGGGCGAGGACGCGCTGTCCTTGGGAAAACCGGTGTCGTCCACGACCCACACCTGCGGACGCACCACGGCCACCGCCCGGCGGGCCAGCCGTGCCCGGACCGCTTCCACCGGCCAGGTCGAGGTCGTCATGAACTGCTGCAACTGCTGGTGATCCACTCCGAGGCGTTCGGCCATGGGCTGCATGGACTTCCGTCGCCCGTCCAGCAGCAGGCCACGCAGATACAGCCCGCCCTTCACCCGCTGATCCACACGGGCCAGCGGCGTGAACACCTCCCCCGCGAAGTCCTCCAACCAGGAGCGGCACGCGGGGAGTTCATATGCCTTCATGCCCGCAGGGAACCACCAGGCCGGAGCCCAGACAAGACACCTAACAAAGCCCTACTAGTGGCCTGAGTCAGAGATTCCCTTCCTGTTCCGGCAACAATGAACCCTATGGATCGTCTGCTGCACCTCGACCGCACGCTCGATGAGCTGGACCCGCCTCGCTGGGCGCCTGCTGGCTCTGATGCAACCCGTTTGGTGCGCAGGGTGCATGAGCTACGCCAGGTTCCGCTGGGCAAACTTGGGCCGGCGGATCTACGCACCCTCATCTCCCAGCAGGTGGCACTGTCCTACGTTCTTCCCCTCGCAGTGCGCTTGCTGCTTGAGGAGCCGATGTTTGACGCCTACTTCTACGAGGGAGACCTGTTGCTTGCCGCTGTGAACGTTCCGGCGTCGGCCTGGGCCCTGTTCCCGGACCTCGCGACACGGTTGCGCACCGTGATCATGGCCCTGCCGGAGGCAGCGGCGGCCAGTCTGCCCCGCGGCGCCGCCGAGGAGCTCGCCCGCTTCGTCGCCCGGACTGAATCGCTTCGCTGACCGGATGAAGGAACCCGCAGCGAGCTAACGATCCGAACCAGAGATTCGGTGGCAGTAGGCCGCAACTTTGTCGAGGATCTCGTCTGCGCTCTTCGTCCAGACGAACGGTCTGGGGTGCTCGTTCCAGTCGGCGAGCCAGGATCGGATGTCGCGTTCGAGGGCCTGGACGGAGCGGTGGACGCCGCGCTTGAGCTTCTTCTGGGTCAACTCGGCGAACCACCGCTCGACCAGGTTCAGCCAGGACGCGCTGGTCGGCGTGAAGTGCAGGTGGAACCGCGGATGGGCCAGCAGCCACTTCTTGATGGCGGGCGTCTTGTGGGTCGCGTAGTTGCCCAGGATCAGATGAACCTGGAGATCGGCTGGGACTTCCTTGTCGAGTTTGGTCAGGAACTTCTTGAACTCCGCTGCCCGGTGGCGGCGGTGGAGGGAGCCGATGACCTTGCCGGTGGCGACCTCGAGGGCAGCGAAGAGGGTGGTGGTGCCGGCCCGGACGTAGTCGTGGCTGCGGCGTTCGGGAACGCCGGGCACCATCGGCAGGACCGGCTGGGACCGGTCCAGGGCCTGGATCTGCGACTTCTCGTCCACGCAGAGCACCAGGGCCTTCTCCGGCGGGTCGAGATACAGGCCTACCACGTCACGAACCTTGTCGATGAACAGCGGGTCCGTGGACAGCTTGAACGTCTGCGACCGGTGCGGGGCCAGGGCGAACGCCCGCCAGATCCGCGAGACGGCGGACTGCGACATTCCCGTGGCCGCCGCCATCGACCTGGTCGACCAGTGGGTCGCGCTCTTCGGTTTCTCCTCCAGCGTTTTGACGATGACCCGCTCGACATCGGCGTCGGTGATCTTCCGTGGGACACCGGGCCTGGGTTCGTCGGACAGGCCGTCCAAGCCACGTTCGAGGAAGCGCCGCCGCCAGGTGCGGACCGTGTCCGCAGTGACCTGCAGCCGACGGGACACCTCCATGATCGAGTGTCCTTCGGCGCACTCCAGCACGATCCGCGACCGCTGGGCCAGAGCCTGGGCCGTCGTCCGGCGACGCACCCAGCCCTCCAGCACCGCCCGCTGGGTATCAGTGACAGACAACGGCGGAATCTTCGGACCCGGACGACTCATACCCAACCAACGACGAATCTCCGACTCAGGTCACTAGGGGATGTCCGGTCGATCTGACTGGCTGAGTAAAACCAGGTGCGGCCGGTCGCCGCGATGGTGTGAGATGCGGGACATGACGATCGTTCTGAACGAGCCCGGCGTCGATGGGCTGACCGGGGTGGTGGGTGCCCTCCGCCTATGGCAGGACGACCGCACGCCGCTGCAACTCCATCCGGGAGACCTCGGCTGGGCCTGGGCGCTGGGCGCGGAGAGGCTGGCCGCGGCCGTCCGCACCTGGAGCGTGGACGGACGGATCATTGCCGTCGGATTCCTGGACGACCCTGATGTGCTGCGCCTGACGACCGCGCCGGATCTGCGACAGGACGGTGATCTGGCGCGCCAGCTGCTGGCGGACCTCGATGATCCGGAGCGCGGGGTCCTGCCGCCCGGGAAGGTCGGCCTCGAAATCCCAACGGCGCCCTGCTCCGCGAGGTCCTCTTGGAGGCGGGCTGGATTCTGGACGAGCCGTGGACGCCGCTGCGCCACGACCTCGCCGAGCCGGTGAAGGACTCCGGCCTGCGGATCGAGGTAGCCGGTCCGGAGACGGCGGGGGTGCGGACCGCAGTGCATCGCTCGGCGTTCGGCAGCCCGGCGTTCACCGAGGAGATTTGGCACGTCCTCGCGGCCGGGCCGGTTTATGCCGACGCCCGCTGCCTGATCGGCTACGACGACCAGGACAACGCGGTGGCCGCGGCGACGGTCTGGTCGGCCGGGCCCGGCAGGCCCGGCCTGCTGGAGCCGGTGGGCGTGCACGCCGACCATCGCGGTCGCGGCCACGGGACGGCGATCAGCGTCGCCGCTGCGGCGGCGCTGCGTGAACTGGGTGCATCAAGCGCACTCGTCAGCACCCCGACCTCGAACGCTGCCGCCGTCGCCGCCTACAGGGCAGCTGGATACGAGCCGTCGTCCGAACGGCTGGACGTCAGCCGAGCCGCCTGAAAATGATCAGGCGCGGTATCGGACAGGCCGCGTCGCTGACCCTGGCTGGGCCCGAACGCCCTTTGAGGACATGGGGTAGGTCGGGGTTCGATGATGGTCGGATGATTCGTCGTGGTGAGTTGACCGATGCGGCCTGGGCGCGGATCATGCCGCTGTTGCCGCGCTCCAACGGGCGTCGTGGCCGGTGGCGGGATCATCGCCAGGTCATCGACGGGCTCTTGTGGAAGGTACGCACGGGTGCGCCGTGGCGGGATCCGCCGGAGCGGTATGGGCCGTGGAAGACCTGCCATGAGCGGCTGCGCCGGTGGACGGCGGATGGGGCCTGGGATCGGATCCTCACCCAGGTCCAGGCGCACGATGACGCGGTCGGGACGATCGAGTGGGCGGTGTCGGTCGACTCCACCATCGTCCGGGCCCATCAGCATGCGGCAGGGGCCCGAAAAAAAGGGGGCTGCGGCACGTGGCCGGTTGCGCCGGTCGGCGGCGAGGCACTGGGACGATCCCGCGGCGGGTTGAGTACCAAAGTGCACCTGGCTGTGGACGGGCGCGGCCGTCCACAGTCGATCCTGCTGACGCCCGGACAGGCCGGTGACAACCCGCAGTTGGTGCCGCTACTGGAGGCGATCCGGGTGCCCCGGCTGGGGCCGGGGCGTCCCCGGTCGCGGCCGGATCGGGTCATCGCCGACAAGGCATACTCGCATCCGTCTACCCGCGCCGAAGGCGAGCGCATCCTTCGCGCCTCGGATCACACCTCGGACTCATCATGGGTAGACCGAGCTACCTGGCTCATCACCGAGGCTCTGGCCGGCACCACCGCGGTCGCGGACTTCGAGGAGCTGCCAGACCGCGATGCGCCTACGGACGACCCCTGGTCGTCCACCACCCCGGGCTGGGGCAGCCGGACCGGGATGGGCAAACGGGAGTGGTTCACCGGGCCGGGGAACTGCCGCATGCGGCAGCCCCCCGGCCCTACTGGCCGCAGCGCCGCGGCAATGGGCTGTCGCATGACGGCAGCACCCCACGGGACACACGGCGTGACTTCGCACGGATCGTCGGTGAGTTCGAGGACAAGGGCTACCTGGCTGAGGTGTTCGGCGAGAATGCGTCGACGATCACAGCGAGCTGCCCGACGCCTCCGAGGTGATCGACAGGCGCCTTGGCATCCCTGATCTGTGGCCTCTGACACCGGAGACGTGGGACGAAGACACCTTCTACGGGCTGATCGAGGTGTTCCACGACCTGGTGAGCCGCCCCCGCATGCGGCGCTACCACTCCTACAGCGGCTGCGGATGGCACCACTCGGAGTTCCACAACGGCCCGGCACGCCTCCTGTACCGGTGGAAGGTCAACCAGCTGCTGCGCTCGGCTGGCATCGAGTACGAACTTGCCGCCGAAGGCGAAGACCTCGGGCGCCTGGTCGCCGTCACTGACGATGCCCGCAGCCAGCTGGTGCACCGCGCCCTCAATGACAGCCCGCCCGACACTACCGCCGGCGTTCGCCACGCCATCGCGCTCTTCCGAGGACGTGACACATCGGCTGAGAGCAAGAGATCGGCGATCTTCAACCTCGCCCGCATCCTCGAGGAACGCCGTGCGCTGATCAAAGAGCACCTCCACAAGAAGGACGAAGGCGCCCTCTTCCAGATCGCCAACAGCTTCGACCTACGACACCGCAATGCCGGTCAGCAACGCGAGTACGACGAAGCGTTCCTCGACTGGATCTTCTGGTGGTACCTGGCCACGGTAGAGCTCACCAATCGGTTGATCGCGTCGCGGACCCCTGTCTGAACGGCCGGCTACTGAAGCGGTGTGTGTCTGGCCCTGCCGGATCCGCCGCGACGAAACTGACGTCACCCTCCCCGCTCCGGACACGTGCGCACCACGGGTGGGCCGGCTGGTGCTGGTGGTGGGTGGGTTGGTTAGGTGAGGATGGCTGCTCCGGTTGTTTGGTTGGTGTGTTCGTCGATGAGGATGATTCCGCCGAGGGTTTTGTTGTGGTGGTAGGGGTCGTAGATCAGGGGGGTGGTGGTGTGGAGTGTGATTTTTCCGATCTCGTTGACGGTCAGGGTTTGTGCCGGGTTTTTGGTGAGGGTGTTCACGTCGAGGCGGTAGTCGAGTGTGTCGATCACGGCGCGTGCGGTGCGTGTGGTGTGTTTGATCAGGGTTTTACGGCCCGGGGTGAGGGGGGTGGTTTCGTCCATCCAGCATACGAGGGCGTTCAGTTCGCGGGTCACTGTTGGTGTGTCGTGGGGGTGGCAGAGGAGGTCTCCGCGGGAGATGTCGAGTTCGTCGGCGAGTTGGACGGTTACCGACATGCCGGTACGGGCCTGGGGTACGGGGCCGTCGGGTGCGTCGATTCTGGTGATGGTGGTCGTGGCTCCGGATGGCATGACGAGTACGGGGTCGCCGGGGCGCAGTGTTCCTGATGCCAGTTGGCCGGCGTATCCGCGGTAGTCGGTGATGCGGGTGGACTGGGGGCGGATCACGTACTGGACGGGCAGGCGTGCGCCCGTGTTGTTGTGGGCGGGGGTGGTGGGTGTTTCTTCGAGGTGGGTGAGCAGGGGTGGGCCGTCGTACCAGGGCATGTGGGGGGAGGGGTGTACGACGTTGTCGCCCTTGAGGGCGGATACGGGTATCGCGGTGACGTTGCGTGCTCCGAGTTGTTCTGCGTGGTCGGCGAACTGTGCGCGGATCTGTTCGAAGCGGTTCTGGTCGAAGTTGATGAGGTCCATTTTGTTGACGCACAGCACCAGCCGGGGGACGCCGAGGAGGGTGCACAGGTAGGCGTGTCTGCGGCTTTGTTCCACGAGCCCTTTGCGGGCGTCGACGAGGATCAGTGCCAGGTCGGCGGTGGACGCCCCGGTGATCATGTTGCGGGTGTACTGGGTGTGGCCGGGGGTGTCGGCGATGATGAATTTGCGTCTGGGGGTGGAGAAGTAGCGGTAGGCGACATCGATGGTGATGCCCTGTTCGCGTTCCGCCCGTAGTCCGTCGGTCAGCAGGGAGAGGTCGGTGTAGTCGTCGCCCCGTACGGCGGACAGGGCTTGGACGGCGGCGAGTTGGTCGTCGTAGAGTGATTTCGAGTCGTACAGCAGGCGGCCGATGAGGGTGGACTTTCCGTCGTCCACCGATCCCGCGGTGGCGAATCTCAGCATGTTCACTAGAAGTACCCTTCGCGTTTGCGGTCTTCCATGGCGGACTCGCTGACTTTGTCGTCGCCGCGGGTCGCCCCGCGTTCGGTCAGGCGGGTGTTGAGGATTTCTTCGATCACCGCGCCGGGTGTGGTGGCGTCGGAGGGTACGGCGGCGGTGCAGGAGGCGTCACCGATCGTGCGGTAGCGCACCCGGGCGGTGAAGGGCTTCTCGCCTGGGCGGGCGGGCAGGACTTCGTGGACCGCGTAGAGCATGCCGCCGCGGTCGACCACGGTGCGTTCGTGGGCGTAGTACAGCGAGGGAAGCTCGATTTCCTGGCTCGCGATGTAGTGCCAGATGTCGAGTTCGGTGAAGTTGGACAGGGGGAAGATCCGGATCGATTCCCCGGGTCTGATGCGGGTGTTGTAGAGGGACCACAGCTCGGGCCGCTGGCCCTTGGGGTCCCATTGGCCGAACTCGTCGCGGAAGCTGACGACGCGTTCTTTCGCCCGGGCTTTCTCCTCGTCGCGGCGGGCGCCGCCGAACAGTGCGCCGAAGCGGTGTTTTCCGATCGCGTCCAGCAGAACGGGTGTCTGGATCGCGTTGCGCATGCCGGACGGTGGTTCGCTCACCAGGCCGCAGTCGATGTGGTCCTGTACGTGGGCCACGACGAGCCGTGCTTCCAGCTCGGCCGCCAGTTTGTCGCGCAGCTCGAGTACTTCGGTGAAGTTGTGCCCGGTGTCGACGTGCAGCAGGGGGAAGGGGAGCCGGGCGGGTGCGAAGGCCTTCTGGGCGAGGCGGAGCATCACGATCGAGTCCTTCCCGCCGGAGAACAGCAGGGCGGGGCGTTCGCACTCGGCGACGACCTCGCGCAGGATGAAGATCGCCTCGGCCTCGAGGGCGGCGAGATGCCCCGCGCCGGCCGGCCCCGTGATGGTTGGCCCGGTGCTGGTTGGCCGGGTGTCGCTCGGCCGGGTGTCGCTCGGCCGGGTGTCGGCTGGTCCTGTGCCGGCCGGTCCCGTGCCGGTCGGCCCTGTACCGGTCGGCCCTGTGCCAGTTGGCCCCGTGTCGGTCGGCCCTGTGTCGGCCGGTCCCGTGCCGGCTGACCCCGTGCCGGTCGGCCGGGTGCTGGTTGGCCGGGTGCGGGTGTCTGCCTGTGGTGGTGCGGTGGGTGGTTCGAAATCACTGGAAGGAGGCAGCATGCTGGTTCACTCCCTTGGAGGGTGGTGGCGGATCGCCGTCGTCGTACGGCCCCGGCTCGGATCCGGGCCCGGGCTCGGTTTCGGCGGGGCGGGGCAGTACCCGGCGCAGGAGCGGACCTGTCATGGCGGTGGTGATCAGGGCCATGCAGACGAACATGGCGAACAGTTCGGGGCCCAGCACACCCAGCTCGACGCCCAGGTTGAGCACGACGAGTTCGGTCAGGCCCCGGCAGTTCATCATGACGCCCAGTGCCAGGGCCTCGCGCCGGGTATGGCCGCCGATCGCGCTCGCGGCGGCGCTCGCGCTGGCTACTTTCGCGACGACGGCCACGACGGTGATGAGCAGGCACGTCCACCAGGCGCCGGGGCTGTTCAGTGCCCCGAACTCGGTGCGCAGGGCGATGGTGACGAAGAACAGCGGGAGCATGAACCACACGGTGATGCCCTGGATCCTGCTGGTCAGATCTTTGATCAACGGCGAGTTCCGCGGCATGATCACGCCGGCCATGAAGGGTCCGAAGATCGCGTGGACTCCCATGCGGTCGGTGGCCAGCGCGGCGGCGAGTATCAGGCAGATGAGGCCCGCGCACAGGCCCACCCGGGACATCCGGCCGTTCTCGGCCCGCCGTACCGCCCAGGCGACCAGCGGCTTCACCACCCCGAGCATGATCACTGCGAAGGCGGTGACGAAGACGATCGCCAGTGCGGCCGCGAGGAGCGAGGTGCCGCGCACGGTGGCGATCACGACGGCCAGCAGTGCCCAGGCGGTGACATCGCCGACCCCGGCCGCGGTCATCCCGGTCGCGCCCAGCGGAGTGCGCAGCAACCGGTGCTCGGACAGGATCCGTGCCAGTACGGGAAACGCGGTGATGGACAGGGACAGGGCGGTGAACAGCAGGAACGGCACCAGGCCTGCGCTTGTGGGCGGGTAGTGCCGGTAGAGCCACCAGGCGAGGACCAGGCCCGTCAGGAAGGGCAGTGCGATCGAGGCGTGCCCGATGACGAATCCGGCCGGACCGCTGCGCCGCAGTGCCCCGGAGGGGAGTTCGGCCCCGACCAGGAACATGAAGAACACGACGCCGAACTGGGCGAGTGTGTCCAGGTGCGGCAGGATGGACACCGGGAATATCCATTCCTGTGCCTGGGGTGCGAGGGCGCCGAGCACCGAGGGCCCCAGGGCAAGTCCGGCCGCCAGTTCTCCCACCACCGCGGGCTGGCCGCAGCGGCGGGCCGCGGCCCCGCCGAGTGCCGCGACGGCGACGACCACCGAGCTCGCCACGAGCAGCCGGTACATCAGCTCACCGCCCAAGGCGGCGGGCGCCGGCGGGTTGCTGCTGCTCGTGCTGCCCGTGAGCCACAGGACCGTGCATACGGCCCCCGCCACCGGCAGGAGCACCAGGGCGGCGTAGGTACTGAGGTAGCGCCTCATCCTCGAGCCCTGTTCGAGGAGGGGGTCGCAGACTGTGCGGAGCACCGGCCGGCCCGTAGGGGCCGGTGTCGGTGACGGGCCGGCCGAGGGGGGTTCACATCATGGGCATGCTTGCAGTGGTCTCCGGTGCGGCGACCGGCATCGGGCGGGCGGTGGCCGCGGCTCTGGTCGCCGAGGGCGCCGACGTGGTGATGATCGGGCGCCGTGCGCAGCGTCTTGCGGCCGCGGCGGGCGAACTCAACGCCGGCCTGGCCACCGCACGGGCCCGGGCGGTTGTGGCCGACCTCAGCGTGCCCGCGCAGGTCGAGCGGGCGGCGCAGGAGATCACGTCGGCCGGGCGCCCGGTCGATGTGCTGGTGAACAACGCCGGCGGCAACTTCGCCCCGTATCCGCCCACGGACCTCGAAGCGGTACGTGAGGACTGGCTCGCCAACGTCACGGGCAATGTTTTGCCTGCCGTGCTGCTCACCCACGCGCTCGTGCCCGCGCTGCGCAGCCCCGGCGGGCGGATCGTCACGGTCGGTTCGGTTGCGGCTTTCCGCGGGCCCGCCACCTACGGGGGTGCGAAGGCCGCCCTGCACCCGTGGTCCTGGGAGCTGGCCCTGCAGCTGGCGCCCCGGGGCATCACGGTCAACGTGATCGCGCCCGGGTACGTCCAGGACACCGAGTTCTACAGTGAGCGGATGTCGCCCGAGTTTCACGCGGGCCGTGCCCGGCAGGTTCCGATGGGCCGTGGTGGCACGGTGCAGGAGATCGCCGCCACGGTGGTGCATCTGGCTTCCCCGGGTGCGGGGTTCCTCACCGGTCAGATCATTCAGGTCAACGGGGGTGCTGTGCCGGGTCGCGGCTGACCGGCCGTCCCGGCCCCCGGGCCTCATACGCAATCCTTCGTGGCGAGCAGTTTGCGGGCCTCGGCCACGGTGCGTGCGGTGAGTACCGAGGAGGCTCCCAGGTAGCTCGCCGGATCGAAGATCGCGTCGAGTTCGGTCTCGGTCAGCTTCCCGCGGATCGCCTCGTGTCCGTCGATGAGGCTGCGTACCAGCTGTCCCTGTTCCTGGGCCTGCTGGGTGATCTCGTAGACGATCTCGTGGGCGTGCTGCTTGCCGATCTGCTCGCCCAGGGCCAGCATCAGCCGTTCGGACATCACATGGTCGGCGATGGCCGCGGTGTTGTGGGCCAGGCGCAGTTCGTGGACGACGAGTCCGGTGACGCTCTCCTGCAGCATGGTGCACGCGGCGAGGCAGTAGTGCGCGACGTCGGGTATGCAGGCCCATTCGATCCGCAGGGCCCGTGCGTCGCGCTCGTGGTCGCCGATCAGCGCGGCGAGGGCGGCGCCGACCTGCGCACCGGCGAGCCGGGCCATCACCACGACCTGCTCCAGGCGCTCGGGGTTGCGTTTGTGCGGCATGGTGCTGCTGCCGACCTTGCCCGGTTTCCACGCCTCTGTTACTTCGCCGAACTCCGGCCGGGACAGGGTGCGCAGTTCGTCCGCGATCCGCGCGAACGTGCCGGTGATCATGGCCAGGGTGCTGACGAACTCGGTGGGCCTGTCGCGCGCCGCGTGCCAGCCGGTCGTCGGCACCCCCAGTCCCAGGCGCAGCGCGAACCGTTCCAGGAGGGCGGGGCCCTGCACACCGAACGAGGCCATGGTCCCCGCACCGCCGAACAGCTGCGCCACCAGGACGCGGCTGCGCAACTGCCGGAGCCGACCGTGGTGGCGCAGCAGTTCGTCGGTCCAGCCGGCCACTTTGAGGCCGAAGCTCATGGGCAGTGCGGGCTGTGCGTGGGTGCGGCCCAGCGACACGGTCTCCGCGTGCCGCTCGGCGATGTCGGCCAGCGCGGTGATCAGGGAGGCGAGCTGGGCTTCCAGGGTGTCCAGGACGTCGCGGATCTCCAGGCTCTGTCCGGTGTCCTGGATGTCCTGGGTGGTGGCTCCGTAGTGGATGAACTGCCCGGCATCGGGGCCGCAGGCGTCCTCGAAGACCCGCAGGAGGCCGACGAGGGAGTGCCCGGAGCGTTCGATCTCCTGCTGTACCCGGTCGAGGTCGATGAGTTCGACGGCGCGGGCGGCGGTGGCGGCGATCTTCTCGGCCATGTCCTGGGGGATCATGCCGAGTTCGGCCTGGGCCAGGGCCAGTGCCGCTTCGATGTCCAGCCAGCGCTGGTTGCGGCAGACGTCGCAGAAGATGCGGCGGCTGTCGGGCGAGGCGTAGCGGTTGCCGTAGAACCGGGAGTCGGTGATGTGGCCGCGTTCGTGCGTACAGGGTGCCAGGGAGGTCTCGGGGTGTGCGTGCGTGGTCATCGTCTTTCCCTTCGAGCAGCTGCAAGGCGGGCGTGGGACAGGGTCAGACGCCGCTGGGTGTGAGGTAGGGGCAGTGGCCGTAGGCGGCCCCGTCCGGGTCGACCGTGGAGCGGGCCGCGAGGCGCAGGGCTGCCCGGCGGGGTGTCTCGGCGTTGCTGCGGGCGGTGACCGTCAGGTCGTCCACCAGCTCGCGCGCCAGATACGCGGATCTGGTGAGCACCTGCGCGGCCGTGGGCACGGTCCGCGGGCCGAACAAGACCTCCATCGAGGCGGATCCGCCGATGCCCCCGATGAAGTCGGGCACGACGAGCACGCCGCGGGTGTGCAGTATCTGCTCCACCGCTTCGCTCAGCCCGTGATTGGCGCCCACCACCACCGCGGGGCAGGGCAGGGCCGCGGCACGCTGCGCGCCGATCGCGTCCGCCCCGGCGGCCAGGACCAGCACATCGGCCGGTACGTCGAACAGTGCGTCGCCGGACGGCAGGAGCAGGTCGGCGCCGAGGTCGGGGACGGGCGTCTGGGGGTGGCTGTTGAGCAGCCGGGCCAGGTCGAGCCCTTTGGGGTCCCCGATGCAGCCGTGCTCGTCGGCGATCGCGGTCACCCGTACGCCCTCGTCGAGGAAGGTGTACGCGGCCGCCCGGCCCAGGGTTCCGAACCCCTGGAGGGAGGCGGAGATCTGTCCGCCGGCCCCGGCCGCCCGGGCGGCGGCGATCGCGCAGTGCGCGAGCACGTGGCCCGCCCGCCGCCGGCTTAAAGTCAGCATGCCCACGCGGTCCTCCAGGCGCGCCATGCGGGTGAAGAACTGGTCGTCGGTGAGGCCCTGGGCCGTCTTGATGGCGTACTTGACGGAGGGAATGCCCTGGGCGGCGGCCAGCCGCTGGAGTTCTTGGAAGTCGGTGCCCATGTCCGAGCCCATGCTGAACCGGTTGCACAGTTCCTCGCGCAAGAAGCCGAGGAATCCGCTCAGGGCCTGCTCGGCGCCCGGCCCGCGCGGGGCGTGGTCGATCCCGCATTTGGCACCGTTGACGTTGAGCCCCAGGACCCGCTGTTTGAGGGTCATCCGCTCGGCCAGGGCGCTCAGTTCCTGTGCGCTCATCCCCGGGCGCATACGGCATCCTCCCGCCGCCAGGGGGCCGGCCGAGCTGTCGTACGCCAGCCAGCCGCGTACGCCGTCGGGGCTCTCGTAGGTGAGGATGTCGGTCATCGTTGTCCTCTTCTCGGCTTGTGTCTCGACTGCTGTCCGTGCCGGTCACGCAAGGAGGGCCACGATGTCGCGGGCGGTGACCACGGCCCGGGGCAGGCCGCCGTCCACCGCCACGGCGGCACCCGCGTCGCCGAGAGCCGGCATCGCCCGGCTTGCCAACTGCCCCACCCCGATGGGCGGCAGCGGTGCGCACATGTGTGCGCCGACCTCGTCGTCGGGCTCCAGCAGGCCCTTGACGAGCCGCTCGGCCAGGGCGCTCTCGGTCAGGACACCGGCGATCTCCGCCAGCCGCACCGGTGGCTGCGCGGAGGCGACCAGCAGATGCGTCAGCTCCCGCTCGCGCATCAGCTTCACCGCGTTGACCACGCTCTCGCGGGGGTCGACGAAGACCAGCGGCCGGCTCTGTGCGCGGCCGGCCAGCAGATCGCGGATCCTGATTCCGGTGCCCGGCTGGTCCGCGAAGCCGAAACGCTCCACCCAGTCGTCGTTGAAGATCTTCGAGAGGTATCCGCGGCCCGAGTCGGGGATGAGGACGACGATGATGTCGTCGGGCCCGCAGGTACGGGCCACAGCGAGCGCCGCGGCCACTGCCATGCCCCCGGACCCGCCGGTGAGAATGCCCTCCTCGCGGGCCAGTTGCCGGGTCACAGCGATCGAGTCGCGGTCGGACACCGCGATGATGTCGTCGGGGACTGCCGGGTCGTAGGAGCCGGGCAGGGACGGCTGCCCGACTCCCTCCACCGCGTACGGCCGGCCTCCGCCGCCGGAGTAGACCGAACCCTGGGGGTCGGCGCCGACGATCCGCACCCGCCCTGCGGAGACCTCCTTGAGATAGCGCCCGGTGCCGGAGATGGTGCCGCCGGTGCCGACGCCCGCGACGAAGTGGGTGACGGCGCCGCCGGTCTGCGACCAGATCTCGGGGCCCGTGGAGCGGTAGTGCGAATCGGGGTTGGCGGGGTTCGCGTACTGGTTGGGGGAGTACGCCCCGGGGAGCTCGGCGGCCAGCCGCGCGGCCGTGCTCCGGTACGAATCGGGGTGGTCCACCGCCACCCGGGACGAACAGATCCGCACCTCGGCGCCGTACGCCCGCAGTACCGCGATCTTGTCGGGCGACACCTTGTCGGGGCAGGTGAACACGCAGCGGTAGCCGCGCTGCTGCGCGACGAGCGCCAGGCCCACGCCGGTGTTGCCCGAGGTGGGCTCGACGATGGTTCCCCCGGGGCGCAGCCGCCCGGCCTCCTCCGCGGCCAGGACCATGCGCAGCGCGATCCGGTCCTTGGCCGAGCCGCCGGGGTTGAAGGACTCCAGCTTGGCCACGATCGTCGGCGCCAGGCCCTCGCCCAGGCGCCGCAGCCGTACCAGAGGGGTGTCGCCGATCAGGTCGAGGATCGAGTCGTGGCTTCGCACAGGTGTGGTCTCCGCTTCCGGTCACTGTCGGGGTGCCGTGGCCGCCGGCGGCCCGCCGGCCCGCCGGTGGGGGCCGGCGTGTTCCAGGCTGGTGCGCACCTCGAGGACCGCGGGGCCGCCGTGGGCCAGGGCCTTGGCCAGGCAGGGGCGCACGTCCGCCGCACAGTGCGCGCTCAGGCCCAGCGCGCCGAAGGACTCGGCCAGCTTGGCGAAGTCCGGGTTCGCCAGATCGGTGGCGATCGTCCGGCCGGGGAAGTCCTTGTCCTGGTGCAGGCGGATGGTGCCGTAACTGTTGTTGTTCGCGACGATGTAGACGAGCGGCAGACCGCGCTCGCAGGCGGTCATCAGCTCGCCGCCGTTCATCAGGAACCCGCCGTCGCCGACCACGGCCACCGTCGGTGTGCCGGCGGCGCGCAGCGCGGCGCTCACCCCGGCGCCGACGGCGAACCCCATGGAGCTGGAGGTGATACCGAGCAGCCGGCCCCGGTCACCGAAGCGCAGATGACGGTACGTCCAGCTGGTGAAGGTGCCGGAATCCACGACCACGGTGACCTCACCGCCGGTGAGATCGTCCAGCGCCGCCGCGACAGCTCCGAACACCACCCCGTCACCGGCCTCCAGCGGATGCCACTGGGCCTTTTGCGTCTCGATGGCGTGCAGTTGGGCCGTCCACCGGTCGCGTCCGCCGTCCGGATCGCAGGCCGGCCAGCCGGCCAGCTGGCGCAGGAACGCCACGGGGTCCGCGGCGACGCCCACGGCGGGCCGGTGGAACAGGCCGATCCGTCCGGCGTCCGGGTGGATGTGCACCAGCGGCTGGTGCGGTTCGGGCGCCGCCGGGAAGCGGCGGCGCCTGGTGGTGACGTTGTCGAGCCGGGTGCCGACCGCCAGCACCAGGTCGGCCCGGTCCAGGGCGGCGAGCTGGCCGGCCTGGGTGGAGTTGTGCAGATGGCCGGCGTAGGACGGGTGCCGGTTGGACAGCAGGTGCTGGTTCTTGTTGCTCGTCACGACCGGCAGACGGTGCCGCTCGGCCACCGCGCGCAGCAGCGCACGGCCCTGTTCGCCCTCCAGACGCGCACCGGCGAGCAGCAGCGGCCGGCGGGCGTCTCCCAGCAGCTCCTGGATCCGCGAGGCGGCGTCCGCGTCGGGAACCGACCGGCCCGGGTCGGTGCGCCGTGAGGGGACGCCGACCGGGTCGGGCAGCGGCCACACGTCCTCGGGCACGGCCAGGACCACCACACCGGGGGTGCCGGATTCGGCCGTGCGCACGGCCCTGGCCACGAACTCCGCGGCGGCGCCCGGTTCCCGCAGCGTCCACACCGCCTTCGCCATGGCCCCCAAGTGCCGTCCGAGGTCGAGGTCCTGGAACGGCTCGCGATCCGCCTCGTACGTCGGCACCCCGCCGACCAGCAGGACCAGCGCGGAGCCGTCCTCCGCCGCGGCGTGCACCGCGACGGCGGCGTTCGCCGCCCCCGGCCCCCGGCTGACCAGGCAGATACCCGCCCGCCCGGCCAGCTTGGCGTCGGCCAGCGCCATGAACGCGGCCGACCCCTCGTGCCGGCAGGTCACCACATCGATCTGCGGCATGTCGTACAGGGCGTCGAGAACGGGCAGATAGCTCTCCCCCGCCACGCAGAACACCCGGTCGACGCCGTGCTCGCGCAGGCTGGCCGCCACAGTGCGCGCCACGGTGGGCACGGCCTGCGTGCGGTCGGTGGTCACGGATGTCGTCACGCTGAGTCTCCTCGGCAGCTAACAGGCAGCAAGTAGCAGAAGGGGGTGGGGGCGGGGGCGGGCCTGGGTCCGCTCAGCTCGCCGACGGCGGCAGATACGCGGCGGTCGCGGTCTGCGGCGGATGGATGATGGCCGAGTCGTCGAAGCTCTGCTCGTACTCCTGGTACTGCAGCAGGGCCAGCTCCGGGGCGTTGTGATGCCAGTGCGCCGGTCCTCGCTCGAAGCGCAGCCGCCCCTGCCAGGTGGGGAACTCCATCGCCTCCAGCGCGTCCAGGAGATCCTCGCGGCTGTCCGAGCGGGCCGCGTCGAGTGCGGCGGCGATGATGGTGACATCGGTGAAATGCGTCAGCGCGGTGTCCGGAGGGAAGGTCCCGTAGCGCTGCACATAGCGGTCGATGAACCAGCGGCCGATGTCGGTCAGCCCCTCCCAGGACGGGCGGTAGCGCATGCCCGGCCACATCGTGCCGACCCCGGCCTTGCCCGACAGGCGCCAGAAGTCCTCCGAGCGCAGCGGGAAGCCGAAGGTGACCATCATCGGGGTCTGCGGCCGCAGGCCCACCTCGATGGCCTGCTCGACGATCATGTAGTTGGTTTTGATCACCGCGCCGTTGATGAAGAGGTCGGGGCCGAACTCCTTGATGGCCCGCAGCTGCTCGCGGAAGTCGGTGGTGTCGTCCTGGGCGAAGTCGAAACGCAGGAACTCCATGTTGTGGCGCTGCGTGCCGTACTCGACCAGGGTGTCGGCCATCTGCTGGCCGAAGACCGTGTCCGCGGCGATCAGCCCGATGCGCCGCATCCCGGCCGCGGCGGCGAAGTCCAGCATCACCGGCACCCGGTCGGCGATGGAGAAGTACGAACGAAAGACATTGCGCCGCTTCTGCGCGGTGATGAGGCTGTGCCCGTTCTCGACGAAGATCGGCACGTCGTAGCGGCTCGCCACGTCGACGACCGACGGAGTCGTCCGCAAGTGCCACTGCCCCAGAGCGGCCACGACGTCGTCGACCAGGGCGAGCTTGACCATCTGGGCGGCCGAGGACCTGGCCATGCCCTCCTGGGCGGCGGTGGCCTGGTCGTCGTAGAGGACGAACTCGACCTGCCTGCCCCCGCGTACGCCGCCGTGCTCGCGGACGTACTCCGCGCCCAGGCGCGCACCGCGCACCACCAGTTCGCCCGCGGTGCCGTCGCCGGGCTCGTTCAGGGGGGTGACGATGCCGATGCGCACCGGGTTGCTGCCCGCGTGCTGGTTGACGGCCTCGATGTCGGCGCGGGCGCGCTGTTCGTGTGTGGTGCGGTCGGTCGTCACTTCAGTGTCCTCCTGTGTCGGTACGCATTTCAGAAACCGAACTCCGTCAGGTACGGCGCGAACCGCTCCTCGATGGCCCGCCCGGTGAGCCCGAAGTCCTCCGGCGCATAGGCGTGAGGGCCGGTCGTCGCGTCGTTCTCCGCGGCCATGAAGGCCGTCATGCGCCGCCGGGCCTCGGCCGTCAGCGGCACGCCGATGTAGTCGCACACGCGCTCCGCGGCCCCCAGCGGGTCCTTGACGACGTCCGAGAAGCGCAGGTCGAGCGGCCCGCCCGCGGCCGGACCCCCGCCGCGCCGCAGGGTGTTGAGCGCCTGGGACGCGTAGTCCAGCCAGTACCGGCCGATCTCCTCGCGGTCCACCTGGCCGGAGCGCGCGCCGCGCACGGTCGCGGTGAGGCTGCACACGCTGGGCACCGCCACCGACGGGGAGCGGTGCAGCCGGACCACCTTGGCGTCCGGGTAGACCCGGGCCAGGTCGTCGGGGTGCCACAGGTGCGAGGGGCACTTGAGCAGGACCGGGTTGCCGCCGCGCCGCCGCAGCACGCACTGGAGCTGTTCCTTGTGGAAGGCGTAGGCCGGCGCCATGGACTGCTCGCGCAGCCAGCGGGCGTACGAGGGGACGCGGTAGCGCAGCGCGTAGATCGAGTGGCGGAAGGAGTTGGCCGTCAGCCGGTGGCACTCCTCCGGCAGCCGGGCCCGCAGCAGATGGATCGACCTGAAGTCCGGCGCCGCCCGGTAGTACTCGTCGATGTACGCCTCACAGGCGGCGACCAGTTCACCGGGCTCCTTCGAGGAGGCCGGCGCCATCGTCTCCCACAGCGCGGGCGAGCGCAGGTCCGGATGCTGGGCGAGCAAGTGCTGCAGGAACGTGGTCCCGGTGCGCAGCAGACCGGTGATGAACACCGGGCGGACAGCAACGTCGCCGATGCCCGGGTCGGCGGCCCTCAGACGTGCGAGACGGATCTGCGAGACGAGCGAGGCCACGAGCGCCGACCGCGCGCGGACCCGGCCCTGCGTGTGCAGCCGCGCCTCGGTGTCCAGGGAGCCGGTCAGCCGCCCCAGGTCGTCCAGAAAACGCAAGGGCACCTTTTCCTCCGGGTCCGCGATACGACGTGCCGTGGCGACCAGCGAAGCCGGATCAAGGTCTGCCGGCTGCGCAGAGGAATGATCAGCCGTACCCAGGCTCATGCACTTCTGCCTTCTGTGGAGAGTTTCGCTCGAGGATTGCCCGGGCGTCGTTTTATTTACGCTCGAGCCTCACGGGAGCAACGGTAGATCAATGTGTCTGACATGCCGCTGACGAATAACTGACCATGTTCGAACGCGGAAAGCCTTGCAGATGCCTCAACTGCTGTGCGATAACTAATGGAAAACTGAAAGAACCAATGGCCCGACGTGAATGGAGGCAAGAATGACTGAAGTCGCGACAGAGGCCGACATCGCACTGGAAGCTATTCAGAAATATACCGTCGCGGATAACCCGAGCGCTTTCCTCGCACTCAACAGCGGAAATAGTTATTTCCAGTCCGAGAATGCACCCGGGGTTATCGTCTACCGGGCGACGGGGCGTTTCCTGGTGCAATTCGGAGGGGTGTTCGCGCCCGCCGGATCCCGGTCGCGACTGCTGGCGGACTTCGTCGCCTTCGCACGTGAGCAGGGGCGCGAGATCGTGTCCGTGCAACTTCAGGGTGCCGACGCCGGCCCCTACCTCGACCAGGGATTCACGGTCAATCAGCTGGGCTCTTCATTCGCCAGGGACCTTCAATCGTTCAACCTGCGCGGCACCGCGTTCATGCAATTGCGCAACAAAATCTCCCGCTCGCTGCGCAGCGGCCTGCAGATCAGTGAGGTGCCACTGGGCGACTGGTACGACCGGATGCAGGAGCTGGACACGAGCTGGCTCGGGACCAAGGGCGAGGCGGCCAAACCGCTGGAGTTCCTCGTGGGCGAGTACGGCGGTCCCTACCAGCCGCTGCGCCGCTTGTTCGTCGGTGTGCTCGACGGCAGGCTCACCGGATACATCACCTACTCACCCGTCTACGGTTCGAGGCCCGGCTGGCTCCACGACCTCACCCGTCGCCTCCCCGACTCCCCGCCCGGGGTGATGGAGGCGATCAACAAGGCCGCCATCGACACCTTCATGTCGGAGGGCGCGCGCTGGCTGCACTTCGGATTCACCCCCTTCACCGCGCTGGACGCGGCGCCGCAGCTGCCGGGGCACAGCCGGGCCTTCCACTGGTTCATGGGCCACCTGTGGAAGTACGGCGAGGGCGTGTACCCGGCCCAGACCCAGCTCGCCTACAAGGAGAAGTGGGCCCCCGACCTCGTGCTGCCCGAGTACGTCGCCTTCCAGAACGGGGCGAGCATCCCCGCCCTGGTGCACATCTTCCGCGCGTGCAACGCCGTCTGACAACGGCGCCCCGCACAGCGCTCACCCGATGCACAGCCTCAAGGAGGAGCACGATGTCCGACCGGATCGAGTCCGCGGGCCAGCAGGTCTTCGAACTGTTCGGGGCCGTGGCCGCGGCGCCCGACGACGCGGCGGCGGGCCGCGCCGCCAACGAGGCGCTCGCCGAGCTCGAAGCGCTGCTCGGCGCGGCGGAGCCCGGCCCCGCGGGCGGGTGAGCGCGGCCGCGTCCCCGCCCGCCGCGTGCGGGGGCTGCCGGCTCAGGCCGACGGCCCCCGCTTGGCGCGCTCCACCGCTTGCCACAGGTACCAGCACGCCACCGTGCGGTACGGGCGCCACAGGGCGGCGCGCTCCTCGATCTCGGCCGGCCCGGGCAGATCCGTCCTGCCGAACGCGAGCGCGAAGCCGTTGCGGATGCCGTAGTCGCCCAGCGGCAGCACATCCGCACGGCCCAGCCGGAACATCAGGAACATCTGCGCCGTCCACCGGCCGATGCCCCGCACCGAGGTCAGGCACTCGACGACCGCCTCGTCGTCCATCGCCAAGATCGCCTCCAGGTCGGGGAGCCTGCCCGAGTCCACCCGCTCGGCGAGATCGCGCAGCGCCGCCGCCTTCGCCCGGGAGAGCCCGGCGCCGCGCAGCTGCTCGTCGGACGCGCTCAGCACCTGCTCGGGCAGCAGCCCCTGGCTCGTCTGCGCGAACAGCGCACGGACCCGGCCGAAGATCGTCGCCGCGGCCTTGGTCGTGAGCTGCTGGTAGACGACCGCTTCCGCGAGCATCCCGAAGACGGTGGCCCCCGCGTTGAGGGGCATGGCGAACGGCCCGACCTCGTCGATGAGACCGGCGAGCCCCGGATCCGACGCCCGTACATAGGCGACCGCCACAGCCGCGTCGAAGGCGAACACCGACCCGGCCCCGGGTCCGGCGCCGGAGCGCGCCGGCGTGCCGCCCGGGCGGGCACGCTCGATCGCGAGCAGCCCGGGCTTCGTCGCCACACCCCCGTTCGCCGAGAACCCGCCGGGCCCGGCGCCCGCCGACACCACCCGGTGACACGGCACGAGCAGCGCGAAGGGGTTGTGGCCCAGCGCCCGGCCCACGGCGCGCGCGGCGCCCGGCCGGCCGACCCGCTGCGCGACGGCCCCGTAGGTGAGCGTCTCGCCCGGAGCAATGGTCCGCACGGCCTCGTAGACCTGCCTGCGGAAGGGCGGCACGCCCGACATGTCGAGTTCGACGGCCGCCAGCGCGCCCGGCCCGCCGAGCAGGTGCCGCACGATGCCGGCGATCGCACGGCGCACCCGGGGCGGCGGCGCGCACTGCGCCCCGCCGGGAGCAGCGCCCGCCAGGCGCTGAAGGGTCCGGCTCTCCTCGGCCTCCGGCAGCTGTACGCAGGTGACGCCGTCTGCGCTCCAGGCGATCCCGCACCGGCCGAGCGCCGTGTCGAAAAGTGCGAATCCATGCTCCGTCATCGTGCACGCCCTCGTTCTCGGTTCTCTCGACGCACCCCCACCGTTCCTCGAGTTTCGGTGGAGTATCACTTGAATTCACAAAAAAGCAACGGCGGGCCGGTATGGCATTCCGGCCCGCCGTGTGATGCTCACCGCCAGATTCAGGCAGCGCAGATACAGAACTGGTTGCCGTCGAGATCGCTCAGGACAACCCAGCCGTCATACTTCTCGACCTCAGTGGCACCGAGATCCTTGACGCGCTTGACCTCGCCGTCCAGGTCACCGGTGAAGAAGTCGATGTGCAGGCGGTTCTTGTCCTTGCGGGGCTCCGGGACCAGCTGCACCGACAGGCCCGCAGCTCCGCTCTGAGGAGCCTCGAAGTACACGGTCGTCTCGTCGTTCGACGACACCTTGTAGCCCGTCACGGCCTGCCAGAAATCAGAAGCGCGCTTAAGGTCTTTGGTGTCGACGCAGACGTTGCCGATTTGCAGAGTCACTGGTGCCTCCTAGTACTTTCTTTCGAACACTGAACAGCGGCTGATGGTCGCGATGTGACCGTGAAAACTGCCGGAGAGATGTCTACAGGATTCGCGGAGCCTGTGCACGCAGAAGATCGATTGCTTCCGGAATCCCCATGTACTTGAGACGAGATTCGGCCAGTTCGTCATTCCAGCGCGCCGCGAGGTCCCAGCGGGATTGCGGAGTGGTATCGAGCAGCAGGAGGCCCGGGAAGAGCTCGAAATCACGCAGCAGCTCCCGGTGCTGGAGCATGCCCTCCTGGAAGAGCTCCTCACGGTGCATGACGAACTCGCGGTCGTTGATCTCGCCCCACAGCTCACGGCCGCGGCGCAGGATCTCCATGATGTGCGGCCGGTCCTCGGGGTGCGCGATCAGATGCTCGCGCACGAGCGAGCTGCCGACGGCCAGGTGGCGGATCTCGTCGATCGCCGCGCCGCGCGCGATCTCGCCGGCGACCGGGTCCAGCACACCCCACTTGCGCTCGCTGAGCTCGGTGGAAGCGGCGAGCACGCCCTCGATGATGATGGCGAACGCGACGACACCGCCGATGAAGTCGCCCTCGTCCCGCGTCACGGTCTGGGCGAACTCCTTGATCGGGCGCAGGATCTGCTTCTCGTAGTCCGCCCCGACCTCGCGGATCCACGGCATCAGCTCGTCCTTCGCCACCCCCAGGTTCAACAGGTGGTCCCGGAAGATCATGTGGTGCCGTGCCTCGTCCAGCAGCTGGGTCGAGAAGAACTCCAGCTCCGGGATCCCGGGCGCGGTGGACACGTAGTCGGCCAGTACCCGGGTCGCGGCCTCCTCGTCGAGCGCCCGGTACGCGAGCTCGAGCCGCAGCGCCTCGCGCAGCGGGCCGGGCTCCCGCATGTAGTCCGGGGTGCTCACCGAGGGGTCGTACCCCAACGGGCGGTTCCGCAGAGTTCCCTGGGCCACGGCGGAGAACCAGTACGCGAGATTGCACTGATCCACGGTCAGGGCCAGCGAACCGGCTCCGTCGAGCAGCCCGGGGGCATTCTCCCAGTCCGCCTCGAGAGGTATCTGTTCGGCCATCGCGGTTCACTCCTTGTTGTCGCGTTGTCGCGTTGTCGCGGTTCAGGCGGTGGTGACGCCGAGGGCCGAGGGCCCCTCCTGGCGCAGCTGCCCGGCGAACGTGAGCAACGGGTCGCCGGCCGCCGGGAGTCCGGCGAGCACCTCGGCGGTGATGAGGTCGTGGTCACCGATCCGCTGGCACCCGGTGAAGGAGCACGCCAGGTGCGCCAGGCAGCCGTCGATCAGCGGTGCACCGGTGAGACGGTCCGTGCTCCAGCCGACCCCGGCGAACTGGGCATCACCGTGGCCCCGGCCCGGAGCGGCGAACTGGCGTGCCACAGCCGCCTGTTCGCTGGACAGGATATTGACCGAAAATGTGCCCCCTTGCCGGACCAGAGCCGTCAGGCCGGACGAGGCCCGCAGACACACGCCCAGGACCAGCGGGTCACGGGAGATGGGCACCACGGCGCTCACGGTGGTGCCGTGGCGCAGCCCTTCGTAGTTGACGGTCAGCACCGTGACCCCGGAAGCGAAGCGGCGCAGCGCGTGCCTGCGTGCCTCGGCACCCGTGGCCTGCCCGCTCCCTGCGGTGGCGAACCCGCCGGACGCGGGGGAGCGGGGACTCAAAGCTCGGCCCCCCGGGGCGTGGCCGGCGGGCCGTGCTGCGCGGCCGGCGCCGGCACGCGTTCCCGGGCGCCCAAGACCCCGGCCTGCAGCTCCATCTTGGTGACGATCCGCTCGTAGAGCGGCTCGGCGACCGGCTCGAAGGGCAGCCCGAACGGCTTGAGGAAGTTCCCGAACAGGCCCCGGTCCCCGAGCACATGGAACGGAATGGCCAGCAGCGCCCACTCGGGTCCCACCAGCCACAGCCACAAACCCACCACCACGGCCTGGGTGATCAGACTGTGCATGGTGTTGTAGAGGACGTAGTACACCTTGGGAATACGTCCGTCCGGGCTCCGGCGGAAAGCGATCGCGCCGGGTATGTAGCCGATGAGGTCGATGTACGCGAACAGCACCAGGAACGGAAGCCAGCGGATCTCACCGAAGTGGATGACGATGAGGACGATCGACAGCGCGAATCCTACGAGGTACTCCGCCCGGTGCAGTCGGAACGTATTCGGCGTCTCGAACGGGTTCTTCTGGTCCACGATTTCCTCCGTAGGTCATTACGTGGCCGGTGAATGGACAGTCAGGACAGACGCAGCGGATTTCCCTCGAAGTATTCGACCAATTCCGTGGACAGGCTCGCGCGGGACGGCGGGTGGAACGCCAGCGCACGTACCGCCGAGGCCAGATAGGCGACATCGGGGGAGCGGACGAACGCCATGCCTCCGAGAAGTTCCGTCGCGCTGTCCACCGCGGCGGCCAGCAGGTCCTGCGTCGCGTAACGGGCCACCAGGACCGCCGCGACCACCTCGTCGCCCGTCGTGCCCGAGTCGATCGCGCGGGCAGCACCCTCCTGCAGATCCACGGCGGCCTGCAACTTCACCCCGAGAGCCGCCCGGTCGCCCCCGGTGCCCCGGCCCGCGGCGAAAACCTGCGAGACGAGCGTCGCAGCCACGCCGGTGTACGCGGACGTCACCAGCAGCTCGAACCAGGTGAAGCCCGCCGTCTGCAGATCGTCGAGCCGCGCCTGGTCCTCCGGCGTGCTGCTGATGACGTACTTCTCCGGCACCTCGACGTCCTTGAGCCGCACCAGGTCGCTCTGCGCCGCCGCCAGCACGGGCGAGGACCAGAACGGTTCGACCGTGATACCGGGGGAGTCGGCCGGCATCAGCAGCAGCGCCAGGCTGCCGTTTCCCTCGTCGTCGGTGACCGCGACACTCGCGGTCAGCAGGTCCATCGACCTGGACAGACTGCACGGCTTCTTCTCACCGTTGACCCGAAAGCCGTCGCCGACCCGCTCCGCGACCACCGACGGCAGCAGGATGTTCTGATCCGTACGCCCCTCGGCCCAGGCCGACGACAGCAGCAGGCTGTCCGCCGCGATCGCCTCCAGGAGCTTGGTCTGCGCGGGGCTCAGACGGTCGGCGGTCCGCGCGAGACTGAACAGCATGGCCACCGTGAAGTGGTGCATGACCGTGGCCACACCGAGCGACGGCGACAGCGACCCCAGGGCGCGCTGGGCGCGCATCGCGTCGAGCGCGCCGGCGTTCTGCCCGCCGAACTCCGACGGCACGAGCAGCCCCGGGCCCGAATGGGAGCGGAAGATCTCCACCACCTGGCTGTCGGCCGACTCGCGTTCCGCCAGCTCAATCGCCTCGAGCGCAGCCAATAGACCCGGATGAAATTTCTCGCACGCATCGCGCGCGGAACTAAGGACTCGCAACGCCGCACTCTCCTTGGACTGTGAGGTCGGTACCTGAGGGGTTGGACAGGAGATGATCACCGACGGAAATCGAGTATGTCAGCACTCGACTGACGCCGGACTGACACTCAACTGACCCTGGAGACCCGGTGGACGGAAAGAAAACATCGTCAGTGGCCGGTCAGCAATATGCCTTACCTTCGGTGAAATGAATGATGAGGAGAGGCAATTCCTGGCGTACGCGGCCGAGCGGGCCGTGGGCTACCTGGAGGGTCTGGCCGAGCGCCGCGTCGGTGCCACCGCCGGGGCGGCCGAGCTGACGAAACTGCTCGGCGGGCCGCTCCCCACCGGGCCGACCCCGCCCGCCGAGACCCTCGACCTGCTGAGCCGGGCGGCGGACGAAGGCGGAGTGGTCGCCAGTTCCGGCCCGCGCTACTTCGGCTACGTCGTCGGCGGCACACTGCCCGTCTCCATCGCCGCAGACTGGATCACCACCGCCTGGGACCAGAACAGCGGAATCTTCGACCTCGGCCCCGCCGTGGCCACCGCGGAGCACGTCGCCGCAGGCTGGCTGATCGACCTGCTGGGCCTGCCCGCCGGAGTGTCGGTCGGCTTCCCGACCGGCTGCGCCATGGCCCATGTGACCGCCCTCGCCTCGGCACGCCACAAGGTCCTCGCCGACATCGGCTGGGACGTCGAACGCCGGGGACTGCAAAGCGCCCCCACGATCCATGTGGTCGTCGGCGAACAGCGCCACCTGACGATCGACCTGGCCCTGCGCCAGCTCGGCTTCGGCACCGACCAACTGCACGTGGTACCCGCGGACGCCGAGGGCCGGCTGCGCACCGAGGAGCTGGCCGGGGTCCTCGCCGGCTGCCAAGGCCCCACGATCGTCTGCGCGCAGATCGGCGACGTGAACTCCGGAGCCGTCGACCCCGTCGGCGAGATCTGCGACATCGCGCACCGCCACGGCGCCTGGGTCCATGTGGACGGCGCCTTCGGCCTGTGGGCAGCGGCCAGCCCCACCCTGCGCCACCTGGTGGCCGGGGCCGAGCGCGCCGACTCGTGGGCGACCGACGCACACAAGTGGCTGAACGTGCCCTACGACTGCGGGCTGGTCTTCGTGGCCCACCCCGCGGCGCACCAGTCCTCCATGCTCCACACCCGTGCCGACTACCTGCCGGCGGGAACACCGGGGGAGCGCGACCCCATCGAGTGGGTTCCCGAGCTCTCCCGCCGGGCGCGCAGCCTGCCCGTCTGGGCCGCGCTGCGCAGCCTGGGCCGCACCGGAGTGGCCGACATGATCGACCAGTGCTGCGCCAACGCCCGCCGCTTCGCCGAGCAGCTCGGCGCCGAGAAGCACGTCGAGATCGTCAACGACGTCGTGCTCAACCAGGTGCTGGTGCGCTTCGGTGACGACGACACCGTCACCCGCGAGGTGATCGCCCGCCTGCAGGCCGGCGGCGTCTGCTGGTTCGGCGCGACGACCTGGGGCGGACGCGCCGCGATGCGCATCTCCGTCACCTCCTGGAGAACCACTGCCGCGGACGTCGACCGCACCGTCACGGAGATCCGCGAAGCCCTCGCCCACGCGACGGCCTCTGCCGGCTCCTTCCCACGCATCCCCCAGGGAAGACCATCATGACCCGTAGCGCTCCACGCCTCCCGCTCGACACCGCACAGGCGGCGCACTCCCGGCTGCCGTCGCTCACCGGCATGCGCTTCGTCGCCGCGCTGCTGGTGTTCCTCTTCCACTCCTCCCAGACCACGCCGCCGCTGAGCCCCTTTCGCGGCGACATCGCGACATGGTTCGAGACGGCCTTCAGCCAGGCCGGCTGGGTCGGCGTGTCGTTCTTCTTCGTACTGAGCGGATTCGTCCTGACCTGGGCGGCCCGGCCCACCGACACACCCCGCCGGTTCTGGCGGCGCCGGGCGGTCAAGATGTACCCCAACCACATCGTCATGTTCGTCGTGATGATGGTCCTGGTCGTCGGCGCCACGGCACGCTGGCAGCAGTGGCTGCCCAACCTCCTGCTGGTCCAGACGTGGATACCCCGCACGGACACGATCTTCAGCATCAACCCGCCGAGCTGGTCGCTCTCCTGCGAGATCCTGTTCTACCTCTGCTTCCCGCTGCTGTACCGCCGGCTCCAGAAAATCGACCCGGCCCGGCTGTGGATGTGGGCGGGCGCGGTGGTCTCGGCCGTCGTCGGCGTGGCGGTCGTCGCACAGTTCGCCCTGCCCGGCGAGCACATGGCCGCCGCACCGGGAGAATTCCCCTTCCCCGCCTCGATCTGGCAGGTCTGGTTCGTCTACGCCCTCCCCCCGGTGCGCATGCTGGAATTCGTCCTCGGCATGCTGATGGCCCGCATCGTGCTGTCCGGCCGCTGGATCAACCTCCCACTGCTCCCCGCGGGCCTGCTGGCCCTCGCGGCCTACCTCGCCTCCTCCGCCGTCCCGTGGGCCTACGCGACGGTCGCGGTGTGCCTGGTGCCGATCGCGCTGCTCATCCCCGCCGCCGCGGCCGCCGACGTGACGGCGGACAAGTCCCCCTTCCGCAGCCGGACCATGGTCAGGCTGGGTGAACTGTCCTTCGCCCTCTACCTGGTGCACGGGCCGGTCATCATCTACGGCCGGAGCAAACTCGGCTTCGGCGTCACCTTCGGGCCCTGGGCCGCGGCCGGCCTGATCCTGGCCTGCCTGGCCATCAGCCTCGGGCTCGCCTGGCTGCTGCACACCGCCGTCGAGACCCCGATGATGAACCGCTGGAGCAGACCCCGAAGCCGTACGGACAAACCCGAGGCCCTTCCCCCCGCCGCACCCGCCGACTTCGACACCCCGTCCCCGGCCACCGCTGCGAGCGCCCCGCCCGAAGGGCCGCGGCACAGCGACGTGCCGGCCCGCGAACCTCGCTGACCGCACGCCCGGCCGCCCCGAAACCGGGGCGGCCCGGCGGCATGTTCCCCCGTACCAAAAAGATCCGGTTCGACTCGAGCCGTCGCTCTTCCACGGCGAGCGACGGCCACGGAGGTGGCCCCGTGTCCAGAATCTTCGGTTCGTTCGCTGCCCAGACGGCCCGTTCGGAACTGGCCGCGGTCTCCGGCCGCCAAGTCCACGGAGGGCGCGACGGCATAGGTGTACTCAAAGGCAAAAACTGGTCCCTGGGCTGCAACAGACTCGCGGTGACAGACCCAACGGGCGGCTGCCAGCCGTACCGGACACCCCAACTGCCCAAAATCATCGCGGTCTTCGACGGTGAGATCTACAACCACCACGAACTGCGCCGCCGGCTGCGCGCCCGCGGCCACGCCTTCGCCGACCGGTGCGACGGCACGCTGCTCCCGGCGCTGTACGCCGAGTACGGAACGTCCTTCGCCCAGCACCTCGAAGGGATGTTCGCCGTCGCCCTGATCGATGTGCGAACCGAACCCCGCCTGGTCCTGGCCACCGACGACCAGGGCATCAAGACCCTCTACCACCACACCTCCCCGACGGGGCAGGTGCACTTCGCCTCCGAACTCCCCGGCCTGCTGGCCTTCTCCCAGGTCCCCGCCGAACAACGCGAATCGGGGCTCGACGAGTACCTGAGCACCCGGGCCGCCCTCGACGGCCGGACGATCCTGCGGAGGATCAGGACCCTGCCCCCGGCCGCCACCGCGGTCGCGGCGGGCCACAGCGGCCTGCGCGTCGCACACCGCCAGATCGCGCCGCCCCGGCCCTCACAGGTCACCGGCGAGGCCGGTGTCGACACGGTGCTGGGCCTCGAAATGCGCCGGCTCGCCCACGCCGACGTCCCGGTGGCCTCCCTGTTCACCGACGGACTCGGCGCCGGCCTGCTCACCGCCACCGCGGCCCGGCAGCTGAGAGAGACCGGCGCCCCGCCCCTGCACAGCTTCCACGCCACCCACCACGGGCAGCGGCCCGGCCCCGGACGCGGCCTGGCACGCGCCATCGCCCGGCGCACCCAAGCGGTGCACCACGAAGTCGTCATCGACACCGCGGAGCTCGCCGAACTGCTGCCCCGCACGGTCTGGCACCTCGGACAGCCCCACGCCGACCCCGGCACGCTCGGCACCTACGCGCTCTTTCGCGCGGTCCGCGGCGCGGGGTTCACCGTCGCACTGAGCGCCGAGGGCGCCGACGAACTGTTCGCCCGATCCGCCCGCGTCCGCCGGGCCGCCGCGGCCCCGGACGGCGACGGCTGGATCGGCCCGTACCTCGACGCACTCGCCCCCGTACCGAGACAGCTGCGGGAATCGCTGTACACCCGCGAGTACCGGCACTACCTCCGCTCCCGCGGCGCCACGGCCGACCGCCTCGCCGGCTCGCTGCGCGCGAGCACCGGCAACCGGCTCGAAACCCTCCTCGACTTCGAGACCGGCCGGCTGCTGCCCGCCTGCCAGCTGCGCCGCATCGACCACTTGAGCGCGGCCTGGGCCGTCGAGGCCCGGATGCCGTACCTCCAGCCCTCGGTGACAGCGTTCTCCCGGCGCCTGCCGGTGCGGCGCAAGCCCGGCGGCGAGGTGCTCCACGAAGCCGGTCTCGGCCTGCTGAGCGAAGCCATAGTCCACCGGGCCGGGCAGCCCGCCCCCTCACCCGCCTCGACGATGCTGGCGCCGGGCACCGCGCTGATGGAACTCGCCCGCGACACCCTCGCCCGGGGCCGGCTGGACAGCGAGGGCCGGCTGGACGCGGGCGCCGTGCAGTCCCTGCTCGCGGCCCAGTTCAAGAACCCCTCGCAGACCGCAGCGGACGCGGTGTGGGCCCTGCTCGTCCATGAACTGTGGAGCCAGGAACTGCGCGCGCTGCGCCCCGCCCGGCTCTTCGACCCCGCCCGCCTGGAGCCTTCGCTTGCCGCCTGATCCCACCGTGCGCCGGGGGCAGCCGCCCCGGGGCACCTCCCGTCCGCCGCCGCCACCGCTCGTACACGAAGGGCTCAAGTCCGCCCGGCAGCCCCGCCACGAGACAGCCCGGTAACGACCCGCACGACGCCAACTCTCCTCATTCGGGGGCCACTTGCTCATTCGAGCAGCATGGTTGCCGGCATTGATCATCTAGTCATGCTCAAGCCGGGCAGCACACGCTGCATAGCGTCCATCAGGCACGAATCAGTTCCAGCCCATCCCACGGGGGGATCATGCACTTCTTCGTACTCGGGCCCCTGGAGATCCGCACCGACAACCATGTCACCCGGCCCAAGGGGGCCATCCAGCAACTGTTGTTCGCGTCGTTCATGGCCACCGGAAACAGGCTGGTCACCATCGAATCCCTGGCCGAGGAGCTCTGGGGCACCACACCACCGACGAAGATGCACAACGCCCTGCAGGCCCAGATCAGCCGGCTCCGCCGGACCCTGGCACGCGTCGACTCCGACACGGCACCACGCATCACCACCACCGTCTCCGGCTACCAGTTCACCCTGCGGCCGGGCGAGCTGGACGCCCAGGTGTTCCTGGACTCCGTCGAGAACATCCGCAAGCACGCCGGTGAGGACCCCCACCGCAGTCTCGCCGACCTCCGGCAGGCCATCGCGCTGTGGAGGGGACCGGCTTTCGGCGCGGTCGTGGGCGGCCCCCTGTGCCAGATCGCGACGGCGAAGTACGAAGAGGCACGGGTGTCCGCATTGGAACTGCTCTACGCCATCGAGCTGAGGACGGGCGGGCACGCCCGGATCATTTCCGAACTGACCGAGGTGGCGGCCCAAAACCCGGCGCAGGAGCAGTTCTGCTGCCTGCTGATGGTCGCCCTCTACCGCTCGGGACGCCAGATAGACGCACTCAGCACCTACCGGGAGTTCCGGCGGCGCCTCGACGAGGAGCTCGGCATCGAACCGTCCCCGATGCTGCGGTGGTACGAGAAGGCCATTTTGGAACACGACCCGGTCCTGCTGGAGGAGTCCGTCCTCATCCGGGGCACCGGCAACGACGACGGGGCGCGGCTCGTCCTCATGCGATGACGATCCGCGCCCCGCTGCGATGCCCGCACGGGCCGCAGATCCGGGCGCGAGAGCCGGCAGCGAGGCAAAAGCAGTGCGGGCGCGACGAGGTCGCGCCCGCACCGCTTTCATGGGGTGTGTGCCACCCGGTTCATACGCGGCGAATCCTGAACGGCAGCACCGGGGGTATGTTCTGCTGCAAACGCAGCACCTGCCCCTCGGACACCCAGGTGCCGCGCTTCGAGCCGGCGGCCACGGCCGTGGGTTCGCCCAACCGCTCCGCGACCACGGTCGTGGTCCCGGTGGTCACATCGACCCGCAGCAGGCGGTTGGTACCCAGCTCGGTGACGAGAAGCCTGGTGGCAGTGAGCATGCGGATGCCGTCGGGCAGCGCGAGAGGACCGTCCTTCAGAGCAACTTCCACCGCCGGCAGAGCCGAGCCGCCGGGCGCGATACCCACGCGCAGCAGCTCACCGGTGTCGTTGTTGGTGGTGTAGATCGTGGCGTTGCCGTCGAAGGCGATTCCGTCGATCTGCAGGGCGGCCCTGTCGCCGGTGAACTTCGGGTCCTGTGACCACACGGAGAGGGTGCCGCCGGCCGCCCGCAGCGGGTCGGGGGTGGTCAGCCGCAGCATCCGCGCCCCGCGGTAGGGGGTGAGGGTCGGGTTGGAGGCATCCGCGACGTAGACGGCGCCGCGGGCGAGAGTGATGTCGGCGCAGATCCCCTGGCCCGGCACGGTGTAGCTTGCCTTGAGGGCGCCGTCGGTGAGGCCGAACGCGCGCAGCATGAACGGCGTGCGATAGGACGGGTCGACGGCGCAGGCCCACAGCACGCCCCGTTTCGCATCGACCAGGATCCCTCCGGTTCCGACATTGACGCCGGCCGGGACAAATGTCTCCGCCGTCCTCGAGCCGGGCCGGAACCGGACGATTTCACCGGTGACGAGACTGCCGACGAACAGGGTCCCGTCCGCAGCGGAGTGAATGCTCTCCGGGTAGAAGTCATCTCCCGGCAACACCATCGTGTCACCCGACGCAACGTCATCGGCCGATGCGCTCGGCAAAGACACCAGCGACAGGGCAACAAGACACAGGGCGGCGAGCAGAGTGCGTATTCGGCGCTGCACAGTACATCTCCAGTCGGAGTACGGCCGGTGGCCACGCGCGCGTGGCCACCGGGAGTCGTCAGGAACGCACAACAATGGGGTCGGCCGGCCGCGTCACCCGCCCCGTCTCGTCGAAGCCGTCGTTGTAGACGAACGCGGTCGGGATCTTCTCGTGGAACTGGTAGTCGGCCTGGATCCGGCCGTCCTCGGCGAGCACCACGGTGTTCTGCCCGGCCATCTCCACCTCGCCGCTCTCGTCCGAGATCATCACCCAGTTGAACCGCACCAGGTTGTGGTGCCCCACGGCGTTGTACGACGACTTGAAGTGGTAGCCGAGCGGGAAATAGATGTTGTACGTGTAGGTGATCTGCTCGGCGATGACGTCGTGGCCGTGGAAGGGGTCGCGCCGGTACATGATGTACGTGGCGTCCTCCGTGTAGAGCTTCTTCACACCCTCTCGCCGCAGCTCCTCGGTGGGCTGGTTCCAGAGTTCGACGTAGCGCTCCGCGAGCTTGTTGGGGCTGGGCAGCATGATGTCCTCCTGGTTGGGTGTACCGGTTGGTGCGAGGGCCGTCAGGCCGACTGGACCCGGTGCAGTTGCTGCACCAGGTCCGCGGCGATGCCGGGGCCCTGGTCATGGATGAAGAAATGCCCGCCGGGGAACTCCCGGTTTCCGAGGAAGGCGGTGCCGCGCGCCTCCCAGGACCGCATCGCGCCGGGCTCCAGGTACGGATCGTCCCGGCCGCTGTAGGCCACGAGCGGACAGCCGACCGTGGCGCCGTCGTCCCGGTAGCCGGCGCACACGGCCAGGTCGGCCCGCATCGCCGGCACCACCATCGAGGCCAGTTCGGGCCACTGGAGGGCATGGTCGGGAACCGAACCCAGCTCCCGGAGCAGCTCGACGATTCCCGCGTCCGGGCCCTCGGCCAGGCCCCGGGTGGGCATGGAGAAACCCTCCGGCGCCCAGCCCGAGACACCCAGCAGCGCGGGGGAGGGGACAGCCTCCCGCCGCTCCATCGCGACAGCCACACGGTAGGCCAGCAGCGCGCCCATGGAGTGGCCGAACAGGACGTACGGCCGGTCGTCGAGGTCCAGGGCGAGCACCTCGCACAGGGCCTCCACGAGCGGGCCGATCGCGGTGAACGGCCGGTCGCCGATGCGGTCCTGACGGCCCGGCAGCTGGACCCGGCGGCAGGCGATGCTCGGTGGCACCAAGGACGGCCACCGGCTGTACATCGACACTCCGCCGCCGGAGTAGTGGAACAAGAACAGCGCCGCCTGTGCCCCGGGATCGGGGTCGGCGGGGCGAAGCCACCCGGCCGGCCCCGCGCGCACCCCCGGCGTCACCGCTGCCCGGCCCCGGCCGGCTGCGGGGCGTACTGCTCGCGCAGAACCCGGCGCAGCACCTTGCCGGTCGGATTGCGCGGCAGGGAGTCCAGGAACGCGTACCCATTGGGGATCTTGTAGTCCGCGATCCGCCCTCTGAGGAAGAGCATCAGCTCCCGCTCGGTCGGCTCCTGGTGACCAACGCGGCGCACCACAGCGGCGCGCACGGCCTCGCCCCACCGGGCATCGGCCACACCGAAGACGGCGACATCGGTGACACCGGGGTGCTCGCGGATCGCGTTCTCGATCTCGACGGGGTAGATGTTCTGCCCCGCGACGATGATGGTGTCGTTGATCCGGTCACGCAGGAACAGATAGCCGTTCTCGTCGAGGTACCCGGCGTCCCCCATGTGCAGCCAGTCGCCCACGATCATCTTGCCGGTGGCCGCCGGTTGCTTGAAGTACTCGGTGAACCGGGCGGGGCTGCGCAGGCAGATCCGCCCGATCCGCCCGGTGGGCAGCGTGTTGCCGTCATCATCGATGATCTTGACCTCGTTGCCGGGGCACACCCGGCCCGCGGACGCCATCAGGGCGCTGCCGGGAACGTGCTCGGCCGCCGTCAGACAGGTCACGAAGCTGCCGGTCTCCGCCGACGCGTAGGCCTGGACGAGCTCGCACCCGAACTCCTCGATGCAGCGCACCATCAGCTCGTAGTCGATCGGCGAGCCACCGTAGACGATCTTGCGCAGGGAGCTGAAGCCCTCCAGGCTCGCGTCCTTCTCGTCCAGCATCATCTGGAGCATGGCCGGAGCCGCCCACACGGTGGTGACCGCCTCCTCGCGGATGAGGCGCACCACCTCCTCGGCGACGAACATCCGCAGGACGACGCTGGTGGCACCCACGTTGAAGCAGTGCATGAACCACGCGTAGCCGCCCGCGTGCAGACCGGGGAAGCAGGTCAGACTGCGGTCCTCGGGACGCCAGTCGATCCAGTCCACGCCGTGCTGCTGCATGTTCTCGATGAAGGTGAAGAACGATCTGTGCGGGAGCACCACGCCCTTGGGCAGACCGGTGGTGCCGCTCGTGTACATCTGGGCGATCGGGTCCTCGGGGAGCGCCACGAGGTCGACATCGGTGTCCGGGGCACCGGACTTCCAGCTGAAGAATCCCGCGGCCCGCTCGGCGGCGGTGTCCATCTCCACGATGGTCCGCAGGGTGGGCAGCTCGCCGCGCATCCGTTCGGCGATCCGCAGAAACTCCCGCTCCACCAGGAGGATTTCGGCCCCGGAATCGCGCAGTACGTGATCCACCTCGCCCTTGGTCAGCCGCCAGTTGACGGGCACCAGGACCGTGCCGCTCTTCGCGCAGGCGATCGCGAGCTCGTAGTAGTGCTCGGACTCCTTGCCGAGATACGCCACCCGCGCGCCGGGGCCGAGCCCCGCCCGCAGCAGCGCGTGTGCGCAGCGGTTGCTCTCGCGGTGCAGCTGGGCGTACGTCACCTCCTTGCCCTCGACGGCGAGCGCGACGACGTCCGGCCTCTCGCGTGCGTGCCGGGCGGACCTGGCGGTGATCGTCCGGTCCATGGTCCCGCTCATATCCGCTCCTTCACACTTCGCTTTTCCAGGAACTCCACGAGCTGCTCGATGGAGGGGTGGTCGAAGACGACCGACGCCGGCAGCGGCACGCGCAGCTCGCTTTCGAGAAGCACACGCAGCTCGGTGGCCACCAGCGAATCCAGACCGAGATCGAGGAAGGCGGTGTCCGCATCGATGCCCTGGGCGTCGTCGATCCGCAACAGGCGTGCGACGGCGGTACGGACGAACTCAGCCGTCGACGCGGGTGGCCCGGCGGCCCCGGCCGCTTCGGTCGTCCTGTGCCCGGTCGTCCTCTCGCTCTCGCCGGTCGTCCTCTCGCCGGTCCTCCTGTGCCCGGCCTCGGCCGGTGCGCCGCCGGTGGCCGCCGCCAGGCGCTTGAAGGCCATGCCCACCAGCTCCAGGACCGGCTCCTCGCCCTCCAGGAGCAGGGCGTCGGCAGCGAACGCGGTCGCCCCGTCGTCCGCCGGCCTGATGCGCAGCACGGCCCGCAGCAGCCCGGCGCGCGGCTTTTTGAACACCCGCACCGAGGCGATACCGACCGACATGTAGGTGTGCTCGGCATCGGTCAGGGCCGCCAGACCGTGCGTGGCGGCGTCGAAGAGCGGCGGCGGCATGAACTCGGCGCCAGAGATGTCCCCGCCGTGCAGTTCGCTCAGGGCCAGGTCCGTGCCGTGGCGGACCACTTGCTGGACCCGGGTGAACTGCGGGCCGTACTCCAGACCGGCCTTCGCGTACGCCGCGTGCACCTCACCGGCCCCGAGCACCCGGCCCCGGGCGCCGGGCGCCAGGGCCCGCTCGCGCAACTGCCGGCCCCGCTCGCTCAGCCCCGGCCCGTGCCCCTCGTGCGCCCCGACCACCGCGGTGGCGTGCAGCCGCTCGGCGAACCGGGCGCCTGCCGCCGTGCGGCTGACGATCTCGACCGATGCCCGGCCGTCGGCCCGCGGTATGAGACGGGTGCGCACCTCCACAGGGTTCTCGCCCAGGAACAGCGCCTCGTGGAAGCGCAGGTCCTCGATCGGCCTGCGGGTGTCGCCGTGGACCGCGTCCATGAGCGCCAGGACCGACTCCGCGTAGGCCCCCGCCGGAACGAAGGGCCGGCCGCGGGAGGTGTGATCGGCGAGATAGGCGGGACGGCGGGAGCCGAGCCGGGTGACGAACTCCCGCACACCATCGCCTCGTCCGGGTACGGGAACTTCGGTGCCCAGCAGCGGGTGCGTGGCGGGGGCCGTCCCCGTGCCGTGCCTGCCGACCTGGTCGGGCATCCAGTAGCGCTTGCGGTCGAAGGCGTACGAGGGAAGCGGCACCCGGCGCCCGGGCCCCCCGGCGTGCACCGCGGGCCAGGACACCGCCAGCCCCGCGGCGTACGCGTCGGCCAGCGCCTGCTGGATCGTCCTGCCCTCGGTGTCCGCCGGGCGCAGGCTGGTGAGCCAGCGGTGCTTGCCCTGCGGCACGCACTGCTTGGCCAGCGAACCCAGGGCGGAGGAGGGCCCGATCTCGATGAAGGCGTGCTGCCCCCGGGCGGCGACCGTGCGCATGCCACCCTCGAAGTCGACCGTCTCGCGCACGTGCCGCACCCAGTAGTCGGCGGTGGCCAGCTCGCTGCCCACCGCGACCTCGCCGGTCAGACAGGACACGAGGGTGACCGACGGCTCGTGGAACTCGATGCCCCCGAGCACCGCGCGCAGCGGCTCGAGGATCCCCTCCATCAGGGGGGAGTGGAACGCCGAGGAGACCCGCAGCGCGGTGACCGTCACCCCGCGCCCCTCAAGAACCTTGGTGAGCCGGCCCACCGCGTCCGCCGCACCGGAAATCACGCACTGGCGCGGGGAGTTCACCGCACAGATCCCGACATCCACCACATGGGCCAGCAGCGGCTCGACCTCCGAGGCGGGCGCCGCGACGGCGGCCATGGCGCCGGGCGCGGAGACCGACTGGATCAGCCGGGCCCGGGCCGCGAGGAAGGCGATGCCGTCCCGCAGGGAGAACAGGCCCGCCACGGTCGCCGCCGCGATCTCCCCGACGCTGTGCCCGATGAGCACCTGGGGGCGTATCCCCCACGACTGCCACAGCTTGGCCAGCGAGTATTCCAGCGTGAACAGCGCCGCATGGGTGTACGTCGTCTCGGCGAGCCGCTCCTCGGCGTCCGGGGCCGTGCCCAGCATGACGTCGCGCACGGACCGGCCCAGATGCGGGGCGAACAGGGCGTCGCACGCATCGACGTGCGTACGCAAGACCGGGAACCGGCGGTAGAGCGTCGCTCCCATCCCGACGTACTGCGAACCCGAGCCCGTGAACAGGAACGCGACCTTGCGCAGATCGCCCGACGTGCGCTCGCCCGCGGCCAGTTGGGCCGCCTTGCGCTCCAGCAGCGCCAGTGCCTCGCCGCTGTCGCCAACAACACCCGACAGGCGGTGGTTGAAGTGCGCGCGCCCCACATTGCGGGTCAGGCACAGATCGGCCGCACCGATCGCCGGATTCTCGGCGAGAAAGCGCCGGTAGCGTCCCACCTGGAGGCTCAGCGCGGTCCGGCTCTTCGCCGACAGGGTGAACACATGGGGCCCCTGGGACACCTCGTCCGCGGCGGGCAGCGGCGGCGCCTGTTCGAGCACGGCGATGCCGATGGCACCGGCCACCCCGAAGCTGTTGACCATGGCCCGGCGGACCGGCGCCTGCCACGGGGTGCACTGCGTGGGAATGTTCACCGGGTAGGTGTCCCACGGGATGCGCCCGGACGGGGTCTCGTACAGATGGGGGAAGAACAGGCCGCTGCGCATCTGCAGAACGACCTTGACGATGCCGCCCAGGCCGGCCACCGGCTCCATGTGCCCCAGGTTCGACTTGACCGAGCCGACCGTCAGACCCGGACCGTCGCGGTGCGCACCGCCGAACACCCCGTTGATCGACCCCATCTCGATCGGATCACCCAGCGGGGTTCCCGTGCCGTGCGCCTCCACGTACTGGACGTCGCCCGGCTCCAGACCGGCACGGGCCAGCGCCCGGCGCATCACCGATTCCTGCGAGGTTCCGTTGGGGGCGGTCAGCCCCGCGCTCTCCCCGTTGTGGCCGATGGCGGTGGACCGGATCAGCGTCAGCACGGTGTCCCCGTCACGCCGGGCGTCCGACAGCCGCTTGAGCACCAGGACGCCGCACCCCTCGGCCCGCGCGTACCCGTCCGCGGCCTCGTCGAAGGTCTTGCAGTGCCCGTCCGGCGCGAGCATCTGAGCCTGCGAGAGGATCGCGAAGATCCGCGGGTGGTGCAGGGCGTTGACGCCCCCGCACAGCGCGATACCGCACTCCTGGGCCCGCAGACCGGCGACAGCCATGTGCAGCGCCGTCAACGACGACGCGCACGCCGTGTCCGTGGTCAGGCTCGGGCCGCGCCAGCGCAGGAAGTACGACAGCCGGCCGGAGAGCGGATACGCCCCCATGCCGGTGGCCAGCGCCCCGTCGAGCTTCTCGTACGGTACGGAGTCCAGCTCCAGCGCCTGGTCGAAGGGCGTGGCGCCGACATAGACGCCGCCGTCACGCGTCAGCGCCGGATCGACACCCGCGTCCTCCAGGGCGTCCCAGGCGGTCTCCAGCAGCATGCGCTGCTGGGGATCGATGTAATGCGCCTGCTTGGGCGAGATGTTGAAGAACTGGGGGTCGAACTCGTCGATCCGGTCCAGGAATCCGCCCGCGGACGCAGAGATCGTCCCCGGCGCCCGGGGATCCTCGGAGACGAACGCGTCGACATCCCAGCGGTCACGGGGAAGCGGCCCGATGCCGCTGCGCCCGGCCCGCAGAAACTCCTCGAACCCGGCGAGGGTGTCGTTCCCGCCGGGGAAACGCAGACCGATGCCGATGACGGCGATGGGCTCGTCGTGGTCGTTCACACCAGGTTCAGACATCCCGGTCCGCGCTCTCCGAGAAGAGATCGGTGAGCACATCGCTCATCAGGTACTCCACCAACTGCTGCGCGGTCGGGTTGTTGAACAGCACGTTGGAGCTGATCGAACAATCCAGGCGCGCCTCGAGACGCTGCTTCGCCTCGGTGATCCGCAGCGAGGTGAACCCCAGGTCGAAGAAGCTCTCCGACAGCTGGAACTCTTCGTCGTCGGTCATCAAAAGCGTGTCCCTGAACTCCCGGACAACTATTTCCTCAAGAGCTTCCAGCCGTTCAGACCTGGGTAGTTCCCGTAGATTTGTAAACGATTCCGTCATCTGCTCCCACCTACTTCCGCCGCCGGTCGCGTATTGAGATGCCGGTACCGGCGTCGATTGAAGCAGAGTGGAGTTGATGCCCGGCTGACAATGCGCTGACGGAGAGATCCGGAACAGCGATTGGGCCGGCCGCCGGAAGGCATCAGGTGCCCATCAGCCTCGTGTCAGCACCACCTGCCATAGTTCTGGCAGCGGACAGCGGGAACCGGAGCAACCAGCCGGATCCCACTTGGAGAGGTTTCCGTAGTGGCCTAACGGATCCTTGTTTCGGCAAAGAAGGGCTTCGGCCCTCGCAGGTTCGAATCCTGCCCTCTCCGCTCTCCGCCCTGGAGAGGTTTCCGTAGTGGCCTAACGGATCCTTGTTTCGGCAAAGAAGGGCTTCGGCCCTCGCAGGTTCGAATCCTGCCCTCTCCGCAGCCCTGATGGGCCGGCTTGCCGGCCCATCAGTTGCGTTGCGGCCCAAGTAGCTGCCCTCTGAGAAGGAGAAAGCGATGCCGGGAACCGAGTCCCGCAAGATCGACATCACACGGATGTACACCGACGAGGCGGGCGAGTCCCACTTCGCCGACGAGAAGACCGAGGCAGCGGAGCTCAACTTCGCACCGCCGGCTCCCTCGATGTTCGTCTCGACCCCGGTGGAAGCCAAGGCGAGCGTCTACCTGCTTCTCCCCGACGGCTACTTCGGCGACTTCCACCCCGCCCCCCGGCGCCAGGTGATGACGCTGGTCTCGGGCGAGCTCGAGGTGACGGTCAGCGACGGCGAGGCGCGGCGCTTCCTGCCCGGCGGAACCGTCCTCGTCGAGGACATCACGGGCAAGGGCCACTCCACCAGGAGCGTCGGCGGCGAGTCCGTCGTCCTGGTGGCCCAGCTGTGACGCCCGGCCCGTCCCGCTTGTGAACCCGGTTTTGCTGGAGGGTAGATGAAGGTCACTCTGTTCGAGCAGGCGCCGTACCGGCACCTCGCGCCGGACTTCGAAAAGCACCACGACTCCGTCTGTACGACTCCCTACGGTGTGACGACCGACCAGGGCGTGTACACGTCGATGCGCGACTATCTCGACGAACTCATGTTCGGCGCACGGGCGGGGTTCGACGGCCTCGCGCTCACCGAGCACGGGCAGAGCTCGTACGACATGATGCCCAACCCGAACCTCGTCGCCAGCACCCTCGCGTACGCCACCGAGGCCGAGGGCCTCGACGTCGCGATCTTCCCCATGGGACGGTCGCTGGGCAAGTCGCGCGAGCCCGTACGCGTGGCCGAAGAGTACGCAATGGTCGACGTGATCAGCGGCGGCAGGCTCCTCGCCGGCTTCCCCGTGGGCCTGAGCTACGACGCCAGCATCAACAACGGCATCCCCCCGATCGAGGTCCGCGGGCGGTTCAACGAAAACCTCGAGCTGGTCCTGCGCGCCTGGCGCGACCGCGAACCCTTCGCCTTCAACGGCCGGTTCGGCCAGTACCCGCAGGTGAACATCTGGCCCCGGCCGCTCCAGGAGCAGCCCCCCGTCTGGATCACCGGAATCGGGAACCCCCGGACCATGCAGCTCACCCTCGAGCGCGGATTCGGATTCAATTACTTCGGCTTCAACGGCGCCAAACTCACCGGAAAGCGCATCTTCGACCGCTTCTGGGACCTGGCCGACGAACTCGGCCTGGAGCGCAATCCGTATCGCATGGGCTTCCTGCAGACGATCGCAGTCAGCGAAACCGACGCACGCGCGGAACAGGAATACGGTGCGCACGTCGAATACGCCTACCGCAAGGGCCTCGGCGGAATTCCCGCCGAAAAGCTCGCCCTGCCCGGCGGCATCCACATCGAAGGCGTGAAGGCACTCCTGAAGGACTCGGGCGACTTCGGCCTCTTCGACCGGATGCGCACCGCCAGTTTCCGCGAACTCGCCGACGCCGGCGCCGTTATCGCGGGCAGCCCCGCCACCGTCCGCGAGCAGCTCTTCGAATACTGCCGCACCTACGGCATCGGGAATCTGCACGCGATGCTGGGATTCGGGTCCATGCCGAAGGAACTGGTGCACAAGAACATCAACCTGTTCACCACCGAAGTCCTGCCGCACCTGCGCACCCTGTGGAAGGACGACGGATTCAGCCACCACTGGTGGCCCGAGCGGCTGGGCGGCACACCCCTGCCCGCCACCGGCACACCGGCCGCGGCACGGAAGGCGGTTGCCTCATGACCACCACCGATTCCACGCAGGGCACGCTCCGCGAGGAGACCGTCGAGGTCTGGGACGGGCGGCTCAAGCTGCGCTTCAAGGTAGCGGGCCAGGGCGCCCCGCTGCTGTACCTGCACGGCTCGACCGGTCTGGTCTGGGACCCGTTCGTCGCCCGGCTCGCCGAGCAGTACACCGTGTACGCCCCCGAGTTCCCGGGGACGACACCCGGCGACCCCGACGCCGTACACACCATCGACCACCTCTCCGACGTGGTGCTCGCCCTCGAGGAGGCGACCCGGCAACTGGGCCTTCGGAGCCCGGTGGTCGTCGGGCACGACTTCGGCGGCATGCTGGCCGCGGAACTGGCCGCACACTTCCCCGCCCTGCCCGGCAAGCTCGTGCTGATCTCCCCCCTCGGCCTGTGGCGGGACGACGCGCCGGTCGCCGCCCTCGCAGCCGCGGCACCCACCGCGCTGCCCGACCTGCTCTTCCACGACCCGGCGGGCGAAGTGGCCCAGGCGGCCCTGGCGTTCCCCGAGGACCCCGAAGCCGCCCAGGCCGCCGCCGCGGGCATGGTCTGGGCCCTGGGCTGCACCGCCAAGTTCACCTGGCCGATCCCGGACCGGGGCCTGCGGGCACGACTGCACCGGGTCGCGGCCCGGACCCTGGTGGTGTGGGGACGCGAGGACCGGCTCGCCCCCGCCGTCTACGCCGACGAATTCGCCGGCCTCATCAAGGACAGCACCCTCGCGCTCGTCGACGACGGCGGTCACCTGCCGCAGCTCGAGCAGTTCAAGCACACCGTGTCCAAAATCGAGGAGTTCCTTCGATGAGCCAGGGCTCGGCCTCCTCGCTGTTCAGCCTCACAGGCAAATCAGCCCTGGTGACGGGGGCGTCGCGCGGCCTCGGCCGCGCGATCGCCATCGGATACGCCATGGCAGGGGCCGACGTCGCACTGCTCGCCCGCGGAGCCGAAGGGCTCGACGAAGTCGCCGCCGAGGTCGAGAAGCTCGGCCGGCGAGCGGTCAGGCTCACGTGCGACGTGGAGGATCCCGAGCAGATCGACGACAGCGTCCAGCGGGCGGTCAAGGAACTGGGCCCGCTGGACGTCGTGGTGAACAACGCAGGCGGCATCACCTGCGCGGGCCCCTTCACGGACCTGACACAAGACCAATGGCAGCGCGAGATGCGGCTCAACTTCGACTCCGTCCTGCACGTGTGCCGGGCGGCCGGCACCGCCATGGTCGAACGGGGCCAGGGCTCGATCATCAACATCTCCTCGGTCGCCGCCAAAGCCGGCCTGCCGAACTACGCGCCGTACGCGGTGTCCAAGGCGGCGGTCAACGCACTGACCCACTCGCTCGCCGCCGAGTGGGCCCCGGCCGGCGTACGCGTCAACGCCATCTCGGCCGGCTGGATGCACACCGACCTCACCCACGGATTCGTCACGGACACCGACCTGTCCGAGCGGTTCCTGTCGGTCGTCCCGGCCGGCCGGTTCGGCACCCCGCAGGAACTCGTCGGCCTCGCGGTCTACCTGGCAAGCGACGGCTCACGGTTCATGACCGGCTCCGCCGTCGTCATCGACGGAGGCGTCTCCTCCTTCTACGGCGGCTCCGCCCTGCTCCGGCCCACCGGCTGAACCCCGGCGGACACGGGCCGGTGCCTACGGGCACCGGCCCCTACCCGTGCGCCTATGCCTGCGCGCACGTCCCGTCCGGGGCGATCCGGCCAAAGCCGGCGTACGCGGCGAGAGCAGCGGGCAGCAGCACCGAACCGTCGGCCTGCTGGTGCTGCTCCAGCACCGCGGCCAGCGTCCGTCCGATCGGCAGCCCCGAACCGTTGACCGTCGCGGCCGGTACGGGCTTTCCGTTCTCGTCACGCGTACGGATACCCGCGCGACGCCCCTGGAACGTCCCGAAGTCGGACACCGAGGAGATCTCCCGGTAAGTCTCCTGACTGGGCAGCCACACCTCGATGTCGTACGTGAGCCGCGCGGAGAAACCCGTGTCGCCCGCGGCGAGCGTGACGACCCGGTAGGAGAGCTCCAGCTCCCGCAGACACGCTTCCGCATGGCCGACCATTTCCTCCAGCGCGGCCCGCGACCGCTCCGGTGCCACGATCCGGACCAGCTCCACCTTCGAGAACTGGTGCTGGCGGATCAGACCACGCGTGTCACGCCCGTACGAACCCGCCTCCGACCGGAAACAGGGCGTGTGCGCCGTCAGCGCGACCGGCAGCTCGGCGGCCGGGATGATCTCGTCCGCGTACAGATTGGTGAGCGCAACCTCCGCGGTCGGGATCAGGAACAGGTCCCGGTCGCCGACACCCGTGCGAAACAGATCCTCCTCGAACTTAGGCAACTGACCGGTGCCCGTCATCGCCCTGCGGGTGACCAGGAACGGCACCGAGTGCTCGACGTAACCGTGGCGCCCGGTGTGCAGGTCCAAAAGCAGCGTCGCCAGCGCCCGCTCCACAACCGCCCCGGCACCCCGCAGCACACTGAACCGGCTCCCCGACAGCTTGGCCGCCCGGCCGAAGTCCAGGATGCCCATGGCCTCACCGAGGTCGACATGATCCGCCGGCCGGAAGGAGAACACGGGCGGCACCCCGACCCGGCGCTGCTCGACCGCGAACTTCTCCGAATCCCCGTCCGGCGCCTCGTCCGACGGCAGGTTCGGGATGCTCAGCAGCAGCTCGGTCAGCTCCTGCCCAAGCCGCTCCTGCTCGGCCTCCACGGCCCGGACCTGCTCCTTGACGGTACGCGCGGTGTCCTTGAGCTCCGCGATGTCCGCACCGCGCCTCGCGGCCTGCTGGACTTCCCGGGCGACACGCTTGGCCCGGGACCGCAGCTCGTCACCGGCCCGGACGCTCTTGTTGCGACGCGACTGGAGATCCTCGAGAGCGGCGAGGTCCAGGGTGTAGCCGCGACGGGCGAGGCGGCGGACCGCTTCGTCTCCCATGTCGATCAGAACGCGGGCATTATGCATGGAGGTTCTGCTCCTCGGACGAGAGGGCCAGTGCAGCGACGCCGGCAACCGCGGGCCCGTCATCGGCCCCGCCTTCAGCGCGACGCTAGCGATCCCGGCTCGAAGCGCAGTTGACCGGCCCACCATCCCCCCACGCAACGATGCCCCCATGGATACCTCACGCCCCAGCCCCGTCCACGAGCAGACAGTTGACGGCTTCGGAACCGTCAGCCTCCACCCAGTGGACCCCTCCCGGGACATCGACCTCATCTACGACTGGGTCACCCAGCCCCGGGCCCACTTCTGGGGCATGCGCGACCTGAGCCGCGCCCAAATCCACCGCATCTACACGCACCTGGACGCCCACCCCACACACCAGGCCCACCTGGTCAGCCGGAACGCCACCCCCGTCGCGCTGTTCCACACCTACGATCCGGCCGACGACCGCATAGGCCGCTGCTACCCAGTCCGGGCCGGCGACACCGGGATCCACCTGCTCATCGGCCCCACCCCCACGGCCACCGAACCGGGCTTCACCGGCTCCGTGTTCCCCGTACTCCTGACCTACGCCCTCTCAACCCCCCACCGCCACCGCATCGTCGGCGAACCCGACGCCCGCAATGACAAGGTCCTCACCCGCTTGAGCCGCACGGGCTTCACTCTCGGCCCCGAGATCCACCTCCCCGAGACCACCGACCCCGACTTCCCCCAACCCCGCAAGACAGCCCGCCTGGTCTTCTACCCCTGACGCCCGGCGCCCAGGTCTCGCGCTGAACCCTTCCGGGTTCGGCACAGACCTCACAAGTTGGCTGTGACCTGGGCTCTCGTTGGTTGTCAGCCAGTGGCCGGCTTCGTATCCGGCGGGTGCTGACTCTCACTCCGCGCTGATGGATGCACCCCGGCTGCGCAGAGCCAAAAGTGGTTGTCCTCGGCGATCAATGGGGAGGAGGAAGTACGTCCTTGCGTGAGCCAGAGTCAGGCGGCGCGCAACCAGTGAGCGGCAGGCCGCATCACTCCGCTGATGCCGGACCGAGCCCTCGACGGACACGACAACAAGCAAGGAATCACCCCCGCTCGCGCGGGGCCGAGGCGAAGTGCGCGCCGCGGTCAAGGCGTTGCCCGAGTCACCCCCGCTGGCGCGGGCGTGAGGGCAACGGTGCCAGGCATCGGCGCGGAATCTTCCCAGCAGCGGGCCGCCTCGCCACTCCCGCTGACGCGGCGCCAATCGGCGTCCAGGGGCCGGTCGCCGTTGTTCGACGACCCCACGGCGCAGCTCACGCACACCGAGCTCGGGACCGTGCCGGTGCTCAGCGCAGCTGGCCTGCCTGGGCTCGAATATGTGCACGAGAGTGCTCCGCTGATCGCCTCGGCTTGCTGCGCTTCCTGACAGTCCAGCGCTCATCGCTGATCAACCAGGCACACTGTCGGGCCGCGCCGCGCAGGCGGGTTGGTTGCATGGACTCCCGCGGCCACATGTGGCAGAGCTTCAGTGCCTCTGTGCGGCGTGCGATGTCCTCAGGACCGCCCATCGGCCGTCGCCCTCCCCGCGTACCCTGCGCACACGTCGATGCTTGGAGCGGTTGCCGTGTCGAGTTGCAACGGCCCTGCTGAGGGTGCGTGTCCATACCCACTGCCGGTAACACGGGAAGCCGTCGTTCAGGGGTCGATGGCAGGTCCGGAAAGCCTGACCGATACGGATGAAAGGCTGACCGTGATCCTCAGCCAGGGCGTGATCCTCACCCTCGCAAGGCCGGCGGTCTACCTCGGCGGCGTGGTCGGCTTCTCCAAGAGCCTGCCGCGTGTGCTGCTCCGCAGTGGGGCATGGCGAGCGGACACTGAGCAGGACCCGGCTGCCGGTGTGCTGACCCTAGCCGTGCTGATTGTGTCGTGGCCGGTGAGCGGCCTGTACCTGGCTTGGCGGGTGGCCGCCCGGCGTGGGCGGGGCCAGGTGCACTGATCGCTCGTCGGGCGTCTCGCGGGCTATTGGGACATGCTCGCCATGGTCGCGGCAGCGGCAGTACGGCGGCCGGGGTGGTCCACCAGTCCTGCGAGTGGGGCATGCGGTGAGCGTGATCAGAGCCGGGTGGTCGGCCAGTCGAGCAACCGGGCACCCATGACGGCGGTTTGCACCGTGTAGCGCTGCAGTGGGTCCGTGAGGTCGGATCCGGTGAGAGTGCGGATGCGCTCCAGGCGGTAGGTCAGTGCTCGTACGCTCAGCGACAATGTCCGGGCCGCTTCGGCGGCCACGCAGCCGGCGTCGAAATATGCGATCAAGGTGTTGATCAGCGGTAGTGGGCCGCCGCGGGCCTGCTCCAGCGGCCCGAGCGTGCTGTGCACCAGGTCCATCAGTGCCTGTCGGTCACGGGCCAGGACGGGGAAGACGAGCAGGTCGGCGGCGTGCAGCAGCGGCTCGTCGAAGCCCGTGCGGCGGGCGACGTCCAGTGCGTTGAGGGCTTCTTCGTAGCTGTGGCCGATGCCGCCCGCCCCCGGCCGTGGCCGGCCGATGGCGACCTGTCCGCCGTCGGTCGCTGCGTGCGCCTGCTTCGCGAAGTAGACGAGGACGTCGTCCTGGTCGGCCGGGGTGATGCACACCATCCGGCCGTCCTTAGCAGTGAACAGGATGCGGCGGCTTTCGAAGCGGGCGAACAGGCTTGCCTCCACCTTTCTGGGCACGGGGTCGGTTTCGTCGTACTTCGCCGGGCCTTCGGCCACCGCGACCGCGTGAGCGCGGGACAGGCGCAGCCCGAACCGCTCGGAGCGGGCAGCGAGACACCCCGCGTCTCCGCGCCCGTGGAGGAGATCGTTGATGAACTCCCGTCGGGCCGCCTCTTCCTGGCGTACGATCAGCCGTTGCGCTTGTTCATAGCCTTCCGCGAAGGCGTCGATGGCCTGTTCCACGGCGCCGAGAACGCTGTCCAAGTCGGTTGTGGAGGGCCAGTCGGCTCGGCTGGCTGCGAGATGCTCGCGGACCAGGGCACGCCATCCGTATCCGGCCTCGGCTGCGTGTGCACCCAGCGCGCGGCGTGACCCCCCAGCTCATCTCGGTTGAGACGGCGGCCGGTCGCGGACGCATCGGCCAGGATCTGGCCATAGCCATCCAGAAATTCCTTGGGTATCTCCTGTGCTACCACGTGCCCCCGATCCTTTGATGGGCTGACAGCCCTTTCTCCGGTGGTCTTGCCAGGTGTCTCCCCTTGAGGCCACGGTCACCGGGCGAGCCGATCGCGACCGTGGCCCGTCCAGGCCCACGTTGCAGATCGGTCACTCACCCAGCGAGACCGTGGACCGCGGCCGGTCGTCACGGGCGGGACATGTTCGCTGCCATGCGCCGCCTCTGCTGCGGCTTGCTCAGCTGTTGGTGTGTGCGGCGTCCATGCGTTCTGCTGCGGGGACGGAGGCCGGTGCCGGGGGTGTGGGTCGGTGGGTGAGGCGGCGGGCGAGGGGTTCGGTCCAGCGGGCGGCGAGCGGGCCGATGATGACGAGGATCAGGACGTAGGCGGTGGCCAGGGGGCCGATGCGGGGCTCGACGCCGACGGCGAGTCCGGCGATGACGATGGAGAATTCGCCGCGGGCCACGAGGGTTCCTCCGGCGCGCCAGCGTCCGGCGGTCTTGATTCCGGCGCGGCGTGCCGCGTACCAGCCGGTGGCGATTTTCGTGAGAGCGGTGACGACGGCGAGGATCAGGGCAGGGACGAGGACGGGCGGAATGTCGGCGGGGTCGGTGCTCAGGCCGAAGAAGACGAAGAAGACGGCGGCGAACAGGTCACGCAGCGGCGTGAGCAGGGTGCTGGCGCCTTCGGCGACCTCTCCGGACAGCGCGATGCCGACGAGGAAGGCGCCGACGGCCGCGGAGACCTGGAGTTCCTGGGCGACGCCCGCAACCAGGAGGGTCAGGCCGAGGACGACGAGGAGGAGCATTTCGGCGTTGTCGGAGGAGACCGCGCGGCTGATCAGGCGGCCGTGGCGCAGGGCGAGGTAGAGGACAGCGCCGACGGTGCCCAGCGAGATCAGCAGGGTGACGGTGCCGCCGGCCAGGCTCACCCCTGCGAGCAGGGCGGTGAGGATGGGCAGGTAGACGGCCATGGCCAGGTCCTCGATGACCAGCACGCCGAGGACGACAGGGGTTTCGCGGTTGCCGAGGCGGCCGAGGTCACCGAGGACCTTGGCGATGACGCCGGAGGAGGAGATCCAGGTGACGCCGGCCAGGGCGACGGCGGCGACCGGCCCCCAGCCCAGGATGAGTGCGGCGGCGGCTCCTGGCGCGGCGTTGAGGGCGAAGTCGACGGCGCCCGAGGGGTATTGCGTCTTGAGGTTGGTGACGAGTTCGGAGGCGCTGTACTCCAGGCCGAGCAGCAACAGAAGGAGGATGACGCCGATTTCGGCGCCGGTGGCGGTGAATTCCTCGCTCGCCTGCAGCGGCAGGATGCCGCCGTGGCCGAAGGCCAGTCCGGCGAGCAGGTAGAGGGGTATGGGGGAGAAGCCCACACGTCCTGCGAGGCGTCCGAGGAGCCCCAGGGCAAGGATGATTGCCCCGAGCTCGATGAGCATGGCAGTGGTGTTGTGCACGGGCCTCTATCCTCCGGTGATGAGTTCGGCGACGGCGTCTACGCCTTCACGGGTGCCGACGACAATCAGGGTGTCGCCGATGGCGAAGCGGAAATCGGGTGTGGGCGACGGGACGGCGGCGGTGCGGCGCAGGACGGCGACGATGGACGCGCCGGTGCGGGTGCGCGCCTGGGTGGCGCCGAGGGTGCGGCCGGCGTACGGCGACCGCTTGGTGACGGTGATGTGCTCGGTGACCAGGTCGATCTCGATGTGCTGGTGCAGGTGGGCGACGGGGTCGGGGGTGAGTAGCTTGGCCAGCGCGGTCGCCTCGTGGGGCGCGAGGGGAGCTGAGTCCTTGCAGTTGTCGTCGTCCTCGGGATCGTGGAAGGCAAGGATGCGCCGCCCGTCTTGGTGCACGACGACCGAGAGATGCTGACCGGCATCGGTCTCGAGGTCGTAGCGGCTGCCGACCCCGGGCAGGGCGGTCTTGCTGACGTGAGCTGTGTGCTCCATGACGTGCTCCAGAAGGAAGCGTTACGGACGTGCGGGTGACAGGTTCGGTGGATCGAGCGGGACTGTAGCCGTGCGCGCATCAGCGCCTGCCCACAGAAATAATTCGGTATCGCTCATCGCGATCGGCCGAGGCCACTGGTCTCCGGCTGGCCCGGGGCACACGGGACGTCAGGAACCGGGTTTTGGAGGCGAAGGCGTCCGGGAGCCCCTACGCGTCAGAGGCGCTGGTGGCCGGAGCCGGTGCTGCTGACATCAGGCACGCTGTCGCGAGCGGCGTTGTCAACGCGCACCGCCCGGGGGGCACGTGATGCGGGACAGCGGAAGGCCGGGTTGGCGATGGGCCAGCCCAGGGCGTGAATACGTCGACCCATGTCATGCCCCCCCCATCTCACCGACACCGATGGCCGCCAGTCGTCAGCCCGCCAAATGAGCACTCACCCGCTCAATGGAGGGTAATGGCTCAGTAAAGGATTCTAGCCCAGGAGGAAAAGTGCAAATGTAACGTAGTGCAGATCGGCACTTAATTCGGCGGGGAAATATCGCACTCTGGCGGTGGCTCCCCGCTGTCGACCAACGCATCCGCTCATGCCGGCAAGTGAGCTGTGCGCCGGTGTCGGCGCCACCTGATCTCCCGCAGCGACACGATGATGACGGCCAGATTCAGCGCAAACGCGACGACGTTGGCCATCTCGGGCACGTCGACGGCCCGTAGGAGACTCGCGCCGCTGGAAACCAGGAACAGAGTCAGCGGAAGGAACCTGCGCCACACTGGAATATCGCGTATTCGGGCGAGAGGTTCTCCATCTGGCGGCCGACTGGAGAGGGCTGGCTGTGTGACGGTCAGCATTCTCCACTGCCCCACCCGGTCGGCCCCGGGACAGCCGGTGTTAGGTGGTGCCGGTCCGGTCGGCCGACTCGATGTCTCCGTGTTCGCCGAGCCAGCGGGCCAGTTTGCCGCGCCTGCCGATCGCACGCAGTCGCCGTTCCGCGGTGTCCCGGGTGTCCGGGGTGGTGATCAGGAGCAGTTCGTCGCCTGCGCGGAGCACGGTGTCGGGATGGGGAACGATGCTGGTGCCATCGCGGATGATCAAGGTGACCACGGTCGGGGGCGGCAGCCGGAGTTCGAAGACGGCCACGCCGATGAGTCGGGAGCCCTGGGGGACGGCGGCGGTGAGCAAGTCGGCGTCCAGGACGTCCAAGGGGGCCGTCTCCACCTGCACATCGCGCAGTGCGCCCGTCCTGGCCAGACCGAGCCATCGGGCGGCAGCGGGCAAGCTCGGGCCCTGGACAAGGGTAAAGATGACGACCAGGACGAAGACGATGTTCAGCAGTTCACGGCTGTCCGGCACGCCTCCGACGATGGGGAAGGTGGCCAGCACGATCGGCACGGCGCCGCGCAGCCCGGCCCAGGAGATGAACGCCTGTTCGCGCCAGGAGGTGCGAAATGGCAGCAGGCAGGCCAGGACGGAGACGGGGCGGGCGATCAATAGGAGGACAAGGCCCACGGCGATTGCCGGGAGGACCGCGGAGGGCAGTTCGCTGGGGTCGACGAGCAGGCCGAGCATGACGAAGAGGCCGATCTGGGCGAGCCAACCGGTGCCTTCGGCGAAGGAGCGGGTGGCGGCGCGGTGCGGCAGCTTCGAGTTTCCGAGGACGAGTCCGGACAGGTAGGCGGCGATGATGCCGCTGGCGTTCGCGGCTCCGCCGGCGGCGAAGGCGATGATGCCGAAGCCCACGGTGGCCAGCGGGTACAGCCCGGTGGCGGGCAGCGCGATGTGCCGCAGCGCGGCGACACCGATGCGCCCGATGAGCAGGCCGAGGGCAGCGCCGACGGCCAGTTGGTAGAGCACGTTGCCCGCGATGTGCGCCGGGTCGGGCAGGTCGGCTGCGGCCGTGGAGAAGACCAGGACCAGGATGATGGTAGGCGCGTCGTTGAAACCCGACTCGGCTTCCAGCAGGCCGGTGACCTTCTGCGGGAGCGGCAGGGCTCGCAGGACGGCGAAGACGGCTGCGGCGTCGGTGGAGGAGACGATCGCTCCGAGCAGTAGCGCCAGGTGCCAGTCCATGCCGAGCAGCAGGTGGGCTCCGGCGGCGGTGACGGCGACCGAGATTGCCACGCCTGCGGTGGCGAGTACCCCGGCGGGCGCCAGCAGGCGCCGTACATCCGCCCACTGGGTGGTCAGCCCACCCTCGACAAGGATGACGGCCAGGCCCGCGGTGCCCAGGGACTGGGCGAGCTGGGCGTCGTCGAACTCCAGGCCGAGCACGTCCTCCCCCACGATGACGCCCACGGCCAGGAACAGCAGCAGGCTGGGCAGGCCGATCCGGTTGGCGGTGCGGGCCGCGGCGATGCTGGCGAGCAGTACCGTGCCGCCGATGAGCAGCGTCAGGTACAGCTCCTGCAAGGTCATCCGGGTGTCTCCGTACTGATTCCGGTGGCCCGGTGGCCGCTGTCATCGTGTGGAGGGAGGACCGTTCCCTCGGGGCCGTGCGCGCTGAGGGGCGAACAGGTGTCCTGCGGCCCCGGCCAGGACCAGGCCCACTGCGATGAGTATTCCCTGGGGAAGGGCCATACCGACGCCCAGGCATGCCAGGGCGATGGCCAGGACCGGCCAGGCCCGTCCGTGCCGGTACTCGCGCGGACGGCACGGTCGACCAGATCCCAAAGCCTTGGCGAAGCGCGGGTCGTCACGCTGCATCCGTGCCTCGAGGTCGCGCAGGTGTTCGTCGTAAAAGCGGGCCACGGCCCCTCCTTCCCAGGACCGGCGCCGGGGTGTGGCGGGGGCAGGCGGGTGGGGCGACGGGTTCGGGGTGGCATCGGCGCCTCCTTCTTTGTCGGGCCATCACGATTAGGCCAGGGCGAAGTAGCGCAGCCACACATACAGGGCCGACACGGTGACGGTGACGGCGGTGACGATCAGGCCATAGCGGCTGAACTGCCAGAACGAGATGTGGTGACCGCTGCGCTCGGCGATGCCCACGACGACGACATTCGCCGAGGAGGCGATGATCGTGGCGTTGCCGCCCAGGTCCGCGCCGAGCGCGAAGGACCACCACAGCACTCCGGCCTCTTCCGTCCCGCCTGCCGAGGCGACGATCTCGGAGACGATCGGGCTGACGGATGCCACGAACGGAATGTTGTCGATGACGGCCGAGGGGACGACCGATCCGAAGATCAGGGCCATGGAGGTGCCGAGCAGTTCGCCCTCGGTGGCCTGGGCAGCGACTTGGCCGAGGTCTCCGATCACTCCGGTCTGCACCATCGCGCCGACCATCACGAACAGCCCGGTGAAGAACGCCAGCGTCTGCCATTCCACGTCCTTGACGACGTCGGCGGGGGACAGCCGGGAGACGGCGAGGAGAACCAGTCCGCCGCTGATGGCCACCACGGAGGGCTCCAGATGGAGGGCGGTGTGCAGCACGAAGCCGGCCATCACGATCACGACCACCACACCGCTGACGATGAGCAGCCGGACGTCCTTGATCGCATCCCGTTCCCGCAGTTTCATGACGGCATCGACCCGCTCGGGGTCGTAGCGGAACGCGCTCCGGAACAGCACCCGGCTCATCAGCACGAAGACGATCATCAGTATCACGGCGATCGGCGTCATGTGGATCAAAAAGTCGTTGAAGGAGAGGTCGGCGCGCGAACCGATCATGATGTTGGGTGGATCGCCGATCAGGGTGGCCGCGCCGCCGATGTTGCAAGCCATGACTTCGGCGATGAGGTACGGGACGACGGGCAGCCCGAGCCGGGTGCACATCAGGATCGTCACCGGCGCGATCAGCAGGACGGTGGTGACGTTGTCGAGCCAGGCGGACAGGAACGCGGTCGCCACCGTCAGCAGCACCATCAGCCGGTACGGTCTGCCCCGGGCCCGTTTCGCCGCCCAGATCGCGATGAACTCGAAGATGCCGGTCCGCTTGAGGACGGAGACGATCAGCATCATGCCGAGCAGCAGGAATATGACGTTCCAGTCGATACCGGCCTCGTCGGAGAAGAACGCGTGCTCGGCGTCCGTCGCTCCGATGACCAGCATCACCACCGCGCCGCCGAGAGCCGCCGCGACGCGGTGCACCCACTCCGTCGCGATCAGGATATAGACGGCGGCGAACACCGCCACGGCCAGCCACGCAGTGACATCCACGGGCGCTTCCCCTCTGGGCGGGGCTCATGGCAGCAGCCCGTCCTTCCCCGCCCCGCCTCCTCTCCGCTGCACGCCGTCCCCCCATCAACCGGCGCCGTAGGCGCCAGGAGCAGGGCCTGGCCTCAATCGTCACGCGGCGCGCAGGCCGCCGCCATCCGCACTGACACCCATTTCCAGGGCCGGCGAACATGTAGGCGACACCCCGGGACAGGCACGGGTAACGGGTGTCCGCCCGATGCACGGAGCCCGGCCCACCCCCATGCCGCCTGCCGCCCTGCGGCCAGGTCCGGTCCGGTCCGGTCCGGTCCGGTCCGGTCGCAGAGCCTCGGCTGGAGCGGGCCGGGGATACGCGGCGCTACCGTTCCGCTTCGGCGGCGTCGGCTGGCCGGGCGGAGATGCAGCCGCCCTGACGTCGCCCGGTAGGAGGGGGGACCGCAGAGCCGTCGGCTACTTCTTGCGCCGCATCCGCCGACGGGGCCCGTGCTGCGGCCAGGGCAAGGGCCCGGCGGCTGGGCAGAACGACGCGTACGGTCCGAAGAGCCCGAGCGAGCAGTTGAGAGCGCCCTGCCACGATGGGGCCGAGGACGGCCAGGACGAGAACGTAGCCGGCGATGAACGGGGCGAGACGTCCGTCGAGACCTGCACTGGCGGCCATGGCGCCAAGGATCAGCGCGAACTCACCACGGGCCAGGAGCGTAGTGGCGATGTCCGCGGCAGGCCCAGGGCCGTAGCCGTGCAGGCGCGCGGCAAACAGCCCTGCGGCCACGTTCATGACGATGGTCAGGGCGGCGGCAGCAGCCACGGGCGCGGCGACGGAAGCGATGTCCCCTGGATCGATGGCCAGCCCGAAAGCGAAAAAGAAGATCGCGGCGAAGGCATCCCGCAAAGGATGCACCAGTTCCCGTATCCGCGGCCCGGAGGGGGTACCTGCGAGGATCAGGCCGACCATGAAAGCACCGATGGCGTCGGCGACACCCAGAACCTCGGAGACACCGGCCACCAGGACAGCAGCGCCCAGGAAGCTGATGACCAGCAGCTCGTTGTCGCGTACCGCGATCAGGCGCCCGATCAGCCGGGTGCCGTACCGGGCGGCCGCGGCGAGCACCAGCAGGAAACCGAATGCCTTGGCCGTCTGCAGGACCGTTTCCGCAAGGCCGTGGGCGCCGCTGATGACCGGCTGGAGTGCCGCGAGATACAGGGCGAGAAAGATGTCCTCCACCACGATGACGCCCAGAATCAGGCGCGTCTCCGGCCGGCCCAGGCGGCCCAGGTCGATGAGGATCTTCGTGACGATCGCTGACGAGGAGATACCCACGACCCCCGCCAGAACCAGAGCCTCCCGCGCACCCCACCCCAGGACGATGCCGAACCCGAGACCTGCGCCGACGTTCAGCAGCAGGTATATCCCCCCTGCGGCCAACAGGCGCCTGCCGCCGCGTTTGAGGTCGTCCAGGTGGAATTCCAGGCCCAGATAGAACAGCAGCAGCACCAACCCGAGCGCCGACAGCATCTCGAAGTCGTGCGCGTCCTCGACCAGGACCAGGCCGGGGGTGTGCGGGCCGAGCAGAATGCCCGCGAGCATGAACAGCGGGATGGTCGGCAGCCCGATGCGGCGGCCGAGACGGGCCAGGAAGGCCGCGGCCAAAAAGGCGCCGCCCATGGCGAGCAGGGTGTCAGCGTGTCCCACAGGTCACCACCTTCGCAAACGGGGAGGCCGATCGTTCAGGCATGTGCGGATGGATACGTTCTCCCTGGGTATGTCCGGACGTTTGCAAGCAATGTGATGCACCTACGACCCCTGCGACGAGTGCGGTCCCGCGCCAGCAGCGACACACACACGGCTCTGGCGTCGCCCGGTGCGGTGTTCACCGGGGCGGGACAGCGGGCCTCATAGTGGGTGCGGACGGTGACGCCGGATGTGGTCCCGCGGCGGGTCGAACATGCTTCCCGCGATCCCCGCCAGGACCAGGCCCGCCGCGATGAGCAGACCATGTGGCAGCACCATGCCGGTGACCAACATCGCGAGCGAGACGGCCAGCGTCAGCCAGGCCCGTCCGCGACGGTACTCCCGAGGGCGGCACGGGCGCCCGGCGTCCAGAGCATGGGCGAACCGCGGATCACTGCGCTCCATCTGCTTCCCGAGTCCCGCCAGCGGCCCGTCGTCGTCGGAGTGTGCCATGGCCCCTCCTCGCCGGATCCGGTTCACTGCCCATTCCACGATCACCTCCACACGGCCGAGGGCACCATCAGTGCCAGCACCCATTTCGGCGGGTGGCCAACCCCCACAGCCGGCCCGTGCACCGGCGCACATATGGGGGCTGTCACCGATGGACGCCCGCACCCGCGACCGCCAGGCTGTTCCTGACGGCCGTCCAGGCCCTCTGGCGTCACCGGGGGTTGCGCCCGGGCACTCCGGGCGAGGGCGGCCGTGGTGGAGACGAAAGACGACTTCAGCGGAGGCGGTACGCGGTGCCATTGTTCTGGCGGATCTTCCTGCTCAACGCAGCGGTGCTGACCGCAGCGACAGCCCTGCTCCTGCTCGGCCCCGTCACGGTCTCCACCCCGGTACTGCTGACCGAAGCACTGATCCTGACCGCCGGGCTTGCCGTGATGCTGATCGCCAACGCCGTTCTGCTCCGACTCGGCCTTTCCCCCCTGCAACGCCTCACCCGCGCCATGGCCACCATCGACCTGCTGCGCCCCGGCCCCCGCCCGGTACCTGCCGGGCACGGCGAGATCGCCGAGATGATCAAGACGTTCAACAGCATGCTCGGCCGCCTGGAGGCCGAACGGGCCACCAGCAGTGCCCGCGCCCTGTCCGCACAGGAAGCCGAACGACGCCGCATCGCACAAGAACTCCACGACGAGATCGGACAGACCCTCACCGCAGTCCTGCTCGAACTCAAACGCGTAGCCGACCAAGCCCCCGCGTCCCTGCAGACCGAACTGCACCAAGTGCAGGAGACCACCCGCGACAGCCTGAACGAGATCCGCCGCATCGCCCGCAGACTCCGCCCCGGCGTCCTGGAAGAACTCGGTCTGGTCAGCGCCCTCAAATCCTTGACCACTGAAATCCCCTCCCACTCAGGACTCACCGCCCGGCGACAGCTGGAGACCCCCCTGCCCACCCTCGGAGCAGAAGTCGAACTGGTCCTCTACCGCGTCGCCCAGGAAAGCCTCACCAACACCGTCCGCCACGCACGCGCGACACACCTGGACCTCACACTCCGCCGCACCCCCACCGGGGTCGAACTGCGCATCCGGGACGACGGCCGAGGACTCCAAGGAGCACCCGAAGGCGCCGGCATCCGAGGCATGCGCGAACGCGCCCTGCTCATCGGCGCCGACCTCACCCTCGGCCCCAGCCCCGAGGGAGGCACCGAAGTGCGCCTCACCGTGCCCGTCCCCAACGGGAGCGAGTAACCATGCCCCAGCCGACGAAGACCCGCATCCTGCTCGCCGACGACCACGCCCTGGTCCGCCGCGGCGTACGCCTCATCCTCGACAATGAACCCGACCTGACCGTCGTCGCCGAGGCCGGCGACGGAGCCGAAGCCATTGACAAGGCCCGCGCCGAACAGCCCGACCTGGCCATCCTCGACATCGCCATGCCCCGCCTGACCGGCCTGCAGGCAGCCCGCGAACTCTCCCGCATCCAGCCAGACCTGCGCATCCTCATCCTGACCATGTACGACAACGAGCAGTACTTCTTCGAAGCCCTCAAAGCCGGTGCCGCCGGATACGTCCTCAAATCCGTCGCCGACCGCGACCTCGTCGAAGCTTGCCGCGCCACCATGCGCGACGAGCCCTTCATCTACCCCGGAGCAATCAACGCCCTCATCCGCAACTACCTCGACCGTGCCAAGGACGGCGCCAATCTCCCCGCCAAAGCCATCACGGACCGCGAAGAGGAGATCCTCAAACTCGTCGCCGAAGGCCACACCTCGCAGGAGATCGCCGACATCCTCTTCATCAGCGTCAAGACCGTCGAACGCCACCGCGCCAACTTGCTGCAAAAGCTCGGCCTGAAAGACCGCCTGGAACTCACCCGCTACGCCATCCGGGCCGGCCTGATCGAACCGTA
>NZ_JBWZZS010000003.1:0-56726 GCF_056836825.1 Streptomyces sp. TRD_SC_5 | reverse complement strand
TCGGAGACCCTCGCCGTGCTGTCCTCCGGTGTCATCCCGTACCGGAAGAACACGCTGCCCACTCTGTACAGCGAGGCGATGCCCACCTTCACCTCGGAGCAGATCCCCGCGGTGCTGACGGCCGCCGGCTGGTACAAGCAGAACGGCCCCACGGGGAACGAGACCGCGCCTCACCCGGTCAGGGACCCGCTCGGCACCCTCACCTCGCGGGATACGACCGCGCTGCTCATGGCCCAGTGGCAGGCGTCGCTCGCCGAGCTGCCGCTTGAGGACTGCTTCTACCGGATGATGGCGGCGCACGAGATCGGCCGCGGCTGCGGCTTCGACGTCGACTTCAACGACTACCGCGGCACCTTCACCGTCTGGGGCTCCGCCCGTAACCAGGTCGACGGGTTCGGCAACGCAGTCTCCCCGCAGGTGGGCACCTGGATCGGGTCCCGGCTGCGGGCCGTCCTGCACCGGGCGGAGGTGGCATGAACCGGAAGCCATTCGACCCGGAGATGAACGGCGGGCTCCAGCTCGACCTCTTCGGCCACGGGGTGGCCGCCAGCGTCGAGCAGCTAGCCACGAACCCGGCTGTGGCCGGTCCCACCACCGTGGTGTGCCTCAAGGGCCGCCGCGACGACCCCGACTTCCGAAACGTCGTCTACGTCGGCCGCCCCATGTACCAGGGCGGGTGGCACCTCGCCGGTCACCTGCTCGCCAACCCCTTCAAGGTGGGCAAGCACGGCACCGCCGAGGACGTCGTCGCCAAGTACCGCGTGTGGCTCGACCAGCACCGCGACCTGGTCGCCCGCGAGCTTCCCCGCCTCAAGGGCCAGCGGCTTGGCTGCTGGTGCCCCGAGGGCGAGCCGTGCCACGCGCGCGTGCTTGCCGAACTGGCGGACGCGGCGGAGGTGACGGCGTGACGCTGCCCGAGCAGATCAAGGCATGGGCCGCCGCCCAGGGTCTGACCCACCAGCAGGGCACCGCCGGCACCGCCGTGTTCAGCCCCGACCTAGTCCACCGCTACGCCCTGACCCGCACCTGGGCACCCGGCCCCCACCGCGTCTACATCCTGCTCAACCCGTCAATGGCCACCGCCGACCAGGACGACCCCACGGTCCGACGACTGGTCGGCTTCGCCCAGCGAGACGGACACGGCGGGCTGGTGCTGGCCAACCTGTTCGCCGTCCGGTCCACCGACCCCAGCATCCTCACCACCGGGCTGCTCGACACCGTCGGCGCCCACAACGACGCGCTGCTGCAGCTGCTCGCCGAGGCCGCCCACGACCTCACCGTCGGCTGGGGAGCATGGGGCAGGCTCCAGCGCGCCGCCACCGTCGAGAAGGCCCTGACCGCCCATGGCGCCCGGCTGTGGGCCCTGGGCACCACCAAGGCCGGGCACCCGTGCCACCCGCTGTACCTCCCGGCGGTCGCGCCCTTGCAGCCGTACGAGCCCGGCGGGGTGACCCGGTGAATAAGCTGACGCTCAAGGCCGAGGAAGCGCTGCTCGGGGCGATGCTGCACCGCCCGGAGGCGCTCCCCTCGATGCGCTGGATACCGCCGGGCACCTTCTCCCGCCCTGACCATGCTGCCCTGTGGGGTGTCCTGCACTCCATCGACTTCTCCAAGGTCGCCAAGAACGAGATCCCGGCCGCCGTCACCGCGGCGGTTGCGCAGATCGAGGACCAGGGCATCCGCCACATCCTCAGCCCGTCCAGGATCTCTCAGCTCGCCAACGCCAGCGTCTGCCCCAACCCGCGCAATGCCCCGCTGTACGGCGGGATGGTGCTGGAGACCGCAATCCACCGAGCCGTCGAGCACGCCGGCGAGACGCTGCGCGACACCGCCCGGCAGGCCGAGGTCGACCAGGCGCTCAAGGCGCTGGAGCAGGCAGACAAGACCGGGAAGTGCCTTGCCCAGCTGGAAGCTGCCTGGAAGACCGCACCGGAGACCGTGCGTAACCTGCTCGACACTACGCCCGATCAGCAGGTCACCACGGTGCCCCGCACCGAACGCGCCCGGGTCGACGTCCAAGCCGAGGGCGAGACTCTCGCCTCTCTGCTCTACGAGCCCCGCCAGCTGCGTGAGATCGGCCCGCTGCAGGAAGGGGACTTCTCCCACCCCCAGCTGGCCGTCGCCTACCGGGCCATGCGCACGCTCGACGAGCGGCACGCCCCCATCGACCCGCTGACCGTCGCCTGGGAGGCCCAGCGCCACCCGGGGCCGAACCTCAGCGACCAGGTCCTCGCCGAGCTGCACGACGCCGGCATCGGCGGCACCGCCGCCTACACCGCCGAGCGGGTCCTGCACACCGCCGCCCTCGACCGGCTCGATGCCGCCGGTCACGACCTGCGCAACTACGCCCGCCACCCGGCCCTCGCCCCCAGCGCCCTGGTCGGCCACGCCGAGCAGGCACTGGAGCCGGTCGCCGCCGATCGCGAGCGGATCCGCCACGCCGAGCGCGGGGTGGCCGGGCCCGCCAGCGAACCCCACGCCCACGAGATGGAGATGGACCTGTGAACGACCCGATCCTCTTCGACCCCGCCCTGCACCTGATCGCCCGCGAGCACCAGATCACCGCCCCATACGTCCCCAACGTCGAGCCCTTGCCGCCAGTCCGCTCGGTCGCCCGCCTGCTGTGGGAGCACCTGGGCCGCATCGCTCCCGGACTGGTGACCACGGCCGCCGCCGGACTGGCTTGGGCATGGCACGAGCGTCTGCCGGAAGGCAGTACGGAGCCGCTGTGGATCAGTGGAGCGCTAGCCGTACTCGCCGCTGCCGCCGGGACCGTGTCGGCCGCCAAGAAGCACGGCGACAGCGACATCACCCGGTTCGCGTTCGCCGCGGGCGGCACCCTCGCCCTGATCGGTGTCACCGCCTGGACGCCCGACTGGCCGCTGCGCGCCCTGATGTGGTTGCTGGGCACCGCCGCCGTCTACGCCGTGTGCGCGCCGCTGTGGCGCAGCGACCGCCGCCTGGACAGCGAGCAGCGCCACGAGCGGGTCATGGAGGAGGTCAAGGGACGCAACGATCAGGTGGTCGCGCTCATCGAGGGGCACACCCGGGCCACCGAGGCACAGTGGGCCTACCGCACCGAGGTGGCCCGGGTCGAGTCCATCAGCAAGACCGTCGAGGCCCTGGTCGCCGCGAGTGACGCCCGCGAGACCCGCGCGGTCGCCCCAGGCGACGAACTGAACGTGGCCGCCCTGCTCAAGGCCGCTGGCCACGAAGCCCCCGTGGAGCTGGCGGTCGTCGAGCGCGAGGAACAGCGCCGGTGAAGCCCACCACTGCCGTCGGGCGGCTGGAGCGGCAGTGGCGTGGGCACGTCGTCGAGGTAACTCCGAAGGGACTGTCTATCGACGGCCGCACGGTCGACCCCGAACCGCTCACTGAGCGCGACGCCGTAAAGCCCTCCGACGACCCGCGTACCCACCCGGCCCTGCAGTCCTAGAAGGCGGTTCCCTCGTCTGCCGGGGCCACCTCCAGGCGGAGCTTCATCCGGGCACCGAGGCAACCGTGTATGGCCCGAAGGGCGCCGCATGGCCTCCCGAGCCCGAGCCGTCGCACCGGCCGGAGCGTCATCTCCGTCTCGTTCGCGACGAGTCCGAGGCTGGCCCCGCGCCCCCACAGGCCGACAACGACCTCGACCTCGACATCGACTTCTAAGACCTGTCAGCCAGCAGAAGGGACGAAGCCGTGAACGGCACCCAGACCGAGGACCCCAACGCCCTCCCCCACCATGAGGAGGTCACCGGCTTACTTCCTGCCCTCGCCCAGCTCGACTGGACCGCCGCCGAGCTGGAGGAGAAGACCGCGGCCGGTCAGGAGGTCACCGCCGCCGACGTCAGTGTCTACGAACAGCAGGTCGCCCACGCCCGGCACTTGGTCGATGTGGCCAGCGCGGACCGCCGCAAGGTGATCGCCGCGGAGAACGAGCACCGCGGCGACGGCGAGAAGGGCTTTGCCGCCCGGGGCCTGGACCATGCCACCCATCCCCGTCCGTTCGAGCCGACCCCGCCGCCAGCCGATGACGCCAAAGACCGCGACCGCGACGACGATGTAGAGATCGACCTGTAGAACCCCGGCGGGCACTCGGCCCGCCACCCCCGAGGAGCCCCGGCGGAAGGTTCGAATGAGGCCCGCCTGGTGCAACTCGCCGGTGTCGAGGCGTTGTCCGTACGATCAGCGCTCATGAGCACCGCACGCCGGCCGCTGGGCCGCGGTCCGCAGCCCCAGGTCCCCGCCGCTCCCCCGCACGGGGTCGACGCTACCCGCCGGGTCCGCGCCGTCGAGGCCGACGTCGACAGCGCTCCGCTGTACCGGCCGGGCGGGCTGGAGCACCTCGCCCAGCTGCGCGAGCGCGGCGTGCTGGGCACGGTCCAACCTGCCCCATGACCTGGCGGTTCCTCTTCTTTGACCGACGATGAGGCGCTCAGCGTGGAAGCCGGTGCCCTCGCCCGGCAGACAGTGCCCGCCGCCGCACCGGCCGGTCCTGCTGCTCCTTGTCCTCGCGCTCAACGGTGACCTCGACTTGATCGGCGACGTCGGCGGGTCGTGCACCGGGCTGGGGACGTCCCCGACCCGGGCACTCCGGCGGCCAGTAAACAGCGACGTCGTATAACGACATCACACCCGCTAATAACAAGCCCTTCGGCGTGATGGCCGCCGCACGGCAAAAGACCAGGCGGGCAGCAACAAGGAGAAGGGACTACGCGGCGGTGCGCTGGCGTTCGGCGTCAACCGCGCGCCGCAGCTGCTCCAGCTTGATGGGCAGCTGGCGCAGCCCGTCGTACCGCAGTCGGCCGACCCGATAGGAGGTGACGAGTCCGTTCTCCTCCAGCGGCATCCCGGGCGGGCGGAGCGTCGTGTGTCCTTCGTCGTCGAAGACGCCGTCGTGGTTCATCCAGAGCGAGACCCACAGTTTCGAGGTGCCGTGGGCCCGCTGCAGGAAGTCCTTGCGCACGTCCAGCCACCGCTCCAACGCGGCCCGGGTTAGCGGCGAGGTCTCGACCCACTCCCCCTCCACCGTGCCGCCGCCCTGCGGTCGCCGCTCGACGTATACCGCGGCGTTGTCCTCTTCCAGGTCCGTGGTGCGTAGCTCGACCAACTCCCCGCTGCGCGCCGCGGTGTCCAGCTCCAGCGCGAGCATGGCCGTCAGCCGGGTCTGCGCCGGGGACATGGCCCCGCCGAGGTACTGGTCGAGCTGGCGGGCCAACGCGGAGAGGGTGGCCGCCTCCGGTGCGGGTTGCAGGGGAATCTCCCTGCTGCCCAGGCGCAGCGCGGGCATCCCCAGCGCCTCGCGCAGCAGGTCGATGCACCTGCGGCGGATCTCGTTGGTCGCCTCTGAAGTGGGCGGGAAGCCCCCGTCAACCCGTCGGTGCCGCAGCGCCCCCGACTCCGCGAGCCTCACGTACGAATCGAGCGCCTCTTCCTCCAGAAGCCGCTGCAGGCTGCGCCGGGCACCGACCGGCAGTGCGCCGCGGTTCAGCGCCCGCTCCAGCTCCCCGCGCACCATGTGCAACTGACGCCGACGAGCCGCGCCGGCGCCCAGTCTGTCGAGGAGCTGGTCGAGCACATGGACGGAGGGGAACTTCGACGTCTGCACGCGGTGATTGTCGCGCACGCCGTGAACTGGCCGGGAGACGGCGAGATTCTGAACGTTCTGGATCCCCTTGTGAGGCGCGCGCGTAAGGACGCAGTCCGGCCGCCCGGGCGACGGAGGTATCCCGGCGACCGGGGATGCAGGAGGTACGGGCGCCGTGACCCGCCACCGGTCCAGCGCTTAACCCACGCTCTTGTGATCTTGGTTCCCGCCGGCCCACCGCACCAGCGCAGGGCAGGCATGGGCGACAGGCCCCGCCCGCCTAGTCTCGGCACTCGCCTCGTCGTCGGCCATTCTCTAGGCTCGGAGCAGAAGGCCGCGAATGCGACTTTTCGTTGGATAGCGATCTTCGGGTGATGTGCTGCACCTGCTCACGGGCTTGCACCATCGGACTTTCAGAGTGAGACGCGAAAACTAAATCCGCAGGTCGGCGGGCTGATAGCCGTACTTTCCTCCCCGGGGATGGAAAGTGCTCCCTAGGGAGGGAGAAAAGCAGAATGAAAGCCTTCGCATCCAGCGGGCCTAGATAGGGGTGCTAGATGCGGTAGGGTTTTCCATTAACACCCCTCCCCCGGGTTCGTGGTGAGACGCACGTGCTCTCACCCAAGAAGGGAGGTGGTGCAGGTGGCCGGCGACGGTGCCCCCCAGGGGCCCAAGCCGGTGCGGACGAAGCTTCTGGGTCAGGCTGCAGATGCGGCTCGACTCGCAGGGGGACTGCTCCAGGCGGCGTACTACGCCGTAAGGATCTGGTTTCTGACCTCGTAGAAGCGCTGATGGGCCCGCCTCTGCAGAGGACGGACCCATCAGACTGAGTCCTCACCGACGGACCCCATGACTCGCTGGCCGGCGGGGGCATGGGGTCCACTCATGTCGTGGACCGGAAGCCGAGCCTCAGCATCTGCTGCGCTCGCCTGGTTGCAGACTAGCACCCTTGAAATAACAAACGAAGCTGCGCGCCGCAAATAACCGCACTGCTCTTAATTATCCGCGAAGACTGCTAGATGCGGTTGTTATTTGCTGTGGCTTCGCTACCTAGGCTCCCGTGAGTCGCAATTAGCTCACGCATCAAGGAAGCTCGATGGTCTATCTCCGGCGTTGTTATCTACCCGGCGATGCGATGCGGGTGACATCGTGACTGTCGGGCCGGTAGTGGGTCTGAAAAAGTGAACTCCGCCGGGCGAATGCGCATCCGGCACCTGAGGGTCTAGAGCGACTGGTGATCCTGACAGGTTCATACGGGCGTCGTCGCCTCCGTCCAACACGTCCGACGACGCTGCCCGGACGCGTCAGACACCGTCCGGCCAGAGTCATTGACCATGGCATTGACCGGTCAACGTCAAGCGTCTCCTCCAGCCCCTCTCGGTGGTGGCAGACGAGACTGCGGTCGAAGGACGCGTCTCGGCGAGAGTGGGACAGGTCTCGGCGAGAGTGGGACAGGCCCCCGCGAGAGCGGGACACATCTCCGCGAGAGTGGGACAGGCCCCCGCGAGAGAGGGACAGGTCTCCGCGAGAGAGGGACAGGTCTCCGCGAGAGAGGGACAGGTCTCCGCGAGAGAGGGACAGGTCTCCGCGAGAGTGGGACAGGCCCCCGCGAGAGCGGGACACATCTCCGCGAGAGTGGGACAGGTCTCCGCGAGAGAGGGACAGGTCTCCGCGAGAGTGGGACAGGCCCCCGCGAGAGTGGGACACATCTCCGCGAGAGTGGGACAGGTCTCCGCGAGAGTGGGACAGGCCCCCGCGATGGCAATTCAGCTGTGAACGCAGCTTGCTTCACGTTGACCGGTCAATGCCATGGTCAATGACTCTGGCCGGACGGTGTCTGACGCGTCCGGGCAGCGTCGTCGGACGTGTCGGACGGAGGCGACGACGCCCGTCAGACACAGACGACGCCCGTCACACATGGACGCGCCCACCTTGCTCGGTCACAGCCCGTATGAACCTGTCAGGTTCACCAGTCACCGCACAAGGCTCCCAGGTGCAGGTGAAGGTACACCTCCGAGCACCCGTCCCCACTTGCGGCGCCGGCGTCAACGCGGTTCAACCAACGAGCAAATCTCGGCAGTCCCCGTATGGAACCAACCAGATCTGCCGCGGCGCTATCTGACGGGATATCTGGCTGGTGCTAATTTGATGGGGAGCACGCGGGCCAGCGGTAATTGGACCGCCTAAAGGGCAGATCAGAGGGCGTGTTTAGGACTTTCGTCATGCCCACTCGCTGTCACGTCCGCCGGTTCCGACCGCCCTGTCCTACAGACCGATCCTTGGCTGCGGTGCCTTCCCACCGCTCGGGCGCCAGCGCGGACGGGGTGGCCGCCTCCGGTGCGGGCTGCAGCGAAATCTCCCTGCCGACCAGGCATAGCGCGGGCATCCCCAGCGCCCCGCGCAGCGGGTCGAAGGGGGCAGTCTGCCCCGGTCCGCCGAGGAGACCGGCGGTCTTCACGGGCGGCGCGCTGGCGCTCGGTATCAACCGCGCGCCGCAGCTGCCGAACGTCAGCACATGGCGAGCTGCTCGTGCTCCGGCAAGTCGAAGTGCGTGATCCGGCCCTCGTGCATCGCTGCCTGCAGCTCCCGGGCTTCCTGGCAGCTGCGGACCAGGGCGTGCAGGACCATCACCTGCGGTGAGGCGGTAATCAGATCAGGGCAGGGGCGTACGACCCCATACAGGGAGCGGCGCTTCCCGCGCGTGTAGAGCGGCACTCCGTAGGCGTACGCCGGATCCATCCGCGGGGCCTCGGGGATCTCCACCCACACCTTCTCCATGCGCCAGGCCCACTCCCTCACCGCGGCGAACAGCTCCTCCGACTGCTGCTTCGACAACCGGAGCCACCACGCCTTCGCGGTCTCCTCGGCCTGCCGCTCCATCGCCTCGCGGTCGGCCTGCTCTTTGGCGAGGCGTTCCGTCTCCTCGGCCTTTTCCCGAGCGCGGCGCGCAACGTCCTCAGCCCGCTGCTGAAGCCACGCTTCCATGCGGACGCGGCCTTCCTCTTCCCGCTGCTTGCGCAGGCGCTCAGCTTCCTCAGCCCGGCGGACCCGCTCCTGCTCCTGCCGCATCTGACGCTGGCGCTCTGCGGCCTCTTCCTGCTGTTTCCGGCGAGCCTCGCGTTCCTCCCGCGCCTTCTCCTGGCGCTGGCGCATTGCCTCGTGCTTTGTCTGGGCGCCGACCGACTGCAGGGACGTCCACCACAGGTTCCGCCGGAACCGCAGCCGCTTGCCATCGACGACGCGAAGCACCCGCCGGTACCGCGGAAAGCTCTGCTCGGGCACGAGGTGCCCGTGAAGCACCCACCGGACGAAGTGCTGCAGCTGCTCCTCTCGGATCACCCAGCTCCCGGCGGAGAAGTCGAAGCCGGCGACGCCGTCGTCCACCACCCAGGGCTGTCCCCTGTCCTCCGGTGCGCGTACCCGGACTGCGGGCACCGCCCCGATCCACTGTGGCGGCTTCTTGTGCGGGGACACCCAGCACACCCTGATGTCTTCGGCCTGGTAGCGCTCGGTACGGGTGCGGATGTCGTCCAGGGTGATGGAGGACAGCTGGGCCTCCCAGGCCATGCGTTGCCCGCCGTCCGCCGAGGACGCCATGACGTCAGCGCGCCACGAGCCGTCTTCGGCTGGCACCTCCAGCTCGGCGAACCACCCGGCTTCCCGGATGGCGGCCGCCATCTCCAGCTTGAGCATGTGGTGTTCCCACGACTCGTTCGACAGCTCGCACGACGGTGGCCGCCCGGTGTCGTGGCAGAAGAATCGCACGCCGTACCGGGAGACCTTGGCGTGCAGGCTCCACCCGCACTCGGCGCAGGCAAGCGGCATACGGGGACGGACCTTGTAGACCTGGGCCCAGTCCAGCTTGCAACCTAGGTCGGGGAGCGTGGCATCGAGACGGCCGAGGTCGGTGTGCAGCGCGGTGAAGGGCATGAAGCGCGCCTCCTGGCGATCCGGTGAGTTCGCGGCGTACCTGACAGGACAGCAGGTGCCACTGACAGCCGCGCTCCGGACGGCCGAAGAAGTGCCCTTGTGACGCGTTAGCGTCCAGATCGCCCACATCTGCCGGGCTGCCGGGAACGAACGATCGCTGGCCTGGGTCAATACCCTCGGAGATCAGTCCGGTGCGTTGTGCGGAATCTGGGGGCTGCGACCCGCGGGTACAGGCACGCGTAGTGCGCGGCCTGCGCCGTGCAGCGACGCCAGCCCTCCTGCGTGAGCGCCATCCTGGTGCCTTCCGAGCTGGTGCGTTCACGGTCCGCGCTGACGAAACCGCGCGCTATCAGCCCGTCCCACACCTGAGTCTCTTCCTCGTGGAGGACCGGCTCAATGACCCACACGGAGCCAAGCTCTATCAAGGACACCATGGTCCGCCACTGTTGACTGGTCATAGCCTCGGCGAGGAGGCGTACGAGGGTGGAAGCCGCCAAGGCCGGCCGCTTGACGATGGCGGCCTCAATGGCTTCCCCCTCCTTGCTCGCTTCGGCGGCGGCTTTGGGACTCTGCGCGTAAGCAAGATTCAGGCCAGCGACGCCCAGTCGCTTGATCATTCCTCTGTAGACACCCAGCTCGTGGTTGACGAGGCGGCAGACCACGCTGGTAGGCCGGCGAAGCAGCTCTGTGATCTCGAGCAGGGCAGGTTCGTCCGGGTTCACGACCGCTGGCTGGTACTGCTCATGCGCACGGCTGAAGAGATCCGTGAGGTGCACGTTGATGATCTCGCGGCGTTCAGACGCGACGGGGTGGTGATCCAGCGCCCGGTGGATCATCGGCAGAGGGACCTTCAGGGCGCCGGCGAGCCGCAAGGGGAGGGTGCCGTCGTCTCGCGCGGGCAGTATGGCCAAGCGCTCGATGTCTCGGTACGTGGCCCGGCTGATGCTCAGCCGCTGCGCCAGCTCTGCTGCGGTGAAGCCGGCGTAGCAACGCAGGTCCCGGATCTGGTCGTAGCGTCCTCGAGTCGGTTCGTACAGCTCGCGCGGATGCACTTGAAAGATCGTTGCGATCTGCAGGATGCGCCCGGGTTCCGGCACAGAGCTGCCGGACTCATAGGCGAGAACCCGGGCCTTAGACGTCTTGAGCAGCCGAGCCAGCTCGGCAGCGCTCAGCTTGCGACCGCCAACATCCTTACTCGCGCGTAGCTTCTTCAGGATCTGCGGGTCGAACTTGGCCGCACCGCGCGTCAAGGAATGCCTCCCCCCGGTTGCTTCCGTGGAGGCTCACGGTACCGTCTAAGGGCAACCTGGCTCCTAGGGATCCACCCAGATGGGCGAGGATCAGCATTAATGCTGGTCAGCGTCTAATGGCGGTATCGCTTAGGGTCAAAAAGTGTTCCGCTCTGCGCGTACGGCAGGCAGGGTCATTGCGTCAGCGGGATGCTGGCGGTGAGATAGCCCCGCTAGGCGGAGCACTCAGCATGAGCGCCGAAACAGAGATGGACCCGCGTCCAGGACTGGCATCTCGAACGCGGGTCCGCTGCCGGCTTCGGTATCAGGCGGCGGGTGAGGTGTGGACCCTCATCCGCCGTTGCCGTTGATCAGCCCAAGAATCTGGTTGGCGAGGGGCAGAACCACCTCTACTACCAACCTGATCCAGGACTGCCACGACGCGATACCGCGATCCGGCTCCTGGGGGCCCTGGTCCGCGACTTCGTCGCCCCGGCCCGTCTTGTCCAGGGGGTCGCCCTGGTTCTGCGGGTCCGGAACCTCGTCGTCCCGTTCCTGAGGCCTTTCGGAGTCGGCCATCCGAATCGTTCTCCCTTCCGTCGGGTACATCCGAGCCGGTCGGCCCGTACGTCGCCCACCGGATCGCTGCCGGAAGAGAGATGGGATGAGACTACCGGGTCGCGCTGGCAACACGGTCCGCCGCCGGCTCCTTCTGCAACGGCAGAAGGAGCCCCTGAGCCACCAAAGACCGCCTCTGCAGCGGTAGTTGCTGGTCAAGCATGTGCAAGTTGCCTGCTCAAAGGCACATTTGGTGTCGTCTGGTGGAGGGTCACACTGCTCCGCACCGACGCCATCAGGCACTTGGGCGCCGACGCCAGAAGCAAGATCGTGTCAGCCGACGGCCTCGTAGGAGGTCGGGACGCTGACGGACGAGCTGGACGGCGCCTGGTGCCGGGCGCACGCTGCCGCCGAACTCTCACGATGCGCTTCCCGGGTCCCCGCGATCGCCGGAGCCCGTCAGCAGGTACAGCAGGGTCACCGTTACGGCGGCGACGACCAGGGCGACGCCGACATCCGGGTGGGCGTACGCGACGTATCCCGTGAACGCTCCGGCGAGGAGAAGGACGCAGATGCGCAGATCGAGGGGACCGTTCACCGGGTCACCGCCGAGCTGACCGAGGGGGCGTCGATGACGCCGAACTTGGCGAGTTCCCGGGCACGGCGCCGAACACGGCTTAGGCGCCGCTCGACCGACTTCCGAGTGGTCCCGAGCAGCTGTGCAATCTCCTCTTGCGTGCCCCCGGTGGTGAGCATCGCCTCGCAGACCGCACGTTCTTCCATCGAGGCTGCCGCCAGAACGATGGCCAGGGTCTCCCGTAGAAGGGTCTGCTTCTCGGGTCCGGGCACGGGGACCCGGACCCACTCGTCCCGTTCGGGGTCGTACTCCGAAATTGCGTCGGGTCCAAGGATCTCGCGCATTCGCTGCCGGTGGCCGCCGGCCCACCGGCGGTAGGCGTCCCGGTAGAAGGACAGGGCGAGGTGCAGGAAGAAGGTGTTCAGGCTCCGGCCGCCGTCCGGCTGCCACTCCTGCAGGAACTGGGACATGAAGCGGGGAACGGCCCTGCCCAGGCAGTCGACGGCGATCTCCTGCCGGACCTCGTCCCGGCGCATCATCTCCTCGACCTCGGTGTAGGGCGCGGGGAAGCGGATCCGATGTTCACGGCACCGCGCGATGATCGTGCCGTCCCGCATCCAGGCCCGCAGCACCTTCCACCCGTACAGCCACAGGCGATCCCGGAGCATGTCGAAGTGGACTCCCTCGAATTTGTCCGCCTGGAGCTGCTCGAACAGCTCCCGATCGGCAGCCCGCTGCGCAGCGGCTCGATCTTCGGCGGCCCCCCTGGGCGGGTTGGCGGACACGGGCGTGGTGAGCGCCGAGGTGGCTGCGGTGAACACGGGCAACACTCCATCTCGTACCAAGGTCTTAGTGCACCCCTGTATGTGAATGAGTCAGCGTTATCCCCCTCCGTTCACGTAATGCGATTTGGTAGCACTAGCTCTCGCCGCTCCGACCACCTCCTGGATCCCGGATAAGCTCCCCATGTCCGGAGTCCATGGAAGTGGTGAAATCCGGTGAATGGGGCAGCTCATGTCAGACAGTCAGAACGCGGTCGAACCGGTCGTCATCCCGGCCGCACCGGCCCGGCCCGATGCGTACGACGCCGCGACCCGGGCCGCGCTCGACCACATCGACCGCCAAGCTGTGCGCACCGTCGCCGACGGCCGCCCGGAGCGCACCCGCACGGGCTACGCCCAGGACTGGGCAAGCTGGAGCAAGTTCTGCGCCGCCTCCGGCGTGCCCGTGCTCGCCGTCGCCCCCGGCACGCTCGTGATGTTCGTCGAGTGGCTGTGGTCCCAGCCGGGGTGGAAGAAGGGCACCTGCACCGCGCCGTCGACCATCGACCGCCGAATCTCCGGCACTGTTGTCTCCGCCCGCGCCGAGCACGGCCTGCAGTTGGAGGACGGCGTCGCCCGCCTCGCCCGCAACCGGCTCAAGCAGTTGGTGAAGGAGATGGAGGAGAACGGGGAGACCCGGGGCCGGGGCCAGGCCCCGCCGCTGCTGGTCGAGCACCTGGTCCGGATCAGCGCCGCCTGCCCGGACAACCTCATGGGACTCCGCGACCGGGCCCTGGTCCTCATACACTTCGCCGTCGCCGGCCGCGAGCACGAACTCGCCTTCAACCGAGTGCGCGACTACGCCGAGACCCCGGCCGGCATCCAGGCCGACCTGCGCGTGTCCAAGGTCCGCCCCCGCATCGTCCCCGTCCCCTACGGCTCCCGGCCCTCGATCTGCCCGGTCCGGGCCTGGCAGGCGTGGAAGGAGGCCGCCGGCCTCACCGACCCGGACGGGTACGCCTGGCGCCGACTGCACAACCGCTGGCACACCGTCATGGACAGCGGGCTGCAGCCCGAGTCCATCGGCGACGTCGTCACCCGCGCCGGCGAACGCGCCGGGATCGACATCCGCTTCACCGGCCACAGCCCCCGCCGCGGACTCGCCACATCCTCCCGCCTGAAGGGCCACGACCAGATCGTCATCGCCAAGCAGGGCGGCTGGGCCCCGCACTCCAAGGTCCTGGCCGGCTACCTCGAAGTCGTCGACCAGTGGGAGGACAACGCCCTGCTCGGCGTGCTGTAGAGCGGCGGGGCATGTCACCTGCGTTCCCGGGGATGTTCGGCTCACCCATGCGTTCCGGTTCACTCTCCCATGCGCGTGCCCGGTCCACGGGCACGCGCGGCAGCCGTAGCTCGTGCCCCGTCACCGTGGTGTGCGGAGCGCGAACCACGTTGTCGAGCAGGCGTGCTGTAGCCCTCGAGGAGCCGCAGGAACCAGACGTCTCTCACGGGGGATGATTAGGGCTTTTGGCCGTGCTCGAAGCGGGCGGAACGAGCCGCTTGGTAGGCGGCGTATACGGCCGGTGCGTAGTCCTCTTCTATAAGGACACCACCGCCGACCCAGTTGCCCCACTTCGTTCCCCGGGTCTCCCAGAAGACCTCAGGGCTGTCGTTCCCCACTAGGCTGCCGAAGTCGGGGTCGGCCATGACGCCGTGGGCGGAGAAGTACGCGGTTCCTTGGAAGACGTCGCCCTTACGGAAAGTCAGAACCGTGTGGAGGGGCCGGGCATACCCGACGTGTCCTCCGGTGGTGCCATCCGCCAGGGAGCCCACCCGGTCAATCGGCCCGAGGACAAGCAGCCGGATCTGGTGTTCACTGATGGAGGGCGAACCAGGCGTACTTGGCAGGCCGAAGTGCGGGATCGCCGCGTACAGGAGCAGCTCCACGTCGAGCTTTTCCTCTGCACCCTTCACCTCGACCCAGAGCTTCTCCCCCGGCAACCAGAAATCGGGCAGGTACGGTCTGCGCTTGCCTTCTGGGCCGACCGCGTAGCCCTGGGGCTCGTACTCCCAGGAGATGCCCAGCTTGTCGAAGAAGACGGCCCAGCGCGCTTCGAGCCGGGACCGGAACCGGTGCCCGGCGTAGCTGGTCTCGATGGCCTTGATGCTCACCTAGTGGTTCCGTCCGTTTGATAGCAGTCTGGATCTCCATGGCGGTGGACCATCAATCTCGTCCACTGCCCTGACACACGCTGCGGTTCCGGCCTTCTTCGGACGCACCCCTGCAGCTCAAGGCTTGGAGTTGGACAGCGTGGACACCTCGGCCTGCATGAGAACGCCGACCGAGGCACGTCAGACCAAGCGCAGTACCGGCCTGGTGTCGGGCATGCCCAGCAGCTCTCGGACGCGGGCCGGGGTCCAAGCCAGTTCCTGTGCAAGCTCCCGCATGCTCAAGCCTGTCTCCTGTACCGCCAGGTCGAATGCCTGGGCAAGCAGGGTGGGCTGTTCGCCTGTGTAGCTGCTGACAGGCTCGGGAGCGAATCCAGGTTGCCCGTCGAGCGCACGGAGCCGTTGGTAGGTTCTGCTCGCCGTCGCGTCGGAGATCAACCCCAGTTCTCGGCAGCGATAGACGAGGGAGTGAACCGAGACGCCCCAGGTCCGGCGCAGGCCCGCCAGGTAGGTCAGGTCCATCCGGCGAGGCAGCAGGGGCAAAATGCTCGTCTGCGGCGTAAGAAACTCCGCTGCGAAAGCGTCCGCTTCGCGCTCCTGCCTGCTGTCGCCGGTGGCATCGCCGTGCAGCACCAGGTGACCGAGTTCGTGGGCAGCAGTGAATCGATGACGGTAGACGTCGTTCGCCCGGTTGCGAGTCAGGATCACCAACGGCCGCGCCGAGCGAGATGAGAATGCGTCGACTGTTGAGGCGGCAGCGTCTGCTTCAGCCGGCAGCACCACCACGATGCCGTGCGATTCCATGCGCCGAACGAGGTGAGTCACCGGGCCTTCCCCCAGTCCCCACTGATGACGCAGCTCTTGCGCGGCAGCAGTGGGCTCCGAAGGCAGAGCCGCCCCGGGATGGACCTCCCCGCCGGCGAAGCCGGGGAGGTCCACATGAGGCAGCTGCACCCTGCGTTCCAACGCGTAGGCCAACTCCCACACCTGCTCGGCGAACGCCAGCGCCCGCTCCCTCTGAGCCTTTGGTGTGCTGCGCAAGCTGCGGAAGTGCGCCATCGACGAATCGAGGCGAGGACTGGGTCGGCCCGCGATGAAGAACTCCATTGGCACGTTCAGAATCGTGGCCATCCGCGGCACCACATCGGGCCGGGGACGCGAGACGCCCGTCTCATACTGACCCACCGCTGCCGGCGTAACACCGAGGCGCTCGGCTACGTCCTTCTTCGTCATGCCAGCAAGACGCCGGGCTTGGGTGAGCCGGGCTGGCTCGAAGGCATCAGACACAGCGCGGGGGGTGGCCGTGCGTTCTTCCAGCCCGGGAAGGACTGGGTGATCAGTTTTCATTGTCCTCGTTTGCCAGGGGCTCGGTCGGAGGGGCTTCGGTTGTGGGGGGGACATCCAGCTTGCGGTCCGCGTTGGGGCGGGGTGCCAGAGCCACGATGGGCTGCTCACCCTCGTCGAAGCCCGGGTGCTCCGTCTTCTGCTGCGGGATGCCGAGTTTCAGGGTCGGGGTGGCCGGCAGTGGCAGCGGCTCCGGGTCGATGATCCAGTCCAGCGAGCCGCTGTCGTTCGCGAGGGCCGCCACGCCCCAGTAGGGCTTGAGCAGCCCGGCTGCGTTGCAGGCGAAGGGGACGAGCACCAGGCGCGTGTCCTTCGGCAGGGCTGCGAGCTTGGGGCCCAGCTCTACCGAACTTGGATCGAACTCGTACTCCCCGAAGATGTCCGCCTGCAGCGAGGGCGGAGCGAAGGCGAACAGCTCCCGGATCACTGACCACACATTCTGAATCTTTGCGGTCCGGACGTTGCTGTCCTTCTTCGAGAAGCAGAACGGGTACAGCAGGGCGTTGCCCACCCGCACTAGCTCGAACTGGAAGCCGTTGGGCTTCACCAGCTCAGCTCCCGGAATGTCCTTCAGTGCCGCACTGACGCGTTCGTAGGCTCCGCGGTACCTGGCTACTCCGTGGACCTGAGTGGACGACACGTCAGCTTCGAGATGGGACGCCTGAGCATTGGCCTGCATGTCGACCAAGGCCTGGCCGATTCGGTCCCGCACGAGCTGAGCCGTCTCCTGGCCGTCGAAGAGTTCGCTGGCCCAGGCAGAAACAGGGATGTCCATGTAGCGGACCCTCCGGTTCGGCGCTTCACATCGAAGCGCGTCAGTAGTGCTATCACTTTAGTTGATCTCAATCAACTTGCGCTGCTGCTTTCGTGGCAGAAGTTCGGGAAATCTTGAACCTTGCGTCGAGAGCTGGGGTTCAGGTTGGAAATGCGCAGGCAGGGACCGTAGCTGAGACCTCTTGGATGCGCCCGCGGCGCGGCGAGTGCCCGATGGGCCGGCGCCCGAGGGGCACCGACAAGCCACCTCCAGCGAAAAGCGCCCACGACCAGGTCGTGCACGAGACGGTCATGGACACCCCGGGCGTACACGAGGTCCTCGCCACCACCGTGCTGCAGGTCCAGGGCTACCTCGCCGGGCCGACGGGCCGCGCCGCTCACCGTGGTGACGCAGTGCGCCGGTCGGACGCCACCGCGCAGCTATCACGGCCATGGCCCAGCATGTTGTGGTCGCTGGGGACGTGGAGCAAGCCGCCGCGTATGGACTGGCCGATGCCGCCAAGCAGTTCGCCTGCCGCGACCTGGTCGTGGATCTGGTCCACCGCGACCTCGACAAGGACGTCGTCGACTGCTGACCGTCCGGCATTCGAGCTGGCTGCCGGGCGCCCTTCGGTCGCCTATTTGGCCCGGTGGGGGGTGGCGGTAGCGGGCCGCAGGCCGGGCGGAGACGCCCCGGAGGGCCTGGCGGCCCTCCGGGGTGGTCTGGCGGGCGCCTTCGGCGCGTTCACCGCCAGACCATCCCGCGCAAGCGCGGGACGCCAGGCCGGGCGCCTTCGGCGCGTTCACCGGCCTGGTGGCTGGCCCTGCGCAGCAAGCTGCGCGCACCGGACCAGCCATCTCCGCCCTCTCTGCGGCCCGCTACCGCCACCCCCCACCGCCGCCGTCGACAGCGGCGGCGGTCTTGGCGAAAGAGCATCAAAACCCTGTCTGAGCAGGCATTTTGCATAGACGTATGAGCTGAGATGCTGTAAAGTTAGTGATGTCGGAAGGGGCGGCACACCCCGACCGGCGAACCAACATCGAGGGAAGGAAAACCCAATGACCCGTCAGTTGCTCCCTGCCGCTCTGGAGAATCGACGCAAGGACATCCTTGTCGTCGACTCGCTCCCGGCGAAGGGGTTCCCGGGGTACGTGAACGGCCTCAGGCGTATGGGCACCGTCCACGACGTCTACGGCTGGACCAACGTGCACGCTCACATCAACATGTCGGCCGATGAGGCTTACGCCCTTACCGACAAGCGCAGCCCGCACGCCCTGTACGAGCTGATGCTGATGTCCGCCGGGGTCACGCCCCGGCCGGGGCTGCACGACCACTCGCCGGAGTTCGGCAAGGCGCTGGGAGTCATCGCGGCCCGGTTCGCGGAGCACTGCCGCGCCTACGAGCTGAGCCCGGTCGTCTCTTGGAGCTACGACCCGCACACCGTGGACCGCGAGTCCATCCAGGGCGAGAAGCGGTTCCACGCCCACCTAGTGGGACGCACGCAGGCGGAGCGCGCGGCCGTCGAGGCGCGAGCAGTGCGGGCGGGGCGGCTCTCCACCGTCCGGTCCCGCCGGATCGTCGAGGAGGCGTCCGTTCTGGGCGCGCTGATCAGCGCGGACGTCGTGGACGGCGACGCCCTGCGGGTGCTGGAGCCCGTCCCGGCGCTCTCCACTCACACGGCCACCGCCACGGCTCAGTTTCGGCTTCCGGAGGGCTGGGAGAGTCTGGCCAGCCCGGACCTGCCCGCCGATCTGGCCTACGTCCACCGCAAGCTGCGGCGGATGTACGACGAGATCATGCGCGTCTGCACCACCGGCACGGCGGGAATGTGGCGGCGGCCCATGGTCCGGGAGTTCGACCCTCAGGAGATTGATGTGCCGCTGCGGGCGGCGACCCGGGCAACGCTTGCGCACTACCTCCGAGGTCTGCGCCCCGAGCTTCTGTCCGAGCCCGTGGAGCGGTCCCGGAAGGCGTACGTCTACCCGTTGGCCGATCTCGCCTACGCGGTGACGATCGCCGAGCAAGACGGGCAAGTGTTCCTGCACCTCCGTACCAACGTGTTCTCCGATCTGGGAGGCGCGGGAATCAGCATCATGGACGGAGTGATCGTCAAGACCAAGAAGGGAGTAGGTGACATGAGCCCCGCTGAAACCGCCGGGCGAGCAGCATTCCAAGGCGACTTCCTGCGGACGCTCCACCGCCACCCGCAGGCGGCGCGGGCACTGTTCCCCCGCCTGTAGAACCGTAGGGCCGGACCCGGCCACCGGGTCCGGCCCCCGGCCGCCTCACCCGCCCCGCCCCCCTCGTGATGATCACGAGGGGGGCGGATGCGCGGCGAAAGGACAGCCGCAAGCGGCTGGTCCGCCCCCTTGAGCGCCCTTCGGGCGCGGGGCGGTAAAGGACAGCCGCAAGCGGCTGGGGTCCGCCCCTTTGAGTGCCCTTCGGGCACGGGGCGGACTAGCGGAAACGCCGCCCCCTGAGTGGCCTTCGGCCACGGGCGGCTTTTTCTGCCCTTCGGGCAGGCGCTACGCGCCGGGCCCCTCAAGCGCCCTTCGGGCGCGGGCCCGCCCCTGCGGGGCCAAGGAGCCGCCTCCGGCGGCACCCGACCGTGGCCGGCCTGAACCCCGACACTGATGGTCTGAATCGCTGTAAGGTTTTATATGTCAATCCCTCTGCAGAGACGAGGCGTACATGCGACGGGTCGCACTGTTCGGACCCCCCGCCACGGGAAAGACGACGCTCGCCCGCTGGCTCTCCACTGAACTCGACGAACCCCACACCGACCTCGACGACATCCTGTTCACCCCTGAGGGGCCACTGCCGCTGGAGGAATTCCGCCGGCAGGCCGCAGAGATCACCCGCACCGACGGGTGGATCGTCGAGGGCAACTTCTCCAAGCTTGCGGACGTCGTCTGGCACCGGGCCGACACTCTGGTCTGGCTGGACTTCCCACTGCCCCTGATCCTGTACCGAATCATCCGCCGCAGCCTGCGCCAGCTAGCAGGCCGCGAGGACAGCGCACAGGCCCGGCGCCTCACCTGGTCCGCGGCGTTCTTTGCCCGCCGGTCACTCCTGCGTACTGCCATCCGCAAGTACCGCGCCAACCGGCCCCGCTACGCCCAGCAGGTGGCAGAGACCGCCGGCCTGGGCGTCGAAGTCGTACGGCTCCGCAGCCCGCGCGAGGTCCAGCGCTGGAGGCAGCGGACAGCGAAAGGGCCGGCGGAGAGCCGCTCACGAGCGGCCCGGCACACCACCGGCCCTTAACCAACATCCAGGCCGGCGTCACCGCTGACCGAGGAAGCCCCACCAGCGTAGCCCGCCCCCGACGAAGACTCTGAAGGATCCCTTCCCCGTGATTCCCCGCAGCCGCCCCGTGATCAACGAATCCGACATCGCCCGTCAGGCTGGCGTGCCCATCGCTACCTGGCGGCGGCGCGACGCCCCCGCCTTCCGCCAACGCGTGCCGGCTCTCTTTCCCGATAGCCGAGTCCTGGTGTACGACCTCGCCCAGGCCCAGGCCCACATCGAAGGCCGCCCCGTCCCCGCCCTGCCCCCCGGAGAACATCCCGACGACCTCCTCAACGACGAGGAAGCCGCCGCCCTGCTCGGTGTCGCGCCGAGCACCGTCCGCGCCTACGCGACCCAGGGTTACCTCCCGGCAGGCACGACCGTCTACAGCCTCCGGGTCTGGGCCCGCCGCGACGTCGAGGAGCGCCGCAGTGCCCCTCCCCAGCAGGGAAAGGGGGGCGGACGACCCCCGGGCATAGGGCAGGGGCCCCGTAAGGCCCACGCCTACGAAGGCGATCCTCGCCTGCGCATCGCCGCCGCAGCACTCAGCACTGCCGAGAACGCCCCTCGCGCACGCCTAGCGGCGGCCCTCGCGGCCCAGCACGGCGGATCCACCCGCACCTGGGAACGACTCCTCGCCCAAGCTGAGTAGACGACAAGGCCCTGTCGCCCGACGGCGAGGGGTGGGGTGAGGCAACAGCGGCAAGCCCGCGCCAGATGACGCGGGCTTGCCGAAAGCTGTGATCTGCGTCACAGAAGAGGTTTCGGCTGCGACCGAAAACCTCGCCGATTCCGTCCGGGCTAAGGCAGAGCGGCTGGACTCCAGTCTTCGGACGGAGGCCGCTGACAGTCCAGTTTTTCGGACGCCTTCGGACAGTTGCGGACGCCCCCGGACGGCCCTTCGGAATCTCAGCCGCCCTCGGTCCATTGGCCTGCGCATTCGATCTAGTCCTTCTGAGCTATGCCGCTGCATTCTCCGGACGCTCCCGGACAGGCGTGGACGTCCTTCAGTCGAACCTGGAAAGAGAAGATCCACCTTTGTGGCGTTTCGCCCTGTCAGGAGTGTTCATGCATAACGGTGTTGACCCCGCTTAACCGCGAACTTGGCTGCTGAAAACCGGAGTTGTGCTGCCTTGTCGCAGCAGTTCATGCTCAAAGTGCACGGCGACGCCCTTGCCGTGTGAGGGGCCTGCGAAGCCCCTCTTTTCAGCATCCCGTCCGGGCTATGGACGAGAGATCCACATGGGAGTGGTTCATGTTCTGGCGCTATGTGCCGGGAAGCGGCTGGGTCCTTCAGCCGATTCTTGCGGCATCCCCTGGGTGCGTACCCGTACCCCACATCGCTCGCGGATTCGGGTTCGCCCGGGCGATTTCTAGTCCCGTAGGTTTCGCCATCGCGGTTGCCGGGCTCGGCTGGCTGTGGGCAGGCGGTCACGAAGTCGAAGTAATCGGCGCTGTGTTCGCCGCCGGACTTTTCGAGGCCGTGGTGGATCTGTTGGGACGCAGCTCGGAAGTACTGCGGACACGCGGCTTGCGCCGGCAGGGCGGTGACACGACATGTCAGTGAAGGAGTTCAGTACCGAGTTGCGGAATGCGCTGCTTGCCGTGTCGGACGGAGAATCAGCTGGGACTATTGCAAGGCGCGCGGGCCTCTCGCCCACCGCGCTCAGCGAAGTCCTTGCCGGAAAAAGGCTTCCCGCCCACGACATGCTGCAGCGGATCATGATCACAATGGATCTTCCTCTTGCAGAACGCGATCGGCTCAAGCGGATGCGTTCTCGCGAAGAACAGCAGAGGGTCAGCAGGCGTGGACAACCAAGCTCAGCGTTTGAGACACGCGAGATGTTCGGTCAGCCTGACCCTCTTCTGGTGTCCACGCCAAAGCAACTGGTCGAAGCTTTGCGAGCGGTCCACATCTGGGCGGGCGCACCCTCACTGCGCAAGCTTGAGGCGAAAAGTGGCGGTCGACTGCGCCGAAGCAGCATCAGCGACATGTTGCGCGGTGAGACTCTTCCGGACTACGACCGGTACGTGACCTTCCTCCGTGCCTGCGGCCTTCAGCAGATGGAAACGTGGGTGTTCACGTGGCGAAGGCTGAAGGCGTTCGAGCGGCCGGAGACAGCACCGTGGATGCCCGGTATGTGGATACCGGCTCCCGGACCTCGGTGACCCGTACAAGATCCAATCAGTAAGCCGAGCGAGCCGCGGCCTACCCTGGGCGTGAAGCGACCCCCGGCACTTTCTCTGCCGGGGGTCGCTTCGCTGCGTGCTACTGCCGGGCGAGTCCGGCCGGGTCGATGTCGAAGGGGAACGGGTTGTCGACGCTACCGGTCGGAAAACCGGTGACCGACCGGCAGGTGCCTTGACAGAGCGGACTGCCACCGGCGGTCCGCCCCTTTTACGCGCCCAGCCAGTCGCCAATTGGCGACTGGAGGTGGGTGCGGGTCAGGGATACGCGGGGCTCTGCCCCACACCCCGGCCACCCTGCTGAGGGGGCGGGGGCACGGAACTGGGGTGCGGGTTGTGGGTGGTGGAGGTGGAGGTGGTGGGGTCGTGGTGCGGTTCCCTCGTCGGTCGGCACCCAGAGGGCACCACACCGCCCGCCGGCCATCCAGGACGCCCAAGGGCGCCGCGCAAGCGCGGTCGGTCGGGCAAGCCCGATCCTGGACAGCCGACGAACGGCGCGGTAGGGCTACGCCTGCCGCCCAACGAGGGAACCACTCCACTCAGCCCGGACCCATAGCGCAAGGCCGCTGGGCTTTCCGCCTCACCGGGACGTCTTGTTCTGCCAGCGCTTGTTGGTGTCGTGGAGCGCCAGTTCGGAAGGGGTGAGGTCGACGTGCATGGTGATGCCTGGCCGACTGCCCACTTTGATCAGAAAATTCCCGCGTCCGGGCGGGTCGACTGTCGCGTCTGTGGTGTCCCACCCCGGCGGCGTGGACCATTCGGTCAGCCGACGTTGCTCGATGCGGGAGAGGTCGACGACTTGGCCGAGGCGCGGCATTTCGTCTCGCGGCAACCCCGCGCAGATGACCATCCCGGCCCGCTCCACGAACCCCGCCGCCTTTTGGCGATCTTCCTCTGTGGGCAGGGCCAGGAGGTCACGCATGGTGTGAGTGATCATCGCCATCCCCACGCCGCGCGTTCGGTTGACGCGGGTCAGGACGTCGACCCTTTCGACCAGGCCCGAGCTGGCCCGCAGCACGCGCCACAGTTCGTCCAGGACCAGGAAATAGTTGCGCTCCGGCTCCAGACCGGCGTCGGACAGTGCGTGAGCTGCAGCCACCGCGCCAAAACCGTAGCTCCAGCACGACAGCAGCGCCGCAGCCTGCAGCAGCGTCTCGGAGTCGTCGATGGCGGAGACGTCGAAGCAAACCGCCCTGTCGAGCGCCATGGGCTCGGATGTGGGATGCGCGAACATGTCGCCCAGCCGCCCGCGTCCAAGGAGCCCCGCCAGGGACGACTCCAGGCGTTCCGTGACGTCTCGGTAGCGGGCGATGTCCCCGCGGTCGAGGGCCGCCGCCCGCATCGGCTCCGGGGCGTCCTTTATGACCTGCAGGAGATCTCCGAGGACCGGTACACCGTCGTGCCGGTCGTCGAGGACGTCCAGCGCCGCCGCCAGCAGCGTCTCCTCCCGGTCAGTGGGAGGCTCCCGCCGCAGAATCGTGATGAGACCCGACACCGCGTTCAGGCGCCGGCCGTGCGCGTCCGCGAGCAGGGCCCGCCGCGCGTCGCCCGTCAGCCGCGCGGCCGCCGCCATCGACTCACCCGGGTCAAGGATGTTGAGGTATCCCCGGCCCCGGCCCAGGGTGATGACCTGCCCGCCCAGCGCGCGGATGAGGTCGACGTAATCGGGTTTCAGGTCACCGAAAATCAGGGGATGGACGCCGTATCCGGACAACCCCAGCGACATGCGCCGGATCAGCGAGGACTTGCCGAGACCGGGCTGGCCGAGGACGAACGCGCTCGGGTTGGAGATCAGCCCGGCCCGCTGGAACCACGAAATCGGATCGCAGCACACGGTGGCGCCGGAGTGGAGGTCACGCCCCAGCGGAACGCCCTTGGTTGGAGTCCCGCTGCCTGCTCCGAAGGGCCACAGGCCACATACCTGCACGGTCGTGCCGCGCCATTCGGGCGCAGGGTCGAGGTGAGGCTGGGCCCCGCCGCCGCGACCGGGCCAGCCGCGCAGTCCCGGACGACGCGGCGTGATGCTGCGAGCCATCGCAGTCTCCTTACATGTTGTCGCGGATGGAGGCGGGTACCGCCAGGTGCTGGGGGAGCACCAGGCCGATCGGCAGGCCGGCCGCGAACGCCGAGGCTTGCGCGCCCCACACCGGACGCAGGCCGATACGGGCTGGCGGGGCGAGCGTGTCGACCGCCGCCCGCGCGCGCGGCAGGTCCTCCCGGGAGGTGACGGTGGCCGTGACCAGTAGGCCGAAGCGCACCACGCCCGCGCCGGACGCTTCTTCCTGCGCGGACTGTTCCGCCGATTTCAGGGCCACGTCGTCCCGGGCCCTGCCGCCGCGAGGGCCTTGCTTGGCCCGGAAAGAGGCGTCTCTGCGGTCGCGTTCGACGATCCGGGCAGCTGCCGCCGGATCGTGCGGCCGGTAGAGGATCGACACCCGCTTGCGGGCGATGTCCGGATGGGGCACGAGAAGCCCCGTCAGGACCGACGAGAGAACCTCTCCGCGCGGCGCCTCGCTCATGCACCAGGTGGCCGACCATGCGCTGTCATGCCGGTAGCAGTCCCACTCTTCCTCCGCGCCCTGCGGCCCCGCGTCGCGCCACGTCAGGCCGCTGCCGCCCGAGGCCCGCGCCTCTTCGATGATGGGGGCGACCGCAGGGTCATACGCGGTACGTACGGCTTCCGCCAATTCCTCCGCCGACAGCGGCCGGGCGGCGCCGGCTCCGGTCATGCCCAGCTGCGACGTCAGGCCCGGCAGCCGGTTGCCGAGGAGCACGGCCATTTCGTCCACCGTTCGGCGCGGGTGACCGGGCCGGGCCGCACCGGAGTACGTCAGGGCGATACGGGTGGAGATCTGCGCGGAGCTGGCCGGGTACTCCGTCAGCACTTCCTGCAGCATCGTGCGGGCCAGCTCCGGCGCGTCCGGCGCCAGCTGGCTGTGCACCTCGTGCTGCAGTCGCAGCCCGCTGTCAGGAGCGGTTTCCACGGTCACGCTCGCGCCGACCAGGCCCGGCTCGGTAGACAGGACCGACAGCCACTGACCCCAGTACGCCACCCAGACGTCAACCTGGTCCTGGTCGACGAGCGAGGCGCCGTCAGCATCACAGCGCAGCACCACCACATGAGCGTTCGAGCGGGGATAGGTCAGCATCGCGAACGGGCGCCCGTAACTGTCCTGCGCCTCCGTGAGCACCGACGACGCGGCGAGGCCGGGCAGCGTGCACGTGCCGTGTCCAGTCCTCCCCAGCGGCCCCGACCGGTACAACGTGGAGCCCCTTTTGACCGCGCGACGCCAGGCCAACCGGGTGGACATGCGCGTCAGCAGTGAGCGCCCGTACCTGTCCTTGATGGTCAGCGGCGCCAGGACCAGGCCGAGGATCACCGCCAGGACGAGCGCGAGCACGATGGACACAAGCATGGACAGGACCACGACGATCAGGCCGCCGAGCATCAGCAGGGTGGGCGCCAGCCCCAGCTGTCCGATGCCCGCTGTCTGCGGCTTCCGCCAGTTCCCATACGTGCGGTGCGGCGCAGGGCCGCCAACTTCACTTGCTGCCACGGGGACCACTCCAAGGACGCTGCGACGAGGACGAGGGCTGTGACGCGGGCTGGCCGGAGGTATTCGGTGTCCCGCCGGCCCCGGACGGGCGCCCCGCAGTCGAGGAGCCGCCACTGCCCGGCGATGAGGTCGACGGGCGTGGCACCTGCGGCGCCGATCCCGTCGCCGTTGCACCGGAGCCCGCACCCGGGGACGGAGCCTGAGTGGTTCCGCCTCCCCCGCCCGAAGACCCGCCAGTCGGTCCGCCGGACGAACCCCCAGTGGGAGAGGGGGAGCCTCCGGACGGTCCCTTGGGGGCACCGCCGGCGGGACCGGTCGGACCGCCACCGCCTGCAGTCGTGCCACCGGAAGGAGAACCGCCGCCACCCCGCCCAGCGGCGGCACCAACGGCCGCGCCGCGCGCGGCCACTGAGGCGCCGCCCGTCTTAAGGGCGATGGCCCCGGTAGCGACCCGAGACGCCATGCTGGCCCCACCGCCGCCCGACCCGCCGAGACTGCCGCCCTGTTCGACCACTGGGGCGACGAAGCGCATCAGGGCGGGCAGCGTCACCGCGGCGAGGATGAGCAGCGCCACCCCGTACAGCTGGCCCATCATGCTTTTGTCGTCGTTGGTTTCGAACTGGGAGAAGGCGGCCGCGTAGATGATGGCGGCCGCGGGCTTGTAGACGATGAACGCCAGCAGCCAGCCGAGCGACTTCGTCCACCAGGCCCGCCCCTGTTCGGTGGTGGACGCAGCAGCTGCCAGCGGCAGGGTGCCGACGAGGACGAACAGCATCGACTGCCGGAAAATGACGCTGATCAGCTGGACGAATCCGCTGATCAGGAGCAGTACCGCCAAGAACAGTGAGACCGCCAGCTGATCCACGTCTTTCAGGGCGGTCATGTCCAGCAACTTGTCGCTGAACGCTTCAATACACGCGTCGCTCGCCTCGCTGCCCTGGCAGCCCAGGGACCGGTTGACGATCCAGACGCTGAATTCGTCACCGGCTTTGGTGAGCAGGTTGACGACCGCGACCGCCGCCGATGTGGCAATCACGAGCCGGAAAATCCCTGCTGCCGCCTCACGGGCAGGTTCGCTCCGCCGAGACCAGGCCATGCGCCCCGCCGCGATCAACAGGCACAGCACGGCCAGCCATTGGGTGAGGGCGATGGTCGAGGAGAACAGGAACGACACCGTTCCGCTGTTCGCGTCCAGCGTCGGGCTGTCCGCCTTGAGCCACCCCAGAGCCAGCTCTTTGATCATCCACACCGCGCCCTCCTGGAAGGAGTGGACGATCTCCTCCCAGGCGCTGGCCGCCGCCTCCGCGACCTCATCTTTGGCCGCGTCCTTGGCCTTGCACGCGATGGGAGTGCCGAACCCGGGGATGTCGTCCAGGTTCTTGTCCCAGAAATCGCACCAGCCCATCAGACGCCGCCCCACGCGATGTAGCCGCTCAGGTCGTCGACGGTCTTCTGCGGCGGACTGGTCGACGGAATCTCGTACTGCCAGTCACCCCGCGACTCGTCCCAGCGCAAGGTCACGGTGGACGCCTGCAGCACACCTGACGTGAACCGGCTGACGACCTGGATCACGGCCGTCTGCGGGGTGTAGGTCACGTACTGGTAGCCGGCGAACTGGCCCAGCTCGCCCGGCACCGGGGCGACGGTAGCCGCGTCCTTCTCGAACTCCCGCCGCTTGTCGAGCAGCAGCTGCTTGCCGTCTCCGTAGGTCTGCCGCTTCACCACGCGCTCCCAGTCGTCCGCGAAGGCGTAGCGGGTGCCGATCTGCGCGGCAGCCACCAGCGCACCGGTAGGACTGTGCGCGTAGCACTCCGCCACATCGCCGTTGACCCGCAGAGGCCCCGCCTCCTTGGAGACCGGGACCGCCACGGTTCGGAACAGCTGCCAGTCGGCGGCGGGCGCCGTACGGGGCAGCTCCCGTGACTCCTTGGACGCCGGGCACTTGTCCTTGCCCCCGCCGGACGAGGCGGAGGAGGACGCGCTGGACGAAGGTGCAGCGCCGGGTACCGCATTGTCCGTCTGACCGTCGTCTCCGCCCGTCGTCACCAGGACGATCGCAGCCAGCACGATCAAGACCACGAGGAAGAGCGCCGAGGCTTGCCACCAGACGGAGGACCACGGGCTGGAGCGGTCGCTGTCCGCTGCCGGGGGTGTCGTCATCGCGCGCCCCCGCTCAGGTCGTCAGCGTCGTGACGAGCGTGGACGCGGACGCAGCGAGTACACACGCGAACATGACCTTGCCGAGCGACCCCATGTGTTCGGCACCGTCACCGTGCCGGTAGGCCAATGCCATCTTGGCCGCCACGATGAGGATTCCGGCGACGCAGATCGCAGTGACGACGATGAACACCCAGTGCAGGACCAGCAGGAGCTTGTTCCACCCGGGCGGGTTGCCGCCGCCCTTGGATGGGTCTGGCGCGGCGAGCAGGAAACTCTGGCCGGTCTCGGCAAGAGCAAGAATCGTGGACATCGGAACCTCTATTCGGTCAGTGCGAGCAGATCGCGAGCCAGGCCGGCCAGCTCACGGGAAACAGCGGCAGCGGGCGGTTCTCCGAGCCGCCACGCCTCCATCCAGGGCACCGTCCACGTGCGGGGCACCCCGCCCGAGACGAGCCGACATAGATCACGCAGTGGTGCGGGCAGACGGCCGGGAGAGTCCGCGACCACCACCAGGCCCTCGACCTGGACACCCGGCAGAGCGCCGGACGCCCACTGACGGGCCGCCAATTGAGCCGCCTGCAGACCGCTGGCGTTCGACCGGGCGACCAGGACCACCCGCTGGAGCGGCAGGCCAGCGACCGGCAGCGGCCAGTAGCGGAAGGCGTCCGCACCGCCTGGTACCGCAGCGTTCAGCGACGTGACGCCGGCACCGCCGTGACAGCCCAGCCACCACCACCGCGCTGGGCTCTGCACCGACCGCAGGGGCAACCCCTGCGGAGGCGCGTCCACGCCACCCGGTTGTGGACGAACCGTCTGCGTCTGCAAAGCCGACGAGGGTTCGGGAGCGGCGGACGGGAGCGGCTGCGAGGCGCCCGGTTGCGTAATCGGGCGTGTCACCCAGGGATTGGCTGACGGATCAGACGTCACAGAGGCCCCCCTCATTTCACGCAGAGTCACACAGTGTGCCACGGTCATAAACGGCCCGCTGCCGAGTATCTGCGCCTCAACTTCCGTCTAGCAAAGATAGGGTGGCGGACTGACATCACGTCACTGTCACCGGGGGGTGCGGGAAGAATGCGCAGTGGCCCTATCGCGATTTTCGCTGTCGCCTGCACCGCCGTCGTGTTGGTGGCGACCGCCATCACCGGGGGCAGCATCGACGAGGAAGACGACAAAGCCCCCGGCGGTGATCTCGCGCTCAATGTCAAAGAGATCCCCGAGGAGTACCGGGACTGGATCGTCCAGGCAGGGAACAGCTGCAAGGACGTGACGCCAGCCCTGATCGCGGCACAGATCGAGGCCGAATCCGGCTGGAACCCGAACGCGAAAAGTCCAGTCGGCGCCATCGGACTTTCGCAGTTCATGCCCGGCACCTGGGCGACGTGGGGAGTCGACGCCGACGACAACGGGCGCGCCGATCCACTTTCCCCGGCGGACGCGATCATGTCCCAGGCCCGTTACGACTGCTGGCTCGCAAAGAAGGTCCGCAGCTACAAAATCCCGAACGGCGACGTGCGGCGCCTCATGCTCGCGGCGTACAACGCGGGCCCCGGAGCCGTCGAGACGTACCGGGGCATCCCCCCGTACGCCGAGACCCAGCAATACGTGGCCCGCATCCTCCAACTGATCGCCAAATACTCGACACCCACGGACGCGCCGGCGGGACCGTTCGGCACTCGCGTCGTAGCCCACGCCCAGCGCTGGACCGGCACCCCGTACGCATGGGGCGGAGGAGGCGTCAACGGGCCCTCGTTCGGCTTCGCCCAGGGCGCGACGACCAGCGGATTCGACTGCAGCAGCCTCGTCCAGTACGCGGTGTACCACGCATCCGGCGGCAAGTTCACCCCAGCGCGGACATCTCAGCAGCAGGTCAAACAGGGCAAGGCGGTAGCCCGCGAGGATTTGAGGCCGGGCGACATCATCGGCTTCCAGCTCAACGGGGCCGGTTTCGACCACGTGGCGATCTACATCGGGGACGGGCAGATCTTGCACGCCCCCCGCACCGGGCAGACCGTCTCCACCGCCCGCCTCACCGACGGGTATTACGCCAGCAAACCGCAGATCATCAGGAGGTTCGGATGACGACCCGTACGCGATTCCTGCCGCTGGCCCTCACCGTGGCCGCCGCCGCTTTCGCCACCAGCTGCACATCGGCCGACGACGGCCCAGTCCAGAACGCCAACAAAGCCCCCACCCCCGCGGTGTCGACGCCCCCGCCCGCAACCGGCGCCGGGCCCTACCCCGACCCCACCAACGCGACCCCGGCGCCCGAGCGCACCCGCCCGGCCAAGGCTAAACAGCCGAAGGGCGGCATCCCTTCCCCCGGCGACGTGGACCAGAAGGACGCCGGCGCAGTCAGCCGCGGCGGCCTGCGAGCAATGTTCACGTTCGATACCACCGTCGACACCGGCCGCACCGAGGCATCCGTACGGGCCGCCGACGCCGGATGGTGCACCCCCGCCTTCGCGGCCAAGCTCCGGTCCGCCACGATGCGATCCGGACCCGGCGCCGCCTGGAACACCTGGACGTCCCACCGCGCCTACACCACGGTCAAGCTCACGCCCGCCGACGAGGCCGGCCGCCCCGCCGACACCGCCACCACCGCCTACCGCCAGTGGGCCGTCACCATCACCCCCCACGGCCGCGACCGCTGGACCGGTGAGCCCGAGATACTGACCGCGTTCGTCGAGCTGACCCGCTCCCAGGCCGGCGCCCCGTGGCGCGTGAACTCCCTCTCCCTGCAGTAAGAGGCGCAGCATGGACATCACCCGCGTACCCGCATGGCCCCGCTACCAGCTCACCGCCGACCAGGACGGCGTGGTCTCCGTAACCGGACCCGCAGCGCCCACGGATACGTACGCCGACCGGACCGCCGCCATAAAGGCCGTCGCGGAACTCGCCTCGCGGCTCCGTCCCCCGCGGTCCGTCCGAGCTGACGCGCACGACGAAACCGGCACCACGTGGCCACTGGTCATCCACCCCGATGGCACCGCCGCCGAGGCCGGGCCCGCAGCGCACTCCCGCAAGGCCAAGCGCCGCAGCACCCGCCGCGTCTCGGCACCCGAGCCAACCCAGGCCCCGCCGGTTGCATCGCTGCCAGCTCCCGCGCAACAGCCCGCCGCCACGCCCCCGCGCGTCATGAGCGGAGTTCAGCGCCTGTTCGCCCAGCGCCAGCTGCAACCCACCACCAGGCCCACACACACGCCCGGAGCCGCACCCCGAGACAGCGCCGTCCCCACTGTCCTGACGATCCGGAAGTACGCCGACGCCGGCGACCTCTCGCGCGCGACGGCTCTCGCCATGCAACTGGACGACGCCATGTCAGCCATGCACGGCCCCAGCCACCCCCAGGTCCTCGAAGTCCGCACCCTCCGGGCGGACGTCACGGCCGCGCAGGGAAACCTCCCCACAGCCATCAGCCTCTATCGAGACGTCGCCGAGCGCTGGCTGTACGCAGGAAACCCGGAAGCCGCCACCCAGCTCGCGGACCGCGCGCACACGCTGTGGCAGCAGATCACCGACACCAAAACCGCCGCCGCCATCGGGTCCTCGATCATCCGTATGCGCTCCCAAATCCCGGGAGAGAACGGCGCGTACGAACACGCACGACAACGCCAGGCAACCCTGCAGGCCAGCTAACTCTCAACGGGCTCCCGCTGAACGCGGCGGACGGGGGTGTCACAAAATCCGGCGGACGACGTTCCCTTCACTGTGACGATGCGACAGACCCCGCCGCCGACCGAGTCAGATCAGGTGTCCCCCACGGGAGATACCTGCAGCCCTTCCCGCCCCGAGGGACACCACCTGACGTGCGAAGACGAGTGTCCCCGAACCTGTAACGATTGGCGGGCCCGGTCCGTCTGCAGACGGTGAGGACGGCATCGCGCAACGCAGGAAGGCCAATCGGGTGACCGGATCGGGTGAAGTTGCGGCCGCGCCGCAGGGCGCCCCGCACGGGGAAGGTTTCCGTGTGCCTCACGCCGCGATGGGTCCGCTTTGCCTGAATGCACGTCACTTCCCGTGTGGCGGGAGGACGGAACTTAAACGCCCGCCACACGGGAAATCCGGCGACACACCCGTCACCAAGGTTGCGTACATGAACCTAGGTGAGGAAAGATCGCCAGCATGGCCAGGCCCTACGGAAGTCGCGATGCAGAAGAGCGGGGATACGTGCCGCCGGTGCGTGACAAGAAGCGTCACGGTCTCGTGCGCCTCTCCCCCATGGTCCCGGCTGAGGTCCACGCAGCCGCGTATGCCAACGCCAGGGCTGCGGGGGTCTCGATGGGCAAGTACCTCGCGGAACTCATCAGGCGCGACCAGCTCGACGAGAGCGGCCGTCCGGTGTGGGCCCGCGAAGCCTTCGGCGAGCTGGACCAGGGGGAACTTCCCATGACCGGCTGATCATCTGAAAAAGCGTCGAAGGGCGCTAAAAAGCCCCGGTCATCCAACCGGGGCGGCGCCCTTCCGACGTACCGGGTCCAGCGTTCTTTCCACAGCCGCTGAAACCCATCGCATCACCTGCAAGAAACAGCCCCACCGTCCAGAGGCGTCTCCCAACGCCATCCATCCAGAGGTCCCGGGTTTTCCAGGCCCGGGTCCCCGCCCTCAAAGAGGGAGGTGAGTCGAGCCCCACAGACGCTTTCCACGGCGTCTGTCGGGCGGTGGTGTCCTAACCGCCGACATGAGTTCGGAGCCCAGTTACGCGCCTGGTTGGTCGCGTTGGAGCCCTCCGCCGCGAGGCGGAAGGGGGGCTTCGGCGTGCATATGGAGTTAGGAGCGCCACCATCGTAGCGGACAGCTACGGTGCCGGACAGCTCATGCCCGCCTCCGGAGTGTCCGGGGAACCGGGCGTGCACAGCCCGTCATCTGCCCCGATTCACAATCCTCATACCGGCGTCATTCCCGCCCCCCGCGCCGCGCGCGCGGACCTGCAGGAGCTGTTCCTGCGGCTGTCCCCGCGGCTGTCGGTGCGCGTCGACACCAAGAACTCTTCGGGCCAGTGGCAGCACAAGTACATCGAGCGCTCCCTTCCTGACCAGGCCCCGCGCGGCCCGTACGCCGTCTACCTGTCGAGCTTCTTCCGCGCCTTCCGCTGGATCTGCTTCGACCTCGACACCAAGCGTGGACAGGTCGGCCCCGACCTCGCAACTCTGCTGCGCTGGTTGGAGGAGGCCGGGCTGACCTACGTGGTCGCCGCCTCCGGGTCTGCCGGCGGACGGCACGTATGGGTGGCCGCCGAGACGCTGCTGGACGCGCGGCTGGTCGAGGCTATCGCCGTGGCCGCCGCGAAGCGCCTGCCCACGCTCGACTACGGCCTGCTCAAGTCCCGTACGGGCGCGGTCCGCCCCATCGGTGCCCCGCACCGCAACGGAGGCCGCAGCGAGTTGCTGAGCCCGTGGAGCGCTGACCGGGCCGCTGCGTTGCTCACCCCGGCCAGTTGCGGCAACCCATCGGACGCCTTCCTGCGGCTGCTTCTCATCATCGACGCAGTCCCGGCCGCCGAGGACGTCCGCCCCAAGCTGGTCGGGCGGGACGCGTTCGGCGAGATCATCGACGACGACGGCCCCCGGCTGGCGGGCACCCCGAAGACCGTTCTCGACCGCGAGACGATGGCGCTGCTGACCCGCCGCCCGCCCGCCGACCGCGTCAGCGAGGTATGCGCCTCCCTGCTCACCAAGCTGGCTCTGCGCCGCTGGTCGCAGCCGATGGTGGCGCGTCTGCTGGAGGACCGCCAGTACCGCGAGGGCGGGCTGCTGCACCTGTGCACCGCGCCCGGCGTAGGCCCGCTGCGCGTCATGCTCGACGGGGCCGAGGCGGAGGAGAAGTTCGAGCGGCAGTGGGAGCGGTGCGTGGCGTACGCGGCCAAGCTCCCGATCCCGCAGGAGTCGCTGGAGTGGACGGAGAACCTCGCCGACGTCGTCGCCCTGGTCGAGCAACTGCAGCAGGCCGCCGACGCCTGCCCGGAGCGCTGGACGATCGAGTCCGGCCCCGCCGACCGTGCCGCGCTGGACGTGTTCTGCTTGCTCGCCCTGCGCTCCGGCAGCACCGTGCTGAGCCTGGATGCCCGGCGGGCTGGCCTCGCCGCTGGCTACGGCCGCTCGACCATGAGCCGGGCGTTCCGGCGCCTGGGGCTCGACGGCTGGCTGGGCCAGGCCGAGGACAACGGCCCCGCCGGCACGTACGAGCTGCTCCCCGTCACCGCTTCGCACCCTGCTTTCGCCCTCGTTGCACGGGGTGGGACACAAGGAAACCTGCCCCCCGGGGGGGTAACCCGGCCCGCCCTGACCTCCCCGCTGGAAAAGCGTCTCGCCGCAGGTCAGGCCGACCTGTTCTCCTACGGCCGCGCCACCGAGCACCATGCCGGCGGGCTGGGCCACCACGCCGGGCGCGTCTACCAGCAGCTCATCCTGCACGCCGACCGCGGCCTCAGCCTCACCGAGCTGTGCGAGCGCACGGGATACAGCGCCCGCACGGTCTCCAAGCACCTGGGACGGATGCAGAACCTGCTGGTCGCCACCCGCGCGGTGATGACCGTCCATCATGAGTGCCCCACCTGCCAGGCCGTGCCTGGGGAACGCTGCCGTACTGCAGCAGGAGCCGTTCTCCGCCGTCGTGGAGCCGACCAGCACGCTGCCCGCCAGGCCCTCACCGCCGGGCGCTCCAGCACCCCGCACTACAGGGCCCGGCCCGGCTCCCTGGTCGCCGCGGCGAAGGCGCTGGGCTGCTTCGGTGTCACGGCTAGCCGTGCACGCCGGTACGCCGTCGAGGCCGAGTTGTACCGGTGGTGGCGTCAGGAGGAGGAGTGGATGCGCGCCCCCAAGGCAGGCATCCGCACCGGCGTCCAGACGCACCAGGAGCAGACTGCCCTGGTGCTCACCACGCTGGCCCGCCAGCCCCGCCGCCGCTACCCGCGCACTGCCGACGGCCGCGGCGACCACGCCGCCGCCAGGGCCCGCGTCGAGCGCCGTATCGCTACCGCCTGACGTCACGGCAAGGCCGTGACACCTCTCCGGCTGCTGCCGCGCCTTTCCGATCCTCGGATGGTCCCAAACCGCAGGGCTTGTTATTGGCGACGAGGGAGCACCCCACTCCGGCCCGGGGCATGGCGCGGGCCCGAGAGAGGGGCGCTCCGTGGCCCGCAGCGTGCGCGGCTGTGGGTGCTCCGGGCTGGGAAAAGACGGCCAGCGGCGGAAGGAGGGGGGTCGGTGGCGGACGGGCCGCTGTCTGCCCGGCCGGAGCGGGGCAGACAGCCGTACTCCCGCCGCCGCGGATGACGGGCGCGTGAGGAGACCGCGCCGCTGGCCGGGGTCGAGGGGGAGCAGCTGCTGCCGCGCCGTGGTGGCCGGCCAGCGCGGTCGCTCCGCGTCGGCCCGGGTCTCGCCGTGGCCGAGGAGCGTGTCGTCGGTGGTCGGCCCGGCCCGGCGAGGACCCACCGCCCAAGGCCCATGCCCACCGGGGCGTAGGTCGAGGAGATGGAGCAGACCGTCGCCCGGGTCCAGGCCGGCGCCGAGAAGGCGAAGGAGGAGGCATTTGTAGGCGGTCATCGCGTTGTGCTCGGGGTCCGGGCAGTATTTCGGCGCCCGGCCCGGCTTCGTGGGGTCCTTGGGGACCGGCTGGGCACCTGGACGCGAGCAGCGGGACAGTCGCGTTCCTGTTTTCCTCGACCATCGCTCTCACCCAATGGCTGGCCGTGCTGCGCACGCCCTGCTCATGGCCGGCTGGAGTTCCGCGGCCATCTGCAGACCACTCTGGGTCGACGCCGCCGACAAGGTCGTCACCGAGTTGGGTGACGCCCTGAACCGGGCGGCTGCTGCGCTACGGCCGTTACGACCAGATCCGGGCGCTGCAGACCGTGGTGTGGGAGGCGAAGCAGGCCGCGAAGGCGCTGGGGGTGCCGGTCCGCCCGATCCCTGCGGTGCACGGGGCGAAGGTCCCCGCGCCGCGCGGGCGCACCGAACTGCACGGCGTCACTGTGATCGAGGCCAAGAGGCTGCGCGGGCTGCTCTCCGGACTCCCCGCCCAGCCCGGGTGGGATGCCGCCCGGGTCACCGCCGTGGAGCAGCTGGCCGAGCAGCGCCTGCCCCGGCACAGCGGCTGACCGCAGGACGTCGACAGCAAGGGCCCGGGAGGGGACTCCCGGGCCCTTCGGCATGTCCGTCCGGCTACGAGGCGTCCGGCTGGGCGTGGTCCAGGTCGAGGTCGAGGAGCACCGCCAGGTCCTCGCCGGCCGCCCACCGCTGGAGCAGGGCCCGGTCGACCAGCCGCACGCCGTGCCGGGCCGCCCAAACCACCCGCTCACGGGCGAAGGTCCCGGAGCTGACCACGAGGAACAGTCGGCGGGCGCCCGGCGAGGTAGCAGTCGGCAGTTGCGGGGCACCGCCCACCGGGCGCAGGGCAGCCCGTCCCCCGCTCCCCTGCCCCGCGGGGTCGGCGCCCCGCTCGAAGGCCACGCCGAGCTGGCGTCCGTCGGGTCCGTTGCCGACCAGGTGCACCACCTCCCGGCTGATGCGCACCCCGCGGACCTGCGTCCAACCGTCGCGCAGCAGCAGCCGCCCGACGATCGCCCGGAACCTCCGGTCGTCCGAGGCGTCGATCTCAGGGAGGGAGTAGCACCTGGCCCGCCGCCGGCGCCGCGCGAGCACGGCCCGCCGCTGGCGCACCGCGGCCCGGACCCCGTACGCGAGGGCCGCCGCCGCGAGCAGCGCCGCCCACCAGCCGAACCGGGACCACAGCCAGCCGAGGCCCGCCAGGGGTAACCCGATCATGGCGAGGACCGCCGCGAGCGCGGGCACGATCTCCCACCATTCCGGCCCCTGCTTCCTGTTCAGCCACCGCTGCAGTTCCTCGCGCTTGCGCCAGGCCCGCCGCGTGCCGACAGGAGACCGGCTCAGCGGCCACACCGCGTTCACCCTCACCACCTCGCCCCCGTGCTTTGACGTCCCTTGTCATATCTGCCCGCCCCACCCCGCGTACAGCTACCGCCGCAGGTGGAAACGGGAGACAGGCTCCCGCTCCCCCTCGGGCTGATAACAAGCCCTTCGGTCACCCAAATTTGGGTGGGACACCCCCGGCTTCCGGCCCGGCCCGTGGACCTACCCGATGTTCGAGGTCACCGCCCTGACCCCCGCCGCAGCGCCGGAGCCCACCCTTTCGGCGAGGTGTGATGCAGCTCACGCCGCAGTGTCCGGACTGCTCGACCGCTACGGAGCGGATCGAGGTCGAGGGCGGGGAGGCCTGGCGCTGCACGGCCCCCGACTGCACCCGGCGCACTTACGGCACCGGCAACCCGGACGACGACGCCCTGCCGTCCTACGCCGAGACCGACGAGACTGGCGCGGTGTTCATCTACCACGGCACCGGCGAGGTAGACGTCGAGGCGACCGCCGAGCTGGCCGCCCAGGACTGCCCCGACGAGGACGACGACCTGGTCGACGGGGAGCAGCCCGCGCCGGCCGCCGGTGCCCCGGTCCCCGAGAGCGCCCGGGGCAGGGTGCGCGTCCCCGGGGCATCCGGGCGGGGAAACGGCCACCCGCAGTGGGGACGGCTCCCCGCTGTCGAGTCCGCTCCGGACCCCGAGGACTCCCCCACGGCGGACACGGACAGCGACGGCGGGGTGGGGCGCGAGCCCCGGCGTCCCCAGTCCGGGGTGGGGCACGGCTCCCTGCCTCCGGACACCGATCCGTCCCCACTGAGGCACGGATGAGGCCCCCGGCCGGGGAAGCCGGCCCCGGTTCCGGCACCGCCGTTCCCCGCCCGGCGGGTGGGGAAGACGCCTCCGTTCCCGGCCGCCTCGCCCCCGGTAGTGGGGAACCGGAGGCAGAGGCGGACCCCACCGTAGCCGGGGAAAAAGTGCCCTGGGCGGTGCTGCTCGCTGATGGGGAAACCGTCGCCCGGTACCGCGCTCACGTCCTGCAGCGCGGCCCGGACGAGTGCTGGTGGTGGACCGGCGGGCTGACCGACACGGCTCACGGCACGTTCCGCGCGGTGTCCCTTCCGGGCCGGACCAGGCGCGGCACTGTGCCCGCCCACCTGTTCGGCTACCGCCTCGCCAACGGGCCCGATTCCCTGCCCGCCGGGCTGGTCGTCAGGCACACCTGCGACGAACCGCCGTGCCAGAACCCGGCGCACTGGCTGGCCGGGACGAGGGGCGACAACAACCGTGACGCCGCGAGTCGTCGCAGGTTGGCGGGCCACGCGCTGGCCGATGTGCGCGGCGCGGTGGGTCGGGCGCGGTCGGTCCAGGCCGCCATCGCCGCCGCCCGGCCGGAGGACCTGGACGCGGCCATCGCCGCCGCGTTGGCCGCCGGCAACCCCTCCGGCGCGCACCAGGACGCGCTCTTCTAGGCCGGTCCGCGTTCACGGGCGAGGAAAGTGCCCCGCGTTCGTCCCTGGGGCACATCGCGTGCGGCGCGTGGGAAGGCTTCGGCGCCCGGGGCGTCCCCACCGGAGCGACCCCGCCGCGGCTCCGGTGGGCGGGGAACGGTCCCCGCTCCGGACGCCTCGTGACCGCCGGGCCGGGGCACGTCCCCACGGGGTCCGCCGGTGCAGCGCCGTCCCCGGCGGTCCGTCCCAGCCTCCGTGCCCCACGTCGTTTCCCCGGCGCGTGGGGCACGGCCGTCCCGCCCTGCCCCAGCGGAGCCCCGGTCGGCCGCGCTCCGAGCGCGCGGCGGGGGCGGGTGGGGTGGGGCACGGCCCCACCGGTTCGGTTACGTAGCGTTGAGCGGCCCTGGGGAGCCGCCGGTCCGGGGTGGGGCGCAGCCCGGCCGCCGATTCCCCCGGCACTCGGTAACAGTCGACCCCCGCCGGGAAGCCCGGCGGGGGTCGAAGTTGTCGCCGCCGACCGTAGCGCGTGGGCGCGGCGGGTGGCCAGTGCCGCCTCACCGTTTGGCGCGGCGACCGCTCGGTCCGGCGCTCCCGCAGCGCGAGCGCCGGAGCCAGTGCGGGCCGTGCCCGCCGACCGGAACATTTCGCTACCAACCGTGCGCGCCGCCATGACGGCCGCGGCCCGCCGATGCAGGCCGAAGACCACCCCCGCAGGCTGCAGGACGGCCCACCCTCCCGCCGCCGTAGCGACCCATTTTGACCATCTGCAGACCCCGGACACAGGACCCCATATCTTCCCTTGATCATCCGTATCACACCCAACACACCGTAACTTTTCTGCTCACTACAACAAGCCTCACACCTATGCATCACGACCCGATGGCTGTTGTTGATCTTGAAAAGCGCCTACTCTGTGTCTCGATGTTGTCGATCAGTGCAGGCTCAGATCCCGGCTACCTGACCAAGACGGTCGGTGCCGGTGCCGAGCATTACTACCTGCGCTCGATCGAGCTGCAGGGGGAGCCGGCCGGCTACTGGACCGGCGACGGCATCGCGGACCTTGGATTGACCGGCGAGATCGCCAACGACGTCTTCGAGGACCTGTACAGCGACTTCATCGACCCCCGGAAGCGGGACGAGATGTACGCCCGGCTGGCCTCGATCCCGCACCCCGAGGGCAGCGAGGAGTACGCCCAGGCGGAGAAGAAGATCCGCAAGGAGTGCCGTCTCGGCGACGCCCCGCGCAACTACGAGAAGGCGTACGAGAAGCGCCTGGGGAAGAACCTCGCCGCCGCCGAGGCCCGTACCCCGGGCGGGGTGCTGAGCCCCGAGCAGGTCAAGGCCATCGAGATCAGCACCCGCAAGGAAGCCCCCAGCGCGAAGCTGTACTACGACCTGACGTTCTCGGCTCCGAAGTCGTGGTCGGTGGCGCACGCTGCGCTGCAGGTCAAGGCCGCCGAGGCGCGCGAGGCCGGTGACCTGGAGACGGCCGAGAAGTTCAGCCGCCAGGCCGACCAGCTGTGGGACTGCTGGAAGTCGGGCGTGCAGGCCGGCCTGGAGCACATGCAGGACGAGGCCGGGTACACCCGCAAGGGCCACCACGGGGCGAGCAAGGACGGCCGCACCAGCGGGGAGTACGTCAAGGCCGACAAGTTCATCGTGGCCGCGTTCGCCCAGCACACGAGCAGGCAGGACGACCCGCAGCTGCACGTCCACGCCGCCGTCCTGAACAAGGTCCGCTGCGTAGACGTCGACCCGGTCACCGGCCAGGAGCGCGAGGTGTGGCGGGCGCTGGACGGCACGGGCCTGTTCCGGCACAAGCAGGCCGCCGGGCACCTCGCCGAGCGCGTCGCCGAGCAGGAGCTGGAGCGCGTGCTGGGCTGGCGGGTGCAGATGCGCCCGGACGGCAAGGCGCGCGAGATCGTCGGCGTGGACCAGGGCCTGCGGGATTCGTTCAGCAGCCGGCGCTCCGCCATTACTGCCGAGGTCGCCGAGGTTGCCAAGGCGTTCGAGGAGAAGTACGGCGCCGCCCCTTCCGCCTACATGCTGGCCCGGATCAGCGAGGACGTTAGCCTCCGGCAGCGCGCGGCCAAGAAGCACGACGCGGTGACGCGCGAGCAGCTGCTGGCCCGCTGGGAGGAGTCGAGCAAGGCCCGTTTCCGCGAGTCGCTGGCCGACGTGCCCGAGCGGATCGCCGACGAGTCCGCCATCCACGACCTGCACCGCCCGGCCAGGGAGTTTGACCCCGAGGTCATCCAGCGCCGCGCCATCGCCGCGGTGCAGGAGGCGAAGCCCACCTGGACGCGCCCTGACCTGCTGGTTGAGCTGAACCGGCAGCTCCCCGACACGCTGGGCGGGCTGGAGCGCCAGCAGGTCCGCGACCTGCTCAACCAGCTGGCCGACGACGCGCTCTCCCCGACCGCCGACAACGGTGTGGTGCTCACCAAGGCGCCCGCCCTGGTCGAGATCCCCGCAGAGCTGCAGCGCACCGACGGCACCTTCAAGTACGAGCCGAACCCCGACACCTTCGACCGGTACGCCACCGATGAGGCCCTGCGCACCGAGGGCCGACTGGCCGAGTTCGCGGGCAAGCGCGGGGCGCCCACCGTGCCCAGCGAGCTGGTCGAGGAGATCATCCAGCGCCGCGGGCTCAAGGGCCGCCAGGCCGACTTCGTGCGGGCCGCCACCACCTCCGGCCGCAAGGTCGACCTGCTGGTCGGCCCGGCCGGCGCGGGCAAGAGCTACACGCTCGCCGCGCTGACCGAGGTGTGGGAGTCCCACGAGGGCGGCAAGGTCATCGGTCTGGCCAGCGGCCAGCGCGCCGCCGAGGTGCTGCGCGACGAGGGCGTGGAGAACGTCGCCAACATCGAGATGATGCTGATCGCCAACCGGTCGATCGCCGAGGGCCGCCCGATCGCCAACGCCGAGAAGTACCGCATCCCGGCGGGCGCTCTGGTCATCGTCGACGAGGCTGGCATGACCGACAACAGCGACATGGACCAGGTCCGGGCGCTCATCGAGGCCGCCGGCGCCAAGTGCGTCCCGGCAGGTGACCACCACCAGCTCACGGCCGTGGGCGCGGGCGGCATCTTCGCCCAGTGGGTCGAGGACGCCCCCGGCGTGCACGTCCTGGACGAGGTCCGCCGCTTCCGCGACACCGACCCGGTCACCGGCGAGAAGACCGTGCGCCAGTGGGAGGCCGACGCTTCCCTCCAGCTGCGCGAGGGCAACAGCGAGGCGCTGGCCGCCTACGAGCTGCACGGCCGTTGGCGCGGCGGGTCCGCCGAGGAGATGACCGAGCGCGCCTACCAGGCATGGCTGACCGACCACCTCGACGGCAAGAACCCGCTGCTCATCGCCCAGGACAACGCCCAGGTGGCCGAGCTGTCCGCCCGGGTGCGCGCCGACCTGGTGCGCGCGGGCAAGGTCTCCGAGGACGGCGTGGTGCTGCGCACCGGCCGCGAGGAGCACGGCATCGAGACCAAGGCCGGTGTCGGCGACCTGATCCAGCTGCGCCGCAACAACCGGAACATCACGGCCGAGAACGGCAGCTTCGCGGTGAACCGCACGGTGGCCGAGGTCACCGGGATCAGCGACAACGGGGCGCTGATGGTGAAGCTGGAGGACGGTTCCCAGATGCACCTCCCGGCCGGGTACGTGAAGGAGCACGTCGAGCTGGCCTACGCCGGGACCGTGCACGGCGCGCAGGGCCGCACGGTCGGGGTCTGCCACTCCCTGGTCGATCCCAACGCGACCAACCGCGAGGCGCTGTACGTCATGCTCACCCGCGGCGAGGCGGAGAACTTCGGGTACGTCGTCACCCACCGGGACGGCGACGGCCTCAACGAGGAGGAGATCCCGCACCACCTCGCCGTGCTGGACTCCACGCTGCAGCGCAGCGGGCTGGAGCTGACCGCGACGAAGACGATCGAGGCCGGGCTGGAGCGCCGCGAGCACCTCGCCGTGCTGGAGCCGGTGTGGTCGGGCGTGAAGGAGCAGGACGCCGAGAAGCGCTTCGGCACCGCCCTGCTGCAGGCCATCGGCACCGAGGACTACGAGCGCGCCGCGAGCAGCGAGGCGTTCGGCTCCCTGTTGCGGCTGGCCCGCCACGTCGAGGAGCAAGGATTCGACGCCGAGGACCTGCTGGTGCGCACCGCCCGCTCCCGCGAGCTGAAGACCGCCGACGACGTCGCCAAGGTGCTGCACGACCGGCTGAACAAGTCGTACAACGTGGTCGAGCGCGACCAGATCCGCGCCGAGGAGGCCGAGCAGCGTGCCGCCCTCGCCGAGCAGGAGCGCAAGGTCGAGGACGCGGTCGAGGCCGGGCAGGCGCCGGTCGACCCGGAGCAACTGCAGCGGCTGGCCGAGGCCGCGCAGCAGAGCGACCCGCACGCCGAGCTGATGAAGCAGACCCTCGCCACGCAGGCCGGGGTCGAGACGCTGCGAGCTGGCACGGACCCGGAGGTCATCGAGCGCCAGGAGGCGGAACTGGCCGCCGCGCTGCGGGCCGCCGAGGAGATGACGGACGCCGACGTCGAGCAGCTGGTCGACGCTCCCGAGCCCGTCGAGGCCGAGGTGCTTCCGCACTTCGAGGACCTGCTGCGGCAGAACGACGCGTTCACGCAGAACGTCGAGGTGCTACACGCCGGTCGGGACCAGGAGGTCGCCCGGCGCCAGGCCGAGGAGCGCGAGGCCCGCTGGGAGGCGATGGACTCCTACACCGCCCGCACACCCGACCTGGACGGCGACCTGGGTCGCTTCCTGCAGGAGTGGGCCGTCGAGATGGACGAGCGCACCGAGCGGCTGGGCCAGCGCGTCGCCGAGGAGCAGCCTGCATGGGCCATCGACCGGCTGGGCCCGGTGCCCGAGGACCCGACGGAGCGGGCCGACTGGGAGCGCCGCGCTGGCCGGGTCGAGCGGTACCGCGAGGCCCACGGCTACGACCACGACACCAACGCCATCGGGCAGGCCCCGCCGCAGGGTGCGGTCGAGGCCCGCGCTGACTGGGAGCGTGCGCGCCGTGCCCTTGGAGTCGACGAGAAGGAAGCGGACATCGCCCGCGCGTCCGACGAGACGCTGCGGCAGATGATCGAGCGTGCCGAGCGCGAGGAAGAGTGGGCGCCGCCGTACGTCGCCGACGAGATGCAGCGGTCGTTCACCGCGGCGCGCGACTTCCGGGACCAGGCCGTGCAGATGGAGCTGCGCGCCCAGGAGCAGGCGGAGAAGGAGGCCGCCGAGCACGAGGAGCGCGTCACCCAGGCCATGCACGAGGTGCAGACCGCGACCGGCTACAACGAGCACCAGCAGGCCCTCGCCCAGTCGATGGCGCTGCAGCAGGTGCCCACGCTGCAGGCCGAGATCGACCCGAGCGACCTGGTGAAGGAGACCCTCGACCGTGCCCAGACCAGCCGGGACATCGCCGAAACGATGGACGACCGCGCGAGCCGATACCAGGAGGTCCAGCAGGCCCGTGAGGCATGGGTCGAGGAGACCCAGACTGTGCAGGATGAAGCCGACCTCGCCCGGACCGAGCTGGAGCGTCGCGCCCCCGAACCGCCCGAGGCCGGGGAGCCCGAGACCCCGACGGCTCCCGCCGCCCCCGTTGCACCGACGCAGTCCGTCGAGGAGCAGCTGATGGAGGCGATGGAGCAGGCCCGCCTCGCGCAGGAGATCCTGCAGCAGCGTGCCCAGGAGCGGGCACAGGAGGCCGAGCGGCAGAAGGAGGCCGAACGGCAGCAGCCGCAGGCCGAGGAGCTGGAGCGCGAGCGCCGCGACACCGGTCTGGGCGGGTACGGGACGGACTACGAGCGGCTGGGCCAGGAGCTGGCGCATGCCGAGCGCGACGCCACCCCGGAGCCGGTCGCAGTCTCGACACCGGAGCCCCCGGCGCCGTCCGCGCCGGAGATCGACCTCGACGTCGACATGTAGCCGAAGGGCCAGCGGAGCAACCGCTGGCCCTTCCTACTGCCTGCCCACTGTCTGCGCCGCCCGCTAACGTGCCCTTATGGCTGACTACCCGACGATGTGGAACGGGCCGGGCGCCATGCCGCCGGCCGGAGGAACCGCGGCGAAGCAGACCACCCCGCCGCCACCGACCGCGCCGCCCGCCGAGCCGCTGGTCGGCAGGCGCACGCTGGCCGAGGTCATCGCGCTGCTCGACAACATCGAGAACGCCTTGCGCACGGGCTACCAGCTGGAGGAGTTCCACGAGGGCGTACGGGAGACCTACCTGTGGGCCGTCGGCCAAGGCCGCAGCCCGATCACCGACCGCGCCGCCGGCATCCCCGACGCCCAGCAGCTGCGGGCCGAGGACGACGCAGCCGAGGCTGCGATGCGAGGCACCCGCCGCCGGTACGCCAACGGCGTGCAGCACGCGGCAATGTGGCTACGCGGCGCCACCCAAGATCAGCCCTGGGCGCTGTGGGAGACCTGACGACCTGAGACCGCACACATGGACGAGCCCGCCCCGCCCGAGGGCGGGCTTTCGCGTATCAAGCGGGCGGTACTGGCGGCGGAAGCGGCGCCCGTGATGTGTTGATCTCGGCTCTGCCCATAGGCTCCCGACATGCTCATCGCGAACATGTCGCCCCGCACCATGGCCAAGACCACCGACACCGGGTGGCTGTCGCACGCCCTGTTGGAAGACGAGGAAGGGTACGAGGTCGTCGGGTACGACGCCGACCACAGCAAGCAGTTTTGGGCCTGGAGCCAGCCGGACAAGGGGAACTTCGCCTTTCCCGTACACGCGCAGGCAGACGCCAAGTTCCACACGAAGGTCGTACCGCCGACGGGGAAGACCATCGCGATGGTGGACTGCGGGCACAGCGAGAACCACCCCTTCGTCGCGGACTCGGTGCTCCGCGTCGCCGACCTGGTGATCCTGCACATGTCGCCGACCGCCGGTGACTGGGAGCGGATTGTCGAGCCGGAGACTGCGAAGCCGTTCAAGGACATTCTGGCGAGCAGTGCTCCGTTGAGGACCACCGGCAGGAAGCCCGAGACATGGGTGCTGCTCAACCGCGTCGTGGCCAACGCGTCGTCGACCGGCTACTACCGCGAGCAGATGACCAAGGAGGGATATCAGGTCTTCTCTACGGTCATCCCGCGCAGCGAGCGCTTCGGTGACTCCATCGGAGCCCCGGTGGAGGGTGCCGCCAAAACGGCGTTCGGCGCGCTCGTGACGGAGATGAAGAAGCGCGGGCTGCTGCCCGTTGGTGACCAGGAGGTCTGTCGGTGAGTCCCAGCCAGCAACAGATTCGAGCACAGCGCGCCGCCGCGGCCGAGGCACGACGGCAGACCGAGGAGACGAAGGCAGAGATGGCCCGTCTCGCTGTGGCGACCGTCCCAGCCCCGGCCGGAGAGAGCGACCCGGCGGCCCCGAACGCCGCGCCGGAGCCGTACCGGCCACAGGCATTCACCCCGGATCTGATCCCCGAGCCTGTCGAGGTCGACGCCGAGGGCGAGCTGACTCCCCAGGAGATCGACGACCTGGGGCACTGCGAAGCCGCATTCACCAACGGCAACCGGGCCGAGTGGATGAAGTGGAAGGCTGCGCACGCCATCCGCTCCCGGCGCCTGCATCGCAACGGTGGGCGTACGTGGCCGGACTACTGCCAGGACCGGTTCGGGGAATCGGAGTCGGAGGTCAACCGGCGTATTCAGCAGTGGCCCCTGCTCAAGGCCATCACCGAGCAACAGGACCGGCCGCGCGCGATCCCCGACTCCCACGTGCAGCAGCTGCTGCCGATGGTCGAGCAGCACGGCCAGGACCTGACCGCCCGTGCGTACGTTGCACTGCGGGGGTGGGCTGCCGAGCGTCGTCACCGAGTCACCGCCAACGTGGTCAACGGCCTGGTTGAGCTGGCTCGGTCCGCCGAGCCGCCGGCACTGACCTCGAACACCTTCCAGCGGGCGATCCAGGCGAAGCCGAAGCCAAAGGCCACGCGGTCTAAGAAGGCGGAAGCGGCCACGGCCCCGGCAGACGTCGACACCGACGCCCGCAAGCACGCCAGCGCCGAGCCCAACGGTCACCCAAATTTGGGTGACTCGACGGACGGAGCCGCAACAGGCGAGACCGTCGCCGACGGTGACGAGTCAGTGGTCGACGCGGAGATCGTGGACGACCCGCCCTCGCACCGGGCCGCGCAGACACGTGACCTGCTGCAGGGGATGCTGCTCGGGATCGAGTCGGGGGCGTTGCGGGACGCGCCGGCCGAGACGTTGAAGGAGATCAGCACCACTGCCCTGTCCATCGCGTACGCGGCCGACGAGGTCCTCAAAGGCCGGTAAGCAGGCGTTGGGGACCTCGGCGCTGCTTCGGGCGGGTCCGGCCCGAGCGAACGACCGGGCCGGGTGCCCCCTGCCCTCGGATTTCCCTTGGGCAGTCGGAACGGCGCTCGCTAGAGTCGCCGTTCATGGACTCGCGAGATCTCCTGGAATCGTCCCGCCGTTGGATGGGCATGGCGCTGTCCGCGTTGAGCCGTCCCGAGGACGCAGACATAGCCGTCCACCACGCCGCCGTGGCCTGTGAGCACCTCTTGAAGTCGTACTTGGCGGGACTTCACCCAGTCCTCCTGGCAGAGGGCAAGGACTTCACCTCTCTGCTTCACGCCGTCGGACACGGAGACAAGGCGGAAAAGGATCTCACCTCATTCAGGAGTGTCGCACTGCCGACAGCGTATGCCCGGGTTGCTCAGCTGATTCCACTGGCGGTCGACCAGACCGAAGTCCAGGTGGTGGCGAATGCCCGGAATGGTGTGGCTCACTGTGGGATCCACGACCCGAGTAAGGTCAGAGAGATCGCGACGATTTGCATCCGGCTTGCTGAAGCCATCTTGCCCCATGTGGCGAATGATCCCTACATCTATTGGTATCCGCACGACGCTGTTCGGAAGCGATTCATAGAGGCTCACGCCACGAAGCTGGGTGAGGGGCTGAGGCGCCGGATTGAGCACTTCCGGGACGCGTATCGTCGGGGCGAACTGCCCAAAGACGTTGAAAGTTACTTCGGTGTTGGCCCGACGGCCGAAGCGGTCCGAATGCCTGAAGAGGCAGGAGTGATCCGCTTTATTCCCACGATCAGTTGGCTCAAGCTGCTCCGGGAAGCTCCTGAGAAGACCCTAAGGTACGCGGATGCTGAGACCTGTCCTGCCTGTGAGGAATGTGCTGTGATCGGCTGGAGAATGGGCTCAAGCTATGGCGATGACGAGACTCCCTACGAATTCCGCTCTGCGCTGTGTTGTCGATGTCTCCTGCCGCTGAGTGTTGAAGAAGTCCTCTTCCTCGGTATGGGGGAAGTGATTGGCCTGCCTCCATACGGAAGTTAGCCAGCGCTTCGACCGAGGTCTCAGCTGGTGAGGCAACAGCGACACGCAGGACTTGACAGGGAAGCCGCGTCGACCGGCCTCACCGACAGCACCATCACGGAACTCTGCACTGACTCCTACGGCCACTGAAAGCGGTGTCGGGACCACCGCCGGTCGGCGGCGCAGGGCGACAGACTCCCATGAGGGCAGGGAGACCCAACGACGTGGAGGGGGAGTCACCCAAATTTGGGTGACTCCCCCTCCACGTCGTTGCTGTTGCAGCTCAGTCAGCTGCCTTGGCTGGCTCCCGGCGCCGGGCGATGTCCTTTTCGATCGTTGCCAGGAATCCCGGTTCGGCAAAGTCCTCTTCGGTCCACGGAGGAGCCAGCGGGTTCGGGCTGTCTGCTGTAGGCACGGCCGGGACCGGCACCGGGTGCTTGGGCTTCTTCAAGTCATCACGGGGCATCCCGCAGTTCTTCAGTTCCGCCTTGAGGACCTTCTCGACATGCGGCCACCACCTCGCGTGCCACTCCGAGACCCGGGTGGGCGGGGCCCCCTTCGCGTAGGACCAGTACCAGTTCGCGCACAGGGAGGTCAGCTCGATGCGCAGCCGCGGGTGCTTGTACCAGCAGGGCTTCCATACTTCTTGGGCGTAGAACGGCCACAGCTTGTTCTGGCACCACTCCGTGAGCCAGTCCCACAGGACCCGAGCCTGCTCCTGGTCGAGGTCGTCCATCCAGTTCGGCGTGGTGCCGGGCCAGTCGGTCGCTTCCTCTTCTTCTGGGTCCGCCTGGATCTGCCGGACAGCCTCGACGACGGCCGCGAGCGTCTCCCTGAGCTGGCCCAGCTTTGTGTCCATCCCGTCGAGCGCCTCGCCGAGCTTCTGGTCCTCCAGCTCCGTGACGCGGGTGCGTACGGCCGACAGGTCGCCCGTCAGCCGCAGCAGCATCTCCATCGGGTCGAGCTTCATCTCCGCCATTACAGGCCGCCCAGGTCGTCGTCAGCGTCCTCGGACCCGGCGTACGGGTTCCCACTGACCACGTCGTCGGTGCCGGTTTTGCGCAGAGGTACCGCCGCCGGCACCGCCCCGGCGGGCTGCTCCTGCGGTTCCTGTTCCAGATGCCGGGTCGGCACGAAGTCCGGCTGCTCCGAGATGACTGGCGGGTGCTCCGGAATCGGAGGCGCCGGCGGGACGACCTCACCGAGGACGACCTGGAGGTGGTCGCGCGGGCCGGGCAGAGAGCCGGACGCCCCACGCCTGGTCGCCGGGGCCGCCGACGGGCTGGGGTCATGCGCCGGAGCCGACGGTGCCCACGGGCTGGCGGGCTTCTGTGGGGCCCACAGGTCCTCCCGGTCCTCGGTGAGCGGCTCAGCCACCGGCGGGGCGTAGGCGGGCGCCGTCGCGTCCTTGCGTTTCCGCGCCTTCAACTCCGCCTTGGCATCCCGCTTCTCCTGCTTGGCCACGGCCTTGATGTCCTTGCGGTCCCACACGGCCACGTAGCGGACGACGACCGGCCCGCCAATGTTGCGGCGCAGCACCAGGATCTCGCCCGGCTCCAAGTTCATGATGTCCGCCGGGGTCATGGTGTCGACCTCGACCCAGGTATAGGAGGAGGACTTGCGCATCGTGCTGTCCGGGCCTGGAGAGTTCGAGTGCGACTCTCTCTTCTCCTTGTGCCGACCGCACAGCTCCGACAGCCCTTTGAGGTCCTCTTCGTCGGCCAGGCCACCGAGGACAAGTTTGACCATATTGGTCCAGATCGTCCTTGCCGCCTCTCGGCCGTAGCGCTCGCGCATCTGTGAGCGCGACTGGAACACCGCATGGATGGGGATGCCAAGGCCGCGGCTGTCCGATGTCCACTTCTCCAGCGGCACGGAGCAGATCAGCGCCGCTTCGTCGAGGATCAGCGACCAGGGCGCGTCCAGTCGTCCGCCGGGCTGCAGCGGTGCCAACTCCCGGGCCGCTTCGTAGATCTCACCCGTGAGGCAGCTGAAGAGCGGACCGATGCCGCCGCGGCCGGTGTCGCGGCCCAGAAGGTACAGAGTGTCCTGCGACTGCAGGTAACTGTGGATGTCGAAGAGGCCGTCGCCCGCGTGGGCTTCCTCGATGACCTGCTGGACCTGCGGAGTGTCCAGGAACATGAACGTCTTGCTCAATGTGCCGAACACGTTCTCGCCGGTTGTCGGCTTGCCCTCCACCTTCTGCACCTGCAGCAGGTCGTCCTTCCAGCCTCGCGGGGCGACCGGTCGGGACGGATTGTAGGGGTCGGGGTGCTCGTACTTTTCCAGAATCTCGATGGCTTCCAGGTTGCGGAAGCTCTTGGACCAGCGGGCCACGTCCAGCAGGGTGAGGCCCTCCGCATCGGCCGCCCACAGGAACGCTTTGAGCACCGAATAGCTGGCCGTCTCCCAGAAATTGCGGTTCTCCACTCCACTGGTCGCGTCGGACCCGTCGAGCAAGTAGTTGGCACGGCGCATGGCCCGCTCGACACCGTGGTGGGGGTCTGAGCAGCCGATCACCGGGTCCCAGGCGACGTTCGAGACCCGGCCGCCGATGTGCTGCGGGTTCCAGACCAGGATGCGGCCGACCCGCGCCCGGAGCTTCTCCGTCAGGTCGACGATGTCTACCTTCACCGACGTCGCCAGGACCGCACCTGGGGCATCAATGATCCAGTTGGCCAGTTTCGCGGTCTTACCCGCACCAGGTGGGGCGACCATCACGGAGCTGTCCTCGATCGCCATGTACAGGTGCAGGCCGGTCTTGCGGTCCTTGCCCAGGTAGGTGCCGACCGCGTTGGTGTCGACCTTCCGCGCCGGCACGTCCGCGAGGCTGGGACGCAGCACCTTCCGCTTCCTGACCAGCTGGCGGGCGCCGAGCGATTTACGCAGTTGGCTCTTAGGGGCGAACCCGTCCGTTTCGCGGTTGAAGCCGGAGTCGCCTTTGACCTTCACGTATCCGGCACCGACCAGGCCAACCGCCACAGCCGTTGCCAGGAGCGGCTGCTGCTCGATGAGCGATCCCCCTACGTCGAGCACGCGGTCGAGGACGGTACCCAGCACGCCGCCGGTGCCGGTGTCCTGCGTCGTCGTCTCAGCGGCGAGCAGGGTGGCTGGCACAGTCAGGGCCGTCAGCCGCACGGTGGGCCGGTGAAGGATCGGACGCGGTGTGAACAGCACGTTCTTGAGCGCGTCGCCCTCTATGGGCTTCCAGCGCTCTTCCTGCTTCCCGGCCGCCAGGAAGGCGGTGTCGGCAGGGTGGTCGACGTCCGTCTGGTTGGTCGAGTCGATCAGGTCACGGGCCTTACTGTTGTCGTTCACGAAGGTCTCCTTCGTAGGGGCCCCGGTGATGCAGTAGCCGCCAAGCTCTTCATGCACCACCGGGGCCACTCCTGTCTGTATACGTCGCTGCACTGACAAGTACGGCATGGATTTCACCGTTCGTTGCGGTCCTGTCGCGCACTGCTGCGCGGCTTCCCGTGTGGTGGGAGGACCTGGGCAGATTGCCCGCCAGACCGGACGGCTTGGTCTGGTTCATCGTGCGGAATCCGTCCTGTGGACAGCGTCCGGCGCTTCCCCTGCTCACTCGTCGTCTTCGGTGTCGGCCGACCGCTGCCCTGGCACGTCGGGCTGGTTCTCCCGGGCGATGGCCCGCAGGTGTCGGCGGATGGAGTCCGCCTTGACCGCGACGTGCGGCTCGATCAGGACCGCCAGTTCCCGCTGCGACAGTCCCCGCTGCTCCGGTGTCAGCGACTCCAGGACTGCGCGGATCTGTTCGCGCGTCGCCCGTTGGTCCTCATCCACGGTGACCTGCACCCGGGGTCCGCCCGGAGCACGCGCCGGAACCGCTTGCTGCACCTTCTCCAGCGCGGCCAGCTGGCCCTGCAGTCGCACCAGCTCCCGCCGGGCTCCCTCCGTCTCGGTCCGGGCTTCCTCCGCTTCCTTGACCGCGTTGGTGGCTTGCGCCTCGAAACGCGCCCGCTCCTCCTGCAGGTTCTCCAGCCGAACCGTCAGCTCCCGCTGCTCCCCTTCGAGGCGCAGCGCCTGCTCGTTGGCTTCCCGGGCCTGCTTTTGCACCTGCTCGTAGGCGGTGGTGAGCCTGCCGCGCTCTTCCTGCAGCCCGATCATCTGACCCCTGAGCGCGTCCAGCTCCTCAGCGGTCCGCTGGTAGAGCTGGGTTGCCGTGGCGTCGCTGGACTCCAGCCGCGTCCGTTCCTCCCGGAGGGCCTTGAGTCGCTTCTCCTCCGCCTCCCGTTCGGCCGCCGCCTGCTGCTGGACCTCTTCCGCCTGCTTGCGGGTCTCCTCCAGCACCTTCTCTACGGCCGCCAACTTCTCCGCGGCTTCCTTGACCGCCTTTTCGGCGTCGAGCCGTGTCTTCTCCGCCTCCGCCGCCTGCTGGTCAGCTTCCTGAGCCCGCTTGCGGGACTTCACGAAGTCGGCGTTCGCTGCGATGTTCAGCTCTTCCAGCAGGTCCATGGCGGTGCTGTCGGGGCCGTAGTCGAGCAGCGCGACGTCGTCGGCACGGGTCAGCCAGGCCATGCGTTGCATGAGTTGCAGGCCCTGCTCGGGGTCCTGAGTGTCCGCCAGCTCCAGGGCCGTCTGTGCCTTGGGTCGGATCTTCTTCTCCAGCGCCCGGTTCAGAGCGTCGAGGCGTTTTTGCTCCTCTGAGACTTTGCCCCGGCCACGCGGCACGACGGCGCCACCGACGACCGCTTCCAGCTGTTCCTTCTCTTTGAGCGCCTTGCGCAGCTCGTACGAGGCGTCCGCAGCGTCCCGGGCGCGGGCACGACGGACCATTTCGTCTGCGCGGTCGTTGACGTCGAGGCCGGCCACGCGGAACCCCCACGCCCACAGCCGCCGCCAGAGCAGGCCGATCAGGCGGAACGGGCCGGGCTTGGTGCCCTGCTGCGGCTTCTGCTCCGCTTCCTTGCCCGCGAGGGCCCGGCGCAGGTCCAGTTCGATGACCCAGGCCGCGCCAATCGGCATGAGCGCCATGAAGGGCGCAGCCATGGCGTTCGGGGCGTGTGCGATGTTGGCAATGGCAGAGGCCGCGACGAAGGCCCAGGCGGTGGCCTGCAGCAGCCGCAGTTGCGGAGTCCAGCCCTTGTCCGGGTCCGCCGACTTGTACATCAGCGCGAACAGCCGCAGTTCCAGCACGTCGAACATGCTCACGAAGCCGATGGCGAAGAACGTTGGAAGGTTGAGCGTCCCCGTGGCGAAGCCCCACAGGCCGTAGAGGCTGACCGCGATGCCGCCCAGTAGCGGCTTGGGGTCCATCCGCAGAGGTTCCGCCGGCGCGGGCTGGCCCTGCTCCGCCGCCAGAGCGAGTACCTCACGGCGGTGCTGCTCCCGCTCCGTCTTCCGGCTGCTGAGCCGGGACAGCGTCAGGAAGCCGACGACCAGCGCCGTGATGAGTACGGTGCCGCCGATGGCGGCCAGGGCCCAGGTGGGGGTGTCGCTGACGATCCGTTCGGCCGCGCCCCGCCAGTCGATCGAGTCCTTGGCTGCTGCTGAGGTCACTGGCCCTCCCCCGGCTCCTTATCCGCGCCGCCGGCCAGCAGCTCGCGCTCCCGCCCCAGCAACTGCTCGAACCTCCCGAGCATGTTCGTCCGCAGGTCGTCTTCCGTGTCGCCGACCAGCAGCTCCGGGTGCCGGATCACCAGGTCGACGGCCACCCGGATCACGGTGTTCTCAGTGATCCGTTCCGTCTTCTGAGACCGGGCCAGCATCAGCTCCCGGGCGATGGTGGACAGCTCGCTGTGCTGGTCCTCGCGCAGCGGCACCCACTTGGGCCGCTCTTCGGACTGCACGGCCTTGCGCTTCGCCGAGTTGCCAACCATTTGTGGTCCCCCTTGGGGTCGTGGAGTCATGGACTCCAAGAGGTTATGGGTCCGCTGAGTCGGCACTGTGCGCCGCACCCGGGGCCACTCGCGGACCGGGGTCAGTCCCATCCGCCACTCCCTTCCTTTGGTGTTGAGATCAACCTAACTACAAAACCCCAAGAGTTCAAGAGTCTTGAACTTCAAGGGTTTGAGGGTTATGTTGGTTTCGCAAGCGAGAGAGGGCCAGGGCTTGCAGCCCTGACCCTCCCTCCGACCAGCGGTTGCAGCCGCTGGTCTACCCCGGACAGGCGCAGCGAACGCCTCCCGGGTTTGGGACACCCCTGACTGGAGGGACCTCCGTGCGTAATTCTCTCAGCCTCATCCCCGGCGCCGCGGTCACCATCGACGACCTGCCCGCTCTGCGCCTGTCGCCCGAGGGCATCCGTGCCCTGCCGATCCTCACCGGCCCGCGCCTCGCGATCGTCGGGCGGATCGGCCCCAAGTGCCGCGACTGCCGTGACTTCGAGAGCGTCGTCACCCGCAACGGCGTCATCACCTGTGACAACCCCGTGCACGTCGAGACGAAGCCCCAGCTGCCCACGCGCCCGGCCCCGCACGAGCGGGACGGCCGGCAGGACTCCCCCGAGCCCGCGCGCCCGCACCGCCGCGCCGCGCTGCTGGTCGGCTGACCGCCGTGGTGGCCGTGATCGGCACGACCGCTGTCATTCAGGACCCGGCCGCGAGCGAAGCACTGCGTCGCGCCCAGGAGGCCGCCGAGGCCGCCGCCCGCGCCGCCGCCGAGCGCGCCCGCCAGAACAACGGCTGACCACTCCCCAACTCGACCCGGGCGGAAGAGCGACCCGCCCCGCCCGGGTCGAGCGGGCACCCCGTCTCTTCTTCTCCTTCGCTGGAGGCTGCTGTGCGTTCCACCTCGCGCGTCACCACGACGCTCGCCACATTCCTGTTCGTCGCCCAGGCTCCGCTTGCCGAGTTCGCCACGAACCCGGCCCGAACCCGCGAGCTCGTCCACGAAACCGCCGACCGACTCGGCCCGAACGGTGCCGCCGTCGCGGTCGCAGAGGTCGCCTACGAGTACGGCAAGCACCCCGAGACCGCCGCCGCCCGCATGCGGGCTTGCCTGCAGGCGGTTCAGTCCGCCGACTTCCGGACCTTCGTTCCCGTCCCCCGGATCGCGGTGACCCGATGAAGGTCACCAACAACTTCAGCGCCGAGCGGATCACCGCCTTGGTCGCCATCTTCGCGGGCACGTTGGTCGCCCTGCTCGCCGTCCACGTCGGCGCGGGCATCGGTGACACCATCGGCGCCGCGTTCCTCACGTACGTGGTCACGATCGTGGCCGTCGCCGTCAAGGTGCCGCTGCAGCTGGTCAAGGTCGTCACCGCGAGCGGCCGGGGCACGATCATCGCGGTCGTCATCACGACCATCGTGCTCATCGGCATCGCCAAGGCGTTCCGGGGGCTGGTATGACCGGCACCGTCCAGACCGCCGAGCCGCGCCAGGTCCGCGCGTTGACCGTGCGTCAGCCCCACGCGGCATGCATCGCGTACGCGGGCAAGGGAATCGAGAACCGGGTTCAGCTCTGGTCGTACCGAGGTCCCGTCCTGATCCACGCGGGCGCGACGATCGACAAGGCCGCGAGGAAGCACCCGCCGATGGCCGCCGTAATCCGCGGGCTGCAGCTGGAACAGCGCGCCGTGATCGCCGTCGCCCGGATCGTCGACTGCCACGCCGACGACGGCGAGTGCACCCCGTGGTCCCTGCCCGGCCACAACCACTACGTCCTTAAGGACGTGACCCCCCTGCCCCTGCCCGTTCCCCACGAGCGGGGCCAGCTGGGGCTGTGGCTTCCGCCGGCCGAACTGGTCGCCCGGGTCCGCCTGCAGCTTGACGACGGCACCGCCGCCCGCCTGCTCGACGAGGAGGTCGGCTGATGGCCCGAGCATCCAGCAGGAAGCCCCGCACCGCCACCCACCGGCCGGCTGTCAGGCGCCGACGCTTCCGCCACGACGAATACGTCGCCGTCGACCTCTTCAGCGGCTTCGGCGGGCTCACCAAGGGCATCGGGGACGCCGGATTCACCACGATCATGGCCGCGAACCACAACGAGTACAAAGTCCAGGTCCACGAGCGGAACCACCCCGACGCCGAACACTGGATCGCCGACCTGGTCGACCCCGACGCCGCCGACTACCACTCCGCCCGCGACCTCCCCGCCGCTGATCTCCTGGCCGCAGGAGTGAGCTGCGTCAACCACTCACTCGCCAACACGATCAAGGCGTACGAGCAGGGCCTGACACTGTTCGAGCTGGAGGACCCCGACTACGAGGCGCGCGTTACCAGGTCCGAGCGCGACCGGGCCACCGCGAACTGCGTCTTGCAGTACGCCGCCCAGCATCACCCGCGGCTCATCCTCGTTGAGTGCACCACCCAACTCGCCTCATGGGGGCCCGCGCTGCCGGGTCGCCAGAAGGTCGGGGATGGCTCGACCTACCGGTGGTGGCTCAACCAGTTCGATCTGCTCGGCTACCGCCACAAGGTCCTGTACCTCAACAGCCAGTTCTTCGGGGTCCCGCAGTCCCGGGACCGCGGTTACTGGGTGTTCGTCGACAAGTCCCTGCCGATGCCCGACCTGGAGCACCGGCCGGTGTCGCGCTGCGGGCGCTGCGACAAGGACGTCGAGGCGGTGTGGACGTGGAAGACCGGCATCCCAGCGACCGGCACGGTGATGTACGGCAAGCAGTACGAGTACCGGTGTCCGTCCTGCCACCGCCCTGTCGTCCCGCCGATGACGCCGTCGCTGGCCGCGCTCGACCTCACCGATCTCGGCACGCGCATCGGTGACAAGCCGGTCAAGACGTTCAAGGACGGCTTCGTCGGGCCGCTCGCGCGGTCGTCGATGGCACGCGCGGAGCGCTGCCGCCGCCGCTTCGCCGACTTCCCGGCGATCCTCATGCCGGCGAAGGGCGTGCACGGCTCGGAGCGGCTCTTGCTGCAGCCGATGGCGACGCAGACCAGTCAGCAGGAGACCGCGATCCTGTCGACTGGACCGGTCGTCCAGCCGCTGTGGGCTCAGGACCCCGCTGACGGACTGGCCTTACCGACGATGGCGCTCGCGGTGGACAACTTCCAGGGAGCCGCGCGCGGCGCAGGGGAGCCGCTGCCCACCCAGGTCGGG